>NZ_JAMJPK010000003.1 GCF_023554995.1 Halomonas gemina
TCTGAGCCATGATCAAACTCTTCAGTTTAAAGTCTGATAGTTCCTAAGGTGGAACCAAACCTGGCTCAAGGTTCAAACGTCTCATTTGACGAGTCGCTTGCCTTGAATGTTGCAGTGACTGGTCACCAACATCCCGACAAGCGCCCACATGAATTACCTGATCGATTGTTAAAGAGCGGCTCCGATCTCGATGATGGGAGCGTCTCGCTTGCTGGCGTGGCCGGCTCTAGCGAGCGGCGGTCTCGTCAGCGCCCTGCGAGGAAGACGTATTCTACGTGATCGGCTGTCCGTGTCAACCCTGCGAGGCGTGCCGTGGCACCCTGCGGCTGATCGACAGGCCATCGAGATGGCGACCGATCGAGAGGCGGTATTTTACCGAATCGGGCGTTTCCGTCAAGCGGGAATTTCGTCAACTTGCTCGAAAAACCCAAACTGAAACAACCACTTCTGCCTCTTATCACCGCCTGCAACGTTGCCCGTCGCCGGCAGCGGATGCGTACTTTACGATCTGAGGCCGCAACACGCAACCCCTGTGCGTCAGAAAAATATAGCCCAGCATTCACGGCCGCGCCATGCCGCGAGTAAGCTCAGATCACGAAGAGGTCGACGAAACGGTTCACCGGGGTACGCTCCAGGCGTGCTTGCTCCTTGCACAGCGCCATGATTGTCTCGCAGCGGCCTGCCGGGAAACGGGTCGCCAGGTTGCGCCGGAACTTGTCCACCAGCAGCGGAATCCCCTCGGCCCGTCGACGACGATGGCCTACCGGGTATTCGACCTCGACCTTCTCCGTGGCACTGCCGTCCTTGAAGAAGACCTGGATGGCATTGGCGATGGAGCGCTTCTCGGGATCGTAGTAATCCTTCGAGTAGGCCTCATCCTCGACCACCTCCATCCTGGCGCGCAATGCATCGATGAGCGGGTTCGCCTTGTGGAACTCGTCCTCATAGTGCTCCGCGGTCAGGCTGCCGAAGATCAGCGGCACGGCGGTCATGTACTGCAGGCAGTGGTCGCGATCCGCCGGATTGGCCAGGTCACCCTCCTTGGAGATGATGCGTATCGCCGAATCGTGGGTGGTCAACACGATGCGGTCGATCTCTTCAAGGCGGTCCCTGACCTGGGGATGCAGGGTGACGGCGGCCTCGCAGGCCGTCTGGGCGTGGAACTCGGCCGGGAAGGAGATCTTGAAGAGGATGTTCTCCATCACGTAGCTGCCGAACTCGCGCTGGAAGGTAAACTTGCGCTCCGCTTCGGGCTTGAGCGCCAGGTCCCGATTGGTATGGCTGAAGAGGATGTCATAGAACCCCCACTGCGGGGCGGAGAGCGCCCCGGGGATGCCCATCTCGCCGCGCAGGGCGATATCGGCGAGACGTACGGCGCGTGACGTGGCATCTCCGGCGGCCCAGCTCTTTCGGGAGCCGGCGTTGGGGGCATGACGGTAGGTACGCAGGCTCTGGCCATCGACCCAGGCATGGGAAAGCGCCGAGAGCAACTGCTCGCGATCGGCGCCCATCAGCTTGGCAACCACGGCGGTCGAGGCCACCTTGACCAGCACCACATGATCGAGGCCCACGCGGTTGAAGGAGTTGTCCAGCGCCAGCACGCCCTGGATCTCGTGGGCCATGACCATGGACTCCAGCACCTCGCGCATGGTCAGCGGCGAGTCGCCCTGGGCCAGGCGCTTCTGGGAGAGGTGATCGGCCACGGCCAGGATAGCCCCCAGATTGTCCGAGGGGTGCCCCCACTCCGCCGCCAGCCAGGTGTCGTTGTAGTCGAGCCAGCGGATGATAGCCCCGATGTCCCAGGCCGCCTTGACCGGGTCCAGCCGGAACGAGGTGCCCGGCACGCGGGCGCCATGGGGCACCACGGTGCCCTCGACCAGCGGCCCGAGGTGCTTGGTACACTCCGGGAAGCGCAGCGCCAGCAGGCCGCACCCCAGGGTATCCATCAGGCAATGACGGGCGGTATCCAGCGCCTCGCTGCTCTCGATCGTGAAGCCGAGGATATAATCGGCGATCTTCTGCAGTTCGACGTCATAGTCCGGCCGCACATTGGCTTCCACGGTACTCATGCTCATCTCCTGTTGCCCTGCCGAGCAAACGCCCTTGATCCGTGTCCTTCACTATAGAAGACGCCCCGAGTCCTGGGACCCGAGGCGTATTTCCATCGACGAGACCAGGCACAACGCCGGCCTTAGAAACTATCGCCGGGAACGCGGACCCAGCCCTCCATCAGCACCCGGGCGCTGCGGCTCATCACCGCCTGGTCGATCATCCAGCGGCCGTCCACCAGGCTCGCCTCGGCGCCCACACGCAGAGTGCCGGAGGGATGGCCGAAGGTCACCGCGTTGCGCTTGCCGCCGCCGGCGGCCAGGTTGACCAGGGTGCCCTCGATGGCGGCGGCCGAGGCGATGGCCACCGCCGCGGTGCCCATCATGGCGTGGTGGAGCTTGCCCATGGAGAGCGCCCGCACCAGCAGGTCAACCTCCTCGGCCTTGACCTGCCTGCCGCTGGAGGAGAGATAGTCGGCCGGCGGGGCCACGAAGGCCACCTTGGGGGTATGCTGGCGGGCCGCCGCCTCGCTGAGGTCGGCGATCAACCCCATGCGCACCGCACCATGGGCGCGGATGGTCTCGAACATCTCCAGCGCCTTGGCGTCGCCGTTGATCGCCTCCTGCAGTTCGGTCCCGGCATAGCCGAGAGCGGCGGCGTCGACGAAGACGGTCGGGATGCCGGCATTGATCATGGTCGCCTTGAGGGTGCCTACCCCGGGCACCTCCAGGTCATCCACCAGGTTGCCGGTCGGGAAGATGGCGCCCTCGCCGTCTGCCGGGTCCTTGAAGGCCACCGGCACCTCGGCGGCCGGGAAGGTTACCCCGTCCAGTTCGAAGTCACCGGTCTCCTGCACCTCGCCGTCCGTGATCGGCACTCGGGAAACGATGGTCTTGCCGATGTTGGCCTGCCAGATGCGCACCTCGGCCTCGCCGTTCTGCGGGATGCGCGTCGGGTCCACCAGTCCGTTGCTGATCGCGAAGGGTCCCACCGCCGCCGAGAGGTTGCCGCAGTTGCCGCTCCAGTCGACGAAGGCCTTGTCGATGGAGACCTGGCCGAACAGGTAGTCCACGTCGTGTTGGGGGCTCTCGCTCTTCGACAGGATCACCGTCTTGCTGGTGCTGGAGGTGGCGCCACCCATGCCGTCGATCTGCTTCTGGTAGGGATCGGGGCTGCCGATCACCCGCATCAGCAGCCGATCACGGGCCTCGCCCGGGACCTGCGCGGCCTCCGGCAGGTCGGTGAGCCTGAAGAAGACGCCCTTGCTGGTGCCGCCACGCATGTAGGTGGCGGGAATCCTTATCTGGGGTAGCTGGCTCATGCGCTCGCCACCTCCTCACTCCCCGCACCTTCCAGGAAGTCCTTGGCGAAGCGCTGCAGCACGCCGCCGGCGGAGTAGACCGTCACTTCCTCGGCGGTATCCAGGCGACAGGTCACCGGCACGCGGTCGGCCTCGCCGGTCTTGCGGTGGATGACAAGCTCCAGGGTCGCGCCGGGCTCAGGCTTGCCTTCCACGTCGTAGGTCTCGGTACCGTCGAGCTGCAGGGTGTGGCGAGTGGTGCCCTCCTGGAACTGCAGCGGCATCACGCCCATGCCGATCAGGTTGGTGCGATGGATACGCTCGAAGCCCTCGGCGACGATCGCCTCGACCCCGGCCAGGGCCACGCCCTTGGCCGCCCAGTCGCGCGAGGAACCCTGGCCATAGTCGGCGCCGGCGATGACGATCAGCGGCTGCTTGCGCTCCATGTAGGTCTCGATGGCCTCCCACATGCGGGTCACCTCGCCTTCCGGCTCGATGCGCGCCAGCGAGCCCTGCCTCACCTCGCCGTTCTCGTCGCGGACCATCTCGTTAAACAGCTTAGGGTTGGCCAGGGTCGCCCGCAGGGCGGTGAGGTGGTCGCCGCGATGGGTGGCGTAGGAATTGAAGTCCTCCTCCGGCAGGCCCATCTTGTGCAGGTACTCCCCCGCCGCGCTGTCCATCATGATGGCGTTGGACGGCGACAGGTGGTCGGTGGTGATGTTGTCCGGCAGGATCGCCAGCGGCCGCATGCCCTTGAGCGCACGCACCGCCGCCATGTTGCCCTCCCAGTAGGGCGGGCGGCGGATGTAGGTGCTCTGCGGTCGCCAGTCGTAGAGCGGGCTCTCGGCCGGCTCAAAGGCGTCCAGGTCGAACATCGGGATATAGACCTGCTTGAACTGCTCCGGCTTGACGAACTCGCCGACGATGGCGTCGATCTCCTCGTCGGAGGGCCAGAGGTCCTTGAGGGTCACCGGGTTACCCTTCGGGTCGGTGCCCAGCACGTCCTTCTCGATGTCGAAGCGCACCGTGCCGGCGATGGCATAGGCCACCACCAGCGCCGGCGAGGCCAGGAAGGCCTGCTTGGCGTAGGGGTGGATGCGGCCATCGAAGTTGCGGTTGCCGGAGAGCACCGCGGTGGCGTAGAGGTCGCGGTCGATGATCTCCTGCTGGATCTTCGGGTCCAGCGCGCCGGACATGCCGTTACAAGTGGTGCAGGCATAGGCGACGATACCGAAGCCGAGCTTCTCCAGCTCGGAGAGCAGGCCCGCCTCTTCCAGGTAGAGTCGCGCGACCTTCGACCCCGGCGCGAAGGAGGACTTCACCCAGGGCTTGCGCACAAGACCCAGCTCGTTGGCCTTCTTGGCCAGCAGGGCGGCGCCCACCACGTTGCGCGGGTTGGAGGTGTTGGTGCAGCTGGTGATGGCGGCGATGATCACCGCGCCATCGGGCATCCTGCCCGCCTTCTCCTCCGCCTGGGCCTTGTCATAGTCCACGGCGACACCGCGCTCGTGCAGGGCGCTGGTGGGCAGGCGACGGTGCGGGTTGGAGGGGCCCGCCAGGTTGCGCTCGACGCTGGACAGATCGAAGGTCAGCACGCGCTCGTACTGGGCGCCGGCCAGGCTGTCAGCCCACAGGCCGGTCTGCTTGGCGTAGGTCTCGACCAGTTCGACCTGCTCCGGCTCGCGGCCGGTGAGCGTGAGGTAGTCGAGGGTCTGCTCATCGATGTAGAACATCGCCGCCGAGGCGCCATACTCCGGGGTCATGTTGGAGATGGTGGCGCGGTCGCCGATGGTGAGGCTCTTGGCCCCCTCGCCGAAGAACTCCAGATACGCCCCTACCACCCGCTCGCGGCGCAGGAACTCGGTGATCGCCAGCACGATATCGGTGGCGGTGATGCCCGGCTTGGGCTTGCCGGTCAGCTCCACGCCGACGATGTCGGGCAGGCGCATCATGGAGGGACGGCCCAGCATCACGGTCTCGGCTTCGAGGCCACCCACGCCGATGGCGATCACCCCCAGGCAGTCGATATGCGGGGTGTGGCTGTCGGTGCCCACGCAGGTGTCGGGGAAGGCCACGCCGTCGCGTGCCTGGACCACCGGTGACATCTTCTCCAGGTTGATCTGGTGCATGATGCCGTTGCCGGCGGGAATCACGTCGACGTTCTCGAAGGCGGTCTTGGTCCACTCGATGAAGTGGAAGCGATCCTCGTTGCGACGATCCTCGATGGCGCGGTTCCTGTCGAAGGCGTCCTTCTCGAAGCCGGCGTGCTCCACGGCCAGGGAGTGGTCGACAATCAGCTGGGTCGGCACCACCGGGTTGACCTTGGCGGGATCACCGCCCTGCTCGGCGATGGCATCACGCAGGCCGGCCAGGTCGACGAGTGCCGTCTGGCCGAGGATGTCGTGGCACACCACCCGCGCCGGGTACCAGGGGAAGTCCAGGTCGCGGCGACGCTCGATCAGCTGCTTGAGCGCATCGGTGAGCAGATCGGGCTCGCAGCGGCGCACCAGCTGCTCGGCGAGCACCCGGGAGGTATAGGGAAGGGTGTCGTAGGCACCGGGCTGGATCGCCTCGACGGCCGCACGCACGTCGAAATAGTCCAGCTCGGTGCCGGGAAGCGGTTTACGGTAGTCGGTATTCATACTCAACCCCGATTCTCGATCGGCACCCACTCGCTCTTCTCGGGGCCGACGTAGTCGGCGCTCGGGCGGATGATGCGGTTGTTGGCGCGCTGCTCGAAGACATGGGCACACCAGCCGGTGACCCGCGAACAGACGAAGATCGGCGTGAACAGCTTGGTGGGGATGTCCATGAAGTGATAGGCGCTGGCGTGGAAGAAGTCGGCGTTGCAGAACAGCTTCTTCTCGCGCCACATCACTTCCTCGACGCGCTCGGAGACCGGGTAGAGCACGCTGTCACCGACATCCTCGGCTAGCTGCTTAGACCAGTGCTTGATGATGGCGTTGCGCGGATCGGACTCGCGGTAGATCGCGTGGCCGAAGCCCATGATCTTGTCCTTGCGCTCGAGCATGCCGAGGATCTCGCGCTCGGCCTCTTCCGGCGATTGCCAGTCCTCGATCATCGCCATGGCCGCCTCGTTGGCACCGCCATGCAGCGGGCCGCGCAGCGAGCCGATGGCGCCGGTCACGCAGGAGTGCATGTCGGAGAGGGTCGAGGCACAGACACGCGCGGTAAAGGTCGAGGCGTTGAATTCGTGCTCGGCATAGAGGATCAGCGAGACGTTCATCACCCGGGCATGCAGCTCGGAGGCCGGCTCGTCGCGCAGCAGGTGCAGGAAATGGCCACCCACCGACTCGTCATCGGTCTCGGTCTCGATGCGCACGCCATCGTGGCTGAAGCGATACCAGTAGCAGATGATCGACGGCAGCACGGCCAGCAGGCGGTCGGAGACGTCCTGCTGCTCATCGAAGCTCTGCTCGGTCTCCAGGTTGCCCAGCATGGAGGCGCCGGTGCGCATCACGTCCATGGGATGGGCGTCCTTGGGGATCTGCTCGAGGACGGTCTTGAGCGCGTCGGGCAGGCCGCGCAGGCCCTGGAGCTTGCTGATGTAGGCGTCGAGCTCGGCCTGGTTGGGCAACTTGCCCTTGAGCAGCAGGTAGGCGACCTCCTCGAACTTCGCCTTCTCGGCCAGTTCCTTGATGTCGAAGCCGCGATAGGTCAGGCCCGAGCCGGTCTTGCCGACGGTGCACAGGGCCGTGGTGCCGGCACTCTGGCCGCGCAGGCCGCTGCTGCTGACGGGTTTGTCTGCCATGTGGTATCTCCTTGTGAATCGATTCTTATCGGTTTGACGGCCGCGCAGCGTTACGCCTCGCCGCCCTTCTCCGCGAGCTGGTTTTCGGCAAACAGCGCGTCGAGCTTGCGCTCGAAGTCGTGGTAGTTGAGGAAGTCGTAGAGCTCGTCACGGGTCTGCATCAGCTCCACCACGTCCTTCTGGTGGCCGTTGTCGTGGATGCTCTGGTAGACCTTGAGGGCCGCGGCATTCATGGCGCGGAAGGCGGACAGCGGGTAGAGCACCATGCGGCATCCCACCTCGCTCAGCTCCTGCTGGGTGAACAGCGGCGTGGCCCCGAACTCGGTGATGTTGGCCAGGATCGGCGCGTCGACGCGCTCGCAGAAGGCCCGGTAGTCCTCGAGGGTGTGCACCGCCTCGGCGAAGATGGCATCGGCACCGGCCTCGATGCAGGCCTGCGAACGCTCGATGGCGGCATCCAGGCCATCCTTCTGGAAGGCGTCGGTACGCGCGATCAGGGTGAAGTCGGGGTCGAGGCGCGCATCGGCGGCGGCCTTGATGCGGTCGACCATCTCCTGCTTGGAGACGATCTCCTTGTTGGGGCGATGGCCGCAGCGCTTCTGGGCGACCTGGTCCTCGAGGTGGACGGCGGCCACCCCGGCGCGCTGCATCTCCTTGACGGTGCGGGCGATGTTGAAGGCCCCGCCCCAGCCGGTGTCGATATCCACCAGGAGAGGCACCTCGGTGGCGCCGCAGATGCGGTGGGCATCCTCGACCACGTCATTCATGGTAGTCATGCCGAGATCGGGCAGGCCGAAGGAGGCATTGGCCACGCCGCCGCCGGAGAGGTAGATGGCCTGATGGCCCACCCGCTCGGCCATCATGGCGGTGTAGGCATTGATGGTACCGACGATGGGCAGCGGGCGATTGGCCTCGAGGGCGGCGCGAAAACGCGCACCGGGGGTCTGCTGGGTCATGCTGGGTCTCCTCATGTTGTCCGGGTCGGCCTCAGGTGGTCGCCTCGGCTTCCTGCTTGAGAGTAGCGGCGTAGCGGTCGGCCACGTTGGCCCGGGAAGCGCTGACGTGGCGGCGCATCAGCAGTTCGGCCAGCTCGGCGTCGCCAGCCTCGATGGCATCGACGATGCGGTGGTGTTCGACGAAGGCGCGCTGGGGACGGGTGCCGCTGGCACTGAACTGGGTACGATAGAGCCGTACCAGGTAGTAGAGGTCGTCGCAGAGCATGCCCATCAGCATCTTGTTGTGGCTGCCCTGGACGATGCGGAAGTGGAAGTCCAGGTCACCCTCGCGCTGATAGTAGGCCTCGCCGCGGCGCAGGTCGGCCTGGCGCTCGTGCATGGCCAGCACCTCACGCAGCCCGGCGATTTCCTCGGCGGTCATGTGTTCGGCGGCGAGCCGAGCGGCCATGCTCTCCAGCGCCTCGCGCACGTCGAAGAGTTCGAGCAGCTCCTTCATGGTGAGCTTGACCACCCGGGCCCCGACATGGGGCACCCGTTCGATCAGGCGGTGCACTTCCAAGCGGCGCATGGCCTCCCTGAGCGGCCCGCGAGAGATGCCGTAGGCCCGTGACAACCCCGGCTCGGTGATCTTGCTGCCCGGTGCCAGCTCGCCCCTGACGATGGCATCCTGCAGCTGCTGGAAGACCCGCTCCGCCAGGGTACGGACTTCCGGAGTTGTGGCCTGTTCCGGTGCGACTGAGTTCATGGCAATTGTCGACAATCAAGTGATGGGAGAACTTTAGACACTGCCTTCCTCGGGGTCAACAGGCCGGCAGGCCGGAAGGGATTAACCTTTGGTTGTAGACAACCTGTGGCGCTCACCCATCAATGTCGACAATGATCGCGCCTCGGGAACGGACCGATAGCGTTGATCGGGGCGGCGACGGGAAGGACAAGCCGGCTCTCGAAGCCTAGAATGGGGCGCCTGTTCCGGGAAGACGCCGTGATGACACTACCGATCGAGATCACCCCCCTGCCCTACCGCGAGGATCCGCTGGGTTACTTCGCGGCCCTGCGCGACAGGCCCGGTGCCGTGCTGCTCGACAGCGGTCGCCCGAAGGCACCGGGTGGCCGCTACGACATCCTCAGCTGCGACCCCCTCGCGCTGCTCGAGGTCGACGCCGCCGGGTGCGTGCAGGGGGACCCGGCGCTGGCGGGACTCTCCCCCTTCGCCGCCCAGCAGGCGCTGCTCGACCGGCTGGATGGCGAGGCGCCGGACAGCCGGCTGCCGTTTCTCGGCGGGCTGATCGGCTACTGGAGCTACGACCTCGGACAGCGACTCGAGCCGGTGGCCGGACAGGCCCGGCAGGCGGTCACGCTGCCGGCGAGCCGGGTCGGCCTCTATGACTGGGCGCTGATCCAGGACCACGACTGCCGGCAGAGCTGGCTGGTGGGCAGTGCCTCACGACGCCGCCAGGTGCTTGAGTGGCTGGACGCGCCGGCACCTCCGGCGGCGGGGTTCCGCCTCACCGCCCCTTTCGCCGCCGAGCTCAGCCGCGACGACTACCTGGCACGCTTTGCCACGGTGCAGGACTACATCCGCGCCGGCGACTGCTACCAGATCAACCTGGCTCAGCGCTTCAGCGCCCCCTTCGAGGGTGACCTCTGGGCGGCCTACCGTCGACTCCGCGACGCCACACCCACCCCCTTCGCCGGCTACCTGGCCTGGGACGACAAGGCGATCCTCTCGCTCTCCCCGGAGCGCTTCCTGCTCTGCCGGGAGGGTCGGGTCGAGACCCGCCCCATCAAGGGTACACGGCCGCGCGGCGCGACCCCCGAGGAGGACCGGCGGCTGGCCCGTGAGCTGGCCGAGAGCCTCAAGGACCGGGCCGAGAACGTGATGATCACCGACCTGCTCCGCAATGACCTGGGGCGGGTCTGCCGGCCCGGCAGCGTGCGGGTACCCCAGCTCTGCGGCCTGGAGAGCTACGCCAACGTGCACCATCTGGTGAGCGTGATCGTCGGCGAACTGGCGGCAGGCCAGCGGCCCATGGACCTGCTGGCCGCCGCCTTCCCCGGCGGCTCCATCACCGGCGCGCCCAAGGTACGTGCCATGCAGATCATCGACGAGCTGGAACCCAGCCGCCGCAGCGCCTATTGCGGCAGCCTCGGCTACGTGGACGTGCGCGGTCGGATGGACACCTCCATCGCCATCCGCAGCGTGGTGGCCGACGGCGGAGCGCTGCACCTGTGGGGCGGGGGCGGCCTGGTCGCCGACTCCCGCGGCGAGGAGGAGTACACCGAGACCCTGGACAAGATCCGCCACCTGATGCGGGCCCTGATGGCGGCCAGCCCTGACTCATTATGGAATAAGAAGCCAGACTATTTAATCCATCAAGGAATAGATATCCAATGAATCGGTATTGGGGAAGGCCTCGCCGGCTCTGCTAGGGTAGCTCCAGACTCAAGACCACCTGCCCGGGAGCCCCTCATGGAGCCGCAACTCGACGTCATCAACCGGGAGCTCGGCAACGATCCCGAGGCCCTGATCCGCTGGGCGCTGGATCAGGGACAGCGGCCGATCTGCACGACCAACTTCCGCCCCTTCGAGGCCGTGATCCTGCACCTGGTCACGCGCCAGCAGCCGGATATCCCGATCGTCTGGATGGACAGTGGCTACAACACCGAGGCCACCTACCGCTTCGCCGATGACCTGATCCGGCGCCTGAACCTCAACCTGGTGAGCTATCTGCCACGGCGCTCGCGGGCCCATCGCGAGGCACTGGAGGGCCCCGCCCCGGGGATCGAGGATCCGCGCCACGCGGCCTTCACCCGGGAGGTGAAGCTCGAACCCTTCGAGCGCGCCCTGCGCGAGATGGCACCGGATGTCTGGTTCACCGCCCTGCGCGCCGAGGACACCCCCGAGCGTGCCCGCATGACAGCGGTGAGCCGCAACGCCGACGGCCTGCTGAAGGTCTCCCCCCTGCTGCACTGGACGGCCCGCGACCTCTATCACTACCTGCAGGCCCACGACCTGCCCAACAACTTCGACTACTTCGACCCCACCAAGGTCGAGGAGAAGCGCGAGTGCGGGCTGCACCTTCAGCATTAGATGAACGCTGGATGACGTCGCGGGCGAGACCGCCCGCGACAGCGACAGAGGGAGAGGACGAAAAGCAGAGCCACCCTCAGCGTGAAGGCAGCGCAATATCCTTGAAGAGCGCCTCCTCGTGACGCGGGCCGGCGACAAGTGCCGCGTCGACCAGATCCCGCGTCAGATGGCCGGCAAAGCCTTCCAGGAAGTCATACATATAGCCGCGCATGAAGGTGCCCCGGCGAATGCCGATCTTGGTGGTGGAACTCGCGAAGAGGTGGCCGGCCTCCACGGCCACCAGGTCGGTGTCGTGCTCGGCATCCACCGCCATGTGGGCAACGATGCCCACTCCCATCCCCAGGCGCACGTAGGTCTTGATCACATCGGCATCGGCCGCGGTGAGCACCACGTTGGGCGTCAGCCCCCTTGCGCGGAAGGCATCATCGAGCTGGGAGCGCCCGGTGAAGCCGAACACGTAGGTGACCAGCGGGTAGTCCGCCAGGGCCTCCAGCGTCAGGGTCTCCATCTCGGCCAGCGGGTGTCCCTGGGGCACCAGGATGCAGCGGTTCCAGCGATAGCAGGGCAGCAGCACCAGGTCGTTGAAGAGTTCGAGGGACTCGGTGGCAATGGCGAAGTCGGCCTGGCCATCGCTGACCATCTGGGCGATCTGCTTCGGGGTGCCCTGCTGCATGTGCAGGGCCACGTCGGGATACTTCTGGGTGAAGTCGCGGATCACCGGCGGCAGCGCATAACGCGCCTGGGTGTGGGTGGTGGCGATCGCCAGGCTGCCGCGACGCTCGTCACTGTGCTCCTGGGCAACCTCCTTGATGTTCTCGGCAAGCCTCAGCACCTGCCCGGCCAGTTCGATGATCGCCTGCCCTGCGGGAGTCACGCGGGTCAGGTGCTTGCCGCTGCGGGCGAAGATCTCGACACCAAGCTCGTCCTCGAGCAGGCGGATCTGCTTGGAGATGCCCGGCTGGGAGGTGAAGAGACTCTGGGCAGTGGCCGAGACGTTGAGATTGTGGCGCGACACCTCCCAGATGTAGCGCAGCTGCTGTAGCTTCATGGCCGCCCTCCCTCGCGTGTCATAGGGTCTTTAAAAGACCCGCAAGACATAAAAAAATAATCCATGATCGCTTTATAGCATAACCTGGCCGGGCAGGTGCAACCGCTTTCCTGCGCCCTGCCACACGGCGGGGATTTGCCAGCACTTCGGTCGACCGCTAACATCGTCCGACCGAGCATGCCCTGCATGTCACCCCATCCGCTCGATACAGCGCAACGAAACTGGAGAATCACATGGCCAATAACGTCGATGTCACCAATGCCAACTTCGAGCAGGAAGTCCTCAAGGCCGATACGCCGGTCCTGCTCAAGTTCTGGGCCCCCTGGTGTGGTCCCTGCAAGGTGATGGCACCGGTGGTCGACGAGGTCGCCGAAGAGCGCACCGGCAACCTCAAGGTCGTCAGCATCAACGTGGACGATGCCCCCGAGATCGCCGCCGAGCAGGGCGTGCGTGGCGTGCCGACCGTGATGCTGTTCAAGTCCGGCACCAAGGTCGCCTCCCTGGTCGGCGCCCAGTCAAAGTCACAGCTCTCCCAATTCATCGACCAGAACGCCTGATCCCGCGACTCCCGCACGACCGCTTCGCCCCGGCCATCGCCGGGGCGATGTCGTCTCGCGTCCCCTACTCCTCGTCACGCTCCGAGATCGGGCGGTCGGCCTTCTCGACCGGCGCCCCGTCCCCCGGCCCCAGCAGGTGGGCGATCCAGCGGGTCTCGGGATGGCTGTCCAGGGCGATCTTCAGGGTCATGGTCAGCACCACCGAGAGCAGCATCCCCACCGCCCCGAAGATCCAGCCCCACACCACCAGCGACAGGAAGGCCACGAAGGTCGAGAGCCCCAGCGCCCGCCCCATCACCCGCGGCTCGAGGATATTACCCATCACGAAGTTGACCCCCAGGTAGGCCGCGGCAAGCAGCAGCGCACCGAACATTCCGCCGCCCGGGGACACCAGCAGCAACAGTACCGGCGGCACCGCCGCGATGGCCGAACCGATGTTGGGAATATAATTCAGGGCAAAGGCCAGCACCGCCCAAAGCAGCGGAAACTCCACCCCCAGCAGCTTGCAGGCCACCCAGATCAGCGCGCCGGTCGCCAGGCTGATCAGCGTCTTCACGGCCAGGTAGCGCTTGAGGGTCCGGCTGAATTCGTTGAAGCGGCGCAGGCTAGGGGCCGGATTGACCAGGGCACGGGAGACCTTGTCGCGGAAGTTGAGTGTCTCGAAGAGCAGGAACATCACCAGCAGGGCCACGATGACGCTCTGCATCATCAGGTTGCCCACCTCGCCGAGCACCGTGGGAATCCAGTTGCCGAACTGCTCGGCATCCAGCAGCTCGGCCAGCCGATTGGTATCGATGGCAAGTCCCAGCCCGGCCAGCCCGTCGAGCAGGCCCAGGTAGTACTGGTAGAGCTTCTGCTCGATGCCTGGCAGGGAATCGACGAAGGTGCCGAAGCTGTTGACCAGCAGCAGGCCGAGCAGGGAGAGGAAGCCACCGATCACCACCAGCGTCAGCCACACGGCCAGCCGCGTGCTCAGCCCGAGGCGATGCAGCCACTGCACGGGCGCGGTGCAGACGACCGCGATGAACAGCGACAGCAGCAGTGGCACCAGCAGGCTGGACCCCGCCCGCATGCCTGCGACGATCACCACCAGGGCGGCCAGTGCCAGAGTAAGGTTGAGGGGAATGGTACTCGACTTGCTGTCTTGGGAATGGGGCATGCCCGGACTCACGACCGTTGAAAGTCTGCTCATCATGCCGGGGCGGGCGGCAATTGCAAAGGACGGGAACCATCCCCGTCCGGCGTTCTCGAACCCAGTGCCCGCCATGCGACAAGGAGAACGCCATGCCGATTGCCCGCCCGTTGCGCCCACTGCTCCTGCCGGCCCTGGCTGCGCTGGTGATCGCGGCCTCGCCGCCGATGCTGCCCCACGCCCACGCCGAGGAGACGCCGCGCCGGCTGGAGGTCCAGGCCGAGGCCGAAATGGAGGTGGTGCCGGATCGTGCCACGCTCAGTGCTCGCCTCTGGGAACACACGCCTGCCATCGCCCAGCGCGAGGCGACCGCGAACGACCCGGATGCCCTGCGCGAGGCCCGCGACCGGCTGGAAGCCCGTGCCGCCGGCTTGATTCGCGCCCTGGAGGAGGCCGGCCTTGCGCGCGAGGCGATCCGCGCCGGCTCCCTGAACGTGCAACCCGAGCACCTGCCGGGCGAGCCGCACGCGGAGGGTGAGCGCGAGACGCTGGTTCGCACCCGCCTCGAGCGCCCGATTCGTCTCCAGCTCGATGACCTCGAGCAACTTCCCAGGCTGCTCGATGCCCTGACCGAGGCCGGCGTGGATTCCCTGGACGGCGTGAGCTATGACCTGGCGGATCGCGACGGCGCAACCGACCAGGCGCTGGTCAAGGCGCTGGAGAAGGCCCGCCACAAGGCCACCCTGATGGCCGAGACACTGGGCATCGGCCTGGGTGAGGTGATCGCCGTGAGCGAGACCCGCTCGCCGGTCTTCCAGCCGCGGATGATGGCCATGACTGCCGATGCCCGGGAGAGCCTGCCACAGGCCGAGTACCGCCCCGGTACCATCAGCATCGAGGCGGGCGTCAGCGTCAGCTGGGCGATCGCGCAGTAGCGCCGAGCAAAGGGCGTCAGGCGTTGATCGATTCGACCCCGCCCATATAGGGACGCAGCACCTCGGGGATGCCGATCGAGCCATCGGCCCGCTGGTGGTTCTCCATCACCGCCAGCAGGCAACGCCCCACCGCCAGGCCGGAGCCGTTGAGGGTGTGCAGCAGCTGCGGCTTCTTCTGCTCGGGGTGGCGGAAGCGTGCCTGCATGCGCCGCGCCTGGAACGCCTCGCAGTTGGAGACCGAGGAGATCTCGCGGTAGGTGTCCTGGCTAGGCAACCACACCTCCAGGTCGTAGGTCTTGGCCGCCCCGAAGCCCATGTCGCCGGTACACAGCGTCACCACGCGATAGGGCAGCTCCAGCGCCTGGAGGATCGCCTCGGCGTGGCCGCGCATCTCCTCCAGGGCCTCGTAGCTGGTGGCCGGGTCGACCAGCTGCACCATCTCGACCTTGTCGAACTGGTGCTGACGGATCATGCCCCGGGTGTCGCGGCCATGGGAGCCCGCCTCGCTGCGAAAGCACGGCGTGTGAGCGGTGAGCTTCATGGGCAGCGCACGGTAATCGAGAATCTCGTCACGGGCGAAGTTGGTCAGCGGCACCTCGGCGGTGGGAATCAGGTGGTAGCCGCGCTCGTCGTCGAGGCGAAACAGGTCCTCGCCGAACTTCGGCAGCTGGCCGGTGCCGTGGAGCGACGCCTCGTTGACCATGTAGGGGACGTAGCACTCCTCGTAGCCATGCTCGAGGGTCTGCTTGTCGAGCATGAACTGGGTCAGCGCCCGATGCAGCCGCGCGATGGGGCCACGCATCACTGCGAAGCGGGAGCCGGTCAGCTTGGCCGCCAGGTCGAAGTCGAGGTGGCCCTTGAGCGCCCCCAGGTCGACATGGTCGCGCACCGCGAAGTCGAAGGCGTGCGGCGTCCCCCAGCGGTGGAGCTCGACGTTGTCCTCCTCGCTATCGCCCACCGGCACGCTCTCGTGGGGCAGGTTGGGCAGGCCGCTGACCACCTCGTCCCACTCGGCCTGCACCTCGGCCAGGCGCGCCTTGGCGACGTCCAGCTCATTGCCGAGGTCGGAGACCTCATCGAGCAGCGGCTGGATATCCTCGCCCTGGGCCTTGGCCTTGCCGATCGCCTTGGAGCGGGTGTTGCGCTCGGCCTGCAGGGACTCGGTCTCAGCCTGGAGCTCGCGCCGCCGAGACTCCAGCGCCTCGAGACGGTCGGTGTCGAGGACGAAGCCCCGCTTGGCCAGTCGGTGGGCGACCATTTCGAGGTCGCTGCGCAGCAGTTTGGGGTCGAGCATGGCATCCAGTCCGTTGCAGTCGTGAAGTGGGTAATTGCCAGGGCCGGGAGCGCCGGCAAGGGCATCGGCAAACAGGGCGACCATTGTAGGCAAAAGGCCACAGCGGCGCCACGCGCCCCCCGTCGCCCGGGAAGCCCGGCCATCGGGATGCGCGGCACCACCCTCTCGCGGTAGAGTAACGCCATTCTCTACTCCCCAGACAAGAGCGCCATGATCGCACGACTGGATACCGCCGACTCGCGCCGCATCGAGGGCCTCGCCGCTCCCTACCTGCGCTTCCTGGATGCCCTGCGCGAGGCGGGCTTCGAGGGCGAGATCGCCCCGGACTATGCCGCCCGCACGGTGCTGGCCACCGACAACTCCATCTACCAACGCCTGCCCCAGGCCGTGCTCTATCCCAGGCACGGTGCCGACCTCGAACGCATCGCCCGACTGGCCGGCCGTGACGAGCACCGCCAGGTGGCCCTGACACCCCGTGGCGGCGGCACCGGCACCAACGGCCAGTCGCTCACCGACGGCCTGGTGGTGGATGTCTCGCGGCACATGAACGCGATCCTCGAGATCGACGTGGAGAAGCGCCGGGTGCGGGTCCAGGCCGGCGTGGTCAAGGACCAGCTCAATGCGGCGCTGAAGCCCCACGGGCTCTTCTTCGCCCCGGACCTCTCCACCTCCAACCGCGCCACCATCGGCGGCATGATCGCAACCGACGCCAGCGGCCAGGGGAGCTGCGAGTACGGCAAGACCCGTGACCATGTGCTCGAGCTCGAGACCCTGCTGCTGGGCGGCGAGCGCCTGGTAAGCCGCCCGGTGGAGGAGCCCGAGCTCACGGCGCTGTGTGGGCGTGCTGATGCCACCGGCCGCGCCTTCCGCACGGCCCGGGAGATCATCGATACCCAGGGTGCGCTGATCGCCGAGAAGTTTCCGCCGCTCAACCGCTGCCTGACCGGCTACGACCTGGCGCACCTGCGCGACGCCGAGGGTCGCCTCGACATCAACAGCCTGCTGTGCGGCTCGGAGGGCTCGCTGGGCCTGCTCGACGAGGCGGTGCTTAAGGTGCTGCCGATCCCGAAGCACTCGACCCTGGTCAACGTGCGCTATGCCGGCTTCATGGAGGCCCTGCGCGATGCCAAGGCGCTGATGGCAAGCAGCGCGCAGCCCACCTCCATCGAGACGGTGGACGACACCGTGCTGATGCTGGCCATGGAGGACTTCGTCTGGGACAGCGTGGCGGCATTCTTTCCCTCGGGAGAGACGCCGGTGCGCGGCATCAACCTGGTGGAGTTCAACGACGACGACCCCGAGCGGCTGAATGATCGCGTCGCCGCCTTCTGCCGTCACCTGGAGGCGGACGAAAGCGTGCCCCGCCTGGGTTATACGCTGGCCGAGGGGCGCGAGCAGATCCAGCGGGTCTACGGGATGCGCAAGCGCGCCGTGGGCCTGCTGGGGAACGCCAAGGGCGAGAAACGCCCGATTCCCTTCGTCGAGGACACCGCGGTGCCACCGGAGCACCTGGCCGACTTCATCAGTGAGTTCCGCGCTGCCCTGGACGCCCGCGGCCTCGCCTACGGCATGTTCGGCCACGTGGACGCCGGGGTGCTGCACGTGCGGCCGGCCATCGACATGAAGGACCCGGCCCAGGAGCGGCTGATCCGCGAGGTCTCCGACGAGGTGGCCGAGCTGACCCGCAAGTACCACGGTTTGCTGTGGGGGGAGCACGGCAAGGGTGTGCGCTCGGAGTATTCGCCGACGTTCTTCGGTGAACTCTACCCCAGCCTGCAGCGGGTCAAGGCGGCCTTCGACCCCCACAACCAGCTCAACCCCGGCAAGATCGCCTCGCCACTCGCCGTCTCCCGAGACATCGAGGCACAGCCCGTGACCTGGGTCGACCCCAACCTGCTGACCATCGACGGCGTACCCACCCGCGGCCAGTTCGACCGCCAGATCAACGAGCGGGTCTGGCAGGCCCACGCCGCCACGGTCTACTGCAACGGCAACGGCGCCTGCTACAACTACGACCCCGATGACGCCATGTGCCCGTCGTGGAAGGCCACCCGCGACCGCATCCACTCGCCCAAGGGGCGCGCCAGCCTGATCCGCGAGTGGCTGCGCCTGCAGGGCGAGGCCGGCGTCGACCTGGTCGAGGAGTCGAGAAAGAAGAAGGCCGAGGGCGTCTGGGGCTTCGTCAGGGACTTCCCGCTGCGACTCAGGAATACCCTGGCCAGGCGGCGCGGCGAGGAGGACTTCTCCCACCAGGTGTATGACGCCATGGCGGGGTGTCTGGCCTGCAAGTCCTGCGCCGGGCAGTGCCCGGTCAAGGTCAATGTCCCGGACTCCCGCTCGCGCTTCCTCGAGGTCTACCACGGCCGCTACCTGCGCCCGCTGGGCGACTACCTGGTGGGCGGCATGGAGTTCCTGGTGCCGACGCTGGCCCGGGTGGCGCCGCTCTATAACGCCGCCCTGGGCAACCGCCTGGTCGGCCGCCTGCTGGCCGGGCCGCTCGGCCTGGTGGACAGCCCGCGCCTCTCCCGCGCCAGCCTGAAGAAGCAGCTCGCCGCCTGGGGCGTGGCCGAGGCAACCCCGACGTCGCTCGGCCTGCTCACCGAGGCGCAGAAGGCCCGCAGCGTGGTGCTCGTCCAGGACGCCTTCACCAGCCACTTCGAGGCCAGGCTGGTGATGGATATCGTCGAACTGCTCTCACGCCTGGACGTGCGGGTCTTCGTCGCGCCCTACTCGCCCAACGGCAAGCCGCTCGATGTCCAGGGCTTCCTGGGCGCCTTCGAGCGTACCGCCGAGAAGCAGGCCAGACACCTCAGGACCCTGGCCGAGTTCGGCGTGCCGCTGGTGGGCATCGACCCGGCCATGACCCTGACCTATCGCCAGGAGTACGTGAAGGCGCTGGGCCCGAACGCCGTGCCCGAGGTGCTGATGCTGCAGGAGTGGCTGGTGACCCAGGCCGCCCGGCTGGCACCCCCTGGCCTGAGCGTCGATGACCCGGGCTTCCGGCTGCTCTCCCACTGCACCGAGAAGACCAACGCCCCGGGCAGCCCGAAGGCCTGGCAGCAGCTGTTTGCCGCCTTCGGCCTGGAGCTTGAACTGGTCGCCACCGGCTGCTGCGGCATGTCGGGCACCTACGGCCACGAGGCGCGCAACCGCGAGACATCCCGGACCATCTACGCCCAGTCGTGGCAGCCGGTGGTGGAGGACGAGGCCAGCGCCGGTCGCCTGCTGGCCACCGGCTACTCCTGCCGCAGCCAGGTGAAGCGGTTCTCGGACCAGGGCCTGTCCCATCCGCTGCAGGCCCTGCTGGCGGTGCTCAAGCGGAGCCGATAGCGACCCTTCGCCCGCCGGCCCTGTCGGCGGGCCGCCCTCGGCATGTCGCGACAGGAGGCAAGAGGCATGAACCGCACCCTGATCCTCGTCGGGCTGCTGATCGTCGCCATCGGCCTGCTCTGGCCCTGGCTGTCGCGGCTGCCCCTCGGCCACCTGCCCGGTGACGTCGTGATCCGCCGCGAGAACCTCACCTTCTACTTCCCGATCACCACCATGATCCTGGTCAGCCTGGCGATCTCGGCGCTCCTCTGGCTCTTCCAGCGCTGAGCCCAGGCGCGACGCGGCGATTGTCGGACCCATCGGCAGTGACTAATCTGCAGACTGCCCCCTCGCCAGGAAGCTCGCCATGGAAAGCCCCGCCGTCCTGCTCACCGGCATCGGTCTGCTCTCCCTCGCCTGCCAGTGGCTAGCCTGGCGGCTCAAGGTCCCCGCCATCCTACCGCTGCTGCTCATCGGCATCCTGATCGGGCCGATCACCGGCCTGCTCGACCCCGACGCCCTGCTCGGCGACCTGCTCTTCCCGCTGGTCTCGCTGGCCGTGGCGGTGATCCTCTTCGAGGGCAGCCTGACCCTGAGCTTCGCCGAGCTGCGTGGCCACGGCCATACGGTGCGTCGCCTGGTGACCTGGGGCGTGCTGATCACGGCGGTGATCAGCACCCTCGCCGCCCGCTGGCTGCTCGAGCTGTCATGGGGAATGGCCAGCGTGCTCGGTGCCCTACTGGTGGTCACCGGCCCCACCGTCGTACTGCCCCTGCTCGAGACCCTGCGCGCCAAGCAGTCCCTGTCCCAGATCCTGCGCTGGGAGGGCATCCTCATCGATCCCATCGGCGCCATCGGCGCGGTGCTGGTCTACGAGTACGTGGTCATCGGCGCCTCGGGGGAGGCCTTCATGCATACCCTGGGGCTGTTCGGCCTGACCGCCCTGATCGGCTTCGGCCTGGGCGGCCTGGGCGGTTACCTCTGGGGCTGCGTGCTGCGCCACCACTGGCTGCCGCGCCAGCTGCACAGCTTCGGCACCCTGATGGTCATGCTGACCCTCTATACCCTCTCCAACCAGCTCTTCCACGAGTCCGGCCTACTGACCGTCACGGTGATGGGCGTATGGATGGCCAACATGCCACGGGTACCCACCGGGCCCATCGTCGAGTTCAAGGAGACCCTGTCGGTACTGCTGATCTCGGGCCTCTTCATCCTGCTCGCCGCTCGGCTCGGCCTCGATCAACTGGCCCTTCTGGGCTGGCCGGCCTGGGCCTACCTCGCCGTGCTGATGCTGGTGGCACGGCCGCTGACCGTCTGGCTCTGCACGGCGGGCAGCGGACTCGACTGGCGGGAGAAGGCGCTGCTGGCCTGGGTCTCGCCACGGGGCATCGTGGCGGCGGCGGTGGCCTCGCTGTTCGCCCTCAAGCTCGAGGTAGAGGGCATCGAAGGCGCAGCAATGCTGGTGCCGGTGACCTTCCTGGTGATCATCGCCACGGTAGTGATCCAGAGCCTGCTCTCGCGCCCCATCGCCCAAGCCCTCGGCGTCACCACGCCGCCGCCGCGGGGCTTCCTGATCCTCGGCGCCAACCCGGTGGCGCGTGCCATGGGCCAGGCGCTCCAGGAGGCCGGCTTCGCGGTGCGCCTCTGCGACCATGACCGGGACGCCCTCGAGGCGGCCCGCATGGCGGGCCTGCCGACCTATTTCGGCAACCCGGCCTCGGAACATGCCCAGGAGCACCTGGAGATGGCCGGTCTGGGCCACTTCCTGCCGCTCTCGCCCTATCGCGAGCAGAACGACCTGGCCGCCCTGCACTTCGAGGGGGTGCTGGGCCACGGCAAGGTCTTTCGCGTCGAGGTCAGTGGGGAGCAGGCTTCCTCGCGGGAGCGCCCCAGGCAACTGACCGAGCTGCCGCGCCTGTTCGGCGAGGCGGTCACCTGGGACAAGCTGGCGAGCCTGGTGGCCCAGGGGGCGGAAGTGAGAACCACGCGACTGCATGAGACCTTCGACGTGGACGCCTATGTCACGACCCATGCGCATCGCCTGCTGCCGCTGTTCTGCATCGATGCCCAGGACCGGATCCGCGTCGCCAGCGACCAGTCACCGCTCGAACCGCTACCGGGAGAGAGCCTGATCAGCCTGGTCTATGCGGACTCTCCCGCCTTCTGAACCGTGCCCGCGACCGGATACGACAGCGGGCAGCCCAAAGGCTGCCCGCTGTCGCTCGCGCAGGACGGTCGATCAGAAGAAGAGTCGCCGCAGCGCCTGACCGGGGTCGGCCTCGCGCATGAAGGCCTCGCCCACCAGGAAGGCATTGACGTCGTGTTCGCGCATGCGCAGCACGTCGTCGCGGGTATGGATGCCGGACTCGGTGACCACGCTGACGCCGGGGGGAATCCGCGGCAGCAGCTCCAGGGTGGTCTCGAGCCGGGTGTCGAAGGTGTGCAGGTCGCGATTGTTGATGCCCACCAGGGCGAGGTCGAGCTTGAGGGCCCGGTCGAGTTCCAGGGCGTCGTGGACCTCCACCAGCACGTCCATCCCCAGCGCCACGGCCTGTCGATGCAGGTCCGCCATGCGGGCGTCGTCGAGGGCGGCGACGATCAACAGGATGCAGTCGGCACCCAGGGCGCGGGCCTCGCTGACCTGGTAGCCGTGGGTGATGAAGTCCTTGCGGATCACCGGTAGCTCGCAGGCCTCGCGCGCCTCGATCAGGAAGTCCTCGTGGCCCTGGAAGAAGTCGGCATCGGTGAGCACCGAGAGGCAGGCCGCTCCGCCCTCGGCGTAGCTCGCCGCGATCTCGCCGGGGCGGAAGTCCTCGCAGATCACCCCCTTGGAGGGCGAGGCCTTCTTGATCTCGGCGATCACCGCCGGGTCGCCGGCCTGGATGGCACGGTCAAGCGCGGCGACAAAGCCCCGCGGCGCTGCCTGTTCGGCGGCCAGGCGCAGCAGCTCCTGCTCGGAGACAACGCGGCGCCGTTCGGCGACCTCTTCCTCCTTGCGGGCCAGGATGCGCTCGAGGATGGTGGGCAGGGGACGGGATTCGGTCATGTCGGGCCTCACTGGGTGAACACGCGGGTGAAGTTGGCGAGTTCCCTGAGCTTCTCGAGGGGCAACTTCGAGGCCTGGGCGTCCTGGGCCATGGCCACGCCCTCCGCGAGGCTGTCGGCCACGCCCGAGGCATAGAGGGCCGCGCCGGCGTTGAGCGCGACGATATCCGCCGCCGGCCCCTCGCCCACCAGGGCCTGTTCGACCAGCCGCAGGCTGTCCTCGGCGGTCTTGACCCGCAGCGGGTCCAGGGATTGGCGCTCGATGCCGAAGTCCTCGGGAGCGATGGTGTACTCGCGGACCTCGCCCTCCTTCAGTTCGGCGACCAGCGTCGGCTGCGCCAGCGAGATCTCGTCGAGGCCGTCCTCGGCATGCACCACCAGCACGTGCTCGCTGCCCAGGCGGCGGAGCACCTCGGCCATCAGCGGCACCAGCTCGGGCGCATAGACCCCCAGTACCTGGTTGGGGGCACCGGCGGGATTGGTCAGCGGCCCCAGGATGTTGAACAGGGTGCGCACCCCCATCTCGCGACGCGGGCCCACGGCATAGCGCATCGCCGGGTGATGGTTGGGGGCGAACATGAAGCCCACCCCCACCTGCTCGATGCAGCGGCCCACCTGCTCGGCATCCAGGTCCAGGTTGATGCCGGCCACGGCGAAGAGGTCGGCACTGCCCGACGACGAGGAGACCCCGCGATTGCCGTGCTTGGCGACATGGGCCCCGCCCGCGGCGACCACGAAGCTCGCCGCCGTGGAGACGTTGAAGAGGTTGGCGCCATCGCCCCCGGTGCCCACGATGTCGACCACGTTGTCGGCCTGCAGCCGGACCGGGTTCATCAGTTCGCGCATCACCTGGGCCGCGGCACTGATCTCCTCGGCGGTCTCACCCTTCATGGCCATGCCCACCAGGAAGGCGGCGATCTGGGGATCGCTGGCCTCGCCGGTCATGATCTGGCGCATCACCTCATGGGTCTCGGCGAAGTTCAGGTTCTCACGGCGCATCACCGCACCGATGGCCTCTCGCATCTGCATGACGTTGCTCTCCTCTGGCATGGGCACGGCTCAGCGACGCTTCAGGAAGTTGGCCAGCAGCTCATGGCCCTGGCGGGTCAGGATCGACTCGGGATGGAACTGCACGCCCTCGACATCCAGCTCACGGTGGCGCAGCCCCATGATCAGCCCCGGGGTGACGTCGTCGTCGTCGCACCAGGCGGTGATCTCGAGACAGTCGGGCAGGCTCTCTCGCTCCACCACCAGCGAATGGTAGCGCGTCACCTCCAGCGGGTCCTCGAGTCCCAAGAAGACCCCCTGGCCGAGGTGGCGGATCCGCGAGGTCTTGCCATGCATCACCTGGGGGGCGCGGACCACCTTGCCGCCGTAGACCTGGCCGATGGCCTGGTGACCCAGGCAGATGCCCAGTACGGGGATCCGCCCCGCGAAGCGGCGTATCGCCGCCATGGAGATGCCGGCCTCGTCGGGGGTGCAGGGCCCCGGCGAGATCACCAGGTGGCTCGGGGCCAGGGCCTCGACCTCCTCCAGGGTAATGGCGTCGTTGCGGTGGGTCACCACCTCGGCGCCCAGCTCCCCCAGGTACTGCACCACGTTGAAGGTGAAGCTGTCGTAGTTATCGATCATCAGCACGGACATGGCAGGCTCTCCGGCACTCGCCCGGCCAGCGCCGGGCGACAGGATTCAGGGGTCACTCAAGATTGTCCAGGCCACGCTCGGCCATGGCCACGGCACGGAACAGGGCGCGGCCCTTGTTGAGCGTCTCCTGCCACTCCATCTCGGGGACCGAGTCGGCGACGATGCCCGCGCCGGCCTGGACGTGCAGCTGGCCATCCTTGATCACCGCCGTGCGGATGGCGATGGCGGTGTCCATATTGCCGTGCCAGGAGAGGTAGCCCACCGCGCCGGAGTAGACGCCGCGCTTGACCGGCTCCACCTCGTCGATGATCTCGAGTGCCCGGATCTTGGGCGCGCCGGACACCGTGCCCGCCGGGAAGGTGGCCCGCAGCACGTCCATCGCGGAAAGGCCCGGCTTCAGACGCCCGACGACGTTGGAGACGATGTGCATCACGTGGGAGTAGCGCTCGACCACCATCCGGTCGGTCACCCTCACCGAGCCGGTCTCGCTGATGCGGCCCACGTCGTTGCGCCCCAGGTCGATGAGCATCAGGTGCTCGGCGAGTTCCTTGGGGTCGGCCAGCAGGTCGGCCTCCAGGGCGCGGTCCTCCTCCTCGCTGTGGCCGCGCTTGCGGGTGCCGGCGATGGGTCGCACCGTGACCTCGCCCTCCTCCAGGCGGGTGAGGATCTCCGGCGATGAGCCCGCCACCTGATGATCGCCGAGGTTCAGGTAGAACATGTAGGGCGAGGGGTTGAGGCTGCGCAGGGCCCGGTAGAGGTCCAGCGGCGGCGCCTGGTAGGGGATCGACATGCGCTGGGACGGGACGCACTGCATGACGTCGCCGGCCAGCACGTACTCCTTGATCTTCTCCACGGCGGCCTTGAACCCCTCCTCGGTGAAGCCCGAGGTGAAGTGCCCCTCCTCCACCGCCGCGCGACCGGTGCCGGGGCTGATGGTGTTGAGGGTGGCACTGCGCAGGCGGATCTCCAGGCGCTCCAGCCGATCCAGGGCGCGGGCGTAGGCCTCCGGCTCGGCGGGGTCGGCATGCGTCCACAGCGTCAGGCGCCCGGAGAGGTTGTCGAACACCACCAGGTCGTTGCAGACCATCAGCAGGATGTCCGGCACGCCGATCGGGTCGGGCTTGGCTTGCACATCGGGGCCCCGCAGGCGCGGTTCGATGTAGCGGATGGTGTCGTAACCGAAGTAGCCCACCAGGCCACCGTCGAAGCGCGGCTGGTCATCGAGGCGCGGCACCTTGAAGCGGGCCTGGAACTGCTCGATCCAGGCCAGCGGGTCCTCCACCTCGCCAGCCCCCTGGAGCTCGTCATCGACGATATGGCTGACGGTGAAGCCACGCACCTCGAGACGCTCGCGGCAGGGCAGCCCGATGATCGAGTAGCGCCCCCACTTCTCGCCACCCTGCACGGACTCCAGCAGGAAGGTCCAGGGCTCGTCGGCCAGCTTGAGGTAGGTGGAGAGCGGCGTGTCGAGATCGGCCAGCACCTCGCGGGTGACCGGGATGCGGTTGTAGCCGGCGTCGGCCAGCTCACGGAAGCGTTCGGGAGTCATCATGCCCGGGTCCTCGGTGTGACGGGTTGGCGATGGCGGGCGCAGGGGCGCCACGGGTCAGGCTCGCGAGGCGAGCGTCACCATCGCCAGTCGCCGCGGACAGGCGAACGGGGCAGGGGTCGTACGGCGGCCATCTCGCCGCCGGCGGTCGAGAGGGGGTCCGGCTTCATGCGGCTGATCATCGAGGGGTTTCCGCGTCTTATAGCAATAACATATTGATTGGGCCGCGCTTATAGCATTAGCCGAACTCACGTTAAACGAGTTCCGCCAGCGATTCAACCACGCCATCCGGGGCGCTATCGCGCACCGGTTCCCCGTGGTTGTAGCCGTAGGGTACGGCCAGGGTCCGGAACCCCGCGGCGCGCCCGGCCTCGATGTCATGGCGCGAGTCACCGACCATCAGGCAGGCCGCGGGCGGGACGTCGAAGTGGGCCGCTACATGCTGCAGCGGGGCCGGGTCGGGCTTCTTCCGCGCCAGGCTGTCGCCCCCCAGGCAGAGGCCGAAGTGCGCCTGCAGGTTGAAGGCTGCAAGGATCGGCGCGATGAAGGCGCTGGGCTTGTTGGTCACCAGCGCCAGGGGCAGCCCCCGGTCGCGCAGGGCGTCCAGTGCTTCCCGCACCCCGGGGTAGAGCCGGGTATGGGCGCTCGGGTCGCGACCGTAGTGGTCGAGGAAGCCCTGGTGGGCCCGGGCCAGTAGCGCCGCATCGGGGTCCCGACCCAGGCCGTCCCGCAGGGAGCGCTCCATCAGCTTCAGCGACCCATTACCCACCCAGTCTCGCACTCGTGGCTCCCCGGCAGGCGGCATGCCGAGATCCGCGAGGGCGGCATCCACCGCCGCGGCCAGGTCGGGCACGGAGTCGACCAGGGTGCCGTCCAGGTCGAAGGTGACCAGGCGGATGTCGTTCAATATGGGGTGCATGATGCCTCTCGTGATGCGGTCGGGCGGATATTATGCCGGACAGGCCATGGGCAGGAAATCGGCACGGGCTTATGCTGGAACTGCATTCCTTACCGGAGTCATTCCATGAGTGTGCCAAGAATCGTCGTGGTCGGGGGTGGTGCAGGCGGCCTCGAACTGGTGACCCGGCTCGGGCGCAAGCTCGGCAAGCGCAAGCGCGCCGAGGTCGTGCTCGTCGACCGCAACGCCACCCATATCTGGAAGCCGCTGCTGCATGAGGTCGCCACCGGCGCACTGGACTCGGGGCTCGACGAGATCTCCTATCAGGGACACTCCAGCGCCCACGGCTACCGCTTCCAGCGCGGCACCCTGTGTGATATCGACCGCAGGGCCCGCACCCTGACCCTGGCTCCCGTCCTCGACGACGACGGCAGTGAGGTACTGCCCTCCCGCACGCTGGGATATGACCTTCTGGTGCTGGCGGTGGGCAGCGTCAGTAATGACTTCGGCACGCCGGGCGTCGGCGAGCACTGCCACTTCCTCGACAGCCCGCAGCAGGCCGAGGCCTTCCGCCGGGACATGCTCAATACCTTCCTGCGCCACAGCGACCCAGGCAGTGAGCGTCATGCCCGCATGGTCGTCGGCATCGTCGGCGCCGGCGCCACCGGGGTGGAACTCGCGGCGGAACTCCATGAAGCCTCGCGCATGCTGCACAGCTACGGTGTCACGGACCTGGACAGTGACCACCTCGAGGTCCACCTGATCGAGGCCGCTCCCCGGATCCTGCCGGCCCTGCCCGAGCGCATCAGCCAAGCGGTCCACCGCGAGCTCGAGGGCCTCGGCGTGCATGTTCATGCCGACACCCGCGTGACCCGCGTGGAAGCCTACGCGATTCATACCGCCGATGGCGAGCGTATCGACACGGACCTCGGCGTCTGGGCGGCGGGCATCAAGGCACCGTCCTTCCTTTCAGAGCTGGGACTGCCGACGGAGCGCAATCACCGCCTCAAGGTCCAGGCGACCCTGCAGAGCACGGAGGATCCCCATGTCTTCGCCCTGGGGGACTGTGCCAGCTGCCCGCAGGCGGATGACAGCACGGTACCGCCCCGCGCCCAGGCCGCCCACCAGCAGGTCGCGACGCTCTATCGCAACCTGCGCGCCCAGCTGGACGGCAAGCCACTCAAGCCCTTCGTCTATCGGGACCGCGGGTCACTGATCTCGCTGGCTCACTTTGATGCCATCGGCAGCCTGATGCGCGGCGCCTCCGCACGCAGCCTGTTCATCGAGGGACACCTGGCGAAGTTCTTCTACGCCTCGCTCTACCGCATGCACCAGCGTGCCATCCACGGCACGCTCAAGACGGGCCTCATCGTGGTGGTGGATGGCATCAATCGCTTCCTCAAGCCGCGCATGAAGCTTCACTGATACAGGGGCTGCATCCGGATAGACCCTCAGGTCATCGGGACCATACCCGTCACCGCCTTGCGCTCTGCCAGCCAGGTGCGCTTGGCCGCCGCCGTCAGCCGCTTCAGGCGCGCCTCAAGGCGCAAGGCCTCGCTGCGACTGCCGACGGGTTCCTGGTGGCAAAGCACCAGCGGTCCCTTGCCGCGCAGCGCCTTGGCCCCCCGGCCTGCGCGGTGCTCGGCCAGGCGTCGGGTGACGTCGGTGGTGATCCCGGTATAGAGGGCACCACCGGCCGTCTCGACCAGGTAGAGGTACCACAGGGGAGCGGGAACCGCTTCCGCCACGGCCGCGGCCTACGCCCTGGCCAGCTGGTCGCGGAACTCGCGGATCACGCTGTCGTAGCGGTGGGGGTCGGCTTCGTTGCGCGCCTTGAAGACCGCCGAGCCGGCCACGAAGGTATCGGCCCCGGCCCGGGCGATCTCGGCAATATTGTCGACCTTCACTCCGCCGTCGACCTCCAGGCGGACCGTGCGCCCCGAGGCATCGATGCGCCGGCGCGCCTCGCGCAGCTTGTCCAGGGTCCCGGGAATGAACGACTGGCCCCCGAAGCCGGGATTGACGCTCATCAGCAGGATCATGTCGACCTTGTCCATGACGTGGTCGAGGAAGGAGAGCGGCGTGGCCGGGTTGAACACCAGGCCCGACCGGCAACCCGCATCGCGGATCAGCTGCAGGGAGCGGTCGATATGGTCGGAGGCCTCCGGATGAAAGGTGATGTAGCTGGCCCCGGCGTCGATGAAGTCGCCGATCAGCCGATCCACCGGCTTGACCATCAGGTGGGCATCGATGGGTGCGGTCACCCCGTGCTTGCGCAGTGCCTCGCAGACCATGGGCCCGATCGTGAGGTTCGGTACGTAGTGGTTGTCCATCACGTCGAAATGGACGATATCGGCGCCGGAGGCCAGCACATCGTCCACCTCCGCGCCCAGCCGGGCGAAGTCGGCCGAGAGGATGGAGGGCGCAATGAGGAAGTCGCGGGTCGTGTCGGTCATGGGGTCGTCCGTCATGGAATGTGCAGGCGATCCCGGCCATTCTACCAGAGCCACTCGAGAGTCAGGACCTCGCCAGCCGCCTCGGCGGGGTTCGCCGCGCCCTCAGCGAGACCAGGCCATGAGCGACTCCTGCTCCCCGGTCTCCGGGTCCTCACGCTCATCGACGATGCTGAAACCCAGCCGCCGGTAGAAGGAGACGGCGCGCACGTTGCGGCAATAGACCCACAGGGTGATGCAGTGGTGGCCCTCCATGGCGTGGGCCATCAGGCCGGACCCATGCCCGAAGCTCTGCACCTCGGGGTCCACGAACAGCGCCTCGAGGTGGTCACCGCGCATGGCGCTGAAGCCGATCACGCGGCGGCCGGCCTCCAGCACCTGCACCTCACAGGCGGGCAGGCGGCGAAGCGCCATGTCATCGGCGCGTGCCTTCCAGCAGGCCTCGGGGATGAAGGGGTGGGCCTGCCGGGAGGCACGCAGCCAGATGTCGACAAGCTGCGGGAACTCCTCCCGGGTGGCGGGTCGGATCATGTCGCGGCTCCTGTGGCTATACCTGCAGTGTAACCCCTCACACGCGAGGGGTCGCACCACCGGTTTCGGCCACCCGGACCGGGGGATATACTCGGGGCCCTGCCATCATCGGGAGACCACCCATGCAGCGTCGTCACGTCCTGGGAGCCTGTGCCCTGCTCCTTGCCACCGGCTGGCTGGCCGGCTGTGCCAGCCCCCACTACCTGCAGCTCGACCCCCAGCGCACGTCCCCGGTGCCACAGAGCGGCAGCGGCCAGGCGGTCACCGTGACGGCCGTGGACGGTCGCGACAGCGAGGTGATCGGGACCCGCACCGGCAGCGCCATGTCCACCGCCGTGATCACCGTCAACGCCCACGAACTGGTGCCGCGGCTGCAGGCGGAGGCGGAACGTGCTGTCAGGGAAATGGGCTTCACCCCGACCACCGAGCGCACCGAGGGACGCCCGAGCCTGACGCTGACCCTGGACCACCTGGGCTACGAGCGTGGCGAGAGCCGGCCGGTCATCGACGAGGCACGCCTCGAGGCGGTGCTGGTCGCCGAGGCAGTCAACGCCGGCAACACCTACACCGGCACCTACACCTCGCGCCGCACCCAGAGCTATGCGGTGCGTCCCGGCAAGGAGGCCAACACGCGCATGGTCAACGAGCTGCTCTCCGATGGCCTCGACCGTGCCTTCCGCGACCCCGAGCTGGGTCGGCTGCTGGCCCGCTGAATCAGGCCAGCGGGCCGCGCCGCTCCAGCGCCCAGGCAGTCTCGCGAAAGCCGTTGGGCTCCGGCTCGCCGTCTTCCAGGTGGGTGACGCGGAAGTTGGGCTCGAACAGCTCGCGCACCTCCTCGACGGGAACACTGAACGGCGGCCCGCCCGGGTCGCGGGTCAGGCTGATCAGCAGCCCTCGGGCACCGGGAGGAATCAGCTGGGCCAGGTGGAAGGCGTAACGCTGGCGGGTGGCTTCCGGCAGGGCGATCAGGGCGGCGCGGTCGTAGAAGGCCCCGATCTCCGCCGCCTGCTGGATATGGAAGTGGAAGAAGTCGCCGCACCACAGCTCCACGCTGCCCTGGCGACAGATGTCGAAACCCGCCTGGCGATAGCGGGTCACCTCCCCCACGCCCTCGGCGATGAACGCCTCGATGGCCTGCCCAGCCAGCTCGATGCCCAGCACCGGGTGGTCATGGCGCGCCAGCCAGCGCATGTCCAGGCTCTTGCCGCACAGCGGCACCAGCACCTTGGTGCCGGCCCGCACGCCCAGGTCGGGCCAGTGGCGGACCAGCACCGGATGGGGCCGGTCACGGTGGAAACCGATGCGCCCCTCGCGCCAGCGCTCCAGCCAGTCGTTGGTCATCACTCCCCCTGCCGAGCTGGCATCAGAACCAGCGATCGCGCTTGCGGCGACGACGCGGCAGGTGGGGCACGATCAGCCCGACCAGCAGCCCCCCCCCGGCGACTCCGCCACCGTACATGAAGTAGCGTATCAGCAGGTCTTCTTCCTGCGTGTCCAGGCGGGCCTGGAGCTCGCGGATGGTGGCGCGCGACTGCTCGGTCTCCCCCTCGAGCGCCGCGTTGCGTGCCTCGAGTTCGGCGATGCGCCGCTCGCGGACCTCGAGGGTCTCGGTCATCGACGCGGTACGGCTCTCCCAGGTGTCGTTGATACCGGAAAGCTCCTCGGTCAACTCCGCCACCCGGTCTTCCAGCGCCGGCAGTCGCTGCTGGGCGCTGGGTTCCTCCTGGAGCTCGCGGCTGAGAACCCAGACGTCGTCGCCGTCGGCGTCCTCCACCCGGCTGTAGTCGCCGCTGGTCTCCAGTACCGTCACCGGCTCGCCGGCGCTCAGGGTGCCGATGATGCGGTAGCCGTCGGTCGGGCCGCTGCGCACATAGGTGGTGAGTTCGTCCGACACCCAGGCAGTGCCGTCGTCCGCCTCCTGGGCATGCACCATGGGGGGGAGCGTCGCGAGCGCAACGCCCAGTGTCAGAATCTTGAGTCTGTGTATCGTCATGCCGTTGTCCTGGCTGTCCAAGGCTCGCGCATCGCGGCGGTGTCGCAAGGGGGCAACACGCGAGCCCCCTGCCGACCACGGCGGCGATGCTGATGTTCATGGTGTCGGGTTACCCACAGCGGCTGTGGACAACCATCGGGAAAACCGCTGGAAAGCCACCGGCAGCCGGCATGCCGACCGCCCCTTGCCGCTGCCGGTCACTTTCTGACCAGGGCACGCATCCGCGCCCGTCCCTCGAAGGCGCACAGGGTACCACAGTCGCGCCGGCCGGCTGCTGGCCCCGATGGCGGCCGCCGCGTATAATGAGGGGTCTTGTCCCGGGTGGCCATTCGGCCGCCTGCCAACGTCCAACCACCGGTGCACCGTCGCGCCAGATGCCGCGACCTATCCTTATGGCGAAGAAACTCTTCATCAAGACGCACGGCTGCCAGATGAACGAGTACGACTCCGCGCGCATGGCGGATCTGCTCGGCGAATCCCACCAGCTCGAGCTCACCGACGACGAGCGCGATGCCGACGTCATCCTGCTCAACACCTGCTCCATCCGCGAGAAGGCCCAGGAGAAGGTGTTCCACCAGCTGGGGCGCTGGAAGAAGCTCAAGGAGGCCAACCCCGACCTGGTGATCGGCGTGGGGGGCTGCGTGGCCAGCCAGGAGGGCGAGGCGCTGCGCAAGCGCGCGCCCCATGTCGACATGGTGTTCGGTCCCCAGACCCTGCACCGGGTGCCCTCCATGCTCGACTCGCGACGCAACGACCAGATCTCGGTGGTCGACGTCACCTTTCCCGAGATCGAGAAGTTCGACCACCTGCCCAAGCCGAGCTCCGACGGCGCCACCGCCTTCGTCTCGGTGATGGAAGGCTGCTCCAAGTACTGCACCTTCTGCGTGGTGCCCTATACCCGCGGCGAGGAGGTCTCGCGCCCCTTCGAGGCGGTGATGGAGGAAGTGATCCACCTGGCCGACCAGGGCGTGCGCGAGATCAACCTGCTGGGCCAGAACGTCAACGCCTACCGCGGCGAGAACCAGCTGGGCGACGAGATCGACCTGGCCGAGCTGATCAGCTGCGTGGCAGCGGTGGAGGGCATCGACCGGATCCGCTTCACCACCTCCCACCCGGTGGAGTTCTCCGACAGCCTGATCGAGGCCTACGGGGAGATCCCCGAGCTGGTCAGCCACCTGCACCTTCCGGTGCAAGCCGGCTCGGATCGGGTGCTCGCGGCCATGAAGCGCGGCCACACCGTCGAGGAGTACGTCGAGAAGATGGAGCGCATCCGCGCGCTGCGCCCGGACATCAGCTTCTCCTCGGACTTCATCATCGGCTTTCCCGGCGAGACCGAGGCGGACTTCGAGGCCACCATGGACCTGATCCACCGCATCGGCTTCGACCACTCCTTCAGCTTCGTCTACTCGGCACGCCCGGGGACCCCGGCGGCCAGCCTCGAGGATGACACGCCGGAAGGCGTCAAGAAGCAGCGCCTGGCCATCCTCCAGGAGCGCATCAACCAGCAGGCGATGCAGATCAGCCGGCGCATGGTAGGCACCACCCAGCGCATCCTGGTCACCGGCTTCTCGCCGAAGGACCCGGGCCAGCTCTCCGGGCGTACCGAGAACAACCGCGTGGTCAACTTCCGTGCCGCCAACCCCTTCGAGCTGATCGGCTACTTCGTCGACGTGGAGATCAGCGAGGCGCTGCCCAACTCGCTGCGTGGCGAGCTGGCCTCCCCTGCACGCTTCTGAGGGCCATGATTGCCCCGGCCAGCGCCGGGGCAGTAAGCTGACCCCACACTCACCCTGCACGGATCCCCCTCTCTTGAGCCAGCCATCTTCTCCGGCCAACCGCATCGTCACCCTGAACCTCGAGCCCAACGACCCGCGTCGCCTGGCCAATCTCTGCGGCCAGCGTGACGAGCACCTCAAGCTGGTCGAATCGCGGCTCGGCATCACGCTACGCAACCGCGGCAACATCTTCCAGCTCGCCGGGCCGACCCCTCGCGTCAAGGCGGCCGCCAACGTGCTCGAACACCTCTACCGCGAGACCGAGGCCAGCGACCTGGAGCCGGACACCGTTCACCTCTTCCTGCAGGAATCGGGCCTGGAGGCGCTGGACGAGGAGGAAGGCATCGAGCCGGACGACGAGGTGCTGCTGCGCACCCCGCGCACGCTGATCAAGCCCCGCGGCCTCAACCAGCAGGGCTATGTGCAGAGCATCCGCGCCCACGACATCAACTTCGGCATCGGCCCGGCGGGTACCGGCAAGACCTACCTGGCCGTGGCGGCGGCGGTAGAGGCGCTCAACCAGCAGGAAGTGCGCCGCATCCTGCTGGTGCGCCCGGCCGTGGAGGCCGGCGAGAAGCTGGGCTTTTTGCCCGGCGACCTGGCCCAGAAGATCGACCCCTACCTGCGCCCGCTCTACGACGCCCTCTACGAGATGATCGGCTTCGAGCAGGTGGCCAAGCTGATCGAGCGCCAGGTGATCGAGATCGCCCCGCTGGCCTACATGCGCGGCCGCACCCTCAACAACGCCTTCATCATCCTCGACGAGAGCCAGAACACCACCCGCGAACAGATGAAGATGTTCCTGACCCGCATCGGCTTCGGCTCCACCGCGGTGATCACCGGCGACGTCACCCAGGTCGACCTGCCCCGCGGCCAGACCTCGGGGCTGATCCAGGTGCTCGAGGTGCTGAAGGGCACCCCCGGCATCGGCGTGACCCACTTCGCCGCCAAGGACGTGGTCCGCCACCCGCTGGTGCAGCGCATTATCGAGGCCTATGACCACTTCGAAGCCGAGCAGGAGGCCTCCGAGCGCGCCCAGCGCGAGGAGCGCGAGACCCTGCGCCAGGAACGCCTGGAGCGCGTCCGGCAGGACAAGCAGCGCCACGACGACCCTGGACCTGTCGACCCATGAGCCCCCTTCTCGTCGACCGTCAGGTCGCCGTCGAGGCCGACGGCCTGCCGTCAAAGGCCCGGCTCGAGGCCTGGGTGGCCGCGGTGCTGGCGCGCCATGCCGATGAGCCACGCCACGAGCTCACCATCCGCTTCGTCGACGATGCCGAGAGCCAGGCCCTCAACCGCGACTACCGCGGCAGGGACCGACCCACCAACGTGCTCTCCTTCCCCTTCGAGAGCCCGCCCGGGGTCGAGCTGCCGCTGCTCGGTGACCTGGTGGTCTGCCACCCGGTGGTGGCCCGCGAGGCCGCGGAGCAGGACAAGTCGCTGCGTGCTCACTACGCTCACATGGTGGTCCATGGCACCCTGCACCTGCTGGGCCATGACCACCAGGAGGACACCGAGGCCGAGGCCATGGAGGCCCTCGAGCGTGAGATACTTTCGTCGCTGGGGGTCGCCGATCCCTATGCGCCGTCGAATCGCGATTCCGATACCGAGGACGAGAGAGCCGACGCATGAGCGAAGACCGATCGATCAGCCAGGGCAGCAAGTCCTGGCTCGACAAGCTGTTCAGCGCCCTGTCCAGTGATAGCGATGAACCCAGCTCCCGCGGCGAACTTCTGGAGTTCCTGCGCCAGGCAGGTTCCCGCCTCAAGCTCGACCAGGACGCCATGATGATCATCGAGGGCGCCCTGAACATCAGCGACCAGCAGGTGCGCGAGGTCCTCATCCCGCGCTCCCAGATCACCGCCATCGCCCTCGACCAGCCCCTCGAGGAGTACCTGCCGGTGATACTCGAGACCGGCCACTCCCGCTATCCGGTGATCGGCGAGAACCTCGACGAGGTCAAGGGCATCCTGCTGGCCAAGGACCTGCTCCCGCTGCTGCGTAGCGGCCAGGGGAACGGCCTGCCCTTCCAGCTCGACGAGATACTGCGACCGGCGATGTTCGTCCCCGAATCCAAGCGCCTCAACAGCCTGCTCAAGGAGTTCCAGGACACCCACAACCATATGGCCGTGGTGGTGGACGAGTATGGCGGTACGGCGGGCATCGTCACCATCGAGGATATCCTCGAGGAGATCGTCGGCGAGATCGAGGACGAACACGACATCGACGAGGAGATCGATATCCGCGAGCTGGGGGACGAGCGCTATGCGATTCGCGCCCTGACCACCATCGAGGACTTCAACGACCGCTTCGGCACCCGCTTCTCCGACGACGAATTCGATACCCTCGGTGGCCTGGTGATGCAGCGTTTCGGCCACCTGCCGGGACGCGGCGAGCATACCGAGATCGGTGGCTGGCGCTTCACGGTACTCAACGCCGACAACCGCCGAATCCGCCTGCTCGAGGCCGAGCCCTGCGAGGAGAGCGCCGAAGAGTGACGCGCCCCATGACCACGGATGGAACCATGGCTGACGCCCGACTGACCCCGGCGCTGGGCTGCCTGGCGGCCCTGATCGCCGGCGGCCTCACCACCCTCAGTGCCGCCCCCTTCTCGCTCTGGTGGCTGGGCCCGGTCGCCGCCGGCCTCGTCTACCTGGGCCTGCCTGCGCTGACACCCGCGCAGGCGGCGCTTCGCGGCTTGTGCTACGGCCTGGGGCTGTTCGGCTCCGGGGCCTCATGGGTCTACGTCTCTATCCATGACTACGGTTACACCGGCGTACCCCTGGCGCTCATCCTCACGGCGCTGTTCGTCGCCGGCCTGTCGCTGTTCTTTGCCGTCACGCTCTGGCTCTACCGGCGGCTGTGCGGGCCGCGCCTCGCGGCGTTGAGCTTTGCGGGCGCCTGGGTGCTGGGCGAGTGGCTACGCACCTGGCTGTTCACTGGCTTCCCCTGGCTGCTGCTGGGCAGCGCCCAGGTCGATTCTCCTCTGGCCCCCTGGGCCCCGGTGGGCGGCGTCTACCTGCTGTCGTTGATCACCGCCCTCACCGGAAGCCTCGGCGTCGAATTCCTGCGCCGCCGCTGGTGGGCCGCCGCGCCGCTCGCCGTGCTGTGGCTGGCGCCACTAGCCCTGCCCGCCCAGTGGACCTCCCCCGCCGGCGATCCGGTGCGCGTCGCCCTGCTGCAGGGCAACCTCCCCCAGCTGATCAAGTGGACCCCCGAGGGGCAGCGGCGGGCCGTCGACACCTACCTCTCGATGACCCGCGGACTGGAGGCAGACGTCGACCTGGTGATCTGGCCCGAGGCCGCCCTGCCCATGTTCGAGGACCAGGCCGAGCCGATGCTCGACCGCGCCCGGACCGGCCTGCCGACGGGCACCGACCTGCTGACCGGTATCCTGCAGCGTGATGATGACGGCCGCTACTACAACAGCGTCGTCGGCCGGGGCGACGTGGAGGGCGAGTACCGCAAGGCCCACCTGGTGCCCTTCGGCGAGTACCTTCCACTGGAGAGCCTGCTGCGCGGGGCCATCGCGTTCTTCGACCTGCCGGCGCCGACCATGGCTCCGGGACCGGCCGACCAGGCGCCGATCCGCGTCGGCGAGCTGACCATCGGCAATGCCATCTGCTACGAGATCATCTATGCCGACCTGGTGGCCTCGCGAGCCCGCGATGCCGGGATCCTGCTCACGGTCTCCAACGACACCTGGTTCGGCGCCTCCATCGGCCCGCTGCAGCACCTGCAGATGGCCCGCCTGCGGGCCCTGGAGAACGGCCGCGCGGTGGTACGCGCCACCAGCAACGGCGTCACCGCCCTCATCGACCCCCAGGGCCGAATCACCTCCCGGGCACCGCAGTTCGAGACCACGGTGCTCACTGGTGAGGTCACGCCCATGGAGGGCCTCACCCCCTTCACCCGCACCGGCAGCTGGCCGGCCTGGCTGCTGGCCGCCCTGCTGGTGCTGCCGGGACTCCAGCTGCGGCGCGAGCTGAGCTAAAAGTGGCCAAGCGGCCAAGCGGCCAAGCGGCCAAGCGGCCAAGCGGCCAAGCGGCCAAGCGGCCAAGCGGCCAAGCGGCCAAGCGGCCATCAGTATGTGCTGCTCCCGAAAAAAGCAAACCCCGAGGTCATGGCCTCGGGGTTTGCTTGTAGCTCGGCGCTTATAGCTCGGCGCTTACTTCTCGCCCAGCACCTCGGGAATGGTCATGCGCACATAGCGCCCCGGGGCCGGCTCGAGGATATCGAGCTCGCCATCACCGGGCTGACGTGCCGGCACCAGTTTCTCGGTGTCCACATAGCCGTTCTCGGTGATCCACGCCTGCCAGTGGGGCCACCAGGAGCCTTCATGCTGCTCCGCGCCCTCGAGCCACTCCTCGGCGGTCTCCGGCAGCGCGTCGTTGGTCCAGTAGCCGTACTTGTTCTTGCTCGGCGGATTGACGATCCCGGCGATATGGCCGGAGCCGCCCAGCACGAACTTGACCGGCCCCTTGGGCAAGAGGGCGCCGTAGTAGGTGCTGTTCCACTTGGCGATATGGTCCTCCCGGGTGGAGATGAAGTAGCTCGGCGTGGAGATCTTGCGCAGGTCGATCTTGACCCCGTCGAGCTCGAGGCCACCCGGCTGGACCAGGCGGTTCTCCATGTACATGTGGCGCAAGTACCAGGCGTGGGTACCGGCCGGCAGGTTGGTGCCGTCGGTATTCCAGTAGAGCAGGTCGAAGGGGGCCGGCGCATCGCCCTTCAGGTAGTTGTTGATATAGAAGGACCAGAAGAGGTCGTTCTCGCGCAACAGGTTGAAGGAGTAGGCCATGACCCGGCCGTCGAGGTAGCCGTCGCGCTCCAGCTTGGCCTCGATGCCCTCAAGCACCGGCTCGGAGAGGAAGACACCGATCTCGCCCGGGTCGCGGAAGTCCTGCAGGGTGGCCATGTAGGTCACCGACTTGACCTTGCGGCCACGCCGGGTGCTGGTCAGGTAGGCGACGGTCGAGGCGGCCAGGGTCCCGCCGATGCAGTAACTCACCAGGTTGACCGACTTCTCGCCGGTGGCCTGCTCGATGGCCCCCATGGCGGCGATGGGCCCCATCTGCATGTAATCGGCCCAGGTCAGGTCACGCTGGTCGGGGCCGGGGTTGCGCCAGGAGATCAGGAAGACGGTGTGGCCCTGCTCCACCAGCCAGCGCACCAGGGAGTTGTCCTGGCGAAGGTCGAGGATGTAGTACTTGTTGATCCAGGGCGGCACCACCAGCAGCGGGGTCTTGTAGACCTGCTCGGAGGTCGGCGTGTACTGGATCAGCTGGATCAGCTCGTTCTCGTAGACCACCGCCCCCGGGGTGACGGCGATGTTCTCGCCGATCGCGAAGGCGTTGCGGTCGGTCATGGTGACATTGAGGCCCTCGGCAGAGTTGGCCAGGTCCTCGCGCAGGCGCGCCAGCCCCTCGACCAGGTTCTGCCCGCGCGTCTCCATGGTCTTGCGCATCACCTCGGGGTTGGTGGTGACGAAATTGGTTGGCGCCATGGCATTGACCAGCTGGCGCGCATAGAAACCGAGGTTGCGCTTCTGGTCCTCCGAGAGGCCATCCAGGCGCTCGATCAGCTCTTCCACCATGCGCGAGAACAGCAGGTACTGCTGCATGATCGCCAGGTAATAGGGATCATCGCGCCAGGCATCGTCCCGAAATCGGCGGTCGCCCTTGTCCGGGGTGATCAGCGGCTCGACCTCCTCGCCGGCGAGGCTACGCAGCGACTGCTGCCACAGCTGGAACTGGTCCTGGAGCAGCCGAGACTGGGTCTGCCACAGCAGGGGCGGGTTCTGCATCAGCGACTGGGCACCGGCCTGGAAGCTCTGGCGCATGTCTTCATGGACCGATTCCGCGGCATCGCTGGGCACCATGCGCGCCAGCAGATCCTGCATCAAGGCCTTGTATTCCTCGCCGATCGCGGCGAGCTGGGCGTTCCACGCCTCGAGCTCGACCTGTGTCGGTGCTTGCACCCCTGACTGCATTGACCCCTCCTGTTATTCATGAAGGCCGGTGTTGCTGACGGCCGGACACTGGCACCGGCCTTAGGCCATATACGTCTATTGCCGCACCACCTTGCGCAAGGCAAGGCTTAGCCAACAACGGCACTGTCCGGCCCCCGTGACCCGGGCACCGGACAGGACGCAACTAGCTTACCGTGATATCAGCGCTTGCGCGACGTGGACTGGCTGGTCGCCTTGGCGGGCTCATCCGATTTCGGGGCCTCGCCCTTGGCAGCCTGGCCGGCCTTCTCGGCCTGTTCGGCGAGCTGCTTGCCCGATTCGGCATAGAGCTTCTCGAGCTCGGCCTTGAACTCCAGACTCATCTCGCTCATCGCCTTGGCATCCTCGAGCATCTGCTTGGAGAGCTCGTTCATCATCTCGGCCTGGCGAGTGCCGAAGTCGCGCATGCTCTCGGCATCGCTGACCTCGCTGGCGTCCCGCATGCGCTCGGTGCCCATCTGGCTGTAGCGCTTCATGGACTCCATCTGATACTGGGTCATCTTCTCCATGTTGTTCAGCATCAGCGAGTTGAGCTTGCGCATCGGTTCAAAGAACTGACGGGTCTGCTCGTTGAATGCGTTGATCATCTTGTCTTGGTCTTGCATGTCGAATTCCTCCTCGAGGATCGGTAACGAACGATTTGCTGCACTGCACAAAGCCTAGTCTGACAGCTACTCTGTTGCAACCGTATTAACGGCGCCCCCGCGAAGGTCAAACGCGCCCCGCGCATGCCTGCCGTCAACTCTCGCGCTTGCTGCGGGAGCGGGCACTGGCCGTGGACTTGCGGGAGGCGCTGCCGGCACTGGACTTCCCGGTAGAGCCGCCGGCACTCTTTCCCGAACTCCCGGAATCCCCGGCGTCCGTCTTCTGGTCTCCGCTCGCTGCCCCGCTGCCGCTTCCCGCGGAACTGGCGGCCTTGGTCAGCATGTCGAGCATCATCTGCTGGTAGTTGCCGAAGCTGGACAGCCCCTGGGAGAGGCCCTGGGAGAGGTTCTGGGACAAGCCGGGCTGCTGCAGGAAGGGCTGCATCAGACTCATCGGGTCGTACCCTTCGGTTCCCGACTCCATCTGCTTGTAGATACGGTTCAACAGGTCCTTCTGGAAGGCCTCCACGTCGGGCAGGCCCAGCGCCTGGCGAAACTCCTCGGGGGTCAGGTCGAACTCGACGTTGATCTTCATGGCGTCACTCTTGTGGATGGTCACATCCAGTGTAGCAGCCATGCCGGATGACACGGCTCAGCGCAGTCGCGGGGTCGATACCTGGACCTCGGCATTCTGGCCGCGATGACGCAACAGGTGGTCCATCAGGGTCAGCGCCATCATCGCCTCGGCGATGGGCGTGGCCCGGATGCCCACGCAGGGGTCGTGGCGCCCCCTGGTGACCACCTCGACCGGATGGCCATGGACGTCGATGCTGCGGCCCGGCGTGGTGATGCTGGAGGTGGGCTTGAGTGCCAGATGGGCGATGATCGCCTGGCCGCTGGAGATGCCGCCGAGCACCCCGCCGGCATGGTTGGAGAGAAAGCCCTCGGGCGTCATCTCGTCGCGATGCTCGCTGCCACGGCTTGCCACGGCGGCGAAGCCGTCGCCGATCTCCACGCCCTTCACCGCATTGATGCTCATCAGGCCGTGGGCCAGCTCGGCGTCCAGGCGGTCGAACACCGGTTCGCCGAGCCCCGGCGGCACCCCTTCGGCGACCACGCTGATCCTCGCCCCCACCGAGTCCTGGTCGCGGCGCAACTGGTCCATGTAGGCCTCGAGCTCCGCCACGCGATCCGGGTCGGGGCAGAAGAAGGGGTTCTCGTCCACCGCCTCCCACTGCTTGAAGTCGATGGCGATCGGGCCGAGCTGGCTCATGTAGCCGCGGATGGTGATCCCCTGGGCGGCCAGGTACTTCTTGGCGATGGCCCCTGCCGCCACCCGCATGGCGGTCTCCCGGGCACTGGAGCGCCCGCCGCCGCGGTAGTCGCGGATACCGTACTTGTGGTGGTAGCTGTAGTCGGCATGGGCCGGGCGGAACTGGTCCTTGATCTTCGAGTAGTCCTTGGAGCGCTGGTCGGTGTTCTCGATCATCAGGCCGATGGTCGTGCCGGTGGTCATGCCCTCGAAGACCCCGGAGAGGATCCGCACCCGATCAGGTTCGCGCCGCTGGGTGGTGTGGCGAGAACTGCCGGGGCGGCGGCGGTCCAGGTCGCGCTGCAGGTCTTCCTCGCTGAGCGGCAGTCCCGGCGGGCAGCCATCGACGATGGCCCCCAGCGCGGGGCCATGGCTCTCGCCGAAGGTGGTGACGGTGAAAAGCTTGCCGAAGGTGTTGCCGGACATGGGCGCTCCTCCTGGGTCGGGAGATGGGAATCAGGCGAAGGACGCCGCATGGGCGTCGAGTTCAGCGGCGGTCAGGGCGAACACCCCATGGCCACCGCGCTCGAATTCGAGCCACAGGAAGGGCACCTCGGGGAAGGCGGTCTCCAGGTGGTGGTCGGAGTTGCCGACCTCGACGATCAATACGCCCGCCTCGCTGAGGTACTGCCGGGCCTCGCGCAGGATGCGCCGCACGATATCCAGGCCGTCGGCCCCGGCGCCCAGCGCCAGTGCCGGCTCGTGACGGAACTCGGCGGGCATGGTGGTCAGGTCGCGGGTGTCCACGTAGGGCGGGTTGCAGACGATCAGGTCATAGCGCTGCCCGGCGAGCCCCGCGAAGAGGTCGGACTCCACGACACGCACCCGCTCGCCCACCTGGTGGCGGGTGATGTTGATGCGGGCCACGGCCAGGGCCTCGGGGCTGATGTCGGCCAGGTCGACCTCACAGCCGGGCAGGTGCAGCGCCGTGGCGATGCCGATGCAGCCCGAGCCGGTGCAGAGGTCGAGCACCCGTTGCGGCGGCTCGACGGGGAACCAGGCGGCGAAACCATGCTCGATCAGCTCGGCGATGGGCGAGCGGGGAATCAGCACCCGCTCGTCAACGCTGAAGGGGGCACCCGCGAAGAAGGCCTCGCCCAGCAGGTAGGGCAGCGGACGCCGGGTCTCGATGCGGGCACGCACCAGCGAGACGATGCGGGCGCGTTCCATGGGCAGCAGCCGCGCCTCGAGCACCGCCGGGTCGACGTTCCAGGGCAGGTGCAGGGCGCCCAGTGTCAGCGCCACGGCCTCGTCCCAGGCGGAATCGGTGCCGTGGCCGTAGAAGAGGCCCGCCAGGTGGAACTCGCTGGCGGCCCAGCGCAGGCAGTCACGCAGGGTGACCAGGCCATCGGCGAGGGCCTCATCGCTCAGCACGAGGGTGGAGGAAGACGCATCAGGGAGAGATTCAGCCACGGGGCATCCTGGAGTCGGAGGGTTCGGGTCGGGACAAGAGCCGATTGTAACCGGGCCCGCGGTTCACAGCCACGGCAGGGGCGGTATACTGGCGCTTTGCGTCACAAGCCGAATACCCCATGAGTCGAGACCGCCATCTCCCGGACGAGGACGAGGTCAGCGCCTTTCGCCAGGCCCTGAAAGAGGCCGGCGTGCGCCCGATCGCCAGCAATCGGGCCGACCCCGGACGCCGGCGCCGGGGAGACCCCGCCGCGGCCGAACGACGGGCCGCCGCGACCTCGGCCGCTGACGATCTCGCCGCGGCCGGTCGCACCTCGGACGGCCGCGTGGAGCCGGTGCGGCCCTCCGAATTCCTCGACTTCGCGCTGCCCGACCTGCCCTGGCGCACCCGCAAGCAGCTCAAGCGCGGACGCATCGGCTGGGAGGCCGGGCTCGACCTGCATGGCTTTACCCTCGAGGAGGCCCGGGCGGAGCTGGAGGCCTTCCTGCGCGATGCCGCAACCCGCCGTCGGCGCTGCGTGCTGGTCGTGCACGGCAAGGCCTGGGGCACCACCAGCGACTACCCGGTGATCAAGAGCCACGTGAACGCCTGGCTGCGGGAGTGGCCCAGCGTGCTGGCCTTCTGTTCGGCCACCATGATCGACGGCGGCACCGGGGCGGTCTATGTGCTGCTCAGGCGGCGCGGCCACTAGGCCTGATGCCCCCTCAGGACACTTCCTCGCCATCCTGGCCTGCCTTGGCCGGCGGCTCGACGACGATGGATGGGCTTCCCCAGCCGGGATGGACCCGCCCCTCGAAGCGGTCCAGCGCCTCCGCGGCCAAGTGCCTGCCCAGGCTTATCAACGCCTCGGCGCGGTGGAACTCGTAGGCGCCACAGACCGTCTTGGGCACCTCGATGAGCACATCCGGCGGGTAACCCGCCACCTTGTACTTGGCCAGGGCCGCCTGGGTGATGTCGAAGGAGGCCAGCACCATGTCCATCCGCCCCCATTCGCGGCGACCACCCTCCAGGGCCTCTTCCACCTCACTCTTGTCGTCACTGTCGGCGTCGGTGGTGCTGCCGTTACCAAAGCCATCCAACAGCCGCCGGGTGGCCCCGCGAACCCCGTCGATCCAGCTGGCGAAGTCGACGCCACCGGCACCCCGGGTTTTCTCCCGCGCCTGCTCCTCGGCCACCTCCTCGGGAGGCAACAGCTCCTCCAGGGTCACCGGACGCGGGCTGTGAGCGGTGACGTTGACCGCCAGCACGAAATCCGCCTGGGCGGAGACCGTGGGGATGATCGGCAGGGGGTTGAGCAGCCCGCCGTCCACCAGCACCTGGTCACCGCGATGCACCGGCGTGATCACCCCGGGCACGGCGATGGAGGCGCGGATCGCCTCGAGCAGCGAGCCACTCTGGAACCACACCTCGCGCTGGCGCGTCAGGTCGGTGGCCACAGTGGTCACGGCAATCGCCAGGTCCTCGATGCGGGTATCACCGATCAGGCTCTCGAGCTTGTCCATCACCTTGCTGGCCTTCATGGCCCCCATGGGGCTCCAGGTGACATCGACCAGCCTGAGCACATCGAAGTAGTCCAGCCGACAGACCCAGTCGCGGTAGGCGGCCAGTTCCCCCGCCGCATAGACGCCGCCCACCAGGGCGCCCATTGAGCAGCCGGAGATCGCCACCACCCGGTAGCCCCGCGCCTCGAGTTCCTCGATGACGCCGATATGGGCATAGCCCCGGGCACCCCCACTGCCGAGCACCAGCGCCACGTTCCTGCCCCTTGTGCTCTTGACCGCTCTTCGCTGGCTCATGACGCGTCCCCCCTCTCGGCTTCCACGTAGCCCTCATGCCATCTCACGATGGCCTGCGCCACCGCCACGGTGGCCGATGGCTCCAGGTGCAGGTGATGGCCGCCGGGCAGCACGCGACGAGTCAGCCTCGCCACCGCCGCCCGAGCCTGGCGTGCCCGCGACCGCTCGCCCAGGATGCCGGCCTCCCCCTCCACCAGCAGCACCGGGCTGCGGATCGCCGTGAGCATGGCGCCCACCTGCTGGGGAGAGAACCGTACCAGGGAGGGACGCAGCAGTCCGGCATCGGTGCGCAGCTGCACATGGCCGTCGGGCAATGCCTCGAGGTTGCGTAGGACCAGCGGGCGTGCCGTCTCGGCATCGATGGGCGTCGCCCCGCCGGCCACCCGTGCCGCCACGGCGGTCTCCTTATCAGGATAGCGCGGCGGCGGCGAGAGGGGGCGTCGATCGGCGAGCAGGCCCTTGCGCAGCTGGGCAGGCGCCTCTCCGGCTTCGGTGGTCAGGGCCCCCAGGCCGTCGATCAGCACCAGCGACTCGACCCGCTCCGGCAGGGCGGCGGCCGCCAGGCAGGCCACCCCGGCCCCCATGGAGTGGGCCAGCAGGGGCACCCGCGCTAGGCCCAGCTGGTCGCAGGCATCGAGGAGGTCGTGGCAGTAGTCCCAGAGCGCATAGTCGCCACGACGGTGGCGGGACAGGCCGTGGCCGGCAAAGTCGATGGCCACCACCCGGATGCCGAGGGCGGCGACCAGCCGGGGCGCCAGGCGCGAGAAGCTGGCGGCATTGTCCAGCCAGCCGTGCAGCGCCAGCCAGGTGGGGGCCTGCTCATCGCCCCAGGCCAGTGCCGCCAGGCGGCCCCCGGCCAGCCTCAGGGAACGGGGCTCACGCATGTCGACGCTCCAGCAGATCATCGAGCATGGCCAGCAGGGCCGAGCGGGTCTGGTCGGGGTGCTCCATGGGGAACATGTGCCCGCCCGGGACCTGGGCCACGCTCACGCCCCGTCGCGCCAGACGGCGGCGCCGACGCGAGGTGAGCAGGTCGGACTCGGCGCCGGCCAGCACCCCCAGGGGCACCCTGACCCGCCTGGGGAGGTCGCCGAGGTGGTCCGGCAGGTGGCGGAAGATCTGCACCTCGATGTCGGGGTCGTAGAGCAGCACCACGCGCCCGTCATCCAGCTCCCGGGTACCGCCGTCCACGTAGTCGTGCAGGGCGGCCTCGGTGAAGCGCCGGAAGAGCCCCCGCCGGCGCAGGTAGTGGAACATGGCCTGGCGGTCGGGCCAGCTGTCACGACGGCCCAGGCTCCTGCCCGCAGGGGTCACCCGGTCGGCCAGGCCCAGGCGTTTGGCCGCCTTCATGGCCCAGGCCTCCAGGCCCAGCATCAGGGGCGGGTCGAGCAACACCACGCAGCGGAACCGCTCAGGGGAGTGCTCGGCGGCCATGGCCATCAACACGCCGCCCATGGAGTGGCCCACGCCGACCACCGGGCCCGGGAAGCGGGCCAGGTGCTCGAGCAGCTCGTCACGCAGGGCCAGCCAGTTGTGGCCGACGGGGAAGTCGGGGTGATGGCCCAGTCGGTCCAGCGGGTGCAGGTCGAATCGCTCTCCCAGCGGCGCCAGGAAGCTGCGGTAGCTCTGTCCCGGGAAGCCGTTGGCGTGGGCGAAGACGAGGGGAATGCGCGAGGCGTGGTCGGATCTGCTCATGGACTCTATCCTGCTGGCGGGCGCCCGGCCGGCACCCTTCTGGCGATAGCAGGCTAACGGGATTACCATGTTTCGCCAAGTCGCCCGGCGACGACAGGCCAATCGACAGGAGACCCTCGTGGCAGACCCCCGCAAGCCCGTCCGTGATACCCGTACCCGCAACCGCGTGTTCCTGGTGACCGTGGCGGCCGCCATCGTCGTCGGCTTCTGGCTGACGCGCTAGGCCAGGCCCCATGGAGCTCTCCGCCCTCTTCCTGCAGACCCTGGAGATCACCCTGCCGGTCTTCGCCATGGTGTTCATCGGCCTCGGCCTGAAGCGCGCCGGCTGGATCGACCAGGCCTTCGTCGCCACCGCCTCGATGCTGGTCTTCAAGGCCACCCTGCCGACGCTGATCTTTCTCAGCATCATCCGTGCCGACCTGGCGGCCACCCTCAACCCGGCGCTGCTCGGCTTCTTCGCCCTGGCGACCCTGGGCAGCTTCCTGTTCAGCTGGGGCTGGGCGATCCTGCGCGTGCCCCGTGAGGAGCGCGGCGTCTACGTCCAGGGCGCCTTTCGTGGCAACTGCGGCATCGTGGGCCTGGCGCTCGCCGCCGGCATGTACGGCGACTACGGGCTCTCCGCCGGTGGCCTGCTGCTGGGGGTGGTGATCCTCACCTACAACGCCTTCTCGGTGATCGCCCTGGCCAGCTATCAGGAGGGCCGGCGTACCGACTGGCGCAACATCCTCGGGCATATCGCCACCAACCCGCTGATCCTCGCCGTGGTCGCCGCCGTTCCAGTGGCCGCCGTCGGGTTGCCCCTGCCTGGCTGGTTGATGACCTCTGGTGACTATTTCGCCTCGCTGACCCTGCCGCTGGCGCTGATCTGCGTCGGCGCCACCCTGTCGCTTGGCGAGATCCGCGACTCGGGCCGGCTGGCGATCAGCGCCAGCCTGATGAAGATGGTCACCCTGCCGGCCCTGGCCACCGGCGCCGCCTGGGGGGCCGGCTTCGAGGGCCGCGAACTCGGGGTGCTGTTCCTGTTCTTCGCCAGTCCCACCGCCGCCGCGGCCTTCGTGATGGCCAAGGCGATGGGCGGCAATGCCGCGCTCACCGCCAACATCATCGCCATGACCACGCTGATGGCAAGCGTGACCATCACCCTGGGGGCCTTCGGGCTCAGGGCCGCAGGCCTGATCTAGTTCAGGTCGGTGGGCGCCGTGAAACGCGCCAGCCTGGCGCAACCGGCTGCAAAAACATCGGCGTCGAGTTCGGCCACAGCGCCGGTAGGAAAGCCGGGGCCACGATCGGCGCGGCCCTCCACCAGCAGGCCGCTGAGCATTCCCACCAGCGGCATATGGCTGACCAGCATCAGTGGCCGGTCCTCAACCTCGCCGAGCAGCCACTCCAACACGCTCTCGGGAGGGTCGTCGGGCGTGATGATCGGCAGCGGCTCCACCGCGAGCCCCAGGGGCTCGGCGATCCGCTCCGCCGTCTGCCGGGCCCGCACGTAAGGGCTGGCCAGCAGGCGCAGGCGACTGAGGTCCAGGTCCTCGCGTGCGGCGAGCCAGCGGCCCATGCGCTGCGCCTCCTCCTCTCCGCGTGGGGTCAGCTCGCGCTCGGCATCGGGACGGCCCGGCGCGGCCTCGCCGTGTCGCATGATCAGCAGCCGCTCAACCATGGCGCTCGCCCCCGTCGCGACGATCCTGCTGCACATCCTTGCGCGGCAGCACGAACTCCACGTCGCTACTCTGCTCGCCGAGCATCAGCAGTCGCGCCATGTCCCGGGCCGGCACACCCTTGAACAGCACCTGGTAGAGGCCCTCGGCCAGCGGCATGTAGACGCCATCCTCGTGGGCCTTGTCGCGCACCAGGCGCACGGTGTTGACCCCCTCGGCGACCTGGCCCAGGGCCTGGACCGCCTCCTCCAGGGTCTTGCCCTCGCCCAGGGCCTGGCCCACCCGGTAGTTGCGCGACAGCGCCGAGGAGCAGGTGACGATCAGATCCCCTACCCCGGCGAGCCCCAGGAAGGTCATGGGGTTGGCCCCCTGGTCCACCGCGAAGCGGCTCATCTCGGCCAGTGCGCGGGTCATCAGCATGCTGCGGGTGTTCTCGCCCATGCCCAGCGCCGCCGCCATGCCGGCGGCGATCGCGTAGATGTTCTTCAGCGCCCCGCCCAGTTCCACGCCATAGCGGTCGTTGCTGGCATAGACCCGGAAGTAGTCGCAGCCCAGAGCGCTCTGCACGCGGGTGCGGGTCTCCGGGTCGTCGCTGGCGATCACCGTGGCGGTGAGCTGCTTATCGGCGATCTCCGAGGCCAGGTTCGGCCCCGAGATCACGCCGATATGCGGAAAGCCGGTCTCCTCCTCGAGGATCTGGCTCATCAGCTTGAAGCCCTCCTCCTGGATGCCCTTGGTGGTGCTGACGAGAATCTGCGCCTGGTGCAGAAAGGGCCGTGCCTTGCGCACCACCTCGCGGAAGGCCTTGGAGGGGATGGCCACCAGCACCAGCTCGGCGCCCTCTAGGACCTCGGCCATCTCGGTGGAGGCCACCACCGCGGCATTGATAGCGTAGTCGGGCAGGTAGCGGCCGTTACGGTGCTCGCGGGTGATCTGCGCCGCCAGGTCGGGGTCGCGCAGCCACTGGCGCACCTCGGCCCCGTTGTCGGCGGCGATGCTGGCCAGGGCGGTGCCGAAGCTGCCGCCGCCGAGCACCGCCACGCGCATGGATTGGTCTGACATGGTCGCCCCGGGAAGTTGAATGGATGTGGGGAGTGTAACGAAAAAACGCCCCGCGAAGGGGCGTATCAGAGTAGAGAAAGGCCCGGGCCGGCAATGCGGCCCGGAGCACCCGGGTCAGTCGATCAGGTGCAGCAGCGAGTCGATGCTCGATCTGGCATCGCCGTAGAACATCCGCGTGTTCTCCTTGAAGAACAGCGGGTTCTCGATGCCGGAGTAGCCGGTCCCCTGGCCCCGCTTGCAGACGAAGACCTGCTTGGACTCCCAGACCTTGAGCACCGGCATGCCGGCGATGGGGCTGTTGGGGTCATCCTCGGCGGCCGGGTTGACGATGTCGTTGGAGCCGATGACGATCACCACGTCGGTGGTGGGGAAGTCGTCGTTGATCTCGTCCATCTCCAGCACGATGTCGTAGGGCACCTTGGCCTCGGCGAGCAGCACGTTCATGTGACCCGGCAGGCGACCGGCCACCGGGTGGATGCCGAAGCGCACGTTCTTGCCGGCGGCGCGCAGCTTGCGGGTCAGCTCGCTGACCGCGTTCTGGGCCTGGGCCACCGCCATGCCGTAGCCCGGCACGATGATCACGCTGTCGGCATCATTGAGGGCGCTGGCCACGCCGCCGGCGTCGATGGAGATTTGCTCCCCCTCCATCTCCGCGGCCTCGCCAGCAGTAGCGCCACCGAAGCCACCCAGAATGACGTTGATGAAGTTGCGGTTCATCGCCTTGCACATGATGTACGAGAGGATGGCACCGGAGGAGCCCACCAGGGCGCCGGTGACGATCAGCAGGTCGTTGGAGAGCGTGAAGCCGATGGCCGCCGCGGCCCAGCCGGAGTAGCTGTTGAGCATCGACACCACCACCGGCATGTCGGCACCACCGATGCCCATGATCAGGTGGTAACCGATGAAGAAGGCCAGCGCCGCCAGCACCAGCAGGGTCCAGAAGCCGGCACCGTTGAGATAGAGGATGGCCATCAGCAGCGACAGGGCCGCCGCCCCGGCGTTGAGCATATGTCCGCCGGGCAGCTGCCTCGGCTTGCCGTCGACCTTGCCGGCGAGCTTGCCGAAGGCGATCACCGAGCCGGTGAAGGTCACCGCGCCGATGAAGATACCCAGCACCACCTCGACCTGCAGGAACATCAGCTCGTCCGGCGCCTTGGTGGCCACCAGGGCGGCAAAGGCCGAGAACTCCTCCATGGAGGCATCGATGGCCCGCGCCGCCATCACCCGGCGCCGCTCCAGGTCCGCGCTCCAGGCCACGAAGACTGCGGCCAGGCCGACGAAGCTGTGCAGTGCCGCCACCAGCTGGGGCATCTCGGTCATGTCGACCTTGCCGGCCACGTAGACGCCGACACCCGCCCCGATCAGCATCATCGGGATCATCCACCAGTAGCCACCGATGCCCGGCCCGAAGGCGGTGAAGAACACCGCCACGGCCATGCCGACGATGCCATACCAGACGGCCCGCTTGGCCTTCTCCTGGTTACTCAACCCCCCCAGCGAGAGGATGAACAATACACTTGCCGCGATCGCCGCGGCAGATACGAATCCTTGACCCAACATGTCGTGTCTCCGCCGCTCAGGATTTCTGGAACATGGCCAGCATCCGGCGTGTCACCAGGAAGCCACCCACGATATTGATGGACGCGATCAGCACCGAGATCGCCGCGAGCACGCCGACGACGATGCTGCCGGAGCCGATCTGCAGGACCGCCCCGAGGATGATGATGCCGGAGATCGCATTGGTCACCGCCATCAGCGGCGTATGCAGCGAATGGCTGACGCCCCAGATCACCTGGAAGCCGACGAAGCAGGCCAGCACGAAGACGATGAAGTGCTGCATGAAGGAGGCCGGGGCCACCTGGCCGAGCAGCAGCATCAGCGCGCCGCCCACGGCGAGCAGCGTCACCTGGCGCTTGGTCTGCGCCTTGAAGGCGGCGTGTTCGGCGGCCTTCTTCTCCTCCGGCGTCGGCTCCTTCTCCTTGGGCTTGGGCTTGGCCGCGGCAATCGCCTTCACCTTGGGCGGCGGCGGCGGGAAGGTGACCTCGCCCTGGTGGGTGACCGTGGCGCCGCGAATCACGTCGTCTTCCATGTCATGCACGACCTTGCCGTCCTTCTCGGGCGTGAGGTCGGTGAGCATGTGGCGGATGTTAGTGGAGTAGAGCAGCGAGGCCTGGGTGGCCATGCGCGAGGGGAAGTCGGTATAGCCGACGACCGTCACGCCGTTGTCGGTCACCACCTTCTCGTCGGCCCGGGTCAGGTCGCAGTTGCCGCCCTTCTCGGCCGCCAGGTCGACGATCACCGAGCCGGGCTTCATGGCCTCGACCATGTCCTCCAGCCACAGCTTGGGGGCCGGCTTGCCGGGGATCAGCGCCGTGGTAATCACGATGTCGACATCCGGGGCCTGCTCGCGGAAGCACTCCAGCTGCTTCTCGCGGAACTCGGGGCTGGAGGGCGCGGCATAGCCGCCACTCTCCGAACCGTCCTGGCTCTCATCGAAGTCGAGGAACAGGAACTCGGCGCCCATCGACTCAATCTGCTCGGCCACCTCGGGGCGCACATCGAAGGCGCGCACCACGGCCCCCAGGCTGGTAGCGGTGCCGATGGCGGAGAGGCCCGCCACGCCGGCGCCGATCACCAGCACCTTGGCCGGCGGCACCTTGCCCGCGGCGGTCACCTGGCCGGTGAAGAAGCGTCCGAAGTTGTTGCCCGCCTCGATCACCGCGCGATAGCCGGCGATATTGGCCATCGACGAGAGCGCATCCATCTTCTGTGCCCGGGAGATGCGCGGCACCATGTCCATGGCAATCACGGTGGCCCCCTGGGCCTTGCACAACTCGAGCAGCGCCTCGTTCTGGGCCGGCCAGAAGAAGGCGATCAGCGTCTGCCCCTCGCGCAGACGACGGGCCTCCTCCTCGGAGGGTTCGCGGACCTTGATGACCACCTCGGCCTCGGTCCAGAGCGCCTCGACCCCGTCGACGACGGTGACCCCGGCCTCGCGGTAGGCCTCATCGTTGAAGCCCGCGGCCACCCCGGCCCCGGCCTCGATCAGGCATTCATGTCCCAGTTTCTGGATCTGCTTCGCGCTCTCGGGGGTCAGCGCAACACGCGCTTCCCCCCGGGCACTCTCCTTCGGTGCGCCTATCTTCACGTTCCATCTCCTTGCTTCAGGCCGCCCTAGGCGGCCCCACAATGACTGAATCGGTGCCGATGCCCGGTGCCGAGAACCAGAACGCTATAGAGCACCACAACGCGGGCATCGGATCAAGGTCGCTTAGGGCGCTCCTCACCAAAACCCGGGCCCCATCAGGCCCTCGAAAACGAAAAACCCCGCCGGCTGAAGGGGCCGACGGGGTAGCAGTCACTTACCGCGAGGAAGCGGTGGTGCGCAGGAGTCAGGCGCTCAGCAGGGCGTTGAGACGCTTGACGTAGGCGGCGGGATCGTCGAGATGACCGCCCTCGGCGATGATCGCCTGGTCAAGCAGGATCCGCGCCAGGTCCTCGAAGCCCTCGCCCTCGATGCCCTCGAGACGCGCCACCAGCGCATGCTCGGGGTTGAGCTCGAGGATTGGCTTGACCTCGGGCATCTTCTGACCGGCGGCCTCCATGATGCGGCGCATCTGGAAGCCCATCTCATGCTCGGGCAGCACCACGCAGGCCGGCGAGTCGGTCAGGCGATGGGTCACCTTGACCTCCTGGACCTCGTCACCCAGTGCCTCCTTGACGCGCTTGACCAGCTCCTCCTTGGCCTTGGCGGTCTCTTCCTGGGCCTTCTTCTCCTCCTCGTCCTCGACGTCGCCGAGGTCGAGCTCGCCCTTGGCCACGTCGACGAAGGTCCTGCCTTCGAACTCGGTGAGATGGCTCATCAGCCATTCGTCGATGCGGTCGTGCAGCAGCAGCACCTCGATGCCCTTCTTGCGGAAGATCTCCAGGTGAGGGCTCGACTTGGCCGCATTGAAACCGTCGGCGACGATGTAGTAGAGCTTCTCCTGGCCTTCCTTCATGCGCGAGACGTAGTCGGCCAGCGACTGGTTCTGGGTGGTGCTGTCGGTGTGGGTGGTGGAGAAGCGCAGCAGGCCGGCGATCTTCTCGCGATTGGCGAAGTCCTCCGCCGGGCCCTCCTTGAGCACGCTGCCGAAGGTGTTCCAGAAAGTCTGATAGGCCTCGTCGTCCTTGGCCAGCTTCTTGAGCATGTCCAGCGCGCGCTTGGTCAGTGCCGACTTGATCTTCTCGACCTTGGGATCCTGCTGCAGCAGTTCGCGGGAGACATTGAGCGACAGGTCGCGGGTGTCCAGCACGCCCTTGATGAAGCGCAGGTAGAGCGGCAGGAACTGCTCGGCGTCGTCCATGATGAAGACGCGCTGCACGTAGAGCTTCACGCCCCGGGCACCGTCGCGCTCGTAGAGATCGAAGGGCGCGCGGCCCGGCACGTAGAGCAGGCTGGTATATTCGAGCTTGCCCTCGACCTTGTTGTGGCTCCAGGTCAGCGGGTCCGAGAAGTCGTGGGCCACGTGCTTGTAGAAGGCCTTGTACTCGTCGTCGGAGATCTCGCTCTTGGGACGCACCCACAGCGCGGTGGCCTCGTTGACGGTCTCCCAGGTGGTGGTCTCGCTGCCCTCGATCTCGTTGCCGTCCTCGTCGCGGGCCTTCTCGACCTGCGGCATGCGCACCGGCACCTCGATATGGTCGGAGTACTTGCGCACCAGGCTCTTCAGACGGAAGTCGTCGGCGAACTCCCGGGCATCCTCCTTGAGGTGCAGCACGATCTCGGTGCCGTGGGCCTCACGCTCGATATCGGCGACGGTGAACTCGCCCTCACCCTTCGAGTGCCATTCGACGCCCTCGGCCTTGTCACTGCCGGCCTTGCGAGTGCGCACGGTAATGTCATCGGCGACGATGAAGCCGGAATAGAAGCCGACGCCGAACTGGCCGATCAGCCGGGCATCCTTCTGCTGCTCGCCGGAGAGCTGCTTGAGGAACTCGGCGGTGCCGGAGCGCGCGATGGTGCCCAGGTTCTCGATCACCTCGTCGCGGCTCATGCCGATACCGTTGTCACGCACGGTCACGGTGCCTGCCTCGGCGTCGTGGTCTATCTCGATGCGCAGCTCGCTGTCGCCCTCGTAGAGCGCGTCGTTGTCCAGCGCCTGATAGCGCAGCTTGTCGCAGGCATCGGCGGCGTTGGAGATCAGCTCGCGCAGGAAGATCTCCCGGTTGGAGTACAGGGAGTGGATCATCAGGTGCAGCAGCTGCTTGACCTCGGTCTGGAAGCCGAGGGTTTCCTCATGCGTGGCTGTGGTCATGTGGCTTGGACCCCTCTTTCGACATGACGATGGTGGCAAGGCCACCGGTTCGGAACTGTCGTCGATATGGGGCCCGGGCGGGGTTTTTCAAGCGCCTGCTTCGGCGGGATTTCCGAGCACGAAGTGCAGGCGCGCGGTGGCCACCGGCACCGCCTCGCTCTCCTGCCAGGCGCAGACCCGCACGTTGCCCATGCGCCGCCCCTCGCGCAGCAGGCTGCAGCGAGCCAGGGTCGGCGCCATCCGCGCCGTGCGCAGGTAGTCGATGGAGATGTCGACGATCCGCGGCAGGCGCGGCGCACGGGTGGCGAGCATCAGGTCCAGGGTCGCCGCGGTCTCCATGAAGGCCGCCACCACCCCGCCATGCAGCGCCGGCAGCAGGACGTTGCCGACATTGCCCTCGCGGGGGTCGAGGCGAAACAGCAGGCCATCGCCCTGCGGGTCCGGGAGCGCCGAGACCCCGATGCGCCGCGCATAGGGCACCAAGGCCAGCCAAGCCTCGAGATCCCCCTCGGCACGGGTCCTGGCCAGCCACTCGACATCGTCGAAGCCCTCACGCATGGTCGTCCTCCTCCGCGAAGAGCGCCTCGGCGAAGCCCTCGGGCGTGTTGCGCGGCCCCAGCCGCACGAAATTGCCGATGCCCCTCGCCAGCGGCCGCCCCGTCTCCTGCCACAGGGTGCCCTCGGTGAAGACCACCGACTCGGTGACCCGGACCACGCGCGCCTCGGCGAGGATGGGCTGCCCAGCCACCCCCGGCCGGAAGTGGTCGACACGCAGGTCCAGGGTCGGGCACACCTCCGGGGCCGGCAGGGCGGGCAGCACCGCCGAGCCGCAGACGGTATCCAGCAGCATGGTCAGCACCCCGCCGTGGATCAGCCCCCGGGCGGTGTCGCCGAGCAGGTCATCGCACCAGGGCAGGCGCATGGTGGTCATCTCGGGGGTCACCTCGAGCACCTCGAGGCCCAGTTCGCGGGTATGGGGGATCACCGTGACGAAGCGCGTCAGGGCGCGACGCCAGTCGGCGTCGCTCGAAGTCTGGCCGTGGATCATCCGGGCCTCGCAGGCGGCAGCAGGGGAACGATGATTTCAAACGATCGTATCAAGACGGTGGTGCCTCGTCGCCTCGACCTTCGCCGGAGGGTGGTGCGCTCCCCGACCCGCGCTCCCGCCAGGCACGATAGCCTGCCAGGCGCCTGTCGACCCGCGTCAGCAGCCAGCCGACGATCACCACGTCGTCCACCAGCCCCAGCAGCACGAGCATGTCGGGAATAAGGTCAAGCGGCGAGACCAGGTATGCCAAGGCCGCCAGCATCCACAGGAAGGCACCCCAGGGCACCGGGCGGTAGCGTCGCAGCAGCACATCGCGGGTCATGGGCAGGAACAGCCGCAGGGCACGACCGACGTGGCCCAGCACGCGGGCGCGACGCCGCAGCCGCGCCACCAGGAAGCCGCCACCGAAACTCGCCATCTCGATCTCCTTGCCGACTGACGGGAATACCGCTACACGATAGGATATCCCCACCCCGACGGACAGTCGCCGCCTGTCGGATGTCATCCACACTACCCAAGCGCCCTGCCATCGGCCACCATGGCAGCTCGACGACCGCGAACCGCAATGAGGTCACGATATGTCCCCGTCATTCGGCCGCTGCAAGGCCCTGATCGCCGCTACCCTGTGCTGCCTGCCCCTGGCCGGCCAGGCCGACGACCGCGCCATGCGCGAGGCCCTGGAGGCTGCTCGCAACGCCCAGTGGGAGAAGGTCGACCGGGGTGCCATCGAGGATCACCTCCTGGTCGGTTACGTCGATTACCACCGGCTGCGCCAACGCCTGCCTGAACTGAATCCCGACCGGGTGCTGGCCTACATCGAACGTCATGCGGACTCCCCGCTCAGCGACTGGATGCGCGGCCAGGCCATCGCCAAGTACGGCCATGCCGGGCGCCCGGCCAGCCTGCTGGCGGTCGCCGACGGCGTGCCCGAGGGCACCGCCCGCCAATGCTACTACTACACCGCCCTGCTCGATCGCGCGCCACAGGACGCCGCCCGGGGCGGGCGCGACCTCTGGCTTGTCGGCCGCTCCCAACCGGATGCCTGCGATACCCTCTTCGACACCCTGCGTGCCCGTGGCGAGATCGGCCAGGCCCATATCTGGGAGCGCATGATGCTCGCCTGGCAGGCCGGGGAGACCGGCCTGATGAACTACCTGGGCCGGCAGCTGAATACCGACTGGCAGTCCGCCCGGGCCAGCCTCGACCGGCTTCGCAAGAACTATGCGGCGGTGACCGAGGTCCCGGCCTGTGCGGGGCCGGGCTGCCGGGGGAGCGGGCCGCTGTTCGCCGCGGCCATGCACGGCTTCACCCGCGCCGACACCGAGGCGGCCCTGGAGGCCTGGCGCAAGGTCGCCCCGCACCTCTCGCTGGAGGCCCGCCACCGCGACGCCATCGAGCGCGACCTGGCCTTCTACGCGATGGTGCGCGACATCGACCAGCACGGCGGCTGGCGCGACGAGGTCGTGGCTCGCCTGGGCGATGCCGAGCTGCTGGAGCTTCGCGTGCGCTCGGCCCTGGCCGAGCGGGACTGGCCAGGCGTCATCGACTGGGTGCATCGCATGCCCGACGAGACCCGCCGGGAGGCCCGCTGGCAGTACTGGCTGGGCCGCGCCCTGGAGCAGCAGGGCGACCCCGCCACTGCGGAACGGGCCTATGCCGCGGCCGCCGATGAGCGAAACTTCTTCGGCTTTGCCGCCGCCGACCGGCTGGGTCGCCCCTACGCCCTGAACCTGGAGCGCAACACCATCGATGAGGCCACCCGCCGCAGCGTCACTGACTGGCCGGCGGTACGGCGCACCGAGGCACTGCGGCGGATCGACGAACCCGGCCTTGCCAACAGCGAATGGTACCGGGCCGTGGCCCGTGCCACCCCCGAGCAGGCCCGGGCCCTGGCCGATTACGCCGCGCAGCAGGGCTGGCTCGCCGAACTGGTGCAGACCACCATCGTCGGCCAGATGTGGGATGCCCTGGCCTGGCGCTTTCCCGAGGCCTATCGCGATGACTTCCTGCACTGGGGCGGCGTCGCGGACGTCGATCCCTACCTGCTGATGGGCATTGCCCGGCGCGAGAGCGCCTACAATCCCGTGGCCCTCTCGCCGGCCGGTGCCCGCGGCCTGATGCAGCTGATGCCGGCCACCGCAGCCCAGCTCGGCCGGCGCCTGGGGATCGGCGACCCCGGCCCCTACGGTGTCCTCGACCCTCAGGTGAACATCCGCCTGGGCAGCACCTACCTGGGCGAGCTGATCGATCGCTACAGCGGCAACCGCCTGGCCGCGGCGGCCGCCTACAATGCCGGCCCCGGGCGGGTCGACCGCTGGCTGCGCGATGCCCCGGAGGAGTTCGACCTCTTCGTCGAGAGCATCCCCTTCCGCGAGACCCGCAGCTACGTGCAGGCCGTGCTCGCCTACCGGGTGATCTTCGAGAGCCTCTCCAGGGGCGGCGAGAGCGAGGGCGTCTCGATGCTGAGTCCGGCGGAGAAGACGGTGCGCTACGATCGCTCGCTGCTGGCCAGCAACTGAGGCCCACAGCATCTCCTGTGCAAGCGGCCCCGGTGATACCGAGGCCGCCTGCGTTTCGGCACACCGCCTCAGCCCGGCTGGCGCGTCAGTGCCAGCTTGATGCCGAAGCCCACCAGCACCGCGCCGGTGACGCCATTGAGCCAGCGGGAGAACGCCGGACTCGCCAGCCAGCGTCCGGCACTGCCCACCATCACCACGATGGCCACCTGCCAGAGGTTCGCGACCACGAAGTGCACCCCGGCCAGCCACAGCGACTTGGCCAGGGCCGGATCACCGGGCGCGATGAACTGGGGCAGGAAGGCCATGTAAAAGACCACCGTCTTGGGGTTGAGTACGTTGGAGAGCAGCCCTTCGCGCAGGGGTCGCCACAGCGGCACGGCCTGCCGGTCGCCCTGCACGCCGCCCACCGGAAGCCCCTGTCCCCGTCGGGCCGAGCGCAGGCTGTTCACGCCCAGCCACACCAGGTAGGCGGCACCGGCCAGCTTCAGCAGGCCGAAGGCCCAGGCCGACTGCAGCAGGATCAGCGAGATCCCCAGGGCCGAGACCGCCGCGTGAACGAAGAGCCCGCAGCAGATGGCCAGGCTGGTCACCACGCCGTCGCGCCAGCCACCCCGGGCGGTGTTGCGGATCACCAGCAGGGTGTCGACCCCTGGGCTCATGCTCAGCAGGGTGATGGCCACCAGGAAAGGCCAGAACTGTGCATCGAAGTACATGGGATCAGCCGTTGAAGATGCCGCGACGGGCATGGCGCAGCGAGATCTGGTCGTTGAGGGTCCAGAAGTCGTAGAGCACCCCGAGGCCGAAGAGTCCGAACGTCAGCAGGTAGAGGAGCCCGGTCAGCCACTTGCCGAGGTAGAAGCGATGGATACCGAACACCCCCAGGAAGGTGAGCAGCAGCCAGGCCAGGGAGTAGTTGGTGGGGCCGGCCTGGAAGCGCAGGTCGGCCTGGCGGTCCATGGACGGGATCAGGAACAGATCGATCAGCCAGCCGATCCCCAGCAGCCCCAGGGTGAAGAACCAGATGGTGCCGGTCACCGGCTTGCCATAGTAGAAGCGGTGGGCACCGAGGAAACCGAACAGCCACAGCAGGTAGCCGATCAGCTTGCTGTGGGTGTCCCGGGCGGCGATATGGGTATGGGTCATGGGGGGCTCTTCCGTGGGTGAAACGGGCCGGATGAAGGCTGGACGCTCACAGGCTTTGCATCTACAGTGACCTTGCGGGCGCAGCGCCAGTCTCTCTGTGCCACCGTGTTGACGCAACCCTGGCGCTGTTGCACTATCCGCTGCGTTGGCCAGCAAGCAGAAAAGTCGTCAGTTGTACTTCGATTTCTTCGATACACCCGGTGCGCACTTCCTTCTTGCCTTGCCCACGCATTACGGGTCTGCGGCGAGGTCTCTTCCTGCCCGGCCCAGCACCATTATTTAGTTAGTTAAGGAAATCGACGATGGCAACTGGCACTGTCAAGTGGTTCAACGACACCAAGGGCTACGGCTTCATCTCTCCGGACGACGGCGGTGATGACCTGTTCGCTCACTTCTCCGAGATTCAGGCTGAAGGCTTCAAGTCCCTGCAGGACGGCCAGAAGGTCTCCTTCGAGGTGACCCAGGGCAAGAAGGGCCTTCAGGCCTCCAACATCCGTCCCGCCGACTGATCCTCGGTCGAGCCGGAGGCGGCCGGACGGCCCTGCCGAGCGGTCGCCACAGGAAAGGCCCACCAGATGGTGGGCCTTTTTCGTTTTTAGGCCTCGAGGGACGGGGCGTCAGTCGCCGGCAGCGTCGGTGTCCTCTTGCTCGAGCGCATCGAGTTCCGACGAGGCCCCCGGGTCCTGGCGCTCCGCCTCCTCGAACTGCTCATCGATCTTGCGACTCGCCTCCTCGAAGCGCTTCTCGGTCTCCTCGAGGATTGCCTCGATGTCCGAACGGGTGCTCTCTCCGGGCATCGTCTCACCCTCGTCCAGCTCGCTTTCAGGCGAGGCATCAAGGCCGAAGTCTGACTCGAACTCGGGTGACTCCATGGGTTCAAGCTCGGGCGACTCCATCGGCTCGAGCGCAGGGGCGGATTCCATGGATTCGACCCCGGGTGTCGCTTCCTCGGCGCTCTCGAACTGCTCGTCTATTCGACGGCTCGCTTCCTCGAAACGCCGCTCCGTCTCCTCGATGATGGCATCGACATCGGAGCGGGTCGTCTCGCCGGGCAGGGCCGCGTCCTCGTCCAGGGTATCGGCCGGTGACTCGCCCAGGGTCTCGGCCTCGGCGTCCACCTCGCCCTCGCCCTCGAGATCGACCTGACCCTCGCCGTCGAGGTCCGCCTCGGCACCGAGGTCGTCCTCGTCGGGCGCGGCAGCTTGCTCCTCCGCAGGCGACTCGACCTCGTCGGTGACCGGCGCCTCATCCGTCTCGTCGGCCGACTGGGTGGCCTCTTCCTGCGTCTCCTCGACCTCGGCCGGAGCAGGCTCGTCATCACCGTTGCCGCAGCCGGCGAGCCCCACGGCCAGCGCCATGGCCGCGACCAGCGGCATCCAGGGTTTCGTTGCCATTCTCTTGCTCCTGACGAAAGGGACGACATTGCACCAGAGCGCCCATGCTCTCGCAAGGCGGCGTGGCGTCTCAGGTGGCAAACAGCTGGCCGGCGATGTCGCGGAACGCCTTGAACTCGATGGCATTGCCGCTGGGATCACGGAAGAACATGGTGGCCTGCTCGCCGGGTTCGCCACGAAAGCGGATATAGGGCTCGATCTCGAAGCGCACCCCCGCCGCGGTGAGGCGATCGACCAGCGCCTCCCAGTCGGCCATCTCCAGCACCACCCCGAAGTGCGGCACCGGCACGCCGTGTCCGTCCACCGGGTTGCGGTGGTCGTCGAGCCCCTCCTCCCCCAGGGCAGGGTTCAGGTGACAGACGAACTGGTGGCCGTAGAGGTTGAAGTCGACCCAGGTATCGCTGGATCGCCCTTCCGGGCAGCCCAGCAGTTCACCATAGAAGCGGCGGGCCTCAGCCAGGTCGCGGACCTGCACGGCCAGGTGGAAGGGAGTGAGCATCGCGGAGTCCTCGGGCTGGTGAAGGGTTTTGATCCTCTCATCATGCCGTCCCGGCGTCCGCCTGGCCAGCCGAGCGCTCAGAGGACGGCAGCGGGCACCCCAGGGTCCAGGCCACGGCGCTCAACAGCTCCGCCTCCTCGGGGTCGATCCGGCCGTCATGCTCCACGCAGCAGCTCATGGCCGCCAGCAGGGGCGCCCGCTCGGCCTGAACCAGGCGCACCAGCCGCGCCATGGCCCAGTCGAGGTCGGAGGCGAGAGCCGGCTCGCCGACGAAGTCCAGGGGCACACCCAGCACCACGGCGAGGCGCTCGACGGCCGCCCGTGCCTGCCCCTCGTCCTGCTGGCCGGCCCGCGCCAGCGTCGAGAGCAGCAGAGACAGCGGCCCGGCCAGGTCCGCCAGATGGCGATCACGGCGGGCCCGCCGCTCGCCCTGAAGGCCCTGCACCACCAGCCGGTGCAGGGCCCACTGCAGGGCACCGGCATGTGCCTCCAGCGCCATCAGCCGACGCAGGCAGGCCTGGAAACGGGCATGCTGGGCCGCGGAGAGCTGACGCAGCGCCGGGAGTGCCAGCTCGATCAGCGGCAGGCGCTGTCCGGGCACCAGCCCCGACAGGGGGGCGTCGAGGGCCTCGAGCTCGCTGAGCACCTCGGGCAGCGCCTGGCCTTCCAGGGCCTCACGCTGCGCCTCGCGGCTGCGGGGGTCGGCCCCCATCAGGACCCCGTAGACCAGTGCCCGGGCGGCACAGGGCTCGTGGGCAGCCGCGAACAGGCGCTCGTCGATCTCGCCGAGGCGCCGGCGGGCGCGGGCGATATCCTCGACGCTCGGCCGGCCCACGCTGGCCACCACCGCGGCGGCCAGCGCCCCCGAGGCCAGGGTGTCGGCACTCCGCGCCCCACCGGATGGAGCGGCGCTGGCCTGTCGGGGCCGTGGCGAGCGGATCGCCGGGGCCGGGGGCAGGCTGCCGTCCCAGCGGGGCAGCACCCGGCGAATCCGCGCCTCCACCGGGGGATGGGTCGCGGTCAGGCGCGACAGGGAGCGCACGCCGCTGCCAAAGAAGAGGTGGCTGAACTCCGCGGCATGGGTGGCGAGCAGGCGCGAGCCGAGCCGATGGGCGGCCAGTACCCTCAGCGCCCCGCCGATGCCCTCGGGGTTGCGGGTGAACTGCACGGCGCTGGCATCGGCCAGGAACTCGCGCTGGCGACTCACCGCGGCCTTGATCAGGTTGCCGCACAGGGTGCCGGCATAGCCCACCACCATCAGCGCCGCCCCCAGCCCCAGCACCGCGGCATGCCCCCCGCCCCGTCGCGAGCGCAGGCGACGACCGCTGCCCGAGGCATGCAGCAGCATGCGACCGATCAGGCCGATCACCAGGATGCCGTGGAGCAGTGCCACCAGCCGCAGGTTGAGCCGCATATCGCCGTGGAGGATATGGCTGAACTCATGGGCGATCACCCCCTGCAGCTGGTCGCGGTCGAGAGCCTCGATGGCACCGCGGGTGACCCCGATGGCCACGTCGTCGAGCTCGTACCCGGCCGCGAAGGCGTTGATGGCCTGATCCTCCAGCACGTAGACCAGCGGGACCGGCATGCCGGAGGCGATGGCCATCTCCTCCACCACATTGAGCAGCCGGCACTCGTCCGCGTCACGGGTCTCCAGGTTGAGCGGGCGGCCACCCAGGGCCTCGGCCACCGCACTGCCCCCGGCCCGCAGCTGCAGGTGCCGGACGAGGCTCCCCAGCCCCACCACCAGGATCACCGCCGTCGCTACCCCGACGAGCAGCCGCGGCTGCAGGGCACGCGCCAGGGGCTCGCCGGCGAAGGAAGCGCCGTCGAGCAGCACCACCGCGAGGGCCACCACCACGGAGGTGACGACGATCATCGCCACCACCGCCAGCCCCAGCAGCAGGACCAGTCGCCCGGTCAGCCGCCGGGCGCGATCCTGGGCCGTGAAGAAGTCCATGAGGGCCGACTCAGAAGCTCACCCGAGGCGCCGACTGGATCTCGGCGCTGTCGGCGAACTCCAGCAGGGCCGCATCCTGCTTGTGGCCCAGGGAGCCGGCCAGCAGTACCGGCGGGAAACTCTGCCGATAGCTGTTGTACTGCATCACCGCATCGTTGAAGGCCTGGCGAGCGAAGGCCACCCGATTCTCGGTGCTGGTGAGGGTCTCGGAGAGCTGGCGCATGTTGTCGGAGGCCTTGAGATCCGGGTAGGCCTCCATCACCACGTTGAGCCGCCCGAGGGCCGCACCCAGCGCGCCCTCGGCACCGGCCAGCTCCGCCATGGCGCCGGGCTCGCCGGGCCGCGCCGCCGCATGCTTGAGGCCGACCTCGGCGGCGTTGCGCGCTTCCGTCACCGCCTGCAGGGTCTCGCGCTCGTGGCTCATGTAGGCCCGGGCGGTCTCCACCAGGTTGGGGATCAGGTCGTGGCGTCGCTTGAGCTGCACCTCGATCTGGGCAAAGGCATTCTGGTAGCGATTCTTCAGTGCCACCAGCCGGTTGTAGATGGCCACGCCGTAGACCAGCAGGGCGCCCAGCAGCACGACGGGAATGATCAACGAGAGGTCCATGGTGTCGTGTTCCTTGTCGACAGAGGGAGAGGCCGCCAAGGGCGGTTGCCGTTAACCTTAGGCCCGACCGCGAGACCCTGCCTGTGGCGGGCGCGAGAAGAGCGGGCAATCCGGCGGCGCCGCCAAGGCCAGGGCCCCGGGGCTGATGGCCACCTGGAACCCCCGCCGATGCAGGGGCTCGCCATCCAGGGTCACGGGCAGTTCCTCCCCTGCCTCGAAGGCGAGCCCGTCCGTGCGGAAGGCATCGACGTGGCGGCCCCGGGCGGGACGCGATGCCAGCTCGTGGCGCATGGCGCGCAGCCGTGCCAGAGAAGCGACATCATGCAGCAGCAGCACGTCGAGCAGGCCATCGTCCAGCGAGGCGTCGGGCGTCAATGCCTGGCCACCGCCCGACTGACGGCCGTTGCCAATGGCCAGCATGAAGACCTCGGCGCGGCGCTCGCCGCCCTCCCAGCGCAGCACCGCAGGATGGAGCTGGAAATCCAGGGCCTTGACGGCGCCGATCAGTGAGTAGGCGCCAGCCCCTAACAGACGCTTGAGGGTCTTGGGCGTGGATGAGGTGATATCGGCCCCGAAGCCGACGGTGGCCATGTTGAGGAAGTGCCAGTCGTCCAGTCGTGGCACGTCGACGCGCCTCAGGGGAAGATGCAGGGCCGAAGCCAGGGCGGACTCGGCGTCCAGCGGCAGGCCCAGCGAGGTGGCCAGATCATTGGCGCTGCCCAGCGGAAGGATTCCCAGCCCGGGGCGCTGCTCGGGCGAGAGCCGCATCAGGCCGTTGACCACCTCGTTGACCGTGCCGTCACCGCCGCCGGCGATCACCCGCTCGACCCCCTCGCGCCCGGCCTGCTCTGCCAGGCGCGCGGCATCACCCTGCTCCCAGGTGACCCTGACCTCGATGTCGTCCCCCGCCTCGCGGCGGGCGAAGACCGCCTCCCTCACCGCCGGCAGCTGCGCCGACTTGCCATTGAGGATCAACCTGGCCATTCGCGCTCCTCTCGCCTGTGTCGTCCTGTCCCGATCATGACACCGTCGCCGGATGACGACATACGCCGAATCATGCATGCCAATCAGCTTACGATTTCCCTACACTATTCGTCTTGCCGACGCGTGCCGAACAGGGAGTGTGCATGATCGAACCGGCCTTTCTTCTCGCAGCCTTCGTCTGTGGCTTCGCCGCAATGGGCCTGCGCTTACCGCCCCTGGTGGGCTTCCTGGTCGCCGGCTTCGTGCTCAACGCCCTGGGCTTCGACAAGACCCCGCTGCTGGAGACCCTCTCCGACATCGGGGTCACCCTGCTGCTGTTCACCATCGGCCTGAAGCTCGACGTGCGCACCCTGCTGCGGCGGGATGTCTGGGGCAGCGCCTCCCTGCACATGCTGGCATCGACGCTGCTGATGGTGACGCTGCTGTCCCTGTTCAAGTGGCTGGGGCCAGGACTCGGCCTGCTTGAGGTTGCAGGCTGGCAGACCCTCGCCATGCTGGGTTTTGCGCTGAGTTTCTCCAGCACCGTCTTCGTGGTCAAGATTCTCGACAAGCGCAGCGAGACCCAGACCGCCTACGGGCGCCTGGCCATCGGCGTGCTGATCATGCAGGACATCTTTGCCGTCTTCTTCCTGACCGCCTCCACCGGTGAGCTGCCGAGCCCCTGGGCCCTGGGCCTGGTGCTGCTGCTCCCCCTGGCGCCGGCCCTGCGGGCCCTGCTCGACCGCCTCGGCCATGGCGAGATGCAGATCCTGTTCGGCATGCTGCTGGCCCTGGTCGTGGGCTACTCCCTCTTCGAGTCGGTGGGCGTGAAGGGCGACCTGGGGGCGCTGATCATCGGGCTGCTGCTGGCCCCCCACCCCGCGGCACAGACTCTCGCCCGCTCGATGTTCAATCTCAAGGAACTGTTGCTGGTAGGCTTCTTCCTGAGCATCGGGCTGACCGCCATGCCGAGCTGGACACACCTTGGCATGGCCCTGGTCCTGGTGGCCGTCCTCCCATTGAAGAGCCTGCTCTATCAGTTCGTCTTCTCGCGCTTTCCGATGCGCAACCGGACCTCGCTGCTGGCCACCCTCAGCCTGTCCAACTACTCGGAGTTCGGCCTCATCGTGGGTACCATCGCCGTCGCCAGCGGCTGGCTGGACGAGCAGTGGCTGGTCGTCCTGTCGCTGGCCGTGGCCATCAGCTTCGCTGCGTCGGCCATCCTCAATGGCTTCAGCGAAGGGATCTATCGCCGGCTCGAACCCAGCATGCCGCAGCGCGACCCTGGGCAGCTGGCGCCTCGCGACCGGCCCATCGAGGTCGGTGACGCCGAGGCCGTGGTGCTGGGCATGGGCCGCATCGGCCGCAGCGTCTACCGTCGCCTGCAGAAGGAGTACGGGCTTCGCGTGCTGGGCATCGACAGCAACACCAATACCGTCGAGACCCTGGGCAAGCGTGGTTTCAATATCGTCGAGGGCGATGCCGTCGACTCGGACTTCTGGGACAAGCTGCTGATGTCCAGGGGCGTCAAGATGGTGGTGCTGGCCATGCCCCACCATGCGGGCAACCTCTTCGCCCTCAAGCAGCTGAAGTCGCGTGCCTTCAGGGGACGCATCACCGCCATCGTGGAATACTCCGAGGAGATCGAGCCGATCAAGGCACTCGGCGCCAATGCAGTCTTCCACGTCTATGACGAGGCGGGCCGGGCGCTGGCCGACAGCGCCGCCGAGGAGTCCGGTGTCGAATCCATGACGCGCCAACTGGGCTGAAAGCGCCTAATAAGCCTTGATCCATATCAAGTCTTCCCTGCAGCCTGGCAGGTCATTGATGATAGATTGTGGCAAGTAGAACCCGCCCCGGCCGTACAGGTTGGTGATCAACAGGGAAACCAGGGAGTCGGTCTTGGCTGAACAACTCAGGGACTTCGCTCACGCCCTGCTCCACGCACTGCGCAACCTGATGCCCATCATCCTGGTGGTGGTGGCCTTCCAGGCGCTACTGCTGCGCCAGTGGCCGGAGGGGGGACTCGCCATGGCAGGCGGCCTGCTGATCGTCGCGCTGGGCGTGGCGCTCTTCCTGCGGGGGCTCGAGCTGAGCATCTTCCCGGTGGGCAAGCGCCTGGCCAACCAGTTCACCCGGCGTGGCTCCATGCCCCTGCTGATGCTGTTCGGCTTCGCCATGGGGTTCTCGGCCGTGGTGGCAGAACCGGCATTGATCGCCGTGGCGGAGCAGGCCAAGGAGATCAGTGAGGGGCGCATCGACGCCCTTACCCTGCGCCTGATCATTGCCACCTCGGTAGGGCTGGTGATGGCCCTCGGGGTCTTTCGGGTGATCCTCGGCCATCCCCTGCACTGGTACATGATCGTCGGCTACGTGCTGGTGGTGCTGATCACCTTCTTTGCCCCCGAGGAGATCGTTGGCCTGGCCTACGACTCCGGCGGCGTGACCACCAATATCGTCACCGTGCCGCTGATCGCTGCCCTGGGTATCGGCCTGGCCTCCTCGATCCAGGGGCGCAACCCGCTGATCGACGGCTTCGGCCTGGTGGCACTGGCGGTGATGGTGCCGATGATCAGCGTGCAGCTCTATGGCATCCTGGTATATGGCGACCCGGGCAGCGTGGCGGCAAATGCCGAACTGATCACCGCCCAGGCGGAAGTCGAGGCACCCGGCGGCCTGCTGTCAATGGTGCTCGAGCTGTTCGCCATGCTACGCGACGTGCTGCCGATCATCCTGGTGATCCTGTTCTTCCAGTACCTGATCCTCAAGCGTCCCCTGGCCAACCCCCTCAGGGTGGCGACCGGCTTCGCCCTGGTGATCATCGGGCTCTACGCCTTCGTGGTGGGTCTCAAGCTGGGCCTCTTCCCGATCGGCCGCAGCATGGCGGAACAGCTGATCGCCTTCGACAACTGGCTGTGGGTCTACCTGTTCGCCTTCTGCATCGGCTTCGCCACCACCATGGCCGAGCCGGCCCTGCTCGCCGTGGGCCAGCAGGCCGAGGAAGCCGCCGCGGGCAAGATCCAGGGCAACGTCATCCGGCTGCTGGTGGCGCTGGGGGTGGCCATCGGCATCACGCTCGGCGTACACCGCATCATCAGCGGCGATTCCATCCACCACTACATCATCGGCGGCTACCTGCTGGTGATCCTGCTCACTTTCCTGGCGCCACGCTACATCGTGGCGCTGGCCTTCGACCTGGGGGGCGTCACCACCTCCGAGGTGACGGTTCCGCTGGTGACCGCACTGGGCATCGGCCTGGCGAGCCAGATCGAGGGCCGCAAAGTGCTGATCGACGGCTTCGGGCTGATCGCCTTCGCCTCGATCTTTCCTATCGTGACCGTAATGGGCTATGCCATTCTGATGGATAGAGTGGCCAACATGAGAGGCAAGACGCCATGAAGTTTTCCCTGCTGGTCGCCATCGTCCCCGAGGATATGGAACAGGAGTGCATCGACGCCGCCACCAAGGCAGGTGCGGTGGGCATGACCCTGATGGCGGGCCGCGGCATCGGCGGCGAACGCAAGAAGACGTTCTTCGGCCTGACCTACGAAGGCAGCCAGAGCGTGATGCTTATGACCCTCGAGAAGGGCCTCTCCCTAAAGGTGCTCAAGGCCATCCGGCAGGTCCTCAACCCCTCGGGCGAGGACTCCAAGGGGCTGGTGATGACGCTGCCCGTGGAGCACCTGGGCGGCATCGACATGTCACAGCTCAAGCGCTTCGAGGAGCGCCTCAGGCACGAAGTCTGACCTTTTCCCACCGACGGAGTAACACGATGCTGGTCAAGGACATCATGATGCGCGACGTGGTGACGGTGTCACCCTTCGCTACCCTGCGGGACGCCCTGAGCCTGATGAAGCAGCACAACCTCAAGTGCCTGGTGGTGGAACAGCAGGACCCCCACGATGCCTGGGGACTGATCACCTATACCAACATCCTCAAGACCATCGTCGCCGAGAACGGCGACATCGACCTGATCAATGTCTACGACGTCTGCGCCAAGCCCGCCATCGGCGTCGGCGAGTCGCTGGACGTGCGTCACGTGGCCGGGCTGATGACCAGCAACGTGGTCAAGCGGGTGCTGGTACTGGAAGACAACCGGCTGCTCGGGCTGGTCACCATGGATGACATCGTCGGCACTGTGCTCGAGATGATCGAATAGGAAACCCGAAGCCATGGACGACGCCTTCGCCTTCATCGGCAACGCCTTCGGCGAATTCATCCGCTTTATCGTCGATGGCCTCACCGGCTTCTTCGCCAACATTGGCGACGCGGCCGGCAGCTTCATGCAGGGGCTCTCCGACTCGCTGGGCATCCCGATCACCCTGATCAGCCTGCTGGTGCTGGTGATCGGCCTGTGGCTGCTGTGGAAGGGCGTCGCCGCGCTGATGCGCCGAGCCATCGTCGCCACCGTGATCTGGTGGCTGCTGGGAGTGACGATGCTTAGCTGGCTGATCCACTGATTGGGCGGAGGATTTGCTGCTGCGCTCGATATCCTGGCCGCCGGCGGTGCCGGTGCGCCGGTCCGATCGGAATCCTCATGTAGCAAGCTACACTCCGGCTCCTGCGCTCCGGCGGCGACCAGCCTCTCATCGCTCGCGACGCAAATCACTCTCGCCCAACAACCCTAAAAGACTCTATGCCAGGGCCTTTTCTACCACCTCATAGACATTCGGCGAGAGCTCCTCGGCGCGGATGCGCTCGAGCTCGCCCTTCATCAGCTCCTGGCGGGCCTCGTCGAAGCGCGCCCAGCGCGTCAGCGGCGTGACCAGGCGGGCGGCAATCTCCGGATTGAGGCGGTTGAGCTCGATCACGGTGTCGGCCAGCAGCCGGTAGCCTGCCCCGTCGTCGCGGTGGAAGTTCGCCGGATTCTGGTTGGCGAAGGTGCCGATCAGCGCCCGCACCTTGTTGGGGTTCTTCAGCGAGAAGGCCGGGTGCTCCATCAGGAAGGTGACGCGGTCGAGCACGTCCGGCTGCGGTCGGGTGACCTGGATGGCGAACCACTGGTCCATCACCAGGGGGTCATGGGCCCAAGTCTCGCCGAAGGCCTTGAGGGCCGGGTCGGCGATATCGCCACGCGAGCTGTGCACCAGCAGGGTCAGGGCATGGCGCACGTCGGTCATGTTGTGGTCCGCCTGGAACTGCTCGCGTGCAAGCTCCAGCCCCGCCTCGTCCTCGATGGCCATGAGGTAGGAGAGCGCCACGTTCTTCAGGCTGCGCGCGGCGATCTGCTCGGGCTCCGGCGCATAGGGAGCGTCGTCCTGGTTCTCGCGATAGACGCGCAGGAAGTCGTCCCGCAGCGCCAAAGCCAGGCGTTGCTTGACGAAGGTGCGGGCGGCATGGATGGCATCCACGTCGACCAGCGGCTGCTGCTCGGCGATGTAGGCCTCGGAGGGCAGCGTCAGCATCTGGGCCAGCACCGCCTTGTCGTCGATCTCCGCCGCCAGCAGCGCGCGGAAGGCCTCGACCACGCGCGGGTCCATCACCTTCTCGACGCCATTGCGATGGGCCGCGATCAGGTCGTCCAGAGCCAGCAGGGCCAGGCGCTGCCCGGCGTCCCAGCGGTTGAAGCCGTCGGAGTCGTGGGCCTGCAGGAACGCCAGGTCCTCGCGACCATAGGGGAAGTGCAGCTTCACCGGCGCCGAGAAACCGCGCAGCAGCGAGGGCACCGGGGCCTCGCTGACATCGGTGAAGAGGAACTCCTGCTCCTCCTCGCGCAGATGAATCACCGCGTCGGTGCCAAGTGACTCGCCGTCGAGGGTCAGCGGCAGGTCGCGGCCGGACTTGGTGCCCACCAGGCCCAGGCGCACCGGGACGTGCAGGGCCTGCTTGTCCGGCTGGCCCGGGGTCGCCGGAGTCCGCTGACGCAGGATGAGGCGGTACTCGGCATTGGCATAGTCATACTCGCCGTGGGCGTCGATCTCGGGGGTCCCGGCCTGGGAGTACCAGAGCATGAACTGGTCGAGGTCCTGGCCAGAGGCCTCGGCCATGCAGTCCACGAAGTCCTCGATGGTCACGGCCTGACCGTCGAAGCGCGCGAAGTAGCGGTCGGCTCCACGGCGGAAGGCCTCCTCACCCACCAGGTTCGAGAGCATGCGCACGATCTCCGCGCCCTTCTCGTAGATGGTCAGGGTGTAGAAGTTGCCGATCTCGATGTAGTGGTCGGGACGCACCGGGTGCGCGGTGGGGCCGGCATCCTCGGCGAACTGGGCGGTGCGGAAGAAGGAGACGTCCTCGATGCGCTTGACCGGCGCCGAGTTGGTATCCGCCGAGAAGCACTGGTCACGGAACACCGTGAGACCCTCCTTCAGGGAGAGCTGGAACCAGTCGCGACAGGTGACCCGGTTGCCGGACCAATTGTGGAAGTACTCGTGGGCGACGATACCCTCGACGCGCTGGAAGGCCGCATCGGTGGCGGTGTGGGGATGGGTCAGCACCGCGGCCGAGTTGAAGATGTTGAGGCCCTTGTTCTCCATGGCGCCCATGTTGAAGTCATTGACCGCCACGATCATGAAGAGGTCCAGGTCGTACTCGCGCCCATAGGCCTCCTCGTCCCAGGCCATGGCGCGCTTGAGCGAGGCCATGGCATGGTCGGTCTTGTCGAGGTTCTCCTCCTCGACCCAGATCTGCAGGGTGACGTCACGCCCGCTGGCTGTGGTGAAGCGGTCCTCGACCTTCCGCAGGTCGCCGGCCACCAGGGCGAACAGGTAGCTGGGCTTGGGGTGCGGGTCGTCCCAGGTGACGAAGTGGCGACCGCCAGGAAGCTCGCCGCGCTCCACCGGGTTGCCGTTGGAGAGCAGCACCGGCTCCTGCTCCGTGCGGCCGATCACCGTGGTGGAGAAGGTGGCCATGACATCGGGGCGATCCGGATAGAAGGTGATCCGGCGAAAGCCCTCGGCCTCGCACTGGGTGCAGAACATGCCGCTCGAGCGATAGAGCCCCGACAGGGCGGTGTTGCCGTCGGGGGCGATCTCGACCTCGGTGTCGAGCAGGAAGGCCTCCGGCACCCGATGCACGACCAGTCCGGCCTCGCCGACCTGGTACTCGTCCGGCTCCAGTGGCTGGCCGTCGATGGCGATGGCCTTGAGCGCAAGCTGCTCGCCGTCGAGCGTCAGGGGGGTCCCGGCCTCGCGCTCCGGATGGCGCTCGACGTGCAGGCGCGCCTTGACCCGGGTGGCGTTCGGGTCGAGGTCGAAGGTCAGTTCGGTACGGGTCACACGGTAGGCGGGCGGGCGGTAATCACTCAGATAGATCGGCTGCGGTTCTGACATCGAGGATGGCTCCTGTCGGTAATTGCCATCCATTGTACGGCGCCCCGCGCCCGGAGCTCAAAGCAATGCGACGCGCCATCGCGATCAGCGCACGGCGACCGGCTCGGGGCGCGACACGACCCAGGCGCCCACCAGGCAGAGTCCGGCGATGAGCGACAGCTTGAGCCATAGCGTGCTCACGGTGAGGGCCAGCACCAGCATCGAGACGGCCAGCATGGCGGAGGCGAGCCACTTGGCATGGCGGGGAATCGCCCGCTCGCACTCCCAGGCCACCACGGCAGGGCCGAAGCGCGGATGCTCGCGGATCCAGGCGGCGAAGCGCGGGGAACCCTTCGAGGCCGCCCAGACCGCCAGCAGCATGAAGCAGGTGGTCGGCAGCAGCGGCAGGAAGGCGCCCACCACGCCCAGCCCGAAGCTGACCCAGGCCAGGGCCAGGAAGGCGACACGACGAACGACTGGCATCAATCGCTCACTCCCGGTAGTGAGGTATCAGACCCATTGAAGAGCATTCTGCCTTCCCGTGCCAATCGCCAACGCCTATGGCTGCCATCGGAATGAGCTGGATCAAGGCGCTCTCGGCGGCGGTCAGTCGCGGAAGTTGTCGAACTGCAGCGCCAGGTCGGGACCACCCTCTCCGCGCAGCAGGGCCATGACGGCCTGGAGGTCATCGCGTTTCTTGCCGGTGACCCGGACCTTCTCGCCCTGGATCTGGGCCTGGACCTTCAGCTTGCTCTCCTTGATGCGCTTGACGATGTCCTTGGCCTCCTTCTGGTCGAGCCCCTGCTTGAGGGTCACCTCCTGGCGGGCACGAACCCCGGAGAGCACCGGCTCCTGGACGTCCATGCAGCGGGCGTCGATGCCGCGGGCGATAAGCTTGTTGCGCAGCACGTCGAGCATCTGCTTGAGCTGGAAGTCGACCTCGGCCTCCAGCGAGACGGTCTCGCCGTTGAGCTCGAAGCTTGCGGTGACCCCCTTGAAGTCGAAGCGGGTCTGAATCTCCCGGTTGGCCTGATCCACGGCGTTGCTGGCTTCGTGCTTGTCGAACTCGGAAACGATGTCGAAGGAGGGCATGGACATGTCCTGATGGTTGGTCGGTGGTGAAGGGGGACGTGTGGCGTGATTCTATCAGCCCTCGCCGGCCCGCGCGGCCCCCGGCTCGGCCAGCAGCGGCTTGGCCATCTGCCAGCCAGCACAGCCGTCCTCGTAGTAGTCGCCAAGCCAGCGCTCCAGGCGAAAGCCCATCCGTCGGTAGAGCCCCAGCGCCACGCGGTTGTCGACGCGCACCTCGAGGCCCAGCACCTCGACATCACGCGCCAGCGCCTCGGCCTCCAGGGCCTCCAGCAGCCGCCGGCCCAGACCACTGCCGCGCGCCTCGGGATGCACGCAGAAGGAGTAGAGCCGGGCACGGCGGGTGCCGCGGCGAAACAGCAGGGTGCCGTAGCCCAGCAGCCTAGCGGGGGCGTCGTCGGAAGCTTGCTGTTCGGCGACCAGCGTCAGGGCATGCGCGCGGTTGAGCAGGTGCCAGAGCTGGCGGCGACTGAAGCGGTCGCCGGTGAAGGCCACCTGCTCCAGGCGGAAGAGTGCAGCCAGGTCGAGACCGAGGGCCTGGCGCAGGATGACGGTCATCGCGAATCTCCGGAAATCTCGGAACGATTGTGATCATGGCCAATATCGCTGTCACCGGCGTTGACCATGAAATCTTTTCACTCGAACGCCGGCTTGTCCGGGCGCGGGCTCCGCGGCATGCTGACCGCACATTCCGGCGGCACCCCGCCGCCCTGCACGGAAGCCCCACCATGTGTCCGCTGCGCATCGTCGTCGACCGACTGGAAGACTGGCGGCCCTACTACCCCTCCGAGGACCTGATCACTGCCGACGACTTCCTCGCCCAGGACCGGCAGCACCATATCGGCGACGATCAGGACCGCACCACCCACGTGATCAACCTGTGCAGCGAGCTCGACTACCTGGGCACGGGCTACTATGTCTCGCTGCTGGCCCAGGCGCGGGGGCAGCGGGTACTGCCCGCGGTCGAGACCCTCAACGCGCTGGGCCGCAAGGCGCTGGTCGATCTCCAGCTCGACGGCCTGGCCCCGCTGCTCGGCGACCTGACTCGCCAGGGGTCGCTGCCGGGTGACCGGCTGACCCTGCGGGTGCTGTTCGGCGAGTGCCGGGAGCCCGGCCTGGCACGGCTGGCGCGCCGGCTCTTCGAGCGGCTGCCCTGCCCATTGCTTGAGGCACGCCTGGTGCGTCGCCACGACGTGTGGCGCCTGTCGCGCCTCAAGCCGCTGCGCCTGCGCGACCTCGCACCCGAGGAGCAGGACCTGTTCGCCACGGCCCTCAACCGCCACTCCCGCAAGGTATGGCGCACGCCGAAGGCGCGGCGCCGCTACCGTTTCGACCTGGCGATCCTGGTCGATCCGCAGGAGGCCCTGCCCCCCAGCAACCGCGGGGCGCTGAAGGCCTTCATCCGCGCCGGACGCCGGCTCGGCATCGATGTCTCGCTGATCACCCGCAAGGATGCCGGCCGGCTCGCCGAGTTCGACGGCCTGTTCATCCGCGAGACGACCGCGCTGGACCACCACACCTATCGCATGGCCCGTCGGGCGGAACACGAGGGGCTGGTGGTGATCGACGCCCCACGCGACATCCTGCGCTGCACCAACAAGGTCTACCTGCACGCCCTGCTGCGGGCACGGGGCGTACCGGCGCCGCAGGGGGTCCTGCTCAAGCGCGGCGACCGCCGAGCGCTGGACGAACGGGTCGCCGGTCTCGGCTTCCCGATGGTACTCAAGATTCCCGACGGCGCCTTCTCCCGGGGCATCGTCAAGGTCGAGTCGACGCAGCAGCTCGAGCGCGAGGCCAGCCGGCTGTTCGCCACCTCGGCCCTGCTGCTGCTCCAGGAGTGGCTGCCCACCGAGTACGACTGGCGGATCGGCGTGCTCGATGGCCAGGTGCTCTTCGCCAGCCGCTACTACATGGCCCGCGGTCACTGGCAGATATACGACCACTCCGGCGCCCGGGTGAAGAGCGGCGGCTTCACCACCCATGATCCCGCCGAGGTCCCGGCGGCGGTGATCAGGGCGGCGCTGAAGGCCACCCGGCTGATCGGCGACGGCTTCTATGGCGTGGATCTCAAGCAGGCCGGTGACCGGGTGGTGGTGATCGAGGTCAACGACAACCCCAATGTGGATGCCGGCATCGAGGACGCCGTGCTCGGCCGCGCGCTCTATGAGCGCATCATGAGGGTCTTCCTGGCCCGCATGGAGGCCCGGGTGCGCGAGCGGGCCTGAACATGGGGAAGCTGACGACGACCCGCTTCTGGCGTATGCTGGCGCCTTCCTTGACAAGCCTTGTACAAACCTTGGAGCCCCGATGAGCGATCGCGACACCCGCCACCAGCAGGCCATGCAGAAACTCAAGTCCCGCGTCGACGAGAAGGTCGCCGAGGCCACCGAGCAGCGCGGGCTGCTGCTGGTCTTCACCGGCAACGGCAAGGGCAAGACCACTGCCGCCTGGGGCACCGTGACCCGCGCCCTCGGCTACGGCTACAGGGTCGGCGTGGTGCAGTTCATCAAGGGGCTGTGGGAATGCGGCGAGCGCGAGCGGCTGGTCGAGGATCCCAACCTGGAGGTGGCCATCATGGCCACCGGCTTCACCTGGGACACCCAGAACCGCGAGGCAGATACCCGGGCCTGCCACGAGGTGTGGGCCGAGGCCGAGCGGATGCTCGCCGACCCGGGCGTCTACCTGGTGGTACTCGACGAGATCACCTACATGCTCAAGTTCGGCTACCTGGATATCGCCACCGTGACGCGGGCGCTGGCCAAGCGACCCGCCGAGCAGACGGTGATCATCACCGGGCGCAATGCCCACCGGGAGCTCACTGCCATGGCCGATACCGTCACCGAGATGCAGGAGGTGCGCCATGCCTTCAACAGCGGGGTCCAGGCCCGCCGCGGCATCGACTACTGACCTCTTTTCTTTCAGCAGGTTAGCGTGAATTTAGCGACGACCGTCTTCTTAAGGCAACACTTAAGTCTCTGATTTGAAAAATTCTCTCTCACCTCTCCGATAACCGTCGCTTGCTGGCGACGGTTACCCCCCCTCCCGCCCTGCCCGGCCCCGGCCACTCCGCCGACGAACTCGCCTTAACCCTTTGATAATCATGCCATATCACAGAATGGCATGAGCCTTGCTTACTGAATGGACCGAAAAGGAAAGGAGGCGTGACCACCCGCTGAGGGCGGCCACCCCGGTCATCGAGCAAGGAGACAGCAATCATGAGAATCACCATCTTCGGTTCCGGCTATGTGGGACTTGTCACCGGCGCCTGCCTGGCCGATGTCGGCCATGACGTGATGTGTGTCGACGTGGATGCGGACAAGGTGGCCCGGCTTGAGGCCGGCGAGGTGCCGATCTATGAGCCCGGGCTGGAGAGCCTGATCCGCCAGAACCAGTCGGCCGGCCGCCTGCACTTCACCACCGATGCCGAGCAGGCGGTGGCCTTCGGCCTGCTGCAGTTCATCGCCGTGGGCACGCCCTCGGACGAGGACGGCAGCGCCGACCTGCGCCATGTGCTCAAGGTCGCCGAGACCATCGGCCACCACATGGACGGCTACCGCATTATCGTCGACAAGTCGACGGTGCCGGTGGGCACCGCCAGCCGGGTGGAGCGGGCCATCGCCGCCGAGCTCGACCGCCGCGGGGCCACGCTGGACTTCGATGTCTGCTCCAATCCCGAATTCCTCAAGGAGGGCGCAGCCATCGAGGACTTCTCCAAGGGCGCACGGATCGTGGTCGGCACCCACTCGGAGCGCGTCAGGAGCGCCATGCGCGAATGCTATGCCCCCTATAGCCGCCAGAAGGACAAGCTGATGTTCATGGGGGTGCGCAGCGCCGAGCTGACCAAGTACGCCGCCAACGCCATGCTCGCCACCAAGATCAGCTTCATCAACGAGATCGCCAACCTCTCCGAGCGGCTGGGCGCCGACATCGAGGAGGTCCGCCACGGCATCGGCAGCGACCCGCGCATCGGCTACCACTTCATCTATCCGGGCTGCGGCTATGGCGGCTCCTGCTTCCCCAAGGACGTCAAGGCGCTGGCGCATACCGCCAATGAGATCGGCCATCCCGCCGAGATGATCACCGCCGTGGAGCGCGTCAACGCGCGCCAGAAGAGCCGCCTGTTCGAGATGCTCTGCCAGGCCTTCAACGGCCAGCTGGCCGGCAAGACCATCGCGCTGTGGGGTCTGGCCTTCAAGCCCAATACCGACGACATGCGCGAGGCCCCCAGCAGGGCCCTGATGGAGGCCCTGTGGGAGGCCGGCGCCCGCGTCCAGGCCTTCGATCCCGAGGCCGCCGGGGAGTGTCGCCGGATCTATGGCGAGCGCGACGACCTGAGGCTCGCCGGCCAGCGCAACGAGGCCCTGGAGGGCGCCGATGCCCTGGTGATCTGCACCGAATGGAAGGCCTTTCGCACCGTGGATTTCGCCGAGCTGCGCGAGTCGCTCGCCTCGCCGGTGGTGGTCGACGGCCGCAACCTCTTCCACCCCGAGACCGTCAAGGCCGCGGGTCTCGCCTACTACGCCATCGGCCGGGGTGACTCCGTACGTCCCGTGCTCGCCTGAGGGGAGTCGAGATGTCGAACACACCAACCGATCGCTCCGTCGCCAGCAAGCTGACGGAGGTCGCGACCTTCATCCTCGGGATCGCCCTGCTGATTGTGGTGATCGATGGCTTGCCGCTGGATGTCTTCTCTACCGAGTCGAAGAGCTTCTTCTTCGCCATCGGGGCCGTGGGCATCTGGCGCTATACCTGGTGGCTGATCCAGGCGCTGCGTTCGGTGTGGTACAACCGTCGGATCTTCCCGCGACTGCGGGCCGAGGCCGATGCCGCGGGGGAGCAGGCGCTCCCCCCGGAGCTCTATGTGCTCTGCACCTCCTTTCGAATCGAGCCCGAGGTCAGCTTCCAGGTCTATGACGCCCTGGTGCGCGAGGTCGCCGACTATGGGGTGCCCACCACCATCTTCGCCTCGCTGTCGGACCGCAGCGACGTGGACGTCATCACCCACGTCATGGACGACAACGGCTGGCCGGAGAACATCGAGCTGCGCTACATGTTCCAGAAGGGCGACGGCAAGCGCTCGGCCATGGCCGAGGTGCTGCGCGCCATCTCGCGGCGCATGCCGGCGCCCGGCGCCCTGCTGGTCTCCATGGACGGCGACATCCGCCTGGAGCCGGGAACCCTGTCGCGCTCGCTGTCGTTCTTCAGCGTCCAGGAGGACCTGGGCGCCCTGACCACCAACAACAGCGCCATCGTCACGGGGGGCGACGCCACCAAGGAGTGGTACGACATCCGCTATGCCCAGCGCCACCTGGTGATGAGCTCGATGTCGGTCTCCCGGCGCCTGCTGGTGCTGACCGGTCGCTACAGTGCCTTCCGGGCCGACCTGGCGACCCAGCCCGACTTCATCGAGCTGGTAGAGAACGACCACGTCGACCACTGGCGCTTCGGCACCTTCAAGTTCCTCTCCGGCGACGACAAGTCGACCTGGTACTGGCTGCTGAAGAACGGCTGGCGAATGCTCTACATCCCGGACGTGCACGTCTCGGGCTTCGAGGAGCTGCCCGACCGCAAGCGCTTCTTCAAGTCGACCACCGACCTGATGCGCCGCTGGTACGGCAACATGCTGCGCACCAGCAACCGGGCCATCGCCCTGGGACCGAGGCCCATGGGCCTGTTCACCTGGTGGAGCCTGGTCGACCAGCGGCTCTCCATGTGGACCACCCTGATCGGCCCCACGGTGGCCATCCTGGTGACCCTGTTCATCCGCCCCTCGTTCATCTTCGCCTATGCCCTGTGGATCCTCTTCACCCGCGGCATCGTCACGCTGATTCTGGCCTGGCAGCACGGCCGCTACAGCCTGCTGTGGGTGCCCCTGATCTACTACAACCAGGTGTGGGGGGCGCTGCTCAAGACCTATGTCAGCTTCCGCTTCAACCGCCAGAAGTGGTCGCGCCAGGGCATCTCCGCGGGCGAACCCAACGACCCGCTGGCCGTCAAGCGCCAGCGGCGCATGGGCCATGTGCTGCACGGCTTCGCCTACGGTGTCCTGCTCTACGTGCTGATACTGGCCACCGGCGTCCTGCAGCCGCCGGACCGGACCTCGCTGTCCATCCTGACCGGTGCCGGCCCCGAAGAGGCAGAGTCACGGGTGGACGAGCGCTGGCTGTCGCTGGCCATCGCCGATGCCCCGGAGGGGGGCAGCGTGCAACTGCCGGCCGGTGACTTCCACCTCGACGACGACCTGCTGGAAGCGCTCGAAGGCCTCGACAGCCCCCGCGCCGGCCACCTGCTGGGCGCCGCCCAGGACACCACCCGCCTGATCGTCACCCCCGAGCTGGCCCGTCACCTGCGCGATACCCGCGGGCGCCCCATCGCCGAGGCCGCGGCCTGCCCGCAGCCCGCCGGCTGCACCCTGGAACTGGAGCACCATTCGATGAGCTTCAAGGACCTGCGGATCCAGGTGGAACCCGGCCGTTCCGGCGACGCCGTGGCGTCGGTCCAACAACAGAGCAAGGAGAACGCAAAGGATGTCTGACCATCATTCCGACATGAACGGCATCGAGCGCAACGAGCCGACCCTGGGCCCGGGCGCCCCCCGCGGCGCGGGTCCTGCCGGCAGCCCGTCGGGCCGCCATGAGGCCCCGGGGGAGCGGATCCACCACGAACGGCGCGACGAGCGCCGTTTCATCCGCGTCTCACAGCCCTTCCGGGTCCGTTTCGAGGATGGCCAGGAACTCCCCGGTGTTGATGTCTCGGTGGGCGGCTTCGCCGTCCGCACCTCGCAGCCGCTGCGCCCGGGCGAGCGCCTCTCGGCCTCGCTGCTGCTCACCGTCGGGGCCACCGAGCTGATCGTGCCCGTGAGAGCCGAATGCCGCCATGCCACCGCCGAAAATGACGGGCGAGACCACGTCAACGGCTTCGAGATCATGGATATCGACCCACCCCATCGCGAGCTGCTGCGCCAGGTGGTCCGCAGCTGCCTGACGGGGCGCCAGGCCAGCATCGAGTCGCTGATGGAGGGCGAGGATCCGCAGACGCCGCGCAAGCGCAAGGCGGCCCAGTCCACGCCGCTGCCCCCGTCGCGCCCGCCCAAGCCGCGGGGCCGCTATGTGCTGCTGTTCAGCGCCATCGCGATCCTCGCCATCGCGGCGGCGGCCACGGCCTATCGCAACTTCATGCTGATCGAGCCGAGCTTCGCCGCGGTCACCGCGCCACGGATCGACATCCGTGCCCCGGGCCCGGGGATCCTCGAGGCCCACGACCTGCAGGCCGGCGACCGGGTCGAGCGCGACCAGGAGCTGACCAGCGTCGCCAACAGCGACCTGGAGTCGCAGCTGATCCTCTCCCGGGCCTCGCTGAACTACAACGAGCAGCTGATCGCGAACCTGAAGGAGCATCTCCAGTCGGCCGGTGGGGGTCAGGTCAGCATCGCCAGCTCCGCGCGTCCCGAGAGCGGCGATGCCATGAACTTCGAGACGGTGTCGCCGGAGATTGCCCAGGCGCGCATCGACCAGTTCGAGACGGCACGCGACCTGGAGAGCTCGCGCATCACCGCCCTGGAGGCCCGCCAGGCCAGCAATAACATCTACAGCCCGTGCGAGTGCCTGGTGGCCTGGGCCCTGAGCAGCGCCGACGGCACCTACATCAACGAGAGCGAGCGGATCATGACCCTGATCCGCACCGGCGAGGACGATGTCATGGTCGAGGCGCTGGTCCACATGGACGACATCGACCGCATCGAGCCCAACCAGACGGCCTACGTCTCGCTGCCCAACGCCTCGACCCCGATCCGTGCCCGGGTACGCAACGTGGCGCTGGACGTCGAGCGTCAGCCGCGTGCCGGTTTCCCCAGCTGGGTACGCCAGCAGCAGAACGTGGCCAGCGTGCTGCTGGTGCCCGAGAAGACCCTGCCGGCCGAGAGCGTCGGCAAGCCGGCGGACGTGCGCTTTACCGAGGCCCCGCTGCTGGGCGCCACCGCCGAGTGGGTCTGGCAGGGCATGCGTGCCGTCGGCCAGTTCGGCGAGCGCGTCTATCGTGCCGTCACCCCAGAGGACGAGCAACGCGAGGCGGGATGATCCCCCACCCGCCTTCACCGCGGTGCCTCGGCGCCGCGGCCCTTCGTCAAGGAGACACCATGAGCATGGAACACCCCCGTAACCGCCGCCAGGCCCTTGCCCTGACGGCCCTGCTGACGGGCCTCGCCTCGACGAGTGCCCCGGCGCAGGAGGGCAAGGAGCCGACCCTCTCCTATCCGCGGGTCGAGCCCTGCTCGGAGCGCCACTCGCCGGTGGCCACGCCGCAGCCGGACCTCGCCGCCAAGGATGCCCAGGAGGGGGTCCGCCAGGGCTTCGGCACCACCCGTGACTGGGGCGTCGAGGACAATGTCGAACTGCTCGATGCCGGCGCCACGGGCCTCGACGAGCCCGGCCTGCGCGTCCACTACCCCGAGGGCACCTCGTCACCCGGAGACACGAAGGAGGGGGGCGCCGGCTTCTACGCCGACCCGGCGGGCCTGGCCGGGGCCGAGCGGGCCTGCCTGACCTACCAGGTACGCTTCGAAGCGGGGTTCGACTTCGTCAAGGGCGGCAAGCTGCCGGGCCTCTACGGCGGTGAGGCCCCCAGCGGTGGCGACGAAGTCGACGGCGAGAGCGGCTTCTCGATGCGCTTCATGTGGCGCGAGGCCGGCCAGGGTGAGCTCTACGAGTACGTGGCCAGCCAGGACGAGGAGTTCGGCGCCTCCGTGGGCCGCGGGCTGTGGAGCTTCCCCACCGGCGAGTGGGTCACCATCGAGCAGGAACTGGTGCTCAACACGCCCGGGGAGGCCGATGGCCTGGCCCGGGTGTGGATCAACGGTGTCCCGGTGCTCGAGCAGAGCGAGATCGTCTACCGCACCACCGAGGAGGTGACCATCGATGGCCTGATGTTCTCGACCTTCTTCGGCGGCAACGGCAAGGAGTGGCGTACCCCCATCGACCAGCATGCCGATTTCGCCGCCTTTCGCTTCTACGCCCCCTCGACCTGAGTGGGGCGCGTCCCGTATCACAAGGAGTCACCCCTGCCATGCCCCATGCCCGTCACCGACTGACCCATCGGCCGCTCACGACGGCCCTGGCCCTGCTGCTCGCCGGGCTGTCGAGCAGCGCAGGCGCCCAGGAGATCCTCACCATCGAGGAGCGCGAGGCACTCGACCTCTCGGACTATCGCGTCACCGCCCCCGATGCGGGCTACTTCGACGTGGCGGCACGCATGGAGGAACTCGCCTCCACCGACAATGCCATCCTGCTCCAGGAGATCGACGAGCTCTCCCAGGGACCGAGCTGCCAGCAGATGATGGAGTACGAGCCCATTACTACCCACCTGCGGGTCCCCGGGTACTACCCCAGCCCGGAGGCATGGGAGCTCGCCTCGGAGCCGCTGTTCCAGTTCGAGGACAACGTCTCGATGCTGGCCGGCAGCTTCGTCGCCAGCGGCGACGACTACTATGCCGAGTGCCTGGTGCGCTTCCTGGACCACTGGGCACAGCAGGAGGCGCTGACCGACTTCTACTACGACTCCCTCGAGCCCCAGGCCTGGTTCGCCACCGAATCGATGATCTTCGCCGCCGCCATGGCCTATGCCAACGTGCGCCCCTTCGTCGAGGGCATGGAGGAGCAGCGTGAGCGCGTCGAGGCCTGGCTCAACGGCCTGGCCCACCAGCACGCCGACATCCCCGGCGGCGAGGGCAACAGCTGCTGCAACAACCACTTCTACCGCCGGGCGCTCTACGCCAGCATGGTCGGCGTGCTGACCGAGGACAACGAGCTGTTCCGCTTCGGGGTCAGCGCCATCCATGCCGCCCTGCACGACATGACCCAGGACGGCGCCTTCCCGCTGGAGGTCAACCGCGGTCGTCGCGCCACCCACTACCAGAACTATGGCCTCCTCTACCTGATCACCAACATGCAGGTCATCGCCCGACAGGGCTACAACATCTTCGAACTGGAAGTCGACGGCCACAGCATCCATGACGCCATCGACTTCCTGTTCGCGATCCTCGACGACCCGGCCGCCCTGGGCGATTACGCCCCCCTCGAGCAGTACACCGGCTTTCTCAAGGACCCCCAGTACTTCACCTGGATGGAGGTCTACCTCGAACACTTCGACGACCCCCGCGTCGAGGACTTCATTCGCCGGGTACGTCCCCTCTACAACCGCAGTGCCGGCGGCTACATGACTCTCTACTTCATGGATCCCGAGGCACAGCAACATGTGGTCCTCGACGAGGAGAAGCAGGAGACCACCGCCTTCAAGGGGCTGGGTCAGGAGTGATGCTCCGCTGTCAGCCGTCATTCACCGATCAACGCGAGGTCCCGACACCATGAACACCATCCATCACGACACCCCCACCCTTCCCCACACCCGGGGGCTGCGCCTGTTGGCCTCGGCCAGCCTGCTGGTGCTGCTCGCGGGATGCGCCGTCACCGACAGCGCCCCCCAGGCCACCGCCCCCCTGCCCGAGCGCTATCAGGCCTGGTTCGAGAATGGCCAGCCACGCAACCTCGAGTGGATGCACAAGCAGACCGTCAAGAAGGCCGACGAGGCGGCCGCCGCCGGCAACCCGCGTGAGGCGATCCGGTTGCTCACCTCGCTGACCGAACAGGGCTTTCCCCAGGCGCACTACGAGCTGGGCAAGCTCTACGACCAGGGCGAGGCCATGGAACGCGACCCCGCCCGGGCAGCCGAGCACTATGCCCGGGCGGTGCGCACCCCCTCCTACATTCGCGGCCATGCCGCGCTCAACCTGGCGAAGCTCTATCGTGAGGGCGACGGCGTCGAGCGCAACGACCTGCTCGCCTACCACCTGCTGCGCCTGGCCGTGGAAGAGGAGGTGGACCGCGACGAGCGGGTGATGCTGGCAGAACTGCTGCGGGAAGGCGGCGAGGGGGTGTCGGCAAACCCCGAACGGTCGGCCAGGCTCTATGCCATCGAGGCCGAGCAGGGCCAGGAAGAGGCGCTCAGGGCGCTGGCCGAGGCCCATGCCTCCGGCGGCTGGCTCGACGAGAAGCCCGAACTCGCCATGGACTACGCCCAGCGCTACGCCGATGCGCTGCAGAAGCGGGCCGCCGCCGGCGAGACCGATGCCATGCAACGCCTGGCGGGACTGCATGCCCCCGACGGCCTGCTCGGCGACCAGCCCGAACAACGCCTGCACTGGCTGCGCCAGGCGGCCGAGGGCGGTGACGAGGATGCGCTGGGCAATGCCGGGAGCGCCATGCTGGACGCCGGAGAGACCCGGCAAGGCATCGCCATGCTGGAGGAGGCGGCCAGCAACGGCGATGTCGATGCCATGACCAAGCTGGGCGGATTCCTGGTCGACCGCCGGCCCGGCGAGGCGCGCCAGTGGCTGACCCGGGCCGCGGAGCAGGGCTCCACGGATGCCCGGGTGCACCTGGGGCGCCTGCTGATCGAGGGCGAGGATCCTCGCCGCGGCGTGGCCCAGCTCGAGGAGGCGGCGGCGCAGGATCATCCCCTGGCCCTCGCCTCGCTGGGCGACTTCTACATGAACGACGAGCTCTCCCCCAGCCAGCCCTTCATCGCCGTCGACTACCTGGAACGCGCCCATGAACTGGGCCATCCCTGGGCAACCCAGCAGCTGGGCGAGGCATACCTGAGAGGCCGCGGCGTAACCGCCGATCCCCAACAGGCCGAGGCGCTGCTGCGCCAGGCGGCCGACCAGGGACAGAGCGGCGCGCTGGCGCTGCTCGGCCAGGCCTACCTCGAGGGCGAGACACTGCCCCTCCATCCCAGCCGTGGCGAGAAGCTGCTGCAAGCGGCGGCAGACGCCGGCGAGACCTCCGCCATGACCGCCCTCGGCGAGGCCTACCTGGAGGGCCCTCTGGAGGCCAGGCCGGAGCGGGGCGTGCAACTGCTGCAGCAGGCCGCGCAGCAGGGCGACGGCTACGCCATGGTGGTGCTGGGCCGCGCCTACCGCAAGGGCGAGGGCGGCCTCCCCCAGGACCTGGACAAGGCCAGCCAATGGCTGACCCGCGCCCGGGAGGCGGGCCATGACTCCGCCGACGAGGCGATGACCCGCGTCAACCGCGAGCGCGGTGCCCAGGGCGACATTCGGGCCCTGATCGAGGCCGCCGAGGATGGCCACCCCGGCGCCATGGCCGACCTGGGGCGCGCCTTCCTCGAGGGCCAGGGCGTCCAGCAGAACACCGAGCACGCCCGGAGCTGGCTCACCCGCGCCGCCAATGCCGGCCACAACGGGGCCCGGGCGGAGCTCGGCGAGATGCTCCTCGACAGCGACCCCGAGCGGGCCATGACGCTGCTGCGCACCGCCGCCGACGGCGGGCACCAGGGGGCCCGGCTGACCCTGGGGCGCGCCTACCTGGAGGGCGAGCACGTCGCCGCCGACCCCGAGCAGGGCATCGCCTACCTGCGCCCTTCGGCCGAGGCCGGTAACCCCTACGCCGCCCAGCTGCTGGGCCAGGCCTACCTGGCCGGCAATGGCGTCGAGGCCGACCCGCAGCAGGCGGAGGAGTGGCTGAGCCGCGCCGTGCAGAGCGGCGATCTATCGGCCCGCGCCAACCTCGGCCGCGTGCTGCTGCGCGGCGAGAACGGCGTGCCCCGTGACGGCGACCGCGGCAGGGCCCTGCTTGAAGAGGCCGCCGACCAGGGCCACCCCGGGGCCATGGCCACCCTGGGCCGCGAGTACATCCGCGGCGAGAACCTCGATCAAGATGTCCGCCAGGGGGCCGACTATCTGCTCAAGGCGGCCGAGCAGGGACACCCCAGCGCCCGCCTGGCGCTGGCCAAGGCCTACCTCGCGGCCAACGGGCTGGAGAACGCCAGCCGCGAGCAGGCCCTGGTGTGGCTGGATGGGGTCATGGAGGGCGACAGTGACATGGCGCTTCAGACCCTCCACGAGCTGCTCTCTGACGAGAGTGCTGCCGAGGCCCTGAAGGTGGCGGCGGCGGACTGATCCACTGCCGCCCCCGCAACGCGAAGGCCGGCCCCCATGGGGGCCGGCCTTCGCCTATAGCCGGGCCTCTCGAAACGGCGGTCAGCCGTCGAAGGGGTTGCGCAGCACGATGGTCTCGTTGCGGTCCGGCCCGGTGGAGATGATGTCGATGGAGGTCCCCACTTTCTCTTCCAGGAAACTGATATAGGAGCGCGCATTGGCCGGCAAGTCCTCGACGAGACGCGCCCCCAGGGTGGACTCGCTCCAGCCCGGCAGATCCTGGTAGAGCGGCTCGATGGCTTCATAGCCCTCGGAATCCACCGGGGTGTCGAGCACTTCGCCGTCCTTGCTGCGATAGCCCACGCAGACGCGGATGTTCTCCAGGCCGTCGAGCACGTCGAGCTTGGTCAGGCAGAGGCCCGAGACGGAGTTGATCTGCACGGCGTGACGCAGGGCCACGGCATCGAACCAGCCACAGCGGCGCGCGCGACCGGTGGTGGCCCCGAACTCATGGCCCTTCTCGGCCAGGTGACGACCATGGTCGTCGAACAGCTCGGTGGGGAAGGGACCGGAGCCGACCCGGGTGGTGTAAGCCTTGGTGATGCCCAGCACGTAGTCCAGGTAGAGGGGGCCGACGCCGGAGCCGGTGGCGGTGCCGCCCGCGGTGGTGTTTGAGCTGGTCACGAAGGGATAGGTACCGTGGTCGATGTCGAGCAGCGAGCCCTGGGCCCCCTCGAAGAGGATGTTCTCGCCGGCGCGACGCATCTCGTGGACCAGGCCCACGGTGTCGCAGACCATCGGACGCAGCTCCTCGGCCAGGGCCATCGCCTGGTCGAGCACCTGCTGGAAGTCCACCGGCTTCTCGCCGTGGTACTGGGTGAGCACGAAGTTGTGGTAGTCGAGCACCTCGCCGAGCTTGGAGGCGAAGCGCTCGCGATGGAGCACATCACCGAGGCGCAGGCCACGACGTGCCACCTTGTCCTCGTAGGCCGGACCGATGCCGCGACCGGTGGTGCCGATCTTGGCGATGCCGCGGGCCTTCTCGCGGGCCTGGTCCAGGCGCACATGGTAGGGCAGGATCAGCGGGCAGGCCGGCGACAGGCGCAGGCGGTCGCGAACCGGCACGCCCTTGCTCTCCAGTTCGCGGATCTCCTCCATCAGCGCCTCGGGCGACAGCACCACGCCATTGCCGATCACGCAGATCTTGTCGTTGCGCAGGATGCCCGAAGGGATCAGGTGCAGGACGGTCTTCTCGCCATCGATGACCAGGGTATGGCCGGCATTGTGCCCGCCCTGGAAGCGCACCACCGCCGATGCGGATTCGGTGAGCAGGTCGACCACCTTGCCCTTGCCTTCGTCACCCCACTGGGTGCCCAGTACGACTACATTCTTGCCCATTGTGCTCTCGTCTCTCGTTGCGGCACCGCGCCCGTGGAAAGGCCCAGGGCCAAGGTCATTGACCGCTGGCCCTCAGGCCCGGTCCCGTGGAGTCCCCAGGAGGCGCGGCTCCCAGCGACCATCGATACGTTCCAGCCGTCGGTCGCAGCGGTGCTCCGCCGGACCGGTGCGCTGCCCGGGCAGCGCCTGCACGACACGCTCGCCCTGCTGGCGGAGCGTCTGCAGGACCTCCGCCAGCCCCTCGCCCTCGGCCGGTGCCCAGATGCCGTCCGGCTCGGGCTCCGCAGGGGCCAGGGTGGCCAGCAGCTTGAGGTCCATGGAGAAGCCGGTGGCCGGGCGGGCGCGGCCGAAGGCGCGGCCGGTATCGTCGTAGCGCCCCCCCTTGACCAGCGCCTGGCTGTAGTGCGGCACATAGGCGGCGAACATCATGCCGGTGTGGTACTGGTAGCCCCGCAGCTCGGCCAGATCGAAGTAGGGTTCGACCCCGGGGTACTCGGCGAGCACACCATCGACCAGGGCACGCAGCTGGTCCAGCGCCGCGCCCACGGCCTGGGGGGCCTCCTCGAAGGCCTCGCGAGCCGCCTCCAGCACCTCGAGCCCGCCGTGCAGGTCGCCCAGGGCGCGGAACATCGCCGCCAGCCCCGGATCGCGCACGCTCTCCTCCACCCGCGCCGCCAACTCGCCCGGCGACTTGAGGGCCAGGGCGTCGAACAGCGCACGCTCCTGTTCGGCATCCAACCCCGCGGCCTGTACCAGGCTACGGTAGATGCCGATATGACCCAGCGCCAGGTGGATCTCCGTCGCCCCGGCGGTCTCGAGACTGGCCAGTGCCAGGCGCAGGATCTCCAGGTCCGCCTCCAGGCCGGCGTGGCCGAACAGCTCCACGCCGACCTGCACCGGGCTGCGACCGCCCTGGTGCTGGTCGGCCTTGGCGCGCAGCACGTTGGTGCAGTAGCAGAGCCGCACCGGCCCCTGGCGACGCAGGGAGTGGGCATCCATACGCGCCACCTGGGGGGTGACATCGGCACTCACCCCCATCAGGCGCCCGGTCATCTGGTCGGTCAGCTTGAAGGTCTGCAGATCGAGGTCGGTACCGGTGCCGGTGAGCAGCGAGTCCAGGAACTCCACCGGCGGGGGCATCACCTGGTCGTAGCCCCAGCGGTGATAGAGGTCGAGCAGCGCGCGGCGCAGCTCCTCCATGCGGCTGGCCTGAGGCGGCAGTACCTCGTCCATGCCGTCGGGGAGCAGCCAGCGGTCAGCGATGGTCATGTCGTTCATCCTGCAAGACGATGGTTGGCCTGCGACGATGCCCGAGTCGCGCATGGCGTGCTGGCGAACGGGAGCGCCGGGGGTGGTGAGGCCACAAAAAAACCGGGCCACGCCCGGTTGAAGGATTCTACCACGTTTGCGGGCCGGTTGAACCCCGGCCGGCGGGCGGCGCGCCGCCCGCCGGGGGCATCACTCGCCTTCGCCCTGGGGGCTCTTGAGATACTGAAAGAAGTCGCTGGAGGGATCCAGCACCAGCATGTTGTCGTCCCCCGCGAAGCTGTCGCGATAGGCGTTGAGGCTGCGCCAGAAGCTGAAGAACTCCTCGTCCTTGCCGTAGGCCTCGGAGAAGATCGCCGCGGCCTCGGCGTCGCCCTCACCGCGCAGGGTCTCCGAGCGGGCACGGGCCTGGGCCAGCAGCACCTGGCGGCGGCGATCGGCATTGGCGCGGATGCGCTCGGCCTCCTCCTGGCCCTGGGCCCGCCACTCACGGGCCTGGCGTTCACGCTCGGAGCGCATGCGCTCGTAGACCGCCGAGGAGACATCCTCGGGCAGGTCGATGCGCTTGACCCGGATGTCGCGGATCGCCACGCCCAGCTCGTCACGCATCAGCGCATCGAGATCCTCGGTGGGCCCTGTCATCAGGTCATCGCGACGCTCGGCAATGATCTGCTGAAGGTTCAGGCGACCGAACTCGTTACGCAGGCTCTCGTCGACCCGCGGCTGGATGAGTCGACTGGCCATCAGCTCGTCGCCGGCCGTGGCCTCGTAGTAACGGGTCGGGTTGACCACCTGCCACTGGACGTAGGAGTCGACGATTACCGCCTTCTGCTCCAGGGTCAGGTAGCGACTGGGATCGGTATCCAGCGTCAGCAGCCGGGTATCGAAGGTCCGCACCGTCTGGGTGATCGGTACCTTGAAGTGCAGGCCGGGCTGGATGTTCTCCTCGATGACCTCGCCGAAGCGCAGCTTGACCGCACGCTCGGTCTCGTCGACCACGTAGAGGCTGTTGCTGGCAAGCCACGCCACGGCGGCCAAGCCACCGACGATGAGCAGGGAACGATTATTGATCATTTAGCGGCCCTCCCTGCTGATACCACTGTTGCTGTTACTGCTGTTACTGCTGTTCGACTGGCTCGAGCGCATGCGCTCGAGCACGCGGGGATCCAGCCCATCGTTGCTACCCGACTGGTCAGCTGCACCGGATGTACCGGCACCACTGAGACGTTCCAGCGGCAGGACCATCAGCGGGCTGTTCTCGGACACGTCGACCATGACCTTCGAGGTATTGCCGAACACCTCGCTAAGGGCATCGAGATACAGACGCTCACGCATGATCGACGGGGAGTCCTCGTACTGGCCAAGCAGCGCATTGAAGCGGCTGGCCTGGCCCTCGGCCTCGGCGACCACGGATTCGCGATAGCCCTGGCCCTGCTCGACGAGACGCTGCGCCTGGCCTTGGGCCTCGGGGATGATGGCGTTAGCGTAGGCGATGCCCTGGTTGATGGTACGCTGGCGATCCTCGCGGGCCCGGATGACATCGTCGAAGGCATCCTGCACAGCGTCGGGTGGCGCAGTAGACTCGACGTTGAGCGTCTGCAGCAGGATGCCTGTGCCGTAGTTGTCCAGATAGGACTGCAGGCGACTGGACACCGAGCTGCCGAGGATCTCGCGCCCGGAGGTCAGGATGTCGATCATGTCGGTCCCGCCGACCACGTGGCGCAGCGCCGAGTCCAGGGCGTTCTCGAGGCTAAGCTCGGGATTGCGCACGTTGAGCACGTAATTCCGGGGATCGGCGACCTGGTACTGGGCCGACATTTCAACGGAGACGATGTTCTCGTCCTGGGTCAGCATCGACTGGGTCTGGGTAACCGAGCGCACACGGGTGACGTTGACCATGCGCACGTCGTCGATCAGCGGCGGGTTCCACTGCAGGCCGGGCGTGACGACCTCCTGGAACTCGCCGAAGCGCAGCACCACCCCGCGCTCGGACTGGTCGACCAGGTAGAAGCCCGAGGCCGCCCAGATGGCCAGGGCCACCACGATCAGCAGGCCCGGCAGGGTGAAGGCATTGCGCGGCTTGCCACCGCCGCCCTCGCCGCCGGAACCACCTTTCTTGCTCCCTCGGCCACCGAGCATGTTATTAAGTTTGTCCTGAAACTTCTTCAGGGCCTCGTCGAGGTCGGGCGGCCCTTGATTGCCGCCGCCCTTGCCCCCGCCGCCACTACCACCGCGGCCACCCCCGCTCCAGGGGTCGTGCTGGTTGCCACCGCCAGGCTCATTCCAGGCCATACGTCGTCTCCACTATGCGTTGCATCCCGCCACCAGGCGTGCCGGCGACGGACATCGGTTGCGATCCTGCGGGTATCGCCGGGCGCAGCCCGGCGTCCCATTTTTCATGTTATCGCGACTGGCCTGCCCGCCAGCGGACCGGACTCCTCGCATCAGGTTTCCCACACCGGTGGCGCCTGCAGCGCCGACGGCAGGTAGTCGTCGGCGCGCTCGCCCAGTCGCGCCATCAGCTGCAGGAAGTCGCGCCGTGGCAGGCGCACCTCCAGCAGGGTATGCCCCTCGTCGTCGAAGCACTCCCCGCGCACCGCACCGAGGTCGTGCAGCCCGGCCCGCAGCCTGCCCTGCTCGGGCGCCAGGCAGAGCTCGAAATCGATGATGTCATCGGCCAGGCACTCCGAGAGCGCCTGCTCCAGCAACTCGAGCCCCTTGCCATCACGTGCCGAGAGCCAGACCACCTCGGGCCGGCCCTCCCCGTCGCGCTCGATGCGCGGTGCGCTGTCGAGCAGGTCGATCTTGTTCATCACCTTGAGGGTCGGCACCTCCAGGGCGCCGATCTCGTCGAGCACCGCCTCGACCTGGGCGACGTTGAGTTCGCGGTCAGGATCGGCGGCGTCGATCACGTGCACCAGCAGCGAGGCCTCGGCGGCCTCCTGCAGGGTGGCGCGGAAGGCTTCGACCAGCTTGTGGGGCAGGTGACGGATGAAGCCCACGGTATCAGCGAGCACCACCGGCCCCACGTCCTCGATCTCCAGGCGGCGCAGCGTCGGGTCGAGGGTAGCGAAGAGCTGGTCGGCCGCATAGACCCGGGCAGAGGTCAGGGCGTTGAAGAGCGTGGACTTGCCGGCGTTGGTGTAGCCCACCAGCGAGACGCTGGGAATCTCTGCCCGGGAACGGGCCCGACGATTCTGGCTGCGCTGGCTGCGTACCTTGTCGAGTCGCTTGTGGATCGCCTTGATGCGGGCCCGCAGCAGGCGGCGGTCGGTCTCGAGCTGGGTCTCGCCCGGCCCGCGCAGGCCGATGCCGCCCTTCTGGCGCTCCAGGTGGGTCCAGCCTCGCACCAGCCGGGTCGACATGTACTCGAGTTGGGCCAGCTCCACCTGCAGCTTGCCCTCGTGGGTCCGGGCGCGCTGGGCGAAGATGTCGAGGATCAGGCCGGTACGGTCGATCACCCGGCACTTGAGCTCGCGCTCCAGGTTGCGCTCCTGGGAGGGGCTCAGGCCATGGTTGAAGATCACCAGCTCGGCGTGATGCACGGCCTTCGCCTCGCGCAGCTCCTCGAGCTTGCCCGAGCCCACGAAGGTGCGGGAATCGGGGCGCTTGCGACTGCCGGTGATCAGGGTGGCCGGCTCCGCGCCGGCCGAACGCACGAGCTCGAGGAACTCACCCGCATCCTCGCGCTCCTGCTCGTCCTGGAAATCCACATGGACAAGGATCGCCGTCTCGCCGGCGTCGGGACGTTCAAAAAACAATCAATACCTCACGCATCAGGGTCCGGCTGCGCGTCCGGGGCCGGCAAGCGCACGTTGCGCGACGGCACCACGGTGGAGATGGCATGCTTGTAGACCATCTGGCTGACGGTGTTGCGCAGCAGGATGACGAACTGGTCGAAGGACTCGATCTGGCCCTGCAGCTTGATGCCGTTGACCAAAAAAATCGATACCGGAATGCGCTCCTTGCGCAGGATGTTCAGGTACGGGTCTTGAAGGGACTGCCCTTTGGACATGTTACTCTCCCTGAAGTGTCTCTGGGGGTTGATGTTATGTCGGTCTTCGTCGCGCCCGCCAGGGGGGCAACGCTGGATACCCTGAGGGGCCTGTTCACCCGGCCACCGAAAGGCCCATCTTACGCTAAGTGCCGAATTCGCGCACGAGATTCAATATCTCGCCCAGGGGGTCGGGGCCCTGGCTGTCGACCCAGTGCAGCCCCGGCCAGCTGCGCATCCAGGTCAGCTGGCGCTTGGCCAGCTGGCGGGTCGCGATGATCCCGCGACGCTCGAGCTCGTCACGTCCGAACTCGCCCTCCATGCAGGCCCATGCCTGACGATAGCCCACGCTCTTCATGGCGGGCAGTGAGGCGGCGAGGTCGCCGCGCGCCTTCAGGGCCGCCACCTCGTCGATGAACCCGGCGTCGAGCATCGCCGTGAAGCGCTGGGCGATGCGCGCATGGAGCACGCCACGGTCGAAGGGCGCGAGGCCTATCGACAGCGTGCGCCAGGGAAAGGTTTCACGGCGCTGCTCGGCCCACAGCTCGGTCAGCGTGCGACCACTGGCGCGATGGACCTCCAGCGCCCGCATCAGCCGCTGGGGATCATTGGGATGGATGCGCGCCGCCGAGACCGGATCGACCCGGGCCAGCTCCGCATGCAGCGCCGCCAGGCCATGACGCGCCACCCTGTCCTCCAGCTCGGCGCGCACCGCGGGGTCCGCGGCGGGCAGGTTGGCCACCCCCTCGAGCAGGTGCTTGAAGTACATCATGGTGCCGCCCACCAGCAGCGGAACCCGGCCGGCGATGCCGATCGCGCGCATCTCGCGCAGGGCGTCCTCACGGAAGTCGGCGGCGGAATAGGGCTCGGCCGGGTCGCGGATGTCGATCAGCCGGTGCGGCGCCCGGGCCAGCTCCTCGGGCGAGGGCTTGGCGCTGCCGATGTCCATGCCGCGGTAGACCATTGCCGAATCGACGCTGACCAGTTCGCAGCCCAGCCGCTCGTGCAGCGCGATGGCCAGGTCGGTCTTGCCGGCGGCGGTGGGCCCCATCAGCAGGATGGCGGGGGGGCGCGAATCGATCATGCTTGCTACTGCCCCCTCAGAAAGAGGCGGTCCAGCTCCTTCATGCTCATCTCGGTCCAGGTGGGACGACCGTGGTTGCACTGGCCACTGCGCTCGGTGCGTTCCATGTCGCGCAGCAGGGCATTCATCTCCTCAAGCCCCAGCTGGCGATTGGCCCGCACGCTGCCGTGACAGGCCATGGTCGCCAGCAGCTCGTTGATGCGCGCCTCGAGCCGGTCGGAGCGACCGTAGCGCTCCAGGTCGGCGAGCATGTCACGCACCAGCGGCTCCACGTCGGCGTCGGCGAGCAGCACCGGGACCTGGCGTACCAGCAGGGTCTCGGGGCCGGCCACGTCGAGCTCCACGCCGAGGCGCGCGAAGGCGTCATGCTCGGCCTCGGCGGTGGCCACCTCGGCGGGGCTCGCCGCCAGCGATACCGGCACCAGCAGCGGCTGGGCCTGCAACCCACGTTCACCCCCGTCGCCGCCGTGGACCTGGGCCTTCATCCGCTCATAGACGATGCGCTCGTGGGCGGCGTGCATATCCACCACCACCAGGCCGCGCTCGGTCTGGGAAAGGATGTAGACCCCGTGCAGCTGCGCCACGGCATAGCCCAGAGGCGGCGCGCGGGTGGTATCCTCCTCGGGCATCGCCGGGCGCGGGGTCCCGGACGCCTGCGGGGCGCGACGCTCCTCGAGGGCCACGCCCGCGGCGCTACCGCCGGGCGCCGGGGCGGCCGGCTGCGGGGTCAGCAGACGCTCCTCGTGATCCGGATGCAGCGCCCGATAGCCCTCCATAAAGGCCCGAACGCGGTCGGGCGTCACGCCATCACGGCCCCCCTCGCGCACGTCTTCTCGGCCGGGCAACGCCATCGGCTGCTGCTGCCAGGCCGGCGCCGCCTCGCGCACGCCGTCCGCCGCCTCAGGCGCTTCGCGCGCATCATCGTGGTGCTCGCCCCCCTCGCCGGGCCGGGCCTCGCCCAGCGCGCGGTGCAGGCTCGAGAACAGGAAGTCGTGGACCATGCGCCCGTCGCGGAAGCGCACCTCATGTTTGGTGGGATGGACGTTGACGTCCACCACTCTGGGGTCGACCTCGAGGTAGAGCACGAACACCGGATGGCGACCATGGAAGAGCACGTCGCGGTAGGCCTGACGGATGGCATGGGCGACCAGGCGGTCGCGCACCACGCGGCCGTTGACGAAGAAGTACTGCTGGTCGGCCTGGGCCCGGGAGTGGGTCGGTAGCCCGACCCAGCCCCACAGGCGCAGGCCCCCCACCTCCAGGTCCAGGTGCAGGGCGTTCTCCAGGAAGGCCTTGCCGAGCAGGGAGGCAAGACGACGCTCCCGGGCCACCGGGTCATCGCCCGCCGGCAGCTGGTGAAGGGTCTTGTGGTTGTGGCGCAGCACCCAGCCGATGTCGAAGCGCGACAGCGCCTGGCGCCGGAAGGCCTCCTCGACGTGACCGAACTCGGTCTTCTCGGTGCGCATGAACTTGCGCCGTGCCGGCGTATTGAAGAAGAGGTCACGCACCGTCACCGAGGTGCCGCGAGGGTGCGGGGCCGGGGTCACGCGGGGCTCCATGCGACGCCCCTCGGCCACCACGCGCCAGCCGCTGCGCGGGTCCTCGTCGGTATTGGAGACCAGCTCAAGGCGCGCCACCGAGCTGATCGAGGCCAGCGCCTCGCCGCGAAAACCGAGGCTGACCACCCCCTCGAGCTCCTCCAGGGAGACGATCTTGCTGGTGGCGTGGCGCGACAGTGCCAGCGGCAGGTCGGCCTCACCGATGCCGCTGCCATCGTCCCTCACCCGGATCGTCCGGGCCCCGCCGTTCTCCAGCTCGACCTCGATGCGTCGGCTGCCGGCATCGATGGCGTTCTCCACCAGCTCCTTGACCACCGACGCCGGCCGCTCGACCACCTCGCCGGCGGAAATCTGGTTGGCCAGGCGGGGGTCGAGGATCTGGATGTGTCGCTGCTCTGCCATGTCGCTCCGAGAGTTGCGGGTCTGAAGAGTGGGCACCGGCCTCACGACCGGGGGATGCGCAGCACCTGCCCGACCCGGATCACGTCGCCGTTGAGCTCGTTGGCCTGCTTGAGCTGGGCCACCGGAACGCCATGACGGGCCGCGATCTCCGAGAGGGTGTCGCCGGGCTGGATGCGATACTCGTTGCCCTCGGGGCTGCGGTTGCGGTCACGCTGCCAGGCCAGCAGGCTCGCCGGTGGCGGGTTGCGCTGGAAGTGGCCGCGGATGCCGCCGAACAGCGCCTCGACCATCCGCTGCTGATAGCCGCCGTCGCGCAGCCGACGCTCCTCGTCGGGGTTGGAGATGAAGCCGGTCTCGACCAGCAACGAGGGGATGTCCGGCGACTTGAGCACCATGAAGCCGGCCTGCTCGACCCGCGACTTGTGCAGCCGGTTGACCCGCCCGAGCTGGTCGAGCACCTGGCCGCCGATGGTCAGGGAGTCGTTGAGGGTCGCCGTCATGGTCAGGTCGAGCAGTACGCCCCGCAGCACCTCGTCCTTGTCGTCCAGCGACAGGCTGCCGTCGACCCCGCCGATCAGGTCGGCCTCGTTCTCGCTGGCGGCCAGCCACTGGGCGGTCTCGGAGGTGGCCCCCCGCTGGGAGAGGGCATAGACCGAGCTGCCGTTGGGCCGCGGGCTGGTGAAGGCATCGGCATGGATCGACACGAAGAAATCGGCCTTCTGTTCACGGGCGATGCGGGTCCGTTGGCGCAAGCCGACGTAGTAGTCGCCATCGCGGATCATTACCGCCCGGAACCCCTCCGCGGCGTTGACCAACCGCGCCAGGCGCTTGGCCATCTCCAGCACGACATCCTTCTCGCGGGTGCCCGCGGGGCCGATCGCCCCCGGGTCCTCGCCGCCATGACCGGCATCGATGGCGATGATGATGTCGCGTTTGGGGTGCGGCTGGGACGACTCCAACACCGGAGCGGCGGCAATGTCGGACGGGTCGCGGCCCTGTGCCACCGCCTCGCTGCGGGCACGCTCGGCGGCGATCTCCTGCTCGCGGATCATCGCCTCGATGGGATCGATGGGGTCCTCCACGGCGCTCTCGCCGGGGTACTCCAGGTCCACCACCAGGCGATGGCCGTACTGGTCGTTGGGCGCCAGGGTAAAGTGGCGGGGCTCGACCTCCCGCTCGAGTTCCAGCACCACCCGCAGGCCATTGCCGTCGCGCACGCCGGTGCGCAGGGTGCTGATGGCGCTCCCTTCGAGGTCCAGCCGGTCGACGCTGGCATTGAGCTGACTGTCGTCGAGGTCAATCACCAGGCGTCGCGGGTTGTCGAGACTGAAGACATTGGCCCGCGCCGGGGAGGAGAGGTCGAAGACCAGGCGCGCATGGTCGGGCGCCGCCCAGAGGCGGAGGTTATCGACGCTGGCGGCATCGGCCAGGCCGCTGGCCAGCCACAGTGCCAGCCCTGCGAGCCCGACCAGCAGGCGTCCTAGCGGTCTGGTGCGTGTCATTGCGCCGTCTCACCCTTCCTTTCCAGGATCCAGCCGGCCAACGCCGGCATCGCCGCCAGACACTCCAGCACCGCCCGGCCGTGGTCGCTTCCGGCCATCAGTGTCGCCTCGCGCCCGCTGCCGGCCAGCCGCAGGACCACCTCCAGGTCCGGAGGCGGCAGCCAGCCTTCGCCCCGCTCGGGCCACTCGATCACGCAGAGCGCATCCTCGGCGAGCAGATCGCGGCCGCCGATGAACTCCAGCTCCTCGGGGTCGCCCAGGCGATAGAGGTCGAAGTGGTGCACCAGGACCCCGTCCAGCTCGTAGGGCTCCACCAGGGTGTAGGTGGGGCTCTTGACCGCCCCCCGGTGGCCGCAGGCCCGCAGGATGCCCCGTGTCAGGGTGGTCTTGCCGGCTCCGAGCTCGCCGGTCAGGTGCACGCGACCATGACCCTCCAGGGCCCGCCCCAGGCACTCGCCGAAGGCGACCTGGCGGTCTTCGTCATCGAGTCGCAGCTGCATCGTCCTCGCCCATCGTCGGGTTGACCAGAATTCGTGCACAGGATGCCAGATCGCCGGCCAGCAGGCCACGCTCTCCTCCCTGCCGGGCCGCCATGTCGGCGGCCAGGGCATGCACCAGCACGCCGAGCCGGACCGCCGGCTCCAGGGGCAGCCCCTGTGCCACCAGAGCCCCCAGGATACCGGAGAGCGCATCGCCCATGCCGCCGCTGGCCATGCCCGGATTGCCGTAGGGGCAGACGGCGAGCCCGTCGTGGCCGGCCACCAGGCTACCGGCACCCTTGAGCACCACCACCCCGCCGTAGCGCCGCTGCAGGGCCAGGGCCGCCGCGGGCCGGTCGGCCTCGACCTCGCCGGCGGAGAGACCCAGCAGGCGGGCGGCCTCGCCGGGATGCGGCGTCAGCACCCAGTCCTCACGGCGCTGGCCGCTGAAGCGACTCGCCAGCAGGTTGAGGGCGTCGGCGTCCACCACCAGCGGCCTGTCGGTCGCGAGCGCCGCCTGCAGCACGCCCTGCCCCCAGCTGCCCTGGCCGAGCCCCGGCCCCACCACCAGCACGTCGGCACGCCCCGCCAGCCCGGCGAGATCCCCGGCACCGCGAATCCCGTGGACCATCACCTCGGGGCGGCGCACCAGGCTCGCGGTCACGTGCTCGGGGGCCGTGGCCAGGCTCACCTTGCCGGCACCCAGCCGCGCGCAGGCCTCGGCGGCGAGCAGTGCCGCGCCACCGAAACCCGGCGCCCCGCCCAGCACCAGCGCATGGCCGAAGTCGCCCTTGTGGGCGCTGCGGGCCCGCGGCGGCAGCCAGGCCGGGATCATACCGGCATCGAGCAGGCGGGCCGCGGGCACCAGATCCGCCTCGGCCTCGGCATCCACGCCCAGGGCACGGAAGTCGACCTCTCCTACCCGGGTCGGGGCCGCCCCGGTGTGCAGGCCCAGCTTGTCGCCGATAAAGGTCACCGTCCGCGAAGCCCTCACCGCGACACCCAGCACCGCGCCGGTGTCGGCATGCAGCCCCGAGGGAATATCGATGGCCAGCACCGGCCGGCCACTGGCGTTGATGGTCTCGACCGCCTCGCGTGCCTCACCGCGCACCTCACCGCCGAGGCCGGTGCCCAGCAGGGCGTCAACGATCACCTCCCCCTCGAGGACGAGATCCGACCGCCAGGGCGCGGCCTTAACCCCCGCCGCCGTGGCCATGTCGGCGGCGCGCCTGGCATCGCCGGACAGCTCGTCGAGCGGCTTGAGCAGGATGCGCTGCACGGCGAGTCCCTCGGTGGCGGCCAGTGCCGCCAGCACATGGCCATCGCCGCCGTTGTTGCCGCCGCCGCAGAGCACGCTGAGCGAGCGCACCTCGGGCCAGCGGGCCTTGAGGCTCTGCCAGGCGGCGGCCGCGGCGCGCTGCATCAGGGCGAAGCCCTCGATGCCCCCTGCGATGGTGCGCCGGTCGAGCTCGCGCACCTGGTCGGCGCGATAGAGCGGCCGCGATTGCCGCTCGGGGTGGGGGGCTTGCCGGGTCATCCGGTGTCTCCTCGTTCGGGATGCTTTACCATACCGAGTGTAAATTCTCTGCGCCTCACGCCAAGTCACGGGGCCGACCTGCATGGTGTTTTCTCGATCATGACCCCCCTGTCCCCGCCGAGTGACGCACTCGACATGAACGCCCTGGCCGAGCAGATCAAGGCCTGGGGCCGCGAGCTCGGCTTCCAGCAGCTGGGCATCACCGACGTCGACCTGGCCGAGGACGAGCGCTACCTCGAACGCTGGCTGGCGGCCGGCTTCCACGGCGAGATGGGCTTCATGGCCAAGCACGGCACCAAGCGCACCCGGCCGGCGGAGCTGGTCCCCGGCACGCTGCGGGTGATCAGCGTGCGCCTGGACTACCTGCCCGCCGAGGTGGAGACGGCGAAGGTGCTGGGCCAGCCGGAGACCGCCTACGTCTCCCGCTACGCCACTGGCCGCGACTACCACAAGCTGATGCGCAAGCGACTGGCGACGCTCGCCAAGAGGATGGAGGCCGAGGTGGGCCCCTTCGGCTACCGCGCCTTCGTCGACTCCGCCCCGGTGATGGAACGCGCCCTGGCCCGCAAGGCGGGGCTGGGCTGGTTCGGCAAGAACGCCATGCTGCTCAACCCCAGGGCCGGCTCGCTGTTCTTCCTGGGCGAGCTCTACACCGACCTGCCGCTGCCGGTGGACGCCCCCTTCGAGGGCGACCACTGCGGCAGCTGCAGCGCTTGCCGCACCGCCTGCCCTACCGGCGCCATCGTCGAGGACCGGGTGGTCGATGCCCGGGCCTGCATCTCCTACCTGACCATCGAGCTGTTCGGGGCCATTCCCGAGCGCTACCGCGAGGCCATGGGCAACCGGGTGTTCGGCTGTGACGACTGCCAGCTGGTCTGTCCCTTCACCCGCTTTACCCGGGTCTCACGCGAGGCAGACTTCGCGCCCCGCCACGACCTGGACCGCGCGAGCCTTGTCTCGTTGTTCGCCTGGGGCGAGGAGGAGTTCCTGGAGAAGACCGCCGGCAACCCGATCCGGCGCATCGGCTACGCGCGCTGGCTGCGCAACCTCGCCGTGGGGCTCGGCAACGCCCCCTGGAGCGAGGCCGTGGAGGCCGCGCTGTGGGCACGCCTGCCCTACCCCTCCGACCTGGTCCGCGAGCATGTGCGCTGGGCCCTGGCCCGGCAGCGGCAGAAGCGCCAGCGACTGATCGCCGCAGGCTAAGCGGCCAAGCTGCCAAGCTGCCACCACGGTGGGCAGCTATCGGGTAAGGGCCAACCCCGCGGCAATGGCCTCGTGGTTGGCTTGTAGCTCGGCGCTTGCAGCTCGGCGCTATTCTTCTTCGTCGCGCTCGTCGTCCGCCAGGCGCAGGAAAGTCTCGCGATAGTGCGCCAGCTCGGCGATGGACTCCCTGATGTCGTCCATGGCGAGGTGCACGTTGCGCTTCTGAAAGCCGGCCAGCGCCCCCGGGTTCCAGCGCTTGGCCAGCTCCTTCAGGGTCGAGACGTCCAGGTTGCGGTAGTGGAAGAAGGCCAGCAACTCGGGCATCTCCCGCTCCAGGAAGCGGCGGTCCTGGTGGATGCTGTTGCCGCACATGGGCGAGGTGCCGGGGGCGACATGCGCCCTGAGGAAAGCCAACGTCTGCTGCTCGGCATCGGCGGTATCGATGGGGCTCTCCTTCACCCGCTTCACCAGGCCGGAGGCGCCATGGGTCCGGGTGTTCCACTCGTCCATCGCCTCGAGGAGGGTGTCAGGCTGGTGCACCGCGATCACCGGCCCCTCGGCGACGACGTTGAGCTCGCTGTCGGTGACCAGGGTCGCCACCTCAATGATCCGCTCGCGGTTCGGGTCGAGCCCGGTCATCTCCAGGTCGATCCAGACCAGGCGCTGGTGTCGCGGGTCCTGGGTGTCGGTGGACTGGGTCTCGGGGGACGGTGAGGTCTCGGAGAAAGCGTGCTCTGCCATGGGGGTTCCTTGCATGCGCCCGCTTGACGACAGCGGACACCTTGGGTGAGTACAATGAGACCCATTGTAGCGAGCTTCAGGCCCCCATGAGCAAACGCAAGTTGAGCCGCCAGCAGCGCTGGCGCATCGAGAAGGTCCAGGCCGAACGCGCCCGGCGTGCGGACCAGCGCGACGCCCGGGACGGCGATAAGCTGGCCGCCGGCGAGTACGGGCCCGAACAGGCCGGTCGGGTGATCGCCCATTTCGGCCGCACCCTGGACGTGCGGCCCGAGCAGGGCGGTGATGCCGTTCGTTGCCACCTGCGCGCCAACCTCGAGGGGCTGGTGACCGGCGACCGGGTCATCTGGCGCGCCGCCCATGACGCCAATGACGGCGTGGTAGTGGCCCGGGGCGAGCGCGACAACGTCCTGGAGCGTCCCGATGCGCGCGGCCAGCTCAAGCCGGTGGCCGCCAACATCGACCAGATCCTGATCATCTTCGCGGTGGAACCGGCGCCCCACGCCAACCTGATCGACCGCTACCTGGTGGCCGCCGAGGCCACCGGCATCGCCCCGGTGCTGGTGCTCAACAAGATCGACCTGCTGCCGCAACACGGCGGCGAGCTGCGCGACCTGCTGGCCCGCTACGAGCGTCTGGGCTACCCGGTGGTCACCACCACCACCGAGCGCGAGGGGGGCCTCTCGGCCTTGCACGCCCGGCTGGCCGGACGCACCTCGGTGTTCGTGGGCCAGAGCGGCGTGGGCAAGTCCTCGCTGATCGACCGCCTGTTGCCAGACGAGGAACTTCGCATCGGGGCGCTGTCGAAGGACACGCGCAAGGGCACCCATACCACCACCACCGCGCGCCTCTATGTCCTGCCGAGCCCCGCCCCAGGCGCTGCGTCCGAGGCCAGCGAGGGCGAGCTGATCGACTCGCCGGGGATCCGCGAGTTCGGCCTGGGCCACCTGGACGAGCAACAGGTCACCGAGGGCTTCGTCGAGTTTCGCGACGTCCTGGGCCACTGCCGCTTCCGCGACTGCCGCCACCGCCATGAGCCGGGCTGCGCCCTGCTCGCCGCCGTGGAACGCGGCGACATCCACCCCGAGCGCTTTGCCAGCTACCGACGCATCCTCGAGAGTCTCGGGGAAGCCTGACGCCAGGCGCCTGAATCAAGGAGCCTGGATCAAGGAGTCGAGTTTAAGGAGCTGAATTTAAGGAGAATGTGCCATGAGTTCCGAAGACAACCTGCTCCCGCTGATCATCGAGCCCGACCAGCTCGTCGACCACCTTGACGAGCCGTCGCTGCTGATCATCGACGTGCCACTCAAGGCCGAGAGCTACGGCGAGGGGCACGTTCCCGGCGCTGTCTTCCTGGATCATCGCCTGCTGATGCACGGCGAGGACCCGACCGGCGAAGCCGTACCCAACGAGGTGCCCACGGTGGAGGCGCTCTCCCGGCTGTTCTCGTCGCTCGGCCTGACCCGGGACACCCATGTGGTCGCCTACGATGACGAGGGCGGCGGCTGGGCCGGACGCCTGCTGTGGACCCTGGAGCTGATCGGCCACACCCGTTACTCCTATCTCAACGGCGGCATCCACGCCTGGCGGGAGGCCGGCCGGCCCGTCTCCACCGAGGCATTCGCGCCCCAACCCAGCGACTACGAGGCGGAGATCCTGCACCCCGAGGTCGCCATCGATCGCCTCGAGCTCCAGGAGCGCCTTGGCGAGAAGGGGTTCGCGGTCTGGGATGCCCGCTCGCGCGCCGAATACGACGGCGAGAAGGGCAACAACACGCGCCTTGGCCACATCCCCGGTGCGGTGAACATGGAGTGGACCGAGGCCATGGACCGGGAGCACGGCCTGCGGATCCGCGACTATGCGGAGCTCGTCACCGAGCTCGAGGCCCTGGGCCTGACCCCGGACATGGAAGTGGTCACCCACTGCCAGAGCCACCACCGCAGCGGCTTCACCTGGCTGGTGGGCAAGGCGCTGGGCTTCGAGAAGATCCGCGGCTATGCCGGCTCCTGGAAGGAGTGGGGCAACCGCGACGATACGCCGATCGAGACATAGGACACCCTCTTGCCACTCTCGCGACTCTTTGCCCTGATCCAGTACCCGCTGCCCCACCACCTGCTTTCGCGGCTGGTGGGCGGGCTCGCCGACTGCCGACTGCCGTGGCTGAAGAACGCCCTGATCAAGGCCTTCATCCGGCAGTTCCGCGTCGACATGGACGAGGCCGCCGAGCCCGACCCGACGGCCTACGCCACCTTCAACGACTTCTTCACCCGCGCCCTGGAGGAGGACGCCCGTCCCGTTGGAGAGGGCCTGGTCTCACCCGCCGACGGCACCCTCTCGCAGTTCGGCGCCGTCGAGGCCGGCCAGCTGCTCCAGGCCAAGGGACACCGCTTCTCGATGATGGAGCTGCTCGGCGACGACGGCGAGGCGGCCCGCCGCTACCTCGGCGGCAGTTTTGCCACCGTCTACCTCTCGCCGAGCGACTACCACCGGGTCCACATGCCCGCCAGCGGCACCCTCACCGAGATGGTCTATGTGCCGGGCCGGCTGTTCTCGGTGAACGCCGCCACCACCGAGCATGTACCCAACCTCTTCGCCCGCAACGAGCGGCTGGTGTGCCACTTCGATACCGAGCACGGCCCCATGGTGGTGGTGCTGGTCGGGGCGATGATCGTCGCCGCCATCGAGACGGTCTGGGCCGGCCAGATCACCCCGCTCTCCGGTGAGGTGCAGCGCGTGCGCTTCGACACCCCGGTGCGCCTCGAGAAGGGCGATGAGATGGGCCGCTTCAAGCTCGGCTCCACGGTGGTGATGGCGTTCAGCGAGCCGGTCGCCTTCACCGACACCATTGAGCCCGGCGCCAAGGTACAGATGGGACAGTCGCTGGGAAGCGTCTAGCAGCGCGGCGTGGCGAAGGCCATGACTTCCGCCACGCTCGACTTGCCCAGCGCCAGCTGAATCAACCGGTCGAGGCCCAGCGCCACGCCGCTGCCTTCCGGCATGCCGTTCGCCAGGGCCGCCAGCAGGCGCGTGTCCACGTCCACCTCGGACAGGCCTGCGGCGCGCCGAGCAGCATTGTCCGCGGCGAAGCGCGCCGCCTGCTCCTCGGCGTCGATGAGCTCGTCGTAGCCATTGGCGAGCTCCAGCCCCTCCAGATAGAGCTCGAAGCGCGAGGCCACCCAGGCACCGTCCTCGAGGTCGCGATGGTGGCGCGCCAGGGCGGCCTGGCTGGCGGGATAGTCCACGACCACGTCGAGGCCATCCCGCCCGAGGTGGGGTTCGATCGCGAGGCTCATCAAGAGGTCCAGGCAGCCGTCGCGGTCACTGTCGGCCATGTCCAGGTCGCCCACCTCCCCCGCCAGGCGCCGCAGCTCGGCGAGCGGGACGCTGAAGGGGTCGATGGCCAGGTGTTCGCGGAACAGCTCGCGGTAGCGGCGCTGTCGAAGCGAGCCCGGCTTATCCCCCAGTTCTGGGCCCAGCACGCTGCTCACCAGGGCGGCGGTCTCCTCGATCAGCGCCTCGAGCCCTAGCCCGGGGCGATACCACTCCAGCATGGTGAACTCGAGATTGTGACGCCGCCCCACCTCGCCGTCGCGAAAGCTTCTGGCCAGTTGGAAGATCGGCCCTGAGCCTGCGGCCAGCAGCCGCTTCATATGGAACTCCGGGGAGGTCTGCAGCCAGAGCCGCTCGCGCCCGGCCGGGGTGGTGGCCTGGGCGGAAAGCGAAGCCAGGTGCACCTCGGTGCTGCCGCCGTGGCCCAGCACCGGCGTCTCCACCTCCAGCACGCCACGGCGGGCGAAGAAGGCACGCACCTCGGCGAGCAGTCGCGCCCGCTCATGCAGGGTCTCGATAGTCGCCGTGGGGCGCCAGTCGTCTGTCATGTCCCGACCTCCAGAACCGACAAGGCCACGCCGTTAGCGTGGCCTTGAAAGCTTTATCAACCCAGCTTTCGCCCTCTCCGAGCGATGCTCAGACAAGGCGAATCCCGAGTAAGGCGGCGGAGTTTAGCAGCGCTAAATGAGCAAGCCGTCTCGGGATTCAACGCCGTATGAGCGAGCGCAGGAAGGGCCGAACCTCAAGCGCGGGAGACGTACTCGCCGGACCGCGTATCCACCTTCAGCACCTCGCCCTCGTTGATGAACAGCGGCACGCGCACCACGGCGCCGGAGGAGAGAGTCGCCGGCTTGGAGCCCCCCTGGGCGGTGTCACCCTTGAGGCCCGGGTCGGTCTCGGTCACTTCCAGCTCGATGAAGTTCGGCGGGGTGACGTTGATCACGTTGTCGTTCCACAGGGTCACGGTGTAGGGCACCTGCTCCTTGAGCCACTTCTCGGTGTCGCCCAGGGCCTTCTTCTCCACGGCATACTGCTCGAAGGAGCCATCGGTCTTCATGAAGTACCACATGTCACCGTCGGTATAGAGGTACTCCATCTCCAGTTCGAGGACGTCGGCGGCTTCCAGGGAGTCGCCGGACTTGAAGGTGCGCTCCCAGACGCGGCCGGTCATCAGGTTGCGCAGCTTGACGCGGTTGAAGGCCTGTCCCTTGCCGGGCTTGACCAGTTCGTTCTCGACGATGCTGCACGGGTCACCGTCCAGCATCACCTTCAGACCGCCCTTGAATTCGTTGGTAGAATAGTTGGCCATGATGTCTTACCCATATTCGAGCGCGCCACCGGCACTGGCCGGGGGCGCGCGCAAGCAGATGAAGTTCGACGGGGAACTCGCCCCCGTCCGCATTGACTGGTGTGTCGCATGATAACCCGAAGCAGCGCCCTTTTGCAGCGTCCCGGCCGGGAGGAGGCGCAGCCCCTGTCCATCCAGTCCCGCTGGCAGACCCAGCTGGCCAGGGCGATCCGCGATCCCCGCGAGCTGTGCCGCCGCCTGGGACTCGACGAGGCCTGGTGGGTCGGTGCCGAACGTGGCCATGCCCTCTTCGAGGTGCGGGTCCCCGAGGCCTACCTGGCACGCATACGCCCCGGCGACCCCTCCGACCCCCTGCTGCGCCAGGTGCTGCCGCTGGCCGAGGAAGAGCTGGTGGCGCCCGGCTATGTGGCCGACCCCCTGGCTGAGGCCGAGCATGCCCCTGCACCGGGGCTGATCCACAAGTATGCCGGCCGGGTTCTGCTCATCGCGAGTCCCGCCTGCGCGGTGAACTGCCGCTACTGCTTCCGCCGCCACTTCCCCTACGAGGAGAACGCTCCCTCGCGCGCGCAGTGGGAGGCCAGCCTGGAGCATCTGCGCGAGGATGCGAGCATTCACGAGGCCATCCTCTCCGGGGGCGACCCCCTGGCCGCGAGCGACCGCCAGCTGGCCTGGCTGGTCGAGCGCCTGGACGCCGTCCCTCACCTCAGGCGGCTGCGGATCCACACCCGGCTGCCGGTGGTGATCCCCGAGCGCATCGACGACGCCCTGCTCGGCTGGCTCTCCGCCAGCCGCCTGCAGAAAGTAATGGTGCTGCACATCAACCATGCCCACGAGATCGACGAGGCCGTCATCGCGGCATGCCGCAGGCTGAAAGACGCCGGGGTGACCCTGCTCAACCAGAGCGTGCTGCTGCGCGAGGTCAACGACTCGGTGGAGGCCCTGGCCGCGCTCTCCGAGCGGCTGTTCGAGGCCGGCATCCTGCCCTACTACCTCCATGTGCTCGACCCGGTGGCCGGGGCGGCGCACTTCGACGTGCCGGACGACGAGGCCCGCGAACTGGTCGCGGGCCTGAGAGAGGTATTGCCGGGCTTTCTGATGCCGCGGCTGGTGCGGGAGATTCCCGGCGAGGCGAGCAAGACGCCCTTGTAGCGCCGAGCGCCGAGCTGCAAGGATCAAGGGGGGGGCAAGGCGACCTTTGCAAGGAGCCCTGCCGGCGTCAGGCCAGCGGGGCTCCTTGATCCTTGCTACTTGCGCCTTGTTACCCCGTCACGCCAGTGACGCTGCCGTGACGTTGGGCGCCGCGGCCCGGGTGGAGAGGTGGCGGTTGAGGGCACTCATCACCGCCTTCATGGAGGCACTGGTGATGCTCTCGTCGGTCCCGACCCCGAACACCGCCTCGTCGCCCGCGCGCACCTCCACGTAGGCGATCGCCTCGGCATCGGCGCCCTGGCCCCGGGAGTGCTCGTGGTAGTCGATGATCTCAACGTCATGACCGGCCGCGGCCAGCGCCTTGATGAAGGCGGCCAGCGGGCCGTTGCCCTGGCCCGTCACGATGCGACGCTCGCCATCTTCCTCGATGGTCGCCTCCAGGTTCACCCGGGGGCTGTCGGGCTCGGAGGAGAGGCGGTGGCCCACCAGGGTGAACGGCGAGTCCTTGGCCAGGTACTCGTCGACGAAGGCCTGGTAGATCATCTGCGAGGTGATCTCGCGCCCCAGGCGGTCGGCCACCTCCTGCACCACCTGACTGAACTCCATGGAGAGCCGGCGCGGCAGTTCGATGCCATGCTCCTGCTCCAGCAGGTAGGAGACGCCACCCTTGCCGGACTGGCTGTTGACGCGGATCACCGCCTCGTAGCTGCGGCCCACGTCCAGCGGGTCGATGGGCAGGTAGGGGACCGCCCAGACGGCATCCGGATGGTCACGACGCTCGGTCATGCCCTTCTTGATGGCGTCCTGGTGGGAGCCGGAGAAGGCCGTGAACACCAGGTCGCCCACGTAGGGATGGCGGGGATGCACCGGCAGCTGGTTGCAGTGCTCCACCTCGCGCATGATCGGGGTGATGTTGGAGAAGTCGAGTCCCGGGTGCACGCCCTGGGTATAGAGGTTCATCGCCAGCGTCACGATATCGACGTTGCCGGTCCGTTCGCCGTTGCCGAACAGGGTGCCCTCGACGCGATCGGCACCGGCCATCACGGTCAGCTCGGCGGCGGCCACGCCGGTGCCGCGGTCGTTGTGCGGGTGAACGCTGACGATCAGCGCATCGCGATTGGCCACGTGGCGGCAGAACCACTCCACCTGGTCGGCATAGTTGTTGGGCGTGGCGACCTCCACCGTGGCCGGCAGGTTGACGATCATCGGCGCCTCAGCGGTGGCCCCGTAGGTCTCCATGACCGCCTCGACGATCTCCCTGGCAAACTCCATCTCGGTAGTGGTGAACAGCTCCGGCGAGTACTGGAAGGTCCAGTTCGTCTCGGGGGCCTCCTCCATGCGGCTCCGGATCTGACGGGTGGCGTCCACGGCAATCTGGATGCACTGCTCCTTGCTGACCTGGAAGACCACGCGGCGGAAGACCGGGTCGGTGGCGTTGTAGACGTGGACGATGGCGTTCTTCGCCCCCTTCAGCGCCTCGAAGGTGCGGTCGATCAGGTGGGGCCTGGCCTGGGTCAATACCTGGATGGTGACGTCATCGGGCACCTTGTCCTGCTCGATCAGGGCGCGCACGAAGTCGAAGTCGGTCTGGGAGGCCGAAGGAAAGCCCACCTCGATCTGCTTGAAGCCGATCTTGACCAGCAGGTCGAAGAAGCGCTGCTTGCGCTCCTGGTCCATGGGGTCGATCAGCGCCTGGTTGCCGTCGCGCAGGTCGACGCTGCACCACTGGGGCGGCGTCTCGATGCGGCGATTCGGCCACTGGCGGTCGGGCAGGTCGACGGCCACGAAGGGGCGGTACTTGGAGGCGGGGTTATCGAGCATCATGGTGGCGTTCTCCCAGGACTGGCGATGCGGCACTCTTGCGAATACGGCTCAGAAACGGCAACGCCCCGACGGCCAAGGGCCTGTCGGGGCGTCACACGAGGTATCGGACACGACTATGACGAAGGCGCGAACGACATGGCATTCGCGACGACTCGGCATAGCACGGATTTTCATGGAACGACTGCTGGTGGTGGCTGACATGGTACGACCTCGTTTCGACCGGGACCTTCTGGCGAAGGACAATGGCGATGCAGGCGGCATCGCCCACGCTCTCAGGAGCGGGCTAGTAGTCGTAGGTCGAGGTCATACGCCGTCATGTTCATGCCTCTAGAGAATCAGGATCGGGAGGCCTTGTCAACTCCGACGTTCGAGCAGCGCCTCCATCCGGGAGAGCTGGTCACGCAGTTCTCGCACGTCGCTGCGCAGGCCATGCAGCTCGGCGGCCTCGCCCTCGCCGCTCTCGATCTCCATCTGCACGCTCTCCTTCTGCATCACGTCGAGCACGATGCCGATCATCATGTTGAGGAAGATGAAGGCGGTGAGGAAGATGAAGGTCAGGTAATAGAGCCAGCTCCAGGCATACATTTCCTGGGTGGCATACATCACGTCGGTCCAGTCCTCGAAGGTGGCGATGCGAAACAGCGTGAGCATGGCCGTGGAGATATTGCCCCACAGGAATTCGTCGATATCCGCGTAGAGGAAACTGCCGAGCGCGGCGTAGATGTAGAAGATGATGAACATCAGCAGGGCCACGTAGCCCATGCGCGGAATCGACTTGACCAGCGCCGCCATCAGCATGCGCAGCTCGGGAATCATCGAGACCAGGCGCAGCACGCGGAAGATGCGCAGCAGCCGTGCCAGCAGCACCATCTCCGAGTCGTCCAGGGGTATCAGGCTGGCGGTGACGATCAGGAAGTCGAAGATGTTCCAGCCCTTGCGGAAGAAGTCGCGCAGGCGCTTCTCGGCCGCCATGCGGATCAGGATCTCCACCAGGAAGAACACCGTCACCGCCACGTCCATGGCCAGCAGCCACTGCTGGAAGCGGTTGGTCTCCTCGTAGGTCTTGGCGCCGATCAGCAGCGCCGAGACCACGATGATGGTGATCACCGTCAGCTCGAAGGCCTTGTGGGCGCGCAGCCGCTCGAAGCGGTCGCGCCATGTCTCGAAGGTCGTGCTCACCGCTCCGGTTCCTCCAGGTCCCCCTGGCGATAGCCGATCAGGTAGAGCACGGCGTCGAGCCCCAGAGTGGAGATCGATTGCCGGGCCTGGGCCCGCACCAGCGGCTTGGCACGGTAGGCGATACCGAGCCCGGCGGCGGCCAGCATCTTGAGGTCGTTGGCGCCGTCGCCCACGGCGATGGTCTGCTCCATGGCCAGCCCCTCGCGTCGTGCGATCTCGTGGAGCAGCTCGGCCTTGCGGTCGGCATCGAGGATCGGCTCGCGCACCTCGCCGGTGACCTTGCCGTCCTCGATGACCAGCTCGTTGGCATGGACCTCGTCGAAGCCGAGCGTCTCCTGCAGGTGGCGAGCGAAGTAGGTGAAACCGCCGGAGAGGATCGCCGTGCGATAGCCCAGCCGCTTGAGGTGGTGCATCAGCCGCTCGAGGCCATCCATCAGCGGCAGTTCCGCGGCGATCTCGGCGAGCACCGACTCATCCAACCCCTTGAGCTTCGCCATGCGCTCGCGGAAGCTCTGCTGGAAGTCGAGCTCGCCGCGCATGGCTCGCTCGGTGACTTCCGCCACCTCGTCACCCACGCCGTGACGGCGGGCCAGCTCGTCGATCACCTCGGTCTGGATCAGGGTGGAATCCATGTCGAAGCAGACCAGGCGGCGATGGCGACGCCAGATGGAGTCCTCCTGGAGGGCGATATCCACGCCGTGCATGGCACCCAGCGCCAGGGCCTTCTCGCGCAGGGCGTCGAGGTCGACCTCCTCGCCGCGCAGCCAGCACTCCACGCAGGCACCGTGCTCGGGCATGCCGCCGTCCAGCGGCTCGCGGCCGGAGAGGCGGTGGATCAGCTCAACGGTCAGGCCGTGCTCGGCGGTCAACGCCCCCACCTCGGCGAGGATCCCGGCCGGCAGGTGTGGCGCCAGCAGGGTCAGGATCAGCCGCGGCTGGCTCGCCTGCACGCTCCAGCGCTGGTAGTCCTCGGCGCTGACCTGGATCGCCTGGATCCCCAGGCCCAGGGCGTCTCCCGTCGCGGCCAGTGCGCCTTCCAGATCGCTCTCCTGGGCGAGCCCTACCAGGGCCTCCAGGGAGAGGATGCCGAAGGTCACGCTCTGGTTGATGTCCAGCAGCCGGGCGCCGCTGGCCGCCAGCGCCTTGCCGAGACCAGCCAGCTGGCCAGGGCGTGCCACACCGGTGGCGCGGATCAGTACTCGTCGTGTCATGGTTGCCTCGGGAGCTCACTCGGTTCCGCGGCTTAACCGGCAACAGGCCTGCCAGGAGGTGCTGTGAACCCCTCCCTGGGCGCTACCGACGCCATCCCTGGCGTAGGACCTCCTGTTCGGCCTGTCCCCGGCGCCGCGGTATCATCTTGTCATTCGCCGGCGTCCAATGCCTCCAGCCGGTCGACCTTCTGCAGGCCACGGGGCAGCTTGCTGCCGCGCCGGCCGCGTTCGCCACGATAGTAGTCCAGATCGGCGGCCTTGAGCGTCAGGTGGCGCTTGCCAGCATGCACCACCAGCGCCGCGCCGGCAGGAAGCACCACCAGGTCGCGCACGAACTCCTCGCGGCGGGCGGCCCGGGCGCCGGGGATGTCGATCATCTTGTTGCCCTTGCCCTTGGCCATCTCGGGCAGCTGCGAAAGCTCGAAGACCAGCAGCCGTCCCTCGTTGGAGACCGCGGCCACGCTGGCGCCCTCCCCGGCCGGCAGCTCCAGCGGCGGCAGAACATTGCAGCCCTTGGGCACGCTGAGGATCGCCTTGCCCGACTTGTTCTTGCCGATCAGTTCCTCGAGGCGGGCGATGAAGCCGTAGCCGCCGTCGGAGGCCAGCAGGAAGCGTCTGTCGGGCGGTGCCAGCATCAGGCCGGCCATGTGGGCCCCCGCCGCCACATTGACCCGCCCCGTGACCGGCTCGCCCTGGCCCCGGGCACTGGGCAGGTTATGGGCCGAGAGCGTATAGGCCCGCCCGGTGTCGTCCAGCAGCACCAGCGGCTGGTTGGTCTTGCCCCGCGCGGCGAGGTGGAAGCGGTCGCCGGCCTTGTAGGAGAGCCCGGTGGGGTCGATCTCGTGGCCCTTGGCGCTGCGGATCCAGCCCTTCTCGGAGAGCACCACGGTGACCGGGTCGGCGCCGACCAGCTCCACCTCGGAGAGCGCCCGGGCCTCCTCGCGCTCGACCAGCGGCGAGCGGCGGGCATCGCCGTGTGCCTCGGCGGCGGCGCGCAGCTCCTCCTCGATCAGGTCGGTGAGCTTGGCCTCGCTGCCCAGCAGCTCCTGCAGGCGCTTGCGCTCGGCCTCGAGCTCATCCTGCTCGCCGCGGATCTTCATCTCCTCGAGCTTCGCGAGGTGGCGCAGGCGCAGCTCGAGGATCGCCTCGGCCTGGCGGTCGGAGAGCCCGAAGGCCTCCATCAGTGCGGCCTTGGGCTCGTCCTCCTCGCGGATGATGCGGATCACCTCGTCGATATTGAGGTAGGCGGCCAGCAGGCCCTCGAGGATATGCAGGCGGTCCTCGACCTTGCCCAGGCGGTGCTCGAGCCGGCGCCGCACCGTGGCACGGCGGAAGCGCAGCCACTCGCCGAGCAGGTCGGGCAGCGCCATGACCCGCGGCCGGCCGTCCAGCCCGATCACGTTCATGTTGACGCGAATGTTCTTCTCGAGGTCGGTGGTGGCGAAGAGGTGCGCCATCAGCGCCTCGATGTCGACCCGGTTGGAGCGCGGCTCGATCACCAGCCGCGTCGGCTCCTCATGGGTCGATTCGTCGCGCAGGTCGGCGACCATGGGCAGCTTCTTGGCCTGCATCTGGGCGGCGATCTGCTCGAGCACCTTGGCCCCGCTCACCTGGTAGGGCAGCGCGGTGACCACCACGTTGCCCTCCTCGCGCACGTAGCGGCCCCGCAGCTTCACCGAGCCGCGCCCGCTCTCATAGAGCTTTCGCAGGTCGCTGCGCGGGGTGATGATCTCCGCCTCGGTGGGAAAGTCCGGCGCGGGCATGTGCGCGAGCAGGTCCGTCGTGGTGGCCTGGGGATGGCGCAGCAGGTGGCAGGTGGCCTCGACCACCTCGCCCACGTTATGCGGCGGGATGTCGGTGGCCATCCCCACGGCGATGCCGGTGCCGCCGTTGAGCAGCACGTGGGGCAGGCGCGCCGGCAGCACCACCGGCTCGTTCATGGTGCCGTCGAAGTTGGGGGTCCAGTCGACGGTGCCCTGGCCCAGCTCGGCGAGCAGCACCTCGGCGAACTTCGACAGTCGCGCCTCGGTGTAGCGCATGGCGGCGAAGGACTTGGGGTCGTCGGGGCTGCCCCAGTTTCCCTGGCCATCCACCAGCGGGTAGCGGTAGCTGAACGGCTGGGCCATCAGCACCATGGCTTCGTAGCAGGCGCTGTCGCCGTGGGGGTGAAACTTGCCCAGCACGTCGCCGACGGTGCGTGCCGACTTCTTGTACTTGGCACTGGCGTTGAGGGCCAGCTCGCGCATGGCGTAGATGATGCGCCGCTGCACCGGCTTCATGCCGTCGCCGATATGCGGCAGCGCCCGGTCGAGGATGACGTACATCGAGTAGTCGAGGTACGCCTTCTCGGTGTACTCGCGCAGCGAGAGGCGCTCGACGTCGCCCTCCGCCACCTGGATATCCATGGTCATAAGGGGATCAGACCTCTATGTCAGCGAGGTTGCCGTAATCTTCGAGCCAGCTCTTGCGGTCGGCGGCACGCTTCTTGGCCAGCAGCATGTCCATCATCTCCATGGTGCCGTCGCCGACCTCGCGGGTGAGCTGCACCAGGCGGCGGGTGTCCGGCGCCATGGTGGTCTCGCGCAGCTGCAGCGGGCTCATCTCGCCCAGCCCCTTGAAGCGCTGGACGTTGACCGTGCCACGCTTGCCCTCGAGCTTGCGCAGGATGGACGCCTTCTCGCTCTCGTCCAGGGCATAGTGCACCTCCTTGCCCAGGTCGATGCGGTAGAGCGGCGGCATGGCCACGAAGACGTGGCCGGCATCCACCAGCGCCGGGAAGTGGCGCACGAAGAGCGCGCACAGCAGGGTGGCGATATGCAGGCCGTCGGAGTCGGCATCAGCGAGGATACAGATCTTGTGGTAGCGCAGCTTGGAGAGATCATCGCTGCCCGGGTCCATGCCTACCGCCACGGCGATGTCGTGGACCTCCTGGGAGCCGTAGATGTCGTGGCTCTCCACCTCCCAGGTGTTGAGGATCTTGCCGCGCAGCGGCAGGATCGCCTGGGTCTCGCGGTTGCGGGCTTGCTTGGCACTGCCGCCGGCGCTGTCGCCCTCCACCAGGAAGAGCTCGCTGCCGGCCGGGTCCTGGCCCGAGCAGTCGGCCAGCTTGCCGGGCAGCGCCGGCCCCGAGGTGACCTTCTTGCGCGCCACCTTCTTCGAACTCTTCTGGCGGCGCTGGGCGGCACTGATCACCAGCTCGGCCAGGGTCTCGGCCTGGTCCACGTGGTGGTTGAGCCACAGCGAGAAGGCGTCCTTGACCACCCCGGAGACGAAACCGGCCACGGTACGCGAGGAGAGCCGCTCCTTGGTCTGGCCGGCGAACTGCGGGTCGAGCATCTTCACCGAGAGCACGTAGGAGACCCGCTCCCAGAGGTCCTCGGCGCTGAGCTTGACGCCCCGCGGAAGCAGGCTGCGGTATTCGCAGAACTCGCGCAGGGCGTCGAGCAGGCCGGCGCGCAGACCGTTGACGTGGGTGCCGCCCTGGGTCGTGGGGATCAGGTTGACATAGCTCTCGAGCAGCGGCTCGCCGCCCTCGGGGAGCCACTGGATCGCCCAGTCCACGCCGTGTTCATCATCGGCGAAATGGCCGATGAAGGGCGAGGCCGGCAGCACCTCATAGCCGTCGGTGGCCTGGGCCAGGTAGTCGCGCAGGCCATCCGCGTACTGCCAGACGCTCTCGTTGCCGTCGGGCTCGACCAGGGTCACCTTGAGGCCCGGGCAGAGCACCGCCTTGGCGCGCAGCAGGTGCTTGAGCCGCGAGAGCGAGAGTCGGGGGCTGTCGAAGTAGCTCTCCTCGGGCCAGAAGCGCAGCACCGTGCCGCGGGCCCGCTTGGGGGTGCTGCCGATCACCTGCAGGGGGGAGGCCTTGTCGCCGTGCTCGAAGGCCATGCCGTGGCGGCTGCCATCGCGCAGCACCTCGACCTCCAGGCGTTTCGACAGGGCGTTGACCACCGAGACACCGACGCCGTGCAGGCCGCCGGAGAAGCGATAGCTCGACTGGGAGAACTTACCGCCGGCGTGCAGCCGGGTCATGATCAGCTCGACCCCGGAGACCCCGTGCTCGGGATGGAGGTCGATGGGCATGCCGCGGCCATCGTCGGCGACCTCGACGCCGCCATCCTCGAACAGCCGCACGGTGATCTCACCGGCATGGCCGGCCAGTGCCTCGTCCACGCTGTTGTCGATGACCTCCTGGACCAGGTGGTTGGGCCGCGAGGTGTCGGTATACATGCCGGGGCGCTTGCGCACCGGCTCGAGGCCGGAGAGGACCTCGATGGAGCTGGCACTGTATTGCGTCATGCATCACCCAAAGTGGTTGCGATCGTTCGTGTCGCCCGGAATGCCGGCGCCCTCTTTCCCGGGGACCTTCCTGCCGGCCCGCCCTGGCGGCAGGCGGTGGCCGCCATGGGCGAGGATCGCCGGCAGGTAGTCGGCCAGCGCCGCCAGGCCATGATCCCCCTGCGGGTGCAGGATCGTTTTGGCACCACGATACAGGGCGAAGGCCTCGGCCGGGTCCAGGGTCTCGTCGGCGGTCCCCAGCAGCAGCAGATAGCGCTCGGCCGTGACCCGTTCGGGCGTCAGTGCCTCGAGCTCCTCGAGGTGCGCGGCCTCGATGGCGAAGCGCTCGCCGGTATAGGCGTTGTCGAAATGCTCGCCGACCCACTCCGCCACCAGGCCCGCCGGGGCCACCGCCGGGTTGATCAGCACCCCCGCCAGGTCGTGCCGCTCGGCGACCAGGGTCGCCAGGAAGCCGCCCATGGAACTGCCCGCCACCAGCGGCCGCGGCCCCAGCCTGGCCAGCCGCGACTCGGCCAGCGCCAGGGCCGCCGCCGGGCGGTGCGGCAGCTGCGGCGTGGCACAGGGCAGCCCCAGCCACGCGCAGGCCTCACGCACCAGCGCCGCCTTGGGCGAGCCGCCGCCGCTGTTGAACCCGTGCAGGTAGAGGACCCCGCTGGCGGCCGGTGGGTGCCGGGCGGCACTCAGCATACCGCAACCCCTGTACATGCAGCCAGTGTCATCGCGCGCCGCGCTCCGCCGCCCAGACGGCCTCGATCAGCCCCCGGGTCGAGTCGTCCATGTCGGCGATGTCCGCCTGGTGCTCGAGGATCCGCTGGGTCTCGCCGGCGATCTTCTTGCCCAGCTCCACGCCCCACTGGTCGAAGGGATTGATGTCCCAGATGGTCGCCTGGACGAACACCTTGTGCTCGTAGAGCGCGATCAGCGCGCCGAGGGTGGCCGGCGTCAGCCGGTCGAGCAGCAGGGTGCTGGAGGGCTGGTTGCCGCGGTAGCGCTTGTGCACCGGCCGCGGGCCGTCCTCGTCGATGGCCTCGTCGCCGAGCATCAGCACCCGCGACTGGGCGAAGCAGTTGGCGAGCGTCAGGCGGTGCTGGCCCATCAGGTGGTCGCGGGTGGCGGGATCCTCCACGTCGTCGTAGCGCACCTTGGGGGCGATGAAGTCGCACTCCACGGACTGGGTACCCTGGTGAAGCAGCTGGTAGAAGGCATGCTGGGCATTGGGCCCCAGCTGGCCCCACAGCACCGGACAGGTGGAGTAGCCGACCTCGTCCCCGTCGTGGGTCACCGACTTGCCGTTGGACTCCATCTCCAGCTGCTCGAGGTAGGCGGCGAAGAACTCCAGGCGACCGTCGTAGGGCAGGATCGAATGGGCCCGGATGTCGAGGAAGTTGACGTTCCAGATCCCCGCGAGCGCCAGCAGCACCGGCAGGTTGTCGGCAAGCTTTGCCTCGCTGAAGTGGCGATCCATGGCATGGGCCCCGGCGAGCAGCTCGCGGAAGTGCGCCATGCCCACCACCAGGGCGATGGGCAGGCCGATGGCGCCCCACAGCGAGTAGCGGCCGCCGACCCACTCCCAGAACTCCAGCTGGTGCTCCTCGGCGATGCCCCAGTCGTTCATCTTCTCGGGGCTCGCCGAGACGCCGATGAAGTGCTGGCGCATCACCAGCTCGGCATCGACGCCCTCCTCGCGGTTCTCGCCCATCAGCCGGGCGATCAGCCAGTCCCTCGCGGTGCGGGCATTGGAGAGGGTATCGATGGTGGTGAAGGACTTCGACGAGAGCACGAACAGCGTGGTCTCGGGATTGAGCCGTGCCAGGTAGTCGGCCAGCTGGGAGCCGTCCATGGTCGAGGCGAAGTGCACGTCGATGGTGTGCACGCCCTCCGGCCGGTAGTCGGCCAGGGCATGGGTCACCATCAGCGGGCCCAGGTCGGAGCCACCGACCCCCAGGTTGACTACATCGCGGATCGCCCGGCCGGTGGCGCCGCGCCACTGGCCGGCATGGAAGCGCTCGACCATGGCGGCCATGCGCTCCAGGGTGGCGTGCACCGAGGGCACCAGGTCCTCGCCCTCCACCATCAGGCTGGCCTCCGGCGGCAGCCTCAACGCGGTATGCAGGGCCGGCCGGTCCTCGCTGCGGTTGACCCGCTCCCCGGCGAGCAGGGCGCGGATCGCCTCGGGCACCTCGGCCTCGCGGGCCAGGTCGAGCAGCCGGTCGAGGGTCTCGTCGCGCCAGCGCTGCTTGGAGAGATCCAGGGTCAGCCCCGCCGCCCGGCGGGTAAGGGCCGCGTGTCGCCCCGGCGCGCCGGTGAACAGCTCGCTCAGGTGAGTGGTGCGCATCTCGCGGGCGTGCGCGGCCAGGGCCTGCCAGGCATCGCGCTGGTCGATCGTGGGGTGTGTCATGGCTTCCTCCTTGACGTCCTGTCGTGCAGCCAGAGTGGGCGAGGCGTAGAATGGCGCCCCTTTCCCAGGATATCCGGCCAGTTCCATGAGTGACGCATCTTACCGTGACGCGATCTTTTCGACACCCCTGGACCGGGTGGCGCGCTTTTCGTTCGACGAGAAGGTCGTCGCCTGCTTTCCCGACATGATCCGCCGTTCGGTGCCGGGCTACGGACAGATTCTGGGCATGCTGGGCCTGATCGCCGCCCGGCACCTGCGCCATGGAGCCCGGGTCTACGACCTGGGCTGCTCGCTGGGTGCCACCGGCCTGGCGCTGGCCGGGTCGCTGCCGCCGAATGCCTTCCGCTACACCGGGGTGGACCTCTCCCCCGCCATGGTGGCGCGGGCCCGGGAGACCCTGGCCGCGGAGTGCCCCGACCACGCCATGGAGGTACTCGAGGGCGATATCCGCACCCTGGACTACGCCCCCGCCGGCATGATCGTGCTCAACTTCACCCTGCAGTTCCTCGCCCCCGGGGACCGCGAAGCGGTGATCGGCCGGCTCTACCAGGCGCTGGAGCCCGGCGGCGTCCTGGTGCTCTCCGAGAAGGTAAAGGCCGCCGACGAGCAGGAAAACGCCTGGCTGGTGGAGCGCTACCACGACTTCAAGCGCGCCAACGGCTACAGCGAGATGGAGATAAGCCAGAAGCGCACGGCGCTTGAGAACGTGCTGGTGCCGGACACCCTGGCGGGCCACCACGAGCGCCTGGCCGGGGCCGGCTTCTCCCGCGCCCACACCTGGTTCCAGTTCCTCAACTTCGCCTCGCTGATCGCCTTCAAGGACGCCTGACATGCCGATCGCGCCCGAACACCGCGCCCTCTACCAGGCCTTCCTCGACCAGGGGCTGGATGCCTGGCTGGCCCGCCTCCCCGACCAGCTGGCACGCGGCCTGGACCGCCAGCGCTTCGGCGACCTGCCGGCCTGGGAGAAGGCCGTGGCCAAGCTGCCCGCCCTGCCCGACGACAGGCAGGTGAGCCTGGACGCCGACACCGTCAGCGTCGAGGTCGACCTCACCGAGGGCCAGCGCCGCCAGTGCCAAAACCTGCTGGCCAAGCTCGCGCCCTGGCGCAAGGGACCCTACCGACTCAGCGATATCCACATCGACACCGAATGGCGCTCCGACTGGAAGTGGCAGCGCGTGACGCCGCACCTGGCGCCGCTGGCCGGGCGCCGCGTGCTCGACGTCGGCGGCGGCAACGGCTATCACGCCTGGCGCATGGCCGGCGGTGGGGCCGCCTTCGTGCTGGTGATCGACCCCTCGCCGCGCTTCTTCTGGCAGTTCCGGGCGCTGCGCCACTTCGTCGGCGACGCCGACGGCGGCCGCACCCACTTCCTGCCGGTGGGCATCGAGGAGGTGCCCGAGGACCTGGGCTTCTTCGACACGGTGTTCTCCATGGGGGTGCTCTATCACCGCCCCTCGCCCCTGGAGCATATCCAGCAGCTCAAGGACGCCCTGCGCCCGGGCGGCGAGCTGGTGCTGGAGACCCTGGTAGTGGAAGGCGACGCCACCACGGTGCTGCTGCCGGGCGAGCGCTACGCCGCCATGCCCAACGTCTACTTCCTGCCCTCCTCCGCCGCACTCTGCCAGTGGCTCGAGCGCTGCGGCCTAGACAACGTGCGGGTGGTGGACGAGGCGCTGACCACCACGGACGAGCAGCGCGCCACCGAGTGGATGACCTTCCAGTCGCTCGCTGACTTCCTCGACCCCGAGGACCCGACCAAAACCCGCGAGGGCTACCCCGCCCCGCGCCGGGCGGTGGTCATGGCCAACCGGCCGCTCTGAGCCTCGCGGCAGGGTCGATGGACGCCCGGACCTCAGGCGCTATCGTCGGGCATACCGGCCACATCACGGCGCACGGCCGCCAGCCCATGGTCGGAGATGAACCCGCGCGCCTGGGCATGTTCCGCGATCAGCTCGCTGTCGGCCGCCAGTACCAGCTCGCAGCGGGTGTGGCGTATCTGGTCGCGCAACAGCTGGATGTCACGCTGGCGATCCACCCGCCGGTCCACGCGACGGATATAGATCGCCGCGACGCGTCCGGGATGGGCCTTGACGATGCGGGTGTAGACTTCGGGATCATGCTGGCCGCTGTCGCCGATCAGGATGCAGGGCACCCCCTCGAACAGCGCCAGCATGCGGCTGATCAGACGCTGCTTGTGATCCTCGGCCCGACGCGGCCAGGGGTGGCGTGCCGAGATACCCCACTCGCGCAGGAACAGGATCGGCCCGACAGGGATGCGATTGAGCTGAAAGAAGGTCTCCAGCACCTCGTAGATCGCCCAGGGCCCGCGTGACACGTAGAGGATGGGCCGCTCGCCCCGGTCATCCGCGCCGCGGTGCAGTGCCTGGTAGAGCGAGGCCACGCCGGGAAAGGCCGTGCGCTGATGGGGCTTCTCGATGAACAGCCGATAGAGCATCCGCAGCTTGTCGGCCACGCCGGTGTACATCACGGTGTCATCGATGTCGCTGATCACCAGCAGGTCGATCTCGGGGACCGGGATATAGACCTCCACGCTGGCGCGCACCGGCACCTCGTGCTCGGCCGTGACCCACAGCTCGGCGTGGTGCCAGGAACGATCGCCTGGCAGTGATGAGACGAGCGGCAGGTGGGCGTCGAAGTAGCCATCGCGGTCGGTGGTCACCGAGACGTGACTGTCGCCCAGGCGGATATCGACGCTGGCATCGGCCACGCCACGACGGGCGATGCGCCGCACCACATCGGCCAGGTCGCGCATGAAGCCGCGGCGCGGCACCATCCTGGACAGCGGCGTCTGACGAAACACGCGGCCCGTGAGAAAGGCTTCTCGCCTGGAGCCATACCCGCGGTAGGGGGTGACCGTCAGGCCGCCATGGCCATGATCGCGCTTCATCGGGCTGGCCACGAGCCCCACCAGCCGCTTCACGAACAGTGTGAGGTGTAGTAGCGCCCGCTTCACCCCCGCCACCCTGTCCCGTGACCCGGTCGATGCTTGCCGTTCATGGTAGGACGCTCCGGGCCATGTCGATAAACCCCATCCTAGCCCCAACCGGGCAGGTTCCGCATTACCCTCGCCTTCCTTGGCGGTTTTCGGCCCGCCGCCGGCAAGGTCGCGAAGTGTTGTCGCCTGCAGAGCGGGCCTACCGCCGCAGGATCACCAGCCAGCGCCCCAGGTTGAGGATGCTGGCCAACGAGGCCGCCACATAGGTGAAGGCGCAGGCGGTGAGCACATGCCGGGCGCCGGCCAGGTCGCGGGGCGGGAGGTACTCCTTGAGCAGCGGCAGGGCACGCTGGAAGCTGGCGTCGAACTCCACCGGCAGGGTCACCAGGTGCACCAGGGCCGCGGTGCCGAAGCTGATCACCGCGGCGGCCACCACGATGGCCAGGCCGCCCGGCAGGCGAGTCAGCACGAACAGGAAGGGAGCGGCCATCATCAGCAGCGCGCCGACCTTCTCGGCCTTCTGCGCCACCACCACCAGCCTCGAGCGGGCCAGCAGCGGCGCATAGCCCTGCTGGTGCTGGATGGCGTGCCCCACCTCGTGGGCCGCCACCGTCACCGCGGTGAGCGAGCGGCCCTCGTAGTTTTCCCGGGAGAGGCGCACGCGACGCGCCTCGGGGTCGTAGTGGTCGCCCTGGTCGGTCATCTCCACCCTGACCCCCTCCAGCCCCAGCCGCCGGATCAGGTGGTCGGCCAGCTCGCCTCCGGTCCCGGGATACTCGTCGCGCCCGCGGGCGTGGCGCGCCAGCACCCACTTCGCCCAGAGGTTGGGCAGCAGGAAGATAGCCAGCAGCAGGACAATTGCCAGGACGATGATCATCGGGGCAGGCTCCGGGGAAGGGTCAGGTCATTGGACCTAGCCTACCAGAGCCGGTTTCCTCGAGGCCCCGTCTTATCAGAGCTCGTAAAAGGGCGATAGCAGCTGCCTGGAGCGAGGGGCGCCGTGGGCAAGCCGGATAGGAGGTCCTGGTATGGATTGACCTGTCAAGGGTTCGGTAGTCTCTACTGCCTGCATCTCTCCTCAGTGCCTACGGATCAGCCCCAAGCGATAACCAAGGTGGTTCATCCGGCGCTTTTATAACAGCTCGCGCAGGTCCTTCGCCTCCCAGTGCGGGAAGTACTTGCGCACCAGGGCGTTGAGCTCCAGCTCGAAGCCGGCCCAGTCGACCTCGCCCGCCGGCCGGTCACCCGAATCGGCGACGCCGCGGATCATCCCCGCCCCCACCGTGACGTTGGAGAGCCGGTCGATGACGATGAAGCTGCCGGTGCCCGGGCTCGTGCCGTAGTCGTCCAGCGGCACCTCGGCGGTCAGCTCGACCCGGCAGCGGGCGATGGCGTTGAGCTCGAGACGCTCGGCCGGATGGCGCTCCAGGCTGTTGACGTCCACCTGGTGGAGGATCTCGCCGACCCGGCCCGACACGGAGCGCCCGGCCAGGCGGATATCGACCTGGCGACCAGGCGCGAGCGCCTCGTCATGCATCCACACGATATCGGCCTCGAAGGCATCGGCCATGGCCACCTCGGCGTCGGCGGCGACGATCCAGTCGCCCCGGGAGACGTCGATCTCGTCCGCCAGGGTCACGGTGATCGCCTGGCCCGGCCAGGCGGCCTCCAGGTCGCCCTCGAAGGTGACGATGCGCTCCACGGTCGACGTCTTCCCGGAGGGCAGCACCTTGATCGCCTGGCCCGGGCGCAGGATGCCGGCCTCGAGGGTGCCTGCATAGCCCCGGAAGTCCAGGTCGGGCCGGTTGACATACTGCACCGGCAGGCGCAGGTCGGTCAGGTTGCGATCGCGGCTGACCTCGATCCCCTCCAGCAGCTCGAGCAGCGGCAGGCCGGGTTCCCCATCGACCGAGTACCAGGGCATGCGCTCGCTGCGGTTGACGACGTTATCGCCCTCGAGCGCCGAGAGCGGCACAAAGTGGAGGTCCGGCGCGGCCAGCTGCCCGGCGAAGTCGCGGTAGTCGGCGACGATCTCGTCGAAGCGCGCCTGGTCGAAATCCACCAGGTCCATCTTGTTGACCGCGATCACCAGGTGCTGGATGCCCAGCAGGTCGGCGATGAAGCTGTGCCGGCGAGTCTGGGTCTGCACGCCGTAGCGCGCATCGATCAGGATGATCGCCAGGCTCGCCGTGGAGGCGCCGGTCGCCATGTTGCGGGTGTACTGCTCGTGGCCCGGGGTGTCGGCGATGATGAACTTGCGCTTGTCGGTGGAGAAGAAGCGGTAGGCCACGTCGATGGTGATGCCCTGCTCCCGCTCGGACTGCAGGCCATCGACCAGCAGCGCCAGGTCCACCGCCTCGCCGGTGGTGCCGCTCTTCTTCGAGGCCTGGGTGATCGCCGCCAGCTGGTCGTCGAAGATCATCTTGGAGTCGTGCAGCAGCCGGCCGATCAGGGTCGACTTGCCGTCGTCGACGCTGCCGCAGGTGATGAAGCGCAGCAGGTCCTTGTTCTCGTGCTCGTGCAGGTACTGCTCGATGTTGTCGGCGATCAGGGTCGATTGGTGTGACATCAGAAATAGCCCTCGCGCTTCTTCTTCTCCATGGAGCCGGCCTGGTCGTGGTCGATGGCGCGGCCGCTGCGCTCAGAGGTGCGGGTCAGCAGCATCTCCTGGATGATCTCGGGCAGGGTGTCCGCCCGCGACTCCACGGCACCGGTCAACGGGTAGCAGCCCAGGGTGCGGAAGCGCACCCACTTCTCTTCGGGCACCTCGCCCTCGGCCAGCGGCATGCGCTCGTCGTCGACCATGATCAGCATGCCGTCACGCTCGACCACCGGACGCGGCGCGGCGTAATAGAGCGGCACGATGGGAATGCCCTCGAGGTGGATGTACTGCCAGATGTCCAGCTCGGTCCAGTTGGAGAGCGGGAAGGCGCGGATCGATTCGCCCTTGTTGACCCGGGCGTTGTAGAGGTTCCACAGCTCCGGACGCTGGTTCTTGGGGTCCCAGCGGTGGTGCCGGTCGCGGAAGGAGAACACCCGCTCCTTGGCGCGGCTCGCCTCCTCGTCGCGGCGCGCCCCGCCGAAGGCGGCGTCGAAGCCGTATTTGTCCAGCGCCTGCTTGAGGGACTGGGTCTTCATCACGTCGGTATAGCCGCTCGAGCCATGGTCGAAGGGGTTGATGCCGGCGGCACGCCCCTCCTCGTTGATGTGCTCGATCAGCTCCATGCCGGATTCCGCGGCCATGCGGTCGCGGAACGCAATCATCTCGCGGAACTTCCAGGTGGTATTGATGTGCATCAGCGGGAACGGCGGCGGCCCGGGATAGAAGGCCTTGCGCGCCAAATGCAGCATCACCGAGGAGTCCTTGCCGATGGAGTAGAGCATCACCGGGTTGGCGAACTCCGCCACCACCTCACGGATGATGTGGATCGACTCGGCCTCGAGCTGCTGGAGGTGGGTCTGCCGCTGGCGCGACGGCGCCAGGGCGCCGGTGGCCGCCTCGAAGGCGCTCTCGCGTGACGGTGCGTGAAGACTGCTCATGGCCCGGCTACCTCGCATGACGTTGGGCGGGTGAGATCATGCGAGACAGGGTAACGCCGGGCCGATAATAACCCAAAAGAATTAATAACTATCTTTTTATAGCCATATTGGCTATTACACTCAGGGGTCGACGCGCTCCACCCAGGTCTCCAGTTCGCCGTCCCCGAGCTCGATGAGGCGGTAGCCCGGCCGAGAGGCCTCGTCGAGGGCGAAGGTCGCGGAGCCGGGCAGGAACTGGTCAATGGTAGCGGGGCAGCCATAGGCCGGTACCTCGCCGTCGGCCAGGGCATAGGTGCCGTGGAAGGCCTGGTGGACATGGCCGAAGAACACCCCCCGGACCTGAGGATAGGGGGCGACGACCCGCCAGAAGGCCTCGCCGTCGGCCAGGCCGATCTCGTCGAGCCAGGCCGAACCGACGGACAACGGCGGATGGTGCATCACCAGCAGCGTCGGCCGGCCATCGGCCGCGAGACGTTCGTCCAGGGTGGCGAGGGCCGCCTCGCCGAGCTCGCCATAAGGCTGGCCGCTGACGTGGGTATCCAGCAGCAGCGCCCGCCAGTCACCCAGGTCCAGCTCGTCGTGAAATGCATGACACTCGGCCATCAGCGCCGGCCGGTCGTGGTTGCCGGGGAGCCAGAACCAGGGCGCGTCGAGCCGTGACAGCGCCTGCTCCGCCAGCCGGTAGGAGGCCGCCGTCTCGTCCTCGCTGACGTCGCCGGTGACCAGCACCCGCTCCGGCCGCTGCCGGTTCACCGCATCCACCACGGCCTCCAGCTGGCGCAGCGGGAAGCCCGCCCGGGCGCGGGCCGCGGGGTCGGCCTTGAGGTGGAAATCGGTGATCTGGACCAGTCGCATCAGCGCAGCCTTCTCGTCAGGGCAGTTGGGGCAGGTCGAGGGAGTGGCCATGGGCCAGGCCATGGTCCAGCCACTCGCCGAGGAAGCGGTTGAGCTGCAGCTTCTCGTCGGGCTGGTGCATGCGCGAGTTGGGATAGCGGTAGCGGCCGTCGAAGTGGCGCTGGCGCTGAAAGTCGGTGACCTCGGCCATGCGCACGTCGTGGTATAGGTGCACGCGCATGCGCGGGGTGTCGATCAGCGTATCGAGCACCCCACGCTGGGAGACGCGCACGATGCTGGTGTAGGGGGCGCGCTCCTGGAGCTTGAGGCACAGCGCCCCCAGGCGACGGCCATGGTTGTGCAGCTCGACCTCGCGGGTCTCGCCGACCTCCAGGTCGCCCAACAGCCGGGTCAGCCGGATGAAGTTGGCGGTGCACTCGCCCTGCAGGGTCTTCAGGTCGGTGACGTAGGCGTTTCTCGGCACGCTACCTCCTTGCTCGCAACGACGCACGTTCACCGGCCAGCCAGTGGAAGGCGATCAGGCACATGGCATTGTCGAGTCGTCCGGCCTGGAGGAGTTCCCAGGCCCGGGTAAACGGTAGCACATGCACGCGGATGTCCTCGTGCTCCTCGTCGAGCCCGTGCACGCCGCCGAGCCCGCGGCTGTCGATCAGGCCACAGAAGAGGGTGACACGCTCGTCGCAGGCCCCGGGGCTCGGGTAGTAGGTGTGCAGCTCGATCAGCTCGCCCACCTCGCAGCCGGCCTCCTCCATGGCCTCGCGGCGCGCCACCTCGGCGACACTCTCGCCGCGCTCGACAAGCCCGGCCACCACCTCCACCTTCCAGGGGGAATCGGGATCGTCGAGGGCACCGGCACGGAACTGCTCGACCAGCACCACGCTGTCGCGCTCCACATCGTAGAGCAGCACCCCCACGGCATCGTGGCGGTGGTGCACCTCGCGCACCACCCTGCCACTCCAGCCGCCCTCGAAGAGGCGATGGCGCAGGTGGAGCTCCTCCAGCCGGAAGAAGCCCTGGTGCAGGCAGCGCCGCTCGGCCAGGTCCACGTCGGCGGCCGTGAAGGGCACCGCGACGGTCAAGTCCTGATCGGTCTCGCTCATGCCGGTCTCCGGGTCGCGCAAAGGCCCCATTATCGGGACCCGGAGCGGGAATGCCAACCGCCCTGCCCTCCTGCGCGCCTCAGAGACGCTCGAGCAGCGCCCTGGCCTCGCCGCGCAGCGCCTCGTCGGAGGCCCGGCGGGCCTCCCTGGCCTGGCCGTCCATGGCGCGACGGGCATGCTCGCGGGCCTCGTCGCTGCGGCCCTCGTCCTCGAGGAAGGCGGCATAGTAGTAGTTGACGTCGATGCCCTGGGGACGGATCGCCAGGGCGCGACGGAACATCTCCTCTGCGGTCTCGGCATCGCCGAAGGCCACCGGCCAACCTGGCGCCCGATCATAGAGCGCTCCCAACGTCACCCAGGCGGAGCCGTTGTGTCCCTCGGGGTCGAGCTCGACGGCACGCTTCAGCAACCTGCGCGCCTCCTTGGCCGAGCCCAGCGCCGCCAGCCCCCCGGCCTCGCGGGCATGCGAGGCGAGGATGATCCCCCGCCAGACCAGCACCCGGCTCTGCCGAGGATGGGATTCGGCGAGATTCGCGCCCTCCTTCGCCAGCGACTCGAGCGCGGCCTCGCGGCGCTCCGGTGCCATCTCGGTGGTGACCCGCTCCCAGCGATGGCGCAGCGAGAAGAGCTCGTCCTCCCATTCCATGGTCTCGGCCAGGAGCTGGGACAGCGGGGCGGCGGCCAGTAGCAGGCAGAGGGCGGCAGCGAACGGTGGGCGTCGCAGCATGGGGCATCTCCTTGTCGCGATGTTGTTATGGTCGATGGATACCAACAATGTAACGAACGTTTGAATGAACGGCCAGCCATGCACCGACTTGGCCACACCGCTCGGGTGGCGTATGTTCGCCGCCAGAGACAAGACCGCGAGGAACGCCATGAAAGGCCGCAACATGACGCGCTGGCGCGATCCCGCCAAGGACCCGCGCCAGGAACCCAAGAGCAACCTGATCACCGGCGAGGGAGCCGAGCGGCTGCGCGGCATCCTCGACCACCTCGCGCGGGTCAAGCGCCCGGCCCTCTCGGCCAAGGTGGGCGAGGCAGCGGCGCTGGGCGACCGCAGCGAGAACGCCGACTACACCTACAACAAGAAGGAGCTCAACCGGGTCATCGCGCGCATCCGCTACCTGACCAAGCGCCTCGACGAGCTCACCGTGGTGGACCGCCTGCCGGCGGACACCGGCAAGGTCTTCTTCGGCGCCTTCGTCACCCTGGAGGACGAGGAAGGCGAAGAGATGCACATCCGCCTCGTCGGCCACGACGAGACCGATACCACGAAGCACTGGATCAGCGTCGACGCGCCCTTGGCGAAGGCGCTGCTCGGCCGGGCGCTGGACGATGAGGTGACGGTGGCCGCCCCGGGCGGCGAGACCACCTACCTCATCACCGAGATCGCCTACCGCGACCCGCAGACCTGATCAGCCCTTCACCGCCCGATAGACCCGGAAGCGCCGGTCGTCGGCCAGCACCTCGAAGCCGCCGAAGGCCCGCTCGAGCAGGTCCGGATAGGGCAGGAAGGCGTTGGCCACCAGCAGCAACTGGCCGCCGGGGCGCAGATGGTCGGGCGCCTCGAGGATCAGCCGCCCCGCCGGGCCATAGTCGATCGCCCGCTCCTGATGGAAGGGCGGGTTGCTGACGATGGCATCGAAGCAGCGCTCCCCCAGCGCCGAGTAGACGTCGCTCGCCAGGACCTCGCCCTCGAGGCCATTGGCCGCCAGGGTGCGCCGGGTCGCCTCCACCGCGAAGTGGCCCACATCCACCGCCGTGACCCGCGCCCCGCGCATCGCCAGCCAGGCCGCCAGGATGCCGTCGCCGCAGCCCATATCGAGGACGTCACCTGCCGTCGCCGGGAGAACAGCGGGCAGCGTCTCCAGCAGCAGTCGGGTGCCGTCATCCAGCTTGCCGTGGCCGAACACGCCGGGGTGGCTGACCAGGCGCAGCTGCTCATTCCCCAGGCCGGCCTCGAAGGTGGTCCAGGCGGCGTCCGGGTTGATGTCCACCCGGTCCAGGCGGGTCGCATAGAGGCCGCAGCGCCGGGCGCTGTCCAGCTTGCGACAGCCCAGTCCCAGGGCCGCCAGCGCCTTGAGGACCCGCTTGATGCCGCCCTGGTTCTCGCCCACCAGCTGCAGTGGCGTCCCCGGCGGCAGGTAGGCACAGAGCCACAGCAGCCACCATTCCCCGAGGGCGTGGCTCTTGGGCCAGAACAGCACCGCCCCCCGTGGGGCCAGGTCGACGCCATCGAAGGGCGAGTGCGCCGGCTGCCCACGGGCCCGAAAGGCCGAGAGCACGCCCTCATCGGCGGAGAGCAGGCTCCCCTCCCCCGTCTCCAGCCAGGCGTCCCGGGGGGGCGCGACCCACAGCCAGCCGCAATAGTCGTCCTGCTGACGCGCCAGCAGCTGGCAGACGGGGGTCTCGGCACTCATGCGGTGGCCTCCTCAGGGGGTCGAGTCGGTCGCTCCAGGGTATAGAGCAGGTAGCGGCCCAGCCGCCAGTGGGGGTCGACGCGGCAGTAGCGCTGCTCCAGCGCCAGCAGCCGTTCCCGGTCGGCATCGCTCTGCGGCGGTTCGCGCAGGTAGTCGGCAAAGACCCGGATACCCGCCACCTCACGGATCGCCAGGCCGTTCTCGGCGCTCCAGGCCTCGATCTGGCCATGGGTCAGCGGCGAGATCGGCGTCAACCGCTTGCGCAGCCCCTTGCCCTCGAGCCGGTCGGCCAGGGCCTTCTCCAGGTTGCCCTTGACCACGTTGGAGAGCCGCAGCGCATCGCGGTTGAACACCATCAGCGAGAGCTGCCCGCCCGGCGTCAGCAGGCTGGCCAGGGTGGCCAGGGCGCTCCGCGGATCCGCCAGCCACTCCAGCACGGCATGGCAGGCGATCAGCGACCAGGGGCCGGGCGCCACCTCGGGCAGTTCCTGGAGCGGCGTCTGCAGCACGCTCACCTCATGCCCCGCCAGCGACTCCCGGGCTCGAGCCAGCATCTCCCCGGAGGGCTCGGCCAGGGTCACCGCGTGGTCGCGCTCGGCGAACCAGCCGGCCAGCTGGCCCAGGCCGCCACCCACGTCGAGAACAGGCTGGCCATGAAGGGCGAGCATCTCGGGCAGCAGGCGGTCGAGCAGTGCCAGGCGCAGCTCGCCGCGGGGGCCGCCATAGAGGCTCGCGGCAAACTTGTCGGCGAGTCCATCGAAATGACGATCGCCCTGCGCGGAAAGGGGAGAGGCGTGGGGGGCCGGGGGCTGTCGCGTCATGGTCGCTTCATCGGCTGGGGACGCGCAGCATTTTACCTGGACACCTCCGCCTGTGCGATCGGTCGCGGCAGGTGAGCGGCCCAGTTCACCTCGGCCTCGAGCTGGGCAGCCAACGCCAGCAGGCATCGCTCTCCCCCCATGGGTGCCAGCAGCTGCACCCCCACCGGCGAGCCATCCGGCGTGACGTGGAGAGGCACCGACATGGCCGGCTGGCCGGTGAGATTGGCCAGCTGGGTAAAGGGCGTCATGCGCAGCGAGTCGGCAGCCAGGCGCTTGAGCAGGCCGGCCTTGAGCGCCAGGTGCGAGGCACCGGGAATTGCCAGCAGCGCCATCAGCCGCTCCCGGGCACGGGCCGGGTACAAGGCACCGCGCAGCGGCGCCGGGGTGGCCGCCACCGGCATCAGCAGCAGGTCGAAGCGGCGGTGAAAGGCCGCCATATCCCATGCCACGCGATTCCAGTAACGTTTGGCGGTCTCGTAGTCCCGCGCCGGCAGGCAGCGCCCCAGGCGACCGATGGCCCGGGTGGACGGCTCGAGTTCGAGACGCGAGACCGGCACGCCGGTCTGGTCGCTGATCCACACCAGATCCGCCGCCAGATGCCCCAGATAGAGGGTCAGGTAGCTGTCGGCCAGGGCACCGCCCTCGACGGTCGGGTCGACCCACTCGAGGTGATGGCCCAGCGCCTCGAGGCGCCGAGCAGACTGCTCGACGGCCCGTCGCACCTCGGGGTCGAGATGAGTGCCCAACGGCGCTCCCAGCGGCTCACCGAACGACACGGCCACCCGTAGCTTCTCCGGCGGGCGCGACAGCGCCGCCAGGAAGCCCTGTTCCCGCGGCAGTGGCCAGGGGCTGCCCGCATCCATCCCGTTGATGGCATCCAGCAGGGCGGCACTGTCACGTACGCTGCGTGTCAGGGCGTGCTCCACCACCGCACCCTGCCACACCTCCCCGAACATGGGCCCCAGCGGCACCCGCCCGCGCGACGGCTTGAGCCCGAAGAGCCCGCAATGACTGGCTGGAATGCGGATCGAGCCGCCACCATCACCGGCCAGGGCTAACGGCACCAGGCCGCCGGCCACCGCCGCCGCGGCACCACCGCTGGAGCCGCCCGGGGAATGCGCGGGCTGCCAGGGATTGACCGGGTGCGGAAAGGCCCGGGGTTCGGTAATGCCCATCAACCCCAGCTCCGGGGTGGTTGTCTGACCCAGGATAGTCAAGCCCGCCTCGCGCAGGCGACGCACCAGGGTCGAATCTTCCGATGCTCGCCAGTCGGCCATGGCAGCACTGCCGAAGGCCAGCGGCTCACCGCGGATGGCCATCAGCAGATCCTTGGTCAGGGTTGGGACGCCGGCAAAGGGAGCCTCCGACTCGACGGCTCGACCCTCAACGGCGGCCTTTGCGAAGCGGGTGCGGACCACCGCCCCCAGAGCAGGATTATCGGCCTCGATGGCGGCCCGGGCCGCAGCAGACACCTCCTCGCGGCTCACCTCACCACGGCGTATCAGCGCCGCCAGCCCCAGCCCGTCATAGGCGCGATACTCTCGTACTTCCATGCACGTTCCTCTCGCGGCATATCAGGCCCCAGCCTACTCGGCCGGCCTTGACGCCACCAGGCAACGCCACGACAGTCAGGCGCCGCGGTTTATCTCGGCAGCGACTTTCCCTATAATGCGGCGCACAAAGCCCCCATAGCTCAGCTGGATAGAGCGTCCCCCTCCTAAGGGGAAGGTCTCAGGTTCGAATCCTGATGGGGGCACCAGATCCCCTCCTACGCCCCCACACGCTGCAATAGACAGCCCAAGAGCCGGGCAGCTGCGGCCTTCAGCAAGCGGGATAGCTGACGCTTTTCATTATGCAGGATCACGGAGCGCCCCCGAAATCCTGCCCAAGCGCCAATTCATGATCGAACTGCCATCCCCGTCATTCTCGGTCAGGTCTTCTGCCAGTGCACCCGATTGCGCCCTTGTTCCTTGGCGGCGTACAGTCCCTGATCGGCACGTTTGATGGCGGGCTTCAGGGAGGTTTCCCCAGCACTGACCAGCGTCACGCCCAGTGAGGCCGTGTAGGGTAGCCAGCCGTCCACGGTGACGTCGCCACCGACGTTCACCGGTGATGCCTCCAGCGCCGTGCGCAACCGTTCAGCCACCTGCATGGCCTGGGCCTTCGAGGTGCCGGGCAGCAGCACGGCAAATTCCTCGCCGCCCATCCTGCAAAGCACATCGCCCTCGCGCAGTAGCTTCCCAACTTTCTTGGCGAAGGCCTGAAGCACCAGATCGCCCACGTCGTGGCCGTAGCTGTCATTGATGTACTTGAAGTGATCCAGGTCGATGGCGATCAGGCTGAGCGGCTCGCCGCTGCGCTTGGCGCGAGCAATTTCCATGGCCGCCTGGTCCTGCAGGTAACGCCGATTGCCGAGTCCCGTCAGCGGGTCGGTCATGGCCTGGCGAGCCAGGGTGTCTTCCAGCTGCTTGCGTTCACTCAGGTCGAAGACCATGGCACGGGAGTGCACGAAACCGCGGTGCGTGGTGTAGGCCGTGGCCTGGATGACGACAGGGAACTTCTCCCCGTGACGGGTGAGCAGCTCGCACTCGGCCGAGCCTTCCTGGTCCGGCCCCAAGACCCCCTGAAAGGCGGCCTCGAAGGCCTCACGAGTCTCGGATGTGACGAAGTCCTGATAGTGCACCTTGCCGATTACCTCGTCGGCACGATAGCCCAGCCAGTCGAGCTCGGTGCGGTTCATCTTCACGATGCGACCTTCGGCATCCAGCGAGTGATAGCCACAGGGGGCATGCTCATAGAGATCACGCACCTCTCTGGCATGCTGTTGGGCTTCTCGCTTCAGGCCCGCCTGGCGATGGCTGCTCAGGGCCCAGAACACGCTGAAGGCGATGGACAGGCCATACAGCAGGGACATGATCAGCAGCGGGGCACGGTCCTTTGACAGCAGTGATCCCAGGCTGGGCTTGGGGAGCATGATGCCCAGCCGCCAGGGATGATAGTCCGGCAGGCTATGCACCATCCCCGCCTGGCTGCGGTAGTGCTGGGTGCGGATGTCTGCTGCCTGGAACAGTAGCAGGTCATCCCCGAGATCCGCCTGACCGCGGTTGCGCCGCGACAGCGCTTCCCAGGCATCAGGGGAGGCGGCCGAGAAGCGTCTCCCGAAGCGCATTGGTCCCTCCGTATCGGCCAGCAACCAGGTGCCCTGGGCATCTACCAGCAGGGGCTGTGCGTCTTCGACGATGGCCATGGCATGGCGCAGGCCGGCGGTCAGGTACTGCCAGTCCAAGCTGAGCAGCAGCACACCCTTGCGCTCCCCCCGGGCATCGAACACCGGGGTTGCAATGTCGACCACCGGCACCACGCCGTCGCTGGCATTCTCATAGCGCAAGTTACGACCCGGGGGCGAGACGTAGAGGTCGCGGGGAAACAGCGTCATGGCTTCTCGAAAATACTCGGCATCGGCATGCGTGACGGCGGGGGATCGCTGCTGTCGCTGCTGGCCATGGCTGACATGCAGCAGCTCGCGACCTTGCGGGTCGAGCAGGACCAGCTTGGTGTAGCGCCCATAGTGGGTCAGCAGGGTATCGAACAGCGAAGCGAGCCGCTCCGCAGTGAGCTGCCTGGTATCGGCCTGATAGGGGGAGTGGGCTTCGCCCACCTGGCCGAGATAGCGCTTGAGCAGCGGCATCTCGGCCGTGGCCAGGGCATGGTTGAGGCTTTCGTTCATGCCGCGCTGAAGCGACTCGTGCCCCGCTTCCAGCATGGCCTGGGCACCGGCCTGGGCGCCCTGGAGCCGGGCGTCGAGGTGCGCCCGAAAGATCGGGTACAGGGTGGCCGTCACCAGCACGACAGGCACGACGACGGCCAGGGCCAGGCGGGTGCAGAGGACTTTCAGCGTCACTGAAGGATCTCCAGGAAGAATGACACGGGGAAGCGGGGCCGAGGCATTCCAGGGGAAGTCGCCAAGGATAAGACACGCTGTTCACCTTGGGGGAGAGGCGTGAGGGCATGCTCTCCATGCCCCTCACGCGCTGGGGAGAGGCCTCTCGAGGGTCTCGAGAGGCCTGACGGCCGGGCGACTATGGCGGCACGGTCACTGCCGGCAGGGTATCAGGCAGCGTCAGGAGTGCTTCCAGCGGCATGGGCCTGGCGAAGAGGAAGCCCTGCAGCAGGTCACAGCCGCGACGGACCAGATCCTCTTGCTGCGCTCGCGTCTCGATGCCCTCGGCGACCACCACCAGGTCCATATGATGCGCCATGGTGATGATGCCCTGGACGATGGCGGCATTGCGGTGGTTAGTAAGGATGTCGCGGATGAAGGCGCGGTCCAGCTTGATCTTGTGGATGGGCAAGTCGCGCAGGTAGCTGAGGCTGGAGAAGCCGGTGCCAAAGTCGTCGATGGCGACCGTGATGTGCATCCCGCGCAGGGTGTCGATCATCTCGATGGCCTGTTCGGCGCCGCCCAGCAGGATGCTCTCGGTCATCTCCAGCTCGAGGAGCTCGGGCGGCAAGCCGGTCTCATCGAGAATCGCTTGCACCTCATCGAGAAAGCCATCGCGGCGGAACTGCAGTGACGAGATGTTCACCGCCACCGGGCACACCCGCTCGCCCTTGGCGCGCAGCTCGGCCAGGCGCTGGCAGGCCTGTCGCAGCACCCAGCGTCCCAGCGGGATGATCTGGCCGGTCTGCTCGGCAATGGGAATGAAGTCCCCGGGCGAGACCAGCCCCTGTGTCGGATGGTGCCAGCGGACCAGCGCCTCGACGCTGCGGATACGGCCATTGACGGCCTCGACCACCGGTTGGTAGTAGAGCTCGAACTGATTGTCGCGCAGCGCAGCATGGAGGTCATGGCGCATCAACACCTGCTCGCTGGTGTCCTCCGTTCCTTTCCCCTGGTACCACTGCCAGGTATTGCGCCCCTGGAGTTTCGCCGCTTCCAGGGCCAGGTCGGCATGCTGCAGCAGTTCGTGGGCCTGCTGGACCGGCTCGTCGCTACAGGCGACTCCGATGCTGGCACTGATGTGCAAGGCGTGACCGTCGATCTCGAACGCGTGCTCGAAGGTCGCGAGGATGCGCTCGGCGGCGCGGACCACCTCTTCGCGGGTCGTAACGTCCCGCAACAGGAAGGCGAACTCATCACCGGTGAGGCGGGCCAGGGTGTCGCGGGGACCGAGCAGTGGATGCAATCGGTCGGCGATGGCCACCAGCAACCGGTTGCCTATGGGGTGCCCCAGGCCTTCATTGATCGCCTTGAAGCCGTCAAGGTCAAGGTACAGTACCGCGATCAAGCGTTGGTGTTGCCGGCTCCAGTGGAGAGCGTGCTCGAGACGGTCATCCAGGGCCGTGCGATTGGGCAGGCCGGTGAGCAGGTCGTGGGTGGCCTGATAGGCGATCTGGGCCTCCTGGTCGCGCTCGCGGGTGATGTCCTGTTGGGTGCCGATGAAGTGGGTGCAGCGACCGGCCTCGTCGACGACCGGGCTGATCGCCAGGCGATTCCAGAAAGGCGTGCCATCCTTACAGTAATTGCGCAGCGTGACCTGAACCTCGGACCGCGTCGCCAGGGCGTGGCGAAGCGTATCGACGGCCGCGAGGTCGGTCTCCGGGCCTTGCAGGAAGCGACAGTTTCGGCCGAGCACTTCGCACGAGGCATAGCCCGTCAGGCGACAGAAGGCCTCATTGGCATAGACGATCGGCATGTCGGGCTGGCTGGCATCGGCCATGACAATCCCATTGGGGCTGGCCTCGATGCCCCGCTGCAATAGACGCAGCTCGGCCTCCTGACGCTTGCGCTGGGTGATGTCGTGGCAGATGCCGTAGACGCCGACGATCTCGCCCTCGACGGTCACCGGGAAGTTGGTGATCTCCAGGTGGGAGGTGTGACCATCGGCATGCAGTCCCTGCGTCTCGTAGTGGCGCGAGGCCCCGGCCCTGGCGGCATCGAAGGCGGCCTGGGTCAGCTCGCGATAGTCGGGCACGACGAACTCGTTGAAATGGCGACCGACGAGATCCTGCACCGGGTAGCCGGTGATCCGTTCCAGTGCGGCATTGCCTCGCTGGAACCGACCCTCTAGGTCGAATTCGTAGACCCCGTCGGGGTGATTCACGAACAGCGAACGATGCCATTCGGCCAGCGTGCGGTGATGGCGGCTGTCACGGTCCTTGATGATCGCCAGGGCGATCAGGGCGGCAGCCTGGCGAAGCCGTCGCTTGCTCACCTCGCTGGGCGCGGAGGGCTGACGATAATAAATGCCGAACGTGCCCAGTAACTCGCCCTGGGCGGTGATTACCGGGCTCGACCAGCAGGCACGCAGCCCTTCGGTCAGGGCGGCACTGCGAAACACCGCCCAGCGTGGGTCCGTCTTAATGTCTTCGGTGATGACCTGCCGGCGCAGGTAGGCGGCCGCCCCGAAGGAGGCCACCGCCATGCCGACGGGGACATCCTGAAGCCGCTCGAAGTAGTCACGAGAGAAGCGTTGGCTGGGAACCAGGCTAAGCGAGCAGCGTGCCGGGTCGAAGCGCATGAAGGCCACCACGGCACCGGGGAGCTGGAGGCCGATCCAGTGGGCAATGGCATCCAGTGTCTTCTCCAGCGGCGCCTGCTGGGCGATCAATTGGTGGATACCCTGCTGGGCCTCCAGCAGGATGAGATCATCGGTCACACACCTGCCCCTGTGTTGCCCCCCGAATTTATTAGGTGACTAAAGAATTCAGCGAATAGTGGATGAGGAGTTTCACCCTATGCCTACTACTCGCCAGCCACAAGAGGTAAGACCACTATTTTCATTTACCAAATTTCAGCGTGGCGACATCAAGGAATAAAGGGTGGAGTTTTCATCGTCCGAAGGGAAAGGAAAGAGAGAGCTGTAGTAAATCATGGTCACGCCATGACGGTGACGAACGAGCCAAACGAGCCATCAGGCGAATTCACACTTTGCATGTCAGTGATGTCTTACGCTTCCGTAAGAGATATTGCACGCTGGCTGTCTACTCTGCCCCCTGAATTCAAGCAATAAGCGAGGCACCTACGGTATCCAGGGCCCCTGAGTATTCCCCCAGGAACACCTGCGCCGGTGTCCGATAGCCGAGCCGTTTTCGGGGGCGATCATTCAGCTTCCTGACCACCTTGCGCAGATCCTGGATTCATAGAATAACCGCAACACTCGGGGCCTCCTCAAGGCGCTTCATCAACGGGAAGACCAGGGTGAGCATGAGCTCTATTACTGTGATGAATCGGGCTTTTCCCAATCATCACCGGTGCCCTGTGCATGGAGTCCTGTCGGCAAGCCCTGTGAGGTAAGTGCTTATACAGCAATAAAACAGCAAAAAGCCTTCATAAAATATTGATTCTATTAAATGATTGATACGTGACAATTTCTGCAAAGCCACTTAAGTGGAAGGTCCCAGGTTCGTATCCTGGTGGGGGCGCCAGCACAATCAAGCTTTTACCCCCTCTTCAGATCCCGCCTTTGGGAACAGGCCGGAACAGCCTGCTCAGGCGGACTGCCCCCCTTCGGGCCCGATCAGGTGCTTGACCTGCAGATACTCCGCCAGCCCCCAGGGGCCCAGCTCACGGCCGATGCCGCTGATCCCGAAGCCGCCCCAGCTGGCTTCCGGCATCACCACCTGCTCGCTGTTATACCAGATGCTGCCGGCACGCAGGTGGCGACCCACCCTTCGCGCGCGCTCGAGATCACTGGCGACCACTGTGGCCGCCAGGCCGAAGGGGCTGGCATTGGCGAGTTCGATGGCTTCCTGGTCGCTGGTGACGCTGCGCCCGCAGAGCACCGGCCCGAAGATCTCTTCCTGCCACAGGCGGCTCTCGACCGGCACATCGCGATAGAGCGTCGGGGCGACGAACTCGCCGCGCTCGGGCAGCTGGCGATGCCGGCCATCACGCACCGCCACAAGCCCCTCCTCCCGAGCCACCGCCAGGTAGCGCTCGACCGCTTCGCGCTGGCGGGCGCTGGTCATGGGGCCCATGTCGGTGTCGTCGGCCAGGGGGTCGCCCAGGCGAATCGCGTCCATGCGCTGAGCCAGTGCGTCGTAAAGGCCATCGGCTAGGGCCGCGTGCACGATCAGCCGCGAGGTGGCGGAGCAGACCTGCCCGGAGTTGAAGTAGATGCCGGCCATCACCCAGTCGGCGGCCTGTTCGATCTCGGCATCGTCCAGCACCAGGATGGGGGACTTGCCGCCCAGTTCCAGGGAGACGTTTCGCACGCCCTTCGCCGCCGCGTGCATGACCTTCTCACCCACCATATTGCTGCCGGTGAAGGAGAGCTTGTCGACGCCGGGGTGGGCAGTCAGCGGCGCCCCGATGCCCTCGCCGTCGCCGTGTACCAGGTTGAGCACGCCGGCGGGCAGGTCGATGGCTTCGGCGATCTCGGCCACCGCCTGTTCGGGCAGCGGGGTAACCTCGGAGGGCTTGAGCACCACGGTGCAGCCCGCCGCCAGGGCCGGGGCAATCTTCCAGGCGCTGGTCACCAGCGGAAAGTTCCAGGGGGTGATCAGCCCCGCCACGCCAACGGGGTCTTCGTAGGTCTGGGCCCGGATGCCGTCTAGGCCGTGCTCGACGATGCGCCCCTGGCGCGCCTCCAGCTCGGCGGCCTGACCGGCGTAGTAGCGGTAACAGGCGATGGCATCGTCCAGGTCGATTCCCGCCTCGGCCAGGGCCTTGCCGTTGTTGCGGGAGGAGAGGTGTATCAACGCATCCCGGCGCGCCTCCAGCGCGTCGGCGAAGGCCGCCAGGTAGGCGCCTCGCCGCTCACCGCTCAGCGACTGCCAGGCCGGCAGGGCACGGCGGGCGGCGGCCACTGCGGCGTCCACATCGGCGGCATCGCCGGCGGTGAGCTCGGCGATGGTCTCCTGGCGGTAGGGGTCGGTGACGGGCAGGCGACGCTTGCCTGCACTCTCGACCCAGCGATTGTCGATGAACTGTCGTGTCAGCTGTTGCATGGGTGACTCTCTCGCAGTGGGGTTCCGGGTCAGTGGAAGGCTATTCCTGCACCGCGGCATTCCAGGCGGCCGCGTCGATCTCGATCAGCACTGGCCCCTGCCTGGGGCGCCCGCGGATTGCCGCGGCCAGGGCCTGCGGGTCGCCAACGCGACGGGCAACGCAGCCGAATCCGGCGGCCAGCATCTGGAAGTCCGGCGCCTGGATATCCACCCCCAGTCGCGGCACATTCGCGCCATCCATGAAGCGGCGGATCTCTTCATAGCCGTGGTTGTGCCACAGCAGCACCACCACCGGCAGGCCCTCTTCCACCGCACAGGCCAGCTCGGTCAGCGTGAACATGATGCCGCCGTCACCCACCAGCGCCACGACCGGCAGCTCGGGCTGCCCCAGGCTGGCGCCCATGGCGGCGGGCAGGCCGTAGCCGAGCGTGCCGTAGCCGGTCGAGGCGTTGAAGAAACGCCGCGGCGCCGGCTGGGCCACCAGGTGGTTGGCGGCATAGGTGGTGGCACAGGAGTCACCGACCAGGATCGCCTCCGGCAGGGTGTCACGCAGGGTATCGAACAGCGGCACATAGGGTGCGAAGGCCGGGTCCTGGGCCAACCCCAGCGCCTCCCGGGTCGCCCGGGCCCGTTCCACGCCGCCTCGCTGGAGGGGCGTCTTGGCAAAACGCCTGGCCAGGGCCTTGAGGGTGAGCCCGGCATCCGCCACCAGCGCCAGGTCCGCCGAGTGGTTTCTGGCCAGCTGCTCGGGATCGATGTCCACGCGGATCAGCCGCCCGGTCAGGCTAAAGCCATCATCGAAGACGACGTCGTAATCGGTCTCGCCCAGCTCGGTGCCGATGGCCAGCACCACGTCGGCCTCCCTGGCCAGCTCACGCACGGCGGGCAGGGAGGCATTGGCGCCCATGTCCAGGGGATGGTCGCGGCCCAGCAGCCCCTTGGCATTGATCGTGGTGACCGTCGGGGCGTCCAGGGCCTCCACCAGCGCCCGCGCCGCCTCAGGCGCCTTGACGCAGCCGCCGCCCAGCAGCACCAGGGGGCGCCCCGCCTGATCCAGCCAGTCAGCGGCCCTCTCCAGGGCGTCGGGGTCCGGCGCCGCACCGGCCAGTGCCGTGCGTCGCCAGCTGGCCGGTTCCTCGACCGGGGCATCGAAGAGGTCGATGGGGATCTGGATATGCACCGGCCCCGGGCGCCCTCCCTCGAACACCGCAAAGGCCCTGGCCAGCACCTCGGGCAGCGCCTGGGGTTCCAGCAGGGTATGGCTGAACCGCGAGAGGCCCGCCATCAGCTGCTGCTGGCTCGGCAGTTCATGCAGGCGCCCCTGGCCGCGTCCCAGGGTGTCGCGACGATTGACGCTGGAGATCACCAGCATCGGCACGGAGTCGGCCAGCGCCTGGCCCATGGCCGTGGCGATATTGGTCATGCCGGGGCCGGTGATGATGAAGCACACCCCGGGCCGGCCGGTGGCGCGGGCATAGCCGTCGGCCATGAAGCCCGCGCCCTGTTCGTGGCGCGGGGTGACATGCCGGATGCCGCTGGCTTTCTCACCGCCGTCCAGCCCGCGATAGAGCTCGACGGTATGGACCCCAGGGATACCGAAGACGGTATCCACGCCGTAGGTGTCTCGCAGCAGGCGAATGAGCAGTTCTGCACAGGTCATTGGGCGGTCCCTCATCCCACCAGCCAGTGGGCCATGACGACGATGATCGGCAGGGTGATGGCGGTACGGATCAGGAAGATCGCCACCAGCTCCCACAGCTTGAGGGGAATCTTCGATTTCAGCAGCAGGGCGCCGATCTCGGACATGTAGACCAGCTGGGTCAACGACAGGCAGGCGATCACGAAACGCGTCAGCTCGCTCTCGATGTTGCTGCCCAGCACCGCCGGCAGGAACATGTCGGCGAAGCCCACCAGGGTGGCAGGTGCCGCGGCTTCGGCTTCCGGCAGACCCATCCACTCCAGCACCGGCACCATGGGCATCGACAGCCAGGTGAACAGCGGCGTGAACTCGGCCAGGATCAGCGCCACGGTGCCGATGGCGATGACCAGCGGCAGCAGGCCGAAGAAGATATCGGCGACGTTGAACAGCGCGATGCGCATCAGCTGCCGCGGACCGGGTGCCTTCTCGGCACGGGCCACGGCCATGCCCAGGCTATAGCGCAGCAGCCCCTGATCACCGGTGCGCTCCTCCTGCAGCTGGCAGCCCACCGGCTCGTAGTAGGTATTGGGCTTGAGCGACAGCGGCGGCAGGCGCGGCACGATCACCGCAGCCACCAGCCCGGCCACCACCACCGTCAGGTAGAAGGGTACGAAGAGGTGATTGATGCCGATGAAGCTGGTCACCAGGATCGCGAAGGCGATGGAGACGATGGAGAAGTTGGTGGCGATGGCCGCCGCCTCGCGGCAGTTGTAGAAGCCCTTCTCGTACTGCTGGGTGGTGATCAGGACGCCGACGGTACCGGAGCCCATCCAGGAGGCGGTGGCATCGATGGCGCTGCGGCCGGGCAGGCCGAAGATCCAGCGGAAGGGGGTGCGCAGCAGACTGCCGATGAACTCCATGAAGCCGAAGTCGACCAGGAACGGCAGCAGGATGGCGGCGAAGAAGAAGAAGGTCAGCAGCACCGGCGCCAGGTCGTTGAGCATCACGCCACCGGTGAAGGCGGCAGTGACGAACTCCGGCCCGACCTGGAAGTAGGTCATCAGCGCGAACAGCGCCCCGAGCCCGCGCATCACCGTCCACAGCGGGGCCACGTCGAACAGCTCCCCCAGCGCACTGCCCTGCGCCCAGGAGGGCCTGGCGGCCTTCACGTAGAGGGTCAGCACAAACGACAGGCAGAGGACCAGGGTGGCGATGGCGGGCAGCGCCTCACCCAACAGGGCCTTGAGACCATCGGCGGCGAAGCCCATGCCGATATTGATGGTATCGCCTACCGAGAAGGGCACCAGGAACAGCAGCACGCCGATCAGCGACGGCACGAGGAACTTGATCAGGCCGTGCCGCGAGAGCGGCGCGCCTTCGAGGGCAATGTTGTCGGAGCTATCGAGAGAGGATGACATGGAGGACCTCGGCTTGTGTTGTCATTGTCTGAATCTAGGGCTGGCCCGGATGTAGGCCAGAGACTTCAATCGCGACGCTTCACGCCCGGCAGCACGCAGAGCATTTCATAGAGCAGCGAGGCACCCACCAGGGCGGTATTGCCGCTTGTATCGTAGGGGGGTGAGACCTCGACCAGGTCGCCTCCCACCACGTTCAGGCCCCAGGCACCGCGGACGATCTCCAGGGCCTGCTGGGCGGTCAGGCCACCCATCTCGACGGTACCGGTGCCCGGGGCGATGGAGGGGTCGAGGCCATCGATATCGAAGGTGATGTAGACCGGCGTGTCGCCCATCTGCTCGCGCACCTCGGCCATCAGCGGCTCGAGCGACTTGTACCAGCACTCTTCGGCGGTCACCACGCGAAAGCCCTGCTCACGGCACCAGTCGAAATCTTCCGCGGCATAGCCGGTGCCGCGCAGGCCGATCTGCACCACCTTGTTCTTGGCCAGCAGCCCCTCCTCCTGGGCGCGGCGGAAGGGGGTGCCATGGGCGATGGGCTCGCCGAACATGTGGTCGTTGATGTCGGCATGGGCATCGATCTGGATCAGCCCCACCGGGCCATGCTTCTTGGCCATGGCGCGCAGGATCGGCAAGGCGATGACGTGGTCACCGCCCAGGGTCAGCGGTTTGCAGTCATGACGCAGCACCTCATCGTAGAAACCGGTGATGATGTCCACCGTCTTGAGCAGGTTGAAGGTGTTGATCGGCACATCGCCGATGTCCGCCACCTGGAGGCTGTCGTAGGGCGCCGCGCGGGTAGCCATGTTATAGGGACGCAGCATGCGCGACTCATCGCGGATCTGGCGCGGCCCGAGGCGGGTACCCGGCCGGTTGGAGGTGGCGATATCCAGGGGGATGCCGATGAAGGCGGCATCCAGCCCTTCGGCCGTCGTCTGGGTCGGCAGGCGCATCATGGTCGCGGGCCCACCGAAGCGCGGCATCTCGTTGCCACCCAGTGGCTGGTTGAACTCACTCATGTGAACGTCCTTCGGTCTTGTGGTCAGTGATGAAAGCGCCAAGCGCTCTACCTACTGAATTGCATAAACCATGCCACACGCGTTCATGGGGTCTGTTGCGGGCCATTGATTCATAACTGGATCGCTCACGGCCCGGGAATGATGCAATAATGAATCATTGATGCATTAATGAATCGCAGGCCGCCCAGATGAGCACCATCGACAGCCTTATCCTCAGGACCATCGTCGACACCGCCCATGACCACTTCTTCGTGGTCGATGCCGACGGCAAGGTGCGCTATGTGAGTCCCAGTGCCGCCGCGGTCTATGGCATCTCCTGCGAGGACCTCCGTGCCAGCAGCGTGCAACGCCTGGAAGCCGAGGGCGTGCTGAAGCCGTCGATCAGCATGGAAGTGATGCGCACCGGCCAACCGGCGCAACTCGTTCAGCGCACCGCCACCGGCCGTCGCGTGATCGCCCAGGCGCACCCGGTCTTCGAGGAGGGCAAGCTGGTCGCCGTGGTCAGCCGTTCCATGGACCTCACCGACCTTCAGTTGCTGCAGCAGGAATACACCCTGCTGCAGCAGCGCTTCAGCGACCACCTGAAGCGCAGCCAGGCACTCGAGCAGGAGGACGCGGCACTGGAGAGTGAGCTCGACGAGCTGGAGGTGAAGAGCCCGCTGATGCGGGAGGTGGCCCTGCTGCTCCGCCGGGTGGCTCCCACGGACGCGAACGTGATGATGCTCGGCGAGTCCGGCGTCGGCAAGACGGCCTTCGCCCGCCAGCTGCATCGCTGGAGCTCACGCCGCGATGGCCCCTTCGTCGACGTCAACTGTGCCGCCATCCCGGAGAGCCTGTTCGAGGCGGAGATGTTCGGCTATCGCGCCGGGGCCTTCAGCGGCGCCGCGCCTGGGGGGCGCATCGGGCTGATCGAGCAGGCCGCCGGTGGCACGCTCTTTCTCGACGAGATCGGCGAACTGCCCCTGGGGGTGCAGACGAAGCTGCTGAAGGCCATCCAGGATGGGCGCATCTCTCGGCTGGGCGACAACCAGTCCCGTCGCGTCGACTTCCGCCTGGTGGTCGCCACCAACCAGGACCTCAGCCGGCGCGTGGAGGAAGGCGCGTTCCGCCTGGACCTCTACTACCGGCTGAACGTCATCCCGGTCACCCTGCCGCCACTGCGTGAACGCCGCGAGGATATACCCGGCCTGGTGGAGCGCCAGCTGAAGCGGCTCAATCGCCGCTATGGCCAGGAGAAACTGCTCGCCCGGAGCAGCTGGCAGTCGTTGATGCGCCAGGAGTGGCCCGGCAACGTGCGGGAGCTGGAGAACTGGCTGGAGCGGGCCTGGCTATCCAGCGATGACGTCATTCATGATGACACGCCTCACCCGGCCCACCCTGCCGCAGCGACCCCGCACGCCGACGCCGCTGACGCAGGTTTTCCAGGCTCCACCTCCTCGGTTCTCCACGAGGAAGAAGGCCTCAAGGAGGCCCTGAGCCGCACTGAGCGCTCCATCCTGGCCGAGCTCTGCGCGTCTCTCCCCTCGACCTATGCCATCGCCGAACGGCTCGGCATCAGCCAGCCCAGCGTCGTCAGGAAGCTCAAGCAGCATGGCCTGCGCATCCAGCGAGGATCATGACAACAGCGAGACAGCCCCCGCGGAAGCTGGCGCCACCCTCCTTTCCTCCTCAGAAGGTATAGTCGACACCCACCCAGAGGCTGCGGCCCGGCTCGTTCAGGGGCAGGTCCAGGCTCTGCGGGTCCTCGGCAAGGAAGGGATCGCTGGCGCTGCGGTTGCGGTTGAGGAAGTCGCTGTAGGTCTTGTCGAGCAGGTTGCTGACCCCGGCGCGCAGGGTCATGGCCTGCCAGTGCCAGGCCGCCTCGGCATCCAGCACCACATAGCCCGAGGTGGCCACCTCGTCCGGCCCCAGACGGTCCTGGGCGTCGGAGAAACGGGCCGTCAGCCCGGCCTCCCAGGCCTCGCGCACATGGAACTGCGAGAGCTGGCCGCGAAGCGGGGCAATATCCGCCAGGGCCCCGCCGTCATCCAGGTTGTCGCCGCGCACCCAGCTCAGCTGGCCGCGCGTCTCCCAATGATGGGCCCAGCGCAGGTCGCCGGAGAGCTCCACGCCGTAGAGGGTGGCGTCGATATTGCGGTAGACGCTGACGCCATCCAGCGTGTCGCGGAAGATATAGTCGTCGACGCGGTCGGCGAAGGCCGCCACCTCGAAGCCGCCACTGGCCAGTCGCCGCTCCAGCCCCAGGTCCAGCTGATGGTGGACCTCGGGGTCGAGGCGGGGGTTGCCCACCCAGTCGCCCTTGGCGAAGTAGCGCTCGGTGGCGTCGGCATCGCGCTCGGCACGGCTCAGGCTGGCGTAGAGGGTGTCGGTGTCGTTGAGGCGCTGCTCGCCGCGCAGGAAGCCGCCCACCAGCCAGGCCTCATGGTCCAGGTCGCCCGCCACGCCATACTCGCGGCGGTAGAGGTCGGCCGCTACCACACCGGTGTCGCTGGCCTGGTCGGCGGCAGTGGCGCTGGCCTCGGAGTAATCCAGGCGCAGGCCACCGCTCAGGGTGGTGCGCTCGCCCAGGTAGTGATCCAGTTCGGCGAACACCCCGGACTGGCGGGTGGTCACGTCCGGCCAGGAGAGGAAGGCCACCTTGTCGGCGGTGTCGTTGATGATCCGCGCGTCGCGCACGTTCTGCAGCACATTGACCCCGAAGCGCAGGTCGCTATTGGCCAACTGCTGCACGGCCATGCTCTTCCAGGTGAGGGTGTCGGACTCGGTGGGCGAGCGCATCTTCATCATCGGCGCGTCGCGCAGCGAGGTGTTGTCCATCACATGGTCGATGGTGGTGAACTGCAGGCGGTTCTCCACCCGCAGGGTGTCGGAGAAGGCGTGGTCGAGGCGGGCCCGCAGGGTATCGTTGTCGCTCTCCGGGGAGTCCATGCCGGCCCCGGCGAACTTGACGTCGCGTTCACGCACGCCCTCGTAGCCGAACGCCAGCTCGGTGTCGGCCGTTGGCGTGAAGCCCAGGGTGAGGCCACCGCTGGTGGTCTCGAAGCCGCTGTGGATGCGCCTGCCGTCGCCATCCTCGTAGTCGTTGGCCTGCTGGCGCTCGCCGAACAGCCGCCAGTAGCCGTTCTCGTTACCGGCCACCAGGTTGGCGTAGAGGCCAGCGCGCTCGCCGTTGTCGTCGTAGCTCGCCCCAACGCTGCCCTGCTGCTGGACGTCGCGGCCATCGAAGTCCGGCGCGGTGCGCTCGAAGAGCACGGTGCCCCCACTGCCGCCGGCACCGTGCTGCAGGGTGGTCACGCCCTTGCTCACCGTCACCCGGTCGAAGCTGTGCAGCGGCGCATAGGCGGTGGGTGGATCCATGCGGTTGGGACAACCGCCGAAGACGTAACCCCCGTCCACCAGGATATTCAGCGCATTGCCTTGCTGGCCACGAATCACCGGGTCGAGGCCGTGCCCGCCCATGCGCACCGCCTCGATACCGTTGATCCGGCGCAACCATTCGCCGGCATCGGCCGCCGGCGCGGGAGACTGCCGGGGCGTGATCGAGAGCTCACCGGGCACGCCGGCGCTCCCCTCGATGATCATGGTGGCGAGGATCTCGGTTTCGGCCTGGGCGGTACCGGCCCAGGCGGCGGCAATGCAGGCCACCACCGGCAGGCGACGAAGGATTGGCATGGTCATGGTCCCGTGCTCTTTCGAATCAGTTTATAAGGCACGGGAATATTAAATCGGGATGAAATGACCAGGAATGGGTCAGGATGCCGCATGGGCCATGAACACCCCCGAGGCGAATTCCCCTCGTTCAGCGCCGGCTCTCGCCCTGCTCGGCCAGGGCCTCCAGGGCCGGCAGGTCCAGCAGGGTCATCTCGCGCCCGCTCACCTGGAGCAGGCCATGCCGCTGGAAGCGGCTCATCAGGCGGCTGACGGTCTCCAATGCCAGCCCCAGGAAGCTACCGATATCGGCCCGCGACATGGCCAGCTGGAAACCATAGGGCGAATAACCCCGGGCGGCATGGCGCTCGGACATCCCGAGCAGGAAGCTTGCCATGCGCCGCTCCGCGGTGGCGAAGGCGAGCAGGCAGTGTAGGCGCTGGTCGCGATGCAGCTCCTGGCTCATGCAGCGGTAGAGCGCGCCGCGCAGGGCCGGCAGCCGATCACCCAGCGCCTCCAGCGAGCCGAACGGCAGCTCGCAGACGAAGCTGCTCTCCAGCGCCACCACGCTGGTCGGGTGGACCGCCTCGCCGACCGCGTCCAGCCCCACCACCTCACTGGGCAGCAGGAAATGGGTCACGTGCTCGCGGTGCCCAGCATCGGCCACCACCTGCTTGAAGCTGCCCGAGCGCACCACGTAAAGACTGGTGAAGGGTTCCCCTTGACGCACCAGCGGCGCCCCACGCTTGAGCGGTCGGGGCCGGAGGATGATGGCATCGAAGCGCTCGAGATCCTCGTAAGCCAGCCCCAGCGGCAGGCAGTGCGAACAGAGGCTGCAGCCCTGACAGTGCGACACCTGGCCCGACGGCATCGCCGAATGGCCAGTGAGATGGTGGGTCATGGCGAACTCCCTGTTCCTTGCCGTCCGGATCGTTCAATGCTCGGCACGACCCCGCGGTGCCGAAGTGGCCTTGAGTCTCGTCAAGCGTAGTTCAGGAAGCGGTGGCACAAAATGACGAGGTCCGTTCCGGTATCTCCCTCGGGGGTGCAGGAACACCAGCGATGCCGCCAGAGCGCCGGAAAGCATGACCTCAGCGGACCTTACAGAAAGGTTCCTCATCCTTTTGTCGTAAAAATGACATGTCCGATTGTCAGCCCCGGGTAAGGTCGTTATGTTTGACCTGACGTTAACGTCAACTTACATGCACAAAAAGATTACGTTTACGTCAAGGTCACTACAATAAACGAGCTGCCCACCTGCAGGGGCAGGAACGCATCGAAGGAACCGCAAGTGACAATTCAAACACGCCTCAAGCAGACCGCCATCTTCTCCGCCAGCGCCCTGGCCCTCGCCGTGGCCAGCGCTTCCCATGCCGTCGATTTCGAAGTAGCTGACACCAAGGCCAGCGTCTATGGCTACGCCAAGCTCGATATCATCTACGACGTGGATGCCGATCTGGGCAACTCCATCGGCCACGGCAAGATCGCCCTGGACGATGAGCCGAGCCAGGATGGCCACTTCAATATGCACGCCTACCAGAGCCGTATCGGCTTCAAGACCAGCACCCCGGTCTCGGGCAGCGATCTGGTGACCCAGATCGAGGGCGACTTCTATGGCAGCGGCGGGGGTTCTTTCCGTCTACGTCATGCCTATGGCTCCTGGAACGGCATTCTGGCCGGCCAGTACTGGACCAACTTCTACGGCTTCGTGGCCGGCACCCCGACCATCGACTTCACCGGCCCTCCCGGCGTTGGTAACCAGGCCCGTCAGCCGCAGCTGCGCTATACCGCCGGCAACTTCTCCATGGCCATCGAGGATCCGGATACGCTGGGCGGTTCTGAAGACACCATCAACGCCACTCAGGTGAGCGAGGATGTGGCCAAGAGCAGCATGCCAGACCTGACTGCCCGCTATACCGACACCTCTGGCCCCTTCAAGTACTCCGCCTCCGCCGTGCTGCGCCGGCTCGAATACGATGCCGAAGGCGACCCCACTGCCACCGTTGACGACGACTCCACCTTCGGCTGGGGCATGGCACTTGAGGCGGCCATGGCAGTAAGCCCGGCGCTGACCCTGCGTGCCGGTGTGACCCACGGCGATGGCATCGGCGGCTACCAGAACGTCAGCCCCCAGAGCTCTCCGGCCTACCTGGCAAGTAATGGCGACCTCGAGACCCTGGAGAGCACCGGCGGCACCATCGGCGCCAGCCTCAAGGCCGGCCCGGGTGCCATCAACGCTTCCTATAACGTCGCCACCGTCGACCTGGACGACGAGGAAATTTCTGGCACTGACACTCACGAAACAGCCTATCTGAACTACATCTGGTCGCCGGCTGAGCGCATCAGCTACGGCATCGAGGCCAGCTGGGCCAGCAAAGAGACCTCAGACGATAAAGAGGGCGATGCCACTCGCATCCAGGGCATGGTGATGTACAGCTTCTAAGCCGACCCGATGGCGGGGACCGCCCCGCCATCATTGCGATAGCGCTTTACGACACAAGCAACTGAATATTCGATCCTTGCGCCCCGGCCACTCGGCCGGGGCTTTTTTGTGAGCAGTGGCCATTCCCTGACATGGCACAGGGCATTAATGCCTGCTTAATCGAACAAGTTGATCGATCATGCTGATTACGTACGCCAAAAAGACAGATCTTTCCATTCATTGATCGAAATCAAGCTTTTTCTTCCATAACCGCATGGGCCGGGAGTGCCGAGATAGTTAGCATGGCACCCATCGGCGCCACCGGGATCACCAGGGAACCAGGGAACCAGGGGCGCCGCCGCACCTCCTCCGCTACGGCGGCGAACCCGCAGAAGGAAAAGCCCCATGACACCTCACGCCACCCTCAAGCCTGCCTCACTCGTCCTGGCCGGCGGCCTCGCGATGGCCGTTGCCGGCGCCTCCCATGCCATCGATTTCAAGGCGGGAGACACCACCGCAAGCGTCTACGGCTACGCCAAGCTGGACATGATCTACGATGTCGACAACGAACTCGGCGACCTGGCCGCGCGCCCGCGGACCCTGATCGATGGCCAGTCCGGCAGCGAGGGGCACACTACCCTGCATGCCTACCAGAGCCGCATCGGCTTCATGACCACCACGCCCGCAGGCGGAAGCCAGCTCAAGACCCAGGTCGAGGTGGACTGGTTTGACAATGCCCCGGAGGGCGGCGACCTGCGCCTGCGCCACGCCTATGGCAGCTGGAACGGGATCACGGCAGGCAAGACCTGGATCAACTTCGGCAGCCTGCTGGGCAAGATACCCACCATCGACTTCGCCCCCCAGCCGGGCCAGAGCAAGGCGGGTCGCAAGGCGCAGCTGCGCTACTCCCGGGCCAACTGGCATGTCGCCCTGGAGAACCCCGACCCCGAGGACTACAGGGACGGCGTCGCCACGAGCTTCAACCCCAAGCGGGGCATCTACAACGAGCATGAAGACGCCAAGAGCGGCCTGCCCGACCTGACCCTGCGCTACCAGCACCAGGCAGGCGGCCTGCACTACTCCGCCTCGGGCATGGCTCGCCAGCTGGAGGTCGAGGGGCAAGGCGTGGACGACAGCGCCACCGGCTGGGGGCTCAACCTGGCCGCCCGCTACCCGGCCACGGAGCGCCTGACCCTGCGTGGTGCAGTGACCTGGGGCGACGGCATCGGCGAATACCTGCAGAACAATCCCTCGGCCCCCGGCTATCTGGAGGACGGCGGCATCGAGACCATCGAGGCCTGGGGCGTCAACCTCGGCATGAGCCTGGCCGCAGGCCCGGGTGCCATCAACCTGGGCTACGGCATCTCGAAGGCCGACCTGGACGATGCCCGGGAGGCAGGCATTGCCGGCGTGGAAGGCGCCAACGAGCAGTTCGAGGCGGTGCACCTGAACTACATCTGGTCGCCCATCGAGCGCATCAGCTACGGCGTGGAGGCTGGCTACCACACCCGCCAGGTGGTCGACGGCCGCGACGGCGACGCCCTGCGCCTGCAGGGCATGGCGATGGTTAGCTTCTAGCCGCCAGTCAGTGCAAAGCCCCGGCTAATTGGCCGGGGCTTTCGCGTCGCAATGCCGGACATCTTGCTGTACGCCATTCCACGTCGGCCTCAGGACTCACCCTGCAAGCGCTTGACGAAAGCCGTTTTGTCCACAAGCCTAATGAAGGGAAGAGAAACAAAGGACGCCAACACGGCATGTAAGATTTTCTTGCCCCGTTACACCAATCCCTAGACCTGACGGCAGGTCTCTTCCAACCCACAAGACCATGAGGTGTCACCATGAAGATGAAGCTGCTGATTGCCGGCCTGTTCGCCAGCCTGATGATGGCCGGCTCTGCCCTGGCCATGGATTCCGAGGCCATCGAAGAGCATATGGCCAAGATCAACGACAACTACGTCAAGGCCGTCGAGGAAGAGGGCAAGGTCAAGGCGCTCGAGGAGAAGGTCGAGGAACTCGAGGCGATGATCCAGATGATCATCGACGAGCAGGATTCCTGACAACGACCAGGGCCCTGAGGCCTGACGGCGAGGCCCCCGGCGCAAACGCGCTGGGGGTCTCGTCATTTCACGGAGCTCAACACCGAGCTGCTCAGCGGCGATCCAGTTGCTGCACCTTGAGCTCGTAGTTGTTCACTCCCGTCATGGATGAGCCGAACTTCTGGCCTTGCACGCGAATGCGATAGCGGCCGGGGGCCAGCTCGGTGGTCATGTCGACGTCGCCATCGAAGCCCTGGCCGGCGCCCTCGGCCACCACGCGGCCGGCCTCGTCGAGCACCTCGAGCTCGATGCGATAGGTGTCCTCGTAGCCGCTGGGGTAGGTCGAGGTGGCGATGGCGACAGAGCCGCGCTCGGCCACCTCGAAGGTCAGCACCTCGCCGCTGGCGCGGATCTTGACGTCGGTGACGATGGTCTCGAAGCTGCGAGGTGACGCATCGGCTTCTTGCGTCAGGGGCTCCTGCCCCGCCTGGGTACCGGCTTCCTGTGCCGCGAACGCATCGCCGGTGGTTGTCGCAGCGGCTGCCGCCGTACCGGTCGCCGCCGCCTGGCCAGGCGCGGCAATGGTCACCACGTCGTCCTGGCCGCGCACGAAGACGCTGCGACGGCCCTCTCGGCCGTTACCGGTGAAGGCAAACCCCTGGCCATCGCTGACGCCATCCTCCAGGCGCCGGCCGCGGTCGTCCAGGCCGGCGACGGTGATATAGAAGCTGTTACCCGCCTTGCCACGGGTGCCGAACTTCTGCCCCTCCACTCGGAGCGTATAGTCGCCCGGCTGCAGGCGCTGCCGCATGGCCAGGCCGCCGTTCTGCCCCAGCGCCTCACCGCGGGCGATCTCTTGCCCCTGGTCATCCAGCAGCACGGCCGCCACGCGGTAATCCTCGGAGAACCCGCCCGGCACGCGACTCTCGAACAGATACTGGCCGGCCTCGTTGACCGTGAAGTCATGCTCGTGCGGGCGGCCGTAGAGGAAGCTGCGGCTGCGAGCGTCGTTGTCGGACTGCAGGAAGCCGGTCAGGTCGAGCTGCCGGCCCTCCTCGCGGAACCGCTCCTCCATCTCGCTGGCCAGCGCCGTGGCACTCGCGAGGGAGAGACCCAGCGCCAGCAGGCTGGCGGTGATAATCGGCTGTTTCATGGAACCTCGCATCAGACAATGAAAAAAGCCGACCCCTGAGGATCGGCTTTCGGTGTTCCACCCTTCAGGCAGGAATGCCCTGCGAGAGGATTTAGAACAGGTAGGTCACGCCAACGCCGACGCCGTCGCCTGCATCGTTTTCACGATCGTACATGGCGTACTCGGACCAGACATACATGGCATCGGAGATGTTGTAGCTGGCGCCGAGGATGACCTCGTTGTAGGTCTCGTCGCGATCCTGCTCGTCCTGGACGGTCTCGTCCAGCTCGCTCAGGAGGGTGCCGGCGCCCACGTCGACGTACTGGTAGGCGGCATAGATGTCGCCATTGCCATAGCCGTAGCGCGCACCCAGACCGTAGAAGTTGGTGTCGTCGACGACATCGTTATCCGACTGGAAGCGCTCGACCTTCAGGGCGACGCGCAGGGTATCGACGGTGTACTGGGCAGTGATGCCGTACTGTTCGCCCAGATCGAAGTCTGTGCCAACTGCCTCAGGAAAATCATCAGCGGCAGCAATGGTGCCATCGTAGTTGTCGAGGTTGTCGTAGACAGCCGCGATAGAGAAGGCGCCGGCCGTGTACTTGGCACCACCGAAGAAGGAGGCGTTGGAGTCGGCTTCGACAGAGTGAGTGACACTTTCACCCAGGGTACCGGTGAACTCGTTCTCTTCGGCGTCGCCCTTGTACTGGGTACCCACGGCAAACTGCAGGCCGCTGAAGGACGGTGAGGTGTAGGTCACCTTGTCGCCTTCACGATCGTTGGTGCCGACGTTGAGGATACGGCTGCTGGAATCGGAGACGTCGAAGCCTTCGTTATTGGTGATGGGGTCCTGAATCCAGTCGTCGATCAGCGGGTCATAGGAACCCAAACGAACGTCACCGAAGTTGCCCTTCAGGCCGACATAGGCGGTGTCACCGGCATCACGGCCGGCAATTTTCATCTCATCGGCCTTGAAGTCGTCGAACTCAAGCTTCAGGTAGCCGGTGAGGCCCTGAGTGATGACATGCTCGGCGGCAAAGCCGAAGGTAGAGCCGTTATCGGCGATCTCGTCTGTAGTCTCGTCACCACCATCGGTGTTGTAGTAGGCAATCTGGATGTTGCCGTACAGGTCCAGCTTGGTGCCGTCCTGGTTGTAGACGGTGGCAGCCTGGGCGCCGGAAGCGGCCAGGGCACCGGCGATAGCAGTCGCTAACAGTGTCTTTTTCATTGCGATAGTTCCTTTTTGACTAGCTTGCTGTTTCGATCGTGGCTGCCCGTTCTTGGTGAGCGGGTCAGCGGGCTTGGCCGGTCTTGGTGCCGGTTCTCGTGCCTGCGGGCTCCCTCCCGGGAGGTGGCAGGTCGCGAGCCAGACCTCGGCAAAGCCTTAGTTATAGTCCAATGCTCGCAAGGGGAACTCTATACCGGGATATACGGGAACGCAACAAGAAAAAAACACTGTTTTCCTTCGCTGCGAATCGCCCTGCCCGGCGCGTCCCCCTGCCCTTGCGATTCGGGCGCCATCCCGGCGAGCCCGGTGCCCGTTCGACCTGCCTTGTCGATCCGGCAAGCGAATCAGGCACCTGGCGCGATGAGCGGGTTTATCATGCCCCGCGAATATGACAAGGGCAAGTCAGTGGATCAACGCTGGTTGTGCTTGGCGAGCAGCGCGGAGAGCTTCTCTTCCAGGGTGGCGGGCTCACGGCCCGGCGCGGTGCCATGCCCGGCACCCTCGGCCGCGGCGGGATCCCGGTTCGGGGTGGGGGCGGCTGCCCTGGCAGCGTCGGGCCGGGCCGCATCGGCCGGGGGCTTGCCGCCCCTGGCGGCATCGCCCTTATTTGCGCCGCGCTGCCGGGCCGGGCGGCCCTTCTGGCGGCGGTCGGCCTGCAGCCGCTCGAGCTTCTTGTGGGCATGCTCGGCGGCGGCGGCGTCCACCCGTCCCGCCGGCTCGCCGGCCAGGTCGAGGCGCTCGGCGCCCTCGCGAACGGACTTGAGGTAGCGCGGCAGGTTGACGTAGCAGGCCAGCGCCCGGCGCACAAGCTTCTCGGGCCAGGGCTCGCGCGCGGTCAGCTCCTCGTGGATGCCGACCTTGAGCGGCCGGGTGTGGCCCTTGAAGAAGGTCGAGGAGTAACGCTGGTACCACTGGTCGAGGAGCGCCTGCGGCGATGGCGCGTCCTCGGGGAGCGCCTCACCCGGGGCTTGCGGTTCCGCGGCGGGCTCGGGGGCAGCCGGTGCCGGTTCCGGTGCCGGCGGGCTGGTCTTCTCAGGAATGACAGGCGGTTCGCCAGTGGTCTCGCCGGCGTCAGGCTGCCGCGGGCGATGACCGATCAGCGCGGAGAGCCCCTGGGCGCGGCGCGCCTGGCGATGGAAGAGCGACGCCGGGGCCTCGGCAGGCTCGCGCTCGAGCAGCCGGCGGTTGTGCGCCTCGAGTTCGCGATTCTGCTCGTCGAGCTCGCGGTTCTCCTCGGCGAGCTCCAGGCGGGTGGCCTCCAGCTCGGCGAGACGCGCCTCCAGTTGGCCGCAGCGCTGCGCCAAGGCCTCGCGGCCTGCCTGCTCCTCGCGGACCTCGGCGGCCAACTCGGCATTGCTCGCCTCCAGCTCGACGCGACGGCGTTCCAGCTCGGCCAGCCGGCTGTGCAGGGCATCCTGCTGGACGCGGGATTCCCGCAAGACGCCCAGCAATGCCGCGGCGCGGCGCTCCAGCTGTTCCAGCAGGCGGGTTGAGCGTTCCTCGATCAAGTCCTGGTCCTCCAGCAGTGCGCTTTCCCGGTGATGGCTAGGCTCTGTCCGACAACTGGCTACGCTCGCCGACTTTTCAGACGAAGCCTAGGGCCGCTGCCAATGTGGCCGGTCACGGCACCTGCTGCTCAGTCTGTGCCAGGCGTGGCGTGGTGACAAATGTCGCCGGCCGGCGACGTCGTCAACGTCGCTGCCCTTAACATCGTTGGTACTGCACGAAATGGTAGGCCGGCTGGCCCTCGGCGGGCTCGCCGGGCACGCGCTGCACCTCCTCCCACTCGGCCATGTCGAGCGCGGGGAAGCGGGCATCGCCCTCCACCTCGATATCCACCTCGGTGAGGTAGAGCCGGCTGGCGAAGGGCAGCGCCTGGGCGTAGATCTCGGCCCCGCCCATCACCATGATCTCCTCGACGCCGTCGATGGTGGCCTGCTGGTCGGCGAGCCGCAGCGCGGATGTGAGGTCATGGCAGACCCGCACGCCCTCGGGCGCGAAATCCGGATCGCGGGTTACCACGATGTTGAGCCGCCCGGGCAGCGGCCTGCCGATGGACTGATACGTCTTGCGGCCCATCACCAGCGGCTTGGCCTGAGTCATGCGCTTGAAGAACCTGAGGTCCTCCGGCAGGTACCAGGGCAGCTGGTTGTCCACGCCGATCACCCGGTTCTTGGCCATGGCGGCGATCATCGCCACGGGAATCAGCGTCTCGTCGGTCATGTCACCGGCTTCGCTCATACCGCCACCTCGGCCTTGATATGGGGGTGCGGGTCGTAGCCCTCGATGGCGATATGCTCGAAGCGGAAGTCGAAGAGGTCGTCGACGCCGGGGTCGAGCACCAGGCGCGGTGCCGCGCGCGGGGTGCGCGAGAGCTGCTCCTCGGCCTGCTCGAGATGGTTCAGGTAGAGGTGGGCATCGCCCAGGGTGTGCACGAAGTCGCCGGGCGCAAGCCCCGAGACCCGGGCGATCATCTGCGTCAGCAGCGCATAGCTGGCGATATTGAAGGGCACGCCCAGGAAGATGTCGGCGCTGCGCTGGTAGAGCTGGCAGGAGAGCCGCCCCTCGGCCACGTAGAACTGGAACAGGCAGTGGCACGGCGGCAGGGCCATCTCGTCCACCAGTGCCGGGTTCCAGGCCGAGACGATCAGCCGCCGCGAGCGCGGGTTGGTGCGGATCTGCTCGATAAGTTTCGCGATCTGATCGACGTGGCCGCCGCGGGGATCGGGCCAGCTGCGCCACTGGTAGCCGTAGACCGGACCGAGATCGCCGTTCTCGTCGGCCCACGCGTCCCAGATGCGCACCCCGTTTTCCTTGAGGTAGGCGATGTTGGTATCGCCGGCCAGGAACCACAGCAGCTCATGGATGATCGAGCGCAGGTGCAGCTTCTTGGTGGTCACCAGCGGGAAGCCGCGGGCGAGATCGAAGCGCATCTGGTGGCCGAACAGTGAGCGGGTGCCGACGCCGGTGCGGTCGTCGCGCTCCACGCCGCGGTCGAGCACCTGGCGCATCAGGTCGAGATAGGGCTGTTCCAGTGCGGGAAGGATCGAATCGGTCACGGGGGCATCAAGGCTGGAAAATGGGCCATCCATTCTACACAGCGCCCTCTCCTCCCTGAAGCGCTGAACGACCAACCCTTCGCCTCGGGAGAAACCGGGCCCCTTGTCCCTTGCCCTTTGCCCTCACACTTCCGCATCCACCGGCTGGCGGCGCGACCAGGCGATCAGCGCGAGTCCGACGGCGATCATCGGCAGGGTCAGCAGCATGCCCATGGTCACCCAGCCGAAGGCCAGGTAGCCGATATGGGCATCCGGCAGGCGCACGAACTCCACCAGGAAGCGGAAGGCGCCATAGAGCGCGAGGAAGAGCCCTGAGAGCAGCCCGCGGCGCCGGGGCGTGGCCGAGACCCACCACAGCACCACGAAGAGCACGGCACCCTCCAGCAGGGCCTCGTACAGCGATGAGGGGTGGCGTGGCTCGGGGCCCATGCCGGGAAAGGGCATGCCCCAGGGCAGCCCGGTGACGCGGCCGGGCAGCTCGTGGTTGATGAAGTTGCCGATGCGCCCCGCGCCCAGGCCGATGGGTACCAGGGGAGCGACGAAGTCGGTCAGGGTGAAGAGGGCCAGCCGCTTCTTCCTGGCGAACCACAGCGCGGCAAGCAGCACGCCGATGAGGCCACCGTGGAAGCTCATGCCACCGTCCCAGACGCGCAATATCCACAGCGGGTCGGCGAGCCACTGGGAGAGGCCATAGAAGAGTGCGTAGCCGAGCCGGCCGCCGACCACCACGCCGATGGCGGCATAGAACAGCAGGTCGCCCACGTCGTCGCGGGTCAGGCCGATGCGCGCGGCCCGCCGGCGTCCCAGGAACCAGGCGGCAACGAAGCCGATGACGTACATCAGGCCATACCAGTGGACCTGGAAGGGACCGAGGGAGATGGCCACGGGGTCGATATCGGGATAGTTCAGCATGCAAGGCCCTTGCGTGGATAACGGATCAGAGGAGGAACTTGAGGCCCACCGCCGTGAGCAGGACGGCGAAGGAGAGGCGCAGCGTGCGGGCGGAGAGGCGATGGGCCAGCAGCACGCCGAGACGCGCGAAGGGCACGCTGGCCAGCACGATGCCCAGCAAGGCGGGCAGCATCACGAAGCCGATGGCCCCGGCGGGCAGCAGCGGGTTGCCCCACCCTACTACCACGAAGGAGGCCGCGCCGAACAGCGCGATGGGCAGCCCGCAGGCCGAGGAGGTGCCCACGGCCTGGGTCATGGTGGCCCCGCAGCGCGACAGCCAGGGCACGCTGAGGGTGCCGCCGCCGATACCGAACAGCGCCGAGACGCCGCCGATCACCGCGCCTGCCAGGCCCATCGCGGCACGGCCGGGCGCCACGCTGCCGGGCTTGGGGCCACGCCCCAGCGCCATCTTGAGGGCGACCAGCAGCACGAAGAGGCCGAACAGGGTCCCCAGCCGCCCACCGGAGAGGCTGCCGGCGACGAAGACCCCGGCGACCGCGCCAAGCATCAGGCCCGGCAGCAGGGCCAGGAACCAGTCGTTACGGATGCTGCCGCGACGGTAGTGCCCCCAGGCCGAGGAGGCCCCGGTGACCACGATGGTGGCGAGCGAGGTGCCTACCGCCAGGTGCATGGTCACCTCCGGCGCCACGCCCTGCCAACCGAAGGCCAGCGTCAGCGCGGGCACGATGATCAGGCCACCGCCCACGCCATAGAGGCCGGCCATGGTGCCGGCCAGCGTACCCAGGACCAGGTAGCCTGCCAGGCTTGCCAGCAGGCTCATGCCGGGCCTGGCGCCAGGGCGCCGGGCAGCCAGCGCCGCACCAGGTCGACCAGCGCCTGGGGGCGATAGGGCTTGGCCAGGAAGTCGTCCATGCCGGCCTGGAAAAAGCGCCGGCGATCCTCGTCGCTGGCGTTGGCGGTCAGCGCCACCAGGATGCTGCGCTGGCAAGCTGCTACTTCGGCCTCCCGGTCGCGCCAGTGTCGGCTGGTCTCCACGCCGTCCATGCCGGGCATGAAGATGTCCATCAGCACCAGGTCGAAGGGAGGTCCCGCCACCCGGGAAAGGGCCTCCTCGCCGCTGGTGGCGGTCTCCACCTCGAGCCCCTGGCGCTCCAGCACCTGGCGAGCCAGGGTCAGGTTCACCGGGCCATCATCGACGATCAGCACCCGCCCCTTGCCATGGGAGAGCGGCCGGGAAGACGCTGCAGTCGTGTCGGTGGACTCGTCGAGGTTCTCCAGCAGCACCACGGCATCGGCCAGCCGTTCGCGCAGCGCCAGCAGCGCAGCCTGATCGCTGTCGTCGCCGCACTGGCGCAGGGCATCGCCCTCGAGCACCTCGGACAGCGACCCCATCAGCGGCGCCAGCGACTGCTGCAGGTGGGAGAGATAGTCGGACTTGAGGCGCGACTCCTCGCGGGCCCGCACCCGGCCAGCCTCCAGCCGCTCGAGCTGGCCGCGGCGGGCCTGGAGGTCGCCGACCAGCTGCCGTTCGGCGGCGCGGCTCTCCTCGAGCTCGCGCTGCCAACCCTCGACCAGCGCCTCGCAGGCACGCGACAGGGCCTCGAGACGCCTCGGGAGGGGCAGCTCGTCGCCGGGCTGGGGACGCTGGTGGCGGGCCAGCCAGGCCTCGATGCCGGCCAGGGCGTCGTTGACATCACGCTGGATGCCGCGGAGGCGATGTCGCAACAGCGTCAGGAAGACCGCCACGTTCAGGCTGCTGCCCAGCAACAGGGCCAGCAGCAACCAGAAGGTGGCGCCCCAGGAGGCGTGGGCGGGCATCATCAACCACAGCATGAGCCCGACCACCAGGCAGAGCACCACCAGAATAGCCTGGGCGAGCAGCACCGGCCAGAGGATCGGCCAGACCAGGCGCGACCAGAGGCGGTCCATGCGTATTGCGTCCTGCATTGTCATCCCTGGGCAAGCACATTGGACGAAAGAGTGTACGCGGCCAGGCCGAGAGTGTCATGACGGCACCTTCCCCCCCGCCGGCCGTCCGGCTAAGCTGGCCCCATGTGCCTGATCGCCTTCGACCATCGCCCCGGCAGCGCCTGCCCGCTGCGCCTGGTGGCCAACCGTGACGAGTTCCATGCCCGCCCCGCCGCCCCGCTGGGCGCCTGGGAGGATGCGCCCGAGATCCTCGGCGGCCGCGACCTGGAGGCCGGCGGCACCTGGCTGGCGGTGCACCGCCGCGGCCGCTTCGCCGCCGTCACCAACGTGCGCGACCCACGCCTCAAGGTACCGCCAGGGGCCCCCAGCCGCGGCGCCCTGGTGCGCGAGGCCCTGGAACGCGACGACCTGCCGAACTGGCTGGACCGGCTGGCGGGCGGAGCCGCTCGCCACTATGCGGGCTTCAACCTGCTGGTCGGTGATGGCGCGACGCTCTGGCACCTCCACCGCGGGCTCGACGGCATCCGGCTGAGGCGCGTCCCGCCGGGCCTGCACGGCCTTTCCAACGCCAGCCTGGACACCCCCTGGCCCAAGCTGATCGCCGCCCGCCAGGGCCTCGCCGCCAGCCTGCGCCACGGCCGCTGGCCCGAGGATGCCCTGGCGGTGCTCGGCAACCCCCACCCCGCCGATGACGACCAGCTGCCGGAAACCGGCGTGGGACTCGAGATGGAGCGCCGGCTCTCGTCGCCCTTCATCGTCGGGCGCGACTACGGCACCCGCGCTTCCACCTGGCTGGCCTGGCACGCTGACGGGCGCATCGAGATCGGCGAACGGCGCTTCGGGCCGGAGGGAGTCAGGCTGGGGGAAACCCGGCTCAGTCTCTAGGCGGCAGCAGGTGGGCGAGATCCCAGCCGGTGAGGCGCTCCGCGAGGTGGCGGCGCACCTCACCGGGCGCGTCGAGCGCGAGGGTCTCGGCGACCAGCTCGCAGGCGCTCTCCAGGGGCACCCGGCGAATCGCCGCCCTCACCCGCGGCAGGCTGGGCGCATTCATCGACAGGGCATCGAAGCCCATTCCCATCAGCAACAGCGCCCCGGCGGGGTCGCCGGCCATCTCGCCGCACACCGAGGTGGGCATGTCCAGACGCCTGGCATCCTCGGCGAGACGCGCCATGGCCGAGAGCACGGCGGGGTGGCAGGCATCGTAGAGGTCGGCGACCCGCGGGTTGTTGCGATCCACCGCCAGCAGGTACTGGGTGAGGTCATTGCTGCCCACCGAGAAGAAATCGACCCGCCGGGCCAGGGCATCGAGCTGGTAGAGGGTCGCCGGCACTTCCAGCATCACTCCCACCCGAGGCCGGTTCACCGGAACGCCCTCCTCGCCGAGCTCGAGGATGGCGCGGTCGAGCAGGCGCATCGCATCGTCGACCTCGTCGACGTTGGTGATCATCGGCAGCAGCACCTGCAGGTTATCAAGCCCCTGGGAGGCCCGCAGCATGGCGCGCAGCTGCACCATCAATACCTCAGGGTGGTCGAGGGTGACCCGAATGCCGCGCCAGCCCAGGAAGGGATTGGCCTCCTCGATGGGGAAGTAGGGCAGGTCCTTGTCGCCGCCGATGTCCAGGGTGCGCATCACCACCGGCAAGGGCGCGAAGCTCTCGAGCTGGTCGCGATAGAGCCGGGTCTGCTCCTGCTCGCCGGGGAAGCGCTCGGTGATCATGAAGGGCACTTCGGTGCGGTAGAGCCCCACCCCGCCGATCCGCGACTTTAGCGAGGCCACCGCGTCCACCGCCAGGCCGGTATTGACCATCAGCGACACGTCGTGGCCATCCGGGGTGCGGCTGGGCAGGTCCTGCTCGTGCTCGAGCACCTCCATCAGCGCCCGTTCCTCGTCGATCAGGCTCTGGTAGTGGCTCTCGAGCTCTGGCCCCGGGCGCACGAAGAGGCGCCCGCGGTGGCCATCCAGCACCACCCGGTTGCCGCCGAGGCGCGGCAGCGGCAGGTCGACCATCCCCGAGACCGTGGGGATCCCCATGGCCCGGGCGACGATGGCCACATGGGAGGTGCTGGAGCCGCGCACCGAGACCAGGCCGGCGAGCTTCTCGCGGGGCACCTCGCCGAGCATCGCCACGCTGATCTCCTCGCCCACCAGGATGGTGCTCTCGGGATAGACCGCCGGGGTCTGGGGGGTCTCCTCCTGCAGGTGGGCCAGCACCCGCCGCCCCAGATCGCGAACGTCGGCGGCGCGCTCGCGCAGGTAGTCGTCGTCGACCCGCTCCAGGTACTGGACGTGGCGGCGTACCACGTCGGCCAGGGCGCCGGGCGCCCACTGGCCTTCGCGGATGCGCTTCTCGACCTCCTGGGAGAGCGCCGCCTCGCCGAGCATCTGCTGGTAGACATCGAACAGCGCCAGCTCCTGGGCGGAGATGCGGCTGGCCAGGCGCTCGCCAGCGGCGCGGATTTCGTCGCGCACCCGACCGATGGCCTCCTTGAGCCGGACGATCTCGTACTCCACGTCGGTAGGAACCAGGTCCGGCACGCTGTTGAGGTCCGCCGGGGCGGCGATCACCACCGCCTCGCCGATGGCCATGCCGGGCGAGGCCGCCACCCCGGTGAAACGCGCCTGCTCTCCCGTCATGCTCAACCGGTTGAGCCCGCCCGTCGCCAGGGCGTGGGCCAGCACGCCCGCCAGCTGGGCGGCCATGGTAACCAGGAAGGCCTCGTCCTCCTCGTCGAAGCGGCGCTTCTCGGACTGCTGCACCACCAGCACCCCCAGCATGCGGCGCTGGTGGATGATCGGCACGCCGAGGAAACTCGAGTAACGCTCCTCGCCGGTGGCCTCGAAGTAGAGGAACTGGGGGTGGGCCTGGGCATCCTCGAGGTTCAGCGGCTCCTCGCGCTTGGCCACCAGGCCCACCAGGCCCTCGCCCACCTGCAGGCTGACCCGTCCCACGGCCTGGGCGCGCAGGCCGATGGTTTCCATCAGCACCAGTCGGTCGATGGTCCTGTCGAAGAGGTAGAAGGAGCAAACGTCGGTGCGCATCGCCTTGCGGATGCGCCGCACCATGGTAGCCAGGGCCGCTTCCAGGTTGCGGGCCCCATTGACCTCCTGGATGATGCGTCGCAATACCTCGAGCATCGGCGTCTTCTTTTCCATTGTGGTTGTCTCTGCCTCGCTGAGGAATGGCGCGGCCGTCAGGCCCTCGGCTTATCCATGGCCAAGGGCCAGCCGCTGTGCCCGGGGGGAAAGCTCGCGCAGGGCGCGGCGGTAGACCTCCCGCTTGAAAGGCACGACCTGCCCCAGAGGGTACCAGTAACTGACCCATCGCCAGCCGTCGAATTCCGGCTTGCCGGACATGTCCATGCAGATCCGGCTCTCCTGGCAGCAGATCCTCAGCAGGAACCACTTCTGTTTCTGGCCGATGCACACCGGCCTCGAGTGGGTACGAACCATGCGTCGCGGCAGGCGGTAGCGCAGCCAGCCCCGGGTGCAGGCAAGGATCTCGACGTCGTCGGCGGTCAGGCCGATCTCCTCGTGCAGCTCACGAAAAAGTGCCTGTTGCGGAGTCTCGCTAGCCTTGATGCCTCCCTGGGGAAACTGCCACGCATTCTGTCCTACCCGACGCGCCCAAAGCAGCTGCCCCTGCTCGTTGGCGATGATGATGCCAACATTGGGGCGAAAGCCGTCAGCGTCGATCACGGACTTCACCTTATGAATCCAGTATTGCCGCCATTCTTCCACAAGGCCGCAAAGGGCATCAATACGACCATGCTGTAAGCCGTGAATGCGTCGTCATCGGCGCCGGCCCGGCGCTCGAAGCGCGACGCCGCTTCTGCCATAATCGCCGACCTTGTCACGACCGTGACACGCTCTTGATCATCACCACCAGAGGGGAATGCAGTGAGCCTGGCCATCTTCGACCTGGACAACACCCTGCTGTCGACCGACAGCGACCATGCCTGGGGCGAGTTCCTGCTGGAGCAGGGCGCCGTGGACCCGGTGGCCTACCGTGAGGCCAACGACCGCTTCCTGGCCGACTACGAGGCCGGCACCCTGGATATCCAGGCCTTCCTGGCGGTGGCGCTGCGCCCGCTCGCCGAGCACAGCCCCGAGCAGCTCGCCGCCTGGCATCAGCAGTTCATGGCCAGCAAGATCGAGCCGCATATCCTGCCCAGGGGCGAGGAGCTGGTGGCCCGCCACCGCTCACGCGGCGACACCCTGCTGATCGTCACCGCCACCAACCGCTTCATCACCGGCCCCATCGCCGAGCGCCTGGGCATCGACGAGCTGATCGCCGTGGAGCCCGAGGTGGTCGACGGCCGCTACACCGGCCGCGCCACCGGCATCCCCAGCTACCGGGAGGGCAAGGTCAAGCGCCTGGAGGCATGGCTCGCCGACAAGGACCTGACCCTGGACGGCAGCTGGTTCTACAGCGACTCCCACAACGACCTGGCGCTACTGGAGCAGGTCGAGCATCCTGTGGCGGTGGACCCCGACCCCAGCCTGCGCGAGGTCGCCGAGACCCGCGGCTGGAAGATCATCAGTCTAAGGGATTGACAGCGCCAAGCGGCCAAGCGGCCAAGCGGCCAAGCGGCCAAGCGGCCAAGCGGCCAAGCGGCCAAGCGGCCAAGCGGCCAAGCGGCCAAGCGGCCAAGCGGCCAAGCGGCCAAGCGGCCAAGCGGCCAAGCCAGTCTCTCGTGCCCCCAACAAAAGTAAACCCCGGGACCTAAGTCTCCGGGGTTTGCTTTTAGCTCGGCGCTTGTAGCTCGGCGCTTGGCGCTGCTTAGCCCAGCAGATGCTCGACGGCGGCGCGCTCCTCGCGCAACTCGTCCTCGGTGGCCTTCATGCGGCCTTGGCTGAACTCGTCGACCTCGAGGCCCTGGACGATCTCGTACTTGCCGTTCTTGCAGACGACCGGATAGGAATACATGATCCCGGGCTCGACGCCGTAGCTGCCGTCGGCGGGAATGCCCATGCTCACCACCTCGTCGGTGCCCAGCGCCCAGTCGCGCATATGGTCGATGGCCGCGGAGGCCGCGGAAGCCGCGGAGGAGGCACCGCGCGCCTTGATGATGGCGGCACCGCGCTGCTGCACGGTGGGGATGAAGTCGTTCTCGTACCAGTCACGCTCGACCAGCTCGAAGGCCGGGGTACCGGCCACCTTGCAGTGGGCCAGGTCGGGATACTGGGTCGCGCTGTGGTTGCCCCAGACGATCATCTGCTCGACGTCAGTGACGTGCTTGCCGGCCTTCTGGGCCAGCTGGGTCTTGGCACGGTTATGGTCCAGACGCATCATCGCGGTGAACTGGCCGGCGTCCAGGTCCGGCGCGTTGCAGGAAGCGATCAGGGCGTTGGTGTTGGCTGGGTTGCCCACCACCAGCACGCGCACGTCGCGGCTGGCGTTGTCGTTGAGCGCCTTGCCCTGCACGGAGAAGATCGCCGCGTTGGCTTCCAGCAGGTCCTTGCGCTCCATGCCCGGACCGCGCGGACGGGCACCGACCAGCAGGGCGAAGTCGGCGTCCTTGAAGGCCACATTGGCATCGTCGGTGGCGACGATGTCCTGAAGCAGCGGGAAGGCGCAGTCGTTGAGCTCCATCACCACGCCGTTGAGGGCGTCCATGGCCGGCGGGATCTCCAGCAGCTGCAGGATGACCGGCTGGTCCTTGCCCAGCATGTCGCCGGAAGCGATACGGAAGGCGAGCGAATAGCTGATATTGCCGGCGGCGCCGGTGATGGCAATACGGACGGGATCTTTCATGGTGGCTCCTTGGGTTTTCAACGCGCGGGTTGTCGCCGTGAGGATGAGCCGGGCCGGCATGCCGCCTGCCCAGGCAGGAATTCGAACCGCCAAGATGGTATGCCTGCAGTGCACAAAACTCAATTCGACCTGCGGCTAGGTCCGCACCCGCCGGCGACACCCCGCCTCCCGCTGCGCTATGCTGGCCGCCTGATGACCCGGGCCGCCAGGCCCCGCTCTCGAACGTCGTGCCGCACCAGGGAAGGTCCGAATGCCTCGTCGTCTCCCTCCGCTCTCCGTCCTGCTCGCCATCGGGCTGGCCTGCCTGCTGCTGGTCTGGCTGGCGCTCGGTGACATCGAGGGCTTCCGCGACACCCCGCCGGAGGGCGAGGCGGCCGAAGGGACGGCGCCGACCCGGGTCGAGGTGGCCAAGCGCCAGGCGCAGGCCCACTCGCCCCGGCTAGTGCTGCAGGGCCAGCTCGAGGCCCACCGCGAGGTAGCGTTGCGCGCCCGCCAGGCGGGCCGGGTAGAGGCGCTGCCCGTCGCCCTGGGCGAGCGGGTCAGCCGCGGCGAGACGCTGCTGGCCCTGGCCCGGGAGGAGCTCCCCGCCCGGCTCGAGCAGGCCGAGGCCGAACTGGCCCTGGCGCGGGCCGAGCTGGCCGGTGCCGAGGAACTGCGCCGTCGCGAGCTGATCTCCAACCCCGACTACCTGCGCCTGCAGAGTGGCGTCAGCCGGGCACTGGCCGAGGTCGCCGCCCTGCGCCGCCAGCTCGACGACACCCGCCCCGAGGCACCCTTCGACGGGGTCCTCGACCGCCTCGACGTGGAACTAGGCGATCTGGTCCAGGCCGGCGAGGCCTGGGGCCGGCTGGTCGATGACTCGCGCCTCACCGCCCTCGCCGCGGCCCCCCAGCGGGATGCCCTGTCGCTCTCTCCCGGGCTACCCGTCGAGATCCAATTGCTCGACGGCAACCGCCTTCCCGGCGAGCTGAGCCACGTGGCCAGCCGCGCCGAGGACAGCACCCGCAGCTTTCCCGTCGAGGCCACGCTGGCCAATCCCGAGGGGCGCCGCCTGGCCGGCGCCAGCGCCACCCTGGTGATCCGCCTGCCCGAACGCCGGGTGCATCGGCTCTCCCCTGCCCTGCTCGAGCTCGACGGCGAGGGCCGGCTGGCGGTCAAGCACCTGGACGATGACGACCGGGTGCGGCTCACCCCGGTCGAGCTGGTCGACGCCGATGCCGAGACCGCCCGGGTGGCCGGGCTGCCCGAGCGTATCCGGCTGATCACCCTGGGGGGCGGCTTCGTCGACGCCGGCGAGCGGGTGGAGGCCGTCCCCGTCGAGACGGCCACCCCGCAGGCCGGCACGGACGCGACCGGGGACGACCCCTGACATGCGCAGCCTGATCGAGGCGGCGCTGGATCGCTCGCGCACCACCCTGCTGCTGCTGGTCGCGCTGCTGCTGGCGGGGGTGGGCGCCTGGCAGGCGATTCCCAAGGAGGCCAACCCCGACGTCACCATCCCCATCATCTATGTCTCGATGTCGCTGGAGGGCGTCAGCCCCGAGGATGGCGAACGGCTGCTGGTGCGCCCCATGGAGCAGGAGCTGCGCAGCATCGAGGGACTGCGCAAGATGACCGCCCAGGCAAGCGAAGGCCACGCCGCCGTCACCCTGGAGTTCGATGCCGGCTTCGACCCCGACCAGGCGTTGACCGACGTGCGCGAGAAGGTCGACATCGCCCGCGCCGAGCTGCCCGCCGAAGCCGACGAGCCGCGGGTCACGGAGGTCAACGTGGCGCTCTTTCCGGTGCTCTCCATCGGCCTCTCGGGGCCACTGGAGGAGCGCCAGCGGCTGGCCGTGGCGCGCCGCCTGCAGCAGGAGATCGAGGGCATCCCGGAGGTACTCGAGGTGGACATCGGCGGCGACCGCGAGGACCTGCTGGAGATCGTCGTCGACCCCCTGGTGCTCGACAGCTACGGAGTCGACTTCGCCACCCTGTTCAACCTGGTCAGCCGCAACAACCGTCTGGTGGCGGCGGGCAGCCTGGACACCGGGGCCGGACGCCAGGCGCTCAAGGTGCCGGGGATCATCGAGCGCCTCGAGGACGTCATGGCGATGCCGGTGAAGATCGACGGCGACCGGGTGGTGACCTTCGGCGACGTGGCCTGGATCCGGCCTACCTTCAAGGACCCCGAGGGCTTCGCGCGCATCGACGACCAGCCGGCCCTGGTGCTGGAGATCTCCAAGCGCGCCGGCGCCAACATCATCGCCACCGTGGGCCAGGTGCAGGGGCTGCTCGACGAGGCGGCCGGCCTGATCCCCGACGAACTGGAGATCACCACCATCCTCGACCAGTCCGAGACCGTGCGCGATATCCTCTCGGAGCTGCTCAACAACGTGGTCACCGCCGTGGTGCTGGTGCTGGTGCTGATCCTGGCCGCCATGGGCCTGCGCTCGGCGCTGATGGTGGGCCTGACCATTCCCGGGGCCTTCCTCACCGGCATCCTGCTGATCTGGGCACTGGGCTACACCCTCAACATCGTGGTGATGTTCGCGCTGATCCTGGTCGCCGGCATGCTGGTGGACGGCGCCATCGTGGTCAGCGAGCTTGCCGACCGCCACCTGCGCCAGGGAGAGCCGCCGCGGGAGGCCTGGATCCAGGCCGCCACGCGCATGAGCTGGCCGGTGATCGCCTCTACCGCCACCACCCTGGCGGTCTTCGTGCCGCTGCTGTTCTGGCCCGGCGTGGTGGGCCAGTTCATGAAGTACCTGCCGATCACGGTGATCCTCTGCCTGCTGGCGTCGCTGGCCATGGCGCTGCTGTTCCTGCCCACCCTGGGCGGGGTGTTGAGCGTGCGCAGCGCCGCCGCCACCCGCGACAACCGGCTAGTCACCGCCGGCGGACGGCTCTACCGGGGCTTGCTGGCGCGCCTGCTGGCCTGGCCAGGGCTGACGCTGCTGATCGCACTGCTGCTGATGGCGCTGATCTATACCGCCTACGCCCGCTTCAACCACGGCGTCGAGTTCTTCCCCAGCGTCGAGCCCGACACCGCCCAGGTGCTGGTACGCTCGCGGGGCGACTTCTCCGCGGCGGAGACCGATGCCGTGGTGCGACGGGTCGAGGCGCGACTCGCCGGCATGAGCGAGGTCCAGGCGCTCTATGCGCGCTCCTTCGCCGTGCCCGACCAGCAGCTCGGTGGCGACGTGGTGGGGGTACTGCAGTTCCAGCTGATCGACTGGCAGCGGCGCCGCCCGGCCTCGGCAATACTCGCCGAGATGGCCGAGCGCACCCGCGACCTGCCGGGCATCGAGCTGGAGTTCCGCGAGCAGGAGATGGGGCCGGCCGGCGGCAAGCCCATCGTGCTGGAGGTGAGCGCCGAGGAGCCGGCCCTGGCCGACCGGGCCGTGACCGCGCTGCGCCAGACCATGGCCGAGCTGGGCGGCTTCCGCGACATCGAGGACAACCGCAGCCTGCCGGGCGTGGAGTGGCGGGTGAAGGTGGACCGCGAGGCCGCCGCCCGCTTCGGCACCGACGTGGCCAGCGTAGGCAGTGCCGTGCAGCTGATCACCACCGGGCTGCAGGTGGCGAGCTACCGCCCCGCCGGCGTCAACGACGAGGTGGATATCCGGGTGCGGCTGCCGCAGGGCGCCCGCTCGCTGGACCAGCTGGGCCGCCTGAGCCTCAATACCCACCGCGGCCAGGTACCGATCTCGCACTTCGTCTCGCTGGAACCCGCCCCCAAGGTGGGCACCCTGCACCGCATCGACGGGCGCCGGGCCATCACCCTGGAGGCCGACGTGGAACCGGGCCAGAGCGCCGACGAGCGGCTGCGGGCGCTGCTCGAGGCCGCGGATTCGCCGCCCGAGGGGGTGAGGGTGAACGTGGCCGGCGAACAGGAGGACCAGCAGCAGGCGATGCGCTTCCTGGCCACCGCCTTCCTGGTGGCGATCTGCCTGATGACGCTGATCCTGGTCACCCAGTTCAACAGCCTCTACCAGGCGGCGCTGGTGCTCTCCGCCATCGTCTTCTCCACCGCCGGCGTGCTGCTCGGCCTGCTCGCCAATGCCCAGCCCTTCGGTATCGTCATGGTGGGCATGGGCATCATCGCCCTGGCGGGCATCGTGGTGAACAACAACATCGTGCTGATCGACACCTACAACCAGCTGCGCGGCGAGGGGCTCGCCCCCGGCGAGGCGGCCCTCGAGGCCGGCGGCCTGCGCCTGCGCCCGGTGCTGCTCACCGCCGTGACCACGGTGCTGGGCCTCGCGCCCATGGTGCTGGGCGTCAACGTCGACCTGTTCACCCCGAGCCTGGGGATCGGCGCGCCCTCGACCCAGTGGTGGACCCAGCTCTCCAGCGCCATCGCCGGCGGCCTGACCTTCGCCACCGGCCTGACCCTGCTGCTCACGCCCTGCATGCTGGTGCTCGGCGCGCGGCTCGACCGAAGGCTGTAACCAGCCTCTTGCCAGGCGCCCGACGGATCAGGCGCCCGCAACGAGAACGCCCCATCGACCGCGGGGGCCGAGGGGGCGAGTTGTGACGGAGCAGACGTGACGTCGTATCGAGAGCGCGAAACGCTCAGGCGCGGGTGTCGGCCTCGGTGCGAGCGGCATCCGGCGAATGGGCCGCGTGCAGGCGGGCGATCAGCTGGTCCTCGAGGCGAAAGCGTTCGCTGAGCCCCCGGCTCAGGCGGTCGAGCCAGGCGGGGAGACGACGCATATGGTGCTGGGCACGGGCGGGACTGTCATAGTCGCGATCGAAGGAGAGCACCAGCTCGGTGGACATCTCCAGGCGCTCGAGCAGGCGGTCGGCGAGTTCCAGGGCCTGGTGGTCGTCGAAGGCCTTGGCCTCCTCGCGCAGCTGCGGATAGACCTCGAAGTGGCCGGCGCTGATGTAGTCCATCAGCAGCTCGCTGAAGGTATCGACGCGCTCCGCGCTCACCGCCTCGAGCTCGGCGTCACAGGCCTGCTTCAGTGCGGCAAAATGGATCAGCAGCTCACGGCGCTCATGGAGCCAGCGATCGATCAGCTCGTGAACGCCGCCCCAGCGCTCCAGGGCATTCTTGCAGTCTTCCAGCATGGGTGCCTCCCTTGCCCGATGCGGCCAGCCACTCGGGGCATTCGACCCGCGAGTTGACAGACTCGCGCCTGCCGGGCCCGCTGTCAATCCCGTTGCCGCCTCGGCGCGACGCGGCGCTTGAGTCGCCGCGGCCGGACCGCGAGGATGGTCAGGGCGAGCGGTCGTCGAATACCGCGAGGGGAGCGTGGAGAGGCCCGCCCGGCATTCGTAGTACCTTGTACAGGTACCATGTATCAGCAACTTGTACCGGTACCTTAGTATCGGAGCCAGCCGCCGCGCTGCCGCCATCACAACGTCACCACATCAGGACTCTGGAGGGGATTCCCATGAACACGCTGACCCGCGCCGGCCTCGGCCTGCTGATGACGACCGCCGTGGCCTCGGCCCAGGCCGATGAGGTCAGGATCGGAATGATCACCACCCTCTCGGGGGGTGGCTCCCATCTCGGCGTCGATGTGCGCGACGGCTTCATGCTCGCCATCGACCAGGCGGGACGCGACGACATCGAGGTGCTGATCCAGGACGACGCGCGCCGTCCCGACCTGGCCAAGTCGCTCTCCAACGAGTTCATGCAGCGCGACGAGGTCGACATCATGACCGGCATCATCTGGTCCAACCTGGCCATGGCCGTGGTGCCCTCCGTGGTCCGCCAGGGGACCTTCTACCTCTCGCCCAATGCCGGCCCCTCGGCGCTGGCCGGGAAGATGTGCCACGAGAACTACTTCAACGTGGCCTATCAGAACGACAACCTGCACGGCGCGATGGGCGCCTACATGCGCGAGCAGGGCTTCGAGAATCCCATCCTGATGGCGCCCAACTATCCCGCCGGCACCGATGCCCTGGGGGGCTTCAAGCACCTCTTTGATGACGAGGTGGCCGACGAGATCTACACCCAGCTGGGCCAGACCGACTATGCCGCCGAGATCGCCAGGATCCGCGCCAGCGACGCCGACAGCCTGTTCTTCTTCCTGCCCGGCGGCATGGGCATCTCCTTCATGAAGCAGTGGGAGAACTCGGGGGTGGAGATGCCGGTGTTCGGGGCGGCCTTCTCGTTCGACGAGACGATCATCAAGGCGGTGGGCAGCGCCGCGATCGGCGCCATGAACACCTCGCAGTGGGCCTACGACCTGGAGAACGCGGCCAACCAGGCCTTCGTCGAGGGCTTCCGCGAGGCCTACGAGCGAACCCCGACCCTCTATGCGGCCCAGGGCTACGATACCGCCCGCCTGATCCTGAGCGCCCTGGAGAAGGCCCACCCCGACGACCAGGACGCCTTCCGCGAGGCCCTGCGCGCGGCCGACTTCGACTCGGTGCGCGGCAAGTTCCGCTTCGGCCCTAACCACCACCCGATCCAGGACATCCATGTCCGCGAGGTGGTCGAGGGCGAGGACGGCGAGCCGACCAATCGCCTGGTCGGCCTGGCCGTCGAGGACATCCAGGACATCTACCACGTGGACTGCAAGATGTGAGGTGTTCGCCGCTGCGCGGCCTGTAAGGGGTGAGGGGTGAACACTTCGCTTGTGAGGGGGACCCCCTCACCACTGACCATTCACTCCTCACTGATCACTATTTACCCCTCACTACCCACGGATTTCAGAGCTTGTCGTCAACCCTGCTTCTCGAACAACTGATCAACGGCCTGCAGCTGGGCACCATGCTCTTCCTGATGGCCAGCGGCCTGACCCTGGTGTTCGGGGTCATGGGGCTGATCAACCTGGCCCATGGCTCCTTCTACATGGTCGGGGCCTATGTCACCGCCCTGGCCACCGCCTCGAGCGGCTCCTTCCTGCTGGGGCTGGCCGCCGGCGTGCTGGCGGCCGCCGCGGCGGGCGCCATCGTCGAACTCTTGGTGATACGCCGCCTCTACCAGCGCCAGCACCTCGACCAGGTACTCGCCACCTTCGCGCTGATCCTGGTCTTCTCCGAGGGCACCCGCTGGCTGTTCGGCTCCTCGCCGCTGTGGCTCAGCCCGCCCGAGGCGCTGGCCGGGTCGGTGGCCCTGCCCGGCGGCTCCCGCTATCCCGTCTACCGGCTGGTGATCATCGCCGTGGGCATGGTCGTGGCCGCCGGCCTCTACCTGCTGATCGCGCATACCCGGCTGGGCATGCGCATCCGCGCCGGCGAGAGCGACCGCGAGATGATCGGCGCCCTGGGGGTCAACATCCGGCGGCTCTATACCCTGGTGTTTGCACTGGGCGCCGCCCTGGCGGGGCTGGCCGGCTCCCTGGTGGGTGCCCTGCAGTCGGTGCAGGTGGGCATGGGCGAGCCGGTGCTGATACTCGCCTTCGTGGTGATCGTGATCGGCGGCATCGGCTCGATCAAGGGCGCCCTGCTGGGTGCCCTGCTGGTCGGCCTGGTGGATACCCTGGGCCGGGTCTTCCTGCCCGCGCTGTTCGGCCAGTTCATGGCGCCGTCGGACGCCGCCGGCGCGGGGACCGCCCTGGCCGCCATGCTGATCTACATCCTCATGGCGGTGATACTGGCCTTCAAGCCGAAGGGACTCTTTGCCGCCCATGACTAGGCTCCATCCCACGACCACGCCCGCCGCACAGCACCCGACCGGCACGCAGCGCTGGCTGGACCGCCGACGCCTGGTGCACGGCGGGCTGCTGGCGCTGATGCTGCTGGCCCCCGTCGCCGCCCACCTGCTGGGCGAGGTCTACTACGTCAACCTCGCCTCGCGCATTGCCCTGGTGGCCATGGCCGCCGTGGGGCTGAACCTGGCCATCGGCTACGGCGGCATGATCAGCTTCGGCCATGCCGCCTACTTCGGCCTGGGCGGCTACGTGAGCGGCATCAGCGCCTACCACGCCTTCGACGGCAGCCTGGTGATGGGCCTGCCCGGCAGCGACGACATGCTGGTGATCTGGCTGGCCGCCGTGCTGCTCTGCGGCCTGCTCGCCCTGGTGATCGGCGCCATCTCGCTGCGCACCACCGGGGTCTACTTCATCATGATCACCCTGGCCTTCGCCCAGATGGCCTACTATTTCGCCACCTCCTGGCCCGACTACGGGGGCGAGGATGGCCTGCCGATCTACCTGCGCAATACCCTGCCCGGGGTCGACACCAACCACGCCCTGAGCTTCTACCTGATCTGCTTCACGGGCCTGGTGCTCTCCCTGGCGCTCACCTCGCGATTGATGAGGTCACGTTTCGGTGCCGCCCTGACCATGGCGCGGCTCAACGAGACCCGCCTGGCCACCGCCGGCATCTCGCCCTTCCCCATCCGCCTGGTGGCCTTCGTCATCTCGGCGATGATCACCGGCCTTGCCGGGGCCCTCTACGCCGACCTCAACGGCTTCGTCAGCCCCTCCATGCTGAGCTGGCACCTCTCCGGCGAGCTGATGGTGATCGTCATCCTGGGCGGAGTCGGGCGCCTCTACGGGCCGCTCGCCGGGGCCATCCTCTTCGTGCTGATGGAGACCCTGCTGGGAGGGCTGACCGAATACTGGAAGTTCTTCCTCGGCCTGGTGCTGCTGGGCGTGGTGCTGTTCGCCAGGCAGGGCGTGATCGGCTGGCTGGCCGGGAGGGAGCGCCATGCGTGAGCCCGTGCTGTCGATCTCCGGCCTTCACAAGCGCTTCGGTGCCCTGCAGGCCACCCACGACGTGTCGCTGGATCTCAGGGCCGGCGAGATCCATGCCCTGATCGGGCCCAACGGCGCCGGCAAGTCGACGCTGATCGCCCAGATCGCCGGCAGCCTGAGGCCCGATACCGGCCAGATCCGCCTGGGGGAGCGCGACATCACCGCCCTGGGGGTCGCCCGGCGGGCCCGCCTCGGCCTGGGACGCAGCTTCCAGGTCTCGTGCCTGGCCGAACCGCTCAGCGTGCTGCGCAACGTGATGATCGGGGCCCAGGCGCTGCAGGGGCACAGCTTCCGCTTCTGGCGGCCGGTGGACAGCGACCCGCGCCTGCTGGCCCCCGCCCGCGCGGCACTCGCGCGCATGCACCTCGCCCACCGGGCCGACACCCCGGTGGCGGCGCTCTCCCATGGCGAGCGCCGCCAGGTAGAGGTGGCCTGCGCGCTGGTCCTCGAGCCCCGGGCCCTGCTGCTGGACGAGCCCATGGCGGGCCTCGGCCCCGAGGGGTCGGCACGGCTCACCGAACTGCTCGAGACCCTGAAACAGGAGGTCCCCATCCTGCTGATCGAACATGACATGGACGCGGTATTCCGGCTGGCGGATCGCATCTCCGTGCTGGTGGCGGGCAGCGTCATCGCCCATGGTGACAGCGCGACCATCCGCCGGGACCCGCGCGTCCGCGACGCCTACCTGGGAGACTGAGATGCTCGAGATCACCGACATAGAGACCTTCTACGGGCCCTCCCAGGCGCTGTTCGGCGTCAGCCTGCATGTCGAGGTGGGTGAGATGGTGGCACTCATGGGGCGTAACGGCATGGGCAAGACCACCACCATCCGCTCACTGTTCGGGCTGACGCCGGCCCGTCACGGACGCATCGTGTTCGAAGCGCGAAACCTGCACCGCCTGCCGGCCTACCGCATCGCCCGGTGCGGCCTGGGGCTGGTGCCGGAGGGCCGGCGCTGCTTTCCCAACCTCTCGGTGCGCGAGAACCTGGTGGTCACCGCCCGCCCCGGCCCCTGGACCCGGGAGCGAGTGGAGGACCTTTTCCCCAAGCTCGCCGAGCGGCGCCGACAGATGGCGGCCACCCTCTCCGGCGGCGAGCAGCAGATGCTCGCCATCGGCCGTGCCCTGATGACCAACCCGCGGCTGCTGGTGCTCGACGAGGCGACCGAGGGCCTGGCACCGGTGATCCGCCAGGAGATCTGGTCGGCCCTGCGCCTGCTCAAGGCCCAGGGCCAGTCGACGCTGATCGTCGACAAGTCGCTGGGCGAGCTGCTGCCGGTCGTCGACCGCTGCACCATCCTGGAGAAGGGACGCACGGCCTGGACGGGACCGCCCGAGGCGCTGGACAGCAGCGTCCGCGACCGCTACTTGGGCGTATAGCCCCCGTACGCCGGACTCAGGGGTGGAAGGCGGTGATCCCCTCGACGAAGCGCCCGCCGGGGCGATAGTGCTCGAGAAGCGAGAAGTGGTCATCGCCTTCCAGCACGGCCGACTCGACGCCGATGCCCTGCCCGCGCAAGTGCTCGGCGTAGGCCTGCATCTGGCGCGCGAACTCGCTGGACTCCTCGCCGCCGGCGACCAGCCGCACCTCGGCCGGGACGCGGCAGGGCAATCCCACGGGGCTGTAGTCGATCACGTCGCGACCGGTGAGCTGCAACTTGGGCTGCAGCCATGACCAGGGAAACGGCGCCAGATCGTAGAGACCGCTGATCGAGAGGGCGCCACGGATCAGGTCCTCGCGCAGGCCATATTCCCCTGCCCAATCGGTGTCCAGCAGCATGGCACAGAGGTGCCCGCCGGCGGAGTGTCCCGAGATGCTCAGCTGGTGCGGGTCGACACCCAGTGACGCCGCATTGCGATGGACCCACGCCAGCGCCGCCCGGCTCTGACGCACCACCTCGCCGAACGCCACCGAGGGGCAGAGGGCGTAGTTGACCACCGCCACCGTGATCCCCGAGGCCACCAGGCCATCGACGACGAAGCTGAATTCCTTGTGGCTGAGCGAGCGCCAGTAGCCGCCATGAAAGAACAAGTGGCAGGGGGCAGGCTCGCCCTCAGCTCCCTCCTCCCCCATGCCCTCGGCATGGAAGAGATCCAGGCACTCGGCAAGCGTCGGGCCGTAAGGCAGGTCGAGCGTCACGCGATGGCGTTCACGCGATGCCGCACTCCGCGCACGCCAGTCGGCGAGCAGTGCCGCCGGATCGCGCCCCCGCATGGGGTCGTAGGCGCGGTCGATCGCCTCCTGGGTGGCCAGGTCGCGATAGAGCATGGCCGAGCCTACCCCTGCCAGCGATAGCCGCGACGCGGGCGGTTGGCCGCCAGCAGCAGGCCCAGCGGGGCCAGCGCGAGCAGCACGAAGCCGGCCAGGGTCCAGCCGGGCAGCGAGATACCGAGCAGCAGGAAGTCGATCTCGGCGCACTCTCCCGAGCCGGAGAGCACCTGGGCCAGCACCTGCTGCAGGGGCAGAATCTCCATCATGTAGTCGAGCCCCGGGCCGCAGCTCGGCACCTCGTCGGCCGGCAGCGACTGCAGCCATAGGTGGCGCCCCGCCACGGCGATGCCGCCGCTCACGGCGGCCAGCGACAGCAGGCCGTAGATCACCGCCCCCGCGCGGCCCACGGGGTCGTGGATCGCGGCGACGAGGAACACGGCGGCGGCGGCCAGCACCGCCACCCGCTGGAAGATGCACAGCGGGCAGGGTTCCAGCCCGACGAGATGCTCGAGCCCCAGGGCCACGGCCATCATCAGCACACAGAAGGCGAGGCCCGCGAGGCTCCACTCGCGGACCGAGAGGCGCCGAAGGTCGTCGATCATGACGTCTCTCCCGTCTGCAGCGGCGTGACGGCCCGCACCTCGCGGGCGCGCTCGAAGTAGCGGGCCAGGAAGGCGTCGAAGCCCTCGGTGTCCGCCGCCTCGATATCCTTCTGCTGCGCGTGGGAGGTCGCCACCAGCTCGTCGAACAGCACCTCCCGGGACGGGTCCATGGGGGTGTCGCGGAACGCCTGTGCCTGTTCTCGGGCGAGGCCCAGCATGGCCTCGACGAAGGATTCTCCGGTCGACTCGAGACGCGCCAGCAGGCGCGCGGAGGGCGTCAGGGCGGGGTCATCGAGGCGCGGCGACAGGGCGGCCAGCGCCTCGCCGTGGGGCTCGCCCTCCTCCAGGCGGTCGAGCAGCTCCGCCACCGCCACCATCTCGGCGAGGATCTCGCCGCCCCAGTCGGCGATCGAGCGGTGCCGGCCATCCTGCAGCAGGCGCAGCTCGGGGTCCCGGCCACGCTCGACCACCAGGCGGCGGTTGTCGTCCAGCCGGTCGCACTCGTCGTCGGGGATCCAGGGGCTCTCGCTGAGCAGGCACCACATCAGGAAGGTGTCGATGAAGCGGATCTGCGGCTCATCCACGCCCAGCGGCAGGAAGGGGTTGAGGTCCAGACAGCGTACCTCGATGTACTCCACGCCGCGGGCCTCCAGCGCCTGGCTGGGGGTCTCGTCGTGGCGCGCCACCCGCTTGGGGCGGATGTCGCTGTAGTACTCGTTCTCGATCTGCAGGATGTTGGCATTGAGCTGGCACCACTCGTCGCCCTCCTTCACCCCCAGCTTCTGGTAGTCCTGCCAGGGCGTGGCGATGGCGTGGCGCAGGGTATTGACGTAGTTGGAGAGCGAGTTGAAGCAGATCTTCAGCTGCTCCTGGACCTTGTTCTGGTAGCCCAGGTCCGACATGCGCAGACTGGTGGCATGGCGCGACACCAGGGTCTGTTCGCCATGCCGCTGGAGCTTCTCGGGCAGCTCACCGTTCGGCAGGAAGCTGCGATCCAGCGCCGGCGAGGCGCCGAACAGGTAGAGCAGCAGCCAGCTGTGGCGACGGAAGTTGCGGATCAGGCCGAAGTAGCGCGAAGAACGGTAGTCGCGCAGGGGGGTGTCGAGGTCGCCCTCGAGCTCGCGCAGCAGCTGCCAGAGGTCATCGGGCAGCGAGACGTTGTAGTGCACCCCGGCGATGGACTGCATGATCCGTCCGTAGCGCAGGTCCAGCCCCTTGCGGTAGACGTGCTTCATGGTACCCACGTTGGAGCGGCCATAGTCGGCGATGGGCACGCTGTCGTTGCCGTCGAGCCGCGACGGCATGCTGGCCGGCCAGATCAACTCGTCGCCCAGGTGGCGATAGCTGAAGCGGTGAAGGTCGGCGAGGAAGGCCATGGCATCGCCCGGCCGGCTGTAGACCGGGGTGATGTACTCCAGCAGCGCCTCGGAGTAGTCGGTGGTGATGTGCGGGTGGGTCAGCTTGGAGCCCAGCGCGGCGGGATGTGGGGTAGCGGCGATGCGCCCCTCGCCGTCGACCCGCAACCCCTCCTTCTCGATGCCGCGGCGCAGGCGCCCGACCCGCCCCTGGTCGGCCAGGGACTTGAGTCGATCGACGCGGCTGGTGAACGATTCGGACAAGATGGTCACCCCATATGTGGAAAGGCGGGCGCCATGGCGCCCGGCAAACGTCAGATTATGGTGCCGCCAGGCGGCGCTTCAAGGTCAGCGGCCCTTCTTTGCCTGGAGCAGGGCCGCCCCCAGGGCGCCCATCTGGCCGGCCGGCTCGGGTGGCTTGCCGCCGCGGCCAGCCTTGCCGGGCCCGCGGCCCCGGGCATTGCCGCTCCCGCGGTGCGGCGTCCCGCCGCCCTTGTCGCCAGCCTGGTCGTCCGGCTGGTCATCGAGGCGCATGGTCAGGCCGATGCGCGAGCGCGGAAGGTCCACGCTCATCACCTTGACCCGCACGATGTCGCCGGCCTTGACCACCGTGCGCGGGTCCTCGATGAACTTCTCGGAGAGCGCCGAGATGTGCACCAGGCCATCCTGGTGGACGCCGATGTCGACGAAGGCCCCGAAGTGGGTAACGTTGGTCACGCTGCCCTCGAGAATCATGCCCGGCTCGAGGTCCTTGAGGGTCTCGACCCCCTCGCGGAACTCGGCCGCCTTGAACTCGGGGCGCGGGTCACGGCCCGGCTTGTCGAGCTCGGCGAGGATATCGGTGACCGTGGGCACGCCGAAACGCTCGTCGGCGAAGTCGGCAGGCCTGAGGGCCTTGAGAGTGGCGCTGTCACCGATCAGCCCGGCCAGCGGACGCCCGCTGCGCTGGGCGATGCGCTCCACCAGCGGATAGGCCTCGGGGTGCACGGCGCTGGCGTCCAGCGGATTGTCCCCGTTCATGATGCGCAGGAAACCGGCGCACTGCTCGAAGGTCTTGGGCCCGAGCCGGCTGACCTCGAGCAGCGCCCGGCGGCTGGCGAAGGCGCCCTCGGTGTTGCGACGGGCGACGATGTTGTCGGCCAGGGCGGGATTGAGGCCGGCGACCCGCGAGAGCAGCGCGCTCGAGGCCGTATTGAGGTCCACCCCCACGGCGTTGACGCAGTCCTCGATCACCGCCTCCAGGCTCCGCGAGAGCTGCAGCTGGGAGACGTCATGCTGGTACTGGCCCACGCCGATGGACTTGGGCTCGATCTTGACCAGCTCGGCCAGCGGATCCTGCAGCCGGCGGGCGATGGAGACCGCGCCGCGGATGGTGACATCGAGGTCGGGCAGCTCCCGGGAGGCGTACTCCGAGGCGGAGTAGACCGAGGCGCCGGCCTCGCTGACCATCACCTTGGAAAGTGGACGCTTCCCCGCAAACCGTTTCACCAGGTCGCCGGCGAGCTTGTCGGTCTCACGGCTGGCGGTGCCGTTGCCTACCGCGATCAGCGCGACCTCGTGCTTCTCCACCAGCCCGGCCAGCTCGCCGAGCGCGGCGTCCCAGCGCTTCTGCGGGGCATGGGGATAGATGGTGGCATGCTCGAGGAACTGGCCGGTGGCATCCACCACCGCTACCTTGCAGCCGGTGCGCAGGCCCGGGTCGATGGCCAGCGTGGCCTTGTGGCCCGCGGGAGCGGCCAGCAGCAGGTCCTTGAGGTTGGCGGCGAACACCTCGATGGCCTCGAGCTCCGCGCGCTCGCGCAGCCGCCCCATGAGCTCGGTCTCCAGGTGGGTATAGAGCTTGACCCGCCAGGTCCAGCGCACCACCTCGGCCAGCCACTTGTCGGCGGGCCGGCCCTGGTCGCCGCTCCCGTTGAAAATATCGAAGTGCCGGGCGATGGCCACCTGGGCCGGATGGATCGGCGCTTCGTCTTCGCCGGGCAGGCGCAGGGCCAGCGCCAGCACGCCCTCGTTGCGACCACGGAACATGGCCAGGGCACGGTGCGAGGGCACCTTGGCGAGCCGCTCATCGTGCTCGAAGTAGTCGGAGAACTTGGCGCCCTCCTGCTCCTTGCCGGCGATCACCCGGGCGCTGAGTTCGCCCTCGCTCCATAGCCGCTCACGCAGACGGCCCACCAGCTCCGGATCCTCGGCGAAACGCTCCATGAGGATCTGCTTGGCCCCGTCCAGGGCTGCCTTGGCGTCCTCGATGGCGGGGATGTCACCTTCCGCGGGACGAAGATAGCGGGCCGCCTCGGCCTCGGGCGCCAGGCTCGGGTCGGCCAGCAGGGCATCGGCCAGCGGCTCGAGCCCCGCCTCGCGGGCGATCTGCGCCTTGGTGCGCCGCTTCTTCTTGTAGGGCAGGTAGAGGTCTTCGAGGCGCTGCTTGGTCTCTGCGGCGCGGATGCTGGCGGCCAGCGTGTCGGTGAGCTTGCCCTGCTCGTCGATGGCGGCCAGCACCGTCGCACGGCGCTCCTCCAGCTCGCGCAGGTAGGCGAGGCGCTCGTGCAGCTGGCGCAGCTGGATATCATCGAGCCCGCCGGTGACTTCCTTGCGGTAGCGGGCGATGAAGGGCACGGTGGCCCCGCCGTCGAGCAGTTCCACCGTGGCCTTGACCTGCGGCGGGCGTACGGCGAGCTCCTCGGCGAGGCGGCGGATGATCTTGTCGTGTGCGTCCATGAAATCCTTGGCAATCAAACGTCCAGACGATCACGACAAGGTATCACAATCGGGGTTCAGGCGGGGACGAATCGCAGCGCCAGGCCGTTGTTGCACCAGCGCAGGCCGGTGGGCTCGGGGCCATCGTCGAAGACGTGGCCCTGGTGCCCGCCGCAGCGCGCGCAGTGGTATTCGGTGCGCGGGAAGACCAGGAAGTAGTCGACGCTGGTCAGCAGGTGCCCCTCGACGTGTTCGAAGAAGCTCGGCCAGCCGGTCCCGGAGTCGTACTTCATGGCACTGGAGAACAGCAGCAGGTCACAGCCGGCACAGCGGTACTCGCCCTCGCGGGTCTCCTTGTCCAGGGGGCTGGAGAAGGCCGGCTCGGTGCCCTCCTCGCGCAGGATCTCGAACTGCTCGTCGCTGAGGCGTTCACGCCACTCGGCCTCCGAGAGCTCCAGCACCTCGAGCCCCTCGGCGCGCGCCAGGTCGGGCTTGGGCCGCGCCGCGGCCAGTCCCGGCAGCAGGCCGACGAGGCTGCCGGCTCCCAGCACGCCGAGAAAATGCCGTCGTTTCATGGTCTCTCTCCATTGATGAACTGATCCGAGCGCCCTTCCTCACCCTCGCGGTGACGCCATAACGCGACCGGGGGAAGGACTTGCGCCCTTCCCCCGGTCAGACCGTCGATACCCGCGACGGTTCGCCTTGCTGTCAGCCTCAGGTCAGGCTGGGGCCCGCCTTGACGATCGCCTCGTTGACGCCCTCGAACTTCTTGAAGTTGTCGACGAACTTGGCGGCCAGTTCCTGGCGCTTGCGGTCGTAGGCGGTCTTGTCCTCCCAGGTCTCGCGGGGGTCGAGCAGGCGGGAGTCGACGCCCGGCACGGCGGTAGGCACGGCCAGGTTCAGGCCCTCGACATGGCGCGTCTCGACGTCGCGCAGCACGCCGGACTGGATGGCGCTGATGATGGCGCGAGTTGTGGGGATCGAGAAGCGCGCGCCACCCTCGCCGTAGGCGCCACCGGTCCAGCCGGTGTTGACCAGGTAGACCTGGGCATCCTTCTCGGCCACGCGCTTGATCAGCAGGTCGGCGTATTCCCGGGCCGGACGCGGGAAGAAGGGAGCGCCGAAGCAGGTGGAGAAGGTCGCCTCGAGGCCGGCGGAGGAGCCCACCTCGGTGGAGCCTACCTTGGCCGTGTAGCCGGAGAGGAAGTGGTAGGCGGCGGCTTCCTTGGAGAGCACAGCGACCGGGGGCAGCACGCCGGACATGTCGCAGGTCAGGAAGACGATGGCATTGGGCTCGCCGGCGCGGTTCTCGGGCACGCGCTTCTCGACGTGTTCCAGCGGATAGGCGGCACGCGAGTTCTGGGTCAGGCTGTCGTCGGCATAGTCCGGCTCCCGGCGGTCGTCGAGGACCACGTTCTCCAGCACGGTGCCGAACTTGATGGCCTGCCAGATGATCGGCTCGTTCTTCTCGGAGAGGTCGATGCACTTGGCGTAGCAGCCGCCCTCGATGTTGAAGACGGTGCCGGGCCCCCAGCCGTGCTCGTCGTCACCGATCAGGTAGCGGGCCGGGTCGGCGGAGAGGGTGGTCTTGCCGGTGCCGGAGAGGCCGAAGAACAGCGTGGTCTCGCCATCCTCGCCGACGTTGGCAGAGCAGTGCATGGGCAGCACGTCGGCGGCCGGCAGCAGGAAGTTCTGCACCGAGAACATCGCCTTCTTCATCTCGCCGGCATAGCGCATGCCGGCGATCAGCACCTTCTTCTGGGCGAAGTTGAGGATCACGCAGCCGTCGGCGTTGGTGCCGTCGCGAGCCGGGTCGCACTCGAAGAAGGGGGCGTTGAGGACGGTCCACTCGTCCTTCACGGACGGGTTGTAGGCCTCGGGACGCACGAACATGGTGCGGCCGAAGAGGCCATGCCAGGCGGTCTCGGTGGTGACGCGCACCGGCAGGTAGTGCTCCGGGTCACTGCCCACGTGGAGTTCGGACACATAGTGCTCGCCGCCGGCCAGGTAGGCATCGACGCGGGCCCAGAGGGCATCGAACTTCTCGGCGTCGAACGGCTGGTTGACGCTGCCCCAGTCGATCTGGCCGCTGCTGCTCGGCTCGTCGACGATGAAGCGATCCTTGGGCGAACGGCCGGTGCGCACGCCGGTGTTCACCACCAGGGCGCCGTTGGCGGCCAGGCGCCCTTCCCCGTTGGCCACTGCCCGCTCGATCAGCTCGGCGCTGCAGAGGTTGACGTGGGAAATGGCGGTTTGCTGCGGGGCGGCTTGAGTCGTGGTCATGTCGTGTCCTGGGCCTTGCGGCCGCTTCTCTCTCGTGTGCCGGGCGTCGGTGACGCAACGTGGGTCATGCCATGATCGCCGTGCGCGGGTCATTGCCGTCTTGTGCTGGGCGATCGACCGGAAAAAACGGCGCCATTATGGCAAAAACCCGGCCGCCGGGAAACGCCGTTCTTGGGCGAAGTTCATGTAGTTTTACTACTACATCGGCGCCGTTCACTACAGCTCACTTGAACACACATGCTGCTATGCAGCACCGAAGTATGACGTCCTTAATGCAGAGTCGGGGGAGTTCCCTCGGGGTCGTCGAGCATCGCCTCGACCTCGGACATCGTGAAGTGGTAGCGGGTATGACAGAAGTGGCACTGGGTGTCGATGCTGCCCTGCTCGGCCAGCACCTCGCGCAGCTCCTGAGCGCCGAGGGTCATCAAGGCGGAGGCGATGCGCTCGCGCGAGCAGGTGCAGCCGAAGCGCAGCGCCTTGGGATCGAAGACCCGCACGGTCTCCTCATGGTAGAGCCGGCGCAGCACCTCGAGCGGCTCGAGGCCGAGCAGCTCCTCGTCCTTGACGGTGTCGGCCAGCTGCACGGTGCGCTCCCAGGCGTCGGCGTCCTGGTTCTGCGACTCGTCGGGCAGGCGCTGCAGCAGCAGGCCACCGGCACGCTGCCCTTCCGCGGCCAGCCACAGCCGCGTCGGCAGCTGCTCGGACTGGGCGAAGTAGGCGGCGAGGCAGCCGGCCAGGCTGTCGTGCTCGAGGGCCACGATGCCCTGATAGCGGTGGCCATCGGTGGGGTCCAGGGTGATCGTGATCTGCCCCTTACCCACCAGTTCGTGGAAGCCGGCCTCCTCGCCGGGAATCGCCGCGTCCTCGGCCAGGCGAGCAATGGCGCGCAGCTCGCCGCCGGGATTGGACTCGGCCATCAGCAGGGCGAGCGCGCCCTGGCCGCGCACCTCGATGCTCAGGGTGCCGTCGAGCTTGACGGTGTCGGTGAGCAGCGCCACCGCGGCGAGCAGCTCGCCGAGCAGGTGGTTCACCGCAGGCGGGTAGTCGTGGCGGTCGAGCACCTCGCCGTAGGCACGCTCGAGGGTGACGATCTCGCCACGCACGTTGGTCTTGTCGAAGAGGAAACGCTGAATCTGGTCGGTCATGAGGCTCTCTGTCTAGTCATCCTGCTGGCGCTGGAAGCGCTGGATCTCCCGACGCTGCTTCTTGTCGGGGCGCTTGAGCGGGTGCTGCATGACCTGGTTGGTGAGGCGACGGGCCTCGGCCTCGCGCTCGCGGCGCACGACGCTCCCCTCGGTCTCGCGGTAGAGCGTGCGGGCCTCGGGGGCGCCGCGGCGCTGGTCGGAGAGCGCCAGCACCTCCACCTCCAGGATGTCCCAGCCCTGGGGGACACGGATCAGGGCGCCGACCTCGACGGCCTTGCTGGTCTTGGCCCGCCCACCCTCGTAGTGGACCTTGCCGCCCTCGATGGCCTTCTTGGCCAGGGCCCGGGTCTTGAAGAAACGCGCCGCCCACAGCCACTTGTCGAGCCTGACGCTATCCATGGACACCTCCCTCGCCCGCCGCAGGCGGGAGGCTGTCGGGCAGGATGCTGGCGAAGCGGTCCAGGGCGATGAACTCCTCGAGCTCCTTCTCCGGCCGGCGGCTGTTGGGCTGCTTGATGCCCAGCAGATGGCGGATGCCGAACTCCCGGGCACTCTCCAGCACCGAGGGGTTGTCATCGATGAACAGGGTACGCTGCGGGTCGAAGGGCTCGACCTCCTGCAGGGCAAACCAGAAGGCCTGCTCCTCCTTGGGGACACCGAGGTCCGCCGAGGAGACGATGGCATCCAGGTACGCCTCCAGGCCGGTCAGCGGCAGCTTGAGCTCCAGGCTCGCCCGGTCGGCATTGGTGGCCAGCACCACCCGGGGATGGGCCGCCTTCAGCCAGCGGAGGAAGTCCAGGGCGTCGCTGCGCAGGCCGATCAGGTGCTGCACCTCACGCTTGAGCGCCACCACGTCGACCCCCAGCTCGCGACTCCAGTAGGCCAGGCTGTACCAGTTGAGGGTGCCCTGCTCGCGGATGATCCGTGCGCGCACCTCCTCCTGGGTCGCCTCGTCGAGGCGATGCAGTTCCACGTAGCGCCGCGGCAGGTGCTCGAGCCAGAAGTGGCTGTCGAAATGCAGGTCCAGCAGGGTGCCGTCCATGTCCAGCAGGACGGTGTCGATGGCGCGCCAGTCGATCATCGCTACTCCGGGAGTGAGTCGGGGGCCGTTGGGACGTAGTATTGTAGCGAATCGCCAACAAGGAATCCCACCCATGTCCGACCCCCACGACGCCTCCCGGCCCTGGCCCGTCAAGCCGCACATCCTCGACCGGCGCAGCGTGGCAAAAAGCCGCCTCTTCCACGTCGAGGAGCTGGACCTGCGCTTCTCCAACGGCGCCGAGCGCACCTTCGAGCGGCTCACCGGCACCGGCCAGGGCATCGGCGCGGTGATGATCGTGGCCATGCCCGACCCCGAACATGTGCTGCTCATCCGCGAGTATGCCGCCGGCTTCGAGGACTACGTGCTGACCCTGCCCAAGGGGCTCGTGGACCCGGGCGAGGACATCGTCACCGCGGCCAATCGCGAGCTGATGGAGGAGTGCGGCTTCGGCGCCAACCGCATCGAGCCCCTGGTGGAGCTGTCGCTGGCCCCCAACTACATGCGCCACCGCATGCAGGTACTGCTCGCCAGCGACCTCTACCCGAGGCGCCTACCCGGTGACGAGCCGGAGCCGCTGATCGTCGAGACCCACGCCATCGACGAGCTCTCGGCCCTGCTGGCCCGGGAGGACTTCCACGAGGCCCGCGCGATCGCCGCGCTGTTCATCGCCCGGGACAAGCTGCGCAGCGAGGCGCCCGTCGATGCCGGGCTCTGGTGAGCCCGGCAACCAAGGCGACCGGCAGCGATGCCAATACCCGCTACCGCGAGTGCAGTCGGCGCATCGCGCTCTTGCCGTCCTTGAGCTTCACCCAGCGGCCCTGGCGGTAGCTGTCGAGCCCGGTCTCCAGCAGGGTCATCACCTCCAGCGCCGAGTCGCTGGTCACCGGCGGCGGTGCGCCTCTGAGCAGAGACTCGGCGATGCCACTATAGAAGGCGCAGTAGTCTCCCGGCACGACCGGCGCCTCGCGGCTCGCCAGGGGCGTCGACTCGCCCTCTCCCTCGTCGAGGGTCAGGGTGCCGGGCGCGGCATCCACGCCCCAGCCCGGTGACGGGGTCTGCCCCGCCTTGAGCCAGGCCTCCTGGGGGTCGAGCCCGTACTTGACGAAGCTGCCCCGGGTGCCGTGGACCCGGAAGCGCGGGGTCGGCTCGGCCACCAGGGAACTGGCCTGCAGGCTCACCCGCAGGCGGTCGTACTCCAGCAGCGCCAGGAAATCGTCGTCCACCTCGGCCCCATCGCGCGACGTGGCGAGCTCCAGCAGGATCGCCTTGGGCATGCCGAAGAGCTGCCGGGCCTGGTCGAGCAGGTGCGGGCCGAGGTCGTACCAGATGCCACCGCCCGGCCTGTGGTGGTCGCGCCAGCGGTCGGTGACCCGGGGGCGGAAGCGGTCGAAGCGCGACTCCAGCGCCACCACCCGCCCCAGGGCCCCTTCGTCGAGCAGCGACTTGAGGGTCAGGAAGTCGCTGTCCCAGCGACGGTTGTGGAAGACGCTCAGCAGGCGCTCGGCGCCATCGGCCTGGGCCTTGAGCTGGCGGGCCTCGGAGGCGCTGACGCTGAAGGGCTTGTCGATCACTACATGCTTGCCGGCCGTCAGCGCCGCCTTGGCCAGCGGGAAGTGGGTGTCGTTGGGGGTGGCGATCACCACCAGGTCGATGTCGCGTCGTGCGAACAGCTGTGCCGCCTTGGGCAGCACCTGGATCTCGGGGTGGTCGGCCTGGACCCGCTCGGCATTGCCGCTGACCACGGCAGTCAGCTCCAGGCCGAGGGCAGCCTGGATCAGCGGGGCGTGGAAGGTGCGCCCGGCCATGCCGTAGCCGACCAGGCCGACGTTGAGGGTCTGTGTCTTCATCGTGCGGGCTTCCCTGCAGGGGTCATGGGGCCCGGCCTTCGGTCAAGGCTCGTGTGGCCTGGCGTCCGGCCGGGTCTCGGGCTCAGTCGAGCCGGGTCAGGTCGCGCACCGCGCCCTTGTCGGCGGAGGTCGCCAGCAGCGCATAGGCCTTGAGCGCCGCCGAGACCTTGCGGTCGCGCGTGATGCTCGGCTTCCAGGCCTGGGCGCCCTTCGCCTCCTGGGCCTCGCGACGGCGGGCGAGCTCCTCGTCGGGGAGCTTCACGTCGATGCGCCGACCGGGGATGTCGATGCGGATGATATCGCCACTCTCCACCAGGCCGATGGCGCCCCCGGCGGCGGCCTCCGGCGAGGCGTGGCCGATGGAGAGTCCCGAGGTGCCGCCGGAGAAGCGCCCGTCGGTGAGCAGCGCGCAGGCCTTGCCCAGCCCCTTGGACTTGAGGTAGCTGGTCGGGTAGAGCATCTCCTGCATGCCGGGGCCGCCCTTGGGGCCCTCGTAGCGGATGACCACGACCTCGCCCTCCTTCACCTGGCCACCGAGGATATGCTCCAACGCCTGGTCCTGGGACTCGACCACGTGGGCCGGGCCCTCGAAGACCAGGATCGCGTCGTCGACGCCGGCGGTCTTCACCACGCAGCCGTCCTCGGCGATGTTGCCCTTGAGCACCGCGAGGCCACCCTCTCTCGAGAAGGCGTGCGCAAGATCGCGGATGCAGCCGCCGGCACGGTCGCCGTCGAGGCTCGGCCAGCGGGCGGCCTGGGAGAAGGCCTCCTGGGTGGGGATGCCGCCGGGACCGGCCTTGTAGAACTCCACCACCTCGGGGCTCGGCGAGCGCATGATGTCCCAGGCGTCCAGGGCGTCCTTGAGAGTATCGCCGTAGACGGTGGGCACCCGGGTATCCAGCACCCCGGCGCGGTCCAGCTCGCCGAGAATGGCCATGATGCCGCCGGCGCGGTGGCAGTCCTCGATATGGTACTGCTGGGTGTTGGGCGCCAGCTTGCACAGCTGCGGCACCTCCCGGGAGAGCCGGTCGATGTCGGCCATGGTGAACTCCACCTCGCCCTCCTGAGCGGCGGCCAGCAGGTGCAGGATGGTGTTGGTGGAGCCGCCCATGGCGATGTCCAGGGTCATGGCGTTCCTGAACGCCGCCTTCGAGCCGATGGCCCGCGGCAGCAGGTGCGCCTCGTTGCCCACGTAGACGCGCTTGGCCAGTTCGACGATGCGGCTACCCGCCTCCTCGAAGAGCCGGCGGCGGTCGGCGTGGGTGGCCAGCACCGTGCCGTTGCCCGGCAGCGCCAGGCCCAGGGCCTCCATCAGGCAGTTCATGGAGTTGGCGGTGAACATGCCCGAGCAGCTGCCGCAGGTCGGGCAGGCGCTGCGCTCGATCTCCTCGATCTCCGCGTCGCTGTACTGGTCGTCGGCGGCGGAGATCATCGCATCGATCAGGTCGATATTGTGGTCCAGGAGCTTGGTCTTGCCGGCCTCCATGGGGCCGCCGGAGACGAAGATCACCGGGATGTTCAGGCGCATGGCGGCGTTGAGCATGCCCGGGGTGATCTTGTCGCAGTTGGAGATGCACACCAGGGCGTCGGCGCAGTGGGCGTTGACCATGTACTCGACGCTGTCGGCGATGAGGTCGCGACTCGGCAACGAGTAGAGCATGCCGTCGTGGCCCATGGCGATGCCGTCGTCCACGGCGATGGTGTTGAACTCCTTGGCCACCCCGCCGGCCTTCTCGATCTCGCGCGCCACCAGCTGGCCCATGTCCTTGAGGTGCACGTGGCCCGGCACGAACTGGGTAAAGGAGTTCGCCACCGCGATGATCGGCTTGTGGAAATCGTCGTCCTTCATGCCGGTGGCGCGCCACAGGGCGCGGGCACCGGCCATGTTGCGGCCGGCGGTGGTGGTGCGGGAGCGATACTCGGGCATGGTGTCCTCTTCGTCATGCATGCCGCCCCTCGCCTCCTCGAGCGCTGGAGGAGCCTGGGGCGGTTCTGGTGTCATTGGCGCCGATTCTGTCACGCGGCCGGCCGTCAGGCCAGTCGCTCAGTCGACGGGCCACAGCCGGCCGCCCTCCAGCCGACAGCGCCGGTCGGCCAGTGCCTCGATGTCGTCGCGGTCGTGGCTGACCAGCACCACCGCCGCCCCCGCGGCCTTCTGGCGACGCACCAGAGCCCAGAGCCCGTCGCGGGTGGTCTCGTCCAGGCCGGAGAAGGGCTCGTCGAGCAGCAGGACACGCGAGCCCCGCAACAGCGCCCGCAGCAGCGCCACGCGCTGTCGCTGGCCGCCGGAGAGCTCCCCGGGCAGGCGGTCCTGCAATCCCTCGAGCCCCACCTCGGCCAGCCCCTCGCGGATCCGGACGCGCTGTTCGCGGGTGAGTTTCATGTCCGGCGCCAGCCCCAGCCCCACGTTGAGCCAGACCGGCAGCTGGTCGAAGAGGTTGTGCTCCTGGAAGACGGTGGTGATACCGCGCTCCCAGGGCGGCAGCGCCAGCAGGTCCTGCCCCTGCCAGGCGAGCGTGCCGCCAGCCGGCTCGAGGAACCCCGCCAGCAGCCCCAGCAGGGTGCTCTTGCCGGACCCCGAGGGCCCCTCCACCGACAGGCACTCCCCCGGAGCGAGCCGGAAGCTGAAGTGGAAGTCCGGCGTCTCCCCGGGATCATGGCGGTCGTAGTGGAAGCTCAGGTCACGACACTCGAGCATGGGGCTCCTCGCGGGCGTAGCGGGTCCAGGGATAGCGGGGCGGGCGACGGGTCAGCCACCCCAGCAGCACAAACACCAGCACCACCAGCGCCAGCAGCAACAGCGCCGTGGCGGCGGCGCCCTGCCAGCGATAGCCACCCAGCTGCTGGTAGAGCAGCATCGGCAAGGTCGGGGCCGAGGGACTGCCGAACAGGGCGATGACGCTGAAGTCCCCCAGCGACAGGGTCATGGCGTAGGCCAGCGCCAGGGCCAGGGGACGGCGCAGCCGCGGCCAGACCAGCCAGCGCAGCCGGGCCCGTCCGCGGATGCCGAACTGGTCGGCCAGGCGCTCCTCGGGCGCCGAGAGCCCCGGCAGCGCCCCGCGCACCACCTGCATGGCGAAGGGCAGCGCCATGAAGGCATTGACCAGCACCACCAGGGCGTAGCCCTGCCAGCCGCTGCCCAGGGTCGGGCGCAGCAGCAGGAAGAGCCCGGTTCCCAGCACCAGGGAGGGAATCACCAGGATCAGCTGACCGCCCCCCTCCATCAGCAGCGCCGCCCAGGCATGTCGCCGGGCCTGCAGCCAGCGGCTGCCCACCAGCAGGGCCATGGCCAGCGACAGCGCCCCGACCCCCGCGCCCAGGGCCATCACCAGGCTGCGCGCCGCCGCCGGCCAGAGGCTCGCGCTGCGCGGCAGCTCGGGCAGCCCGCTGAGCCCTGCCAGCACCACCGCGAGCAGCGGCGGCAGCAGCAGCGCCGCCAGGGCGGTAAGCCAGGCGGCATCGGTGAGCCGCGAGGCGCCGACGGCGTCGCGCCGGTGCCAGCGCCCGCCGGCCGGCAGGGCGGCGCTGCCGACCACCAGCGAGGGTGCCCCGCCCCGAGAGAGGGCCAGCAGCCACAGCGACAGGCAGATGACCAGCTGGGTCAGCGCCAGCAGGGCCGCCAGTGCCAGGTCATGGTCGAACTTCAGCGCCTGGTAGAGCGCCACCTCCAGGGTCGAGGAGCGCGGTCCACCGCCCAGGGTCATGACGATGGCGAAGCTGGTAAAGCAGAGGGTGAAGACCAGCGCCGCCAGGCGCGGCAGCAGCGGTTTGAGCCGCGGCCACTCCAGGGTGCGCCAGAGCGTCGCCCGCGTCAGCCCCAGTTGGGAGGCCAGCCGCCAGTACGCCGCGGGGGCCGTCTCCAGGGCCTGAAGCATCAGCCGGGCCGAGAGCGGCAGGTTGTAGAAGACATGGGCCAGCACGATGCCGGAGAGGCCGTAGAGGTAGCCCGAGTCCGCACCGACCAGCCACTCCCAGAACGGCGCCGCCCAGCCGCGGCGACCGTGCACCGCCACCAGGCCGAAGAGCCCGATCAGCGTCGGCAGCACCAGCGAGAGCTCCATGGCCCGCAGCAGCAGGGCGCGCCCCGGGAAGCGCGGGCGCCGCGCCAGGGCCAGCGCCACCGGCACGGCGAGCCCCACCGCCAGCAGGGTCGAGAGGGTCGCCTGCCAGAGCGTGAAGCGCAGCACGGCGGCCAGCCACGGCTCCTGCCAGAGCATGGCCGGATGCAAGGCCCGGGCCTGCCACAGCAGCGCCCCGAGGCTGCCGAGCCCCAGCCCCGCCACCGCCGTCAGGGCGGCGAGGCCGAGCCCCGGCGGCCAGCGCGACAGCGTGGCCCAGCGCGACGGAGTCGACACCTCGCTCAACGTACGCTGGCGTTGAGCCACTCGCGGATCCAGGCGCGGCGGTTGTTGCGCACCTCCTCCGGCGTGAAGGTCAGGCTCTGCGGCTGGATCAGCCGCTCGAACACCGCGGGCAGCTCATCGCCGAGGTCGATGGCCGGGTTCATCACGTTGCCCAGCGGGATATGGCGCTGGAAGTCCGGCGTCAGCATGAAGGCCAGGAAGTCGCGGGCCAGCGCCGGCTCGTCGGTGGCGCGTAGCATGGCCGCGGTCTCCACCTGCAGGTAGTGGCCCTCCTCGAACTCGGCGGCCTGGTAGCGGTCGGTCTCCTCCACCGCCATATGGTAGGCCGGCGAGGTGGCATAGGAGAGCACCATGGGCGCCTCGCCGTTCATGAACAGCGAGAAGTAGGCCTGGCTCCAGCCGTTGGTGACGGTCAGCACCCGCTCGTTGAGCTTCCTCCAGACGGCCGGGGCCTCCTCGCCGTAGACGTGCTTGATCCACAGCAGCAGGCCCTGGCCGGTGACGCTGGTGCGCGGGTCCTGAAGGATCAGCTGGACGTCGTCCGGGGCCTCGAGAAGTTCGCGGAAGCTGCCCGGCGGCTCACTGAGCTGCTCGGTGTCGTAGACGAAGGCGAAATGGCCCCAGTCATAGGGCAGGAAGGTGTCATCGGACCAGTCGATGGGCAGCGCCAGCGGTGCGGTATCGACCCGATGGGGCGCCAGCAGGTCGAGCTCGCGGGCCTCGGCCATCAGGTTCATGTCCAGGCCCAGCACCAGGTCCGCCGCGGTGCCCTGCCCCTCCAGGCGAAGCCGCTGGAGGATGTCGACGCCACCGTCCAGCGCCACGAAACGCAGGTCGCAGTCGCCGCAACGCTCCTCGAAGGCGGCCTCGATGCCGGGTCCCGGCCCCCATTCGGAGACGAAGGAGTCGTAGGTGTAGACGGTAAGCTGGCGCTCGGCGGCGGCGCTGCCCGCCGCCGCCAGGGTCAGGATCAAGGCTGCCAGTCTTTTCATGGGAGGTCCCCTTGTCATGGATAACCCCGGAAGGGGTTCGGCACCGATCCGGGGTTGTCTTTCAGCTTACCGCTTATGGCTTACGGCTTACGACGCCGGCTCAGCCGAACACCACCCTGGCCACGTCACGGTAGCGGCCGGCAAAGTGCACCGTCATGCCCTCCCTGAGGTAGTCGGGCAGCTCGTCGTAGTCGCGCCGGTTGGCCTCGGGCAGGATCAGCTCGAAGATCTCGCTGCGCCGGGCGGCGATCACCTTCTCGCGAATGCCGCCCACCGGCAGCACCTGACCGGTCAGGGTCAGCTCGCCGGTCATCGCCAGCGGTCGGTCGATGGCCCGGTGCCGGGCCAGCGACAGCAGCGCGGTGGCCATGGTCACCCCGGCGGAGGGGCCATCCTTGGGCGTGGCCCCTTCCGGCACGTGCAGGTGGACGAAGGCCGAATCGAAGAAGTCCGCATCGGCGCCGTACTCGCTCAGATGGCCGAGCACGTAGCTGTAGGCGATGTTGGCCGATTCCTTCATGACGTCGCCGAGCTGGCCGGTGAGCTTGAAGCCGCGGTCCAGGGCGTGCACCTTGCCGGCCTCGACGGAGAGCGTGGCGCCGCCCATGGCGGTCCAGGCCAGGCCGGTGACCACCCCCTCGCCCTTCATCACCTGCTCCTTGCGGAAGATCGGCGGCCCCAGGTACTCCTCGAGGTTGTTCACCGAGACCCGTACCGACTGCTGGTCGTTCTCCAGCAGCTTCACCGCCGCCTTGCGCACGATGCGGTGCAGCTGCTTCTCGAGTTGGCGCACCCCGGCCTCGCGGGCGTAGCCCTCGATCACCTGGCGCAGCGCCGCCTCGGTGAGGTTGATGCGCTTCTTGGGCATGCGGTCGCGCTTGAGCAGCTTGGGCCACAGATGGTGCTTGGCGATGGCCACCTTCTCCTCGGCGATATAGCCGGAGAGGCGGATCTGCTCCATGCGATCCAGCAGCGCCGGGGGGATCGCATCCAGGGTATTGGCGGTGCACACGAAGAGCACCTTGGAGAGGTCCAGGCGCACGTCGAGGTAGTGGTCGAGGAAGTCGACATTCTGCTCCGGGTCGAGCACCTCGAGCAGCGCCGAGGCCGGGTCGCCCTGGAATGACTGCCCCATCTTGTCGATCTCGTCGAGCATGATCACCGGGTTCTCGACCTCCACCTCCTTGAGGGCCTGGGCGAGCTTGCCGGGCATGGCCCCGATGTAGGTGCGGCGATGCCCCTTGATCTCGGCCTCGTCGCGCATGCCGCCCACCGAGAAGCGGTAGAACTCGCGGCCCAGGGCATCGGCGATGGAGCGCCCCACCGAGGTCTTGCCGACCCCGGGGGGGCCGACCAGCAGCAGGATGGAGCCCCCCACGTCGCCCTTGAAGGTACCCTCGGCGAGGAACTCGACGATGCGCTCCTTGACGTCCTTGAGGCCGTCATGGTCGCGGTCGAGCACCTGGCGCGCATGGGCCAGGTCGAGCTGGTCCTGGCTGCGCACTCCCCAGGGCATGGCGGTGAGCCAGTCCAGATAGTTGCGGGTGGTGCCGTATTCCGGCGAGCCGGTCTCCAGCACCGACAGCTTATCGAGCTCGTCGTCGATGCGCTCCATGACCCGCTCCGGCACCACGCGGCCCTCGAGCCGGGCACGGAAGGTGTCGACATCGTTCTCGCGGTCGTCCTTGGAGATGCCCAGCTCGCGCTGGATCACCTTGAGCTGCTCGCGCAGGAAGAACTCCCGCTGGCGCTCCTGCATCTGGGCATTGACCTGGTCGCTGATCTCGCTCTGCAGCTGGGCGACCTCGATCTCCTTGCGCAGCAGTGGCAGCACCTTCTGCATGCGGGCCATCACCGGCAGGGTCTCCAGCACGTCCTGCAGCTCGGGGCCCTTGGCGGAGGTAATGGCCGCGGCGAAGTCGGTCAGCGGGCCCGGCTCGTGGGGGCTGAAGCGGTTCAGGTAGTGCTTGAGCTCCTCGCCGTAGAGCGGGTTGATCGGCAGCAGCTCCTTGATGCCGTTGATCAGCGCCATGGCATAGGCGCGGGTCTCGTCCTCCTCGACGTCCACCGGCTCGCGGGGATAGCTCACCTCCACCAGGTAGGGCGGCTTGCGGGAGAGCCAGCGCTGGATGCGGAAGCGGCGCACGCCCTGGGCGATGAACTGGATCTGCTGCTCCTCGCCCTGCAGCTTGTGTACCTTCACGGCGGTACCGATCTCGGGAAAGTCCTCGCCGCCGAGCTCCTCGACCCCGGTCTCGCCGACGAAGGCCAGCCCCACGGTGTGGTGCGGCGTGTTGCCGACGCGGCGGATGGTCTCCTCCCAGCGCTCGCGGTTGACCACCAGCGGCTGGACCTGGGCGGGAAAGAAGGGCCGGTTGTGGATCGGCAGCAGGTAGATGCGCTCGGGCAGGGAGTCGCTGGCGGGCACCACCGCGTGGTGGCTCGCCTCGTCCGGCCGCTCGTCGAAGGGGGAATCGTCGCCGTTGGCCTGGATCCAGTCCAGGCCATCCTGCGCTTCGTGATCGTCGCTCATGCATTCCTCGTGCTGGATCGTCGGGATGGGTTCCCGGGGCTGCCCTCAGGAATGCGGGCACCGGCGCCCGACTTCAAGTCACTGCAGTCGCTCGAGGACCGGCGGCAGGGGGCGACCGTTGATCCGCACCCGGCCACGCACCACGTCGATCTCCAGGTCCTGGGTATCCAGCGGCAGGCCAAGCCACAGCGCCACCACCTTGGGCACCTGGTGCCAGATGAGGTCACCGTAGAGCCGCGCCCGCCAGCGGGCCTGCTCGTGGGGCTCATCCAGCGCGACCAGGCTGAGCTCCGCGAACTGGCGAGAATCGAAGAACAGCGCCCCGTCGCCACGCGCGTCCAGCCCCAGCATCGGGCTGTCGAGGGCGATGGCATGAAGGTCCAGCCGTGGCGAATCCTGGAGCATGGCCAGCAGCTGGGGCTCCAGACGTGCGAGAAGGTCGCGGCCTTCCAGGGCGGCATCGCCTCGGGCCGCCTCGTCGCGCAGCATGGCCAGCACGCTGCGCAGGGCATCGGCGTTGATCCGCGACAGCTCAAGGGCGATGCGGCCGGTGAGCAGCACCTGCTCCGCCGTCACCAGCCGGTCCAGGGTCAGCTCGCTCTCGACACGCAGCTCCTGCTCGTCGAGGACCGTGCGGCTGTGCAGGACCAGCTCATGGGCATCCAATTCAAGGTCCGGCTGATGCCAGGCCAGCCGCTCCACCTTGAGCAGGTCCTGCTGGGTGAAGTGGTAGGCACCCTCGGTATAGGCATAGCGGCTCTCCAGGGTGGTCGGCCCCGCCTCCAGGGTGGCCGGGCCATCGCTGAGCCGCCAGGGCGCGAGCCTGGCCTGCAGCCGCCAGTCGCCGTAGACCCCGCCGAAGGTGATCCGTCCACCCTGGAAGTCGAGTTCACGGCCCGCTTGTTCGCCCCCCTTCTGGCTGACGATGAAGGGTGCCAGCGTCAGGTGTCCCTCCAGGGTGGCGCCGAGAGTGCGGTAGCGGGCCTGCCAGGTGGGTGGGGGCGAGGGCAGGGCGTCACCGAACAGGCGCCGGTCGCCGGGCCCGAGATGCAGCCTCAGCTCGCCGTCGATGCGCGTGCTGATCACCCCGTGTCGCGCCACGAAGGGCAGCTCGAGATGCCAGGCCTGGCCGAAGCGGGGCGTCAGGTGGAGGGTACCTCGCGACTCGAGCCAGCCGCGGTCGACATCGCTGCGCTTCACCGCGAGCTCCCCCCGGGCGGCGAGATCATCCAGGGCCCGGGCGAGTTCGCGCTCGAAGAGCACGCCGGAGAGGTACTGGGCGATGCCCCAGAGCAGCGCCAGCCCCACCACCAGCGGGACGATCAGTCGTTCCTTGCGCATCATGGCATTCCTTACCCGCGCCTTGCCCGGACCACCCTTGTTCCGCCGAGACGATGGAGAACGTTCAATGAAGCCGGATCAGTGGAGCCAGAACCACAGGTGCATGGTACTCCATGCATAGACGGCCGCGAGGACATCGTCGATCATGATGCCGAAGCCGCCGGCCACCCGCCGATCCGCCCAGCGAATCGGCCAGGGCTTGAAGACATCGAAGATGCGGAAGACCACGAACCCCCAGAGGGCGGCCTCCCAGGAGAAGGGCACCGCCGCCATGGTCAGCCAGTAGCCGACGAACTCGTCCCAGACGATGCCCGAGTGGTCGTGGACCCCCAGGTCGCGGGAGGTCTTGTCGCACAGCCAGATGCCCCAGAAGAAGGTCACCGCCACCAGGCCCAGGTACCAGCCCAGCGGCAGCTCGGAGATCAGCCAGTAGAAGGGGATCGCGGCCAGGGTACCGAAGGTGCCGGGCGCGAAGGGCACGGTACCACTGCCCAGCCCGAAGGCCAGGAAGTGCACGGGGCGTCGCCAGACGCTGGCGGGAGACTGATTCATGGTACACCCTCTCCCGGGAAGTGCTGCCAGCCTCGCTCGCCGGTAACCGCCACCCCCTGCACGCCGGGCTGGTCGTTGACACGACCGATCACCGTGAGGGGCAGCGCCAGAGCGGCCAGTCGGGCGCGGGCCTCATCGAGGTGTTCGGGGGGCAGGCCGAGCAGCAGTTCGTAGTCGTCACCGCCGTGGAGCCCCGCCTGCCGGGCCCCCTCCTCGCCCAGCGCCGTCACCAGGCCCGCGGCCATGGGCAGCCTGTCGGGCATAAGCTCCGCCCCGACGCCCGAGGCCTCGAGGACATGCCCGAGGTCGGCCAGCAGGCCGTCGGAGATATCGATGGCGGCGCTGGCCAGGCCACGCAGGGCCAGACCCGCCTCGAGGCGCGGCAGCGGATGCAGATAGCGCTTGAGCAGCGGATGGCCGGTATCCCGCTCGCCACGCCGCCACAGGGCCAGCCCCCCGGCCCCGCCTCCCAGCGCACCGGTCACCGCCAGCAGGTCGCCCGGCCGGGCCCCGCGGCGGACCATTGCCTGCCCGGGGGGCACCTCGCCCATCACCGTCACGCCGATGGAAAGCGTCCCGCGGGTCACGTCGCCGCCCACCAGGGCCGTGCCGGTGGTATCGCAGAGGGCATGGAAGCCGCGGGCGAAATCCGCCAGCCAGGCATCGTCATCGGCCGCCGGTAGGGTCAGCGACATCAGGCACCAGCGGGCACGGGCGCCCATGGCGGCGAGATCGCTCAGGCTGACCGCCAGCGCCCGGTGGCCGACCGCCGCGGCCGGGGCATCCTCGGGAAAGTGGATGCCGGCCACCGAGGTATCCACGCTGACCGCCAGCCGCTGCCCGGGGGTGGGGACCAGCAAAGTGCAGTCGTCCCCCACGCCCAGGGTCACGCCGGCCTCCGCCCCGGGCGGGTCGGGCGTGAAGAAGCGGGTGATGAGCTCGAATTCGCTGTGCATCAGGGGCTGGCCTTCAGCGGCGGCGCGCGGTGACCTCGGCGGAACGCAGTCGCCCGGCAAGCTTGTCGAGGATGCCGTTGACGTACTTGTGCCCGTCGGTGGCACCGAAGGACTTGGCCAGCTCGACCCCCTCGTTGATCACTGCGCGATAGGGCACCTCGAGGCGACGGGAGAGCTCGTAGGCACCCAGGCGCAGGATCGCCAGCTCGATGGGATCGAGGTCCTCCAGGCGCCGGTCGAGCAGCGGCGCGATGGCGGCGTCGAGCTCCCGGCGCTGGTCCGCCACGTTGTGCAGCAGCTCGTGGAAGAGCGCCAGGTCGGCGATCTCCATGACCTTGTGCCAGTTCTCGTGGTCCTCGAGATCGTCATCGGCCACCTGGCTGCGGAACTCGGCCTCCACGGCGCTGATCGACTTGCCGGTCATCTGCCACTGGTAGAGGCCCTGCACCGCCAGTTCCCGGGCCGCATGGCGGGACTGCTGGGCCTTCGACGGGGCCCGCGGGCGCTCGCCGCTCATGCCTCACCCCCGTCATCGACATCGTCGCCGAAGCAGCGCAGCAGCGAGACCATCTCCATCGCCGCCATGGCCGCCTCGGCGCCCTTGTTGCCGGCCTTGGTACCGGCACGCTCGATGGCCTGCTCGATGGACTCGACGGTCAGCACGCCGTTGGCCACCGGGGTGTCGAACTCCAGCTGCAGGCTGCCCATGGCGGTGTTGCAGCCACCGGCGACGTATTCGAAGTGCGGGGTGCCACCGCGGATCACCGCGCCCAGGGCGATCACCGCCTCGGGGCGTGCCACCTGCAGCACACGCTTGATGGCCAGCGGCAGTTCCCAGGCGCCGGGCACGTGGACGATATCGATGCCCTGCGGGTCGACGCCATGGCGCACAAGGCTGTCCACGGCGCCCTCCACCAGGCTGTCCACCACATGGTGATTGAAGCGGCCGACCACGATCACGTAGCGGCCATCGACGTCGACGAAGCTGCCTTCGACTTGGGAAATCGGTTGCATGGTTCTGTGTCCTGAGAGGTCCGGGGCTTGAGGGTCCGGAAGGCATGGCCCGGGGGCCATGCCGTGGTGTGAAAGACGGCGGCGCTAGTCGTCGTCCTGCTCGCCGGTCGGCTGTTCGCCGGGTTCGAGACGCTCCACCACCTCGAGGTCGAAGCCGGAGAGGGCCGAAAACTTCCAGGGCGAGCTCAGCAGGCGCATCCTGCCCACCCCCAGGTGGCGCAGGATCTGCGAGCCGGTACCGATGGTCAGGTAGTTGCCCGCGCCGTCGGAGTCGCTGGTACGCGGTGGCCGCCGGCGCTCGAGGAACACCTCGAGCAGGTCATGGAGGTCCTGGCGCGGACGCCCGTCGTCGAGCAGCACGAAGACCCCGTGCTCGGCGCGTGCCACCTCGGCAACCGCCTGCTGGGAGGTCCAGCTCGGCTTGTCACTCTTCTGCAGGGCGAGCAGGTCGCGCATCACGTTGGCCAGGTGCACGCGCACCGTGGTCAGCGCCTCGGGGTGCGGATGGCCCTTGACCAGCGCCAGGTGATGGGCGCCCTGGATGCTGTCACGGAAGACGTGCAGGCTGAGCTCGCCGAAGGCGGTCTGGACCGGCGTCGACTCCACCGGCTGCACGGTCTGCTCGTTATGGATGCGGTAGTGGATCAGGTCGGCGATGGTGCCCATCTTCAGGCCATGCTCGACGGCGAAGCGCTCGAGCTCCGCCCGGCGGGCCATGCTGCCGTCCTCGTTCATGACCTCGCAGATCACGCCGCTGGGATCGAGGCCGGCCAGGGCGGAGAGGTCGCAGGCCGCCTCGGTATGGCCGGCACGACGCAGCACGCCGCCGGGCTCGGCCATCAAGGGGAAGATGTGGCCGGGCTGGACGATGTCGGAGGCATCCGCGTCGCGGGCGACGGCGGCGCGCACGGTGCGCGCCCGGTCGGCGGCGGAGATGCCGGTGGTCACGCCCTCGGCGGCCTCGATGGAGAGGGTGAACTTGGTCCCGAAGCCGGAACCGTTGTCACGCACCATCAGCGGCAGCTGGAGACGCTCGCAGCGCTCGCGGGTCATCGGCAGGCAGATCAGGCCCCTGGCATGGCGTGCCATGAAGTTGATGTGCTCGGCCTCGACCTTCTCGGCGGCCATGATGATGTCGCCTTCGTTCTCGCGATCCTCGTCATCCATCAGGATCACCATCCTGCCCTGACGAATGTCCTCGACCAGTTCTTCGATGGGGGCCAGGCCCCCGGATGAGGAGTGCACCATGGAGTCTCCATTGATTCAGCGTGGTGGCTGTCGCGATCCGACGACGAGCGGGTCGCCATCGGGCGTCGCCACCTCGAAACCGCGTCAGGGTACCGTGGCGCAGCGTCGGGCGCCAGTAAACAGCCACGTCGCCGAGCGCCGAGCGCCGAGCGCCGAGCGCCGAGCGCCGAGCGCCGAGCGCCGAGCGCCGAGCGCCGGCAGGATGATGACGCAGCGTTCAGCTTTCGGCCACCATGCGCCGCCGGGGCCGGGCGGTGATGCGCCAGTCGTTGCCCACGGCGCGGATATCGAGGATCTCCAGGCCCTTCTGCTGGGCCATCAGGGTCAGGCCCGGCAGCTCGAAGAGCGGACGCGCCTCGCCACCGAGCAGGGTCGGCGCCACGAACAGCTGCATCTCGTCGATCAGGCCGGCCTCGAGCATGGCACCGGCCAGCGTCGCCCCGGTCTCGAGCAGCACCTCGTTGGCCTGCTCCGCCTCGGCCAGGTGGTGCAGCAGGGCGTCGAGGTCGACGCGGCCATCGGGGCCCGCGGGCATCGCCACCACCTCGGCACCGGCGGCCTGGAGCCTCTCGCGACGCTCGGGCTCGTGGTCCGCCAGGGTGGCCACCAGGGTGCGGCCGGGTTCGCGCAGGCAGGCCGCGGCCAGGGGCAGGCGCAGCCGGGAGTCGACCACCACGCGCAACGGCTGGCGGGCGGCGAGCGCCTCGCCCCCGGGCAACTCGAGCTGCTCGGGGCGCACGGTGAGCCGGGCGTTGTCGAAGATGATCGACTCGACCCCGGTGAGGATGGCGCTGGAACGGGCGCGCAGGCGCTGCACCTCGCGGCGAGCGTGGGGCCCGGTGATCCACTGGGACTCGCCGGAGCGCATGGCGGTGCGGCCATCTAGGCTCATGGCCATCTTGAGGCGCACGAAGGGACGGCCGTGGGACATGCGCATCACGAAGCCGGGATTGAGCGCCAGCGCCTCCTCCTCGAGCAGGCCCACCGCCACCTCGATACCGGCCTCGCGCAGCCGGGCGATGCCCCGGCCAGCGACCCGCGGATTGGGGTCCTGCATGGCCACCTCCACCCGCGCCACGCCGGCCTCGGCCAGCGCCAGGGCACAGGGGCCGGTGCGCCCCTGGTGGGCGCAGGGCTCCAGGGTCACGTAGGCGGTGGCGCCGCGGGCCTGCTCCCCCGCCGCCGCCAGGGCATGGATCTCGGCATGGGGCTCGCCGGCCCGCTCGTGCCAACCCTCGCCGACCACCCGGCGCTCCTTGACCAGCACGCAGCCCACCCGGGGGTTGGGGTCGGTGGTATAGCACCCGCGGCGCGCCAGCGTCAGGGCGCGTGCCATCCAGGCCTCGGGGAAGGCGTGCTGGGCCATCAGGACGCTCCCGACGGGTCCGAGGGGAAACCGGGCTCCTGGGCCAGGCGATCGATCTCGGCCCGGAACTCGTCGATATCCTGGAAGCTGCGGTAGACCGAGGCGAAACGGATATAGGCCACCTGGTCGAGGCGCTTGAGGGCCTGCATGACCTCCTCGCCGATGTCCCGGGCGTGGATCTCGCGTTCACCCCGGGCGCGCAGGTTCTGGCGAATGCGCTCCACCGCCGCCTCGATGGACTCGGCGCTGACCGGGCGCTTCTCCAGCGCGCGCAGCATGCCGGCGCGCAGCTTGACCTCGTCGAACACCTCCCGCGTGCCATCGGACTTGATCACTCGCGGCATCACCAGCTCGGCGGTCTCGTAGGTGGTGAAGCGCTCGCCACAGGCCGCGCACTGGCGCCGCCGCCGGACCTGGTCGCCATCCGCCACCAGGCGGGAGTCGGTCACGCGCGTGTCGTTGGCGCCACAGAAGGGGCAATGCATAGGGATAACCCGAGGTCGATGGAAAAGCTGTCGCCACATTGTAACGGTTCGCGAGGAGAGCGCCCAGCGACGGGGAAGCCACGCCGCCATGGCACGGGACATGCAAGGGGGTGGCATTCCCAGGCCGACCAGCGAATACCACCATGCCCCTACCCCCTTCCCTCGCCCATCCCCTGGACGAGGCCGCCTTCAGCGCCCGCGCCCGCGAGCACCTCGACGTCCTCTACGGCCCCCGCCGGGAGGAGGTGCTGCGACGGCTGCTGATGCTGCTCTCGCACCATCGCGGTGCCATGCCCCCCGCCGCAAGACCCGGTCCCGCCCCCTTGTGGAGCGAGCGGGACCAGTGGCTGATCACCTACGGAGACAGCCTGCTCGACGGCGACACCCCGCCCCTGGCGGTGCTTCGAGACTTCCTCGAGGCACGCCTGCCCGACACCTTCAGCGGGGTACATGTGCTGCCCTTCTTTCCCTGGAGCAGCGACGACGGCTTCTCGGTAATCCACTACCGAGAGGTGGACCCGGCCCTGGGCGACTGGTGCCACCTGCGCCGGCTGGCCGAGCGCGGCGACCTGATCGTCGACCTGGTGCTAAACCACGTCTCCCGGGAGTCGCTGTGGTTCGTCGACTATCTTTCCGGCTGCCTGCCGGGGCGCGACTACTTCATCGAGATGGACCCGGAAAGCGACCTCTCGGCGGTGGTGCGGCCGCGCAGCTCTCCGCTGCTGGTGCCGGTGCCTACCCGCCGCGGCACGCGCCACCTCTGGGCGACCTTCTCCGAGGACCAGATCGACCTGAACTTCGCCAATCCCGACGTGCTGCTGGAGTTCATCGGCATCCTGCTCTTCTACCTGGCACAGGGGGCGAGGGTGATCCGCCTGGACGCCATCGCCTACCTCTGGAAGGCGCCCGGCACGCCCTGCATCCACCTGCCCGAGACCCATGAGGTGGTGCGCCTGCTGCGGGCCGTGGTCGACCACATGGCGCCCGGCACCCTGCTGCTGACCGAGACCAACGTGCCCCACCGGGAGAACCTCAGCTACTTCGGTCTAGATCGCCTTGCAGACGGCCAGGCGCCCGACGAGGCCCACCTGGTCTACCAGTTCCCCCTGCCGCCGCTGCTGCTGCATGCCCTGACCAGCGGCGAGGCGGACACCCTGGGCCGCTGGCTGGAGAGCCTGCCCGCCCTGCCGCCGGGCTGCAGCTACCTCAACTTCACCGCCAGCCATGACGGCATCGGCGTCCGCCCGCTGGAGGGCTGGCTGCCGGACCATGAGGTCGAGGCCCTGCTGGAGCTGATGCATCGCTTCGGCGGGTTCGTCAGCATGCGCACCGACCCCCAGGGGCGGGACATCCCCTACGAGATCAACATCACCTGGTTCGAGGCCATGAAGGGGACCCGCCGGGGAGCGGACCCCTGGCAGGTGGAGCGTTTCCTGTGCAGCCAGCACCTGATCCTGGCCCTGCAGGGCATTCCCGCCCTCTACGTGCATTCGCTGACCGCCACCCTCAACGACCTGGAAGGCGTCGAGCGCAGCGGCCGCCTGAGGGCGATCAACCGCCACCGCTGGCAGCTAAGCGAGCTCGAGGAACTGCTCGACAGCCGCAACACGCCGACCCGCGAGGTATTCCTGGCCCTGGCGCGTCGCCTGGCGGTGCGGCGTCGGGAGCCCTGCTTCCACCCGGACGCGCCCCAGCGGGTGATGCCCGCCCCGCCTGCGCTGCTGGTGCTGGAGCGAGGACCGCTGCCCGATGGCCGACGCCTGCTGGCGATCCACAACGTCTCCGACCGACGTCAGCCCCTCGAGCTGGACGCACTCGACGGCCCCGGCTGGATCGACCTGCTGGAGGATGTTCCCTGGACGCGGGAGTCGAGCCTGGCCCCCTACCGCAGCCTGTGGCTGCTGGCCCCGGGCTGATCAGTGCCCCGCGTGCTGGCCATCGCCCTGCATCTCCATCGGCTGCACCCGCCTCACCGGGGCCTCGACGGTCAGGGTCTCGCCATTGTCGAGGCTCAGGGTGAGCGCGATGCTCTCGCCCTCGGCCGGGATCCTGGTCAGTTCGAAGAGCATCAGGTGCCAGCCGCCGGGCGCCAGCCGCACGGTCTCGCCGGCCGGGATCGGGATCGTCTCGACCTGACGCATCTGCATCACGCCATCCATCATCACGTGGTTGTGCAGCTCCAGGCTGCCGGCCAGGGGCGAGGTGCCGCCGACCAGCGCCAGGTCCGTCTCGCCCGGGTTGGTCAGGTCCATGAAGGCGGCGGTGGTGGGCGACCCCGGCGGCACCGCCCGCACCCGAGCCTCCTCGACGGTGAGGGACTGGGCCAGCGCGGTAGCGCTGAACAGCGAGAACAGGACCAGCGGTAGGGCAGCGATGCGCATGTCGGTCGACTCCAGTGGTTCAAGGGGAGGAGTCGAGCTTACCCTGCCTGGACGTTGATCGGGAGCGGGCTGCGACATTGCGTCCCGCCGGCGGAGGCAGGGATTAATTCACGGCTAATGGGTGCGTGGCAGGATGGGAACTTGCGGGCCCCCGGCGGGTCCCCACGACACTCCCTCAGCGACAGGACACCCCGATGCGACCCCTTCCCCTCTCCCTGACGGCCGGCCTGGTCTCGCTCACGCTCACCGCGACGCTCGCCGCCGACGACCACTGGCCGGCACCGCTCCAGGCGCTGGTGGATCAGGGCCTGGAGGTCCACGGCGAATTCGACGCGCCCGGCGGCCTCAGCGGCTTCGCCGCCAGCCACCGGGGGCGCGAGATGGCCGTCTACCTCACCGCGGACGGCGACCATGCGCTGGTCGGCACCCTGCTCGATGCCGAGGGCAACGACCTCTCCGCGGCGCCGCTGGACGAGCATGTGCGCAGCGGCCAGGAGGCCGAGGTGTGGCAGCGGCTCGAGGAGAGCCACTGGATCCAGGACGGCGACCCCGAGGCCGAGCGCGTGATCTACACCTTCACCGACCCCAACTGCCCCTACTGCGAGCGCTTCCATGAGCAGAGCCGCCCCTGGGTCGAGGCCGGCGAGGTACAGCTGCGCCACATCATGGTCGGCATCCTGCGCAACGACAGCCCGGCCAAGGCGGCGGCCCTGCTGGGGGCCGAGGACCCCGCCGCGGCGCTGCAGGAGCACCAGGCCAGCGACAGCGGCATCGCCGCCTCCGCCCAGCCCCGCGAGGTCGAGGAGCAGGTCTACGCCAACAACCAGCTCTTCGAGGGCCTGGGGCTGATGGCCACCCCCACCAGCTACTACCGCAACGACGAGGGCCGCCTGGAGCAGGTCGAGGGGGCCCCCGACGCGGCGCGCCTCGAGACGGTGATGGGCGCGCCGCGCCCCTGATGCCGAGGCCATGACGCGCCGCCTTGCCCCCACTGACGAAACGGGCCCCGCTGCCGATCGCCGCGGGGCCCGTTTCGCGCGAAGCGACAGGTAGGGTCAGTCCTCCAGGTCCTCGAAGCGCGGCACGCCGACGTTCCAGGGCACGATATCGCCCTTCTCGCCCCAGTTGGCGTGATCGGCGAGGCGATGGTCATCTTGCTCGCGCACCTGGCCGTAGCTGGAGTGCTTGTGGAAGGTCGGGCCGAACTGCTCGAGTACCTGATCGACGCTCTCGGTGTAGCGCGGGTCCTGCGGGCGCTCCTGCTGGGTCATGTAGTAGGCGATGTCCCAGGCCTGTTGATCACTGAGCGACAGCGGCTGGCCCAGCGGCATGTTGTTCTTGATGAACCCGGCCGCGGTATGCGTGCGCACGATGCCGGCCCCCCAGTTGTTGGAGCCGTCCCCCCAGGGGGCGGGAAACACATACTCACCGTCCACGTAGAGACCGGAACCGTCCTCACTGTGACAGACCGAGCACTGCTCCATGTAGAGCGCCTCACCGTTTTCATAGCTCAGCGTCTCGGGGCGCTCAGGTGGCGGAAAGCCACGGCCGTAGATCGGCTGGTCGGGGTACATGGGCGCCCCCGTGGCGAGCCACTGATGGTAGGCCGACAATGCCAGCATGTCGTCACTGCCATACTCGGGCGGGGTGCCGTTCATGGAGTAGGCAAAGCAACCCGCGATGCGCTCCTCGAGATTGTTGACGTGCTGGTTCTTGCCGCGGAAGTCCGGCAGCGTCACCGCGGCGGGCCAGACCGGCGCGCTGAACGGCTGACGGCCCTCGCCCAGGTGGCAGCTTGAGCAGTTCATGTCGTTGAAGACATTCTCGCCGCGCAGCTGCTGAGTGTTGGTGAAGAGGTCGTAGCCACGACGAATGACCTTCTTCAACTCCGGGTTGATATCGGCCTCCTCGAGGTCCGCCATGGTCGGCGGCACATGCACCAGTTCGCCCTCCTCGGGGGCGGGATAGCCCATCTCGACGAGTTGTTCGTATTCTGCCCAGGCGGCCATGCTGATGCCAGCGGCCAGGGTCGCACTGGCCACGGCCAGGGTTGTCCTGTGAAGTTTCATGCTCTGCTCCCCCTTATTCGGACGCCACGGACTGATTGGCCAGCCAGGCCGACACCGCCTGGATATCCTCGTCGCTCATGCGCTGGGCGATGGCCCCCATCAGGTTCTGGGGATCATTGCTGCGCTCCCCTTCCTGCCAGGCCTGCAGCTGAGCCTCGATATAGCCGGCATGCTGGCTGGCGATGCCGGGAAAGGTACTGCCGGCACCCGCGTTACCCGGGCCATGGCAGCTCTTGCAGGAGACGATGTAGGCATCCCAGTCGCCGCGCAGGGCCAGCTGTTCGCCGCGCGCCAGCAGCGCCTCCTCGGCCTCCTCGCCACCCTGGGCCTCGGTCACCGGCATCTGGCTGTAGTAGGCCGCCACATCGGCGATCTGCTGGTCGTCCAGCATGTTGGCGAAGGGCATCATGCTGGCATTCTCGCGGCGACCCGCCTTGAAGTCATGCAACTGCTTGGCGATGTAGCCGGCATCCTGGCCGGCCAGGCGGGGCCAGGACTCGCCCCCGGACACATTCATCCCGCTACCGTCGGCCTGGTGGCAGGCCACGCAGGTACCGGCCGCCTGTTGGCCGCGCTCGGCATCGCCCTCCAGGGCCTGGGCCTGACCGGCGGCCAGGCCCAGGCCCAGCAGCAGGCCGAGCCCACTCACGATCCTCATGCTCGTCATTTCGGGTCACCCTCGTCGTTGTCATCGATCCCTTGCGGGGTTCCTTCCCGGGCCGGCCGTGCCGGTCCCGTCGACCGCGGCGTCAGCGGCAGCGTCAGCCGGGCCTCAAGCCCACCCCCCTCGGGGCGGGAAAACGCCAGCCCTCCGCCGAAGCGCTCGGCGATGGCGGCGACGATGGCCAGCCCCAGGCCACTGCCCTGCCGGCGGCTGGCCCGCCAGAACCGGCGCGTCAACTGCTCGAGCTGGGCCTCCTCGACCCCGGGGCCATGATCCCTGACCCCGTAGGTCAGCGTCTGGCCATCCGCGTCGATGCGGGCCGCGACCTCCACGGGACTCTCCCCGGGCCCGTGGCGCAGGGCGTTGTCCACCAGGTTGCGCAGCGCAGTGATTGCCAGCTCCCGAGGCACCGCCAGCTCCACCTTGGGCCATTCCTCGGGCAGTGCGAAGCGTTGCCGGTCGCTGGTCGAGGCGTCGCGCAGCGCCAGCTCAACGACGTCGGCGGCTCGGCTGGCCTCGCCGTCCTCGAAGTGTAGCCGTCCTTCCACCCGCGCCAGCATCAACAGCTGGTCCAGGGTCCGCGACAGTCGTGCCACGCCCTCCTCGGCATGGTCCAGTGACTGGCGTGCCGCCTCACCCTCGACCCGACTGGCCACCTGCAGGTGGGTCTTGATGGCCGTCAGCGGCGTGCGCAGCTCGTGGGCGGCGTCGTTGGTGAAGCGCTGCTCGCGCACGATGGTCTGCTGGATGCGCGCCAGCAGGCCATTGAGCGTCTCCACCAGCGGGCGGATCTCCACCGGCACGCCATGGGTCGCCACCGGCGCCAGGGCATCGGGGTGACGGCGGGCCAGGGCGGCACGCAGCCGACCCAGCGGCCGCAGCCCCCTCACCACGCCGAGCCATAGCGCCAGCAGGCTGCCGGCCAGCGCCACCACGAAGGGCACCACCGCCACCTGCAGCACGTTGCGCATCAGCAGGTCGCGCTCGTCCATGCGGTCGGCGGTGGTGATGGTCAACCCGCCACGCTCGTAGGTGAACACCCGCCAGGTCATGCCGCCCTCCTCGCGGTAGGCATGGCCCGGCTCCCGGGCCTGCAGGATGTGCTCCATATCGGTATGGGTGCGCGCCATGATCTCGCCACGCGGCGAGTGCACCTGGCAGGCCAGCCCCTCGATGGGCGGAATGGAGAGCGCGCGAGTGTCCGCCTGCTCCCACACCTCCACCGGCAGCTGGGCCATCAACCCGGCCACCATGCGGGCCGACTGGGCGAGCCGCTGGTCCAGGGTCTCCTCCACTTGCTGGTGCAGGTCGCGCATCAGCCAGGCGGCGGCCAGGCCCCAGAACAGCAGCAGGGTCAGCCCCAGGGTCAGCACCAGCCGCGTGCGCAGGCTCATGCCCGACCGGCACCGTGGCGACGCATCACCTCCACCGCAGAGGGCTTGCCCAGCCGGTAGCCCAGGCCGCGCACCGTCTCGATCACCCGGCTGCCGAGCTTGCGCCGCAGGTGATGGAGGTGCACGTTGAGCGCATTGCTTTCCACCTCCTCGTTCATGCCGTAGAGGCTATCCTTGAGCTGGCCGGCGGTCAGCACGCTGCGCGGCGCCTGGAGGAAGGCCTCCAGCAGCACCAGCTCACGGCGCGAGAGGCTCACCGGCCGCCCCGCCACGCTGACCTCGCGGGAGACCGGATCCAGGCACAGCGGGCCATGCTCGATCAGGGCCCGGGAGCGCCCGGCGGCCCGGCGCAGCAGGGCCTGCAGGCGGGCCACCAGCTCGTCCAGGTCGAAGGGCTTCACCAGGTAGTCATCGGCACCCACGTGCAGCCCCTCGATGCGGTCGCTCACCGCATCGCGGGCGGTGAGGATCAGCACTGGGGTATCGACCCCGGCCCGGCGCCACTCCTCGAGGAGCAGCATGCCGTCGCCGTCGGGCAGGCCCCGGTCGAGGATGACCAGGTCGCTCGACACCGTTTGCATGGCCGAGCGCGCCTCGGCCATGGTGGTCACAGGGTCGACGACGAAGTCATAGACGGCGAGTCCGGCCTGGATGCCCGACGCCACCAGGGCATCATCCTCGATGAGCAGTACGTGCATGACAGGGAATCCTCGTAATGTGCGACATCGTGTCACCCGACCATTAAGACGGCGTTAAGCCGTCATAAGGCTAGAACGATTCGTGCTCGTCTATTGGTCTCAAGCTCAGGGTCGAAAATTCAGGGTCGCAAAAAGCGATCCCCCGCCGGCAGGGCCGACGGGGGACTGGCGGGTGTCGAGACGGCTTCATCCCCTGGCAGGGATCGCTCGGGCCAGGAACCAACCGACCACCATGGTCACCAGCATGGCCAGCAGCGGACCGGTGAGCCCGGCGATGGAGGCGAAGGCCGGTCCTGGGCAGTAGCCGGAGAGCCCCCAGCCGATGCCGAACAGCGCCGAGCCGCCGATCAGGCGGGCGTCCAGGTCCTGACGGGTGGGCAGTTGGAAGCGCTCGCCGAACACCGGGTTGGGGCGCCTCAGCACCAGGCGGTAGCCGATGAAGTTGGTGATCACGGCGCCGCCCAGCACGAACATCAGGGTCGGGTCCCAGGCCCCGGCGACATCCAGGAAACCGAGCACCCGGGCCGGGTCGGTCATGCCGGAGACGGCCAGGCCAAGGCCGAAGATCAGCCCCGCGATATAGCCCATGATCGTCTTCAGGGTCTCGGTCTTCATGCGCCACCTCCGATCACGTGCCGGACCACGAAGACGGTGATGATCGCCGCCACCAGGAAGGTCAGGGTGGCCACCATCGAGCGCACCGACAACCGGGAGAGGCCGCAGACGCCGTGGCCACTGGTGCAGCCGCTGCCCAGCCCCGTGCCCAGGCCCACCAGCAGGCCGGCCACCAGCATCAGCGGCACACCCCCCGCGGGCTCGCCGATCACCTCGCCCGGGGCGCCGGCCACGTTGCCGAGGCTGAACGTCGAATCGCCGAGCCCGCTCCCGGCGAGCAGCAGCAGCACGGGGCCGCTGACCAGCCCCAACAGGAAGGCCAGGCGCCAGGCGCTGTCCCCCTCGGGCCGGGCGGTGATCAGGGTGCCGATGATCCCGCTGATGCCGGCAATGCGGCCCAGGGTGGCCATCAGCCAGGTGGCGGACAGGCCGATCAGGATACCGCCGGCCAGCCCCTGCAGGGATGAACTCCAGTCCACTCTCTCGCTCTCCTTCAATGCATCCGCGGATGCGGTTGTGTCGTGTCGTCGATGGGGTCGGGGCGCGTGACGAGCCGCTGCATCTCGGCGCAGCGCCGCGACAGGGTCCCGTCGCTCTCGCCGCGCAGCTCGCGCCAGGCGTCGTAGGTGCTGAGGAACACGTGCCCGGTAAGCTCGTGGCAGAACTCGGTGTTGTGAAGCCGATCCATGACCGGGCCCTTGACCTCGGCCAGGTGCAGGGCGACACCGGAGTCCTTGAGCCGCGCATTGATCGCCTCCAGGCTCTCCAGCGCCGAGGCGTCGATGACGTTGACCGCCTGACAGGCCAGCACGATGTGTGCCAGGCCCGGCTGGCGGGCGGCCAGCTCCATCACGGTGTCTTCCAGGTAGCGGGCATTGGCGAAGTAGAGGCTCTCGTCGACCCGCAGGATCGCCAGGCGCTCGTCGGTCTCCACGTCGTGGCGCTGCACGTTGCGGAAATGCTCACTACCCGGAACACGGCCTACCACGGCGCTGTGGGGGCGGCTGGTGCGGTAGAGGTGCAGGGCCAGCGACAGCCCGACGCCCACCATGATGCCGCTCTCGACCCCACTGCCCAGGGTCACCAGGATAGTCGCCAGCATGGCCGCGAAGTCGCTGCGAGAATAGTCCCAGGTGCGCTTGATGGCCGGGAAGTCGACCAGCGAGAGCACCGCCACGATGATCGTCGCCGCCAGGGTGGCGATGGGCAGGTAGGCGATCAGCGGGGTGAGCAGCAGCGCTGCCACGGCGATACCCACCGCGGTGAAGGCCCCCGCCGCCGGGGTCTCGGCGCCGGCGTCGAAGTTCACCACCGAGCGGGCGAAGCCGCCGGTCACCGGCATGCCGCCGGTGAACGACGCGGCGATGTTGGAGGCCCCTAGGCCGACCAGTTCCTGGTCGGGGTCGATGCGCTGGCGCCGCTTGGCGGCCAGGGTCTGGCCCACCGAGACCGACTCCACGAAGCCGACGATGCTGATCAACAGCGCCGCCACGAAGAGATGGCTCCACAGGCCGCTGTCGAAGCCGGGCAGGGTCAGCGGCGGCAGGCCTGCCGGCACGCTACCGACCACGGCCACGCCGCGCTCATCGAGGCCCAGCCCCCAACTGGCAAGCGTCGTCACCGCCACAGCGAGAATCGGCGCCGCCTTGGTCAGCATGCCTGCAGGCCTCGCCGGCACGCCCACCCGGCGCAGCCCCGAGTTGAGCCAGCGCCGGGCAACGTAGAGAAAGGCCAGCACGGACAGGCCGATCGTTAGGGTGGGACCGTTCACGCCGCCCAGGTTGGCCGTCAGACCGATCAGCAGTTCCAGCAAGTTGTGGCCGCTGGCGTCAATGCCCAGCACATGCTTGAGCTGGCTGGCCGCGATGATCAACCCGGAGGCGGTGATGAACCCGGAGATCACCGGATGGCTGAGGAAGTTGGCCAAAAAGCCCAACCGCGCCACCCCCATCAGGGTGAGGATCAGCCCCGACATCAGCGCCAGCACCAGGGCCGCGCCGAGGTACTCCGGGCTACCCGGGGGGGCGATCTGCCCCACCGCTGCCGCGGTCATCAGCGACACCACCGCCACCGGCCCCACCGCCAGGGTGCGGCTGGTGCCGAACAGCGCGTAGACCACCAGCGGCACGATGCTCGCGTAGAGCCCCACCTCCGGGGGCAGCCCGGCCAGCATGGCGTAGGCCAGCGACTGCGGGATCAGCATGATGGTGACGATCACCGCCGCCAGCAGGTCGCTGCCCAGGGTGGCGCGATCGTAGCCGGGCAGCCACTGCAGGATCGGCAGGTAGCGCTTGGGGTTCATCGTTCAGCGCTGCCCCGCGGCGGCTTCCAGCAGCGGGCGACGCTCCTCCAGGTCATGCCCGGCGGCGCGGGCCGCGGCCAGCAGCGCCGGGATATCGCAGCTCTCGCCCTGGCTGCGGGCATGGGCCCAGAGATGCACGGCCCGCTTGCCGGTCCTGCAGAAGGCAAGGATGGGCGCGGGCAGCGCCTCGAGGGCCTGGCCGAAGGCCGCGATGTCGGCCTCGCCATACTCGCCCGGAGTGACCGGGATACAGCGCCACTCCAGGCCCAGCTCGGCGGCCCGAGCACTCAGGTCGCGGTCGTCGGGGTGGTCCTCGGCCTCGCCGGGGCGACGATTGCAGATCACCGCGCGAAAACCGCGGCGCGCCACCTCGTCCAAATCCTGCGGTTTGATGGCCTCGCAGATGGCGAAGCCGGGTTCCAGTTCATGGATCTGCATCAGGGGAGTACTCCTCTTTGAGTCGACGTTGGCTCAGAACTTGTTGATGGGCACCTTGAGGTAGACCTGGCCGTTGTCCTCGGCCGGCGGCATGTGGCCGGCGCGCATGTTGACCTGCACCGAGGGCAGGATCAGCCGGGGCATGTCCAGGGTGGCATCGCGCTCGGTGCGCATCTTCACGAACTCCTCCTCGCTGACCCCTTCGTGGACGTGCACGTTGTGGGCGCGCTGCTCCGCCACGCTGGTCTCGTGCTGGTACTCCTCGCGATCGGGCGCCTTGTAGTCATGGCACAGGAAGAGGCGCGTCTCGGCCGGCAGCGCCAGCACCTTCTGGATGGAGCGGTAAAGGGTGCGTGCATCACCGCCCGGGAAGTCGCAGCGAGCGGTGCCATAGTCGGGCATGAACAGGGTGTCGCCGACGAAGGCGGCATCGCCGACCACGTAGGTCAGGCAGGCCGGGGTGTGCCCCGGGGTATGCAGCACATGCCCTTCCAGGTTGCCGATGGTGAAGGTGTCGCCCTCCTCGAAGAGGCGGTCGAACTGACTACCGTCCCGGGCGAACTCGGTCCCGGCGTTGAAGGCCTTGCCGAAGACATCCTGCACCACGGTGATATTGGCGCCGATGCCGGTCTTGCCGCCCAGCTTCTCGTGCAGATAGGGGGCGGCGGAGAGATGGTCGGCGTGGACGTGGGTCTCGAGGATCCACTCCACCTCGAGGCCGTTGTCGCGCACGAAGGCGATGATCTCGTCGGCGGAGCGCACATCGGTACGCCCGGCGGCGTAATCGAAGTCGAGAACCGAGTCGAGGATCGCACACGCCTTGCTGTCGGGATCCCGCACTACATAGCTGAAGGTGTTGGTGGGCTCGTCGAAGAAGTGGGTCACGCTTGGCCGGGCCACGGTGGGCTGCTGGGACATGGGGAAAAGACCTCCATCAGGTGTCATTGGCCAGGTAATGAGGTCATCTTAGCGCAATACACGTTCTAACAATAGATTATTTAGCTATAAAAGCCCGAAGATGGATGACCCTCGCCAGCCAGGGGCCCGTCGCCGCGGCAACGAGCCTCCTGCCGGCCGTCACTCCCAGGCGGCGCCCTCCAGGGCGTCCAGCGGGATCTTCAGATAGCGCTTGCCATTGGCCTCGGGCGCCGGCAGCCGGCCACCGCGAGTATTGATCTGCAAGGAGTGCAGAATCAGCTTGGGCATCGGCAGCTCGCTGTCGCGCGCTTCGCGCATGGCCGCATAGTCATCCTCGGTGACCCCGCCGGCGAGATGCTTGTTGGTCTCGCGCTGTTCGCACACCGTGCTCTCCCACTCCGGCTCGCGGCCGTCGGGCATGTAGTCGTGGCCGGTGAACAGGCGAGTCTCGTCGGGCAGCGCCAGGATCGCCTGGATGGACTGCCAGAGCTGATGGGCGTCGCCTCCCGGGAAGTCGGCCCGGGCGGTGCCGAAGTCCGGCTGGAAGATGGTGTCGTGGATGAAGGCGGCATCACCGATCACATAGGTGATGGACGCCAGGGTATGCCCCGGCGAGAACATCACCCTCGCTTCCAGCTCGCCGATGCGGAAGGTATCGCCCTCGGCGAACAACCGATCCCACTGGGAACCGTCAGCGGAGAAGTCGGGCCAGTGGTAGAGCTCCTTCCAGAGTTTCTGGACGTCCACCACCTTTTCACCGATGGCGGTGGGGGCGCCGGTCCTCTCGCTCAGGTATTGCGCCGCCGAGAAGTGGTCGGCGTGGGGGTGCGTATCAAGCACCCACTCCACCTCGAGTTTATGCTCCTTCACATAGGCGAGCAGTTCGTCGGCATGGTGGGTCTCAGTGGCCCCGGACTTCTCGTCGAAGTCGTAGACCGGATCGATGATCGCGCACTTGCCGGTGGTCGGGTCGCTGACCACGTACTGCACCGAAAAGGTGCGCGGGTCGAAGAAACCGGCCACGTCGGGAGTGCCGGCACCGCTATTAGGAGAGAGGGCGAAGGTCTGCATGGATTACCTCCTGCTGGTGCCCGGCCTTGACCGGGTAGCAATTTAAGAATTAGGAATAACCTTAGCATATTATGCTCTATATGCCGATTGAGGCCGTCCATGGTTGCGATAGTTAAAGACTGCCCTGGCCCGGCCTGGCTCGACCTCAATGCAAGGCGCCCGCGACTCGGGAGTCGCGGGCGCCTTATGGAACACGAATGCGCTGGGCCGGATCGCCTACTGGTTCGGCCGGCGGGTATTAATGCCCAGCAGTTTCCAGGCCGGACAGAAGTTGAACAGGCCGGTGGCCAGCGGCACCACGCCAATCCAGCCCCAGACGCCGATGGTGCCGGTCAGGGCCAGCAGGATCAGCAGGATCAGCACGGCACCGACGACGATACGGGCTATCTTGTCGATACCGCCCACGTTGCTCTTCATGACGGACTCCTTCGGTTGGCTTCGGACGCTCAGAAGCTGTAAACGGGAATGGACGGGTCGCGCATCATCTCGGCCATCGGCCCGGGAGCGGCCACCCCGACGCCCTCGCGCAGGTTGTCCTCGCCCAGGTCGCTGTTGGGCAGGTAGATGGCACAGACATCCACCTGCGCCCCGTTGCCCATCAGCATCTGCAGGATGCCTTCCGGCTTGACCTGGCCGGCCGGGTTGCTCGGCGGCGTTTTGATCGCCTCGGCACTTTCGTAACCGTCGACGGCCAGGTCACCGGCGGCGTCACAGAGCAGGATATGCAGGTCGGTGCCCTGCTGCTGCATGGCGTTGGAGAGGATCATCGCCATGCCCTGGGTCTGCAGCGAGTCGCTGGTGAGGATCACCAGCGCCTTGTCGCCGCTTTCCTCGCCACCGTGATTGTCGGCCAGGGCGGCAACGGAGAGGCCGATGGTGGCTGCGGCGGCGGCCAGGGTCAGTGTCTTCGTGATGGTCATGCGCTCACCTCGTTGGTTCGTTCGTGATGGTGGGCCTTCGCCCCGCGGGCGGCAGGCCGTCGGTTGACGCTCACTCGGCCGGGCGCCAGGCGATGTCGGGGTCGATCTCGTAGCTCCAGGGCAGCCCGGAGTTGCGCCAGCCGTTGACCGCACGCACGCCCTTGGAGTCGCCCTCCTCGAGCTTGCTGCCCTCGAAGCCATCGGTCATGGAGTAGACTTCGCTGAAGCCCATTTCGGTGATGATGTCGGCCCCCGGTGCGCTGCGAGTGGCGCCGGAGCGGCACATGACGATGATCGGGTCGTCCTCGGCCACCTCCAGGGCCTCAAGCTCGGCGCGCACCTGGGCCCCGAAGTCGGCATTCCTGACCATCGGCCAGGTCTTCGCTTCCTCGTCGAAGTTCTCGCGATCGGCCAGCACCCAGGGCACGTGGATATCGGTGGGCTCGGCGAAGCCGGTGAACTTGATCTCGATGGGGTCACGCACGTCGATCAGCACGGCCCGCTCGTTGTCCTGCATCAGCTCATAGGCCTCGCTCGCCGTGACGTAGAGCCCCAGCTGTGTCTCGCGGTAGGCGGCGACGTCTTCCTCGGCCAGTACCGGGCCGGCAGCCAGTGTCACCAGCAGCGAACCAGCCAGATGCTGCATCGTTTTCATAACGAAACCCTCTAAGGAAATAACTTTAATCGCCTCCTTGAAAGCCTAGTGCATTGCCGCATCTTCCGCCTGAGGCAAGTGGACGCACCTTGATGCAGGTCAATCCGTCGAGTGCAACGCGTTCCCCGGGACAACTTGTAACTGGGCGAGGGAGAACGGCCACCGGGAGATCACAGTCCGCCTCGAGGCAGCCATGCAGGCACACTAGGCGGGATGGCAAGCCGTTTAGCGCTGGGTCGCGGGGGCGGCCTGCTCAGAGCTCGATACGGTCGCCGTAGGCGGGAATCTCGGCCTCGATGCCGCTCCGGGCGAGGGCCGCCTGCAGCGCCTGCTGGGCGCCGGGCTCGCCATGCACCAGATAGAAGCGGGGGCGGTCGCGGAAGGCCCCGGCCCAGCCCAGCAGCTGGGTCTGGCCGGCATGGGCGGAGAAGCCGCCGATGGTGTGGACCCTCGCCTTGACCGCCAGGTCCCGGCCCAGCACGCGGATCCGCTCGGCGCCGTCGACGATCTGGCGCCCCACCGTGCCCGCGGCCTGGAAGCCGACGATCACCAGCCGGGTATCGGGCCGCTCCAGGTTGTAGCGGAAGTGGTGGATGATGCGTCCGCCGTTGCACATCCCGGCCCCGGCGATGATGATCGCCCCGCCGTGGATGCGATTGATGGCCATGGACTCCTCCACCGTGCGGGTCATGCGCAGGATCGGCAGGTACTGGCGGGTGTCGCCGCTGGCGGCAATGTTGAGCACCTTGAGGTCTTCGGGGTCAAGCGACTTGCGTGCCCGGTGGTAGAGCTCGGTGACCTTGATGGCCATGGGGCTGTCGAGGAACACCATCTGCTGGCGCAGCCGTCCCTCGTGGTAGAGCACGCTCAGGTGGTAGAGGATCTCCTGGGTACGCCCCACGGCGAAGGCGGGAATCAGCACATTGCCGCCCGCCGCATGGGCTTGCTCCAGCACGCTGGCGAACTCCTCGAGGGTCTCCTCCAGCGGCCGATGGTCGCGGTTGCCGTAGGTGCTCTCCATCAGCACCAGGTCGGCGTCATAGAGCTTCTCGGGATCCTTCATCAGCACCGAGCTGGGGTTGCCCAGGTCGCCCGAAAACACCAGCCGTTTCGTCTGTCCACCGGAGGGCAGGCCCAGCTCGACGATGGCCGAGCCGAGGATGTGCCCGGCGTCGCGGAATACCAGGCTGGCCCCGCCGGGCAGGGAGACCGGCTGGCCGAAGGGGTGGGACTCGCACAGCGACAGGGTCTGCGCCACGTCCTCCAGCGCGTAGAGCGGCTCGACCAGCGGCTTGTCGTTGCGCCTGCGCCACTTGTTCTCCCACTCGACGTCCTTGGCCATGATGAAGGCGGCGTCCTGCAGCATGATCTCCAACAGGTCGCGGGTACCCCGGGTGCAGTGGATCGGCCCGCGATACCCCTCCCGCACCAGCTTGGGCAGCAGCCCAGAGTGGTCGAGATGGCCATGGGAGAGCACCACCGCCTCGAGCTCGCCGGCCAGGGCGCCGAAGGGCCTGGCGTTGGCTTCGTCCGCTTCACTGCCGCCCTGGTGCAGGCCGCACTCCAGCAGCAGCTTGTGCGAGCGGCCATTGCCATCCAGCTCGATGAGATAGCGCGAGCCGGTGACCTCCTTGACCGCGCCCTGGAAGGTGAGTGTCGACATGGTCTCGCTCCTTGTGGCGAAGAACAGCTTGCTAGCCGGGAAACAGGACGGCGTCACGGCCCCGGCCTGCCCCTTGACCTCAGCATAACGGATTACCGACCGGCCGGCGCCATCCATGCCCCTCACCTTGACGAGGATCATCCTGCACAGGGCGGGCCATCGACTAACCCTCAAGCGGCACCGAAACAGGGGCAGAGATATGCCGGAGAAGACGGCCTATATTCACTAGCCATTCATCGCATCTTTTCGCTATGATGAACGTCAGTAATCCCACCGATACAATGGAAGAAGACAGATGCAATCCACGCCGACACTCGTGCTGGTCATGGGGGTTTCAGGATCAGGAAAGTCCCACATCGGCAAGCGCCTTGCCGAGGCCATCGATGCCGACTTCATCGATGCCGACGACCATCACAGTGCCAGCAGCATCGCCAAGATGTCGCGCGGCGAACCGCTCAATGATGGCGACCGGGAGGGCTGGCTCGAAACCCTGGCCGGCTTCTTCCGTGACCATGCTCGTCGGGGGCGTTCGCTGGTGATCGGCTGCTCGGCACTCAAGCGCCGCTACCGCGACCTGCTGCGCAGGGGAGCGCCGGCACTGCGGATCCTCTATCTGCACGGCAGCCGAGAGCTTCTGCTGACACGACTGCACGCCCGCCAGGGGCATTTCTTCCAGGGCGATCACATGCTCGACAGTCAGCTTCACGACCTGGAACCCCCGGGCGATGACGAGGCGATTCGCGTGGACATCTCCCTCACACCGGAGGAGATCGTCTCGACCTTCCTCGAGCGTATCGACACCTGATCGCCGCCCTTTCCGGGCAGGTAAAGCCAGCGAAAGGGTAAAGGAAAGGGAGGCCATTCGGCCTCCCTTTTTTCATGCCTTATCCTGCCTTATTTCCACGGCTATAGCGGCCAGATGGCCAGCTGCGGCCAGGTGAGAAGGGCCGCCAGCACCAACAGCTGGATCGCCATGAAGGGCAGCACCGAGACGTAGATGTCCTTGAGGCTGATCTCCGGCGGCGCCACGCTCTTAAGGTAGAAAGCCGCGGGGCCGAACGGCGGCGACAGGAACGACACCTGCATGTTCACGGCGAACAGGATGCCGAACCAGATCGGGTCATAGCCCAGCTGGGTGACGATGGGCAGGAAGATCGGCAGGGCCAGCATGGCGATGCCGATCCAGTCCAGGAACAGCCCCAGCACCAGCATGATCGCCATCATCACCAGGATGATCACGATGGGTGCCACCTCCATGCCCAGGATCAAGCCTGAGACGAAGCGGTTGCCGCCCATCAGGTTGTAGACCCCCACCAGGGCCGCGGCGCCGATGCCGATCCAGATGATCATGCCGCAGGTGAAGAGCGTCTGGCCCAGGCTGTGGTGCAGCATCGCCACGCTGAACTCGCCGCGCAGCACGATGGCCAGCATCACCCCGAACACCCCCATGGCCGCCGCCTCGGTCACCGAGGCGATGCCGCCATAGATGGTGCCCAGCACCAGGAAGGCGATCATCCCCGGCAACAGGATCGCCTTCACCGCATCCAGCTTGCTGGCGAAGGGGTTGTCCTGGGTCTCGGTGGTGAGCGGCGGGCCCATCGCCGGGTTCTTCAGGCAGCGCACCAGCACGTAGGCGATGTAGGAGCCCATCAGGATCACCGCCGGGGTGATCGCCGCGGTGAACAGCTCGGCGATGGAGACGCTGGCGATCAGGCCGTAGATGATCAGCACGATCGACGGCGGCATCATGGTGCCCAGCGCCCCGCCGGCGCACACCACGCCGATGGAGAGCCGCTTGTCGTAGCCCAGGCGCAGCATCTGCGGCAGTGCCAGGATGCCCAGCAGCACGATCTCGCCGCCGATGATTCCCGACAGCGCGGCGAGGAAGAAGGCCACCACGATGGTCTGCACCGCCACCCCGCCGGGCAGCCGCCCGGCGAACACCCGCATGGCGTTGAACAGGTCCTTGGCGATGCCCGAGCGGTCGAGCAGCGAGGCCATCAGCACGAACATCGGCACCGCCACCAGGGAGTACTCGGTGATGAAGCTGAACACCCGGCTGGTGACCAGCGGCAGCGCCGTCTCGCCGAACCAGCCGAAAGTGAAGACCATCGCCACCAGGCCGGTGATGAAGGCCAGCGGCAGGCCGGTGACCAGCAGGCCGAAGATGGCGGCGATCATCAGGATCGTGGCCGTCCCGATATCCATCAGCGCACCTCCTGGTCAGCGGCGGGACGGGCGCGAATCGACTGCACCAGGTGCAGTAGCGCCTGCAGGGTCATCAGCGCCAGGGCGAACAGGATCATACCCTTGACCAGCGCCGGAAAGGGCGGGTTCCAGGAGGTCCCGGAGCGCTCCAGCTGCCACTCGCCGAGCGGGTTGTGCGAGGCGCGCCAGAACATGTGGAAGGCGGCGTAGCTCATGGCCAGGCAGAAGCCCAGGGTCACCAGGTCGTTGAAGCGGTCCATCCAGCACTTGAGCCGCGGGCCAGCACTGTCATAAAGCACGCGTACGCGGATATGGCTGTTGCGGGCCAACGCCGCGGGGCCGCCCAGGGCGAAGGTCACGGCGACCAGGAAGACCACCGACTCGTGCACCCAGGAGGTGGGGTTGTTGAAGCCGTAGCGCAGGAACACCTCGACCACGCTGATGCCCATGGCGATCAGCACCAGCCAGGCGGCGCCGCGGCCACCCCGGGCCACCAGGCGGTCCAGGGCGGTGCGTTCGGGGCCGAGCTCCTCGACCTGCTCGACCAGCTCGGCCGGGTCGCGGTTATCGGGGGAAGGTTGAGTCATGACGGGTCTCTTCACGCATCGTCCGGGCCTGGCCCGGACGATGATCGGCTTGCCAAAGGGTGGATGTCGGCCGGCTTACATCAGGTTGCGGGCTTCGAGGAACTCGACCACGGAGTCGTAGACCTTCTGGTTCATCTCGCTCTTCTCGGCCCACTCGGCCCACTCTTCCTTGGCGATGGAGCGGAACTTGGCGCGCTCCGCGGGGGCCATGTCGATCAGCTCGATCTCCGGGTCCTGGCGCGCCTCGGCCACCGCCTCGAGGTCCAGCTTCTTGAGCTCGAAGACCATCTCGTAGGCCAGCTTGTCCACGGAGGTCTCCAGTATCGCCTTGAGGTCCTCCGGCAGGCCGTCCCAGATCTCCTTGTTGAGCGACACGGAGACCATGGGCAGCGAGTGGAAGCCCGGATAGTTGGGGTAGTTGGCGAAGCTGTGCAGCCCCTGGCTGTGGTTGGTGGAGAACACCGTGTAGTCGGCGGCATCGATCACGCCCTTCTCCAGCGAGGTGTAGACCTCGGAGCCCGGCAGGTTCACCGGGGCGGCGCCGGCCTTCTCGAAGATGTTATAGACCATGCCCTCCGGGGCGCGGACCTTGAGGCCCTCGAGGTCCTCCACGGTGCGGATCGGGCGCTTGGAGGGGAAGGACTCCAGGCCGGTGGCGGCGGCGCCGATCAGCTGCACGCCGTAGGGGTTGACCAGCTCGTTGTAGAGCGCCTCGCCACCGCCGTGGTTCATGTACTCCAGAAACTCGAGCGGATCGCCCCAGGCGCCCACCAGGTTGCCGAGCATGCCGAAGGCCGGATCGCGGCCGGAGAAGTAGCTGGGGTCGGTGAGGTGACCCTGCAGGATCCCGGACTGGACGGCATCCAGGGTCTGGTTGGCCTGGACCACCGCATTGACCGGCAGAATCTCGATCTCGATGCGCCCGTCGGACATGGTGTTGACGTTCTCGGCCCAGGCCTTCTTGAGCTCGAATTGCGGCTCGCCGGAGGTCTCGGAGGTCTGGAAGGTCCACTCGTACTCGGCGGCCTGGGCGGAGAAGGCCAGCGTGCCGAGCACGGCGGCGGTCAGGCCCTTGAGGGCAAAGGCGGAGCGTGGCGTGGTCTGTTTCATGGTGCGTTTCCTTCTATGGCGCATGAGGGTTGTTGTTGTCGGTGCGGGACACCGGGTGCGAGACGAACCGGTCACCCCGGTTCGGGAACGTCTGCGCCCGGCAGGCGCAGGCGCAGGCGTGGCGGAGGATGGTCGAACAGGCTCTCGAACCCCAGATCCAGCCCGGTGCGCTCGAGCACCGAGAGGGCCGCCTGCTCGGCCTCGTCGGGCTGTCGCAGGCGAATCGCCTCCATCAGCCGGCGATGGCGCTCCATGCTGTCGCTTAGCTCGTCCGCGCTGTGGTTGGAGGTCTCAACCAGCAGGCCGATGGCCGGCTTGAGCATGTGGCTGAGCTGGGCCCACAGCAGGTTGTGGGTGGCCGCGAAGATCGCCTCGTGGAAGGCCACGTCGTGCTCGTCGTGGCTGCGTCCCTCGCAGCGACGATCGGGCGCCTCCAGGGCACGGATCATGCTTTGCCAGGCCGTCTCGATGGCCAGCAGGTCGGCGGCGGTGGCATGCGCCGCCGCCAGCCGCGCCATGAAGGGCTCCACGGCCACACGGAAGGCGAAGATGTCGCGCTGGATGCGCGGGTTGGGCTGGGCGAAACGCGCCATCCAGTCGCTGACCCTGGGGTCCAGCAGGTGCCAGTCGCTGAGCTCGCGCACCCGGCTGCCCTGCCCCGAGATGCGCGTCAGCATGCCCGCCGAGACCAGCTGCTGCAGGGCACTGCGCACGGTGCTGCGGCTGACCCCATAACGCGCGCAGAGGTCCAGTTCCCGGGGCAGGAAGCCGCCCGGCGCATGTTCGCCGGCGAAGATCGCCCGGGCCAGGTCCTCGGCGATATCGGGTTTGTGGGCGGGCTTGCGCCCGGCCGGGGGCTGATGCGATGGCATGGGGATCTCGGCGGCTCCTGTACGACTTGGGTCAATCTATGTCGGACATAGGGTCGCCCAGATGCCGGGATCGTGCCTTTAGACTTTGGTCACGGGTTAGTCCGCGGCGTTGTCCTGTTCCACCGCCTGGACCATGCGCTCGGGCAGGTCGGGGATCGCCGCCCGGACCCGATTCCAGCTGGGGATGAAGGGCCGCTCGCCGGGATTGTCGAGAAAGGCGCTGCCGGCCTCGAGCAGGTTGGCGGCGAACAGCTCCACCGCCTGCTCCTCGGCATGCCGATCCAGCGTCAGGCCGTTCATCACGGCATCGTGGTCATAGGCCTCGATCAGGTCCAGGGCCAGGCGGTAGTAGGTGGCCTTGAGGGTGCGGAAGCCCTCGGCGCTGAAGGTCACGCCCTGGGTAGCGAGCTTGCGGTAGAGCGCCTTGGCGATATCCAGGCTCATGCGGTTGAGCCCGCCGGCAGCATCCTCGGCGGAAACCGGCTGGTGCTTGTGGTCGTAGGCGTCGGCCAGGTCCACCTGGCAGAGCCGCTTGGTGGAGTAGTTGCGATGCACCTCGGAGAGCACACCGATCTCCAGGCCCCAGTCGGCGGGGATGCGGATGCCGTCGAGCACCTCGCTGCGCATGGAGAACTCGCCGGAAAGGGGATAGCGGTAGCTGTCCAGGTACTCGAGATAGGGCAGCGGGCCGTGCATCTGCTTGAGGGCCCGCAGCAGCGGCGTGACCATCAACCGAGAGACCCGCCCGTTGAGCCGTCCCTCGGCGATGCGCGGGTAGTAGCCCTTGCAGAACTCGTAGTTGAAGTGCGGATGGACCACCGGGAAGAAGAGACGCGCCAGCAGGCCGCGGTCGTAGGTGAGGATATCGCAGTCATGCAGCGCCACCACCCGCCCACGGTTGGAGGCCTGGACGTAGCCGGCGCAGTACCAGACGTTGCGGCCCTTGCCGGGCTGCTGGGGCGCCAGGCCCTGCGCCTCGAGCTCGGCATCCAGCGCCTGCAGCCGGGGACCATCGTTCCACAGGATGCGGTGGTGCTGAGGCAGGCGGTCAAAGAACGCGCGAGCATGCAGGAACTGTTCACGGTCGGCGCGATCGAGCCCGATCACTACCTCGGCGAGGTAGGGCACCCGGCTGAGCTCCTCGATGATATGGGCCAGCGCCGGCCCCTCCAGCTCGGCGTAGAGCGACGGCAGGATCAGGCTCATGGGGCGGCGGGCGGAGAAGTCGACCAGTTCCGCCTCGAGGGCCGCCAGCGGCCGGCGGGTCAGGTTGTGGAAGTCGGTGATGATGCCGTTCTGGTGGAAGTCGCTCATGCCGTCGCCCTCCCCGCCCCGTCACTGCTGGCGTGGCTCACCGCCGGCCCTGGCCGGCGGTCGGCTCGCCCCCACCAGTGGGCCACCCCCTCGGCCCAGCCGGCGGGGCCGACGGCCTCGCTGCGATAGAGCGCCAGCTGGTGGGGCGACACCGGAAGGCCGTGACAGCCGCGAATCACCACCGCCTGGTCCACCCTCTCGAGCATGGGCATGTCGTTGGGGCCATCGCCCAGTGCCAGGGTCAGCGGCCGCTGGCCGCGCAGCGCCTCGAAGCGCTCGATCAGCCAGGCCACGGCACTGCCCTTGTGGCAGTCACCGGTGACGTGCCAGAAACGCCCGCCGCGCACCAGGCGCAGGCCATCGCCCTCCAGCCCCGCGCGGAAGGCGTCCAGCCGCGCCGGCGAATCCTCCCAGAGCAGCGGCTCGCTGCCCTCGCGCAGCCGCGCCAGCCGCGCCTCTGGCTCCGAGAGGCCGGTGAAGGCGACCAGGTCGTCGAGGGGCATCTCGCTCATGGTGGTGAAATCCGCCCCCAGCCGTGCCCGCCAGACCGAGAGACGCTGGCGGATGAGGCCGATATCGACCCCCAGCGTGCGGATCACCAGCCCATCGGCGGCGGGGCCGCGCTCCAGCCGGGCGTGGCACCAGGCCGGCGGCAGACCGGCCACGGCGCCGTTCTCGGCGATGAAGGGGGCATTCTCGATGCCGAGCTCGCGGCGCAGCGGCACGATCTCGCTGCGGGTCTTGCTGGTCACCGGGATCACCGGCACCCCGAGTTCCTTCAGTCGGGCGAGCCAGTCACGGGCCGGGGCCCAGTCGTAGCTGTGGTGGTCGAGCAGCGAGCCGTCCAGGTCGGTGAAGAGCAGGCGCGGACGCCGGGCGGGGTCAGGGGGCGAGGCGGGGATCGAGGGCATGGCGTGTTCGGTTCCGGGTCATGGACTCGCCATGCCCCATGCAGGGCGCGTGCCAGCGCGGGCCAGAACCCCCGCCCCTCAGGGCCCCACGGCGAGGCATGCCCTGGCGTCGGCGCGACTGCACCAGCCGCAGGCACAAAAACGCCCCGCCATGGTGCATCCTGGCGGGGCGCTCGGGGTCCCCTGGCCTCAGCCGGGGGTCAATCAGCGTCAGGGCATCTCAGCGATAGACCTGCAGGCGGGCGCAGACGCCCTCGACCTTCGCCTTGACCTCGGCCTCGATGGCGGCGGTATCGTCCCCCGCTGCCATGACGTCGAGGATGTCGCAGATCCAGCCGGCGAGCGCCTTGCACTCGGCCTCGCCGAAGCCGCGGGTGGTCACCGCCGGGGTGCCGATGCGCAGGCCCGAGGTGACGAAGGGGCTCTGGGGATCGCCGGGCACGGCGTTCTTGTTGACGGTGATGTGGGCGCGCCCCAGGGCGGCGTCCGCGTCCTTGCCGGTCAGGCCCTGCCTGATCAGCGAGAGCAGGAAGAGGTGATCCTCGGTGCCCCCCGAGACGACTTCATAGCCGCGCTCGATGAACACCCCGGCCATGGTCTGGGCGTTCTTGACCACCAGCTGCTGGTAGCTCTTGAACTCGGGCTCCATGGCCTCCTTGAAGCAGATCGCCTTGGCGGCGATGACGTGCTCCAGCGGGCCACCCTGCCCGCCCGGGAAGACCGCGGACTGCAGCTTCTTCTCGATGGTCTCGTCACCCTCGGCGGAGAGGATCAGGCCGCCACGCGGGCCGCGCAGGGTCTTGTGGGTGGTGGTGGTGACCACATGGGCGTGGGGCAGCGGGGTCGGATAGACGCCGGCGGCCACCAGGCCGGCCACGTGGGCCATGTCGACCAGCAGGTAGGCGCCCACCTCATCGGCGATCTCGCGGAACTTCGCCCAGTCGATGATCTGGGAGTAGGCGGAGAAGCCGGCGATGATCATCTTGGGCCGGTGCTCGCGGGCCAGGGCCGCCACCTCGTCATAGTCGATCAGGCCGCCCTCGCCCAGGCCGTACTGCACGGCGTGGTAGTGCTTGCCGGAGAAGTTGGGCTTGGCGCCGTGGGTCAGGTGGCCGCCGGCATCGAGGCTCATGCCCAGGATGGTGTCGCCCGGCTTGACCAGCGCCTGGAACACCGCGCCGTTGGCCTGGGAGCCGGAGTGGGGCTGGACGTTGGCATAGCTCGCGCCGAACAGCTCCTTGGCGTAGTCGATGGCGAGCTGCTCGACGATGTCCACGTATTCGCAGCCGCCGTAGTAGCGCTTGCCGGGATAGCCTTCCGCGTACTTGTTGGTCAGCTGGCTGCCCTGGGCTTCCATCACCCTTGGGCTTGCGTAGTTCTCGGAGGCGATCAGCTCGATGTGCGCTTCCTGGCGTGCGACCTCCTTCTGCATCGCATCGAAGAGGACGTCATCGAAACCGGCAATCTGCATGTCACGGCTGAACATCGGCGGGAAACCTCGCAAAACGGGGGAATCTGGGGAGCACATGATACCCCAGCCCCCGGCGGCTTTCACATGAAAGGCGGTCAAGGGCCACCGCCGGATCCTTCATGGGCGCACGGCGACGCGGCCGATCCACCGATCGCCTCAACGGCTCTCGACGCGCATCTCGAGCCGCTCGGGCAGCGCCAGGGGATCGGCGGAGAGCGCCTCCAGTTCGCTGTCGGCGGGCAGGGTCAGCTGGAGGGAGAGCTCGCGTGCCTCGCCCGCCATCATCGCCACCAGGCCGGTGAGGATGGCCTCGACCTCGGGACCGAGCATCATGCCGAAGCCCCGGGCCTGGGTCCGCGCCTGCTCCAGGAAGACCGCCTCGCTGATGCCCTGGCTGGCCGCCATGACCGCCGGCAGGCGGCCGAAGAGCCCCAGGTCCGAGAGGGTCGCGTCGACCCGCCCACCCAGCAGGGTCACGCCCTCCAGGCCCTCCATCTCGGCCAGGAAGGCGGCCGGCTCCACCCCCTCGGGCAGGCGCACCGGCAGGTCGGCATCCAGCACCCAGCCGAAGGCCTCCTCGGCGGTGACGTCCAGTTCCCCGAGCAGCCGGGTAGCACCGTCTTCCGCCTCCCAGCGCCCGGTGGAGACCGCATCGAGCCTGAGCTGCCCGCTGCCGCCGGTAAGCACGTTGCTGGCCATGCGCAGCTGCGTGCGCTCCTCCTCCGGCGCCAGGGCGATCATGCGGGCCAGGTCGAGATCCAGCGCCTCGAGGCGCAAGCCGCCCTCGCCGTCCTGCAGGTTGCCATCGACCTCGAGCCCCGCCAGGCTCGCCACCAGCCGGTCGGAATCGATCGCCAGGTCGCGCAGTTCGAGGCGCTCCAGCTGCTGCTCGCCCTCGTCCTTGTCGAGGCCGCGCAGGCCCTCGGCCCGTGCGAAGGCCAGGGAGAAGGTGCCGCTGCCGAACTCGCCATCGCCCTCGGCCTGCCCCTCGAGTCCGCTGACCTCCAGGCTGTCGATGGCCTCGCGTGACAGACCGGTGACCTGCAGGCGCTCGAGGACGATCCGCCCCTGCCCCTCGCCGAACTCCTCCCCCAGGTGCTGGCCGGCGAACTCGGCGGCCAGTGTCTCGACCTCGAGCCCGGCGATCCGCAGGCCTTGGGGCCAGCGCTCCTCGTGGAGGGGCAACACCGCTCGGGAAGGCTCATCGAGGACCAGTGTCCCGGCGGTCAGCTGCGAATGCTCGCGGCCGGGGGTCGCCAGGCGGATGCCCTCGATGCGCACCTCGTCGGGGCGGTCATAGTCGCCGCTGACCACGTAGCGGTCGAGCCACAGCTGCTGGCCGTCGGGGCCGACGAAATGCAGCTCGCGCGCGGTGACGCGGTCGCGGATCAGCGCCGCCGAGACCTCGCCGATCTCGAGGCGCCCCTCGGCGGCAAACAGCGCCCGGAGGTCGGCCTCCAGGCGCTCGGCCGGGCCGCGTTCGGCCGGGCCGGATTCGGCGAAGGCCGGCAGGGAAACGGACAGCGTCAGGGCGGCCAGGGCGGCCTTCCAGGGCATCGGGAGCATGGGCGCACCTCCGGTGTGGGCGTGGTGGATGGTCAGCAGTCTAGCGTCATCGCCTCGCGGCGGGCCAGGCTCAGTGCGGCGAGGCCAGGCGCATCTCCAGCCGGCGATTGACCTCCTCGAGCACGGCGAGCCGCGCCCGGCGCTTGTCGTCGCAGGCGATCAGCGCCCACTCGGCGCCCGGCGCCTGGGTGCGGGCGAACATCTCGTCGATGGCCCGTTCGTAGTCTTCCCAGTGCTCCCGGTTGCGCCAGTCCTCGTCGGTGAGCTTGTGGCGCTTGTGGGGCGTGGCGGCCCGGGCCTCGAATCGGCGCAGCTGCTGCTCCTGGCTGATCGCCAGGAACAGCTTGCCGAGCACGGCGCCGTGGGCCAGCAGCTGGCGCTCGAACTCGCGGATCTCCGCATAGGCGCGCCGCCAAGCCGCCTCGGGGGCCAGCCCCTCGACCCGCTCCACCAGCACCCGGCCGTACCAGCTGCGATCGAAGATGGCGATGCGCCCGTCGGCCGGCAGGCGGCGCCAGAAGCGCCAGGCCCAGGGCAGCGCCAGCTCCTCGTCGCTGGGGGCGGCGATGCGGTGGACCCGGTACTGGCGGGCATCCAGGGAGGCGGTGACCCGATGGATACTGCCCCCCTTCCCGGCCGCATCGAGGCCCTCGAAGGCCAGCACCACGGGGATCCGCCGGCGGGCCATCTCCCGGGCGTTGATGGCCAGGCGTCCCTGGGCCTCGGCGAGCCGTTCGGCATAGCTCGCCTTGCTCAGCGGCGCCGCCACCCGGGGTTCGGCACGGCGTATCGAGGGCGCCGGCAGTGCCTCGCCGGGCACGCCCTCCGTCACGCCCTCCGGCACGCCGCCGGGCCGAGCGGGTGGTGCGACCAGGGTCTCGCGCAGCAGGGCCCCCACCCGCTGGAGCTGCGTGGCGGGGTCGCGGAAGGCGAGGCGACGCCAGGGCGCATGCTCGGCCGCGGTGGCGTCGCGCATCTCGCGCCCCAGGGCCCCGATGGCGGCATGCTGCAGATGGCGCTGCCAGTCGGTGGCGCTCAGCTGCCAGGCACGGGCCGGGTCCGCCTGCAGCGCCTGCAGGTGACGGCGCTGCGCGGGACGGTCGATGTCCATCCATAGCTTGAGCAGCACCACGCCCTCGGCGGCCAGCTCGGCCTCGAAGGCCCGGATCTCCGCCAGCCTGTCCCGGAAGGCGCCCGGCGAGAGGCGCCGCTCGGCGCGGGCGAAGAGCGCGTCGCCGTACCAGCCATGGATGAAGATGCCGATGCGGCCGCGATCGGGGACGCGTCGCCAGAAACGCCACCAGTAGGGTCGCTCGCGCTCCTCGCTGCTGGGCCCCAGGGCATGCACCTCGGTGTGACGGTTTTCCAGCCAGTGGTTCAGCTCGTTGACCAGCCGTCCCTTGTGGGTGACGGCATGGCCGGTGAGCAGCAGGATCACCGCCCGTTCCCGACGCCGGGCGAGGTCGAGCTGGGCGTCGAGCAGGCGGGCACGCAGAGTGTCGGTCTTCATGGCCGCGCCTCAGGCCTCGCCCAGCAGGCCGAGGCTGGCCGCCGGGGCCCGCTGGCGCAGGCCCCGGGAGAGCAGGTGGCCGATGAGGCCGATCAGCAGCGCGCCGGCCGGCGGCAGGGTCAGCCACAGCAGCCAGTGGACCCGGGGGGCCAGGTCGAACCAGGCCAGGTAGATCCCGGCGGCCGCGAGTTCCGCCAGCAGGGCACCCATCAGCCCGCTGGCGAGTCCCAGCACGGCGAACTCCGCCGCCTGCATCCGCGACAGCAGCCGGTTGCTGGCCCCGAACACCCGCAGCAGGCCGCTCTCGTGGGCCCGCACCGGCAGGCTGGCGGTCAGCGCCGCATAGAGCACGCTGATGCCGGCCAGCAGCACGAAGCCCAGCACCAGCTCCACTGCCCGAGTGACCTGGGTCAGCACCTCGCGCACCTGGCCGAGGATGGCCTCCACGTCGAGCAGGGTGACCCCCGGGAACGCCTGCACCAGGCGGCGCAGCAGGTCGCGGTCGTCGTCGCCGAGATGGAAGGCGGTGATGTAGCTGTGGCCGAAACGCTCCAGGGTCTCCGGCGGGAAGATCACGAAGAAGTTGGGCCGGAAGCTCTCCCAGTCGAGGCTGCGCAGGCTGGTCACCTCGCCGGTGACCTCGTCGCTGCCGATGGTGAAGGTCAGGGTATCGCCCAGGGCGAGGCCCAGGCGCTCGGCCAGGCCGTCCTCCACGGAGATCGGCACCGCCGCCTGGCTGGCCGCGGGGCGCGGCTCGGCGGCCACCTCGTCCAGCCAGCCCCCCGCTTCGCCCTGGGCGTCGGCGAACCACTCCCCCGCCACCACCCGGTTGCCCTCGGGCAGGGTCTCGCGCCAGGTCAGGTTGAGCTCGCGACGCAGGGCATTGTCGCCCCGCGACTCGGCGGGCACGGCCTGGCGCGGGTCCTGGTCGTTGATGGCGGTGAGACGCCCGCGGACCATCGGATAGAGGGCACTACGGGCATCGGCGGCCTCGGCCAGCGCCGAGGCGAAGGCGTCGCGCTCCTGGGGCTGGATATTGAGGGCGAAGTGGTTGGGGGTGTCCGCCGGCAGCTGGGCCTGCCAGGTGGTGAGCAGGTCACCGCGTACCAGGGCGATCATCGCCACGGCGAAGAAGGTCACCGAGAAGGCCAGCAGCTGGCCGAGGCTGGCCTGGCGGCGGCGAGCCAGCTGCTGGCCGCCCAGCCGCACGGCCGTGACCACACCATCCGCCGGGCCGCGGCCACGCGGCAGCCGGGCGGTGCCGCGCAGCACCAGGTCCAGCAGCACGCCGCCGAGCCCCCAGAGCACCACCAGCATCACCAGCCCGCCCAGCAGCAGGCCGGCGGCGAGCCCCGGGTCACCGGAGTAGAGCCACAGCAGCCCGCCGAAGACCAGGGCAGCGAAGCCCACCACCAGCCAGGCCGAGGGCGGCAGCGGGTCCAGCTCACGGCGCAGCACCTTGAGAGCGCTGACCCGCTTGAGGCGCAGCAGGGTCGGCCCGGCGAAGCCGGCCAGCACCGCCAGGGCGGTGAACACGCCGAGCCACAGTGGCAGCATGCCGGGTGCCGGCAGGCTGAACGGCAGGAAGGTCGACAGCAGCCGAACCAGCAGCGCCTGCCCGGCCAGTCCCAGCAGGGCGCCCAGCGCCGAGGCCGCCAGTGCCAGCCAAAGCAGCTGCAGCACGAACAGCCGCAGCAGCTCGCGCTGGGTGGCCCCAAAGCAGCGCAGCAGCGCCGCGGTATCCAGGTGGCGGTCGACGTAGCGCCGGGTGGACATGGCCACGGCGACCCCGGCCAGCAGCACGGCGGCGAGCCCCGCCAGGCCGAGATACTTCTCGGCCCGCGCCAGGGCATTGCCCAGCTGGGGGCGGTCCTGGCGCACGTCGCGCACTTCCACCCCCTCGCGACGCAGCCGCTGCAGCAGCGGCTCGATGCGGGCCACCGCCTCGGCGCTGCCGGCCGCCAGCAGCTCGAACTCCACCCGCGAGCCCTCCTGGACCAGGCCGGTGGCATCCAGGTCGTCGAGGTGCATCATCAGGCGCGGATTGAAGTTGCCGAAGCCGGCCGACTGGTCGGGCTCGCGCTCGATCACGCCGCCGACCTCGAGCTCGGTCTCGCCCAGGCTCACCGTATCTCCCACCTCGAGCTCCATCAGCAGGGCGAGGCGCGGTGCCACCCAGGCCTCGCCCGGCGCCGGGCCATGGGCCAGCGACTCGATGCCGTTGCCGCGGTCGACCCGGGCCGAACCATAGTGCGGATAGACGGCGTCGACCACCTTGAGGCTAGCCGGCTGGAAGCGGTCGCCGCGGCTGACCATGGAGACCATGTCGACCTGGTCGGAGAGCGTCAGGCCGGCCTCCTCGAGGGCCCGGCGGACCGCCTCGTCGAAGGGCCGGCCCTGCTCCAGCACCACGTCACCGCCCGCGAGCTGTCCCGCCTGGCGGGTCAGGCCACGATCGAGGCGATCGAGGAAGAAGCCGATCATGGTCGAGGCAGCCACGGCCAGCGCCAGCGCCAGCGCCAGGGCGCGCACATCGGCGGCGCGCAGGTCACGGATCAGGCCCCGGGCCGAGAGGCGCAACAGGGCCGGCCAGGCGGTGCGGCTCATGCCATCACCTCGTCGCGGGCCATCTCGACCAGCCGGCCACCCTCCAGGCGCAGGCAGCGATCGCAGCGCCGCGCCAGGGCATGGTCATGGGTCACCAGCACCAGGGTGGTGCCGGCCTCGCGGTTGAGCGAGAACAGCGCCTCAATGATGCGCTCGCCGGTGACCGGGTCCAGGTTGCCGGTGGGCTCGTCGGCGAACACCAGCTCGGCCCCGGTGACGAAGGCCCGGGCCAGGGCCACGCGCTGCTGTTCGCCACCGGAGAGCTGCTTGGGCAGGTGGTCCAGGCGCTCACCGAGGCCGACGCGGGTCAGCCAGTCGCGGGCCCGAGCCTCGGCCCCTGGGGACGGCGACAGCTCCAGGGGCAACAGCACGTTCTCCAGGGCCGTCAGGGTGGGCAGCAGCTGGAAGTTCTGGAACACGAAGCCCACTCGCCCCGCGCGCAGGGAGGCGCGGCCATCCTCGTCGAGGGCGCGCAGCGACTGGCCGAACAGCGACAGCTCGCCCCCGCTGGGCGAATCCAGACCCGCCAGCAGGCCGAGCAGGGTCGACTTGCCGGCGCCGCTCTGGCCGAGGATCGCCACGCTCTCCCCGGGGAACACCGAAAGCGACAGGTCACTCAGAATGGTCAACCGCCGCTCGCCGCTCTCGACCTCCTTGGCGAGGTGGTCGGCGTGTAGAATCGGCGAGGCATCCGTTCGAGAGGAGATGGACATGACGAAGGGCTTCCCTGTAGGTGCGTTGGGCCGGCAGGCACCCCACCGGCTCGCGGGGTGCTGGCTCAAGGCGCTCTGGTGGTCAGTACTCGGGGTGACGCTACTCTTGTCGACGCTGCTGCTGGCCGGCGGGATGGCGCAGGCAGCAACTCGACCGGCACTGCTGATCATGGGCGACAGCCTGAGCGCCGCCTACGGCATCGAGCAGCAGGCCGGCTGGGTCAGTCTGCTGCAGGCGCGCCTGGACGGGAAGGCGCGGGTGGTCAACGCCAGCATCAGCGGCGAGACCTCCAGCGGCGCCGCCGCCCGCCTGCCCGAGCTTCTCGGACAGCACGAACCCGATATCGTTGTGCTGGAGCTCGGCGGCAACGACGGCCTGCGCGGCCTGCCGCCCGGCCAGTTCGAGGCCAACATGGCCGCCATGATCGAGGCCAGCCAGGCCTCGGGCGCCGAGGTGCTGCTGCTCGGCATCGACATCCCGCCGAACTACGGCCGGGCCTACCGCGACGCCTTCACCGCGGTCTACACGCGGCTGGCCGAGGAGTACGAGCTGCCGCTGGTGCCCTTCCTGCTCGAGGGCGTGGCCCTGGAGGAGGAGCTGATGCAGTCCGACGGCATCCATCCCACCGCCGAAGCCCAGCCCATGATCCTCGATAATGTGTGGCCGGCGCTGGCACCGCTGCTCGAGGCGAACGGCGCCATCGTCGCGGGGAGTGCTCAGGGCTGAGCCACCGGCGCCGGCGCCTTCTGCCACTGCTGCAGCGCGAGGCCACCGAGGATCAGCACCAGGCCCACCAGGGTGGAGGGCAGGATCGGCTCGCCGACCACCAGGAAGAGCAGCAGCAGCGACACCGGCGGCGAGAGGAAGATCAGGTTGGAGACCTTCGCCGTGCGCGAGACCCGGTGCACGGCCAGCTGCCAGAGCACGAAGGCGATGCCCATCTCGAACAGCCCCACGTAGACGCCGGCCCCCAGCGCCGTCCAGCCGTGCCAGGCCATGCCCGGCCCGGCCAGCAACAAGACCGTGAGCACCGGCACGCCGACGCTGAAGTTCTGCCACTGGGCCACCAGCGGCGGACGGGGGTCGCGGGCGTTGAGCAGCCAGTAGAGCGCCCAGAGCAGCGTCGAGGCGAGCGCCAGGCCGACGCCGAGCGGGTCGGCGAAGGCCACGTCGAACACCGCCCCGCGGGTGGCGATCACCCACACGCCGCCGTAGGCGATCAGCCCCGCCAGCACGTCGAGGCGGGTGAGCCGCTGGCCCAGCAGCGGCACCGCCAGGAAGGCCATCGCCAGCGCCCAGGTGTAGTTGAGCGCCATCGCCTCCTGGCCCGGCAGGCGGTCGTAGGCGCCGAACAGCACCAGGTAGTAGGCCACCGGATTCATCAGCCCCGCCCAGAGGGCGGTGCGCCAGCCGCGCCTGAGCGCCTGGCCCAGCAGCCCCTGGCGCGCCACCAGCACGCCGATCAGCGCCCAGGAGACCAGCGAGGCGAGCCACATCAGCGCCAGCGGCGACATCTGGGCGAGGGCCACCTTGAAGGCGGTGGCCACCGTGGACCACAGCGCCACCGCCCCCAGCCCGAAGAGCATCGCCTGGCGATCACCGGTCATGGGCCTCGGGCTCATCGGTCGAGGTGTCCCAGGTCACGGCCGGGGGCCAGTCGGTCGCGCACCGCCTGCTTGAGGGCCTTGATGTCGGGGAAGCCGCCGTCACGCTTGCGCTCCCAGAGCGACACCCCGTCGCAGAGGATCTCGAAATGGCCGCCATGGGAGGGCACCAGGGCCACCTCCTCCAGCTCCTCGCCGAAGGTGGAGAGCAGCTCCTGGGCGTACCAGGCGCTGCGCAGCAACCACCGGCACTGGGTGCAGTAGTGGATACGGATACGTGACATGGAACCTCGAGTGTCGCGACAATGAGCCACCCGATGATACCAGCCAGGGAGTTCCGATGGCCGCCCCCGAGATCAGCCAGACCCGCCTCTTCGAGTGGCTCACCGGTGACGAGGACAGCCGGATGTGCCGGGACATCCCGGACGAGGCCTGCGACGAGCAGCCGCGCAACTTCTTTCTGCACCTGCTGGCGGCACTCGGCAACAAGCTGGCCGACGAGCTCGCAAGCGCCCGCCTGGTGCTGCCCTGGCTGCTGGGGGTGATCGGCGCCCCGCTGTGGATGGTCGGCCTGCTGGTACCGATCCGCGAGTCGGGTGCCCTGCTGCCCCAGCTGTTCGTGGCCGGCTTCATCCGGCTCAAGCCCGAGCGCAAGTGGGTCTGGGTGCTGGGCGGTGCCCTGCAGGCCCTGGCCGCCGCCCTGCTGGCCCTGCTGGCGCTGCTCGGCAGCGGGGCCGTCGGGGGTGGCCTGGTGCTCGCCGTGCTGGTGGCGCTGTCGCTGGCCCGGGGCCTGTCCTCGATCGCCACCAAGGACGTGATGGGCAAGACCATCGCCAAGCAGCGCCGTGGCACCCTGATGGGCTGGAGCGGCGGCGTGGCCGGCGCCGTGACCCTGGCCGCCGGCGGGGTGCTGATGCTGTTCGGCGACCGCCCGGGGGAGCTGGCGCTGGCCGTGCTGCTCGGGGTGGCGGCACTGGGCTGGGCCGTCAATGCCCTGTGCGCGGCGCGCATCAAGGAGACCCCCGGTGCCGTGGAGGGCGGCGAGAATGCCTGGGAGAGCGTCAAGCTGGGGCTGCGCCTGCTGCGCGACGACCGCGCCTTCCTGCACTTCAACCTCTCCCGCGCCCTGCTGCTGGCCAGCGCCCTGGCCCTGCCCTATGTGGCACTGCTCGGCCAGCAGCAGAGCGGCGCCGAACTCGGCGGCCTGGGCATCCTGATCGTGGTCTCGGGCGTGGCCGGCATGCTGGCGAGCCCGCTGTGGGGCAAGCGCGCCGATGCCTCGAGCCGCCGGGTGATGCGCGACGGCGGCCTGGGCACTGCGGCCGGCTGCCTGCTCGGGGCGGCCTTCGCCTGGCTGCCCGGCGCCTGGAGCGAGACCGTCTGGCCCTATGCGCTGGTCTATGCGCTGCTGGTGATCGTGCATGCCGGCGTTCGCCTGGGCCGCAAGACCTATATCGTCGACATGGCCGGCAGCGACAAGCGCGCCCTCTATGTGGCGCTCTCCAACACCCTAACCGGCGTGCTGATGCTGCTCGTGGGCGGGCTCGTCGGCCTTCTCGCCCAGTGGCTCGGCAGCGCCGGGCTACTGGCGTGCCTGGCGCTGATGGGCCTCGGCGCGGCCGCAAGTGCCTGGCGCCTGCCCGAGGTAGAATGAGTCGTCGGCGAGCCGGCGCGTTGAAATCCCGACGTCGGCTGGCCATGATGAGGGCAATATCCCGCTCCTTGCCGCCACGCGATGCGCCAAGGGCACCGCGACAGGAAGCCTCTGCATGAAACGATCCCCCTTGATCAGCCCGGAACTGCTGGAACGCATCATCGATGCCTCCGAGGACGGCATCGTGGTCGCCGAGCAGGAGGGCGACGAGAACATCCTGATCTACGTCAACCGGGGTTTCGAGCGCCTCACCGGCTACAGTGCCGACGAGATCCTCTACCAGGACTGCCGTTTCCTGCAGAACGAGGACCGCGACCAGCCGGGACTCGATGCCATCCGCAAGGCCCTGAAGGCGGGCCGCCCCTGCCGCGAGGTGCTGCGCAACTACCGCAAGGACGGCACCCTCTTCTACAACGAGCTCTCCATCACTCCCATGTACGACGAGGACGATCACCTCACCTACTACATCGGGGTGCAGAAGGATGTCACCGAGCGCGTCGAGGCCCAGCTGGAGCTCGAGCGGCTCAAGGTCGAACACGGCCTGAGCTGAGACGACGCGACACGGCGGCGAAAAAAGCCCCGGGGAGGGCTTGTGTCCATCCTTCCTTGACGCTATATAGCCAGCAGGCAACGGCCGTTGCCTGCTGGCGCTTCAGGTTCCGCACCCGGGACGGGAAGCGATCAAATGATCCGCCGGACACCATCGCGTTCGGCCCCGGGCCATGGGAGGACGTCGCATGAGCCATGAACCCCTTCTCGACACCACCGACGACGCTCAGGACTACCTGGAAGCGGTCAACGACGACTACGTTCGTGTCCGCCCCAGCAGTCGTGCCGATACCCTGAGGGCCCGCCGACGCGTGGAGGCACTCATCGAGGAGCGCCGCCTGCGCCGCGCCATCGAAGACGACTGGGCCCTCGAGGAAGAGGAAGAGTAGCCCCTGCCCCATCACCCGGGGATGCTGGCCTTTGGCGTCCCCGGGCTCTATCATCGTGGCCACTGACATCCCCCAACGAAGTGGCTTTAAATGGCGCAATACGTCTACACCATGAACCGGGTGGGCAAGGTCGTGCCCCCCAAGAAGCAGATCCTCAAGGATATCTCGCTCTCCTTCTTCCCCGGCGCCAAGATCGGCGTGCTGGGCCTCAACGGCGCCGGCAAGTCGACCCTGCTGCGCATCATGGCCGGCGTCGACACCGAGTTCGAGGGCGAGGCCCGCCCGATGCCGGGCATCAACGTCGGCTACCTCCCCCAGGAGCCGGCGCTCGACGATGACAAGAACGTCCGCGAGACCGTGGAAGAGGCGCTGGGCGAGATCAAGGAGGCACAGGAGAAGCTCGACGCCGTCTACGCCGCCTATGCCGAGCCCGATGCCGACTTCGATGCCCTGGCCAGCGAGCAGGCGCGCCTGGAGAACATCATCGAGGCCTCCGACGCTCACAACCTGGACCGCAAGCTCGAGGTGGCCGCCGAGGCCCTGCGCCTGCCGCCCTGGGAGGCCCGGGTCGGCCACCTCTCCGGCGGCGAGCGGCGCCGCGTGGCGCTGTGCCGCCTGCTGCTCTCCAGCCCCGACATGCTGCTGCTCGACGAGCCCACCAACCACCTGGACGCCGAGTCAGTGGCCTGGCTGGAGCGCTTCCTGCACGACTATAGCGGCACCGTGGTGGCGATCACCCACGACCGCTACTTCCTCGACAACGTGGCCGGTTGGATCCTCGAGCTGGACCGCGGCCAGGGCATCCCCTTCGAGGGCAACTACTCGGGCTGGCTGGAGGCCAAGGAGAAGCGCCTCGAGCAGGAGGCCAAGCAGGAGGCCTCGAAGAACAAGGCCATCAAGCACGAGCTGGAGTGGGTGCGCAGCAACGCCAAGGGCCGCCAGGCCAAGAGCAAGGCGCGCCTCAATCGCTTCGAGGAGATGCAGTCCGGCGACTTCCAGAAGCGTAACGAGACCAACGAGATCTACATACCGCCCGGCCCCCGCCTGGGCGACAAGGTCATCGAGTTCCACGACGTGGCCAAGGCCTTCGACGGCCAGCTGCTCTACGAGGACCTGACCTTCAGCGTGCCCAAGGGCGCCATCGTCGGCATCGTCGGCGGCAACGGCGCCGGCAAGTCGACGCTGTTCAAGCTGATCACCGGTCAGGAGCAGCCCGACCGCGGCGAGGTGGTGCTCGGCGACACCGTCGACATCGCCTATGTCGAGCAGCTGCGCGATGCCCTGGATGACAAGCAGACGGTGTGGGAGGCGGTCTCCGACGGCCAGGACATCCTCAACATCAACGGCTACGAGGTCTCCTCGCGGGCCTACGTGGGGCGCTTCAACTTCAAGGGCAACGACCAGCAGAAGCGCCTTAGCGAGCTCTCCGGCGGCGAGCGCGGTCGCCTGCAGCTGGCCCAGACCCTGAAGCAGGGCGCCAACGTGCTGCTGCTCGACGAGCCCTCCAACGATCTGGACATCGAGACCCTGCGCGCCCTCGAGGAGGCCCTGCTGGCCTTCCCCGGCTGCGCCCTGGTGATCTCCCACGACCGCTGGTTCCTCGACCGCATCGCCACGCATATTCTCGCCTTCGAGGGCGAGTCGCAGGTGGAATTCTTCGAGGGCAACTACACCGACTACGAGGCGGACCACAAGAAGCGCGTCGGTGACGACACGCCGCACCGCATGAAATACAAGCGCATCGACGCCTGAGGAAACGCTGAATCCATGGCTGCATGGATAACGCCTAATAAACCCCACTGACCTCGCGGTCGTGGGGTTTTCCTATGGCTTACGGCTCAGCGCTTACTGCGCCTGGGTACAGGGTGGGGTTGCCCCCGACGACCAGACGCGCCATAAGGGGGACTCTTCCCGCGAGGAGTCGCCCATGAGCGTCCTGCTGTCCTGGCCCGTCCACCTGCTCAAGGCCTACCGGCAGAGCATCGCCTACCTGCCCTCCCTGCTGGCGATGGCCTATGCCCTGCTGAGCCTCATCGCCCTGCTGCTGCCGATCTCCGACGACCGGCTGCCGACCCTGCTCACGCTGCTGGGCCTGGAGGCGCCGGAGAAGACCGGTGCACTGCTCGCCGCACTGCTCGGCGGCATGATCTCGCTGATGGTCTTCAGCTTCTCCATGGTGATGTCGGTGCTCTCCCAGGCCGGCGGGCAGTTTTCCCACAAGCTGGTGTTCGGCCTGATCTCCGAGCGCCCCCACCAGTGGGTGCTGGGCCATTACCTGGGCACCATCCTCTTCATCCTGATGCTGCTGATGGTCCCGGACGTCGCCGAGGGCCAGGCGACCTGGCGGTCGCTGGCGATCTACCTGGCCTGCGCCATGGTGATCCACTGCCTGGCGCTGTTCGTCTACTTCATTCACAACGCCTCGCAGTCGATCCAGGTCGATGCCGTGGCCGCCGACCTGCACCAGTCCACGCTCGCCTCCCTGCAGGCGCTGCAGTCCCGCCAGCAAGGCAAGGAGTGGCGCATCCTGGCCGTCGCCCGGTCATCCGGCCGCCAGCATGCCATCCATGCCCACCGCGCCGGCTACCTGCAGAATGCCGACCTCTCCGCCCTGGCCAAGCTGGCGCGCCGCGTCGACGGCGTCGTGCACCTTCACTTCCGCTTCGGCGACTACGTGGTGGAGGGGCTGCCGATCCTCTCGCTGGAGGCCGCGGCGGCCCCCGAGGCGAGCTGGTGCGACGAGGTCCGGGCCACCCTGACCTACGTGGAGGGGGAGTCGATCACCGAGCACCACGTGTTCGGCATGACCCAGCTGATGGAGGTCGCCCTGAAGGCGCTCTCGCCGGGCATCAACGACCCCGGCACCGCCCGGCTGTGCCTGCACCGCCTGACCGACCTGCTGCGCCGGCGCCTCGAGTGGCGGCCCTGCGATGCGCTCTTCGACCAGGAGGGAACCTGCCGGGTGACCTGGCAGGTAGAGGACTTCGAGAGCCTGCTCTACCGGCTCTTCCAGCCCATCCTGCGCTATGGCAAAGAGGATCTGAGCATCGGCCTCGGGGTGCTCAAGGCACTGAAGACCCTATCGCTGTTCGCCGAGCAGGAGGATCTCGAGACCCTCCAGGCCCATGCCGACCGGGTGGTGGAGACGCTGTCCCGGGAGGCGAGCCATCCGCTGGACCGGCGCTTCGTCTCGGCGCGCCTGGACGACGGCCTCCATCGGCTCAGGCTCCCGGCCGCCCTGCCCGACCGACAGGAGGCCTGATCGCCGCCGGCCGGCGTCAGTAGAGCTTCGGCTCTCCCGGCGGTCGGGTCTTGAAGCGCCGGTGCAGCCAGAGGTACTGCTCCGGATGACGGCGTATTGCCGCCTCGATCACCGCATTGATGCGGGTGGCATCGGCCAGCTCGTCGCCGCTGGGGAAGTTCTCCAGCGGGGGGAGATACTCGAGGGTATAGGTGCGGTCATCGGGGTTGCGGTGAAAGATCAGCGGGATCACCGGGGCCCCGGTCATGCGCGCGATGCGCGAGGTCATCCGCACCGTGGCCGCCGGGATGTCAAAGAAGGGGGCGAAGACGCTGGCATCGCGGCCGAAGTCCTGGTCCGGGGAGTACCAGACCGCGTGGCCGGCCTTGATGCGCCGCACCACGCCGCGCAGGTCGTGACGATCGAGGATCGCATCGAAGTAGGGGGCCCGGGCGCGCCCCATGAAGCGGTCGAAGAGCGGGTTGTCGTGGGGGCGCTGCACGGCGTCGGCGCGGAAGAAGAGCGCATGCAGCGCGGCCCCCAGGTCCAGGGTCGAGAAGTGCACCCCGAGGATCAGCGCCCCCCTCCCCTCGGCCTGCAAGCGGGCCCGGTGCTCCTGGCCCAGGAAGGTGACGCGATGGCGCAGGTGCTCGGGATCGCGGCACCAGCCGGTGGCCGTCTCGACGATGCCGATGCCGTTGGCGACGAAGGTCTCCCTGACCCGCCGGCGTTGCTGCGCCTCGTCGAGTTCGGGGAAGCAGAGGCGGATATTGGTCTCGGTGATATGGCGACGACGTCTGGCGAAGCGCCAGGCGGCCAGACCGATCGCCCGGCCGACCCACAGCTTCAGCCGCCAGGGCAGCCAGGCCACCACATGCATGGCGCCGATGGCCAGCCAGGTGGGCCAGTAGCGCGGATGGGCCCAATGGCGTGGATGAACATAGGATCTACCCATGATAGCGCCTGGGCACCCTCGGCAGCACCCCGGTGAGCAGCGTGTAGCTGATGGTGTCGCAATGGCGGGCCACCTCGTCCACCGACAGCAGCGCGCCGTTCGCGGCCCGCCCCCAGAGCACCACCTCGCTGCCGATGTCGGCCTCGGGAAGGTCGGTGAGGTCCACCGTCAGCATGTCCATCGAGACCTTGCCGGCGATGGCCGTGCGTTGCCCGTCGACCAGCACCGGGGTGCCGTCGGCGGCATGCCGGTCATAGCCGTCACCGTAGCCACAGGCGACCACGCCGATCCGCGAGGGGCGTGGCGCCTTCCAGCGCCCGGCATAACCCACCGGCTCGCCCGTGGCGAGTTCGCGCACGGCGATGATCGCGGAGCGCAGGGTCATCACCGGCGCCAGGCGACGGCTCGCCTCGTTGGAGGCCTCCAGCGGGTCGCTGCCGTAGAGCATCACCCCCGGGCGGTTCCAGGCGCCATGCGCCTCGGGCCAGGCCAGGGTGGCGGGCGAGTTGGCGAGGCAGGTGGGGGCCTCGAGCCGAATGGCCAGGTCGTCGAGCAGCTCGAGCTGGCGCCGGAAGTAGCCGGGCTCCAGGGCATCGGCGGTGGCGAAGTGGCTCATCAGGTGCAGGTCGCAGGCCTGGTCGGGCACCGCGGCGAGGCGCGCCCAGACCGCCTCGGCCTGCTCCGGTGGGAAGCCCAGCCGGTGCATGCCCGAATCCACCTTGACCCACACCGGGATAGGGCGCGCGGGACGATAGGCGAGCAGCGCCTCCAGCTGCCAGTCGGCGTGCACCGCGATCCACAGCCCCAGCGCCTCGACCCGCTCGAGCTCGGCGGCCTCGAAGATGCCCTCGAGCAGCACGATGGGCGCCGTGATGCCCCCTTCGCGCAGGGCCTCGGCTTCCTCGAGGCAGGCCACGGCAAAGGCCGGCGCCAGCTCCTCGAGTGCCCGGGCACAGGCCACGGCGCCATGGCCGTAGGCATCGGCCTTGATCACCGCGACGGCGCGGCTGTGGGGGGCCTGGTCACGGGCCAGGCGATAGTTGTGACGCAGGGCGTCGAGGTCGATATCGGCGATCAGCGGCCGGGCCATGGTCGGGGTCCTGGAGCGTCGATGGGAAACGCCACGATTATCCACCAAAGAGCAGGACATTTCACGGCACAAGACACTGGCAGGAGCGCAGACGGCAGGATAGAGGGAAAAGGAAACACCGGACGGATGTATCATCCACCCGTCAGGTGGTTGTGGCGTGCCGGTGCCGGAGCAGGTCTCCGGCACGTGACATCACTCGAAGATGGCATCCAGCGAGAGGCCCTGCTTGTCGAGCATGCGGCGCAGCTTCTTGAGCGCCTCCACCTGGATCTGGCGGACCCGTTCGCGCGTCAGGCCGATCTCCTCGCCGACCTGCTCGAGGGTCGCGGCCTCGTGGCCGCGCAGGCCGAAGCGGCGTACCACCACCTCCATCTGCTTCTCGGTGAGCTCGGCTAGCCACTCGTCGACGTGCTGGCGCACGTCGCCATCCACCAGGGTAGATTCCGGGCCCTGGTCATTGTCGTCGGCCAGGGTCTCGATCAGCGGCTTGTCGCTCTCGCTGCCCATCGGGTAGTCGACGGAGGAGACCCGCTCGTTGAGGCCCATCATCTTCTTGACGGTCTCCACCGGCTTGTCGAGGTAGTCGGCGACCTCCTCGGCCGTGGCCTCGTGGTCGAGCTTCTGGGTCAACTCGCGGCCCGCCCGCAGGTAGATGTTGAGTTCCTTGACCACATGGATCGGCAGCCGGATGGTGCGGGTCTGGTTCATCAGCGCCCGCTCGATGGTCTGGCGGATCCACCAGGTGGCATAGGTAGAGAAACGGAAGCCGCGCTCGGGGTCGAACTTCTCCACCGCGCGGATCAGGCCCAGGTTACCCTCCTCGATCAGGTCGAGCAGGGTGAGGCCACGGTTGAGATAGCGCCGGGCGATCTTCACCACCAGGCGCAGGTTCGACTCGATCATCCGCGAACGACCCAGCGGATCACCCTTGCGCGCCAGGCGGCCAAAATAGACCTCTTCCTCCGGCGTCAGCAGCGGCGAGAAGCCGATCTCGTTGAGGTAGATCTGGGTGGCATCGAGGCTGTGACGGTGGTGGCGATCCTCACGGCTCAGCGCCTTCTCGAAGGCCTCCTCGTCGCCGGCCACCGTCTCCTCGTCTTCGATCTCCTCCCGTTCCAGCTCATCCTCGCTCTCTACAGCGTCCTCGTCCGCCTCGTCGGCGGAGACCAGATTCACATCCTGAAGGTCCCGTTCAAGCATGCTCATCGATTGCTACCCCATGGTTGCGACCGGGCGTCGTGGGTCCATGGCCGGACGATCGACGCGCGAATTTATTATTGTACGGCACCCCCGTCATGGATCCGGTGCGAGCCGACCGTCGGATCAGCGGGCAGGCAGGAACTCGAGGGGATCCTGAGGCTGGCCATCCTTGCGCACCTCGAAATGCAGCCTGACGTCCTCGGCATCGCTGTCACCCATGGTGGCGATGACCTCACCGGCCTCGACCACATCGTTCTCCTTGACGTTCAGGGTGTCGTTGTGGGCATAGGCACTCAGGAACTGGTCATTGTGCTTGAGCAGGATCAGGTTGCCGTAGCCCCTGACGCCGCTGCCCGCATAGACCACGATTCCCGGGCCGGCTGCCTTGACAGGTTGCCCCTTTTGACCGGCGATATCAATGCCGGCGGTGATGGTTCCGCCCTCGCCGAACTGGCCGACCACGTCACCCTCGACCGGCCACCGCCAGGGCACCTCATCCACCGGGGTATAGCTGCGCCCGGCGCGCTGTTCGGTGGCCGGCTCACCGGCGACCGAGGTCCCGGCATCGGCGCCCGCCTCGTCCTCTTGCGTGGACGCCCGGGCGACCTGGGCCGCCTCGTCCTCGGCCGCCGCATCGCTGGGCTCGGGGCTACCCTGTGCCGCCGCACCGGCGGCCTGCTGCTGCTCGGCGTTCTCCGACTCCGTGTTCTCTGCCTCCGCGCGCGAGGCCAGCTCCCGCCGTTCGGCCAGGTCGCGCTCGCTCAGGCTGCCGTCCGCTCCCGGGCTGTCGTAGCTGTAGACCGGGCCCGGCCCCTGGTCGGCGCCCGAGACGGCATCGGCGCTCTCCATGGCCACCTGGCTGGGCCCCTCGGGCGCGTCGCCCGCGTCCTGGCGCTCGGTCGAGAGGCGCCGGTTGCGCTCGATGGCACTCTCGTCGGGCATCAGCCAGTCGAGCTCCTCGTCGCTCCCGGAGGCCTCGCCGCCGAGACCGGTGGCCACCACCCCACGGCCGCCGGACGCGTCCTCCGCGCCATCCTGACCGGAAGCCGCGGTGGCGCGCCCCTCGCCGCCCAGCACCAGCCGCTGACCGGGCTCGATGCGGTAGGGGGGACCGATGCGATTGAGGCGGGCCAGGTCGCGGTAGTCCATGTCATGGCGCCAGGCGATGCCGTAGAGCGTGTCGCCCGCTTCCACGGTGTATTCGGCGGGGGTCTCACCCGCCCGGCTGGCCGACAGGTCGCGGACCTGGACCGGCCCGCTGTCGCCCTGCTGGGCGGCACAGCCGGCCAGCGCCAGGGCCAGGCCAGAAATCAGAAATACCTTATGCATCGGAGCCTTCCTCCTTGTCAGCACCTTGTCGAGAACCGGATGTCGCCGGCCGATTGGCCCGGCTGATCAGCAGCACCAGGGCCGCACCGGCCAGCATCAGGGCCACCACCGCCGGCAGCCGGGCAGGGTCACCGGTCAACTCGGCGAAGTCGGCCGGGGTCAGGTAGCGGTAGTCGAGGGGGATCATCTGGCCCTCGGAACCCAGCTGGTAGCGTACCAGCTCGCGCCACGGCCAGAGTACCGGCAGCGAGCCGATGATGAAGCCGACCAGCAGCTGCAGGGTCGCGGTATGGTGGTGGCGCAGCAGCCAGGAGAGCAGCCGCGAGAAGCCGAACAGCCCGATCAGGCAACCCGCCCCGAACAGCCCGATCAACCCCAGGTCGAAGCTGCGGATGCCCTGCATCACCGTGCCGTAGAGGCCCATGGTCAGCAGCAGGAAGCTGCCCGACACGCCGGGCAGCAGCAGGGCACTGATGGCGATGGCCCCGCCCACCACCAGCACCAGATCGGGACTGCCGAGCTGGGTGACCAGCGGCATCAGCGACGGCAGCCCGTGGGCGAGCAGCAGGCCACCGGCGAGCGGCAGCAGGTGCCACCACTTCCAGTCGGCCGGATGGCGGCTGACGACCACGGCCGAGGCGGCCACCAGGCCGAAGAAGAAGCCGTTGAGCAGCTGGGGGAAATCGTCCATCAGCCAGACGACGAGATGGGCCACGCTGACCAGGCTGATAGCGATGCCGGCCAGCAGCGGCAGCACGAAGGCCAGGTTGAGGTGCGCCACCAGCAGCGGAAGGCCACCGCGACGCCAGGCGAAGAAGGCGCTGGGACCGAACTGCTTGATGCTGTGGATCAGCTCCTCGTAGATGCCGGTGACGAAGGCGATGGTGCCGCCGGAGACGCCGGGCACCGCGTCGGCGGCCCCCATGCCGGCGCCCCTGAGAAAGATACCGAGATGACGCTTCAACAGCGGACTCCTTTCAACAAATGACGCCTCTCAACGAATGACGCCTTCCAGCAGCGGCACGAAGCGCACCGCCTCCAGCCGCTGTGTCTCGAAGCCCTCACCGCTGCGGCGCACACGGGTCAGCCATTGCCGGCCATCCGGCTCGGCCAGCGGCGTGATCAGCACCCCCCCTTCGCCGAGCTGGGCGAGCAGCGGCGCAGGCAGCTCGCTGGCACAGGCGGTCAGCAGGATGGCATCGAAGGGCGCCTCCTCCGGCCAGCCATGCCCCCCGTCGGCGAGGCGCAGCCGGGTGTTGCGGACCTTGAGCAGGCGCAGGCGGCCACCGGCACGACGATGCAGGGCATTGATTCGCTCCACCGACCAGAGTTCCTTCACCAGGCGCGACAGCACCAGGGTCTGGTAGCCGGAGCCGGTGCCCACCTCCAGCACCCGGGACGGCGCCTCCTGGATCACCAACTCGGTCATGCGCGCCACCATCCACGGCTGGGAGAGGGTCTGGCCATGGCCGATGGGCAGCGAAGTGTCCTCGTAGGCACGATGTGCCAGGGCCTCGTCGAGGAAGAGATGGCGCGGTTCCCGGGCCATCACCTCCAGCACCCGTGGGTCACGGATCCCCTGGCCGGCCAGGCGGCCGACCATGCGGTCCCGGGTTCGCTGCGATGTCATGCCGACACCGCGCAGCAGATCAGGTGAGTGCATCCAGCCAGTCCTGCACGTCGTCGCGCGCTGCATGCCGGGTCAGGTCGGTCTGCAGCGGCGTGATGGAAACATGACCCGCCTCGATGGCGGCGAAGTCGGTGTCCGGCCCGTCGTCGGCGTTCTCGCCCACGGCGGCGATCCAGTAGCGCAGCCGGCCTCGCGGATCGCGGACCTCCAGGGGGCGGGCCGCCGGGCCGCGATAGCCCAGCCGGGTGACCCGAAAGCCCTGGATCTCGCTCCACGGCAGGTCCGGCACGTTGACGTTGAGCAGGCTGCGCGGCGGCAGCGAGAGCTGCTCGGCCGCCCCGACCAGGCTCGCCGCCACCCGCCCGGCGGTCTCGAAGTGGCGCGAGCCCACCAGCGACATGGCGATGGCCGCCATGCCCAGGTTGCGCCCCTCCATGGCGGCGGCCACGGTGCCGGAGTAGAGCACGTCGTCGCCGAGGTTGCCACCGTGATTGATGCCCGAGATCACCAGGTCGGGCCGTTCGTCCCAGACGCCGTTGACCCCCAGGTAGACGCAGTCCGCGGGGGTGCCGTCGACGCTGTAGAAGCCGTTGTCGAGCGAGGCGAGCGCCAGCGGCCGGCTCAGCGTGAGGGAGTTGCTGGCCCCGCTCTTGTCGCGGTCCGGCGCGACGACACGCAGCCGCGCATGGGGCAGCAGGGCATCATGGAGGGCGCGCAGCCCCGGGGCATGCACCCCGTCGTCATTGGAGAGCAGCAGTCGACGCATCACAGGCTCCTGTCGGAGGATGGGGCCCCAAGAGAGGGATGAGAGATCAGTTCGCGCAGCACGGCGGTGGCGAAGGCCCCCCGCGGCAGGCTGAAGGCCAGCCAGAGCTCGCCGCTGCCGCGCGTCAGCCACGGCTCGCCCAGGCGCAGCCGCAGTGCCCGGCGGGCCAGGCGCACACCGGCGCGCTCGAGCCCGCCGCACAGGCCCGGGTAGCGCGCGACCAGGGCGGCCTCATGGGCCCGGGCCTCGCCGGCGGCACGCGAGTCGCCGACGCCCCACAGCAGCCCGGCGGGATGCAGGTCGAGTCGCCGGGCCCGCTCGCCAAGCTCGGCGAGCTGAGTGGCATCATCGGGCGCGACGCCGAACTGGCTGGCGCTGCCGTCGAGCATCACCACCTCGCCGGGCAGCGGTGTGGCCCAGCTCTGGTCGCGGACCCGGGCGGCCAGCAGCTCGTTGAACAGGAAGCTGCGGGCCGCCGAGAGCAGCATGCCGTCGCGGTCGTCGCGCTTGCGCCAGCCGCGGGCCAGCACGGCCCGGGCACGCTGCAGGTTGCGCCCGTCCGCGCCGAAGCGCTGGGGGCCGACATAGTTGGCGACCCCCGTGTCGCAGAGGTGCTGCCAGCGCGCCTCGAGCGCCGGGTCGGCCACGGCCGCCCCGGTGATCCGCAGGCGGAAGCGATTGGCGCGGTGCACGCCGCGCTTGAGCTTGCGCGGATGGCGGGCCTGGTCGAGCACCCGGATGCCCCGCTCGGCGAGTCGCGCCGCGAGCCCCTCGGGAGCCTCGCAGCCGGGCAGCTGCACGGAGAGCCACTGGCGGGTCACGGCGACCCGGTCCTTCATCCCCGCATAGCCGACCTCCCGCGGCGAGACCTCGCAGAGCCGGGCCAGGTCACGGGCCACCATGGCGGTGGTCAGGTCGCGCTTCTCGATGAACAGCCAGAGGTGCTCGCCCTCCCCTTCCGGGGCAAAGTCGAGGACCTCCTCGACGCGGAAATCCTCGGCGGCGGCGCGATAGACACCCGGCAGCGGCGCGCCGAGTTCGCCCTCCAGCACCCGCGGCCAGGCCGGCGGCCAGTCGATGGCATCCTCGACGCCGGGTGATGCGAGCTCACTCACCGGCCGCCTCCGGGTCGTGCCGTACCAGCAGCGCCACCGCCTCGGCGGCGATCCCCTCGCCGCGGCCGGTGAAGCCGAGCCGTTCGGTGGTAGTGGCCTTGACGTTGACCGCGTTCCGGGAAATGCCGAGGTCCTCGGCGATATGCCCGGCCATGGCACCGATATGCGGCGCCATCTTCGGCGCCTGGGCGATCAGGGTAGCGTCCAGGTTGCCGACCCGGTAGCCGGCTTCGGCCACCAGCCCGGCGACGTGGCGCAGCAGGGCACGGCTGTCGGCACCGGCCCAGGTCGGGTCGGTGTCGGGGAAATGGCCGCCGATGTCGCCCAGCGCGCAGGCCCCCAGCAGGGCGTCGCAGACCGCATGCAGCAGCACGTCGCCGTCGGAGTGGGCGACGAAGCCGCGGTCGAAGGGAATGGCGACGCCACCCACCATCAGGTGGTCCCCCTCGCCGAAGCGGTGGACATCGAAGCCGTGGCCGATTCGCATCATGCTCGTTTCATACTCCCTTCATGCTGCTTTCGTCCCGCGCGGTCGCCTCGGGGCGGGTCATCGAGGTACCCCGGGCGGCCTGTTCCTGGGCTGACAGCACCAGTTCGGCCAGGGCCAGATCCTCGGGATGGGTGATCTTGAGGTTGTCGCGACGCCCGCTGACCAGCCGCGGCGAGAGGCCTGCCGCCTCCACCGCCGAGGCCTCGTCGGTCACGGCGTCGCCCCGCGCCAGCGCATCATTCAGGGCGCGGCGCAGCAGGCCGTGGCGGAAGCCCTGGGGCGTGTAGGCGTGCCAGAGGCCTTCGCGGGGCTCGGTGGCCCGCACCCGGCCGGCGCCGTCGTCGCGTTTCATGGTATCCGCCACCGGGGCCGCCAGCAGCCCGCCCACGGGGTCGTCGGCGATGGCCGCCAGCAGCCGCGCCAGGTCGCCGACGGTGACGCAGGGCCTGGCGACGTCATGGACCAGCACCAGGTCGTCGTCTGCGGCATCCGCGGCGATGGCGGCCAGGGCGTTGACCACCGAGTCGACCCGCTCGGCCCCGCCGGGCGTGCGCCGCCAGTCGGCGAAGGGCACCCAGGCCGGGTCGAAGTGGCTATCGTCGGCGTCCAGGCAGAGGCAGAGCCGAGCCTCGGGGAAGGCCTCGTGGAGCCGCGCCAGGGTGCGGGCCAGCACCGGCCGGCCGGCCAGCGGCAGGTACTGCTTGGGACGGTCGGCGCCCATGCGTCGCCCCTGCCCCGCGGCAGGCACCACCAGCCACAGGCGGCCGCTCACTGGCTCGCCTCCGCCCCGGGCACGGGCATGCCCACCAGGCCGGCATTGACCTCGAGGCCGGTGGTCTCCACCGCCACGCCTGGCACCCAGAAGAACTGCTCGTCGCTGCGCACCATGCCGATGTCGCTGCGTGCCCGCTCCTCGATGGCGTCGAGGCCGGTCTTGAGGTCCACCACCTCGGCGGCCAGCCGGGCATTGCGGTCGCGCAGCGGCTGATTCTCCTCCTCCAGGGCGGCCACGCGCTGGCGCACCTCGGTGAGCTCGCGCATGCCGCCCTCGCCGAGCCACAGCCGGTACTGCAGCAGCGCGAACAGGATGATGAGCACGATGGCCAGCCACTTGAGCATGCAGGGAATCCGTCACGAGGTTGCCGATGGCAGGCATTATGCCAGTTTCGTCGTCTATCGGCAGGGCCTCGGGACAAAGCCCTCGCCGCCACACGGCGACGCCCGGACCGGCGCCGCGCCCGTCAGGCGTCCCGGAAGGGCAGCGCCGCCTCCGCCGCCCGGCAGTAAGCCTCGACATGGGCCCGCTCCTCGGCGCAGAAGCGCGCCACGGCGTCGCGCAGGCGCGAGTCGGCGATATGGTGCAGCGAGGTGAGCCGACGCGGCGCGAAGCCCCGCGAGAGCTTGTGCTCGCCCTGGGTACCGGGGTCGAAGAGCGTCAGGCCACGCGCCAGGCAGTGCTCGATTCCCTGGTAGTAACAGGCCTCGAAGTGCAGGCAGTCGGCCAGTATCTCGCTGCCCCAGTAGCGCCCATAGAGGGTGCGCGCGCCCTGCAGGCAGAGCGCGGCGGCCACCGGGGCGCCGTCGCGGCGGGCCTGGATCAGCAGCAGCGATTCGGGCAGGGTGCGGCGCAGGCGCTCGAAGAAGTCGAGGCCGAGGTAGCCGTGGCGTCCGCGCTCCAGGTAGGTGATCTCGTAGCAGCGAAAGAAGTGCGCCATCGCCGCCGCGTCGATGGCCTCGCCCTCCAGGCGATGCAGGGTCAGGCCCTGCTCGGCGACCAGGCGCCGCTCGCGGCGGATCGCCTTGCGCCGCTTCGCGGTCAGGGCGGCCAGGAAGCCCTCGAAGTCGCCGTAGCCGCGATCGCGCCACTGGAACTGCACGCCCTGGCGTGCCAGCAATGACGGGCAGGCCGCCTGCCAGGCCTCGACCTCGGCCGGCTCGGCGAACAGCAGGTGCCAGCTCGACAGCCCGCTCTCCTCCCAGGCCTCGGCCAGCACCCGGCGGGCCGCCAGGGGGTCGAGGTGCGGCGCCAGAGCCAGGCGCGGCCCAGGCGCCGGGGTGAAGGGAATCGCCGAGAGCCCCTTGGGGTAGTAGTCGCCCCCGGCGCGCTCCCAGGCCTCGGCCCAGCCCCAGTCGAAGACGTATTCGCCGAAGGAGTGGTGCTTGTGGTAGTGCGGCATGACGCCGACCAGCGCCTCGCCCTGCCAGAGGGTCAGGTGGCGCGGCACCCAGCCGGTGGCGGGGCTCACCGCCCCGCTGGCCTCCAGGGCATGCAGGAACTCGTGGCGCAGGAAGGGGTGGTCGTCGCCGACCAGCGCATTCCAGGCCGCGGCCGGCACCGCCTCGATGGCGGGCAGTTCGTGAAGAACAAGCGGGGACATGGCGGCTCCTGGGCGAATGCAGTTATCCAAGGCAAAGGGCAGCGGGGCAGGCCTCCCGACGGCTCGTCCCAGAGCCATGCCGCCTGCGCGACGGCCCCAGCTGCTGACAAGCCGTTGGCAGAAGGCCTACATTGTGCCCAGTGCCCGAGTCCGCTTCCATCCTCATCGACACACGGAGACGTGCATGACCGACGCCCGCGCCCTGCAGGCGCGCCTGGACCAGCAACGCCACGCCTTCGCCGCCGAGCCCTTCCCCTCGGCGGCGACCCGTCGCGACCGCCTCGCCCGCCTGGCGAGCATGACCCGCCACCACCGCGACGAGATCAGCCAGACGATCCGCCAGGATTTCGGCCACCGCGCCGAGGCCGAGACGCGCCTGGCGGAGGTCGTCCCGCTGCTGATGGCCATCCGCCACACCCGGCGTCACCTGAAGCGCTGGATGGCGCCACGCCGCACAGCCGTACCCTGGCGGCTGCAGCCGGCCCGGGCGCGCATCCACCGCCAGCCGCTGGGGGTCGTGGGCATCATCGCCCCCGCCAACTACCCCTGGAGCCTGGCACTGATGCCGGCGGTGGATGCCCTGGCCGCCGGCAACCGGGTGATGATCAAGCCCAGCGAGCAGACCCCGACCACCAGCGCCCTGCTGGCCCGACTGGTCGAGCGCTATTTCGCGCCAGAAGAACTGTGCGTGGTCGAAGGCGAAGCCGAAACCGGCAAGGCTTTCGCCGCCCTGCCCTTCGACCACCTGCTGTTTACCGGAAGCCCGGCGATAGGGCACGAGGTCGCACGCGCCGCGGCCGAGCATCTGACGCCGGTCACCCTGGAGCTCGGCGGCAAGGCCCCGGCCATCGTCGCCGAGGATGCCGACCTGACCCATGCCGCCCGGCGCATCGCCTTCGGCAAGTGGCTCAACGCCGGCCGGACCTGCATCGCCCCGGACCATGTGCTGATCGATGCGGCACGCCTGCCGGCCTTCATCGAGGCAATCCGCGAGGTGGTCAAGGCGTTCTATCCTCAGGGCACCGCCAGCGACGACTACTCGGCGGTGCCCGGCGACGCGGCGCGTCTTCGGCTCGAGGGCATGCTCGACGAGGCCCGCGACCACGGCTGCCGGGTGATCGAGCTCGGCGAGCGGCTGGAACTCAGCCGCGGCGCCAAGCTGCCGCCCACCCTGGTGGTCGATCCCACCGCGAACCTGGCGATCATGCGAGAGGAGGTCTTCGGCCCCTGGCTGCCGGTGATCGGGGTGCGCGACTTCGACGCCGCCCTGGCGCGGGTCGCCGAGGGGCCGCGCCCCCTGGCGCTCTACGCCTTCACCGACGACCCGGCCCGTCGCCGGCGCCTGCTGGAGCAGACCCGCTCGGGCGGCGTGGTCTTCAACGACACCCTGTGGCACTACGTGGTGCCTGCCCTGCCCTTCGGCGGCATCGGCGAGAGCGGCATGGGGGCCTACCAGGGCGAGACCGGCTTCCTGCGCTTCAGCCACCAGCGCAGCGTCTTCCTGCAGGCACGCCGCAACGCCGTGGGACTGCTCGACCCGCCCTGGCGACGCTGGTGGCTGCGCCTGCTGGGCCTGTGAGGCGATCTCCCGGCAACCAAATTGGCGGTAATAAAACTACAAATAATGCCGGAACGCGGGTAGCATGGCGGCATATCCGGACACTTTATTGGTAAGTTTACAATACAACCGACACTCGATTCCGAGGTGATCCATGGCCAGCACGACTCCCGCCCTCAACCCGACCGTCGCCGACGTCACCCGCCGCATCCGCGAACGCTCCAGTGAGCGCCGCGCCCTGTACGAGAGCCGCATGGCCGACCAGCACAAGCGCGGCGTGCACCGGGGCGAACTCTCCTGCGGCAACCTGGCCCACGGTTTCGCCGCCTGCGGCGAGACGGACAAGAATTCGCTGAAGCTGATGAATTCGGCAAACCTGGGCATCATCTCGGCCTACAACGACATGCTCTCGGCCCACCAGCCGCTGGAGACCTTCCCAGAGACCATCAAGGCCGCCGCCCGTGCCATGGGCTCCACCGCCCAGTTCGCCGGCGGCGTGCCGGCCATGTGCGACGGCGTGACCCAGGGCCAGCCCGGCATGGAGCTGTCGCTGTTTTCCCGCGACGTCATCGCCATGGCCACCGCCGTGGGCCTTTCCCACAACATGTTCGACGCCGCACTCTACCTCGGCGTATGCGACAAGATCGTCCCGGGGCTGTTCATCGCCGCGGCGCGCTTCGGCCACCTGCCGGCGATGTTCGTGCCGGCGGGCCCGATGCCCAGCGGCCTGCCCAACAAGGAGAAGGCACGCATTCGCCAGCTGTTCGCCGAGGGCAAGGCGAGCCGCGAAGACCTGCTCGAGGCCGAGTCGCAGTCCTACCATAGCCCCGGCACCTGCACCTTCTACGGCACTGCCAACTCCAACCAGCTGATGATGGAGATGATGGGCCTGCACCTGCCGGGCACGTCGTTCGTCAACCCCGGCACCGAGATGCGCGAGGCACTCACGCGATACGCCACCGAGCAGGCGGTCCGCAACACCGAGCCCGGCGGCGACTATCGCCCCTTCTACAAGCAGATCGACGAGCGCGCCATCGTCAACGCCATCGTCGGCCTGCTCGCCTCCGGCGGCTCGACCAACCACACCCTGCACCTGGTGGCCATGGCCGCCGCCGCCGGCCTGACCATCACCTGGGAGGACTTCACCGACCTCTCCGCGGTGACCCCCAGCTTGATGCAGGTCTATCCCAACGGCCAGGCCGACATCAACCACTTCCAGGCCGCCGGCGGCATGAGCTACCTGTTCCGGGAGCTGCTCGGTGCCGGCCTGATCCACGGCGATATCCCCACGGTATTCGGCACCGATATGACCGCCTACACCCAGGAGCCCTTCCTCGAGGACGGCAAGCTTACGTGGCGCGAGGGGCCGGAGAAGAGCCTGGACGAAGACGTGCTGCGCGGCGTCGCCGAGCCCTTCGCCCCCACCGGCGGTCTCACCGTGCTCGACGGCAACCTGGGCCGCGGGGTGATCAAGGTCTCGGCGGTCAAGCCCGAGCACCGCGTGGTCGAGGCGCCGATCCAGATCTTCGAGGACCAGAACGACCTTAAGGCAGCCTTCGAGGCCGGCGACCTGGACCGCGATGTGATCGCCGTGGTGCGCTTCCAGGGCCCCAAGGCCAACGGCATGCCGGAGCTGCACAAGCTGACCCCCTACCTCGGCGTGCTGCAGGACCGGGGCTACAAGGTGGCACTGGTCACCGACGGACGCATGTCCGGCGCCTCCGGCAAGGTGCCGGCGGCCATTCACATCAGCCCCGAGGCGCTGGACGGCGGACCGCTCGCCAAGCTGCACGACGGCGACATCGTGCGCCTGGATGCCGACAGCGGCACCCTCGAGGTCAAGATCGACGCCCATGAATGGGCCGAGCGCGAGAAGCGCGTCGGTGACCTCGATCACTACCACGTCGGCCTGGGCCGCGAGCTGTTCGGCGGCTTCCGGCACCTGGCCATGCGCGGCGAGGAAGGCGCCGGCGTGTTCGGCGGCTTCGAGGCCGACGACCTGGCCCGCCAGGCCGGCCAGATCCACGACGAGGACGCCTGAGCCACTGCCATCGCCAGAAGCGCCGGGGGCAAGCCGCAGAGGGGGTCCTACGCCATGGATGGCGTCGGTAGCGCCCAGGGAGGGGTTCACAGCGCCCCCTCGATGGTCCGACACTTCGGGGCTTGTCGCCGGAACAGCTTCGAGCGATTCCCCCCTCTGTAACAGTCCTGACAGACAGTAGGGACATACGACGATGACACGACCCGCCCTGATCGGCGATATCGGCGGCACCAATGCGCGTTTCGCCCTGGTGACGCCGGACACCTTCGCGCCCCGCGACATCCAGAGCCTGCCCTGTGCCGACTACCTGGGCCTGGTCGAGGCGGTCCACGACTACCTGGGCCGGGTAGGCGCCACGGGGGAAAACGCCCCCCGCGAGGCCTGTCTGGCCTTCGCCTGCCCGATCCGCGGCGACCGGGTAAGCATGACCAACAACCACTGGACCTTCTCCCGGGAGGAAGTCCGGCAGACGCTCGGGCTCAGCCTCTTCAAGGCCATCAACGACTTCACCGCCCAGGCGCTGGGCGTGCCCCATGTGGCCGAGGACGACCTGGTGGACGTGCAGCGCGGCGAGGCGGTTCCCCACGCCGCGCGGCTGGTGATCGGTCCGGGCACCGGGTTGGGCGTGGCCGGCCTCTTCCCCGGGCGCCACGCCTGGATCCCGCTGCCAACCGAGGGCGGCCACGTGACCTTCGCGCCCACCGACGAACGCGAACAGAACCTGCTGCGCCACTTCCGCAACCGCTACGGCCGCGTCTCGGTGGAGCGCATCCTCTGTGGCCAGGGGCTGCTCGACCTCTACCTGGCCCACTGCTCGCTGAAGGGCGCCCCGCCGCAGCATGCAAGCCCCGCCGAGGTCACCCGGGCGGCGGCGAGCGGCGACGGCGTGGCCCGTGATACCCTGCTGCGATTCCTGAAGATCCTCGGCGACGTCTGCGGCGATGCCGCTCTGACCCTGGGGGCCCGCGGCGGGGTGGCCCTGTGCGGCGGCATCCTCCCGCGGTTGCTGGAGTGGCTGCCTGAGAGCCGCTTCCTCGAGGCCTTCACCGCCAAGGGCCGCATGAGCGCCTACACCGGGGCCATCCCGGTCCAGGTGGTCACCGCGCCCTGGACGGGCCTGCTGGGTGCCGCCGAGGCCCTGCACAATGAAGAGGTCGAATGAATCGACGCAAGAGGTCGAGACCATCGACGGAGGAGGACGCATGATTCCCGAATCGCTTGCCCGGCTGGTCGATGAGACCCGCGGCCAGCGCCGTGCCGAGTGGGCCGGCCGCGAGGTGTGGCTGGCCAACGAGGCCTGGGGGCAGCTGGCGGTCTCGCTGCAGGGCGCCCAGGTGCTTCATTTCAGCCCTTCGATAGAAGACAGCGGCTGGCTGTGGGTGACCCCCACGCCCCAGGACCTGCCCGGGGCGATCCGCGGCGGCATCCCGCTGTGCTGGCCCTGGTTCGCCGACGAGAACACCGCCGACGAGTCGCCCGACCGCTCCGGCCCCATGCATGGCCCGGCGCGCAAGGCCCAGTGGCGCCTCGACGCCGTGGACGAGCACGAGGAGGGCGTGGAGCTGCACCTGTCGCCCGAGGAGCGCCTGCACGGCCAGCTGGTCCCCCGCGCGGTGATCCAGGCCAACGGCCAACGGCTGCACGTGGAGCTGATCACCGAGCATGTCGGAGAGACACCGGTGAAGATCACCGGGGCCCTGCACAGCTACCTGGCGGTCGCCGATGCCTTCGCCTGCCGCGTCGAGGGCCTGGCCGGCGCCACCTACCTGGACAAACTGGCCGACTTCGCCGAGCGCGACCAGCAGGGCGAGCTGGGTGTGCGCGGGGCACTCGACCGCATCTACCGCAGCAATGCCGAGCTGTGTCTCGACGACGGCACCCGCCGGCTGAGGATCGCCCGCCAGGGCAGCGATTCCGCGGTGGTCTGGCATCCCGGCGACGCGCCCCCCGGGGACACCTCGACCGAGGCCGCCCGCCACTTCCTGTGCGTCGAGTCGGCCAACACCCGGCTCGACCCGGTGTGGCTGGTCCCCGGCGCCCAGCACCTGCTCGGCACCACCCTGAGCCGCGAGGAGACAGCGACCCCATGACCCCCGTGATCAGTTTCGGCGAGGCCCTCGTCGACCTGCTTTCCAGCCGCCTAGGCGACGCACCGGAGAAGACTGCGGACGCCCCGGAGACCTTCACTCCCTATGCCGGCGGCGCACCCGCCAACGTGGCCGTGGCCTGCGCCCGCCTGGGCGTGCCCAGCCGTTTTCTAGGCATGCTCGGCGCGGACCACTTCGGCGACTTCCTGGCCGACGAGCTGGCCGCCCATGGCGTGGATACCTCCGGCGTGGTGCGCACCCGCGAGGCACGCACGGCACTCGCCTTCGTCTCCCGCGATGCGCAGGGTGAGCGCACCTTCGACTTCTACCGCCCGCCGGCCGCGGATCTCCTCTATCGCCTGGAGCACCTGCCCGCCGGTGTCTTCGCCGAGCCGGCCATCGTGCACTTCTGCTCCAACAGCCTGACCGAGCCGGAGATCGCCGAGACCACCCTGGCCATGGCCGAGATGGCCCGCCGCGCCGGCTGCCTGGTGAGCGTGGATGCCAACCTGCGCCACAACCTCTGGGCCGGCGGAACCGCCGACATCAGCCTGGTCACCCGGCTGCTCGACGCCGCCGACCTGCTCAAGCTCTCGACGGACGAGCTCGACGACCTGCGCGCCGACCACCCCCGCGAGGGCTGGCTGGCCGAGCGCTTCGCCGCCGGCGTCAAGGTCGCGGTGATCACCGACGGTCCGGGCGAGGTGATGCTGAAGGGGGTCGGCCTGGACGAGCGGATCATGCCGCCCAAGGTGCAGGCGGTGGATACCACGGCGGGCGGAGACGCCTTCATCGGCGGCCTGCTGGCCGAACTCGCCGAGTTCACCGCGGGGCAAGGCCTCGACGGCGACTGGACCCGGGACACGGCCTTCCTGCGACGCGCGGTGGAGATCGCCAGTCGCTGCGGCGCCCACGCCGTGACGCGCCCGGGCGCCTATGCCGCCCTGCCGGATCGCGACGACCTGGCGCGCCTGCGCGGCTGAGCACCTGCGTTCCACCTCCTGCACCCCGGGCCGGCCTTGCCGGCCCGGGGTCGTTTCATGCGCGCCCCCAGGCCCTGAGCCAAAAAAGCCCCGGCGGAGCCGGGGCAAGGGACAGCTACCAGCTGTCGAGAGAGCACAGGGTCAACGAGGCAGGAAACCGGCTCAGTGGTGGAAGCGCTCCGCCGCTTCGCGGGCCAGCGAGCGGATGGCATCCCAGTCCTCGGCGTCGATCAGGGACTTCGGCGTGAGCCAGGAGCCCCCCACGCACATCACGCTCTTGAGCGCCAGGTAGTCCTCGGCGTTGTTGATGCCGATCCCGCCGGTGGGGCAGAAGCGCGCCTCGGGGATCGGGCCGGCGAAGGCCTTGAGGGCCTTGACGCCGCCGCTGGCCTCGGCCGGGAAGAACTTGAAGCGGCGATAGCCGTACTGCCAGCCGGTCATCAGTTCCGAGACGGTCGCCACCCCGGGCAGCATCGGCACCGGGCTGGTGACGCCGTAGCGGTAGAGTGCCTCGGTGGTGCCGGGGGTCACCACGAAGTCGGCCCCCACCTCCTCGGCCTGGCGATACTGCGCCGGGGTCAGCACGGTGCCCACGCCGATGCTGGCCTGGGGCAGCGCCTCCTTGATGCGCCGGATCGCCTCCAAGGCACAGTCGGTACGCAGGGTGATCTCCAGCACGGTCAGGCCGCCCTCGAAGAGGGCGCGGGCCAGGGGCACGGCATCCTCGATGCGCTGGATGGCCAGCACCGGGATCACCTCGGCCTTGAGGCAGATGCTGTCCAGTTCGGTGGTGCGGGTCGAGGGCAGCTGCTTGTCGATACTCTGTTGCAAGGTCATGGTGGGATGATCTCCAGAAGCTCAGGGGGCCCAGTAGGTGGCCAGCGGGCAGGCCAGGAAGGCGCGGATCGGCAGTTCGCGAACGTCGTCGCCGGAGAGCGCCCGGGCCAGCACGGCGCGCTTGTCGTCGCCGGTGATGTGCAACACGTGGCGGTGGGCCTGATGCAGGCGGTCGGCGCTCAGGGTGATGCGTGGCTGGGGCTGGCTCGGCGTTCGCACCGCCACCGCCGGGGCGTCGGTGGCCAGCGCCAGGTCGAGTTCGCGACTGTCGGGGAACAGCGAGGCGGTATGGCCGTCGCCGCCCATGCCGAGGATCACCACGCTGGCCGGCCAGGCCAGACCGGCGACCCGCTCGGCCACTGCCTCGGCGCCCTGCTCCGGGGTCGCGTCGGCGGTAGTCAGCGGCACGAAGGTGGCGGCGGCGGCCGGCCCCTGCAGCAGGTGGGCACGCACCAGGCGGGCATTGCTGTCGTCGCCATCCTCGGCCACCCAGCGCTCGTCGGCCAGGATCACCTGGACGCGCTCCCAGGGCAGCTCGCAGGCCGCCAGGGCCGCGAAGAAGGGCACCGGCGTGGAGCCGCCGGAGACCACCAGCAGGGCATGGTCCTGACGGGCCAGGTCGACCCTCAGGGCCTCGGCCACGGCCTCGGCCAGCTGGGCGGCCAGGCGCTTGCGGGATTCGTCGCTCATTTCAGTAGTCCTCGTACCAGCTGCGGCCGTCCTGGGTGATCATGGCGGTCGTGAGAGAGTCGCGACCGGCCCCCGGGGCCGTCCGGTGATCCTTAGTAGTCTTCATACCAGCTGCGGCCATCCTGGGTGATCATGGCGATGGAGGCCACCGGCCCCCAGGAGCCGGCCGGGTAGCGCCGGGGCGGCTCGTCGCGGTCGGCCCAGGCGGCGACCAGGCTGTCGCACCACTGCCAGGCATGCTCGACCTCGTCACGGCGCACGAAGAGGTACTGCTGGCCCTTCATGACCTCGAGCAGCAGCCGCTCGTAGGCATCCGGGATGCGGGTCTTGGGGAAGGCGCTGTTGAAGTCCAGGTGCAGCGGGCCGCGACGCAGGCGCATGCCCTTGTCCAGGCCGCTGTCCTTGGTCAGCACTTCCAGCGCGATGCCCTCCTCCGGCTGCAGGCGGATCACCAGCTTGTTGGCCGCCAGCCCCCGCTGGTCGGGATCGAAGATGTAGTGCGGCTGCTGGCGAAAGTGGATGATGATCTGCGAGAGCTTCTCCGGCATGCGCTTGCCGGTACGCAGGTAGAAGGGCACCCCGGCCCAGCGCCAGTTGGACACGCCGGTCTTCATGGCCACGAAGGTCTCGGTATGGCTCTCGGTGTTGGCCCCCTCCTCCTCGAGGTAGCCCGGCACGGCCTGGCCGTCCGAGGTACCGGCCATGTACTGACCACGCACCACGTCGCGCCCCAGCATGTCGTCGGTGAAGGGCTTGAGCGCCTTGAGCACCTTGACCTTCTCGTCGCGGATGGCGTCGGCATCCAGGTTGGCCGGCGGGTCCATGGCGATCAGGCAGACCAACTGCAGCAGGTGGTTCTGCACCATGTCGCGCAGTTGGCCGGCCTCGTCGAAGTAGCCCCAGCGCCCCTCGATGCCGACCTTCTCGGCCACGGTGATCTCCACGTGGGAGATATTGTTCTGGTTCCACTGGGTGCCGAACAGCGGGTTGGCGAAGCGCAGCGCGATCAGGTTCTGCACCGTCTCCTTGCCCAGGTAGTGGTCGATGCGATAGACCCGGGATTCGGGAAAGACCGCGCCGATGGCATCGTTGATCTCGGCGGAGGAGTCGAGGTCGAAGCCGATGGGCTTCTCCACCACCACCCGGCTCTGCTCGTCGAGGCTGCCGCTGGCCTCGAGGTGGCGGCAGATATCGCCATAGATCTTGGCGCCCACCGAGAGGTAGACCACCATGGGGCGCAGCAGGCCCTGCTGGCGCCATTCGCGGATGCCGGCATAGCCTTCGGGCTGGGTGAAGTCGAGCTGCAGGAAGTCCAGGCGGGCCAGGAAGCGGGCCAGCGCCTCACGCTCGAGCTCCTCGGCCTTGACGTGGGTCTTGAGCGCCTTCTCTACCTGCTTTCGAAAACCGTCCAGGTCGTACTCCTGGCGCGCCAGACCCAGCAGGCGGGTATTGGCGTCCAGCAGGCCCTCGCGGTCGAGCTGGTAGAGCGCCGGGTAGAGCTTGCGCTGGGCCAGGTCGCCGAGGGCGCCGAACAGCGCCAGGTCGATTTCCGTGCTGCCCGCATCGGTGGGCTTGGCCTCGCGGGCTCGGTTGCGTTGTGTCATGTCCGCCCCATCTGGTTAACTTACCTAAAAAATAGCGCATGCAGGGCGAGCATTGCAAACCGATTATGTAAGTTTACAACAAAAGTAGCGCCCGTTGGCGAAGTTGACCGGCAGACCCTTTGCGGGCCTCAACATAGCCAGCATAATGTAGTTAAATCACTACATCACCCCTGTTTCACCCCCCGCGCCGCCGATGGCGCCCCGTCGTCACGGAGACTCCAGTGCCCATGGTCCGACACGATCTGCTCGACCGCATCCGCCGGCAGCTCGACGAGCTCAACCGTTCCGAACGCAAGGTGGCCGACGTCATCCTGGCCGACCCGGCCTCGGCCACCAGCATGAGCATCGCCACCCTGGCCCAGCTGGCCTCGGTCAGCGAACCCACGGTCAACCGTTTCTGCCGCAGCTTCGAGGCCAAGGGCTACCCGGACTTCAAGATCAAGCTGGCCCAGAGCCTGGCCGGGGGGACCCCCTATGTCAGCCAGGCGGTAGAGCCCGGCGACTCCGCCGCCGACTATACCCAGAAGATCTTCGGGGCGACCATCGCCGCCCTGGACCAGGCACGCCGCGAGGTAACCCCGGAGCGCATCGAACGCGTGGTCGACTACCTGATCCAAGCCAGGCAGCTGCACTTCTTCGGCCTGGGCGCGTCCGGCGCGGTCGCCCAGGACGCACTGCACAAGTTCTTCCGCTTCAACATGCCGGTCTCGGCCTACATCGACGTGCTGATGCAGCGCATGGTGGCGGCCGCCTGCCACACCGGCGATGTGGTGGTGGTGCTCTCCTGGACCGGCCGGACCCGGGACCTGGTGGATATCGCGCGGCTGGCACGGGAGAACGGCGCCGTGGTGCTCGGCATCACCGCCCCCGACTCGCCGCTGGCCGCCGAGTGCACCGAGACCCTGGAGGTCGCCACGCCGGAGGACACCGATTACTACATGCCCATGACCTCGCGGATGATCCAGCTGGCGCTGATCGATGTGCTGGCCACCGGGGTGACCCTGCGCCGCGGCGAGGACTTCCTGCCTCACCTCAAGAAGATCAAGGACAGCCTGCAGCCGACGCGCTACCCCGCCGGCGGCCGCGACGACCAGCCCTGAACCGCCCCGACTTGCCAGGCCCGCGCCTAGCCACAACAATGTCCGGCCTATCGCCCACCTCCGGAGATCGAGATGCGCTGGCTTGTTGCTTCCACCACTGTCCTGGCCCTGTTCGCCCAGGGTGTCGCCGCCGATACCTTCCGCTTCACCGCCATTCCCGACGAGGACCAGTCGCGACTGGTCGAGCGCTTCTCCAAGGTGGCGGACTACCTGGAGGAGCGCCTCGAGGTGGAGGTGGAGTACGTCCCGGTGAAGTCCTATGGCGCCACGGTCACCGCCTTTCGCAACGACCAGGTCCAGCTGGCCTGGTTCGGCGGCCTCTCCGGGGTCCAGGCGCGCCGCCTGGTGCCTGGCTCGGTCGCCCTGGCCCAGGGCAGCGAGGACGCCGAATTCCAGAGCTACCTCATCGCCCACCGCTCCACCGGCCTCGAACGCGCCGATGAACTGCCCGACGCCATCGAGGGCATGAGCCTGACCTTCGGCTCGCGCACCTCCACCTCGGGGCGGCTGATGCCCGAGCACTTCCTGCGCCAGCGCTTCGACGAGGCGCCCGAGGAGCTGTTCTCGCGGGTCGGTTACTCCGGCGACCACTCGCGCACCATCGCCTTGGTGGAAGCCGGCACCTGGGACCTGGGCGCGGTCAACTACACCGTCTGGGAGGCCGCGGTGGCCGACGGGCGGGTGGATACCGACAAGGTCGAGGTGATCTGGGCCACCCCGCCCTACCCGGACTACAACTGGACCCTGCGCGGCGACGTCGACGAGCAGTTCGGCGAGGGCTTCACCGAGCAGGTCCGCGCGGCCCTGCTCGAGATGGACGACCCCGAGCTGCTGGCGAGCTTTCCCCGCGAGGGTTTCATCCCCGCCGACAACGCCCTCTACGCCCCCATCGAGGACGTCGCCGAAGAGCTCGGCCTGCTGCGCTGATGGGCGAGCCCCGCGACACCCTGGTCTCGCTGACCGGCGTCGACCTGGGCCATGGCGACCAGGTAGTGCTGCCGGGCCTGCACCTCGGCCTGCGGCGCGGCGAGCGGGTCGCCCTGCTCGGACCCAGCGGGGCCGGCAAGTCCACCCTGCTCGGCGCCCTGCGCCGGCAGCTGGGCGACAGCGCCGCCTGGTGCCCCCAGCAGCATGGCCTGGTGCCCCAGCTCGCGGTCTATCACAACGTCTACATGGGGCGGCTGGCCGAGCATTCGGCCCTGGCCAACCTGTGGAACCTGATGCGCCCGCTGGCCGGCCCCTGGTGCGAGGTCGCCGAGCTCTGCGATGCCCTGGGCCTGGACGGGCTGATGCGCCGCCCCGTCGGCCAGCTCTCCGGGGGCCAGCGCCAGCGGGTGGCCATCGCCCGGGCCCTCTATCAGCAGCGGGCACTGTTCCTCGGCGACGAGCCGGTGGCCAGCGTCGATCCCCACCAGGCATTGCGCCTGCTGGCACTGATCGACCAACGCCACACTACCTCGGTGATCGCCCTCCACCAGCGAGAGCTGGCCCTCAGCCACTTTGACCGGGTGTGGGGCCTGCGTGACGGCCGGCTGGTGATCGACGCTCCGGCCCGCGAGCTGAGCCTGGCGGACCTGGACGGCCTCTACCCCGATGCCGATGGCTCGACAGGCGAGGCCCTCTCCCGGGGCCGGCCATGACCCCGACCGACCTTCGCACCCAGGCGCCACGGCCGGGCTGGCTGGCCGGCCAGAGCCCCGGCGTGCGCCTGGCCCGCCACAGCCTGACCCTGGTGGCGCTGGCGGTAGTGCTGGTGCCCTTCGCCGACCTGGCGGTGCTGACCCGCGACCCCTGGGCGGAGCTCGGGCGCATGGCCCGGGGGCTAGCCTGGCCCGCCTGGGGGACGCTGGAATCACCACTGGAGGCCCTCGGCCTGACCGTGGCCGTGGCGCTGTGGGGAACGCTGGGCGGGATGGTGCTGGGCTTCCCGCTCGCCCTGCTGTTCGCCCGCTCACGGCTGGTGCGCGCCGGCTGCGCCTTCGTGCGCGCGATCCACGAACTGTTCTGGGCGCTGCTCTTCCTGCAGGTGTTCGGCCTCTCGGCCGCCACGGCCCTGATGGCCCTGGCGATTCCCTATGCCGGCATCTTCGCCAAGGTCTATGCGGAGATCCTCGAGCAGATACCGGGCACGCCGCGCGACGCCCTGCCCCCGGGGGTCGGGCGATTGTCGCGCTTCGTCTATGCCGAACTGCCGCTGGCCTGGACTCGGCTCGCCGCCTACACCCGCTATCGCTTCGAGTGCGCGCTGCGCGCCAGCGTGCTGCTGGGCTTCGTCGGCCTGCCGACCCTGGGCTTCCAGCTCGAGACCGCCTTCCGCGAGGGGCGCTACCACGAGGCCGGGGCCCTGCTGTGGCTCTTCTACCTGCTGATCGCCAGCCTGCCCTGGTGGGGCCACCGGCGGCTGATGCCGCTGCTGGCGCTCGGCGGTGCCTTCCTGTTGGGTCCCTGGCCGGCACTGGAGGGCGGCCTGCTGTGGCGCTTCGTCAGCCAGGACATCTGGCCCCCCGCGCTGCTCGAGGGCGACTGGCGAGGCCTCATCGAGTGGCTGGCCCGTATCCCCGACTTGGGCCCGGCCATCGGTAACACCCTGCTGCTCGGCCTGCTGGGCAGCGTGGGGGCCCTGCTGGTGGCCCTGGTGCTGTGGCCGCTGGCCTGTCGCCACTTCGGCAACCCGGCGACCCGGCTGGCCGGGCGGGGCCTGCTGGTCTTCCTGCGCTCGACGCCCGAGCTGATGCTGGCCTTCTTCTTCCTGCTCCTGCTGGGGCCATCGCTGCTGCCCGCCTGGCTGGCGCTGGCACTGCACAACGGCGCACTGATCGCCTTCCTGGTAGCACGCCATGCGGACGCCATCACCCCCGGCATGCCGGGGGTGAATGCCACGGGCCGGCTGGCTTACGAGCTGCTGCCGCGGCTCTATCCGGGCATGCTGGCGCTGCTCTACTACCGTGCCGAGGTGATCCTGCGCGAGACGGCCATCCTGGGCATGCTGGGGGTGGCCACCCTGGGCTACTACATCGACGCGAACTTCGAGTACCTGCTGTTCGACGTGGCCTTTTTCCTGCTGCTGGTCACCGCGGCCCTCAACATCGCCGTGGACGCCCTCTCGCGACGCCTGCGGCCACGGGAGACCGCCATCATCGACGACCCCTGCCAGCGCTAGGCGCTGGCAGGGGGCATTACAGCGCCCTGCCGGCTAGCGGCTCGGCACCAGGGCGGTGACGGTGATCTCCACCTTCAACTCGTCGGCGGGCATCGGCGCGCAGACGCAGGTGCGGGCCGGTGCATGGCCGGGGGGCACCCAGGCATCCCAGACGGCGTTCATGGCGGCGAAGTCGTGGCCATCCTTGAGGTAGATGGTCGCCGAGAGCAGCTGCTCGCGGTCGGAGCCGATCTCGGCGAGCAGGCCATCGAGGCGTTCGAGCATGCTCTCGGTCTGCTCGGTGATGTCGCCATGGCGGGCCTCGGGGCCGGCCACCTGGCCACACAGCCAGGCCATGCCATTGTGGATCACCGCGCGGCTCATGCGCGCCTTGGTATCGTGTCGCTCGATGCTCATCGTGGTCTCTCCGTCGGTCGGGTCAGCGCCTTGTCATTCGGCGCAGTCGATACACTTCAGCACCAGGGGATCGCCTTCCAGGCGCCTGGCACCGATCCATTCACCGCACTCGATGCACTCGCCATACTCACCCCTCTCGATGCGCGAGAGAGCCCCGGTGATGCGACGCAGCGCCAGCTGGCGACGCTGCTCCTCGGCCTTGGCCATGGCCTGTCCCTGCAGGGCATCCATGCGCGACAGGCGGCCCACCGACGTCTGGTCGAGGACCACGGTATCGCGAGCATCGCTGCTGGAGCGGCTCTGCGCCTCGAGCTCCTGGCGCAGGGATTCCAGGCGCTGACGCACCGTCTCCATATCCAGTTCGGGATGGTTCATAGGCTCTCCTGGGATGGCATGGCGAGGCACCCTGGTGCCTCGCCGGGTGGTATCATAGGCGGTTGGGCACATGATGCCACCTATTGTTCACCCCCATCATCCCCTACGGCCAGGGAGGGCCCATGAGCTACCGGATCCTGCTGAAAGACCACCGTGGCCTGATTAGCATCTCCCTGCTGGCGATGTTCACCTCCACACTGGGACAGAGCTTCTTCATCGGCCTCTTCCAGGCACCGATCAGTGACCACCTCGGCCTCTCCGCGGGCCAGTTCGGCACGGCCTATGCCACCGTGACCCTGGTATCGGGATTTGCGGTGCTGCGACTGGGGCCCAGCATCGACTGGATAGCGCCCCGGCGTTTCGCCCTGATGGTGATCGCTGCGCTGCTCGCCGGCATCCTGATGCTGACCGCCGCGCCCTGGTGGGGGCTGGGACTGGTGGGCCTGGGCCTGATGCGCTTCTGCGGCCAGGGCATGATGACCCACCTGGGCAATACCCTCGCCGGTCGAGAATTCACCACCCTGCGGGGTCGCGCCCTGGGGCTGGCGAGCCTCGGCATCATGCTCGGCGAGACGCTGATGCCTCCCCTGATGGCGGCGCTGCTGGTCTGGCTGGGCTGGAAGGAACTGTGGTGGCTGTTCGTGGCCGTGCTGGCCCTCTTCTGGGTGCCGCTGCTTGTCCGGGGCCCCTGGCCCGGCGCCCCGGCCAAGCGCCCCACCAAGGGGCAGCGACGCGGGGGGCCACGCCCTTTCCGCGAACTGCGCTTCTGGAAACTGCTGCCGCTGCTGATGATCCTGCCGGTGACCATGACGGGCCTGTTCATCTACCAGGCGGTGATGACCGAGGACCTGGGCTCGAGCCTGGGAGTCTACGCCCTGGCACTCACCGGCATGGGCATCGCCAAGATGCCCGGCGCCCTGCTGGGCGGCCGCTGGGTGGACAAGCTGGGGCCGATCCGCCTGGCGCGCCTCTACCTGCTGCCCTATGCCCTGGCCCTCGTGCTGGCCATCTCCGTCGGCGGCGACATCGGCATCTGGGCAGTGATGGTAGGTGGCGGTCTTGCCATGGGGGCCCAGGAACCTATCGCCACCAGCGTGCTGATCCGCATCTGGGGCGCCAAGCACCTCGGCACGGTGCGCGCCACCCTCAGCGCTGCCATGGTCTTTTCCACCGGCATCGCCCCGGCGGTACTGGGCATCGCCATCGACGTCGGCGCCTCCTTCACTGCCATCCTCACCGGCATGCTGGGCCTGCTGATCATCGGCTGGTGGCTGGCCCAGGGCGTGCTGCGGGAGCTCAAGGCACAGCCCTGACCCAGCCGGCAGGAAGAGATGAACCCGGCGTGACCCGCCAACGACGATGCCCCGGGCCATGGGAGCGCCGGGGCATCGAGTCGTTGGTTCCGGAAGGGGTCAGCGCAGCAGCAGCACCGGGCCCTTGGCCTTGCGCAGCATGGAGGTGGTGGTGCTGCCCACCAGCAGGTGGCGGATGCGCGAGTGGCCGTAGGCCCCCATCACCAGCAGGTCGATGCCATGCTCGTCCTGGTAGCCGTGCAGCGTCGCCTCCACCTCGCCGGCACGGATGGCACCCTCGGCCTCGTGGCCGGCGTCGCGCAGCGTCTTGAGCGCCCAGTCGAGCTGGGAGCGATTATCGCCGGTCTCGGCGCCGACGATCACCACGTGCACCGGTATGCCGTCGAACAGCGGGCTATTGGCCAGCATCTCCACGCCCTTGCGGGTGGTCTTGCTGCCGTCGAAGGCGAGCATCACCTTCTCGGGTGTCCTGAAGGCCTCGGGGACCATCAGGATCGGGCGGTGCAGGGTACGCACCACCCGCTCGAGGTTGGAGCCCAGGTGGTCGCTGGCCTGATGCGCGCCGTCGCCCCGCTTGCCCACCACCAGCAGGCGAATCTCGTCCTGCAGCTCCTCGAGGGTCTCCACCAGGGTGCCGTTGCGCTGCCGGGTGGCGGGATCATTCACGCCATCCTCGATGGCACGCTCCCTGGCCGCCTTGAGCATCAGGCGGCCCTGCTCCTGGGCCACCTTGGCGCGCTGCTCGTCCAGGTGGGAAAGCTCCTCGAGCAGGTGCTCCCTGGCCCCGAGCCCGATATTGCCGGAGAGGTCCGTCTCGGCGGTCTGGGGGTGGTTGTCCACCACGTGAAGGAAGCACAGCGGCGCATCCAGCGCCAGGCTGGCCCAGGCCGCGGAGTCGCACACCCCTTCGGAAAACTGCGAGCCGTCGATGGCGGCCATCACCTGTTCTGTCATCGTGTCCTGTCCTGGCTGGCGTAAATCATATGTCGTTATCAGTCACTATGTTTCTACCCGATCAGGGATGCCTTGCATAGGACATAGATCAACGTAACGCCAGCTCGGTTTCAGGCTTTCAGGTTCGCCACCAGCGCATCGGCGAAGGTATCGGTGGTGCCGCTGCCGCCCATGTCCGGGGTGACCTGCTCGCGGTTATTCTCCAGCACCTCGCGGATACCACCCCGAATCTTCGCTCCCTTCTCTACCATCCCCAGGTGGTCGAGCATATCCGCCGTCGCCAGCAGCAGGGCACAGGGGTTGGCGATCTTCTGGCCGGCGATATCCGGCGCCGAGCCGTGCACCGCCTCGAAGATGGCCACCTCGCTGCCGATGTTGGACCCCGGCGCAAGCCCCAGGCCACCGACCAGGCCGGCACACAGATCGGAGAGAATGTCGCCGAACAGGTTGGTGGTCACGATGACGTCGAACTGGTTGGGATTCATCACCAGCTGCATGCAGGCGTTGTCGACGATCATCTCCTGGAACTCGATCTCCGGATACGCCTTCGCCACTTCGCGGGCGACGTCCAGGAACAGACCGGAGCTGGTCTTGATGATGTTGGCCTTGTGCACCGCGGTGACCTTCTCTCGCCCGCGCTGGCGGGCCAGCTCGAAGGCGTAGCGCACGATGCGCTCGGAGCCCTGGCGGGTCACGCGAATGCTCGACAGAGCGGTTTCGCCATCCTCGGAAAGGCTCTGCCCTTCGGAGAGGTAGGCGCCCTCGGTATTCTCGCGCACCGTGATCAGGTCGATATCGTCATAGCGCGAGCGGGTACCGGGAAAGCTGATCGCCGGACGCACGTTGGCATAGAGGTCGAAGTGGCGGCGCAGCTGCACGTTGATGGAGGAGAACCCCTTGCCGATCGGCGTGGTCAGCGGCCCCTTGAGGGCCACGCGATGGGTCTCGATGGCCGCCAGCGTCTCGGGCGGTACCAGGGTGCCGTGCTGGTCCAGGGCGGCAAGGCCGGCATCGTGAAACTCGTAGGTCAGGTCGCAGTCGAGCGCGTCCAGCACGCGCAGGGTGGCCTCCATGATCTCGGGGCCGATACCGTCGCCGTTCATTACCGCTATCGTTTGACTCACCTTGGGGTTTCCTCGTGGTGGAGTGTGTGATGTGTTGAGTGGAAAGGGCACGCCGCCCGTCAGGCGGCGTCCAGGAAGGGCGTGAGCTGGCCCGTGTGGGTCAGGGCAAGGCGGTGCATGGCGCGGGTGCAGGCCACGTAGAGCAGGTTGCGCTCCATATCGGTGGCGTAGTTGCCGGCCGTGACCTCGGGCACGATGACCCGGTCAAACTCCAGCCCCTTGGCCATGTGGGCGGTGCAGACGACAATGCCCTGGCCGAAGGCGGTGCTCTTCTCGCCGAGCAGCTGCAACCTTTCGAATTCACCATGTTCGCCGCCATCGAGGGCCTCGAAGACCCGCTTCGCCTGCTTCTGGGTCTTGCAGACGATCCCCAGGGTGTTGTGCTCGGAGGCGGCGAAGTCGCGGGCCAGCTCGCCGATGGTGGCGAGCTCCGCCTTGCGGGTACGGGCCTGGATCACCGCAGGCTCCTCGCCGTGGCGCTCGATCGCCTCGAGATCGGGATTGGGCGAGATACGCTGGGCGAAGCGGGTGATCTGAAGGCTCGAGCGATAGCTCTTGTTGAGGGTCACGCAGGAGGACTGGCGCAGCACCCGACGGATCTCCTCGGCCTTGGAGGCGCTGTAGGGGTTCACCGACTGGAAGGCGTCGCCGAGGATGGTCTTCTTGCACGAGAAGAGCCGGCCGATCACCGCGTACTGCACGGGGGTGTAGTCCTGCATCTCGTCGATCAGCAGGTGCTTGACGTCGCGCCAGCGCGAGCGGACGCCCTCCAGGCGCATCTTCAGGTAGATCAGCGGGAAGACATCGGCGTACTCGAGCCGCCCCCGCGAGGCGGTCCTGAAGAGCTCGGGCCGACCCAGCCAGTCGTAGAAGCCCTTGTAGGTCTCGCGCAGGGTCGCCTGCCTGAGCATGGTCTTGACGGCCGCCTTGAGCTGCTTGCGCTCCTCGGGCTCGAGGTCGTAGTTGTACTGGTTGCCGATCTTGCGCTCGATCTCCCAGCTCACCTGCTTCAGCCGTTCATTGGTGGGCAGGTGACGATGCTTGCGGAAGACCTCCTCGAGCAGCCAGGCGGGCACCAGCCGCCGGGCAATCCACAGGTCCTCGGCGGCGAAGCGATTGGCCTCCACGTGGGCGGCGTAGCGGTCGAGCTCGGTCAGGAATTCCGGCGAGGCCTTGTAGCGCAGCCGCGCCTTCATCGCCTCGTCGTCCTTCTCGAGCAGCACCGTGGTCTGCTCGAAGAAGCTCTCGAAGCGGTACTGTCCTTCGAGCAGCTCATCGGCCAGCTCCTCCATGCCGACCTGATTGACCGTCTCCTCGCCGAGCTCCGGCAGCACGTTGGCGATGTAGTCGGAGAACACCCGGTTGGGCGAGATGATCAGGATGTCCTCGGAGCTGAGGCTGTCCTTGAAGCGATAGAGCAGAAAGGCGATGCGGTGCAGGGCGATGGAGGTCTTGCCGGAGCCGGCTACCCCCTGGATGACCAGCGCCTGGGCCTCGTCGTTGCGGATGATGGCGTTCTGGTCGCGCTGGATGGTGGCGACGATGTTCTTCATGCCCTCGTCGGAGGCGCGGGCGAGCTCCTCCTGGAGCACCTCATCGACCACGTGCACCGCGCTGTCGATCATCAGTTCGATCTCGCCGCCCTTGATGCGGAACTGCCGCTTCAGGGAGATCTCGCCGGCCACCGGGCCCTCGGGGCTCTCGTAGGTCGCGGGGCCGGTCTCGTAGTCGTAGAACAGCGAGGCGATGGGCGCGCGCCAGTCGTGGACGCGGCTCACTCCGGCGAGATCATCGTGGAAGTGGTGGATGCCGATGTAGACCGGCTCGGCCTTGCCCCCCCGGGCGAAGTCGAAGCGCCCGAAATAGGGGGAACTCCGCAGCTTCTCGAGCTTGTGGCGCCGGGCCAGGGCATTGTCGCCGGTCATCACCGCCTGCTCGATCGACTCCCGCGCCGAGATCTTCTCGATGTGATCCATCTCGTCGCGGCTCGTCCAGAGGTACTCCTTCTGGGCCTGGATATCCTCGGCATAGGCCGCCAGGCGCACCTCGAGCTCCGCCAGGTTGGCCTCGATGCGCTCCAGGGTATGATCGAGCTGCCGCCTTTCGGTTTCTCGTTCGGGGGTATCGGCGTTCTGATTCATCGTGGTCCGTTCAGGTCAGAAATCGGGAAGGGAGGGGACACAGCTTTCAGGTAAGCGTCGTCCTGCCGGCATCCGGGTGCGAGATGATCGCGAAGGTACGTCGTCTCGCCACCCCCTGCGGCAGAGAGGTGGCCGTCTTGGGTATTGCGCTTGATGACATGCTTGACCTGATGGGAACGCGAATCGGCTGTCTCTGAACAACATGCTTCGAACAACACGGCAACCGACGTGTTGCTAATCCCAGGCGGACTCCCTGGCCGAGGCCGACGCCCGCGCGGCGAGCACCGGGTCATGGTGGCGCCAGAACACCGAGCGGATTCCCGGTCCGGCGCCTGAAAGCAGCGCGGCATCGATGGGGTTGAGGGCCTGGTCGGCCTCGAGCGTCATATCCGACAGGGTACGATGCCCGGATACCCGCTGCCCCATGAACAGCAGGTCGTAGTCCACGCAGTCATCCTGTTCGGGACGCTGCTGGTCGATGCTGACGTAGCCCTGCTCCAGCAGCTGCTGGACGCGCGACGATGACGAGTGATCGAGAGTGCTCAAGGATCATGCCTCCTGGAAATGCCAGGCACGAACGCCTCGCACCAGGGCCCGATGGGTTCGACTCAGGAAACGCCCCCGCTCGAAGGAGGCCGACGTCACGCCGACGTCGTGCATGTCCTGGTAGATCACCAGCAGGCTCGTGTGCGAATCGACTGGCAGGTAGTGGTGGACGCTGATCCAGCCATCCGCGGAGGAGAGCTCACCAACGTCGGGAAGAAAGGCACTTTGGCCGCTCATTGCTGTTCCCTCTCTCGACCCGCGATTCATGCAAACCGAGAGTTGGGCAAACCTAGGGGTCGACATCATGTGTAATGCCGACGCACAGGATGCAGCTGAGGGAAGCGCGCTAGGGTGGACTGAGAAAGGTGTCGTTGAGTAACTGAGTCAACGGATTGCGCCTCTTGCAGTTACCAGCGACCTCGGCAAAGGTATCTGGATGGTCAGGTAAGCAAGCACTTACGATAACAAATCCCTGAACGCCTGTTCAAGTGAAGAGGCATGGCCAGGCTGTACCTCGTCGAGCCACTGACGTCGCCCTCACTCGGCACAATCGATGCACTTCAGCACGGTGGGATCCCACTCCAGGCGTTTGGCGGCGATCCATTCACCGCACTCGACACACTCCCCGAACGTTTCCCGGTCCAGGCGAGCCAAGGCCGCATCGATGCGCCGGATTGCCAGCTGGCGGCGATCCTCCTCGGCCTTGGCCATGGCCTGGCCCTGAAGGGCATCCATGCGCGACAGGCGGCCCACTGACTGCTGGTCCAGCATCACCGTGGCGCGGCTCTCCTTGCTCTCGAAGCTCTGATCGATCAGCAGGGCCTTGGCGTCCTCCAGCTGACGGGTGATCTTCTCGATATCGAGTTCTGGATGATTCATCCCTTACCCTCCACGCTCAGCGGACCAAGGAGGCCGGCAGATACGACCCAGCGGCGATCAACCGACCGAAGCGTTCAACATAGCCGCTTTGCCCAGGAGTTTATAGCGCCGGCCTCAGTCAGAGAGTTACGCGAAGACCTGGGTCCATTCATCGCGCTTGGCGAGGAAGCCGCGGGCGATCTCCTTGGCACCCTCGAGGCTGTGGCTGGCCGCCCAGCCGCACTGCATCTCGTTGCAGGCCGGCACCTCGGTGGCCTCGAGCACGTCCTTCAGGGTGCCTTCCAGCAGGTCGAGCACGCCCTCGTAGTCGTCATGGTTGATCATCGCCACGTAGAAGCCGGTCTGGCAGCCCATGGGGCTGATATCGACCACCTTGTCGGAGTGGTTGCGCGACATCTCCGCCATCAGGTGCTCCAGGGAGTGCAGGCCGGGCATCTCCATGTGCGCCTGGTTGGGCTGGCAGATGCGCATGTCGTACTTGTGGATGGTGTCGCCGTTCTCACCGGTCTTGATGTCGGCCAGGCGCACGTAGGGCGCCTTCACCTGGGTGTGATCGAGGTTGAAGCTCTCGACGTTCATCTTCTGATCGGTCATGGGGATCTCCTGTACGAAATGGTGGGCACGGGGCGGCTTTGCCCGTACCGATGGTGATGGAATTCAGAGTTCCGGGGCGTCGTAGTCGTGGGGCTCGTCGGTGTAGACGCAGACATTGGCATGATCCACATCACCCTCGTCGGCCTCGACCTGGGCCGCGAAGAACGCCTTGATCTCTTGCCGGTTGCAGTGCGCCTCGAAGGCTTCACGGCTGGCCCAGATCTCGTGGAAGACGATGGGATAGCTGGCGCCCTGGGCATTGGGGTGATCGATATGCCGGGTCACGGTGTAGCGGATACAGCCATCCTCGCGGTGGGCGTTGGGCTCGAGCGCCTGCAGGGCCTTGAACACGGCCTCCTCGCGGCCGGGCTTGGGCTTGAAGTTGGCGATGCAGTAGAGCTTCTTTGACATGCTGTCTCTCCGTGTCGTCGGGGTCAGAGCCTGGCGGCGTCGCGTAACGCGGCGGCCTTGTCGGTGGCCTCCCAGGGGAAGGCGGTGAAGGTCTCGGTATGCTCCTGGCCCTGGGTGTCGGTCCAGGTGTAGGAGGCCTCGAAGGGCTCACGACCGAAGTGGCCATAGGCCGCCGTCAGCCGGTACATGGGATGCAGCAGGTCGAGCATGCGGGTGATGGCGTTGGGCCGCAGGTCGAAGTGCTCGCGCACCAGCTCGATGATGCGCGCGTCGTCCACCCGGCCGGTGCCGAAGGTGTTGACGGCGACCGAGGTGGGCTCGGCCACGCCGATGGCGTAGGAGACCTGGATCTCGCACTTGTCGGCCAGGCCGGCGGCGACCAGGTTCTTGGCCACGTAGCGGCCGGCATAGGCGGCGCTGCGGTCGACCTTGGAGGGGTCCTTGCCGGAGAAGGCGCCGCCGCCGTGGCGGGCGGTGCCGCCGTAGGTGTCGACGATGATCTTGCGCCCGGTGAGGCCACAGTCGCCCACCGGGCCACCGATCACGAACTTGCCGGTGGGGTTGATGTGGTACTTGGTCTCGGCCGAGAGCCACTCGGCGGGGATCACCTGCTCGATGATCTCGCGCTTGACCATCTTGCGCAGCTCATCCGGGTCGATCTCCGGGTCGTGCTGGGTGGAGAGCACGATGGCGTCCACCGCACAGGGCTGGCCCGCCGCATCGTAGCGGAAGGTGATCTGGCTCTTGGCATCCGGGCGCAGCCAGGGCAGCAGGCCGTGCTTGCGCAGCTCGGCCTGGCGCTCCACCAGGCGGTGGGCGTAATGGATCGGCGCCGGCATGTAGGAGTCGGTCTCGTTGGTGGCGTAGCCGAACATCAGCCCCTGGTCGCCGGCGCCCTGGTCCTCGGGCTTGCTGCGGTCGACGCCCTGGGCGATGTCCACGCTCTGCTTGCCGATCAGGTTGAGCACGCCGCAGGTCTCGCCGTCGAAGCCGACGTCCGAGGAGGTGTAGCCGATACCGGTGATCACCTCGCGCACGATGGCCTCGAGGTCGACCCAGGCCGAGGTGGTGATCTCGCCGGCGACGATCGCCACGCCGGTCTTGACCAGGGTCTCGCAGGCCACCCGGGCCTGCTTGTCGCGGGCGATGATGGCGTCGAGCACCGCATCGGAGATCTGGTCGGCGATCTTGTCCGGATGCCCTTCGGACACGGACTCGGAGGTGAACAGGGAGTAGTCGCTCATCGGGAATTCCAGGTGAGTGAGTGGTGGTGAATCGATTGTCAGCTGACGCGATGATAGCCGCCGAGCACGCCCTTCTTGCTGAGTACGAACTGCCACAGCTGGATGTCGCGGGCGCGAAAGGCGCCGGCACAGCTCAGCAGGTAATAGCGCCACATGCGATAGAAGCGCTCACCGTAGGCCTCGGCAAACTGCGGCCAGGCCGCCTCGAAGTTGGCGTGCCAGGCCATCAGGGTCTTGTCGTAGTCGGCGCCGAAGTTGTGCAGGTCCTCGACCACGAAAAGCTCCTCGGCGGCATCGGTAACGTGCCCCAGGGCCGGCAGCTCGCCGTTGGGGAAGATGTACTTGTCGATCCAGGGGTCCGGCGAGGTATCGCGCACGTTCTTGCCGATGGTGTGCAGCAGGAAGAGGCCGTCGTCCTTGAGGCAGCGATTCGCGACCTCCATGTAGGTGCGGTAGTTCTTGCGACCGACATGCTCGAACATGCCGATGCTGACGATGCGGTCGAACTGCTCGGTCTCGTCGCGATAGTCCTTGAGGCGAAACTCCACCGGCAGGCCCTGCTTCATCAGCTGCTTGCCATACTCTGTCTGCTCGCGGGAGATGGTCAGGCCCACGCACTCCACGCCGTAGTGCTCGGCGGCATAGGCCATGAAGCTGCCCCAGCCGCAGCCGATATCGAGCACGCGCATGCCGGGCTCGAGCTCGAGCTTGCGACAGATCAGGTCGAGCTTGGCCTCCTGGGCCTCGGCCAGGGTATCGGCCTCCTTCCAGTAGCCACAGGTGTAGGTCATGCGCGGGTCGAGCATGGCGGCGTAGAAGTCGTTGCCCAGATCATAGTGGGCCTCGCCCACCTCGAAGGCCCGCTTGGCGGTCTGCAGGTTGAGCAGTCGGGTGCGCAGGTGATGAAAGATCAGCTTGCGGTGATTGATCTCGTCAGGGAGGCGGGCCCGCAGCAGGTGAAAGAAGAACTCGTCGAGCCGCTCGGCATCCCAGTCGCCGTTCATGTAGCTCTCGCCCAGGCCCAGGTTGCCGCGGGCCAGGGCCTCATCGATGACGCCATGGGCATTGAACTTGATGTCCCAGGGGCGGTCACCGTTGATGCGGATGTCCGCTTTTTCCAGCAGCTCAGCGATGAAGCGGTGAGAGGACGAGTTTTCATCGAAGAAGGCAGAATGGTTGAAGGTGGCACTACTGTCCAATGGTAGATTCCTTGTCATGCCCTCCTGGAAGGAGAGTCGCTGTCATCAGGGTCCTCTGTGTGTATGACGTGAAGGAGGCGGTCTCAGGGCGGGGTGATCATCAAGTTGCAGGCTCCTCGTCAATCGACACAAGGTTGTTGGAAAGAAAAAAACCGGCACTCACCAAGGGCGGTGGGCCGGTTTCGGAAACATCAGCGCAGCAGCAGCACCGGAATGCGCGACTTGCGCAGCATCTCGGTAGTGGTGCTGCCCACCAGCAGGTGGCGGATGCGCGAGTGGCCGTAGGCCCCCATCACCAGCAGGTCGATGCCCTGCTCGTCCTGGTAGCCGTGCAGCGTCGCCTCCACCTCGCCGGCACGGATGGCACCCTCGGCCTCGTGGCCGGCGTCGCGCAGGGTCTTGAGCGCCCAGTCGAGCTGGGAGCGATTGTCGCCGGTCTCGGCGCCGACGATCACCACATGCACCGAGATGCCGTCGAACAGCGGGCTCTTGGCCAGCATCTCCACGCCCTTGCGGGTGGTCTTGCTGCCATCGAAGGCCAGCATCACCTTCTTTGGAGCCTCGAAGGATTCTGGCACCATCAGGATCGGCCGGTGCAGGGTGCGTACCACCCGCTCCAGGTTGGAACCCAGGTGGTCACCGTCCTGGTGGGCCATCTCGCCGCGCTTGCCGATCACCAGCAGGCGAGTCTCGTCCTGCAGTTCCTCGAGGGTCTCCACCAGGGTGCCGTTGCGCTGCCGGATGGCGGGATCATTCACGCCATCCTCGATGGCGCGTTCCCTGGCGGCCTGGAGCATCAGGCGGCCCTGCTCCTGGGCCACCTTGGCGCGCTGCTCGTCGAGTTGGGAGAGCTCCTCGAGCAGGCGCTCCCGGGCGCCCGCCCTGAGGTTGCCGGAAAGGTTGCGCTCCTCCGGCGGCACATGGTTGTCGTTCACGTGCAGGAAGGTCAGCGGGGCCCCCAGGGCCAGGCTGGCCCAGGCGGCGGCGTCGCACACGCCTTCGGAGAACCTGGAGCCGTCGATGGCGGCCATTACCTGTTCTGTCATCTCAGTGACCTCCCATCAGTTTCTCGACGGCTTCGGGGTCGTCATGCACCGCATAGCGGTCGACGATAGTGGCACTCGCCTCGTTGAGGCCGATCATCTCCACCTCGGTGCCCTCGCGGCGGAACTTGATCACGATGCGGTCCAGCGCCTGGACGGCGGTGATGTCCCAGAAGTGGGCACGCGAGAGGTCGATGGTCACCTTCTCCACCGTCTCCTTGAAGTCGAAGGCCTCGCCGAAGCGCTCCGAGGAGGCGAAGAACACCTGACCCACTACCTTGTAGATGCGTCGGCTGCCCTCATCGGCCTCCTCGCTGCCGATGTAGAGGATGTTGCCCACCTTGTTGGCGAAGTTCATGGCGGCCAGCAGCACGCCGACGAAGACGCCGATGGCCAGGTTGTGGGTCGCCACCACCACCACCACGGTGGCCACCATCACCATGTTGGTGCTCATGGGGTGCTTCTTGAGATCCTTAATCGAGCTCCAGCTGAAGGTACCGATGGCTACCATGATCATCACCGCGACGAGCGCTGCCATGGGAATCTGCGAGACCCAGTCGGCCAGGAACACCACCATCAGCAGCAGCACCACGCCGGCGATCAGCGAGGACATGCGACGGCGACCACCTGACTTGATGTTGATCACCGACTGGCCAATCATCGCGCAGCCCGCCATGCCGCCGATCAGGCCGGCGCCGATGTTGGCGAGGCCCTGCCCCTTGCACTCGCGGTTCTTGTCGCTCCTGGTATCGGTCAGGTCATCGATGATGGTGGCGGTCATCATCGACTCCAGCAGGCCCACCACGGTCAGCATCAGCGCGGTGGGGAAGATGATCATCAACGTCTCGAGGTTGAGCGGCACCTCGGGCCACAGGAAGACCGGCAGGCTATCGGGCAGCTCGCCCATGTCGCCGACGCTGCGAATCTCCATCCCGGTAAACATGTAGACGGCGGTGAGCACCACGATGCAGATCAGGGGCGAGGGGATCGACTTGCCGATCACCGGCACCAGGGGGAAGCCATAGATGATCGCCAGGCCGGCCAGGGTCATGGCGTAGACATGCCAGGTGACCCCCGTCAATTCCGGCAGCTGAGCCATGAAGATCAGGATCGCCAGGGCATTGACGAAGCCGGTCACCACCGAGCGCGAGACGAAGCGCATCAGCTCGGCGAGCCGCAGGTACCCCGCCAGGATCTGCAGCACCCCGGTGAGCAGGGTGGCCGCCAGCAGGTACTCCAGGCCGTGCTCCTTGACCAGCAGGACCATCAGCAGCGCCATGGCGCCGGTGGCACCGGAGATCATCCCGGAACGGCCGCCGGTGAAGGCGATGATCACGCAGATGGCGAAGGAGGCGTAGAGGCCCACCTTGGGGTCGACCCCGGCGATGATGGAGAAGGCGATGGCCTCGGGAATCAACGCCAGGGCGACGACGATGCCCGCGAGGGAGTCGCCCTTGAGGTTGGAGAACCAACTCAGTTTCATTTTTTCGTACATGCTGGGGTCCAGTCAGGGGGTGATGGATGGGCCGTGAGGCGTCGTGATCCTGTCGTGCACATGCCCTTCCCGACACCCCGGTTGGGTGCTGTCGCCGATGGCAAGTCCGGGTAAGGGCGGAAATCACAAGCAAGGTGGCGCACGGGGCGCCGGGACATCACGATGATGTCGAGCGATGACGCGCCGATGACGGTGGCATCGCCGGGGAATAGGGGGGGGTGCGCTAGGGCGGCGTGGCCAGCCCTGCCAGGGGAGTCATCATGTTCTGCTGGTTCCCTTGCGGTGCATCAAGGATGCGCTATCAGACGAAAGTCCAACGGGCACGTGCGACAAGAGCGACGGATTCTAGCAGAACATATGCTGCAGTGCATTCCTGGGCGGGAATGGCAAGGGATGCCACGACCGGCTGGCCGTGGCAGGGCGGGATCAGGAAGCGTCGCCATCCTCCGGTGCGGCCCCGCCGGTGCGGGCCCTGGCGGCGGGCGAGGCCTTCATGTGCTTGAAGGCCTCCATGATGTCCATGGGCAACGGGAAGAAGATGGTGGAGGCGTTCTTGTTGCTCATGTCGCTCATGGTCTGCAGGTAGCGCAGCTGCAGTGCGGCGGAGTTCTCGGCCATCACGTTGGCCGCCTCGACCAGCTTCCTGGAGGCCTGCAGCTCGCCCTCGGCGTGGATCACCTTGGCGCGCCGCTCGCGCTCGGCCTCGGCCTGGCGGGCGATGGCGCGAATCATGCTCTCGTCGAGGTCGACGTGCTTGATCTCCACGTTGGCCACCTTGATGCCCCAGCTCTCGGCGGAGCTGTCGATGATCTCTTGGATGTCGTCGTTGAGCTTGTCACGCTCGGAGAGCATCTCGTCGAGATCATGCTTGCCGAGCACCGAGCGCAGCGTGGTCTGGGCCAGCTGGCTGGTGGCATTGACGAAGTTCTCCACCTGGATGATCGCCTTCTCCGGGTCCACCACCCGGAAGTAGAGCACCGCATTGACCTTGACGGTGACGTTGTCCTGGGAGATGACGTCCTGTTCCGGCACGTCCATGGTGATCACCCGCAGGTCGACCACCTCCATCTTCTGGATGCCGGGAATGATGATCAGCAGGCCCGGCCCCTTCACCGCCTGGAAGCGGCCGAGGAAGAACACCACCCCGCGCTTGTATTCGGGCAGGATGCGGATCGACGCCGCCAGCAGCATGAGCAGCAGGACGACCGGAACGAGATAGGAAATCAACATGGCTTGCTCTCCTTCGATGTGTCCGGCGACGGCAGGCACCGGCGCCGGGAAACGTGCCGGGGCCTCAGGACGAGGCGTCGAGCGGCTCCACCTCCAGGGTCAGGCCATCGACCGCCGTCACCCGGACCGCCTGTCCCCGGGTCAGCGGACGGGTGCTGCGGGCATTCCAGCGCTCCCCCATCAGCCGCACATGGCCCTGTCCCGCGAAATCCTCGAGCACCCTGGCCTCGCTGCCGACGAGTTCCTCCTGGCCGGTGCGCGGCGTGCGACGCCGCAGCCCGATGAAGCGGGTCATCACCCACAGCATCAGGCCCGCCGCCAGCAGAGCGATGCCGCCGATCATCGGCAGCGAGATGTTCAGGTTGTCCGCGTCCATCAGCATCACCGATCCGATCACGAAGGCGACGATACCGCCTATCCCGAGAATGCCGAAACTGGGCATCAGTGCCTCGCCCACGATCAGCCCAAGCCCCACCAGGATCAGCGCCAGGCCAGCGTAGTTCACCGGCAGCACCTGGAAGGCGAACAGCGCCAGCAGCAGCGAGATGATGCCGATGGTCCCCGGCACCAGGCTGCCCGGATTGGACAGCTCGAAGATCAGCCCGTAGAAACCGATGATCATCAGGAAGTAGGCGACGTTGGGGTTGGTGATCACGGCCAGCAGCTTGGTACGCCAGTCCGGATCGAAACGCTCGATGGCGAGATCGGCCGTGGCCAGGGTACGCTCGCCGTCCTCCATCACCACCGTGCGCCCGTCGATCTGGGTCAGTAAATCTTCCAGGTCAGTGGCCACCACATCGGTGACGTTCTGCTCCAGGGCCTCCCGGGCGGTGAGGTTGACCGCCTCGCGCACGGCCTGCTCCGCCCAGTCGGCGTTGCGACCGTGGCGCTCGGCGAGCGAGCGGATATAGGCCACCGCGTCCTCGAGTACCTTGCGCTCCATGGCCGTCTCCCCGCGGCGCCGGTCGTCACCGCCCTCCTCGCTGGCCTCGCCTTTGCCGGCGGCCGTTTCGGCATTGGCATCGCTCTCGTTGCCGGTCGCCGGCGCATCGGTATCGTCGGCCTCCTGAGCCCGGGCGCCGTCCTCGCCCCCGTCGTCGTCATCGCCGAGTCCCGGCAGGCCACCGCCGCCGATCTGCACCGGGGTCGCCGAGCCGAGGTGGGTGGCCGGCGCCATGGCCGCCACATGACTGGCATAGAGCAGGTAGGTCCCGGCGCTGGCCGCCCGGGCCCCTGCCGGCGAGACATAGATGGCCACCGGCACGCTGGAGGTGAGCATGGCGCGGATCATCGAACGCATGGAGGCATCGAGCCCGCCGGGGGTGTCCATCTCCACCACGACCAGCTCGGCATCGCGCTCCTCGCCGAGTTCCAGGCCCCGCTGGAAGTAGTCACTGATGGCCGGCCCGATGGCATCGTCGATCGTCATCACCAGGGCGATGCGCTCGCCCTGCTGCGCCTGGACCTGCCAGGCCAGCAGGGCACCCAGCACCAGGCATAGCAGGCTGGCCAGCAGCAGGATGCGCCCGGTCATGCCCCTGCGATCTGGATTCGTCATCTCATGCCCGCCCTGCAGTGCCTGTCCCTGAGAACGTCGCCAGGGCAGAGTGGTTCAGTCATTACCGATATCATCGTAGGCAGTGACCCCGGCGGCAGCAATAGCCAGTAGCCGTCGAGGGACGTGTGACCTGCTGTCGTCGCAGGCGGCGATGCCCCCGGAACCGCCGACTGGCGGGCACGGGGACACCGGCAGGAGGTGGGCCTCGTTCAGCGCAGGGTGCCAGGCTCAGAGATCGTGCGGCTCTCCCGCAACGCGCTTCTGCACCTCCACCATGTAGGCCGCCAACGAGGTCAGCGCCTCGCCGCCCCACTCGAGCGGTTCGGCCGCCATTGGCGCCACCATGCAGATCTGTACCATCTCGTCGGCGTGCACTTCCGACATCCCGAACTGGTTGGTACCCATCGCCACCTGGTGGGGGAAGGGCTGCTGGAAGGTCTCGTTGTAGCGCATGTCCTGACCGTCGCTGCCGTGACAGCTCGCACAGGCAAGGCCGTTGCTGCTCAAGGAGGTGTCGTAATAGAGCGCCTCGCCGCGGGCCAGCATCTCCGGAGGGTTGTCGCCGGTCTCGCTGTAGGCCGGCGAATACCCCTCGGGCCTTGCCACCTTAGCGCTGGCGCCGCCCTCGGCTTCACCTTCTGCCTCGGCCTGGCCTTCCCCTTCCGCTTCGCCCTCTGCCTCTCCTTCTGCCTCGCCCTGGGCTTCTGCTTCTGCTCCTGCTTCTGCTTCGCCCTGGGCTTCGGCCTGCGCCTCAGCAGCACCCTCCGCGTGGTTGCTGGCAAGCATCAGGGCCGAACCGGGGGGCGAGCTAACGTCGGCAACGAGCGCGTCGCCGGCTGCCGAGGCCTGCAGGACGGCACCCCCCGCTACCAGGGCGAGCAGCGGGGCCGTATAGGCCAGTTGCCGATTGAGGCGGCCCAGGAGCTTGCGGCGTTTATCATCGTGCTGTGACATGATTTTCACCCTCAGTTGTGCATGTTCGAAACATCGTGGGGACGCTGCCAGCGCATTCGCTTGTCAGCGCTCCCGTTGTGTCGACCGGCACAGCGCGAGCTTACAGCCGCGAGAGAATCGTCCGTGTGCCAGCGCCGGCTCGGCATCGCCAACCGCAACGCCCCGTCAACGGCGATGTAAGGAAAGCCCCCCTCGTGCGACCATCGATCATCAACCGTCCAGATACCGAGGAGCGTCATGCCGGATACCGCCTACCGCAGCACATCGCCACAGGCCCGACCGGATCTCTGCCATGCCCTGGCAGAGGCCCTGCGCCGCGCCGGCCATGACGCGGGCATCCGGGCCATGTACACGATGGCCGATACGGGCCTGGCCCATCACCATGTGTGGCTCGAGCGGGAACAGATCGACTGGGTGGCACGGTTGCCCAAGCAGAGCCAGATGCGGCTAGATCCCGAATCCAACCTCGACTACCAGGCGGCCTGCTTTCGCCGCGCCAGCCAGGGCGGCCATGCCCCCGCCCTGCACGGCATCCTCCCACCCGACCCGGCGCTGCCGCGTGGCGCTCTGCTGGTGAGTACCATCCGGGGTCGCCCGGCGCGTCTCCCGGATGACCTTGCCGGCATCGCCGAGGCGCTGGCCAGCTTCCATGTGCTGAACGTGCCCAATGTCGAGGCGCGCCCGCCGCTGCTGTCACCCGCCGACCCCTGGACGGCGATGCTCGAGGAGGTCAGGGACCAGGCACGCTTCCTCGACCGGGCCGGGCTGGAGGCGGACGCCCGAGCGCTGATCGAGGCCGAGCTGGCCGCCCTGCCGGAGCGGCTGCCTCCCGGGCCCGGCACCGAGCCGCGACTGATCAGCTTCGATGCCCATCCCGGCAACTTCCTGATCACCGAGTCGGGACGCGCGGTGCTGGTGGACCTGGAGAAATGCCGCTATGGCCTGGTGGGCTTCGACCTGGCCCACGCCAGCCTCTATACCTCCACCACCTGGGACCTGCAGAGCCACGCCGAGCTGCGTCCCGCCGAGGTGGCGGCCTTCTATCGTCACTGGATCACCGCCACGGGCTTCGACGGCGACACCGCCACGCTGCTGGCGAGCCGGCGGGCCATGTGGCTCTGGTCACTGACCTGGTGCGCCAAGTGGCGAGCCCGTAACCTTCGCACCCGGGACGTCCATGCCCGCGGCGAGGACTGGTCCGCCGAACTGAGCGACAATGCCCTGATCGCCCATGTTCGCGGCCGGGTCGACCACTACCTCTCCGTGGCCGTGATCGAGCATGTGCGCCACGAGAATCGCGTGCTGGCAGGCCTCCTCGAACCCCAGGTTCAGGGGTGACCCCTCCCGCCATGAACGACCACGAACGACGTCTCTCTACGAAAAGGAACCCCGCGATGCGCGCTTTCTCCCCCCGGCTCGCCGCCCTCCTGCCGGCGCTGCTGCTCACCAGCACGAGCCTGCAGGCCGCACCCGACCCGACCGACTGGGAGGCGGTGCTCGACGAGGCCCGTGGCCAGACGGTCTACTGGTATGCCTGGGCCGGTGAGCAGCGCACCAACGACTATATCGATTGGGTCGCCGGGCGGGTCGAGGAGCGATTCGATATCGAACTCACCCACGTCAAGATCGGCGACACCGCCGAGGCGGTCTCCCGGGTGCTGGCGGAGAAGCAGGCCGGCAACCATGACGACGGCAATGTCGACCTGATCTGGATCAACGGCGAGAACTTCGCCACCATGAAGGCCAACGACCTGCTGTTCGGCCCCTTCGCCGAGGAGCTGCCGAATTTCGCGCTCACCCACCCCGAGCACAACCCCGAGGTGGTCACCGACTTTACCCTGCCCACCGAAGGATACGAGTCCCCCTGGGGGCGGGCGCAGATCACCTTCTACTATGATAGCAATGAGCTCCGCGGGGATAGTGACGAGCTCGGCGGGGATAGCCAGGAGATCGCGACGCCCCCGCAGGATATCCCCGCCCTGCTGGAATGGGCCGAGGCCCACCCCGGGCGTTTCACCTATCCGCGGATTCCCGACTTCACCGGCAGCACCTTCCTCAAGCAGGCCCTGATCGCCCTCACCGACGAGGACGAGGCACTCTATGCGCCGGTCGACGAGAGCGACTTCGCGACCGTCACCGCCCCGCTGTGGGACTACCTGGACGCGCTCCACCCCCACCTGTGGCGCAGTGGTCGGCAGTTCCCTGCCACCGGGCCCGAGATGCGCAGCCTGATGGGCGACGGCGAACTGTCGCTGGCCTTCACCTTCACCCCCTCGGAGCCGGCGGCGGCGGTGGCAGACTTCGAGCTGCCGGAAAGCACCCGCAGCTATGTGCCCCGGGGCGGTACCCTGGGCAACGTGCACTTCGTGGCCATTCCCTACAACTCGCCCCACAAGGCCGGCGCCATGGTGGTCGCCAACTTCCTGCTCTCGCCCGAGGCCCAGGCCCACAAGCAGGATCTCGCCGTCTGGGGGGATCGCAGCGTGCTCGACATGACCCGTCTCGATGACGACAGTCGGGCCCTGTTCACCCTGGACGAGAGCAACCCGGCGATGCTGCCGCCAGGCGCCCTGCAGCAGACGCTGCCCGAACCGCACCCCAGCTGGATGACGGCCCTGCAGGACGCCTGGCAGGCCCGCTACATCGGCAACTGATGGCGAGGCACCGCGCCCAAACGGCACCCGCGGCGAGGTCCGCCCGATGATGCTGCGCCTGGCTCCCGTGCTGATCGTCATCCTGCTGGTCGCGCCGATCCTGGCCGGCCTGGCCATGGCGCTGCTACCGGCCTTCGGCTACCTGCCGGCGCTTGGCGGGGAGCGGCTCTCTCTCGACCCGTGGCGGGCACTGTTTGCCGAGCCCGGCCTCTGGCGCTCGGCCGCCATCAGCCTGACCAGCGGACTGCTCGCCACCGCCATCTCACTGGCGGTGGTGCTGCTCTACCTGGCCGCCACGACCGGCAGCCGGCTCGACCGCTGGATCCGGCGACTGGTTTCGCCGCTGCTCTCCATTCCCCATGCCGCCGCGGCCTTCGGCCTGGCCTTCCTGATCGCCCCCTCGGGGCTGGTCGCACGACTCGCCTCGCCGGGGCTGACCGGCTGGGAGCGCCCGCCGGACCTGCTGATCGTCCAGGACCCCTGGGGGCTGTCGCTGATCGCGGGGCTGGTGATCAAGGAGATTCCCTTCCTGCTGCTGATGAGCCTGGCGGCCCTGCCCCAGCTCGACCCCGAGCGTCGCGTCGCCATGGCTCGCTCGCTGGGCTACCGACCCACATTGGCCTGGTGGAAGGTGGTCGCCCCGTCGCTCTATCCGCTGATCCGCCTGCCGGTGTTCGCGGTGATCGCCTATGCCTCATCGGTGGTGGATGTGGCGATGATTCTCGGCCCCACCCTGCCCCCCACCCTGGCCGTCTCGATTCTCACCTGGTTCAGCGACCCCGACCTCGACAAGCGATTTCTGGCCTCGGCCGGGGCGATCCTGCAGTTCGGGGTGACCGCCACGGCGCTGGCGATCTGGTGGGGGCTGGAGCGGCTCGCGGGCAGGCTGATGGGGATCTGGGTCGCCCGCGGTGGAAGACGCCTGGGCGAGACGAGCCTGCATCTCGCCGGCAAGCTGTGGATCCTGCTGGCCACGGTGACCGCCTTCGTCGGCATCGCCGGCCTGGCGATCCACTCCGTGGCCGGCTTCTGGCGCTTCCCCGATGCGCTGCCGGGGAGCTTCACCGCCGCAAACTGGGCCAGGGTTCTGCCCTCGCTCGCCGGACCGGTCGCCTCGACGGCGCTGATCGCCCTGGCCTCGACGCTGCTCGCCGCAGGCCTGGCCCTGGCGGCACTCGAAAACGAGCAGCGCAGCGGCCGGCACCCTTCACGGGCGCTGTGGCTGCTCTACCTGCCGCTGATCGTCCCACAGATCGCCTTCCTGTTCGGCCTGGTGGTGGTGATGGAGCAGCTCGGGACCCCACCGACCCACGCCCTGATCACCTTCGGCCACCTGCTCTTCGTGCTGCCCTACGTCTTCCTCTCGCTCTCGGAGGCCTACCGGCGCTTCGATCCACGCTGGTCGCAGCTGGCGCTGACGCTAGGCGCCTCGCGCAACACGCTCTTCTGGCGGATAAGATTGCCGATGCTGCTGGCGCCGGTGCTCACCGCCCTGGCCGTGGGGCTGGCAGTGAGCATCGGCCAGTATCTGCCCACCCAGCTGCTCGGGGCGGGTCGCGTGACCACCGTCACCACCGAGGCAGTATCCTTGGCCGCCGGCGGCAACCGCCGGGTGATCGGTGTCTGGGCACTGGTCCAGGCCGGTCTGCCCCTGGTGGGTTTCATCATCGCGATCGGCTTGCCGAAGCTGCTATGGTCGAATCGCCGCGGCCTGCAGGGAGCCCCATGAACGCCCCCCATCACCTCGAACTCCGAGACATTTGCATCCGCCTCGACGACCAGCCCCTGGTGGAGCTCGAGGCCGAGATCGGCCCCGGTGAGGTCCTCACCGTCATGGGGCCCTCCGGCTCGGGCAAGTCGACCCTGCTCGCCTATCTCGCCGGCTTCCTGGCCCCGGAATTCCGGGCCAGCGGGCAGGTGCTGCTCGACGGCCGCGACATCAGCGCCCTCCCGGCCGAGCGTCGCGGCGTCGGCCTGCTGTTCCAGGACCCGCTGCTCTTTCCCCACCTCTCGGTGGCCGGCAACCTGCGCTTCGGCATGCCCCGGGCCACCGCCGACAAGGGCGCTCGGGTCGAGCAGGCCCTGGCAAACATCGGCCTCGTCGGCTTCGGCAATCGCGACCCGGCGACGCTCTCCGGCGGCCAGAAGGCGCGGGTGGCGCTGATGCGCCTGCTGCTGTCGGCCCCCTGCGCGGTACTGCTCGACGAACCCTTCTCGAAACTCGATACCCACCTGCGCCACGAGATGCGCCGGCTGGTGTTCGACCGCCTGCATGAGGCCGGCCTGCCCAGCCTGCTGGTCACCCACGACCGGGAAGACGCCGAGGATGCCGGTGGACGTGTGATCGAGCTGTCTCACTGAGCCTGCGGGCCCCTGCGTCATGTCCGGCTCAGGCCGATTCTTCCCACTCCAGGTCATGGGGATCGAAGCCCCCGACCAGCCCGGGCTTGACGACCTCGAACCAGGGGGAAAGATCGAAGTCCCGCGGGGTAAAGAGGGTATGGTGGCGGCGCCGGAACACCCTCGCCTGGCCCGCGACGGGGATCGGCAGGATCGGATATCGAATCGACTGGAAGGCCTCGGCGATCAGGGTCGAACAGATCGCCCGCGTCGGGTCGCCGCTGCCCAGCCCCAGCAGGTGTCGCCGCCAGGGGGTGGGCACCGGGGGCAAGGGCAGCAGGTAACGAGCCAGGTCGAGGATGTTGCGCAGATCATAGCGGTGGCCCACGCGCCCGCAGGCAAAGGCGATCAACCGTTCGAGGTCCTGACGCCCCATGCCTACCGGCCGACAGATGCGCAGCGGATAGCCCTCGAACGCCTCGAATCCCACCTGACGCACTCCCTCGGCGAGATCAGCCTCGACAAAGGCGCCACCCTGGACCGAGGCCGCCGCCCCGGAACAGCCGCCCTCGCCTATATAGAGGGCGGCATGGGACCAGGTGGACTGCGTCAGGTACTTGATCACCGTACTGATCCTAGAGGAGCCCTCGACCAGCAGGACGTCTCCAGGCTCGAGACATTCCCGGATCCCTTCGTCGACGGGCAACAGCGGGCGATGCCACGGCCTGGGACAGGAGAGCCAGCAACCGAGACCATAGCCGCAGCGCTCAAGCATGTTGGTCATGGTGGGAACCCTCCAGCGACTCAGGAGACGGATGACGCCAGGACCTTGGTAAGGTACGCGAGGCTCGCCAGCAGCAGCAGCGCCGCTAGCGGAATGAGCCAGGGGGTCAGCGATGCCAGGGCCCCGGCCAGCGGCAGCCCCAGCCAGATCAGCGCCAACGGCGCACAGCAGGCACCTCCCGCCAACAGGGCCGGCAGACTCGACAGGAAGCTGCTGCCCGAGGCCTGCCACCCACAGGCACGAGACGCCCGACGCAGCCTCCATCCCAGGGTCAGGTTGGTGCCCAGTAACATCCCCAGCCCCCATGCCAGCAGGCTGTTGATCGGGCTGAAGGTCCATACCAGGGGACCGGCCTCGATCAGCCCCACCGGTTCGAAATGGAAGGGGCCGCGTGTTTCCCAGACGCGCTCCCAGGCGGGAAAGACCGCGTGAAGGCCACCGGTGCCGCCGCCGCCCAGATCCCCGATCAGCCAGAGGTAGAGCCCGCCATAGACAAGCCCCACGGTCGCGACCAGCCCCAGGCCCAGCGGCCAATGACACAGAATCACCCACAGGGCGCGAAGCGGTTTCATGGCCTCGGCTCCTCATCTCCCCGGTACAGCAGGGTATCGGGGTAGAACGCTTCCCAGGCGAACCACATCGCCTCGTAGGCATTGACGGAGGAGAGCCCCTCGGTGCTGCCACCGCTGACGCCTTCCGGGCCGAACTGCAACTCGTCGAGGCGGATCTCGGTACGCTGGGGATTATGGAGGACCCAGCCGGTATCCAGGCCGCTGTCGTGGATCACCGCATAGTGATTATCGCCGACCGCCAGGTCGATCACCCCCTGGCGGCGCAAGGCTTCGGTGGTCACGGCGGCGGCGCCTTCCTCGGTTCGAAACCCGAGCACCGTGGCCTTGGGCGGCAGGCGCCCGCTTTTCGCCATCACCGGGAATAGCCTGCCACTCTCCGGCAGGTAGTAGCCGCTCGTCGGGTTGTAGCTCCCGTAGGGGTCGCGTCGATAGTTGCGCACATGCCCTGTCTCCTGGGTCAGCACCCGCGTCTCGGGATAGCGAGCCTTCCAGGCCCCCCAGGTGGTCCAGATGACCCGCAACTCCTCGAGCCCCTGTCCCGCCAGGGGGCCGTCGATGGCCACGCCGAGAATCTGGGGCCATTGACTGTCGGTGGCACGGTCGTACATCACCAGGTTGCTGTTCACCAGCCGACCGGACACCCCCAGTTCGGTATCCCCGCGATGGAATCCCAGTGCGGTACCCGTCAGCGGGCAGTAAGTGACACTGACGGGCGTGCCGGCCAGTTCGTCGTTGACGATCTCGTGCCACACCAGGATGCGCTGGGGATAGGCGCGGGCCTCACCGTCCAGGTAGAGGCCCACGATCCTGTCGCCGTCCTCGAGCAGGTCATCCGCGGCATGGGCCGAGTGGAAACGGGGTCGGTCGATGGAGGGAATGCCATCCTTGGCCGGCCCCCCCGAACGCACCGCCTGGCGGAAGGCCTCGAGGGTGTGGGGCACGGCCACCTCGGGTGGGTCGACGGTGGGCAGTCCCGCCCCGGCCGCTGGCGAAGAGAGCAACAATACGGCCAGTGTGGCCAGGATTCTGTGCGACCCATGCATCACTCACCTCCTTCCGCCCTGCGGCCGGGTTCGAGACCGGCAGACTATCGACGCCACTCTTCCTCTGTCGGCCTGTCTGAGGGCACCTTACAGTGCGATCATCTCGCGACAGTAAGGCTGAGGCGGGTTACACGACTCAGAGCTCGTTGCAACCTTACGCGGACCCAGGAGGACTGATCGCATGGCGGACACGCCGAGGCTCAGCATCATCATCCCGACGCTCGACGAAGAAGCCACCATCGAGGACCTGCTGTCCCGGCTTCGAGAGCTTCGGGTCGGCGGTGCGGAGACCGTGGTCGTGGACGGGGGCAGCCTCGATGATACGGTAGCCCTAGCGTCTCCCCTGGCCTCGCGAGTGATCGTCAGCGAGCCTGGCCGGTCCCGCCAGATGAACGCCGGCGCACGAGAGGCACGCGGCCGGCAACTGCTGTTCCTGCATGCCGATACGCGACTTCCACGAGGCACCGAGCGGTTGATCGCCTCGGCCCTCTCGGCTGAACATTGCTGGGGGCGCTTCGATGTGCGACTGGAAGGCCGTCATCCGCTACTGCCCGTCATTGCCGGCGCCATGAACCTTCGCTCCCGCCTGACGGGCATCGCCACCGGCGACCAGGGGCTGTTCATGACCCGGGAGGCCTTCGACGCCGCCGGCGGCTTTCCCGACCAGCCGCTAATGGAGGACATCGAGATGTCGCGGCGACTCAAGCGGCAGTCGCCGCCGGCCTGCCTGCGCGCCAGGGTGACGACCTCGGGACGCCGCTGGGAACGCGATGGCGCCTGGCGGACCCTGCTGCTGATGTGGCGGCTGCGTTGGCGCTACTGGCGGGGCGCATCGGCGGATGACCTGGCCCGGGCGTATCGCCATGTCCGCTGATACTCCCGGTCACTTTCCCCTGGCGATACTCGCCAAGGCGCCGCTTCCCGGACGGGTGAAGACGCGCCTGATACCGGCCCTGGGTGCCGAGGGGGCCTGCCGGCTACACGAGCGGCTGCTGCGGCAGGCGCTGGCCACGGCCCTCGCCGCGACCTCGCCGCAGCGCATCACCCTGTGGACGGCACTGGATCATGCCCACCCGCTGTTCCGGGAACTGGCCGACCGGCATGGCATCAGCTTGCGTGCCCAGCCAGAAGGCGACCTGGGAGAGCGCATGTACCGGGCCCTGCAGGCCATGGACGCGCCGGGACTTCTGATCGGCAGCGACTGTCCGGCGCTCTCCCCGGCCCTGCTCATACGCTGCCATGCTGCCCTGACGGAGGCCGATGCCGTCTTCCTGCCGGTCGAGGATGGCGGCTATGCGCTGGTCGGGGTCCGACGAGCCGACCGCCGCCTCTTCGCTGCCGTCGACTGGGGCACGAGCCGCGTGATGGCACAGACGCGCGATCGCGCTAATGAGTTGGGCTGGCGGCTGGCCTGCCCGGCCCGCCTCTGGGATGTGGACAGGCCTGAGGATCTCGAGCGACTGGCCAGACACCCTGACCTGATCGCCGGGGACCCGTACTCGATGACCGGACATCATGAAGAGGAGGATAAGCTTCCCTGATCCTTGATTCCCTCACTCCCTCTCCCGGCAGCTTCTCGGTAACATATGCCTCCAGGAGCAACCCCAGGCAGCGACCGATCGGATCAAATGCCACAAAACCCGCTGCCCATCATGGACCCCATATCCGTCAGGAATCGCCTTCACACAACGTTGCTTACTCGGCCAAAACGGCAGCGGCTTTGTTCAGAGAGGTCATCCATGATTCATGGGGATCCCGTAAGGAATATCACTCCTAGTCGACCCACCTCAGAGTTCCTGACCCTGATTGACACCAGCTGCTAGACTCTGACGAAATCCGGATCAATCAGCGGAACAGGGAACAGGAAATCACACATGACCGAGAAAGAAGACAGGCTTCAGAGGCTTACAGCCGTGAGGCCACGCCTGGTCTCCTTCGCCCTCATGCACTTGCGTGATCGCAGCCAGGCTGAGGATGCCGTACAGGAGGCAATGATGTCCGCCATCGAAAAGAATGAAAGCTTCGCTGGACGATCCGGTTACGAGACCTGGGTCTTCGGCATCCTCAAGTACAAGATCCTCGATGCCATGCGCGTACAGAAACGCCATGGCCGCTGGCAGCCCCTCGAGGATGAGGATGACGACGACGCCATCGACCGACAATTCCAGCAGAATGGCCGCTGGCAGGAGAGTGCTCGCCCTTCCCGCTGGGGAGAGCCCGAGGCAGCCTTCGAGACCGAGCACTTCTGGCAGGTCTTCGATGCCTGCATGATCGCCCTGCCGGACAACGCCGCCAGGGTGTTTTCCCTGCGCGAGCTGATGGGGCTCTCCACCGACGATATCTGCAAGGAGTTGGACATCAAGGAGAACAACTGCTGGGTGATACTGCACCGCGCCCGGCTGCGCCTGCGTGCCTGCATCGAGAAGGGCTGGCTGAAGGAGGAAACGGCATGATGATGTGCAAGGAGGCGACCCGCCTGATGTCCCTCAAGCAGGACCGCCCTCTGACGTTCCAGGAACGACTGTCACTGAGGTTGCACCTATCCATGTGCGGCGCCTGCCGGGAGTGCGACAGACAATTCACCCTGCTCCACGAGGCCGGCAGGCGTTTCGGCCCGGAGCATGACGCCGACCACGACGATGACGGGCACTGATGGCCCGTCACTGTTTCACCGGCCCGGTCTCACTGGCCTGCGGCAGCGCTTGCCATGCCCTCGAGCACACCGGCGACCTTGTCCAGGGGCAGGTCGCACTCCTCCAGGGCGTGACGTTCGGCCAGATAATGTGGCGAATTCCACTCCAGCCTGACGCCATCATCCGTCTCCCGCACCACCATCTTCTGAGGCAGGTCCAGCGCCATGCTTCCCTGGCACTGCATCATCGGCGTACCCACCTGCGGATTGCCGAAGATGAAGGTACGGGTCGCCGGTAAAGAGAGCCCCACGCCCTCCGCATTGGCAGTGTGATCGACAACGGTCATCAGGGTCAGTCCCTTCTCCTCGATGGCGTCACGAAGCCGCTCCTCGACACGATCGATATCATCGTTCGACTGCAGGTGCATCACCCCGTGCTCTCCGGCCTGTGCCAACAGCGGTAGAGCCACGAACATGGTCATTGCCGCTCCGATCAGTGACTTCCACATGGTACCTCCTCACTCTTACAGCGAATGTCCTGTCAGGATGGCCAAGACCTGCGAGCAGGGCAAGAAACCCGGACCTGAGGATCAGGTCCGGGGTCACCCGCTCAAGGAGATGTGGTCAGTTCCACCAGTAGCGCAGGGCTTCTCGTGTCTGCTGCCAGTCATCCTCTGTCCGGCGATACTGCCCTTCTTCAGGTTGACTGACATCCCTGTTTCGCCGCTGATCGATGGAGCTCTCCGCCTGTATGGCCGAGCTTGTCCTTTTCTCTTGCAACGCCTGACGACGCTTATCCTGATATTCGGAATCCATCGCCATCAAGGGGCCTGCACCCATTATCAGGGTTATCATGGCAAGGGTAATAGCTCTAATCTTCATGGCAACACCTCGTGACTATTGATTGATTAAAGACCATTACTCGGGTCTTGACACTTAGTTCACTTGTGGCCATCTTCCTTACGCAAATCACAAGATATAACAAGCACTTTTCTTGAAATTAATTTGAACAAACATAGCATTTCCTGGACAGTACCGATGAGATGACAGGGCCCTATCACGGCACCATGGCAACTTAGTCTCAACACATCACGAAACACTTTACCGTGACAACGTTCCAAGCCTTCCAAGGAACCATCAATCCGCCCGTGGTTTTTGAATGGAGTGACCTACACGATGAACCGTCCCCTTTTCCCCTGCTGCCTGATGATGCTGACGACACTCGTGGCAGCACCGGCCATCGCGGAAGATGACCTGTACTTCTCGCCGGACGCTATCCACGCCTGGCCGACACGCAGTTTCGAGGGCGAGACCGAGTACCGGGTCATTGAGCGGGAGGGCGCTCGGGTACTCCAGGCACGTGCACGACAACAGGCCTCGGCAAAATACCTGGAACGCGAGATCGATCTGAGCGAGACACCCTACCTGCACTGGTGCTGGCAGGTATCGGGAATACATGAGGGTCTCGACGAGACACGAAAGTCGGGGGACGATTACCCGGCACGGGTCTATGTGGCCCGCAAGACGGGGCTGCTGCCCTGGCAGGTCGAGTCGGTGAACTATGTGTGGGCCTCGAACCAGCCGGCAGGGTCGGACTGGCCCAATGCCTTCACCTCACGCGCCCGGCTGCTGGCCCTGCAGAGTGGCGACGCGCGCGTAGGCGAGTGGGTGGCGGAAGTGCGGGATATCCGCGAGGACTATCAGCGACTCTTCGGGAACCGCCCGGACCATATCGATGGCCTCGCCCTGATGAGCGACGGCGACAATGCCGGGGTGGATGCCACGTCCTGGTTCAGCCACCTGGCCTTCTCCGCGAGTTCCGAGCCGCCCGACTGTCCCTGAACACACCCGGCGAGCGACCACTCAGGCAAACAGCAGGTCACCGTAGCTCCAGATCAGAGTGCCGACCACGATGGAGAGGTAGCAGACGAAGGGAACGGCACGCCAGAAGCGCGTGACCAACCTCGCCGGGCGGATGGAGGCGGCCAGCCACGAACGGGTGCCCGACTCGAGACAGCGCAACAGGTACTTGCGGTGATACTCCACACCGACAGAGAAAAGCACCATCAAGGCACCGGAACGCTGGAACCAGTGTCCATCACCGGTCACCAGGCTGGCATAGGCGGAAAGCAGCACCGGCACAACCGCCATCATCATCAACAGGGCCTCGACCAGCGTTGCCTCGCGCGAGGGGAACGGCTGCTGAACCGAAGATTCGCGAGACATGTCGGCCTCCGGATGAACAGGTTCGGAGAGCCCGGGGGCTACTCCGATGCCTCGACAACCCGCTGCGCAATGGCGGCAAACAGGCTGTCGAGCTCGCGGGCCACGGTTTCCAGTTCCTCACCGGCGGCGTCCACATAGGGCTCGAGCAGATGAGTCGGCGTCTTCCAGGAGAGCGTGGCACTGCCGTCGTCATTTTCGGTGACATAGAAGCGCATGGGGGCCTCGATCATTGCCGGGACGCTCAGCCGCAGGATCCGCACGGCATAGTCGTTACGAAACACGCCCAGCACCCGATTGCCGGGGATGCTGACCCCTCGGTTCGCGGCGGCCTCGGTGGGCCCGGCCTCGGTGACCACGAACATGCCCTCGGCCTCGACCGCCTCCCGCAGGGCCTCCAGCAGTTCGTCATAGGCCAGCGAGGTGGGCGTCACCTGCCACCCCTGATCGGGCCAGCGGGGTTCGGCAGCCACCGGGGCAACCAGGATCAGGGCCAGTATCCATGTTGCCAGAATCGCGCGCGTCATCAGGCACTCCTCCGCGAGGGCGGCGCCTGCTCCTCGGACACCCTCTGCCAATGGCGAAGCGTGGAGGGGTGCACCCCGAACGACTCGGGCAGATGGATATCCGCCTGTTCGGCCAGCAGGGCAATGATCGCCATATGGTGAATGCTATGACTGGTCAGGAAGGCAAGCTCTCGGTCCAGGCTGGACGCCAGGCAAAGCGCCTCGTCGTCCATGGGATAGGCCAGGGTGAGCGCATCCGTTGACGGCCCGCTGTCCAGCAACGCCAGTCGCGCCTCGAGGCCGGCCAGGTGGCCCGCGGCTTGCTGCGGCCATTGCTCGAGGGCCTCGTCGCGACGGCGTTGCTCGTAGTCGATGACCTCTTCTCCTCGGTCGAGACCATCGAGGAGGGCATCGTAATGGTCGATGATATGACGCACATGCTTGCCAAGAGTGTGATGTCCGTGCGCGCCGAACGCCTGTCGATAGCGTTCAGGGGCCAGAGCCGCGACCATGCGCCTCAGCTGGGCCAGGGTCTGCAGATTCTCCTCGACGAGACGCGCCGTGGCAGGGGATGGCCGAGAGTGACGTGATGTCATGACGAGTGTCCTGTGGGTTCCACTGTGGGTCACGTTAGTGGGATCGCTGCGAGTGGGCGGGGGGGAGAACCAGGCCGCCACCGTGATGGCGGCCCTGGTCCCCCGCTGATGGGGAAGGAAGGGCTCAACCCTCGCCTTCGCCCTCGCCCTCTGCTTCACCCTCGCCTTCTGCTTCGCCTTCGGCCTCACCTTCTGCTTCGCCTTCGGCCTCAGCCTCACCCTCGGCCTCGGCGCCGCCCTCGGCGTGGGCCTCGGCAAGCATCAGGGGGGCCTCCTGGCCGTTGGAATAGCTCAGCTCGGTGGACGTCTCGCCGGCCACGGCCTGGAAGGCAGCCCCGCTGGCAACCAGGGCGAGTGCCGGTGCCGTATAGCCCAGCTGACGGCTGAGGCGACTCAGCAGGCTACGACGCTTCTCATCTTGTAGTGTCATGCTCATGACCTCCTTGATACACAGTGGGTGACATGCCGTGCATGTCGTCTTGCAGTGACGTCGGCCCGGTGGCCGACGTCTTCATCGGCGATGCCGAGGGCATCACCGGATGCTCGTGCCCCTTTCATCCCTTCGCCATGGCGGAACGGTTGACCGAGGGGACGGGGTCTATCCGGGTGACCAGCCATTCGGCCAGCGCAGCGGTATCCGGCGCCTCTGGGCCTGTGCTCAGGGCGCACGCGGCCAGGGTGGAGAGCCAGTCGCCCAGGACCGTCACGCTGTGGGCATCCAGTGCCTGGCCATCGCCGGTCAGGCAATTCGGGAGCAGGGCGCCAAGCGCCTCCAGCATGGCGACCGGGGCGAGGGCCTGGTCGGCTGATGCCTCGGCCGGCAGCAGGACACCACGCAGGGTCACGGATTCGGGCAATCCCGCCGGGGCCAGGCCGGCGACGCCGGGCAGGGGAAAATCCAGGGGGTCGGCGATGGCCGGGTCCGAGAGGTCCAGGCGCACACCGCGGGTCAGCATGCCCCCCGATGCCTCCAGCAGCCGCCGCAGCAGGAGGCGACTCTCCTCATCGTCGGGGAGCAGGCAGAGCACCCCACTGCCCTGCGGCGTGATCAGCAGGCCAGCATCGACCACCGGGCGGCCGGGCATCGCGGCCTGGCGAACCAGGTGGGCCGTCAACACCGGGCCCAGCTGCGCCAGCGTCAGCCGCGATGCCAGCAGCCGGTCGTCGCTGGCCAGGGCATAGCCGACAGACTCGCGCAGCACCGCCAACCGCGGCAGCCGGCTCGCCGCCTCATCGGCAAGCGGTGACAGCCGTTCGCCGAACCATGTCGTCAACCGCGCCATGGCGGGGCCGCTGCCCACATCCAGGGCCCATTGATGGCCGTCCAGGCTCAACCTCATGGCCCGCCCCGGCGGCGACACCGGCGCGGGCCGGTCATGGGCCTGGTACTCGCCCGTCAGTGCTGACGCTACGATGCCCTGCTGACAGAGCAGGCCGGCACGGCACCAGTCGTGCAGGGTGTTCCACACATCGCGCCGCAGTACCGAGAGCTCCGCCGGGGCCCCCGCCTCGCTGGTGGCGCGTGCCAGCTCATCGGCGATGGCATCGGGGTCCAGCCCCTCGGTCGCCAGCAGCCAGGTCAGGGCCGCCGTGTCGTTGGGTTGATAGTAGCGACCGCTGCGCGTGTCATAGAGGGCGAGACGCTCCTCGTCGACCAGTTCCGCGACGTGGCGCCGCTGCAGCCGCGAGGGCGCCAGGGCGCGCCCCGTCAGCCCTTCCGCCAACCGCAGGTCGGCCGGGGTGGGCAGCGTGAAATAGGGCAGGTAGCGCTCCGGCTCGGCGGCCGGCAGCAGCCGCAGGAAACCACCGGCACGCGCCTGCTCGGCCTGAGCCTCGGCGACCAGCCGCGCGGTGAGGTCCGGGTCCTGCTCGGCGGCACCCGCCCCGGACAGGGCCTGCCCGGGGATATCGACCAGCGAGACCATGTCATGCACCAGCCCGCCCTTGACGGCCTCCTCGACGCGCCCTCCGGACTCCGGGGCGGCACAGATGCCCAGCGACGGGCTCAGGTTGCACTCCAGGATCCACGGCTTGAGGGTATCGTCCACCAGGCAGTCGAGACCCAGTAGCTCGTAGCAGCCACGCGGATCGGCGCCGGCCTCGGCCGTGCGGAGTCGCATGGCATCCACGGCGGAGATCGCGGTCAGCGCCACCAGATCCTCGATGCGAGCGAAGAGGGTCGCATCGTCGTGACCCTGGTCACGCAGCCACTGGCGGTAGCGGTCGAGGTCGATAAACTCCACCGGCACCTCGGCACGGCTGTTCAGGGCGTTGATGTCCGGGTTGGTGAGCTGGCTGTAAGGATTATCGGCATCCTCGGGATCCCAGGGTTCGGAGGCAAGCTTGGCGAAGCCCTGGCGGTAGAGATAGACGCGCAGCGGCTCCAGCGAGGAGATCAGCACATAGAGCCGCAGGACATACTTGTGGCCGCGGATGGTATGGGGGTTGGCCAGGTACTCCTGTACCAGCCAGTCCTGCGCGAGAGGCGCCTCGGCGACATCCTTCAGCACCCGCACGCCCTTGCCCTTGGAGGCATTGGTGGGCTTTAGGATCCAGCGCTGGCCGGGGTCGGCCTGGGCGGCCTCCTGCAGCGCGTGGTAGTCATCGGGCATCACATAGGCACGGGGAAAGAACGCCAGCCGCCGGGCGAGCTCATGGTCGGTCCCATGGCTATCGCGGATGCGTTGGCGAAGGGTGGCGAGGCTGTCGTGGAGACGGCTCTTGACGGTGAGCGCCGCATTGCCCGGGAAATGATTCATCTTGCGCGTCGGCGAGACCCGTCGGAACTGCGCGGCGTCCGGCATGCCGGTGATCCAGCCGGCATCCCAGTCATGCTCGCCGCCGAGCTGCCAGCCCAAGGGTTCCAGGGCCTCACGGAAGAACCGCTCCTGCTCGGCGGCCCGCTTGCCCCCCAGCCAGAAGCGCCTTGTCGGCGAACGCTGCTCCGTCATGCTCGGAATCTCCTGATGGCCATCGTGATCGTGGTGATATGGGTCATGGTATCTGAATGCTCTGTCGACGCTGCGACGCGCTCCTTACAGCGATAGCAAGTGGCGCGTGATCTGTCGCCCCTTGAATTATGGAACGATCGATACTAAATTTAGCGACATGACACGAGGACGTCCCATCGCATTCAGCCCCGACGAGGCTGCCAACGCCGCCATGCGGGTCTTCTGGGCACGTGGCTACGAAAGCGCTTCGACCCGGGACCTGCTCGAGGCCATGCAGCTCTCGCGCAGCAGCCTCTACCAGGCCTTCGGCAACAAGGAGCAGCTGTTCCTCGAGGCGCTGAGACGCTATCGCGAGTCCCTGGTGGGCCGCCTGGGGCGACGCCTCGTGGCAGCGCCCTCGGCCATGGCCTTCCTGGCGGGCCTGTTCCGCGAGACGGCACAGGAAGCCGGCAGCGAACGCGCCGCCCTGGGCTGCCTGATCTTCAACTCCGCCAGCGAGCTCGGCCAGCACGATGGCCTGCCCTCGCAGCATGCCCGCCAGAGCATCGCCGCCATCACGGCCCTGTTCCGGCAGGCCGTGGCAAGGGCCCAGGCGGAGGGCGACATCGCCCCGGACCGGGACGCCGACGCCCTGGCCAGCTACCTGACGATGGGCATGGCCGGGCTCAGGACCCTGTTGAAGAGCGGGGTCGATGCCGGGCAAGCCGGCCAGGTGGTAGAACTGCTCCTGGACGGCCTGCGACGCTGATTCGCACCTTTTCTCGCCATTTATGGAACGATCGATCCATAAATGGCGCAACAGCAGCACCCAAACGACAAAGGAGACACACCCCATGTCCGCCGACTATCAACTGCAACTCCCGCCCCAGACCCTCGACAACGCCGACGCCAAGGCAAAGCCGCTGCTCGAGCAGGCCAACGCCAAACTGGGCTTCGTGCCCAACATGTACGAGGGCATGGCCAAGGCGCCCGGCGTGCTGGACACCTACCTGCACGGCTACACGCTGTTCCGCGAGGACTCCGGGTTCGCGCCGCCCGAGCAGGAGGTGGTCTTCCTGACCATCAGCCGACTCAACGGCTGCGGCTACTGCATGTCCGCCCACAGCATGCTGGGTGAGAAGATGTCGGACGTGCCGGCCGATGTCCTGGAGGCGATCCGCAACGACCAGCCGATTCCCGACGCACGCCTGGCGGCCCTCGCCGAGTTCACCCGGGTGATGTTCGAGACCCGGGGCAAGCCCGGCGAGGCGGACGTCAAGGCCTTCCTGGATGCCGGCTTCGAGGAGCAGCAAGTGCTGCAGATCGTGCTGGCCCTGGCGGTCAAGACGCTCTCCAACTATGCCAACCACGTCAACCACCCGGAACTCGACGAGGCCTTCGCCGGCCACGCCTGGAAGGGCTGAGAGGCCGCCGAAAGGCGGATAAAGGGATAAAAAAAAGTTTACATATAACTTAATGCACTAGATGTGTCAGGAAGCATTCTTGGCGAGGGAGCGCCAACCCGGTGCAGCATGGGCAGCAAGCTCCATCCCTGACGAGGAGATTTCCCATGCGATCCCGACTGCTACTGGCCGCCGGCGCCCTGGCCATCGCCGGCCCGGCCCACGCCCTGCACCCCTCCCCCTTGGTCGAGGCCGAATGGCTCGACGAACAGCTGGGCAGCGACGACCTGGTGGTGCTCGACGTCCGCTCCGCCATCGATGACGGCGGCGACCGCGAGAGCTTCGAGGCGGCCCGCATCCCCGGCAGCCGCTACAGCAGCTACACCGATGCCGGCTGGCGCGAGGAGCGCGACGGCGTGGCCGGCTTGCTGCCCGATGTCGAGGAGCTGGAGAGCCTGATCGGTGGGCTGGGCATCGACAACGAGGACACCGTGGTCGTGGTCTCGGCCGGCACCGGACCCACCGACTTCGGCAGCGCCGCCCGCATCTACTGGACCTTCAAGGCCCTCGGGCACGACGAGGTGACGATCCTCAACGGGGGCTTCGCCGGCTGGGAGCAGCAGGGCTTCGAGATCGCCAGCGGCTCGGCGAGCGACCCCGAGACGGTCGATTTCTCGGCCACGCTACAGGAGCAGCTGCTGGCCACCACCGAGGAGGTGGAAGCGGCCCGTGAGGACGGCGAAGCACTGGTGGATGCCCGGCCGCCGGCCTTCTTCACCGGCGAGACCCAGTCACCTGCCGCCCGCGTGCCGGGCACCATCCCGGGCTCGGTGAACCTGCCCCACGATGGCAGCCTCGAGGCGCGCGACGGGGCCTACTACCTGCAGTCGGACTCGCTGAAGGCCCGCATCGACGCGCTCGGGCTCGACCGCGAGGCGCCCACCGTGGCCTTCTGCAACACCGGCCACTGGGCCGCCAGCGGCTGGTTCCAGCTCAGCGAGATCGGTGGGCTTGAGAACGCCACCATGTACGACGGCTCCATGGCCGCCTGGACTCGCGACGACGAGCGCCCCGTGCAGTTAGCCGATCGCGGCACCGTCAGCGTCGGCGAACTGGCCGAGTAGCCTCGCCACCTGACCGTCCTGCCAGAACGCCCCGCGACCGGTCGCGGGGCGTTTTTCTGCTACCCCAGCCGCTCGGCCAGGGCATCGAGGTCGCTGACCGTGATGTCCGGCTCGATCCCCCAGGGGTCGAAGGGCGCATCGGGGGTGCGGCGCACCCAGGCGGCATGCAGTCCGGCATGGCGGGCGCCGATGACGTCGAAGGGGTTGCTGGAGATCAGCCAGGTATCGCCGGGCTCGCTCTCGAGCCGGTAACGGAGGTGGGCGTAGACCGCTGGGTCGGGCTTGAAACGCTTGACCTCGTCGACGCTGACCACCGTCTCGAAGCGCTCGCGGATCCCGGCCTGCGCCAACAGCCCCTCGACCGCCTCACGACTGCCGTTGGAGAAGGCCACGCAGCGGACTCCCGCCTCGGCGAGGCGATCCAGTGCGGCCGACGCCTCGGGAAAGGCCGGCAGCCGGGCGTAGACCCCCATCAGGTGGTCCTTGTCGGTCTCCGAGAAGCGCGTCTGCAGGGCACGGTCGGTGAACTCCAGCGCCTCGCGGGTACAGTGGGAGAAGTCCACGTAGGCACCCATCAGGCCGCGCCGGAAGCTGTACTCCAACTGCTTGTCGCGCCAGCGCCGCGAGAACTCCGGGGCCAGGTCCGAACGGTCCTGCCCGGCGAGGCGCTGCTCGAGCTCGGCGACCACGCCATGGGTGTCGATCAGGGTTCCGTAGACATCGAAGGCGAGTACCGTTGCCATCCCCTTGCTCCTTCCATCGGTTAAAGCTCCCAGCCTGCGCCAGGCGCCCCGCCGCGACAAGTCGACCTGCGATGAAGAGGCTCAGCCAGACAGGAGCCTCGACAGGGCGAAGTCGGCGATGGCGGTATCCTGGACGCCGGTGCCGGTGAGGTCGCACACCGTCAGCGTGTCGTCCGTCAGGCGCAGACGCTGCCCCTCGGCGACCACCCGGCCCAGCTCATGGACCTTGAAGGGCACTTCCCCGCCCTCGAACGCCTTGAGCTCACCGTTGCCTTCACTCTGGGCACGGGTATCGCAGACAAAGGCGTCGGCGCGGGTCAGCACCGAGGCATCCAGCTCGCGCTTCTGCGGACTGTCCGAGCCCATGGCGGTGACATGCACACCCGCGGGCAGGTCGCGGGCATGCAGCAGCGGGGTGCGCGACGGGGTGGCGGTAACGATGATATCGGCCGCGGCACAGGCCTCGGCCACGTCATCATGGACGTTCACCGTCAGGCCCGTGCCGCGCAACCGCTCGGCGTAGGCCTCCGCCCCTTCCCGGCGACGGGCCCAGACGTCCAGGGTATCGAGGTCGCGCACCAGGCGCAGCGCCTGCACCTGGCGCTCGGCCTGCTCACCGGCGCCGAGTACCGCGACCCGGCGGCTGTTCTCCCGCGACAGGTGCCTGGCGGCGATGGCGCCGGCCAGCGCGGTGCGCACCTGGGTGAGATACCCCTCATCGAAGAGCACGGCCTCCACCAGCCCGGTCTTCGCCGAGAACACCATCATCAGGCCGTTGAGGCTCGGCAAGCCCAGCGTCGGGTTGTCGAAGAAGCCGGGGCTGACCTTGATGGCGAAGCACTCGGCACCGCGGATATGCGCGGTCTTGACGTCGACTTCGCCGTTGGCCTCCTCGATGGCCATGGAGAGGATCGGCGGCTGCACCACCTCGCCACGCCCCAGGGCGGCGAAACCCGCCTCCACGGCGGCCAGGGCATCGCCGTCGATGCCCACGGCACCTTCGATGGCATCGCGATGAAAGAGCTGCATGGGGACCTCCAGAAGCAAGGGCCAAGCTGCCAAGCTGCCAAGCTGCCAAGCCAAGGCTCGATGAGAAAGTGACAAGTCGCAAGGATTCGCAATCCCCTTGCTACTTGCTACGCGGCGCTCGGCGCTCGGCGCTCGGCGCCGCTCAGCGTCCGGCCAGCGCCCGCGCCCGGTCGAGGGTCGAGAGGGAGACCGCGTTGCCGGAGAGGATCAGCGCCACGCGCTGGCCCCGAACGTCCAGGCCATGCTCCGCGATGGCCGCCAGGCCCACGGCGGCGGCGCCCTCCACCAGCCGTTTCTCCTCCTCGAGGATCTCGACCATGGCCGCGGCGATGGCGCGCTCGGAGACCTGGACGTGGTCGTCCATCACCTCGCGCACCAGACTGAGGGTGCAGCGATTGTCGCGCCCGATGCCGCCGCCCAGGGAGTCGCCAAGGCTCTCGACCTCCTCCACCGCTACGGGATGGCCGGCCTTCAGGCTCTCCCACATGGCCGCACCATGGGACAGGCTCACCCCGGTGACCCGGCAGGCGGGGCGAATCGCCTTCACGGCCGCGCCGATGCCGCCCAGCAGGCCACCGCCGGAGAGCCCGACGATGACCCGGTCCAGGTCCGGGCAGTCCTCCATGAGCTCGAGGCCGATGGTGCCCTGCCCGGCCACGACGCGCGGATCGTCGAAGGGCGGGATCAGGGTCATGCCGCGCTCGCTCACCAGCCGATCGACCTCCGCGAATGCCGCGTCCTGGCTGGCCCCGACGCGTCGCACCTCGGCACCCAGCGCCTCGATGGCGGCAACCTTGTTGGCCGGCACCAGCCGCGAGAGGCAGACCACCGCCGGCACGCCAAGCCGTGCGGCGGCGTACGCCAGCGCCCGGCCGTGGTTGCCGGTGGAAGCCGTCACCACCCCGGCCGCCAGTGCCTCGCGGCCGCGCTCCTCGATCAGCGCGGCGAGCATGTTGACGGCGCCTCGCAGCTTGAAGGCGCCGGTGGGCTGGCAGGTCTCGAGCTTGAGCCGGATGTCGGCATCGAAGCGCGCCGACAGCGCCGCCGAACGCACCAGCGGCGGGCGCACCACCTCGCCGACGATGCGCCGTCGCGCCTGGTAGAGCATCTCCAGGGAGACACCGTGATCGTGCATCGTCTCCTCCACGCCAACGGCGTCGCCGCGGGCAGGCCCGCGGCGACGCTCAGGGTTACGGCCTCCCGCTGGTGCCGGGATCGGGCCAGCCGTCAGGCGACCGTGTCCGCCACCGCATTGACGGCCCCCTCGCGGACCAGCTCGTCGAGCACCGCGTCCACGGCGTGACGGGTTCGCGCGACGATCTCGTCGACCTCCTCGCGGCTGGTGGTCAGCGGCGGCGCGAAGCCCAGGATATCCCCCTGGGGCATGGCGCGGGCGATCAGGTTCTCCTGCATCGCCGCGGCGGCGATGCGCGGCCCGACCTTCAGCGCCGGGTCGAAGGCCGTGCGACGGCTCGGGTCGGCGGCGAACTCCAGTGCCGCCAGCATGCCCACGCCGCGCACGTTGCCGACGATGGGATGGTCGCCGAAGGCGTCCTGCATCTGCTGCTGCAGGTAGGCGCCGGTATCACGGGCATTCCCCGTCAGGCCCTCGCGCTCGATGATCGCCAGGTTGGCCAGGCCCGCGGCACAGCCCAGGGCATGGCCGGAGTAGGTCCAGCCGTGGCCGATCGGGCCGAACTCGCCGGTGCCCTGTTCCAGCACCTGCCACACGCGGTCGCCGACGATCACCCCGGAGAGCGGCTGGTAGGCGCTGGTCAGGCCCTTGGCGACAGTTATGAGGTCGGGCTTGATGCCGTAGAAGTGGCTGCCGAAGTCGCTGCCGATGCGCCCAAAGCCACACACCACCTCGTCGGCGATCAGCAGCACGTCGTACCTGGCCAGCACCTCCTGGATCTCGTTCCAGTAGCCTTCCGGCGGCGGCACGATGCCCCCGGTGCCGAGCACCGGCTCGCCGATGAAGGCGGCCACGGTCTCCGGCCCCTCGGCGAGGATCATCTCCTCGAGCTTCGTTGCGCAGTGCTTCGAGAACTCGCGCTCGGTCATGCCCTCGAGCTCGGCGGCGCGCTGGTAGTAGAACGGCGCCTCGGTGTGGCGGATGGTGTCGATGGGCAGGTCGAAGTGGTCATGGAAGGCCTTGAGGCCGGTCAGCGAGCCCGAGGCGATACCGGAGCCGTGGTAGCCACGCATCCGCGAGATGACCTTCTTCTTCTGCGGCAGGCCGCGCACGTTGTTGTAGTAGCGCACGATCTTGAGCTGGGTCTCGTTGGCATCACTGCCGGACATGCCGTAGTAGACCTTGGACATACCGGGACCGGCGAGCTCGAGGATCTTCTCGGACAGGGCGATCTGCGGCTCGTTGGAGTGCCCCACATAGGTGTGGTAGTAGGACATCTTCAGGGCCTGCTCATAGATGGCCTCGGCTACCTCGGTGCGGCCATAGCCGATGTTGACGCAGTAGAGGCCGGCAAAGCCGTCGATGAACTCGCGGCCATCCTTGTCGACGATATGGATCCCCTTGCCGCCGGTGATCACGCGCCCCGGCGCGTCGCCATGGGCGAAGTCGCGCAGGTGGGTGGAGGCGTGGAAGGTCACCTTGCGGTCGCGGGCGATCAGGTCCTGGTGCTGCTGGTTCATCTCGTTCTCTCTTTTCTCGTGCTCCCCGGCATCCCGCCGGGGAGAAGGTTCATCAATGTGGTCGGGCAATCAGCTGCCGGAGACCGAGCCGAGGGCACCCAGGCAGTAGTACTTCGTCTCGAGGTACTCGTCGATGCCGGTCACCCCGCCCTCGCGGCCGAGGCCGGAGTGCTTGACGCCGCCGAAGGGCACGGGCGGGCCGGTCATCTTCACCGAGTTGACCGAGACCATGCCGAACTCCAGCGCGCGCATGATCTTCCAGATGCGGCGGATGTCGTGGGTGTAGATGTAGGCTGCCAGGCCGTACTCGGTGTCGTTGGCCATCTCGATGACCTGGTCATCGTTGGCATAGGCGGTGATGCCGGCCACCGGGGCGAAGCTCTCCTCGTGCCAGATCTTCATGTCGTGGGTCACGCCCGTGAGCAGCACCGGCATGAAGAAGTTCTCGCCCGGGGCCTGGCTCTGGTCGCCGGCCACCAGGGTGGCGCCCTTGGAAAGGGCGTCGTCGACGATGGCCGCGGCCTTCTCCACCGCCTGGCGATGGATCAGCGGCCCCAGGTCGATCTCGCCCTCCAGGCCGTTGCCCACGGTCAGCGCCGCCATGCGCTCGGCGAAGTGCGCAACGAACTCGTCGTGGATCGACTCGTGGACCAGGATGCGGTCCGCGGCGAGGCAGTCCTGGCCGGCGGTCTGGAACTTCGCCGCCACCGCGGCGAAGGCCGCCTCCCTGGGGTCCATGTCCGGCCCGACGATGAAGGGCGCATTCCCCCCCAGCTCCAGCGAGACGCGCTTGACGGTGTTGGCGCACTGCTCGAGCAGCAGCCGGCCTACCCGGGTGGAGCCGGTGAAGGAGAGCGCCTTGACGCGGTCCTCGCCGCACAGGATCCGCGACACCTCGGGCGGGTCGCCCAGCACCACGTTGAACACCCCGGCCGGGATGCCGGCGCGCTCGGCGAGCTCCGCCAGTGCCAGCGCCGAGAACGGCGTCTCCCCGGCCGGCTTGACGATCACCGTGCAGCCGGCGGCCATGGCGGCGGCGGCCTTGCGGGTGATCATCGCCAGCGGGAAGTTCCACGGGGTGATCAGGGCGGCGATGCCCACCGGCTCCTTGATGGTGCCAAGAGAGGCATTGGGAATGGGACTGGGGATGGTCTGGCCGAAGGTGCGCTTGCCCTCCTCGGCGAACCAGCGCACGAAGCTCGCGCCGTATTCCACCTCGCCGCGGGCGTCGGGCAGCGGCTTGCCCTGCTCCAGGGTCATGAGGGTGGCGAGGTCCTCGCGATGGGCCTGCAGCAGATCGTACCAGGCCAGCAGCCGCTCGCAGCGCTCGTCGGCGCGCAGCGCGCGCCAGTGCACGAAGGCCGCCTCGGCGGCATCCACGGCCGCGGTGATCTGGTGGGCCTCCAGCCAGGGAATGTGCCCCAGCGCCTCGCCGGTGGCCGGATCGAACACGGCCTCCTCGCGGCCGCCCTCGCCATGGGTCCACTTGCCGTCGACGTAGGCATACTGACGAAACAGACGCGGATCGCTGAGTTTGCTGGAAAGAGTCATACGGTACCTCCCCTGACGCACCGGCATGTATCAACGCCGGCGATATTCCGGCGCGGCTCTGGGCGCCGAAAAAAGAAAAAAACGTGCGAGCCGCCTGTTGATGACGTCCCAGGGCGGCTCGATGGCGTCATGATAGAGGAGGTGACGGACACAGAGTTTTTGTTTCATCCCTGGAATCCGCCGGGATTTTTTGTGCCTTCCACATTGATGATCGATTTTTCCTGGCCACAAAAACAAGACGGCGCCACCCTTTCAAGGTGACGCCGCCGCGTTCCCGGTGGATCGAGATCAGCGCAGCACCAGCAACGAGCAGGGAGCATTGAGCAGCACCGAGCCCGTGATGCTACCCACCAGCAGATGACGGATACGCGAATGCCCGTAGGCACCCATGATCATCATGTCGATATCATTTTCACAGGCGTAGTCGACCAGTGCCTGGTCAGTATCCTGACGCGGCAGGAGGAAGGTCCGCACGGGAATGCTCCCTCCCTCCAGGGTATGGCGAACCCACTCCATCTGCTCACGATGCTCATCGGTTTCCCCCCCGACCATGACGACGTCACATTCGACACCGTCCAGCAAGGGGCTGTCGGCGACCATCTGAACCCCCTTGACGGTCGTCTTGCTGCCATCGAATGCCAGCATGATGCGCCGTGGCTTCCGGAAACTCTCCTGAACGATCAGTATCGGTCGATGCAGTGCACGGATAACGCGCACGATATTCCCCCCCAGATGACCTTCCGGAGTCGTCGCACCGTGCTTGCCGAGAATCAGCAGACGCATCTCGTCTTCCAGTGAGGCCAGCACCTCGACCAGGACCCCTTCCTCGAGTCGGCGCAGTGGCTGCAGGCTCACGTCGTCGGCACAATGCTGGCTCGCCTGCTCCAGTACGAGTTCGGCACGCTCTCTCAGCAGATCGAGCTGGCGCGTATCCAGGGCCTGCATCTTGTCGCCCAGGGCAGTGTCCTTCATCGCCTCTTGTTCCCGGGCGGCTTGCATGTTCTCGATCACATGAAGCAGCGTCATCGGCACGCCGATACGCTTGCTGGCCCAGGCGGCGGCATCGCAAACGGCAGGCATCATGTCCGAGTCATCGATGCTGGCAATAATGTGTCGTGTCATCTCGCTCTCCTCGCAATATCGCTCGGCACCCCTTCAGTTCGGGCACCGAGACATCCCCGCCATCGCGGGGCTCGGTCTCGCTGCCGATCAACGGCTCTCATCGTGCCCCGGATAACTGGCAAGCTGCCGATGCAGCTGTTCCAGCATCTTGAGCTGAGCCCTGTTGTCGGCTTCATGCTTGCGACTCACCTCATCGAGCTGCTGTGACAGCAGGTCGACACGGTCCTTGAGGGTCACATTCATCTTGGAGATTTCACTCAGCGCATGACTTGAGCCGCTGCGAGACAACCACTTCTTGAGGCCAGAAAAGTGCATGGCGCGTTCCGCCAGAAGCAATACCGCCACGAAGATCAGCGCGATAGCCATGGCGGTATAGGAGAAATAGACACTGCCATCACCGAACAAGCGACTTACCAGGCCCAGCAATACCGGCGAGATGAACTGGCCGAGATAGATACTGCTGACCAGGATAGCGGTAGCCATTGCACGAGCCGCCCCGGTCGTGATCTTGGTTGCGCTGTCGAAGATGATCGGCACCGTGCTCCCGTAACCGAAACCAAGTACCAGCACACCGATGCCCAGCAGCACGATATATTCGTTCAGGAAGGCAATCATGCCGAAACCGATAGCCATGTAGACGACCTGCAACGGCACGAAGAGCGACTTCAGGACGCGACGGAAGAATGCCACCGACATGCCGCCAAGAAAACCACCTACTGAACATACTGCAATGACCAAGCCGTTGACGACGGTATTGGTGATATGCAGTTCGCTCAGGTAAAGCGACATGTTCGAGGGTATCCCGAAGAAGACCACGAACGTCAGGATCATGTACACGGCGAGCAGGAACACGCGAGCATCGAAACTGCTCTTCTCGCCGGCTTCACTGGTATGCTGGGGAGGCGCCTTGCGCGGCAAGAAGAAGACCACAAGCAGCAGCACGAACGCCGCAAGACCATAGGCCATGAAGGAAAAACGCCATCCCTGCAAGGCCAGCACGCCGGACACGACGATGGCGATGATACCACCAAGGTTGGTGGCTGCACTCTGCAGACCCAGGGTCCTAGTCCGCTCCTCCCCCTCATAATAATCGGAGATGAGCGTAATCGAGAGAGGAATCATCAGACCGATCGAGATACCCAGCAGGACGCGGGTTCCCAACATGAACATCATGGAATCGGAGAGCGATCCACCAATCCCACCCACCAGATACATAACCAACGAAACGATCAGGATCGATTTCTTGGAGTAGTGCTTGGCGAGGAAACCGGAAATGAAGGAAAAGGGAACGACCAACCCGGCATGCAGGGAAGTCAGCAGGTTGATCTGGAAGTCGGAAGCATTGGGAAATGCCGCCGCAATGGAAGCAATGGCTGGTGCAATCATCGCCCCAGCCATCACTGTTATCAATGATACCGAAAGTATCGCGTATTTTAACACTTATCAGGACTCCGTACTGTCACTTTTAATTGGAGATTGCCAATCTGGCAACCATGCTCACAACTAATAAGTGAAGACAAGACCCGGCAACACAGGGGAGTATCTGCACTCTATATTAAGCCAAGTCGGCAAATATAGAAAACGAAAGAATGAAACAACATGTTTTAAATAATAATTACACGCTGCTAAACTCTGTCGTCATGTGGATTACTGACAATTTCGGACCATCACGATATAAGTTAATTTTCATCGGATTATCACGAAACAATCAAGAGCAGCCATTATTTTTTAAATAAACCCTTTAAAAACCCACTTCTCAATTTATTTTACATTATGTAGTATCAATTATTGATCAATCGTCAAGAATAATACACAAGGGTCGCTGGAAATTCAATAGAATCGCAGTGTATACCAGGGCTATCGCGGTCGGGTTCAGCAAGAGGCACAGGAGGCAGACAGAACGTGGAGGGGGCCACCGCCCCCTCGCAGGTCCGGCGCCCCGGGACCTTTCGCTGAACTGCCGCGAGCGGATAAGCCAACTACGACAAATCTGCAGCGTATTGCGGCATTGCATGCGCGACGTCGTGACCTCAGAGCCTCTTATCACCCCGCCGGCGGGTTGCGCAGGGCCTCCTCGGTGAAGACCAGCAGGCCGAGCTCCGGGCGATAGCCGTGGATCTCGGTGACGTCCAGGGCCTGCAGGAAGTAGAGGATCTCCTCGCTGACCACCTGCCCCGGCACCAGCACCGGAAAGCCCGGCGGGTAGGGGATCACGAAGCTCGCCGAGACCACGTCGCGGCCACTGCGCATCTGGGCCTGGAGCTCACCGTTGTCGAAGCGCAGGTACTCGGTGTTCTCGTCGTCGTAGCTGAGGAAGTAGGCCTGGCGGATGTCGCCCTCCGGCGTGCTGCCGCCGGGGTTGGGGCGGAAGGCATCGTGGAAGCGGCTGAAGTCCGGCAGCGGCGGCAGCTCCTTGGTCAACGAGTGGACCCGGTTCTCGATGATCTTGCGCTCCGGGCGGCTGCTCTCCTCCCAGCGATACTCGAACTCCTTGGCCAGCTTGAGCAGCACGTCGAGCAGGTAGGCGATCGAGCCCCGGGTGGTACCGATGTTGGTCATGAACAGCACGGTGTTGCGCGAGGTCTTGTTGATCTGGATCCCGTACTTGTTCATCAGGTATTCGTTCTTGAAGGTATCCCCGTCGATGCCCGTGGCGCCGATGGCGATGGTGATGCGGCTGGGGTCGACGACGAACTCGTCGTTGGCCCAGGCCTCCTCCATCTTGTTCCAGCCGGTGACCGGGTCATAGAAGGTCTCGACCCCCGACTGCCGGTACTCCAGCGGCACCATGTCCTTGTTGATCAGTACCCGGAAGTACTTCTGCAGCAGCGGGTGGGTATAGAGCTGCTCGCGCAGCGACAGCGCCGCCTCCACCTGGGCGTGCACCAGCTCGAAGCCCTCCATCTCGGCCTGCATGCGCCCCACATCCAGCGAGGCGATGATCTGGTAGTTGGGCGAGGTCGAGGTATGGGTCATGTAGGCCTCGTGGAACGGCGCCTCGACCTTCTGGCGATAGTCCTGGTCCCAGACATGAATCATCGACCCCTGGCGCAGCGAGGTCAGGGTCTTGTGGGTAGAGTGGGTGGCATAGGCGCGGATGCGCACCGTGTCGGGGTCGGGCAGCAGGGGCCGGTCGAGCCAGGTGGCATCGTCGTCGGGGTCGAGGGCGTCGAACTCCGCCTTCCAGGCGTCGTACTCCTCGCGATAGGCCTCGCTGCGGTAACGGTCGCGCAGGGTACGCGCGGCGTGCATGGCGGTCCGCGGCCGATAGGTGGGGTTGAAGCCGGCGAAGGCGAACCACGCCTCGTCCCACAGGAACACCAGGTCGGGCTTGATTGCCAGGCACTCCTCCATCACCCGGCGCACGTTGTAGACCACGCCGTCGAAGGTGCAGTTGGTCAGCAGCAGCATCTTGACCTTGTGCAGCTGGCCCGAACGCTTGTAACCAAGCAGCGTCTTCTTGATCTCCTTGAGCGGTACCGCTCCGTACATGGAGTAGTCGTCGAGCGGATAGGAGTCGAGGTAGCTGACGTGGGCGCCGGCCAGCACCATGCCGTAGTGGTGCGACTTGTGGCAGTCGCGGTCGATCAGCACGATATCGCGGGGCTTGATCAGCGCCTGCACCACGATCTTGTTGGCGGTGGAGGTGCCGTTGGTGACGAAGAAGCTCTGCCGCGCACCGAAGGCCCGGGCGGCGTACTCCTGGGCCTTCTTGATCGGCCCGTAGGGCTGCAGCAGGGAATCCAGCCCGCCGGAGGTGGCCGAGGTCTCGGCCAGGAAGATGTTGATGCCGTAGAAGTCGATCATCTGCCCGGCCCAGTGGGAACGGGTGATCGACTTGCCCCGCGAGATGGGCATGGCATGGAAGACCCCGGTGGGCTTCTTGCTGTACTCGCGCAGCGCATCGAAGAAGGGGGTGCGATAGCGGTTGTCGATGGCGCGCAGGATGGTGTGGTGCTGCTCGATGTAGTCCGTCTCGCGGTAGAAGATACGATTGAAGTGACGGATATCGCGACTGGCCGTGGCCTCCACGTCGCCGCTGGTGACCAGGAACTGGTCGATCTCGGGGCGCAGCTCGTGAATCATGCTGCTCAGCAGGATGCTGCGCTCGGCCTCGGACTGGTTCTCCAGCACCTTCTCCGAGAGGCCTTCAAGGTAGCTGCGCAGGGCGCTGAGGTTGTACTTCGACTTGTAGGGAAATTCATAGCGGATCAGGCAGGCCTGGATGTTGGGGTTGACCAGCACCGCGATCAGCGCATCCTCGAAGCTGCGCACCGTGACCACGTCATAGACGAAGCGATCCTCGGGGCGACGCATGTTGTGGAAGGCCTCACGAACCACCTCCTCTTCCGGCGCCGACAGGTTATCGACAATCAGCAGCTCGAAGTAGGGCTGGGCCGAGCTGTTCGACGCCGGGTGTCCGCGGCGCAGCTGCGCCAGGGCATCGAGGGTCTCCATATCCTCGGCATCGGCGTCGGTCTCGGAGAGATCCACATGGCGCCGCCGGTAGGACTCACTGATCAGCGCCCGTACCAGACGCTTGACCACCTTCTCCAGCAGCCCGTACTCCCCGCGGTCGAACAGCGACCAGAGATGGCGGAAGTCCTCCTTGGAGGGGAAGGCGTGGTAGTCCTCGATGATCTCGAGCCGCGTCAGCTTGATGTCGACGGCCTTGACCAGGTTCTTGGCCCGACTGTCGTCGTTCAGGCGCACCAGCTGCCCAAGGTCACGCTTCAGCGCATTCCAGGTGTCGGCACGCAGCTGGGAGATCTTGTGATAGAAACCCAGGGCGGTATAGGGCGTCTCGGTATGACTCGTCTCTGGCATGGCAACACCCATCCTTGCTCTTGTTGTCGAGGGGAAATCGATCGTTCGGTCAGCCGCTATGCAGCCCGCGGCTGCCGTAGCGCACGGTGATCCGCTCCTCGGGAAAGTCGTCGAAACTCAGGTCCAGGTTCATCCCCGGCCAGTGGAACTGGGCGCGCCCCGAGCGGGGGCGGTAGACCGCGGTATAGACGGTCCCCAGGCCACGCCGGTAGTCGTGGCGAAACAGCGGCGGGGCAGAGAAGGCCGCGATCAGCCGCTCCTCGGTAGTGGTCTCGTCGTCCACCAGGATCGACAGCTGGCGCTCGCGGATCAGGGTCTCCGAGGCCAGGGCATGGGCATACCACTCGATCTTCTTCTGGTGGTTGGTGGCCACCGGCACGCGGCGGATGCTGGCGCGGCGATCCGGGCCGATCATCGCCGTCACGTAGCGGCCGGCGGCGTCGGCCACGGTGATGTTGTAGGCCATGTGGGTGGGCACCCGCGCCAGCACCTCGGCCGCCTCGGGCACGCTGTCGCAGAACTCGAGGATGTAGCGCAGGATGATCGGCGCACCGAAGCCCTCACCCACCGCCTTGCGCCCACCGAAGGCCAGCGACACGGCAAGCCCGCGGTCATTCATCCCGTCGAGCACGCCCCACAGGCAGTCGGACATGGCGATCACCCGCCGCTCGTTCCAGTGGGTATAGAGGATCGTGCCCTCGCACAGCTCCGGCGGGTAGTCGTAGTTGCGCGCCAGCACCGTGGAGGCGGGGCTGGCGAGCACCGCCTGGGAACAGCCGGTGATATAGGGCGGCGGCTGGTAGAGGCTCAGGAAGCGCGCGGCCAGGTCACCGCCGCCGGCCAACTCGCAGAGCGCCCGATAGGTCCCGAGCAGCTCCGGCATGTGCCGGCGCAGGGCGTTGTAGCAGGCGAGATACCCCGGCCGCTCGCGCTCCCCCTCGCTGAGGTACCACTGCTCATAGGCCGGCCAGTGGTACTCGAAGAGCGCCTGCCACCGCGGGCCGGCCTTGGCCTCGTGCACGGTGCGGAAATCGAGCATCTTGTCCATGTCGGCCGCAGGCACCTCCCGGGGCGAAAGGGAAACGGTCCCGGAACTCACAGGATCTTGAAGTTGCCGCCGCCGACGGCATGGCTGACGGCCACCTCCGCCACCACCGGGTCCTGCAGCGACTGGCCGGCGTACTGCCCGCGGATGCCGTCGATCCACGCCTTGGCGCGCTCGGTCAGCTGGAAGTCATCATCCATCAGCCGCCCCCGGGTGATCAGGATGCCCAGGTCGGCCCCCTCGTAGCGGAAGTCCCCTGTGCCGCTGATGCGCAGGAAGAAGCCCTCGCTGTCGTTCTCGGCGGCATGGGGGTGGTAGCTGTAGTGGTCATAGCTGACGCTGCCGTCGGCGGCCATCCTCCACACCCCGGTGCGCGGTGCGGCGGTGAGCAGGTCGACGCTCTCGTCGGTATGCTTGATTACCAGCTGGCTCCAGCTGTCGACGCTGTCGGGGTGGGCCCAGCGCTCGTTGATCTCGTTGATGTCGAGGTCGAACTCGACATCCGAGAACTCCAGCAGGTGGAAGAGGAACAGCGGAATGTCGGAGTGGGCGAAAGCGGCCACGTTGGTCAGCGAGCTGGCCCCGGTGACCCGCGGGTTGAGCTCGCCGAGGTAGACCTCGCCGTTGTCCATGTCGATCAGGAAGTCGAGCTCGAAGTAGCCGCGGTAGCCCTCCTCGCGGAGCGCCTCGCCGAACTGGAAGGTGTACTCGCGCGCCTTGTCGCGGATCGACTGGTCGAAGGCGCCGGCGAACATCTCGTTGCCGCACCAGCCGCCCTTGTAGGGGGTCAGCGTCTTGAAGCCGACGAGCTCGGTCATCAGCGGCCCCACCACGGTGCCGCAGCGGGTGGCACAGGCCTCGATGGCCGAGCCGCGGCAGTTGATACGCTTCATGATCTTGACCTCGGGCTCGGCCTCGATCTCCTCGGCGTGCTTGTAGTAGTCGTCCTCGCTGGCGATGAAGAAGGTGGTATGGCCGGAGTCGCCGAAGGCGGTCTGCACCACCAGGTCAGTGCCTAGCTCCTTGCTCACCTCGCAGAGCTCCTGATAGCTGCCGACCTTGGCCAGCACGTTGGGCACGCTGGGCACGCCGGCCTTGTTGCCGATGCGCACGGTCTCGATCTTGTTGTCCATGCGGTTTCTCAGCGCCGCCGGCGGGAAGGCCACCTTGAGCCCCAACTGCTTGCAGACCTCCTCGGTGTGCTCGTCGAACATCAGGAAGGCCGCCACGCCGGCATTCTCGCCATCTGCCCGCGACTGGATGAAGTCGATCACCTCCTTGTGCTCGAGGAGATAGTTGTTGATGTCCTCGATGCTCTCGAAGTCGCGGGGGAACTTCTCCTTGGGCACGAAGACGTTGCGCTGCTGCCCCTCGAAGCAGTCGATATAGTTGATATGGCGGAAATTGCCCACCCAGTCACCGATCCCCAGCAGGTTGAAGTTGGTAGCCGAGATGAAGTAGATCGGCTCCTTGTTGTTGAGGAAGTGGCGGCGGACATCGGCAATGGTTGTTATTTTGCTCATCGTGGTCGCTCCATCGGTAACGGGTGAGGCGCCGGGCGCCTGGTGCGGGGAAGTGGCTGCAGGGAGGGTGCCGACCAGGCGGCGCAGCAGTCGAGTCAGGTACTCCAGCATGAAAGCTCCTCTTCACTTCGATGCGCCGCCCGCAGGCGGGGGATCAATAGTCCTCGACGTTGGCACGGACAGGCTTGGCCAGCGGGCCCAGGGTGTCGAGGAAGGGAGTCGAGCCGCTCTCGCTCCGGTACAGCGAGAAATCCACCTTGCGGTCGCGGAAGCTCTTCAGCGGCTGGCCCAGTCCACGCAGCCCCGCCTCGCGCTCACGACGCACCCTCGTCATGTCGATCTCGATCGGCATGATCTCCTCGCCGATCCCGGCCTGGTGAATGACGTCGCCGGAGGGCCCCACCACGATCGAGCGACCGTTGCCCAGGGCCCCGGCACCGTTGATGTCGAAGAAGTAGCACTGGTTGATCGCGGCATTGGTGCGCGCCATCGACAGCTCGATATCACGGTCGATGGTATCGGTCATGGTCGGGTGCAGGATCACCTCGGCGCCCATAGCGGCCAGGGTGCGGGTGGTCTCGGGGAACCACATGTCGTAGCAGATCGAGACCCCGAAGCGCCCGACATTGGGCACGTCAAAGACCACGAACTCGGTGCCACTCTCGACCCCTATCTCATAGGGACGGAAGGGGAACAGCTTGCGGAAACGGTTGACCACCTGCCCATGGGGGTTGATCACCGAGAGGGTATTGTAGATGCCGTCCTCGGCCTGCTCGAACATCGAGCCGGGAATCAGCCAGATACGGTGCTGCTCGGCGATCTGGCAGAACAGGGCCTCGGCGTCGCAGGGCATCGGGCGAGCATTGTGCGTCGAGGCCCCCATGGGCATCAGCTCGCTGAACAGGACCATCTGCACCTGGGGAAAACGGCTCATCAGCACGTCGATCCGGTGGCGCATGGCCTCGGTGTTATCACCATGGTGATGGGCGTGCATCTGCACCCCGGCAATAGTGAAATAGGACATCTTGGTCTCTCTTCGTCAGGCGATCTCGGAAACTTCCAGGGCGCTGTCAACTATCATCGAACATGACCGGCACCTTCGGGAGCATGCCGGCGGGATCGCCCGGCCGGGCAAGCCTTGGCCCACCCATCTATTACCAGCTTATGCCACAAGGGCCGCGGTGACTTCAACGCTGAAATCTCGATCTAGCGGAAAAAGGCTCAGGCCAGATCCTCGGGAGAGAAGCCCGGGACGGGACGTTTCACCGTCTTGGTGACGATATAGGTGAAGTAGCGCTCGATCCCGGCCTCCCCAGTCAGCCAGGCATCCATCAGCCGCTGGTAGGCATCGATGGAGTCGGTCTCGAACTTGATCAGGTAATCGACCCCCCCGCCCACGGCCACGCACTCGGTGACCTCGGAAGTGGCGTGGACCAGGGCCTCGAAGCGGGCGAAGCTCTCGGCGTTGTGGGCCTTGAGCTCGACCTGCACCCACACGGGCGTGCGTTTGACCAGCGCCGCGGCATCGATGCGGGCGCTGTAGCCCTCGATGATGCCTGCCTTCTCGAGCCGGCGAACCCGTTCCCAGCAGGGGCTGACCGAGAGGTTGATCGCCTCGGCCAGCTTCGACTTGGTGATGCGGCCGTCCCGGGAGAGGATCTCGAGGATCTTCAGGTCATAGCGGTCGAGCTTCATGAGAGGGAGTCGACCACATCGGCGATCACCGCGATGGTGTCACCCATGTTGACCAACGCCGGATGGCGCCGTGCCGCCAGTACCCCGCTGCGCCCGGCGCGATACTCCACCGGCGCGGTGCCGCTGCGCGTCGGATCAAAGACCCGGGCCACCACCTCGCCCTGCTCGACCCGCTCGCCCAGGGCGAAACAGAGCTCCAGCACGCCGCTGTGCTCGCTCTGCACGTAGCAGCTGGCATCGGGCATGTCGAGATAGACCTGGGGGGCGTCAGGCATCTCCACCTCGCCGGCCATCAGGCCGTAATGGATCAGGAAATTGCGCACGCCGCGCTCGGTGATCGCCATGCTCTCCGGCGTGGAGGTGCCGCCGCCGCCGAGCTCGGTGGCCACGAAGATCTTGCCCTGGCTCTCCACCGCGGTGTCGAACAGCGCCGCCGCGTCGAGCTCGAACATCATCATGGCGTAGGGGGCACCGAAGGCCTTGGCGCCTTCCAGCGCCTGGCGCTGCTGCTCGGCATCCTCCAGCACGTGGGAGGCGCCGAAGGGGATGATGTCCAGGGTGCGCCCGCCGGAGTGCAGGTCGAGCACCACGTCGCACATCGGCACCATCACCCGGGTGAAGTAGTCGGCGATCTTCTCGGTCACGCTGCCATCCGGGTCGCCGGGGAAGCTGCGATTGAGGTTGCCGCCGTCGAGGCCGGAGGTACGCTTGCCGGCCATCACCGCCGGCTGGTTCATGCAGGGCACGATGATCACCCGGCCGCGGACGTCGTCGGCCTCGAGCGAGCTCGACAGCTTGAGCAGCGAGGTGATGCCCTCGTACTCGTCGCCGTGATTGCCGCCGGTCAGCAGCGCCGTGGGGCCCTCGCCGTTCTTCACCACGGTGACGGGAATCATCACCGCTCCCCAGGCCGACTCGTCAACGGAGATCGGCAGCTTGAGAAAGCCGTGCTGGACGCCATCGGCGTCGAAGTCGACGGTGGCGGAGATGGGGCTGGGACGCTTGGTCATGTCAGGGAACTCCTTGTTCTGTAACGGCGGCTCAGCGCACAAAGAGCTGACGCGGGAAGTCGGCCAGGGTCTCGCAACCGGTCTCGGTAATGAGGATGCTCTCGGTGATCTCCAGGCCCCAGTCGTCCTCCCACAGCCCCGGCATGAAGTGGAAGGTCATGCCGGGCTGCAGGATGGTCTCGTCCGAGGGGCGCAGGCTCATGGTGCGCTCACCCCAGTCCGGCGGATAGCTGATGCCGATGGGGTAGCCGCAGCGCGCGCCACCGCGGTCGAAGCCGTACTTATCCATGGCCGCGCCCAGCGCCATGGCGATATCCGCGGTGCGGTTGCCGGGCTTGGCCACCGCCAGGCCACTCTCGATGCCCTCGAGCAGCGCCGACTCGGCGCGCACGAACTCCTGGGGCGGCCTGCCGAGGAAAACCGTCCGCGACATCGGCGCATGGTAGCGCTTGAACACCCCGGCGATCTCGAAGAAGGTGCCCTCGCCCTCGCGGAACGGCGTGTCGTCCCAGGTCAGGTGCGGGGCGGCGGCGTCACTGCCGGTGGGCAGCATGGGCACGATGGCGGGATAGTCGCCGCCATAGATCTTGCCCTGCTCATCCCGCCAGCCCTCGATGGCGACGCGATAGATCTCCGACACCAGCTTGCTCTTGGGCAGGCCCGGTTCGATCACCTCGAGGATCCGCGTGTGCATGCCCTCGACGATCTTCGCCGCCACGCGCATGTACTCGATCTCCTGGGGCGACTTGATCGCTCGACACCAGTTGACCAGGGCGTTGGCGTCCATGAAGCGCGCATGGGGCAGCTCGCGCAGCAGGCTCTGGTAGGCCTTGGCCGTGAAGTAGTAGTTGTCCATCTCCATGCCCACCACGCCCTCGTGCCAGCCGCGATCGGGCAGGATGGTCTGGGCGAGGTAGTCCATAGGATGCATGTCCGGATTCTGCACGTAGTAATCCGGGTAGTAGGTGATATTGTCCGGATCGATCCAGCAGGTGCGCAGGGCGCCGTTGGCGTCCATCCGCCGGCCATACCACACCGGTTCACCCTCCAGGCCCACAAGCACGCACTGGTGCACGTAGAAGGACCAGCCGTCGTAGCCGGTCAACCAGGCCATGTTGGAGGGGTCGCTGACGATCAGCACGTCGATACCACGGCTGGCCATCTCGGCGCGCACCTTCCACAGACGGGTCGCGTATTCCTCACGAGTGAAGGGCAGGGAAACCTGGATCATGAAGCCACTCGCCATCGCATCATCAAGAAAATCGGCCCTCTCTGCAGCGAGAAGGCCGGGCCGGGGGCCGGATCACTGACACGGTGCCGGGCCACAACATGGGTGCGGCGGGCATTCCGGACAGCCGGTCGGTTCCCTCGGGTGGAGGTTACTGCCAACCCATGGTGGGCGGTCAAGCATTTCCTGATGCTCTATCACGGATACCCTGTCACGCTTGTTCACAACCAGCCACGCTCCCATGATGAAGGGAAAGATCGCCGATGGAGGAAGCATGAAGGTCCTGGTCCATATCGATGATGCCGAGCAGTGGCGGGACGCCCTGGCCGAGCGCCTGCCCCACGCCGAGGTATTCACCAGTAGCGCCCCGGCCGAGAAGCGCCGCGAGGCGGACTACCTGGCGGCCTGGAAGCCCCCCGAAGCCCTGCTGCGTGAGCCGGTCGCCCTCAAGGGGATCGTCAACCTCGGCGCCGGCGTCGATGCCCTGCTGGGCAATCCGGGGCTCCCCGAGGGCGTGCCCATCGTCAAGCTGCGCGATGCCGGCATGGCCGAGCTGATCGGTGACTATGTGCGCTACGGCATCCTGCTCTTCCAGCGTGACTTCGACCGCTACCGCCGCCAGCAGGCGCGGCGCGAGTGGCACGAGCATGCGGTGATCGACAAGGCCGACTGGCCGGTGGGCGTGCTGGGACTCGGCGCCATCGGGGCGAAGGTCGCCGCCATGGTGGCTGCCGACGGCTTCCCGGTGCATGGCTGGAGCCGCTCTCCCAAGAGCCTCGACGGCATCACCTGCCACCATGGCGAGGCGGGACTCGATGCGCTGCTCGGCCGGGTCAGAAGCCTGGTGCTGCTGCTGCCGGACACCCCCGCGACCCGCCATGTCATCGACGCGGCCGCCCTGGCGAAGCTCCCCGAGGGCGCCACCCTGATCAATCCGGGGCGCGGGACGCTGATCGACGAGGCCGCCCTGCTCGACGCGCTTGGTCCAGTCAGAGAGGGCGAGGAAGAGACGGAGGGCCGGCTGCGCGGGGCGCTGCTTGACGCCTTCCCCGCGGAACCGTTGCCCGGTGAAAGCCCGTTCTGGTCACATCCGCGGGTCTGGGTCACCCCCCACATGGCCGGCCCCACCCCGCTCGGCGCGGCGCTTGACCAGGTGGCCGAGGCCCTGCGCGCCTTCGAAGCCGGCGCCCCCCTCGACACCATCGACCCCGCGGCCGGCTATTGATGGTCTGACCAAGCCGTTCGAACCCGGACGAGGGGTTGTGCTTTTGCTACACGAGCCTCAAGTCAGTGGGTACGCTGATAGGAAGCCAATCACCGGCTCCTGGGAGGAACGCTATGACAATGCAGATCGACTACAGGCCCAGCGATGCTCTGCTGGTCGTGGATATGCAGAACGACTTCTGTGAGGGTGGCGCACTGGGCGTCGAGGGTGGTGCCGCCCTGGTGCCGGGTATCAATGCCGAGATCGAGGCGGCCCGGGCGGCCGGCGCCCTGGTGGTCGCCTCGCGGGACTGGCATCCCGTCGACCACGTGAGCTTCACGCATCGCGGTGGCCCCTGGCCGGTGCACTGCGTTCAGGACACCCCCGGCGCCGCCTTCCACCCCGACCTGGCACTGCCCGACGACGCCATCCGCGTCAGCAAGGCCACCGCCTTCGATGCCGACGCCTACTCCGCCTTCGACGGCACCGGGCTCGGCGGCTACCTGAAGGAGAAGGGCATCAAGCGGGTGATCGTCTGTGGCCTGGCGCTGGATGTCTGTGTCCATGCCACGGTACTGGCAGCCAGTCGGGAAGGCTTTACCACCCTGTTGCTGGAGGCGCTATCCGCCGCGGTCGACCCGGATGCCATCGAGGCATGCCACCGTGATTTCGAGGAAGCCGGTATCGAGGTGCGCGCATGAACGAGCCTATTCCCCTGCAGGTCGAAGATGGCGAGCTGGCCCTGCTCACCGACCTCTACCAGCTGACCATGACCCAGGCCTACTGGAAGGAGGCGATGCAGGAGCGGGCCACCTTCAGCCTCTTCTTCCGCAAGATGCCACCGGCACGCCGCTTCATGCTGGCCTGCGGGCAGCAGCATGCCGCAGCGCTGCTCAGCCGGCTGCGCTTCGGCGACACGGCCCTCGAGCGCCTCGCCGGCACGGGCCTGTTCGATCAGGGTTTTCTCGACTGGCTGGGCGACTGGCGCTTCGAGGGGGACATCTGGACCCTTGCCGAGGGCACGCCGGTGTTTGCCAACGAGCCGCTGCTGGAAGTGGATGCGCCCATTGCCCAGGCCCAGCTGCTCGAGAGCCTGGTGATGAACCTGGTGCAGCTGGAGACGGTGCTCGCCTCCAAGGCGGTGCGCCTGGTGATGGCCGCCCAGGGGCGTCCGGTGGTGGACTTCGGGATGCGCCGCATGCACGGCGTGGACGCCGCCGTCCGCGGGGTCCGGGCCTACCGCAGCGCGGGGCTGGCTGGGACCAGCAACGTGCTGGGCGGCCTGCGCCACGACCTGGCGATCAACGGCACCATGGCCCACAGCTATATCCTGGCCCACGACGACGAACGGGAGGCCTTCCGTGCCTTCGCCCGCCACTACCCCGGCACGACCCTGCTGGTGGACACCCATGACACCCTGGAGGGGGTGCGCAAGGTGATCGAGATCATGCGCGAGGAGCCCGAGGTGGGGGTCAAGGCCATCCGGCTCGACTCCGGCGACCTGGGCGAGCTGGCCAAGGGTGCGCGTGCCCTGCTCGACGAGGCCGGCCTCGAGGAGATCACCATCGTCGCCAGCAGCGGCCTGGATGAGCACCAGATCGCCACGCTGCTCGAGGACGGCGCCCCCATCGACGCCTTCGGCGTCGGCACCCAGATGGGCGTCTCGGCGGACGCCCCGGTGATCGACCTCTCCTACAAGCTGGTGGAGTACGCCGGCACCCCGCGGGTCAAGCACTCGCCGGGAAAGGTCAACCTGCCCTGCCGCAAGCAGCTTTATCGCCGCCGGGACGACCGGGGCCGCTATGTCGGCGATATCATCGCCCTGCGTGACGAGGCCGTCGACGCCGGTGAGCCACTGCTGCGCCCGCTGGTTCGAGCCGGCCGGCTCGACGATGACGAGATGGCCCGGGCCGATGAGGCCCGCGAGCGGGTCGCGGACGCCCTCGAGCGCTTTCCCGAGGACGTCAGGTGGCTTGCGGAGGGCGAAAGCGACTACCCGGTCACGCTCAGCCCGGAACTCGAGCGCCTGCAGTCGAAGACCTGACGCCTCGCCTTAGGCTCATGGCTCATGGCTCATGGCTCAACAGGCCAGGAGCCGGCTCGGTAAACCTCGCAGGAAGGGGCTCATCGCTGGCGATGAGCCCCTTCGTGTGTCGTGACGCCAGCCCTCGCTCGTGGCGTCGTTACATCTTGTCCTGGGTCCGGGTCTCGAAGTCGCTGGCCGAGTGGCGCTCGTGCAGCTGCTCCGAGGGCTCCCCCCAGGTACGGTTGACCATGCGTCCGCGCTTGACCGCCGGCCGCTCGGCGATGCGCCTCGCCCAGCGCTGCACGTTGGGGTACTCGTCGACGGCCAGGAACTCCCCGGCATCATAGAGCAGCCCCTGGACCAGCACGCCATACCAGGGATAGATGGCCATATCGGCGATGGTGTAGTCGTCACCGGCGATGTAGGCGCGCTCGGCAAGCGTGCGGTCGAGAACGTCGAGCTGTCGCTTGGTCTCCATGGTGTAGCGATTGATGGGGTATTCGAGCGGCTCCGGCGCATAGGCGTAGAAGTGGCCAAACCCGCCACCCAGGAAGGGGGCCGCACCCATCTGCCAGAACAGCCAGTTGAGGGTCTCGGTCCGCCCGGCGTGATCCTCGGGCAGGAAGGCGCCGAACGTCTCGGCCAGGTAGAGCAGGATCGCGCCGGACTCGAACACCCGGGTCGGCGGCGCGGTGGTATGGTCCATCAGCGCCGGGATCTTGGAGTTGGGGTTGGCAGCGACGAAGCCGCTGGAGAACTGCTCCCCCTCGCCGATGCGGATCGGCCAGGCATCGTACTCGGCGCCCTGGTGCCCCAGCGCCAGCAACTCCTCGAGCATGATGGTCGCCTTCACGCCGTTGGGCGTAGCCAGGGAGTAGAGCTGCAGGGGGTGCTGGCCGATCGGCAGTTCCCGGTCATGGGTCGGCCCGGCCACGGGGCGGTTGATGCTGGCGAACTGGCCGCCGCTCTCGCTTTCCCATCGCCAGACGCGTGGCGGACGATAGGAGGTATCGTCACTCATGGGCATGCTCCTGTGTCTAATGGCAGTCGGTTGTCCATTGCCCTCTCCTCGCGGGGCTTTTCAAGGCGGCGGACCGGATATCTGGCCCGGCCCGCCGACGGGCCTTGCCGCGAGGGCTGCCCCTTACAGCGGCTGCTTGGTCGGACGGATGATCAGCTCGTTGACGTCGACGTCCGCCGGCTGCTCGATGGCGTAGGCGATCGCCCGGGCGATGGCATCGGCATCGATGGCCATCTCGTAGAGCTCGTTCACGCCCTTGGCGGTGTCGGGGTCGCTGATGGTGGTAGTCAGCTCGGTGGCCACCGCCCCCGGGGAGATGTTGGTGGAACGGATCTCCTCGCCGCCCTCCTGGCGAATGCCCTCGGAGAGCGCCTTGACCGCATACTTGGTGGCGCAGTAGACCGCCGCGGAGGGGAAGACCACGTGGCCGGCCACGGAGGAGAGGTTGATGATGTGGCCGGCATGTTGCTCGCGCATGGTCGGCAGCACCGCGGCGACGCCGTAGAGCACGCCCTTGATGTTGACGTCGACCATCTGCTCCCACTCGTCGACCTTGAGCTGGTCCAGCGGTGACAGCGGCATCAGGCCGGCGTTGTTGACCAGCACGTCGATGCGGCCATAGGCCTCCTTGGCGGCCGTGGCGAGGGCCTCGACCTGCTCGCGGTCGGTCACGTCGGTGACGCGATAGATGGCCTCACCGCCCTGCTCGACGATGGCGTCGCGCAGCGCCACGAGACGCTCCTCGCGGCGGGCGCCGAGCACCAGCTTGGCGCCGGCCCTGGCCAGGCGGTGGGCGGTGGCCTCGCCGAGGCCGCTGCTGGCGCCGGTAATGATGACGACCTTGCCGTTGATCTCGGTCATGGAATCTTCTCCTCGGGAATATATCAGGGTGTCGTTTCCCGGCCGGTTCGGCCGGGCTGGTCTTATAGACCAGTCTACTAGAAGCGGGACGCACGCCAGTTTGGAGGGCTGGCTCTCGGCCGGAGATCAGCTCGCCACGGGCAGCTCGCGGGCCAGTACCTGGCGGAAGAGGATCGCCTCGAAGCACTCCATGGGGGCCAGGGACTTGACCGTCTTGGCGCGCAGGATGGCACCTTCCCAGCCGGCCATGATAAAGCCCGCCAGCGCCTCGGGGTCAATGTCATCCGGCACCTCGCCGACCCCGCGGGCCTCCTCGAGGCAGGCCACCAGCCGACGCTCCCAGGCGCGGAACACCTGATCCAGGCGGGCCCGGAATACCTCACTGCGCGCCGAGAGTTCCTGGCCCAGGTTGCCGATCAGGCAGCCGCGGGCATGGTCGCAGGAGAGCATGTCCGCCTTGCCGGCGGCGAAGTAGCGACGCAGGCGCTCGAGCGGGGAGGCGTCGGTGGCCTCGAAGATCGCCGCCAGCCGGCCGTCGTACTGCTCGGCGAAGGCGTCGATCACGGCCAGGCCGAAATCTTCCTTGCTCGAGAAGTAGTGGTAGAAGGACCCCTTGGGGACCCCGGCCCGACTGAGCACCGCATTGATGCCGGTGGCATTGTATCCCTGCTCGGCGATCAGGTCGGCGCCGATTTCGATCAGTTTGTCGCGGGTGGCGTGCGTCTTCATGCCGTAAAGAATAGACCAGTCGTCTAGCCGCGTCAAACCTCGCCGGCAAGTCTCAGTCGAGCATGGCGGCGAAGCGCTTGAGCCACGCCGGGTGGGCCGGCCAGGCGGGGGCAGTGACCAGCTTGCCGCTGGCCACCGCCTGGTCGACCTCGATCTCGGCATAGTCGCCGCCGGCCAGGCGCACCTCCGGTGCGCAGGCCGGGTAGGCCGAGACCCGATGCCCCTCGAGGGAGACCGCCGCCGCAAGCAGCTGGGCACCATGGCAGATGGCCGCCACCGGCTTGTCGTGGTCGAAGAAGTGGCGGACCATCTCCAGCACCCGCTCGTCGAGGCGCAGGTACTCCGGCGCCCGCCCGCCGGGGACGACCAGACCGTCGTAGTCGGCGACCTCCACCTCGGCGAAGGTGGCATTCAGGGTGAAGTCGTGCCCGGGCTTCTCGGAGTAGGTCTGGTCGCCCTCGAAGTCGTGGATGGCAGTGCGTACCTTGTCGCCCTCGCGCTTGTCGGGACACACCGCCTCGACCGTGTGCCCCATGGCCTGCAGGGCCTGGAAGGGCACCATGATCTCGTAGTCCTCGACATAGTCACCGGCGATCAGCAAGAGTCTGGCCATGGGAGTCTCCTCGATTGTGTGGCGGCGACGGAGGCGTCGCCCCGCAAGGGCAGCCTAGCAGCCCCGCGAAGGGCCCGCCGGGGAAAAGCGCAAGGAGCGTGCAGACGGGAACCCCCGGGCCTGAGGAGACTCTCATCCCTGCCCTACCGACGGCCATGGAGTCCTCGCATGCCCGCATCGTTGCGCCGTTGCACCGCCCTCGTCCTGCTCCTGCTGCTGGCCGCCGGCAGTGCTTTCGCCGCCGAGCCGCGCCCCTTCGAGGCCCGCTACCGCCTCGAAGTGGCCGGCTGGCCGAGCACCACCGTCGAGCACCGCCTGAGTCGTGACGGAACGCACTGGCAGAGCGACATGCGCGCCGCCATCTCGGTGGCCCGCGGTCACGAGCGTAGCCGGTTCATCGCCGGCGAGGCCATCCGTTCGCTGCACTATGCCAGCGGCTACAGCCTGCTGGGCATCGGCAAGGAGTATGAGCTGGACCGCGAGGCCCTGGCCCGGCTGCCCGACCGCCAGACCGCCCTGTTCGAGCTCTCCCGGCGCGCCGTGAGCGACGACTGCGACACGCCCTGCCGGCTGCGCTACCTCGACCACCGCGGCCGCGAGGAGCGGGTCGACTACCGCCGGCTGGACCACCGCACACTCGAGCTGCCCGCCGGGCGATTCGACGCCCTCAGGGTGGAGGTCACCGAGCCGGACGATCCCGATCGCCGCATGGTCTTCAGCTTCCACCCTGGTGTGCCGGGCCTGCTGCTGGCCATGGAGTATCACCGTGACGGCGAGCGGCGCAGCCGGCTGGCCCTCACCGACCTGACCCTCGCCGGCGCCGGGCTCGCTTCCTCCCCGAAGGGAAATTGACTAGAGTGGGCGGCTTTCGGTCGTCGCCGGCGGCCCCTGGACGGGAAGGGAGTCTCGATGCTGAGCGGTCTGGTGATCGTGCTGTTGCCGCTGGTGCTGGGTTACCTCGTGCCGGTGCGGGATGCCCGGTTGATGGCGCTGATCAACGGTGGCGTCAACGCCTCGATCTACGTGATCCTGCTGCTGATGGGCGTGAGCCTGGCGGGCCTGGACGACCTGGCCGGCCAGCTCTCGCGCCTGGGCGGTCAGGCCCTGCTGCTGTTCGCGGTGATCTCGGGCTGCAACCTGGCGGCCCTGTGGTGGCTGTCGCGCCGGCTGGGGCTGACCGCCGACCCCTCGAGGGTGGTGGCGGGTGCGCCCACCAGCAAGTGGGCCGCCATGGCCGGCTCACTGGCACTGGTGGCGGTGGTGGTGGCCGGCGTGGTGCTCGGCCTGCTGCTGGAGTGGCTCACCGGCAGTGGCCTGTTCGCCACGGCCGAGGCCCTGGCCGAGGGGGTGCTCTACCTCCTGCTGGCGCTGATCGGCTGCCAGCTGCGCAACTCCGGCATGCCGCTGCGCCAGATCGTGCTCAACCGCTTCGGCCTGGCCATCGCCCTGACCCTGGCCGCCAGCTCGCTGGTCGGCGGCCTGCTGGCGGCGCCGCTGCTGGACCTGGCCTGGAACGAGGGGTTGGCGCTGGCCGCCGGCTTCGGCTGGTACTCGCTCTCCGGCATCCTGGTCGGCGACCAGCTGGGCCCGCTGATGGGCGGGGTGGCCTTCTTGAACGACCTGGCCCGGGAACTGCTCGCCTTCGTGCTGATCCCGCTGCTGATACGCCGTCATGCGGCCCTGGCGATCGGCTATGGCGGCGCCACCTCCATGGACTTCACCCTGCCGGTGATCCAGCAGCACGGCGGGGTGGGCTGCGTGCCGGTGGCCGTGGTCAGCGGTTTTCTCCTCTCGCTGCTGTCGCCGCCGCTGATCCTCTTCCTGCTCTCGCTGTGACCGACTCCCGCCGTGACCTCCGGCGCCCTTGCCGGCGGGGACGGCATGGGCGAGGCTGAGCTCAAGCTGCACATTGCCTGCACAGAACCTGACCGATGGCTGCACGCCGAGCGGCGAGAATGCATCATGCCCCTCGCCGCCCCTCGCTCCCGGAGCCCGTCCATGCCCTCGCCACGCCTCCCCCGCCCGGCCGTCTCGCGTCTCGGCATCAAGCTGTTCGCGATCATCCTGGTGGTCAACGTGGCCATCTCCGGACTGGTGTTCCTGGCGGTCTCGCGCAGCCTCGACCAGGGCTTCATCGAGTACCTGGACCAGACCCAGACCCGCCGCGCCGAGACCCTGGCCGAGGGGCTCGCCGAGGAGTGGGCCGGCCGCGGCGACTGGCAGTGGCTGCGCCAGTCACCCGGCGCCTGGCACCGCCTGGTACGCCGCCAGCTGTGGCCCGGCGACACCCCGCCGCCGGAGGGCATCGAGCGGCGCCTGGGGGATCCCAAGGACTTCGTGCTCCACGACGCCTCCGGCCTGCCGGTGATCGGCCTGCCCCCGGACAGCGACCAGGAGGCGGCGGAGTTGCGCTGGCTGCCGATCGAGAGCGCCGGCGAGCGGGTCGGGATGCTCGGTTACCGCCCGCCCCAGCAACTGATGGCGCGCATGGACCGCATCTTCCTCTCCCGCCAGCAGCGCAACCTGGGCATCATCGTCGCCGCCCTGGGCCTGGCCTCGCTGCTGCTGGCCGGCGGCCTCTCCTGGTGGCTGGGGCGGCGTACCCGCGGCATGGCCCGGGCCACGCGGCGTCTCACCGAGGGCGACTACAGCACCCGCCTGGCGGAGCGCGGTCGCGACGAGCTGTCGAGTCTCGCCCACGATTTCAACGTGCTGGCCGCCACTCTGGAGGCCAGCCGCGAGGCGCGCAGCCGCTGGGTCTCCGACATCGCCCACGAGCTGCGCACGCCGCTGGCGGTGCTGCGTGGCGAGATCGAGGCCATGCAGGATGGCATCCGTTCCCTGGACCAGGACAACCTGCACTCGCTGGCCCAGGAGGTCGGCCAGCTGGAGCGCCTGGTGGCCGACCTGCGCCTGCTCTCGCAGAGCGATGCCGGCGCCCTGGAGGTCCAGCTGGCGCCCCTGGACCTGGCGGAGAGCCTCGCCTCGCGCCTCGACGAGGCCAGCGGCTGGCTCGGCGACAGCGGCATCCAGCTGGAGCGCGAGGTCGAGGGCCCGGCGTGGATCCGCGGCGATACCCAGCGGCTGCGCCAGCTGTGGAACAACCTGATCGACAACACCTGCGCCTATACCACGGCACCGGGGCGGCTGCGCGTGCGCCTGGCAGCCCACCAGGGGCAGGTGCGGGTGACCTGGGAGGACAGCGCCCCGGGGGTGCCCGACGCCGAGCTGCCGCGGCTCACCGAGCGCCTCTACCGGGTCGAGGGGTCACGCAGCCGCGCCAGTGGCGGCAGCGGCCTGGGACTGTCGATCGCCACCGCCCTGGTCCGCGCCCACGGCGCGCGCATGCAGGCCTCCCCCTCGCCGCTCGGCGGGTTATGCTGGACCCTGACCTTTCCCGCCATCGAGGACCACCAGCTCAGGGAGGACGCTGCATGAGCACCCCGGACACCGAACAGGACCTGGTCCTGATCGTCGAGGACGAACCCAAGATCGCCCGCCTGGTCGCCGACTACCTGCAGGGCAGCGGCTTCACCAGCCACCACCTGGATCACGGCGATGCCGTGCTGCCCTGGCTTGCGGCCTGCCGGGCGCGCCCGGAGCTGGTGCTGCTCGACCTGATGCTGCCGGGCACCGACGGCCTGACCCTGTGCCGGGAGATCCGCCAGCGCTGGCCGGAAGTGGCGATCATCATGCTCACCGCCCGGGTCGAGGAGGTGGACCGCCTGCTGGGCCTGGAGCTGGGCGCTGACGACTACATCTGCAAGCCTTTCAGCCCCCGGGAGGTGGTGGCGCGGGCCAGGGCCGTGCTGCGCCGCAGCCGTGCCGCCAGCTCGCCCGCCCAGGGGGGCAGCGACCTGGTCCTCGACGAGGAGGGCTGGCGGGCCCTGGCCGACGGTCACGACCTGGGCCTCACCGCGGTGGAGTTCCAGCTGCTGAAGGTGATGATGCACTCGCCCGGGCGCATCTTTACCCGCGAGCAGCTGATGGATCACATGTACCGCGACCACCGCATCGTCTCCGAGCGCACCGTCGACAGCCACGTCAAGAAGCTGCGCCGCAAGATCGCCGAGACCTGGCCCGAGCGCGAGGTGATCCGCTCGGTCTACGGCGTCGGCTACAAGTATCAGCCGGAGGAGTGAACTCCGGCGGATGCACGACCTTTGCACCCTCGCTGCATGCCGCTTGCATCCCTGGCGACGAGACTGGCAGCGTCAACCCGAGGCCCGACGAGGCCACCAAGGAGAACCGCCATGACACGCTCACTCACCCGTACCCTGCTGGCCCCCGCCCTGCTCGCCGTCGCTATCGCGCCCCTGGCGCTTTTCGCCAGTGCCGCCCCCGGCGAGGGCAAGCAACAGGGCGGGAGCGAGGAACATCGCCAGCAGCACGAGCAGCGCCGCCAGGCCCTCTTCGAGCGGGCCGGCATCGACGACGAGACCCGCCAGGCCCTTGAGGAGGCCCGCCGCGAGCACCGTGAGGCGGTCCGCGAACTGCGCGAGGAGCACCGCCAGCGCATGGACGAGATCCTCGACGAGGAGCAGCGCGAGGCACTGGAGGCCGCCCGGCAGGAACTGCGCGAGGAGCAGCGCGCCGAGCGCCGCGAGGCCATGCAGCAGCGCCTGACCGCGCTGGTCGACAGCTGGGGGCTCTCCGACGCCGATCGCGAGGCGCTGCGCGAGGCCCGCGAGGCGATCTATGCCGACATGCAGGCACTGCGCGAGGGCGACTTCGACTCACGCCAGGAGCGCCGCGAGGCCATGCGGGCGCTGCGCGAGGAGCACCAGGCGGCCCTCGCCGAGATCCTCAGCGACGAGCAGCTCGAGGAGATGCGTGCGTTGCTCTCCCGCCATGGCCAGCCGGGCAAGGGCCGCGACGGCCGCAAGGGCAAGGACGGCACCGACTGACGCCTGCCTCCTCCCTTACGCCCCCGCTCCATCTCGTTTCGCCCGGCCTCGTGCCGGGCGTTTTCGTTCGAGTCTCGGCGTTCTTGCCTCGACGTCCATGCCGAGAGGCGCATGCCCCCTCCCTCACCGAGCAGCGAGACCGGCTCAATCGCGTCGTCTTCCACGGCAGCGTGGCCGGCATCCTGGTCTTCCTGGTGCTGACCATGCTGTTCACCGAGCGGGCCGGCACCTTCTTCGATGCCGGCCTGGCCTGGGTCAGCGAGACCTTCGGCTGGTACTACATGCTCGCCGCGGTGGTCTACCTGGTCTTCGTCATCGTCATCGGCGCCTCCCGGGTGGGCAACATCCGCCTGGGCCCGGACCACTCCAGGCCCGAGTTCTCGCTGCTCTCCTGGGCCTCGATGCTGTTCGCGGCCGGCATCGGCATCGACCTGCTGTTCTTCTGCGTGGCCGAGCCGCTCGCCCACTACCTGGCGCCGCCCGACCTCGCCCCCGAGAGTGCGGCGGCCATGCGGGCCGCCGTGCCCCAGACCTTCCTGCACTGGGGGCTGACCGGCTGGGGCATGTACGTGCTGATGGGCATGGCCCTGGCCTACTTCAGCTACCGCCATCGTCTGCCGCTGGCGATCCGCAGTGCCCTCTACCCGCTGCTCGGACAGCGCATCCACGGCCCCATCGGCCACGCCGTCGACATCACCGCGGTCATCTCCACGGTGTTCGGAATCGCCACCAGCCTCGGCATCGGGGTGATGCAGCTCAACTACGGGCTGACCTACATGTTCGACATCCCGGAAAGCCTCTCCGTCCAGGTGGTACTGATCGCCCTGGTGGTGGTGCTGGCGACCATCTCGGTGGTTAGCGGCGTGGAGAAGGGCATCCGTCGCCTCTCCGAGTTCAACATGCTGCTGGCCGCCGCCCTGCTGCTGTTCGTGCTCTTCCAGGGCGACACCCTGCGCCTGCTCGACGCCCTGGTGCTCAATGCCTGGGACTACCTGGGCGGCTTCGTAGGAGCGAGCAGGCGCTGAACACCCCCCAGACCACCATCTACACCCTGCTCGAGCAGTACCCCTACATCGGCCTCACCGCCCCGGGAGGCGACTGGCGCGAACGCCTCGACCGCGCCCTGGACACCTCGACCCGGGCCGGCGCGGCGACTCCCCCTGGCGTCGCCGTTGGCGTTTCCGGCCGATGCAAAAAGCCCGCGGCATCACGCCACGGGCAAGCATCGAAACAGCAGACTGGGCCCGGCCGGCGCCGGGCCCTTGCCATCAGAACCAGACTTCGGTCTGCACGCCGAAGGTCCACTGGCTGCCGGTGAACTCGTCGCTGCCGAAGGCATCGTCAGCGCTGTAGTCGTTGAGCTCCTCGTCCCAGTCGCTCCAGCTGGCGAAGAGGCGGATCTCCGGACGCTGCCAGAAGCCACCCACCTGGGGCTTGAAGGTCGGAGCGATGGTGAACTTGGTGTAGTCCCCCTCGACGGCAGTGCGCCCGTCGAAGCCCTGGGGATCGAGGTCCATCCACTGGTAGCTGGCCTCGTACTGCATCTCGAAGTTCTGGGTCAGCTCGTTGGCCAGGCGCACGTTGAGGGTCGCCCAGTCGTACTGGTCGCCGTCGACGTAGCGCTCCTCGCTGGTCTCGGCGAGGAGCGCCGGGGCCACGCGCCACTTGGGGGCCAGATAGGTGGTGCCGTAGAGGCCGACGCGGGTCGCGGTGGCATCCTCGGTCAGGTTACCGCGAGCCCCGATGCCCTTGACCTCGGCCCCCAGCCCCTGGCCGTGCAGCACGGCGGCCTTGAAGTTGCCCTCGCCCAGGCCGAAGAAGCTGTCGCCATGGTAGGCCACCATGGTATGGAAGCCGGACTCGGCGGCCTCCTGGCCTTCGCCGATATCGCGCTCCTCGTTGTCGGCGGCCGACATGCCGTTGACCATCCACTGCCAGTTGCCGAAGTAGTTGTTGGAGGTGAGGATCAGGTTGTCGGTATCGCCGCTGTCATCCCCCGGCGACTCGCGGGTCACGGGGAAGTCGCTGAAGCTGCGGCCGTAGAGCGAGAGGTTGGATTTCCAGCTGTCGGCCAGCTGCATGTCGTAGATGCCCGCGCCGGTACCGGACAGGAAGATGAAGTCGGTGTCGAGCCAGTGGATATCGAAGTTGTCGCGGTCGAAGCGCTTGCCGGCCCAGATCGAGGCGTTCTCGAAGGCGCCGGTAAAGCTCGGCAGGTCACTGAACTCGGCATAGACCTGGCGCACGTTGAGGTTGGATTCGTCGGCGGTCCAGTCGTTGCTGGTGCTCACCCCGTCGGCCAGCATGGTGGTGTACCTGGCCTTGGCGCCATTGTCGAAGCGCATCCGGTAGTTGAAGACCGCCTCGGCGTAGGTGTCCGGCTCGTTGCCCAGGCGTCCCACGGGCCCGCCCAGGGAGCCGGCCGGGGTCAGGTAGGGGCCACCCTCGGCGCTCTTGCCGTCCTCGCCGATCAGCAGGCCGGAGCGGGCGTAGACATTGAAGGAGAAGCCCTCCTCGCCGCTGGCCTGGCGCTCGACCCTGGCCAGGCGCTCCTCGACCTCTGCCTGCGAGGCCCCCTCCTCGGCCTGGGCCTCGGCCAGTTCGGCGCGCTGTTCGGCCGCATCGGCGCGCTGTTCGGCGGCGACGATGCGTGCTTCCAGCTCGGCCAGGCGCTCCTCGAGGGAGTGGGTATCGGCACCGGCCACCCCGGCGAGGCCCAGGCTGGCGGAAGCGATGGCGATGGCGAGCGGCTTCTTGAGCGTGACAGTGTGCATTGTCGTTCTCATCCTTTGTTGTTGTCGCGACGGGTGGTCATCACGATGGTGGGGAGTCCCCCGGGGCCGGGGCATCGAGGCCCGGTGCGAGACACCTCCCGGAACTTAATCGATTCAGAAACCAACCACAAAAAGTCTTTTGTAATATTACAACTAATGTCTAAGCAGCAACCGGGAACTAGAGGTAAAACCGGTAATAAAACCACATACCGCTCCTCGACATGCGATACCCTCCCCCTCGACACCACCACGAGGACGCGCAATGACGCCCGAACAGCCCCCTCTCGCCCTGATGCTGGGCATGATGCGCCTGCATGAGACCCCCGAACTCCAGGCATCCGAGCGGCTGGCCGACTGGATCGAGGCCCGCCTGGACCAGGGGCTCGACTGGTTCGACCACGCCGACATCTACGGCGGCGAGGGCCACAACGAGCGCCTGTTCGGCGAGGCCCTGCGCCGTCGGCCGAGCCTCGCCGCCCGGGTCAGGGTGGTCACCAAGGCCGGCATCCTGATGGCACCAGGTGACACTAAGCACTACGACAGCTCGCCGGCATGGCTGTCCGGTGCCATCGACCGGGCCCTGGCGCGACTCGGGGTCGAGCGGCTGGACCTCTTCCTGATCCACCGCCCCGACCCGCTGATGGAGGCCGAGGCCACCGCCCGGGTGCTGGATGATGCCGTCCGGGCCGGCAAGGTCGCCGCCCTGGGGGTCTCCAATTTCCTGCCCGAGCAGTGGCGCCGCCTCCAGGCCGCGCTCTCCCATCCGCTGACGCACCACCAGTTTCAGCTCTCACTCACCCGCTCGGCGCCACTCTTCGACGGCCACCTCGATGCCCTGTCTCGCGACGGTCTCTCGCCCCTGGCCTGGTCGCCCCTGGATGGTGGCGCGCTGTTCGAGGGCGCCGCCGGCCAGGCCCTTGAGCGTCTCGCCGCCCACCACGGCATCAGCCCCGCCGGTCTCGCCCTGGCCTGGCTGCGTCGCCTGCCGGGTTCGCCGGTGCCGGTGATCGGCACCCTCGACCCGGCGCGGATCACGACCCTGCAGGACGAGGCCCGATTCTCCCTGCCGCGTCGGGATTGGTATGCCCTGCTGGAGGCGGCCCGCGGCCACGAGGTTGCCTGACGGTCCGGCAGCCTGCGACCAAAGTCGCGGTTGAAGTCTGGCGTGAGCAACGGCTAACTGTGCCGGACACGATCTTAATCGTTTAAGTCAGGAGAGGACTTCCGGTGGCGCTACCTGCGGGTGACACATCGCGACCGGTCCTCCCTGAAAAAGTGACAACAACAAGCGAAGAGGAAGCCAGCATGCTCAAGAAGACCCTGATCTCCGCCATCGCCCTGGCCGGCGCCGCCGCCGGCAGTAGCCAGGCCCAGGCGGCGGAGCTGACCATCTCCTGTGGCGCCGTCGGCGCCGAGCTTACCCTCTGCGAGCAGGGTGTCGCCCAGTGGGAAGAGCAGACCGGCCACGAGGTCGACATCGTCTCCACCCCCAACTCCTCCACCGAGCGCCTGTCGCTCTACCAGCAGATTCTCTCCGCCCAGTCCAGCGACATCGACGTGATGCAGATCGACGTGGTATGGCCAGGCCTGCTGGCCAACCACCTGCTCGACCTCGGCGAGACCCTCGGCGAGGACGCCGCCGCCGGTCACTTCGAGACCATCGTGGCCAACAACACCATCGACGATCGCCTGGTGGCGATGCCCTGGTTCACCGATGCCGGGGTGCTCTACTACCGCAAGGACCTGCTCGAGGAGCACGGCTTCGAGGCCCCCGAGACCTGGGAAGAGCTGACCGAGATCGCCACCGAGATCCAGGCCGCCGAGCGCGAGGCCGGCAACGACCGGATGTGGGGCTACGTCTTCCAGGGCCGCGCCTACGAGGGGCTGACCTGCAACGCCCTGGAGTGGATCGCCAGCTATGGCGGCGGCACCATCGTCGACGCCGAGGGCGAGATCACCATTGACAACGAACGGGCCGCCGAGGCGCTGGACCTCGCCGCCAGCTGGATCGGCAATATCTCGCCGAAAGGCGCCCTCAACTACACCGAGGAGGAGGCCCGCGGCATCTTCCAGAGCGGCAATGCGGTGTTCATGCGCAACTGGCCCTATGCCTGGTCGCTGGCCCAGAGCGAGGAGAGCAACGTGCGCGACAAGGTCGGCGTGGTCAAGCTGCCCAGCGCCGAGGGCGAGGAGAGTGCCGCCACGCTCGGCGGATGGAACCTGGCCGTGTCCCGCTACACCGAGAACCCCGAGCTCGCCGCCGACCTGGTGGCCTTCCTGACCGGCGAGGCGGAGCAGAAACGCCGCGCCATCGAGGGCGCCTACAACCCCACCCTGGCCTCGCTGTACGAGGACGAAGAGGTGCTCGACGCCGTGCCCTTTTTCGGCACCCTCTACGACACCTTCACCAACGCCGTGGCACGCCCCTCGGCCCCCACCGGCGACAACTACGGCCGGGTGAGCAACAGCTTCTTCAATGCCGTGCACCAGGTGCTCTCCGGTGACCAGAGCGGCGCCGAGGCCGTCTCCCAGGTGGACAGTGAACTCTCCCGCATCAAGCGTCGCCGCTGGTAATCCAGGAGGTCCCCATGACGACTCCAGCCACTCAAGGCGCACCCCGGGCGGTGCGCTCCCCCCAGGCGGGCTACCGGGGCACCAAGGTGCGCCGCCAGCGCGTGCGCGCCGCCTGGCTGTTCCTCTTGCCAATGCTGGTGGCGCTGGCACTGGTCGCCGGCTGGCCGCTGCTGCGCACCTTCTACTTCAGCTTCACCGATGCCTCGCTGTCGGACACCGCCGGTGCCGCCTTCATCGGCATCGAGAACTACCTGGTCTTCGAGGATGGCGCCTGGTACGGCCTGCTCACCGACCCGGTGTGGTGGACCTCGGTGTGGAACACCCTCTACTTCAGCATCGTCTCGGTGTCGCTGGAGGTGGTCTTCGGCATCATCGTCGCCCTGCTGCTCAACGCCGAGTTCAAGGGCCGCATGCTGGTGCGTGCTGCGGTGCTGATCCCCTGGGCCATCCCCACCATCGTCTCGGCCAAGATGTGGGCCTGGATGCTCAATGACCAGTTCGGGATCATCAACCACCTGCTGATGGCGGTCGGCATCATCGACTCGCCCATCGCCTGGACCGCCAGCGCCAGCTACTCCATGTGGGCGGTGATCATGGTCGACGTCTGGAAGACCATCCCCTTCGTCGCGCTGCTGGTGCTGGCCGCCCTGCAGATGCTGCCCAAGGACTGCTATGAGGCCGCCGAGGTCGACGGCATCCATCCGGTCAGGGTGTTCTTCCGCGTGACCCTGCCGCTGATCACCCCGGCCCTGCTGGTGGCGGTGATCTTCCGCCTGCTCGATGCCCTGCGGGTGTTCGACGTCATCTACGTGCTGACCTCCAACTCCACCAGCACCATGACCATGTCGATCTACGCCCGCCAGCAGCTGGTCGAGTTCCAGGACGTCGGCTATGGCAGCGCCGCCTCGACGATGCTCTTCCTGATCATCGCCCTGGCCGTGGTGATCTACCTCTACCTTGGCCGCCGCCAACTGGGAGTCGACCAATGAACCAGTATCAGCTGACCAAGCTCGCCAAGCGGGTCGGGTTCTATGCCCTGATCGCCGTGGTGATGGTCTACGCGATCTTTCCCTTCTACTACGCGGTGATCACCTCGCTGAAGCCCTCCAGCGAGCTGTTCCGGGTCGACTTCTGGCTGTCGACGGTGGACTTCGGCAACTACGTACATATCTTCACCCAGAAGAGCTTCGTGCGCGCCATCATCAACTCCATCGTCATCTCGCTCTCGGTGGTCTTCATCGCCCTGCTGCTGGGCATCACCGCCTCCTATGCCCTGGGCCGGGTCCGCTTCCGCGGCCGGACCACGGTGATGCTGGTGATCCTCGGGGTCTCGATGTTTCCCCAGGTGGCAGTACTCTCCGGGCTCTTCGAGGTGATCCGCGGGCTCGGCCTCTACAACAACCCGGCCGGCCTGATCCTGAGCTACACCATCTTCACCCTGCCCTTCACCGTCTGGGTGCTGACCACCTTCATGAAGCAGCTGCCCTTGGAGCTGGAAGAGGCGGCGATCATGGATGGCGCCACCCCCTGGGTGACCATCACCAAGGTGTTCCTGCCGCTGATGTGGCCGGCCATGGCGACCACCGGCCTGCTGGCCTTCATCGCCGCCTGGAACGAATTCCTCTTCGCCCTGACCTTCACCCTCACCGACGACCAGCGCACCGTGCCGGTGGCGATCGCTCTGATCTCCGGCGGCAGCCAGCACGAGCTGCCCTGGGGGCCGATCATGGCCGCCTCGGTGACCGTCACCGTGCCGCTGGTAATCCTGGTGATGATCTTCCAGAAGCGCATCGTCTCCGGTCTCACCGCCGGTGCCGTCAAAGGATGAACCAACACATGGACCCCAAGATGCAAGACAACCTGACCTGGTGGCGCGGCGGCGTCATCTACCAGATCTACCCGCGCAGCTTCATGGACAGCAACGGCGATGGGATCGGCGACCTGGCGGGTATTACCGAGAAGCTGGACTATGTCGCCAGCCTGAACGTGGATGGCATCTGGCTGTCGCCCTTCTTCACCTCGCCGATGCTCGACTTCGGCTACGACGTCAGCGACTACCGTGACGTCGACCCGATGTTCGGCACCCTGGACGACTTCAAGGCCCTGCTGGCGAAGGCCCACGCGCTGGGCCTCAGGGTGATGATCGACCAGGTGATCAGCCACTCCTCGGACCAGCACCCCTGGTTCCGGGAGAGCCGCGCCGATCGTACCAACCCCAGGGCCGACTGGTATGTGTGGGCCGACCCCAAGCCCGACGGCACGCCGCCCAACAACTGGCTGTCGATCTTCGGCGGGCCGGCCTGGACCTTCGACTCCCGCCGCCGCCAGTATTACCTGCACAACTTCCTGACCAGCCAGCCGGATCTGAACTTCCATAACCCGGAAGTCAGGAAAGCTCAACTGGACAATATGCGCTTCTGGCTGGAGCTCGGCGTCGACGGCTTCCGCCTGGACACGGTCAACTTCTACTTCCACGACCCCGCGCTTACCGACAACCCGCCGGTGCCGGCGGGCAGCCCCAAGACCCTGGGCGCGCCGGACGCCAACCCCTATACCTGGCAGCGTCACGTCCACGACATCAGCCGTCCGGAGAACCTCGACTTTCTCAAGGACCTGCGTGCCTTGATGGACGAATTTCCCGGCACCACCACGGTGGGCGAGATCGGCGATGACCATCCTCTCGAGCGCATGGCCGAGTACACCGCCGGCGGCGACAAGCTGCACATGGCCTATACCTTCGACCTGCTCAACGCGCCCCACTCGCCGGCCTATCTCCGCGAAGTCATCGAGCGCTTCCAGCGCCTGGCCGGCGACGCCTGGCCCTGCTGGGCGACCTCCAACCATGACGTGGTGCGCAGCGCCACCCGCTGGGGCCAGGGCGAGGACCCAATGGCCTATCCCAAGGTGGCGCTGGCCATGCTCTTCTCGCTGCGCGGCAGCGTCTGCCTCTACCAGGGCGAGGAGCTCGGCCTGCCCGAGGCCGAAGTACCCTTCGAGCGCATCCAGGACCCCTACGGCAAGGTGCTGTGGCCGGAGTTCAAGGGCCGCGACGGCTGCCGCACGCCGATGCCCTGGCGCCAGGCCCCGCAGGGCGGTTTCTCGCGCGTCGAGCCCTGGCTGCCGGTGGAGGAGCGCCACCTGCCACTGGCCGTCGAGGCGCAGGAGAATGATCCCGACTCGCCCCTCGCCGCGACCCGCACACTGCTGGCCTTCCGCGCCGCGCATCCGGCGCTGGTCGATGGCGAGCTATCGCTGGTGGACGTCGGCGAGGAGCTGCTCGGCTTTATCCGCGAGGCTGAAGGCGAACGGCTGCTGTGCGTCTTCAACCTCGGTAGCAAGACGCTGAGCACGACGCTGCCGCAGTCCGGCACCCTGCTCAAGGGCCACGGCTTTGTGGCGGCCCTCGACGATGACAACCTGACGCTTCCGGCCTACCAGGCCGCCTATCTAAAGCTCGACCGCTAACACGACATCACAACAAGGGCCGGCCCCGAGGCCGGCAAGGAGTCGCAAGATGGCCAGCGTGACCCTGGAAAAACTCAACAAGACCTTCGGGCACGACCACATCATCAAGGACGTCGACCTCCAGGTCGGCAACGGCGAGTTCGTGGTCTTCGTCGGCCCTTCGGGCTGCGGCAAGTCGACCCTGCTGCGCCTGATCGCCGGGCTGGAGTCGATCAGCGACGGCGAGCTGAAGATCGGCGCCGACGTCGTCAACGACCTGCCGCCCCGCGAGCGCGGGGTGGGCATGGTGTTCCAGTCCTACGCCCTCTACCCGCACATGACGGTCTACGAGAACATGGCCTTCGGCCTCAAGCTGGCCAAGATGGCCAAGGAGACCGTCGATGACCGGGTGATGGCCACCGCGCGTATCCTGCAGCTCGAGGAGCTCCTGCACCGCAAGCCCAAGGAGCTCTCCGGCGGCCAGCGCCAGCGCGTCGCCATGGGGCGTGCCATGGCCCGGGAGCCGCGCATCCTGCTGTTCGACGAGCCGCTCTCCAACCTCGACGCCTCGCTGCGCGTGCAGATGCGCAACGAGATCGCCCGCCTGCACCACCGCCTGGGCTCCACCATGATCTACGTCACCCACGACCAGGTGGAGGCGATGACCCTGGCGGACAAGATCGTGGTGCTGCGCGACGGCCGCATCGAGCAGGTCGGCAGCCCCCAGATGCTCTACCAGCAGCCGGCGACGAAGTTCGTGGCAGGCTTCATCGGCTCGCCGACCATGAACTTCATGCCGGCCGAACTGCTGGGCGGCAGCGAAGAGGGCTGCCGGGTCAGGGCTCCAGGACTCGGCGAGCTGGCCCTGCCCCAGGATGCCAGTGGCGAGAAAAAGGCCGCCAGCCTTTCCCTGGGCGTGCGGCCAGAGCACCTGCGCCTGGCCGAGGCCGACGGCGAGAACGCCTTCGAGATCGTCAACGTCGAGTTTCTGGGCAACGAGGTCTACGTCTATCTCGAGCCCAAGGCCGGCGACAGCCTGCTGATCCACCGCAGCGAGGCGCCCAGCCGCTGGAAACTTGGCCAACGCGTGGCCCTGGTGCCCGATCTGGAACACGTCCACCTCTTCAACGGCCAGGACGAGTCGCTCTCCCTCAAGACCACACAGGCCGTGGCCTGACAGGCAAATGGGGGCTGGCGGCCTGGCGGAGCATCGCCTGACAGCGTCGCGACCCGGCGTTAGCGAACGACCGCCCGGGGCTCGCCTCGGGTGGCTACCCTGCCCCTGGCGGACCATGCTAGGCTGCTAACTAAATCGTTCCAGTCCATCCTGACCGCAATGGAGTCAGCCGCCAAGTGCCTCTCCCCCGTCGCATGACCCTCAAGGACCTGGCCCGCGAGCTCGGTGTCTCCACCGCCACCATCTCCAACGCCTTCAACCGGCCCGACCAGCTCTCGCCGAAGCTGCGCGAGCATATCCTCAGCGAGGCCCGGCGCCTGGGCTACAGCGGCCCCGACGCCCGGGCACGCAGCCTGCGCACGGGCCGCTCGCGGATCATCGCCGTGGTCCTCGCCGAGACCCTCACCTACAGCCTCAACGATGCCGTGGCCAGCGAACTGCTCTCGGGCATCGCCGAGGTGCTCGACACCCGGGGCCACACCCTGCTGCTACTCTCGGGGCGCCAGAATGCCGCCAGCGTGCCCGGTGCCTCGAGCATTGCCGACGGCTTCATCATCTATGGCCTGATGCCGAGCCTGACGCTGTTCTCCGACCTCCCTCCCGAGCGCCCCCTGGTGGCGGTGGACTTCGATATCGAGGACCACGCCACGGTGCATGTCGACAACGAGCCGGCGTGCTACGCCATCGCTCGCCATGCCCTGAGAACGCCGACGCGACGCCCCGCGGTGATCAACCTGCGGCTGACCGAACAGCCCTGCAACGGCCGCATCGACGGCGACCAGGCGCTGCTCTCGTCCAAGCGCACCATCACCCGGGCGCGCCTCGCCGGCTTCCAGCGGGCCTTCGTCGAGGCCGGCATCGACCCGGCCGAGGTGCCGATGTGGAACATCGAGGAGAATACCTTCGAGGTCTGCACCCCGGTGATCGAGGAGATCCTCGACCTGCCGGAGGCCGAGCGGCCCGACCTGCTGCTGTGCATGTCCGACCGCATCGCCCTGACCGTGGTGACGCTTGCCGAGCAGCGCGGCCTGCGCATCCCCGAAGACCTGCGGCTGACAGGCTTCGACGGCATCGCCGAGGGGCAGTACCGTGCTCCCCGGCTGACCACCGTCCGCCAGGACAGCACCGAGAAGGGCCGCATCGCCGCGCGCATGATCCTCGGAATGGAACCCGCCGAATCCCGGGTCATGGCCACCGAGATGATGATCGGCGACACCTGCCCCTGATGCCCGCCGGGTCACCCGGCCTCGGTTCGACTCGTCCCCCGGGCGCGAGCCTCTCGTCACCGCTATAGTGAAGGTCAAGCTAGTGCCCGTGATCGGCGTCTTCCGGCGCCTGTACCGCGCACGAGGACCCACTCATGGCCACGATGGTTGCGGTGATCCAGAAGCCCCCGGTACTGCTCCAGCGAGACGCGACCATCGAGCTGATGTTGGCGTCGATCGAGGAGGCCGCCGTTGCCGGGGCAACCCTGCTGGTCTTTCCCGAAGCCCATATCCCCGGCTATCCGACCTGGATCTGGCGACTCGCCCCGGGCGGCGACATGGCGCTGACCAGCGAGTTGCATGCCAGGCTGCGCGAGAATGCCGTCGACCTCGGCGGCGACACTCTCGAGCCCATCCAGGAGGCAGCCGCCCGGCACGGGGTAACCCTGGTAACGGGCCTCAACGAGATCGACAGCCGCTACAGCGGCACCACCCTGTTCAACAGCGTGGTGGTGATCGGCCCGGATGGGCGGCTGCTGAATCGCCACCGCAAGCTGATGCCGACCAACCCCGAACGCATGGTCTGGGGCATGGGCGATGCCAGCGGGCTCAGGGTGGTCGATACCCCCGCCGGACGACTCGGCAGCCTGATCTGCTGGGAAAGTTACATGCCCCTGGCGCGCTATGCCCTCTATGCCCAGGACCTGGAGGTCTTCGTCAACCCGACCTGGGACTCCAGCGATATCGGCCTCGCCTCGCTGCGCCATATCGCCAGGGAAGGCGGCTGCTGGGTGATCGGCACGGCCACCGCCCTGCAGGGAAGCGACATCCCTGACACCTTCCCCGAGCGCGACCGGCTCTACACGTCGGAGGAGTGGATCAACGTCGGCAACGCGGTGGTCATTGCCCCTTCGGGCGAGGTGGTGGCGGGCCCCCTCCATCGCGAGAAGGGAATCCTCTATGCCGAGATCGAGGTCGAGACCGCACGCCGGGCACGCCGCTCGCTGGACGTCTGCGGCCACTATGCCCGGCCGGACATCTTCTCGCTGTCGGTGAATCGAGCCCCCCAGCCCCCGGTGGTATTCACGGAGACCTGACGAGCATGCTGGAAGCCTGAGAGCGCGGCGCGAGACGCAGTTCCTGCTGTTGCCACATGACGGCTCCTCGAGACGGATGAGGGGGATACCGCCATGCTAGCCTGTCCCAACGCCAAGACAAGGACGCCGCACTCCGCGGAGGGATGCGGCGTCTGCGGTTAACTCGGCTCAGTTGCGCGGATCGTCCGCCGGATCGAGGTACTCGATGCCCCAGGGGCCGGTGCCGTGCAGCTGGAACAGCGTCTCACCCTCGGAGTAGCCGAACATGGGGTCGCCCGGCGACATGATGGCGAAATCACCTGGCTCAAGGGCCTGCGTCGCGTCGGGGTCGAAGTTCTCGCCATGGGCGAAGTGCAGGGTGCCGTCGAGCACCGTCACCCGCTCATAGGCCGGATGAACATGGGGACGGATCTCATAGCCGTCCTCAAGCCGCAGGCGAATGGTGAAGGGCGCCTCCTTGCTCAGATCACCCTCGATGACGGCGATCTCGGCGCCCTCCCCCATGGAGCCCACCGGCCCCCACTCGAGTTCGTCCGCGCTGCCGATCAGGTGGCCGTCGCCCTGGTAGGGAGCCGCCTGGGCCGCCACGGCCAGGGCCAGGCCGAGGGCCGTGGCGGACAGGGTCTGTGTCAGGGTCTTGGGGTTCATGATGCTACCTCCTGTTGTGGTTGTGTCGTGTTGTGGTTGTGTTGTGTTGTAGTTGTGTCGTGTTTTGCCTGTGTCGTGCTCGGGCCGGCGCCTCAGCGCCGGATGGCCAGCAGGGAAATGCTCCTGACGCCGTAGGTCTCGCTGGCGCCCCGCGCCGAGTCGGTCAGGAAGCGGTACTCGGGATGCTCGCGCAGGGTCTGTACCGCGAACCCCGCCGCCTCGATGGCCGCCCGGTAGTCGTCCACCTGACTGGCCCCTCCGATGCAGGCGGCCCACAGGGTGGCATTGCCGGAGACCTTCTTCGGCAGCGGCGTCTCGGTGACGATATCGGCCAGCGCCAGGCGCCCGCCGGGGCGCAGGACCCGGGCCGCCTCGGCGAAGACCCGCGGCTTGTCCGCCGACAGGTTGATGACGCCGTTGCTGATCACCACGTCGACGCTGCCGTCAGCGAAGGGCGGCGACTCGATATGGCCGGCATGGAACTCGACGTTGCGAATCCCCGCCTCCTCGGCCAGGCGCTGGGCCTTGTATCGCTGGGCATCGGTCATGTCGAGCCCCAGCACCTGCCCCTCCGGGCCCGTCGCCAGGGCGGCCAGGAAGCTGTCCATCCCGGCGCCGCTGCCCAGGTCCAGCACCCGCTCGCCGGGGCGAATAGACGCCAGGTCCAGGAAGTGGCCGACGCCGGCGAAGGAGTCGATGGCCGCGGTGGGTATCCGGTCCAGCCCTGCCGGGTCATAGCCGAGGCGCTCGGCCAGCTCACGCCCCATCTCGAAGTGGAAGTCCGCGTCCGGCGTCTCGGCCACCTCCTGATACATCGCCTTGACCCGCGCCTCGAGCTCGCTGCGATCCACCGCGGGTGTCGTGGACGACTCGATGATGGTCATGATGGCTCTCCTCTTGTCATTGTCGCCTTCGGTTCGCGGCACTCGGGTACCGCGTGTTCCCGAGGACGCAGCCGGTGGCCGCATTGTTCCCGGCCCTGGGTTTCCGACCCCGGCCGGGAACCCTGGCGGCCGTTGCCGCGTCCCTGCAGGACCCTACGGCTTGCCGGATGGCCGCGGGGGTTCCATGCTCGAAGAGGTGAGCCATGATCCTTGCCCCGCCAATCAACCGCGCCCTGCTGCCCTGGCCCGCCATCCTGCAACGGGGCGCACCGGGGGTGGCCATGACCGAACGCCAGCCCAGCGACCGCCGACGGTGGTTCGAGGAGCGCCTGGAGCCGCTGATGGACCGGCTCTACGGCACCGCCCTGCGCCTGACCCGCGACCCGGATGACGCCGAGGACATCGTCGCCGAGGCGGTCGGCAAGGCCTGGGCACGCCTCGATGAACTGCGCGACCCGCAGCGCTTCGAGGGCTGGCTGTTCCACATCCTGACCAACGCCTTCATCAGCGACTGGCGCCGCCGGCAAAGCCGCCCCCAGCGCCCCATGGATCCCGAGGCACCGTCACCGGACGAGCTCGACATCGGCAGCTTCACCCTCTTCCAGCAGCTGCATCAGCCCTTCCTGCTGTGGTGGGGCAGTCTCGAGGAGCAGTTCTTCCAGAACCTGCTCGAGGAGGACCTGCAGCGGGCCATCGATGCCCTCCCCGATGCCTTCCGGATGGCGATTGTGCTCGTCGAGGTGCAGGGCTATACGTATGAGGAGGTATCCCGCCTGCTGGGGATTCCGCTGGGCACCGTACGCTCACGCCTGAGCCGGGCACGGGGCCTGCTGCAGAAGATGCTGTGGCAACAGGCCAGGGAGGCCGGCGTCATCTCCGGCCACCGGGCAGCTGCCCACCAGGGAAAGGGGGATGAACAGCCATGAGCGGACAGCCATTGACCTGCGAGGAGGTCATCGAACGACTCTTCGACTACCTCGACCGGGAGCTCGATGATCAGCAGGCGGCCGATATCGAGCGACACCTGCACCGGTGCCGCGACTGCTTCACGCGAGCCGAATTCGAGAAACGACTTCGGGCCAGGGTGGAGGCCACCGGCACGGCTGCGGCTCCGACGCGACTGCGCCGACGCATCCGGGCGCTGATCGACCGCTTCGACGACGGGCACGACGCCACCTGCTGACCCGAAAGGAGCGCTTCCATGGTGGCAATACTCGGTTATTCCCCCCGGCAGATCACCGATGCCGTCCAGGGCATGTACACGGCTGTCGCCGAGACACCCGACTCGCCCTTCCATTTCCCGGTGGGCGCCGCCGCCTGCCGGCAGCTGGGCTATCCCCCGGCGTTGACCTCTCCCCTGCCGGCATCGCTGCTGGGCTCCTTCGCCGGCGTCGGTTATCCCTTCCGCGCCGGGGCCATCCGCCCCGGCGACCGGGTGCTCGACATCGGCGCCGGCGCCGGGGTCGATGCGCTGATCGCCCGCCGGCTCGCGGGTCCGGGCGGCCGCGTCATCGCCCTCGACCTCACCGCCGCCATGACCCGCAAGCTCCGCGACGCCGCCGATGAACGCGGCATCGACCACCTCGACGTGGTCCAGGCCTCGGCGGAACGGCTGCCGCTTCGCGACGCCAGCGTCGACGCCATCACCAGCAACGGCGCCCTCAACCTGGTACCGGACAAGCGCCGCGCCGTGGCCGAGATGTTCCGCGTGCTCAAGCCGGGGGGCCACCTGCAACTCGCCGACGTGGTGATCCACCGGCCGGTGTCGGTGGACTGTCACGAGGACCCGCGCCTGTGGGTCGAGTGCGTGGTGGGAGCGACGGTGAAGGAGGAACTGCTGGCGCTGTTCGAGGCGGCCGGCTTCGAGGCGATCGAGGTGGTGGGCCGCCACGACTACTTCGCCCTGAGTCACAGCGCCCAGACCCGGGAGGTCGCGGCCGGCTTCGGCGCCCATGCCATCGAGATCGGCATGCGCCGGGGGGAACGGGTCCCCTCTCGCCTCAGACAGGCGTGGCTGAGGCTCGATCCGCGGCGCTGGCTGCGGATGCTCCAGCGTCGCGGCCTGCTGGGCGTTGCCGCCCTGGGGCTGGCACTGCTCTCCTGCTACGGCACCCTGGCGCTGGTCGGCCTGCTGGCGCTGCTCGGCATCGGCCTGGCCCTGGACGACGGGGCCTGGGCACTGGCGATTGCCGCCTTCGTGCTGCTGACCCTGGCGGCACTGGCCGCCGGCCTGCGACGCCACAAGGCGCCAGGCCCCCTCCTCCTGGCGGCGGTCGGCGGCGGGCTCATCCTCCATGCGCTGTTCATCGACTATCGCCCCCTGGTGGAGCTCGCCGGCTTCCTGCTGCTGGCCATCGCCACCCTCTGGGACCGACGGGTGCGACACCGCCAGGAAGCCAGGATGCTGGGGCTGGCGTGAGGCCTCGGGTCAGCGTGTGAAGCTCGCCACCTGAGTCGGCTGGCCGAGGTGGGCGTCCATCTCGCCGATTCCCGAGAAACGCACCCGATAGCCGTTGCGGCGCGCCACGCCCAGCGCCCAGTCGCGGAAACGCGCCCGGTCCCACTCGAACTTGTGGTCGGGGTCGCGGAACTCGCCCGGCGCCATGTCGAAAAGCGGGTTGTACTCATGGTTGGGGGTGGTCATCACCAGCAGTCGGGGGCGTAGCTTGGCGAAGACCGCACGCTCGACCCGGGAGAGCGCCTCGGGCGGGACATGTTCGATGGTCTCCACCATGGCCGCGGCGTCGAAGTCGACCAGCGCCGGGTGGGGCTCGGCATAGGAGCCGCAGACCAGCTCGAGGCGCCCCGCCCGGGCGGCCGGCAGGTCCTCCAGGCGCAGCTTGGCCTGGGCCAGCAGCTCGCCGGAGAGCTCCAGGCCCACCACCCGCTCGAACTGGGCGTCGCGCAGCAGGTACTGCAGCAGCCCGCCGGAGCCACACCCCAGGTCGAGCACGCGTCGTGCACCGCTGGCCCTGACCAGCGACACCACGCGCTGCAGGCGCTCCTGGTGAAGGTCGGGGGCTTCGAGGTCGATCATCTCCATACTGTCTCCACGGGGACCGGGCGGGAGATGATGACGCAAAGCGGCCGGGAGGTGTAGCGAGAAGCCAAAAAATGGCGCGACTCGCGTCGCGCCAGGGGCCTGCTCACTGCTGCCGAGGCGCCGTCCGGCGCCGCCGGTCAGAAGAAGCCCATCGGGTTGATGTCATAGCTGACCAGCAGGTTCTTGGTCTGCTGGTAGTGTTCGAGGGCCACCTTATGGGTCTCGCGGCCGACGCCGGACTTCTTGTAGCCACCGAAGGCGGCATGGGCCGGGTACTGGTGGTAGCAGTTGGTCCACACGCGGCCGGCCTGGATGCCGCGCCCCATGCGGAAGGCGACGTTCATGTCGCGGCTCCAGACGCCCGCGCCCAGGCCGAACTCGGTGTCGTTGGCGATGGCCAGCGCTTCCTCCTCGTCCTTGAAGGTGGTCACCGCCACCACCGGACCGAAGATCTCCTCCTGGAAGACGCGCATCTTGTTGTGGCCCTTGAGCAGCGTCGGCTGGATATAGAAGCCGTTGTTGATGGCCGGATCCAGGGACTCGCGCTCGCCGCCGGTGAGGAACTCGGCGCCCTCCTCGCGGGCGATCTCCATGTAGGACATGATCTTGTCGAACTGCTCCTGGGAGGCCTGGGCACCGACCTTGACGTCGGTATCCAGGGGGTTGCCGCGCGTGATCTGCCCCACCTTCTCCATGACCTTGGCCATGAAGGCGTCGTACATGCTCTCCTGGATCAGCGCCCGCGACGGGCAGGTGCAGACCTCGCCCTGGTTGAAGAAGGCCAGCACCAAGCCCTCGGCGGCCTTGTCGATGAATTCCGGCTCGGCGTTCATGATGTCGGCGAAGTAGATGTTCGGCGACTTGCCGCCCAGCTCCACGGTGGAGGGGATGATGTTCTCGGCGGCGCACTTGAGGATGTGCGCGCCCACCGGGGTGGAGCCGGTAAAGGCGATCTTGGCGATGCGCTTGCTGGTGGCCAGCGCCTGGCCGGCCTCGGCGCCGTAGCCGTTGACGATGTTGACCACCCCCGACGGCAGCAGGTCGCCGACCAGCTTCATCAGCTCGAGGATCGAGGCCGGGGTCTGCTCGGCGGGCTTGAGCACCACGCAGTTGCCCGCGGCCAGCGCCGGGGCGAGTTTCCAGGTGGCCATCAGCAGCGGGAAGTTCCAGGGAATGATCTGCCCCACCACGCCCAGCGGCTCGTGGAAGTGGTAGGCCACGGTGTTGGCGTCGATGTCCGCGGCGGTGCCCTCCTGGGCGCGGATGCAACCGGCGAAGTAGCGGAAGTGGTCGACGGCCAGCGGCAGGTCGGCATTCAGGGTCTCGCGCACCGCCTTGCCGTTGTCCCAGGTCTCGGCCACGGCGAGCATCTCGAGGTTCTGCTCCATGCGGTCGGCGATCTTGAGCAGCACATTGGAGCGCTCGGCGGCGGAGGTCTTCCCCCAGGCCGGCGCGGCCTTGTGGGCCGCATCCAGCGCCTTGTCGATGTCCTCGGCACTCGAACGGGGAATCTCGCAGAATACCTCGCCGTTGACGGGGCTGACGTTGTCGAAGTACTGGCCCTTCACCGGCGGCACGAACTCGCCGCCGATGTAGTTGCCATAGCGTGTCTCGAAGCTGACCAGCGAACCGGACTGGCCGGGGTTGGCGTAGATCATGGCGTGACTCCTCACTGTTGTCGTTGTGGCGATACACCACCCAGTGTTGGTCAGCGGCGCCTTCTGCGACATACTCCGGTGGCAGGAGATAGCCTCCTCCTTCGGTAGGAGGCCAGAGGAGTCACGAGGATTGCCCATGCACACCCTGATGGTCGCCGATGACCATCCGCTGTTCCGCGAGGCGATCGCGGCGGTGATCGAAGCCGGCCTGCCCGACAGCCGGCTGCTGGAGGCGGAGAGCCTGGACGAGGCCCTGCGCCATGCCGGGGCCTGCGCGGAGCTCGACCTGGCGCTGCTCGACCTCGGCCTGCCCGACGCCAGCGGGCTCGAGGGCCTGCGGGCGCTGCGTGCGGCACACCCCTGGCTGCCGGTAGCGATCCTCTCGGCCGACCAGGAACGGCGCACCATCCTCGACGCCCTCGACCTGGGCGCGGTGGGCTACATCCCCAAGTCGACGGCGCGCCGAAGCCTTCTCGCGGCGCTGGCCCAGCTGCTCGAGGGCCAGGTCTACCTGCCACCGGACATCATGCGACGTTCCGCCGTCCCCCACCTCTCCGCCGCCGGGGCCGGGGCCGGCGCGCCCATGCCCGGCCCTCGATTTGCCGCGCTGACCGACAAGCAGCTCGAGGTGCTGATCCGCCTGAGCCACGGCGCCTCCAACAAGGTGATCGCCCGGGAGCTCGACATCGCCGAGACCACGGTGAAGACCCATGTCTCGGCGATCCTGCGCAAGCTCGGCGTGCCGGGCCGGGTCCAGGCGATCCTCGCCGCCAATGATGCCGACCTCGAGGCCCTGCTGGCCGAGCGCCACGGCCCATCACGCTGAGTCACCGCCCAACAGGTCGACCAGGGCCATGCGCAGCCGCAGCGGCTTCAGGGGCTTGAGCAGGCAGCCATAGCCCAGCTGCCGGGTCAGGCCCTTGATCGCCGCATCGTGGTTGGCGGTGATCACCAGCACCGGGAGCTCCGGCTGGCGCTCGCGCAGCCGCGCCGCCACCGCCAGGCCATCGGGGTCCTCCTCGCCCAGGTGGAAGTCGACGAGCAGCACGTCCGCGCGCGCTCCGGCGGCCTTGCCCTCCAGGTCGGCCAGCGAGGTCGCGGTCAACACCCGGCAGCCCCAGCCCTCGAGCAGCGCGGCCATCCCCGAACAGATGCCGGGATCATTGTCGATGACCCAGATCCGCGCCCCCTCCAGGACGACACCCAGCCCCGGCGAGGCTACCGTGGCCTGGGAAGGCGGCGATGTCATCGGCAATCGGCCATGGGGGACCAGCACCGAGAACAGCGAGCCGCGACCCGGCACGCTGGCCAGCCGCAGGGGGTGGTCGAGCATCCCCGCAATGCGATCGACGATGGCCAGCCCCAGCCCCAGGCCGCGATCCTCGGCGTCGCGAGTGCCGCCAAGGCGCTGGAACTCCTGGAAGATCGCCTCGCGCTGCGCCTCGGGAATCCCCGGCCCGCTGTCCCCCACCAGGATCTCGAGCCCCTCGGGGCGGCGGCGGCAGCCCAGCAGGATCTTGCCGCGCCCGGTGTAGCGGATGGCGTTGGTCAGGAAGTTGCGCACCACCCGGGCCAGCAGTGCCAGGTCCGAGGCGACAACCGCGCCGCTGCCCACATAGTGCAGCTCCAGTCCCCGGGCCGCGGCCATCTGGCGGTACTCCTCGGCCAGCACGTCGAGCAGCCGGGCGACGGGGAAGGGGGCAATGTCCGGCTCGAGCACCCCGGCATCGAGCCGCGAGATGTCCACCAGAGTGCCGAGCAGCGCCTCCACATCCTTGAGCGAGCGGCCGATATGGCCCACCAGCCGGGTCGAGGGCTCGGGCAGGCAGTGCTCCTCTAGGGCGCTGGTGAACAGCCGGGCGGCATTCAGCGGCTGCAGCAGGTCGTGGCTCACCGCGGCCAGGAAACGGGTCTTGGAGAGGTTGGCCGCCTCCGCCTCCGCCTTGGCGGCATGCAGCTCGGCGAGGGTGTGCTGCAGGGTCTCGGTACGCTCGCGCACCTGCTCGGCGAGCAGCACCGCATGCTCGAAGGCCGCATAGGGGGCGCCGCCCGCCACGCCCGCCGACTCCACGCGCTCCATCAGCGCCGAGGCGATCCGCCGCAGCCGGGCGTTCTCCTCCAGCAGCTCCCGCTCACGCGGGCCGGCGTCGTCAGGCGTCTGGCGTGGCCGGCCGAGATCCAATGGCGACCCCGGTGAAGGTCTGGTTGATGTGCATGCCATGGTGCTGCTCCCCGTAGGTGTTGAAGCCGATCACCCGCGAACGGCCCAGCAGACGTGAGGCCGGGGCCACCAGTCCCAGGGCCTCCAGCTCGAGCCGGCGCAGGAAGCAGTCGCAGCCGATGATCAGCGCCGGCTCGCCGAGCCGCGCGGTGAGCCCGGCCAGAACCGCCTCGAGGTCCTCCAGCAGCGGGGCCGGCTGCATGGCGGTGAGCACGATGCCGTTCTCCACGGCGCAATAGAAGCTGAGGCTGCCGTCGTCGTTGACCCGCTGGATGGAGCGCACGAAATGCGACTCGCCCAGGCGCACCGCCAGCGGGTGGCGGGCGAACACCTCAGGCGCCAGGGACTCGACCGGCAGGCCCACCAGCCGGGCGTATTCCTCGGCGGCCGGCAGGGCGTTGAGCTCCAGCACCCGGCGACGCTCGCGGTCGGCGCGGGTGACCACCAGCTTCTCCTCCCGCGGGCGCAGGTGGTGGGTGGTGAAGACCTCGAACGGCAGCCGGGTGTTGATCATCACCACCACCGCCGCCTGGCCATGGAAGCGACCCTCGGCATGCACGTGGGTGTGGGCCAGGCGGTTGTCGTCGCCGGCCGAGCCGCCGAAGCTGGGGATGCGCCCCAGGGCGGCGTCCAGGGTCGCCAGCACCTGCTCCTCGCAGCTGGAGAGGCCATCGAGCAGGGTCAGGGCGAAGCTGTGCTCCCCCACCGGGGCCAGGGCGCGCTCGCGGCAGTCGTCGAGCAGGCCGTCGACCAGCCGCTGGGCTCGGATCAGGTCGAAGCCCGCCAGGTCCTCGACCAGCGCGCAGGAGACGGCGAAGTGGCGACGGTCGAGGCCGATGGCGACGATGCAGCCCCGTCCGTAGCCCTCCGGGGTGATCTCCCCGGCGGTGGTGCAACCCGCCACGGCCACGCCCTCGAAGGCCGCATTGAGGGCCGTGGAGAGCGCCGCCAGGGGATACTCGGCGCTGCAGAAGAACAGCACGAAGCCGAGCTCGGCATGGCGGAGGGCCCCGGCGAGTTCCTGTGCCGCACCCTCCGGGTCCCGCCGGCGGCTGACCGCGGTTCGCAGGGGCGCCTCTGGCTCCAGCCTGCCCTCAGGCAGGGGCATGGCGGGGGAAAGATCGAGCATCTCGGCCTGCCTCTGGGGTTTCCGGCAGTGTATGTCGGCGGAGCGAGCGGCGACAACGCCGGCCTGCGGCCGGGGCAGGCGCTCCCGGCACGGTCATGAGACTCTTGGTACTTTTTACTGATCCAGGGACGAAATTGATCGACGTCAGGGGTTGACCCGAACCCTGAGGGCTACCTTATCTGGACGGTGCCCGGAAGAGGCCCGGAAGACAATAAAGGAGCTAGCCATGCCTGCCATCACCCCCGGGACACAAGCCCGCCCATGCCCCGCAGACGAGCAACTGCTGCTGGCCCACGAACACGAGTCACGCGAGATGGAGCGCTATCGCGGCCTGGCACTGAGCTTCCTGCCCACTCATCCCCACGTCAGCCGCCTGATGGCCGCGCTGGGCATCGAGTGCGAACAGCGCATCGCCGCCCTGGAGGCGCTGGCCGAGCAGCTGAAACTGAGTCAGTTCCTGCTAACCCGACCTTCCCGCCACCCAGCGCTACCGGGGGCAAGCCAACTTCACCTGTTCATTACCGACGACACCATGGCCTGCCAGGCGCTGAGCCACGCCCTGGCCGTCGCCCACTACTCGCGGCGATTCAGCGAACTGATGGCCCGCTACTGCCAGCTGCCGGCGCTCGACGCCCTGCTCGCGCAGTTCATCGACCACAAGCGCACCGCTTGCCAGCTGCTCGAGGAGGCTCAGGCAGGGGCCTACGGCGCTTCAGCCCGGGCCTGACCCCCGGCATCCTGCGGATGCCGGCGCTCGGATAACCCCGCCGCTTTGCCGCTCCGTCCATCCGCCGCCTTCAACGACCCGTCGAAGCCTTGCGCGACCTGCGACGGGGCCTTCCGGCCTCGTCCTTGTCACGTGCAGGCGGAGTGGTGCCCGACGGATCGCCGCCCGACGCGAAGTGTCCGCGCACCAGCGCCAACAGGCCCTGGGAGGAGAAGGTCTTGGTGGAGACGATGGACAGGCTGGTGGCCGGGTCGAGGCGGCTGAGCACCTTCTGGATGTGGGCGCCGTCGACGTTGGAGACGAAATGGAAACTGAGCTCGGGATGGCGGTACTTGAGCAGCGCCCGGCAGGCCATGTTGGGGCCCAGGTCCGAGCCGCCGATGCCGATGTTGACCACATCCTTGATGCGCTGGCCATCGAAGCCCGTCCACTCGCCGCTGCGCACCGCCTCGGAGAAGGCGCGGATCTGCTCGCGGGACAGCTTGGCGAGTTACTGGTGAAGGAGTACATCCGCCAGGTGCTTGCCTTGACGGGGCCGCGTGGCTCGCGAATCAGCCAACACCGTCTGTGGCCGACCTCGGCGCCGGTGGCGATCAGGATCAGCTCCGGCGTGCCCTCACTGTTCTTGAGCACGTAACCGCCACGCTGGATGTCGGCCAGCTGCTGCTTGCTGCGCGCCTGGTGGGGCAGGTTCTGGCGCGACAGCACCAGGGCGGTGGGGCCGGCATGGCGCTTGAGGGCGGCGTTCCAGGCGGCGGCAGTCTCCACGGTGTCGCAGGGTCGCCAGGTGGAGAGATTGGGTGTGGAACGTAGGGTGGTAAGTTGCTCGATTGGCTGGTGGGTGGGGCCGTTCTCACCCAGGCCGATGGAGCCGTGTGTGAAGACATAAATGGCCTGCTGGCCCATCAACGCCGCCATGCGCACGACATTACGCATGTATTCCATGAAAATCAGGAAGGTGGCGCCATAGGGGATGAAGCCACCGTGGACGGAGATGCCGTTCATGATGGCGCCCATACCGAACTCGCGCACACCGTAGTGCAGGTAGCTGCCGTCGGGAGAGCCTTCAGCGGGGTTGTAGGAAGAGCCATCAGCTGAATGGCTTGAAGAGCCGGCTGAGATGACTCGGGCGCCGTCCCAGAAGGTCAGGTTGGAGGGCGCCAGGTCGGCACTGCCGCCGAGCAGCTCGGGCAGCTGCGGGCCCAGGGAGTTGAGGCAGTTGAGCGACGCCTTGCGGGTGGCGATGGTCTTGCCCTGCGCCTGGGCTTGCTCGATGAGGGCCTCGCTGGTGATCTCGCTGGGCAGCAGGCCCTTCAGGCGGCGCTGGAATTCCCGGGCCAGTTCCGGGAAGGCCTCGGCGTAGCGGTCAAAGCGGCTCTCCCATTCGTTCTCCAACTGGGCGCCGCTCCGTGGCACTCCTCCTTGCCTTGCTTGTTGGGCGCGCCGAAGCCGATGATGGTCTTGCAGATGATCAGGCTGGGCTGGTCATCCTGGTCGCGGGCCTGCTCGAGGGCGGCTTTGACCGCCGCAGGATCGTGGCCGTCGACGGCGGGCACCACCTGCCAGCCGAAGGCCTCGAAGCGCCCCGCGGTGTCGTCGGTAAACCAGCCCTTGACCTCGCCGTCGATGGAGATGCCATTGTCGTCGTAGAAGACGATCAGCTTGCCGAGCTTTTGAGTACCGGCCAGCGAGCAGACCTCGTGGGAAATGCCTTCCATCAGGTAGCCGTCGCCGACGAAGCACCAGGTGTGGTGGTCAACGATAGTGTAACCAGGGCGATTGAACTGAGCCGACAGGGTGCGCTCGGCCAGCGCCATGCCCACGGCGTTGGCCAGGCCCTGGCCCAGCGGCCGGTGGTGGTTTCCACGCCCGGCGTATAGCCCCGCTCGGGGTGGCCCGGGGTGCGCGAGTACAGCTGCCGGAAGTGCTGAAGGTCCTTAAGGCCCAAGTCATAGCCCGTGAGGTGGAGCAGCGAGTAGAGCAGCATCGAACCGTGGCCATTGGAGAGCACGAAGCGGTCGCGGTCGGCCCAGTGCGGGTCGGCCGGATTGTGCTTGAAGACGTCATTCCAAAGCACCTCGGCGATGTCGGCCATGCCCATGGGGGCGCCGGGGTGGCCGGACCCAGCCTTCTGGACGGCGTCCATGGATAGCGCGCGGATAGCGTTGGCCAGTTCAAAACGTGACGCCATGGGGGTTCCCAGTCGGTGGCTGGTTGGCGGTTCAGGCGGTGACGAGGTCAGAGGGTCGCCAATCGCTCGGCAATCTGCTCCTCGAGGCGTTCCTGATCCTCAGCGAAGCGGCGGATGCCCTCGGCCAGCTTGTCGTTGGCCATGGCGTCCTGGTTGTGGCCCCAACGGAAGGCGGGCTCATCCAGCGGCGCAGGCCGCTCACCGGCGGCGGGTATCTCCACCGACCGGGGAACGTCGCCCTGCTCTGCCGCCAGTTTCTCGAGCAGCTCCGGCGAGATGGTCAGCCGCGGACAGCCGGCCAGCGCCAGCACCTGACCCAGGGTGCGAAAGCTCGCGCCCATCACCACGGTGTCGTAACCTCCGCGTCCGACCCGCTCGCAGACGCCGCGGACGAACTGGACACCCGGATCCTCATCGGGTGCATAGTCACGGCCGGTGGTCTGCTTGTACCAGTCTGTTACTCGACCGACAAAGGGCGAGACCAGGAAGACTCCCGCATCGAAGCAGGCCTGGGCCTGGGCCTCGCTGAACAGCAGGGTCAGGTTGCACTGGATGCCCTCGCGCTCCAGTCGCTCGGCGGCGCGAATGCCCTCCTAGGTGGAGGCGAGCTTGATCAGCACGCGATCGCGACCGACGCCACGCCTATCATAGAGCTCGATCAGCTCATGGGCCTTGCGGATGCTGGCCTCCTTATCGAAGGAGAGTCTTGCCGCCACCTCGGTGGAGATCCGCCCCGGAATGATCTTGGCGATCTCGGCTCCCTTGGCAACGGCCAGGCGATCCACCGACTGCTCCAGACGCGCTTCGGGATCGGCGACCTCGGCCTTGACGGCGGCGAGTTCTTCGTCGATCAGCGTCTGGTAGCCTGGCAAGTCGAAGGCCTTGAGCAGCAGCGAGGGATTGGTAGTGGCGTCATGGGGCTGGTAGCGCTTGATGGCGTCCAGGTCGCCGGTGTCGGCGACCACCAGGGAGTGCTGACGAAGGGCGTCGAGTTGATGTGTCATGGAGTATCTTCCTCGAATGGGTGATCGGTCGGGTCAGGCGTAGTGATCGGCCGGGTTCTGACGATAACGGGCGTAGGGCTGCTAATCGGCTGATGCGCTTCCAGTGACTGGCGGCAGGCCTCGATCAGGCGGGCCTGGTCGGTGAGTTCCGCGGTGGGGTCCGGGGCGGGCCGGTCGCCCAGCACCCAGGCGGAAAAGGCCTCGACCTGGGCGGGATACTGATCGCCGTAAACGAACTCGCTGCGCCGGCGGCGCTGCTCATCGGTGATCACCAGCTCGCCCACGCCGCCCTGCTTGTCCGGACGGAAGGCCATGGGTACAAGCAGGGTACCGTGGGTGCCAACCACCTCGTAGCGGTTGACCATGGCCTGCTCAAAGCTCGAGCTGAACTCAGCCTGGCGACCGTCGGCGTAGCGCAGGATGCCGCTGGCGGTAACGTCCACCCCCAGCTCACTCGGGACCCGGCCAAGCACGCTGACCTGATCGGGCATGCCCAGAAGGCGCCGGATCACGTCGAGGGGATAGCAGCCCACGTCGTGGAGGCTGCCGCCGGCCGAGTCACGCTCGAGGCGGATATTGGTCGCGGTCGTGTCGAGCAGGAAGGAGAACTGGCCGCGGACCAGACGCACCTCGCCGATCTCGCCGCTCTCCAGGATCTCCCTGACCCGGGTGTGCTGAGGGTGATGGCGGTACATATAGCCCTCCATCAGGCAGACGCCGGCCTGGTCGCACGCGGCTTGCATGCTGCGTGCTTCTCGGGCGGTGAGGGCGGCGGGCTTCTCGCATAGCACATGCTTGCCGTGCCGTGCCGCCTTGATCACCCAGCGCGCATGCAGGCTGTTGGGTAGAGGCACATAGACGGCATCGATCTCGGGGTCTTCCAACAACGCGAGGAAGCTGTGGTAGGCGCGGGGAATGGCGAATTGGCCGGAGACGTCGCAGGCCTTGCCACTCTCGCTGGCAATGGCCAGCAAACGGGCGTTGGGGGCCGCCTGGATCGCCGGAATCATCGCCTTCCTGGCGATGCCCGCGGTACTCAGGATGCCCCAGCGTAGCTGTCGCATGGAGGGTCCCCTTATCCCTTCACGGCGCCGGCAGTCATGCCGGAGACGATGTAGCGGTTGGCCAGCAGGGCGAAGATGATCACCGGCAGCACGATCAGGCTGGCGTAGGCGGCGATCACCCCGTACTGGGCGCCGGCCTCGACACCGCCCATGAAGCGGGTGATGCCCACCGTCAACGGCTGGGCGTCGCTGCCCGCCAGGAAGAGCGCGAAGAGATACTCGTTCCAGGACATGATGAACACTAGGATCGCCAGGGCATTGAGACCGGGACGCACCACCGGCAAGGAGATACTCCAGAAGAGCTTCCAGGGACCACAGCCGTCGACGATGGCGGCCTCCTCCATCTCCTTGGGGACGTTCTCGAAGAAGCCCACCATCATCCACACCGCGAAGGGGATATGGATCGCCAGGTGGGCCAGCAGCAGCCCGGTGCGCGAACCGGAAAGGCCCAGGTCAACGAAGATCAGGAACAGGGGCAGCGCGAGCACCACATGGGGCAGGAAGCGCATCGCCAGCACGGCGAAGGACAGCGCCCCGCGCACCCGCGGACGCAGCTTGTTGAGGCCATAGGCCATGGGCACGCAGACCACCACCGAGATGATCACCGCCGCAACCGAGATGATCAGGCTGTTACGGAAGAAGAACCAGAAGTCGCCGGCACTGAAGGCGGTGGTGAAGTTCTCGAGGGTAAACTCGCTCATGGTCAGCAAGGCCAGCGGCGAGCGGAACATGGCGGTCTCATTGAAGGCCGCGGCCAACAGGACCACCGGTGGCATCAGCGAGATGATCAGCCAGAGTGTGAGACCGGCATACTGGCCGCCCAGCAGCAGGTTGGCTTTCTGTCGATCGTTCATGCGCTGGCCTCCTTGTTGACCTTGTAGACCTTGATATAGAGCCAGGCGACCACGGCCATGATCATGAACATGGTGAAGGCGATGGTGTTGGCCATGCCCATGTCCTGGTTGGCGATGCCGCGGTTGTAGGCCAGGATGCTCATCACCGTCGTCGAACGCCCGGGGCCGCCGCCGGTCATGGTGAAGACCATGTCGAACTCGCGGAAGGCGCTGGTCATGATGATGATCGACACGAACAGGATGTGGGCGCGAATCATCGGCAGCACCACATGCCAGAGCGTCTGGAAGGCGCCGGCGCCATCCACCCGGGCAGCCTCGTACATCTCGTCGGGGATCGTGGTCAGGGCCGCGTAGAGCACCAGGATGGCCATCGGGATCAGGTGCCAGGCATTGGTCAGTGCCGTGGCGAACAGCGCCGTGGCACTGTCGGTCAGCCAGTAGGGGCCCTCGATGCCGATCAGGCCCAGCAGCTGATTGATCACGCCGAAATCCGGCTCCCACATGAAGAGTCGCCAGGTGATACCGACGATCACCGGGGTCATCACGAAGGGCATCAGGAAAAGCGCCATCCAGCCGGCCTTGAAGCGGATACGCTTGCCGCTGAGCAGGAAGGCCACCAGCATGCCGACGATCAGGCAGCCGAGAGTATTAGCCAGAGTGAAGAGCAGTGTCACCTTCACCGAGTTAATGAACAGCGGATCGGTCCAGGCACGGGCGTAGTTCTCCAGGCCGACGAACCACTGGTTGTTGAAGTCGTAGAGGAAGACGTCATGGAGGCTGAAGCGCGCCGCGATGCCCAGGGGAAAGGCCACGATCAGTATCATGGCCACCAGGCCGGGCAGCACGAAGTACCAGCCTCGCGTATAGCGATTGAGACTATTATTTTGCATCGATTTTACCTCGAAGGGTCGCGGGATCACCGAGTGAAAATCCAGCCGGCACCCGTAGGCACCGACCGGCCATCATCCCGTTATCTTTCGAGATAACCGGCGCGCTGGAAGGTGCGCCGCATATTGTCGACCCAGCGATCCTGCGCCTGTTCCGGGGTCAGGTCGCCACTGAGCACGTCGGTGGCGAAGTCCACGGTACCCTGCCACATGGCGGTGCCGTACTCGGGAATCCCCTGGCGAACGAAGACGTGCTCCAGGGTCTGCTCATAGGCGGGCAGGAAGTCGGCATAATGCGGCTCGAGGTTGCGCAGCTCCTCGCTTTCGAAGTGCGCCTTGCGTGAGAACTGCTTGGTGCGTTTACCCCACTCGATCTCGTTGTCCTGCAGCATCCACTTGAGGAACTTGAAGGACTCCTCGGCGTTATCGGTATCGAGGACGAAGACACCGCCACCGCCCAGGAAGGGCACGCCCTGCTCATAACCCTTGAGGTTGCCCTCGAATTCGGGCAACGGCTGGTAGTGGACATTGCCCGCGGCCTCACCCTGGGGGTCTTCCACGGTGGAGAGCCCCTGGGGCCACATGGTGGCCATCGCCAGGCGGCCGTCGCGGAAATAGCTCAGACCCTCGAGGAAGTCCCAGTTGCGTGCCGCGGGTGGCGCCACATCGTTGGCCAGGTCGACGAAGAGATTGGCGGCATCGACCAGGATCGGATGGTCGAGATCCGGCTCGTAATCCTCGTTCCAGCCTTCCAGGCCGGTGGAGTAGAGCATCACGATAAAGCTGCGCGCCACCCCGCTACCGGCGCCCAGGGCGTCGGTCCAGCCGTAGAGGTCATGCTCCAGGGTCTCGCCGGCCACCGTTTCCCCCTCCTCGCGGGTGAAGAACTCGGCCACCTCGTAGAGCTCCTGCCATGTCTGAGGGACCTCGAGCTCGCGACCGTACTGCTCCTTGAACGCTGCCTTTTCATCGGGGTGCTCGAAGTAGTCCTCGCGGGCGATCAGCATCGGGGCGGCCGGCGTAGTGGGCAGGGCAATGATCTCGCCGGGACGCGAACTGCTTTCCATGTGGGATTCGCGGATACGTTCCGGGTAGGCGTCGACGTCGAAGTCGTACTTCTCGATGTAGGGCGTCAGGTCGACGACATGGTCCTTGAAACTGCCGAACCAGCCAGGGCTGTGATAGCCCATGTCCCAGCGGCCAGTGCCACCGATGGCCTCGATGGACATGCGGTCGCGTAACTGGTCCGGCGGCAGGATCTCACCCTCCACCTTGATACCGGTCTGGCGTTCGTACTCCGGGGCGAAGTAGTCGACCACGGCATCGGCTTCTTCACCGGGATGCAAGGCCCAGCGGATGGTGACGTCGTCCTGGGCCAGGGCAGCAAGACTGGTGGTGGCCATGGCCAGGCCCAGCCCCGTGGCACAGAGTCGGTGTGGTGTTGTCATCTTGCGATCTCCTGGTTAATTGTTGTAGTGCAGCAAATCCTGTCGCACCCCAAAGCGAAAGATACCCGCGCAAGGTATTCAGCTCACAGCGCTCAGGAAAGCGTCACAGGCGAAAATTGCGAATCGCCTGGGAACAACATAGCGGATTTGCAGAATCGTGTCAGCAAGCGTTATTAGTAGGCTATGGTGAGGTGAAGCCCGGACGGCAGGGGAGTGAAAATCACACTACGAAAGACGAGGGAATAGCCCTAAAAAATCACAAAAAAACAAAAACATATAAGAAATCTGCACAGCGTCTGACAGTCTTATTTCCACCTTGTCATGCGGGATTGAAAAGCAAGGACGCCGCCTTTTCTACGACCAATGTCTAACGAACAAGCGCCCAATTCTGCTCGCCATACGACAATTTCCATCAATATAGACCAAAGTAGGGTATAACAATCATGGCTAACATCACGCTCAACAACATCCAGAAACGCTTCGGTGATGAAGAAGTCATCCATGGCGTCGACTTCGAGATCAAGGACGGCGAATTCGTCATCCTGGTGGGCCCCTCGGGCTGCGGCAAGTCGACCCTGCTGCGCATGATCGCCGGCCTCGAATCGATCAGCGGCGGTGACGTGCTGATCGGTGACAAGGTGGTCAACGACATGCCGCCCAAGGCCCGCGATATCGCCATGGTCTTCCAGAGCTATGCGCTCTATCCGCACATGACGGTCGCCGAAAACATGGGTTTCTCGCTCAAGCTGTCGAAGGTCGACAAGGCCCAGATCCAGGAAAAGGTCAATGCCGCGGCGGATATCCTCAACCTCGGCGCCCTGCTCAAGCGCTACCCGCGTGAACTCTCCGGCGGCCAGCGCCAGCGGGTGGCCATGGGTCGCGCCATCGTACGTGATCCCCAGGTCTTCCTGTTCGACGAACCCCTCTCCAACCTCGATGCCAAGCTGCGGGTCTCCATGCGTACCGAGATCAAGGAACTCCACCAGCGCCTGAAGACCACCACCGTCTACGTCACCCACGACCAGATCGAGGCCATGACCATGGCCGACCGCATCGTCGTTCTGCATGAGGGATACGTCCAGCAGATGGGGACCCCACTGGAGCTCTATGACAGCCCCGCCAACCTCTTCGTGGCCAGCTTCATGGGCAGCCCGGGGATGAACCTGATCCACGGCTGGCCCAAGGAGGATGGCCGCTTCGAGGTTCGGGGCGGCGGGCACCTGCCCATGGGCGAGCTGGAGACCGGCAAGCGCCCCAGCGACACCATCTACGGCATCCGCCCCGAGGACATCACCCTGACCGACGAGGGCGTGCCGGTGGAGGTCATCTCGGTGGAACCCACCGGAGCCGAGATCCATGTCGTGGCGAGGCTCGGTGACCAGCACATCACCGTGGTCTTCCGCGAACGCCACGACGTGCACCCAGGCGAGACCATTCACCTGGCGCTGGACCTCGACAAGGTCCATCTCTTCGATGCCGACAGCGGCGAGCGGATCGCCTGGCATCCCACCACCCGGGCCGCCTGAGCATGACAGACGTCAGAACATTTCTCGGTCTGGATGTCGGCACCAGTGCGCTGAAGGGCGTACTGGTGGACCATGAGCAGCGACTGCTGGCCACGGCCAGCGCGGACTACCCCATCTCGCACCCCGGGCCGGGCCGGGCGGAACAATCGCCGACCCTGTGGTGGCAGGCCCTGGAAACCGTCATGGCCGAGCTGCGCCACCTTAGCCCCGAGGCGCTCGCCCAGGTTGCCGGCATCGGCCTCTCGGGACAGATGCACGGCCTGGTGCTTCAGGAGGCGAGCGGGGAATCCCCGCGACCGGCGATCCTCTGGAACGATGGTCGCGCCGACCGCGAGAGCCGCGAGCTCAACCGACAACTTCCCTGGCTCGGCGAACGTACCGGCATCGGCGCCATGCCTTCCTTCTGGCCCGCCAAGCTGCGCTGGCTGGCGCAACACGACCCCGCCGCGCTGAACGAGGCCAGCCACCTGCTGCTGCCCAAGGACCAGCTGCGCTGGCGCCTGAGTGGCGAGTGGATTACCGACAGATGCGACGCCTCGGGCACCCAACTGCTGGATCAGGCCGAGCGTGACTGGTGCGACGACCTGCTGGCCGAGCTCGGCATCGACCGCGAGCGGTTGCCGCGGCTTGTCGAGGGCAGCGAGGTGGGAGGCATTCTGGCGCCCTCACTGGCGGCGCGCTGGGGCCTGCCCGAGGGAGTAATCATCGCCGGCGGATCCGGCGACGTGGCCGCCGGCGCCGTGGGCATCGGCGCCATCGACGAGGGCGACGCCTTCCTGACCCTGGGCACCTCAAGCCAGGTGTTCGTCAGCACCGAGGGCTACCGGCCGCGCCCGGACCAGTGCCTGCATGCCTTTTCCCACGCCCTGCCCGGACGCTGGTTCCAGATGGCCGCCATGCTCACCGGCGCCTCGGCGCTGGACTGGGCGGCGAAATTGACCGGCCTGTCCATCGAGCAGGCCCTGGCCCTGGCCGAGCGGGAACCCGCCGGACCGGTCGGGGTGATCTTTCTGCCCTACCTGAATGGCGAACGCACCCCCCATGACGACCCCCAGGCCCGCGGGGTGCTCTTCGGCCTCACCCCGGCCAGTGGCCAGGGCGAGGTGATCAGGGCGGTGCTCGAAGGGATCGGCTACAGCCTGCGAGAGGCGCGTGAGGTCATCGAGGGCGCCGGTACGCCCATCGAGCGACTCGCGGTCATCGGTGGCGGCACGCGAAGCCGCTACTGGTTAAGGCTGCTGGCCAGCATCATTGACCGCCCCCTGGTGCGCTATCGCGACAGCGAGACCGGTCCCGCCTTCGGTGCCGCTCGTCTAGCCAGGCTGGCGGTCACCGGCGAGCCGATGGCAACGGTCTGCCAACGGCCACCCATCGATGAGATCTTCGAGCCCGACCCGACGTTGGTCGAGCGCTACGCTGGTGCCTACCCGCGTTACCGTGAGCTCTATCGGTCGCTCGCCCCGCTGTTCGCGCAGTCCGCAAGCGAAGTGCCGGCCAGCGAGTCAGATTCAACGCCTATCACGACGAAGTAAGACGTCGTCTATCGCGACCTGCCGCCTGGTTAGCATCGAAAGACGAGGACCGGAGGCGCCCTTCGTCATGGCTCGGCGTCATAGATCGGAGGATTTTCCCCAGAGGTTGATGCCGGCATCGAAGACGGACTGGGCGTCGATCTCGGCGAGTTCCTCGGCACTGAACGCCAGGTTATCCAGGGCGGCCACGTTGTCCTCCAGTTGCTCGACCCGGCTCGCGCCGAGCAGTACCGAGGTGACCCGTGAATCACGGAGCAACCAGGCCAGTGCCATCTGTGCCAGGCTCTGTCCTCGACGCCGGGCGATGGCATCGAGCGCCCTCGCCCGGGCCAGGTTGTCGTCACTCAGGTGTTCGGGACGCAGGGAACCGCCACCGGGCTGGTTGATGCGCGCCGACTCCGGCACTCCCTCCAGATACTTGTCGGTGAGCAGACCCTGGGCCAGCGGGGTAAAGGCGATGCAGCCCATGCCCTCGGCCTGCAGGGTCTCGAGGAGCTCCTCCTCCACCCAGCGGTTGAAGAGATTGTAGGAGGGCTGGTGGATCAGGCAGGGCAGGCCGCGCTCGCGCAGCAGGCCGACGATCTCCCGGGTCCGAGGCGCCGAGTAGGAAGAGACCCCCACGTAGAGCGCCTTGCCCTGCTCCACCGCGCTGACCAGGGCGCCGGCGGTTTCCTCGGGAGGGGTAGCGGGGTCCACGCAGTGGGAGTAGAAGATATCCACGTAGTCGAGGCCCATCCGCGAGAGGCTCTGGTCCAGGCTGGCCAGCAGCGACTTGCGTGAGCCTCCCTGGCCATGGGGGCCCGGCCACATGGGGTATCCCGCCTTGGTGGAGATGATCAGCTCATCGCGATAAGGCAGGAAGTCTTCCCGCATCAGGCGACCGAAATTGCGCTCGGCACTGCCCGGCGGCGGTCCATAGTTGTTGGCCAGATCGAAGTGGATGATGCCCAGGTCGAAGGCGCGGCGCAGCAGGTGGCGCTGGTTGTCGAGGGCATCGACATCGCCGAAGTTGTGCCATAGCCCCAGCGAGAGCGCGGGGAGCAGGAGGCCACTGCGCCCACAGCGGCGATAGTGCATGTCCTCGTAGCGCGAGGCATCGGCCTGATAAGGCATCACATCACTCCTTTCGGGTCTTCTTCTTGCCGCTGCGTGGCTTGGCGGCGCCCGTATCCTCGCCTTGCGAGCGGGGAGACGTAAAGTGCCCGCGCACCAGCGCCAGCAGGCCCTGGGTGGAGGCGTCGAAGTCCTGGCTGTGGGCGTCGATGCGTTCGCTGATCTCGCCGGCGATGCGCTTGCCCAGCTGCACGCCCCACTGGTCGAAGGAGTTGATGTTCCAGATCACCCCCTGGACGAACACCTTGTGCTCGTAGAGCGCGATCAGCGCGCCGAGGGTCTTCGGCGTCAGCTCGTCGAGCAGCAGCACGCTGGAGGGGCGGTTGCCCGGGCAGCTGTAGGGGTCGGGCCGGCTGCCGCTTCCCTCGCCCCCCTTGAGGCTGCCCTCCATGAAGGCGTTGGCCTGGGCCAGCATGTTGGTGAGCAGCGCGAAGTGGTGCTCCTCCATGCCCGGCTCGGGCTTGAGCGAGGCGATGAAGTCGATGGGTACGTAGCGGGTGCCCTGGTGCAGCAGCTGGAAGAAGGCGTGCTGGCCATTGGAGCCGGTCTGGCCCCAGACGATGGGCCCGGTCTTGTAGTCCACCGGGTGGCCGAAGATGTCCACCGACTTGCCGTTGGACTCCATGTCGAGCTGCTGCAGGAAGGCCGGCAGCTGATGCAGCGCCTGGTCGTAGGGCACGATGGCCTGGGTCTCGGCGCCCTGGAAGTTGATGTGCCAGATGCCGATCAGCGCCATCAGCACCGGCATGTTCTCGGCGAAGGGCGCGGCGAGGAAGTGCTGGTCCATCTCGTAGGCGCCCTCGAGCAGTTCCATGAAGCCCTCGAAGCCGATGGAGAGCGCGATGGGCAACCCGATGGAGGACCACATCGAGTAGCGCCCGCCGACCCAGGCCCAGAACTCGAAGACGTTCTCCTCGCGGATGCCGAATTCCATGGCCGCCGCCTTGTTGGTGGAGGCGGCGATGAAGTGCGCCCCCACGTCGGCGTCGGGGCCGGCGTTGTCGAGGAACCAGCGCCGCGCGGTATGGGCGTTGAGCAGCGTCTCCTGGGTGGAGAAGGTCTTGGTGGAAACGATGAACAGGGTGGTGGCCGGGTCGAGGCGGCTGAGCACCTTCTGGATGTGCGCGCCGTCGACGTTGGAGACGAAATGGAAACTGAGCTCGGGATGGCGGTACTTGAGCAGCGCCCGGCAGGCCATGTTGGGGCCCAGGTCCGAGCCGCCGATGCCGATGTTGACCACATCCTTGATGCGCTGGCCATCGAAGCCCGTCCACTCGCCGCTGCGCACCGCCTCGGAGAAGGCGCGGATCTGCTCGCGGGTGCGCTGGATCTCCGGCATCACGTCCTTTCCGTCGACCTTGAGCGGCCCATCGCCGAGGTTGCGCAGGGCCGTATGGAGGACGGGCCGGTCCTCGGTGACGTTGATGATGTCGCCGGAGAACATCTGGGCGCGGCGCTGGACGAGTGCGGAGTGCTCGGCGAGCTCGATCAGGGTCTCGAGCACCTCATCGGAGACCGGCTGCTTGGAGTAGTCGAGGAAGAGCCCGCCGACGCGCAGGCTCATCTTCTCGAAGCGCTTGGGATCGGCGGCGAAATAGTCGCGGATGCGGTCGTTGGCGGTGGTCTGCTGCAGGCCCTCGAGGGCCTGCCAGGTGATGCTGCGGGTGAGCTGGAACATGGGATGAAACCTCTGCCTGTTGTCGGGGGGGGAATGCGAGGGCGTTGCTCAGGCCCGGGCCTCGACGGCCACGGCCTGGCTGCCGCGCTTGATCGCCGCATACCCGAGGCCAGTCACCAGGGAACCGATGATGATGGCGGCGAGATAGAGCAGCACCGGGTTGATGGCGTTGGGGATCAGCAGCACGAAGATGCCGCCGTGGGGAGCCATCAGCTTGGCACCCACCAGCATGGAGAGCGCGCCGGTGATCGCCCCGCCGACCATGCACACCGGGATCACCCGCAGCGGGTCCTTGGCGGCGAAGGGAATGGCGCCCTCGCTGATGAAGCAGAAGCCCAGCACGAAGGAGGCCTTGCCCGCCTCGCGCTCCGGCTCGGAGAATTTGTGGCGTGCCACGAAGCTGGCAATGCCCATGCCGATGGCCGGCACCATGCCCGCGGCCATGATCGCCGCCATGGGGCCATAGGTCTCGGAGGCCAGCAGCCCTACGCCGAAGGTGTAGGCGGCCTTGTTGACCGGCCCACCGAGATCGAAGCACATCATGGCGCCGAGCAGGATGCCGAGCAGCACGGCGTTGGTGGAGCCCATGTTCTCGAGGAAGGTGGTCAGTGCGGAAAGGATGGCCGCTACCGGCTCGCCGACGACATAGATCATGGTCAGGCCGGTGATCAGGCTCGCCACCAGCGGGATGATCAGGATCGGCTTGAGGGACTCGACGCTCGACGGCAGCTTCACATGGCGAGTCACCGCCAGCGCCACGTAGCCGGCCAAGAAGCCCGCCAGGATGCCGCCGATGAAGCCGGCGCCGATCTCCGAGGCGAGCATGCCGCCGATCATCCCCGGGGCGATGCCCGGCCGGTCGGCGATGGAGTAGGCGATGTAGCCGGCCAGCACCGGTACCATCAGCGCGAAGGCGGTGCCGCCACCGATCTGCATCAGCGCCGCGGCCAGGGTGCCCTCCTGCTGAAAGGCCTCGATGCCGAACACGAAGGAGAGCGCGATCAGCAGGCCCCCGGCCACCACCATGGGCAGCATGAAGGAGACCCCGGTGAGCAGGTGCTGGTAGACGCCCTTCTCCCTGCTGCCCTTACTCTTGCCACCCTTGCCCCTGCCGTCCTTGTTGGCCTCACCGCCGGCTGGTGCGCCACCCGCCTGCTCCACCTCGGCCTCTTCGAGTGCCGCCTCGATGGTCGGCGTCGGCTTCTTCAGGGCGTTGCCGGTGGAGGTGCGATAGACACGCTTGCCGGCGAAGCGGACCGCATCGACCTCGATGTCACAGGCCAGGATCACCAGGTCGGCCGCGGCGATCTCCTCCTCGCTGAGCTGGTCCTGGGCGCCCACCGAGCCCTGGGTCTCCACGCGGATCTCGTGGCCCAACGCCTTGCCCGCCTCGGCCAGCGCCTCGGCGGCCATGAAGGTATGGGCCACGCCGGTCGGGCAGGCGGTCACCGCCACGATCTTGCGCTGGCCTCCGCTGTCCGGCCGGGCGAGCGGTGCCTCGCTTTCGGCGGGCGGCGTGTACTCGCTGGCCTCGCGGCTGGTCCGCTCGAGGAAGGCACGCGGGTCGGGCAGGGCCTGGTCGATGGCGGCGCGGAACAGGCGCTTGCCGGCAAACCGCGCCGGCGCCGGCACGTGATCGGCGGCGACCACCACCAGGTCCGCCTCGGCGATCTCCTCGGCAGTGACGGGTGTCGGCGGCTCGAGTTCGCCGTGCATCTCGACCCGGGTCTGCCAGCCGAGGCGGCTGGCGGCCTGCTCGAGGCGACGGGCGGCGAGGAAGGTGGTGGCCATGCCGCTGGGGCAGGCGGTGATGATGATGGCGTTCATGCTAGGGCTCCCCCTGCGTCGACGTCGTTGAGACGCCGCACGCGGGTCTGTTGTTGGAGTTGCGGGAAATCCGGGGCACGGGCATCGCCCACGCCCACATGACGGACGGATTCGGCGGACAGCGCCGTGGCCAGGCGCAGCACCTGCTCGGGGGGATGCCCCGAGAGCACGCCGTGCAGCATGGCGGCGACCAGGGTGTCGCCTGCGCCCACGGTGCTGGCAACGTCGAGTCGCGGCGGCAGGGCCTGCCAGGCGCCGCGCCGGCTGATCCAGAGCACGCCCTCGGGGCCGGCGGAGATCAATGCCTCCTCGACGCCGTGGGCGTAGAGCCTGAGCGCCGCCCTGAGCCGGGCGTCGGCGCTCGTCAGCGGCGTGCCGGCCCAGGCGGCCAACTCCTGCTCGTTGGGCTTGACCGCCGAGGGGCCTGCCTCGATGGCCGCCGCCAGGGCCTCGCCGCTGGTGTCGACCCACACCGGCAGGTCGGCCGCGCGCAGGCGAGCGACCAGGTCGGCGAGGCCTTCGGGGGCCACCCCCGGCGGCAGGCTGCCGGCGATCACCACCGCCTCGGGACGCCGCAGCGGATCGGCGGCGCGGTCGTCGAGCCAGTCGAGCAGTCGCTGCCAGGCCGCGTCATCGATGGCCGCCCCGGGCCCGTTGATGTCGGTGACCCGGCCGTCGGCCTCGGCGAGCTTGGCGTTGATGCGGGTCTCGCCCGGCACCCGGATGAAGGCGTCCTCCACCGCCAGGGCCTCGAAGGCGCGCAGGAAGGGGCCGTCGTTGTCGGCGCCGAGGAACCCCGAGACGCTGACCTCGTGGCCGAGCTCGACCAGCACCCGGGCCACGTTGACCCCCTTGCCGGCGGCGGCGAGGTGCGTCTCGCGGGTGCGGTTGACCTCACCCGGCACCAGGCGGGCGAGGCTCACCGAGAGGTCCAGGGCGGGGTTGAGGGTGAGCGTCATGATGCGGGCCATCAGCGCACCTCCAGGGCGTCGCGTACCGCCTCGCTGGTGGCCTGGGCCAGGGCCAGTTCGGCCTGGCGGCGCGCCTCCTCGAGGTCGAACTCGGCGAGCCGCGCCTTGACAAGCGGCACCTGGCGGGCGCTCACCGACAGCTCGTCGACGCCAAGCCCCACCAGCACCGGCACGGCAACGGCGTCACTGGCGAGCTCACCGCAGACCCCCACCCACTTGTCCTGGGCATGGGCGGCGGTGACGGTCATCTCGATCAGCTTGAGCACCGCCGGGTGCAGGCCATCGGCCTGGGCGGAGAGCTCCGGGTGGCCGCGGTCGATGGCCAGGGTGTACTGGGTCAGGTCGTTCGTGCCCACCGAGAAGAAGTCCACCTCGGCGGCCAGGGTCGGCGCCAGCAGGGCACAGGAGGGAACCTCGATCATCACCCCGAGCTGGACGTCGGTGGTCCGCTCGGCCTCGGGAATCTCCTCGAGCAGGCGGTCGAGGATTGCCTTGGCGGCGCGGAACTCGCTGACGTCCTTGACCATCGGCAGCATGATACGCAGCGGCCTGCCTTTTCCCGAGGGGGCTGCCACCGGGTCGCCGGCCGCAGGATCGCCTGCCGCCGCCATCAGCATGGCGCGCAGTTGGGTCTCGAGCACCTCGGGCCTGGTGAGCGCCAGGCGAATGCCGCGCAGGCCGAGGAAGGGGTTGTCCTCCTGCGGCACCGGCCAGTAGGGCAGCGGCTTGTCGCCGCCGACGTCCAGGGTTCGCGCCACCAGCGGGCGGCCGTCTAGGGCGTCCAGCGCTTCGCGGTACTCGCCGATTTGGGTCTCGAGGTCCGGCTGCTGGGCATGGGCCATGAACAGGAACTCGGTGCGCAGCAGGCCGACGCCCTCTGCGCCGCGTTCCACGGCGTCCAGGGCATGGGCGGTATTGCCCAGGTTGGCGGCCACCTCGACGCGGTGGCCGTCGCGGGTACGGGCCTCCTGGAAGCGTGCCTTCCAGGCCTCGGCCTCGCGCCGCTGGTGCTCGACCAGGCGTCGCTCTGCGGCCTCGCGGCGCTCCGTGGAGGGCGAGGGAATCACCCGGCCGCGCTCGCCGTCGAGGATCAGCTCGACGCCGTCCGCCAGGGTCAGCACTCGCCTGCCGCCCCCCACCACGGCGGGAATGCCCAATGCCCGGGCCAGGATCGCGCTGTGGGAGGTGGCCCCGCCGCGGGCGGTGAGCAGGCCGCGCACCCGGGAGGTATCGAGGCGCGCCACGTCGGAGGGCCCGACATCATCGGTGACCAGGATATAGGGGTGCGCCGGCGGCTCGGGGAGCTCGACCCGGCAAAGGATGCCCAGCACCCGCCGGCCGACGTCACGCAGGTCGGCGGCACGCTCGGCAAGCAGCCGGTCGGCGAGCATCTCCTGGGCGTGGGCGGCGGTCTCGATGGCTTCCCACCAGGCGGCCTCGGCGGAGCTGCCCTCCTGGAGCTGCTCACGGGCGGCCTCGCGCAGCTCGGGGTCACTCAACATCTCCTCGTGCATGGAGAGGATCTGGGCGACTTCGCCGCCGCGGGCCTGCTGTACCAGGGCCTCGAGTTGCTCGGCGCCTTCGTGGATCGCCTGGTCGAGGCGACGGGCCTCGACGGCGGGGTCCTCGGCGCGCCGGGGATAGTCGAAGTGCGGCGTGCGCAGCACGAAGACCGGCGCGATGGCCAGCCCCGGCGAGGCGGACACGGCCAGATGCGGCTCATCGGCGGGCAATGGTTCCGGCGCCGGTTCGTCGACGACCTTGGCCGTCTGCTCGCGACTCTCGTCGAAGGGCAGTACCTGCTCGCCAAGCCCCTCGGCCACGGCATTGCAGACCGCCTCCAGGGCGGCCTCGGCGCCCTCCCCCTCGGCGGAGAAGATGAGCTGCTGCCCGCGGCGCGCCCCGAGGTTGATCACCTTGGTCAGGCTGCTGGCCGAGACCGCATCGAAGCCGCCATCGGCCAGGCGAACGCGGATCGCCAGGCCCTGGGCGCGGGCCACCTGCACCAGCTGCTTGGCCGGGCGGGCGTGCAGGCCATGGGCATTGAGCACGCGAGCCTGGCGGGTGCGGTCCGCGGCGGTTTCGCCGGCGAACCGCGCCAGCAGCGTCTCGGCATCGAGGCCATGCAGCTCGTGTGCGCTGTCGGCGTCCAGCAGGGCGAGGATGCGCTCCAGCAGGCCGCGATGGGCGTCGCCCTGGGCGGCCAGGCAGAAGACCCCGGTGACCCGCTCGCCCGCCTCCTCGAGGAGCGTATCGGCGGTCGCCAGCGACAGCGCCGGCACCTCGACGCCACGCTCGCTGCTGACCAGCCAGAGCCCCTGGCCGAGCCCCAGGGGAGCACGTTCGGCGACGCTGGCCACGAAGTCGCTGCCCACGCAGCCGGCCTGGCGCAGTCGGGCCGCCCCGGCCAGCGCCAGTTCCTGGCGGTCACGGGCGGGAAAGCCCAGGCAGAGGGTGTCGGCATCCAGGCGCGCCTCGACCACCGCCTTCGACAGCAGACCGGCGATCTCGCCGCGGGAGTCGGCGGCGGCCAGGCGCTCGGCGACGCCCTCGCGGTCCAGTACATGGGTCAGCTGGCGCAGGATGTCCAGGTGCTCATCGCTCTGGGCGGCGATGGCCACCAGCACATGCACGCGGTTGCCGTCGTGCCACTCGATGCCGGCCGGGAACTGCAGCACGCGCACGCCGGTACGACGGACATGCTGGCGGCTATCGGGGGTGCCGTGGGGAATGGCGATGGCATTGCCCAGGAAGGTCGAGGACTGCGCCTCGCGGTCGAGCAGTCCGTCGCGGTAAGGGCGCTCGACCAGGCCCGCCTCGTGCAGGGACTCGGCGGCCTGATCCAGCGCCATGCGCCAATCATCGGCCCGGCAGTCGAGCAGGATATCGTCCTGGCGTAGGGTCAACATGGGTCTCTCCCGTTCGCGCGGTGACGGGCGGTGGTCGCCTCTCGCTCAGCCCTCTCGGAGAATCGCTGCACTCGCTGGCTGAATCGTGTCACCTGTGATGCCATTTATGCTGAATCGATTCATACTGGTTGGCAAGGCCGACACCGTACGACTTTGGCAGGGGGTGCAGGGCCCGACCCGTGGCGTAGAATTCCCGCAACCTTTACCGAGGACGCTCATGACACTCGCCGAAATCGCCCGCCTGGCCGGGGTCTCCCGTACCACGGCCAGCTATGTCATCAACGGCAAGGCCCGGGAGCGGCGCATCAGCCCGGAGACCATCGACCGGGTGATGGCCGTGGTGCAGCAGCACGGCTACCGGGTCGACGCCCAGGCCGCCGCGCTGCGACGAGGGGCAAGCCGCCTGCTGGGGCTGATCATCCCCGACCTGGAGAACGTCAGCTATGCGCGCCTGGCCAAGCGGCTCGAACGCGGTGCCCGGGAGGCGGGCTACCGGCTGCTGATCGTCGGCTCCGACGACGACCCGGAGAGCGAACGCGAGCTGGCCCATGCGCTGCGCGCCCAGCGCTGCGAGGTGCTGATCACCGCCAGCTGCCTGCCCATGGAGGACCCCTTCTATGCCGAGCTGATGGCGGCCGGCCTGCCGGTGGTAGCCGTGGACCGTGGCCTCGACCCGCATCACTTCGCCAGCGTGGTCAGCAACGACCGCGAGGCCGCCGAGCGACTGACCCGCTCGGTGCTCGATGATGGGGTGACGCGCATCGCCTGGCTGGATGCCGTCCCGGCCCTATCGATCAGCCGGGAGCGCCGTGCCGGCTTCCAGCAGGCACTGGCCGACCATCCACCGCTGGAAGTGATCACCTGCGGCGCCCGGCGCTACGACCGCGTCGAGGGGGCCCGGCTGATGCGCGAGCTGCTCGATGGCCATGGCATGCCTGACGCCCTGGTCACCGCCTCCTACACCCTGCTCGATGGCGTCTTCGACGTGCTGCTGGAGGATGGCGGCCTGCCGCCGGCGCTGCGCCTGGCCACCTTCGGCGACAGCCGCCTGCTGGACTTCCTGCCCCTGCCGGTCAACTCCGCGGTCCAGGACCATGACCGCATCGCCACCCTGACCCTGGCGTGTGCCCTCGCCGCCTCACGGGGCGAGTACCGACCGGGCCTGCAGGTGGTAGAGCGCCACCTGCGCTGGCGCCTTCCCGGTCGCGCCACCGTGCGGTCCTGAGGGGTCAATCGCCCGGCGTCCAGGCCTCCAGCGCCACCAGGGTCAGGGCCAGGCAACGATGCAGGGCACTCAGGGCGAGGGCCACCTCGTCCAGCAGCCCTTCCCTGCCCAGGCGCTCCAGCCGCGAGGCCAACCCGGCCACCCTCACCGCGCCGAGGCTCGAGGCCTCCCCCTTGAGCTGGTGGGCAAGGTACTCGACCCGGTGTGGCGCCCCCTCAGCCACGGCCTGCTCCAGGCCGGCCAGGTGCTCTGTCGCCTGCTGCCGGAAGAGGGCGATCAGGGCGGCCAACCCCTGCTCGCCCAGGCTCTCGCCCAGTGCCGAGAGGGTGGCGGCCTCCAGCGGCTGGTCGGCGCCCCCCTCCCCCGCCCTGGCGGCAGGACGCCCGACGGCGGGAGAGGGGCCCGCCTGGCGCAGGTGCCGCTGCAGGGTCGCCATCAGGGCATCCTGGAACAGCGGCTTGGTGAGGTAGCCGTTCATGCCGGCCGCCAGGCAGCGTGCCTGATCCCCCCCCGGCCCGCCGGCGGTCATGGCCACCACCGGCACCTCGGCCGACCAGCCGCCGCGGGCACGCAGCCGACGCGTGGCCTCGAGCCCATCCATGCCGGGCAACTGCACGTCCATGAAGATCAGGTCGAAGCGCTCCCGGCCCGCCAGGCGGAGCGCCGCGTTCGCCGAGTCGGCCACGCTGACCCGACAGCCGAGCCGCTCGAGCATGGCTCGGGCGACCTGCTGGTTGACCGGGTTATCCTCGACCACCAGCAGCCGGGCATCGGCCACACGCTGCTCGGGGGCGGTCACTGCCGCATCCGCCATTTCCTCACCGTCCTCGGCCGCGGTCAGCGGCAGCACGAACCAGAAGCGGCTACCGTGGCCCACCTCGCTCTGAAGCCCGATGCGTCCGCCCTGGGCCTCCACCAGCCGCTTGCTGATGGCCAGCCCCAGGCCAGTGCCGCCGAAGCGTCGGGCGGTGGAGGGATCGCCCTGCTGGAAGGGCTCGAACAGCTGGGCCTGGCGGCGAGGGGCGATCCCGCCCCCCGTGTCGATGACCTCGAAGAGTACCTGCCCCTCCCCTTCATCACGCACCCTCAGGCGGACCTCGCCCTGCTCGGTGAACTTGATGGCGTTGGAGAGCAGGTTGAGCAGCACCTGGCGCAACCGACCAACATCCCCCACCAGGTACGGCGGCAGCTCGGGATCCAGCTCGCACACCAGCTGGATGCCCCGGGCCTCGGCCCGCGGCGCGAACAGCGAGATGGCACCATCGACCAGCTCGCCGAGATCGAAGGGGCACGCCTCGAGCTCCAGGCGCTGGGCCTCGATCTTGGAGAAGTCCAGGATGTCGTTGATCAGCTCGAGCAGCAGCCCGGCACTGTCATGGATGGTGTCGGAGTAATGACGCGCCCGGTCGGGAAGCGGCTGGTCCTGCAGCAGGTCGCTCATGCCGATCACGCCGTTGAGCGGGGTTCGGATCTCGTGGCTGACCGTGGCCAGGAACTCCGACTTGGCCCGATTCGCCGACTCGGCCTCTCGGGCGGTGACCTCCAGCTCGCGGCTCAGCGCCTCCAAGTCCCGCCGGGCGGCGGCATTGTCGCGGGCCTCGCGAAACAGGAAGGCGACCACCAGCGAGACCGCCAGGCTCATGGCCAGGATCAGCAGCAGCAGCACGCCATAGAGGGTCTGCAATCGCTCCCGTTCCCGGGTGGTGGTCTCGGCCAGGTGGCCATTGATGGCGATGATCAGCCGCTCGGTCACCCCACCCAGGGCCTCGAGTCGCTGGGTCAGGCTGGCCCGGGCGTCATCGTCGAGGCGCTCGAGCCCATGGATCTGGTCATCCAGGGCCTGCAGGTGCCGCTCGATCTCCGGGATCAGCTGCTCGGCCACGCGGATGTTGCCGAGCAGCTGGGTGATGTCGCCATCCTGCAGCAGGGTCAGGCGGCTGTAGAGCAGCTCGAAGCGCAGGCGCAGGGCCTCAAGCGACTCGCGGGAAAGGTCCGGTCGGGCGAGGAAGCTGCGCAGCTGCACCGTGTCCCGGTCGAGCTTGTAGGCGTGCCAGGCCGCATCTCCTCCCACGCTCTCGGCCAGGCTGTCCTGGCGCCAGGCCACCAGGCCGACCACCACCAGGGCGGCGGCGAAGAACACCAGGGCGGCGATGGCGCCCAGCTTGAGACGCAGGGGATAGCGCAGCACTTCGGGCCTCCGCGGCCGGGAGGATCAGGGCACGATGATCCGCTCGACGTGCCATACCGAGCGGAAGCGGATGGCCTCGGTGAGCAGTTCGGGATGCTCGTCAAAGGGGTAGAGCACGAACAGCGGTCCGTACTCACGGATGGTCAGCGGTTCGCCGTCGCGGGTCATGGCCAGGATCACGTCGTGGCGCCGGAAGTCCGCCACCGGGACCTCGGCCTCGTAATGGTTGAGCGCCCGGATGCGCACTTGCTCGGCATCACCGGCACCGACCGTCTCGAGCAGGGTGCGGAGCAGCGGGCCCTCGTAACGCCCCCTGTCGCGATGCCAGGGCGTGTGGGTCTCGATGACCCGCCCCGGCAGGGCCTCGAGCATGGCGCGGTCGAAGTGCGCCTCCTCGCCCACGTTGGCGCGGGCGATGTCACCACTCAGCATCAGGAGCACCTTCCCCGAGGGCGCCGGGAGCGGCGAGGCCAGGGCGAGGGAGAACGGCACCAGGGCCGAGAGCAGCAGTACGAGCGGACGAAGGGCGATACCGGTCAGCATCGGCAGGCTTCCTGCGAACTGTAAAGATGCCCCAAGACTACGCGATTCGACCTCGGAGGTCAGGAGGAGATCCAGCAAAAACATCGGGGAGCACCAAGCGCTCCCCGATGTCTCTCGTGCCTGCCGAGCAGATCAGGTCAGCTCTTCAGCTCCTCCACCGGCTCGATGCGCACCAGGTCCTCGTAGGCGTGCCAGCTGGCGTGGCCTAGCACCGGCAGGATCAGCGCCAGGCCGATGTAGAAGGTCATCACCCCGACCAGCACGCTGCCGGTGAGGATCACCGCCCACAGCAGCATCGGGCGGAAGTTCTTCGCCACCGAACGGATGCTGGCCTCGATGCCCTCCATGAAGGTCAGGTCCTGGTCCATCAGGGTGGGAATGGCCACCACGCTGATGGTGAAGGCGCCGAACGCCAGGACGGCGCCGATCGCGGTGCCCACCGCCAGCATCATCAGGCCGTTGGTGGTGGTCAGCAGCGACGCGTAGAGCGTCTCGGGACTCGGTGCCTCCAGGCCGAAGAAGAGCGCGAACAGCAGGGTGGCCAGGCGGATCCAGGCGAGGAAGAAGATCATCATCATCACGCCCATCATCGCCAGCTGCCCCGCATGGCCCTTCCAGCCGCCGAAGGCATCGCCCAGGTTGGGGACGCGGCCTGCCTCCAGGGCTCGGCTGATGCCGTAGGAGCCCACCGCCACCAGGGGACCGAGGAACATGAAGCCGGCAATCAGCGGCAGCAGCCAGTGCCAGAGGCCCAGCGTGAAGGCGCCGGCGGTAACGGCGATACTCAGCCCTACCCAGAACATGCCGTAAGCCAGACTGACCGCTGTCGCCTGTCTGAAATCCTCGAACCCTGCCGCCAGCCAGGCTCGCGGCTTATCCATGCCCACCGACCGAATGCTGATCCTGACATTGGGCGCAGCACCCTTGCCATGCTCTCTTGGTGTTGCTGCATTCATGGTCACACCCCTGTTTGCCGCCTGTTGAGTCCCGGTGCTGCCGGGCCGGTTCAAGGCCGCATCCCGGCACGCGGCCGTAATGCGCCCTTTATCTCTTAACACCTGGTTAATGTAGACGACGGCAGCCATTCCCGCAGGATGTGTTGCCTGACGGCACTCAACGCAGAATGTCCTGGCGGCGCGGGCTTCACCCCAGGGTCTTGCCCAGGGTCATCATCAGCACGAAGCCGACCAGCACCCCCATGGTGGCGTGGGTCTGGTGCCCCTTGCGGTGGGATTCGGGAATGATCTCGTGGCTGATCACGAACAGCATGGCCCCGGCGGCGAAGGCCAGCCCCAGCGGCAGCAGGAAGGCGGCAACGGTGACCAACACGGCACCGAGGGTTCCGCCCACCGGCTCGACGAGCCCGGTGAGCAGGGCCACGCCAAGGCCGGTCCAGCGGCTGTAGCCCACGCTCATCAGGCCGATCGCCACGATCAGCCCTTCCGGCATGTTCTGCAGCCCGATGCCGATGGTGATGGCCAGGCCGCCGGTGATGTCGCCGGTGCTGTAGCCGACCCCTACCGCCAGCCCCTCGGGCAGGTTATGGATGGAGATGGCGAAGATGAACAGCCAGATGCGCTTGATGCGGGCCGCCTCGGCGCCGCTCTGCTTGCCCACGGCGAAGTGCTCGTGGGGCAGCAGCTTGTCCAGCAGCAGCACGGCCATGCCTCCGAGGCCGATGCCCAGGGAGACCAGCAGCGACGCACCCAGCACATCCGGCACATAGCGCTGGGCCTCGGTGATCGCCGGCTCCGCCAGGGAGAAGGCGGTGGCCGCCAGCATCACCCCGGCGCCGAAGCCCAGCAGGGAATCCTGGACGCGGTAGCTGACGCGCTCGAACAGCAGCACCGGTAGGGCCCCCACCAGGGTAAAGAGACCCGCCACCAGGCTCGCCAGGATGCCGAGCTGTACCCGGCCCAGGCCGTCGATCCAGTCCAGCCGACCGGCCTCCTGGAACCACCAGGCGAGCAGCAAGCCGAGCGTAGCCAGCAGCATCACCGGCATCAGCCAGGCGCGCCCAATGTACTTCCATTGCTCCGTGGTCATCTGTCTCGCTCCCTGCCTCGCCCGGTGGTCCAGTGTCGAGCACAGGCCCCCCATGCACGAACGCCTCCCTAGAAGGGAGGCGTTCGCAGGGTACTACATCAGAATACTGGATGAAGTTGGCGGTCCCGCTCAGCGCACGATCATCACCGACATCTTGGTGTGATGCACCACATGCTCGGCATTGGGCCCGAGCACGTAGTCGGCGAACTTGCGCTTGTTGTGGGACGCCATGACGATCAGGTCCACCTCGAGCTTCTTCGCCGCCTTGATGATGGCTTCCCACGGGGAGCCATCGACGATCACGCTCTGGGCCGTGATGTCCTCGGGCACGTGATCGCGAATGAACTCGTGCTGGGCCTGAGAGATCGCCTCATGGGCCTTCTTGGCGAAGTCCTTGGGGAAGTAGGAGCCGACCAGCGGCATGCGGTAGTCCGGCAGCACCGTCACCACATGCAGCGACGCGCCGAAGCTGCGGCACAGCGCCACCGCCGTCGGCAGCGCCTTGGTCCAGGAGGCCTCCTCGTTGAGGTCCACCGGCAACATGATCTTCTGGTACATGACGCTCTCTCCTTCAGGCTGACACCGCGGCGGCACTGCGATCACGCCGCCGGCGCTGCATCACTACGATCAGGCCGAACACCAGGAAGGCCGGAATCCACATCAGCTCCTTGGTCCAGCGGTCCACCGGCGCAAGCACCTCGATGATCTCCTGGTCGAAGTCGAAGCCCATATCCGCGGCCTGGCTGCCATAGGCCACCATGTCGACCACGGCCCGATCGTCCTCGATAACCAGCTCCATGCCCAGGTTCTCGAGCCGCTCCTGCCCGGTCTCGCCCTCCGGCACCGGCAGCGTCATGTAGGTGGTCATGGGATCGCCGAAGGCGTCCAGGCCGCTGATCTGCAGCCGCAGGGTGGAGTCTTCATCGACATCGCCCAGCGCCTCGACGAACTGCGCCGGCGGTACGGACTCGTAGGGATCATGGATCATGTCCATCCAGAAGCCCGGCCGGAACAGCGTGAACGCGATCAGCAGCAGCACGATGGACTCATACCAGCGATTGCGGGCAATCATGAAGCCCTGGGTGGCCGCGGCGAAGATCAGCATGGCGATGGTCGATACCACGAAGATCACGATGCCCTGCAGGAAGGTCACATCGATGAGCAGCAGATCGGTGTTGAAGATGAACAGGAACGGCAGTGCCGCGGTGCGCAGGCTGTAGTAGAAGGCCTGGAAACCCGTGCGGATCGGGTCACCGCCCGAGACCGCTGCCGCGGCGAAGGACGCCAGCCCCACCGGGGGCGTGACGTCGGCCATGATACCGAAGTAGAACACGAACAAGTGCACCGCGATCAGCGGCACCAGCAGGCCGTTCTCCGCACCCAGCTGCACAACGACCGGCGCCAGCAGCGCCGAGACCACGATGTAGTTGGCCGTGGTGGGCAGTCCCATGCCGAGGATCAGGCTAAGCACCGCGGTGAGCAACAGGATCAGCATCAGATTACCCATGGCGAGGGTTTCCACCACCTCGGCCAATACCAGGCCCACACCGGTCTGGGAGACGGCCCCGACGATGATGCCGGCGGTGGCGGTGGCGATGCCGATGCCGATCATGTTGCGGGCACCGGTGACCAGGCCGCTCCACAGGTCCATGACGCCTTCTCGCAGGTCCGCGCTCATCTCGCTGCGCCCCCGGAAAATCGAGGTAATGGGACGCTGAGTAAGCATGATGAAGATCATGAACACCGTGGCCCAGAAGGCCGACAGCCCGGGAGAGAGGCGCTCCACCATCAGACACCAGACCAGCACGATCACCGGCAGGATGTATTGCAGGCCGACCAGCACAGTGGGCTTGGTCTGGGGCAGTGTGTAGATGGGGGTGTCCGGGTCGTCGAGCTCCAGCTCGGGATACCCCGCGGCCAGCTTAAGCAGTGCGACATAAATCACCGTCAGGGCGACCGCGACCACCCAGGGAGTGGCATCGCCCAGCACCGGCTTGAGCCAGCCCAGGCCGTAGTATACGGCGAGGGCGGTGACCATCATCAGCAGCAGGCCGCCGAGGAAGCCGATCACCTTGCGCACCAAGGGCTTGGGCGGATTGCTGCTCTGCAGCCCCTGCATGTTCGCCTTCATGGCCTCCAGGTGAACGATATAGACCAAGGCGATATAGGAGATCAGCGCCGGCAGGAAGGCGTGCTTGATGACCTCCACGTAGGAGATGCCCACGTACTCGACCATCAGGAAGGCCGCGGCGCCCATCACCGGCGGCATGATCTGGCCGTTGACCGAAGACGCCACCTCAACGGCACCGGCCTTCTCGGCGGAGAAACCGACGCGTTTCATCATCGGCACGGTGAAGGTGCCGGTGGTCACGACGTTGGCAATCGACGAGCCGGAAATGAGCCCGGTCATGGCAGACGCCACCACGGCGGCCTTGGCGGGCCCCCCCTTGTAGTGGCCGAGCAGCGAGAAGGCGACCTTGATGAAGTAGTTGCCCGCCCCGGCCTTGTCGAGCAGGGCGCCGAACAGCACGAACAGGAACACGAAGCTGGTCGAGACCCCCAGCGCGATGCCGAAGACCCCCTGGGTCGTCAGCCACTGGTGATTGACCAGGCCAAAGAGGCTGACCCCGCCATGCGAGAGGATTCCGGGCATCCAGGGACCGGCCAAACTGTAAATTAGAAAAACCGATGCCACGATCATCAGCGGCGGGCCCAGTGCCCGTCGCGTCGCCTCGAGCAGCAGCAGGATGCCGGCCACGCCGATGATCACGTCCTGCAGGATCGGCGCGCCCGGGCGCTGGGCCAGCTGCTCATAGAACATGAACATGTAGGCGCCGCAGAAGGCCGCCGCCGCCGCCAGCACCCAGTCCTGGACGGGAATGCGATCACGGGGGGAGCGCTTGAGCGCCGGGTAGGCCATATAGGCCAGAAAGAGTGCGAAGGCCAGGTGGATGGAGCGGGACTCGGTGGCATTGAAGACGCCGAACCCGAGGATGAAGGGGATCGGGGACGAAATCCACAGCTGGAAGAGCGACCATGCTGCCGCAATGCTCACCAATAGTTTCCCGGGCATGCCGGCCGGTTTGCGTGCCCCCGTATCACTGGAGGCGACCATATCCTCGAGATCCACCCCGGTTCCCGAAGGTTTATTTTTGTCGTCAGTCATATGCCTGCCCTGTTCCGAGTCGATTGACGCATGATTGCCATCTCGCAATTCCTGCCAGCATTCGAAACCAGAATGCGCGGCCCCCTCGGATGACCGCGCATTCTTCACCGAGGTGAAATCACCTCAGACGAGCCGCCTCACTCGATCCAGCCCTGCTCGCGATAGTAGCGGGCCGCGCCATCGTGCAGCGGAGCGGACAGGCCCATCGTCACCATCTCTTCCTGATCGAGATTCTCGAAGGCCGGATGCAGCTGCTTGAAGCGATCGAAGTTGTCGAAGATCGCCTTGACGGTCTGGTAGACGATCTCCTCGTCGGCCTCGGCGGTGGTCACGAAGGTCGCCGCCACGCCAAAGGTCTCGACATCCTCGTCGTTGCCCTTGTAGAGGCCCCCGGGGATGACCGACTTGGAGTAGTAAGGGAACTCCTCGACGATACCGTCGATGGCCTCATCGTTCAGCGGGATCAGGCGGGCATCCACGGTGGTGGTGGCCTCCTGGATGGAGCCATTCGGGTGACCGACCACGTAGACCATGGCATCGACGTTGTTGTCGGCCAGGGCCGCGGCCTGCTCGGCGGCGTCCAGCTGGGAGGCCAGTGAGAAGGTATCCTTGGTCCAGCCCTTGGCTTCCATCACCACTTCCATGGTGTTGCGCTGTCCGGAGCCCGGGTTGCCAATGTTGACGCGCTTGCCCTCCAGGTCGTCGAGGGTCTCGATGCCAGAGTCGGCGCGTGCCAGCAGGGTCAGTGGCTCGCCGTGGACGCGGAAGACCGCCCGCAGGTCCTCGTAGGCGTCACCTTCGAAGTTGCCGGTGCCGTTATAGGCCTGGTACTGGACGTCGGACTGCACCACGCCCATGTCCAGCTGGCCGGACTTGATGCCATTGATGTTGGCCACCGAGCCGCCGGTGGAGGGCGCGTTGCACTTGATGTTGGCGTCTTCCAGACGGTTCACCAGGCGACAGACGGACTGGCCGACCACATAGTAGACGCCGGTCTGGCCGCCGGTACCGATGGTGATGAACTTCTCTTCCTCCTGGGCCATGGCCGGTGATGCGAACATCGCGGCCCCCAGGATCGCGCCGGTGAAGGCAGCAGCAGAGAATGCATGGCGTTTCATGAACACACCTCTTTGTTTTCAACAAACGTGTTGGGCAAACGGGTTCCACTATGGCAGCCCCGTGACGCGACCGCCGGCGGCATTGCCGCCCTCTCCTACTTTAGCGAAAAAAGCGGTCACATGATGAGGCCTTTTTCCTTATGTAGGGAGTCTAGACCCGGAAAGACGTTTAGTGAGCGTTAATTTTCGCCGCCTCTTCTCACGCAGGACACAACGCCAAGGCCTACGGATCGCCTCACGACGCCTTCATGATCAACGCCTGCTTCTCGTCCTTCATGGCCGCGAACTCGTCCTCATAGAAGAACTCGCTCTCCCCCAGCGCGGGCTCCAGATGGTTGAGCCAGGTGGCCTCTTCGTCGTACTTGGCGAAGAAGGGCCGCTGTACCCAGTCGCTGTCGCGGCCCTGGATGAAACGCAGCACGAAGACCTTCTCGCCGTGGATCTCGGCGACCCCCTGGATCTCCACCTTGCCCGGATCGGCGGACATCGACGGCCCACGGGCGGTACGCGCCAGGCCCGGCACCTGCTTCATGGCCTCGCGGTAGAGCTCCCAGGCCCGCACCAGCGGCACCTCAAAGTAGTGACGAGCGCCGGTGTCGCGCTCCACGAACATATAGTAGGGGATCATCCCCAGACGCACCTGGGTGGTCCACATGCGCGCCCACTGGTCGGCATCGTCGTTGATGTGCTTGAGCAGCGGCGCCTGGGTGCGGATCTCGGCCCCGGTGGCGCGGATGCGGCGGATCGCCTCGCGGCAGATGGGGGTATCCATCTCCTTCCAGTGGTTGAAGTGCGCCATGAAGGCCACATGCTTGCCCGCCGCCGTCAGCTCGCGGAACAGCGCGAGGATATCCTCGGCGTCCGGGTCGGTGACGAAGCGGTAGGGCCAGAAGGTCAGGCTCTTGGTGCCGATGCGGATGTCCTGGACGTGGTCCAGTTCGGGGGCCATCAGCCCTTCCAGGTACTGGCGCAGGTGCCTGGCCTTCATCACCATGGGGTCGCCGCCGGTCATCAGCAGGTCGGTGACCTCGGTGTGCTCGGCCAGGTAGCGATGCAGCGAATCCGCGTCGCTTGCGGCGAACTTCAGCTCCTTGTCACCGACGAACTGCGCCCAGCGGAAGCAGAAGGTGCAGTAGCTGTGGCACACCTGTCCCTGGCTCGGGAAGAACAGCACCGTCTCGCGGTACTTGTGCTGCATGCCGGGCAGCGGCTCGCCATCGAGCAGCGGCAGGTTGAGGTCCATCTGCCCCGCCGGGTGGGGGTTGAGCTCGGAGCGGATGCGTTCGATCACCGGCTTCATCTCGGCGACATCGGCGCCTCGACGAACGAGTGCAGCCACTTCCTCGAAGTGCTCGGGGCGCAGCATGCCCCGCTGGGGGAAGGTGAGCTGGAAGACCGGATCCTCGGGCACGTTATTCCAGTCGATCAGCTCGTCGATCACGTATTCGTTGACCCGGAACGGCAGCACCTGACTGACCACCCGCATGTCGAAACGCAGGTCGTCAGGCAGGTGCTGGAGGGCCTCGATCCTGTCCAGCTGGCGGTGAGTATAGACCCTGAACGGGCGGGCCTCGAAGGCCTCGGACCCAGCATCTCCGAGAGCGATGTTCACGCGCTGGTTCATGCCACCTCCTGATGTCGTTGTGCGGCGGCGGGGCGGCCATGGGGGCCCTGCACGGCGGACGAGAGCGTCCGCTGCGCCGGCAAGGAACCGGGGCACCGCGTGTGGTTCGGGGGGTGGCCATTGGTACAGGCTCACTGCCGTCGCTGCAAGCTTCTGCGCCGAATTGCAACGAATGTCACCCCTTTGACGGACAACTGCAACGAATGTGCAATGCCACAGGTGACACGAGGAATCCGGCTCAGCCCCGCTGCCGGGGATGGCGGATCAGCAGCGCGGCCAGGCGCTGCAGGCGCGGCGCGCCGAGCAGGATCAGCACGAAGGCGATGGGCCAGGCGATATAGAAGGCGCGCCACCAGCGGCCCGCGAACCCGTCGCCCAGGCCAGTATTGACCCAGGTGATGACAAAGGTCATCAGGGTCACCATGTAGATGGACATCAGCACGGCGAACACCAGGGGAGCAAGACGTGGGGGAAACAGCATCGGCGACTCCGGACAGGGGAAGGGACAGCGAGTAGACTGCGAATTCTACGCCAGCGCCCAGGTGGATGCCGCGCGGTACGCCCATGGGTCGCAACAGGAGTTAGCATGCAGATACTCGCCGGCCAGATCGCCATCCCCCGCACCCGCAGCCGCGAGGAACAGCTCGGCCACCTGCGCCACCTTGCCGAGCGGATGCGGGCGGCCTGCGCCCGGGGCACCCCGGACCTGATCGTGCTGCCGGAACTGGCCGCCCAGGAGTACGGGGACGACGCCTTCGCCTGCCTGGAGGGGCTGGACGACGACCTGGCCGGCCCGGTCGTCGCCACCTTCGCCGAGCTGGCTCGGGAGCTCGGCACCACCATCGCCTTCGGCATGGCGCGGCGCGCCGATGGCCGGCGCCATATCAGCCAGGTCCTGGTCGGCCCCGACGGCCGCCTGGCCGGCGTCTACGACAAGCTGCACTGCGCCCAGTTCGGGGCCTCGGGGGAGGCCGCCCACTTCTCGCCGGGCGAGCGGCTGCTGGTCACCGAGGTCGCCGGCTGGCGAGTCGGGGTGGTGATCTGCTACGACCTGCGCTTCCCCGAACTGGCCAGGCGGCTGGCCGACGCCGGCGCCGAGCTGGTCCTGCACCCGGTCGCCTTCACCCGGGATTTCAGCTTCGCCAGCTGGCACGCCTTCGTCACCACCCGCGCCATGGAGAACCAGCTCTACTGGCTGAGCCTCAACCGTGCCGGGGAGGAATGGGGGCAGTCGCTGTTCTGCCCGCCGCTGGTGGACGACGACCACCCGCCCCTCGCCTTCGGCAGCGACGAGCAGTGGCGCTGGCTGACCCTGGAGAAGCCGGCGCTCACGGCCGCGCGAGCGCGTCTGCCGCTGTCACGCGATCGTCGCGATGACCTTGAAGACCTGCGGTTCTGGCGGCCAGACTGAATCCAACAGCCGAGAGGAGGATGCGAGATGGGCACCATCGAATGCGTTCAGGGCGATATCGCCCGCCAGGCCGACATCGATACCGTGGTCAATGCCGCCAACGCCGAATTACGCATCGGCGGCGGGGTGGCCGGTGCCCTGCATCGTGCTGCGGGCCCCGGACTCGCCGAGGAGTGCCGCCCGCTGGCGCCGATCCGTCCCGGCCAGGCGGTGATCACCGGCGCCCACGGGCTGCCCAACCGCCACGTCATCCACTGCCTGGGCCCGGTCTACGGCATCGACGAACCTGCCGACGAGCTGCTCGCCGCCTGCTATCGGAATGCGCTGGAACTGGCCGAGCGTGAAGGCATCCGCTCCATTGCCTTCCCGGCGATATCCGCCGGTGCCTTCGGCTACCCGCCGGCCGAGGCCGCCCGCGTGGCGCTCGCCACGGTATTGAAGACCCTGCCCGGGTGTCCCGGCATCGAGAAGGTGCGCTTCGTGCTCTTCGATGCCGACAGCACCGCGCTCCACCAGCGCACCCTGGCTTCCCTGGAGAACGGCCAAGGGTAGAAGCCCTACCCCGGGTCAAAGACCCTATCCCAGGTTGTAGCCCAGCACCCTCGGCAGCCACAGGGCGATCTCGGGGAACACCGCCACCAGCACCAGCGCGCCCGCCATGGCCGCCACGAACAGCAGCGCCCAGCCTAGGGTCTGCTCCAGGCGAACCTTCGCGATTTCGGTGGTCACCATCAGGTTCACCGCGACCGGCGGCGTGAACTGGCCGATGGCGATGTTCATCGCCAGCAGGATGCCGAACCACACCGGGTTCCAGCCGAAGTGCTGCATCACCGGGATCAGGATCGGCATCATGATCAAGTAGATGGAGATGGCATCCAGCAGCATGCCGGCCACCAGCACCGCCAGCATGATCAGCACCAGCAGCAGTGGGCCACTGTCGGAGAGCCCGACGATCCACTCCGCCAGATGACGGAAGGTGCCAAGCATGGTGCCGGCCCAGGCGAAGATGCCGGCCAGGGCGATGATCAGCATCACCACCCCCGAGATCACCGCCGCCTCGCCGAGCAGCCCCCACAGATCCCGCCAGCTCATCTCCCGGGTCAGGAAGAGCCCCACCAGGGCGCCGTAGGCGACCGCCACCACGGCCGCCTCGGTGGGGGTGAAGAGTCCGCTGCGCAGCCCGCCGAGGATCAGCACCGGGGCAAACAGCGCGGGCAGCGCCTGCTTGAAGCTCTCCCCCACCCGGGGGCGTTCTGCCCCCTCCACGGGGGTGCCACCTTCCCAACCATAGCGACGCGAGACCAGCAGCGCCGGCCCCAGCAGTGCCAGCCCGGCAAGCATGCCCGGGAAGAGGCCCGCGGCGAACAGCGCCCGCAGGTCGACCCCCGGCACTACGATGGAGTAGAGGATCAGCGCCACCGAGGGCGGAATCAGGATCGCCGTGGAGGCCGAGGCGGCGATCAACGTCGCCGAGAAGGGCCGGGGATAGCCGGCCCGGGTCATGCTCGGCAGCATCACCATGGCCACCGCGGCGGCATCCGCCGGGCCCGAGCCGCTCATCCCGCCCATGATCATGCAGACCAGCACCGCCACCAGGGCGAGGCCGCCATGGCGCGGCCCGATCAGCGCCTGGGCGAAGCGTACCAGCCGCGCCGCCACCCCGGCCCGCTCGAAGATCAGGCCGGTGAGGATGAACAGCGGGATGGCGATCAGCGGGTACTTGGCGATGCTGTTGTAGGTGTTGGTGCCGAGTGTGGCCAGCATGGCCGGCGACAGCCCGGCCAGTATCCCCGCGGCGCCGGCCAGGCCCAGCGAGAAGGCCACCGGCACCCCGGCGACCAGCAGCCCGGCGAAGGCCAGCAGCATCCACAGATCAGGACTCATCCTCGAGCCTCCCGCGCAGGCGGTCGTAGGTCTGCTGCAGCTGGCGCAGCAGCATCAGTCCCGAGAGCAGCGGCAGCCAGCCGAGGTACCACCACTGCGGCAGCCCCAGTCCCGGGGAGAGCGAGCCCCACTGGAGCTCCTGCCAGGTTATCCTGGCCCCGTACCAGGTGATCAGCCCCAGCACGACGAGCCCGCAAGCGCCCTGGAAGAGGATCAGGGCCTGGCGCGCGGCCCCGGGCAGGGCACGCTCCAGCAGGCCGATGCGGATATGGCCGTTGCGGCGCAGCGCCACGGAGGCGCCGGCGAAGGTCAGCACCACCAGCAGGAACACCGAGAACTCCTCGGTGAAGGCGAAGGAGCCGCCGGTGAGGTAGCGCACCAGCACATTGGCCAGGCTGATCAGGCCGATGATCAGGATCGCCAGGGTCGCCAGCAGGCGCTCGAGTCTTGCGTCGGGACGTTTCATGGGTGTCGCGGCGTCATGGGGTGGAAAACGCCATCGGCCCCTTTTCGGGGCCGATGGCACGGGCGCCAGGGGAGCTTACTCGCCCTGCATGTCGGCGCGGGCCGCCTCGACGAGCTCGCTACCGATGCGCGGCTCCCACTCGTCGAGGACGTTCTCGGTGGCCTCGACGAAGGCCTGGTGCTGCGCCTCATCGAGTTCGGTGACCGTGACGCCGCGCTCCTGGATCGCCGCCAGGCGCTCGGGCTCCTCCTCGCGGGTCATCTCTATCTCCCAGGCGCCGGCTTCCTGGGCGGCTTCCCGCAGCAGGGTGCGCTCCTCCTCGGAGAGGGAGTCCCAGACCTGCTGGTTCACCGCGAAGACCAGCGGGTCGTTCATGTAGTTCCAGAGCGTCAGGTGCTCCTGGCCCACCTGGTCGATGCGCGCCACGTCGAAGACCGAGAGCGGGTTCTCCTGGCCGTCCACCGCCCCGGTGGTCAGCGCCGGCTTGGCGTCGGCCCAGCTCATCTGGGTGGGGTTGGCGCCCAGCGCCGTGAAGGTGTCCTGGAACAGCGGCGAGCCCACCACGCGGATCTTCAGGCCGTCGAGGTCGGCCGGCTCGTCGATGGGTCCCCGGGAGTTGGAGAGCTGGCGGAAGCCATTCTCGCCCCAGGCCAGCGGCACCACGCCGCGGGACTCGATGGCGTCGAACACCATCTCGCCGGCCGTGCCGCCGGTCACCGCATCCACGGCGTCCAGGTCGGCCATGAAGAACGGCAGCGAGAAGAGGTTGAGCTCCGGCACCTGGGGTGACCAGTTGATGGTCGAGCCCACGGCGGCATCGATCAGGCCCGAGCGCATGGCCGAGAACTCCCGGGTCTGGTCGCCGTTGACCAGCTGGGAGTTGGGGTAGACCCGCAGGGTCAGCTCGCCGTCGGAACGCTCGGCGACCAGCTCGGCCCACTTCTCGGCGGCCTGGCCCCAGGGGAAGGCGTCGGGGAGCACGGTGGAGACGGAGAGCTCGCGGGCCTGAGCGGAAGAGACGGACAGCGAGAGAGAGATGGCGGCAACTCCGGCCAGGGCGGCCAGCCGGGTCAGGTGACGAGACGAGTTCATGGCGTGTCCTTGCAGTATCGGGCTCGGGGCAGGTCCTTGCGGCAACCTGCCCGGCGTTGTTGTCTGGGGCATCATCGACGCCGCGAACCTCAAGATGCCCTGTCATCCCATGTTCATGCAAGGCAGGCCGCCGCCCTGCCCTGTCCCCGGGTTCAACGCACTTGCTATGCTGCGTCGTTTCCCCATCCCTCGAGGAGGCGCCGTGCCGCTCCGTGACCTGGCCCTGGGCCTCGCCGTCATTGTCATCTGGGCGCTGAACATCATCGTCATCAAGCTCGGCGTGGCGGAACTGCCGCCCCTGCTGCTGACCACGCTGCGCTTCGCCCTGGTGGCGGGACTGCTGGTGCCCTTCCACCCGGTGGCACGACACCAGTTGCCCTTCCTGCTGCTGCTCTCGCTGACCTTCGGCTCGCTGCATTTCGCCCTGCTGTTCATCGGCCTGGGCCAGGCCGAGGCCGGCACCGGCGCGCTGCTGGTGCAGATGGGCACGCCCTTCGCCACCCTGCTCGCCGTGGTGTTCCTCAAGGAGCGCCTCGGCCCCCGACGGCTGACCGGCCTCGTGCTCTCCTTCGCCGGGGTCGCGGTGCTCGCCGGCGGGCCCACCCTGCCCGCGCCCCTGCCGACGTTCCTGCTGCTGACCAGCGCCCTGGGCTGGGCCGTCTCGCAGCTGCTGATCAAGCGCGGGCCCGACGTCTCGCCCATGGCCCTGGCGGGCTGGGTGGCGCTGTTCGCCACGCCCCAGGTGGCGCTGGGCTCCTGGTGGTTCGAGCAGGGCCAGTGGCAGGCGCTGGCCGAGGCCGGCTGGGCCGGCTGGGGGGCGGTCTTCTACACCGCCGTGATGTCCTCCATCGTGGCCTACGGCCTCTGGTATGGCCTGTTGCGTCGCCACCCGGTCAACCGGGTGGTGCCGCTGACCCTGCTGATGCCGGTGCTGGCCGTGCTGCTGGGGGCAGCACTGATGGGCGACAGCCTGGGCCCCCACAAGCTCGCCGGGGGCGGCCTGGTCATCGCCGGCCTGGCGCTGATCGTGCTGCGCCTCGGCCCCCGCCGCCCCGCGGGCTGATTCACTCCGCCGGCACCTCGCCGCAGAGCCCGCCGTCGCCCGGCCAGCTGACGCAGTCGCCCGCCGCCACGCCCATCGCCTCGAAGGCACCGGCATTGACCTCCAGGGCCGCCCGATAGGGCACCGCGGGGCGCGTCACCGGGCACTCCCCCGGCCGGGACGACGCGCACGGCTCCATGCGGTGGATCTCGGCGATGCGACCCGCCTCGTCGATGAAGGCGATATCCAGCGGGATGCGCGTGCGATACATCCAGAAGCCGTTGCGCGAGGACTGGGGCCGGTCGTAGAGAAACAGCATGCCGGACCGCTGGGCCAGCTGGTCGCGCTCCATCAGGCCACGGCTGCGCTGGGGGATGGTGCGAGCCACCTCCACCTCGAGCCGCTGGGGGCCCCGCTCGGCATGGATCACCACGGGGACGGTCTCGACGGTCTGTGGCTCAACGCCGGGCCCCGAATCGGGACTGGCGGCGGGCAGGATCCGCGGCAGCAGGGAGGCGGCGGGGAGCAGCGCAAGGCCCAGCAGCAGCTGGCGTCGGGTGGCGATCATGGCGGTTTCCTCAGCTCTCGGGATGGGTGACGGGGGCATCGGGCATCAGGTGGATGCCGGCGGCCAGCAGCGAGACCCCCACCGCCTCGCCGCGGGCCAGGCCGTTGCGGCGCGCCGCATGGGTGGGGAGCTCGAAGCGCAGGGTATCGTCGCAGTGATCGAAGGCCAGCGCCACGGAGCTGATCCCGCCCAGTACCGCCATCTCCACCACTCGGCCCTGGACCGGATTCTCGCGCTCGCCTCGCGAGGGGCGGCCGCGACGATGCAGGACCACGTCCGAGGGCGGCAGGTACCAGCTGACCCGCTGCCCGGGAGCCAGGGCCGCCAGGCCTTCCGCCACCTCCAGGCGCCAGGGGCCCCAGTGCAGGCGACGCCCCTCGTCGCCCTCTTCCACCCGGCCGGTGAAGACGTTGTGGCGATCGAGCAGCCGCGCCACCTCGGGGCTCGCCGGTCGGCGGAAGAGCTGCTCGGCCGGCGCCTGCTGAAGGCTGCGGCCGGCGTGCAGCACGCATAGCCGGTCGGCCAGGGCGGCGGCCTCGTCCAGGTCGTGGGTGACCAGCACGATGGGGATCCGGATCTCCTCGCGCAGCAGGGCGAGCTCGCGTTGCAGGCGCCGGCGGGTGACCTGGTCCACCGCCGAGAAGGGCTCGTCGAGCAGCAGCACCCGCGGGCTCCTGGCCAGTGCCCGGGCCAGGGCGACCCGCTGGCGCTGGCCGCCGGAGAGCTCGGCGGGCAGCCGGCCGGCCAGGCCGTCGAGGCGCACCCGGGCCAGCCACCGCTCGGCGGCCGGAGCGCGCTCGGCGGCGGGCAGGTGATCGAGGGCCACCATGACGTTGGCGCGGGCATCGAGGTGCGGGAAGAGCGCATAGTCCTGGAATACCAGCCCCACGCGACGCTGCTGGGGACGCAGCGAGTGCCCCGCCTCGGCATCGAACCAGGTCTCGCCGGCACAGCGGATCACACCCCGCGCCGGCCGGTAGAGCCCGGCGATGGCCCGCAGCAGGGTGGTCTTGCCGCCCCCCGAGGGGCCCACCAGGGCCAGCAGCTCGCCGGCTTCGCAGTGGAAGTCGGCGTCCAGCGGGATCGGCCCGGCCTGCTGCAGCTTGACCGCCAGGCGGGTCTGGCTCGCGGGCAGGTCGGGCTCAGCCACGGCGCCACCTCCGGCGGCCTGCCAGGCCGTAGACCACGCCGATGGTCAGGAAGGAGACCAGCAGCAGCATGGCCGACATGACCGCCGCCCCGGTCTCGTCGAAGGCCTGGACACGGTCGTAGATGGCGATGGCCAGGGTACGGGTCTCGCCATCGATCGCCCCGCCGACCATCAGGATCACCCCGAACTCGCCGAGGGTATGGGCGAAGGTCAGCGCCAGGGCCGAGACCAGCCCCGGCCACACCAGCGGCAGCTCGATGCGCCACAGCGTGCGGCCGGGCGAGAGGCCGCTGCACCAGGCCGCCTCGCGCAGGTTGGGGGGAATCGACTCGAAGGCGCGCTGGATCGGCTGCACGGCGAAGGGCAGGTTGGCCACCAGCGAGGCGAGCAGGATGCCCTCGAAGGTGAAGTTGAGCCCGCTGCCGGTCAGCGACTGCCAGAAGCCGCCGAGGGGCGCCTGAACGCCGAAGGCCTGCATCAGGTAGAAGCCCAGCACCGTCGGCGGCATCACCAGCGGCAGCGCTACCAGCGCCTCGCACAGCGGCTTGCCGCGAAAGCGCGAGAGCGCCAGGGTGCGGCCCAGCCAGAGCCCCAGCGGCAGCAGCAGCAGGCAGGTCAGCCCCGCCAGGCGCAGCGAGACCGAGAGCGCCGTCCAGTCCATCAGCGAGGGGCGTCCTCGTCCGGCAGCCGGAAACCGTACGCGGCCAGGACCTCCCGGGCCGCCGGCTGCTGGAGCCAGGCATAGAAGGCGCGAGCGGTCTCGCCGGCGCCCTCGATCAGCGCCATCCGCTGCACCAGGGGCGCATGCCATGTCTCGGGGATCAGCACATGCTCGCTGCGCTCGGCCAGCGCCGGCGCGAGCGCCAGGGACCAGGCCACCAGGCCGCCGCGGGCCTCGTCCGCCAGGGCGAAGCGCGCGGCCTGGGAGACATTCTCGCCGAGGATGCGCAGCGGGGCCGAATCCTCCCAGAGCCCGGCCTGGTCGAGGGCCTGGCGCGCCGCCACGCCGTAGGGGGCATGCTCGGGATTGGCCAGGGCGATGCGCGGCCGACCCTCTCCCGCCCGATGGGCCTCGATGGCCTCGCGCACGCCGGCCAGCGGGTCGTCGTCACGGGGCAGGCCGTCACGGCCGGCCGGCTGCAGCCAGGCCAGCCGGCCCACGGCGTAGACCACCCCCTCGTCCTCGGTCAGGCCCGCCTCGTGCAGGGTGCGCACATAGGCTTCGTCCGCGGAGAGGTAGAGCTCGAAGGGGGCGCCCTGGCGGATCTGGCGCATGAAGTTGCCGGAGGAGCCGAAATTCAGCCGCAGCTCTCGCCCGGTCTCGTTCTGGAAGCGCTCGGCGGCCTCGGTCAGGGCGAACTGCAGGTCCGAGGCCGCGGCCACGGTGGGCGCCTCGGCCAGGGCCGCAGTGGGCGTCAGGGCGAGCCAGGCCACCAGCGCCCAGCGCAGGAGAGAGAACATGCGAATTTCCCGAATTGCGGTAGGGTCGCTGCATTGTCGACCAGGCGTGCCCCGGGGGACAAGGCGAGGCCGGGAAACCCGCCGCGGCTGTGATACGGGTCAGTCCGAGGCCGGGGCGACGCTCAGGCCTGCTCCCGGGAGCGCCCGAGGATCGCCATCAGGTCGATGCTGGCCTCGCGGGGGCTCAGGTCCAGCAGCGCCTCGAGGCTCTCCAGGTGGTGGCGGATGCCCTCCCGGGCCGCCTCGGCATCGCCCCGCTCGAGAGCCGCCAGCAGCGCCGTGTGATCGCCCTCCAGGAAGCAGGAGGCCAGGTTCGGCCGCTTGTAGAGCGCGATGACGATGGAGGTGCGCAGGATCAGGTCGGTGAGCATGGCGCCCAGCACGCGGTTGGGCGAGTGCTCGGCGAGCAGGTGGTGGATGGCCAGGGAGTGCTCGATGCGGGCCGGCTCGTCTCCCCGTCCGTGGGCCTCGATCTCGCCCCGGGCCTGTGCCGCGAGCCGGTCCCGCGAGGCCGCTTCGAGGCGGCCCGCCAGCAGCGCGGCCACCTCCCCCTCCACCAGGCGGCGGGCCGCGAAGGTCTCGCGGGTCTCCTCGATGCTCGGCGCGCGGACCCGCGCCACCTGGTTGGGGCGCTGGTCCACCACATGCTCGGAGGCCAGCCGGGTCAGGGCCTTGCGCACCACCGAGCGGCTCACCCCGAAGACCTCGCCGAGGGTCACCTCGGGCAGCCGGGTGCCGGGCGGCAGGCGCTGCATCAGCACCGCCCGTCGCACCTTATCGACAATATCCCGGTCGCTGATGCGACTCCCGGCCCTGACCTCGGCCAGCACCTCCTCCTGCCACTCGTGCATGCGCTGCCCCCTGCCTGTTCCTGCCGCCAGCGTCTTATCCCGCGAGCGGAATGACTCCATCAGACAGGGTCATTGTATACAGGATCCTTGCCTCAGGCACGGCGATGTGCCGGGGAGACGTCGAGGATCTTCAGGGTATTGGTGCCGCCGTGGGCGTTCATGTGATCGCCCCGGGTGAGGATGACGTGGTCGCCGGGTTCGGCGATGCCGTGCTCCACCAGCCGCTGCAGCGCGCGATCGTTGAGCTCCTGGGCGCTCATCTCGCTGGTGTCGAAGGGCAGCGAGACCACCCCGCGGTAGAGTGCCATGCGCCGCTGGGCGATGGGGTTGTGAGCCAGGCCGACGATCGGCAGCCCCGAGCTGATCCGTGAGGCGATCAGCGGCGTGAAGCCCGAGGCGGTCATGCAGGCGATGGCGGCCACCCCGGAAAGGTGGTTGGCGGCGTACATGGCGGAGAGCGCGATGGTCTCGTCGACCTGCGAGAACCCCTCGTGGATGCGGTGGCCGGACTCCTGGATGCGCCGCTCGCGCTCGGCGCCCAGGCAGACCCGGTCCATGGCCTCGACGGTCTCCACCGGGAAGTCGCCGGCGGCGGTCTCGGCGGAGAGCATCACCGCGTCGGTGCCGTCGAGCACCGCGTTGGCGACGTCGAACACCTCGGCGCGGGTCGGCAGCGGGGACTCGATCATCGACTCCATCATCTGGGTGGCGGTGATCACCGCGCGATTCAGCGTGCGGGCGTGCTTGATGATGCGCTTCTGGGTGCCGATCAGCTGGGCATCGCCGATCTCCACGCCGAGGTCGCCGCGCGCCACCATCACCGCCTCGGAGGCCTCGATGATGGCGTCCAGCGTGGCGTCGTCGGCCACCGCCTCGGCGCGCTCGAGCTTGGCCACCAGGCCGATCTCGGCACCCGCCTCGCCGAGCCGCTCGCGGGCCTCCTGCATGTCGGCGGCGCTGCGCGGGAAGGAGATCGCCAGGTAATCGACGCCGATCGCCACGGCGGTCTCCAGGTCGGCCTTGTCCTTGTCGGTGAGGGCCGGGGCCGAGAGGCCGCCGCCCTGCTTGTTGATGCCCTTGTTGTTGGAGAGGGTGCCGCCCACCACCACGCTGGTGTGGATCAGGTGGTCGGCGACCCGGTTGACGTCGAGCACCACCCGGCCGTCGTCGAGCAGCAGGCGGTCGCCGGGGGCAACGTCGTCGGCCAGGGTCTTGTAGTCGCAGCCGACGCGGCGGGCGTCGCCCTCATCGCTGCCCAGGCCCATGTCGAGGATGAAGGACTGGCCCTCCTCGAGCTCCACCGTGCCTTCCTTGAAGCGGGCGATACGAATCTTGGGGCCCTGGAGGTCGCCCAGGGCGGCGACGCTCCTGCCCAGGCGGTCGGCGATCGCGCGCACCCGCTCGAGGCGACGGCGATGGTCATCGGGGCTGCCATGGGAGAAGTTGAGGCGCACCACGTCGACGCCGGCTTCGAGCATCGCCTCCAGGACCCCCTCGCGGTCGCTGGCCGGCCCCAGGGTGGCGACGATCTTGGTGCGACGGATGGGGGTGTGGGGGGGTGCAGGGTGGGGATGGGTCATGGGGTCCTCGGCAGTAGCAGGATGGCACGGAAATCGTTGACGTTGGTGCGCGTCGGCCCGGTGACGATCAGGTCGTCCAGGGCCGCGAAGAAAGTATAGGCATCATTGCGTGACAGATAGTCGACGGGGTCAAGCCCCCCGGCCCGGGCACGCGCCCAGTCCTCGGGCGCGAACAGGGCCCCGGCATTGTCCTCGGAGCCGTCGATGCCGTCGGTGTCGATGGCCAGCGCATGGATGCCCTCGGCGCCGCGCAGGGTCTCGGCCAGCTGCCGAAGCCAGGCACTCGGCGACTCGAGCACGCCACGAGCGACCTGGGGGCTGAGTGTGTTCATGGGAGTCTCCTTCACGAAAAAAGCCCGGTGACGGGAGGGTACTTCAGGGGGGAACCCACCACCGGGCAAGGATCGCCAGCGGCGATCCGGCAGGCGACGACCCGACGCCTGCCGTCAGGGAGCAGTCACCTCCCTGTCGCCCGCCGGCTCGGACAGCAGCCGGCGGGCAGAGCTCACGACCAGTCCAGAGGGCGGTGCCCTCAGTCCTGGCCCACCTCGTGGTCCGCCAGCGCCTCCAGGGCCCGCAGGATACCGGCATGATCCCAGTCGGCGCCGCCGTGGGCGGCACAGGCCTGGAACAGCTGCTGGGCGTTAGCGGTGCCGGGCAGCGAGAGGTTGAGGCTGCGCGCGCCTTCCAGGGCCAGGTTGAGATCCTTCTGGTGCAGCTTGACCTTGAAGCCCGGATCGAAGGTACGCTTGATCATGCGCTCGCCGTGAACATCGAGGATCTTCGACTGGGCCAGGCCACCGAGCAGCGACTCACGCACCTTGGCCACGTCGGCGCCGGCCTTGGAGGCGAACAGCAGGCCCTCGGCGACCGCCTCGATGGTCAGGGCGACCACGATCTGGTTGGCCACTTTGCAGGTCTGGCCGGCCCCGTGTCCGCCGATGTGGGTGATGGTCTTGCCCATCACCTCGAGGATCGGCCGGGCGCGCTCGAAGCCCTCCTCGGTGGCGCCGACCATGATCGTCAACGCGGCATTGATGGCCCCGCCCTCGCCGCCGGAGACCGGGGCATCGACGAACTCGCCGCCGGCCTCGTGGATGCAGCGGGCGAAGTTCTGGGTCGCCAGGGGAGCAATGGAGCTCATGTCGATCACCAGGGTGCCGGGCTTGAGGCCCTCGATCACGCCGCCCTCGCCGAACAGCACGGTCTCGACGTCCGGGGTGTCCGGGACCATGGTGATGATCACCTCGGCCTCGGCGGCCACCGCGGCGGGGTTCTCCAACTCGCGCATGCCCTTGTCGGCGAGGGTGGCATCGAGGGGGCCGCGCTTGACCGTCACCAGTTCATGGCCGGCGTCCAGCAGGTGGCCCGCCATGGGGCGGCCCATGATGCCGAGGCCGATAAATCCGATCTTGCTCATGGTCTCTCTCCAGTTGTCATTGGGGTGTCGATACGGTGTTTACCGGGCCGCGTCCAGCCAGCACAGGCCTTCCTGAGTGCCCGCCCGGGGCTTGTACTCGCAGCCGATCCAGCCGTCATAGCCGAGACGATCGAGGTGAGCGAACAGGAAGGGATAGTTGATCTCACCGGTGCCCGGCTCATGGCGGCCCGGGTTGTCGGCCACCTGGATATGGGCGATGCGGTCGAGGTGCGTCTCGAGGGTCGGGGCCAGATCCCCTTCCATGATCTGCATGTGATAGATGTCGTACTGCAGCTTCAGGTTGTCGCTTCCCACCTCGTCGAAGATCGCCAGCGCCTGCGCGGTGCGGTTGAGGAAGAAGCCCGGGATGTCGCGGGTGTTGATCGGCTCGGCGATCAGCAGGATGCCCTCGGCCTCGAGCTTCTCGGCGGCGAAGCGCAGGTTCTCGACCAGCGTCTGGCGCGCCTGGTCATCGCTGACGCCCTCGGGCTTGATGCCGGCCAGGCAGTTGACCTGAGTATTGCCCAGCACGCGGGCATACTCGATCGCCTGGTCGACCCCGGTGCGGAACTCCTCGACGCGACTCGGATGGCAGGCGATGCCGCGCTCGCCTGCGCCCCAGTCGCCGGCCGGCAGGTTGAACAGCACCTGGGTCAGGCCATTGTCGTCGAGGCGCTGCTTGATCTCGGCGGCCTCGAAATCGTACGGGAAGAGGTACTCCACACCCTTGAAGCCGGCCTTGGCGGCGGCCTCGAAGCGGTCGAGGAAGTCGACCTCGGTGAACAGCATGCTGAGATTGGCGGCAAACTTGGCCATGTGCATCTCCCTGTCTCTTTTCGTGTGTTTCAGTTGTCGTCTCGGAGCGCTCGCCGCCGGACCCCACCGGCGGCGAGCCTCCTGCCCCTCAGCGAAGGGCGGCTCAGCGCAGGGCGGCGATGGAGCTAGGGGCGTCGGCAACGTTCTCGGCCAGCGCCTCGAACTCGTTGATACCGCCCAGGTCGGTGCCCATGGAGATGTTGGTCACCTTCTCGAGAATGACCTCGACCACTACCGGCACACGATGCTCGGCCATCAGCTCGCGGGCCTCGGCGAAGGCCGGCGCGATCTTGTCGGGCTCAGTAACGCGGATCGCCTTGCAGCCCAGCCCCTCGGCCACGGCGAGGTGGTCGACGCCGTACTCGCCCAGCTCGGCGGCATTGACGTTCTCGAAGGAGAGCTGCACGCAGTAGTCCATGTCGAAGCCACGCTGGGCCTGGCGGATCAGCCCCAGGTAGGCATTGTTCACCAGCACGTGGATGAAGGGCAGCTTGAACTGGGCACCGACCGCCAGCTCCTCGACCATGAACTGGAAATCATAGTCACCGGAGAGGGCGACGATCTCGGCCTCCGGATCGGCGCGCCGCACCCCCAGCGCCGCCGGGATGGTCCAGCCCAGGGGGCCGGCCTGGCCGCAGTTGATCCAGTGGCGCGGCTTATGGACGTGCAGGAACTGGGCGCCGGCGATCTGCGACAGGCCGATAGTGCTGACGTAGCGAGTGTTGGGGCCGAAGGCCTTATTCATCTCCTCGTAGACGCGCTGGGGCTTGACCGGCACGTCGTCGAAGTGGGTCTTACGCAGCAGGGTACGCTTGCGCTCCTGGCACTCCGCCGCCCAGGCCGTGCGGTCCTTGAGGCGGCCGGCGGCCTTCATCTCGCGGGCCACCTCGAGGAAGAGGTCGAGCGCTGCCCCGGCGTCGGAGACGATGCCGTAATCGGGCCCGAACACCCGGCCGATCTGGGTCGGCTCGATGTCCACGTGGACGAAGGTGCGCCCGCGGGTATAGGTCTCCACCGAGCCGGTATGCCGGTTGGCCCAGCGGTTGCCGATGCCCATCACGAAGTCCGCGGCGAGCAGGGTCGCATTGCCATAGCGGTGGGAGGTCTGAAGCCCCACCATGCCGGCCATCAGCTGGTGGTCGTCGGGGATCGCTCCCCAGCCCATCAGGGTGGGGATCACCGGCACCCCGGTGAGCTCGGCGAACTCGACCAGCCGGTCCGTGGCATCGGCGTTGATGATGCCGCCGCCGGCCACGAGCAGCGGCTTGTCGGCCTCGTTGAGCATGCCCAAGGCCTTCTCCACCTGGGCGCGGCTGGCGGCCGGCTTGTAGGTGGGGAGCGGCTCATAGGTGTCCGGATCGAACTCGATCTCGCTCATCTGCACGTCGATAGGCAGGTCGATCAGCACCGGGCCGGGACGCGAGGAGCGCATCAGCTGGAAGGCCTGCTGGAAGGCGCGCGGCACCTGGGCCGGCTCGAGCACCGTGACCGCCCACTTGGTGACCGGGCCGGCGATCGCCTGGATATCCACCGCCTGGAAGTCCTCCTTGTGCAGCCGGGCGCGGGGCGCCTGGCCGGTGATGCAGAGGATCGGGATGGAATCGCCCGAGGCAGAGTAGAGCCCGGTGATCATGTCGGTGCCGGCGGGGCCGGAGGTGCCGATGCACACCCCGATGTTGCCGGCCTTCGTGCGGGTGTAGCCCTCGGCCATGTGCGAGGCCCCCTCGACGTGGCGGGCCAGGACATGATCGATGCCACCGAGCTTGCGCATCGCGGCATAGAAGGGGTTGATGGCGGCACCGGGCACCCCGAAGGCGACCTCGATGCCCTCCTTGCGCAACACGTGAACGGCGGCTTCAGCGGCAGTCATGCGGGTCATGACGCTTCCTCCTGTGAGGAGTTGTTATTTTTGGAAAATATTTCTGTATACAGAGACTAGGCACGCTGACCCGGGTCGTCAATATTATGTGGAAAATATTTTCACATATTTTTATGGCAGAAAAATACCCAAGCCCACTTAAGGACTTGGGTATCATAAAAGCAGCACATCACCCCCCTCAGGGGGCAGTTCAGAGGGTCACGCGAACCGCCAGCGGATGCTCGTCGCAGTTGTTCCCCTCCCCACCGCGATCGACGACCAGGAACTCCCCTTCCCGCTCCAGCACCGACTGGATGGCGTGCCAGGTGCCGGCATGGTAGTTGACTCCCTGGCGGCCATCGGTGACGAAGGCGCGCACCTCGGCGGGATCGATACGATCCCCTGGCGGCGCCACCACGATCACGAAGCGCTCCTCGTGCAGCGGCATGAAGGCCTGGCTGCCCAGCGGGTGGCGCTCCAGGAAATCCAGTTCCAGCGGTATCTCCACGGGCTGGCTGACGAAGATGCTGATCAGTGTCCGCGCGCCCTCCCCCAGGGTCTCGACCCTCGCCAGGTCGTGGTAGCGCCGGGTGCGCCCGGCGTTGATGGGAAACCAGTCGGCGTTGCGCGTGTCGATGACATCGCCGAAGGGGGCGAAGACCGCCGGCGTCAGCGGCTCGGCTTTCAGTTCCAGCATGTTTATCTCCTGAGCAGGACTGCCTCGATAATCGGGGCTTACCCGGTGACAGGCCCCGGGGTGCCGGACCATTTCGGGGGCGCTGTGACCCCCTCCCTGGGCGCTACCGATGCCATCCCTGGCATAGGACCCCCTCCAGGCCTGTCCCTGGCGCCCCTCAGGTTAGTGACATATCAGCGGGTCGCGTATCAGCGGCTACCCAAGCGCAGCGCCGCGTGGCGGTTGACGTCCTTGTAGAGCAGGTAGCGGAAGGGCCCCGGGCCGCCGGCATAGCAGGCCTGGGGGCAGAAGGCGCGCAGCCACATGAAGTCGCCGGCCTCGACCTCCACCCAGTCCTGGTTGAGGTGGTAGACCGCCTTGCCCTCGAGCACATAGAGGCCGTGTTCCATGACGTGGGTCTCATCGAAGGGAATCACCGCGCCGGGCTGAAAGGTGACGATATTGACGTGCATGTCGTGGCGCACGTCGGCCGGGTCGACGAAGCGCGTGGTGGCCCAACGCCCTTCGGTGTCCGGCATCTCGTTGGGCGCGATGTCGTTCTCGTTGACCACGAAGGCCTCGGGCACCTCGATGCCCTCGACCCGTTCGTAGGCCTTGCGCACCCAGTGGAAGCGCACCGGGGCATCGGCCTCGTTCCTCACCTGCCAGTCGCTGCCCGGCGGAATGAACGCATAGCCGCCCGGGGTCATGTGATGCCGCTCATCGGCAAGCGTCAGGGTCAGCTCACCCTCCACCACGAAGAGCACGCCTTCGGCCGCGGGGTCGAGCTCGGGACGCTCGCTGCCGCCACCGGGGGAGACCTCCATGATGTACTGGGAGAAGGTCTCGGCGAAGCCGGAGAGCGGGCGCGCCAGCACCCAGAGCCGGGTGCCCTCCCAGAACGGCAGGTTGCTGGTGACGATATCGCCGAACACGCCCTTGGGGATGACCGCATAGGCCTCGGTGAACACCGCCCGGTCGGAGAGCAGCTGGGTCTGGGGAGGATGACCGCCGGCGGGAGCGTAGTAGGTGCGTTGTTTCATGGGGTGTCCTGAAGAAACGTTGGGTCGATAAAAAGCGCTTGCTGGCAGCCGATATCGCTCGAGGCTGTTCCGGCGACCGACCCCGGGGTGCCGGACCAGATCGGGGGCGCTGTGAACCCCTCCCTGGGCGCTACCGATGCCATCCCTGGCATAGGACCCCCTCCAGGCCTGTCCCCGGCGCCTCTCGCTACGCTCATGGACATTGCCATGGCACTCGCCGGCTATTCGCCATCAAATCAAGAGATTGTTCAGCCTCGAGTGTTACGGCTGTTCAAGGGGTCAGCTACCCGGCGCCGGATGGTGCTCCGCCCAATGGCGGGCGATGTCCACGCGGCGGGTCACCCAGACCCGGTCGTGGGCCTCGATATGGTCGAGGAAGCGCTGCAGGGCGCGGAAACGCCCCGGGCGGCCCAGCAGGCGGCAGTGCATGCCCACCGAGAGCATCTTCGGCGACTCCTCCCCCTCCGCGTAGAGCACGTCGAAGGCATCCCGCAGGTAAGTAAAGAAGTGATCCGCGGTGTTGAAGCCCTGGGGAGCGGCGAAGCGCATGTCGTTGCTGTCCAGGGTATAGGGCACGATCAGATGGTCGTGCTCCACGCCCTGGCTGTCGCGTTCGCGGGTCCAGAACGGCAGGTCGTCGCCGTAGTAGTCGCTGTCATACAGGAAGCCCCCCTCGTCGAGCACCAGCCGGCGGGTATTGGGGCTATCGCGCCCGGTGTACCAGCCCAGCGGCTTCTCCCCAAAGAGGCGCTGGAAGATCGCCATCGCCTTCTTAAGGTGCTCACGCTCGACCTCTTCCGGCACCTCCTGGTAGTGGATCCAGCGGTAGCCATGGCAGGCGACCTCGTGGCCCAGCTCCTTGAAGGCATGGGCCACCTCGGGGTGGCGCTCCAGGGCCATGGCCACGCCGAACACGGTGAGCGGCAGGCCACGGCGCTCGAACTCGCGCAGGATGCGCCACACCCCGGCCCGTGAGCCGTACTCGTAGATCGACTCCATGCTCAGGTGGCGATCGGGAAAGGCGGGGGCACCGATGATCTCGGAGAGGAACTGTTCGGAACCCTCGTCGCCGTGCAGCACGCAGTTCTCGCCGCCCTCCTCGTAGTTGAGCACGAACTGCACGGCAATCCTCGCCCCGCCCGGCCAGTTGGCATGGGGCGGGGTGCGGCCATAGCCGATCAGGTCTCGGGGATAGTCGGAGGATGGAACGTGCGTCATGGCGAAGCTTCCTGGTTGTTCTGGTACCTTCCACCCGCGAAGCAGCCGGGGGTGGCAAAAATTGTGTATACAATACAAAGATAGAGTGTACCCATGTCATCCGCAACCCCCTCGCCGAAGCCCCGAGCAAGATCATCCTGGGCGAGGACTTCATTCCCAAATATTGTATACAGTTTTTATTTAAAAATGTGCGCATTTTTATGATAATCGTGTAGTCGAACTACTCTGACAGTCCGGCGACAGATACAATCACCGCACGTCATCTATATTAACCAACTGATATTAGAAGGATAAATTTACGATCACGGCGCTGCACATTCGGACTTGCAGCCTGTGCTGACGAGGGCTATTTTGTGTACAAAGATAAAATATCTTGTTCACGAAAAATCCAGGAGAGCCCGCGTCATGCACATCCGCGTCATCAACCCCAACACCAGCGCCGAGATGACGGCAACGATCGGCGAGGCGGCGAGCCGCATCGCCTCCCCCGGGACCCGCATCTCTGCGCGCCACCCCGACCATGGGCCCGTCTCCATCGAGAGCCACTTCGACGAGGCCGTCAGCGCGGTCGGCGTACTCGAGGAGGTGCTGGCCGGCGAGCACGAAGGCGCCGATGCCTATGTGATCGCCTGTTTCGGCGACCCCGGCCTGCTGGCCGCGCGTGAGCTGACCCGGGCGCCGGTGATCGGTATCGCCGAGGCCGCCTTCCATATGGCGACGCTGATCAGTACCCGCTTCTCCATCGTCACCACCCTGGGGCGCACCGGCATCATCGCCGAGCACCTGCTCGACCAGTACGGCTTCTCCCACCACTGCCGCCGGGTGCGCGCCGCGGAGATCCCGGTGCTCGACCTGGAGGAAAACGGCGATGCCGCCCTGGTGCGCATCATCGATGAGTGCCGGCGGGCCCGCGACGAGGACAACATCGGCGCCATCGTGCTGGGCTGCGGCGGTATGGCCGACCTGACCGACACCATCAGCCGCGAGGTCGGCCTGCCGGTGGTCGAGGGGGTGACCGCCGCCGTCAAGCTGGCCGAGGCTCTGGTCGGCCTGGGGCTTTGCACCAGCAAGCATGGCGATCTGGCGTTCCCTCGCCCCAAGCCCTTCACGGGACGCTTCGAGGGCCTATCGCACCTGCGGCCCACCCGATGACTGGCACACATCCTGCTTGACCCTCTTGAATCGCCATAACCACAAGACGCCACAGGCGCACGCCACGCCGCAAGCCTTCCACGGCAGCCCCCTGCCGGAAGACAACCACAAGCACAGAAACGACTTGCGAGGACATCACCATGAGTCATCCCACTCCCGACAGCACGACCGCAGCCGCAGGACTCGCCGCCTCCCCCTCATCCGCCGCCGACCGGGACACCAAGGCCCCCGGTGAGGAGTCCCTGGCCCCGCAGCGAACCCGGATCATGGGGCGCAGTTCCTACTTCCTGGCCTGGTTCGGCGGCTGCGTTTCCATCGGCACCTTCACCATGGGCTCCAGCGTAGTGGGCACGCTGAACCTGATTCAGGCCACCTTGGCCATCGCCATCGGCTGCTTCGTGATCGGCATCGCCCTGGCCATCAATGGTGCTGCCGGCTACAAGTACGGCATACCCTTCATGGTGCAGGCGCGCAGCGCCTTCGGCTTCACCGGGACGCGACTGCCGGGCCTGGTACGTGCCGTGCCGGCGGTGGTGTGGTATGGCTTCCAGAGCTGGATCGGCGCCGGGGCCCTCAACATGGTCTCGGCCACGCTGTTTGGCTTCGACAACCTGGTGTTCTTCTTCATCACCTTCCAGTTCCTGCAGATCGGCCTGTCGGTGATGGGCTTCCAGGGCATCAAGTGGCTGGAGAACATCGGCAGCGCCTTCATCCTCGCCTCGCTGGTCTACATGTTCTACAGCACGGTGGTGCGCTACGGCGACGTGCTCTCCGCCAACCTGCTGACCATGGAAGGCTCCTGGGGCCTGCCCTTCTGGGGCGCCACCATGCTGTTCCTGGGCATCTACAGCACCATGATGCTCAACGTCAGCGACTATGCCCGGGAGCACAAGACCGGCACCGGCCAGGGCCTGCTGACCACCATCTACGCCATGTCGATCCTGCCCTGCACCCTGTTCATGGGCCTGATCGGCTACATGGTCTCCGAGGCCACCGGCACCGCCGACCCCATCCAGGTGTTCGCCAACGCCGTGGACAACACTCCGCTGCTGATGACCACCCTGCTGTTCATCGCCTTCGCCCAGGTCACCACCAACGTGCTCAACAACGTGGTGCCGCCGACCTATGTGCTGATGGACGTCTTCAAGATGAAGTTCCGCACCGCCACGGTGCTGGTCGGCCTGCTGGCCTTCGCCACCTTCCCCTGGAAGCTGGTGCAGCCGGATTCCGCCGCCGGCCTGCAGCTGTTCGTGCAGACCTACTCGGCCTTCCTCGGCCCGATCTTCGCCGTGCTGGTGGTCGACTACTACCTGATCCGCCGCCGTACCCTCGATCTGGGCAAGCTGTATGACGAGAACGGCCCCTACCGGGGCGTGAACCTGGCCGCCCTGATCGCCACCGCCGTGGGCATCGTCGCCGCGCTGACCTTCTCCTCCATCTCCTGGTACGCCAGCCTGATTCCCGCCGGCCTCACCTACTTCCTGCTGATGAAACACTGGGCCCCCTGCCAGCGCTTCTGCCAGTAAATCCGGCACGATGGCTCGACGCGACCCAGTCGAGCCGTTTCCCCGACAATGACAAAGGTGACCCCCGATGAAAGAGAGCGAGCTGGGCATCCAAGCGATCGACCCGACACTGTACAACGCGGACCTGGCCCCGATTCCGCACAGCAAGCGTTCCTGGGGCGCCTTCGAGATCTTCAACGTCTGGTCCAACGACATCCAGAGCCTGTTCGGCTACACCCTGGCGGCCTCACTGTTCCTAACCTACGGGTTGAACGGCTGGGCGGTGATGGCGGCCATCATCCTGGCCGGCATCATCGTGATGTATCTGGTCAACCTGACCGGCAAGCCCAGCGTGAAGTACGGCATCCCCTTCCCGGTGATGGTACGCGCCAGCATGGGAGTGCGCGGCGCCAACCTGCCGGCGATGCTGCGGGCCATCATCGGCATCTTCTGGTACGGCGTGCAGACCTACTTCGCCTCCACCGCGGTGGCCCTGCTGATTACCGCCCTCTTCGGTGCCGGCGACGGCTCGACCTTCCTCGGCCTCTCCGGTGTGGCCTGGGTCTCCTTCGTGATCGTCTGGCTGTTCCAGATCGCGATCTTCTGGCAGGGCATCGAGCGCATCAAGCACTTCCTCAACTGGGCAGGCCCGCTGGTCTACGTGGTAATGGTGGTGCTGATGATCGTGGTCTGGCTCCAGGCCGGCAGCGAGCTGTTACCCGCGGTGAGCACCATCTTCAGCGGCGACGACAGCGACTCCGGCAGTGCCGTGGGCGCCTTCCTGGCCATCGTCGGCACCATGGTCGCCTACTTCGCCGCGGTGGTGATCAACTTCGGCGACTTCACCCGCTTCGTGAAGACCGAGCGCCAGATGAAGCTCGGCAATCTGCTCGGCCTGCCGCTCAACGTGGCCTTCTTCTCGTTCATTGCCCTGATCATCACCGCCGGCACCCTGGTGCTGTTCGGCGAGGCCCTGACCAACCCGGCGGACATCGTCGAGCGGGTCGATTCTTTGCCGTTGACCATCGTCGCGGCACTGACCTTCTTCGCCGCGACCGTGGGCATCAACCTGGTGGCCAACTTCATTCCCCCGGCCTATGACCTGGCCAACCTCTTTCCCAGCAGGATCAGCTTCAAGATCGGTGGCCTGATCACGGCGATCATCGCCTTCTTCGTCGGCGCGCTGTGGGTCTCGCTGATCAGCCAGATCGGGGTGCCCGGCTTCGTCAATGCGCTGGGTGCCATCGTTGCGCCCTTCTACGGCATCATCGTGGTCGACTACTACCTGGTGAAGCGCCAGCACCTCGACATGCAGCAACTGTTCTCCTCGGCCCCGGACAGCGCCTACTACTACGTCAAGGGCTGGAACCGGAAGGCACTGATGGCGTTCGGGCTGGCCGCCCTGTTCTCGATCTCCTCGGTGTGGGTGCCGGCCCTGGCGGCGCTGAACGGCTTTGCCTGGCTGATCGGCGCCGGGCTCGGCGGCCTGTTCTATTACGTTCTGATGCGCCACCATGCGGTCGCGGCCGCCCCGACCCGGTCGTAAGCGCGCTCCTGCGCCTTGACCGCCCCCTCGGGCCGACTGGCCCGGGGTGTCGGGCGGGAACGGCTAGGGTTTCAGGGAGTTCAGTACCCGCAGGGCACAGCGCGCATGCACTCCCAGCAGGACGACGGCGGTAGGCAGATACACGAACAGCCAGGCCGCATACTCCTGCAGGTAGAGGATGATCGACGGAAACACCACCACCAGCAGATAGAAGACGCCCCAGAAGCCATTGGCCGCGGGGGCATGGTAGCGCCGGAACCAGTCCGGCCAGCCGCTGGCGATATGGAACAGCTCGCCGCGATCACCGGCGGCACGGTTGAGGACCCGTTCCAGGGCTTGCATGCGCTGTAGATGGAAGAAGAAGATCGACTGCTTGAGGAGATCGAAGAACATCACCATCACGATCACCAGCAGCAGCACCAGGAACCCCACCGGGGTCACCGGCTGCTGAAGCTGAGCATCCAGCTCGAACAGGCGCGCCAGGGGATCCCAGGCCAGCAGCGCGCCGATGGAGCCGAACAGGCGGATGTCCCCCAGCGACCGTTGGATATAGTCATTGCAGACATTACTGAGCCGGACATACTCCTCATAGACTCTGTCCAGGGGAATCTCTTCCGGAGCGTCATCTGGCGGTAGGGACACGGCAGTATCACCCGAGAGCCTCTTCCATGACCTCAGTATGGCGTGCCCCCGGGGGCCTGCCAGTGCCAACGAGGCGGATGGTTGAGCCTGCTTTCGAGTTCCCAGGAGTCGATCTTCGTGCGCCCTTGTAAAATGTCTGACATTAGCTAGTATAAGATCAGATATTATGACGGACCCGATGATGCTCGACGACCTTGCCCTTCCCGCCGACGGCGGCGCCCCGGCCCTGGCGGCGGTCCTTGCCCGCGCCATCCTCTCGGGTCGGCTACCGGCCGGGAGCGACTTCCCGCGGGAGAAGGACCTCTGCGAACGCTTCGCCGTGAGCCGCAACCGGGTGCGCAATGCCCTGGCCAGCCTGGCCGCCACCGGGCTTGTCGAACGCACCGCGGGGCGCGGCAGCCGGGTGCGCGAGGTCACCGACTGGCACCTGCTCGACCCCCTGATGAGCGACTGGCTGGCCGGCCTGGAGCGTCCCGACCCGCGCCTGGTCCGTGAGATCTATGCCTTCCGCCTCTCCGCGGAGCCTCAGGTGGCCGAGCTGGCCGCCCTGGCGGCGGACGGCCGTGACCTGGCGCGCCTGGAGAACGCCTTCGCGGGCATGCGCGATACCGCAGGCCCAGGCCTGCACCAGCAGCACGCCGAGCATGACGTCGCCTTTCATGATGGCGTCTACCAGGCCACCCACAACCTGGTATGGCGCCAGATGGGCCACCTGCTGCGCCCCTCCATCATCGCACTGATCCAGCGCTCCCAGCACCATGCCGACTCCCTGGAGGACAGCCTCGAGCGCCACCGCCGGGTGATGGAGGCGATCCGCCTGCGCCAGCCGGAGGCCGCCCGCCGGGCGGCCCTGGCGGTGCTCGAACGCACGGCGACGGACCTGGGACTGCTACCCGACTCCCCTCTCCCTACCGAAGGACACCCCATATGAAGATCACCCGACTCAAGACCTGGCAGGTACCGCCGCGCTGGCTGTTCCTCAAGATCGAGACCGACGAGGGCTGCTACGGCTGGGGCGAGCCGGTCATCGAGGGCCGCGCCGCCACCGTGGAGGCCGCCGTCCACGAGCTCGCCGACTACCTGGTCGGCCAGGACCCGCACCGCATCGAGCACCTCTGGAACACCCTGTACCGGGCCGGCTTCTACCGCGGCGGGCCAATCCTGATGAGCGCCATCGCCGGGATCGACCAGGCACTGTGGGACCTCAAGGGCCGCAACCTGGGCGTGCCCGTGCACCAGCTGCTGGGTGGCGCGGTGCGCGACCGGATGCGCATGTATGCCTGGACCGGCGGCGACCGCCCCAGCGACGTGGGTGCCGGCGCCAGGGCCCTGGTCGAGCAGGGCTTCACTGCGTTCAAGATGAACGGCACCCCGGAGCTCGCCATCGTCGACAGCCATCGCAAGGTCGATGAGGCGGTGGCCCGGGTGGCCGAGGCCCGCGACGCCGTGGGGCCCGACGTGGGCATCGGCATCGACTTCCATGGCCGGGTGCATCGGCCCATGGCCAAGGCGCTGCTGCGTGAGCTCGAGCCCTTCCACCCGATGTTCGTCGAGGAGCCGGTGGCCCCCGAGCACCTGCCCTGCCTCACGCAGATCGCCGGCGGCCTGGGCTATCCGCTGGCCACCGGCGAGCGGCTGCACACCCGCTTCGAGTTCCGCGACCTGCTCGCCGACGGCATGATCGACATCATCCAGCCCGACCTCTCCCACTGCGGCGGCATCAGCGAGGGCATGAAGATCGCCGCCCTGGCCTCCGCCCATGACGTGGCGCTGGCCCCGCACTGTCCGCTCGGCCCGCTGACCCTGGCCGCCTCCCTGCAGCTGGATGCGGTGTGCCACAACGCCTTCATCCAGGAGCAGAGCATGGGCATCCACTACAACCGCGACAACGACGTGCTCGACTACCTGGTCGACAAGTCGGCGCTGGCCATCGAGGACGGCTTCTGCGCCATCCCCTCTGGCCCCGGGCTCGGCGTGGAGATCGACGAGGCCTTCGTCGAGGAGCGCGCCCGGGTCGGCCACCGCTGGCGCAACCCGGTGTGGACGCATGAGGACGGCTCCATCGCCGAGTGGTAGGGAGCAAGGAGAACGACATGAGTTTCAGTTTCAATGATCTGACCTTCAGTGACCTGAAGGGCCAGAGCGTCTTTATCACCGGTGGCGGTTCGGGCATCGGCGCGGCGCTGACCGAGGGCTTCCTGGCCCAGGGCGCGAAGGTGGCCTTCGTGGGCCTGTCCGACGCCAGCGAGTTCTGTGATGCCATGGAGGCGAAGTACGCCAACCGGCCGCTGTTCATCGAGTGCGATATCCGCGACGTGGCGGCGCTCAAGGCCGCCATCGCCCGGGCCCGCGAGGCCCATGGCCCGATCGGCGTGCTGGTCAACAACGCCGCCCGGGACACCCGCCATACGCTCGACGACTGGAGCGTCGAGGAGTGGGACGACTCCATCGCCACCAACCTGCGCCCGCAGTTCTTCACCGCCCAACGGGTCGCAGCGGACATGCGCGAACTGGGTGGCGGCGCCATCATCAACCTGTCATCCAACAGCGTTCACCTGGGCCTTTCCGGCTACCCGACCTATGTCACCGCCAAGGCCGGCATCCTGGGCCTGACCCGGGCACTGGCCCGGGAGCTCGGCCGCGACGCCATCCGCGTCAACTGCCTGATCCCCGGCTGGGTGATGACCGAGCGCCAGAAGGCACTCTGGGTCAACGACGCCGACCTGGCCGAGTGCCTGGACCAGCAGTGCCTCAAGGAGGCGATCCCGGTGGAGGACATGATCGGCCCCTGCCTGTTCCTGGCATCACAAGCGTCGAGGATGATGACCGGCCAGGAGCTGATCGTCGACGGGGGCCGGGCATGAGCCAGGCCCGCGAGCTCGCCGGGCGCCTCGCCTGGGTCGGCGTCGACTGGGGCTCGAGCAACCTGCGCGCCTGGGCCATGGCAGGGGATGGGCAGGTGCTGGCCCGGGCCGGCTCCGAGCGCGGCATGCTGTCGCTTGCCCCGGAGGACTACGAGGCCACCCTGCTGGCGACGATCGGCGACTGGCTGCCCACCGAGGGCCGCCTGCCGGTGCGGGTCTGCGGCATGGCCGGCGCCCGACAGGGCTGGCGGGAGGCCGCCTACCTGTCGGTGCCGACGCGGCTCGACGAGCTCGCCCGGGGCGCGGTCAGGCCCACCGTCGAGGATCCGCGCCTGGACGTCGTGCTGCTGCCGGGACTCTGCCAGCAGCCTGATGACGCCGGTCGCCGCTTCGATGTGATGCGCGGCGAGGAGACCCAGCTCGCCGGCCTGATCGCCCGGGAAGCCGAGGCCGCGGGGCCCGTCTGCCTGCCCGGCACCCATGCCAAGTGGGCGCGACTGGAGGCCGGGGCGATCACGCACTTCGCCACCTTCCTCACCGGCGAGCTCTATGGCCTGCTGGCCAGGCAGTCGGTGCTCCGGCACTCCATCGGCGACGACGACCCGACCGAACCCGGCTGCCGCGAGGCCTTCGTGGCGGCGGTGCAGGAGGTAGCGGCCGCCCCCGAGGCCTTCTCCCCCCGGCTGTTCGGCCTGCGCGCCCAGGACCTGCTGGACGGCGGCCTGCCGACAGGCAGGGCACGCGGCGCGCGACTGGCGGCCCGCCTCTCGGGCCTGGTGATCGGCCTGGAGCTGGCCGGCGCCCGGGCGACGCTGGCCGAGGACGAGGTCGTCACCCTGGTCGGTGCCGAGGCCCTCTGCACCCGCTATGCCCTGGCCCTGGAGGCCCTGGGCATCGACAGCCGCCGCGTCGACGGCGAGGCTGCGGTGCTGGCCGGCCTCGGCCTGGCCCACGCCGCTCTGGCCCACCACTCCCCCACCCCCTGACGCGACTGGAGCCCTGACCCATGACCCTTCCCCTGATCGGCATCCTGCGCGGCATCTCCCCCCGCGAGGCCGTCGAGGTCGGCGAGGCGCTGCTCGCCGCCGGCATCGAGCGCATCGAGGTGCCACTCAACTCCCCCGCCCCGCTGGAGAGCATTCGCCGCCTCGCCGAGGCCCTGGGCGACCGGGCGCTGATCGGCGCCGGCACGGTGCTGACCCCGGGCCAGGTGCGCGACGTCTTCGCCGCCGGCGGACGCCTGGTCGTCTCGCCCAACTGCCGGCCCGCGGTGATCGAGGAGAGCCGGCGGCTGGGCATGGAGAGCTGGCCCGGCGTGGCCACCCCGTCCGAGGCCTTCGACGCCCTGGACGCCGGCGCCTCCGGGCTGAAGCTGTTCCCGGCAGTACAGGTCGGCATCGAGGGCATGAAGGCCATGCGTGCCGTGCTGCCGCCGGGCACCCTGCTCTACGCGGTGGGGGGCATCGGCGTGGACAACTTCGCCGACTGGCGCGCCGGCGGCATCGACGGTGCCGGCCTGGGCAGCGCGCTCTACACCCCCGGCCTCACCGCCGCCGAGGTGGGCGAACGGGCCAGCTCGCTGGTCGCGGCCTGGCAGGCGGCCGCCGGTGAAGCCCGATGAACGGGGCCGCGGCCAGGGTGGCGGTCGCCTGCGGCTGCGAGCTCGGCGAGGGCCCCCAGTGGCACGCCGCCGCGGGTCGCCTCTACTGGTGCGACATCCTCGGCCGCCGGCTGCACTGGCTGGACCCGGCCAGCGGCGCGACCGGCCACCAGGAACTCGACCAGATGGTCTCGCTGGCGGTGCCCATCGCCGGAGGTGGGCTGCTGATGGTCGGCGAGGAGCGCCTGGCGCGCCTCGACCCGACGACCGGTGCCCTGGAGACCTTCTGCGACTTCGAGGCCGACAAGGTGCTGACACGCAGCAACGACGGCCGGGTCGACCGCCACGGCAGCCTCTGGCTCTCCAGCATGGGCAAGGGCGCCGAGCCTGGCGCCGGCAGCCTCTACCGCCTGCATCGCGGCGAGCTCGCTCGACTGCGCTCGGGCCTGACCATTCCCAACGCGATCTGCTTCTCCCCCGGCGGCGAGGCCGCCTGGTTCACCGATACCGCAAGCGGGGTGGTGATGCGCTGGGCGCTGGACCGCGAGGGTTGGCCCGTGGGCGAACCGGCCCCCTGGGCCGACTTCTCGGCGCATCCGGGCAATCCCGACGGGGCCGTGGTCGACGCCGAGGGGCACCTGTGGTTGGCGCTATGGGGCGCCGGTCGGGTGGTCCGCCTGGACCCGAGGGGCCGCGAGGTGGACGCCATCCTGCTGCCGACCTCGCAGCCCTCCTGCCCGGCCTTCGGCGGGAAGCGCCTCGAGCGGCTCTACATCACCACCGCGCGGGAAGGGATGGACTCGGCCCGGCGCCGAGAGGAGCCCGACGCCGGACACCTCTTCGTCGCCGAGGCCGGGGTACCGGGCCTTGCCGAGCCGGCGCTGCGCCTGGCCTGAGTCAGTCGGCGAAGATCCGGTGGAGGTCCGGCGCCTCCACCTCCTCCTCGACGATGGAGAGCGAGGCCTCGATGGCCTTGAGGTGGCGGCCCATGAAGGCCTGGGCGCGCTCGCCGTTGCCAGCCTCCAGGAAACCGATCAGGTCGTCGTGGTCGTGGGACTCGCAGCCCAGGTGGCCGGGGTTGCCATAGACCGCGAGGATCAGCGAGGAGCGCGAGCAGAGCCGCTCGACGAAGTCGGCCAGGGTGGCGTTGCCGGAGATCCGCGCCAGGCGGGCGTGAAAGTCCGCCGACAGCCGGATCGCCGTGCTCTGCTCGCCGGACTTCAGGGCCTGGCGCTCGCGCCGAGCCATGTCGCGAAGCTCGCGCAGGTCGTCGTCGGTGATGCGCCGGGCGACCTCCGGCATCAGGCCGCACTCGACCATCTGGCGGGCATCGAAGACGTCCTTGGCCTCGTCGGCGGTGGGCCGGGTCACGCTGGCCCCGCGGCGCGGCGTCAGCGTGACCAGCTGCTCCAGGGCGAGGCGCTGGAGAATCTTGCGGATGCCGGTGCGGCTGATGCCGAAGACCTCCGCAAGGGCATCCTCGCGCAGGCGCGCCCCGGGCCGGAGACGGTGCTCGATGATGGCGTCGCTGATCGAGCGGTGGATCTCCTCGTGGCGCTCGGCCCCGTCCCCGTTCTTGCCCGGTCGGCCTGCACCGCCACGTTCGGCAACCGTCTGGCGCTGGTTCATCGAGTCCCCTCCTCCCCTGATCGTCGCCGGCATGCGCATCATTGTATACATATCGGCGGCCTGCCGGCGACTGCACCGGTCACTCCTCCCAGGCGGCGATGGTCGCGCGCTCCTCGTCGGTCATCCCGGTCATGTTGCCCAGCGGCATGTAGCCGCTCGCCACCACCTCCTTGACCTTCGCCTGCTGGGCCCGGAGCTGCTCGAGGGTGTCGTAGGCCATGCCGGCCGGCGGGGCATTGAAGCCCGCCTGGCTCGGCTCGCGGGAGTGGCAGGCCACGCAGCGCGCCTCGACGATCGCGTGCACCTCGTCGAGGCCCGGGCTCGCCGAGGCCGTGGCAGTGGCCTGGCCGCCGCCGGGGGCCGCCATCCAGAACGCTACCAGGATCAGGGCCACCCCGGCCGCCGGATAGGCCGGTCGCCTGTGGCCGGCGTGCAGCAGCACGAAGTACTGGCGAATCAGCGCGCCGGCGAAGATGAACAGCGACATGATCACCCAGGCCAGCTCGTGGGAGTAGGCAAAGGAGTAGTGGTTGCTGATCATCAACAGCACCACCGGCAGCGTGAAGTAGGTGTTGTGCACCGAGCGCTGCTTGCCGCGCTTGCCGTCCAGGGGGTTGGGAGTCTCGCCGGCCTTCATCGCCTTCACCATGCGGCGCTGGCCGGGAATGATCCAGAAGAAGACGTTGGCCGACATGGCGGTGGCCATCACCGCCCCGGTGAGCAGGAAGGCGGCACGCCCCGAGAAGATCTGGCTGCTCAGGTAGGCCACCACCACCATCATCACCGCCACGGCGATGCTCAGCACCCCGTCGCGCTCCATATTGGGGCTGAGGCGCTTGCACAGCTCGTTGTAGACCACCCAGCCGATCAGCAGGAAAGCCAGCGCCATCACATTGGCCTGCCAGCCGCTCATGCCCGCCGCCCAGGCCCAGTCGCTTCCCGGGTTCACCAGGTAGAAGCTCGGGTTGACCATGTAGAGGATGACGAACAGGCCGAAGCCGGTCAGCCAGGTGGTATAGGCCTTCCAGAACGACCAGTGCAGGTCCTCGGGCAGCTTGGCGGGGGCGCTGGCGTACTTCTGGTTATGATAGAAGCCGCCGCCGTGCACCGCCCACATCTCGCCGAAGACGCCCTTCTCGCGATCCTCGGCGGCCTTGGGCGTGCGCAGGCTGTTGTCCAGCATCACGAAGTAGATCGACTCGCCGATCCAGGCGATGGCGGCGATGACGTGCAGCCAGCGCAGCATGAAGTTTCCGAAATCCAGCAGGTAGGCTTGCATGGGGGCCTCGTCGAGCGTCTTGTTATGGGCGTATCGGAAGCGGAAGCCCCTCAGCTGCCGCGGTAGGTGGAGTAGCCATAGGGCGAAAGCAGCAGCGGCACGTGGTAGTGCTGCCCGGCATCGGCCACGCCGAAGCGCAGCGGGATCACGTCGAGGAAGCGCGGCTCCTCGGCCTCGATGCCCCTGGCGCGCAGGTAGTCGCCGGCGTGGAAGAGCAGCTCATACTCGCCGGTCACGAAGTCGTCGCCCTCCAGGAGCGGCGCATCACAGCGCCCGTCATCGTTGGTGACGACCGTCTTGAGCCGGGTACGGGTCCCGCCCTCGAGGCGAAAGACCTCGATGCTTATGCCCTGGCCGGGGCGGCCCTGGGCGGTGTCCAGCACATGAGTGGTCAGGTATCCCATGGGGTTCTCCTTTGCGTGTCGGGTGGGTAGGTGCCTGGCGCTGCCCTTGGTGAGCAGCCATCATGAAGTCCACAATGAAGACATTTTTAGCTTTTATTGGGGTACATTTCAAAATTTTTTGTATACACTTTACGGAAAAAGGAGCGAGGCGCCTTGTTCCCCCGACCCGGCCTGCCCGCCATTGCGTGCCCCACCAGGCCAAATCCGCAAGCAGAGGAGCCCCTGGATGACCGACAAGATCCTCACCCCGCGCCCCAGCCAGCTGGACCAGCAGGCCTTCGTGGCCCATTACGGCGACATCTACGAGCACTCCCCCTGGGTCGCCGAGCTCGCCTGGCAGCGTGGACTCTCCCCCGCCGAGGACACCCCGCAGGGGCTGGCCGAGGCGATGGGGACCGTGCTGCGCGAGGCCAGCCCCGACCGACAGCTCGAGGTGATCCGCGCCCACCCGGACCTCGCCGGCAAGGCGGCCGTCGCCGGCGAGCTGACCGACGACTCCACGCGCGAACAGGCCGGCGCCGGCCTCGACCAGTGCACGCCCGAGGAGCTGGCCCGCTTCGAGCGCCTCAACGCCGCCTACAAGGCGAAGTTCGGCTTCCCCTTCGTGATGGCCGTCAAGGGCAGCGATCGCCATGCGATCCTCGCCGCCTTCGAGGCACGCCTGCCCAACGACCCGGCCGAGGAGCGTCGCACCGCCATCGAGCAGATCAACCGCATTGCCCGCTTCCGCCTGGACGCCCGTATCGACTGAGCGAGGGCTCCTCGGCCCGGCCGGCGGCCTCGGCATCCGCCCTGGCGATCTCCTTGCGCTCGCGCGCCTCGTCGGCGAGCGATCTGCGGGGCAGCACGATATTGAGCACGAAGGCGGTAATGGCGCCCACCACGCCGGCGATGATGATGGGCGGCGTGATGACGCCGGCCACCATGGCGAGGACATGCTGGAGGGAGATCGGCAAGGCCTTGGCTAGCGACGGCTAGCCGTGGAAATCGAAGATCGAGGTGTTGCGGGGGCTTTTCTGCATGGGTAAGACCACTGTTGTTGTCGCCATATATTGTATACAGGAAATATTTTCCATTACATACAACAGATAGCCCAGCGAGGTCGACCCCCCCCCGCCGGCAAGCGTTTCGCGCCGCGGACGTGGCGACCTACACTGGAGGTGAGCCTTCCCATTCAGGAGCACCGTCATGTTCCGTGATCGCCTCGATGCCGCCGAGCGCCTCGCGCGCCGACTCTCCCACCTGAAGGGGCACGATCCGCTGATCCTGGCCATCCCGCGGGGCGCGGTGCCCATGGGACGACTGATCGCCGATGCCCTGGAGGGCGACCTGGACGTGGTGCTGGTGCGCAAGTTGGGGGCACCGGGCAATCCCGAGTTTGCCATCGGCGCGGTCAGCGAGGATGGCAGCGTGGCGCTGGAAGAGACGGCGCGGCGTTACCGCGAGGAAGCGGTGACCCGCGAGACGGAGCGGCAGCGCGAACTGCTCGAGGAGCGCCGCCGCCGCTACACGCCGGTGCGGGCGCCCATCGACCCGAAGGGACGCATCGTGGTGGTGGTGGATGACGGCAGCGCCACCGGGGCCACCATGGCGGCGGCCCTGAGCACCCTGAGATCACGGGGTCCGCAGACGCTGATCGCCGCCATGGGGGCGGCGCCGCCCGATACCGTGGCACGGCTCGAGACCCTGGCCGACGAGGTGGTCTGCCTGGAGACGCCCTGGAATTTTCAGGCCGTGGGTCAGTTCTTCGCCGACTTCAGGCAGGTGGAGGACGATGAGGTGATCGCGCTGCTGGGCAGCGAGCACGGCTGAAGGGGGCAAGCAGGTCCGCAAAAAAAGAACACGGGCGCCACCCGAAGGTGACGACCCGTGAATGCCGGCCGAGGCCGGCGCTTGCCATGCTCGATGGCCAGGGGCCTTACTTGGCTGCCGTGGTGGCGGCCTTGATGCCGTCCTCGGCCAGTTTCTGGCTCTTCTGGACGTACTCCTGGCTCAGGCTCATGATCTTCTCGACATCGCCGCGCAGGCGCTCGCCCATGTCCTGACTGGCCTTCTGCTGGGACTCAACGACCGCTTTCATGCTGTCGGCGTCACGCACGTCCAACCAGCCACGAGCCTGGGCCAGGCCCATGTCGGTCAGGGCGCGGACCGCGTCGAACTGGGCGGCGACCAGCTTCTCGGTGTAGTCGAGGTTGAGGGCGCCGAAGTCGCGTGCGGGTGCCACGAACACGGACTCGAACTGTTCGGTGGCCTGTTGGGTGGTTGCCTTGCTCATGAAACACCTCCATCTGTGGTGGGACCCCAGGGGCTTTCACCCCGTGCTGCATTGCAACATAGCAGGCCCTTTTGTGCGGTGCAACATATGAATTCCGGGCGATGGCGTGGGCCATCAACCACGACGCCCGGCCGGAGCCGGGCGTCGCAAGGGGCAGGGAAAAGCGTGTCGAGCCTATGGCATCCCCGGGATAGCTTCGCCTCAGCGATAGGAACCCTCGATGTCGGTAATGCGCAGGGCCTTGCGCCCCAGGCCGCCGTGCTGGTCGAGCATGCGCTCGAGCCAGCCATGGACCGGGTCGGCGTTGGAGACCAAGTCGGCGCTGGAGACGCAGCGTGCCCACATGAAGCTGCCGAAGACCAGGTAGTCGGCGCCTGCCGGGGCCTCGCCGTCGAGGAAGTCGGCCTCCTTGAGTCGACCGCGCAGCGGCTCCAGGGCCGCATCCAGCTGGGCCAGCCCCTTGGCCGGGGAGTGGAACTCCTCGAGGGTCCGTCCGAAGCGCTTCTCGCGGGTCTCGCGGAAGTAGGCCCGGTCGTCGGGATGGATGGCATTGAGCAGGTCCATGATGATGGTGCGCATCATCGCCGGGGCCAGCGCGCGCTCGGCATAGTGCTTGAAGAAGTGCCCGCGCGCCGCGGCGAGCCCCTCGCCCAGCAGCGGCGCCTCGGGGTAGGTGCGGTCGAGGTAGCGCAGGATCTCGTAGCTGTCGGTGACCACCTCGTCGCCGTCGACCAGCACCGGCACCTTGTCATGGTCGGCGAAGGCCAGGGCCTGCTTCTCGGAGAAGCGCCACGGGCGCGTCTCCACCTCCAGCCCCTTATGGGCCAGGGCGTAGCGCACGCGCCAGCAGTAGGGCGAGAAACGCAGCCCCTCATCGATGCCGCAGAGATCATAGAGCACCCGTGTCATGCCGCCTCCTCAGTGTCCGGTTATGGGTATGGCCCGATAGTGCCAGCCTTTGCCAGGTACCGCCAACGCCATCGCGGATCCGTCGTCCGGCGACGGCGACTTGTCCATTAGTCTAATGTTTCCCTCCACTCCGGGAGCATGCTGTTGGCCGTGTTGCCACGGAAGCACCTGAATCAGCGACCATTTCATGGAAGCCTGATGTGCCTGGACGCTCGACAAGATTGGTCATACCAGTTATCCAGCAATGGTCAAGCCCTACACTTGCGCTTAAGGTGCGCCCTTCTTCATGCCCCGCACGGACGGGGAAGTTCCACGACCAACCGTTCCCCCGCGAAAGGAACCCCTCCATGAACGAAACGTCACTCGCGCTGCTCGCCTTCGTGCCCCTGGTGCTGGCCGGGGTGCTGCTGATCGGCCTGCGCATGGCCGCCAGGACCGCCATGCCGGTGGTCTTCGTGGTCACCGCGCTGATCGGGCTGCTCGCCTGGGAGATGACCTTTACCCGGGTGGTGGCCTCGACCCTGCAGGGCCTGATCCTGACGGTCGCGATCCTGTGGATCATCTTCGGTGCCATCCTGCTGCTCAACACCCTGAAGCACTCGGGTGGGATCAAGGCCATCCGCAACGGCTTCTCCGGCATCAGCCCGGACCGCCGCGTCCAGGCGATCATCGTTGCCTGGCTGTTCGGCTGCTTCATCGAGGGCGCCTCCGGTTTCGGCACGCCTGCCGCCGTGGCCGCTCCATTGATGGTCGCCCTGGGCTTCCCGGCCCTGGCCGCCGTGGTGGTGGGCATGATGATCCAGTCCACCCCGGTCTCCTTCGGCGCCGTGGGCACCCCGATCGTGGTGGGTGTCACCGGCGGCCTGGACCGCATCGGCATCACCGAGACCCTGGAAGCCGGGGGTGCCGGGTGGATGGAGTACTTCCGCCTGATCGCCGGTGAAGTCGCGGTGATCCACGGCATCGTCGGCATCCTGATGCCGCTGATCATGGTCGTGATCATGGTGCGCTTCTTCGGTGCCAACCGCTCCTGGAAGGAAGGCCTCTCCATCGCCCCCTTCGCCATCTTCGCCGGCATCAGTTTCGTGGTGCCCTACATGCTGGCCGGCGTACTGCTGGGACCGGAATTCCCGTCGATGATCGGTGCCATGGTTGGCCTGGCCATCGTCGTGCCCGCCGCGAAAAAGGGTTTCCTGATCCCCAAGGACACCTGGGACTTCCCGGAGAGCACCTCCTGGCCCGACGCCTGGATCGGCAAGCTCGAGATCAAGCTGGATGAGGTCACCGGCAAGGCGCCGATGTCCACCCTGATGGGCTGGGTGCCCTATGTGCTGCTGGCGGTGATCCTGGTCGCCTCGCGCACCATCGAGCCGTTCAAGAATGCCTTGACCTCGTTCGCCTTCGGCTGGAACAACATCCTCGGCGAGAGCGGGATCTCCGGTGCCATCCAGCCGCTCTACCTGCCGGGGGGCATCCTGCTGATGGTGGTGCTGCTCACCGCCCTGCTGCACCGCATGCGCCTGGGCGAACTCGGGGCCGCCTTCAGCGAGTCCACCCGCACCATCTTCGGCGCCGGCTTCGTGCTGATCTTCACCATTCCCATGGTGCGGATCCTGATCAACTCCGGCGTCAACGCCGCCGACCTGGTCTCCATGCCGGTGGCCATGGCCCAACTGGTGGCCGACAGCGTGGGCGGGGTCTACCCGTTCTTCGCCCCGGCCGTGGGTGCCCTGGGTGCCTTCATCGCCGGCTCCAACACCGTCTCCAACCTGATGCTCTCCGACTTCCAGTTCAACGTCGCCCAGCAGCTTGGCCTCTCCACCGCCTTCATGGTGTCGCTGCAGGCCGTGGGTGCCGCGGCGGGCAACATGATCGCCATCCACAACGTGGTGGCGGCCTCGGCCACGGTGGGCCTGCTCGGCCGCGAGGGCGAGACCATCCGCAAGACCATCCTGCCGACGATCTACTACCTTGTCTTCGCCGGGATCATCGGGCTGGTGGCCTTCTATGTGCTGGGGATCAGCGACCCGCTGCTGCGCCTGGGCTGATCACCACCCATTTCAGCGACAACAGCCCCCACGGCCAGGCCTTGGGGGCTGTCTCGTTGTGGCGGCGACCTTCGGCCTGGTGGCAGGACCGGGCCCCGGCGGACGATCAGCCGATCCGCTTGAGCTCTGCCGCATGACGGCGGCCGCGCTCCACGTAGCCCTCGGCGTTCTTCTTCAGGCCCTCGATGGCCTCGCCGGAGAGCTCGCGCACCACCCTGGCCGGCGCCCCCACGATCAGCGAGTTGTCGGGGAAGCGCGCGTTTTCCTTGACCACCGCCCCGGCCGCCACCAGGCAGTTGTTGCCGATCACCGCCCCGTTGAGGATCACCGCCTGGATCCCCACCAGACTGCCGTTGCCGATGGTGCAGCCATGCAGCATCGCCTGGTGGCCCACGGTCACGCCCGTACCGACCGTCAGCGGGTAGCCTGGGTCGGCATGCAGCACGGCCCCGTCCTGGATATTGCTGCCCTCGCCGACCTCCAGATGATCGGTGTCGCCGCGCAGTACCGCCTGGTACCAGACGCTGGCGTTGCGCTTCAGGGTGACCCGACCGATCACGTCGGCCGTCTCGGCCACGTAGACGTCGTCACCGATCGCGGGACGGTCGTCGCCATACTGATAGATCGCCATGGAGTGGGTCTCCTGTTGATGATGAAAGGCCCGCTCAGGCCCGCGGCCGGGAGGCAAAGCTCCGAAAGGCGGACAGGATGCGGGGGATATCGGCGTCGCCGACGTCCAGGTGCAGGACCAGGCGGGTGGTCGCGCCCACGGACGCCAGGACTCCCCGGGACGCCAGATGCGCCTCCAGCGCCCTGCCGTCGGCCTCGGGCACCGCCAGGAATACCATGTTGGTGTCGCAGGCCTGCACCGCGACCCCGTCGATATCGGCCAGCCCCTCGGCCAGCTGCCGGGCATGGGCATGATCCTCGGTCAGCCGCTCGACGTGATGCTCCAGGGCATGGTGACACCCCGCCGCCAGGATGCCGACCTGGCGCATGCCGCCACCCAGGGTCTTGCGCCAGCGACGCGCCCGGGCAATGAAGGCCGCATCGCCCACCAGCACCGAGCCGACCGGGGCGCCCAGCCCCTTGGAGAAGCACAGCGACACGGAGTCGAAGCCCTGGCACAGCGCCGCCAGGGGCCGTCCGCTGGCCACCGCCGCGTTGAACAACCGCGCACCATCGAGATGGGTGGAAAGTCCATGGCGACGCGCCAGTGTCGTGGCATCCTGCTGCCAGGCTTTGGGCATCACCTTTCCGCGATAGGTGTTCTCGAGCGCCAGCAGGCGGGTTCGGGTGTGGTGGATGTCCTCTCCCCCGATGGCGTCCTCGATGGCAAAAAGCGCCAAGGTGCCATCCGCCTCATGGGCAATCGGTTGCGGCTGGATACTGCCCAGCGCCGCCGCGCCACCGCCCTCGTCGCGATAGATATGCGAAAACTGGCCGGCGATGAACGCCTCGCCACGCTGGCAATGGCAGAGCAGCGCGATGAGATTGCCCTGGGTGCCGGAAGGCACGAACAGTCCGGCCGCCATGCCGGCCCGTTCGGCCACCGCGGCCTCGAAGGCGGCGACCGTCGGGTCGTCGCCCCAGACATCGTCGCCGACCTCGGCCCGCGCCATGGCCTCGCGCATGGCCGGGGTGGGCCGCGTCACGGTGTCGCTGCGCAAATCGATCATAGTCAGCCACCTCGTCGGTTGTCGGTACAGGGCGCCGTCGGCAGCCGGCTCAGGCCAGCGCCCGTTCGAGGAGCCGGGCCACATGGATGGCCTCCCGGCCACTGCCATCCCGGATCTGGTGGCGGCAGCTCGTGCCGTCGGCCACCAGCACGGCATCGTCAGCGGCCTCGCGGATCGCCGGCAGCAGCGACAGCTCGGCCATCTTCATCGAGGCCTCGAAGTGCTCCGCCTCGTAGCCGAAGCTGCCCGCCATGCCGCAGCACGAGGATTCGATGGTCTCGACCTCGAGGCCGGGGATCCAGGAGAGCACCTGCTCGACCGGACGCAGCGCATCGAAGGCCTTCTGGTGGCAGTGGCCGTGCAGCATCGCCCGCGGGTGATCCACCGGCTTGAGGTCGAGCGGCAGCTCGCCGGCCTCGAAGGCCCTGACCAGAAACTCCTCGAACAGGAAGGCCGACTCGGACAGGGCCTCGGCCTCCTTGCCGAAGCCATACTGCAGGAACTCGTCGCGCAGGGTCAGCAGGCAGGAGGGCTCGAGCCCGACGATCGCCACGCCCCGCCTGACATGGGGCATCAGGTGATCCAGGGTGCGGCGCGCCTCCAGCCGCGCCTTGTCGAACTGCCCCGAGGAGAGGTAGGTACGCCCGCAGCACAGCGGCCGTTCGCCCTGCCTGACGTTGAGGTGCACCCGGTAGCCGGCGGCTTCCAGCACCCGCTTGGCCGCCCGGGCATTCTCGCCCTCCAGGTAGTTGTTGAAGGTATCGACGAAGAGCAGCACCTCACGCGGGGCCTGGACCACCTCCCCCGGCGACTCGGCGAGGAAGTTGCCGCGAAAGCGCGGGAAGTCGCGCTGCGTAGCGAGCCCCAGGGCCGTCTTGACCCGGCGCGAGAGGAACGGCACGCGCTCCACGGCACCGACCAGGCCGGCGAATCGGCTGGCCAGCGGTGCATAGCGCGGCATCTCGCCGACCATACGATCTCGCCACGACAGCCCCCTGGCCTTCGCCCGGGCGGTGCGTGCCTCGATCTTGAACTTGGCCATGTCGACACCGGTGGGACAGTCGCGCTTGCAGCCCTTGCAGGAGACGCAGAGGTCGAGTGCCTCCTTGACGTCGTCGCTGGCCAGTCCCTCGTCGCCGAGCTGTCCGGAGAGCACCAGGCGCAGGGTGTTGGCGCGCCCGCGGGTGAGGTGCTGCTCGTCGCGGGTGATGCGATAGCTCGGGCACATGGTGCCCGCATCGAACTTGCGGCAGTGGCCGTTGTTGTTGCACATCTCCACCGCCATGGCCAGGCCATGGGTGGGGTCGCCGGCGCTGCCGGGCTCGCCCTGCTCGCCACTCAGCGGGTCTCGGGTGACGTTCCAGCCCGACCAGTCGAACACCGGGGTCAGCGGGATCGTCCGGTAGGTGGAGGAAAAGCGGAAGTAGCGCTCGTCGTCCATCCTCGGGGTATCGACGATCTTGCCCGGGTTGAACAGGTTCTCGGGATCGAAGAGCCGCTTCACTTCCTTGAAGGCATCGTTGACGGTCGGCCCGAACTGCCAGGCGACCCACTCGCCACGGCACAGCCCATCGCCATGTTCGCCGGAGTAGGCCCCCTTGTACTCGCGCACCAGTGTTGAGGCCTGCTCGGCGATCTCGCGCATCTTCTCGGCGCCATCGCGGCGCATGTCGAGAATCGGCCGCACGTGCAATGTGCCGACACTGGCATGGGCGTACCAGGTGCCCTCGGTGCCATGGCGATGGAAGACCTCGGTCAACCTGTCGGTGTACTCGGCCAGGTGCTCCAGCGGCACCGCGCAGTCCTCGATGAAGGAGACCGGCTTGCCGTCCCCCTTCATGCTCATCATGATGTTGAGCCCCGCCTTGCGCACGTTCCACAGCGCCTTCTGCTCGGCGGGCTCGGGCATCTCCACCACGCTGTCAGGAAGGCCCAGGTCGGCCATCAGCTCGCTCAGGCGCTGGAGAGACGCGAGCTGGGCATCGCGACCCTGGCCGGCGAACTCCACCAGCAGCACGGCCTGGGGCCGGCCGATCAGCGCCTTCTCGATCACCGGGCGAAACGCCGGATTCTCCAGCGAGAGGTCGATCATGGTGCGGTCGACCAGTTCCACGGCGGAGGGGTCGAGGGTGACGATGTGCTGGGTGAGGTCCATCGCCTGGTAGAAGGTGGGGAAGTTCACGACCCCGAGCACCTTGTGCTCCGGCAACGGAGAGAGCCTGAGCGTGATCCGCCGGCTCACCCCCAGGGTACCCTCGGAACCCACCAGCAGGTGGGCGAGATTGACGCGCCCATCCGGGTCATAGGGCTTGGGGTTCTGGCAGTCGAAGAGGTCGAGGTTGTAGCCGCCGACGCGGCGCAGCACCTTGGGAAAGTGCTCGCGGATCTCGGGGGCCACGCCCGCGGCGATGGCCTTCACCCGCTCGGCCAGCTCGCGCACCCTTCCCGAGGCCGGCAGCTGGTCGACGAAGCCGAAGTGGGCCTCGCTGCCGTCGGCCAGCAGCGCGTCCACGCCCTGCACGTTGTGGACCATGTTGCCGTAGCGGATCGAGCGCGAGCCACAGGAGTTGTTGCCGGTCATGCCGCCCAGGGTGCACTGGGCGCTGGTGGAGACGTCCACCGGGTACCAGAGGCCATGGGGCTTGAGCCAGGAATTGAGGTGGTCGAGCACGATCCCGGGTTCCACCACCACCGTGCGTGCCTCGGGGTCGAACGCGACGATCTCGTCGAGCCAGCGGGTGCTGTCGATCACCAGCGCCTCGCCCACCGTCTGCCCGCACTGGCTGGTGCCGGCGCCGCGCGCCAGCACCGGTACGTGGGCATCACGGGCGATGTCGAGGGCAAGCTTCAGATCCTCCTGGTGGCGAGGGATCACGACCCCGACAGGCGTCACCTGGTAGATCGAGGCATCCGTCGCGTAGCGGCCCCGCGAGGCCTGGTCGAACAGCACCTCGCCCTGCAGTTCACGGGACAGCCGGGCCGCCAGTTCGGTCACCGGCTTGATGCGTGCATTCCGTGCCCGGGTATTGTCCTTCAGGGATGTCATGCTTCCCTCCTGGCCATTCGGATCCAGGCCAATGGTCAATGGCCGCCGTCGAGCGGGTGGGTGGCGAAATACTCGAGTGCCGCGCAGACGCCGCTACCCGCAAGCTCCATCCCGGCCAGTTTCATGCCCGCCTCGCAGCCGCCCAGGGTGGCGATCAGGGTCAGGTCGTTGCAGTCGCCCAGGTGGCCGATGCGGAACATCTTGCCCTTGGCCTTGCCAAGGCCCGTGCCCAGCGACAGGTCAAAGCGCTCGTAGATGATCTTGCGCACCGCGTCGGCGTCGGTGCCCTCGGGCATCACCACCCCGGTGAGCACCGGCGAGTAGACGGCCGGGTCCTGGCACTGGATCTCCAGCCCCCAGGCCTGAACCGCCGTGCGCACGCCGGCGGCCCAGCGCCGATGACGCGCCAGCACGTGCTCCAGCCCCTCCTCGAGCAGCATGTCCAGCGACTCGTTGAGGCCGTAGAGCAGGTTGGTGCTGGGGGTATAGGGCCAGTAGCCGTTCTGGTTGGCCTCGAGGATCTCGTCCCAGGCCCAGAAGCTCTTGGGCATGGCGTTGTGGCGGCTCGCCTCGATGGCCTTGTCGGAGACCGCGTTGAAGCTGATGCCGGGCGGCAGCATCAGCCCCTTCTGGGAGCCGGAGATGGTGACGTCGACGCCCCAGTCGTCGTGGCGATAGTCGGCACTGGCGAGCCCCGAGATGGTATCGACCAGCAGCAGTGCCGGATGACCGGCGGCATCGATGGCGCGGCGCACGGCGGCGATGTCGCTGGTCACCCCGGTGGAGGTCTCGTTGTGCACCACGCACACCGCCTTGATCCGATGATCGCGATCCTCCTTCAAGCGCGCCTCGATCATCTCGGCCTGCACGCCGTGGCGCCAGCCCTCGTAGCCGGGCAGCCCGATGAACTCGGGTTCCAGCTGCAGGCGGAGGGCCATCTTGTGCCACAGGGTGGCGAAGTGACCGGTCTCGAACATCAGTACCTGGTCGCCCGGGGAAAGGGTATTGGAGAGCGCCGCCTCCCAGGCCCCGGTTCCGGAGGCCGGGTAGATGATCACCGGGTTTTCGGTCTTAAAGACACGCTTCACCTTGTCCAGTAGCTCACGCCCCAGGGCGCCGAATTCCGGGCCGCGGTGATCGATGGTGGGCAGGCTCATGGCGCGCAGGATGCGATCGGGCACCGGTGAGGGGCCAGGGATCTGCAGGAAGTGGCGACCGGAGGGGTGGAAGTCGAGGTTCAGCATGGGAAGATCTCCGTGCGTCTTGTTCTTGGATTATGAATTCAATGCATGGCTCAAGACAGGCGCCTACTTGATGCAGCCCTCGGCCCTCAGGGTCTCGAGTTCCTCGACAGACAGCCCCATGCCACCGAGCACTTCATCGGTGTGCTGAGCAAAGAGCGGTGCCGGCTGGCGGATCCGCGACGGGGTGCGCGAGAACTTGCTGGGGAAGCCGATGGTCTTCATCCGGCCGATGGTCGGGTGGTCCATTTCCTGCACCATGCCACGCGCCAGGTAGTGCTCGTCGCTCATGGCCTGGGCAAAGTCGTTGATCGGCCCGGCGGGTACCCCGGCCGCGTCGCAACGCTCGAGCCAGTCGTCGACATCGTGCTCGGCCATGAACGACTCCAGCAGCGCCTCGAGTTCCTCGACGTGCTGGCCGCGGTCGTGATTGGTCAGGAAGCGAGGGTCTTCCATCAGCTCAGGGCGTTCCAGGACATCGCCGGCGAAGCGCTCCCAGGTGCGCTGGTTGGCGCAGCCCAGCATCAGGTAGCCGTCGCTGGCCTTGATCGCCTGATAGGGCGCCGAGACCCGATGACGCCAGCCGGTAGGCTCGGGCACCCGGCCCTCGGCGAAGTAGGCCGCCGCCTCCCAGGTGTACCAGGGCAGGCCACACTCGGTGATGGCGATATCGATGTGCTGGCCCTCACCGGTGTTCATCTGATGAATGACGGCGGCCAGGATGGAGTAGGTGGCGGTCAGGCCGGCGCCGATGTCGTAGACGGCGATGCCTGTCTTGAGCGGCCGACGCCCCGGCTCGCCGGTCATCGACATCAACCCGGTCATGCCCTGGGCGACCAGGTCGAAGCCGCCCTTGTGCCTGTAGGGGCCGGTCTGGCCATAGCCGGAGATCGAGCAGTAGACGATGCTGGGGTTGATCGCCTTGATGGTGTCGTAGTCGATCTTCAGTGACTGGGTGACCCCGGTGCGGTAGTTCTCGACGATGACATCGGCGTCCCTCGCCAGCCGGTAGAAGATCTCCCGGGCCCGGTCCTCCTTGAGGTTGAGCGAGATGCTCTTCTTGTTGCGATTGATCTGCGAGAAGCAGGTCGACTCATCGTTGACGTAGGGGCCCATCTGGCGGCTGTCATCGCCGCCGTTGAGCTTCTCGACCTTGATCACCTCCGCACCCATGTCGGCCAGCACCATGGTGCAGTAGGGGCCGGCCATGATCTGAGAGATGTCGAGGACCTTGAGGTTCTGCAGTGGCAGCATCGCTATGCTCCCTCCATTGCTGTCATTCATGCTAGCGGCCGCTCCACGCGAAGGGTGTCTTGTGGACGAACCGATTCACCGCCGCCTTGAAGTCATCGCTCATGTAGCAGGCGGTGACCCAGTCGTCGCCGGCCTCGGGGACGGCGCGCCGCTCTTCCAGTACCCGCCCCACCAGCGCCTTGCTGGCCTGAACCGTCAACGGCGCGCGACCCGCGAAGCCGGCGGCGATGGCCGCCACCTCGTCATGGATCACCTCGGCGTCGAACACCCCGTTGACCAGGCCCAACTGGGCGGCCTCCTCGGCGCCGAACAGCCTGGCCATCATCAGCGCCTCCTTGGTGCGGGCCACGCCGATCATGTCGACCATTCTCGAGACGTTGCTCATCGACAGGGTGTTGCCCAGCGTCCTGGCGATGGGCACGCCGAACTGCATGGTGGGGGTGCAGTAGCGAAAGTCGCAGACCAGCGCCAGGGCGGCGCCGCCGCCCACGCAGGCCCCCTCGATCAGGGCGATGGTGGGCCTGGGCAGGGCCTCGAGCTTGCCCACTACCCGGTCGATGCGCCGCTCGTAGCCGATGGCATCCTCGGGGGCGTCGAAGTGCGCGAACTGGCCGATGTCGGTACCGGCGACGAAGGCCTCGCCGCCGACCCCGTGCAGCACCACCGCCTGGATCGCGTCGTCCTCGGCCAGCCGGTCGCAGCAGGCCTCCAGGGCGTCATACATCTCCCAGGTCATGGCATTGCGGCTCGCCGGGCGATTGAAGCCGATCCAGGCGATACCGCCCTCGCGCCGCAGGATCACGGACTCGTCGCTCATCATGATTCTCCGTCAGGTGGCAACGGCATCAGCGGTAGAAGAATTCCACCAGGCCCATGGGAACGACTGGCACATAGGTGACCAGCATCAGCAGCACGAACAGCAGGATCATGAACGGCACGTTGGCCTTGGCCACGTCCCAGATATCCGCCTTGGCCACCGAACAGGCCGTCATCAGCACGCTCGCCACTGGGGGCGTCTGCTGGCCGATGGCCAGGTTCAGGGTGACGATCATCCCGAAGTGCACCGGATCGATGCCGACCATCATCACCAGAGGCATGACGATGGGGACGGTCAGGATGATGGCCGCCGCCGAGTGCAGGATCATGCCGATCGCCAGCAGGAAGACGTTGAGCAGCGCCAGCACCATGTACTTGTTGCTGGTGAAGTCGCCGATCACGGCCGCCAGGGTCTGGGGCAGCTGGGCTCGGGTGAGGAAGTCCCCCAGCAGGGCGGAGCTTGCCACCAGCAGCATGACCACAGCGGTCTGTACGCCGCCCTCGACCATGGCCCCGCGCAGCGTGCTCCAGCGCAGCTCGCCGTAGCGGAAGCTGATCAGCAGCGCCGCGACCACCGCCAAGGCGGCGCCTTCGGTGGCGGTCATGAAGCCGCCGAAGATGCCGCCGAGGATGATCAGCGGCAGCAGGAAGGCGAGCCCCGCCGCCTTGAAGGTGGCCCAGACCCTCTTAAGCTGGAAGGCTTCCTCGACCGGGTACTTGTAGCGGACGGCGAAGAACCAGGCGAGGGCCATCATCGACAACCCGCCGAGCAGCCCCGGGACGATGCCGGCCACGAACAGCTGCACCACGGAGGTGTCGGCCATGGCGGCATACAGGATCATCGGGATGGACGGCGGGATGATGATCGCCAGCGACGCCGAGGATGAGGTGATCGCGGCGGTGAAATCCGCCGGATAGCCCTTCTTCTTCATTGCCGGCATCAGGATCGAGCCGAGGGCGGCGACGTCGGCCACCGCCGAGCCCGATATCTCGGCGAAGAACAGCGAGGTGCCGATGTTGACCATCGCCAGCCCGCCGCGGATGAACCCCAGCAGCGCGGAGGCGAAATCGATCAGTCGCTTCGAGATGCCGCCGGTGTTCATGATGGCCCCGGCGAGGATGAACAAGGGAATGGCGATCAGGGGAAACTTGGTGGCGCCTTCGAACATCACGATGGGGAAGCTGAGCAGGCTGTTCGAGCCCTGCAGCACCAGCATGGCCAGTAGAGACACCGCGCCCAGCGCCACGGCGATGGGGATATTGATGAAGATCATCGCCAGGCCGGCCAGGAGGATCAGGGCAGTCGTCATTGCAGTTCCTCCACGATGTCGTGCTCCGCGGGTGGCGCCTTGCCTTGCCAGGCTTCGCGCAGGATGGTCGGCAGGTTGACCAGCTCGGCGATCACGTAGAGCCCTGCGCCGATGGGAATGGTCGACTGGGTGACGGCGATCGGGATCGGCACGCTGACCAGCGTCGATCCTCCGAGGATCTGGATGACATGCACGCCATAGGCGGCGAGCATCACGAAGAATGTCAGGATGATGACCTCACCGATCACCACCAGCGTCACGCGCACGGCACGAGGCTGTGAAAAGACGAGGCCAGGCACGCTGATATGTCCGCGCTTGAGCGCAGCCAGGGCGGCACCGTAGTAGGTGACCCAGGCCAGCATCACGGCGGCCACCTCGTCGTACCAGCCGAGGGAATTGCCGGCGAAGCGAAAGATGACGCCGAGCAGCACGACGACTGCTAACGACACCACCAGAAACATGGTGATGACCTCGAGCAACCACTCGAAGCCGGATCGTAATCTCGCAAGAGACATGAAGTCGCTACTCCGTCGAGTCAGGGAAGGACCGCCCCCTCGGGGGCGGTCAGGGAAGCCGGCCTGACGGGAGGATCACTCCTCCTTGCCGAGCTCCAGCACGCGATCGATCAGATCGCTGCCGCCTTCCACTTGCTCGCCGAAAAGCTCATAGACAGGGCCGCTGGCGTCGATGAACGCCTGCTTGTCGGCCTCGTTGACTTCCAGCCCGGCGGCTTCCATCTCGCCGAGGAGCTCCTCATCCTGGCGTGCCGCCGTCTCGTAGACGAAATCCTGAACGTCCTGGGCGGTCTCTTCCAGGATCTCACGCACCTCCTCCGGCAGATCTTCCCAGTGGTTCTTTGAGACCACCACGTAGGCCGGCGTATAGACGTGGCCGGTCAGCGACAGGTAGTCCTGAACCTCCTGGAACTTCTGCGAGTAGATCTGCACCAGCGGATTTTCCTGGCCGTCCATGGTGCCGGTCTGCAGCGCCGTGAAGACTTCCGAGAGAGCCATCGGCGAGGGATTGGCGCCGTACTCCTCGAACATGCGCACCCGCCACTTCCCCTTCGGGGTGCGCAGCTTCAGACCATCCAGGTCCTCCGGGGTGTTGATAGGACGAACGTTATTGGTGATCTGGCGGAAGCCGTTCTCCCAGACGGCGAGGACCTTGTAGCCCTCCTCCTCGACCAGTGGATAGAGCTTCGGCTCCAGCACCTCCTCGATGACCCGCTTCATATGCTCCCGATCCTTGATCAGGTAGGGCATCTCGAACAGGCCGAACTCGTCGACCACCGAGGACATCACGGTGGAGGGCAGCGTGAAGGTCAGCTGGCCGAGCTTGAGCTTCTGCATCATGGAACTGTCGCCGCCCAGCTGGCTCGAGCCGTAGACCTCCACCTCATAGTCGTCCCCCAGCCGCTCGTTGGCCCGCTTGGCAAACTCCGTCGCGGAGGCGTCGAACAACGACCCGGGGTTGCCGACGTGGCCGAACTGCAACTCGGTCTGTGCCATGCCCAGGCCAGGCGCCATGGCGGCGGCCAGGGCAGTGACGGCGAATGCTGTCTTGATCACTTTCATGGAATACTCCGGTACTGGCTTGTTGTTGTACGTGTCATGCCGGTGAGCCGAACTCGATCCGGCATTCTCGGGCCGAGGCGGACACCCGGATTATGGAGTTGTTGATGCTATGCGGTGACCGCCATGCCTCACTCACTCAATTTGAATTCAAAATTCATAATCAGATATTAAACTTTAGTCGCTCCATGCCAGCGGAGAGCCCCCGCGGGGATGGAGAGGTTCCTCTCACTCCGGCTCCCTGCCCCAGCCGAGACCGGCGGCCGCTATGCCGGCAATCGAGGCGGCCTCGTCCTCACCCGAGGAGGCGCCGCTGGCGCCCACGGCGCCGATCACCCGGGCGTCGTCGTCCAGGATAAGCACGCCTCCGGGTACCGGGACGAAGTGCCCGCCGGAGGCCGCGGCAACACTGGCCAGAAAGGCGGGACGCTCGATGTTGCGCTCACCCACGACCCCGCTGGCAATCCCGTTGCCCAGGGCGGCGAAGGCCTTGCCCTGGGCCACCGGAAAACGCAGCGGGGCACAGCCATCCTCGCGTTCGGCGGCGACGACGTGACCGCCACCGTCGAGCACCACCACGGTGAGTGGCTCCATGCCCTGCTTGCGCGCCAGCGCGAAAGCCCCATCCAGGATGCAACGCGCCTGGCGTCGGCCAAGCTGGAAATGACTGCGGAAGACCTTGCCGGCCATGGGAGACTCCTGATGATCATCGAGGTGGATATTGGCTGTATTTTGAATTCATAATACCTCTCGTGAAAGAATGCCAGCCTGGAGGGATCCATATAATGAGCAAGATCCAGCAGCGCAGCCTCTACCTGGACGTGGCCGACCGCGTCCGGGCGCTCATCGAGCAGGGGGATCTCGCACCCGGCGAGCGGATATCGGAGAAGCAGCTCTGCGAGCGGTTCGGGGTCTCCCGCACGCCGCTGCGGGAGGCGCTGAAGGTCCTCGCCTCCGAGGGCCTGATCGAACTGCTGCCCAACCGCGGGGCCAGGGTGGTGCGCCTGACCCTGAAGATGGTCAAGGATACCTACGACCTGATGGGGGCCCTCGAGGGGCTCTCCGGCGAGCTCGCCTGCCAGAACATCAGCGACGAGGGGATCCGGGCCATCCGCGTGCTGCATGACGAGATGCTGCGGCACTATCACGAACGCAACCTGCCGGACTACTTCCGGGTCAACCAGCGCATCCACGAGGGGATCCTGGCCGCCTCGGCCAACGAGGTGCTGCAGGAGACCTACAGCAACCTCAACCAGCGGGTGAAGCGGGTCCGCTACTCAAAGAAGATGACCGACGACTTCTGGCGCAAGGCCGTCCAGGACCACGAGCACATGATCCTGGCCCTGGAGGCCCGCGACGGCAGGCGCCTGGGCCAGATCCTGCGCGACCATCTCTGCAACAAGCTCGAGGTGGCCTCCCTCGCTGGCGTGGTCGAGGACGAGAGCCTTCTCGACGTCGCCCACTCCTGACCCCTACTCCCAGCCCTCGAGGCGCATCGCCGAGCGCTCCAGCCGCTGTTCCTCCGCCTCGAGCTCACGCAGCTGCTCGCCGACGCCCGAGAGGTGCTCCAGGGCGACACGCCGGGCGAGGACCGGCTTGCCCTCGATCACCGCGCGATGGAGTCGCGCATGCTGGCGATTGATCATCTCGCGGGAGCTAGGGCGGTGATAGAGGTTCTTCACCGAGGCGAACACCGAGCTCAGCAGCAGGTCGGTCAGGCTCTGCAGGGTGTGCACCAGCACCGGGTTGTGGGAGGCCTGGCAAATGGCCAGGTGGAAGCCGTGATCGAGCCGTGCCAGGCGCTCGACATCGACCGACCCGGCGCTCTCCACATAGTCGACCATCGCCTGGTAGCGGCGGGTGATCAGCACCCGGTCCGACGGCGTGCCCCGGCTGGCCGCCAGGCTGGCCGACTCGCCCTCGAGCAGGGCCCGCACCTCCAGCAGGTCGAACAGCGTCCGCGGGTGATCGCGGAAGAGATGCATCAGCGGCGTGTCCTGTGCCGCCGTGACCAGTTCGGCCACCTCCGAGCCCCGCCCCTGCCGGGTGACGATCACCCCCTTGCTGCGCAGCGTCCTCAGCGCCTCCCTCAGGGAGGCACGGGAGACCTGCAGCCTCTCGCTCAGGCGCCGCTCGGAGGGCAGCAGCTGGCCCGGGCGAAACACCCCGTCGAGGATCAACTCCTCGAGCCTGGCCGCGATAGCGTCGGGGGTGCGTGAGGTGGTGACCAGCTCATCGTGATAGCGGGGCATGGGGTCTCCTCCGGGGGATGCCCCCCGCGCTGCGAGGGTGTATCGTGGAAATTCTTTCCAGAATTATATCCACAACTGGTCTGACCAGCGAACCAGAGACTGGACACGCCCGTCAAGAAAGCACAGATTGGAAGCCATAACCGGTCACCTGCCCGGCCCACGCGGGCCATGGACCATCCAGCGAGGAAGCCACATGAACATCCTCCATGACGAGCGGCTCGACGGCGAGCTGCCGGACATCGACAAGGCCGACGTCCTGGCCGACCTGCAGCAGGCCGCGCCCGGGCTCACCCTGCTGCACCGCGAGGAGGACCTGCGCCCCTTCGAGTGTGACGGCCTCTCCGCCTACCGCGTGCTGCCCATGCTGGTCGCCCTGCCCGAGACCCTCGAGCAGGTCGAGACGCTGATGAAGCGCTGCCGCGCCCTGGGCGTGCCGGTGGTGACCCGCGGCGCCGGCACCGGCCTCTCCGGCGGCGCCCTGCCCCTCGAGAAGGGCGTGCTGCTGGTGATGTCGCGCTTCAACCGCATCCTCGACGTGGACCCGGACGCCCGCATCGCCCGGCTCCAGCCCGGCGTGCGCAACCTGGCGATCTCCGAGGCGGCGGCACCCTATGGCCTCTACTATGCCCCGGACCCCTCCTCGCAGATCGCCTGCTCCATCGGCGGCAACGTGGCCGAGAATGCCGGCGGCGTGCACTGCCTCAAGTACGGGCTGACCGTGCACAACGTCATGAAGGTGGAGGTGATCACCATCGAGGGCGAGCGCATGACGCTCGGCAGCGAGGCGCTGGACGCCCCGGGCCTCGACCTGCTGGCCCTGTTCACCGGCTCCGAGGGCATGCTCGGCGTGGTCACCGAGATCACCGTCAAGCTGCTGCCCAAGCCCGAGACCGCCAAGGTGCTGATGGCCAGCTTCGACGACGTCGAGAAGGCCGGCCGCGCGGTGGGCGACATCATCGCCGCCGGCATCATCCCCGGCGGGCTCGAGATGATGGACAAGCTCGCCATCCGCGCCGCCGAAGACTTCGTCAAGGCCGGCTATCCGGTCGAGGCCGAGGCGATCCTGCTCTGCGAGCTGGACGGGGTAGAGGCCGACGTCGACGATGACTGCGCCACCGTGCGCTCGGTGCTCGAAAAGGCTGGCGCTACCGGCATCCAGCAGGCCCGCGACGACGCCGAGCGCGCCACCTTCTGGGCCGGGCGCAAGAACGCCTTCCCGGCGGTGGGGCGCATGTCGCCGGACTACTACTGCATGGACGGTACCATCCCGCGCCGCGAGCTGCCGCGGGTGCTGAAGGGCATCGCCGACTTCTCAGAGGAATATGGCCTGCGGGTCGCCAACGTCTTCCACGCCGGCGACGGCAACATGCACCCGCTGATCCTCTTCGATGCCAACCGCCCCGGCGAGCTGGAGCAGGCCGAGGAGCTCGGCGGCAAGATTCTCGAGCTGTGCGTCGAGGTCGGCGGCTCGATCACCGGCGAGCACGGCGTGGGCCGCGAGAAGATCAACCAGATGTGCGCCCAGTTCAACCCGGGCGAGCTGGCCACCTTCCATGCAGTCAAGGCGGCTTTCGACCCCGACCGCCTGCTCAACCCGGGCAAGAACATCCCCACGCTCGCCCGCTGCGCCGAGTTCGGTGCCATGCACGTGCACAACAACGAGCTCCCGCACCCCGAGCTGCCCCGATTCTGAGGATTCCCCATGGTGGAGACACGACCCCAATCGACCGACCAGGACATCAGCGAGGCGCTCGCCGAACGCGTTTGCCGGGCCACGGCCGAGGGCAGCCCGCTGCGCATCGCCGGCGGTGATACCAAGGCCTTCTACGGCCGCCCCGTCGACGGCGAGACACTCTCCACCCGCGAGCACCGCGGGATCACCTACTACGACCCGGTGGAGCTGATCGTCTCGGTACGCAGCGGCACGCCGCTGGCCGAGCTCGAGGCCACACTGGCCGACAACGGCCAGATGCTCGGCTGCGAGCCGCCCCACTTCGGCGCGGATGCCACCGTGGGCGGCATGGTCGCCACCGGCCTCTCCGGCCCCCGCCGGCCCTGGGCCGGAAGCGTGCGCGACTTCGTGCTGGGCACCCGGGTGATCACCCACGAGGGACACCAGCAGCGCTTCGGCGGCGAGGTGATGAAGAACGTCGCCGGCTACGACCTGTCGCGGCTGATGGTCGGCGCCCAGGGGACCCTGGGGCTGGTCACCGAGGTCTCGCTCAAGGTGCTGCCCAGGCCCGGCGCCAGCCACAGCCTGCGCCTCGAGATGCCGCTGGCCGACGCCCAGGCGAGGCTCGCCGAGTGGGGGCGCCAACCGCTGCCCATCACCGCCGCCGCCTGGCACGCCGGCGCCCTGCACCTGCGCCTGGAGGGCGGGCCCAGCTCGGTCGCCGCCACCCGCGAGCGCCTGGGCGGCGACGACCTGGACGCGGCGTTCTGGACGGCGCTTCGCGAGCAGACGCTGGACTTCTTCTCCCGCGATGACACCCGCGCCCTGTGGCGCCTCTCGCTGCCCCACAACACGCCCTCGCTGGCGCTTGCCGGCGTCGAGGAAGCGGACCTGCTCCACGACTGGGCCGGCACCCAGCGCTGGCTGCGCAGCGACCTGGACGCCGACACCCTCCGCGAGGCCTGCGCCCGTGCCGGCGGCCACGCCACCTGCCTGGGCACCCGCGAGGGGCCGGGCCAGGCCGACCCCTTCATGCCGCTGGAACCGGTGGTGGCGAAGTACCATCGAAACCTGAAGGCCCAGCTGGACCCGAAGGGCATCTTCAACCCGGGCCGACTCTACGCGGAGCTCTGAGATGCAGACGCACTTTACCGAGGAAGACCTCAAGAAGCCCCATATCCGCGAGGCCGACCGCGTCCTGCGCAGCTGCGTGCACTGCGGCTTCTGCAATGCCACCTGCCCCACCTACCAGCTGCTCGGCGATGAGCGCGACGGTCCCCGCGGGCGCATCTACCTGATGAAGGAGATGCTCGAGAGCCCGGAGGACGACACCCAGGTCACCGAGGAGACTCGGCTGCACCTCGACCGCTGCCTCACCTGTCGCAACTGCGAGACCACCTGCCCCTCCGGGGTGGAGTACCACAAGCTCCTCGACATCGGCCGTGCCGAGATCGAGCGTCGGGTGCCGCGCAGGCCCGCCGACCGCGCTCTGCGCTACGGGCTGCGCAAGGCGCTGGTGGAGCCCGGGCGCTTCAAGGCGCTGCTCAAGCTGGGCCAGACCTTTCGGCCGCTGGTCCCCGGCGCCCTCCGGGATAAGATGCCCCCGACCCCGGTGGATGCGGGGACCCGCCCCGAGGGCAGGCGCCACGCGCGCCAGATGCTGATCCTCGAGGGCTGCGTGCAGCCCGGGCTCTCGCCCAACACCAATGCCGCCACCGCCCGGGTACTGGATCGCCTGGGGATCGGCCTGACCCCGGCCCCCGAGGCCGGCTGCTGCGGCGCCATCGACTTCCACCTCAATGCCCAGGATGACGGCCGCGCCCGCATTCGCGCCAACATCGACGCCTGGTGGCCCCACGTGGAGGCCGGCTGCGAAGCCATCGTGCAGACCGCCAGCGGCTGCGGCGCCTTCGTCAAGGAGTATGGCGAGATGCTCGCCGACGACCCCGACTATGCGCACAAGGCCGAACGCATCAGCGCGCTCGCCAGGGACCTGGTGGAGGTGCTGCGCGACGAGGACCTCGCCACGCTGGAGGTGAAGGAGCGCCGCCGGCTCGCCTTCCACTGCCCCTGCACCCTGCAGCACGCCCAGAAGCTCGGCGGCGCCGTGGACCAGGTGCTCGGCCGGCTCGGCTTCGCCCTCACCCCGGTGCAGGATGCCCACCTCTGCTGCGGCTCGGCGGGCACCTATTCCATCACCCAGCCGGAACTCGCCACCCAGCTGCGCGACAACAAGCTCGACAACCTCGAGGCCGGCAACCCGGAGGTGATCGTCACCGCCAATATCGGCTGCCAGACCCACCTTGCCGGGGCCAATCGCACCCCGGTCCGGCACTGGATCGAGATCGTCGACGAGGCACTGACATGAATGATCGTCACCGCGCTCAACCATTCAGCTGCCAGACCCACCTTGCCGGGGCCAACCGCACCCCGGTCCGGCACTGGATCGAGATCGTCGACGAGGCACTGACATGAATGATCGTCACCGCGCTCAACCATTCAGCTGCCAGACCCACCTGGCCGGGGCCAATCGCACCCCGGTCCGGCACTGGATCGAGATCGTCGACTAGGCACTAACCCCCTAAGGAGAACCCCATGCAGACCAAGCCCGTACTGACCCTGGATGACGTCAACGCCATCCTTGACGCCGCCCAGCAGGAAGCCCAGGCCAACGACTGGGCCGTGACCGTGGCCGTGGCCGACGATGGCGGCCACCTGCTCGGCCTGCGCCGCCTCGACGGCGCCCCGCCCTTCAGCGCCGACGTCGCCACCGAGAAGGCGCGCAACGCCGCCATCGGGCGCAAGGAGACCCAGGTCTTCGAGGACATGATCAACAATGGTCGGACCGCCTTCGTGACGGCCCCCATGCAGGCCCTGCTGGCCGGCGGCGTACCGGTGCTCGTCGATGGCCAGGTGGCCGGCAGCGTCGGCATCTCCGGGGTCAAGCCCGACCAGGACGTCCAGGTCGCCAAGGCCGGCGTCGCCGCCATCGGCTGATCGCCTCACGCCCTGCGTCGTTCCAGGCCCCGCCATTACGGGGCCTGCTTGCTCATGGGTTGCCCCTCGAGGGCGATGCAGAGCGAAGGCCGGATGAATGGTCCAGACTGAGGCGGAACCCGGACATGACGGCGCGACAGGCGCCGCAGGAGACAATCATGGCAGGAGGGTGGTCGAGGGATGGTGCCGTCCAGGAGCAGATCGACAGCACCGTCGAGGATGCACTGGCGCGTTCGCGCCGCCAGCTACCGGGCGGCGAGAGCGCCCAGCACTGCACGGAGTGCGGGGAGCCGATTCCTCAGGCGCGCCGCGAGGCGATCAGGGGGGTGCGCTTCTGCATCACCTGCCAGGCCGAGCGCGACAAGCGCCCCTCGGGGCACAGCGGCTACAATCGCCGCGGCAGCAAGGACAGCCAGCTGCGCTGACGTACTCCCGCTTGCGCTCGGAAGAGCACTGTCACTCAGGACGCACCTTCCTCGTCGTCCGTTTCATTACGCTGCTTTTCACACTCCTCCTGCTGATCGCCTTCCTCCTTGTCCCCTTCAGCAGGGGGGCAACCGAACCAGTTCTCCGTGGGCTCGGCCCCGCCTCCCGGCGCCTCCGTAGTGCCCTGCTCGTTTGAGTCGGCCTTCTCGAGATGCTCCTCCATTCGCTCGTCGGCTGCAGCCGAGCCGTTCTCGCTACCCGACGATCCCGAGGACTCCTGGGCGACTGCCGTCGTCGCCAGCAGGATAAGGGCCAGTATGGCCAGCAACTTGTTCATTTGCAGACTCCTTGCAAGTGGCCAGAGTGTCGTGTCATGCCGCCCCTTGAGCTAAGCGGTAATTTGCCGGGATCACAAGTGGGATCTCGTCACGGCAATCGCCCTCGCCTGCACCTCACTGCACACCCTGGCCTTGCCGGACCAGTCGCAGCTCACCACCAGGCAGCGCGACCACAAGCTCGGCAAGGCCGAGGGAGCTTCATGGCGAGCCCTCGCGGCGTAGCTCGCCATTCAGCGCCTTGATGATGGTGTAGCACATCACCAGCATCACGATGGAGAACGGGATCGCCGTGGCCGTCACCCCGGCCTGTAGCGCCGAGAGGCCACCGCCGAGCAGCAGCACGATGGCAACCAGCCCCTCCACCGTCGCCCAGAACATCCGCTGGGTCCTGGGCGCATCGACCTTGCCGCCGGCGGTAATGGTATCGATCACCAGGGAGCCGGAATCCGACGAGGTAACGAAGAAGATCAGCGCCAGCACGATGGCGATGGTCGACATCAGGCCGGTCAGCGGCAGCTCGTTGAGCATGCCGAAAAGCGACAGCTCTGGGCTGTAGTTGTCGATCACGTACTCCTTGACCAGGCTGGCGCCCGGATTGGCATACAGCTGGTCCAGCGCGGTGGAGCCGACGACGCCCATCCAGATGAAGATGAACAGGCTGGGAATGATCAGCACACAGGTCACGAACTCGCGGATGGTGCGGCCGCGCGAGACCCGGGCGATGAACATGCCGACGAAGGGTGCCCAGCTGATCCACCACGCCCAGTAGAAGATCGTCCAGGCCTGGCGATAGGCATCATCATCGCGCCCGAACGGCGCCGACAGTGCGACGAAGTCCGTCACATAGGTCGTGAGCCCCGTCCAGAACCCGCTCAGGGCCACCAGGGTCGGGCCGGCGAACAGCACGAAGAAGAAGAACAGCACGGCCAGGATCATGTTGAGCTCGGAGAGCTTCTTCACGCCGCCGTCGAGCCCACGCCAGACGGACACCAGCGCCACCGCCGTCACCAGGATGATGATGATGACCTGTGTGGCGGCACTGACCTCCAGGCCAAAGACGAAATTCATCCCCGCATTGGCCTGCTGAGCACCGAGGCCCAGGGAGGTTGCCAGGCCGAACAGGGTGGAAAACACCGCCAGGATATCGATGGCATGGCCCCACCAGCCCCAGACGCGATCGCCGAGGATCGGAAAGAACGCCGAGCGGATGGAGAAGGGTAGTCCCTTGTTGTAAGTGAAGATGGACAGCGCCAGCGCCATCACCACATAGACGGCCCAGCCGTGGATGCCCCAATGCAGATAGGTGCCGGCCAGGCCCAGGGCCGTCGCTTCAGGAATGGCTTCCGGATTCAGCACCCCGTCGGATCCGAAGGGCGAGGAAATACCGAGTGGCAGTGAGACATTGGCATGATAGACCGGCTCGAGCACACCGAAGAACAGCAGCCCGATCCCGATGCCGGCGGCAAATAGCATCGAGAACCAGGAGAGATAGCCGTAATCCGGCCGGGCATCGGGGCCGCCCAGCCGGATCTTCCCATAGGGCAGGAAGATCAGCGCCACGCAGAACAGGATGAAGAAGTCCACCACGATCATGAAATACCAGTCCAGCCTGCCGGTCGAGAAGCCGACGATGGACTGGAAGGTGCTCCCGGCTCGCTCTGGAAACAGCAGGGTGAGGATGATGAAGACGACAGCCGCAAGCGCCGATACCACGAAGACCCGGTTGTGGATATCGAAGCCGAAGGGCCCCAGCTGCCCCTCGATATTGTCCTGGCCGACGACGTAATCCGTCTCCATCTCGCTGGTCGCGGCGTGCGATGACGTCTCGCTCGGGTCACTCGGGTCGCTCGGATCACTCATGAAAGACGTCCTCTGTTGATGGGATGTCAGGGATCATCAAATTACTATGCGCCTCTTTCAAGCCTCTGGCAGCATGAGGCCCTGATTCGACATGCCGAGGATGCCATGCCGCTGCTCTACTTCCTGCCCCCGCTGGGCGCCGTACTGATCTGGTCAGGCAACATGACCATCAACCAACTCACCGTGGGCAGCATCGCGCCGAGCAGCATCGCCTTCCTGCGCTGGGTGCTGGCGCTGGCGGTGCTGACCCCCTTCGTGCTGCCCGTGGCCTGGCGCCATCGCGACGCCATCCGCCGCCAGTGGCCGAAGCTCGCCCTGCTGGGACTGCTGGGCATGGCCATGTGGCAGGGGCTGGCCTATGTGGCCGCCGAGACCACCAGCGCTACCAACATGGGCATCCTGGCCGCCATGGTGCCGCTGCTGACCGTGCTGCTCAGTGCGCTGATCCTGCGCGAGCCGCCCAGCCTCGGCGGCACCCTGGGCGGGGCGCTGGCGCTGGCCGGGGTGTCGGTCCTGCTGGGGCACGGCGACCCGCGGTCGCTGCTCGAGCTGGAGGTGGCCCTCGGTGACCTGCTGATGGTGGTAGCCGCCACCTGCTATGCCCTCTACGGGGTGATGCTCAAGCGCTGGCCCCTGGACATGCCGCCCTGGGTGGTGCTCTACCTCCAGGCGGCCTTCGCCACCCTCTTCCTGCTGCCCGGCTACCTGGTCGGCCCCATGACGCCCGTGGATGGCCACAACGTCTGGCTGATCCTCTATGCGGGCATCCCCGCCTCGATCATCACCACCTTCCTGTGGATGCGGGCCATCCGCCAGATCGGCGCCAGCCAGGCCAGCATCTTCATCAACCTGATGCCGGTGTTCAGCGCCCTGATCGCCATGGTCTTCCTCGGCGAGCGGATCGCGCTGTTCCACCTGACCGGCGGGGCCCTGGTACTGGCGGGGGTCATCATGGCCCAGACCCTCACCCGGCCGCTGGGAAGGCTCCCTGCGCGGGCGACGCGCCTCGACCGGGGGCCGCGCTGAGCATGGTAGACTGCGGCGAGACTCCCCCCCCCTGACCCGAAGGAAGGACGCGCCATGTCCCTCGATGACCTGCATCTCAACCTGCGCAACCTGACCCCGGACGACTACCCGCAGCTCCAGGCGCTGATGGACCGGGTCTACGACGACATCGGCGGCGCCTGGCCCAGGCCCACCATCGACAAGCTGATCAAGGAGTTCCCCGACGGGCAGATCGTCATCGAGGATGACGAGACCATCGTCGGCGTGGCCCTGACGGCGCTGGTGGACTACGACACCTTCTCAAACCCCCACCGCTACGACGACCTGATCGGCAAGCGCGAGACCATCCTCAACGACCCCGATGGCGACGCCATGTACGGGCTCGACGTGCTGATCCACCCGGACTATCGCGGCTACCGGCTGGGCCGGCGCCTCTACGAGGCGCGCAAGGAGCTGTGCCGCTCGATGAACCTGCGGGCGATACTGGCCGGCGGGCGTATCCCCCAGTACCACGAGCACGCCCAGGAGCTCTCACCGGCCGAGTACCTCGACAAGGTCGCCCGCAAGGAGATCCACGACCCCATCCTCTCCTTCCAGCTGGCCAACGACTTCCAGGTCAAGCGCCTGCTGCGCAAGTACCTGCCGGAGGACGAGAAGTCCCAGGGCTATGCCACCCTGCTGGAGTGGAACAACATCCTCTTCGAGCCGGCGGAACGGGTGCTGGAGAACCGCCCCACCCAGGTACGGGTCGGCGCCGTGCAGTGGCAGATGCGCGAGATCGACTCGGTGGAAGCGGTGCTGCAGCAGGTGGAGTACTTCGTCGACGCCCTGGCCGACTACCAGAGCGACTTCGCGGTCTTCCCCGAACTCTTCAATGCGCCGCTGATGGGGCTGCAGGACCGCGCCGCCCAGCAGGACCAGATGGCCGCCATCCGCTTCCTGGCCGGCTTCACCGAGCAGTTCAAGACCGAGCTGTCGCGCATGGCGGTCTCCTACAACATCAACATCGTCGCCGGTTCGATGATCGAGGTGGGCGAGGACGACCGGCTCTATAACGTCAGCTATCTCTGCCATCGTGACGGCGAGATCGATCGCCAGGCCAAGCTGCATATCACGCCCCAGGAGCGCCGCGACTGGGTGATCGAGGGCGGTGACGAACTGCTGGTCTTCGAGACCGACGCCGGCCGGGTAGGCATCCAGATCTGCTATGACGTGGAGTTTCCCGAGCTCTCGCGCCTGCTCGCCGACCAGGAGATGGACATCCTCTTCGTGCCCTTCTGGACCGACACCAAGAACGGCTACCTGCGGGTGCGCCACTGCGCCCAGGCACGGGCCATCGAGAACGAGTGCTACGTGGTGCTGTGCGGCAGCGTCGGCAACGTGCCCTCCGTCGAGAACATGGAGATCCAGTATGCCCAGTCGTCGGTCTTCTCGCCCTCGGACTTCGCCTTCCCCCACGACGCCGTGCTCTCCGAGACCACGCCCAATACCGAGATGATCATGTTCTCGGACCTCGACCTGACCCGGCTGACCGTGGTGCGGGCCGAGGGCTCGGTGACCAACCTCAAGGACCGCCGCAAGGACCTCTTCGACCTGCGCTGGCGAGACTGGTCCTGGAAGTCCGGGGGCCGGCCTCCCGGGGGCAACCTGGAGGAGAGCTGAGGCCATGCTCGGCCGGCTGCTGCGCCTGGGAAGCCGGCGCTTCGAGGAGCGCCACCCCTTTCCCGAGGCGCTGTGGCGCGAGGCCCGGGAGCGCGTGGCGCTGCTCGCCGCCCTGCCCGACGACCAGGCCGAGCGGCTCGGCCATCGCGCCTGGCAGTTCGTGCATGCCAAGCGCCTGAGCCTGCATCCGGACCTCGCCGGCGCCGTGACCTTCGACGACCCTGCCCGGCTGGCGCTGGCGGCCCAGGCCTGCCTGATGACGCTGGGCTGGGAGGAGGACGAGCACCGCGAGGCCTTCGCCAACGTCCATGAGATCCTGATCCTGCCGGAGGCCTTCCAGCGCCGGGTGGAGGAGATGGACGAGGCCGGCGTGGTCCACGAGTACGTCGACGAGCGCGCCGGCGAGACCTCCTCCCAGGGGCCGGTGGTGGTCTCCTTTCCCGACCTGATGGAGAGCGGCGACTTCTCGGGTTTCAACGTGCTGATCCACGAGCTGGCCCACAAGCTCGACCTGGGCAACTCCCTGGATGTCGACGGCTTCCCGCCCCTGCCCCGGGAGATCGACCCGAAGGAGTGGCACCGGGTCTTCATGGGCGTCTGGGAGGACCTGCAGTCGCGGCTGGCGCACGGCGAGCCGACGCCCATCGACGACTATGCGGCGACCCACCCCGGCGAGTGCTTCGCGGTCTGCTGCGAGCACTTCTTCACCGCCCCGGACGTGCTGCACGCCGCCTATCCCGCGCTCTATGCGCTGCTGGTGCGCTACTTCCGCCAGGATACTCTGGCGCGCTGCCCCCCGGCCTCGGCGGCTCACCCCGGGTCGGCATCCACTTCGCGGCAGAGCCACGACCACAGCAGCGACGCCTCCTCCTGACGCTGGCCGCGGGCCGGGCGCACCAGCCAGAAGCTCTCGTCGCTGGGCACGGCAAGCTCGAACGGCGCAACCAGGTCATCACGGCTCTCGAGCAGGCGGCGGTGGATCAGCGCCACCCCACCGCCCAGGCGGGCCAGGGCCAAGGTCATGACCTGGTTGTCGCAGGTCAGCGCCGGGGAGCGCTGGTCGAGCCCCGCCACCCCGGCGCGCTCCAGCCAGCTCGGCCAGCCCACGGCGAAGCCTGCCGCATGCAGCAGGGTCACGCCCGCCAGGTCGGCCGGCTCGCCCAACCCTTTCGCGACCGCCGGGGCACAGACTGGCAGCAGGCTCTCCTCGCCCAGCGACAGCGCCTCCATGCCCGACCAGCCACCGCGCCCGTAGCGAATCTCGATATCCGCCCCCTCGGGGCCGAACTCGTCAGACCAGATGGCGCTGACCAGACGCACGGCGATCGCCGGATGGGCACGATGGAAGGCCAGCAGCCGGGACGCCAGCCAGTTCTGCTGGATGACCGGCGTGGTGCGCAGCGTGACCGAGCGTGCCGGTGCACTGCCGAAGACCTCGCGGGTGCCTTCGCCGATGCGCGCGAACCCCTCGTGGATGCTGGGCAGCCAGGCCTGGCCCGCCGGCGTGAGCGAGAGGCTGCGCGGGTGACGCACGAAGAGCTTCTGCCCCAGGCGGTCCTCGAGCAGGCGGATGCGCTGGCTGATGGCCGCCTGGGTCACCCCCAACTCGCGACCGGCGGCCGTGAAGCTCAGGGTGCGCGCGGCCGCCTCGAAGGCCTGCAGCCAGGTCAGCGGAGGCAGGGCACTCATGAAATAGCCATCCATAAGCTGTGCTTGGTCATAGGGGCCAGATTAATCGTTTGTCAGCCGACCGGCCAGTCGTCACCCTCGGGGCTCCCCGACACCGCAATGGACATTCCCGAGGAGAACTGGATGGACGCCGCTGCCCCCCACGCCGCCACCGCAAAGCCGCTGGAAATGCACGAACTGGCCCCCTACGCCGAGGCGCCGCGGCTGCGCGACGGCCGGCCCGACGAGGCGGGGATCACGTTGGCCTGGGAAGACGGCGAGCAGGCCCGCCTGCCCTGGCTGTGGCTGCGCGACCACTGCGCCTGCGACGCCTGCCGCCATGCCCAGACCCGCGAGCGGCTCGTCCTGCCGCTGGCCGCCATCGCCCGCCTCCGTGAAGCCCGCGTCGAGGCCGGCCACCTGCACCTGGCGTGGCAGGATGGCCACCAGAGCCGCTTCGACGGCGGCTGGCTGCATCAGCGGCGCCCCGGCGTCGAGGCGCCCGCGGCGCTACCCGCCCCGCGTCCCTGGCCCGAGGGCTTTCGACCCGAGCGGGTCGACCACGCCGACTTTACCGGCCATGTCGAGGGCGAGCGGGCCTGGCTCGAGGCCCTGTTGCGCGATGGCCTGGTGCTTCTCGAACAAGGCCCGCTGGCCGACGAGGAGGTCAGCCGGCTCGCCACGCGCATCGGCCCGCTGCGCCCGACCAACTTCGGCGCCCGCTTCGATGTGCGCTCCAAGCCCAACCCCAACAATGCCGCCTACACCGCCATCGGCCTGGCGCTGCACACCGACCTGCCCAACTGGCGCCAGCCGCCGGACATCCAGCTGCTCTACTGCCTGGAGAACGACGCCGAGGGCGGCGAGTCGCTGTTCGCCGACGGCTACCGGGTCGCCGAGGCCCTGCGCCGCGAGGACCCGGAGGCCTTTCGCCTGCTCAGCGAGACGCCTATCGACTTCCGCTTCCAGGACGAGGAACAGGACATCGCCGTGCGCGCGCCGATCCTCGCCTGCGACGCCGAGGGGCGCGTGGTGGAGGTGCGCTTCAACAACTGGATCCGCGACACCCTGCGCCTGCCGGCGGAGACCCTCGAGGCCTGGTACGCCGCCTACCATCGCTTCTGGGCGCTGCTGCACGAGCCTCGCCACCGGCTCGAGTTCAGCCTGGCCCCGGGCGAGATGGTCGCCTTCGATAACCGCCGCGTCCTTCATGGTCGCGGTGCCTTCGACCCCGACAGCGGGCGGCGCCACCTGCAGGGCACCTATCTCGACCGCGACATGCTCGAGTCGCGACTGCGGGTGCTGGCGCGCGAGGCCTGACACGACCGGCCATAGGCCGGCCCGGCCCGTCTGCTGTCGCTTTCCCAGCAGCAAAGGCGCCCGCTGACAGGGCTATTTCGGCGGCAGCTCGCTCTCGTCCTGCGCCCGGTGGCCGGGCCACCAGGTGGGGCGATCCTGCTCCCACTCCTCCTGCACCAGGTGGCGCAACAGGCGGCCACGATGGCGTAGCATCTGCCACTCGGCCCCCAGCCGGTGGCGCACCCGCTCCCAGCCGCCCTCGTCGGCATGCGTGAAGGGGCCACCGCGGGCGATGGCGAGGCGATAGACCGCCAGGCAGCGCTCGGCGCAGTGCCCCTCGTCATAGTCGGCGGCGGTCTCGAGGGCGGCCTCGGCCAGCGGCAGGCGGACACCGGGATCCGCCAGGGCGACCAGCGCCTCGGCCATGGCATCCACGTCGTCCCCGGCGAGCAGCCGCCCGTTGCGGCCATCGGCCACCACCTCGCGCACCCCGGGGGCATCGATGGCCACCACCGGCAGGCCGGCGGCCATGGCCTCGGCCACCACCATGCCCTGGGTCTCGCTGTGGGAGGCGAAGGCGAAGACGTCCATGGCGTGGTAGGCATCGATCAGCGACTGGCCCTGCAGGCGGCCGGTGAAGTGCAGGCGTCCCGCCACGCCCCGGGCCTCGGCCAGTGCCTGGATATCGCGGCGGGCCTCGCCCTCGCCCACCACCAGGAAGTGGGCCCCGGGTTCGCCCACCAGCGCCTCGGCTACCGCCTCGGACAGGAACGCCAGGTTCTTCTCCAGCGCCAGGCGCCCCAGGTGGCCGATCACGTAGGCCCCATCAGGAATGCCCAGTCGCCCGCGCCAGTCCCGGCCATCGCCAAGGGCAAATCGCGCGGTATCCACGCCGCTCGGCACCACGCTGATGCGGGGATTGGCCTCGCGCCGGCGCAGCAGGTCACGGATGCTCTCGCTGGGCGCGATCACCTCGTCGCACAGCCAGGTGTACTGGGTGGCGAGCGCCACCGCGAAGCGCTGCATGCGCGGCGAGTCGCCGGGCACGTAGTGGGTGTAGTGCTCGTAGAGGGTGTGATGGGTGAAGACCAGGGGCAGGCCATAGGTCTCCGCCGCCCGGGCGGCCGTATCACCGAGCAGGAAGGGGTGGTGGGCATGCACGATGTCGGGATCGAAGGCCTCGATCGCCTCGTGGAGCTGGCCGGGGATCGGTACCGGCAGCGAGAAGTCGCTGCCGTTGAAGTGCTGCACCGCCGCCACCCGTACCACATCGTCTTCCTCGCGGGGCTGCCCCTGCAGGCGCGGCGCCACCACCAGCACCCGGTGGCCGGCGGCCTGCAGCTGGCGCTTGAGCCGCTGCACCGATTCGCTGACCCCGCCGACGATGGGCAGGTAGGTATTGGTGAACATCAGCACATTCACGGAAACAGGGCTCCTCGACTGGCGGTGGCGACATTCTGCCGGGTAGGCACGCGGCTGGCCATCTCCTGTTCAAGATAGGTGACGAAGGCGCGGATGCGCGCCGGTACATGCCGGTGCTGGCGGTAGACCGCATGGAAATCGGCACGCACGCCCTGCCAGTCGGGCAGCAGTTCGACCAGGCGACCGCGGGCCAGGTGGTCGTGCACGTCCCACCAGGAACGCAGCGCGATACCGTGCCCGTCCAGCGCCAGCCGCATGATCACCTCGCCGTCGTTGCTGGCCAGCGGGCCGGCCACCTTCACCGCCTGCTCCACCGTGGGGTCGTCGCGGCGCTGGAAGCGCCACACGGCGAAGTCGCTGTCGTTCTCGCGCAGCAGCAGGCACGCCTGCCCCGAGAGGTCGGCCGGCGAGCACAGGGGCGGCAGGGACGCCACCCGGGCAGGGGCGGCACAGAGCACACGGCGGTTGGCCAGTATCCGGCGGGCCACCAGCCGGGAGTCCGGCGGCTCGCCCACGCGGATGCCGATATCGAAGGCCTGGTCGCCCAGGCTCAGCGGGAAGCCGGAGAGCTCCAGGCTCGCCTCGATGCCGGGATGGTCCCGGCAGAAGGCCGAGAGCAGCGGGGCCACGTGGCGACGGCCGAAGCCGAAGGTGGCATTGACCCGCAGCGGACCGGAGAGCTCGGCACGATGCTCGCCGAGGGACTCCTCGAGCTCGCTGAGCTCCTCGAGGATCATCCCGCCCCGCGCCAGGTAGCGCTCTCCCTCGGCGGTCAGGGCCAGGCGCCGGGTGGTGCGGCTGGCCAGCTCCACGCCCAGCCGGGCCTCGAGCTGCTTGAGGCGCTTGCTCACCGCCGACAGCGACAGGCCCAGTTCGCGGGCGGTGGCGGTGAGGCTGCCGGCATGAGCCAGGCGGCGGAAGAACGCCAGGTCATCGAGGGACGTCATGCCATTCTCCACTCCCGTTCAACAATGAGTTGAATAATACCTCGATTATCTTTCCTCCGTGCAGGACTAGACTGGCAGGCACGACCCATGCACCCCCAGGAGGCATTCCATGACCCATCGCATCGCCGTCATTCCCGGAGACGGCATCGGCAAGGAGGTGATGCCCGAGGGGCTTCGCGCCCTCGAGGCCGCCGCCGCGCGCTTCGGCATCGACCTGGAGCTCGAGCATTTCGACTTCGCCAGCTGCGACTACTACGCCGAGCACGGCCAGATGCTGCCCGACGACTGGTTCGAGCAGCTCAAGGACGCCGATGCCATCTTCTACGGTGCTGTGGGCTGGCCAGAGACGGTCCCCGACCATATCTCCCTATGGGGGTCGCTGCTGCAGTTCCGTCGCCGCTTCGACCAGTACGTCAACCTGCGCCCCTGCAAGCTTCTGCCGGGCGTGAAGAGCCCCCTGGCGGATCGTGAACCCGGCGATATCGACTTCTACGTGGTGCGCGAGAACACCGAGGGCGAGTACTCCAGCGTCGGCGGCAAGATGTTCGAGGGCACCGAGCGCGAGGTGGTGATCCAGGAGACGGTAATGACCCGCACCGGGGTCGACCGGGTGCTGAAGTACGCCTATGAGCTGGCCCAAAGCCGCCCTCGCAAGAAGCTCACCTCGGCCACCAAGTCCAACGGCATCGCCATCACCATGCCCTGGTGGGACGAGCGCGTGAAGGCGATGGGGGCGCACTACCCCGAAGTGTCGGTGGACCAGTTCCATATCGACATCCTCGCCGCCAACTTCGTGATGCACCCCGACTGGTTCGACGTGGTGGTGGCCAGCAACCTATTCGGCGACATCCTCTCCGATCTGGGCCCGGCCTGTACCGGCACCATCGGCGTCGCCCCCTCGGCCAACATCAACCCGGACGGCCACTTCCCGAGCCTCTTCGAGCCGGTCCACGGCAGCGCCCCGGACATCGCCGGCAAGGGTATCGCCAACCCCATCGGTCAGGTCTGGTCCGCCGCCATGATGCTCGAGCACCTGGGCCACCCGGCGGCCGGCCAGGCCATCGTCGATGCCTTCGAGGCGGTGCTCGCCGAGGGTGACAAGGCGGTGCTGACGCCGGATGTCGGCGGCCAGGGCACCACCGAGGCCCTGGGCCGTGCCATCGCCGAGCGCATCGCCGGCTGACCGAGCCCACTGTCATGATGCACGACGGCCACCGCCCCAGCGGTGGCCGTCGTCGTTCCTGCGCCCGGCATCCCCCGGGAGCGGCGCTCGATCATCTCCTCGTCGAGCCCCTCCTCCCGGCCGGTGATCATCGCATGCAGGAAAGGGGTCGGAATCCTGACTTGCGTCAAGCTACCGCATGCCAAGGGAGGATGTACACGAGAAATAAATATAGGTTATAAACTTATAGCCATAAGGATTTGGCAAGGCTGTCACCCCCTTGCGCAGGAGTCCTGACATGACACCCCCCCTCGAATCCCCCCGCCTGGATCGCCGCCAGCTGCTCAAGCTGAGCATCGGAGCCGGCGCCGCCGCCCTGATGCCACTTTCCGGCCTGCAGGCCAACACCGTCTCCACCCGTGCCCGAATCGTCATCCTCGGCGGTGGTGCCGCCGGGATGTCCATGGCCAATCGCCTGGCCATGCGCCTCTCCGGCGCCCGCATTACCGTGGTGGAGCCCCGCGAGACCCACCACTACCAGCCGGGCTGGACCCTGGTCGCCTCCGGCGTCTGGCAGCCCGACAGAACCCTGCGACTCAATGCCGACTTCATGCCCCGCGGCATCGACTGGATCCGCCAGCCCGCCGTCGGCGTCGATGCGGATGAGCGCCGCATCACCCTGGCAGATGCCAGCACCCTGACGTATGACATCCTGGTGGTCGCCACGGGCCTGCAGCTCAACTATCACCGGATCGAGGGCATGTCGACGGACCTGATCGGCAACCACGGCATCGGCAGCGTCTATGCCGGCCCACAAGAAGCGGCCCGCACCAGCGATGCCATCGACAAATGGCTGGCCATCGGCGGCGGCCAGGGGCTCTTCACCAATCCCCAGACGGCCATCAAGTGCGCCGGGGCGCCCATCAAGATGGCCTTCACCACCCAGTCGCGCATCAAGATAACCGGTAATCGGGACGACTTCGCCCTGGATTACTTCACTCCCAGCGACGGCATGTTCAGCCAGCCCTGGATCAACGACTTTCTCAAGCAGCGCTTCGATCGCGACAACATCGCTCGCCACCACGGCCAGTACCTTTCCGCCATCGATCCGCAGGCCCGCCAGGCCGAATTCACCGGGCGCGACGGCAACACGGAAACCCGCGACTATGACTTTATCCACGTGGTGCCACCGATGAGCGCGCCAGACTTCGTCAAGGCCAGCGATCTGATCGCGAAGGAGGGCGCCTTCGCCGGCGAGTGGCTGGATACCGACATCTACACCATGCAGCACAACCGCTATCCGGAGGTGTTCGGCATTGGTGACGTGATCGGCGCGCCGATCAACAAGACGGCCGCCAGCGTCAAGGCCCAGGCCCCGGTGGTCGAGGAGAACATCGCTGCCTTCCTGGAGGATAAGCCGCTGCCCGCCCGCCATAACGGCTATACCTCCTGCCCGCTGATCACCGATATTGGCACGGCGATGCTGGTGGAGTTCGGCTACGACAACGACATGGCCTTCATGCCCTCCTTCTCGTTCATCGACCCGAAGGAGGAGTCCTGGGCAGCCTGGGTGCTCAAGGACTACATGTTGCAGCCCGCCTACTACGCCATGCTCGAAGGCCGCGTCTGAGGAGAGATGCCATGAACTTTACCCTTGCCGGCATCTTCGCGGTGCTGTCCCATGCCATCCCGCCCTTCCTGCCATTGATCCTGGCGATCCTGGCCCTGCTGGTGCTGGCACAACTGATCGGCCGCCTGCGCGGCTATCGCCTTACCGACTACCGCTGCCTGCCGGCCGGTATCGCTGCCCTGCTGGCGGGGCTTTCGACCCTGTGGTGGCTGCCCATGCTGACCTACTCCCGGCTCGGCCTGGTGGCTACTCTCACCGACTGGGCCGCGCTGATCGCGGCGGCACTCGGCGTTGCCTTGATCACCTGGCTGGTGCTGCATCCGCTCAGCTACCTGGTCCGCGGCCCGCGCGGGCAATAAGCCCTCTCCCCCGCACGCACCATAAGGCTCCGCCCGGCTATGCCGTGAGGATAGCCGGGCGGGACCTTCACGTAGCGGGTTTCTCGGAGCCGGTGTCAATCGGCCAGCTCGTCGGGTCTCGCCTCCTCTCGTCGTTCCGTCCTGTGGCGATTTCCAGTGCAGGATCGGAGAAACGAAAGGAAGCGAAGATACTCGACGCTATCGATCGACCTGATCGAACCTTCACGCCCTGCGCCATACGCCCTCGAGGATACGCACCCGGTCCGCGGCCAGGTTGTCGCGCAGGTTGCGCCCCATCTCCGCGAAGACCTCACCGAAGATCAGCGCCGGCCCGGGCAGCGCGGGCCCCGACGGTGCGCCTTCGCCCTCCCGGCGGCTGTGCTTGCGTCGCCAGGCGAGCGCCGACTCGGTGACGTCCTGCACCACCACCGGGGCGAAGCCACCCTCTGCCAGCAGAGCCTCCAGGGCGTGCCGGGAGCGCAGGTGGCTGGTCTCGACGCGGCGTGCCCAGGGGACCGGCAGGCGCAGCGGCGAGGGGTCGCCGCCGGCCACCACCTCGTGCAGCAGCAACGTGCCGCCCGGTACCAGCAGTCGCTGCCACTCGGCGAGCACCGCGGCGATGTCGGGCATGTTCATCAGCGCATGCTGGCACCACACCGCATCGAAGGCGCCATCCGCCAGCGGCGTGTGCGCCGCATCGGCGCACAGGAAGCGCGTCCGGTCATCGAGGCCGGTGGCGCGGCTCAGCCAGCCGGCCACCTCGACGAAGGCCGCGGTGATGTCCAGGCCCGTCACCTCGGCACCGAACTCCTCCGCCAGCAGTCGGCTCGCCCCGCCGGTGCCGCAGCCCACATCCAGCACCCGGCTGCCCGGGGCAAGCCCCCCCAGGGCCGCCAGGGAACGGCTGGCCCGCCGCCCGCCCAGGTGCAGCTGGTCGATGCCGGCGACCTCGTCCAGGGTGAGGCGGTCGGGGTCGCGCCCCGCCTCACGGAAGGCCGCCCGCAGTCGCGTCGTCAGGCTTTGCCCGCCTCGTTCGGCAGGCGCATCATAGTGGGCATCGAGGTGGCGGGCATGGTCGGTCATGGCAGTCTCCTGGGGCAGGCGGCACCGCCAGTCTAGCCGCGCAAGGCTCCGTTACCCATCGTGCAAAGGTCACGGCCTCGCCGCGGTTCGATGGGACAGCGCGCGTCTCGGCCCCTGGCCGGGCGCGGATTTTCACCCTGGGCCCCACCACTTTCATCCGACCGACCCTCGCCCTTGAGTCCACCGGCGACGGACGGGATGGTGTCGGCAGTCACCACAACATCGACAACAGGTGTCCAAATGCCTTCCGAGATGAGCCTCGAGCAGTTCTTCGCCCGCCTCTGGGACGACTACACCGCCATGACGCCCCAGGCGAGCCGCATCCACGACGCCCTGGTCGCCGATGGCGAGACCATCGTCAACGACCACGTGGCCTTCCGCACCTTCGACCGCGGACCCGTTCGGCTGGCCGACCTGGAACCCCACCTGCTGGCGCTGGGCTACACCCGGCTCGAACCCTACGACTTCGAGGCCAAGAAGCTGCGTGCCTGGGGCTACCTGCCACCGCGAGAGAACCAGCCCAGGGTCTTCCTCTCGGAGTTGAAGTGCCGCGAGCTCTCGGCCCGTGCCCAGGAGATCATCGACGAGCTGGTGGCCCAGATCGATCCCGCCCGGATCGACTCGCCCGAGGTGATGTGGGCAGGCCGGCTCTGGGAGACGCCGACCTGGGGGGAATACCGGACCCTGGCGGAGGAGAGCGAGTACGCCGCCTGGCTGTCGATCATCGGGCTGCGGGCCAACCACTTCACGATCAGCGTCAACCACCTGCGCCACCACGACACCCTGGAGAAGCTGCTGGCGAAGGTCGAGTCGCTGGGACTGGGCATCAATGCTTCGGGCGGTCGCATCAAGGGCTCCCCCGAGGTGCTGCTGGAGCAGGCCTCGACGCTCGCCGATCGCATGCCCTTCACCTTCTCCGGCGGTCGGGTCGAGGAGATCCCCACCTGCTACTACGAGTTCGCCCGGCGCTACCCGGATGCCGACGGCCGGCTCTACCAGGGCTTCGTCGCCGCCAGCGCCGACCGGATCTTCGAGTCCACCGACGCCCGTCCCGACCATGCTGGCTGAGTGGCTCGACCAGGGCCTGGAGGGACGCGCCCCCTCGCACGCCGAGGGCAGGGTCGCCGGGGGGCGTTTCCGGCTGCTCGCCCCGGGGGTACTCGAGCTCGTGCCGGATGCGCCCTCGGCCGGCGCGAGGGCCTGCGTGCTCTCGGTCGGTATCCACGGCAACGAGACGGCCCCCATGGAGCTGCTGGGCGAGGTCCTCGCCCGGCTGGAGGCCGGGCTGCTGCGCCTGGGGGCCCCGCTGCTGGTGATCCTGGGCAACCCCGAGGCGATCCGGCGCGGCGAGCGCTATGTCGCCACCAACCTCAACCGGCTGTTCCGCCGCGACCTCGAGGAGGCGGGTGACGAGCCCGACCGGGCCCGGGCGCTGATGGCCGAGGTGGACGCCTTCTACGCCCGCCATCCCGGCCGGGAGCGCCTGCACTACGACCTGCACACGGCGATCCGTGACAGCCGCTTCCCGCGCTTCGTGGTCGAGCCCTTCGCCGAGACAGCCACGCCCCCCGAGCAGTGGCGCTGGCTGGCCGCCGCCGGCATCCAGGCGGTGCTGCACCAGCACCGCCACAGCTGGACCTTCTCGCACTACGCGAAGCACTACCATGGCGCAGCGGCCTTCACCCTGGAACTGGGCCGCGCCCTGCCATTCGGCCACAACGACCTCCCCCCCCTGGCCCCCATGGGCCGGCTGCTCGAAGCACTTATAGAAGGCCGTGAGCCCGCCACTGGCGACCCCCGCGCCATGACGTTCTTCCGCGCCGAGCATGAGCTGCTGCGCCACAGCGAGGCGTTCCGGCTCTGCTTTCCCGACGATACGCCCAACTTCAGCGAGTTCCTGCCGGGCACCCGGCTGGCGGAAGACGCCGTCGCCGGCGAGACCCGGGTCGGCGAAACCCCGCTGTCGGTCGTCTTTCCCAACGCCGAGGTCGAGATCGGCGCCCGGGCGGCGCTGCTGGTGGTACCCAGCCCACCCCCGGAGTGACGCCGCCCCACCGGCACCCCACAACAGCAATCGACAACAACAATCGCCAGGAGAATCCCCATGCCCCATGCCATCCCCGCCCTGGACCGCGATAGAGTACCCGGCTGGTCGCAGCCTCCTTCCGGAAATCCTCCGGCCTGTTAGAATCGCCCTCTTTTTGATTCCCGGTTTTGATCCCCGGTTTTGATCTCCGGCCCGCGCCGGTTGATCATCGATGCGGCGGACCGCCCACGATCTGGAGCCCGTTCCATGGCCGATACCCCGATTCCGCTGGAAGTGCGCAACATCACCAAGCGCTTCGGCGACACCGAGGTCCTCAAGGGCCTCTCACTGAAGGCGCACAAGGGCGATGTGATCACCCTGATCGGCGCCTCAGGTTCCGGCAAGAGCACCTTCCTGCGCTGCATGAACCTGCTCGAGCAACCCGACGAGGGCGACGTGATCGTCCACGGCGAGGAGATCCGCTTCAAGCAGACGAAGCACGGCCGCGAACCGGCCGACTGGAAGCAGGTCGTGCGCATGCGCGCCAGGCTCTCCATGGTCTTCCAGAGCTTCAATCTCTGGGCCCACATGACACTGCTCGAAAACGTCATCGAGGCCCCGATCCATGTGCTCGGCAAGCCGAAGAAGGAGGCTATCGCCCATGCCCGGCAGTTGCTCGAACGGGTGGGCCTGGGGGAGCACGCCGATTACTACCCGGCCCAGATGTCCGGTGGCCAACAGCAGCGTGGCGCCATCGCCCGGGCACTGGCCATGGACCCGGAGGTGATGCTCTTCGATGAGCCTACCTCGGCGCTGGACCCGGAGCTGGTCGGCGACGTGCTGAAGGTGATGCGCGACCTCGCCGAAGAGGGCCGCACCATGATCGTGGTCACCCACGAGATGTCCTTCGCCCGTGACGTCTCCTCCCAGGTGATCTATCTGCATCAGGGGCGAGTCGAGGAAGCCGGCCCGCCGGATGAAGTCCTGGGCAACCCGAGCTCCGAACGACTCAAGCAGTTCCTGGCGCCCAAGCACTGAGGCGACCCGGACGAGGAGACATCCATGATCGATCTGCACGGCTACGGCCCGCGTCTCGCGGAAGGGGCCCTGATCACCATCGAACTGGCAGTGCTTTCGCTGATCCTTGCCATCGTGCTGGGCCTGCTGACGGCCAGCGCCAAGATGTCACGCAACTGGCTGGCCCATCGCATCGGCACCGTCTACACCACCGTCATCCGCGGCGTGCCCGACCTGGTACTGATGATGCTGATGTTCTTCGGCGGCCAGATCGGCATCAACATGGTCACCGACCAGCTCTACGAGCGCTTCGGGTGGGATATCTTCATCAACGTCAACGAGTTCGTCGCCGGGGTTATCACCATCGGGCTGATCTTCGGCGCCTACATGGGCGAGACCTTCCGCGGCGCCTTCCTGGCGGTGGACAGCGGCCAGATCGAGGCCGGGCGTGCCTACGGCATGAACCACTGGCTGGTATTTCGGCGTATCCGTTTCCCACAGATGATGCGCCACGCCATTCCGGGGCTCTCCAACAACTGGATGGTGCTGCTCAAGACCACCGCCCTGGTCTCGGTGATCGGCCTCACCGACATGGTTCGCGTGGCCGCCGAGGCCTCCAAGGCGACCCGCGAGCCCTTTACCTTCATGATCATCGTCGCCGCCGTCTACCTGCTGATCGCCACGGTCTCCGAGTGGGGCTTCGCACGGCTGCAGAAACGCTATGACGTCGGCTACCGGGAGGCGGACTGATGGAAGCCCTGATGACCTGGCTGGAAACCCAGCTCGCCGACAACAGCATCTTCACCCTGCAGACCCTCGGCTACTACGGCGAGGGCCTGGTCACCACCGTGCAGCTGGTATTCCTCTCGCTGATCATCGGCCTGGTGCTGGCGGTACCGCTGGCCATCGGCCGCGGCTCGAAGCACCGCTGGATCAGCCTGCCGATCTTCCTCTACTGCTACGTGTTCCGTGGCACGCCGCTGCTGGTGCAGCTCTACCTGATCTACTATGGCGTGGTGTTCGTCGAGGGGATCCAGGAGACCTGGCTGTGGGTGATCCTCGAGAAGCCCTTCGTGCCGGCGCTGATCGCCTTCACCCTCAACACCGCGGCCTACACCACCGAGATCTTCCGCGGGGCCATCAAGTCCACGGCCCGCGGGGAGATCGAGGCGGCGCGGGCCTACGGCATGTCGCGGGGGCTGATGCTGAGGCGTATCGTGCTGCCCAGTGCCTTCCGGCGCGCCCTGCCCGCCTACGGCAACGAGGTGATCTTCATGCTCCACGCCAGCGCCATCGCCAGCGTGGTCACCATCATGGACCTGACCGGGGCAGCCCGCTTCGTCTATGCGCGCTACTACGCGCCCTTCGATGCCTTCCTTTTCGTCGCGGCCATCTATCTCTGCCTGACGTTCGCCATCCTCTACCTGTTCCGCTACCTGGAACGACGCCTGCTGGCACACCTCAAGCCGGCCAGCGGCTGACAGGCGACGACGGTGAGCGTAAAACAGGCGTTGGGAACCGGCGTTTGAAAGCGGCCGGTTCCCCCTTCCGATGGGCCCGGGCATCCGCTATCGTGGTTCCGTCGTCACCCACGAGGTGAATCCACCAACAACACGGGAAGACACCCATGAAACTACACAAGATCCTGAGTCTCGGCGTGTTCGGCGCCGCCCTGGTCGCCGGCAGCGCCAGCGCCGAGGTCCGCGACATCCGCATCGGCGTCGACGTGCCCTACGAGCCCATGGAGTACCGCACCCCCGAGGGCGAGCTGACCGGCTTCGACATCGACCTGGGCAACGCCCTGTGCGCCGAGATCGGCATCCAGTGCGAGTGGGTCGTGCAGGGCTGGGACGGCATCATCCCCGGCCTCCAGGCGCGCAAGTACGACGCCATCATGTCCTCGATGACCATCAACGAGCAGCGTCGCGATCAGGTGCTGTTCTCCGACCCCTACATCACCCCGCCGTCGGCCTGGTTCGCCCCCGGCGACGTCGAGATCGGCAGCCCGTCCGAGGAGACCCTCGACGGCCTGACCCTCGGCGTGCAGCGCGGTACCCTGCAGGACAATTACGTGACTGACCTGTACGGCGACGTGGCCGACGTCAACCGCTACGCCACCGCCGACGACATGGTGCTGGACATGGACTCCGGCCGCCTCGACGCGGTGTTCCTTGACTTCCCGATCGGCAAGTCCACCCTGCTCGACAGCGAGGCCGGAAACTACAAGCTGGTCGGCGAGAAGATCACCGAGCCCAAGGAGTACTTCGGTGAAGGTTTCGGCATCGCCTTCCGCCAGCGCGACCAGGAACTGGCCGAGGCCTTCAATGCGGCCCTGAAGACTCTGCAGGACAACGGCACCTACGAGGAGATTCACGAGAAGTACTTCGGTACGGAGTGATTCGAACGATAAAGCGCCAGCCGATACGACCGGGGCCTCAGGGCCCCGGTCGTACGTTCGGGCCCCGACCATCAGGGCCGGGACTGGGCAGCGCTCCCGCGCAGCTGGATGGCCCGACGCATGAAGGCCAGGATCCAGCGCACCATCAGGGTGTTGTCCACTGGCGCCGAGAGCGACGCCTGCCCCTCACGCACCCGGTGGTGGCCGACCAGGTCGGCGCGCAGCGCCATCAGCTCCCGGGAGTAGGCCCGGGTGAACTCGGGATGGCCCTGCACGCCGAGGAAGTGCTCGCCGACCTGCATCAGGTAGGCCGGGCAGAAGTCGCTGCCGCCCAGCACCCGGGCGCCCTCCGGCAGCCGCTCCACCTGGTCCTGGTGGCTCACCAGCAGGTCGAGTCCCGGCTGCCAGGGCACCATCCAGTCGGCCCGCTCGCTGACCCGGTTGAACGACAGGCCCACGCCCCAGCCCCTGCCGCTCTTCTCCACCTCGCCGCCCAGCGCCCGGGCCATCAGCTGGTGGCCGAAGCAGATGCCCACCAGCGGCTTGCCCGCCGCCCAGAGGGCGCGCACGAAGGCCTCGAGCTCGGCGATCCAGGGCAGGTCGTCGTTGACCCCGAACTTCGACCCCGTGGTCAGCCAGGCGTCCACCGCCTCGACGTCGTCGGGAATCTCGCCGTCCAGGCAGCGCCAGACCCGGAACGTCAGGCTCGGGTCGACGCGATGGAACAGCGCCTCGAACATCTCGGGGTAGTTACCATGGCGCCCGCGCAGCGCCGGCGCCACGTCGTCACACTGCAGCAGTCCGATCACCATGCCCTGCCCTCCCCGCGTCATCTCGCCCCCCTCTTCCGCGCGACCAGGCGCGCAACCGGCCCGCCGACCGCCTCGCTCAGAGCCGGCCCTCCACGGCCGCCACGAAGAGGTCGCGGTACTCGTCGGCCGTGAAGGCGACGGGGTTGGTCCCCGAGGAGGGGTCCTCCACCGCCATGCGTCCCACCCGGTCGGCGCGCCCGCTATCGATGCCCAGCTCGGCCAGGGTGTGCGGGATGCCGAGCCGCTCGCGCAGGTCCAGCACCCAGTCGATCACGCTGGCCGTCCCGGGCTGGTTCAGGGCGAGGTAGCGCCCCAGGCGCACCATGGGTTCGCCGATGGCCCGTTCGTTGGCGCGCAGCACATAGGGCATCAGCACCGCATTGAGGGTGCCGTGGTGGGCGTCGTGCAGGGCCCCGAGGGGGTGGGCCAGGGCGTGCATGGCGCCCAGCCCGCGCTGGAAGGCGGTGGCGCCCATGCTCGAGGCCACCAGCATGTTCATGCGCGCCTCGAGGTCTCCGCCGTCGGCGAAGGCCCGGGGCAGGAAGTCGCGTACTCGCCGCACCCCCTCCACGGCGATGCCCTCCGCCATGGGATGGAACGTCGGCGAGCACCAGGCCTCCAGGCAGTGGGAGAGCGCGTCCATGCCGGTGGCCGCGGTGATGGCCGACGGCAGGCCGACGGTGAGCTCCGGGTCGAGGATGACCCGGTCCGGCACCATGCCGGGGTGGAAGATGATCCGCTTGACGTGGGCCGCCTCGTCGGTGATCACCGAGGCGCGCCCCACCTCGGAACCGGTGCCGGCGGTGGTGGGCACGGCCACGCAGGGCACGATGGCCGCCCCGTCGGCATGGGTCCAGTTGTCACCCACGTCCTCCAGCGCCCACAGCGAGAGCCCCTCGCGCTGGCGGGCCATCAGCGCCACGGCCTTGGCGGCATCGAGTCCCGAGCCACCGCCGAAGGCGATCACCCCGTCGTGGCCGCCGTCGTTGAAGGCGGCCACCCCGGCCAGCACGTTGGCCCCGGTGGGATTGCCCTTGATCTCGCTGAATACCTCGATGGCCAGGCCCTCGGCACGGGCCAGGTCGAGGATGTCGCGCACCATGGGCAGTCCGGCCAGCCCGGGGTCGGTGACCAACAGTGGCGCGGTCATGCCGAGTTCCCGGCACAGCCCCGGGAGCTCGCGGACGCGGCCGGGGCCGGTGAGGATGGGGGCCGGGTAGTTCCAGCCCATGCGGTAGTGGTCGGGTTCGAAGCTCATGGGGACCTCCGCCGTCAGGCATGCTTGAGATGGAAGGACTTGGGCCGGGTCAGGGTCTCGTAGCCCAGCCGCGACAGCGAACAGCCACGCCCGGACTGCTTGACGCCCGTCCAGGCCAGTTCCGGGTCCAGGTAGTCGCAGCGGTTGGTGAAGACCGTGCCGGCCTCCAGCCGCCGGGCGATGGCCTCGCCGGCGACGAGGTCGCGGGTGAACACCGCCGCGGTGAGGCCGAAGGCGCTGTCGTTCATCAGCGCGATGGCCGCCTCGTCGTCGGCCACCGGCATGACGCCCACCACCGGACCGAAGCTCTCCTCGGTCATCACGCGCATGCCGTGGTCGACCCCGGTCAGCAGCTGGGGCGCCAGGTAGGCGCTGCCGGGCACCGAGAGCGGGTAGTCGCCGGGATCGATCCAGGCGGTGGCGCCGGCCGCCACCGCCTCCTCCACCTGGCCGCGCACGAAGTCCGCCGCCGCCGGCCTGACCAGCGGGCCGAGGGTCGTCGCCGGATCGGTGGGGTTGCCGAGCCTGAGCTGGCGCACCCAGGCCACCGCGCGCTCGACGAAGGCGTCGTGGATCGAGGCATCGACGTAGAGACGCTCGATGGCGCAGCAGCTCTGCCCCGAGTTGAAGAAGGCCCCGTCCATCACCCCGTCCACCGCGGCATCGAGGTCGACATCGGCGCGCACGTAGGCCGGGTCCTTGCCTCCCAGCTCCAGGCCGGTGGCGATGAAGCGCCCGGCGGCGTTGCGCTCGACCATGGCCCCACCCGCCACCGAGCCGGTGAAGGCAACGTGGTCGAGCCGCGGGTCGCGGATCAGTGCCTCGGTGTCGGCGTGGGAGAGGTGCAGGTGCTGGAAGACACCGGCCGGCAGCCCGGCCTCGTCGCAGGCCTGCTGGAGGCGCTCGGCGCACAGCGGCGTCTGGGCAGAGTGCTTGAGGAGCACGCTGTTGCCGGCCATGATCGTCGGCACCAGGGCGTTCACCGCGGTCATGTAGGGGTAGTTCCAGGGCGCCACCACCAGCGATACCCCGAGCGGCTCGCGGGTGATGTAGCGCGTGAAGCCGGGCTTCTCAGCCAGGTGGATCGGCGCCAGCGCCTCCTCGGCCAGGGCGATCATGGTCCGCGCCCGCTCCTCGAAGCCGCCCACCTCGCCGGCGGCGGCGGCGATGGGCCGTCCCATCTGCCAGGTCAGCTCCTCCACCAGGGCGTCGCGGCGGGCCACGAAGGCATCCACCATGCGCGAGCAGAGACGCGCGCGCTCCTCCACCGGCACCTCGCGCCAGGCGCGCTGTGCCGCCACAGCCCGGTCGAGGGCCGCCTCGATGGCCGCCGCAGAGGCCTGTTCCCGCTCCACGTAGACCGAACCGTCCACCGGCGAAATCGTGCGCTGTATGGCCATGCTCCCCTCCTCGGACAAATGACAGGACAACCGGTGTCAGCACTCGCGGCTGATCCGGCGACAGGTCTTCGCGGGGGCGCTGTGAATCCCTCCCTGGACGCTACCGATGCCATCCCTGGCATAGGACCCCCGCTACGGCCTGTCCCCGGCGCCGCTCGGCGCTCAAATAATCTCGAAATAGCGATCCAACTCCCAATCCGTGATATGGCGCCGGAACTGGCGCTCCTCCCATTCGCGGGTCGCCGCGAAGTGCTCGACGAAGTCGTCGCCGAAGAGGTCACGGGCCGCCGTCGAGCCCCGCAGGCGCTGGGCGGCCTCCCACAGGGTGCGGGGCAGCGCCTGGTGCGGGGGGTGCTCGCGATCGTAGGCGTTGCCCTCGACCGGCGGGTCGGGCTCGAGGCGCTGCTCGATGCCCCAGAGCCCCGAGGCGATGGCCGCGGCCATCGCCAGGTAGGGGTTGGCGTCGGCGCTGCCCAGGCGGTACTCGACCCGCTGGGAGGCCTCGCTGCCGGGAATCACGCGCAGCGCGGTGGTCCGGTTCTCGACGCCCCAGGTGGCATCGGTGGGCGCCCAGAAGCCGGGAATCAGCCGGGTGTAGCTGTTGATGGTGGGGGCGAACATCGCCAGCAGCTCGGGCATCAGGGCCTGCTGACCGGCCACGAAGTGGCGCTGCAGGTCGCTCATCCGGTCCGGCGCCGCGGCATCGAAGAAGGCCGAGGTGCCGCTGTCGGCATGGTTCAGCGAGAGGTGGATATGGCCGCTCTGGCCGGGATAGTCCGGCGACCACTTGGCCATGAAGGTGGCCATCAGGCCACGCCGCTGGGCCCACACCTTGGTGAAGGTCTTGAACAGGGCCCCCTTGTCGGCGGCGGCGAGCGCCTCGTCCACCCCGATGGCCGCCTCGAGCACCCCGGGGCCGGTCTCGGTGTGCAGCCCCTCGATGGGGAAGTCCATGGCCTCGGCCATGGCCAGCAGCTCGTGGTAGAGCTCGCCATGCACCGAGCTTCTGAGCATGGAGTAGCCCATCATGTCGGGGGTGAACGGCCGCAAGTGGCGAAAGCCCTTCTCGCGGACCGATTCCGGCGTCTCATGGAAGAGGAAGAACTCGTACTCCAGGGCGGCACGGGCCCTGAGGCCCATCGCCTCGGCCCGGGCCAGCACCCGCCTGAGCAGGCCGCGCGGGCAGATCGCCTCGGCGGGGCCCTCGAACTCGGCGAGGAAGAGCAGCATGTCGCCTTCGGCGGGTACCTCGCGGCAGCTCTGCGGCACGATGCGCAGCGGCGCATCCGGATAGCCGGTGTGCCAGCCGGTGAAGCGCACGTTGTCGTAGAGTTCATCCTTGCTGTCCCAGCCCAGCACCACGTCGCAGAACTGGAACCCCTTCTCCAGGGAGGCGAAAAACTTCGCGCGCCCCATGTACTTGCCGAGCATCACGCCGTCGATGTCAAACATCCCCACCTTGACGTGGCTGAGGCCACGGGCCTCGACGATGCGACGCGCGTCCTCGGCACTGGCGACCGCTCTTGGCTGCAATCGGCTCATGGCACCTCCTCATCCTGCCGGGAGCTCTCCCGCCGTCGATGGACGGCGAGCCTGCGGGGCGGGCGACGGGCGCCGCACCACCCCGTGCGTTGCTCAGGAGTAGCGGTAGGGAGGGCCGGCCTCCTGCATGGTCTGGCGGTAGTCCTTGAGGATCTGCACCAGCTTGGCGCTGCGCTCGCTCTCCTGGGCGATCTCGTCCCAGAACGACAGCGCCTCGTCCTCGATGGTCTGCCACTCCTCCTCGGGGATCGAGGTCAGCTCCAGCTTGCCGCCGGTGGTGCGGTAGTGCGCCTCGCCCCACCAGTACCAGTGCTGGCGGTAGTAGTGGGAGCTGTCCATACACAGCCGGAACAGCGTCTTCAAGTGCTCGGGCAGCTCCTCCCAGCGCTCGGTGTTGGCGAAGTAGGAGCCCGACCAGGCGCCGGAGATGTTGTTGGTCAGGTAGTAGTTGCTGACATTGGCCCAGCCCACGGTGTAGGCCTCGGTGATGCCGGCCCAGGCGATGCCGTCGAGCTCGCGAGTCTGCATGGCGACCTCGATGTCCTCCCAGGGCAGGGTCACCGGCACCACGCCGAAGCGGCTGAGGAAGCGCCCCGCCGTGGGGAAGGTGAAGACCCGCTTGCCTTCCAGGTCCTTGATGCTGCGGATCGGTTCCCGGGTGACGAAGTTGCAGGGATCCCAGGAGCCGGAACCCAGCCAGGTCACGCCCTCCACCTCGCCGTAGGCCTCCTCCCAGATCTCCTTGAGGCCGTAGTGGTGGAACAGCGCCGGCACGTCGAGGCTGTAGCGCGAGGCGAAGGGGAAGTAGCCGCCGAACACCGAGACGTCCACCGGGGCGTTGATGGAGTCGTCGTCGCTCTGCACCGCATCGATGGTGCCGCGCTGCATGGCGCGGAACAGCTCGCCGGTGGGTACCAGCTGGTCGGCGTAGTAGAGCTCGATCTCCATCTCGCCGTTGGCGGCCCGGTTGAAGGCATCGATGGAGGGCTTGATGACATGCTCGGCCAGCGCCGGGCCGGCATAGGTCTGCAGGCGCCAGCGGATCGGGCTGGACTGCGCCTGCACGTAGGGGGCGCCGACGCTGGCCGCCCCGACCGTGGCGGCGGTGGCCACCCCGGCCTTCTTGAGGAAATCGCGACGGTTGGTCATGGGTCTTCTCCTGCGATGGTGGTTGTTGTTCGGCAAGGTCGTTGCAGTCGCGTGTCGTCACCTCCTTGGGAGCGCTCGCCCCGGTCGCTCAATAGCCGCGATAGAGCTGCGGCAGCCACAGCGCCAGCTGCGGGAAGACGGTGATCAGCGCCAGTCCCACCAGCATGATGCCCACGAAGGGCCAGACGCTGCGGTAGATGTCGCCCAGCGAGATCTCCGGCGGCGCCATGGCGCGCATCAGGAAGAGGTTGTAGCCGAAGGGTGGGGTCATGTAGGCGATCTGCACGGTGATGGTATAGAGCACCCCGTACCAGATCGGGTCGAAGCCCAGGCTGATCACCAGCGGCACGTAGAGCGGCGCGACGATCACCAGCATGGCGGTATCGTCGAGGAACATGCCGAGCAGGATGTAGGAGAGCTGCATCATCACGAGTATCTGCCAGGGGCTCATGCCGATGTGGTCGAGGAAGAGTCCCTCGATGGCGCGCACGGCCCCGAGCCCGTCGAACACCGCCCCGAAGCAGAGAGCGGCGAGGATGATCCACATGAACATGCAGCTGATGCCCAGCGTCTTGTGCAGCGTCGCTTCCATCACCTTGCCGGTGAGCCGCCGCTTGGCCAGCGCCGCCAGGGCGCCGACGGCCGAGCTCTCCACCAGGCTGGTCACGCCCATCAGGAACAGGCCGGTCATGAAGAAGAAGATCAGCAGCGGCAGGATACCGGCGCGCAGCAGGCGCAGCTTCTCGGCCAGGCTAAGGTTGCGCTCCTCGGCGGGCAGTGCCGGCCCCAGGTGGGGCTGGAAGTGGCAGCGCACGACGATGTAGAGCACGAAGAGCCCGGCCAGGATCAGCCCGGGGATGGCCCCCGCCAGCCACAGCTGGCTGACCGGCTGGCGGGCGATCATGCCGTAGAGCACCAGCACCACGCTGGGCGGCACCAGGATGCCCAGCGAGCTGCCCGCCTGAATCACCCCGGTGACCATGGTCTTGTCGTAGCCGCGGCGCAAAAGCTCCGGCAGGGCGATGGTCGCGCCGATGGCCATCCCCGCCACGCTCAGGCCGTTCATCGCCGAGATCACCACCATCAGGCCGATGGTGCCCACCGCCAGGCCCCCCTTCAGCGAGCCCATCCAGACGTGGAACATCTCGTAGAGCTCGCCGGCGATGCCCGATTCCGAGAGCATGTAGCCCATGAAGATGAACAGCGGCAGGGTCAGCAGCGGATACCAGTTCATCAGCTGGATCGCCGCCGTGAACGGCATCTCGATCCCGCCGTCGCCCCACAGCAGCAGCGCCGAGGCGGCCCCGACGAAGCCGATGACGCCGAACACCCGCTGCCCGGTGAGCAGCAGCAGCATCATGGTCGAGAACATCAGCGCGGCGATGGTCTGGTAGGTCATTCGATGACCTCCCCGCGGATCCGCGCGATGTCCTTGAAGAAGGTCGAGAGGCACTGCAGCAGCATCAGCAGGATGCCGAGGGTCATGATGATCTTGATCGGCGCCAGGGGCGGGGCCCAGGTGGTGTAGCTGGTCTCGCCGTAGCGCAGCGCATAGCCGGTGCTGGAGATGCCGCCGGCCAGCAGGGCCCCGAGGAAGACGAACAGCAGCAGCATGGTCAGAACATCGACCAGGGCCCGGGTGCGGTCGGACCAGCGCGAATAGAAGAGGTCCATGCGCACGTGGGAATCGAGCTGCATGGAGTAGGCCCCGCCCAGCAGGTAGTAGCTGGCCATCAGGAACTGGGAGACCTCGATGCCCCACACCAGCGGGCTGTTGAACAGGCTGCGCGAGATGGAGGCATAGAGCAGCAGGCCAATCATCACGAAGATCAGCAGCATCACCAGGCGCCCCACCCGACGGTTGAAGGCATCCACCCAGCGCACGTAACAGACGATGGCTCTCGGCATGGCGTTGTCATTGTTCCCGGGCCGACGATGCCTGGAGTCTTGGCAGGCCCGGGAGGAACCGCAAGCAGCATCGGCCTCGACAACGGCTGAACTATCGACAGAACCGATAGTGCATGCCACAGGGGCAACCGCGGGCACCCTGCCCCGTCGGGGGGCAGAGCCGCGGGGACTCAGGCGTCGAAGCGGATCCCCTCGGCCAGCCAGGGCAGCTCGCGGGTGATCTCGGCCAGGAAGTGGCGCTCGAGGAGCCGGCGGCTGTCGCTGGCCAGCAGGGCCGGCAGCGCGCCGAGTTCGTCGCGCCGCGCGACCAGGGTCAGCTGGCGGGCGAAGGGGCCGGTGGGCAGGGGCGCGACCCGCACCCGCAGCCCGGTCAGGCCCGCCTGATAGAGGCACAGCGGGGTGGTGATGGCCCAGCCGGCCCCGGCACTCACCAGGCTGAGCAGCGCGAAGGTGTTGTCCAGGTGCAGCCGTGCCGGCAGCTCCAGCTGGTTGAGGCGCAGGTGGCGCTCGATCGCCTGGCCGATCAGCGACTGGGGGGTGTAGCGCATGAAGTCGAGCTGGCGGGCCAGCCAGCGCAGGTTGTCCAGGGGGCCAGGCACCTCCGCGGGCACCACCAGCACGAAGGGCTCGCCGAGCACGGCGTGGCGCTCCAGGCCGTCGTAGTTCTCCAGCCGGTCGTCGGAGATGATGATGTCCACGTGCCGGGTGAGCAGCGCATGGCCGTGCATGTGCGAGAGCCCGGTGGTGAGGGTGTAGTCCCCGGTGTGGCGGCGGATCACCTCGATCAGCGGCTGGCCGACCGCGGTGGCCAGCGAGTCCACCAGCGCCATGCGCACCTGGTGCAGCTGTCCCGCCGTCCCCGAGAGCAGCTCGCGCCGGGTGGCCCGGGCCTCCTCGAGCATGCGCCGGGCCCGGTCGTGGAACAGCCGCCCGGCACTGGTGGGCTCCAGCGGCCGGCTGTGGCGCTTGAACAGGGCCACCCCCAGGGCATGCTCCAGGTTGGCCAGGCATTGCGACACCGAGGACTGCGTCAGCCCGAGGCGCCGGGCGGCGGCACTCTGGCTGCCCTGCTCCAGGGCCTCGACGAAGATCTCCATGCTGCGCAGGTCGAATCCGAATCCGTTTCGCATCCCGTGCTCTCCCGGCACCAAGCTGTCGCCGAATGGCGACCCGGAACTCCTGCCGGCGGCCCCGGTCAATCGGTCCGCATCGTCACGCCAGGGAGGTTCCGATGACCCCACAGGGAAATGCCACCGCCGATGCCATGGCCCCCGCCACGCCGGGCAGCGCCCGTCCCTCGTCCACCTGGACCGGCTGGGGACAATGGCTGGCGCTGGTGACCATGACCGTCGACCACCTGTCCCGCTACGTAGCGCCGGATGCCTGGGACCTGGGCTGGGCGGGCTCTTCCATCGGCCGCATCGCCTTCCCGCTGTTCGCCGCCATGGTCGCCTGGCACGGGCTCTTCAACACCCGCAACCCGCTGCGCTACGCCCGGCGCATCCTGGTGATCGGCCTGGTCGCCCAGTTGCCCTACATGCTGATGCCGCGCGCCTCCGATGCCCTGATCCTCAACATCTGCTTCACCCTCTCGCTGGGCCTGACGGGGGGCGTCTGGCTGCGCGCCCTGCCGGCACGCCTCGCCACCGGTACCCTCGGCCAGCCGAGGCTGGTCGCCGAGGCCGCCGTCGCGCTGGGCGTGTGGGGGCTCGCCGGCCTCTGGGTCGAGTACGGCCACCATGGCCTGCTGATGATCCCCCTCTACATGCTCGCCATGCAACACCTGCACGTGGCCGGCAGCGCGCTCGCCGAGCGCCTCAAGGCCACCGCCATGGCGCTGCCGGTGCTGGTCGTCGCCGGCCTGATGAACAGCTCCGACATGGCCAAGTCGTTCACCGTAGCAACCTGCCTGGCGGCGCTGCTGCTGGCTGCCGGCGCCCACCGCCTGGCCCCGGCGGTCCCCACGGCCATGCCGCGCCGGCTGTGGCTCGCCTGGTACCCGGGCCACTTCGCGGCGATGGCGCTGTGGCTATGGCTCGCCGGCCAGCTCGGCTGACGACCCCTGCCGGGCCACCCGAGGCGTCCGTCAGCGGAGCACCCGCCTGACCAGCAAAGGCCCGAGGATCTCGAAGACCACGGTCGAGGCCACCACCGCCGAGAGCAGCACCGGGCCGTGTTCGGGAAAGCGCTCGGCCGCGAGCAGCGCCATGCCCATCGCCACCCCGGCCTGGGGGGTCAGTGCCAGGCCGAGGTTCGCCGGCAGCTCGGCCTGGCGTTGCCGGGCGAGACGGACGCCAAGCAGGCCGCCCAGATAGCGCCCCGCCAGGCGCAGCAGGATGTAGGCCAGGGTCAGGCCCAGCGCCTCGTCCAGGTGGTAGAGGTCGACGCTGGCGCCCGAGAGCACGAAGAAGAACACCAGGAAGGGCCACTCGATATGCTCGATCTCGTTGAACGAGCGGGTGTGGTGGCGAGAGAGGTTGGCCACCAGGGTCCCGGCGAGCATGGCGGCCAGCAGCGACGAGACCCCCAGCCAGGCGGAGGTCCCGGCCAGCAGCAGGATCAGCGCCATGGCCTCGACCTGGGTCGGCTCCCCGGGGCGCAGCCGGCCGGTCAGCCAGGCGGCCGGCAGCCCGATCGCGGTGCCCAGCAGTATTGCCCCGCCCAGTTCCCAGGTCGCATGCAGCAGCGCCATGCCGCCATCGCCCGAGAGCCACCAGCCGAGCAGCGCCATGGCCAGGCCGAAGGCCAGGATGCCCCAGCCGTCGTCGATGGCGACGATCCCCAGCAGCAACCGGGCGCGCAGCCGGCTGTCGCCGCTCTCATGGACCGTCTCGCTGACCGCCGCCGGGTCGGTGGCCACGGAGATGGCGGCCAGCGACACCGCCACCGCCAGCGGGAATCCCAGCGCCAGCAGGCCGAGGCCCACGGACAGCACCCCGGCCAGGATCACCGACAGCGAGACGATCAGGATCAGCGGCCCGGTGCTGCGCAGCCGGTCCAGGGTCAGCTCGCCGCCGAGCAGGAAGGCCACCATCACCAGGGCCACCTGGATCAGCGGCTCGGCCAGGCCATCCAGCGGCCGGGCACCGGGCTGGTCCAGGCCCCACTGCTGGATGACCGCCACCCCGACGCCCACCAGCACCAGCAGCGAGATGCGCGGCAGGCGGGTGCGGCTGGCCACCACGTCGGCCAGGATGCTGGTGGAGAGGATCACCCCCAGCAGCATCAGGCTGGCCGCGGCCAGGCTCGGCTCGACGGGCAGCCAGGCGAGTGTGTCGGGAAGTGCCACCTTGTCGTTTCCTCATCGCTCGGGGGGAGGTCGGCGAGCGCCCAGCCTAGCATGGCGGCGCAACCGACTAGTCGACCAGCCGTCCGATCCGGAAGCGTTCCAGCATGCCCTCGGCGAAGCTGCTGTGGGGCCGGCCGGGGCGCTTGTTGTCCCAGGCCTCGCTGGCATCGCGGCCACACCACTCGAGCATCACCGCCGCGGGGGTCGGGTGGTCGGCGATGAAGCCGGTGACGTCATAGACCGTGCCATGGATGGCCTTCCAGCAGCTCTCGGCACTGTCGTGGCGGGCCAGTTCCTCGTGGGTGATGGCCTCGGGGTCGCCCGGGACTGCCGCGTCCGGCGAGGAGAGTGCATTGACGGCGACCAGCGTCAGCACGCTGGAGAGGAAGGCGACGAAGACGGTGTAGGCGACGGTGTTCACAGGAAATCGAGGACCTCGCTATGGATGCGTGAGCGTGGCACCCCCTGGCCGGCGAGCAGTCGCCTCAGGTGGGCGTTCATGGCCGGCGGGCCGCAGAGATGGATCTCCCGCTCGGAAAAGTCGGGACAGTGCTCGGCGAGGAAGGCCAGGTCCAGGGCGCCCCGCTCCAGGTAGTAGTGCGCCACCACCGCGAAGTCCGCCAGCCGCTCGGCGATCGACTCGAGCTCGTCCAGGTAGTAGGCCCGCTCCGGGCGGTTGGCCAGGTAGACCAGCAGCACCTGCCCGTCCACCACCCCCCGGGCCAGCAGGTCGCGGGCCCCGCCGACGAAAGGCGTGATACCGATGCCCCCGCCGAGCCAGAGCCGGTCGCGACCCGACGGATGGCGGCCGAAGAAGTCGCCATAGGGGCCCTCGACCTGCGCCATCGAGCCCGGCGTCACCGACTGCAGGGCGTGGCTGGCATCGCCCAGGTCCTTGATGCCGATGCGCAGGCACTCATCGGCCGGGGCCGAGGCGAGGGTATAGGGATGCTCCTCGCCGCGGCCGGCCGCCAGTGTCGCGTCCAGCGGGGCCAGGTAGACGAACTGCCCGGGCTCGTGGGCCAGCCGCCGCCCCTGCGGGGCGAGCACCAGCTCCACCACCCCGCGGGCCAGCGGCTCCACCGCCTCGATGCGATAGGCCAGCCGCGTCCGGCACGAGCCCAGCTTGCGCCAGGCGATGGCCGCCAGGCCGGCCAGCCCCAGCAGCCACCAGGGCCAGGCCTCCCCCGCCAGCGGCAGGGCATGGCCCAGGGCCAGCAGCAGGGCGGCGGCCGACACCAGGTGCAGACGCTTCCAGGCCTGGTAGTGGGGCCGGCCGAAGAAGCCGAAGGTGGGGGCGAGGAACAGCACCATCGCCAGCCAGGCCAGCCAGCCGAGCCAGATGGCGCCCCGGGAGACGGGCGGGAAGAGCACCTCCAGCGCCACCGGCAGCCCCAGCGGCACCGCCGCCAGCGCCAGCGCCAGGGCGTGGACCATCAGCAGCACGAAGGCGCCGAAGCCCAGCCAGTGGTGCAGCCGCCAGAGCCGGGCCAGCCCGCCGAAGGGACGATCCCAGCCCGGCACCCGGATGCTGGTCGTCGCCGCCAGCAGCAGCATGGCAAGCCCCAGGATCCCCGTGGTACGGCCAATCCAGGCCAGCCAGGCGCCGGCGTCATCGGCGGGCCAGCCTAGCCGCGGCAGGGCCGCCGCCAGCGGCAGCAGCACGGCCGCCGCCAGGGCGAGATCGCCCGCTCTCGGATGGCGTCGCATCCTCCCTCCCCTGCTCGAGTGATGTCCTCCCATTGTTGCCCTGGTCGTGCCGGGAGCAATGCAAAGCGTCACGAGTCGATGTTTCCTTGATCCCGATCACCCACGGGCCCGGTAACGCGACGGCCCGCCATCAGCGGATGTGGCGCCTTGTCGCACCGACTTGACCTGTGTCATGCCAAGAGGGCGATCAGGGTCCACACTGAAGGTCCGTTACAACACTTTACCCTCTGATCCAGGAGTTCACATGGCACGTCAAGACAAGGGCGCCAGCCCGTGGCTGGTCCTGGGGTTGCCCGTCGCGCTGGGCCTCGCCTGGGTCACCCAGGGCAGCGGGGTGATCGAGGATGACCCGGAGCGCAACATCTCGATCCCCGATGAGCTGACCATGCCGCTGCAGGTCCAGGCCGCCTACAACGATGAGCAGATCTTCTTCCGCTACCGCTGGCCCGCCGAGCAGGCCCATGTCTACCATGACATGCTGCGCTACACGGAGGGCGAGTGGGTCCGCCACGGCAGTTCCCGGCCGGGGCCCGACCCCGACGGCACCTACGAGGATCGGGTCGCCATGCTGGTGGACGACGGTGGGGTCCCCGACTTCGGCCGCTATGGCGGCTACATCACCGTGGGTGACCAGATGCGCTTCTTCAGCGATTCGGCGAGCCCGGCCGAGGTCTCGGAACACCCCCACCTCGGGAAGCAGCTGGGGCAAAGCGACGTCCGCAAGTACCTGCCCGCCACCCGCACCGACCAGAACGACTGGCGCAGCGTGGCGGATGCCGACGTCCTCGCCGCCCAGCGTGAGGCCGGCTATTTCCTCGACCTCTGGCACTGGCGGGCCGGGCGCTCCAACCCCATCGGCGCCTCGGATGACCAGTGGGTCGGTGAATTCCGCAACAGCGATGCCGGCACGGGGCCCTATACCACCAACTGGGATGGCGACACCAACCAGCCACGTTGGATGCTCGACCCCGAGAAGACGGGCCAGCGCGCCCTGCGCTGGGAGGACGTGACCTCCGGCGAGGTCGACTTCGACAGCATTTACTACCTGTCGGAAGACAATCGGACCGACTTCGATCCCGACCACGACTGGCAGGAGGGCGACGTGATCCCTCGCCGCCTGCTGCGCCAGCCCGAGGGGTCGCGGGGCAGCATCGCCGTCCACGGCCAGGGACGCTGGGAGGACGGCCACTGGGACGTGACCCTGGTGCGCGACCTGGACACCGGCAACCCGCTGGACGACAAGATTCTCGCCGAGCAGGGGATCTACGACATCGGCATCGCCGTCTACCGCAATGCCACCGGCAGCCGCTGGCACTATGTCTCGCACCCCTACTCGCTGGGGCTGGGACGTGAGGCCGATCTCCAGGCCGTCAGCTTCTCGGGCAGTTCGCCCGAGTGGAGCGAGGAGTGGTTCGACATGACCCTCTTCTACCCCGGCCAGGTGGACTGGCCGCTGCTGATCAGCCGCGCCCATGCCGGTGCGGAGGACATCGCCGAGGGCACCCCGGTGCACGCGCGCCACAGCGAGAAGCAGCTGGCGCTTTACGGGGTGGAGATGGAGTTCAACGACGCCATCACCTGGCGGTGGTGGATGACCCTGTTGGCCGGGCTGATCGCCATGCTCGGGGTGACCCTTGCCCTGCTCCCCGGCTTCCGTTCGACCCGTGAAGGAGACCGCTCATGACCGGCATGCACCATATGCTCGTCCACTTCCCGCTGGGCTTCTGGGCACTCGCCACCCTGATGATCCTGGTCGGCGCCCTGCTGCCCGGCCGGATGGCCGACCTCAGTCGCGCCGCCCTGCTGCCGGTGCTGGTACTTAGCCTGCTGGGCGCCCTGGCCGCCATCGTCACGGGATTCCTGATCTGGCCGCTGGAGGCCAGCACCCACAGCCCCCTGGCGCGCAATCACATCCTGATGGCGTTCTGGTCGCTGGGCATCTTCTCCATGCTGACCATGCTGGTCTGGCGCGCGGGCAGCGCGGCCTTCGACGGGGCACGGCGCTGGGTGCTGGTGCTTCTGGCGCTGATCGGCGGGCTGTTCTTCGCCGCCGCCGGCACCCTCGGTGGCCACCTGGTCGGCGCCCCGACGCTGTTCTCCGAGATGCTCGGGCTGATGGGATGGGAGGTCTATACCACCTTCTATAGCCCCTACTGGGTCAGCGCCGTGATGGTGCTCATCGGGATCGCCAGTGCACTCCTGGGCCTCAGGCGCCGTCGCTCGGCTGCTTGAGACCTCACCCGCCACCCACAACTCGAAGGCCCCGCATAAGCGGGGCCTTCGTCATGGGCGGCGGGCGAACCCGGCCTACTCGAAGCTGAAGCGCGGCGCCGGGGCATCCGGCAGCAGGGCCGCACAGGCGCGCGCCCGCTCCAGCAGTTCGGCGTGGGTGGGCGCCAGCAGGTTGATATGCGCCAGCTTGCGGCCGGCTCGCTCGCTCTTGTCGTAGCGGTGCAGGTGGGCATCCGGCAGGGCCAGGATCGCGGACGGCTCACCCTCACGGCCGATCACGTTGACCATGCAGGTCGGCATGCGTGCCGAGGTATCGCCCAGCGGCAGCCCCTGGATGGCACGCAGGTGGTTCTCGAACTGGCTGGTCACCGCGCCGTCGATGGACCAGTGGCCGGAGTTGTGCACCCGGGGCGCCATCTCGTTGGCCAGCAGGCTGCCGTCGGCGCACTGGAACAGCTCCAGGGTCAGCACCCCCACGTAGTCGAGCTCGTCGAGCAGGGCACGAATGTAGCCGTCGGCGACCTGCTCGACCCCCTCGTCCAGGTCCGGCAGGGGCGCGATGGAGTAGCGCAGGATGCCGTCCTCGTGCTGGTTCTCCGCCATGGGGTAAAAGGCCACCTCGCCGTCACGACCACGCACGGCGATGATCGACACCTCGCGCACGAAGTCGACGAAGGCCTCCACCACCAGCCGCGGGTGGTTGATCGCGCGCCACGCCTCATGGGCCTCGGCCGGGTCCTTGAGCACCGCCTGGCCCTTGCCGTCGTAACCCTCGGTGACCGACTTGGCCACCACCGGGCAGCCCAGCTCGCGGGCCGCGGCCTCCAGCTCGTCGGCGTGCTCCACCAGGCGGTAGGCCGGCGTCGGGATGCCCAGGCGGTCGAACAGCGCCTTCTCCTCGGCGCGGTTCTGGCAGACGCGAATCGCCTCGCTGGAGGGGTAGACCGGCCTGACCTCCTCGATCGCCTGGACCAGCGAGACCGGCAGATGCTCGAACTCGTAGGTGACCAGGTCGACCTTCTCCAGGAAGGCCTCGAGGTGCTTCCGGTCGGTGTCGATCATCACGTCCCCGATGCCGGCACTGGGGTGCCCGGTGGTGTCGAGGAAGGTGAAGCGGTTGGCCAGCGGGTAGCCGGCGAGCGCCAGCATGCGGCCGAGCTGGCCAGCTCCGAGGACGCCGATATTCATGGTGGGCTCCTTCATTCGTCTCTCTATCAGGGCTGGCTATCAGGGCTGGGGACGCGGGTCGGGATTGTCGAGCACGGTGCGGGTCTGCTCGGCACGGAAGGCCTCCACGGCCGCGCTCACTGCCTCGTCCTGCAGGCCGACGATCTGCGCGGCCAGTAGGCCCGCATTGGTGGCGCCGGCCTTGCCGATGGCCAGCGTCCCCACGGCGACGCCACCGGGCATCTGCACGATGGAGAGCAGCGAATCCAGGCCCTTCAGCGCCTTGGATTCCACCGGCACACCAAGCACCGGAAGTGACGTCTGGGAGGCCACCATGCCCGGCAGATGGGCCGCTCCGCCGGCCCCGGCGATGATCACCGAGAGGCCCCGCTCGGCGGCGCCCTTGGCGTAGTCGAACAGCAGGTCCGGCGTGCGATGGGCAGAGACTACCCGGGTCTCGCAGGACACACCCAGGCGCTCGAGCATCGCCACGGCATGCTCCATCACCGGCCAGTCGGACTTCGACCCCATGATCACGCCGACCTTCGGCGCCTGTGTATCGGACTGCATGGCCTACTCCTCGGCGACTGCCTCAGTACGGTAGAGAGTGCGAAAAGGGAAGCCGAACATTCTAGCGTTGCGGGCCTGCACCGTCACCTTGACCACTCGGACAGCAGCTTTTACCCTTCCCTGCCGTCGCCACAAGCAGACACCAGTTTGCATGCTGGATGCGACTTTGGTTGCTAAGGTCATGGTGAGGAGGCACCAAGGACAAGCCCTCCTGGACACCCTCAAGGAGAATGACCATGAAGCGTGCACTGATTTTCACCACGGCACTGGCCGGCTCGCTGCTGCTTGCCGGTTGCGACAGCGACAACGACGGCGAGGCGACTGGAGAGGCCGCCCCGCAGGAAGAACAGGTCGAGCAGGAGGCCCAGCAGGCCAGCGAGCCGGCAGAAGAGACTGCCGATCCGGCGGCTGACGACGCCACCGAGACGATGGAGGCCGCCGAGGCCGAGGCGGAAGAGGCGGCCGACGCCGCCGCCGAGACCATGGAGGCCGCCGAGGCCGAGGTGGAAGAAGCGGCCGACGACGCCGCCGAGACCATGGAGGATGCCGAAGCCGAGGTAGAGGCCGATGTCGAGGCGGAGGCCGAGGCCGACACCGACACCGACGCAGAGGCAGAGACTTCCCAGTAAGCCGTCAGGCCGAGACGCACAGGGCCCGCCCGGCATTCCCGGGCGGGCCCTGTGCGTCTGGCCGGGTCCCTCAGCCGGCCGGCACCCCTGCCTCGCGTCGGCTGGCCAGCCAGTTGCCGGCAAGCCCCAGCACCATCACCGCCACCCCGGCCACTTCCACCATCAGGTTCGGGTAGAAGGCCGCGGCAATCGCCGGCAGCAGCACCACGCGCAGCGGCCAGGACATCCAGGTGAACAGGAACCCCTCCAGGGCCGCGGCGAAGGCCCCCAGGGCCAAGAAGCCGATGAACGCGGTCCACACCAGCACCGGCAGCGACCCGCCCATGATGATCTCCGGGTTGTAGACCATGAACAGCGGGATCAGGTAGAGCCCCTTGGCGAACTTCCAGGCCTGGAAGCCGGTGTCCATGGGTTTGGCCCCGGCGATCGCCGCGCCGGCGAAACCGGCCAGCGCGATGGGCGGCGTGACGTTGGAGTCCTGGGAGTACCAGAACACCACCAGGTGGGCGATCAGCAGCGGCACGCCGAACTCGGCGGTCAGCGCCGGCCCCACCAGCACGATCAGCACGATGTAGCTGGCGGTGACCGGCAGGCCCATGCCCAGCACCAGGCTGGCCAGCAGCACCATCACCAGCGCCAGCAGCAGGTTGCCGCCGGAGAAGGCCATCATCATGGAAGAGAACTTCAGCCCCAGCCCGGTCAGGCCCACCACGCCGACGATGATGCCGGCCACGGCACAGGCCATGGAGACGGCCACGGCATTGCGCGCACCCAGCTCGAGGCCGCCGACCAGCTTGATCAGCCCGGCCTTGACCGCCTCGCGCAGGGTCTCCCCGGTCACTTTCTGCCCTTCGCGCGGCGCGATGAACAGGAACCACACCGCGAAGCGCAGCACCGCCACGGCCAGGATGGTAAGGATGGCGTAGTAGCCTACCCGCATCGGCGACATGTTCATCACCAGCAGCCAGATCAGCACCGCCAATGGCAGCAGGAAGTGCCAACCGGCCCCCATCACGTCGCGCATCTGGGGCAGCTCGCTTTTTGCGAGGCCCTGCATGCCCTGCTTGAGGGCGATGATGTGCACGAGGAGGTAGACGGTGGCGAAGTACATGATCGCCGGCAGGATGCTCACCTTGACCACCTCGAGGTAGGGCATCCGGGTGTACTCGGCGATCAGGAAGGCCCCCGCCCCCATCAGCGGCGGCATGATCTGACCACCGGTGGACGCCGCCGCCTCGATGCCGCCGGCCTGGTGGGGCTTGTAGCCCAGGCGCTTCATCAGCGGGATGGTGAAGGCGCCGGTGGTCACCACATTGGCAATGGCGCTGCCGGAGATCGAGCCCATGCCGGCAGAGGCGATCACCGCCGCCTTGGCCGGCCCCCCGCGCTGGCGGCCGGTGGCGGCATAGGCCAGGTCAATGAAGAACTTGCCGGCGCCGGTGATCTCCAGGAAGGCCCCGAACAGCACGAAGATGAAGATATAGGTGGCCGCCACCCCCATGGGCAGGCCGAAGATGCCCTCCTGGCCCAGGTAGAGCTGGCCCACCAGGCGGTCGAGGTTGTAGCCACGGTGTTCGAGGATGCCCGGCAGGAACTGGCCGAGCCACGGCAGCTCGCCGCGCGGGCCGGCGAAGGCGTAGAGGATGGCGACCACACCGATCAGGGTCATGCCCAGGCCCACCGCCCGGCGTGCCGCCTCCAGCACGGTGACGGTGGCGATACAGCCGACCACGATGTCGGTCTGGCTCCAGAAGCCGGCGCGGTTGATGATCTCGTCGAGGAACAGCACCAGGTAGCCGCCGGTGACCAGTGCCCCGAGGAGAAAGAGCGTATCGAACAGCCCGGTGACGGGGCCGCGATCATGCTTGGCCCCCGGCAAGGGGAACATCAGGAAGGCCAGCATCATGATCAGCATCAGGTGGATGCTGCGCTGGTAGAAGAGGCCCAGCGGCTGGATGCCGGCCGAATAGAGCTGGAACAGTGAGAGTCCCACCGCCACCAGGGTGATCAGCCACAGCACCGGACGGGAATGGTTCGCCTGGCTACCGGGAATGATGGGGGAGTTACCCGAATCGCTCATCGTGGTGTTCTCGCAGGGTTGTCGTTCAGTCGGAGGCCGCGGGCAGGGCCAGACGGATCGTCACCCGCCGGTTCTCGGCCAGGCGACTCAGGCTGATGCGCTCGCCGTCCACCACCAGGCGGTGGTCGACGCGCATGGCACCCACCCGCAGCCGGTAGGCGTTGCCGGGTACCGGCTCGTCGATCGCCTCGATCCAGTAGCCGCCCTCGCCGTCGGAGACCTGGCGACCGCGCCCGGGGATATGGTCGAGCCCCGCGGCGAAATCGGGCAGGTGGCTGCGCACCAGGACCATGCGGCCTTGCCGATGGCGATAGCAGTCCAGCACCGGGAACCCCTCGACCGAGTGGTTCCACTCCAGGCACCAGCCCTCCCCCTCGGGCATCGGCAGGTTCACCAGGGTCTCGCCGTCGCTGTCCAGCACCTCGAGCCGGGCAACGTCGGCCGGGCTCCCGGTCACCGGTGCGCCGGCCGCCGAAGCGCCGGTCGCAAGGCCCACACACAGCAGCAGGGCGGGCAGCCAGGCCCGCCCTGCTTTCAGGCGCCAGTCACGCATCGCCTCAGGGGCGCTGGTGGTCCTGGATCTCGGCGCCCACCTCCTCGTAGTAACGCAGCGCACCCGGATGGAAGGCAATCGGGGTCGACTCCACGCTGAACTCCACGGTGGTGTCATTGGCCGCCGGGTGGATGGCGATCAGCTCGTCGGTCTGCTCGAAGAGCACCTTGGTGATCTGGTAGGCCACTTCCTCATCCATCTCGCTGCTCACCGCCAGCACGTTGGGGATGCCGATGCTCTGCACCGCCTCGTCCATGCCCTCGTAGAGGCCGGCCTTCAGCTTGTAGGCGGCGAAGACGGGCTCGGCTTCCCGGGCCTTGTCGATCTCCTCCTGGGTCAGGCCGACCAGGCGGATGTCACGGGTGGTGGCCAGGTTCATGATCGAGCTGGTGGGCGGGCCCACGCTCCAGAAGCCGGCGTCGATGTCGCCATCGCGGATGGCGTCGGCGGTCTCGTTGAAGTTCAGGCGCCGCGGGTCGAAGTCGTCATAGCTGATGCCGTTGGCCTCGAGCAGTGCCTGGGCATTGACCTCGGTACCGCTGCCCGGCGCGCCCACGGAGACCGTCTTGCCCTCGAGGTCGGAGAGCGACTCGATGCCGGAATCGGCCAGGGTGACGATCTGCACGGCATTGGGGTAGATCGAGGCCAGCGCGCGGATGTTCTCCAGCTGGCGCCCCTCGAAGTCGCCGGTGCCGTTGTAGGCCTGGTAGACGGTGTCGGCCAGGGCCAGGGCGAGGTCGGAGTCCCCGCGCCACACCAGTCCCATGTTCTCCACCGAGGCACCGGTGACCTCGGCCACGGCCTCGTAGCCCTCGATGTGGTTGCCGATCAGCTCGGCCAGGCCACCCCCGTAGGGATAGTAGGTACCGCCGGTACCCCCGGTGGCGATGGAGAGCTGCTGGGCGGCAGCCAGGGGGGCCGTGGCCATCAGCGTGGCGGCGGCGGCGTACTTGAGAAATCGCATGGCAATCCTCCGGTCCTGGAACCAGGTTTGTTGTGAAGTGTCCCGGCGCCGGCATCTCATGGCGCCTCGCCTCACGCTAGCACGGCCGCTGCGTGAGAACCCAATGTCACTATTTCTACGTTTCTCAGGATTTTCGGCAATTCATCCAAAGTCGAACCCTGTCCTCACGCCTCGACCAGCGCCTTCACCTTGTCGACGATATGGGCGCCGATGGGGATCGCCGAGGTGGCCGCCGGCGAGGGCGCATTACCCACGTTGACGGTGCGCGGCGTGTTGACGAACAGGAAGTCGTCCACCAGCTTGCCGTCGCGGGAGACCGCCTGGGCCCGCACCCCGGCCGGATAGGGCCCGAGGTCCTCCAGGCCAAGGCTCGGGCAGTACTTGCGCACCAGCTCGAGATACCCCCGCTTGTGCAGCGAGTTCTTCATCTCCGTGAGGCCCGGGCGCAGGTTGCGGCCCAGCACCTTGAGGATGCCGGGGTTGGTGAACATCTGCGCCAGGTCCCGCGGCGAGACGTCGCGCCGACGATAGCCCTCGCGCTTGAAGGCCAGCACCGCATTGGGGCCCACGGTGACCGAGCCGTCGATCATCCGCGTCAGGTGCACGCCCAGGAAGGGCATGGAGGGATCCGGGATCGGGTAGATCAGGTGGTTGACGATGTCGTTGTGCTTCTCCGGCAACCGGTAGTACTCGCCGCGGAAGGGGCAGATGGTGAACCCCGGGTCCTGGCCGAGCATGCGCACTACCCGGTCGGCCATCAGTCCCGAGCAGGTCACGAGATAGCGCCCGGTGACCTCGCCGGTCGTGGTGGAGACCACCACTTCCTGGCGTCGCTCCTCCAGGGCGGTCACCTCCGCGCCGTAGCGGATCTCGCCGCCCATCCGCTCGAACTCGGCGGCCATGGCCCGGGTCACCGCGGCGTAGTCGACGATGCCGCTGGAGGGCACGAAGATGCCACCGACCCCGGTGATGTTGGGCTCGCGCTCGGCGAGCGCCTCGGGGCCGAGCCACTCACGCTCCAGGCCGTTGGCCTCGGTGCGTTCCCAGAGCGCCTTCATGCGCTGCATCTCCAGGTCGTTGGTGGCGACCAGCAGCTTGCCGCAGCTTTCGTAGGGGATGTCGTGGGCGTCGCAGAAGGCCTTGGTGGCCCGGTTGCCCTCCAGGCAGAAGCGCGCCTTGAGGCTGCCCGGCGTGTAGTAGACGCCGGCGTGGATCACGCCGCTGTTGTGGCCGGTCTGGTGGCGCGCCGCCTCGCGCTCCTTCTCCACCACCAGCATGCGGCGATCCGGATAGGCCTGCTTGAGCTGCATGGCGGTGGACATGCCCAGGATGCCGCCACCGATGATGATGAAATCGTACATGCCGTCCTCGCTCCTCCAATGAGACGGCCACGCCGTGGTCACGGCGTGGCCTCGTCAGTCTAACCCGTCGCTCGGGTCAAGGCGTCTCACACCTGGCGCGGGTTGCGCAGGGTCTTGGCATGGGTGAAGTAGCCGCGCTGGCGCATCAGCTCGCGACGCAGGTCGGGATGGGGCTTGAAGCGGTCGCGGCCGTGCAGCCAGAAGTGGTTGTTGATCAGCAGGAAGCTGCCCACCGGGTTGGGCACCGAGAGGATCGCCGGGCTGTTCTCGAGCGACTCGGAGAGGTCGGTCAGCCAGTTGCCCTCCTCGAAGTCCTTCGGCTGCACGAACTGGTCGATGTAGGACATGATCGGAAGACCGCTGGCGTCCACGTCGAACACCGCATGATAGATGTCCTTCGCGACGTTCTTGCTGGGCGGCGCGGTCCAGCGCATCTTCCGGCGCGCCAGCGGATGGTGGTAGAAGCGCTCCAGCCCCTCCCAGTCGTCCAGGTGCAGCAGCAGCGAGTTGCCGCCCTCCATGTGCTGCTCGTCGATCTTCATCATCAGCACGTAGTCGGTGTCCTGCTCGACGAAGGTGCCGTCGTTGTGCAGCTCCATCACCCGGTGCGGCTGGCGCAGGTAGCTGTCGGACTCGTCGACGTTCCTGACCACGAAGCGGGCATAGTACTGGCCGCTCATGGCGTCGTAGTTGGAGCGCCCCATCAGGTGCGCCACGGCGGTGGCGAACTTGACCATCTCGTCGGCCTGCTCTACGGCGTCGAGCCCTTCCGGGGTGACCTGGAAGCCGCCGGTGGCACGATCCACCAGGGCGTTGACCAGCACCGGCTGCAGGGTGTTGTCGCACAGGTCGTCGAGGATCCTCGCCACCCGGAAGCGCAGCATGGACTTGTACTCCAGGGCCTGCACCGGCCACTCGGCGACGGCCTCGAGGAAGGCCTCGACCACCTCGCGGCTGACGGTGAGCTGCAGCAGGCGCGGCGACTGGGCGGAGGGCGCCAGCGTGAAGCCGCGGATATCGGCGGGCAGGGGCATGGCGGTCTCGGGAAGCTGGGTCAGTACGGTCATGTCAGGGGCTCCATGGCGTTACGTGGACACAATCTAAAAATATCTATATTTTTACGTTTTGTCAAAAATAAAGGATGGCCATCGGCCATCCTTTACGCTCTGCCTCGACGGCCGCCCGGGAGATCCCGGCGCGGCCACCTGAGGGTCGGGGTCAGCGACCGGGGTAGGGATCCCCTCCGGCAAGCTCGCGCTTCATCATGCTATCGCTGTAGGCCACGCCATAACGGTTACGCGACCAGGCGTAGAGGGCCAGGCCGATCACCATCCAGCCGGCGAACATGAACCACTCGATGGTGGAGAGCGCCGAGGGGCTGCCCGGCAGGTACATGCCGATCAGCATCACCGACAGGATCACCGACAGGACCCCTACGGTCTTGCCACGGCGGACCCGGAAGGGCCGCGCCATCTCCGGCTCGCGCCGGCGCAGCACCACGAAGGAGAGCGCCACGAAGAGGTAGGCAATGACGATGCCCAGGCCACCGGCCACCACCAGCCAGACCAGCGCCTGGCGGCCGAAGAAGGGTGCGATGGAGGAGAGCGCCCCCATCACCAGGATGGCGTTGGTCGGGGTGCGGTGCGTGGGGTGCAGCTTGGCCAGGAAGGCCGGCAGCATGCCCGAGTGTGCCAGGGCGTAGATGGCCCGTGAGCCGCCGATATAGAAGGCGTTCCAGCTGGTGATGATGCCCGCGATACCGGCCAGGATCATCAGGTTGCCGGCCCAGGGCGCCTGGAAAGCCGCCTGCATGGCATCCGGCACCGCCAGCGAGCTGGCCCCCAGCGCCTCGGGATCGAGCATCAGCGCGGTCCCCAGGATGATGAAGGCGTACCAGAACACCGCCAGGATCACCGAGATCATCAGCACCCGGCCGATCTCGCGGAACGGCAGGTTGATCTCCTCGGCGGCCTGGGGGATGACGTCGAAGCCGACGAACATGAAGGGCACCATGATGATCACCATCATGATGCCGCCCATCACGCCCTCCTCGACGCTGAACAGCGGCTGCATGGTCTCGGTGCTGCCCTGGAAGAGGGCGCCGGTGATGAACAGGATGCCGACCGCCAGGATCAGCAGGGTCACCACCTTCTGGACCAGGGCAGCGGTGCGCACGCCGATGTAGTTGATCCACATCATCAGCACCGACCCGGCCACGCCGACGGCGACCCAGGTGGCCTTCACGTCCCAGCCGGCGATGTTCCACATCTGGCCCACGGCATAGTTCGGGAAGAGGTGCTCCACCACGGTGGGCAGCGCCACGGCCTCGAAGGCCACCACGCTCACGTAGCCCAGGGTGATGGCCCAGGTGCAGAGGAAGGAGGCGAAGTGCCCCATGGCCCGGTAGCTATACACGTGCTCGCCCCCGACCTGGGGCATCGCCGAGGCCAGCTCGGCATAGGTCAGGCCCACCAGCACGATGATCAGCCCGCCGATCAGGAAGGCGGTGATCGCCCCCAGGCTGCCGGCCGACTGGATCCAGCTGCCGGTCAGCACGATCCAGCCCCAGCCGACCATGGCACCAAAGGCCAGGGCCAGCACGTCCTTGCGGGCAAGGACTCGCGTCAGGTGCGTCTCCGTGGACGTCTCGTTGTTCATGTCAGCCTCTTCGTCGGTTGTCGATTTTCGATTGTGATGATGTAAGATTTTTTCACGAAACATCGACAAAAATAGTAAACGAAAGGCCAACGTTCAAGGAATATTGAACACCCGGCACCTAGACATTTGTCGCAGCCGGCCCATGGCGGTCGCAGAATCCCCCGCGAGGCGGGACGAGGCCCTCCCTCGCGACGCCCAAAATATAAGGATATGCGCATCCAGAGGCTACCGCCGGCGCCATATGCCGACCTCGGCAGGGCCACCCGGAACAGTTCGATATTCTGCACACCCTGCCCGGGACGGCGACCCCGCGACGGGGCCTCATCTCACACCAAAGAATCACCGAATCGATACTGGCAAAATCGTCGAATAGCCCCCATAGTGTGGCTGTCGAAACCGCCCACTGGAGCATCATGAGCACGGCACGTCACACCGCCCACGCGGAACTCACCGACCCCCCGCGAAGCTGCCCTGACCTCGATGTCAGGGACCTGGAAAAACGTACACGCCTCATGCGCATCATCACGCGGCTGATCGCCGTATCGGACCTCGGCAGCCGAGAGATCGCCCGCCGCGCCGGTCTGCCGATGCAGAAGATCAGCGACCTCCTCTCGGGGAAGCTGGAGCATCTCTCCGTCGACGAGCTCCGCCTCGTCTATCGCACCATCGACCCGAGCGGCTCACCGCCCTGATCGCCCCCTCCCGCGGGAGGCCGACACGATGACGAACAGCGAACGCTCCGCCTCATGGCGGGGCGTTTTTTTGTTGCCTGCCAGGAGCCCCGAAACCCCTTTCTCCTCAATGGCTTGACTGAACATTATGCGAGGATTAAGAGCTTGCTAACAATCTCTTGATCGACATCAAGCGACTAGACCTTGGTCGCAGGTAGCCTCCCGGTATCACTCCTTACCCCCTCAGGCGGAGACCCCGCCCCACCCAGGCCACCGGAGGCGCCATGGACCCCATTCGCCGCACCCTGCTCGGCCAGCTGGCCCGCCTCAGCGCGGGCGCCGCGATGGTGCCGCTCTCGAGCATCGCCAGCGCCGGCATCAACCAGCAGCCACCCCGTCGCGAAGGCGACCCCAGCAAGCGCTACGGCATGCTCATCGACCTGCGCCAGTGCATCGGCTGCCAGGCCTGTACCGTGTCGTGCCATATCGAGAACGCCGCCCCGCTGGGCAGCTTCCGCACCACCGTCTCCCAGTACGAGGTCGAGCACCAGGAGAGCGGCGAGGTCGCCACCTTCATGCTGCCGCGCCTGTGCAACCACTGCGAGAACCCGCCCTGCGTGCCGGTCTGCCCGGTGGAGGCCACCTTCCAGCGCCAGGACGGCATCGTGGTGGTGGACAGCGACCGCTGCGTGGGCTGCGCCTACTGCGTCAATGCCTGCCCCTACGACGCCCGCTTCATCAACGAGCGCACCCAGACCGCCGACAAGTGCACCTTCTGCGCCCACCGCCTGGAGGCGGGCCTGCTGCCGGCCTGCGTGGAGAGCTGTGTGGGCGGCGCGCGGATCATCGGCGACATGCGCGACCCCGAGAGCCAGATCAGCCGCATGATCAGTGAGCACCGCGATGCACTGATGGTGCTGCAGCCCGAGAAGAACACCCTGCCCCAGGTCTTCTACCTCGGCATGGACGAGCGCTTCGTCACTCGCCCCGACGCCGAGCCGGTCGCCCTGGAAGTCCTCGATCCCCACGGCCAGGAGATGGGCTATGAATTCCGCCATTGAGCTGCTCGCCCCGCGCTACGACATCGCCTGGTACCCCTGGGCGGTGCAGTACTTCTTCTTGATTGCGCTCTCCTACGCCAGCCTGTGGCTGGCGGCGCCGGCACTGGTGTTCGGCAGGCAGCGCTGGCTGCCCACCGCCCGCCTGGCGCTGCTCGCCTGCCTGACCACCACCCTGGTGGCGCCGGTGGCGCTGCTCGCCGACCTGCACCAGCCGCTGCGCTTCTGGCACTTCTACGCCTATGCGAATTCTCACTCCTGGATGTCCGTAGGCAGCCTGGTGCTGCCGCTCTACCTGGTCGGCGTGATCGTGCTGGCCTGGCTGGCCTGGCGCCCGGCGCTGCAGGCCCATCGCCAGGCGCCCGGGCTCGGTGGCTTCGTCGCCCGCTGGCTGTCGCTGGGCAACGCCCCCACCCCGCGCGCCCTGCTGGTGCTGGTGGGCCTGGGCACCCTCGCCCTCTCCACCGGCATCATGCTCTACACCGGCGCCGAGGTGGCCATCGTCAAGGCGCGGCCGCTGTGGAATACCGTATGGCTGCCACCGATGTTCGTGGCCACCGGCTTCATCGCCGCCACCGGCCTGATCCTGGTGCTTAACCGGGTCAGCGGGCTGCACGACATGGCCACCAATCGCCAGATGCTCAAGGTAATGCTGGGCGCCTGCCTGGTGGCGGGCCTCGTCGCCGGCAGCTGGTTCCTCGACGGCATCAACGCCAACGTCGGCTCGGTGGCCGCGGCCATGGAGTCCGTGCGCGGCAGCGCCGAGTGGCGCAGCACCGCCCTGTGGGGCGGCCTCACCGGCGTCGTGCTGTTCGGCGCCGTGCTCTTCCTGCTCACCCGCCCCGCCGCACGCCGCCCGGCGCTCTACGCCTGGGCCTGGCTGCTCGGCCTGGTGGCCCTGCACGTGGGCTGGATGTTCCGCTGGGTGGTGCTGATGGACGTGCAGACCGTGGCCCGCCACAGCGCCGGCTTCCACCACTACGGCATCCCCGCCGGCTCCTCCGGCGTCCTCGGCATCGTCGGCACCTTCGGCCTGTGGCTCGCCGCGGTACTGGTGGTCGACCTGCTGATTCCCTGGCGCCAGGCCCGCCAGGGCGGCAGCGCCGCCGATCTATCTTGCGCACATTCCGCCCACGCCCAGCGCGCCGCGGAAACCACCGAAGGAGCCCTCCGCCATGGCTAAGACTTCCATGAACCCGTCACGTCGCCGCTTCATGAAGGGCGCCGTCGCCGCCGGCGGCGCGGCGACCTTCGCTGCCGGCTACTCCGACCCGCTGCTCAAGATGGCCAAGGGCGTCACCGGCAGCGCCGGCGAGAAACCCGAGCACCGTATCCACGGCAACTCCCTGGCACCGGAATACCGCGTCGACCCCGAGAGCGGTGAGCTGACCCTCAATCCGGACCAGCGCGTCGCCTTCACCGTCTGCTACGGCTGCACCACCAAGTGCGGCGTGCGGGTCCGCGTGGACAACGAGAGCGACCAGGTGCTGCGTGTGGCCGGCAACCCCTACCACCCGCTCTCCGCCGACGAGCAGCTACCGATGCGCACCCCGGTCGCCGAGGCGCTGCGTGGCCTCAGCGCCTATGGCGACCAGGGCCAGCAGAACCGCTCCACCGCCTGCGCCCGCGGCAACGCCATGATGGCGCAGATCGACAGCCCTTTCCGCGTCACCCACTGCCTCAAGCGGGTCGGCGGGCGCGGCGGTCGCGAGTGGCAGAAGGTGCCCTTCGAGCAGGTCATCGAGGAGATCTGCGAGGGCGGTGACCTGTTCGGCGAGGGCCACGTGGACGGCCTGCGGGCCATCCATGACCTGGACACCCCCGTCGACCCGGAGAGCCCCGAGTACGGCCCGAAGGCCAATCAGCTGATGGTGATGGAGGCCACCGACTACGGCCGCTCGGCGCTGCTCAAGCGCTTCGCCTTCAACGCCTTCGGTACCCGCAACTACGGCCATCACGGCTCCTACTGCGGCCTGGCCTTCCGCATGGGCTCCGGGGCGGTGATGAACGATATGGGCGGCTTCGCCCACGTCAAGCCGGACATCCAGAACGCCCGCTTCATCATGTACATCGGTAGTGCGCCCAGCCAGGCCGGCAACCCGTTCAAGCGCCAGGGCCGGCTGATCGCCCAGGCGCGCGCCGCCGGCACCCTGGAGTACGTGATCGTGGACCCGGGCCTCAACGCCGCCGCCTCGCATGCCGACGACCATAACCGCTGGGTGCCGATCCGCCCCGGCACCGACAGCGCCCTCGCCATGGCGCTGATCCAGTGGCTGCTCGACAACGAGGGGTACGCCAGGGCCTTCCTGGCGCTGCCCGGCCAGGCCGCCGCGGACGCCGCCGGCGAGGCCACCCACTCCAACGCCACACACCTGGTGATCGACACCCCCGAGCACCCGCGTCGCGGCCGCTTCCTGCACGCCAGCGACCTGGGCCAGGCCGAGGCCGGCAGCGATGCCGACCTGCCCATGGTGGTCGCCGAGGGCGAGCTGGTGGCAAGCGACGCGGTGATGGCCGCCGAGCTGTTCGTCGACCGCGAGGTGGAACTCGCCGACGGGAAAAACGTGCGAGTGAAGAGCAGCATGACCCTGCTGCGCGAGGCCGCCCATGAGCACTCCCTGGCCGATTATGCCGAGCAGTGCGGCATTCCCCGGGCCACCATCGTCGAGCTCGCTCGGCGTTACGCCAGCCACGGCCGCCGCGCCGTGGTCAACTGCCATGGCGGCATGATGTCCGGCAACGGCTTCTACGCCGCTTTCGGGGTGCAGATGCTCAACCTGCTGGCCGGCAACCACAACCGCAAGGGGGGCAGCGCCGAGGGCGGAGGGCAGTTCAATGGCGTGGGCCAAGGCCCGCGCTATGACCTGGCCAACTTCCCCGGCAAGCGCGGCCCCCAGGGCGTGTTCCTCTCCCGCTCGCGCTTCCCCTACGAGAAATCCTCCGAGTACCAGCGCAAGGTGGCCGCCGGGGAGAACCCCTATCCGGCACGGGCCCCCTGGCGCTCGCTGGCCCCGCCGACGCTGACCGAGCACCTGCCCTCGGCGCTGGACGGCTACCCCTACCCCATCAAGGCGGTGATCGGCTGCATGGCCAATCCCATCTACGGCCAGGCCGGTCTCGAGAAGATGGTCGCCGACAAGCTCAAGGACCCCAAGCGCCTGGGGCTGTTCGTGGCGGTGGATGGCTTCCTCAACGAGACCAACCGCTACGCCGACTACATCGTGCCGGACTCGGTGATGTACGAGGTGTGGGGCTTCACCGGCGCCTGGAAGGGCAACCTGGGCAGGATGACAACCGCCTGCTGGCCGGTGGTGGAGCCGCGCCAGCAGAAGACCGCGGAAGGCGAGCCGGTCTCCATGGAGAGCTTCTTCATCGCCACCGCCAAGCGCCTCGGGCTGCCCGGCTTCGGCGACGGGGCGATCCCCGACGCCGACGGCAACCTGCACCCGCTCAACCGTGCCGAGGACTTCTTCCTTCGCGCCGCCGCCAACGTGGCCATGCAGGGCGAGCCGCTGCCCGCCGCCGATGAGGGCGACATCACCCACGCCGGCCTGGCCCCGCTGATGCCGAGGCTCGAACGCACCCTCAAGCCCGAGGAGCGCGGCCCGGTGGCCTACCTCTACGCCCGTGGCGGGCGCTTCGAGGACTTCCAGGACCACTTCGAGGGTGAGAACCTCACCAGCGCCTGGAAGCGCACCCTGTGCGTCTACAACGAGCAGGTGGGCACCAGCATCAATACCCAGACCGGCGAGCCCAACCGCGGCGTACCCTGCCACGGCCTGCCGCCGCTGGCCGACGGCCGCGCCATGCGCGAGGTCTTCACTGAGGAGGAGTGGCCGCTGCTGGCGTTCTCGTTCAAGTCGAACCTGATGAACTCCTACGCCATCGGCCTCGAACGGCTGCGCATGATCAAGCCCTACAACCCGGTGATGATGCACCACCGGGATGCCGAGCGCTTCGGCATCAGTCACGGCGACACCATCCGCATCGAGAGCCCCGGCGGCAGCGTGGTGGCCCTGGCACTGGTCGGCGAGGGGGTGATGCCCGGCGCGCTGGGCATCGAGCACGGCTACGGCCACCGCGACCTGGGAGCCACTCCCCACCTGATCGACGGCGAGTCCCAGCCCGACCTCGAGTGGCTGCGCGCCGGCATCAACATCAACGACCTGGGCTTCAAGGACCCGACCCGCCGCGTGGATGGCACCTGGCTCGAGCCCATCAGCGGCGCCGCGGTGCGCCAGGGCCTGCCGATCCGGGTGACCCGGCTGGAGGCCTGACGGGCCGCGCTGCCCGGCCCCGCCGGGCGGCTGGTCGCTCGAGAGCTAGTCGCTTGAGAGCTAGTTAGTCGCTCGAGAGATAGTGCACGCTGAACAGCGCCTGGTCATCGCACCAGACGGCGCGTGAGCGGTACCCGGCACGCGCCGCCAGGGCCTGGAAGCCCGCCACGCTGTACTTGCAGGAGTTCTCGGTATGCAGCGTCTCGCCGGTCTCGAAGGCGAAGCGCTGCCCGTCGAGGACGATGGCCTGGCTCTGCCGGCTTTCCAGGTGCATCTCGATGCGCGATGCCGGCGCATTGAAGAAGGCCCGGTGCCGGAAGGCACCCACCTCGACCGCGGCCCCCAGCTCGCGGCGCATGCGCTCCAGCAGGTTGAGGTTGAAGGCCGCCGTGATACCCGCGGCGTCGTTGTAGGCCGCCTCGAGGATATCGCGATCCTTGACCAGGTCGACGCCGACCAGCGCCCCGCTGCCTGGCGGCAGGGCCCGGCGCAGGCGGGCCAGGAAGGCCTTGGCCTCGCGCGGCGTGAAGTTGCCGATACTCGAGCCGGGAAAGAACGCCACCACCCGGCGGCCCTCGACGCCCGGGGGCAGTTCAAGGCGGCGCGAGAAGTCCCCCCAGGCGGCGTGCACCTCGAGCCACGGATAGTCCGCCGCCAGGCGACGCGTGCTGTGCAGCAGGAAGTCGCGCGAGATGTCCATGCCCAGGTAGCGGCGGGGGCGCATCGCCTCCAGCAGCAGCCTGACCTTACGGCTGGCGCCACTGCCCAGCTCGACCATCAGCGAGTCCGGCCCGACCTTCGCCGCGATCTCGTCGGCCGCCCGGGAGAGGATGCCCTCCTCGGTGCGGGTCAGGTAGTACTCGGGCTGCTCGCAGATCGACTCGAAGAGCCGCGAGCCCCGCGCGTCATAGAAGTACTTGGGCGACAGGGCCCTGGGCGAGCAGCCGAGCCCGGCGACCACCTCGTCGCGAAACGAGGGCCTCGCCTCGTCGCGGTGCTGGTCATGGAACTGCACGGCAGTGGACATCAGGGCCCCTCGCTGGCGAACGGTTCTGGCGGCAGGCATCGACACTTCGGCGAGCGCCGGGATGGCGTCGGGTCACCAATTTGCCTTTAGACTGTGGCGGCAACGCCCCACCAATCTAGAGCGAGCCTGACCATGCAGCAACCGCAGCAGCCCCTGGGGTTACAAGCGTTACGGGATATCGTCCTCGTCGGCGGCGGACACACCCACGTGGGGGTGCTGAAGCGCTTCGCCATGAAGCCCGAACCGGGCGTCAGGCTCACCCTGATCTGCCGCGACACCCATACCCCCTACTCGGGCATGCTGCCGGGCTATGTCGCCGGGCATTACACCTACGACGAGGTGCATATCGACCTGCGTCGGCTGGCGGAGTATGCCGGGGCACGCTTCTTCCGCGACGAGGCCATCGGCATCGACCACGCGGCGCGCACCGTGCTCTGCCGCTCGCGCCCCCCGGTCTCCTACGACTGGATGTCGATCAATATCGGCTCGACGCCCCGCGTGGATGCGGTGGGCGGGGCCGGCGAGTATGCCGTTCCGGTCAAGCCGATCCACCGCTTCAACGACCGCTGGCAGACGCTGCTCTCGCGCATCGAGGCACACCCGGGCCGGACCCGCGTCGCGGTGGTCGGCGGCGGCGCCGGCGGCGTCGAGCTGCTGCTGGCCATGCAGTACCGGCTGGGCAGGGAGCTGGCCGCCCGGGGGCGCGACCCGGCCGAACTCTCCTTCGCCCTCTTCACCCGCGGCGAGACGATCCTGCCGACCCACAATGCGCGGGTGCGGGCACGGTTCCGCGACACCCTGGCCCGCCGCGGCGTCGAGGTGCACACCGCCACCGAGGTCGTCGAGGTCGAGGCGGGCCGCCTGCAGGCCGCGAATGGCACCTGGCACGGCGCCGACGAGATCGTCTGGGTGACCAACGCCGGCGGCGCCGCCTGGCTGCAGGGCACCCGGCTGGCCCTCGACGACGACGGCTTCATCGAGGTCGACGACACCCTGCGCTCGCCGTCGGACCCGCGCATCTTCGCCGCCGGCGACATCGCCCGCCAGGTCAACCACCCCCGCGAGAAGGCCGGGGTCTTCGCCGTGCGCCAGGGCCGTCCGCTGGCCGACAACCTGCGCGCCGCGGTGACCGGCCGCCCCCTCAGGCCCTACCGCCCCCAGGCAAGGTGGCTGGCGCTGATCAGCACCGGCGACCGCCACGCCGTGGCCTCCCGGGGCGGGCTGTGCCTGGCCGGCGACTGGGTGTGGCGCTGGAAGGACGGCATCGACCGGCGCTTCATGGCGAAGTTCAACGACCTGCCGCCCATGGCCGAAGAGGGCATGAAGACGTCGAGCCCCAGCCGGGTGGCGCTCGACGAGGAAGAAAGCGCCCAGGCGATCTCGGCCATCGCCATGCGCTGCGGTGGCTGCGGGGCCAAGGTGGGCGCCTCGGTGCTCTCCCGGGCCCTCTCGACCCTTGCGCCGGTGGCGCGCGAGGAGGTGCGTGTCGGCCTGCACGCCCCGGACGACGCTGCCGTGGTGCGGGTACCGCCGGGCAAGGACATGGTGCATACCATCGACTTCTTCCGCGCCTTCATCGACGACCCCTACGTGTTCGGCAGGGTCGCCGCCAACCACGCCCTGGGCGACATCTTCGCCATGGGCGCCGAGGCGCAGACCGCCACCGCCGTGGCCACTGTGCCTCAGGGGCTCGAGGCCAAGGTGGAGGACACCGTCTACCAGATGATGGCAGGCGCCGTGGAGGTACTCAACGAGGCAAACTGCGCCCTGGTCGGCGGGCACACCGGCGAGGGCAGCGAGCTGGCCCTGGGCTTTGCCGTCAATGGCCTGATCGATGCCGGCGGCGACAGCGCCCTGACCAAGGGCGGCCTGCGCCCCGGCCAGGTGCTGATCCTCACCAAGCCCATCGGCACCGGCACCCTGTTCGCCGCCCACGCGAGGCTCGGCGCCCGCGGGCGCTGGATCGATGCGGCACTCACGAGCATGTGCCAGTCCAGCCGCCAGGCGGCGAGCTGCCTGCGCGAGCACGGCGCCACTGCCTGCACCGACCTCACCGGCTTCGGCCTGCTGGGGCACCTGGTCGAGATGACCCGCCCCTCGGGCGTGGATGCCGAGCTCGACCTGGCGGCCCTGCCGCTGCTCGAGGGCGCGGAGGAGACCGTCGCCGCCGGCATCCTGAGCTCCCTGCAGCCCGCCAACGTGCGCCTGCGCCGGGCCATCCGCGACCAGGTCGCGTGGGTCGAACACCCCCGCTACCCGCTGCTCTTCGACCCCCAGACCGCCGGTGGCCTGCTGGCCAGCGTGCCCGCCGAGCGCGCCGAGGCGTGTCTCTCGGCCCTGCATGCCCTGGGCTATGCCCGGGCCGCCGTCATCGGCCGCGTCCTCGAGGCCGGCGAGGCGCTGGAACCCATCCATCTGACGGATGGCAATCTCAGAGGGCCAGCCCGCAGGCGGCAATAACCCGCGCCAGCCCCTCGCGCTCGGCCTCGGGCCGGAACCGCGGCGCACGCGCCAGCACCTGGCGGCGCAGCCGGTCGAGGAAGGCCGGCTCCGCCTCGGCGCGGCGCAGCAGGTCGCGCAGCGCCGCGGTATCGGCCACCGGGAAGTAGCCGGCGTAGTCATCGCCCAGCAGGCCGCGGTTGCCCGGGATGTTGGAGGCCAGCACCGGCAGGCCGGCCACGCAGGCCTCGCTGACCACGTTGGCGCCCCCCTCCATGCGCGAGCTGATCACCATCAGCCGGGCCCGCGCCATCCACCGGCGCACCCGCCAGCGGGGCAGGTCACCCAGCCAGCGATAGCGCGGATTCACCGCCATCTCGTCTCGCGCCGCCTCGGCCCAGGCATCACCAAGGGCGCCACCCAGCTGCATGACCCTCAGGCGCGAGTCCGCCGGCAGCTCGCGCACCGCCAGGGCGGCACGCAGCGGGTCCTTCTCCTCGCGCAGGTGGCCGGCCACCAGCACATCCAGATACCGGTACCCCGGGCCCGGGGTACCGGGCGGCAGGGGCCGCGCCGACTGGTGGACGACCCGCAGCCGCGGCAGGAAGCGCGCGGGAAGGTCCTCGGCCAGGCCGTCATGCAGGCCGAGCAGCACCTCCGCCGCGGCGAGACTCTCGAGGAACATCTCGGGGTGGCTGTGCTGGAAGCGGTAGACGTCGGTGCCCGTCAGCACCACCACCAGCGGGCAGTTCGGGAAGGCATCGCGACAGGCGCGGATGGCCGCATGGCTGCGCCAGGCATGCAGCGCCATCACCAGGTCGGGCGGCTTGCCGGCGAAGCGGCATCGATGCGCGCCCTCCTCCGAGCCCAGGACCCTCGCCTGGCAGCCCAGTGCCCGCAGCAGCCCCGCCCAGCGGGTCGCCGTGGCACGGTTACCGGCGCGTGATCCTCGACCCGCCGGGCTGATCAGGGCTACCTTCAATGCCATGCTGTCTCCTTGAAGAGGTCGACATGCCAACGACAACCCTCGGCACGCCGCCGACGCCGCCCCGGGCCGCCGATGAGCTGGCGGCGATGCTCGTCGATACCCGCACCCGCAGCCTGGCGCTGATGCAGGATATCCTCGAGGCGCGCGAGCTGGGCCCGCGGCTGGCGATCGTCAACCCGCCGCTATGGGAGCTCGGCCACCTGGGCTTCTTCCACGACCATTTCGCCCTGCGCGGCCTCCATGGCCTGCCCGACTACCAGCTCGCCGACGCCGAGCGGCTGTTCGACTCCAGCAGCATCGCCCACGACGAGCGTTGGGCGCTACCGCTGCCCTCCCGCGACGAGACCCTGGACTACCTGTCACGGGTGCAGCAGGCGATGCTCGAGCGCCTGCCCGACGGCATGGCCAGCGCCGCCCAGAGCTATGTCTACCAGCTCACCACCCTGCACGAGGACATGCACGGCGAGGCCTTCCTCTATACCCGCCAGACGCTGGCCGACCCGGCCCCGGAGCTGGGCACGCCCGCGCCGGAGCACGCCCTCGGGGACCGCCCCGCCGGCGCGCTGCCCGGCGATGTCGCCATCCCCGGCGGGCGCCATCTCCTCGGCTCCGACGCGGGCGTTCCCTTCCGCTTCGACAACGAGAAGCCCCCCCTGGAGGTCGAGGTGGCGCCCTTCTCGATCGCCCGGGCGCCGGTTACCAACCGCGAGTTCGCTGCCTTCGTCGAGGACGGCGGCTACGCGCGGCGCGAGCTGTGGAGCGAGGCAGGATGGCAGTGGCGCGAGCAGCAGGCGCTGCGGGGGCCGATCTACTGGCGCCGTGACGCCGATGGCCACTGGCAGGAGCGCTGCTTCGACCGCTGGCGGCCGCTGGCCCCGCACCAGCCGGTGGTGCACGTCGGCTGGCACGAGGCCGAGGCCTGGTGCCGCTGGGCCGGCCGGCGGCTGCCCGGCGAGGCCGAGTGGGAGGTCGCCGCCAGCCGCGCGCCGTCCCCCGACGGGGGCTCGCTCGCGCCCGGCAAGCGACGCTTCCCCTGGGGCGAGGCGCCGCCAGATGCCGGCCGCGCCAACCTCGACGCCTGGCGCCTGGGCCGGCTCGACGTGGCGGCACTGCCCGAGGGCGACAGCGCCTTCGGCTGCCGGCAGATGCTGGGCAACGTCTGGGAGTGGACGGCCTCGCCCTTCGCCCCCTTCCCGGGGTTCGCGCCCGAGCTCTACCGCGACTACTCGGCCCCCTGGTTCCGGGTGGGGCGCTACGTGCTGCGCGGCGGCGCCTGGGCCACCCGCTCGCGGTTGGCCCACAACAGCTACCGCAACTTCTTCACCCCGGACCGCCAGGACATCCTGGCCGGCTTTCGCACCTGCGCTCGATGAAAGACCGGCCTGATGGAGTCTCAGGGAGGCCGCTCGAAGGCCTCCTCGAACAGGAAGGGCTCGTCGAAGTGGCGGCGGCCGACGAAGACCGTGGCGTGGGTGCCCCACTGGCGCATCGCCCCGGGGCTCGCGATGCCTGCCGGCCACAGCAGGAAGCGCTCCAGTCGCTCCGTGTCCGGCACGAGCCCCTCGGGCCCGAAGAGGCTGCGCCGCCCTCCCCCGGGCAGCGCCAGGGAGCGCCGCCCATAGTGTGGCGCCTTGCGGGTCAGGCGCAGGGCATAGGTGGCCTCGGCGGTCATCGCGTCCGGGACCATTCCCAGGCCGACCAGGTAATGACTGATCGCGGCCAGGCGCAGTTCCCGCCGTTGCCCAGCTGCCAGCCTCGGGGCCACGGCCGGGGTCAGCGGTGCCTCGCGCAGGTCGCGATCCGCCGCCACCGCCACCCGGCGCAGCGGCGGCACTGGAAAGAACAGGTGGTAGCAGCCGCAGGCATGGATGCTGTCATGAATCAGCGGCCGCCCATCCTCGCCCAGTGTCACCCGCCATACCACCCCGTCCAGGCGTCCGCCGAGGATATCGAAGGCGCCGGTCCGGGTACGCGCCGGGAACCACACCGTATAGGCGAGCTGCGGCAGCACCCGGCCCGCGAACCGGGTGTGGGCGAGGCGCACGTCGGCCACCGGCCGGTGGGTGGCCACCGCGGGCAGGGGCCCGGAGGGGCCACGCCGCCAATAGGGGGCGCCGAGCCGGTCATCATGCCCCCAGGTCTCGATGGCGAAGACCGGCGCGTGGTGGGCTGCCAGGCGCAGGAGCGCCTCATCCTCGAGTTCCAGCAGGCCCAGGGGGCTGCGCGGTGCCTCGCGCACCAGCCGAGCGGCGGCCTCGGCATCCAGGCGCTCGCCCGGCGGCACCTCGGGGGCATAGCGGCGCTCCTCGGCCGGCGCCGGAAAGGGGTCGCCGAAGGCCGCCAGGTAGCCCTTCCGCCAGCGCGCATAGCCCAGGGCCATGCCCAGCCGCGTCAGAGGATAGAGCCCCAGCACCCGCCAGGTATCGACATAATGGTCGGGCGGAACCACCACTTCCCGCAGCGCCGTCCGCGCCGGGCCATCCTCCGGTCCCAGCAGCTCCTCGGCCAGCAGGCGGTCGCCACAGGCATTGGCGGCCACGGCCGGATCGTCACCGGGCAGGCGTCGGGCCAGGTGCTCGCGGCGCGGGACGGGCAGGTTGGCGGCCTCGAGGCGACGCGCCTCGGCGTCCCGCTCGCGCAGCCCCGCCAGCCAGTCGGCATAACGCGGCGAGCCGGGATCGGCGTGCAGCTCCTGGGCGAAGCTCGCCATCAGCCGGTCGCTACGCAGGTAGGGAAAGCCCTCGATCCGGGCATTGCCGGCGTCCCCGACCGCCGCCTCTGCCACGGAGGCATCGAAGGCGGCGAGGCGCTGGTGGCACTGGCGCTGGTCGCTCCCCGGCTCGGCCCGCCAGGCCGGGGTGGTGGCGCATCCCGCCAGCAGCGCGGCGCCCAGTAGCACCACCCCCAGCCCCCGGCCAGCCATTGCGCTACACCGGCAGGTCGGTCACCGCCCCGGTGGAGGCGATACCCACCTGAGGCTTGGCGAAATCCTCATCACGAAAGCCCACCGCGCGCAACATGGCGCGGCTGGCAGACTTGCCGACCCCGTCCACTACCTCGGCGGGATGGTGGCGACGAGGGTCCTTCGGCGTATCGGACATGGGGGCCTCCTCTCATCGGTCAACGATGGTCTACAGAGAGTGGACCTCGGACCTCACGGCTGTCCATGCCACACCTCACGCCTTGCCCTACTGCCAAGCCAAAGCTATGCTTTATCGCAAGTTGCGATACAAGGGTGGCCATGCACATCATCACCCAGAAACGAATCTGGGAAGCCAAGGAGCTATGGCCTCAGGCCGCTTCTGCATTGGATGCCTGGTATCGCCTGATGAAGGCGAGCGAGCCCGGCAGCTTCGCCGAGATGCGGTCTATTTTCCCGGCCACCGACAAGGTCGGTAGACAGCATGTGTTCGATATCGGCGGCAACAAGATTCGTCTGATCGCCGTGGTGCACTACCGGTTCAAGAAGGTCTATATCCAGCACGTGCTCGATCATGCGGAATATGACAAGGGCACCTGGAAGGAGTGAACATGACCAGCATCGTCCAACAGGCTGCCGCCCACTGGCGCTTCGTGGCCCCCCTGCTCAACGCCCCGGAGTCGGAGGACGACTACGACGAACTGGTCGCGGCGCTCGATGAGCTGCTGGAGATGATCGGGGATGACGAAGAACACCCACTGGCGAGCCTCGCCTCCCATATGGGTGACCTCATCGAGGAGTATGACGACGCTCACCGCCCGATGCCGGAGGTGAGAGGCAGCGACATGCTCCGCCACCTGATGAAGTGGCATGGCTTCGACCAGTCGAGCCTGCCGGAAGTCGGCACTCAATCCATGATCTCCGAGATTCTGGCCGGCAAGCGGCGCCTGAATGTGCGCCAGATCAAGGCTCTGTCACAGCGCTTCGGCTTGCCTGCCGACCTTTTCCTCGACTGATCCGATACCTCAACGACGCGAAGGCGCCGGGCTGAACCCGGCGACCAGCAGGCTGACCAGGGTGGAGGCGAGAAGCGCGCCAAGAAACGGCGGCAGGGTCAGGATGCTGCCGGGGAAGCTCGCCGCCAGCACGCCCCCCGGGCTCGGAGCTTCAGGTCCGGCAGGAGGTGTTGCGAGGCGAGTTACGTGAAGAGTCGCGCAGCGCCGCGAAGCCGGTGAGAGCGCATCCTATGCGTCGGCCGACACCCGCGTGCCCGCCGTTCCCTCCAGTATGGCGACGGCATCGACCAGCCGGCCGATGCCGCTGATACCGCCGCTTTCGGCAAAGTCACAGGCGGCCGCCAGCTTCGGCCCCATGGAACCGGCCGGCAGGTCCATCTCGCGGGCCTGGGCCACCGTCAGTTCGTGAACCGGGGTCGCGGCGTCCGTGCCGTAGTCCCGGTACACCCCGTCCACGTCGGTCAGCAGCAGCAGGGCATCGGCGCCCAGCTGGCGGGCCAGCAGCGCGCTGGCGGCGTCCTTGTCGATCACCGCCTCCACGCCGATCATGCTGCCATCTTCCCGGCGCAGGACCGGGATACCGCCGCCCCCGGTGCAGACCACCACCACGCCCTGGGCGAGCAGCAGCTGCAATACCCGCAGGCCCGGGATCTCCAGCGGCCTCGGCGAGGGCACGACCCGGCGCCACTTGTCTCCGTCCCGGGCGATCTGCCAGCCGGCCGCCGCCGCGCGACGTTCCGCTTCGGCCTGCTCGTAGACCGGCCCGACGAACTTGGTGGGACGGGCGAAGGCGGGGTCCCGGGGATCCACCACCACCTGGGTCAGCAGGGTGGCCACCGGGCGATCGTGGTCGAGCGCGTTCTCCAGTTCCTGTTCGATCATGTAGCCGATCATGCCCTCGGTCTCGGCGCCCAGCACGTCCAGCGGATAGGCCTCGTCCGGCCGGTAGGCCGCGCCCTGCAGCGCCAGCAGGCCCACCTGGGGGCCATTGCCATGGGTGATCACCAGGCGGTGCCCGGCGCGCACGATGTCGGCCAGCGCGCGGACCGCCACCTGCACGTTAGCGCGCTGCGCCGCGGCCGTCAGCGGCTCGCCGCGCTTGAGAAGGGCGTTGCCGCCCAGTGCCGCTACTACCAGCATGTCAGCCTCCCAGGGTCGGCACCTCGGTGCCGGCGTACTTGGCGGCCTTGAGGTCCGCGGCCAGCTTCAGCAGGAAGCCGATCTCCTGCGGGGTGAAGTCGCGCAGCGTCAGGAAATGCCGGTGCTTGAGATTGAATGCCATGGAGCGGCTTCCTCCCTGTCAGATCGGATCACGGCGAGTGGGGCAGCTCATGCAGCGCCCGCCGCCGCGCCCCCGGCCCAGCTCGGCACCGGGAATGGCCAACACCTCGATGCCCGCCGCTTCCAGTGCCGCATTGGTGTCGTCGTTGCGGTCATAGCCCACGACGACACCGGGGCTCAGCGCCAGCACGTTATTGCCGTCGTTCCACTGCTCACGCTCCCGTTCTTCCGGGCTATCGCCGCCGGTGGGCACCACCTCGAGCGTCGGGTAGCCCAGGATCTCCGCCACCAGGTCGAAGAGGTGACGCGGGTCCTGCCGGAACGCCAGGGTCCTGTCGCCCTCGCCGGGGCGCAGGTCGTAGCAGACCACCGCATCCGCGACCTCCTTGAAGGCGGTCACCACGTTGCCGCCACAGAAGGTGAAGACCGTATCCAGGTGCATGGCCGAGCGGGTCCTGGGAATCTGGCAGGCGACCACCCGCTCGGCCGTGCCGCTGTCGAACAGCGCCTTCGCCAGCTGGCCAATGGCCTGGGGGGACGAGCGCTCGCCCATGCCCACCAGCACGGCGCCGTTCCCCACCGGCATGACATCCCCGCCTTCCAGGGTGGCCAGGCCATGATCGGCCAGGGGGTCTCCCCAATGGATGTTGACCCTGCCGACGAAGGCCGGATGGAAGCGATAGATCGCCGTCATCAGCAGGGTTTCCGGTTGGCGGGCGGCCCAGTACATGGGGTTGAGGGTCACGCCAGCGTAGATCCAGGCACTGTTGTCGCGGGTGAACAGGAAGTTGGGCAGGGGCGGCAGCACGAAGCCGTAGTGCCCCAGATGGTTGCCGAAGAGCCCCACCGGGTCGAACGGCAGGTCTCTCACCTCCAGACCGCCGATCAGGTACTCGGCCAGGGCCTCGCCCGGCAGCTCGTCCATCCAGGCGCGCAGGTCCGACACCATGCCCACCCCGATGTGGTTCCAGGTGATCCGGTGGTCCAGCACCCAGGCGCGGGCTTCCCTGATATCAAGGGTCTCGGCCAGAAGATCGTTGACGTCGAGCACCTCCACGCCCCTGGCCCGCATCACCCCGACAAAGACGTCATGGTCCCTCTGGGCCTGCTTGACCCAGAACACGTCGTCGAACAGCAGGGCATCGCAGTTGGAGGGGGTCAGCCGCCGATGGGCAAGACCCGGGCGGCAGACGATCACCTGCCGCAGGGTGCCGGTCTCGGAATGCACGCCGAGGGCGGGGGCAGACATGGCGTAACTCCTTGCCACCGGGCATCACGGGAGGCCGTTGCCGGCTACTCCGGCAGGTCGGTCACCGCCCCGGTGGAGGCGGAGCTCACCGTGCGCGCGTACTTCGACAGCACCCCGCGCGCGTAGCGCGGCGCGGGCTGGCGCCAGGCGGCGCGGCGGCGCATCAGCTCCTCGTCGGGCAGGTCGACGTCGATGGTATCGGCCTCGGCATCGATGGTGATCAGGTCGCCGTCCTCCACCAGCGCCAGCGGGCCGCCGTCGAAGGCCTCGGGCGTGACGTGACCCACCACGAAGCCGTGACTGCCGCCGGAGAAGCGCCCGTCGGTGATCAGCGCCACCTCGCTGCCGAGCCCGCGGCCCATGATCGCCGAGGTGGGCGTGAGCATCTCGCGCATGCCGGGGCCGCCCTTCGGCCCCTCGTAGCGGATCACCACCACGTCGCCGGCCACCACGGTGCCGTCGTTGATGCGTGCCTGGGCCTCCTCCTCGGAGCCGAACACCCGCGCCGTGCCGGAGAAGCGCGTGCCCTCCTTGCCGGTGATCTTGGCCACCGCCCCTTCCGGCGCCAGGTTGCCGTGCAGGATGCGCAGGTGGCTCTCGGCCTTGACGGGGTTATCCAGCGCCGCGATGATCTTCTGGTCATCGGGATAGGGGGCGACATCGGCCAGGTTCTCGGCAAGCGTGCGCCCGGTCACCGTCAGGCAGTCGCCGTGCAAGAGGCCTGCCTCGAGCAGGGTCTTCATCAGCGGCTGGATGCCGCCGATGGCCACCAGCTCGCTCATCATGTAGTGGCCGCTGGGGCGCAGGTCGGCGACCACCGGCACCCGCCTGCCGATCTCGGTGAAGTCGGCCAGCGAGAGCTCCACCCCGATGGTGCTGGCCATGGCGATCAGGTGCAGCACCGCGTTGGTGGAGCCGCCGAGGGCGATCACCACGGTGATGGCGTTCTCGAAGGCCTGGCGGGTCATGATGTCGGAGGGCTTGATGTCGCGCTCGAGCAGCTCGAGTACCGCCGCGCCGGCCGCCTCGCAGTCGTCGCGCTTGGCCTGCGATACCGCGTTCTGTGCCGAGCTGCCCGGCAGGCTCATGCCCAGCGCCTCGATGGCCGAGGCCATGGTGTTGGCGGTGTACATGCCGCCGCAGGAGCCGGGGCCGGGAATCGCCGTCTCCTCGATCTGCTTCACCTCGATCAGGTCCAGGTCGCCGCGGCTGTAGGCGCCCATGGCCTCGAACACCGAGACGATGTCGGTATGGCCGGTGCCGGGCAGGATGGTGCCGCCGTAGACGAAGACGCTCGGCCGGTCGAGCCGCGCCAGGCCCATCAGGCAGCCCGGCATGTTCTTGTCGCAGCCGCCGATGGCCACCAGGCCGTCGAAGCCCTCGCAGCCGGCCACCGTCTCGATGGAGTCGGCGATCACCTCCCGCGACACCAGCGAGTACTTCATGCCCTCGGTGCCGTTGGCGATGCCGTCGGAGATGGTGATGGTATTGAAGATCACCCCCTTGCCGCCGGCCCCGTCGGCCCCGTCGCTGGCGCGTCGGGCCAGCTCGTCGATATGGCTGTTGCAGGGGGTGAGGTTGCTCCAGGTGGAGGCAATACCCACCTGGGGCTTGGCGAAATCCTCGTCGGTGAAGCCCACCGCGCGCAGCATGGCGCGGCTGGCGGACTTGCCGACCCCGTCCACTACCTCGGCGGAATGGCGGCGGCGGGGATCCTTCGGCGTATCGGACATGGGGGGCCTCCTCTGGTCGATCATGAGTATCCCCCAGAGAGTGACCCGCCTGGCCCGGCCTGACAACTCCTCAAGCCTGACGCGCCCTCCCCGCCGGCCTGAGCCCGGCGACCAGCAGGCTGACCAGGGTAGAGGCGAGAAGCGCGCCCAGGAACGGCGGCAGGGTCGGGATGCTGCCGGGGAAGCTCGCCGCCAGCACGCCCGCCATGAGGCTACCCTGGGCCACCCAGCCCGGCAGGATGGCGCCGAGCATGCCCGCCACCCCACCGGCCACCGCGGCCGTGGCGCTCATCCGCGACCAGAGCCCCAGCAGCACCGGCACCACGATTGCCGCGCAGAGCAGGTCGGCGATCAGGAACAGCCGCAGTACCGAGAGCCCCTGCAGCGCCACGACCACCACCGGCACCATCAGCGCTACCGTGACCCAGCGCGCCGCGCCGATGGTGAGCCCGCGCCGGCCGGAGCCCGCCACCACCAGCGAGGCCAGGCCGTTCTGCAGGGTGTCCACGCTGGAGGCCACCAGGGTGACCGCCAGCACCAGCGCCGGCAGGGCCAGCCAGCCCGGCGCCTGTGCGAGCAGCGCGAAGAAGGGAATCGGCGGCTCGCCCAGCGCCACGCCGGCCATGGCGGCCAGCATGCCGAGGCCGCCCACCACCATCACCACCAGCACGGTGACGCCGCCACCCAGCCAGGCGCCGCGGCCCAGGGCGCGGTCGTCGCGCGCCGCCCACACCCGCTGCCAGTAGCCCTGGTGAAAGAGGTTGGCCGCGGTCACCGCGATCACCAGGGTCAGCGCCACCGCCAGGGCGCTGCCCGCGGGTATCGACGGCAGCGCGGCGTCCACCGGCATCGCGGGCAGGCGCATCAGCGCCACGCCACCCACCACCGCCAGCAGCGCGATCAGCAGCCAGGCCTGCCAGCGGTCGGTGGCGAGGCTCGCCCGCAGGCCGCCCACCGCGGTGTAGAGCAGCGTGGCGACCGCCACGCCAACGACCACCAGCGCCGGCGGCACGTCGGAGAGCAGCGCGGTGATGGCACCGATGGCGGTGAGCTCCGCGGCCAGGAAGCAGGCCATGTAGAGGACCGAGACCAGCGACACCCAGCGCCGCACCCCGGCGCCATAGCAGGCCTCGGCGAACTCGCCGATGCTGCGCCCCTCGGGCAGGTAGCGGCGGATCGCCGGCCCAAAGAGCCCCAGCACGATGAACGGCAGCGCCGAGCCGATGGCATAGCCGGCCAGCGCCAGCGGGCCGACGAAGGCGCCGATCTCCGGCGGCGCGAAGAGGATCCAGGCGCCCATCCCGGAGGCCAGGAAGGAGAGGCCCAGCGACTGGGCCCCCTGGGAGTTGCGCGCGGTAACGTAGTCATCGAGGGGGCCATCGGCCCGGCGGGCCCGCAGGCCCAGAAAGGCAAAGCACAGCAGCGCCGCGCCGAGCACGGCAGACGTCAGGTAGGGCATGTCGCACTTCCTCCGCCGGTATGAACCGGATCAGGTTCCAGGGTCAGCGCCATGCGCTCTCTCAGCCCCGGCCGACGCTCTCGGCAGCGGGACTCCCCTGGCGACAAGTGAATGGATTGTGGGATCGCGCCGCGCATCGTGGCCTGACGGGACGATAGCCGCGGGATCGAGGGACATCATAGCGCCGCGCTCTCCTGGCGACCACCCGGGCCCGATTCCCGTGGGCTTGCCTGGCGCCGCCGGCAACAGGCCCCGAACGCCTCTCTCGCAGGACGCCTCTCGGCGATGACGGAACTCCTTCTCCTCGAGGAAGGTCGCAGGGCGAGTCCATGGGTCATGGACGCATTGTCATTCGCATTACCGACATCACCCACGTGTAGTCAGGGAGGAAACGCATGCACAGACCGATCCCGAGGACATTGCTGGCCCTGCTCGGCGCCGGGCTGCTGGGAGGTGCCGCCCAGGCGGACGAGCCCACCAGCTATGGCTGGATCGAGAAGGCGACCATCGAGCCGTGGGGCACGGAGGTCAAGGTGAAGCTGGACACCGGCGCCCTCACGTCGTCGATGCAGGCCGAGGAGATCGAGGCGTTCGAACGCGACGGCGAGGACTGGGTGCGATTCACTACCGAGGTGGAGGACGAGGCGACGGACGAAGTCGTCTCGAAGACCTTCGAGCGGCCGGTGTTTCGCGATCTGCGGGTGATCGGTGCCGGGGGCGAGGAGAGCCGATCCGTCGTGCTGATGACGCTCTGCATGGGAGAGACGCTTCGCGAGGAGCAGTTCAGCCTGGAGGATCGCGACGACATGAACTACCCGGTATTGCTCGGGCGACGCACGATCCAGGGCCTGGGCAGTGTCGAGACGACCCGCACCTTCCTGCATGAGCCCGACTGCAACGATGATTCACCCGTCAAGTCACACGCCGAGAAGGAGTATGACGAGGATATCGGCGTATGAAGGGCCCCGCCGGGGTACCGCTGCCGATCATGACGCCATGCACCCAATGCCACACAGGAGCCCATCGTGACAGTCAAGACACGCACGCTTTCCTGGCTAGTGCTACTGGGACTTCTCCTTGTCGCTTCCCAGCCTGCGCTGGCGCAACAGCGCCTGCCGGACTTCACCGAACTGGTGGAGGAAGCCGCCCCGTCGGTCGTCAATATCTCGACATCCCGAACGGTCGAGCGACAGGCACCCCCCACCGGCCAGTTCGGCGGCCAGGAGATACCCGAGATCTTCCGGCACTTCTTCGGTGACCGCATCCCCATGCCCCCCGGCGGCGGCCGGGGCCAGGGCAACCAGGAGCGCCGCTCGCTGGGCTCGGGCTTCATCTTCGATGAAGACGGCTACATCATGACCAATGCCCATGTGGTCAAGGAGGCCGACGAGATCCTGGTGCGCCTCAACGACCGCCGTGAACTCGAGGCCGAGCTGGTGGGTGCCGATGACAAGACCGATGTCGCCGTGCTCAAGGTCGATGCCGACGACCTTCCCACCCTCGACATGGGCGAAGCGGGAGACCTTGAAGTGGGCCAGTGGGTTGCCGCCATCGGCTCCCCCTTCGGCTTCGACCATTCTGTGACGGCCGGCATCATCAGTGCCATCAACCGCACCCTGCCCCAGGATGTCTATGTGCCCTTCATCCAGACCGACGTGGCCATCAATCCGGGCAACTCCGGTGGGCCACTGTTCAACCTGGAAGGAGAGGTGATCGGCATCAACTCCCAGATCCTGACGCGTAGCGGCGGGTACATGGGGCTCTCCTTCGCCATCCCGATCGATGTGGCCATGGATGTCGCCGATCAACTGCGCAATGCGGGTTACGTCAGCCGCGGCTGGCTCGGCGTCAGGATCCAGCCGGTTTCCCGGGACCTGGCAAGCTCCTTCGGTATGGAACAGGCCGAAGGCGCGCTGATCGCGGACCTGGCCCCCGATGGCCCGGCGGCCGAAGGCGGGCTCCGGGCGGGCGACATCATCCTGGAAGCCAATGGTCAGGAGGTCGACCATTCCAGCACACTGCCCAGGATGATCGGCGGCGTGGCCCCCGGCGAGGAGGTCGAGCTGCTGGTGCTGCGTGAAGGCGAGCGGCAGTCGATCACCCTGGAGGTTGGCGAGTGGCCGGACGCGGGTGCCGACCAGGCCGGCAACGACAGCGAACCCGCCCGCCTCGGCATCGCGGCACAGCCCTTGAGCGACGCCGAGCGCCAACGGCTGGGTATCAACCATGGCGTGCGCATCGCCGATGTCGATCCTGCCGGACGCGCGGCAGCCGCCGGGATCCGCCCCGGTGATGTGCTGGTGAGCATCGGGCAGCAACAGGTGGAAAGCCCGGAACAGCTGGCCGATATCGTCACCGACCTGCCGGAAGGCCAGGCCATCCCGGTGCGGCTCTACCGGGATGGAAACTCCTACTTCGTGGCCTTGAGCCTCGGCAGTGACTGACCCCAGAGCTCACTCATTGCAATGATTCAGCGCCCCGGTGGTAGCCCCGCCGGGGCGCTTTACTGCGCAAGTCGTGAATGACATGCACATATTTCAACGGATCCACCCGGGCAAGGAGCCCGTGGATCTGGCAGGTCGCCTGCATCGACAGATGGGCCAGCTCTTCCCTTTGGCAGGCATCGGCGAACTCGCTGATGCTATCCCCCCCGGCAGGTGGCGGCGGATCGTAAAGCCCCAGCACAATGAAAGGCAGCGCCGAGCCGATAGCATAAGCCGGCCAGCGCTAGCAGGCCGACAATGGCGCCGATCTCCGGCGGCGCAAAGAGGATCCAGCCGCCCATCCCGGAGGCCAGGAGGAGAAGCACAGCAACTGGGCCCCTGGGAGTTGCGCGCTGAAACGTAGTCATCAAGGGGGCTGTCGGCCCGGCGGGCTCTGAGGCCTTGGAAAGCAAAGCACAGCAGCGCTGCGCCGAGCACGGCAGACGTCAGGTAGGGCATGTCGCATTTCCTACGCCGGTATGAACCGGATCAGGTTGCAGGGTCAGCGCCATACGCTTTCTCAGCCCTCGCCAGCAAAAACGCGGCGCGACTCCCCTGGCGATAAGCGAATGCATTGTGGGATAGCGCATCGCATCGCGGCCTGGCAGTCCGATAGCGGCTGGGTCCAGATCCATCTTGGCGGCGCGCTGCCCTAGGGTCCAGTGGTACCCAGCTCGCCGAGGGCATGAGCGACCACAGTTTGCTGCTGCATGAGAGCTCGGTCATGTCGGAGTTCCAGCTCTTGGAGGAGTGCAAAAGCACAGCACATTGATTAGACTGAGTTAATATTTCAGCCGGGTCCGGAGTGAAAGATTGCTAAACAATGATGAAAAAATACGGAAAGCAGCTTTCTCAAGACTAAACAACATAGTCAAAGAACATGGCCATGACCTACCGTGGAGAGCCATATCCAAGCCTGTCCCACTAGGCGATGACTCATTTTTACTAGCCAACCAGGTTAAGGGGATTTTCAAACCCCGGCAATTAAGACGAGGGGTTCTTAGCATAAAAACAGTAATCCAGAAGAGCGGCTCATCGATTTATTCTGACTCAGTGAGTGACGAAGGCGGCTTTTGGTACGCATTCCGAAGAGGTGGGCTTGATGAGAAAGACAATCTCGACCTGATTAGCAGTTATAAAAATAAAGATCCGATAATATATTTCCTTGGCTTGGCACCTGGCCGATATTTCCCTCTCTGGCCATGCTATATTGATAGCGTCGACACAGTTCGAGAAATGTGTCACATCAGCATGCATGACCAAATTGGAGTCATGGATAATGTGGCTGAGCCAACAGCGGGCTACCAGGTCGAAGACCTTGAGAGACGCCACATCATTCGAGAGGTTAAGACTCGAGTACACCAGGCAGAATTTCGCGCCAGAGTAATGAATGCTTATTCAAATCGCTGCGCAATGACGGGACTCCCCGTCCCTCAACTTCTTGAAGCAGCCCACATTATCCCAGATAGTCATGAAGAAAGCCCCACCGAAGTCAGCAATGGAATTTCACTGAGTCGCCTTCACCATCGCGCATATGATGCTGGCCTCATCGGCATTGACCCGGATTACCGCCTTCACTTAAGAGATGAACTAATAACCCCGCAGGGCGGACCCTTGCTCGAAAGCATCAAGAAACTAGATGGCCAAAGACTTAAGGTACCAAGAAATCCCAAAAACAAGCCGGACAGGGATGCTTTGGCCATTAGGTTTGAAGAGTTTCTCAATGCCTAACCTTCCTCACTGCTCCCGCGGCACCCTTCCCATCAGGTAGAACTCCTCGTTGGGCGGCGTGCCGGTCAGGGTGACCAGGCGGTTGGAGAGGCCGAAGAAGGCGGCGATGGCACCGATGTCCCAGATGTCGTCATGGGTGAACCCGGCCGTTTTCAGGCGGGCCTCCCACTCGTCGGTGAGCTCTCCCACCTCCAGGCCGCAGTAGAGGGCGAAGTCCAGCATGGTGCGATGGCGCTCGCTGATCGGCGCGGTGCGGTGATTGATGGCCACCTGGTCGGCGAGCAGCGGGTCCTTGCTGTAGATCCGCACCAGGGCGCCGTGGGCCACCACGCAGTAGAGGCAGCGGTTGCGGGCGCTGGTGGCCACCACGATCATCTCCTTCTCCGCCTTGGTCAGCGTGTCGGATTCCCGCTCCATCAGGGCATCGTGGTAGGCGAAGAAGGCGCGGAACTCAGCCGGCCGGTGGGCCAGCATCAGGAAGACGTTGGGCACGAAGCCGGCCTTCTCCTGCACCGCCAGCATGGCGTCGCGGACGTCATCGGGCAGGTCGTGGATCGATTCGGGAACGGGGAAGCGGCTGATCGGGGCGGACATGAAGGCTCCAGGCTTTTGGTTGTTGTCTCGTTGCTCCAGTTAACGTCAACGTCACATTGCTGTCCATACGCCGTCGGTCTCATCCGATAAGAGAGCCGAGCTGATACTGACCTTTCAGGAACACCGCTATCGCGCAATGAATTGCGCTCCCACGAAGGGCGGGGTACTCCTGCAGAAACACGCGGCCCCGCCTCTCTCGAGGCGGGGCCGCACTGTTACCAAGCAGAGATTATCAGCTCAGCGAGATGGTGCTGTTGATGCCGCTGGAGACGTTCTCGGGCTCGAACCAGCGCGCGGTAACGGTCTTGGTCTGGGTCCAGAAGGCGATGGCCTGCTTGCCGTTGGGCCCCAGGTCACCGAGCTTGGAGCCGCGCGAGCCGGTGAAGCTGAAGTAGGCGACCGGCACCGGGATCGGCACGTTGATGCCCACCTGGCCAACGTCGATGTCGGACTCGAAACGACGCGCTACCCAGCCGGAGTTGGTGAAGATCGAGGTGCCGTTGCCGTTGGGGTTGGCGTTGATGAAGTCAATCGCCTCGTCCAGGGTGTCGACGCTCACCACGCAGAGCACCGGGCCGAAGACCTCCTCGCGGTAGATGGTCATCTCGGGCTTCACGTCGGCGAACAGGGTCGGGCCGACGAAGTTGCCGTTCGGGTAGCCCTCTACCTGGCAGCCGCGGCCGTCGACCAGCAGCTTCGCCCCTTCCTGCTCGCCGGCGGCGATCAGTCCCTCGACGCGCTCCTTGGCCTGCGGGGAGACCAGCGGGCCGAGGTCGGCGTCGCGCTGGGTGCCGGGGCCGACCTTCATGTTGCGGGCGCCCTCGACGATGTCGTCCAGCCACTCGCGGGCCTCGCCCACCAGCACCACCACGGAGTTGGCCATGCAGCGCTGGCCGGCGGCACCGAAGGCGGAGCCGAGCAGGTTGTTGATGGCCTGGCTGCGGTTGGCGTCCGGCATCACCACGCAGTGGTTCTTGGCGCCCATCATCGACTGCATGCGCTTGCCGGCGGCCGCGGCGCGGTTGTAGAGCAGCGAGCCGACGTGGGTGGAGCCGATGAAGGAGAGCGCCTTGATGTCGCTATGGTCGGCGATCTGGTTGGCCACGTCCGGGCCGCCGTGCACCACGTTGAGCACGCCGGCCGGCACGCCGGCCTCGTGGGCCAGCTCGACCAGGCGCATGGTGGAGCTCGGGTCCTGCTCGGAGGGCTTGAGCACGAAGGTGTTGCCAGTGGCAATGGCCAGCGGGAACATGAAGCAGGGCAGCATGATCGGGAAGTTGAAGGCGGTGATGCCGGCGCCCACGCCCAGCGGCTGGTTGAGGGTATAGACGTCCACCTCGCTGCCGGCATTCTCGGCCAGCTCGCCCAGCTGCAGGGAGGTGATCGAGCAGGCGTGTTCCACCACCTCGAGGCCGCGGCCGACCTCGCCCTCGGCGTCGGGCAGGGTCTTGCCGTGCTCCTCGGTGATCAGCGCGGCAAGCTCGGCGGTGTTGTCACGGATCAGCGCCTGCAGCTTGAGCATGATGCGCATGCGCTTGCCCAGCGGCACCTTGCGCCAGGTCTTGAAGGCCTCCTTGGCGCTGGCCACGGCCTGCTCGACCTCCTCGGCGGTGCAGAACGGCACCCGGGCCACCACTTCCTGGGTGGCCGGATTGACCACGTCGCGCCACTCCTGACTCCGGGAAATGACGGGCTGGCCATCGATGTACATGGGGATTTCGCGGACTGACATGGGGCGTGCTCCTCTCTGTGCGGTCGCTGCCCGGGGATCGGCTTGTTGTTGGATCCTTGCCGTGGATCGCCCTGGCATTAGACTTTGTGTGTATAAAAACACGGAACGTGATGACAATGAGTCTATACAGACGTCGGATGGCGTGACAACGGGCAGTCGGGCACATTGTTTGTGCATTCATGCACAACAGAGCGGCCTGAACAGGCACAGGCGGGAGGGCCCATGCTCGACTGGCAGGACATCCAGATCTTCCTGGAGGTGGCGCGCAGCCAGCGGCTTACCGATGCCGCCCGCCGGCTGGGGCTCGACCACTCCACCCTGTCGCGGCGCACCCGGCGCTTCGAGCAGGCGCTCAACACCCAGCTGTTCGAGCGCAGCACCCACGGCTACCACCTCACCGAGGCCGGCCAGCAGCTGCTCGCCCATGCAGAGGAGATGGCCCGCCACGCCTTCGAGGCCGGCGAGAGCCTCACCGACAAGAACCACCAGATCAGCGGCCAGATCCGCCTGGGCGTCACCGAAGGCTTCGGCACCTGGGTGATCGCCCCGCTGCTCTCGGCCTTCTGCGAACGCCACCCCGGCGTCACCCTCGACCTGCTCGCCCTGCCCCGAGTGGTCAACCTGAGCCGCCACGAGGCGGACCTGGCCATCACCGTGGAGCGCCCGGTGAGCCCGGGGCTGGTGATCTCGCGGCTGTGCGACTACCGGCTGCGCCTCTACGGCAGCGAGGGGTACCTGGCTCGCCACGGTCGGCCGGCGCGGCTCGCCGAACTGGGCGAGCACCGCCTGGTGGGTTACGTCGACGACCTGATCTTCAGCGAGCAGCTCAGCTACCTGGAGCCGTTGCTCGACCCCGCGGTGATCGGCCACCCCGGGCCGCACTTCGCCATGCGCAGCACCAGCGTCACCACCCAGCACGCCGCCTGCCTGCACGGCGCAGGCCTGGCCGTGCTGCCCTGCTTCATGGCCAGCGCCTCCGCATCGCTGGTCAACGTGCTGGAGGACGAGGTGGCGATCGATCGCCAGTTCTGGATCACCGCCCGCCAGGAGCAGCGCCGCCTGGCACGGGTACGCCTGCTGTGGGACTTCCTGCGCGAGGCGCTGGAAGCCAACCGCGGCTTCCTGATGGGCGAGGCGAAGGCGATGGAGATCCCCGCGTCCAGCCCCTCCTGAGGGCTCCTTCCGGAGCGCGGAGGCACGAGGACTCCCGGCACCAGCCCCGGTGGCCTGCCGCAGGGCGAGTCCGCCTGGAGGGGACTATAGTGAGGGATGCCGGTGGAGAGCTCCTGGTCGGCAGTCGAGAGGCGCGGCCGACCGAGGCTCCCTGCGACGGCACCCCCGAATCCGACTGCCACCCCTGGTGGAAGGAGGACATCATGAATCCACACCGGACAGCCATGGGCGCCGCCTCTGCCCTGGTCACCGCCCTCGCCCTCATGCCCCTGATTGCCGCCGGCGAGACGACCTCGATCCTGAAATCGACACTCGAGGGCCAGGAGGAGATGGAAGCCAACATCGTGCGCTTCGATGTGGGCGAGGACTGGGTGACGGACCGCCATATCCATCCGGGACACGTCTTCGTCTACGTGACCGAGGGCAGCATCGAGGTTGATGTCGAGGGAGAAGACCCCAGGCGCATCGCCGCCGGCGAGGCCTTCTACGAACCCCCCGACCGGGCGATGGTTGCCAGGACCATGAGCAGCGATGGCGCCAGCTTCATCGTCTTCCAGGTGGGCCCGCAGGATAAGCCCATCATGGTATCCCAGCCCGAATGAGCTGACGCCCTGGCATCGTGACGACAGAGGGATCGATCGGGGCCTCCCCGGCCGATCCCTTTCTTCTGGCCACTCGGTGCGCGCCATGGCCCACCGCGCCTTCTCCATGGGCGGAACTCGCGGTCTGCTGGTGCCCGCATACTCGGCCCGAGTGCCCTTGTCAGGCGAGACCGCGCCGGCATGGACGGCACGATAAAGATTCGCTATCGACACGGTCGGTAATGTCACATTGAGCTAATGGACCGCCAGCGCGTACGTTGAAGTCACAGGACAAGCAGCCCGGCCATCACGCCGCTCATGACGCATGGTTGACTCGGCTCATTGTCCCGCCGGACTGCCATCGTCTATACCCAGGTAGCAGTTCATACAACGCAGCCAGATTGGAGAGCGATATGGGTGATCAGCAGAACATCGGCAAATGCCCGGTGATGCATGGCGCAAATTCCGCCAGCGGACAAAGCGTAACCGGCTGGTGGCCCGAATCCATCAACCTCGATATCCTCCACCAGCACGATAACAAGACTAACCCGATGGATGAGGGTTTCGAGTATCGGGAGGAAGTTCGCAAGCTCGACTTCGTTGCCATCAATCGGGATCTGCATGCTCTGATGACCGACAGCCAGGAGTGGTGGCCAGCCGACTGGGGGCATTACGGCGGTTTCATGATCCGGATGGCATGGCACTCCGCCGGCACCTACAGGCTGGCCGATGGCCGCGGCGGTGGCGGTACCGGTAACCAGCGGTTTGCTCCAATTGCCTCCTGGCCGGACAACGCCAGCCTCGACAAGGCCCGCCGTCTGTTGTGGCCGATCAAGAAGAAGTACGGCAACAAGATCAGCTGGGCTGATCTGATGATCCTGGCCGGCAACATTGCCTATGAATCCATGGGATTCAAGACCTTCGGCTTCTCATTCGGCCGGGAAGATATCTGGCACCCGGAAAAAGATATCTACTGGGGCGCAGAGAAGGAGTGGCTGGCACCCTCCGACGAGCGTTATGGCGATGTCGAGAAGCCCGAAACCATGCAAAACCCGCTCGCCGCCGTCCAGATGGGCCTGATCTACGTCAACCCCGAGGGCGTGAACGGCCAGCCTGACCCGCTCAAGACCGCCGCCCAGGTGCGTGAGACCTTCGCGCGCATGGCGATGGACGACGAAGAGACCGCGGCCCTGACAGTCGGTGGTCACACCGTCGGCAAGTGCCACGGTAACGGCGATGCCAGCGCCTTGAGCGCGGAGCCGGAAGGCGCCGATATCGTCGGCCAGGGCTTCGGCTGGGATAACCCCAACATGCAGGGCAGGGCGTCCAACGCCATCACCTCCGGTATCGAGGGTGCCTGGACGACACACCCGACCAAGTTCGATATGGGCTACTTCGACATGCTGCTGGACCACGAGTGGGAGCTGAAGAAGAGCCCGGCCGGCGCCAACCAGTGGGAGCCGGTGGATATCAAGGAAGAAGACAAGCCGGTCGATGCCAGCGACCCGTCCATCCGTCATAACCCGATTATGACCGATGCCGACATGGGCATGAAGGTGGACCCGACCTACCGGAAGATCCTCGAGGATTTCCGCAAGGATCCGGAGCGCTTCCAGGATGCCTTCGCTCGCGCCTGGTTCAAACTGACCCACCGCGATCTGGGCCCGAAATCCCGTTACATCGGGCCGGACGTGCCGGACGAGGATCTGATCTGGCAGGACCCGATTCCTGCAGGCAACACCGACTACATTGAAGAGGTGGTGAAAGAGAAGATCGCCGAGGCCGGCCTCTCCATCGGCGAGATGGTCAGCACCGCCTGGGACAGCGCCCGTACCTTCCGCGGCTCCGACATGCGCGGCGGCGCCAACGGTGCGCGCATCCGCCTGGCCCCGCAGAAGGACTGGGAAGGCAACGAGCCAGATCGCCTGGCCAAGGTGCTGAAGATCTACGAGAAGATCGCCGCCGACAGCGGTGCCAGCGTGGCCGACGTGATCGTGCTGGGTGGCAGCGTGGGCATCGAGCAGGCCGCGAAAGCCGCCGGCCACGATATCCTGGTGCCCTTCGCGCCGGGTCGCGGCGACGCCAGCGACGAGATGACCGACGCTCCCTCGTTCGAATATCTGGAGCCGCTGGCCGATGGCTTCCGCAACTGGCAGAAGAAGGACTATGTGGTCAAGCCGGAGGAGATGCTGCTCGACCGCGCCCAGCTGATGGGGCTGACCGCCCCGGAGATGACCGTGCTGATTGGCGGCATGCGAGTACTGGGCACCAACCACGGTGGCACCAAGCACGGTGTGTTCACCGACCGGGAAGGCCATCTGACGAACGATTTCTTCGTCAACCTGACCGACATGGCCTACAGCTGGAAGTCAGTGGGCGAGAACCTCTACGAGGTTCGTGACCGCAAGACGGACCAGAAGAAGTGGACTGCCACCCGGGTGGACCTGGTGTTCGGTTCCCACTCCATCCTGCGCTCCTACGCCGAGGTCTACGCCCAGGACGACAACCAGGAGAAGTTCGTCAGGGACTTCGTCAAGGCCTGGACCAAGGTGATGAACGCCGACCGCTTCGACCTGGAGAAGCTTCAGGCAGCATAAGGCCGCCCGAGCCGGGCGCAATGCCCGGCCGCTGAGGCCGATACAGAGACGCCCGGGTGCTTAGAACTGCACCCGGGCGTCTTATTATTGCCGCCCTGCCGAATAGCGGCGGTCAGGTCCCGCAGAAGGTGCGGAAGACGGCCTCGGTAGGCGGCGCCGGCCGGGCGTACGCCTCGCGGCCGGGCTGCTCGGTGAAGGGGTCGGCCAGCACCTCGCGCAGGGCCTCGAAGGGCGCGAGGTCGCCCTCGGCGGCGGCGGCCAGGGCCTCCTCCACCTTGTGGTTGCGGGGGATGTAGAGCGGGTTGACCGCGCGCATCCGCGCGGCGATCTCCGCTGGGCCGTTGTCCTCGCGGGCCAGCCGCTCGCGCCAGCGCGGCAGCCAGGCCTCGATGCCCTCGCGGGCCTCGAAGAGCTCGAGCAGCGCGGGGGCGTCCCCCTCGACCGCCTCGGCCAGGTAGCGGAAGGCCAGGGTGAAGTCGGCGCGGCCGGCCTGCAGGGCCTCGAGGAAGGCATCAACCAGGGCGCGGTCGCCCTCCTCCTCCTTCGTCAGCCCCAGCTTCCCGCGCATCACCGCCAGCCACTCGGCCTCGTACAACGGTTCATAGCGCTTGATGACCTCGGTGGCCTTCTCTATCGCACGCTCCTGGTCGCCATCGATCAGCGGAATCAGCGTCTCGGCGAAGCGCGCCAGGTTCCACTGGGCGATCCACGGCTGGTTGCGGTAGGCGTAGCGGCCGCCCTCGTCGATGGAGCTGAACACCGTGGCGGGGTCATAGGCCTCCATGAAGGCGCAGGGGCCGTAGTCGATGGTCTCGCCGGCGATGCTGCAGTTGTCGGTGTTCATCACCCCGTGGATGAAGCCCAGCCCCATCCACTTGGCCACCAGCGTTGCCTGGCGCGCGGCCACCGCTTCCACCAGCGCCAGGTAGCGCTCGCCCTCGGCCACGTCGGCGAGCTCGGGCCCCAGAAGATGGGGGTAGTGCCGCTCGATGGCCATGTCGGCCAGGGTACGCACCGCCTCGATGTCGTCCCGGGCGGCGAAGTACTGGAAGGTACCGACGCGGAGGTGGCTGGCGGCGACGCGGGTCAGCACGGCGCCAGGTTCCGGTACGCGCCGGAACACGCGCTCGCCGGTGGTCACCGCGGCCAGCGCCCGGGTGGTGGGCACGCCCAGCACATGCATCGCCTCGCTGACCAGGTACTCGCGAAGCACCGGGCCGAGCGGGGCACGGCCATCGGCGCCGCGCGAGAAGGGCGTCATCCCGGCGCCCTTGAGCTGGATATCGCGCAGCCGCCCCTCGCAGTCGGTCACCTCTCCGAGCAGCACCGCCCGGCCGTCACCGAGGCGCGGGTTGAAGTGGCCGAACTGGTGGCCGGCATAGGCCTGGGCCACCGGCTCGGCGCCTGCCGGCACGGCATTGCCGGCGAACCATTCGGCGGCCTGGTGCGCGTCGAAGGCGGCCAGGTCGAAGCCCAGCTGCTCGGCCAGCGGCCGGTTGAAGGCCACCAGCTTCGGGGCCTTCACGGGCACGGGGTCGAAGCGCAGGAAGAAGTGCTCGGGCAGGCGGGCGTAGCGAAGGGTGAACTCGGGAAACATGGCGACTCCGGTCGACGGCCGAGGCTGGGCCTGGGGATTAATACCCGAGTATAACGCTCGGAATTACCGCTTTCGAGCCATGGTGACCATCGCCGGCCGGCGCGCTCAATCCGCGGATGCCACCGGCGAGAGCTGCTCGCGGATCAACTCGGCCAGGCGCCGGGCCGGCTCGGTGGGCCGCCGCGCGGCCCGGTGCAGGGCCAGCTCCACGGCGGGCAGCGGCGGCAGGCCGCTCGACTCGTCCAGGGCGCGCAGCTGCGGCGTCAGCATGCTGCGGGTCACCACCACGATGGCCAGCCCCGCTTGCACCACCGGCCCCAGGCCGACCATCGACTGGCTCATGTAGGCCACCCGCCAGTCGCGGCCGGCGGCGGCCAGCGCCTGCTCGGCCACCTCGCGGAAGAGGTCGGCCCCGGGGGAGTAGAGCCCCAGGGGCAGCGGGTCGGTCAGCGCGGGCTGGTGCTGCAGCCCCACCGCCCAGGCCAGCGGCTCGCGGCGAATCATCTCGCCGCCGGGCGAATTGCGCTGGCGGGTGACCAGCGCCAGGTCCAGCTCGTCGGCGCGCACTCGCTCCATCAGGTGGGCGCTGGTGCCGCAGGTCACCTGCAGGCCCACCTCGGGGTAGAGCTGGTGGAACCAGGAGAACACCGAGGTGAGCAGGCTGGCGTAGTCCTCGGGAATCCCCAGGTTCAGCTCACCGGTGACGCGTCGAGCCCGCATGTCGGCCAGGGCCTCGTCATTGAGCGCCAGCAGCCGGCGGGCATGGCCCAGCAGGCGATCCCCCTCGGCGGTAAAGCGCAGGCGGCGACCTTCCCGCTCGTGCAGGGAGACGCCCAGCGCGCCCTCCAGGCGCTGCAGCTGCATGCTGACGGTGGACTGGGTATAGGCCAGGCGCCGCGCGGCAGCGGTGACGCTGCCGGTATCGGCGACGGCCACCAGGGTGCGCAGCAGGGCGAGATCGAGGGTCGGGGCACGCATCAAACCATCACCAGTCTTGATGAATGGGATCAATAAAGATCGTTATCGTGATGAATATGGCATGGATAGCATGGCGGCACCATCCACCCGCACTCGTCCATACGATATCGGAGGCCATGACCATGCAGCTCCATACCTCTCGGCTCATTCGCGCCCCCTGGCTCGGCGGCAGCGCCGCCGCCCTGGCGGTGGTGCTCTGGGCATTGGTACCGCTGCTGGTTGCCCAGGCGGGCGAGCTGCCGCCGCTGCGCCTCTCGGCCCAGGCGCTGCTGGCCGGGGCGCTCGGCACCCTGCCCATGGCACGGCGTGGCCAGCGCCGCGGCGCGAGGCTCTCCCGGGGCCATGGCGTTGTGGTCCATGCCGGGGTACCGCTGCTGATGGCCGGGGCGGTGGGGGCCTGCTTCGCCAGCTTCTCCCTGGCGCCCCCCGCAGAGGCCGCGCTGCTTACCTACACCTGGCCGGTGCTGTTCCTGCTGGCGAGCCGCTGGCTGGCGCTGGGGCGCCTGCCGCTCGCCACCCTCGGCGGGGCCCTGCTGGCGTTCTCGGGCGCCGCGCTGCTGGTCGCGCCCCAGGTCCTGGCAGGCGGATTCTCCGGTGCCTGGGGCGGCTACGGGCTGGCGCTGGTGGCGGCGCTGTGCTGGGCGCTCTACTCGCTGGCCTGCCAGGTCCCGGGCTGGCGTCTCGGCGAACGCATGCCGCACCTGCTGCTCACGGCCAGCGTCATGACCGGTGTCGCCAGCCTGGTGCTGGAGGGGGTCAGCGAACTGCCCTCGCCCCCGGCACTGCTGGCCACCGCGGCCCTGGGCCTGGGCCCCTACGGCATCGCCATGCTCGCCTGGGACCGCGCCATGCGCGACCCGCAAGCACGGCGGGTCGGCAACCTGGCCCACGCCGTACCGGTACTCGCCACGCTGTTCCTGGTGCTGGCCGGGATCACCACGCCGGACTGGCGGCTGCCGGTGGCGGCGGTACTGGTGCTCGCCGGCAGCATGACCGCTTCCCGCTGACAGCGGGGCACGTTGCGATACACTCAAGGGAGAGTCGCTACCCTGGAGACCAGACGATGAGCCGCGATCCCTCTTCCGATCACTACCTGGACCACTACCGCCCGCCCGGCAGCGACGCCCTGGGCCTGGTGCGCATCCATGCCAGCGCCACCGGCATCACCGGGATCGAGTTCGTCGAGAGGGCCGACGTCCCCGCACGGCCGAACGCGCTGACCGAGCGCGCCCGGGAGCAGCTGGCGGACTACTTCGCCGGGGCCCGCCATGACTTCGACCTGCCGCTATCGCCGACCGGCACCGACTTCCAGCAGCGGGTCTGGGCGGCCCTCGCCACCATCCCCTTCGGCGAGACGCGCAACTACGCCGAGATCGCCGAGCAGCTGCGCTGCAAGGGCGGCCAGCGCGCGGTGGGCGCCGCCAACGCGAAGAATCCCCTCGCCATCGTGGTGCCCTGCCACCGGGTGATCGGCAGCGACGGTCGCCTGACCGGCTATGCCGGCGGCCTGGGGCGCAAGCAGTGGCTGCTCGCCCACGAGGCGGGAGAGGTCCCGCTGGGGCTGCTTTGAAGCAGAGGAAAGCGTCCGGCCGGGGTGATTTCCGCGGGTCGACCGTCGCCGTCAGACGGCGTCGAGCTGGGCCCCGAAGTGGCGCACGCTGGAGACGAAGTCGCTGAAGCGCTCGCCCTGGATCACCACGTGTTCGCGCAGCAGGCGTTCCGCCTCCTCGGCGTCGCCATGCTCGATGGCTGCGAGGATCTCGCGATGCTCATCCAGGGAACGGCCCATGCGCTTGCGGACCTGCAGCTGCAGGCGGCGATAGGGCTTGAGGCGCTGCTTGAGCTGGCGCGCCTCCTCGGCCAGGAAGCCGTTGTGGCTGGCCGCGTAGATGGCATGGTGGAAGCCCTCGTTCTCGTAGTAGTACTCGTCGGTGTCGCCGGCCTCGGCCGCGGCCTCGCAGCGCACCAGGGCCTCGCGCAGGGCACCGAGTTCCTCCTCGGTGATGCGCCGCGCGGCGAGGCGTCCGCACATGCCCTCCAGCTCCGCCATCACCTCGAACATCTCGACCAGCTGGTCGAGGCCCACCCGGGCGACGAAGGTGCCCTTCTTCGGCGTCACCGTCACCAGGCCGCTGGCCACCAGCTGCTGGATGGCCTCGCGTACCGGGGTGCGCGACACCTCGAAGTCGCGGCACAGGGCCTCGGGGTCGAGGCGCTCGCCGGGCGCCCGGCGGCCATTGATGATGTCGTCCTCCAGGGCATCCCGGAGCCGCTGGGCGTTGGAGCGTTTCATGCGGTTTTCCCCCTCCTTCCCTGCGCCGGCTCGACGCTGAACGCGGCAGGGCTTCCACCTTTGTCTAGCCCGACCAAATTGACACTAGTATAGCCATGGGTCTATTGATGTATACATCAGCGAAGCTGATGGACATTTCATTTCACAACAACTCGATCCACAACAACTCAATCCACAACAACAATGTCTCTGGAGATGCCATGAAACCCTCACTCACCCCCGTCGTGGCGGGCCTGGCCCTGGCCGCCCTCGCCGCAAGCTCCGTCGCCTCCGCCCAGACCGTGCTGCGCGCCTCCCACCAGTTCCCCGGGGGGCAGGGGGACGTGCGCGACGAGATGGTGCAGATGATGGCCGACAAGGTCGCCGAGGCCGACGTCGGCCTGGAGATCCAGGTCTATCCCGGCCAGTCGTTGTTCAAGGCCGACGAGCAGTGGGGCGCCCTGGTTCGCGGCCGCCTGGACATCACCGCGTTGCCGCTCGATTACGCCAGTGGCCGCCACCCGGAGTTCTCGGCGACCCTGATGCCCGGCCTGGTGCGAAACCACGAGCACGCCCAGCGCCTCAACGACTCCGAGTTCATGGACATGATCAAGGAGGTCATCCAGGAAGGCGGCGCCCGGGTACTGGCCGATGCCTGGCTCTCGGGGGCCTTCGCCTCCAGCCAGAACTGCATCACCTCGCCGGACACCGTGGAAGGCCAGAACTTCCGCGCCGCCGGGCCCGCCTTCGAGCAGATGCTGGAGGCCGCCGGTGCCTCGATCGCCTCCATGCCTTCCTCGGAGATCTACACCGCCATGCAGACCGGCGTGCTGGACGCCGCCAACACCTCCTCCATGTCCTTCGTCTCCTACCGCCTCTACGAGCAGGTGGACTGCCTGACCGAACCCGGCGAGCACGCCCTGTGGTTCATGTACGAGCCGATCCTGATCTCCGAGCAGGTCTGGCAGGAGCTCGACGAGGCGCAGCAGGAGGCGCTGATGTCGGCTAGCCAGGAGGCCGAGGACTTCTTCGCCGCCGAGGCCGCCGCCATCGACCAGCAGATGGTCGACGTCTTCGAGGAGAACGGCGTCGAGGTGGTCAGCATGAGCGAGGCGGACTACAACGCCTGGCTGGAGATCGCCAAGCAGAGCTCCTACAAGAACTTCGCCAATGATGTCGAGAACGGCCAGGCCCTGATCGACGCCGCCCTCGCGGTGGAATGACGCCAACGCTCCGATCCACTCGTACCCGACCGGCCGCCCCTGCGAGGGCGGCCATCCCGTCATATCGGAGGGCCTCATGGAACACTCCCGCACCGACGCCACGACGCCCGGCGGGCTCGTCGGCGGCTATATACGCCTGATGGACAGGCTCTCTGGTGCCACCGCCTATCTCGCCGCGGCGCTATTCATCGCCGGGGTGGTCGTCGTGTGCCAGATGGTGTTCGTCCGCTACATCCTCGAGCAGAGCACCAGCTGGCAGACCGAGTTCACCGTCTTCTCCGTCACCGCGGCCATGCTGCTGGGCAGCCCCTATGTGCTGATGACCGGCGGCCATGTCGCCGTCACCGTGCTGCCCGACATGCTGTCAGGCTGGCCGCGCCGCCTCATGCGACTAGCCGCGTCCCTTGTCGGCCTCGGCTTCTGTGCCGCCCTGGCCTACGCCTCCTGGATCTATGTCGCCGAGGCCTGGCATGGCGGCTGGACCACCGGTTCCGTATGGAACCCGCCCCTGTGGCCGGCCCTGCTGCCCATGGCCGTCGGCATCACCCTGCTGACGCTGCAGTACGTCGCCGAAATCCTGCGTGGGGAGGAGTGAGCATGGATCCCGTAACTGCCGGCATTCTCGTCGCCATCGGCCTGATCGTGCTGATGGCCATCGGCACGCCGATCGCCTTCGCCCTGGGCGCCGTTTCCCTGATCGCCCTGGTCGCCGACCGCGGCATGGCGGAGCTGACCTATTTCGGCGAGACCTTCTTCGATCGCATTGCCGAGTTCGGCTTCGTCGCCATCCCGATGTTCATCATGATGGGCGCCGCGGTGGCCTCGTCGCCCACCGGACGCGACCTCTATCGCTCGCTGGACCTGTGGCTCGGCAAGCTGCCGGGCGGCCTGGCGATCTCCAACATCGGCGCCTGCACCGTGTTCTCGGCACTATCCGGCTCGTCACCCGCCACCTGCGCGGCCATCGGCAAGATGGGCATCCCCGAGATGCGCAAGCGCGGCTATCCCGACGGCGTCGCCGCCGGCTGTATCGCCGCGGGCGGCACCCTGGGCATCCTGATCCCGCCCTCGGTGACCATGATCATCTACGGCATCTCCACCGAGACCTCCATCGGCCGCCTGTTCATCGCCGGCGTGGTCCCCGGCTTCATGCTCGCCGGGCTGTTCATGGTCTGGACGCTGATCGCCTGCAAGCTGGCCGGCGGCTACGGTACTCCCATGGTCACGGCCACCGAGAGCATCAAGCGCAGCGTGCGCGAGAACGTCGACGCCAACCTCAAGGCGCTGGTGCGGGTGCTGCCCTTCCTGGCCGTGGTGCTCGGCATCCTCTTCGCCCTCTACGGCGGCGTGGCCACACCCTCGGAAGCCGCCGGCGTGGGCGCCTTCCTGTGCCTGGCGCTGGCCATCATCATCTACCGCATGTGGCAGGTGAAGCCCATCAAGCTGATCATGCGCGATTCGCTGCGCGAGAGCGTGATGATCATGCTGATCATCGCCGCCGCCGAGGTCTTCGCCTATGCGCTGTCGTCGCTGTTCATCACCCAGACCGTGGCCGGCGCCATCGCCGACCTGGAGGTCAACCGCTGGGTGCTGATGGGGGTCATCAACGTCTTCCTGCTGGTCGCCGGCTTCTTCCTGCCTCCGGTGGCGGTGATCGTGATGACGGCGCCGATCCTGCTGCCGATCATCCTCTCGGCCAACTTCGATCCCTACTGGTTCGCGGTGATCCTGACCATCAACCTGGAGATCGGCCTGATCACGCCACCGGTGGGCCTCAACCTCTTCATCATCAACAGCATCGCGCCAGACATCTCGCTGCGTAACGTGCTGATGGGTAGCCTGCCCTATGCGCTGTGCATGGTGCTGGGGATCCTGCTGCTCTGCCTGTTCCCGGGACTGGCCCTGTGGCTACCCGACCTGCTCATGGGCTGAAGGAGACACCGCCATCATGAACATGACCTTCCTGCAGGAGATGTTCCAGTCGATCACCCAGCGCGACGCCCTGCTGCGTCGCCGCCAGGGCGACGGGACGCCGCCGGACCACCGCCGCCTGGTGGAGGCTTGCCAGCGCCTGCTGGAGAGCGACGGCGAGGCCTCGAGCATCGCCCTGGCCAGCCGTGCCCTGGGCATGTACCAGCGCCTCGCGCCGGAGGAGCGGCAGCGCTTCTTCGAGCGGCTGGCCAGCGACTTCGCCGCCGAGCCGGCACAGATCGACGCGGCCTACGCGCGCTATGCCGAGCAGCGCGACAACGCCAGCCTGGAGGCGCTGTTCGAGGCCTGCGAGCCACGCCGCCAGGAGCTGATCCGCCGCCTCAACCTGACCAGCGGTGGCACCGTCGAGCTGGTGCACATGCGCGAGGACCTGCTCGGCCTACTGCGCGAGCAGCCCGAGCTCTCGGCCATCGACGCCGACTTCGCCCACCTGTTCGGCTCCTGGTTCAACCGCGGCTTCCTGATGCTCAAGCGCATCGACTGGGACACCCCGGCCTCCATACTGGAGAAGATCATCCGCTACGAGGCGGTGCACGAGATCCGCGACTGGGACGACCTGCGCCGCCGGCTGGACGCCCGCGACCGGCGCTGCTTCGCCTTCTTCCACCCGGCGATCGGCGACGACCCGCTGATCTTCGTGGAGGTGGCCCTGCACAAGGGGCTGCCGGCGCGCATCCAGCCGATACTGGCCGGCGAGGACAGCGGCGTGGAGGAGCCCGAGGAGGCGGACACCGCCGCCTTCTTCGGCATCAGCAACTGCCAGACCGGCCTGCGCGGCATCTCCTTCGGCAACTTCCTGATCAAGCAGGTGGTCCAGGAGCTCAAGCAGGAGCTGCCCCAGCTCAGGCACTTCGTCACCCTCTCGCCGGTGCCCGGCTTCGCCCAGTGGCTGGCCGAGCGGCGCGATGACGAGACCCTGCCCGAGGCGGTGCGCGAGACCCTGGCCGAGCTGGAGACGCCGGCGTGGCACGAGGACGCCGAGCGGGCCGAGCGCCTCAGGGCGGTGCTCAAGCCGCTGGCCGCCCGCTACCTGGTCGACGAGAAGAACGCCCGCGGGCTGCCGCTCAACCCGGTGGCCCGCTTCCACCTGGGCAACGGCGCCGAGCTGCACCGCATCAACTGGCTGGGCGACGTCTCGAAGAAGGGCCTGAAGCAGGCCGCCGGCCTGATGGTCAACTACCTCTACGTGCTCGACGACATCGAGCGCAACCACGAGAACTACACCGCCAACGCCACCGTGGCCCGCTCGAGCGAGGTCAAGGACCTCGCGCGCAAGGCCAGGAAGCTGGCCAAGGGAGAGACAAGCAAATGAACCAGAACCTTTTCGCCACCTTCGCCCGACGCATGCGCGAGCGCGGCGACGCCGACTTCATCACCACCCGCCAGGGCCGCGGCTACAGCCACGCCGAGGCCCTGGCCACCACCGAACGCCTGGCCGGTGCCCTGATCGAGCTGGGCGTGACGCCGGGCGACCGGGTGGCGGTGCAGGTCGACAAGAGCCCCGAGGCGATCCTGCTCTACCTGGCCAGCCTGCGCGTGGGCGGCGTCTACCTGCCGCTCAACACCGGCTACACCGGGGAGGAGATCCACTACTTCCTCGCCGATGCCGAGCCGGCACTGTTCGTCTGCCGCCCGGCGGATGCGGAGAACGCCCGCAGCATCGCCGCCGACACCGGCTGCCCGCAGGTCGCCACCCTGGGCACGGCGGCCGACGGCAGCCTGATGGAGGCGGCCGGGAACGCCACGCCCCACGACGCCATCGTCGAGCGCGACGACAACGACCTGGCGGCGATCCTCTACACCTCGGGCACCACCGGGCGCTCCAAGGGCGCCATGCTCACCCACCGCAACCTGGGCTCCAACGCCGCCACCCTGGCCGAGGCCTGGCATTTCAGCGAGGCGGACCGGCTGATCCATGCCCTGCCGATCTTCCACACCCACGGCCTCTTCGTGGCCTGCAACGTCACCCTGATGGCCGGTTCCAGCATGCTCTTCCTGCCGAAGTTCGACGCCGACGTGATCTTCGAGGAGCTGCCCCGCGGCACGGTGCTGATGGGCGTGCCGACCTTCTACACCCGGCTTACGGCCGACGCGCGCCTGACGCCGGAGGTCACCGCCAACATGCGCCTGTTCGTCTCCGGCTCGGCGCCGCTGACCGCCGAGACCCACCGCGAGTTCGAGCAGAAGACCGGCCATGCCATCCTCGAGCGCTACGGCATGACCGAGACCAACATGAACCTCTCCAACCCCTACGACGGCGAGCGCCGCGCCGGCACCGTGGGCATGCCGCTGCCCGGCGTGGAGTACCGCATCACCGACCGCGAGACCCACGAGCCGGTGCCGAAGGGCGAGATCGGCATGCTCGAGATCCGCGGGCCCAACGTCTTCGTCGGCTACTGGCGGATGCCCGAGAAGACCCGCGAGGAGCTCCTCGAGGACGGCTTCTTCGTCACCGGCGACCTGGCGATGGTCGACGAACGCGGCTACGTGCATATCGTCGGCCGCGACAAGGACCTGGTGATCTCCGGCGGCTACAACGTCTACCCCAAGGAGGTCGAGCAGGTGATCGACGAGCTGGAGGGGGTCCACGAATCGGCGGTGATCGGCCTGCCCCACTACGACCTGGGCGAGGGGGTGACCGCCGTGGTGGTGCCCGAGCCGGGGGCGAGCCTCGACGAGGCGCAAGTGCTCGACCACCTCCAGGGCCAGCTGGCCAAGTACAAGCAGCCCAAGCGGGTCTTCTTCGCCGACAGCCTGCCGCGCAACACCATGGGCAAGGTGCAGAAGAACCAGCTGCGCGACCAGTACCAGGACACCTACCGCTGAGGGGCAACCGTGCCGACCACGATCCGCTACTACTACACCCATATCTCGCCGTGGAGCTACCTGGGCCACACGCGCCTCGGCGAGATCGCCGCCCGCCACGGGGCCGGCATCGACTACGTGCCGATCACCCTCGGGGCGATCTTCCCCCGCACCGGCGGGCTGCCGCTGGCCAAGCGCGCCCCCGAGCGCCAGGCCTACCGTATGGCCGAACTCAGGCGCTGGCCCCAGCGGCTGGGCATCCCCCTCAACCTGGAGCCGGCGCACTTCCCCACCGACGACCGCCCAGCGGCCCGGCTGGCGCTCGCAGCCAAGGCCCGGGGGCACGACATCGCCGGGCTGTCGCTTGCGCTGATGCGGGCCTGCTGGGCGGAGGAGCGGGACATCGCCGACCCCGGGACCTTGCAGGAGATCGCCGAGGCCTGCGGGCTGGACGGCGCGGCCCTGCTGGAGGAGGCCGAGAGCGAGGCGGGACAGCGGCGGCTGGACGAAGCCTGCCAGGCCGCGCTGGCCGATGGCTGCTTCGGGGCCCCCTGGTATCTGCTCGACGGCGAACCCTTCTGGGGCCAGGACCGCCTTGAGCTGCTCGAGGAGGCCCTGGAGAACGCATGATGCCGCAACTACCTGCCGCCCTGGCCGATGTCAGGGCCCTAACCTTCGATGTCTTCGGTACCGTGGTGGACTGGCGCAGCAGCGTCATCCGCGAGAGCGAGGCGCTGGGCGCCCGGCTGGGCCTGAGGGTGGACTGGGCGGCCTTCGCCGACGCCTGGCGCGGCGGCTATGCGCCCGCCATAGACCGGGTGCGCCGCGGCGAGCTGCCCTGGACGCGCCTCGATGACCTGCACCGCATGACCCTCGACCGCCTGCTGGACGACTTCGGCATCGCCGACGCCCTCGACGAGGCCGAGCGGGAGCACTTCAACCGCGTCTGGCACCGCCTGGATCCCTGGCCGGACAGCGTGGCCGGCCTGGCCCGCCTGCGCGAGCGCTACGTGCTGGCCACGCTCTCCAACGGCAACGTCTCGCTGCTGGTCAACATGGCCAAGCGCGCCGGCCTGCCCTGGGACTGCGTGCTCTCGGCGGAGCTCGCCGGCCACTACAAGCGCGACCCCGAGGTCTACCGCATGGCCGCCCGCCTGCTCGACCAGCCGCCCGAGCGGATCCTGATGGTCGCCGCCCACATGGACGACCTCCAGGCCGCCCACCGCGAGGGCTTTCGCACCGCCTTCGTCAAACGCCCCCTGGAGCATGGCCCCGACGCCACGCCCGACCTGACCGTCGATCCCTGCGTCGACCTGGTGGCCGACGACTTCCATGAGCTCGCCGACCGGCTGGGTCTACCCGGCTAGGCGTCAGGCAAGAGAAAAGGATCATCGCATTTAGGCGTGAAGGAGGCGAAGAACCCTTGTGGGAGCGCAATTTATTGCCGGTTCGACGCTTCGACGAATGGCGCCGACAGGCGCCCTGGGCTGAGTGGCTATTGCTGGGAAGGCCTCCGGCCTTCTTTCGCGATCTGAAGATCGCTCCCACGGGAGGGCGACCTACGTTCTTTCTTGCCGAACAACATCACGCCAATTTGCGAAGAACCAGAGAAAAGACCATGAGGGTCACCCGTCAGCCGCCGCGCTGCTGGCGGCTCATGGCACTGCCCGAGGCAGGGCGCTCCACCTCGAAGAGGTCGGTGCAGCGGGCATAGTCGTTGCCGGCCATGCGCCCGATGGGCCTGAGCCCCTCGGCGCTGACGTGGCGGCCGTCCCACAGGGCGTCGTCGACGTGGATCGACACCACCTCGGCCAGCACCAGGTTGCCGGCCAGCGGCTGGTCGCCGAAGCGGATGATCTCGCGCAGCCGGCAGCCGAAGGCCACCGGGGCGCCGGCCACCCGCGGCACCGAGACGCCGGGCATGGCGACCTTCTCCAGCCCGGCGTGGACGAACTCGTCATCGCCGTGCTCAAGCCCCGCGCTGGTGGCGTTCATCTCCTCGACCAGCCCCTCGCCGCTGATGTGCACCACGCACTCGGCCACCTCGTCGAGGTTGCGGATCGTGTCCTTGGGGTTGGCATCGCCGTCGAGCAGCGGCGAGAAGCCCAGCACCGGCGGGTTCACGCTCACCACGTTGAAGAACGAGAAGGGCGCCAGGTTGGTGTTGCCCGCCGCGTCCCGGGTCGAGACCCAGGCGATGGGGCGCGGGCAGATGCTGCCCGAGAGCAGGCGGTAGATCTTGCCCGGGCTCAGCCCGTGCTCCTCCAGCAGGTAGTCGCTCATGGTGTGGTCTCGCGTCATGGATCGGGCCCGTGAGTGTCGCCCCCGCGGGCCTCGATTGTCCAAGGAACGCCGACGCGACTATTCGAAGCTGGTGCAGACGGGCGCCTGCTCGGCGGGGTCGTGGGCCACCTCGAGGCTGACCGACTCGGTGACATCGGTAAGGGCAACGCGCCACTGGTGGTCGACGTTCACCGGGTCGCAGCTGCCCTCGCTGCCGCCGCCGAAGTTGGAATCGATCCAGTAGTGAACGTCGTAGAGAAGGCCCTCCTCCAGCGCGCCGGGGAAGCTGAAGGAGAAGGCCGGCCCCTCCTCCGCCGCAACGCTGCCGGATTCGGTGGCCACGACCTCCCCGGCGGCCACGTCGTAGAGCGCCACCTGGACGGCCTGGCCGCCGTGCGGTCCGATGAAGGAGCCATCGCCGGTGAAGGTGAGGTCATGGCCCTCACTGGCCACGGCGGGCGCCGCCAGCAGCAGCGCGACGGCGATCGAGCACGCGGCGCCCCTGGCGATGGGGGTGAAGTTAGTAACGAAGCCTGTCATGACATGCCTCCTTTCGAGTCTTCAGGGATAAACCGGGACCATGCACCGGCCTTCTTACCAGCATAGTTCACGGCGCCATGGCCACGGGAGGCGCCGCCCACTTCTCACGAGGGAGCCTGGTCGTGCCATGCCAGGAAGGTGCGATAGTCCTGGCGCACGCAGTCGGCATAGCTCAGCGCCAGGGTGGTCACCATGTCCACACAGCGCTCGAGCCGTCCCTCGACGCAGGCACCGACGGCGCGGGCGAAGCATCCGGGGTCGTCGGGGCTCAGGGCATGGGCGCCACGCAGGTGCTCCCGGGCCAGGATGCGCCCCCACTGCCTGACCAGCTGGCGGTAGGGCTTGGCGCCATCGAGCTTGTGAGTCGGGAAGTCCTCCTTGTAGGGCGAGCGCTCGCGCACCGAGAACACCGTGGCGCCCAGCTGCAGCCAGCCCAGGTAGGGGTCGGGGTGCTCGGCGATGGCGGTGAAGGCGGCAGCGTGGCGCATCCCCTCGTGGGGAAAGGCGCGGCGCCAGGCACGCTTTTCGGTGCCGTCCATCAGCCGCCACCCCTCCGGCGGGGTCTGCTGCTTGATATCGAGGATGACGTCGTCGTGCTCGTGGTCCCGTCCGCCCTCGATCAGCACATAGAAGCGCTCGAGACCCAGCGAGCCGGTGCCAGCATCGAGGCGCCGGGCCATGTCCTTGACGCGGAAGTGCCCCTCCTCGGCCTCACTCCGGGCGCCGCCCAGGGTCTGGCGGTACTCCTCCTCGACCGCCTTGCGCAGCTGGCTGGCCAGGTGCGCCGGCAGGGCCGCCAGCTTCTCGGGGCGCTCGGCGAAGTGCCGGCCGTCGTCGCTGACCTCGGTCCACTTCTCTAGCATCTTCGCCCGGCTCTTCTTCCTGCCCACCTTCTTCATGAAGGGCCCGAGCGGCCCCCTCGCGGTGGCCAGCGTCACCGCGCCGGGCACCTCGCCCTCCACGTGGCCGGCCAGCTCGTCGTGGTAGCTGGTGACCAGCGCCTTCAGCGCCTTGCGAACTGCCTTGCCGGACAGGCTCGTATTCTCCTGGGCATCCAGCACCAGGCTGATGGCCAGGCGCCACAGGTCATACTGGTAGTCGCCGATCATGGCGTCGTCGAAGTCGTCCATGCCGTAGCGCACGGCGTCGTCGTGGTGGCCGTAGGCGCCGAAGTTGTAGGCATGGGCGTCGCCCTGTAGCCAGGTCTGGGTCTCCGGCAGGCCGCCGAACAGCGCGAAGCGCCAGTCGTGCCAGACATCCCGCCAGTAGAGGTGGTTGGTGCCGCGAAAGAAGCGGTAGGGCGATGCGGCGAGCTTGGCGTACTTGGCCGCCCGGTCCTGGTCGGTGAGCGAGGCATTGGCCGCACGGATCTCATCGAGGACCTGGCGGGCGCGATTGTGGCGGGTCAGCGGTTGGGTCATGTCGGGATTCCCTTCGTCGGCGGGCGCGAGGGCCAGTCAAGCAGGCCCCCGGGAAAGTGACAAGGACGCAAGGCAACCCGCGCCCCGCGAATATGGCACCATTGAACAGACCACCCCGGCACCCAGCGAAGGAACCGCGCCATGCCCGCCCTCGACGACGCCTCCCTGCAGCCCGGCTTCATGGTGATCCACGGCAACCGCCTGGAGGCGCTGCGCGGCCTGGCGGTGGAGTGGATGCGCCGCCACCCGCTCTCGCCGCTGGAGAACGAGACGATCCTGGTGCAGAGCAACGGCATCAGCCAGTGGCTCAAGCTGGCACTCGCCGAGGACCGCGCCAACGGCGGCGCCGGCATCGCCGCCGCCCTCGACGTGACCCTGCCGGCGCGCTTCCTGTGGCAGGCCTACCGCAGCGTGCTGGGCGAAAACGAGGTGCCGCCGGTCTCGCCCTTCGACAAGCCGCGGCTGGTGTGGCGGCTGATGCGCCTGCTGCCCGCCCTGCTCGACGCCCCTACCTTCGCGCCCCTGGCACGCTTCCTGGAGGACGATGACGACCTGCGCAAGCGCCACCAGCTGGCCGAGCGTCTGGCCGACCTGTTCGACCAGTACCAGGTCTACCGCGCCGACTGGCTGGCGGCCTGGGCGTCGGGCGAGGACGTGATCCTCACCGCCCGCGGCGAGGCCCGCCCGCTGGCCGAGGAGCAGCGCTGGCAGGCCGAACTGTGGCGCGCGCTCAGGGATGACATCGGTGCGCAAGGCCTGGCCTCCAGCCGCGCGGCGGTGCATGAGCGCTTCCTCGAGGCATGCCAGGCGCTGACGACCGAGAGCCCTCAGCTGTCCTTTGAACAGCGCAGGCCAGCGGGGCTGCCGCGCCGGGTGATCGTGTTCGGCATCTCCTCGCTGCCCGCCCAGACCCTGGAGGCGCTGGCCGCCATGGCGCGGGTCAGCCAGGTGCTGCTCTGTGTCCACAACCCCTGCCGCCACTACTGGGCGGACATCATCGAGCACAAGGACCTGCTGCGGGCGGAACGCAGGCGCCAGCAGCGCCGCCCCGGCATGCCGGCGGACCTGGCCGAGACCGAGCTGCACCTCCACGCCCAGCCGCTGCTGGCCGCCTGGGGCAAGCAGGGCCGCGACTACCTGCGCCTGCTCGACGAGTTCGACGAACAGCAGGCCTATCGCGGCCTGTTCGAGGGCGAGGCGCTGCGCATCGACCTCTTCGACTCGCCACTGGATGACAGTGAGGGCGAGGGAGCGCGTGAGCCCAGCCTGCTGCGCCAGCTGCAGGACGACATCCTCGAGCTGCGCCCGCTGGCCGAGACCCGCGCGACCTGGCCCGCCGTGGATCCGGCCCGCGACCGCTCGCTGCGCTTCCAGGTCGCCCACAGCGCCCTGCGCGAGGTGGAGATCCTCCACGACCAGTTGCTCGCCGCCTTCAGCGAGGATGCGACCCTCAAGTCCCGCGACATCCTGGTGATGGTGCCCGACGTCGACCAGTACGCCGCCGCGGTGCAGGCGGTGTTCGGCCGCCTCGATGCCGACGACCCGCGCCATATCCCCTTCACCCTCTCCGACCAGGCCAGCCGCCACCGCCTGCCGCTGCTGATCGCGCTGGAATCGCTGCTGCGCCTGCCGGAGCTGCGCCTCTCGGTGAGCGACCTGCTCGACCTGCTGGAGGTGCCGGCGGTTCGCGCGCGCTTCGGCATTGCCGAGGCCGGCCTGCCCACCTTGCGCCGCTGGATCGAGGGCGCCGGCATCCGCTGGGGGCTCGACGCCCGCCAGCGCCAGAGCCTCGACCTGCCGGAAGGACTCACCGCCAACACCTGGGCCTTCGGCCTGCGCCGGCTGCTGCTGGGCTATGCGGTGGGCGACGCCGCCGACGGCCCCTGGCAGGGGGTGGAACCCTATGACGACATCGGCGGGCTGGAGGCGGCACTCGCCGGCCCGCTGGTCAGCCTGATCGATACCCTGGAGGTCCAGTGGCAAACGCTTGCCGAACCCTGCGATGTAGCCACCTGGGGCGAGCGGCTGCGCGGCCTGCTGGAGGCCTGCTTCCTGGCCGACTCCGACCAGGACCTGATGGCGCTGACCCGGCTCGAGCAGGCCCTCGACGCCTGGCAGGAGAGCGCCGAGGAGGCCGGGCTCACCGAGCCCCTGCCGCTCTCGGTGGTGCGCGAGCACTGGCTCGCCCAGGTGGACGAGGCGAGCCTCTCCCAGCGCTTCCTGGCCGGGGCGGTGAACATCGCCACCCTGATGCCGATGCGCGCCATCCCCTTCCGCCACGTCTGCCTGCTGGGCATGAACGACGCCGACTACCCGCGGGTCCAGCGCCCGCTGGACATCGACCTGATGGCCCAGGACTACCGCCCAGGCGACCGCTCGCGCCGCGAGGACGACCGCTACCTGTTCCTCGAGGCGCTGCTCTCGGCCCGCGACCGGCTGAGCATCAGCTGGGTGGGGCGCAGCATCATCGACAACAGCGAGCAGCCGCCCTCGGTGCTGCTTGGCCAGCTGCGTGACCATCTCGCTCACGGCTGGCAGCTGGCCGGAAAAGCAGACGATACCGACGGCCAGGCGCTGCTGGCCGCACTGACCACCGAGCACCCGCTGCAGCCGTTCAGCATCGAGTACTTCAGGGAAGGCTCGGAACTGGCCACCTACGCCCACGAGTGGCGTGAGCTGCACCGCCCCGACGCCGAGCCCGCAGCACCGCCGGCCAAGGACGCCCCGCTGGCCCCCTTCCGGCAGGAGAGCCCGCTGACCCTGGCCCAGCTGGGCAACTTCCTCAAGGCACCGGTGCAGGCCTTCTACACCACCCGGCTAAAGGTCTTCCTCGAGATTGATGCCATGGAGCGGCTCGACCACGAGCCCTTCAAGCTCGGCGGCCTCGACCACTGGCAGCTGCAGCACGCGCTGATCGAGGCGAGCCGCGCGGCGGTAGAGGCCGGCGAGCCCATCGAGCCAGTGCTGGAGGCGACCCTCGCCCGCCTGGAACGCGAGGGGCGCCTGGCCATGGGCGGCTTCGCCGAGCACATGCGCGAGGCGCTGGTGGAGCCGATGGACGGCCTGTTCGCCGAGTATCGCCAGGTTCTCGAGGCGTGGCCCCATGCTATGCAGGAGCCGCTCACCGTCTCGCTGGACCTGCAAAGGGAGCTGGGCGAGGGCCTGGCGCTGGAGGACTGGCTGGGCGGGCTGCGCGGAAGCGACGCCGGCGAGCGCTGCCGGGTGCTGCTGACCACCAGCAGCCTGGTCAACAAGGGCAAGTACCACTGGAAGCACTGGCTGGTGCCCTGGGTGGCCCACCTGGCCGGCCAGCTCGAGGGCCCCATGACCACCCGCCTGCTCTCCCGCGCCGGCGGCGGCACCCTGGACCCGCTGCCCGCGGACGAGGCCCGCGCGCACCTGGCGAACATCGCCGCCGCCTGGCAGCACGGCATGGCCACCCCCCTGCCGCTGGCCCGCGACACCGCCTTCGCCTGGCTGGAGAAGGGCGGCACGCCCCAGGCCATGGCCCGCTGCCTGGCCGGCGAGGCCAACGAGGAGGACGCCAAGGCCTGGAAGGCCGCCGATAGCGCCTTCCACGGCAGCGGCTTCAACAACGACCACGGCGAGCGCGGCCGCGACCCCTACCTGATGCGCCAGTGGCCCGAGCTGGAGGCGCTGGTCCAGTCGGCGGATGGGGGCGGCTTCGCCGAGCTGGCCGAGCGGCTCTATGCCCCGCTGCTGCGCGCAGTGAAGAAGCCAAGGGACAAGAGCGCCAAAGGGAGCAATGGAAAAGGCAAGGGAGGCCAGGCATGAGCGCACCGGACCAGACGCCCCCCACCCTGGACCCGATCCACCTGCCACTCACCGGCAGCCGGTTGATCGAGGCCAGCGCCGGCACCGGCAAGACCTTCACCATCGCCCTGCTCTACGTGCGCCTGGTGCTGGGCCCGCGCGACGACGAGGACGCCGAGAGCTTCCCGCGTGCCCTCACCCCGCCCGAGATCCTGGTGGTGACCTTCACCAACGCCGCCACCCGAGAGCTGCGCGACCGTATCCGCGCCCGGCTGGTGGAAGCCGCCGATGCCTTCCAAAGCCCCCTTTGGGGTCAGACCCCAAAGTCCGCTGAGGGGTCTGACCCCCTGCTGGCCCTGCGCGACAGCTACCCCCGCGAGCGCTGGCCGGCCTGCGCCCGCCGCCTGCAGCTGGCCGCCGAGTGGATGGATGAGGCCGCGGTCTCCACCATCCACTCCTGGTGCCACCGCATGCTGCGCGAGCACGCCTTCGAGAGCGGCAGCCTCTTCTCGCTGGAGATGAACCTCGACCAGTCGGAGCTCGAGCTCGAGGTCGCCCGGGACTACTGGCGCAGCTTCTACTATGCCCTGGACGCCGAGGCCCTGGCGGTGGTCACCCGCTATTGGGAGACCCCCGACGCCCTGGCCGAGGACGTGCGCCGCCTGCAGGGCGACGCCGACCTGCTGCCCGACGCCCCGCCCCCCGCAGGCGCACTCGCCGCCATGCAGGCCGAGCGCGCCCGGGTGCTGGGCGAGCTCAAGGCGCCCTGGCCCGCCTGGCTGGATGAGCTCGCCGAGCGGCTGGAAACGGCCGCCGCCGCCAAGGCCTTCGACCAGCGCAAGCTCAACAGCAGAAGCCGCGCCGACTGGCTGGAGAAGTTGCGCGACTGGGCCCGGGACCCGGAGCTCACGACCCCGGCGCTCACCGACACCGCCTGGAAGCGCCTGACGCCGGCGGGCATCGTCGAGATCTGGAAGACCGGCGAGCCACTGGACCACCCGGCGCTGCACGCCCTGGCCGAGCTGCCGGACCAGCTCCAGGCCCTGCCCGACGCCCACGCCGACCTGCTGGCCCACGCCGTGCGCTGGATGAGCGAGCGCCGCCGCCGCGTGCAGCAGCGCCGCGCCGAGCTCGGCCCCGACGATCTGCTCGAGCGCCTCGACCACGCCCTCAAGGGCCCCGCCGGCGAGGCCCTGGCGGTGCATGTGCGCCGCCAGTTCCCGGTGGCCCTGGTGGACGAGTTCCAGGACACCGACCCGGTGCAGTACCGACTCTTCGATCACGTCTACCGCCTGGCCCAGGCGCCCGATCCCCAGGACCCCAGCGGCATCCTGCTGATCGGCGACCCCAAGCAGGCGATCTACGCCTTCCGCGGCGCCGACATCCACACCTATCTGCAGGCGCGGCGCGACACTGCCGGGCGCCACGTTACCCTGGGCACCAACTTCCGCTCGGCCACCGCCATGGTAGAGGCCGTCAACCGGGTGTTCCGCCATGCCGAATCGCCCCCCGCCGGCCGCGGCGCCTTCCTGTTCAAGACGCCCGAGGGCGACAATCCGGTACCCTTCCTGCCGGTCCAGGCCAAGGGCAGGAAGGATGCCCTGACCCGCGACGGCGAGCCGCTGCCCGCCATGACACTTTGGCATTTGACGGGCGGGCATTTGCAGAGCGGGAGCGACCAGGCCAACAGCGACGGACTGACCAAGGGCGCCTACTTCAAGGAGATGGCCGCGCGCTGCGCCACGCACATGGCCGAGCTGCTGCGCGAGGGCCAGGCCGGGCGCACCGGCTTCGGCGAGGTGGGTGAGCCCCTGCGCGCCCTCAAGCCCTCCGACCTCGCCGTGCTGGTCAACAACGCCAACGAGGCGAAGGCGATCCGCGGTGCGCTGCTCGAGCGCGGCATCAAGAGCGTCTACCTCTCCGACAAGGAGGGCGTGTTCGAGACGCCGGCGGCCCTGGAGCTCGAGGTGTGGCTGGCCGCCTGTGCCGAGCCCGACAGCGAGCGACACCTGCATGCGGCGCTGGCCATGCCGAGCCTGGGGATGGGCCTTGCCGCACTCGACGCCCTGCAGCACGACGAGCTCGCCTGGGAGGAACGGGTGCTGCAGTTCCGCACCTACCACCGCCAGTGGCAGCGCCAGGGCGTGCTGCCCATGCTGCACCGGCTGCTGGCCGACTTCGCCGTGCCCACTCGCCTGCTCAGGAGCGCCAGCGGTGAGCGCCACCTCACGGATCTGCTCCACCTCGGCGAGTTATTGCAGGAAGCCAGCGCCGAGCTCGACGGCGAGCACGCCCTGCTGCGCCACCTGAGCGAGGCCCGCGCCCAGCCGCCACAGCAGGCCGACACCCACCGCCTGCGCCTGGAAAGCGACGCCGACCTGGTGCAGGTGATCACCATCCACAAGTCCAAGGGGCTGGAGTACCCGCTGGTCTTCCTGCCCTTCATCTGCGCCTTCCGCGAGAAGAAGGCCACCGACCTGCCGCTCACCTGGCACGACGAGGCGGGCCGGCGCCGCCTCTCCCTGGCGCCCGACGACACCGCCCTGGCCAGGGCCGACGACGAGCGCCTGGGCGAGGACCTGCGCAAGCTCTATGTGGCCCTGACCCGCGCCCGCCACGCCACCTGGCTGGGCATCGCGCCGCTCAAGGGGCTCGAGCGCAGCGCCATCGGCCAGGTGCTCAGCGCCGGTGCACCGCTCTCGCCGGATGGCCTGCTGGATACCCTCTTCCCCCTCGCCCAGGGGGCAGAGGGAACGGAGCTGACGGTGGTGCCGGCGCCGGAACCCGACGCTCTCGTGGTGCCCGCCGAGGCCAACGGCGAGGCATTGCGCGAGGCACTGACGCCGGCGCGCCGCGCCCGGGAACACTGGTGGATCGCCAGCTACTCGGCGCTGAGGCTGGGCGGCGAGCGCATAGGCGGGGAGGAAGAGCCCGAGACCGCGCTCTTTATGGAAGAGCCCGAAACCGCTCTTGAAGCCACTGCCCGGGAGATGCGCGACGAACCCAGCGACCAGGCGCAAAGCGCTCAGCCTGTGAGTGACGGCTCACTCCACCCCTTCCCCCGCGGCCCGGCGGCGGGCACCTTCCTGCACGGCCTGCTGGAGTGGGCCGGCGAGGAGGGCTTCGCCCGCCTGGCCGCCGATCCCGAGCGCCTTAACGACACCCTGGCACGGCGCGCCAACCTGCGCGGCTGGCGCGAGCGCATCCCGGCGCTGCAGGCCTGGCTGCGTGGCCTGCTGGCAAGCGACCTGCCGGTGCCGGACGCCCCCCAGGGGCCGGTGGGGCCGCTGCGCCTCGACCGGTTGGAGAGCGCTCACTACCAGGTGGAGCTGGAGTTCTGGTTTTCTGCCCACAAGGTCGACACCGCCCGCCTGGATGCCCTCGTCAGCGCTCACTCCCTGGGCGGCGCCGCTCGCCCGGCGCTGGAGGGCGACCGGCTCAACGGCATGCTCAAGGGCTTCATCGATCTGGTAGTGGAGCACGAGGGGCGCTTCTACGTGCTCGACTGGAAGTCCAACCACCTGGGCCGCGACGACGAGGCCTACTCCGAGGCGGCCATGGCGGAGGCGGTGCGCGAGAAGCGCTACGACCTGCAGTACTGCCTCTACCTGCTGGCCCTGCATCGCCTGCTCCGCTCGCGGCTGCCGGACTACGACATCGACCGCCACCTGGGTGGGGCGCTCTATGTCTTCCTGCGCGGCCAGCACGCGCCCTCCCGCGGCGTGCACCGCGAGCGCCCGCCCCGCAAGCTGATCGAGGCGCTCGATGCCCTGTTCCGCGCCCCCGAGGACGCCACCGCCGAGGAGGCACAGCCATGAGTGACCACCCGCACACCGCCCATGCCGCCACCGCCGAGGCCCTGCACGACCTCGATGCGCTGTTCGCCCTGCTCGACCGCTGGGTGGCCCGCGGCTGGCTGCGTGCCCTGGACCGGGCCTTCGCCGCCTTCCTGGCCCGGGAGGTGCCCGACGCCCCGGCCCCGCTGCTGCTGGCCGCGGCGCTGGCCAGTCACCAGCTCGGCCGCGGCCATGTCTGCCTGGACCTGGAACAGACCCTTGCCGAGCCGGACCTGGCCCTCTCGCTGCCCCCGGAGGGCGACAGCCTGGAGGACCCGCCACCGCGGCCCAGCGCGCTGCTCGGCGAGCTGGCGCTGGCCGACTGGCAGGAAGCGCTCACTCACCCGCTTGTCGTCGGCCACGGCCCGGGCAATACGCCGCTAGTGCTCGACGGCACCCGGCTCTATCTGCGCCGCTACTGGCACCACGAGCGCTCGATCCAGCAGCACATCGCCGGCCGGCTGGGCGAGGCCTCCCCGTGTAGGAGCTCAGCTCCGCTGCGCGATGGCGCCGATAGGCGCCCGGAACCGGCCACCAGCACTGCGAACACCACGATCCTCTCTCGGGCCCTGGCCGCCCTCTTCCCCCCCAGCGACCCTCTCGACTGGCAGAAGGCCGCCTGCGCCCTGGCCGCCCGCTCGCCCTTCGCGGTGATCACCGGCGGCCCCGGCACCGGCAAGACCACCACCGTGGTCAAGCTGCTCGCCCTGCTGCAGACCCTGGCGCTGGGCGAGGGCCGCCGTGCGCTGCGCATCCGCCTCGCCGCCCCCACCGGCAAGGCCGCCGCACGCCTCAACGAATCCATCGCCGGGCAGGTCGGCTCATTGCAACTGGATAGCCTGGCCCCTCTACTGGCAGTCTCCGAGGAGGATGAGGGCAGCAACCCATTGTGGGAGCCCAATTTATTGGTGGCCCGACATTTCGGCGATAGCGGTGCCAACAGGATCAGATCGGCCATCCCCACCGACGTTACCACCCTCCACCGCCTGCTGGGTTCAAGACCCGACACCCGCCACTTCCGCCACAACGCCCGCAATCCCCTGCCGCTGGACGTTCTGGTGGTGGACGAGGCCTCCATGGTCGACGTGGAGATGATGGCCGCCCTGCTCGACGCCCTGCCGCCCCGTGGGCGTCTGGTGCTGCTGGGCGACAAGGACCAGCTCGCCTCGGTGGAGGCCGGCTCCGTGCTTGGCGACCTCTGCGCGCGCGCCGAGGGTGGCCACTACACGCCCGAGACCGCCGGCTGGCTCGCCGAGGCCACCGGCCAGGCGCTGCCCGCGGCAATGCTCGACGCCGAGGGCACCCCGCTGGACCAGGCGATCGCCATGCTGCGGGTGAGCCACCGCTTCGACGCGGCCAGCGGCATCGGCCAGCTTGCCAGCGCCGTCAACCGCAACGCCCCGGGCAGGGACAAGCGCACCGCCATTCGCGAGGTGCTGGGCCACGGCTACGCCGACCTCTCCCACCTCAAGCTGGAAACGGACAAGGATCGCAGCCTGGAGCGGCTAGTGGTCTCGGGCCACGCCACAGGCTTCCCCGATGCCGGCGAGGGCCGTGTGGTGAACGGCAAGGCCCTGCCGCCGCCGGTGGGCTATCGCCACTACCTGGAGGTCCTGGAGGCCACCACGCCGGCGGAGGACGCGAACGGCGAAGTCGCGCGCGACGCCCTGGACGACTGGGCCCGCGCGGTGCTGGCCGCCCACGGCCAGTTCCAGCTGCTCTGCGCCCTGCGCCGCGGCCCCTGGGGCGTGGAGGGGCTGAACGAGCGCATCCGCGCCGCCCTGGAGAAGGCAGGACTGATCGACAGCGGCGACGGCCGCCGGCTCTGGTACCCCGGTCGCCCGGTGCTGGTGACCAGCAACGACTACGGCCTGGGGCTGATGAACGGCGATATCGGCATCACCCTGGCGCTGCCGCAGTCGGTAACGTCAGCCGGGGGAGCCAACCGCGGCCCAGCGCTGCGCGTCGCCTTTCCCGCCGGCGATGGCAGCGGCCAGATCAAGTGGGTGCTGCCCAGCCGCCTGCAGGCGGTGGAGACGGTCTTCGCGATGACGGTGCACAAGTCCCAGGGCTCGGAGTTCACCCACACTGCCCTGCTGCTCCCCGATGCCCCCAACCCGATCCTCACCCGGGAGCTGGTCTACACCGGCATCACCCGCGCCCGCCACTGGCTCACCCTGGTCGAGACTGGACGCGGCCAGCTGCTGGATGCGGTGGAGCGGCGAGTCATGCGGGTGAGCGGGCTCGGGAGTTCGTCAGCGCGCTGAGCTCAGCCAGCAGCCGGCGGAGATCCTTGATGAATCACTGATGTATCATCGCCAGGCGCTGCGGTACACCTGACCCGCGTTTGGAAAACAGGGGTGTCTCTGCCAGCATGATCCGCCCATACATCCTGTGCTCGGATGACGGCGCTGCCTTCTTGGCGCACCCTGCTGCGCTGGCGCGCTCGGCGGCGCGTTCATCCTTCTTGCATCGAGTTGAACCACAGGAGGCCCGCATGAAACCCCGTCAATCGACGCTACCACCCCTGGATCCGTCACGCGTTGCCACGGTCGAGGCATTCGGTGGAACCATCACCCCGCTGGATCCCCTGGGTGCGCAGGTACAGGGCATCGACTTGTCATCCAGAGACACGCCGCCACCCGAGGTTCTCGAAGCACTGGAACGCGAGATGGCGAACCGCGGGTTTCTTGTGTTCAAGAACGAGAAGCCATTGGATGCCGACGATTTTCTCCGGGCCAGCTGTTGGTGGGGCGGCAGGGAATTGCACAGCACTCATGGCGTCCATCCGGCGACGCCCGGCGGCAATCAACATATCTTCCGCCTGTCGAACGATCAGCGTCACGGGATCCCGGGTGTGGGACCGCAATGGCACAATGATGGCAGCTTCAACGCGGACACCTTTTCGCACTCGGGCTACCACATCATTCGGCCGGCCGAAAAAGGCGGAGGGACATACTTCGCCCATCAGGGTGCCGCCCATGACGCTCTCCCGGAGGATCTGAAGGAGTACTGGAGCCGTCTTTCCTCGGTGAACTCCGCATCGGGCGTCGTTCACCCCGTGGTACATGAGCATCCCATATCCAAACGCAAGTGCATCTGGTTGCATCTGGGCATGACAGGAGCGGTGATTGAAAAGCTACCCGATGAAGATGCCTTTCGCTTGCTGAAGGCCGACGAAATGAAACGGCTCTGTCATGAATACAACGACATCCTGAATGCCGGGCTGGAGAACGGATACGCCACCGCCTACGAGTATCAGGAAAACGACTGCGTATTCATCGACAATCTCGCCGTTGCGCATCGGGCGGCGCCGGAGGCCCATTTGCCGGTCGAGGAGCAGGGCTTGCGGATCATGCACCGCAGCACCGTTCGCGGCGTGCAAGACCTGGCGCCGGGATTCGGGCTGCCGCAACACGTCGATATTCAGGGGCCCAATCCATTAGGCGAAGGGGTCTGGAAAGGCGGCGGTATCGGCTTTCGATGGGAAGATGGCATCCCCATGCAGAACTGAACGACGCGGTGGAGCGAGGGGGGATGCGGGTGAGCGTTGGCACCCGCCCGTTTTCCCGTCATCTTGAAACGCTTATATTACTACCTGCCGGCAGGAGGGATGCTCACCCCGAACGCCAAAACGGTGAAGTCTTCACCCACTACAGGACGCGCAAATGGTGGCGGAGCGCCTGCAGAGGAAGGTCGCCGAGCTGCCGGTGATGGAGGCGATGCCCGACCACCGCCTGACCGTCACCATCGGCATCGCCGGGGTTCTCGACGAGGACGTCGATCTGGACGACCTGATCAACCAGGCCGACCAGGCGCTATACGCCGGCAAGCACGGCGGCAGGAACCGGGTGATGTTGAGTCACGAAGAGAGAGAAGAGGCGCCCCCAACTCGATCCTGACCCGGGATCTGGTCCACACCGGCATCACCCCGCCCGCCACTGGCTGACCCTGGTCGAGACCGGACGAGGCCAACTCTTGGATGCGGTAGAGAGAAGAGTAATGAGGGTGGGTGGGCCCCAGTGTCAGGATGAGTATCGTATCCTCTGATACCCTATTCTTCCACACTAACAACATCTTAAAGTATCGGGTTCCAGGTGATTGACGGCCTGGCCTGCCGCTACCCGGGACAATCAGCCGGTGAAACGTCGCGATAGGTTGATACGACCTCCTCCATGGCCTGCTGTAATGCCTCGATGCGTGATCCGTGGGCGGGATGAGTCGAGAGGAACTCAGGAGGTTGACCACCACCGGCGGCAGCCATGTTGCGCCACAGCGCTACGCTCTGTTGTGGGTCAAACCCCGCCCGCGCCATGATCGCCACCCCCATTAGATCGGCCTCCTCTTCATGGGCGCGGCTGAACGGCAGGCTGATGCCGAGTCGGGCGCCAAGGCCCAGGGCCTGCATCAACTGTTGCTGCCCTAGATCCCCCTCCCCGAGTAAACCTACCAGCAGCAACCCGGCTTTAATGCCAAGCTGCTGGGTAAGCCGCTCATTACCATGATCCGCCAGCACATGCGCCACCTCGTGCCCGATCACGGCCGCTAGCTGGGCCGGGTTCTCGGCCACCCGCAGCAGGCCGGTATGCACGCCGATACGCCCGCCCGGCAGGGCAAAGGCATTGGGGGAAGGATCCTCGAAAACGACAACCTCCCAGCTCTCGGGCAAATCGGCGCCCGGGTAGATTGCCTCAGCAGCGGCCGCCACCTCCCGGGCTACGCACTGTACTTGGCGGTTAACGGCCGCGTCGCGTGATACCGGCTGACGACGAAGCAACTGACCAAAGGTATCCTTGCCCATCTGCGCCATCAAACTTTCAGGCACCAAGGCCAGCTGAGAGCGCCCGGTCGGGGTCTTTTCACAGCCGGCCAGAAGGGCTAAGGAAAGGAGACCCAACAGCCGTAACAGCCATCGCAGACGCATCGCACCTCTCTTGTCGTCAGAACACATGAAGCAGGGTATAAGGCGCCTCGCAGGCGTGTCGTTCGTCGCGTTGGTCGATGCTGCCCAGTCCGAGATGCCGGTCATTGTCATAGGCAACAAACAAGCGCTCATGATCGAGCACGGCCATGCCCTCGGCCTTGTGCTCGAATTCCAGGGGGCTTCCTTCCGGTGTGGTAACCAGCGTGGGTAGTCGCCCCCCTTGCAAGTCCCCGAGGCCCATCACCCACAAGTAACCGCCGATACACGGCGCACCGTCTTTCTTGGTCTCGAAACTGGTCAGCAGGTAGAGCCGGGCATGATAGGGATCGTACTCCAGGCTCGAGAGACCACATTCGAAGCGCACGTTCGTATCACAGCCCGGGTCGAAGGTGTAGATCTCACGCATCTGGTCGATCAGTACCAGGTTGCCCTTATCGCTGATCTCGTAATGCGCCCCCACCAGTCGGCTGACATAGGCGAAGTCATCATGGGTCCTCCCCTGTTCGCGCACGCCGAACAGTAGAAGGCCATCGCCACGCTCGCCGGGAATCGCCGCCAGCCCCTCGATCTTGTAGTACGGGAAGCCGATCGCATGATCGAGCTTGCGGCGCAGTTCCAGGGAGCCTTCCACGCCGTCCCTGGGATCAGGGTCGACGACCTGCACCTTGTCCGGCTCACCCAGCGGCCAGATCAGCAGGTGATTGTAGGCGTTGAGATCATGGCTGACATCATCGATGCGATCGAAGCCGGTGGTGGCCAGGACATGACGGCCATCGGCGCTGAGGGCAAAGTCCTCATACTTGACCGCCTGCTTGATGAGCGGCGTGGTGAAGTACTCAAGCTCGCTGTCATCAGGGCCCTGTGATGTCATCGGAAGGGAAAAGACCGCAGAGCGTTGTTCGCCCGGTATCGGCTTGTCGCTGGCCAGGATCAATCGCTTGCCGTCGTACACCACCGCCGATACCTCGGCGTTGACCAGCTTGCCTTTCTCATCCCGCAGGCCAGCGGGGAAGCAGTGGATCGTGCCTTGCTGCAGAATTCTGGCGCTCGTCATGGTGAAGTCCTGACTGTCGGAAGCAGATGAAAGCTTACTAGGCCTCTGTGCGAGGGTCGAACGCTCAGAGCATCTGGATATGGTGACGGTGCTGTCGTATTTTCTGGCGTCGCCAGGTAGAGGGTGTATGGGACCTGCTAGACTGGACGCGGGCCTGCTTGCGCCACAGGCGCTGGCGACAACCAAGCCACCGAGGAGCGAAAAATGGGATCCAAAGACGAGAGAGACGTAGAAAAAGGCTACCCGAAGGCCGACTTCGTGGCCAAGCTACGGCGACTGGCGGATGCCATCGAGAACGGGGAGCGTTTCGACATTCAGATTGCCGGCGAGCGCATCTATGTCCCCGTCAGAGCCGAATTCAGCATCGAACACGAACGGTCGGACGATGAAGAGGAGATAGAGTTTCAGATCAAATGGCAAAATGAGTAGATCAAATCATCAGATGGAGCCGTCGTCCCTCCCTCAACGATAGAAGCGTGACAGGGCCTGGAGCACCTGGGTAGAAGCCACCGGGTCGGGGCGCACCTCGTCGAGCTCGTTCATCCGGTAGTCATAGACCTCGAAGGTTCCCGCCGGATGAACGGCGACCTGGTAGTCGGGCATCAGGATGCCGTAGCCCATGTAGCTGCCCGAAAGCATCCACTCCCGCTTCGCCTTTGGCTCCAGCAGGTTGTGACCGAGGGAATAGCGCTCCGGGGCGGACTCGCAGCCCAGCACCTCCTCGAGCAGGGTTGGCGCGATGTCGGCATGGTGCGAGCGTCGGGTAATCTCGCCGCCCGGGTGTCCCGGCAGGTGCATCACCAGCGGAACCTGGACCTGTTCCGGCGTGTAGTTACTGCCGTGGCCCCAGTAGTTCTTGCCATGCTCGTTGAAGGACTCTCCATGATCCGAGGTGATCACCACCGCGGTGTCCTCCAGTAAGCCCCGGGCATCCAGGTCGTCGAGGACCCGCCCCAGCTGCTGATCCACATAGCGTGCCGCGGTCCGGTAGCGATTCCAGTAGGGCTCGGGATCGAAGTCCGGTCCCAGGGCGATATGGTTGACGCTCTCCCAGTAGGGGGTGAAGCGCGGGAAGTCGGGCGGATGGCTGTACCCATGCACGGCGTCGTAGAAGAGGAAGCTGAAGAAGGGACGATCGCCCGGGTTCTGGCTCTCCTCGCGGGTCCACGCCAGCCAATCATCGGTGATCTGGCGGTCCCGCTGCCAGGGATCGCCCTGAGCCGGCTCCAGTGAAACCTCTTCGAGGCCGGCAAAGACATTGCGATCGAAGGCGGGACTCACCAGGGTCGCCGAGGAGAGCACCTCGAAGCGATAGTCCTGGGTTTCCAGGGTCTCCATCAACACCGGTGGCGTCTGACCGGCGGTAAAGGCATCCCAGTAGGTGACCGGCAGGCCATAGAAGAGGCTGAACACGCCGGCCTTGGTGGAGTTACCGCCGCTGATATGCTCGCTGGCCTTGATCCAGCCCGGCTGGTTGGCATAGCGATGGAGGTTCGGCATCACCTGCGGATTGAGCATGTCGTGACGTAGCGTATCCAGCACGACCAGCATCAGGTTGTCCGGGGAGGCCGATGTCGTGCAGGACAGCGGGGCCAAGGGGTAGCTCAGGTCCTGCTCGCCGCCCGGCGCCGCCTCCAGATCCACTGCATCGCGCACCGCCTGGGCATCCACCCAGCCCTGCTTGACGAAGAAGCGCTTGGCGGTGGCCGGATAGAAGACCGGCACATGGCGGGTCATGCCGGTGATCTCGCGGTCATAGTGGGCATCCGCCCAGGCATGCCAGCCATGCACGCCTAGCAGAGCCGTGACACAGACAGCCAGCGTCGACCACACGGGCCTGGACAGGAAGCGTCGCTTCAGCCACAGGCCCATCACGCCCTGGATCACCAGCATGCCCAGCACCCCGCCGATGGCCAGGCTCCAGGCCACCCAGGAGAAGCTGAACACATCACCGCCGGCATTGAGCAGCAGGTCGAGGATGAAACCGCTCAGGTGGAAACGATACTGGGCGTAGACGAAGGTATCGAGCAGCAGCAACAGCTGCAGGGTGCTGGCCCAGAGGGTGGTGACCAGCCACAGCCACCTACCCCGGATGACGGTAGCCAGCAGGAACAGCGGCAGGGCACCCAGCCAGACCAGCAGGGCCAGATGACCGAGGAACACCAGCGAGAGATAGCCCCATTGCGCTGCCCCATCCGGGTCGATATAGGGCACATAACGACTGGCGATCAGCCAGGCCAGCAACAGGTTGGCAAGGGTCCAGGCGCCGAGCCAGCGCCAGCGATGGAAAAGGTTCGCGATCATCGAGAAGTATCCGGAACGAGCGACCGGACGGCAAGCAGAGGGAGTCCTCGATGCCGGCAGGAATGGCGAAAACGGCGAAATAGTAACCCAGCCGTGAGAGATGCCCAAGCGTCTACGCGATCGCCAGTTACCGGCTTGGGCCGATGGCCTACCTGACGTATCCTAAGCGCCTCATTTGTTCGTCAAGATCCCAGTCCATGTCTCGCTCTCTTGGCATTACCCTCGGTCTGCTGGCCGCGCTGGTCGCCTTCGGCCTGCTCTGGCAATGGCTCGCCATGCAGGATGTACTGACCGTAGACGCCCTGAAACAGTGGATCGCTCAGTCCCCGCAGTGGCGCGACAGCCCCTGGCTTTTCCTCGTGGTGATCGGTATCTACGTCGGTGGCCTGCTGGTGATGTTTCCGCTGAGCATCCTGGTGGCGGTGACAGGGCTGGTGTTCGGCCCGACCTGGGGCTTCGTCTACGCCACCCTGGGGACGCTTGCTTCCTCGGTGGTGTCCTACTGGGTGGGACGGCGCCTGGGGCGCGAGACCCTGATGACCTACGGCGGTCGCCACCTCAAGGGCATGTCACGCTACCTGGCACGCCGCGGCATCCGCACCATGACGGTGATCAACCTGCTCCCCTTGGCACCCTTTACCCTGACCAACATGATGGCCGGCGCCTTCCACCTGCGCTTTCGCGACTACATGATCGGCTCGACCTTAGGCATCGTACCGGGGCTGGCCGTCGTAACTCTGCTCGGCAGCCAGCTTGGTGCCCTGGTCACCGCAACCGATCGCGGGGAGCTATTGTGGTCGCTGGCCGGACTGGCCGCGGGCATTGTTATGCTGGTGGCGCTGCGTCAGTATTCCCGGCGCAAGGGCAAGCGCGGCTAGCGACGCCAGCGCCGGCCACCGTGGTACTGCGCCAACAAGAAGGCGTAGAAGTCGTGGACACGACGAGCGAAAGCGCTGACATCGTGATCACTGGCAAAAACCCGTGCCTGTTCGCCGAGGGTGTCGCGCAGGGCGGGATCCTCCATCAGCACTTGCAGCCGCGCTGCCCAGGCCTGGCGATTCTCCGGGGTCTTGAAACCGTTCTCCCCCTCCCGGATGACATCGTCGATACCGCTGGAGCGTACCGCCACCACCGGCAAGCCAGCCGACATGGCTTCCAGGATGACCATCCCCTGGGTTTCCGACTTGGAGGCGAAGACGAAGATATCGCCCAGATGGTAATAGAGCGCCATCTCCTCAGGCGACACAGCGCCCACCAGCTCAACCTGCGCATCAAGCCCCAGCGCCTCGATACACGACTGGATATGCTCGCGGGCCGGCCCATCGCCGACCAGCAGGAGCCGGAAGTTGGCATGGCCGCGGTCGCGCAGGCCGGCCAGGGCTTCGAGCATGAATTCGATATTTTTCTCCTGACTGATCCGCGACACACTGACCAGTACCACCTCATCACCGGCGATACCATGCGCCTGGCGCCGCTGGTCGAGGCGCTCTTGGTCCACCTGCCTGAATCGTTCGACATCGATTCCCGTGGGCTGCACCAGGGTATTGGTGGTCACGCCGATCACCCTCAAGTATTCCTCGGCGGAATGAGTCGGCACCACCACCCCCTGACAGCGGTTGGAGAATCGCCGGATCAGGTAGTGGGAAATGAGATTGCGGAACAGCAAGCCGGGAAGCGGCACGAAGTGCGAATAGTGCTCCAGGCGCGTGTGGTAGGTATAAACCACCGGGACCTTGAGACGACGCCCCATGAAGAGACCCAGCGAGCCCAGCCAGAAGGGATGGTGGACATGGATGATGTCGGGCTTGAACGCCCTCAGGCGCCGATACAGTCGCCACAGGAAGGGATTCGACAACCTAAACTCGCCCTTCTCGCCGAAGGACACCAGGGTCGGCGCCCGTTCGATGTCGTCATCGTCATCCCACGGCTCACGATAGCGCGGCACGAACAGCAGCACCCGATCGCCCATTTCGCTCAAGCCACGGCGTAGCCGGTCCACCGAGACGGTGACACCGGACACGAAGGGAAAGTAATTATTGGAATACATGCCGACTCGCAACGCTCGTCCCTGGTAGGGGGTGGGGTCGACGTCGAAGTCAGGGTAATAGTCACGCTCCTCCGTGATCAGCTGATGCAGGTGAAAAGCCAGCAGCAGCAGCGCACTGACGATGAGCAGGAAGCGCAGGTAGCTGACATAGAAGAATGAATAGATGGTCCCCCAGAGACTGTCCAGGGTCTTCTGCCAAGCCGGCAGGGTGACATCCAGGGGCACTGGCTCGATTGTAATGCCATCACTGGACACCCGAACATCTATGTAGTGATGAAAGCTCGATCCACTGTCGACGACTAAACCACCCGCACCACCTGTGGTCACATAGTCGACGCCGTTGACAATTTCATGATGGAAAAGCGTCAGGTTCGCCGAGAAGACCACATCCACGTCGTACTGCTCGAACAGCGTGATCAAGCCGTGGCGAAAGGACGGGGCCTCCAGGTAGTGATCGGATTCAAAAACCGGTGTATCGGCCAACTCCCGATGCACCGGAAGGCCGATAAAGACGAAACGGTGTGATGCTCGCGTGGCACTGAGCTCCCGTTCCAACCAGTCCAGTTGCCAGGAATAGGAGGACTTCCCGGTGCCGTCGAGAAACAGGAAGTGAGCATCATCGGCCACGAAGGAAAAGAAGTGCGGCCCGAATTGTTCATAGAAACGGAAGCTTCCGAAATCGCTCTCTTCGTTATCGCCGAAGGTCAACAGGTAGGGCATCTCGAGGCGCCCGAAGATGCGGTGGACCAAGCGATAACTTTCTTCTTGACCGCCGGACACGGCATTGCCTGCCGAAATTACGAAATCATAACCTTGATCATTGATTCTTGGAACGATTTCATCCTGAAAGACCCGCACTGAATTATTGACATTACCGACGACGGCAAACCGGAAATCACTTCGCTCTCCCACTACCTGTCGAATCGTATTCACCTGATCAGCATGAACCGACGTAAAAGCTGGTTCAGTGAGATGTAGGTAACCTTGATGCAGCACCAGCCCGAAAAGTAAAATAAGATTGGAAAAATAGGCAAGCCGTAGCCAGACACTCCGTTTTCTCATTCACCTTTTCTCCTTGCGTATTCCGCGCCATCGTGACCGACCGTTTCGTTTTATCGTGACCACCTGTTCCGGGCTATCGTGACCGGCCATTTCGTATCAGCGACGAGCAGATAACAGCATGCATACGCATCATTCCCTGAATCTTGGGTTAGTATGTCGTCGCACTACCACTGGTTGCTTAATCGGTGCGGATTGAAGTGGACCCCACCCCCTAGTACACAAGTCGAGTTTTGGCTTTCGACCAATGACTGTCCTGTCCTTTCCTTGTCCATCTACTAGCTTCCCAAGCAACTAGGCTTTCGATACGAGAGTACGTTGTGAACTCGGCCTGACAGCCGAAAAAGGAAGCTGCCAATGATGATTACCGGTTCAGGCTGATGTGAGCAGTGATTCCTTAACGAAAATTTCGATTAGCCACCAGCTACCACCGATGATGGCTGCGGAGACAACACCGGACACTAGCGCAAGGCCGAGGCCGGCGGCGACTGCGATGCCATCTCGCTGGGCAAGCCCCAGCGACAGAATCAGCACGGCCAACCCAGGCAGTGTATTTCCAAATGGAATCGGGAGTGCTATCAACAAGGCCAGGATAAAAATAACGACGCCGATGCTTCGAATCGCCAATGGCGTGCTAAGACACCCTAGGCGCACGCTCAGGCGCCGCTCAAGCTTTTCGAGATGAGGGGTCGCCCTGCCCAGGATCCGCTCCAGCTGTTGCCGCCCGATGCGCAGTTGGGCAATACCCGTCGGCAGCCGGACGCGCTTGGTGCCGATTGCCATCTGTATGCCAATGAAGGCTAGTGCCGACCCAAATACCATGCCTGCGGGAATGCCTGGCGTGGGCACGATCGCAGGGATCGCGAAAAGCAATAGCGCTAAGGGGATAGCACGTTCATCGAGGACGACCAGAATGTCGCCTAGCGTCGGGCGCTGGTCCTTCAGATGACCAGGCAGAGCACGCAATACGTCGGCCAAGCTCATTTCTCACGCACTCCATCCACGCCGCAGGAAGATTGACGTGTGGAATAGTATACGGGTAGCGGGTAGATAGGTATCCAGCGCCGCCAATTTTTTGCTATGGCACTGATTTAGCGTGTATTGTCTGGTCATCGGCGTTCCATGCGCCAGCCGGGCTTCACGGCGACATACCGGGGAAAGGCAAGTCGAGTCTCTCATTAAAACCTGGCGGCTCCCCACGAATGTTTCGCTATCCGTCCCGTCCCATAAGTCTTGCCCCTGATCCCCTGGCATCCACGCATAAAGCACTTTTCATGAAGGCCAGAGGATGGCAGTCGAGGTTGACGTGCCTTAGGCAACGGTCATCGCCTGGCATTGTTGGAGCGACTGCCCAGGGCAACGCCGCGGTCGAGACCTTGGCCAACACCACCAATCTGACCATCGGGAATGCCTTCCAATACCTCCGAAAACTGCGGCGACCAGATCTCGTACCGCCTAGCCGATGAGTGACTCGGCACACTCCTGGTCTGCTCAGACCGGTAGCCGTGACCAACTTGGTCGAGATGGAGCGGCTGGTGAATCGGCTGAAAGCGTAGAGGCTTTTGTCCGTGCTGCCGGTGTCACGGTTGCGGTGACGTTTGGCATCACGGCGATCCACATCGATGGCGGTTACCAGGTGGTCGTGAAGAATATGAAGGCTGCACGAAATCGAAGTAGAAAGCCTCGGGACGTGCTTCTTCGCTCCGGGGCAGCTTTTGCTGCGGATCGAAGACCCATAATCCTTATCCTGAAAAAGGTGGGGCTGAGTGAAGTAGTCCCCGAAAATCGGACGAGGGTGGGGACCACTTTAGAGGAAGTAAGCGGGCGCGGGTGGCTTTGCGCAAACGCACCCCCCCCCCCCGAGGTAGGTGTTAGGTTGTCAGTCGTTCTTCCATTCCGGCAATTGCTCGAGTTACTCGCGTGTCATCGAAACCGTGAGCTTCTCGCGGTCGGCTTGAACGCCGATTTGCTCAAGGTTCAGCACCACCTAATGATCAACGACACCGAGGAAGCCGCCGATATCAACGGTGATCGCTACGACCTGGCCCTCGCCGTTGACCAGAATCTCCTCAACCTTGCCGACCTCCTCGCCGTTTGGCCCGATCACGATCATGTCCTCGATACGGTCGATGCTCAGCCCGAGGGGCTGGACTACGAAGTCCTCGTATTCCTGAAGCTGGGAGACATCAGATACCGGGGCGGCACCACTCTGTTCCTGAGCCTGAGCGGCAGCGAATGGCAGGAAGGCAGCGGCCGAAAAAGTGCCACGACGGGAAGCTTGAGCATGAGGTGTACTCCTTTTGATACGTTGAGCACAGGAACCATAAACGCTCTATATGCTGATTTCCACCATTTTGCCAAGGCAATCGTATACCCGGAATGAATCGCTTTGTTAGGCCTTACTATGCTCATATTAGAAATTAAATATCTCACCCAACAAACCACCTTTCTTTTTCTTATGGTAATCATGATTGCTAGAATGTCTGGATGGCTCACGATAGTCTCCCCTAGGCTGGGATTGTGGCGTAGATACGCTGCGCTCAATAATTTTGTCTAGCTCCCCGCGATCCAACCAAACGCCTCGACACTTTGGACAATAGTCTATTTCTATACCTTGACGATCGGTCATCACTAGATTTTCATCGACACATATCGGACATTTCATTCTTTTACTCCTAAGGCCTAAGGAATAGCGGGCTGCGGTCACGCACGTCCCGACGTTGGATTTTGACCAGCCGACGCGCTACGTTGGGACAAATTGGGCCCGTTGGAGACGAGAATCATGACCAACATCACTGCCCGAACGCCTCACAACAGACCAGTACGCGCGCAACCTAACGCCTCAAGCCGTACACCGGCCAATATGCCCTATAGAAGCTGTGTAGCAGCCTGATGAGCGGCTTAGTCAACAGGCATTTATCGCCATGCTCCGTACGGTGAAGAAATGCTGAACAGTTATGCTACGCGATCGAACACCTCTCATCCTATTGAAATCCCCAAGGGCTAAGTTTAGTTCAAAAGTATAACACCAATCATCGTGCATGCTGCATATTCCCAATGAACGTGCCCGCTGCCTTTTTCGGCATGGCCGCTTAGGGTCGAAAGAGGTCACTCGCTGACTCCTTGGTAAAACACCAAACGCCCCCCAATCTCTCCGATTTCTCCCTTTGGCCGTTCATAACTCCACGCCACATCCTGGTGCTCGCCAAAGGAGTAGTAGCTGGCATCACCCTTGAAGGGGCAGTAGGTCACGGTCTCGGAGGGGGTCAGCAGGTCCATCCGCACATCATCGCGGGGAAGGTACTGGCGGGGCGGGTAGCCGCGTTCGCGGAGTTCGATGGCGTGGGTGGTATCGGCGAGCAGGGTGCCGTCGATGACGACCCGCACCCGACTGGAATGCGGGTGCAGCGTGATGCGCGGCTCGGGGGCATCAGTCATGGTCGTTCCCTGTAGCATTTTTCTAATATGCCAAGCAGGGTAGCAGCCAGCCGAGGCAGCGCCGATGGCCAATCGCTTACATCGATGGTCTAGTGTTGGGTAGAGACTTCAGGCAAAGCGTAATGAGCTGGGCGACTCCCGCCATGACGCCCGGGCCGGCATTCGAGCCGGCGCCGGGTACGACGGGGAGTCGCTGATCGAATCGATCAAATCCGCCCGTTCCCGCTTCAAGCGGGGCTGACGGGCACCAGCAAACTGGAATTAGGCCGACGCTGCTCGCTCAAGATAGGTCGCGATTTCATCCTTGAGCGCGACACGCTTCTTGCGCGTGTCTTCCTCTATGTGGGTAGCGACCGGCTCGACTTCCGTTTCCATGCGATGTACCTGCCGGTTGATCTCGTGGTACTCCTCGGCAAGCTTCGCGAAATGAGCGTCTGATTGCTTGAGGTCATGGATGCGCTCAGCGTGCTCGGGAAACTCTTCAGCAAGTTCGTGCGGCGTGTGGCTCATGGCACCTCCCAGGTGCAAGTCAGTGTGTTGCCAAGACAGTTCACGACACTATCAGTGCCCTACCGGCCAGTCCATGCGCTCGGTCAATTCTTGGTGACCTCTCCCGGACAAGCTCGCCCACGGCTTGCGTCGCCCCCCTCTCGCCGTGCCACCCTGAAAGCACTGCCCTCTCGGCCCGAGGACAGGCTATCTTCAAGGTTCCATGAACCGGAAAACGGAAAGGAGTTGCCCCATGAGCAACAGGGAAGCCTACGAACAGAAGCTGCGCGCCAAGCTCGATGAGCTGCAGGCCGAGGTGGACAAGCTGAAGGCCCGCGCCCGCAGCGCCGAGGCCGATGCACGCATCGACAGGGAAGAGGAGATCGACCGGCTCGAGGCGAAGCGCGAGGAGATGCGCCAGAAGCTCGAAGAGCTGCGCCACTCCAGCGACGACGCCTGGGACGACATCAGGGCCGGCGCGGAGCGCGCCTGGGACTCGCTGAGCGAATCGATCAAGTCCGCCCGCAATCGCTTCAAGTGACCGAGTAGGCGCCTCGATGCGCTCGGCCAGGCTGACGGAACTGGGTGGCCGCGACGTCCTCTTCGTGATGGCGGCCGAGGCCGAATACGGCCCGCATCTCGAGGCGCGTTTCGCCCCCTTCATGACCGGCGTCGGCCCCGTCGAGGCAGCCGTCGAACTCACCGCCGCCCTGGCCGCCCTCGCCCGGCACCAGCGCCTGCCGCACCTCGTGGTATCGCTGGGATCGGCCGGCAGCCGGGTTCTCGAACAGTCCGAGGTCTACCAGGCGACCTCCGTCACCTACCGCGACATGGACGCCTCACCGCTGGGCTTCGCCAGGGGCGCCACGCCCTTTCTCGACCTGCCGGCGAGCGTCCCGCTGCCCCTGCGCATTCCCGGCATTCGGGAGGCCTCGCTGTCGACCGGCGCCAATGTCGTCTCGGGCGCGGCCTATGACGCCATCGCCGCCGACATGGTGGACATGGAGAGCTATGCCTGCCAGCGCGCCTGCATGCGCTTCGAGATGCCGCTCGTCGTCCTGCGCGGCATCTCGGACGGCAGGTCGGAACTGCGCCACATCGACGACTGGAGGCAGACGCTCCATGTCATCGACGAGAAACTGGCCGCCGCCGTCGACCGCCTCGGCGAGGCCATCGCCGAAGGCCATGTGACGCCATGAGGCGCCGGGTCGTGGCAGGCCGGAGGCCAGCGCGCGGCGCGACGGCTTGCGGTGGCCTTGCCGAGCCTCGGTGAAGGTGCCATCGTCACCCCTCCCTTCCCTGCCTGACGACAAGGAGCGAGCACCGTGTACATCGCCATGAACCGTTTCCGGGTCAATCCCGAGAGGACACAGGAGTTCGAGCAGATCTGGCTGGAGCGGGAAACGCACCTGCAGGGGCTGCCCGGCTTCGTCGAGTTCCACATGCTGCGCGGCCCCGAGAAGGAGGATCACGTGCTCTACGCCTCCCACACCGTCTGGCGCTCGCGCGAGGACTTCGAGGCCTGGACGCACTCCGAGGCCTTCCGCAAGGCGCACGCCAATGCCGGCCAGAGCAAGCGCGAGGGGCTCTACCTGGGTCCGCCGAGTTTCGAGGGCTTCGAGGTCATCCAGACAGTCAGCGAGGCGGACAAGGCCTGACCCCAGCGAGGCTTCCATGCGAAAGATCCTGCTCGTCGACAACGGCTCCCTGCGCCCCCAGGCCACACTCAACCTGCGCCGCCTGGCCCGGGCCTTGAGCCGGACCACCGGCCACGAGGTCGAAGCCGCCTCCCTGCTGCACTCCTACAAGATCCCCGCGGAGGAGCTGGAGGGTCGCAAGGCGGTCTCGCTGGGGCCACTGGCCGAGCAGCTGGCGGCAGAGGGCGCGACCGAGCTGGTCATCCTGCCCTTCTTCTTCGGCCCCAGCCAGGTGTTGACCCGCTACCTGCCGGAGCGGCTGGCCGAGGTGCAGGCCCGATATCCGCAGCTGGGCATCAAGGTGACGCTGCCGCTGGTCGACAGTCTGGCGCCGCTGGACCTGCGCCTGGCGCAGCTGCTGGCCGACAACGTGCGCGAACGGATGGATGGCCGCTCGCAGCCGAAGGTGGTGCTGGTCGATCACGGCAGCCCGATTCCCGAGGTCACGGCGGTGCGCAACTACCTGGCCGGCCAGCTCAGCGTGCTGCTGAGCGAGGAGGCCAGCTGCGTCACCTTCGCCTCCATGGAGCGCCGCGAGTGCGAGGCCTACCGCTTCAACGAGCCGCTGCTGGTCGACCTGCTGGCCTCGCCGGCCATGGCCGACAGCGAGGTAATACTCGCCATGCTGTTCCTCTCGCCGGGGCGTCACGCCGGGGAGGGCGGCGACATCGCGGAGATCTGCGAGCAGGCCATGGCGAATTCGCCCGGCCTGCGCGTCACCACCACGCGCCTGGCGGGTGAGCACGATGCCATCCTGGAGGTGCTCACGACCCGTCTGTCCGAGGGCCTGGTCGGCTCGCCGCTGCTGCTCTCGCTGCCGGCGAGCGCGTGAACGCCATTCTTGTGAGAATTCGTCATGTTACGGCTCCCACCCCTGATCGCACTCTCCTATTTCGAGGTCGCCGCGCGAACCAAGAGTTTCGCCGCGGCCGCCAAGGAGCTCAATGTCACGCCGGCGGCGATCAGCCACCAGATCAAGTCCCTTGAGGAGTATCTCGGCGTCGATCTGTTCGTCCGCCACCACCGGCGGGTCAGCCTGACCCCGGCCGCGCGCGTGGCCCTGCCGGAGCTGCATGAGGGGTTTCATGCACTGGGTCGCGCGGTGGACAAGATCCGCGCCTATGGCGAAGAGCGCCTGATCGTCACCGTGTGCGCCGAACCGCTGTTCGCCACCAAATGGATCGTGCCGCGCCTGCACCGCTTCTACGCCCGTTGCCCGGACGCCGAAGTGCGGCTGCAGGCGAGCCTGCATACGGTGGATCGCCTCCGTGATAGCGACTTCGGTCTGGCCGATCTCAAGCGCGCGGGCATCGACGTTTCCGTGCGACTCGGCTACGGCAACTACGCGGACCTGGAGCCCCAGCGGCTGATGAGCCTGGATCTGGTGCCAATCTGCGCACCGGAACTGGCCGCCACCGTGGAGGGTGTCGACGCACTCCGCGGACTGCCATTGCTGTGTGACAGCACCCTCACCCGCATCAACGAGCCCTACGGCTGGAAAGAATGGTTCAAGCAGCAGGGGTGTGACATCGGAACCCTGCGGGAGCTGCGATTTGGCAACGGGCTGCTGGCACTGGAGGCGGCCATAGCCGGCCAGGGCGTGCTGCTCGGCAGTCGGGATCTACACCAGGCGGAGCTGAGTGCCGGGAAGTTGTCGGTGTTGGCCGATTGTCCCCTGAACTGTGACCAGGCGTACTACGTGGTCAGTGCGGGCGAGGGCCTGGAGCGACCGATCGCCGGACAGTTTCGTGAATGGTTGCTGGATGAAGCCAATATGCCCTCCCCCGATCTAGCCGGTAACGCCGCGCAGGTCTAGGGCAGGGTAGTCGGGCGCGATGAACAGCCGCCCCACGATGCCTTCTGCGTTGGCCGCACGACGTATGCCCGGCCGCTCGGCCAGCGCCTGCAGCACGCCGACGAGTCTCGGCAAGCGCTCCCAGGGAAGCGCACGACAGGGGTCATCGATGGGGTAGAGCTGCATCCAGCGCACCAGACAGGCCAGGTAAGGATCGAGCACACTGGGCCCTTCCTCGAGCAGCCAGGGCTCCCGGCCATGCTCGGAGAGCGATTCCAGCTGCATGAGATGCGCCACAAGACGGGGCCGCAGGGCATCGCGCAGCCGCTGGGCATCCCCCGCTCGAGGCGCATAGCGTGGCGTGTAGAAGCAGAGTCGAAGCTCGGCGTGGACGGTGTTGGAGAGAAAGAATAGCCAGGCCAGCAGGCGGCCACGGGCTGCCGGTTGTGTAAAGCGTGCGGCGTGGCAGCGTTCGGCAAGGTGCAGGAGGATGGCACCGGTCTCGAAGAGCGCCGTTCCATGGCGCTCATCCACCAGTACCGGCAACAGGCCCTGGGGGTTGAGCCGACGGAAGTCCGGGTCATCCAGTCCACCGGCGGCCCGGTCGATCCGCACCTCTCGATAGGGGATACCTTCGCTCTCGAGCACCATGCGCACCACCAGGTTGGCGCTGTCCGGCGAACAGTAGAGACGGTAGTCAGGCACCGTCCCGGTGCCGGTATCGAGGTCCATCACGCTAGAGCTGCAAGGCTTCTGGGGATTCGGGGTTGAGCGCTTTCGGGTCGTCGCGCCCCGGGTACCAGGGCACGCGGCCTTCGAGCACCCCCGTCGTCTCGATGATCTCCGCCACACTTTGCTCCTGGCGGTAGGCCATGATGTGCGCGCCGCTGACGCCCGGAATCTCGCGGATTTCGTTAAGCAGGTCCATGCAGAGTCGCTTGCCCTCCTCCTTCTGGTTCTTGGCCCCCTCGAGCCGAGTGATCACCGCGTCAGGGATATGCACCCCGGGGACATTTTCGCGGATCCAGCGAGCGCTGCGTGCAGAAGCCAGGGGCCCGATCCCGGGCAGGATGAAGACGCGGTCGGGGCCCTCCAGCAGACCGAGGTCGTTCACCTTGAGCATGAAGTCGCGCAACCGCTCGATATCGAAACAGTATTGGGTCTGGATGAACTGGGCACCGGCCGCCACCTTCTTGGCCAGGCGAAGGGGGCGCCAGTCCAGCGGCGGCACGAAGGGGTTCTCGGCCGCACCGAGAAAGATCCGTGGGGGCGTCTCGATGCGCCGCCCGCTCTCGAAGCGGTGCTCGTCGCGCATGCCACGGGCGACCTGCAGCAGCGATATGGAGTCGAGATCGAATACCGGCTTGGCCTGGGGATGGTCGCCGGCCTGCACACCGTCACCGGTCAGACACAGCAGGTTGCAGGCGCCCATGGCCGCTCCACCGAGGATCTCGCCCTGCATGGCGATGCGGTTACGGTCACGGCACGATATCTGCAGGATGGTGGCATAGCCGACCCGGGTCAGCAGCGAGCAGACCCCGGCGCTGGACATGTGACAGTTGGCGCCGGAGCCATCCGTCGCGTTGATGGCATCGACATAGCCATCGAAGATTGCCGCCCGCTTGAGCACCTCGGCCGGGTCGGCAGAGTCCGGCGGGTCGATCTCGCTGGTGACTGCGAACTTGCCTGCCCGCAGCACTCGCTCCAGCCGCCCGGGGGAGACGTGACCGGGCAGGATCGGCAGGGAGTAGCCCGGAACGGGCTCGTCATCGAACTTCATCTTGTTGTCTCTCTGTTGGCGGTTGAAGAGGCGGTACCGTCCCGTTGGCGAACCACGCGAAGCCAGGACGAGCTTCCCGTGAGGCGGTGGTCGACCGGCAACTGGACAACGTGGATGAGATCGCCCTGCTCCATGCGACGACTTCCTTCCCAGGCATCGACCCAGACACACACCATGTCTGGCTTCACCTCGCAATGTCCATCGGCACGCACCCCGCCACAGGGTCCGTTACGCATTGTCTTGGGGCAGTTCATGGGACAGGACATGCCGGTGGCAGAGAGAATGCACTGACCGCACATCTGGCAATCGAAAAGCGCCCCCTTGGCGGCCTTTTCCACCATCCTCACCGGCGCCTCGACGCGCTCATGACCCAGTCGCCGCCACAGTGGAGCGAGCTTGACCAGCACCGGCTCGAAACGTCGGTAGATCATCTCAAAGACTCTGGAATGGCGAACCACCCAGCGACGCACCCTGTGCATGATATTTTCCTTCTTTCGTCGAGGGGCACTGTCCTCACTCCACCAGTGCCGCTGCTTCAACTCCTCATCCTCGATCAACTCAGGCTGACAGACCAGTCTCGAGCTGCTTGCGCAACAGGAACTTCTGGATCTTCCCCGTGGGGGTGGTCGGCAACGGCCCGAAGATCACCTTCTTGGGCGCCTTGAAGCGGCTGATATTCTCCTTGCAGAAGCTGATCAAGGCGTCTTCACTTAGTTCGCTACCGGGGCGCAACTGGACGAAGGCCGCGGGAACTTCGCCCCACTTGGCATCCACCATCGCCACGACCGCCGCGAGTTCGACCTCTTCATGCCGCTGGATGATCTCCTCCACCTCCATCGAGGAGATGTTTTCCCCGCCCGAGATGATCACGTCCTTCAGTCGGTCGCGAATCTTGATGTAGCCATCTGATTCCACCACGCCCAGGTCACCGGAGTGAAACCAGCCGCCGGCAAAGGCTTCGCTGGTAGCGGTCTCGTTGCGCAGATAACCCTTCATGACAATATTGCCTCGAAACATGATCTCGCCGACCGTCTCACCGTCGGCAGGGACGGGCTCCAGCGTGGTCGGGTCGAGTACCGCGATGCACTCCTGCAGGGGATAGGTTACCCCCTGGCGTCCATTGAGCCGGACCCGCTCCTCCAGGGGGTATTGGTCCCAGCCATCCTGCTTGGCACACACCGACGCGGGGCCGTAGGTCTCGGTCAGCCCGTAGACGTGAGTAAGTTCGACACCGAGCTTCTCCATCCGCTCCAGCACGGACGCCGGCGGCGCCGCACCGGCGATCAGTCCCGACACCTTATGGTCGATCGGTTCCTGCGCAGCACCGGCAGCATCAGCGATCATCGAGTGGACGATGGGCGCACCGCAGTAGTGGCTGACCCGATGCTGCCTGATCAGGCGCAGGATCTCCTCAGGGTCGACCCGGCGCAGGCAGACGTTGGTCCCGCCGATCGCCGCCAGCGTCCACGGAAAGCACCAACCGTTGCAGTGAAACATCGGCAGTGTCCACAGGTAGACCACGCCGGAGGGCAAGGTCCAGGACAGCACGTTACTGACGGCATTCAGATAAGCACCCCGATGGTGGGTGACAACCCCCTTGGGATTGCCGGTGGTGCCGGACGTGTACCCCAGCGCAATCGCATCCCACTCGTCGACCGGCAGCTGCCAGTCATCCAGCGCTTGCTGCTCGGCCAGCAACGCCTCGTACTCCAGGTCGCCGATCAAACGCTCTTCGCCCTGACTCGGGTCGGATACGTTGATCACCCTGGGTGCCGGCCCTTCCAGCCGAGCCAGGGCCTTTTCGACCACATCCACGTACTCGGGGTCGACCAGCAGCAGGCGCGAGCGGCTATGCTCGAGGATAAAGGCCACCGCCTCGGGGTCCAGGCGAATGTTGATCGCATTCAACACCGCTCCCACCATGGGAACCCCGAAGTGAGCTTCGTACATGGCCGGGACATTCGGCAACATGACGGCCACCGTATCGCCCCTTGTGATGCCGAAATGTTTCAACATGGAGGCCAGCCGACAACAGCGGGCATAGGTCTGCTGCCAGCTGTAACGCGTCTCGTTGTAGATCAGCGATGTCCTGTCAGGATAAACGGCAGCAGCCCGTTTGATGAAGCTCAAGGGTGACAGCGGTACATGATTCGCCGCCGTTTTCTCGAGAGCATCATTGAAATGGCAAATATCACTCATGGTTTAACCCCTGTTGTTGTAATGGAGGGGTCAGCACCCCAGGCTTTCAACTGGCATGTCGTTTCTCTGACCCACGCAGATTTTTCGGACAAAACCTAGTAGCCAGGCTGCTCCCAGATGGGTTTACGCTTGGCGAGAAAGGCATCGATCCCCTCACCTGCGTCGGGGCTCAGCATGTTCTCGGCCATCACATCGCCGGCAAAGTCGTAGGCGTCGGCCAGGGCCATCTGACGCTGGGGATGGAGCATGGACTTTCCAAAGCGCACCGCCGCAGGGCTCTTGCTCAGGACCTGTGCCACCTTGTCGGCCACGGCAGCTTCCAGATCGGCATCATCGGTGACGCCACTCAACAGCCCCCATTCCAATGCCGTATCCGCATCGATAAAGTGGCCTGAGACCAGCATGTCGAACGCCCGCTTGGAGGATATGTTGCGTGACAGCGCCACGGCGGGGGTCGAGCAGAACAGGCCCACGTTGATGCCCGATACCGCGAAGCTGGCCGAGCGGGCAGCGATGGCCAGGTCGCAGCTGGCCACCAACTGGCATCCCGCCGCCGTGGCCATGCCCTGGACCTTGGCGATGACCGGCACCGGCAGCGCGACGATACTCTGCATCACGCGGCTGCAGCGACGAAACAGCGCCTGGTAATAGGCCTTGTCGGGATTGGCCCGCATTTCCCGCAGATCATGACCGGCGCAAAACCCCCGCCCCGTGGCACCGATCACCACACAGCGAACGGCGGGGTCGGCGGCGATGGCATCCAGTTCCTGCTGAAGCGCTTCCAGCACCGCCTCGGAAAGGGTGTTGAACTTATCCGGCCGATTCAATGTTAGGGTGACAGCCCCGTCTTTATCCTCTCTGAGCAGGATGCTTTCCGAAGATTGGCTGTAATTCATATATGACTCCTGACAGGAATGGCTGATTAACTATTATTTATCGTCACCTCGGCGGTGATCGAGTTACGGATAAAACAGTTACGATGGGCGCTGGCGTGGATTCTGGATATCGCCTTCTGATCCGGCATCTTGTCGCCGCCGAAGTTGATGCGCGGCGACAGCACGATCCTCGTCATCTCCATCCCTTTCCTGTCGTTGCTTTCTAGATGGCCGACCGGGTCGTCCTCATAGGATTCGACCTGATACCCCTGGAATTCGGCGATGGCCAAAAAGAACAGCATATGACAGCTGGACACCGCGCTGACCAGCATCTGCTCCGGGTCGGCACAGTTCGGATCGCCCTTGAATTCGACCGACGCGGAAACGTTGACCTGCTGGCTACCATTCAATGTAACCTGATGGTTGCGCGAGTAGGTGTTGGCATCGGTTTCGTGAGGGTTGTGCTGCCAACGGATGGCGGACTGGTGGACTGACATGGATAGGCTTCCTTTCTGCGAATCACTGAATCGTATGTGATCCGGGAAGCGCCCGGAAAGCGACGATTTCTAAGCAGTTGGATTAGCCTGGCTAACGTGAGGCCTTGCAACCCCTGGAGGAAGGGCCCAGGTACACCACCCTCCCCCACCGGGAGCGGACCCGGACCGCCAGGCCATCACCCATGGATTAGAAAAAATAACCCAAATACTTAGAATCTATCGCTTTACCGTATCAAAGGCCCCGGATAGCCTGCCTGGGGCTGACGACATTCAATCTCTCTCACTTGAAACAGCACAACCTTTTAAACATCACTTCGCCAGCCCTTTATCATTAGCACACCTTCTACGATGAGGCGCCGCATGAGCGAACCTGCCATGAAGACCATGAATGTTGAATATGCAATCATCGGCGCCGGCACCGCCGGGCTGGGCGCCTACTCGAAGATCAGCCGCAAGACCGACAGCCTGGTGATGATCCAGGATGGTCCCTACGGCACCACCTGTGCACGAGTCGGCTGTATGCCCAGCAAGCTGATGATTACTGCTGCCGATTATGCGCACCACTTGAATACCAGCGAGTTTTTCGGGGTAACAGCGACGGGGCGCGTGGATGGCCGCAAGGTCTTCGAACGGTTGCGCCGAGAGCGAGATAACCGATTTGTCGCCAACAATCTCCGCTACGTCGACAAGATTCCGGCCCACCACAAGCTTGAGGGGCGCGCCAGGTTTATCGGACCGGGCCGCCTCAAGGTGGATGAGTCGGTCGAGGTCAATGCGAAGAAGTTCATCCTCGCCTGCGGCTCCAGCCCTGCGGTCAGCGAGGTGTTCGAGCCGGTAATGGCCCGCGTCCTCACCAGCGATACGGTCTTTGAGCTGGAGGACCTGCCACGCTCGATAGCCGTGATCGGCACGGGAGTGATTGCGCTGGAACTGGGGCAGGCACTCCATCGACTGGGAGTCGAGACGACAATTTACGGTCGCTCCGGAAGGATCAATGCCCTCACCCATCCGGCCATGCAGCAGGAAGCGCTCGATCTCCTCGGCACCGAACTGGATATCTACCCCGTCGGCCAGGTGGTGAGCACCTGGGAGGACGCTGAAGGCGCCTGGATCGAGTACGAGCAATCGAATGGACAGCGGGTCACCAAGGTGTTCGACAGGGTACTGGTGGCCATGGGAAGGATCCCCAACGTAGACCGATTGGGTATGGAGCATGCGGGCGTGGAAGTCACCGAAGCGGGCGCGGTGCCATTCGATCCGCAGACGATGCGCTGCTCGGACCTTCCAATCTTTATCGCCGGCGACGTGACCGACCACCTCCCGTTGTGGCACGAAGCCTTCGATGAGGGGCGTATCGCCGCCGATAATGCATTGAACTATCCGAACCCGGTGCCTGCACAGCGTAGACCGCCGTTGATGGTGGCCTTCACCGACCCTCAGATCGCCACCATCGGCCAGAGCTTCCGGCAACTTGAAGGCCAGGAGATTGTCATTGGCGACCTGCCGTTTACCAGTCCTCGCCATGTGGTCTGGAATAAGGTCCAGGGGCGCATTCAAGTCTACCTGGACGCGAAGACCGGCGTCATACTGGGCGCCGAGCTGCTTGGTTACAAGGCTGAACACCTGGCACACCTGCTTGCCCTGGCCATCACGCACGGCATGACGGCTGAGCAGGTCCTGTCGATGCCGGTCTACCATCCCAGCGCCGAGGAGCTGTTACGGGACGTCTTGATCAACGCTCGGGATAAGTGCAGGCGCTACGCAGCCGAAGACATGAGCCATTGACCCACCTCATTCATCATGGCGCGAAATACGCAGCGTCTCTATCAGTCCATGTGTCTACCCTGACGAGGCCAATTCCATCACAACGATCTAAACTGTGCGCTCAGGCCAAACCCGCATGCAACGAAGACGGCCCTCCTTCGGGAATCACAATAGAGGCTGAGAACACATGAGGAAAATTACGATCGATGCTGCGGACATGCGTATTCTGTCCGCAGTGCAGCAGCACGGGCAGCTCAGCAAGACCAGACTGTCAGAGCTGGTCAACCTATCTCCGACGCCATGCTGGATTCGTTTCAACCGATTAAAGGAAGCCGGCCTGATACGTGGATATCATGCGGACATCTCGCTGGACAAGATCGTGGATGTCTCGAAAGTCATTGTGACCGTTTCGCTGAAGGGACATCAAAAATCGGCTTTCGAACGCTTTGAGGCCTATATCCGTCAGGTAGATGAGATCATCGAATGCATGGCGACGGGTGGCGGCATGGATTACGTCCTGAAAGTCGTCACGCCCAGCCTTTTCGCCTTTCAGCAGGTAATGGACAGGCTTCTTTCAGAGGAGCTGGGAATCGAGCGTTACATGACCTACATCGCAACCAAAGACATAAAATCGACTCAACCCAAGCTTTCCTGCTTGATGGCTGAATCAGAAAATTGAACCGGAGGCGCAAGAGTTCGGCGACAGGCTCCGTTATCTTATCGGCAGTCCCCCGGGAGGAGCGACATCATGCAGATCACCAACACCGAGGTCCAAGCGGTCGCCAAGACGCTGTGTGATCAATCGGGGACATGAGCCGGGTATCGGTCACCGGCTCATTTTTGCCTGGGGAACTGCTCAAGTGCCCGGATACCCCAGGGCCGCCGTTATGGGTTGACGGCGGGCTTTTCAGCCTCATCCACATTTTCAGCTTCATCCACATGGGGCTCTAGTGGCTCGCCCTCCTCGTTCTGGAGCTGGTGATCGTACGCTGCCTGGAGGCCGGCGTCCTCCTCGTCCTCCTCGGCCTGGGCGATGTGGCCCGGGTAGAAGGGCGACAGGATCGCCACCAGGATGCCGAGCGCGGCGAACATGGCGAAGGCATCGGCGTAGCCGAAGGTATCCACCAGACCACCGACGAAAGGCGAGCCGGATGCCTGCCCCAAGGATACCGCCATGAAGGGCAGTACCGGCCCCATCGACAGCCGGCCCGGCAACAGGCGGATGCCGGTCATGAGATAGAGCCCCGTCAGACTCATGTAGGCCAGGCCGAAGACCAGCGCAGAGAAGGCCGCCAGCCATGACTGTCCGGGGCTGGCGGCAAGCAGTGCCAGGCTCGCGGCCAGCATCATCAGCATCAGGGCCTGCGTGATGGGTGGGTTGTTGCGATCGGCCAGGTCGGCCACCACGGCCCCGCCGAGGCCGGCGATGCCCACCGAGAGCCATAGCCATCCGGTGGCGCTGGACGGCAGCCCGCCGAGGGTGACCACCAGGTCAGGGGCAAAGATCCAGTACGCGGAGGAGATGAAGCCCATCAGGAAGGCAAACAGCGAGAGCCTGACAAGGCGTGACCATGGCAGTTCACTGATCGGGGGCGGCGGCGCGGCGTTCCCCGGCGTGATCCGCGACACCGAGGGCAGGAAGAGCCACGCGGCAATGACGCCAATGCCTGCCAGGACGGCGAAGGAGAGGTACGCGAGACGCCAGGCGCCGGCCAGGAACAGCACCGTCGGCACGGCCACGATCACGCCAATGCTGGTGCCTGCGTTCATGACCGAGCTGACGCGCCCATGCATCGAGCGTTTGACCATCGCCTGCATGGCGGCCGTAAGCGCCGGCATCATCAGACCGGTGCAGATGCCGCACGCGAACACCCCCGCGCCCAGCATCAGCGCGTCGGCGGCCAGGCTGATAAACGCCACGCCGCC
>NZ_JAMJPK010000040.1 GCF_023554995.1 Halomonas gemina
GAGGCAGAAGTGGTTGTTTCAGTTTGGGTTTTTCGAGCAAGTTGACGAAATTCCCGCTTGACGGAAACGCCCGATTCGGTAAAATACCGCCTCTCGATCGGTCGCCATCTCGATGGCCTGTCGATCAACCGCAGGGTGCCACGGCGCGCCTCGCAGGGTTGACACGGACAGCCGATCACGTAGAATACGCCTTCCTCGCAGGGCGCTGACGAGACCGCCGCTCGATAGAGCCGGCCACGCCAGCAAGCGAGACGCTCCCTTCATCGAGATCGGAGCCGCTCTTTAACAATCGA
>NZ_JAMJPK010000041.1 GCF_023554995.1 Halomonas gemina
GTTCCCGACCGAATCGCTGGCAAATAGGGACAAGGGTTGCGCTCGTTACGGGACTTAACCCAACATTTCACAACACGAGCTGACGACAGCCATGCAGCACCTGTCTGTGCGTTCCCGAAGGCACCAAGGTATCTCTACCAAGTTCGCACGATGTCAAGGGTAGGTAAGGTTCTTCGCGTTGCATCGAATTAAACCACATGCTCCACCGCTTGTGCGGGCCCCCGTCAATTCATTTGAGTTTTAACCTTGCGGCCGTACTCCCCAGG
>NZ_JAMJPK010000042.1 GCF_023554995.1 Halomonas gemina
GGAGCATGCAGGTCATGTGACCGCGTACCTTTTGTATAATGGGTCAGCGACTTATTTTCAGTGGCGAGCTTAACCGTATAGGGGAGGCGTAGCGAAAGCGAGTCTTAACTGGGCGACCAGTCGCTGGAAATAGACCCGAAACCGGGCGATCTATCCATGAGCAGGTTGAAGGTTGAGTAACATCAACTGGAGGACCGAACCAGGATCTGTTGAAAAAGATTTGGATGACTTGTGGATCGGAGTGAAAGGCTAATC
>NZ_JAMJPK010000043.1 GCF_023554995.1 Halomonas gemina
TCTGAATGGGGAAACCCACCCACGGTAACGTGGGTATCCCACACTGAATCCATAGGTGTTGGGAGGCGAACCGGGGGAACTGAAACATCTCAGTACCCCGAGGAAAAGAAATCAACCGAGATTCCCCTAGTAGCGGCGAGCGAACGGGGACCAGCCCTTAAGCATGTGACGGATTAGGCGAACGTGCTGGGAAGCACGGCCATAGCGGGTGATAGCCCCGTAGCCGAAAATCTGATCATGTGAAATCGAGTAGGT
>NZ_JAMJPK010000044.1 GCF_023554995.1 Halomonas gemina
GGCAGACCGCTTGGGTGTTATATGGTCAAGCCTCACGGGCCATTAGTACCGGTTAGCTCAACGCCTTGCAGCGCTTCCACACCCGGCCTATCAACCAGCTGGTCTCGCTGGGCCCTTCAGGAGGCTCGAGGCCTCGGGGATGTCTCATCTTGAAGGGGGCTTCCCGCTTAGATGCTTTCAGCGGTTATCCCGTCCGCACATAGCTACCCGGCAATGCCACTGGCGTGACAACCGGAACACCAGAGGTGCGTCCAC
>NZ_JAMJPK010000045.1 GCF_023554995.1 Halomonas gemina
GCGCGGAAGATGTAACGGGGCTCAAACCAGGTACCGAAGCTACGGGTGTGCCTGCATCACTTAAGGCTATTCGATTAACGTCGCGAAGCGACGTTCAAGCGCTCCCCGAACGTTGAGTCGGGTGGGCGGATCATGATGAGTAGGCTTAAGGATGCAGGCACGCGGTAGAGGAGCGTCGTGTAAGCCGACGAAGGTGGATCGAGAGGTCTGCTGGAGGTATCACGAGTGCGAATGCTGACATGAGTAACGACAAGG
>NZ_JAMJPK010000046.1 GCF_023554995.1 Halomonas gemina
CCTTGTCGTTACTCATGTCAGCATTCGCACTCGTGATACCTCCAGCAGACCTCTCGATCCACCTTCGTCGGCTTACACGACGCTCCTCTACCGCGTGCCTGCATCCTTAAGCCTACTCATCATGATCTGCCCACCCGACTCAACGTTCGGGGAGCGCTTGAACGTCGCTTCGCGACGTTAATCGAATAGCCTTAAGTGATGCAGGCACACCCGTAGCTTCGGTACCTGGTTTGAGCCCCGTTACATCTTCCGCGC
>NZ_JAMJPK010000047.1 GCF_023554995.1 Halomonas gemina
TCTCCCAGCACGTCCATGGCACCGACAACGCCCGCTGCCTGATCTCGCTGGCGCTGGCCTGCGGCCAGACCGGCCGTCCCGGCACCGGCCTGCATCCGCTGCGTGGCCAGAACAACGTCCAGGGGGCGTCGGATGCGGGCATGATCCCCATGGTGCTGCCCGACTACCAGCCGGTCACCGACGCCCAGGTGCGTGCCGCCTTCGAGGAGCTATGGAACACCCCGCTCGAGGAAACGCCGGGGCTCACCGTGGTCG
>NZ_JAMJPK010000048.1 GCF_023554995.1 Halomonas gemina
TCTGAGCCATGATCAAACTCTTCAGTTTAAAGTCTGATAGTTCCTAAGGTGGAACCAAACCTGGCTCAAGGTTCAAACGTCTCATTTGACGAGTCGCTTGCCTTGAATGTTGCAGTGACTGGTCACCGACATCCCGACAAGCGCCCACATGAATTACCTGATCGATTGTTAAAGAGCGGCTCCGATCTCGATGAAGGGAGCGTCTCGCTTGCTGGCGTGGCCGGCTCTATCGAGCGGCGGTCTCGTCAGCGCCCT
>NZ_JAMJPK010000049.1 GCF_023554995.1 Halomonas gemina
TAGAGACCGTCACTCCCCCGCGCCGTTTTCGCGGCAGGCCCCGTGGCCGCGACCTGCCCCCCGTTGCCCTGGCCTCGCTGCGCCAGCTGCTCGGCGACGAGCGCAGCGACCCGGGGTTGCGGCGACGTGACCTCTTGATCGAGCACCTGCACGCCCTCCAGGACGCCCACGGCCACCTGTCGCTGGTGGCGCTGCGGGCGCTGGCCGCCTACATGAACCTGCCCATGGCGGCGGTCTACGAGACGGCGACCTTCT
>NZ_JAMJPK010000004.1 GCF_023554995.1 Halomonas gemina
ACGGCGACGACGGATCTCACGTTCGGTACTTGGGGACGTCATGGATAGGTGCCCACTTATTAATAGATGGGCACCTAATGTGGCCGGCCAGGGCCTCCCGCGTAAGGTGTGTTCACCGGCCGCTTACGGCCATGAAGCGGGCGGCACGAAACAAAGTCGCAGTTCGCGGTAGGCTCTTGGGTGCCGCCGGTTATGGCTATAGTTATATAAGTCTCGCCTGATCGTCCGCTTCTGGCCGAAATGAGACATTCACCTTGTTGGAAAATATCCCATTTCCTTCTTCAAAGGTGTTTGCTGTCGCCATTGTGGGCGCGCCTTGATTGATCGCTGGCCGGAGGCCGCGAAGGGCGCGTTACAGCGTCTCCGCCAGGAGCATGGCGAGTCGCTTGTGGTGCAGGGCATCGGCGGCCGCGTCATAGGAAGGGGCGTCCTTGGCGGTGAAGCCGTGGGCCGCTCCCTTGTAGAGCTCCGTGGTGAAGTGCACGCCGGCTTGGGCCAGCGCCTCATCCATGCGGGCGATCTGCTCGGGAGGCAGCAGCGCATCCTGGTCGGCATGGCCGAAATAGACCCGCGCCTCGATGGTATCGACCACATGCACGGGACTGTCGGGGTCGTCGGCCTGCGCCAGGCCAGCCGAGTGAAAGCCGGCCGCGGCGGCCACGCGGCCGGGGTGTTGGGCTGCCATGCGCAGTGCGAAGGCGCCGGTCATGCAGTAGCCGACCACGCCCACCTTGCCGTGTGCGAACTCGGCTTCGCTATCGAGGCATTCCAGCAGGGCGGCGAAGTCTCGGCGCTGTGCCTCGGGTGTCAGGCGGGCGGCATACGCGAGCAGGGTCGGCCGTACGTCGGGGTCGCGAAAGGACGTGCCCTCCGGTACCACGGTGCCCGCTGCGTCGCGATAGTAGAGGTTGGGCATCAGCACGGTGTAGCCGTTGTCCGCGATCCGCTGGGCCTTCTCGAGATAGCAGGGGCGCAGGCCGCCGATATCAGTGAACAGCACCACGGCGGGCAGCGGGCCGGCGGCGTCACCGGGCGTGACGATATGGGCGTCGATGGTGCCGTCGGCGGCGGGAATGTCGATGGCGCGAGACATGAGCAGGCTCCGGGTGACGATGGCGATAGGCAAAAGCTTAGCGACTGCACCCCCTAGTCATGAAGGGCCTCGGGGCTTAGGTTCTCGGGCCCGAAGGAGTCCGGCAGCAGCGCCTCCATGTCGTACTCCTTGAGCAGCCGGCCCTCGGCGTCCACCACCCGGATGCGGGTCTCGGGGGTGGCGAACTCGCGGATCCGCTGGCGGCAGTCGCCGCAGGGCGTGCAGAGGTGCCGGCCGGGTCCGATCACCCACACCTCGCGCAGCTGGCGTTCGCCGGCGCTGGCCATGGCGGCGATGGCCGAGGCCTCGGCGCAGATTCCCTTGTAGTGGGCCACCTCGACGTTGGCGCCACCGTAGCGTGTGCCGCTCTCGCTGACCACCAGCGCCCCCACCGGGTGGTGGGAGTAGGGGGCATAGGCGCGCTCGCGCACCGCCAGTAGCGCCGCGATGATGGTGGGATCGGCGGCATCGTTCATGGCGTTACCTCCCGGGCGGCATCATCGCGCAGCACGGCATCCAGCGCGATCCGTATCATGTCGTCGAAGCTGCGCTCTCGCGCGGTGCTGTCCAGGGAATCGCCCCTGAGGATATGGTCCGAGACGGTGCAGACGGTGGCCGCGCGGGCGCCGAACTCGGCGGCGACGCCGTAGAGGCCGGCGGCCTCCATCTCCACGCCGACGATGCCGTAGCGCCTGAGCAGCTCGGCGGTCTCGGGGCGCGGGTCGTAGAAGAGATCCGCCGAGAAGAGGTTGCCGATCTTCGTCGTCACGCCGAGGTCATCGGCGGCGTCGGCCAGGGCGCGCGTCAGCGCGAAGTCGGCGGTGGCGGCGAAGTCCATGCCGCCGAAGCGCGTGCGGTTGACCCCGGAGTCGGTGCAGGCGCCCAGCCCGATCACCACGTCGCGCACCGCCACATCGTCGCGTACCGCGCCGCAGGAGCCGACGCGGATCAGCGTGCCGACGTCGTACTCGGTGATCAGCTCCTTGGCATAGATGGAGACCGAGGGGATGCCCATGCCATGGCCCATCACCGAGATCTCGCGGCCCTTGTAGCGCCCCGTGTAGCCGGACATGCTGCGCACCCTGTTGACCTGGCGGACCTCGTCGAGAAAGGTCTCGGCGATGTAGCGGGCGCGCAGCGGGTCGCCGGGCATCAGCACGATATCGGCGAAGTCGCCGCGTTCGGCATCGATATGGGGCGTGGCCATCAGGGGCCTCCTGTCGCGTCTGAATCGAGGAAAGAGGTGCCGTCGTCCATGGGGGCGAGGCCCAAGTGCGCGGCCAGGCTCTGGCCGATGTCGGCGAAGGTCTCGCGGGCCCCCAGCGAGCCCGGGGCGAGGCCCGCACCCAGCGCCAGGACCGGGATGTGCTCGCGGGTATGGTCGGTGCCGGTCCAGGTAGGGTCGCAGCCATGGTCGGCGGTGAGGATCAGTAGGTCATCGTCGTGGAGCCTGTCCAGCAGTTCGGGCAGGCGGGCGTCGAAGGCCTCCAGGGCCGCGGCGTAGCCGGGCACGTCGCGGCGGTGGCCGTAGACCATGTCGAAGTCGACGAAGTTGGTCATCACCAGCGAGCGGTCTCCTGCCTCGTCCAGGGCCTCGAGGGTCGCGTCCATCAGGGCGTCATGGCCGCTGGCCTTCATGCTGCGCGTGATGCCGCAGTGGGCGTAGATATCGGCGATCTTGCCGACGGCCACCACCGTGCCACCGTCGTCATGCAGTTTCTGCAGCACCGTGGGGGCGGGCGGCTCGACGCTGTAGTCGCGCCGGTTGGCGGTGCGCGCGAAGCTTGCCGCGTCGCCGCCGGTCGCCTTTTCACCGCGAAAGGGGCGGGCGATCACCCGGCCGATGTTGTAGGGCTCGAGCAGGCAGCGGGCGGTCTCGCAGACAGCGTAGAGCCGTTCCAGGCCGAAGGCCTCCTCGTGGGCGGCGATCTGGAATACCGAGTCCGCCGAGGTATAGACGATGGGCTTGCCGCTCTCGACATGCGCCTCGCCGAGCCGGGCGATGATCTCGGTGCCGGAGGCGTGGCAGTTGCCGAGCACCCCGGGCAGGTCGGCCTCGCGTACCAGCGCCTCGAGGAGCTCGGTGGGAAAGCTGTTCTCAGGCTCCAGGAAGTAGCCCCAGTCGAAACACACCGGCACGCCGGCGATCTCCCAGTGGCCGGAGGGGGTGTCCTTGCCGGAGGAGAGCTCACGGGCATGGCCCCAGGCGCCGATGACCGCGTCGGGTACCGCGACGCTCTCGGCCCAGCGACCGGTGCTGCCCCGGTGGGCATGAAAGAGCCCCAGCCGGGCGAGGTTCGGCAGCGCAAGCGGCCCCTTTCGTCGCGCGTCCGGGCCGGTTTCGGGGCCCTGTGGAAGGTCGCACTCCCCGCGAGCGCAGGCGGCGGCGATATGGCCCAGGGTGTCGGCGCCGGCATCGCCGAAGCGCGCGGCGTCCGGCGTCGCCCCGATGCCGAAGGAGTCGAGCACGAGCACGATGGCGCGGGTCATGGTGCCTCCCGTCGGATGATGTCATGGATCAGGGGTGGGGGCGTGGCGGGGCCGTCGGCTACCCGGATGGCCTCGCGGACCTGCCGGGCGGCCCGGTCGGCGTCCGCAGCGCTGGCGGCGTGAGCCAGCGCCAGCGGGCGCTCGGCGTCCACCGCCTCGCCCAGGGAGGCGATGTGCGACAGCCCGACTGCGGGGTCGATGGCTTCGCCGGGGGCGCGCCGGCCGCCGCCGAGGGCCACCACGGCCAGGCCCAGCGCGCGGGTGTCCATGGCCTGGACCCGGCCCGGTTGCTCGGCATGCACCGCGCGGGTCACCGGCGCCTCGGGCAGGTGGTGGCCGGGGCGTTCGAGCAGGTCACCGGGCCCGCCGAGGCCGGCTACCATCTGCGCGAAGCGCTCGGCGGCCGCCCCCGAGGCCAGCGCCTCGTCGAGCCGCGCCATGGCCGCGTCCCGGGAATCGGCCAGCCGGCCGGCCAGCAGCAGCTCGGCGGCCAGGTCGCGGGTCACTGCCAGCAGGCGGCCGTGGCGCTTCTCGCCGCCGAGCAGGCGCAGCGCCTCGCGCACCTCAAGGGCATTGCCCGCGCAGGGAGCCAGCGGCTGGCTCATGTCGGTGACCAGTGCCGTCGTGGGGGTGCCGGCCTGGCTTGCCACCTCGGCAATGGTTTGCGCCAATTCCATCGATGCCTCTGCGGTGGGCATAAAGGCCCCGCTGCCGGTCTTGACGTCCATCACCAGGGCATCCAGGCCGCAGGCCAGCTTCTTGCCGAGGATCGAGCTGACGATCAGCGGCAGCGACTCCACGGTGGCGGTGACGTCGCGCACCGCATAGAGGCGCCGGTCGGCCGGCGCCAGGTCGGCGGTCTGGCCGATGATCGCCACGCCCACCTCCTTGACCAGTCGGCGGAAGGTGGCGGTGTCCGGGGTGACCGAGTAGCCGGGGATCGCCTCGAGCTTGTCCAGGGTGCCGCCGGTGTGGCCCAGGCCGCGGCCGGAGATCATCGGCACGTGCCCGCCGCAGGCGGCGATCCAGGGGCCGAGCACCAGCGAGACGAGGTCGCCCACGCCGCCGGTGGAGTGCTTGTCGAGCACCGGCCCGGGCAGGTCGAGGCCGGACCAGTCGAGCACCTCGCCGGAGTCGCGGATCGCCTCGGTCAAGGCCACCGTCTCCTCGGCATCCATGCCTCGCAGGAAGACCGCCATGGCCAGGGCCCCCACCTGGGCATCCGAGAGGCTACCGTCGCGGATGCCGGCGACCAGCTGCCGGATCGCCTCGCGGTCGAGTGCGCGGCCGTCACGCTTGGCGCGGATCAGCTCCTGGGGGAGAGCCTGGGCGTCCATCAGTAGCCCCCGGATGTCGCATCGTCGCCGGCGTCGACCCGCAGGGTCTGCAGCAGGTTGCCGAGCAGCCCCGAGGCGCCGAAGCGCATGTGGGCCGGGGTGATCCACGTCACGCCCATCAGGCGCTCGGCGAGCTGCAGGTAGGCCAGGGCGTCCTCGACGGTGCGCACGCCGCCCGCGGCCTTGAAGCCCACGTCGCGGCCGCTGTCGCGGATCACGGTCAGCAGGAGCTCGGCCGCTTCCAGGGTGGCATTGACCGCCACCTTGCCGGTGGAGGTCTTGAGAAAGTCGGCGCCGCCCTCCAGCGCCAGCTCGCCGGCGCGGCGGATCAGGGCCGGGTCCTTCAGCTCGCCGGTCTCAAGGATCACCTTGAGCAGGGCATCGCCGGCGGCCTGCTTGCAGGCCGCGACCAGCTCGCGGCCGGTCTCCTCGTCGCCGGCCATCAGCGCACGCCAGGGAAAGACCACGTCGACCTCATCGGCGCCGGAGGCCGCGGCCGCGCGGGTCTCGCGGGCGGCCGCCATGATGTCGTCGCCACCCTGGGGGAAGTTGGTGACCGTGGCCACCTTGACGATGCCCTCGAGGCCATGAGCCTTCAGCGCACGTCGCGCGGTGACCACGAAGGCCGGGTAGATGCAGACCGCCGCCGGCGTGCCGGCGGGCGTCTTCGCCTGCTGGCAGAGTGCCTCGATGGTGGCGTCGCTGTCGTCGTCGTTGAGGCTGGTGAGGTCCATCAGCGCCAGGGCCTGGCGCGCGGCCTGCTGCAGTTCGGTCATGGAGCGTCCATTGGTTGAGTGAAAGGGAAAGGGAGGGCCGACACCATGCCCGAGGCAGTGCTGCCGGCGTGTAAAGTCTAGGCCAGGGCCAGGAAGAAACCGGCGATGGAGGCCGACATCAGGTTGGAGAGGGTGCCGGCCAGTACCGCCTTGAGGCCGAAGCGGGCGATCTCGTGGCGGCGGCTCGGGGCGATGCTGCCAAGGCCCCCGAGCAGGATGGCGATGGAGGAGAGGTTGGCGAAGCCGCACAGGGCGAAGGAGAGGATCGCCATGGTATGGGGCGTCATCGCCTGGCCGGTGGCGGCCACCAGCTCCTCGCCGCTCAGGTAGGGGCCGAGATTGATGAAGGCCACGAACTCGTTGACCACCACCTTCTGGCCGATGAAGGAGCCGGCCAGGGTCGCCTCCTCCCAGGGCACGCCGAGCAGGAAGGCCAGCGGGGCGAAGAGCCAGCCGAGGATCCACTCCAGGCTCAGCGCCTCGAAGCCGAACCAGCCACCGATGCCGCCGAGCATGCCGTTGATCAGCGCGATCAGGCCGATGAAGGCGAGCAGCATGGCCCCCACGTTGGCGGCGAGCTTGAGGCCCGAGGTGGCCCCGGCTGCGGCGGCGTCGAGCACGTTGCTGGGCTGGTCCTCGTCCTCTTCCCGTTCCTCCTCGATCTTCGAGACGCTGTCCTCGGGCTCGCGGGTCTCGGGCATGATCAGCTTGGCGAACAGCAACCCGCCCGGGGCGGCCATGAAGGAGGCGGCCACCAGGTATTCCATGGGCACGCCCATGGCGGCGTAGCCGGCCAGCACCGAGCCGGCCACCGAGGCCAGCCCGCCGCACATCACCGCGAACAGCTGCGAGGGGGTCATGCGGGCGATGAAGGGACGCACCACCAGCGGCGCCTCGGTCTGGCCGACGAAGATGTTGGCGGTAGCGGAGAGCGACTCGGTGCGCGAGGTGCCCAGCGCCTTATGCAGGGCGCCGCCGAGCAGGCGGATCACCCACTGCATGATCCCCAGGTAGTAGAGCACGGCGATCAGCGACGAGAAGAAGATGATCACCGGCAGCACCTTGATGGCGAAGACGAAGCCGACGCTGTCGACCTCGGCCAGGCCGCCGAAGACGAAGCCGATGCCGTCGTTGGCGTAGAGCACCACCTGGCTGACGCCGTCGGAGATGGTCTGGAGCACCGTCTGGCCGAAGGGCACATAGAGCACGAAGGCGCCGATGCCGGCCTGGATGGCGAAGGCACCGACCACGGTCCTCAGGCGGATGGCGCGGCGATCGTAGGAGAAGACGAGGGCGATGGCCACGAGGGTCGCCATCCCCACCAGGCTCATGAAGAGGGTCATGGGGCACCTATCTGACTGGGCGGCCTGGGGCGGCAGGCATCCGGATGAGTGTAAGGTGAAATCTATAACATTTGGTGTTATTTTTCTAACATCTTTCCACCATCGGGCCGTCAGGGGAGTCGCAGGACATGAACGAACGCACTGCCCGGCGCCTCGCCCGGCTGAGTGATGCCCTGGCCCGCGGCGGGAGCTTGCGCCTGCAGGATGCCGCGGCGCTGTGCGGTGTCTCGGAGATGACCATTCGCCGCGACCTGGCCGCCGGGGAGGGCGGGCTGCGGCTTATGGGCGGCTACCTGGTGCGCAGTGACGACCCGCGCTATGCGCCGGTCTACGACCTGGCGGCCCAGCAGGATCGCCATGCCGGGGCCAAGCGTCGGCTCTGCGAGCGGGCGGCCCGATGCATCGAGCCCGGCGACACCCTGTTCATCGACTGCGGCACGACGCTGATGCCGCTGGCCGCGGGGCTGCCGGCCGACCAGTCGTTGACCGTGGTGACCTATGCCCTGAACGTGGCCGATTCGGTGAGCGTGCTGCCCGGGGTGCGCCTGATCCTGCTGGGCGGGGTCTACCATGGCTCGTCGCGCTCCTTCGCCAGCGAGACAATGGGCGATGCCATCCGACGCCTCGGTATCAACAAGGCCTTCCTCTCCGCGGCGGGCGTGCACCGGCAGAAGGGCCTGAGCTGCTTCCACTTCCATGAGGTGGCGCCCAAGCAGGCGGCGATCGCCACCGCCGCACATCGCCTGCTGGTGGTGGACGAGAGCAAGCTGGGGGTGATTCGCCCGGCGCGCTTCGCCGGGCTCGACGAGGTCGACGAGGTCATCACCGACGGCCAGGTTGCCGCGGCTGGTGGGCCGGCATCACGCGCCGCCGAAACCTGACCGGCTTGCAGGCTTCGACCGGATCTCCTGGCTACGTTGAGAGTTTTTGGCGTGGATCAAGGCGAAGCACACAGGGCGTTGCTATGTTGGTTCTACAATCCCCTGAACCTGCTGGAGAACGTCGATGCAAGCCGCAGATGTCATGACTCCCAACGTGATCACCGTCACTCCCGACAGTGAAGTCAGCGAGATTGCCAGCCTGCTGCTGGAACACGGCATCAGCGCCGTGCCCGTGGTGGATGCCGACGACAAGGTGCTCGGCATCGTCAGCGAGGGGGACCTGATGCGCCGGGTCGAGAACGACACCGACCAGCACAAGTCCTGGTGGCTGAAGCTCTTCAGCGGCGGCGGTGACGCCGTGGATTACGTCAAGAGCCACGGCCGCAAGGCCAGCGAGATCATGACGCCGCACCCGCTCACCATCGCCGAGGACGAGCCGCTGCACCGCATCGCCTCGCTGCTCGAGAAGCGCCGCATCAAGCGTGTGCCAGTGGTGCGGGATGGTAGGCTGGTGGGCATCGTCAGCCGTTCCAACCTGCTGCGCGGCTTCTCGGTGAGCCGCCAGCCAGCCGCGGGCGGTGACGACCGCGCGATCCGTGACGCCATCCTCAAGGAGGTGGACGAGAACACCGGGGTCATGGTCGACCGGCTCAACGTCATCGTGGCCGACGGCAAGGTGCAACTCTGGGGGCTGGTGGACAGCAAGGAGCAGCGCAAGGCCGTGCAGGTGGCGGCGGAGAATATCGGTGGCGTGACGGAGGTGGAGAACAACCTGGGCTTCATGCCACGGGGCATGGGCGGCTACTGAGGCCACATCGTCCCGGCGCACGTGACAGCGGGGCGGCCAGATGGCCGCCCCGCTTTCATTAATAGTCAGCTTTGATGGTCAGCAATGATCAGGCGCGAAGCCCGCGCCCTGAGGGTGCTGACGACTCAGTCGTCGGCGCCCTGCACCTTGGCCAGGGCCGCTTCCAGGCTCTCGAGGGTGCGCTCCGGATGGTGGAGCTTGTCGAGGCCGAACAGGCCGATGCGGAAGGCGCGATAGTCGTCGCCCTCGTCACACATCAGCGGGACCCCTGCCGCCACCTGGACACCGGCCGCCAGGAACTTGCCGACGATGCCCTCGTCTTCGGTGTAGCAGACCACCACGCCGGGCGCTTCGAACCCCGGTGCCGCCACGCTGCGAAAGCCGTGCTCGGCGAGCATGCCGCGCACCCGGCGGCCGACCTCCCACTGCTCGCCACGCACCTTGTCGAAACCGTACTGCTGGGTCTCGCGCATCACGTCGCGCAGCTGGCGCAGCCCGTCGGTGGGCAGGGTGGCGTGATAGGCGTGGCCGCCTGCCTCGTAGGTTTCCATGATCGACAGCCACTTCTTCAGGTCGCAGGCGAAGCTGGTGCTGGTGGTCTCCTCGATGATCTCCCGGGCCTGGCGGGAGAGCATGACCATGCCGCAGCAGGGGCTGGCGCTCCAGCCCTTCTGCGGGGCACTGACCAGCACGTCGACGCCGATGTCCTGCATGTCGACCCAGAGGGTGCCGGAGGCGATGCAGTCGAGCACGAAGAGCCCGCCCTGCTCGTGGATGGCGTCGGCGATCTGGCGCAGGTAGTCGTCCGGCAGCAGCATGCCCGAGGCGGTCTCCACGTGGGGGGCGAAGACGATATCGGGCTGCTGGTCATGGATCGACTCGACCACCTCCTCGATGGCGGGCGGGGCGAAGGGCGAGGTGGGGTCATCCTCGTCGAGGCGACGCGCCTTGAGCACGTTGACCTCGGCGGGGATCTTGCCCATCTCGAGGATCTGGCTCCAGCGATAGCTGAACCAGCCGTTGCGGATCACCAGGCATTGGCGCTCTTTGGCGAACTGGCGTGCCACGGCCTCCATGGCGAAGGTCCCGCTGCCGGGAACGATCACCGTCGAGTGAGCGTTATACACCTCCTTCAGCGTGGAGGAGACGTCGCGCATCACGCCCTGGAAGCTCTTCGACATGTGGTTCAGTGCGCGGTCGGTGTAGACCACCGAGTACTCGAGCAGTCCATCGGGGTCGACATCGGGTAGCAGTCCGGCCATTTCGTTCTCCGTGTTGATGTTCGGGGCCTGCTGCGTTCAGGCCCTTCGTCTCCTGAGGATATTCTCATTCCCCTTTGCGGGCCAGCACGGCGGTGCCTCAGGGCTGGCAGCAATAAAGTCGAGCCGGCAGCACGTTGAGCAACTCGAAATCGCACTCCACCTTGGAAAAGACGCGACGCAGGTCGGGCAATACCCGGGAGGAGAATTGGTAGATCAGCATGGAGCCCTGAGGCGAGAGGGCCTCCAGGCTGCGCATGAGGATGGACTCGCGGCTCTCGGCCGGCATGGTGCTGAAGGGAATGCCGGCGAGCACATAGTCGGCGGCGGGCAGGCCCAGGCGGGCCAGTTCGGCCTGGATCGTCTCTGCGGACCCCTTGATGACCCGCAGTCGGGCGTCGGGGAGCGACTGCTCGAGGAAGTCGACGAAGTCCTGGTTGGTCTCCAGCACGACCAGGGTCGATTCCGCAGGCATGCGGTGTAACAGCTCCTTCGTTATGGTCCCGACCCCGGGCCCGTACTCGACAACAACGTGAGCACGCTGCCAATCGACCCGTTTGAGCAGGCGCTTAACCAGGAAAGAGGAACTGGGAATGATCGAACCCAGCATTCGGGGGTGCTTGAAGAAATTACGCGCGAATAGGGAAAACTGTGCGCGTCGCACGGTTCCACCAACGTCTGCGGGTCGGTCTTGCGTCGTCATGGGCTGGCCCTTTGCTTGAACGGAGCATGTCTCGACTCTAGGCCAGAGGAAGCGAGCGGGAAAGCCAGCGTGCCGATTTCACTCTCGACGCCCTGGATGGGCGGTGGCACTCAACCATGCTGGGCGGCCTGGATCGCGGTCAGGGCGATGGTGTAGACGATGTCGTCGACCAGCGCACCTCGGGAGAGGTCGTTCACCGGCTTGTTGAGGCCCTGCAGCATGGGGCCGACGCTGACCACCCCGGCGCTGCGCTGGACCGCCTTGTAGGTGGTATTTCCGGTGTTGAGGTCGGGGAAGACGAAGACCGTGGCGCGCCCTGCCACCGGCGAGTCGGGCGCCTTCTGGCGGCCCACGCTCTCGATGGCGGCGGCGTCGTACTGCAGGGGGCCATCGATGCACAGTGAGGGTTCGCGCTCCCGGGCGATGCGCGTGGCCTGGCGCACCTTCTCCACGTCGGCGCCGCTGCCGGACTCGCCGGTGGAGTAGCTGATCATGGCCACCCGGGGTTCGATGCCAAAGGCCGCGGCGGAGCGGGCGCTCTGGATGGCGATCTCGGCCAGTGCCTCCGCGTCCGGGTCGGGATTCACGGCGCAGTCGCCGTAGACTACTACCTGCTCGGGCAGCAGCATGAAGAAGATCGACGATACCTGCCGATAGCCGGGCGCCGTCTTGATCAGCTGGAAGGCCGGGCGCACGGTGTTGGCAGTAGTGTGGATCGCCCCCGAGACGAGGCCGTCTACCTCGTCCACGGCCAGCATCATGGTGCCGAGCACCACGTTGTCCTGGAGCTGGTCCGCGGCCGTCAGCGCGTTGAGCTTGTCGGGGCGTCGTTCGGCCATCGGCTGCACGTAGTCCCGGCGGATGCCGTCAGGGTCGAGGATCTCGAGCTCCGCTGGCAGCTCGATGCCGCGCTGGCGGGCCACCTCCTCGACCTCCTCGCGCCTGGCCAGCAGCACGCAGCGGGCGATGCCGCGCTGCTGGCAGATCACGGCGGCTTCCACGGTGCGCGGCTCGCTGCCCTCGGGCAGCACGATGCGCTTGCTTGCCTCCTGGGCCAGCTTGACCAGCTGGTGGCGGAAGGCGGCAGGTGAGAGCCGGCTCGGATAGCCGCGGCTGAGGTTCTCCTTGAGCCACGCCAGGTCGAGGTGCCCGGCGACGAAGCGGGTCACCTGCTCGGCCCGCTCCGGGTCGTCGATGGGGATGTCGTTGGCCATGCGGTCGAGGCGCTGGGCGGTAACGAAACTGTCGGAGTCCACCGCCATCACCGGCAGCCCGCTGCGCAGCGCCGGTCGGCAGAACTCGATCATGGCCTCGTCCGGCAGTTCGTCGTGGGTCAGCAGGATGCCGGCCAGGGGTACGCCGTTCATGGTCGCGAGCGCCGCGGCGAGCAGGATGTCGTCGCGGTCGCCGGGGGTGACCAGCAGGCGGCCGGGGCGGAACACGTGCAGGGCATGGGAGGCGCTGCGCGCGCACAGGCTGGTGCCCAGCACGCGGCGGCTAGCGGCCTCGCCCTCGTGCAGGAAGCGCGCCTCCAGGGCCCGGGCAACGTCCAGCACCCGCGGCGCGGAGAGGGTCGAATGCCAGGGCACGGCGCCGATCAGCTGGAAGCGCTCGCCGCCCAGGGCCGGCAGGTAGCGGCGCAGGCGGTCGACCAGCTGTTCGTCACGTCGGGCGGTGAGCTCGGGGGCGGCCAGGGGTGTGGGGCTGTCGCCGTCGGGCAACGGGCGCAGCCGCATCAGGATGCAGCCCAGGGTGCGCGGCGACTCCACGCCATCGAAGGCCTGGGCGTGCATGTCGAGCCGCTCCGCCAGGTCCTGGGGGTCGCCGAGGTCACCGTCGGCGACGAGGATGGTGCGCGCATTGAGGGCATGGGCCAGCTGGGCATTGAGCCGGGTGGCGTAGCTGCTGTGCTGGCTGGGGGCGAGCCCCTCGATCACCACCAGTTCGGGAGCCTCGCCCGTGTCCGGGGAGACGACCCGGGCATGGCGCTCCACGGCCTCTTCCATCAGCTCGTCGCTGCGGTCCTCGCGCAGCAGGCGCTCCAGCCGGGCCTGGGGGAGCGGCGCCGGCGGTGACAGGCCCAGGGTGCTGGCCGCCAGGGCACAGGAGCGGTCCGGCCCGTTGCCGTTGAGCTCGTCCTGTCGGAACGGCTTGAGAAAGCCGGCCTTGAGGCCGAGGGTGTCCAGGGCGCGGATCAGGCCCAGACAGGCCGAGGTCAGGCCCACGCCGCTGTCGGTGGGCACCAGCAGCAGGTTGCGGGGCTCGGGGCGGTGGTCAAGTGGCGTCATGGTGGCGCTCCTGCAGCAGCTGGCGGGTTTCCTCGGCGATGCGTCCCTCCTCGTCGGTGGGGATGACCCACACCTGGGGACCGCCCGCGTCGAGGTCGATGCGGCCCTCGCGGCCGCCCACGGTGGCGGCATTGGCCTCGGCGGCCAGGCGCAGGCCGAAGTGGGGCAGCTGCTCGACCACCCGCGCGCGCACGGCGCTGGCATTCTCGCCGATGCCCCCGGTGAAGGCGATGCCATCCAGGCGGGGCAGGGCACAGGAGAGGGCCGCCAGCGACTTGGCGAGACGGTAGCAGAACACCTCGATGGCCAGTTCGGCGCCCGCGTGGTGCTCGGCGGCGGCCTGCTCGAGGCGACGCATGTCGTTGGAGAGGCCGGAGAGCCCCAGCAGGCCGCTCTCCTTGTTGAGCAGGGTGTCGATTCTGGCGATCGACCAGCCCAGCTGGCGGGCCAGGTGGGCATGCAGGCCCGGGTCCACGTCACCGCTGCGCGTACCCATCACCAGCCCCTCCAGAGGCGTCAGCCCCATGCTGGTGTCGACGCTCTCCCCCTGCCAGACCGCGCAGGTGGAGCAGCCATTGCCCAGGTGGGCGATCAGCCAGCCGCCGTGGGGGCGCTCGCCGAGGGCATCGACCCGGGCACTCACATAGGCGTGGCTGCTGCCATGGAAGCCGTAGCGGCGGATGCCGTGGTTGCGATAGAGCCCTTCCGGCAGTGCATAGCGGTAGGCGCGAGGGGGCAGCGTCTGGTGGAAGGCGGTATCGAAGACCGCCACCTGGGGCAGGTCGGGGAAGAGCGCCAGGGTCGCCTCGACCCCCGACAGGTTGGCCGGGTTGTGCAGCGGGGCCAGGGCCACGGTGGCCTCGATGGCCCGGCGCACGCCGGCATCGATGCGGGTGGCGCGGGTGAAGCGCTCGCCGCCGTGGACGATGCGATGCCCCACCGCCACGGGATGCTGCCCTTCCAACTGCTCGAGGATGGCCGCCATGGCCTCGGCGTGGTCGGCGCCGTGCAGGGGGCGCGAGAATTCACGTCCGGCGCCGTCGACCCCGGTGAGGCGCGCATCCACGCCACCCAGGCGCTCGGCCAGGCCGGCTTGGCGAGGCTGGTCGTGAGCCGCGGGGACGAGGGCATACTTGATCGACGAGGAGCCGCAGTTGATTACCAGTACCGGGTCGTTCATGGCGCATCCTGCTCTGAAGTGTCGGGGGCGCGTGCGGTGCGGCCGGGGGGGGCAGGCGAGTGGCCTTGGACAGAGCGAATCTAGCATGTTGCAGTGCGGGATGCAGTGACCTCTGCGGCTTGACGTCGGGCGCCCTGCCGGCGCCCTTTCTCCTGGCAGGGCCCCGGCGGCGGAACATCTTGCACTTTCGTCTAGGCTGTACCAGAATGACCCCTGAATAGGGAAACACTGTTTCCTAACTGGGAGGTTCACCATGAAGACCATCACGATTTCCGCCGTTTCCGCCGCCCTGATGCTGGCCGGGGCCACCGCCCATGCCCAGGGCAGCCCGATGAACTACCAGCCGAGCCCTTACCTCGGTGGCGACGTCCTGTTCTGGGAGCTGGACCCCGACGGACGCGGCAACTTCGACAGCACCGGCCTGCGTCTGCGCGGTGGCGTGGCGTTCAACGACTACTTCGGGCTCGAGGGCCATCTCGGTACCGGCGGCTCCGATGGACCGGCCGAGCTGGACTACCTGGCCGGCGCCTATGCCAAGGGGGTTCTGCCGATCGCCCCGGAATTCCGCCTCTATGGCCTGGCGGGTTTCACCGAGGTGGACTTCGACGCCGATACCGAGAGCGGCTTCTCCTACGGCGCCGGCGCCGAGTTCGACGTGACGCATAACCTCGCCGTGGGCGCCGACTACATGCGCTACCTGGACGAGTCGAACTACACCTTTGACGCCGCCAGCGTCGGGGTGACCTTCCGCTTCTGATCTCCCGGCGGCCCCACGCCGCCTGCCATGAGACGCGCCCCCGTCGAGAGACCGGCGGGGGCGCGTTTCATGAGGGGTGAGGCGTCCGGGTTCAGACCTTCGTGTAGAGCTCGCCGCCCTGGCGGCGGAACGTCTCCGCCTGTTCCTCCATGCCCTGCATCACGGCTTCCCGGTCGCCGTCGAGGCCTTTCTCTGCGGCCCCGGACTTAAAGACCGAGTCACGCACCTCCTGGCTGATCTTCATCGAGCAGAACTTCGGCCCGCACATGGAACAGAAGTGGGCCACCTTGGCCGAGTCCTTGGGCAGGGTCTCGTCGTGGTACGCCCGCGCGGTGTCCGGGTCCAGGCCGAGGTTGAACTGGTCCTCCCAGCGGAACTCGAAGCGCGCCTTGGAGAGCGCATTGTCACGCCGTTGCGCGGCGGGATGTCCCTTGGCGAGGTCCGCCGCGTGGGCGGCGATCTTGTAGGTGATGATGCCGGTCTTGACGTCATCCTTGTTGGGCAGGCCCAGGTGCTCCTTGGGGGTCACGTAGCAGAGCATGGCGCAGCCGTACCAGCCGATCATCGCCGCGCCGATGCCGGAGGTGATGTGGTCATAGCCCGGCGCGATGTCGGTGGTCAGTGGTCCCAGGGTGTAGAAGGGCGCCTCGTCGCAGGCCTCAAGCTGCTTGTCCATGTTCTCCTTGATCAGGTGCATGGGCACGTGGCCGGGGCCCTCGATCATCACCTGGACGTCGTGCTGCCAGGCGATGCGGGTCAGCTCGCCCAGGGTCTCGAGCTCGGCGAACTGGGCCGCGTCGTTGGCATCGGCCACCGAGCCCGGGCGCAGGCCGTCACCCAGCGAGAAGGCGACATCGTAGCGCTTGCAGATCTCGCAGATCTCCTCGAAGTGGGTATAGAGAAAGCTCTCCCGGTGGTGGTAGAGGCACCACTTGGCCATGATCGAGCCGCCCCGGGAGACGATCCCGGTGGTGCGCCTGGCGGTCAGCGGCACGTAGCGCAGCAGCACGCCGGCGTGGATGGTGAAGTAGTCCACGCCCTGTTCGGCCTGCTCGATCAGGGTGTCGCGGAACACCTCCCAGGTGAGGTCCTCGGCCACCCCGTTGACCTTCTCCAGCGCCTGGTAGATGGGCACGGTGCCGATCGGCACCGGGGCGTTGCGGATGATCCATTCCCGGGTCTCGTGGATGTTGGCCCCGGTGGAGAGGTCCATGACGGTGTCCGAGCCCCAGCGGATGCCCCAGGTCATCTTGTCGACCTCGTCCTCGATGGAGGAGGTGACCGCCGAGTTGCCCAGGTTGCCGTTGATCTTCACCAGGAAGTTGCGGCCGATGATCATCGGCTCGGACTCGGGGTGGTTGATGTTGCAGGGGATGATGGCGCGTCCCGCCGCGACCTCGGCGCGCACGAACTCGGGGGTGATCTCCTCGGGAAGCCTGGCGCCGAAGCCCTGGCCGGGGTGCTGGTGGCCGAGGATGCGTTCCACTTCCTCTGACCCGAGGGCCTGCCGGCGCTGGTTCTCGCGGATGGCGATAAATTCCATCTCCGGGGTGATGATCCCCTGGCGGGCATAGTGGAGCTGGGTAACGTTATTCCCCTCCTTGGCGCGCCGCGGCGTGCGGGTCAGGTCGAAGCGGAGACCGGCGAGCATCGGGTCGTTGGCGCGGCGGCGGCCGTAGTCGCTGGTGGGGCCGTCGAGGAACTCGGTGTCGTCGCGTTCCTCGATCCAGGCGCGGCGCAGCTCGGGCAGTCCCTTTCGCAGGTCGATCTCGGCGGCCGGGTCGCTGTAGGGGCCGGAGGTGTCATAGACCAGCAGCGGCGGGTTCTCCTCATCCAAGCCGGAGGTCCTGGTGGGTGACAGCGATATCTCGCGGAACGGCACGCGGATATCCGGGCGCGAGCCCTCGATGTGGACCTTGCGCGAGCCGGGCAGCGGCTGGATGGCGGCCTCATCGACGCGGGCGGTCTCGGCGAGGAAGTGGGCGGTCTTGCTCATGGGTGTTCTCCCTTGAGATTCATGGTGTTGCAGGGAGGACAGCTGGGGAGGACAGGGGCCACCGGGCATGGAGCGTCAAGGCGGCGTGTCGCTTGATCCCTACGCTGGTCCTAGCCAGTTCAGGTTCAACGGGATCCATGCTCGAAAGCGCATGATCTCAGCCGTCGTCAACGGCACCCCGTCAAGCGTGGTGGTCAACTGCGTGGGCAAGGCCTATCTTGCCCGCCGCGTCCGGCCTGACCAGAGCCAGCGCGGGTCCTTCGATGGTGCCAGGCCGTCAGTCGGCGCGGTCCAGTCCCATCTGCCAGAAGTCGATCTCCAGGCGCGTGGCATACCGGAACACCTCGACGAGCTCGTTGAAGCGGCGCGGCGTCACCTCCGCCAGGCGGGCGTCGAGCCACTCGAGCTCGGCGCCCATGGCGGCCTGGAAGTCGTCGCTTTCGTACATGGCGATCCAGGCGTCATAGGGGTTGGCGCCGCCGCGCACGGTGAATGGCTGGGCCTTCAGCCAGCCGGCGATCTCGCCGTAGCCCACCAGGCAGGGGGCCAGGGCCACGTGCAGGTCGAGCAGGTCGCCGCGGTGGCCGGTGTCGAGCACGTAGCGGGTGTAGGCCAGGGTGGCCCGGGCCTCGGGCAGGGCGGCGAGATCGGTCTCGGCGATGCCCCAGTCGCGGCAGTAGTCCACGTGCAGGCCGAGCTCCACGTCGAGGATCGCCCTGAGCCCTTCGTGGGCCTGGCGCAGGTCGGCCAGGGTGCGGCTCTTGTAGGCGGCCAGGGCATAGGCCCGGGCGAAGTGGATCAGGAAGAGGTAGTCCTGCTGCAGGTAGTGGCGAAAGGCGCCTTGGTCGAGGGTGCCATCGCCCAGGGCGCGGACGAAGTCGTGCTCGATATAGGCGCGCCAGTCGTCCTGGCAGGCGGCGGTGAGGTCGCTGAAGCAGTAGCCCATCTTGCCTCCGGTAGCGGTATCGATCCGGAGCGTGGGCGAGGGAGGGGTGGCCGAACAGGGCGCCGGGAGGGCGCTGGCTCACCGCTTGATTCCTACGCCGGTACGAGCCGGATCAGGTTCCACGGGACCAGCGCTCGGTGTGTCTCGACACCCTGCGCCATCTCAGCCGGATTCACCGGCACCCCGTCAAGCGAGTGGTCAGTCTAGCAGGCCGGCCGCGACTTGCCAGCCCGCCCAGGGACGGGATCGCTACTGCCGGATGGCCTCCAGTTCGAGGATCAGCTCAACCTCGTCACCGACCATGCCGTTGCCGACCCCGTAGGTCATCCCCCAGTCGCTTCGGGCGATGGTGGTGCGTGCCGACAGACCCAGGGTGTGCTGCCCGTGGCCGAAGGGATAGGCATCCGCCTTGTTGAGCGTGACCTCCAGGGTCACTGGGCGGGTCTCGCCGAGCAGGGTCAGCTCGCCCTTTAGGGTGCCCTCGCTGTCGCTGTGTGCCTCGAAGCCGGTGGCCTCGAAGACGATCGTCGCGTGGCGGCTGGCGTCGAGGAAGTCGTCGCTGCGCAGGTGGTTATCGCGCTCGTCGTGATTGGTGAATACGCTGTCGGTGGCGATCTCGACCGTACCGGAGTGCAGTTGCCGAGTCTGCTCGTCGTAGACGAACTCGCCCTGGCCCTCCAGGAACATGCCGAGCGTATCCGCGTAGCCGACGTGTTCGGTCAAAAAGCCGATGGAGAAGTGCTCGGGATCGATCTCGTAGGTGCGCGGCTCGGCACTGGCGCTCTGAGGCGAGAGCACGCCCAGGGCCAGGGCAAGCCCTGTGGCGACCTGCCATGAGGCGCACGGGGTCGGGGTGAGAGAGTGGGGCATCGGGGTGTCCTCCCGGTTCATGAGTGGCGGCCGGTCCGACGTTCCTCTGCTCATCTTGTCGAGGCATGGCGGTACAGCCAGCGGATATCGATGATGAAGGACCCGGCCAGGCCGACCAGGGCGCTTCCCGCCAGCCAGGTCGTAGCAGTGGTGCCAGCGACGGGCAGCAGGGCGATCATCAGGGCGGCCACCTGCCAGACGCAGACGGCCTTGCGGCGACGACTCTCCGGCAGTGCAGCGGTCAGCCAGGAGAGCTTGAGCCCGGCGATAACGAAAGCGTAGCGCATGGCCCCGATGGCCAACACCCAGGGCCCTGCCTTGCCGAGCGAGAGCAGCGCCAGGCACAGCACCAGGATCAGGAAGGCATCGAGTTCCATGTCGAAGCGCGCCCCGAACTCGCTCTGGGTAGAGGTGCGGCGCGCCACCGCGCCATCCACGCCGTCCAGCACCAGCGCCAGCAGGGCCAGGGCGGCGAGGGGAACGGCGTATTGCGCCAGCAGGCCGGGGTCGGCCAGGGTGCCGGCCAGCAGGGCGATCAGCGTCCCGCGCCACAGCGTGATGCGGTTGGCCAGGCCCAGGCCTCCCCAGTGGCGGGGCACGCCTGCCAGGATGAGCCCGGCCATGACCAGGTAGGCGACGGCGGCGAGCAGGAGCACCCAGGGGCTTGCACCGAGCCATGCCCATAGCAGGGCCGTCGAGGCCAGCAGGACCAGGGCGCCTGCGCCAAGGTCACGGTTGATGGTGATGGCCTGCCTCCTGGCATGATGCAGTGCTCGATTGACAGTGCTGCATTGTGCGCCTCAGTATTCGTGTATCAATATTGTAGAAGATTGAGCATACCGCCAACAGCGTTGTCACATGGATTCCGCGGTATCGATGTCGCCCATTGTCTCGTTACCTCCTGCGCCGACCGCTGATACTCCCGATACGGAAGTTGCCATGCCCCATGCTACCGCTACCGCCTTCTGGACCCTGGCACCGGGCCAGGGAGCCCTGCGACAGGAGCCGCTGGCCACGCCAGGCCCCGGCGAAGTGGCCGTTCGCACCCTCTACAGCGGCATCAGTCGCGGCACCGAGTCGCTGGTCTTCGAGGGCCGGGTACCGGAAAGCGAGTGGCAACGCATGCGGGCCCCCTTCCAGGAGGGGGATTTCCCCGGGCCGGTCAAGTATGGCTACGTCAGCGTCGGCGTGGTCGAGGCCGGTGAGCCCGCGCTGGTCGGGCGAGAGGTGTTCTGCCTCTATCCGCACCAGGACCGCTACGTGGTGCCGATGGGCGCCGTGACGCCGCTACCGGAAGGCCTGCCGGCGGCGCGGGCCGTGCTGGCGGCCAACATGGAGACGGCCATCAACGGGGTCTGGGACGCCGCGCCCGGCGTAGGCGATCGTATCAGCGTGGTTGGCGCCGGTGTGGTCGGCGCCCTGGTGGCCTGGCTGTGTGCCGCGATTCCCGGGGCCCGGGTGCAGCTGGTGGATGTGGTGCCGGGGCGCTCGGCGCTGGCCGAGGCCCTGGGGCTCGACTTCTCCCTCCCGGCGGCCGCCCGGCACGAGAATGACCTGGTGGTGCATGCCAGCGGCAATCCCGAGGGGCTGCGCCTGGCACTGGCGCTGGCCGGTGACGAGGCGCGGGTGGTGGAGATGAGCTGGTTCGGCAGTGGCGAGGTGGCCCTGCCCCTGGGCGAGGCCTTCCACTCGCGACGGCTGACCTTGCAAGCGAGCCAGGTCGGGCACATGGCGGCCGGTCGCTCGACACGCTGGGACTTCCGCCGCCGCCTGGCGTTGGCCCTGGACCTGCTGCGCGCGCCCTGCCTCGACGCCTTGATCAGCGGCGAGAGCGACTTCCAGGAGCTGCCGGCAGTGATGCCGCGCCTGGCCGCCGGCGCAGGCGACGTGCTCTGCCACCGGCTGCGTTACCCGACCCTTTCCTGAAGCGAGGAGCTTGCCCCATGTACCGCCTGAACGTTCGGGACCATTTCATGATCGCCCACAGCTTCCGTGGTGACGTCTTCGGTCCCGCCCAGCGCACGCACGGTGCCACCTATGTGGTCGACGTCACCTTCCAGCGTCGCGAACTCGATAATGACGGCCTGGTCGTGGACATCGGCCTGGCCGGTGAGGCCCTCAAACGGGTGCTCGCCGAGTTCAATTTCCACAACCTCGATGAGGTGGAGGAGTTCCAGGGCCGCAACACCACCACCGAGTTCATGGCGCGGGTGGTCTTCGAGCGTCTTGCCACGGCCATACAGCTCGGTCACCTCGGTGAGGCCGCCATGGGCCTCGACTCTCTGTGCGTGACCCTGCATGAATCGCATGTCGCCTGGGCCAGCTATGAGGGTGCGCTTTGATGCCCGAGGACGCGATGCCCGTGGAGGTGATGCCAGAGCTGACGCTGATCGTCGCCGGTGATCCCGACCAGTGCACCGGGGGCTATGTCTACGATGCCCGGATGGTGACGGAACTGCGCCGGCAGGGATGGCGGGTCGCGGTGGTCGGGCTCGAGGGACGTTTCCCGTTGGCTGACCCGAAGGCCCGTCGCAGCATGACGGCTGCCCTGGGGCGGCTTCCCGACGCTGCCCGGGTGGTCATCGATGGCCTGGCCATGGGCGGACTGCCCGAGGAGGTCGAGCAACATGCCGCGCGTCTGCGGATCATCGCCCTCGTCCATCACCCCCTGGCCGACGAGACCGGCCTCGACCTCGCCGAGCAGAGGGCGTTTCGCGAGAGTGAAGCCCGGGCGCTGGCCGCAGCCCGCCGGGTGATCGTCACCAGTTCCCACACCGCCCGGGGCCTGACGGCGTATGGCGTCCCCGATGACCGACTCCGGGTGGCACAGCCCGGCGTCGCGCCGGCTCCGCTCGCGGCCAGCGCCCTGGGCCACGATGACCCGACGCCTCCCTGGCGGCTGCTCTGCGTGGCGACCCTCACGCCCCGCAAGGGGCATGACTGCCTGCTGGAGGCGCTGGCCGGGCTGCAGGGACGCGACTGGACCCTCGAGGTCATCGGCAGCCACTCACGGGACCCCGCCCACGCCGCCCGCCTGCTCGAGACCACGCGTCGGGATGGCCTGACGGAACGCATCGTCTGGGCCGGTGAGCGGGATGCCGCGGAACTGGCAGCGGCCTACCACCGGGCCGATCTCTTCGTGTTGCCCTCCCTTTACGAGGGCTACGGCATGGTCGTGACCGAGGCGCTGGCGCGGGGATTACCGGTGATCACCACCACCGGCGGGGCCCTGGCCGATACCCTGCCCCCCGAGGCGGGCATCGCCGTGCCCCCCGGTGATGCCCGCGCACTGCGCGAGGCGCTGTCGCGCTGGATGGACGATGCCGATGTCAGGCGCCGCCTGCGCTGCGGTGCCGGTCAGGCCAGGCAGGGGCTGGCGGATTGGCAACAGGCGGGGCAGGCCTTCATGGCCGCGCTGGCGGGTATCCCCGTGGCGCCCATCGGCGACCCGGCCCGCCGCGAGCGGAGGCTGTCGTCATGAGTGCCACCACCGCCCACGATCTGTTCTCCGCGGAGTGGCTGGCACTGCGCGAAGGACTGGATGCCCGGTCGCGGAGCCATCGCCTGACCGGGCTGGCCGCAGAGTGGCTGAACGCGCGCGCCGCCCCCCATGGCATCGTCGACCTGGGCAGCGGCAGCGGCAGCAACCTGCGCTTCCTGGCCCCCCGCCTGCCTGGCCCCCAGCGCTGGCGACTGGTCGATCACGATGCCGGCCTGCTGTGCCATGCCCGCCGGCGGGGCAGCCGCCCGCGCGACAGTGCCGGGGCCCCGGTGGCCCTCGAGACCCGATGCCGCGGCCTGGCCCCGATCGATGGGGGACTGCTCGCCGGTGCCGATCTGGTGGTTGCCTCGGCGCTGTTCGACCTGATGCCCCGCTGCTGGGTGGAATCGCTGGTGGCCGCCTGCGCGGACCGTGGCCAGGCCCTGCTGTTGACCCTCAGCGTGGACGGCGACTGGGCCTTCCTGGACCGTCAGGGCGCGCGCGTCGATGACAGCGAGGACATCGCCGTGCGCACCCTCTTCCAGGCGCATCAGTACCGCGACAAGGGCCTGGGGCCCGCGCTGGGTGGTGAGGCGCCCGCGGTGCTGGTCAGCACCCTGGCGGGCGCCGGTTTCCGGGTGGAGAGCGATGCCACCCCCTGGCATCTGGCGGCCGGGGACGCCACCCGGCGATCTCTGGCCGAGGCCCTGGTCACCGGCTGGCACGATGCCGCCGTCGATGAGACGCCGACAAAGGCGACGCGCCTCGGCGCCTGGCGAGACCGCCGCCTGGCGGCCATGCTCGCCGGGGAGCTAGGCGTGACGGTGGGGCATCGCGACCTCTTCGCCTGGCCGGCGGCGGGTCCAGGGTGACCATGTTGCCGACCCGATCCTCTCGCCTGTGGCGGCCACTGGCCAGCCTGCTGCTGCTGGGCGGGCTCTGGGCGTGGCTCGAGCCGGGGGAGGTGATCGACGCGGTCGGTCCCCTGGCCCCGGGCTGGATCCTGATGGCCCTGGCCTTGACGCTGCCTCAGGTGCTGCTTTCCGCCTGGCGCTGGCGGCTGACCGCATGCCGTCTCGGCCTGTCGCTGGGCTGGGGGCGTGCGCTGCGGGAGTACTACCTGGCCCTGTTCCTCAACCAGGTGCTGCCCGGCGGGGTGGCGGGGGATGCCGCCCGGGCCTGGCGACACTCCCGGGCCAGCGGACGCCGGTGCAGCGCCTGGCGGGCGGTGATCATCGAACGCGCCTCCGGCCAGCTGGCGCTGCTGCTGCTGACCCTGCTGGTGGTGGCCATGTCGCCGTTGTGGCAGGGGCTGCTCGGCGAGGCGCTGGCCGGTCTTTTCTCGCCGGGCTGGTTGCTGGTCGCCGCGCTGCTGGCCGTGCTCGGCGTGCCGATGACGCGCCGTCTGCTGCGCCAGCCGCCGGCGGCGCTGGCCGGGCTGGGGAGAGACCTGCGTCGCAGTCTGCTGGCCTCCTCGGTCTGGCCACGGCAGCTCGCCGGCTCCCTGCTGCTGGTCTTGAGCTATGCCCTGGTGTTCGTCTGCGCGGCCCGGGCGATCGGGGTCACGCTGTCGCTGGGCACGCTGCTGTCGCTGGTGCCCCCGGTGCTGATGGCGATGCTGATCCCGCTCTCGCTGGCCGGCTGGGGCGTTCGTGAGGGCGCGGCGGCACTGGTCTGGGGGCTGGCCGGGCTGCCGCCGGCCGAGGGGGTGGCGGTGTCGATGGCCTACGGCCTGCTGGTGCTGCTGGCGAGCCTGCCCGGTGCGCTGTTTCTCCCGGGCCTGGTCCGCCGCCGCGTCGGCGCCGTGCCATCGGACGCGGGCCCCTCGGACCCTGAAGGGTCAGGGCCGGCTGAGGTCCGCCTCGGTGAGGTCCAGGTCAAAGAGGGTGTCGTCCCCGCAGCGGAAGGTCCGCGCGGCGGGGCGACGCGCCTGCTCCAGGGTGGCAATGGGCGACATGGCCAGCCCCGGCCGGCCGGAGCCGATCAGCAGCGGTGCCACCAGCAGGTGCAGGCGATCGAGCACGCCGGCCTCCAGGAACCTCGATACCGTGATGCCGCCGCCCTCGATCAGCACGCGCTCGAGCCCGCGAGCGGCAAGCGCCTCGAGCACGGCAGCGGGGGCGAAGCCGTCGGGTCCCAGCGGCAGCCGCAGGCGGGTGACGTGGTTGGCCTCCGGTGTGGCGATAGCGGCCTGCTCGCCGACCAGGTGGAGGCAGGGGGCCTGGGCCTCGCGCAGCAGGCGCAGCGTCGCCGGCGCTCGGCCTCGCGGGTCGAGGATCACCCGCACCGGCTGGCGCCCGCTGACGTGGCGCACCGTGAGCAGGGGGTCGTCCTCGCAGGCGGTGCCGGCGCCGACCACCACGGCATCCACCAGGGCCCTCAGCCGGTGCAGGTGCATCAGGCTCTCGGGACCATTGATGTAGTGGGAGTGTCCGCTCTCGGTGGCAATGCGGCCATCCAGGCTCTGGCCGAGCTGGGCCAGGGCCAGGCGGCCGGGATGCATCGCCAGCGGGGTCAGGTTGTCGAGCAGTTCCCGGGCCTCCTCGCTCGCGGGGATCTCCGACGTCCATCCGCTGGCCGTCAGCTGCAACGGGCCGTCCCTGTAAACTGCCGCCGCGGAGCGGGTCGCGCCCTCGCGGGCCCGGCACAGGGCCTGCCAGGCCGTCTCGTGGTCCAGGGTGTCGGGCAGGGTCGGGGGCATGAGGGCTCCGGGCCAGGGGAAAGACTTCATCATGCGCAGTCCGCCGCGGCGGGACAAGGCGTGCAAGGAGGGCACCATGCATCAGGTTGAACGGGCCATCTTCGATCTGCGACGGGGGCTGCCGGTGGTGGTCAGCGCCGGAGACGCTTGCGTGCTGGTCCAGGCCATCGAGGGGGCGAGTGAGGCGTCGGTGTCGCGATTGGCCACTTACGCGGGCGACACGCCCTCGCTGGTCCTGAGCGACCACCGCCTGGCGGTCCTGGGGGCGCCGGGTGCCCGAGGCTCGGCCCGCCTGCCATTGCCCGAGGGGACCGGTCGGCGGCGGCTGGTCGACCTGGCCTTCGGCATCGCCCCGGAGGTGACGGTGGGGCGCGAGGAACTGGCCGACTGGCGCCGGTCACTGGCCCCCGCCGAGGCGGCCGACCGCGCGGCCCTGGCGCTGATGCGCCGGGCGCTGCTGATTCCGGCGGCGCTGGTGGCCCGGGTCAGCGAGGTGCAACGGCCCGCCGTGGAGGCCCGGGTGGCGGAGGGCACCTGGCTTGCGGTCCGCTCGGATCAGGCCGAGCACTGCCTGGAGGGGGGTGTCGGCATGCTCAAGCGCGTCAGCGAGGCGCAGATCCCCCTGGCGGATGCCTTCGACTGTCGCTTCATCCTGTTTCGCGAAGCCGATGGCCTGCGCGAGCACGTGGCGGTGGTGATCGGCGAGCCCGGCAGCGGCGATGCGGCGGTGCCGCTGCGCCTGCACTCGGCCTGCCTGACCGGGGATCTGTTCGGCAGCCTGCGCTGTGACTGCGGTGAGCAGCTGCGCAATGCTGTGGCCGACATCCAGGCGCTGGGCGGTGGCGTGCTGCTCTATCTGGCCCAGGAGGGGCGCGGCATCGGGCTGGCCAACAAGCTGCGCGCCTATACCCTCCAGGACAGCGGCCTGGACACCCTGGATGCCGACCAGATCCTGGGCTTCGGTGAGGACGAGCGACGCTACGGGGTCGCGGTGGACATGCTGGATGCCCTGGGCATCCGTCGCGTGCAGCTGCTGACCAACAACCCGGGCAAGGTGGCGGCCCTGGCCGAGGGCGGTATCGAGGTGGTCGAGCGCCAGGCGCTCTATGGCAGCCTCAACGATCACAATCGGCGCTACCTCAGCGCCAAGTCGGAACGCGCCGGCCACCTGCTCGATGCCGTGTTCGAAGGCGATCAGGGCCCGGCCGCCCGGTCGTGAGGGGGGGGGGGGCGGAGAGCGACGAGCGCTAGCGACGGCGGAAGGTATTGACCGCCATGTCCCGGGTCTCGCACAGGATGCGGGCGATGCGCTTGCCGTAGTGGGCCACCAGCCGCTGGCCGAGTTCGGCCGTGCCGAGGCGGGCATTGCCCACCACCCCCGCGGGATGCAGGTCCTCGGCCAGCCAGGCGAAGGCTGCCTCTCCCTCCGGGCCCAGCAGCAGTCCCTGCTCTGCCATCGCCTCACCCCGCGAGGGCGGGTGGTCCAGCTGGTCGAGGCGCACCTTGTGCGGGGCCAGGTGGCGCATCATGGCGGTTTCCAGCGCGCCCCCGTGGAGCCCGTGGCGCAGCTCCTCGGCGGGCAGGGTGCCCGGCGGCGGCATTCGGGTGTAGTGGACCTTGACCACCAGCATGCCGTGCCGGCGGCGCAGTCGCAGGGCGGCCAGGTCCATCACCGCCTTGTTGCCGCCATGGCTGTTGAGCAGCACCAGCCGCTGCAGGCCGGCCCGGGCCACGGCGTCGCCATGGGCCTCCAGGGTGGCGATGGCCAGCTCCGGTGGCAGGCTGAGGGTCCCGGGGAAGCTCAGGTGCTCGTCGCTGGCTCCCACCGCCATCGGCGGCAGGATCACCAGAGGGAAGCGCCCGGGCAGGTGGGTGAGAGCCTCCTCCAGAAGCCCCTCACCGATATCGAGGTCGGTGGAGAGCGGCAGGTGGGCGCCGTGCTGCTCGATGGCGCCCACCACCATCACCGCCACGCTAGTGCGCGGCAGGGTCGAGATCTCATGACGGGTGAGATCCCGCCAACGGGGGCAAGGGGGGAGATCACTCATGGGCCATTGCGCTCCGTGTCGTGTCGGTCGTCGATACGCCGTGCGTAGAGGTCGCCCGAGGCCAGGCCGTCGGCGCCTTCGGCCAGCCACTCACGCGTGGCCGCCGCCGAGCGCCACGTCGTCCACGCGAACCGCCGGCCCTCGCCGGCGATGGCGTTGAAGCGGTAGTCGCCCAGCCCGGCCAGCCGCACCACGCAGCGGTCGGCCACGTCCAGGGCACCGGCGACGAACTCCACCGAGACCCCTTCGATGGGCTGGGTAAGCCCGGCCAGGACCTCGGCCTCGAAGCCCTCCACGTCGATCTTGCAGAAGCGCGGCAGCCCATGGTCGGCGATCAGCCTGTCGAGGGTGGTCACGGGGACTCGCTGGCGGCCTTCCCAGCGTACCTTGCGAAAGCCGGGGTTACGTTCGGCGATCTCGCGGCGCCATTTGTGGGCCAGGGTGGAGACGGTCGGTGTCGCCTCGCTCACCGCCAGCTCGGCCTCGCCGGGTGCCGCTCCGGCGGCGCTGGGCAGCAGGGTGACACCCCGGCGCCGTCCCACCAGGCGCTTCAGCCAGAGAAACAGGGCCGGCTGGGGCTCCAGCGCGACCACTCGGGCGCCCAGCCCCTGGAAGGCGGCGGTGCGATCGCCCAGATGGGCACCGATGTCGAACGCCAGGTCGCCGGGCCCGACGAAGTCGGCATAGAGCCGCTGCAGGGCCCGCTGGCGTCCCGGCCGCCAGTAGATGACCAGCGAGCGAGCCAGTCCCAGGCCGCGTGACAATCGGCGGGTCGCCGCGACCAGCGGGGTGGACATGCCAGGGCCTTCGGTGTGCGTCATTCGCGTTTCGTCCTCGGGTCGGTGTTCGCCAGGGCCGTCGGCGGCTGGGCGGGCCTGGAGGAGGGCGTTTTTGCCACCGGCGGCCAGGTAGAGAACGACTGTACCGGCATCTCGCCGGGATGCTCCGGCGGTGGGGGGGCCAGGCGGGCCTCGGGTTGGCTCGGCGAGGCCGTGGCCAGCCGCTGCAGGACGGCGGTGGGCGCCACCTCCGCCGGTACCCTCAGCAGGCCGGCGCGGTAGAGCCTGCGGCCATGGGTGAGGCTGCTGGTCAGCTTGACCAGGGGCCCCGCCATCAGCAGGCCCAGCCAGACCGGGGAGAGCCACCAGAAGAACAGCGGGGCGAGCAGGTAGGTCGACCAGGCCCAAAGTGCGCCGATCAGGGTCGCGAGCCAGGTGTGGCGCAGCGCATCCCGCCAGGGCACCGACCGCCCTTCGCGGACCTGGGCGTCCCAGCTCACCTTCTGGCCACTGAGCACGCTCAGGATGAACCAGCTGTGCAGCAGCATCATGAGGGGGGCGATCAGGATGGCGATGGCGATCTCCAGCAGGGTGCTTGCCAGCAGCCGTGCCCGGCCGCCGAAGGCGGCGGGCCGCTGAATGAAGGCCAGCAGGAACCCCAGTACCTTCGGCAGCAGCAGTACCACCGCCGTGCTGATGAGCAGGGGCATGATCAGGTCGGGCGTGGCGATGGGCCAGTCGGGAAAGAGCTGGTAGCCGGCACTGAAGAAGTCATGGCGACCCTGGGCCCGGCCGATGGCGTCCACGGTGCCGACCACCAGCATCAGTCCCCACAGCAGTGAGGTCAGGTAGGCCAGCGCCCCGAACAGGAAGTGGAGGCGGTTCATGGGGTGAAGGCCGGTGGCGGTGAGCAGCCGAAGATGCTGCAGGTTGCCCTGGATCCAGCGCCTGTCGCGCTTGGCGAACTCGAGGATATTGCTGGGCACTTCCTCGAAGCTTTCGCCGAGACGGACATCCAGGTGGACCTCCCAGCCGGCCCGTCGCATCAGCGCCGCCTCGACGAAGTCGTGGCTGAGTATCTCGCCGCCCAGCGGCGGCTTGCCGGGAAGCTCTGGCAGGCCGCAACTGGCCATGTAGGCTTGGGTGCGCAGGATGGCGTTGTGTCCCCAGAAGTTCACGGCATGCCCTTGCCAGAAACACTGCCCGGTGGCGAGTAGAGGGCTGTGCAGCGCGGCGGCGAACTGCGTGAAGCGACCGAACACGCTTGCCGAGCGAACCGGGATCGGTACCGTCTGGATAAGGCCGATCCTGGGATTGGCCTGCATGGCGGCCACCAGCGATACCAGGGTCGCGCCCCCCATGAGGCTGTCCGCGTCCAGCACGACCAGGTAGTCGTAGCGACCGCCCCAGCGGCGACAGAACTCCGCCAGGTTCCCGGCCTTGCGGCCCAGGTTGTCTTCGCGGCGACGATAGTGGATCGGAAGTTCGGGTGACAGTCGCTGTTGCAGGCCGGCGATGGCGGCTCGTTCCCGGCGGGCGATCGCATCGTCCCGGGTATCGCTGAGCACGAACACCTCGAACCCTCGGGCGTGGGGCTGTTCGAGCAGCGACCGGCAGCTGCTTTCCAGGCCCGCTGCAACGCGCTCGGGGTCCTCGTTATAGATGGGCATCACCAGGGCCGTATGGTGCTCGCCGGGATCGCTCGCCGGCGGCCGGCGAGCGAGGCGGGCCAGGGTCAGGGGGTCGCGGCGAGCCAGCTGCAGCAGGAAGCCGATAATGGCCGTCCAGAAGGCGATGGTGATCCAGCCGAAGGTGATCACGAACAGGCCCAAAACGATACCCTGCAGCGCCGTGACGCCGTTGACGCGCAGGATCTCGAACATGGCCCAGCTGCCCATGGCGGTCGTGGCGAGCACCAGCAGGGCGATACCCGCTTGACGTGCGGCCAGCCATGGCACCCGGGGGGAGCGATCAGCGCAGTTCATCGGGATTCCAGACGTAGTTCCAGGTTTCGCTGATGGGCGCGTCACGCAGCGACAGCTTGAGACGCATGTCCACGGGAGTCTCCCCCTCGGGTTGTATCCGGAAGGAGGCGCGCCAGGTGTCGCCGTCGGGAAGGCGTTGCACCATCAGCTGTCGGGCCTCGCCGCTCGAGACCTCGAGCTCGGCCTCGACCGGATGAGTGGCGTCGAGGCTCGAGAGCTCACCCCCCTGGAAGTCGACCACGAACTGGCGAAGGCTGCGAGGCGGTGGGTCGCTCTGGCCCGGCACGGCCCCCCAGCCCTGTCGGGTGCGTACGGCGCTGGCCAGGGTCTGCTCGGGACGCTGGGCATCGAAGGTGGCAAGCCGGTAGCGATAGGTACGTGACTCACCGGCCTCGAGCGGCTGCTCGGGGACCCAGTAGACGACGATGTTGTCGTTGGTCTCCGAGTCGCTGGGGATCTCGACCAGCTCCACGCTGCCCGGCCCCCAGTCGCCGAGCGGGGCGATCCAGTGGCTGGGGCGGCGCTCGTAGCGCGACTCCATGTCCAGGTAGCTGTCGAAGTCCCGGTCGCGCTGGGCCAGGCCGAAGCCGGCCGGATTCTCGTCCTGCAGGCGGGTGATGCGCAGCTCACGCGGATTGTTCAGGGGGCGCCAGATCCACTCCCCGGCATGGGTCTGCATCAGCAGGCCCTGGGAATCATGCACCCGGGGCCGGAAGTCGTCGGCCGGGTAGGGGCTGACGTCGCCGTGCATGAACATGCTGGTCAGCGGGGCGATGCCCAGCTTCTCGACGTCGCGGCGGGCGAACAGCCGGGCCTCGACCTCCACCTCGATCTGCTCGCCGGGGTGCACCCGGAAATGGTAGGCGCCGGCCAGCGAGGGACTGTCGAGCAGTGCGACGATGTCGATACGGGGCGCTTCGGGGTCGGGCTTTAACAGCCAGAATTCCCTGAAGGCCGGGAACTCTTCCCCGCCGGAGGAGGCCGTATCGATGGCCAGCCCGCGGGCCGAGAGGCCATAGCCCTGGTTACGTCCCACCAGCCGGAAATAGCTGGCACCCTGGAAGACCAGGAACTCGTCATGGTAGTCCTCGCGATTGAGGGGATAGTGGAGGCGAAAGCCCGCGTACCCCGCGCCACTCAGGTCCTCCTCCGCCAGGGGAGCGGCGGCACCATCGTAGCGGAAGAAGGACGACTGGAACGGTAGGTCGTGCCGTCCGTCCTCCTCGACCAGGTGCAGGCGCACCGGCCGCTCGAACAGGAAACCGGAATGGAAGAGTTGTACCGAGAACAGCGCCTCGTCCTGCCAGAGGGCGGCTTCCGGGCGAAAGCGGATCGAGCGGTAGACATCGTAGTCGATGTCGCGCAGTGCCTGGGGCAGGTCGCCGGCCTGCTCATCATAGGGGGACGCCGCGAGCTGGCGCGCGCGGTCGGTCGCCTCCTCGAAGACGCCGGGCAGGTCCGGGTCGGGCTCGGCCCAGGTCGCAGGCGTGATTCCCGCGATGAGCAGGCCGGCGGCCAGCCACCCTGATGGGGACATGGCATGATCCTCCTTGAGTCGCATCTCCCGGTGGGGTGACAACAGGATCGGTGGCAAGTTGCAACGATATCTCTATACAAAGATTATACAATGAGAGCTTGGTGGTCCATCTGACCCGGGTGATTGCTCATGCCATTTCGTTCTCGCCTCTGCTGGTTCCTGTCCCTTGCGCTGCTCAATGGCGTGCTGCTGGCACCAGTATGGCTGTTGCATGGCGAGCTGGCCCCCCGCTGGATTGCCCTGGAGGCCCTCCTGCTGGCAGGGCTGCTGGCACTGTTGCCGTCGGCCGGCCTGTTTGCCGGACTGCGCTGGCTGGTGTCGGCCCTGGTCATGGCGTTCCTGCTGGTCGGCCTGGGGGAGGTGGCGACGCAGCTGACGTTCGGGCGCCCCCTGAACCTCTATCTGGACCTTCCCCTGCTGCGTTCCGTCTTTCACCTGCTCGAGGGCAATCTGGGATTTCCTTTGGCCGGCCTGGTCACCCTGCTGGCCATGGTCCTGCTGGTACTCGCGGCCTGGTTGCTGGCAAGGATGGTCGCGAGCCTGCAGGTCGCCGCGCGCAGCGGCCGAGCGCTGGCCGGTGCCCTGGTGATGCTGGTGGCAAGCGGTGCGCTGATCGCCGCCGAGCTCCAGCATCACCGCCCGCTAGCGGTGGCCCGAACGCCCTTGCTCGACACCCTGCACTTCCAGGGGCGGCAACTGGTCGAGACGCGCCGCGCCCACCGCGACTTTGCCGAGCGGATGACGGCCTCGCCCGCCAGGGTCACCGCCTTGCCGGGGCTTGCCGGACGCGATGTGGTGCTGGTCTTCGTGGAGTCCTATGGCATATCGGCGCTGTTCGATGCTCCCTACGCCCGGGTTCTGGGCCCGCGCCTCGACGACATGGCCGAGCGCTTCGCTGCCGCCGACCTGTCGGTGGCCTCCGGCATTCTCGACTCGCCGATCCGCGGCGGCCAGTCATGGCTGGCGCATGCCACGGCGCTGAGCGGCCTGCGGGTCGACAATTCGCTCTGGTACCGCTTGATGCTGGAGAGCGAGCGCACCACCCTGGTGGACGACTTCCGCGCTACCGGCCACCGCACCCTCACGGTGATGCCGGCCATCACCATGGCCTGGCCGGAGGGCCGCGCTTACGGGTTCGACGAGATCCACGCCGCCGCGGACCTCGACTATGCCGGCCCACCGTTGAACTGGGTGACCATGCCCGACCAATATACCCTGCACCATTTCGAGCAGCGGATCCGCCAGGGCGCCGCGGCGCCGCTCTTCGCCCAGATTGCGCTGATCAGCAGCCATGCGCCCTGGACCCCCATCCTCCCGGTGCTCGATGACTGGGGGGCGATCGGCGATGGCCGCGTCTTTGCGCGCTGGGAAGACGCCGGCGAGTCACCCGACGAACTCTGGCAGGACCTGGAACGGGTACGCGATCACTACGCCAGGTCGCTGGACTATGCTCTGGGGGCCAGCATCCGCTGGGCCGAGGACTTCGTGGACGACCAGACCCTGGTGATCCTGCTGGGGGATCACCAGGCGGCGCCCCTGATCACCGGCGACAACGCCAGCGGTGGTGTCCCGGTCCATGTAATCAGCGGCGATGCCCGCCTGCTCGACCCCTTCCTGGCGCGGGGCTTCGTGTCCGGCACCCGGCCGCCACGCCCCGACCGCTACCCCGATGGCGAGCTGCCAGGCCAGGAGGCGCTGCGCGGCTGGCTCCATGAGGCCTTCGGCGCTGATGAAGCGCCGGGCGCCCCTCTCACGACCCCCTGACCGAGGGCCGGATGGCCCGGGAGGCAAGATGCCACGACCTACACCGAGGACAGCGCGAACCACATCGGCCGCCCTGCTGTCCGGCCTTGCCGGGCTGATGGCCGTTTCCATGGCCGAGGCCTGGGAGCTGGACCGGGACGCGAGCCGAATCGAACTGATCGGCACCGCCGACGGCCGCGAAGCGGTGACCCGTGTCGAGGACTTCGAGGTCGACCTTGAGGGAGACCTGGATCAGCCTGGCCAGGGGCAGCTGGTGCTGACCCTTCGATCGGACAGCATCACGGGCGGCAACGACATCGTCGATGGCATGCTGCACGGGCGTAACTGGTTCGACGTCGAGACCTACCCCGAGATCGTCTTTCGCAGTACCGACATCCAGGCACCGGCCGAGGGCGAACTGCGCATCGAGGGCGAACTCGAGCTGCGCGGGGACACCCATCCGCTGACGGTGCCGGCGAGCTGGACGCGGCAGGGCGAGCGGGTCAATGTTGACGGACGCCTGACCCTGGACCGCACCGATTTCGACATGGGACGCGGTGCCTGGCGCACCGAGGGCACGGTGAAGCATGAGGTCCATGTCGACTTCTCCCTCGAGCTGCTGGCGCCATCGAGTTCCTGAACCACGAAGGAGGCTTGCCCTTGTTCACCCCCGTGATCCTGGCTGGCGGCAATGGCGTGCGGCTCTGGCCGCTGTCGCGCCGGCAGCGGCCCAAGCAGTTCCTGTCGCTGGAAGGCGAGGGCAGCCTGCTGGCCAACACCCTGGCCCGTCTCGAGGGGCTCGGCATGGCCGCTCCCATCGTCATCTGCCAAGAGGAGCATCGCTTCCTCGCCGCCGAGCAGCTCCGCCAGGCGGGGGTCGAGCAGGCGACCCTGCTGCTCGAGCCCGAGGGTCGCGGCACGGCCCCGGCGATCGCACTGGCTGCCCTGCTGGCGCGCCGCCAGGAGCGCAGTGAACCGCTACTGGTCCTGCCGTCGGACCATCACCTGGCAGACGATGAGGCCTTCCGCGTGGCCCTGGGGCCGGCGGCACGGCTGGCCGGTGCAGGTCACCTGGTGACCTTCGGGGTGGTGCCGACTCGTGCCGAAACCGGCTATGGCTATCTCCAGGCCGGTGAGGCGCTGGGCGAAGCGGGCCATGCGGTGGCGCGTTTCGTGGAGAAGCCCGACCTCGCCACCGCCGAGCGCTTCCTGGCGGCCGATGACCATTTCTGGAACAGCGGCATCTTCGTGCTGCGTCCCGATGACTATCTGGATGCCCTGGAAGCCTTTGCCCCCGCCATGCTGGCGGCCTGTCGGGACGCCATGGACGCGGCGGTGGTCGACCTCGACTTCCTGCGGCCGTCGGCGCGGGCCTTCCGGGAGAGTCCCGCCGGCTCCATCGATGTGGCGGTGATGGAGCGTACCGACCGAGCGGCCATGGTGCCGCTGGCCGCCGGCTGGAGCGACATCGGTTCCTGGCAGGCCCTCTGGGAGGCGCTGCCTCGTGATGCCGACGACAACGCCCTGCGCGGCGACGTGGTCTGCGAGCAGAGCCGTGGGTTGCTGGTGCATGCCGATTCGCGGCTGGTGGCCACCCTGGGGGTAGAGGACCTGGTGATCGTCGAGACCGATGATGCCGTGCTGGTGGCGGAGCGCGCCCGCAGCCAGCAGCTGCGGGGCCTGGTCGAGCGGCTGGAGGCCGAGGGTCGGGCAGAGACCCGGTTCACCAGCATCGTGCATCGCCCCTGGGGCCACTACCAGGCCGTCGACGCCGGGCCGCGTCATCAGGTCAAGCGCATCACGGTGCGCCCCGGTGCGCGGCTCTCCCTGCAGCTCCACCACCATCGGGCCGAGCACTGGGTGGTAGTCAGCGGCATGGCCCGGGTCACCCTGGACGAGGAGGTCTTCCTGGTGGGCGAGAACGCCTCGACCTTCATCCCGGTGGGGCGGGTGCACTGCCTGGAGAACCCCGGCCTGATTCCGCTGGAACTGATCGAGGTGCAGTCCGGCAGCTATCTGGGCGAGGACGACATCGTTCGCCTGGACGATTGCTATGGGCGGGAGTGATCGGATCGCTCAGTAGAGCCGGAAGCGTTTGAAGTCCGGGCGACCCTCGGCCTCCTCGGGGGTCTTGCGGTAGCGCTTGTACTCCCACTGGTACTGGGCCGGGTCCAGGGCGATGGCGGCCTCCACGCTGGCATTGACGCCGGTGGCCGAGGTGGCCTCGTCGGGGGCATAGACCCGCTCGTCAGCGGCCAGGAAATGCAGGGCGAAGCCCTTGCCGGGCAGGCGCAGCGCCACCCCGGTAACGACTCGCGCCTCGGTACGCGCCACCAGCTTGGGCAGCAGGGTGGCGGTGTAGGCGGGGCGGTCGAAGAAGGGCGCGAAGACGCCGCTGCCCCAGCTCGGCTCCTGATCGGGCAGGATGCCCACGGCCTCGCAGCGCTTGAGCGCCTTGAGCAGGGCGGCCACGCCACGCGGGTTGGTGGGCACCAGATGCGCCCCACGGCGTTCGCGGCCCTGGCGGATGATCGGGTCCAGCGGGGCGAGCTTGGGGGGCTCGTACATGGCGGTGAAGGGGAAGTGGCCGGAGAGCCAGAAGTTGAGCACCTCCCAGTTGCCGAAGTGGGGGGCGAGCACGATGACGCCGCGCCCCTCGGCGCGGGCCCCGTCGAGCAGCTCGCGACCATGGACCTCGAGGATCGCGGCTTCGACCCGCTCGGGGGCGCCCATCCAGGCGAAGCCCAGCTCGAGCATGGTGGCGGTGGAGTGGGTCAGGCTCTGCCGGGAGAGCTCGCGGCGTTCGGCGTCGCTGCGCGAGGGGTAGACCTCATACAGGTTGGCGCGGGTGACCCGGCGCTCCCGGCGGCTAAGCCGCTCCACCAGCGGGCCGACCAGTCGGGCCATTCGCCACAGGCTGGAAAGGCGACGACCGGCGAGGCTGCGCCACAGGGTGGCGATGGCGCGGGCCTGGAGGGTGCTCGAGCGGGACTTACCTGTGGCCATGGATCAGAGCCACCAGGTGTCCACGTTGTCCGGCGCGCGGCGCTCGTTGAGGGCCTTGAGCCCCTTCACGCAGCGGATTACCAGCCACACCACCGCGGCCAGCCAGGTGAGAAAGCCGATGAGGACCAGGGTCAGCAGGCCGGAAATGCCGAAGTAGAGCAGGGCGATCCAGAAGGTGCGGATCTGGTAGCGATAGTGCTCGTCGAGCCAGACCGGCCCGTTGCCACGGTAGACATAGGCGATCACCACGCCGACCAGCGAGGTGAGGCCGCCGGTGACCATGCCGGCCAGGTGCAGCACGTACACCACGATGGGAATGGTCGTGTCGGGGGCGGGACCCCGTTCGGTGATGGCTCGGTCGTCGTCCTGAGGCGGCTGGTCGTTCATGGCGCGTCCCTGTAGAGCAAGTGGTTGGGGCCAATCATACCGGTCGAAGGCGACAATGCCACCGGGCCTGGGTCCGGCAGGCTCCTAGGGCTTCATGGGGCGGCTGATCTCCAGCAGGTTGCCGTCCGGGTCGCGCAGGTAGAGCGAGGTGATCTCGCCGGTGGCACCCTGGCGGGTCACCGGGCCGAGCTCCACCTCGACCCCCAGCGCCTCCAGGTGTCGCTGGACCTCCTCGAGCGGCAGCAGGCTGCGCAGGCAGAGGTCCAGGCTGCCGGGGGTTGGCGTGGCGGCCCGGGGGGTGACGTCGGTGGCGGTCCAGTGCAGGCGCAGGGCGATGTCGCCCAGCAACAGGTCGACGCGCTCGCCGTCGCGGTAGCGTACTTCCAGTCCCAGCACCCGTGAGTAGAAGTCCACGGCACGGGAAATGTCGGTCACGGTGATGACCAGGTGGTCCAGACCTGACAGCATTCGGGTCTCCTTGCGGGGTTCTGGAGAGAGCGGGTGAATCCTGGGGGAGCTTGTTCTGGCACAGAGGATACGATGATGCTGACCTGTCCGCTATGTGCGTCCATCGACACCGGACACTTTCACCGTGACGGCCGACGCGACTACCACCGCTGCCGACACTGCGCGCTGGTGTTCGTGCCGCCCGAGCAGCGGCTCGGGCCAGAAGAGGAGAGGGCGGTCTACGACCAGCACGAGAACTCGCCACACGACCTGGGCTACCGGCGCTTCCTGTCGCGGCTCTTTGCCCCCCTGCATGAACGGCTCCCACCCGGCGCGCGAGGGCTCGACTTCGGCTCGGGGCCGGGGCCGACGCTGTCGGTGATGTTCGAGGAGGCGGGCCACCCCATGGCGATCTACGACCCCGTCTATGCGCCGGACCGCTCGGTGCTGGCCGGGACCTACGATTTCATCACCGCCAGCGAGGTCGTCGAGCACCTCTTCGAACCGGGCCGGGAACTGGCGAGGCTGGTCGCCCTGCTGCCCCCGGGAGGCTGGCTGGGGCTGATGACCAAGCGCGTCACCGACCATGACGCCTTCACTCGCTGGCACTACATCCTCGATCCTACCCATGTGGCGTTCTTCAGCGAGGCGACCTTCATGTGGCTGGCCAGCCACCTGGACATGCATGTCGAGTTTCCGGCGCCGGACGTGGCGCTGCTGCAGAAGCCCTGAGAGGGCACGTCCAGGAACATCGCCCGCGGTCCTGGCGCACGGTGAACGATAGTCTTGGCAGGCGAGCGGCGGCAACAAATCGATTGACTCGCCGCCGGCCGGGAGTATGATTTTCGCGCCCGGAATCGCTCCCCACCCCGCCTCCCGGGCGCTCTCCGGCACTTTCTGCCACCCTTCTCGTTTTCACCTGCTGCTGTGAGGCCCCTTCATGTCGCGGCAACTGCTGGCCATGGCCCTGGCGCCCCTGCTGGGGCTCTTCATCCTCGGGATCGGCAACGGTTTCCTGGCCACGGTGATCACCCTGCGTCTGGACGCCGCCGGCGAGTCGCCGGTGGTGATCGGCTGGGTCTCCTCGGCCTACTTCATCGGCCTGGCGCTGGGCGCCATGCTCAATGACCGGCTGCTGCTGCGCATCGGCCATATCCGCGCCTACGGCAGCTTCGCCTCGCTGGTGGCGGTGACCGTGCTGCTGCAGGGGCTGGTGGCTGAACCCTGGGCCTGGTTCGGCCTGCGCCTGATCGGCGGCTGGGCCACGGTGGGCGTCTACCTGGTGATCGAGAGCTGGCTGCTGGCCTCCGGCGAGGCCAAGGTTCGCGGCCGCCTGCTGGCGCTCTACATGATCTCGCTGTATGCCGCCGGTGTGCTCGGCCAGCTGCTGCTCGGGGTCACCGAGGCCATGGGCGGTGCGGCATCGTTCATGGTGATCGGCATGCTGGCCTCGCTCTCGGTGCTGCCCATGGCGATGATCCCGCGGGTCTCGCCGCTGATCGAGAAGGCCGAGCCGCTCTCGCCGCTGCGCCTGATCACCCTGACCCCCACCGGGGTAATGGGCAGCTTCGGCTCGGGGCTGGCAGTGGCCGCCGTCTACTCGCTGCTGCCGCTCTACCTTCAGCGTACCGGCCTTTCGGTCGACCGGATCGGCCAGATGATGGCGGTGGTGGTGCTCGGGGCCATGCTGCTGCAGTACCCGGTAGGGCGCTGGTCGGACCGCCACGATCGGCAGCTGGTGCTGATCCTGATCGGCGCCTTCTGCACCCTCATCTCCGCGGCGGTGCTGTGGCTGCCGATCAGCGCCTGGATCCTCGCCGGGCTGCTGTTCCTGCTCGGCGGGGGCGTCTTCTCGCTCTATCCGGTGGCGGTGGGCCACGCCGCCGACCGCGCCCCGGCCGGTGCCTTGGTGCGCATGAGCCAGGGCCTGCTGCTGATCAACGCCATCGGCTCGGCGCTGAGCCCGCCGCTGGTCTCGCCGGTGATGAGCCTGCTAGGCGATGCCGGCCTGTTCTGGGCCTTTGGCGCCCTGGGCCTGTTCCTGGTGGCCTTCTTCGGCTGGCGGCGCAGCGTGCGCCCGGCGCCGGTGCCGGTGGCCCGCTTCTCGCCCAGCACGCCCATGTCGGCGGCAGGGGCCGAGCTCTCCGTCACCGAGGAGCTGCTGCAGGGGGCCATCGAGCACGAGCATGTCGAGGACCTTTCCGGGGCTGTGCCCGAGGTGGCGGTGGCCGAGCCGCTGGTCGGCCCACCGCCGCCCGACGAGCCGCACATCGCCTACTACGACGACGAGCCGACGCCCGAGGAGGCCGCCCTGGGCAATATCTCGCGTCCCTGAGCTCCCCTCCGCCGGTCGCCATCATCGAGCCCGCTGCCCTGCAGCGGGCCCGTTCGCCTCAGGGGTCGACTTAGGACTAATGGTTAACGAAAAGTAGTGAATCTACTATCGTTGCTATCATTTTTCCCCGAGGTGACCCATGACCCCCTATGCCGCCCCCGTCCGCGACATCCGCTTCGTGCTGGAAGAGATGCTCGAGCATGGCTCGCTCGCCCTGCCCGGCTTCGAGGAGGCCAGTCCCGACCTGGTGGAGGCCGTGCTGGAGGAGGCCGCCAGGCTGGCCGGCGAGGTGTGGTCGCCGCTCAACGCCAGCGGCGACCACCAGGGCTGCAGGCGCCGCGATGACGGCGGCGTGACCGTCCCCGACGGCTTCAGTGAGGCCTATCGGGCCTATGCCGAGGGCGGCTGGAACGGCATTGGCGTCAGTGAGGCGCTGGGCGGCCAGGGGCTGCCCGAGGTGGTGGCAAGCTCAGTGCAGGAGATGCTTCACGGCGCCAACATGGCGCTGGGCCTGTGCCCGATGCTCACCGCCGGTGCCATCGAGGCCCTGGCCCACCACGGCAGCGACGAGCAGCGGGCCATCTACCTGCCGAAGCTCGTCGAGGGCAGCTGGACCGGCACCATGAACCTCACCGAGCCCCAGGCCGGCTCGGACCTCTCCAAGGTACGTACCCGCGCCGTTCCCTGCCCCGATGAAGAGGGCGACCACTATCGCCTGTTCGGCCAGAAGATCTATATCACCTGGGGCGAGCACGACGCCGCCGAGAACATCATCCACTTGGTATTGGCACGCAAGCCCGACGCCCCGGAGGGCAACAAGGGAATCTCGCTGTTCCTGGTGCCCAAGTTTCTGGTCGAATCCGACGGCGCGTTGGGGGCGCGCAACGACGTCACCTGCGCCTCCATCGAGCACAAGCTGGGCATCCATGGCTCGCCCACCTGCACCCTGAGCTTCGGCGAGACCGACGGCGCCATCGGCTACCTGGTGGGCGAGGAGGGCCGCGGCCTCAACCACATGTTCACCATGATGAACGAGGCGCGCCACAAGGTGGGGATCCAGGGCATCGGCGTGGCCGAACGCGCCTGCCAGCACGCCTTCGCCTACGCCCTGGATCGTACCCAGGGACGCAGCCCGCGCTCCGGCCGCAATGACTGCTCGATCAGCGACCACCTCGATGTGCGTCGCATGCTGCTCTCCATGCGCGCCCGCACCGATGCCCTGCGCGCCCTGGCGCTCACCTGCGCCGCACAGCTCGATGTGGCCCGACATGGAGGCAGCGAGGACGATCGCAAGACGGCCCAGGCGAAGGTCGATGTGCTGATCCCGGTGGTCAAGGCCTTCTCCACCGACCAGGCCGTGGAGATCGCCTCGCTGGGCGTGCAGGTACATGGCGGCATGGGCTATATCGAGGAGACCGGCGCCGCCCAGCTGCTGCGCGACGCCCGCATTGCGCCCATCTACGAGGGCACCAACGGCATCCAGGCCCTGGACCTGGCTGGCCGCAAGCTGCAGCGCGACGGCGGGGCGGCCCTGTCCGCATTGATCGACGAGGTCGAAGGTACCGCCCGGGCGCTCTCGGCGACCACCGAGCTGGTGCCTCTCGGCGAAGGGCTCGCCGCCGGGGCCGCCGACCTGCGCGCCGCCATGGTCGCGGTGCTCGAGGCTGGCGCCGACCCCGAGCGCGGCGCCGATGCCGTCCAGGCCTACGCCACTCCTTTCCTGAGCCTCGCCGGACACGTGCTGTGCGCCTGGCAGATGGGCCGGGCGGCGCTCAAGGCCAGCGCGGCCATCGATGCCGGCAGCGACGATCCTTTCTATACGGCGAAGCGCCAGGGCGCCGACTACGCTATCCGCCAGTGGCTGCCGGTGGGCCGCGCCCAGCGCGCGGTGATCGAGGCCGGCATGGCCAGCCTCGCTGCCTTCGATGCCTCAGCCCACTGATCGACCCGCCGCCGGCCCTGTTCCGACGGCGGCCCCTTCTTCCGCGCTCACCGCCACTTTACGGAGCCTCCCCATGAGCCAGAGCATCTTCGAGCAGGGCCTGCCCAGGACCCCCGCCAATTTCGTGGCGCTCTCGCCGCTGACCTTCATCGAGCGCACCGCCTCGGTCTATCCGGACTATCCGGCGGTGGTCCACGGCGAGATCCGACGCGACTGGGCCACCACCTGGGAGCGTTGCCGGCGGCTCGCCTCGGCGCTGGAGCAGCGCGGCATCCACGCCGGCGAGACGGTGGCGGCGATGCTGCCCAACGTGCCGGCGATGTTCGAGGTCCACTTCGGCGTGCCGCTGGCCGGCTGCGTGCTCAACACCCTCAACATCCGCCTGGACGCCGAGGCCATCGCCTACATGCTCGAGCACGGCGAGGCGAAGGCGATCCTCGTCGATCCGGAGTTTGCCGACGTGATCGAGGAGGCGGTAAGCAGGCTCGAGCGCAAGCCGCTGATCATCGACGTGGCGGACAAGCAGTTCATGGCCGAGGGACGCGCCATCGGCGAGCTCGAGTACGAGGCGCTGCTCGCCGAGGGTGACCCGGCCTATCCCTATCGGCTGCCCGAGGACGAGTGGCAGGCGATCTCGCTGAACTACACCTCCGGCACCACCGGCAAGCCCAAGGGCGTGGTCTACCACCACCGCGGTGCCTACCTGAATGCCGTCAGCAATATCCTGGTGTGGGCGATGCCCCACCATCCGGTCTATCTTTGGACCCTGCCGATGTTCCACTGCAACGGCTGGTGCTTCCCCTGGACCATCGCCGCCGCCGCCGGCACCAACGTCTGTCTGCGCAAGGTGGAGCCGAAGAAGGTGATGGACCTGATCGCCGACGAGCAGGTCAGCCATTTCAGCGGCGCACCCATCGTGCTCAACGGCCTGGTCAACCTGCCGGACGCCGACAAGCGCGACTTCGAGCACCCGGTGAAGGTCACCACCGCGGGGGCGGCGCCGCCCGCCTCGGTGATCGCTGGCGTGGAGACACTCGGCATCGACGTGACCCACGTCTACGGCCTCACCGAGGTCTATGGCCCGGTGACCTCCTGCGCCTGGCGCGAGGCGTGGAACGAGCTGCCCATGGAGGAGCGTGCCAGGCTCAAGTCTCGCCAGGGCGTGCGCTACCACATGCTGGAGGCGCTCTGCGTGGCCGATCCCAACACCCTGGAGCCGGTGCCCAAGGATGGCCAGACCATCGGCGAGATCCTGATGCGCGGCAACAACGTGATGAAGGGCTACCTCAAGAACGAGGCGGCCACCGAGCAGGCCCTGGAGGGCGGCTGGTACCATACCGGCGACCTGGCCGTGTGGCATGCGGACGGCTACATCGAGATCAAGGACCGCTCCAAGGACATCATCATCTCCGGCGGCGAGAACATCTCCACCATCGAGGTGGAGGACTGTATCTATTCGCATCCGGCGGTGGAGGAGGCCGCGGTGGTGGCCAAGCCCGACGAGAAGTGGGGCGAGACCCCCTGCGCCTTCGTCAAGCTCAAGGTCGGCTATGACGAGGTCACCGAACAGCAGATCATCGACCACTGCCGAGCGCACCTGGCGCACTTCAAGGCACCGAAGACGGTGATCTTCAGCGAGCTGCCCAAGACCTCCACCGGCAAGATCCAGAAGTTCGTGTTGCGCGACGAAGCGCGCAAGCAGTGAGTCTTTCGAAATCAAGGAGAGTGCAATGAGCCAACAACCGATCGGCGTGGTCGGCGCCGGCACCATGGGCCAGGGCATCGCCCAGGTCCTGGTCACCAGCGGCTTCACCGTCAAGCTCTACGACGTGGCCGACGAGCAGCTCGAGCGTGCCCACGGGGCCATCGACAAGGGCCTGGGCAAGCTGGTGGCCAAGGAGAAGCTGGCCGAGGCCGACAAGGACGCCGCCCTGTCGCGCCTGGATACCACCACCGCCCTGGATGCCCTGCGCGACTGCGAGGTGATCATCGAGGCCGCCCCCGAGCAGCCGGCGCTCAAGGAGAAGCTGTTCCGCGACCTGAGCCGGCTGAGCCACGACGCCATCCTGGCCTCCAACACCTCCTCGCTGTCGCTGACCCGGCTCGCCGCCGTCTGCGAGCGTCCCGAGCGGGTGGTGGGCATGCACTTCTTCAACCCGGTGCCGGTGCTCAAGCTGGTCGAGGTCATCCGTGCCGAGCAGACCAGCGACGCCACCGTGGCGCGCATCGAGCGGCTGGCGGCCGATCTCGGCAAGACCGCGGTGCCGGTGGGCGACTCGCCCGGCTTCGCGGTCAACCGCCTGCTGGTGCCGATGATCAACGAGGCGGCCTTCCTGGTGCAGGAGGGCGCCGCCACCCCCGAGGCGGTGGACGAGGCCATGAAGCTGGGCGCCGCCCATCCCATGGGTCCGCTGGCGCTCGCCGACCTGATCGGCCTGGACGTCTGCCTGGCGATCATGGAGGTGCTGCAGGAGGGCTTCGGCGATCCCAAGTACCGCCCCTGCCCGCTGCTCAAGCGCATGGTCGATGCCGGCTATCTGGGACGGAAGAGTGGCCGCGGCTTCCACGTCTACAGCTGATCCCGACAAAAGAGGGGATTGCCGCCCAACCAAGCGTTCGCTAGGGTTGGGCGGTCTGCCCTTCGAGAACAACGCCAGGAGCCCCCTATGAGCGAGACCCTGATCGAGGTGGTCGAGAACGCCGGCATCGTGCGTCTGACCATCAGTCGTCCCAAGGCGCTGAACGCCCTGAACAGCGCCGTGCTGGCCGAGCTGGACAGCGTGCTGGCCGAGCTGGAAGCCCGCGATGACCTGCGTGCCGTGCTGATCACCGGCGCCGGCGAGAAGTCCTTCGTGGCCGGCGCCGATATCGCCGAGATGCGTGACAAGACCCCGGAGCAGGCGCGCGCCTTCGCCCGCCAGGCGCTGGCGACCGTCAAGCGCCTGGAGACCCTGCCGGTGCCCACCGTGGCGCTGGTCAACGGCTTCTGCCTGGGCGGCGGCTGCGAGCTGGCGCTGGCCTGTGACTGGGCGGTGGCCAGCGACAATGCCATCTTCGGCCAGCCCGAGGTGCTGCTCGGCGTGATCCCCGGCTTCGGTGGCACCCAGCGCCTGCCACGCCGGGTCGGTCCGGCCATGGCGCTCGACCTGTGCACCACCGGCCGCAAGATCGACGCCAGCGAGGCCCTGCGCATCGGCCTGGTCAACCGGGTGATGCCCCAGGCCGAGCTCGAGGCCTACGTCGAGGAGCTCACCAAGCAGCTCGGTGGCAACGGGCCGCGCGCGGTGCGGGCCACCAAGCAGGCGATCCACGACGGCATGGATCAGGACCTCGACAGCGCCCTGTCGTTGGAGAACGCCCTGTTCGCCTTCTGCTTCGCCGGCGACGAGCAGACCGAGGGCATGAGCGCCTTCGTCGAGAAGCGCAAGCCCGACTTCTGAGACTGGCGCGACCCCAGTGACAACGGCCGTGGCGGTGACGCCACGGCCGTTGTCGTGTGCGGATGGGAAAGGGCATGACGCCCGGCGGGCTCAGCGCAGCGGGTCGACGCCCTGACCGGCGAGCTCCGGGAAGTCGTCATGCATCGTCAGCGGCTCGATGTTGCCGCGCGTGGCCAGGAACTCGGGTCGCCGCGACGGGGCCGCGTAGGGCTCCTCCAGGGCGTTGTCCACGCTGTTGTAGACGAAGAACAGGTTGGAGCGCGGCCAGGGCGACATGTTCTCGTTCGAGGCGTGCAGGGTGTTGCACTCGAACAGCAGCAGCGAGCCTGCCGGTCCCTTGGGTGCCTGGATGCCGCCGTGCTCGGCCAGGCTGGCCAGGGCCTGCTGATCCGGCACGCCCACCTTCTGGGCCTTGAGCGATTCCTGCCAGTTCGCCTCGGGCGTCTCGCCCATGCAGGGCACGAACTGGCGGTGGGAGCCGGGGATCAGCATCAGCGGCCCATTGAACTCGCTGTTGTCGGTCAGCATCAGCGAGGCGCTCACCGCCCGCATGCGTGGCATGCCGTCCTCGGCGTGCCAGGTTTCGAAATCCGAATGCCAGTCGAAGCCGCTGCCCTGGAAGCCGTACTTGTCGTTGATGCGTGACTGGTGGATGTAGACCTCGCTGCCAAGCAACTGCCGCACCATGCCCAGGATGCGCGGGTCGCGCGTCAGGCGGTCGAAGTGCTCCGAGAGCTGGTGCATGCCGAACACGGAGCGGATGGCGCCGCTGGCCGGGTCCTTGATGACCTGCTCGGAGCGCATCAGCGCCTCGTCGTTGGCCATCGCCTTGAGTTCCTCGAAGAACGGCTCGATGCGGTCTCGGGAGAAGAAGCCCTCGAACCACAGGAAGCCGTCCCGCTCGTAGCGTGAAAGGGCGACTTCATCCAGTGGGCCCTCCCAGCGACGCTGGTTGCGGGCATGCACCACCGGCTCCCGGCGGGGGAGCGGCGCGCGGTATTCGGTCAGGCGAGTGGGATAGGGGTCGAGATGATCCACCATGGGAAAACCTCCTCGTGATTCCAGTAACGCGAATCTCGAACGTCCCCCGGCGAAACCGGTTCTACACCGTCGGACCGTCCTGCTGGATCGTCACCGGGGGATCCGGGACCTGTCTCTCTGGTCTCTACCTCTGGTCGAGGTCGCTGGAGTTCAACCCTGGCCAGGTGGCCGGGCGGGACGCTTTCATCCTGCAGGTTGCGCCAGGGTCTGCCGCAGCCGCTCGACCCGCTCCTTCATTCGCGCGACATGGCTGCCGTGCCAGTAGAGCCGGCCGCAGCCCTCGCACTGCAGGAAGTCGTCCACATACTGCCGCGTCAGAGGCTCGAGCCGGTCGATTACCGCCTCCTTGGCCACTGCGGCGAGACGGCCATTGCAGTGGGTGCAGCGGGTGAAGGGCGCGGAGACCGGGCGCAGGTCGAACTCCCGGCACACCTCCTCGACCTGCTGCCAGGGCTCGTCGGCGCGCACATAGTGGGCGAGACGGATGCGCTTGCGCTTGAGCAGCAGACGGTCGCGGGTCAGTACCACGCGTTGCTCCTTGTCGGCTCGGGCGGCCAGCTCGGCGTTGCCGATGTCGTTGCGGTAATGGCAATCGAAGCCGAGCAGGCGCAGGTAGCGGGCGAGGCGGCCCAGCTGGGCATCCAGCAGGAAGCGTGGGCATGGCGGCGGGCGCGGACGCAGGTGGCGGGCCACCGGCGGGGCAATCGTCCAGGGGCAGACCTCCACCCGCTCACCGCCGGCCAGGATGTGCTCGAAGCCCACCGGGGCGCCGTCGACCAGGATGACGTCCACCTCGGTATGTGGCACTCCCAGCGACTCGATCACGTCCTTGATGGCGGCCCGGCGCGACACGTCCCGGGACAGGGTCCCGCCGCGCTCTGCAGGCGGCAGGAAATCGTTCAATCGGTCACGGAGTCGAAAGTCGGCGTGGGGCATGGCGTTTCCTCCTCGAGGAGGTGGCCGGGGTCAGTCTAGGCCACCCGGCCGCGGCGTCGCCGGATCATGCGGGTAGCGATGGCGGTGCCGGCCAGGGTGATCGCCATCCCGGCCAGTATCTGCAGGCCGAGACGCTCGCCCAGCAGCAGGTAGCCCCACACCAGGGCGCTGACCGGCACCAGGAAGGTCACCGTGGAGGTGGCTGTGGCCCCGGCGCTGGCGATCAGCCCGAAGTAGAGCAGGAAGGCCAGCGTGGTGCTGAGCACCGCCAGCGCCAGGCCGTTGGCCCAGGCCAGGCCGCTGATCGGCTCCGCGGGCCACAGCAGCAGCCCCGGGACGAGCAGGATCAGCGCCGACATGGCGGTGCTGCCGGCGGCCAGCACTCGCACCGGCAGGTGAGCGAGATAGGTCTTCGAGTAGTTGCCGGCCACGCCGTAGCAGAAGGTCGCCCCCAGCACGGCGAGGATGAACCAGCCGTCGCCGCCCAGGGCGAAGTCCAGCCGGTCGGCCGAGAGCACATAGACCCCGAACAGGGCCATGGCCAGCCCCAGGTACTGCTGGCGCTGGATGGGCGTGGCGAAGAACAGCGCCCCGAGCAGCGCGGTGAAGATCGGCGTGGTGGCATTGATCAGCGAGGTGAACCCCGCCTCCAGGCGGGTAGTGGCGAGTGCTAGCAGCGAGAAGGGCAGCACATGGTTGATCAAGCCCAGTAGGAAGAGCCTGCCGGCGTTCTCACGCACCAGTCTGAGGTAGCGAACGTTGAGCAGCAGCGGCACCAGCAGCAGCGCACCCACGCCCATGCGCACCAGCACCAGCGGCACCGGACCGAACTCGGGGGATGCCACCCGCATGAAGATGAACGACAGGCCCCACAGCGAGGAGAGTAGCAGCAGGCGCAGGGTATCGGCGGGTGACATTCGGGTTCCTTGGGAGGACGGTGGCGGTCGTGGGTAAAGCGCCAGGTTACGGAGGTCGCGGTACGCTGGGAAGTGGGGAGGGCTTTGTGCCAGCCTTTGTGGCATTGCAGCATGATATTGACGGGAATCAAGGCAGGAGTGCTGAACGCCTGCTATAGCTGAAAGGCACTTTTCCCCACGCGCCAGGAGCCTGCCATGCCCGCCATGATGAAAGCCGCCGTCTTCGTTGAACCCGGCCGCATCGAGATCGATGACCGCCCGATCCCCGACATCGGCCCCAACGACGCCCTGGTCCGGGTCACCACTACCACCATCTGCGGCACCGACGTGCACATCCTCAAGGGCGAGTACCCGGTGGAGAAGGGCCTGATCGTGGGCCACGAGCCGGTGGGCGTGATCGAGAAGCTCGGCGCCAACGTGCAGGGCTACCGGGAAGGGCAGCGGGTGATCGCCGGTGCCATCTGCCCGAGCTTCACCTCCTACGCCTGCCAGGATGGCTGCAGTTCCCAGGACGGCGGCCATCATGCCCATGGCTACAAGCCCATGGGCGGCTGGCGCTTCGGCAACACCATCGATGGCGCCCAGGCCGAGTACCTGCGCGTGCCGGACGCCCAGGCCAACCTCTCGCCGGTGCCCGACGGCCTCACCGACGACCAGGTGCTGATGTGCCCGGACATCATGTCCACCGGCTTCGCCGGCGCCGAGTCGGCCAATATCAAGATCGGCGACAGCGTGGCGGTGTTCGCCCAGGGACCCATCGGCCTGTGCGCCACCGCGGGTGCCCGACTGCGCGGCGCGGGGCTGATCATCGCCGTGGATGGCGTCGACGAGCGCCTCGAGATGGCTCGCAAGATGGGTGCCGACGTAACCCTCAACTTCCGCCAGGTGGACGTGGTCGCCGAGATCCTCAAGCTCACCGGTGGGCGCGGGGTGGACGCCTCCATCGAGGCGCTGGGGCTGCAGCAGACCTTCGAGCAGGCGCTGCGCGTCATCAAGCCCGGCGGCACCCTGTCGAGCCTCGGCGTCTACTCCGAGAACCTCACCATCCCGCTGGATGCCTTCTGCGCGGGGCTGGGCGATCACCGCATCGTCACCTCGCTGTGTCCCGGCGGCAAGGAGCGCATGCGCCGGCTGATGCAGATCATCGACAGCGGCCGCCTGGATCTCGGCCCCATGGTGACCCACCGCTACCCGCTGGAGAAGATCGTCGATGCCTACGATCTCTTCTCCCATCAGCGCGACGGCGTGCTCAAGATCGCCCTCGAGGTCTCGTGAGGGTTACCGAGCGCGAGAGAATGACGGCCGTCAGGCACCGGGCAAGAGTGAACCAGCAGGGGGAGCAGCGAGGAGCCGCCAACCCGGCATGCGCCATGGAGCGGGTGTTTACGGAGGCATGGCCTCGGCGAGAGTTCTGGTACACTCATTTCGACCCTGTGGTTGACGGAGACACGATGGAAACGGAACTGAGCGAATTCGAGCAGCAGATGCGTCGCGAGATCAACGCGTTCATGGACAATGAGCAGGAGACCCGGCGCAAGGCGGCGACCTCGCCCCCCGAATGGCCAGCCGACGAGAACCCTGCCCCCAAGGCCGCGCGCAGCAAGCCGTCCGGCGCGCCCAGGACCGGCCACCTGGTGAAGCTGGCGGTGCGCACCAAGCCGCTGGAGCTCGACAGCGTCTTCGAGCACGTCTCCTCCAGCATCTCCAAGGTCGAGGCCCAGTTGGAAGCCGAGAAGGCCGCCCGCAAGGCGGGCTACCCGATCATCGGCTACGTGGTCGAGACACGCCGGCTGTAGGACGTCACCTGTCCGCGGCCAGTGAGAGGAGAGAGACGATGGCCGATATCATCCGGGAATCGACCCTCACCTGCCCCGAATGCGGGCACACCAAGACCGAGACGATGCCCACGGATGCCTGTCAGCACTTCTACGAGTGCGAGGCGTGCCATCGCCTGCTCAGGCCCAGGCCCGGTGACTGCTGCGTGTTCTGCTCGTATGGCAGCGTGCCCTGTCCGCCCATCCAGCAGGGGCAGGGGTGTGGCTGAGGCCACCTGTGCCGACGACATGACAGGAGAGTCCCTTGAAGATCACCCGGCTCAACATCTACCCGGTGAAGTCGCTGGGCAGCATCACGCTCGACCAGGCTGAACTGGGCGTTCGCGGCCTGGCCCATGACCGCCAATGGATGGTGGTCGACGACATCGGCCGCTTTGTCACCCAGCGCCAGCTGCCGCGCATGGCGCGGATCGTGGTAAGCCTCGACGACGAGGCCCTGGTGCTGTCGCATCCGGGTACGGCGTCCCTGCGCATCCCACTTCAGCTCGACGACCAGCCCCGGCTGCCGGTCTATGTCTGGGACGACCAGTGCCAGGCACTGGACGAGGGAGCGGAGGCCGCCGCGTGGCTCAGCGCCGTGCTGGGCGACTACAAGGGCAGTGGGCTGCGGCTGGTGCGCTTCGCCCCGGACCAGCGTCGTAACGTCGAGCCCCGCTTCCTGGCGCCCGGCGAGCAGGCCCACACCGCCTTCGCCGATGGCTATCCCTTCCTGGTGGTGTCCGAGGCCTCCCTGGCCGAGGTCAACCGGGTGCTCGAGACCAAGGGGCTCGCCCCGGTGCCCATGGCGCGCTTCCGGCCCAGCATCGTGGTGGACGCCGCTGAGTCCTTCGCCGAGAACGGCTGGGGCGAGCTTTCCCTCCAAGAGGGCATGGTCCGGCTGGGCCTGCGCAAGCCCTGCCAGCGCTGCAAGATCACCACCGTCGACCAGGCGACCGGCGAGATCGCCGTGCCCGGCGAGCCGTTGCGCACTCTGGTGGAGATGAACACCCGCCTGGCCCCCGGGGGCTACTTCGGCCAGAACGCCATCCTGCTGGCGGGCGAGGGCCGGACGATCGCCGTCGGCGAGGCGCTGGTGCCGAGCCCGCGCTGATGCCCTGACTCCCGGATCCCCTGATTCTCCGGCTCCGGCCGCGCCCCGCACGCTCTCCTCGGCTCCGTGCCGGACTATACTGCGAGAAGAAGGGGAAACGGGGGCGCTGCGCGAGATGCATCGCGTAGTGATGCCCTCCGGGACTTCGAGGCACCGGACGACGGAGGTGACGCATGCTGGGAGCCATCGCCGGCGACATCATCGGCTCGGTCCACGAGCAAGCGGGCACCAAGACCCGCGACTTCCCGCTGTTCACGCCCGGGAGCACCTTCACCGACGATACCGTGCTGAGCGTTGCGGTGGCCGAGGTGCTGCTCGAGGGGGGCGACTTCGCCGAGGCCTTCCACGACTACTACCACCGCTACCCGGAGGCTGGCTTCGGTGGCCATTTCCGCCAGTGGGCGATGAGCGGCGACCGTCGCCCCTACCACAGCCTCGCCAATGGCTCGGCCATGCGGGTCAGCCCGGTGGGGTTCGCGGCCGGCTCCCTGGACGAGGCGCTGTCGCTGGCCCGACGCAGCGCCGAGGTCACCCACGACCACCCCGAGGGCATCCGAGGCGCCCAGGCCGTGGCGGCCGTCATCTTCCTGGCCCGTCACGGCGCCTCGCGGCTCGAGATCCTCACCGAGATCGAGGAGCGCTTCGATTACGACCTCGCGCCGCGCCTCGACGATATCCGTCCCGGCTATCGCTTCGACGTGACCTGCCGGGGCTCGGTGCCCCAGGCCATCATCGCCTTTCTGGAGGCGGAGGGCGTCGAGGAGGCCATCCGCAATGCCGTCTCGCTGGGCGGCGATGCCGACACCCTGGCCTGCATGGCGGGCGGCATGGCGGAAGCCTTCCATGGCGGCGTGCCGGCCCCGATCGCCGAGGAGGCCCTGGCGAGACTTACCCCCGAACTGCGGCGCGTGGTCGAGGCCTTCCGGATGCGCCACGGCCTCGACTAAGCTTTCCCCACCCGGTCCTGATGCCGGCAGACATGCAGGGCCTGCCGTGAAGCAGGCCATCTCCCCATTACCGCGGTAGCTTCGCATCGATACCCCGCCAGCGGCTTAGGCCGGCCATCCATTGGCACCAGAAACCTACGACCTTTTCATCAGATTCCGGTGATACAAACCGAAGCAATCTTTGCTAACGTGAAGTGACGCAATGTTTCCGCAGGGATGGCGACCTGGTCCCAGCGGCCCAGCGGCGGATCTCACGACGTTCGGGGCGAAACAGCATCATCCCCCCCAGAGGTGCTGCTCGTCGTGCATGGCCACGGAAAGCCAGCCGTGGATGGTGGTCCAGGGCATGGTGGTCGTGGCGGGTTGCTCGACGCAGGACGTCGAGCACGGAGGCAGGAGCGGCGACGTGCAAGGAGAGAAACCAAGGCTGAGAACAGGCCGTCGAAATTACACCTCTGGCGCGTCGCGGGGAATGGCTCATTGAGGCGCGGCTTGGCCACAGGCGCAGTTCGGTGACGTTCTGGAAAATGCCGAACAAGTGGCTGATACACTCTCGATCGCCGTGTAGTGGCTCGCCGCTTTCCCTCGTTAGGCTAATCGCTAGTGGAAATATCGTTTGACTTCCTTCGGTTCGGTATGAGAGAGTTGTATTTAGTTGGTTAGCAAGTCGCATATGTCAGTTGTACTCGAATCATTCGGCAGCTTGGTTATATCCCCTTGTTTTACCTGCTTCATCTGGGGTAGCACCCGGCAACCGCAATAAAAGCGCTTCGCGCTAAGGAATTCGATCATGACAACTGGCACAGTTAAGTGGTTCAACGACGCTAAAGGTTTTGGCTTCATTTCTCCCGCCAACGGTGGTGATGATGTGTTCGCCCATTTTTCGGCGATTCAAGCTGACGGCTTCAAATCTCTGCAGGATGGCCAACAGGTCTCGTTCGACGTGACTCAGGGGCAGAAAGGCCTCCAGGCTTCAAACATCCAGGCTCTCTAACCTTTCGTTAGGCAGCCATTGTCGCGCTCCAAGGCCCGCTTCGGCGGGCCTTGGTGTTTCTGTGTGCGATTTTCCAGTCTGTCGAAGCCTAGGTTCACGGAAAGTCAGGATTATGGCGCTTCTCATTTCAGGCTTGGTCACGTAGAAGCCTGATACCGACATCTGCGTTCCTGCGATAACGACATCCTGGAATGTAGCTCGACGATCATGGGGCTTCCCTTCACCTCACCGAGTCGATGAACCCTCCAACACACAAAATGGCCCGCGAGAGGTCGCGGGCCATTTTCGTTGGGGTGGCGTGAGCGTCCTATCCGGCCCCGGCCGCCTGATGGCGCTCCATCAGGCGGGATCATCACTCGAAGATATCCGGCCAGTGGGCATCGGCGGCCTCGATGTAGCCGGGAATGTCGCGCTCCCAGCGCCACTGGATGAAGCGGCTGTAGTTCAGGTAGAGCTTGTCGTCGACGACCTTCCACGCCTCGGGCACGGTCGAGGCGGCTTCACCGCGGGCCGCCGCCCAGGCGCACCAGCCGCCGTACTGCGGGGCGTAGGCCTCGGGGTCGGCCTCGAAGCGGTCGCGATGCTCGGCTGAGGCGAACTGCCAGGTGGCCTCGTGCCACACCAGTTGATAGTCCGGCGAGCCCGCCACCGGCCGGCCCTCGGTGAAGTAGGCCACCGGGTCCGTGCCGCCGATGGCCAGGCCGTCGCGCGTGAAGATGCGCCCGTCGGCCGCCGCCCCCAGCGACAAGGCCAGGCTAGCCACCAGAACGGCGGCCCTCCACCCATGCGTGCGTTTCATGATCTGCCTCCTCTCGACCCTGCGGTCACAGGGCTCTGTCGGGCAACGGCCCCTGGCCTTACAAGCGTCATGGCCGTCCTCGCGGGGGCACGAGAGAGCGCCTGTGTAAAATGGAATGCATTTCCAATAAATGGCTTTCTTGGCTACCATGGCGGCTCGATTCCCTGTCCTGGAGCCCTCCATGAGCTTTACCGTCTACCTTTCCGGCGAGATCCACACCGACTGGCGCGACGAGATCCGGCGCTACGTACTCGAGGCCTGAGCCGCAGCTTGGCTACACTGGTGGCGTATTCGCCGCCAGGAGGTCCTCCATGAGCATCGAGCTGAAGCGTGCCTTCGAGACACCCAGTCGAGACGATGGCTACCGGGTGCTGGTCGACCGGCTCTGGCCCCGCGGGGTGGCAAAAGCCGATGCGCGGATCGACGAGTGGTGCAAGGAGATTGCCCCCAGCGACGAGCTGCGCAAGGCGTTCCATGGCGTGGAGCTTGGCTGGGGCGAGTTCCGTCGGCGCTACCTGGCCGAACTCAAGGCTCACCGCGAGACGCTGAGGGGCCTGGCCGAGCGCGCCGCCAGCGACACCGTCACCCTGGTCTTCGCCGCCAAGGACGAGCGCCACAACAACGCCGTGGTACTGGCTCAGTACCTGGCCATGCTCGCGCCTGGCCTGCGAGCCGACAGCAGCTAACTTCAAGGGGAGGCGACGCCTTGGCCGCCGTCCTGCGATATGGCCGCCATGCTGTTCATCACCAATCGGTTCCCCACCCAGAGCATTCGCACCCGGGCGAACCGACCCTTCGACTTCGACCTCAAGAACAACGCCGCCAGCAACTCTGTCTTCTACTGCGAGGAGGTCGCGGCGGGTCAGTACCAGGAACTCGGCAGCACGGCCTTCCTGCGGCGTCTGAAAGAGTCCGATGCTCGCCAGGTGGTGATCTACCTCCATGGTTTCTCTAACCTGCCGACGGACGTCTTCTCGGCGGCGCGGGAGTTCCAGGAACTCTGCGATGCCAGCCCGGCGAGGTGCTGGTGGTGCCCCTGATCTGGCCCTGCGACAACGACCTGGGCATCGTCAAGGACTACTGGGATGACCAGGAGTCGGCGGACCTCAGTGCCTTCTCCTTCGCCCGTGTGCTGCAGCGCTTCCTGGAGTGGCGCGAGAGCGATCAGTTCGAGGTGGACTCGACCCCCTGCCTCAAGCGCATCAACGTGCTGGCTCATTCCATGGGCAACCGGGTGCTGCGCGAGACGCTGCGCGTATGGCGCAAGTACTCCCTGCCGGGTGGGGTGCCGATGCTGTTCCGCAACACCTTCCTGATCGCCGCGGATATCGTCAACGAGTCGCTGGAGGAGGGGCATAGCGGCGAGCTGATCGTCCATTCCTCCCGCAACGTCACGGTCTACTTCGCCTCCGATGACCTGGCGCTGCGCGCCAGCAAGGCCTCGAACCTGAAGAACCGCATCGCCTCCCGGCGCCTCGGCCACTCCGGCCCGCAGGACATGACGAAGGTGGCGCGCAACGTCTTCGCAGTGGACTGTGACGACGTCAATACCCGCTATGACTACCCCAAGGGGCACTCCTACTTCCGCTCCGGCGAGGTATTCGGAGAGCCCGGCGTGGTGTTCCTTCACCTGTTCGCCGCCCTGCGCAGTGGGCGTGTCTTCCCCGAGGACGAGACGCGCCGCATGACCATCCTGCGTGACTGAAACGCCTGGCGTCAGAGCCTGGCCGCCTGCACGTGCATCCAGTCGAAGTTACGCGTGCGCCCCAGGCTGACCCACCCCTCTTCCTCCCAGAGGCGCCACCAGGTGTCATATTCCGGCCGGGCCAGGCGTGCCCGGTCGCGCCCCCACTTGAGCTTGTTATGGGCCGGGTCCCAGTCGATGGCCAGGCCCCAGGCATGGGTCGACCAGCGGGTGCCGCCACGCTTGCGCCGCTTGTTGTAGCAACCGCCATAACGGTGCAGGCCCAGCTCCTTGAGGCGTTGCGGGCCGTAGTGGTCATGCACCCGGTCCAGGATGCGGGCCAGGCTGTCGGCGACCTGCTCGTGGCAGCCAATGCCACTTGGGCAGGTGTTGAGGTCCCAGGCCAGCGCCAGCGTCCAGGGGCAGGGCACGACCACCATCGGCGGCTTGCGGGTCGGCGAGCCCAGCGCCTGTTCGAGCTCGGCCTCCCGGTACCAGCCGTTGGGATTCGCGTCCAGCGGCTGCTGGTCGCGCCAGGGGGCGGGCTTGCTGCCGGTCTCCTGGAGCGTGGCCAGGACGTCCGCCGCATACTCGGTCTGGGGGCCCCACAGGCCGTCGATGGGCCCGACCTCGATACGCTTCTCGCGACAGGCGAGCTGCAGGCAGGCGATGGCGCGCCGTCGGTCGCTCCAGCGGGCGGCACCGTCCGGGAGCCGGTCGGCATGGGTCTGGAGGGCGGCATCCACGGCGCCGCGGGTCTTCGGTCCGCGAATACCGTCGATCTTGCCCCGGTAGCGGTCATTGTCCGCGAGAAACCGCTGGAGGGTCCGGACGGCGGTCCTGTTCATGTCGTGATCTCCCCTGCACAGGTCTCGGCGCGGCGGTCGTTGCGGCCGCGTTCTCCACCTTCAGTCTAGGCGTTGTCCAGCAACTCACGCTTCCACTGGCTCACCATGGACGGGTGCACCTCGAAGCGGGCGGCCAACTCCGAAGTCGTCTGGTCGCCCTTGAGGGCGGCGAGGGCCACCTTGGCCTTGAACTCACTGCTGTAGTGCCGACGTACCTTGCTCATGATCAGGCTCTCCTGGTCGGTCTGATCAGAGCTTAGCGCCTGGTCCGAATTTCGGGGACCACTTCAGTTCCGGTTCCGGTTCGCAGTTTTTGATCCGGTGCGCGGTATATCTCATGGTTTTCCGTAGAACATGGGAAAGCTATCGGATATCAGCGGGCCAATGTTTTCTTTCAGGAAAACCAATGGAGCTGTCGGAGTGAACGAGGGTGGAGTGCTGGTGATTTTGTGATGGTGTAGAAGTGCGTTGATAGCAATGGCGACCTCTGATTTGGTGTCTTGACCTATGACTGCAGTCATGCGGTTTGTTGTCATTAGCTCCAAAGAGGTATCGTTGAGTTCATGCCCAACAAAGAGTACTTTGTGGTCCCATCCCATTGACGTAATGGCGTTAGCAACTCCCCGCGTTCCTCCTCCGGTATTATAGATACCAAGCGGTTTATTCGCGGTTGTTTTGAACGCGTGGGTTAGATTTGCAAAGCAGTCGTCGTTGGTTTCTTGGCTGGCATAGACTTCTCGAACGCTGAGGTTTGGATAGGCTTCCCTAATGATGCTTCTGAAGCCAAGCTCCCGCTCGTATTGGCAACGAAATGAGCCAGTTAGCAGTAAGATAAGCTCTCCTGACTGAGACCCGATAAACTGGCCCAGTAAGCTGCCAGCCGTTTTTCCCGCGCTGACGTGATTGATTCCAACATATCCCAGTCGTACAGCATCAGCGATATCCGTTGTCAGGCAGACCACAGGAACTCCCCGTTTTGACAAGGCGTTCACGCAAGCGGTGATTGCGGGGTCTTCTCTGCAAACCAGCACAATGCCATCCGATCCTTTAGAGGCCATATCAAGTCGCCGTGTGAACTCCTCAAGGACAAAAGGGACAGGCACCTCATGGGTGTGGAGGCTGATGTCAAAGTCCTTGAATAAGGGCGCGTTATGCCTTACCGAAGCTATTATGGAGTCGACAAAGGGTTTGCTTGATTCCAAGACAAAATCAAAACGGAGAGCCCTTACGGACGTCGAAGGTTGCCCCTTTAATTCCATCGCCGATGTTGATAAAAGCTTCTGATAAGTATCTAAGATCAATCTCTTGGTTTCCGGCCTCACCTTTGCCCTGTTGTTCATGACGCGATCGACCGTTGCGATGCTCACCCCCGCGGTCTTGGCCACATCTTTCAGCGTTGCTTTCTTTGCACGTGTGCTCGTCACTTTTTTTCCTTTCGATCCGATTGCTATAGGAATGATAGGAAAACCATCATTCGATGGCAATGAGTTCCGGGCTTTCTGGTGATTGAAGTGGTCCCCATCCTTCGGACCACCTGACAGGTCATCTAAGCTCTGATCCGATAGGTCATAGACGTCAGGCCGCCTGGGTCAGTGGTTGCGGGAAGTACACCTCATCGGGTGTCGCATCGTCCAGTCCTTGGTGGGGTGTCGCTCCCGGTTGTACCACGCGAAGTAGTCCCTCAACGCTCGCTTCAGATGAGCGCCGTACTCGAACGCCGCCAGGTACACGCACTCGTACTTCACGCTGCGCCACAGCCGCTCCACGAAGATGTTGTCCTGGTAGCAGCCCTTGCCGTCCATGCTGATCGCCACGCCATGGGCTTCCAGTACGCGGGTGAAGGCCTCGCTGGTGAACTGGCAACCTTGGTCGGTGTTGAAGATCTCGGGTGGTCCATGGCGCGCCAGCGCCTCCTCCAGGGCGTCGACGCAGAAGTCCGTGTCCAGAGTATTGGAGACCCGCCAGGACAGCACACGGCGGCTGTGCCAGTCCATTACGGCCACCAGGTACATGAACCCGCGGGCCAGCGGGAGATAGCTGATGTCGGTCGCCCAGTCCTGGTTCGGCCGGTCGATGGTCAGCCCACGCAACCGGTAGGGATAGATCCGGTGTCACTTGCCCGGCAGGCTGGTGCGGGGCCGCGGGTAGACGGCGTGCAGCCCCATCTGGCGCATCAGACGAGGGACCCGCTTGCGGTTGACCCGGTGGCCAAGGCGGTTGAGATGGACCGTCATCCGGCGCGAATCGTAGATGGGCGTCCGCAGGTACTGCTCGTCGATCAGGCGCATCAGCGCCAGATCCTCGGGCAGCAGCTCGCGGCGCTGGTAGTACAGCGACGAACGGCTGATGCCGAGCAGTTGGCACTGCCGACGCAGACTTGGGGTGGCAGGGGATGGCGGCTCGACCATGGCCAGGCGTTGTGCCCGGCTCAACGATCGAGCCTGCGAGCTAAAAAATCGCGTTCCACCGTCAGCTTACCGATCTCGCGATAGAGGGTGTCGATCTCCTCCTGGCTCTTCTGGGCCGCCTTGCCGCTCTTGCCGTCGAAGAGATTAGCGGCGTTGTCCAGCAACTCGCGCTTCCACTGGCTCACCATGGACGGGTGCACCTCGAAGCGGGCGGCCAACTCCGAAGTCGTCTGGTCGCCCTTGAGGGCGGCGAGGGCCACCTTGGCCTTGAACTCACTGCTGTAGTGCCGACGTACCTTGCTCATGATCAGGCTCTCCTGGTCGGTCTGAACAGAGCTTAGCGCCTGGTCCGAATTTCGGGGACCACTTCAGATTTTTGCTTCAAAAGCAGGGTTGACGTCGCCAAATTGAGGTGATAGCTTTCGGTCAAATGATTTGATAAACATCACATGATGGTTTTATTAAACTTTCATTGAAGGTCTGTTGCCCGCAGGGTTGCCTTGCGTTGGGTTTCTGCGGAAAAGCCCATAGATCTGTCTGCCTGCTGGAAATAGCCGTCAGGCGATTGGGAAAGGGCCTCTGTTTGGCCAAAAAAATGCAAACGTTTGCATGTCTTTGGCACGGAATGAAACTGAGCTGACCGATCACAACTAAAAATAAGGAGGCATCACCGTGACCAACGAACGACTTAAGGAGCATGTCTGCATAGTTACCGGCGCTGCTCAGGGGATCGGGCTGGCGACCGCGCGACGCCTTGCCACAGAGGGCGCCAGTGTCTTCGCCTTTGACATCGCCGAACCCACTGAAGAGACCGAGGGGATTCAGTGGATCGCCTGTGATGTCACCTCGCCGCAGCAATGGCAGGAGAATGTTGAGCGTGTGGTGGCTGATGCCGGCCCCGTGGATGTCCTGGTGAACAACGCAGGGGGAGTGGGCTCATATGCCGACTTGGCAGATACATCCAGGGCGGATTGGGATCGCGTGATCATGCTCAATCAAAACAGTGTTTTCTTTGGCATGCAGGCGGTACTCCCCTCAATGATCGAACGAAGCACGGGCTCCATTGTGAACGTCTCTTCGATGTGGGGCATTATCGGGACCCCGGGAGTGGCAGCGTATCAAGCCTCAAAAGGCGCCGTGACCATGATCACCAAGAATGCTGCGGCAACCTACGCGGGTCGCGGTGTACGGGTGAATTCGGTGCATCCTGGCTTCATCTGGACGCCCATGACGGAAGCCCAGGACGCCGGCATTACCCAGGGTCTGATCGACAAAACACCCATGGGTCGCGCCGGTCTCGCCAGTGAAGTGGCCTCGGCTATCGCCTTCCTCGCTTCGGACGACGCCTCTTTCATAACCGGGATTCAGCTGCTGGTCGACGGCGGATTCACAACGGTCTGAGGATCAAATATATGAACACAGATAGACCCACCGTTCCTGATCTTATCGCCTCTTGCTGGACAGCGGGGGGGAACGCCGATGCACGAGGCGGCAAAACCCCAAGTCCGGTTGATCTTAGAAGGCGCATCGAGACCGCCGGCAAAGCAGGTTGGCGCGGTTTTGGGCTTTTGCACGCAGATCTGGTGCAGGCCCGCGAAACCATTGGCTACCAAGACCTTCATCGAATGCTGGACGACAACGGCATTAAGCATGTTGAGCTTGAGTATCTGTTGGACTGGTGGACAGTTGGCAAACGCCGCACAGACTCCGATCGAGTTCGTGCCGACCTGTTGGCAGCTGTGGAGCCACTCAATGCGCGCCATATAAAGGTTGGACCCGGAATTCTGGGAGATCCCGTCGAACCGGAAGGCATGCGAGAGAGCTGGGCACAGTTGTGTGAACAGGCAGCCGCTCACGGTGCCCGGGTCGCTATCGAGAGCGCCCCATATTCCTACTTTCCGACCGTGGAAAGCATTGTCAGTCTGGTAAGCGATGTTGACCACCCCAATGGGGGGCTTCTGCTCGACATCTGGCATGTTTACAGGTCCGGCATGGACTACGCCGTTATGGCAGACATTGTTCCCGGAAAGTCCCTTTTTGCAGTAGAGCTTGCTGATGCCAGGGCGAAGGTCATCGGATCACTCTTCGAGGACACCATCAACAATCGTGAGCTCTGTGGTGAAGGAGATGCTGACGTACCCGGCTTTATCCGTGCTATCGACCAGATTGGATTTGACGGACCATGGGGAGTCGAAATTATTTCCAATACCCATCGTGCCCGTCCGGTTGAAGAGGCACTGACAGTGGCCTACGCGTCAGCCGAACACTGCTTCAAAATCGCGCGCGGCCAAGACTAAGAGTCAATATAGGATTTTAGATAGCCGCGAAGACTTGGCCCGGCTCAACCAACAGCCAAGTTGAGCTATGAAATCTAGACAGCCGGATCAACACAAATTTCAGGAGAAGAATTATGAGATTGAAAAATAAAACGGGAGTCGTCACTGGTGGTGGTAGCGGAATAGGTCGAGGGATCTGTATAAAGCTCGCAGAAGAAGGCGCCAAAGTTGCCATTGCTGATATCGACATGACTGGTGCGGACGAGACCTTACGGCTCATCAGGGAAATAGGCGGCGAGGCTATTTGCATCAGGGCGGACGTTACTTCAGTGGAAGAATCAGAAAATATGATAGCCGAAGCCGTCAACGAATTCGGTAGAATCGATATACTTGTCAATAATGCAGGCACGGACATTAAGGGCTCAATTCAGGACTACCCAGTTGAAAAATGGGATTTTCTTATGTCATTGAACCTTAAAGGCGTATTTCTTTCTACGCAAGCCGCCGTTAAAAGGATGTTAGACCAGAAATATGGGCGCATCGTGAATATTTCGTCCATGGCGGGAAAAACTGGGGAAGCATATACAAGCCCTTATTGCACAACGAAATTTGGTGTGATTGGCTTTACACAGTCAATTGCACTTGAGTTGGGTGAATCGAATATTACAGTAAACGCCGTATGCCCAGGAGCTGTCGAGACGGATCTGATCAAGCAGAGTGTTTCAGGAACGGCTGAATTGAATAATCGATCATACGAAGAAGAGTTGTACGAGAAGTTTATCAAGCAGACCCCTCTGGGACGCGTAGCTCAACCCTCTGATATTGCAAACGCGGTGGCGTTTCTGGCTTCTGATGAAGCAAGCTTTATCACCGGTAGTACATTGAATGTTTCCGGTGGAAGAGAGATGCACTAAAGCTATTGAGTGCCCTGATTTTTGTATCCCTGCAAAAAATGCTGGCAATGTCTACATGAGGAATATTTTAGATGAGAAATGGATTTTCAGGACTTGGACGAATGGGGTGGCCGATGGCCGCTAACCTGGCGGCAAGCAATCACGAGCTGGTCGTTTGGAACCGTAGCCATGAAAAGGTCTCACTCGTTTGCGCAGCAGTACAACACAGCATATGTTGATGCGCCTTGCCAACTGCCATCGCAGTGCGATGTGGTCATCACGATGCTGGCCGATGATCAGGCATCAGACACCGTTCATTTTGGTGAAGATGGGCTGTTTGCCAAGCTGGATGAAACCGATGGAAATCATCGGTGAATTTTTATTGAAATGGGCACGATCAGTCCGGATCATTTAGAAACCCTGCGCGAGAAAGCGGCAGGACACAGAGTCATCGATGCCCCGGTATCCGGTACGAATCAGGCAGCCACTGAAGGCACGTTGCTCATCATGGCGGGCGCGACGAGCGATGAAGTCGCGGCGCTTTCACCGGTGTTTGAGCCATTGAGCGGTGATGTGATTCCTTTGAATAATCCCGGTGCCGGTTGTGTGATGAAGCTGTCGGTCAATATGCTGATTCATGGCATTAACCAGTGTCTGGCAGAGTCGATGGCGCTTGCGTCATCCGCAGGCATCAAAGCGGAAGACGCGTTTCGGGTTATTGAGAGCTCTGCGGCGGCGGCACCCAGTTTGAGATACCGGAAAAACCTGTATCTGGACGAATGTAATGATCCTGTGAGTTTTACGGTGGCCCTGGCCAAAAAGATATGGGCTTAGCGCTGGCATTGGCTGAAAAGCATGGAGTTGGCATGCTCCAGTCTGAAGTGACGCACAGCCAACTGGTCAGCGCATCGGAGCATGGATACGCCGATCGAGATATGGCGGCAATGGTTAAATTCATTTCAGAGAAGTAACTCGGACATTCCGTTATCAATTTTAAATCTGCGTCATCTGCGGATAAAGAGAATCAAAACAAAATGGCAGTCACTTTTTTGGTAACCAGGTAAGGTTTTTCTAAGTAGAATATTCGATCAGGAATAAATTAATGCTTTATATCGTTTACTGTCAAGATAAGCCTACTCACTTGAGCAAGAGGCTGGAAAGCCTTGACGCTCATAAAGCTTACCTGGAAGGTAATCCTATTCAGGTGCTGATATCGGGCCCGCTCGTCGATGAGAGTGATCACGAAACCATGAAAGGCAGTTTCTTTCTGGTTGAGGCTGATAGCCTTGAAGAGGTTCGAGTCTTCAACTGCAATGATCCGTTCTACAAAGCTGGAATCTGGCAAAGGATTGATATCCAGCCTTTTAATAAGCGCGTAGACAATATGTCATCGGTGTCTTATTAACCCGGGGGGGGGATGATAGATCGATGCAGGGATGCGTCGACATTGGCCATTCGGTCAATGCGAGCCCCGCCAAAGCCAGAAAGTTCGCGCACTTGCGCCTGATTTGGTGGGGCGACGAACAAATAGGAGAAGCTATTTGTCCGCCAGGTTAATAGTAGTCTGATGGCCGTTTTCATCGTTAATACATTCGATGTTGGTGAGGAAGTCTACGGAACATAAAACTTTAAAAAATGCATGCTGGATTTTTTATGATCACCGACCCTGTAGCGCGTCACGGCCGGATGAGCGCTGGGCCACCGATCTGACGCATGTGTGGTGCGGCAAGGATCGGCGGGCCAGCCTGGCGGTGATCATCGACTGCTGCACAAGGGAGATCCTCGGCTGGCGATTATCGGACAACGGCAGCAGCAAGACCGCTGAAGCGGCACTGGAAGAAGCCCTGGTGCATCGGTTCGGCGTACTGGGCCGTATTCATCAACCGCTGGCCCTGCGCTCAGACAACAGCCCCGTCTTCAGCAGCCGTAACTACACGACAACGGTGAAGGCCTACGGTCTCTGCCAGGAGTTCACGACGCCCTACACCCCAGAGCAAAACGGGCTCGTCGAGCGCTTCTTCCGATCCTTGAAGGAAGAATGCATCTGGCAGCATCGGTTCGAGTCGCTGGGGCAGGCCCGAGCGCTGATCAGCCGCTGGATCCGGTACTACAACGAAGAGCGACCACATCAGTCCTTGGGCTATGTGGCACCCCGAGCACACCCGACATTAGCGGCGTAGGGTGTGCAGAAACTAGGTTTTGTCCGAAAAGTCGAATCTGCTAATGTCGTCGATGCCGCAGCAGCATAGGTGAGCCATGGCAGGACGCTACGAGATCTCCGACAACGGCTGGGCCCTTATTGAGGACATCGTGTCGCCGCCGCAGAGAACGGGGCGCCCCAGCCGCGATGATCGCCAGGTGCTGAACAGTATTTTCTGGATCCTCTGCTCGGGCGCCAAGTGGCGCGATCTGCCAGAACGCTACGGCCCGTGGAAGACAGTCTATGACCGCTTTCGTCAGTGGCGCGATGACGGCACCTTCGAGGCTATTCTGGCGCGCCTCCAACTCCGCTTGCGCGAGGATGGTCTGATGGACCTGGACACCTGGATGATCGATTCGACATCGATCCGCGCCACCCGTGCCGCCTCTGGGGGCGGCAAAAAGGGGGATACCAAGAGCCCGTAGACCATGCCTTGGGCCGCAGCCGAGGCGGTCTGACGACCAAGATCCACATGGTCTGTGATCGGCATGGTTGGCCGTTGACCTTCACGCTCTCGCCCGGGCAGGACTCGGATACACGCCACTTCATCCCCGCCATGGAACATGTTCATCTGCCTGGAAGCAGGGGCAGACCACGTAAGCGCTGTCGCCACATCGTGGCGGACAAGGGCTATGACAGCGATCCGCTTCGACGCTACTGCGACCGGCACCACATGAAGCCGATCATTGCTCGGCGCAAGATGAAGCGAAAGCCACGACCTGGCGCCCCAAGGGGCTTCGACAAACCCCGCTATCGAGAACGAAACATCATCGAGCGCTGTTTCGGCTGGATCAAAGAGCTGCGTCGCGTCTGCACCCGCTACGACAAGTTGGCCAGCAGCTTCAAAGCGATGGTATGCCTGGCCTGCATAGATCGATGCTTACGTGCCGACTTTCCAGACAGAACCTAGGAAAACCTAGAGGGTCCGGAGGGCACTGCCAGGCGCACGGAACGGACAATGATCAGGCAGGGGAGGCCCCATCGGGCAGCGTCTCCACCAGTCCCAGGGCCACGCACAGCCGCACCAGTTCGGCGAGGTTGGCGGCCCCCAGGGCCTTCATGGCACGCAGCCGATAGACTTCCACCGTCTTGGCGCTGATGCCCAGGTGCTCGGCGATCTGTCGGCTAGTCATCCCCTCGGCCACATGGACCAGGATCCGCTGCTCCTTGGGGCGCAGGGCGGCGTAACGTGCCTGCAGCCCGGCCAGGCGCTGCCGGGCCTCCCGGCGGCGCCGGTGCTCGGCGAGTGCCTGCTGGACGGTGTCGATCAGCTGCTGGGGGTTGAAGGGCTTCTCGATGAAGTCGAAGGCGCCGGCCTTCAGCGCCGAGACCGCCATGGGCACATCGCCGTGGCCGGTCATGAAGATCACCGGTGGCGCATGCTCGAGCTCGTTGAGGCGCTGCTGCACCTGCAGGCCTGAGAGGCCTGGCATGCGCACATCCAGCAGCAGGGCATCGAAGCCCACGGGGTCAGCGGACAGGAAGGCCTCGCCATCGGCATAGGCACAGGATGTCAGGCCCACGGAATCGAGCAGCCAGGCCAGCGAGTCGCGCAGGGCCTGGTCGTCGTCGACGATGGCGATGCAGGAGGAGGGGGGCTCGGTCACGGGGGCCTCGGGGTGTGGCCGACGTCGGGTGGCCAGAGTGGATGCTGCCCGCAGTGTAGCGGCAAAGGTGGCGCCCCCGGAACCGTATTCGACTTCCGCCGCCATGCCTCAGCCTGCCTGCCCGCATCCGGCTAGAGGGTCTTGAGGTACTCGACCAGCGCATCACGATCCTCTGCCGGCAACTCGGTGCCGTACTCGTGGCCGACATTGCTGTTGCCGGGCTGGCGGGTATCGTAGCGGAAGCCATGCCGCTCGGCTGCCTCGCCCTCGTGGATGAAGCCCAGGCGCTCGGGGTGATAGACGTCATAGCCGCGGTGGAATACCTCGGGGCGCTCCCCGGCGGGACGCAGCAGGTCCTCCACCGTGGGCACCGAGCCGTTGTGCAGGTAGGGCGCACGTAGCCAGATGCCGGTCAGCGGCTTGGCCACGTAGCCGTCGGTCTTGACGAAGGCGTCGAAGTCCCAGGGGTACTCCTCGGCATAGGCGTTGTAGCGCTCGGCGGCCTCGGCGGTCCACATCGCCAGGCGGTGGCGATCGGTGCCCACCTCCGACTGCGGGATTACCGTGCCAGTGCGTGCCCCTTCGGGGCCGTGGCAGCTCGCGCAGGTCTCCTCGAAGAGCACCTCGCCCCGCGAGGCCATCTGGTCGTCCCGGGTGTCGAAGGGGTAGGGCGGCGGCGCCAGGTCGCGCAGGTAGGCCTCCAGTTCGCCCAGCGCCTCCACCGGCAGGGAGTCGGGGCGGGCGCCGTCGCCGATGGCGCCGCTGAGCACGACTTCGGTGATGAAGTCGTTGAGCCCGTCCCAGTGCAGGGCGTAGCCCTCCTGCTCGTCCAGGGCCCACAGCGGCATGATGTCGGAGTTGCCGATGGTGTCGTCCTCGGCGGGGTCCAGGGCGAGCAGGTCGGGGTGGAACTTCACCGGGTTGAAGGGATCGATGCGCCCCGGTCCCCAGCGTGGCCGGTCCTCGGTCCAGCTGAAGCGCTCGGCCTGCTCGAGCAGCCCGTCGCGGGTGCGCGGGATGATCAGGAAACGGTAGAGCAGGCGGTCGAGCCAGGAAAGTTCGGTCTCCTCCCGAATGGCCGCCAGCAGGGTGTCGGCGGTGAAGTCCGGGTCGGCGGCGGCGTCGCCCAGGAAGCGTAGGTAGGCCTGGGGGTCGAAGGTCTGGTGGGGGCCGGCGGGCACGATGCGGCGCTCGCCGTCCGCTGCCGTGCGGTAGGTGGCGGTATGGCAGGCCGCGCAGTTGATGCCGACGCGCGGGAAGCCGATGGTCTTCAGCGAGAATCCCACCGGCGTGGGTTCGCCTTCTTCCCAGACCGCGCCTAGGGCGGCGTAGCCAGCGTCCTCCCCATCGCCCGGCAGATGCTGCGGGAAGACGTCCGGGAGCACGCGCCAGACCCAGTAGGGCAGGCCCTCCTCCGGCTCGGTGCCGATGGAGCCGTAGCGGTAGTAGGCCTCGACGCTGTCGAAGTGCTGGGGCTCCTCGCGGAACAGCTTGTACCAGCCGGCCGCCGCCACCGCGGCGCCAAGCACCAGCAGCAGGGCCAGCCAGGTGAGCCAGCGACGGGACTTGGGGTGGGCGTGATCCTTGCGAGCCATGACCGCTTCCTCCCGAAAGAGTCGAAGACACCGCTCAGCGTCGGCCGAGCGCCAGCAGCAGCATGCCCTGGGTGACGCCGAAGAACAGGTCGAACAGGGCGAGCAGCAGGAGTTGTGGATACAGCAGCGTGAAGAACGTGACGCCGGCGAAGCGGGCCAGCACCGTCAGCATGGCGATGACCCGGTAGCGGTCGGGATCGACGGCCGCCGGCAGGTAGAACAGGCTGAGCAGGATCAGCAGCCAGCCGGCGAAGGCGGGCCACACCGTCTCGGCTACCGGCGCCGCGCCCACCAGTGAGATCACCGCATTGGGGGCGAAGACCGCGGGTACCGCCAGGACCAGGTTGGCCACCACGCCCAGCAGTACCATGAGGCGGAATCCTGTCGCGTAGCGACCCTCAGCCAAGCATCCTCCTTGGGCCCCGTGAGACGGGGCGCGACCTTCATTGAGGGGGGAGAAACCCTGTGCTAAAGGTTAGTTGTCACTTGCAGTAGGGTCACGTTCAGCCTGGGGGGTTGAGGTAACTCATGCCTCGATGAGGCGAAAACCGGCAAGGGGCAATGCCCGCGTCCTGATCTCAGCGACGACGTCTACCGGGGAGGATTCCCATGTTCGGACAACGCGGCAGCGGCCTGCTCGGTCGCCTCTTCCGGCGCATCAATCGACGCCGCCAGTGGTACAGGTTTCCCTTCCCGGTTGCCGTCCTCAACCTCGTCGCCCTGCGCGGCAACCTGCGCTGGCATAACCTCCACGACACCGAACGCGAGCGCCCGCCGGACCCCGACAAGGGCGACTTCGACGTGCGCGGCTGCCGCACCGCCGACGGCAGCTACAACGACCTGGCGGCCCCCTGCATGGGCAAGGCGCATACCCGCTTCGGGCGCAACGTGCCCATCGCCGAGACCTTCGCCGAGACCGGCGAGGCGCTGATGACGCCGAGCCCGCGGGTGGTGAGCCGCCGGCTGATGACCCGCGAGAGCTTCACGCCGGCCACCACCCTGAACGTCCTGGTGCCTGCCTGGCTGCAGTTCATGGTCCACGACTGGTTCAGCCATGGCAGCAACGACGCCGAGGCGACACCCCACGAGATCCCCCTCGACGAGGACGATGACTGGCCCTGGGAGCGCATGACGGTGCTTCGCTCGCGCCGCGACTCGACCCGCGGCACCGCCGACGAGGGCTATCCGGAGACCTTCCTCAACACCGAGACCCAGTGGTGGGACGGCTCGCAGATCTACGGCAGCAGCCTCAAGCGCCAGCGCCTGGTGCGCAGCGACCCAGAGAGCGGCGAGCTGCTGCCCGACGGCAAGCTCTACCTGCGCCCCGACGGCCACCTGCCCCGCGACGAGCACGGCATCGAGCTGGCGGGGGTCAACGGCAACTGGTGGGTGGGGCTGTCGCTGATGCACACCCTCTTCGCCCGGGAGCACAACGCCATCGTCGACCGGCTGCGAATCGAGTATCCGGACCGCGACGGCGAATGGCTGTTCCAGAAGGCACGGCTGATCAATGCCGCCCTGATCGCCAAGATCCACACCGTGGAGTGGACGCCGGCCCTGCTCGATACCCCGGAGCTGCGCCTGGGCATGCGTGCCAACTGGTGGGGCATCCTCGACGAGCACTTCTACCGCAGCCGCGGCCGGGTCAGCGACAGCGAACTGTTCAGCGGCATCGTCGGCTCGCCGGTGGATCACCACGCCGCGCCCTACGCCATCACCGAAGAGTTCAGCGCCGTCTACCGCATGCACCCGCTGGTGCCCGACGACTTCGACTTCCGTCGCCAGACCGACGATGGCCCGCTCAAGGCCTGCGGCCTGACCGAGGTGGCCGGCTCGCGCACCCAGGCGCTCTACGACGAGGTGCCGTTGGCCGACGCGCTCTATTCGCTGGCCACCAGCCACCCCGGGGCGCTGGTGCTGCACAACTTCCCGCGCCACCTGCAGCAGCATGCCAAGCAGGCCCCCCACGAACGCACCATCGACCTGGCCACCATCGATGTGCTGCGCGACCGCGAGCGCGGGGTGCCGCGCTACTGTCGCTTCCGCCGGCTGATCGACATGCCGGCACCGGCGAGCTTTGCCGAGCTCACCGACGACCCCAAGTGGCAGCGCGAGCTGGAGGAGGTCTACGGCGACGTGGAGCAGGTCGACCTGCTTACCGGCTGCCTCGCCGAGACCCCGCCGCCCGGCTTCGCCTTCAGCGACACCGCCTTTCGCATCTTCATCCTGATGGCCTCGCGGCGCCTCAAGAGCGATCGCTTCTTCACCGACGACTACACCCCCGAGGTCTATACCCGGGCGGGCATGGCCTGGATCGACGACAACAGCCTGCGCACCGTCATCGCCCGCCATTTCCCGGAGCTGGCGCCGCGGATGGAAGGGGTGCGCAACGTCTTCTTCCCCTGGTCTCGTAAATAGGTCTCGTCAATAGGTCTCGTGGCCAGGGTCGCGCGGCTAGCACGCACGGAGAGGGAGGTACCATGGCCAGGCGCCTGAGCATTCCCGGTCTCGTCAACCTGCTGGAGGTGAGCGACGCCAGGGAGATCCGCCGGCTGGATGCCGAGCCGCGCCTCGACCGCCATCTGGCGCCCACCGGCGGGCTGATCAATCGATGGCGCCTGGCCCGCCTGCGCCAGGCCTTCGAATTCGACGGTGAGCCGCTGCCCGCCTTGCTGGCCCGTGAGACGGAGGGACGCGCGTCGCGCCACGCCGAGCTGGGTCGGCGCCTCGACGAGCGCGCCGAGGCATCGGCTTGGGGTCGGGACCCGGCCTTCAAGACCCTGGTGGAGGCGGTGGCCGGCCAGGCCGAGGCCGAGTCGCTGGGACCCGCCGCCCAGGGGCTGCTGGGGCGGCTGTTCCGCGACGATTACCGCGCCGATGCGGCGAGCTACGCCGCCGCCCGGCTGCTCGACGCCTATCCCCGGGTGAACGCCCTGCGCGCCCTGGGCCAACGGGTCACCGGGCGCCTGCGCCGTGCCCGGCGGCTGCTCGCCGAGCGCGCCGGAAACGAGCCGCTGGCCCTGCACGCCACCGCCATCGCCGTGCACAACCTGGTGGCGTCGCTGGCGGCGATGCGCGAGCTGGCCGCCTCGTCTCTGGCACCGGGGCTCACCCGGGAGGCGGTGCTGGGCCGCTGCCTCCGCCCGCCGGAGACGCTGCTGCGGCGGGTACGGATGCCGCTGTCGACGCCCTGCGCGCCGCGCCGGCTGGAACCCGACGACCTGGTGGTGCTGCGCCTGGCGGATGCCGCCCGGGGGAGCGGTGATCGCGAGCTGGCCTTCATGGGCGAGAGCTGGGCGCGCTGCCCGGCCCAGGGCTTCTTCCTGGCGCTGCTGACGGCGGTCTGGGAGCAGGCCATGGCGGTGCGGCACGGAGGGCGAGGCGCATGAGCGAGGACGTCATCTTCACGCCGCTGAAGTGGCGCAACATCCAGATCAAGAACCGCCTGCTGCGTTCGAACGTCTCCGGGCGCTTCGACAACGAGGACGGCAGCCTGACCCAGACCCGCATCAACTGGGAGTGCCGCTTCGCCCGCGGCGGGGTGGGGGCCATCCTCTCCTCCTTCGTGCCGGTGCAGATGGAGGGACGCATCGTCGCCGGCTACGCCACCATCCACCGCGACGACTTCATCCCCCTCTGGCAGCGCCTCGGCGAGGCGGTGCACCGCTTCGACTGCAAGTACATCCTGCAGCTCAGCCACTCCGGCCGGCAGATGGATCTGCCCGGGGTGCACAACCAGCATCGGCGGGCGCCCAGCGCCACCGGTCACAAGGAGTCGCTGCACGGCTTCCTGTGCCGCGCGATGAGTGGCCATGAGGTCGAGCGCACCGTCGAGGCCTTCGCCCGCGGCGCCTGGCGCGCCCGGGAGGCAGGACTCGACGGCGTGGAACTGCACGCCGCCAACGGCTACCTCTTCACCCAGTTTTTGAGCTCGGCGATCAACGACCGGCGCGACCGCTACGGCGGCTCGCTGATGAACCGGGCACGCTTCCTGCTGGAGGTGATCGAGGCGATCCGCGACCGGGTAGGGCCGGACTTCCACCTGCAGGTGAAGATCAGCGCCGTGGACCACAACGACGTGCTGCCTTGGGAGGGCAAGGGCAACGGCCTGGCGGAGACCGTCCAGGTGTGCCGCTGGGCGGAGACCGCCGGCGCCGACGCCCTGCACGTCTCGCTGGGCAGCCTCTTCCCCCACCCCCTGAACCCGCCGGGGGACTTCCCCTTCGAGACCATCGCCAGCACCTACGACGCCATGCTCTCCTCCGGGGTCGACACCTTTCGCAACTACCTGCTGTTTCGCTACCCGGCGTTGCGCGGGATCTTCCGCTGGCTGTGGTTCCGCCACCGGCGCGGCCGCGAGGTGGAGGGCATCGGCCTGGACGAGGCGCGCGCCATCCGTGCGGCGGTGACCATCCCGGTGATCAGCACCGGCGGCTACCAGCGTGCCTCCCTGGTGCGCGAGGCCATCGAGTCCGGCGCCTGCGATGCGGTCTCCAGTGCCCGGGCGCTGATCGCCAACCCCGACCTGCCCCGCCAGTGGCAGGCGGGCCACGACGCGCCGGAGAACCCCTGCACCTTCTGCAACAAGTGCCTGCTCAACGCACCCAAGAATCCCCTGGGCTGCTACGAGCTCGAGCGCTTCGGCGGCGACCACGAGCGCATGCTCGAGTCCCTGATGGCCATCTACGAGACCCGGCCCGAGCTGCAGTTGCCGCCGGTGTCGACGTCGCACACCCCGTGAGGTCGCCATGAGACGCCAGGAGCCCCCCGTCACCGCCGTGCAGGACGCATCCCGCAGCCGTCGCCGGCGGCGCCTGCCGCTGACCCTGCTGGCGCTGGCCGTGGTGCTGGCCGGCGTGCTGGTCCTGGCGATCGGCGCGCCTACCCTGTGGCGCTACAGCGGGGAGTCGGTGCGTCATTACGCCGACCCCGAGGCGCACTTCCGCCACGGCTCCATCGGCAGCGAGCCGCAAAGCGGCCTGCCAGTGCGGCTGTGGCGGGTGCTGCCCGAGCTCTTCCCCGAGGCGCTGGGCGAGCAGGGCTACGCGGCCTTCGGCTTCCTCTACGCCCCGGGGGATAGCCTGGCCGCGGGCGACCTGCCCATCGGCGTGGGCACCCGCGAGGTGCGCGGCGTGGAGTTGGGTTGGTTCAACTGTGCGGTATGCCACACCGGCACGGTGCGCAAGTTCCCCGAGGCGCAGCCACGGCTGGTCTCGGGCATGCCGTCCAACAACCTGGACCTGAACGGCTTCATCGCCTTCCTGCTGGAGATCGCCGACGACCCGCGCCTGGCGCCAGACAGCGTGCTCGATGCCATGGAGGAGCAGGGCCAGGAACTGGGCTGGGTCGAGCGCCTGGTGTGGCGGCACGCGGTGCTGCCCCGGGTGCGCGAGGGGCTGCTGGCGACGCGCGCGCGGCTCGCCCCGCTGCTGGCGGCGCAGCCGGCCTGGGGGCCGGGGCGGGTCGATACCTTCAATCCCTACAAGCTGATCCAGTTCGACCAGACCCTCGCCGACCTGACGGAGGGCGAGCGGATCGGCACCGCGGACTTTCCGTCGATCTTCCTGCAGCGTCCCCGCCAGGGCATGGACCTTCACTGGGACGGCAACAACGCCTCGCTGCAGGAGCGCAACCTGAGCGCCGCCCTGGGCGCCGGGGTCACCGAGGCGAGTGTCGACCACGCGGCCATTGAGCGGGTGGCCGACTGGCTGCTCGACCTCGCGCCGCCGCCGAGCCCCCACGCCCCCGAGGCCGAGCGCGTGGCAGCCGGCAAGGCGCTCTACCTGCGCCACTGCGCCGACTGCCACGGCTACCAGGAGGGCGAGCGCTACGTCTTCGAGGGCGAGCGGCTCGGCGAGGTGGTGCCTAACGAGGCTCTCGGCGTCGACCCGGCGCGCCTGGACAGCTATACCGAGACGCTGCGCCGCGACCAGCTCACCCTGTTCGCCAGTGATGAGCGCTACCGCTTCCGCCACTTCCGCAAGACCGACGGCTACGCCAGCCAGCCCCTCGACGGGCTCTGGCTGCGCGCCCCCTACCTGCACAACGGCTCGGTGCCGACCCTGCACGACCTGCTGCTGCCCCCGGAGGAGCGTCCCGCGGCCTTCGTGCGCGGCCTGGACGTGCTGGACGGCGACCAGGGGGGCTTCGTGGCCCCCGCCTGCACCCCGGGGGAGTCCCTGGACGAGGGCTTCTGCTTCGACACCCGCCTGCCCGGCAACGGCAATCAGGGCCATGACTACGGCACCGGGCTGACCGCGGAGGAGCGGGCGGCCCTGCTCGACTATCTATTGACCTTCTGACGCTGGCCCTTCCAGCGCCGACGCCTCTGGCCAGGGAGTACCGACATGCAGACCTCACAGGATACTTTCCGGACCTTTCGGCGGGTGATGCTCGCCGGCATCGTCCTCAACGTGCTGCTCGGCCTGTGGCTGTGGTGGTGGCCCGAGAGCTTCCTCGGGATCATCCGCGCCGACCTGGCCGCTCCCCTCACCTGGCCCCGCTATGCCGGCCTGGCCATGCTGGCGCTGGGACTGCTCTACCTGCCGGCGGCCCTCGCGCCGCTGCACAACCGCCTGGTGGCGCTGCTGTCGATCCTGTTCCGGGGAGTCTTTGCGCTGTTCTTCCTGTTTGCCTCGGGGCTGTTGTGGCTCCCGGCGCTCTACGAGGCAGTGTTGGCCGTGCTGCAGGGCGTGACCTTCTGGCGCGCCTGGCGAGCGGACCTGATGGCCAAGCCCTGAGCCAACGCGAAGGGCCCGCGAACGCGCGCGGGCCCTGTGTCGCTACCGGGTGGCGGCACCCGGGCATTCACCGGCATTGGCGGCGATCACGCCGAGTCGGCCTCCCGGAAGTGTTCCCAGGCATGGTGGTAGAGCACGCCGGCATAGCCGTTGCGCTGCATGATCTTGAGGATCTTCGCCGGGTCACCGCCATCCAGGGCCTTGTGCAGTTTCGCCCGCTGCTCGTCATCGAGATCCTCGTACCAGTGGAAGGGCGCGCCCTGAGCATTGCCATCCTCGGCCCTGCGCATCAGGTCGATCTCGATGCGCCCGCCGTGCCGATACAGGATGTCGTAGCCCTCCTGCAGATGGTCCGACGGCACGTCGCTCGGTTTTTCCAGGCCTTCCAGCACGTTGTAGTAGTAATAGCTCAGCGGTTGCATATGGCTCCTCCAACGGTATGCCGTTGCTCATCCATCCTTGGCAGCTGTTCCTTGCTCCATCCTGACCGAGATCGGGCGCTGAGCTCAATGGAAAAATGCACGCCATCCTCGCACCCGCTCCACGCCGGGCGCGGCCTCCGGCGCAGCGGCTCGGCTTGTCGGGGATCACCGCTCGAAGATATCCGGCCAGTGCTCATCGGCCGCCTCGATATTGCCGGGAATGTCGGCCTCCCAGCGCCACTGGTACCACCGATTGAAGTTCAGGTAGAGCTTGCCGTCGACGATCTTCCACGCCTCGGGAATGGTCGTGGCGGCCTCACCGCGTGCTGCCGCCCAGGCGCACCAGCCGCCGTACTGGGGCGCATAGCCCTCGGGGTCCGCCCGGAAGCGGTCGCGATGTTCGGACGACACGAACTGCCAGGTGGCATCGCGCCACTCCAGTTGATAGTCGGGCGAACCCTGCACCGGCTCGCCCTGGGTGAAGTAGGCCACCGGGTCCGTGCCGCCGATGGCCAGGCCATCGCGGGTGAAGATGCGCCCCTCGGCAGCAACCCCCATGGACCAGGCCAGGCCGATCATCAGGGCAGTTGCCAGCCACCAACCTGTACGCTTCATGGTTTGTCTCCTGGTACCCGTCGCTCATGAGGGACTGTCGAGAAACGGCCCCCCGCCTTACAGGCGATGTGGGTCACTCCGGGGGCCTCGAGGCCGCCTTCCGCCGTCGGGGGAAGGGGAGACTTACCTGCTAGACTGAATTCGGGCCCGGTAGTGCATCGGGCGCTGTCGATCATCGGGTCATCGAGGAGAGGAGATATGGGGTCCAAGGCAGAGCGGGACGTGGAAAAGGGGTACCCGAAGGCCGACTTCGTGGCCAAGCTACGGCGCCTGGCAGATGCCATCGAGAAGGGGGAGCGTTTCGAGATACAGATTTCGGGCGAGCGCATCTCTGTGCCCGTCCGAGCCGAATTCACTGTCGAACACGAACGCTCAGATGATGAGGAGGAGATAGAGTTCCAGCTCAAATGGAAACGCTGAAGACTTGACTCGGGTCGCGTGCGGCTGGGCGAATGAGTAAACACTTGATGAGTCATCTATGACAACCGCTACCTGGTTTATCTTGATCGGTGCGCTGCTGCTGGTAGTGGGCTTTACCTACTCCTATCTCAAAAGCGTGCCCGCAACCTCCGCTATCGTGTATCTCCTTATCGGATTCGTTGTGGGTCCCATGGGCTTTGAGTTGTTTCATTTCAATCCGCTGGAAGAGTCGGCGTTGTTGGAGTTTTTGACCGAAGTTGCCGTGCTCATCTCATTGTACTGTGCCGGCGTAAAAATGCCGGCGCCGGTGACTCTGAAGCGATGGCGAACTCCCCTGCAACTGGCGGTGGTTTCGATGACGTTTACCGTGGGGTTAGTGACGCTGTTTGGTTACTACTGGCTCGCTTTGCCCCTTGGGGCCGCCGTATTGCTGGGTGCCGTGGTCGCGCCGACCGATCCCGTACTGGCGACAGAGGTTCAGGTTCGTCACGCCGATGATCCTGACGAATTACGTTTTGCATTGACCTGCGAGGCCGGCATGAACGACGGCAGCGCCTTCCCGTTCGTGATGCTCGGCCTGGGCTTGCTGGGCCTGCACGATCTCGGCGACGCCGGTTGGCGGTGGCTGGCGGTGGATGTGCTCTGGGCAAGTGGTGCAGGCATCGGCATTGGTATCTTGGCGGGCGTTGGTGTCGGTTGGCTGGTCAACAAGATACGCACCCGCTTTGTGGGCACGGTCTTTCTGGAAAGCTTCCTCGGCATGGGGCTGATCGCGCTTGCCTACGGAATCAGCTTGTTAGTGGATGCCTGGGGCTTCCTGGCCGTGTTTAGTGCAGCGGTGGCTCTGCGCCATACCGAATTGAAGTTGGCCGGCCTTGAACAAGGGTATTCGGCACCTGTCGAGGCACGCCCGGAGGGGGAGCCACAAGCAATGGCACACGTGCACGTGAGCGAAAGCTCTCTGGAATTCAACGAGCACCTCGAACGGCTGGCAGAAATCGTGCTGGTGTTATTGATCGGTGGCTCGCTCTTCTGGGATTCGTGGAGTTGGCGGGCCGTGGGGTTTGCGGCCTTTGTGTTTTTTGTCGCCCGCCCCGTCAGCGTGCATCTTGGCGTGCTGGGCAGCAGGGCGCCCATGCGTATGCGTCATCTCATGGGCTGGTTTGGCGTTCGCGGTATTGGCTCGCTGTACTACTTGATGTACGCCATCCAACATGGGCTGCCAGAAGACGTCGCACTGGAGTTGATACACCTGATCCTGGTGGTGGTGGCCTTGTCGATTCTGGTTCACGGGGTGAGCGTAAAGCCCACTATTGCTCGCTATTGGCGTTCGCGCAAGCCTCGGTAATAGCGGTAATCTCACGTTGCCACACTGGTCAACTATCAGGTAGCTATCCTTACCCCGCCAACCGACTCAATCGACCTGTCCCTCGCCGTCGCCCCCTAGGGCCTGATCCAGGTCGGCGATCAGGTCCTCGACCGCCTCGATGACCAGCCGCTTGCGGGTCTCGGCGGCCTCGATCATCGACAGCCCGATGCGGTCCTTGATGGAGCCGGTGGGGTTCATGCTCTCCAGCTTCAGGTAGGGCTCGCAGGGGCCGGTGTCCAGGGTGGCGACGCGCACCTTCGGCGTGTTGCCGATCAGGGCCATGGCATTGGCTAGCGGCTGCATCGGGGCCTCCGGGAAGCGGCGCCTTCCTAAGGGTCAGTGTAGGTGGCCAGCGGTTACGCCTCCTCGCGCACCAGTTGGATCAGGCTGCCGCTGCGGATCATGGCGATCTGGCGCTCGGACAGGCCGTGGTGCAGGGTGTAGTGCTCCGCCTTGGTGCGGTTGTGCAGCGTGACCTGATCGCCGCTGTCGAGGGCGCTGACCGGGTCGTCCAGGGTCAGTTCGTCCTCCTGGTCGATGCGCTCCAGGTCGTCGGGGTCGGCGAAGGTCAGCGGCACGACGCCGAAGTTGGCCAGGTTCTGCCAGTGGATGCGGCCGTAGGAGATCGCGCAGACCGCGCGCAGCCCCAGGTAGCGGGGGGCAATGGCGGCGTGCTCGCGGCTCGAGCCCTGGCCGTAGTTGCGGCCGGCGACGAGGAAGAAGCCGTCGCCGTCGAGCGCCCTGGCGCGTTGGCTGAAGCCGGGGTCGACGGCCCGGAACACGTACTCGGCGATGGCCGGGATGTTGCTGCGCAGGGGCAGCACCTCGGCCCCGGCGGGCATGATCTCGTCGGTGGAGACGTCGTCGCCCAGCTTCAGCAGCACCGGGCCGGAGAAGCGGGCGGGTATGGGCTCGAACTCGGGCAGCGACTTGATGTTGGGCCCCTTGATCAGCGCCACCAGGTCGCCGTCCTCAGCGGGGGGAACCAGCATCTCGCGGTTGATCGCCAGCGGCTCGGGCTCCTCGACCCGTGGGTACGCCATGTCCAGCTCGCGAGGATCGGTGATCCGGCCGGTCAGGGCGGAGGCGGTGGCGGTTTCCGGGCTGCACAGGAAGACCCGGTCCTCGGGGGTGCCGGAGCGGCCCGGGAAGTTACGCGGCACGGTGCGCAGGCTGTTGCGGTCCGTGGCCGGTGCCTGGCCCATACCGATGCAGCCGTTGCAGCCGGCCTGGTGCAGGCGGGCACCGGCGCGGATCAGCCGCGACAGGTAGCCGTGACTGGCAAGGTTCTCGAGGATCTGGCGCGACGTGGGGTTGACGTCGAAGGAGACGCCCGGCGCTATCCGGCGGTCCTCGACCATCATCGCCGGCACGGCGAAGTCGCGAAAGCCCGGATTGGCCGAGGAGCCCACGTAGGCCTGGTAGATCTCCTCGCCGGCCACCTCGCGCACCGGCTTGACCTTGCCGGGGCTGCTCGGCAGGGCGATCAGCGGCTCGAGGGTGGAGAGGTCCAGTTCGACACGCTCATCGTAGTCGGCGCCATCATCGGCGAGCAGCTCCCGCCAGTCGTCGCCGCGCTCCTGACGCACCAGGAAACGCTTCACCTCGCCGTCGGAGGGAAACACCGAGGTCGTCGCTCCCATCTCGGTGCCCATGTTGGCGATCACGTGGCGATCCATGGCGGAGAGGGCAGCGAGGCCGGGGCCGTAGTACTCGAAGACCTTGCCGACGCCGCCCTTGACGTCGAAGCGGCGCAGCAGCTCCAGCACCACGTCCTTGGCGCTGACCCAGTCGGGCAACTCGCCGGTCAACTCCACCCCCACCACCCTGGGCATGTGCAGGTAGAGCGGCTTGTCGGCCATGGCCAGGGCCACCTCCAGGCCGCCGGCGCCGGTGGCGAACATGCCCAACGCCCCGGCGGCCGGGGTGTGGCTGTCCGAGCCGACCAGGGTCTTGCCGGGTATGCCGAAGCGTTCCTGGTGGACCGGATGGCTGACGCCGTTGCCGGCCGGGCTGAACCAGGCGCCGAACTTGCGGCAGGCGCTCTGCAGGAAGAGGTGGTCGTCGGGGTTCTTGAAGTCCTCCTGCAAAAGATTGTGGTCGACGTACTGGGCCGAGAGCTCGGTGTGCACGCGGCCGACCCGCATGGCCTCGAACTCCAGCATCACCAGGGTGCCGGTGGCGTCCTGGGTCAGCGTCTGGTCGATGGCAAGCCCGATCTCCTCGCCCGGCTCCATCCTGCCTGACACCAGATGGGACTCGATCAGCTTGCGGGTCACGTTGAGCCGTGTCATGACGCGCTCCCGTCGCGGCTTCGACTTCAGTCTAGCAGTCGGGTGTAGCCGGCCCTGGCGAAAGAGCCCTTATACTGAGAGTAGTGGCCAAGCGCCGACACCAGGGGGAGGGAGGCCATGCGACACCTGAACGTGGCCGTGCTGCTCGGTGATCCCCGCCTGCCGTATGCCTATGCCGTCGACGGCCGCTTCGGCCACGAGGAGCTCGAGGCGGTCGAGCGCCTGCGTGAGGCGCTGGGCCAGCTCCCCGACTATCGCTTCAGCTACCTCGACGACCATGCCGCCCTGATCGACGATCTGCGCGCCCTACCGCCGGACCTGGTGTTGAACTTCTGCGACACCGGCTTTCGTAACGACTGGGAGCTGGAGCGCGATATTCCGGCACTGCTGGAGATCCTGGGCATCCCCTATACCGGCGCCGACCCCATGAGTATCAGCCTGACCACCGACAAGGCGCTGGTTCGGGCGCTGGCGGCGGGGCAGGGCATCGCCGTGCCCAACGAGACCTACGTGGAGCTTGCCGCCGACCCGGTGGTGTTGCCGAGCATCTATCCCTGCCTGATCAAGCCCAACAGCAGTGGCGGGAGCTTCGGCATTACCCGCGACTGCGTGGTGCACGACGCCCAGGAGGCGGAGGCCGGCCGGACAGCCCGCGGTGGCTGATGCGCTGATCCAGGACTTCCTCACCGGGGCCGAGTATACGGTCGGACTGATCGGCAATCCGTCGCCGGGTTTCACGGTGCTGCCGCCGCTTCAGAACGATTACGGCGCCCTCGACCCCGGCCTGCCGCCGATTCTCACCTACGGCTCCAAGGCCGACCCCGACTCGCCCTACTGGGAGAAGCTGCGCTTCCGTCGCGCCGAGATCGACGACGTCAAGTGGAGCCAGCTGGTCGATCAGTCGGTGAGGCTGTTCCGCCGGCTGGGCCTGCGCGATTACGCGCGTATCGATTTCCGCGAGGGCGAGGATGGCCAGCCACGGCTGCTCGACGTTAACACCAACCCCACCTGGTATTGGGACGGCAAGCTGGCGCTGATGGCCGAATGGGCCGGCTACCCCTACCACGAGCTGCTGCGCCTGATCCTCGAGGCGGCGGTGGCGCGCTACGGACTCGAGCCGTCACCCTGACGCCTGATGGCGCTTACAGCCGCTCGCGGATCACCTCCTCGTCCCAGTCGCGGCGGGCGAACAGCGCGTTGCCCTCGTAGGCCTTGAGCGTGCCGCGGATGCGGAAGCGCTCCGCGGTGGCGGTGAGCTGGGTGCGGCATTCCAGCCGCGTCGACCAGTCGCCGCCGGTGGAGGCGATGCGGTAGACCGACATGCCGCTGGTCAGGTCGCGCTCCACCTGGCGACGGAAGGGCGCGACGCTCAGCGTGGTCATCTCCGGCATGGGGGCACGCTCCGGCGGCTCGAAGGGGCTCAGCTCGGCCACCTGCAGCGCGTTGAAGCCGCCCCAGGAGATGCCCATCATGCCCACCTCGCCGCTGTACCAGGGCTGCGCCGCCAGCCAGTCGATGGCCTCCACGGCGTCGTCGAGCTCCTGGGGCAGGTATTCGTCGAGCAGCAAGCCGTCGGACTCGCCGCTGCCGCGCAGGTCGAGGCGGATGCAGGCGCGCGTAATCGGGACGTACCCCTTTTACTCCTCCGCCAATGACTCCCCCGTCGGGGTCGCGCTGAGCACAGTGGTGCTCAGGCGCTGACCGGTTTGGGTTCGCCGGCAAAGACGCTCAGTCCCAGCCAGCGCTGCATGCTGGCCTGCAGTTGGCGTGCCCCGGTCAGCCGGAGCTTGCCACTGGCGAGTGCCTCCGCCACGGTCATCAGGCCCATCCAGATAGTGGTCATGGTGCGCAGGTCGCTGACCACGTAGAGATCGACATCGTGACCGGGATCCTTCCTGCACAGATCGACGATGCCATCTTCGCCCGACTTGTCGATGATCAGCCACCACTTGGCCCGGCCTGGCGTCACATCGTGGTACAGAATCTGAATCGTGACCCGCTGGGGCGGCAGGGGCTCGGGATCGAGGTTGCGTCGCATGTCCCACATCAGCAGCGACGGGTCGAGGTTCTTCATGGAGAGCTGTGCTTCCAGCCAGCGCTGTCCCCAGCAGCCCATCGCCATGATCACCGGTCGTAGTTCCTCGCCGGCCTCGGTCAGCCGGTAAAACGGGTAGCCGGTCTCGGGATCGCGCTGGCGGCTCACCACTCCCAGCTCTTCCAACTCGCGCAGCCGCTTCGACAGCAGGGCCGGCGAGATATGGGGCAGCCCCCGGCGCAGGTCATTGAAGCGGTGGCTGCCACTCAAGAGCGCACGGATGACCAGGATGGTCCAGCGGGTGCTCAGTACTTCCGAGGCCATGGCCACCGGGCAGAACTGCTTGTATCCCCAGTCCGTCATCGCAGGGCCCTCCTCGTGTCGGTGGGGTGTCCGCGAGACCCCCGCCAGGTGCGGTACAGATCGTGAATTCCCGCCCCGCCGGCGGCTCGCCGAGATCAAGCGCCGCTGGGATCCGGACAACCGCTTCCGCGTCAATCGCAATATCGCCCCCGGTTGAGCGAGAGGGGAGGGGGCGGGGACAGCTCCGTCCACTTCGAGACGACTGGCCTTGAGCCGGGACATGTCTACACGCTGTGGTGGGTCGTGGTGAACAACCCCCATGCCTGCGAGGCATACCCGGAATCTTGCACAGGTGAAGATGTCCTCGCCGTGGGCAATCCCGCCGAGGCGCAGGTTCGCTATGCCGACGGCAACGTCGCCACCGACGACGGCGAGGCCACTCTGGGGTCCCGGGGGGGGGATCCGCTATGGGGCAGAGTTGGCTTGGCCGAACAGCCCATGGCGGCGCAGGCCAGCGAAGAAATGCTCGTTGCGGTCGGCATCGGCATATGGCTGCCAGCGCTTGCGGCTCTCTAGGAAGCCGGGCCGCAGGCGCTCGGATGCGTGAAGTGCGGCGCGCGCCTCTTCGGTGCGATCGAGGTGCGCGAGGCAGATGGCAAGTCGGAAATGCAGGTCCGGCTGTTCCGGGCGGAGTTGCACCGCCTTGCGCGCCCAGCGCAAGGCGGTTTCGTATTCGCCGAGAGCGATATGGGCGCGGGCCAGAAATCGCATGAAGTTGAACCTACGGGGATCACGGGGATTGAGCCGAAGCGCATGCCGCATCTGCGCGATCCCCTCTGCCGTCTGGCCAATCAAATCCAGGCGGTTGCCGAGGGCCATGCGAGCGAAGGCGTTGCTCGGGTTCAGCTCGATGGCGAGCTCGGTCTCGTCGATTGCCGCCTCGTAGTCCTCTACCCAGGTGTACGCCGTGCCGAGTGCGTGGTGTGCCGCCGAGGAGTTGGGATCGAGACTCACCGCCTCGCGTGCCGCCGTGAGACCCCGCGCGAGCGCCTCCTCTCGTGAAGCGGCCGCTTCGTCATGGAAGAGATCGCGAAGATAGCCACTGGCGAGCCCCATGAAGGCGTCACTATAGGCGGGATCCAGCCGCAGCGCCTGCTCGAAGTCGGACCGCGCCCGCGCATTGTCGTCGGTGGTGAAGTGGTTCAGGAGCGACCAGCCCCGAAGGAAATAGTCCCAGGCGCTCCACTCTTCCGTCCGCTTGGTCATGATCCGACGCAGTTCGGCCTGTTGGAGTTCCGGCGCGACCGCCGCCACGATCTTCTCTGCCGCCTCAGCCTGCACCACCAGGATATCGTGCAGATCCAGATCGAAGCGCTCCGCCCAGAGGTAGCGCGCGGTTGCCACTTCAACCAGGTGAGCGCTGATCCGCAGCTTCGTGCCCGAGCGGCGCACCGAGCCATCGACCAGGTAATGCGTGCCGAGTTCAGCGGCGATGTCGTGTAGGCCATCGCCGCGTTCGCGATAGCAGAAGGTTGAGCTGCTGGCGATCAGCGGGAAACAGCGCCAGCAGGCGAGCGCCGTGATGATGTCCTCACTCAGCCCGTCCGCAAAGTAGGTTTGTGACGGATCGCGGCCGAGATTGACGAACGGCAGCACGGCCACCGCCGGTCGCGTCAGGAGGTAATCCACGGCCGGCGAAGGCGGCGACGACGCCGATTGAGTAGAGGGTTCGGAGGCGGACGCAGGCAGTTCGACCCGGCAGCGGCGGATCTCCTGATACAGCCGTTCCGTCTCGGCTTCCGGCGGGCTCCCCAGTTCGCGTTCTAACACGGCGCGGCAGACGTGGTACTGCTCGCGCGCTGAGCCGCGGCGGCCCTGTTCGAGATAGAGTCGGATCAGCTGCCGGTGAACATGCTCCTGAAGCGGGTCGAGCGCCAGCAGGCGAAGCGCCATATCGATGGCGGACTCGGTTCTGCCCGTCTCCAGTCGATCGGCGAGAAGCCTCGAGAAGACGTCGAGCGCGTGTTCGTGCAACCGCATCCGCTCGATCAGGGACCAGTCGGCAAAGGGGCCGTCGGCGAGGTTCACCCCCTCGAGGAAGTCGCCCCGGTACAGTGCCGCGGCACGTTCGATTGCGTCAGGTGTGCCGGCCTCATGCAGCCGCTCGAACAGATCGACGTCGACCTCAACGGCACTGGGCTCCAGCAGCAGTGCTTCGCCCTGGCTGACAATGATCGCGTCGCCCCGGTCCGCGAGCGCCCGACGCACCAACTTGAGCGCCTGACGCAGGTTGCGGCGCGCCTCGGACTCGGCGCTGTCGGGCCAGAACATGGCGGCCAGCCCTTCGCGCCCTTGCGGTTGTCCCGGGTGCCGCGCGAGAAACGCGAGCAACGCTCGTGCTTTCCTCGTCGAAAACACAATGATGGGCCCGGCGCTCCTGCGCACCTCGAAGCCACCGAACAGCCTGACATTCAATTCGATCATGTGACCACCGCTGTCGGTCAGCACTTCCCGACAATGTTCACGATCCTATCACGCCACTCAACCCCGTTCTCATCACGCCCGCTACCTAAACTTCACCATGCAGCAACCGCGAGTGTTCTGCATGTTACCCATCAGGAGGGCTTCGTCATGATTACCACATCCAGAATCGCCCCTCTTCTTGCCGCTGGGGCGTTGACCGCTGTATCGGCTCTCGGCACTGCCTTTGCCGACGAGGCACCAAAACTTACGGAAATTCTCAAATCCCCCCTCGCGATCGAGGATGGAAACGAAGTCATCGTGAGTCACGTCGAGTATCCACCGGGTTTTACCTCACCGGTGCACTACCATACGGGCCATGTGGTCGTTTACATCCTGGAAGGCTCGGGGGCCATGAAAGTCGACGGAGACGTCCGCACCGGTGGGCCGGGCGACGTGATCGAGGAGTTGCCCGAGAAGGTGATGGTCATGCGCAATGAGAGCGACTCGGAATGGCTCCGCTTCGTCGTCTTCCAAGTGGGGCCCGAAGGAGCGCCCTTTATCGTCAGGACCGAATAGCGTGGAGGGCCATGCATGGCGTGGAAGAGGCGGCGCATGTTCGAAGAATTGGCTTCATCCTGGGTCTGAGAATGTCCAGGAAGCCAGCATCGCCGGATTACTGCTCAGGCATGCCGGCGAGACGCAGGCCTTCGAGGACGCGCTTAAATCCCGGGCCCATCCAGGAGTGGCTGGCGCGCAGCGTCTCGATCGTGGTTCGGTCGCTATACGCCAGGGCCATGGAGTGCTCGAGCGCGGCACGCGCCTCTTCCTCGCGGCCGTTCAAGGCCAGGGCGGCGGCCAAGGCGAAGTTCGCCGTCGGGTCATTGGGTGAACCGGCGATCGCGCGGTTCAGTGCGGTGATAGCCTTGGCATCCTGTTCGTCGTGCAAATACGCGAACCCCATGTAGGTATATTTCGAAGACGGCCGGAACCTTGGATTCAGGCGCAGGGCTTGTCGAAAGTGCGGCACGCCTTCGCCCGGCTTTCCCAGCGCCATGTTGGTCAGGCCGGCACACACATACGCACAATCGTTGTTGGGATTAAGTTCCATTGCGGTATGACATGAAGCCAGACCCCGCTCTGGCTGTCCGTTCCGGGCATAGCCCACCCCTACCATCCAGTGCCCTTCGGCGTCCTTCGGATCGAGCGATACGGCCCGCTGTGCCGCGTCGAGGGACAGGTCTTTCGAGTTCGCCACCGAGACGCCGGGGATGGGGCGCGTGCTCGCCGCGAAATGGACGAATGCCAGCCCACTCCATGCCGATGCGATGCCGGGGTCGAGTTCCACCGCCTTGTCCAGTAGCGCCTTGGCGTCCTGAAAATCTTCCGCGCTATCGGGGTTGAACAACAGCACATTGCCACGCAGCGCGTAGTCCCAGGCATCGAGGCTTGCCATCGGCCGTTGCCTCTCGCTATCCGCCTCACGCAGCTCGGCCTTCAGCGCCGCGGCGATCTGCCCGGTTACGTTGTCCAGAACCGAGAACACATCCGTCAAGGAACGGTCGTACCGGTCCGACCAGACGTGACGACGGGTCTGGCCATCGATCAGCTGTGCATTGATGCGAACCTGGTCGCCGGATTGGCGGACGCTCCCTTCGAGGACATAGCGGACCCCCAGGTCGGCTGCCACGTCCTTCACGTCGACCGCGTTTCCCTTGAAAGTGAATGAGGTGCGACGCGCGATGACGAAGGCACCTCGGATACGTGACAGGTCCGTGATCAGGTCTTCCGTGAAGGCGTCGGCAAAATATTCCTGGTCGGGATCACCGGAGAGATTGTCGAATGGCAGGACGACGATAGAGGGTTTGGCAGGAAGCGAAGGCTCGGTAACTGAGCTTTCAGCCTGCCACCATACGGCACCCAACACCCCCAGAACGAGGAGCACAATAACCGGCCCCGCCAAGACCCAGACACGGAGGCGGGGCTTCGCATGAAATGCCCTGACCCGGGCGTCACCTTCTTCGCCCCCTTCGAGACAGTCGGTCTCGGCCACAAACTGGAAGCCCCGCTTGGGATAGGTCCGCAGGAACTTCTGCTGAGCGCGATCGTCGCCCAGCGCCCTGCGGACCGCACGGATGCGCGTGTTGAGCGCCGCATCGGAAACGACGCGTCCCTGCCAGATCTCGTCGATCAGTTCGTCCTTGGTGACGATGCGGTCCCGATTCTCGACAAGGTACTGCAGCAGGTGCAAGACCTGCGGCTCAAGCGCGACGGGTTGGCCGGAATCGAGCAACCGGGCCGCCTCCGGATCGAACTCGAACCTTTCGAAGCGATAGATCATGGCTGACACCGACTTCCGTCATGAAAAATCATGGAAAAAACAGCAAAATTCATGCGTTCTTAAAGCGGCACGCTCTAATCCGCGCCATCATTAACTTGTGTCCTGGCTCGAGGTGGTCCCGAACGGTCTCCTTGTCTCTTGGCGCAGGATTTTTCGTAACCAACCGGAGGAGAATGTCCATGAACATCAAGATGTCTCTGATCATGACACTGGCTAGCATATTGCTGGCAAGCGCTTCATCCAGTTTGGCTGCGGGAACCGCGATAAAGGAGGTGCTCGACAATGGTGCCCAGCAGCTCACCGCGGACGAAATTGCCGAACAATTCGTTGGCAAGACAGGAACCTGGTTATCCCCATCCGGGGACAGAAAGATGGCAATTCACTACGGTGAGGACAACGACCTCCAGGGCGAGCAGATCGGCGGCGACTGGAGCGCCACAGGCTATTACGGGATCACAGATAACGACAGCATCTGCGTGTCCTGGGATGGCCGCGACGAAGGGCGGCTGCGCTGCCTCGACGTGCTGGTCGTGGATGGAGTGGTAACGAAGTTCAACGCTGACGGCAGCCTGAACGGTACCTACGAGGGCTTTGAGGACGGCAATACCCTCTGAACACTCCTTCTTTTCCTTCCTTCCTTTTCAATTATTGCCAGGTTGTCGCAAGACAGCCTGGCCTCTTGTGGTGCACCCGGCCGCCGTTGCCTCGTCACTCAACCACGCTACCGCCATGGGGGGCGTGACGCCTGGTGCCGTCGTCCCCGGCAGCTGCCCCTGCACCGCCTGACAGCGACGGGAACGCAGGGTGCGGATACGCGCTCTCACATAGATCAGCCTAATCAAACTTCCTGGCTTTGCGTAGGCGTAGGCAAGTCGTGAGCGGTGGGCCACACCCTCTCCGTCAACGTAGTTGTCACCTAAACGGATTGAGAGGTGATCGACGTGCGTTACCCCGCAGAGCGTAAGGAAGCCATCCTCAAGAAGATGGCACCGTCCATGAGCATGACCATCAATGACAGCACCATCCAGCACTTCCGGGACTGCTTGCGGGGACGACTCGTCCTGCCGGCACAGGAGGGCTATGACGAGGCTCGACGGGTGTTCAACGGCCTGATCGACCGACGCCCGGCCATGATCGTGCGGTGTGCCGGGGTGGTCGAGGTGATCGCGTCCGTCAACTTCGCGCGGGAGGCGGCGCTGCCGAAGGAGCTCGGCGGCTTGGTCACGCGGGACTCGGGGGAGTGGGGGAGGGGGCATCGGCCAGCAAGGTGGCGGCAAAGGTGGCTCCACCGGCGCCGTCATCGGGCAGTAGTCGCAGGTCTCCACCCATGGCCTCCATCAGCGAGAGGCTGATGGCCAGGCCCATCCCCAGCCCCTCGGGACGGCCCGAGTGGAAGGGGGCGAAGACCAACTCGCGGGCGGCTGCCGGCACCCCGGGGCCGTGGTCGCTGACCGTGAGGACGACCTCCCGCGGGCCCGTGCGCCGGGCATCGATTGTCACCTGGTCGGCGTCGGGTCGGCGGCGGCTCGCCTCCAGGGCGTTGAGCAGCAGGTTGACCAGCACCTGCTCCAGGGCCACCGGGTCTACGAGTACCCGCGGCAGGGCGCCCTGCAACTCATGCTCCAGCGCCACGCCGGCCTGCTGGTACTGCCACTCGCAGAGCCGGCAGGCGGCGTCGACCACCTCGCGCAGCGCCACCGGCCGGGGGCGCGTCTGCCCCTTGCGGACGAAGCCACGGATATGGCGCAGCCTTTCCCCGAGACGCGTCACCTGCTCCTGGATTCGCTCCAGCGGCAGGCGCAACGCCTCGGCCGGCTGGCCGGCGTCGAGCTTGAGCAGGGCGCCGCTGGCGTAGTTGGCGATGGTGCCCAGCGGCTGGTTCAGCTCGTGGGCGATGTTGGAGGCGAGCTCACCGGTGGTGGCCAGGCGGTTGGCGTGGGCGATCTGCTCCTGATGGCGGCGCTGATGGGCCTCGGCGGCCTTGCGTAGGCCGATGTCGCGGTTGAGCAGCGAGAGATGGTCGGGCTCGGCACCGGGCGCCGAGTGGGCCATCACCACGCTGAGCACCGGCACGGCCCCGTGCGGGCCGCGCATCTCGAGCTCGCCGCTCCAGGAGCCGTAGCGCGTCACGGCGGGCAGCACGACCTCGCGCAGCACCGCCAGGGCGTCCGGCGTGTAGGCCTGATCAAGGGGTGCCGCGCTGTCCTCCCGAAAGCGTCGTGACGGACGCGAGAGCAGCCGGCGAGCGGCCTCGTTGGAATAGAAAATGCATTCGTGGCCATCGACGAACAGCACATAGTCGGTGGTCGATTCCACGACCCGAGCCAGGCGCTCGCGGTGGGCCTCGACGTGGATGCGCCGACTCACGTCCCGGGAGACACAGAGGATGTCGATCAGCTCGCCGGTGGCCGGGTCGCGGCGGGTGCGGCTGGTGGTCTCGAACCAGACATAGTGGCCATCCCTGGCCCGGAAGCGGTAGGTCTGCTGGTAGAAGCCGTCGTGGTAGTAGACCCGCGGCGACTTGTTGAGCAGGTCACTGAGGTCCGCGGGATGGAAGAGGTCGTAGGCACAGACGCCGATCAGCGCTTCGGGTTCGTAGCCGAGCAGGTCCCGGGCCGCCTGGGAGGCGTAGAGGAAGGTGCCGTCCCGGGCGTGGCGGGAGATCAGGTCGGTGGTGCTGTCGGCGAGCCAGCGATAGTGGGTCTTGTCGGCCTCGAGGGCCACGTTGCGTGCTTCCAGCTCGGCGACGCGTGCCCGCAGTTGCCGTAGCTCGCCCATCGCCGCCTCCTCCGTCATCAGCGTGCGGGGTCCACCAGGCCGCCCAGGGAGGCGTTGCGCCGGAACCAGCCGGCGATGCTGGCCCGCGGCCGGCGGGTGGGCAGCACCTCGTGGGGCACGCTATCGGAGAGGAAGCAGGCGAAGGTGCCGGCCTCGGGGCGTACCCGGGCCAGCTCGCGCTCGGGATCAATGGCGTCGAAGATCACCATCTCGCCGCCGGCATCGGCCGGCCAGTCGGGATTGAGGTAACCCACCGTGGAGACCACCCGGTTGGCACGTCCGCGGAAGCTGTCGAGATGTCGCCGGTAGAAGGCGCCGGGTGGATAGTGGGCGAAGTGCGCCTCGTATTCGAAGAGGCCCAGGAACAGCGCCCGGTTGAGCTCCTGCTGCAGCTCGCCCATGGCCTCCAGGTAGCGGCGCCGGGCCCGGCTCTCGCGGTCCAGCCAGCGGATGGCATCGCCGCGGATGTCCCGGCGCAGGGCGTGGGCCTGGCCGCGCCCGATGCCGGCGTCCTCGAGGGCCTCGTGGTCGGCCATGGTGGTCACTTCCTGGTAGAGCTCGGCGCACAGCTCGGCGGGGATGAAGGCCTCGCCGACGAACCAACCCTGGGCCACCAGGGCGTCGACCAGCCTGGCCAGCCGTTCGCGGGGCAGGACGGTGGTGGAGAGGTGGGTGGCCGTCGTCATGGGCTGGAGACCCGGCGCTCGGGGCGGAAGAGGAGTTCGCCCGGCGGCCGCTCGAAGAGGTTGATCGGCATGGCGAAGCCCTCGGCGAGCAGTTCCACCAGCATCATCGCGGAGAGTCCCCAGATCACCTGGCCATCGGCGCGGTAGCTGGGCACGTAGTAGTCGCGGCCGTCCACCCGGATCACGTCGGTGTGGGTGCGCTGGTCCTCGAGGAAGTGCGAGAGCGGCACCTCGAAGATGGCATCGAGCTCGTTCAGGTCGGGCGTGAGCGGGAGGTCGGGCGGGATCAGTCCTACCCAGGGAGTGACGCGCAGGCCATGCAGCGAGACCACGTCCGACAGCCGGCCGAGCAGCTCCACGCGCTCCGGCGGCAGGGCGATCTCCTCCAGGGACTCGCGCAGCGCAGTGGCCAGCAGGTCGGCGTCGTGCGGTTCACGCTTGCCGCCGGGGAAGGCCACCTGGCCGCTGTGGGTGTTGAGATGGTCGGCGCGGCGGGTGAACAGCAGGGTCGGCTCGGGGCGGTCGACGATGGGCAGCAGCACCGCGGCCTCGGGCAGGCGCAGGCCGACCCGGAGTGGCCGGTGTGCTTGCAGGCGTTCGCGAAGGTTCTCTAACATGGGGTTTCCATCGGGTTTGATTCCTTCTACTCGGCCGCCGTGAGCGGCGTCAAGCCCTGACCGGGTGGCCGTCATGCCGCCCGCCAGCCTGCCAGGGAGCGCCATGAACTTCTGCAGTCACTGTGGCCATACCGTGCGCTTCGCGATTCCCGACGGGGACGACCGGCCGCGCTACTTCTGCGACGAATGCGGCACCATCCACTACCAGAACCCGCGCATCGTCGCCGGCACCCTGCCGGTGAGCGGCAGCCGGGTGCTGCTGTGCCGCCGCGCCATTCCTCCGCGCAAGGGCTACTGGACCCTGCCGGCGGGCTACATGGAGAACGCCGAGACCACTGTCGAGGCGGCCGCCCGCGAGACCCGCGAAGAGGCCTGTGCCGAGGTCGAGATCCACGGTCTCTATACCCTGATCAACCTGCCGCACATCGACCAGGTCTACATGATCTTCCGCGCCGATCTCGCAGGCGACTTCGAGGCGGGGCCCGAGAGCCTCGAGGTGGCGCTGTTCGAGGAGCACGAGATCCCCTGGGACGCGCTCGCCTTCCCCACCATCGAGCGCACGCTGCGCCACTTCTACGACGACCGGCGGGAGGCCGCCTTCCCGCTGCATGTCAGCGACATCACCGCCGAGGATCGCGAGCGCTACTTTGGTAGTGCCTGACGGGGGCAGTGCCTGAACGCTCAGTCCCGGTCGATGGTGAAGGGCGACCATGTCTGGCGCGTCGGCATCACCTCCAGCCGGTTGATGTTGATGTGCTCCGGCAGCGTCGCCACGTGGAAGATCTGTTCGGCGATGTCCTCGGCCTGCAGTGGCGTGGTGCCGCTGTAGAGGGCATCCGAGGCGGCCTGGTCGCCCTTGGTGCGCACCAGGGTGAACTCGGTCTCGGCCATTCCCGGCGAGATGTCGGTGACCCTGACGCCGGTGCCCTTGAGGTCGCAGCGCAGGTTGTAGCCGAACTGCTCGACGAAGGCCTTGGTGGCGCCGTAGACGTGGCCTCCGGGGTAGGGCCAGCTGCCGGCCACCGAGCCGATGTTGATGATGCTTGCCCCGGCGCCGGTGGCGATCAGCCGCGGCAGCATGGCATGGGTGACGTTGACCAGCCCGGTGACGTTAGTGTCGATCATGGTATGCCAGTCGGCGAGGTCCACCTCCTGCGCCGGCTTGGGCGCCAGTGCCAGGCCCGCATTGTTGACCAGGCAGGTGACCTCGCGAAACCCGGCGGGCAGTGCCTCCACCGCCCGGGCCACCGCCTCGGCATCCCGCACGTCCAGTGTGAGGGTCAGCACCTCGACCTTGCCCTCGAGCTCCTGCTCGAGTGCCTCCAGGCGCTCGCTGCGCCGCCCGGTGAGAATCAGCGACCAGCCATCTGCGGCGAAGCGCCGGGCGGCGGCGCGGCCGAAGCCGGAAGTGGCACCGGTGATCATGGCGATGGGCATGGGGACTCCTCCTCGAAAAATGGTGTCTCGAACCCCGCATCATAGGCCGGGCGGCAAGGCGTCTCCAGTGGTTGGGCGTGACGGGGCCGAGGTGACGCCTGGCATCGGCCGACGCTCAAAGGCCCTCCAGCCGCCAGACGTCGAAGGCCGGCTCCTCGTAGGGATGGGCCGTCTTCAGGGCGGCCAGCGCCTCGCGGATCAGCGAATCCTCGCAGACCAGTTCCACCTTGAGCTCTTCTACCTGCTCCAGGTCGCCGATCCGGCCGATGTGCGGGTCGGCGCCTGCCAGCGGGCGGAACTGTCCGGTGCCCCGGGTCTGGAAGCAGCACGCCTCGTAGTCGCCGATGCGCCCGGCGCCGGTGGCGAAGACCGCTTCCTTGACGGCCTCGGCGTCCGCCACGGGCACGAAGAAGGCCAACTTGTACATGGTTGCGACTCCTCTCTGCATGAACCTTTTTCCGTTGTGCCATATCGCGTCGATGACGTCAGCCCCGTTGTCACCCGACTCTCGGGAAGAGGAGGCCGGCACTTGTCGCGGGGATGATGGGAAAAATAATACTTGTCCAATACCTATACAAAGACTAGATTCCGGATAGGTTGAGGTCGAAGACGGCCATCGACCTGAAGCCATGCAACCCACCGGCCGCGCCGCGTCCGGGGTCAGCCCAAGAGGAAGAGTGCCCCATGAAGACCTTCACCACTCCCGTTTCCCAGTTCATCGGCGCCGGCATACTGGGCCTGATGCTCGCCGGTAGCGTCCAGGCCGATAACCATGGCATGAAGAAGGACATCGTCGACACCGCGGCGGGTGCGGGCCAGTTCGAGACCCTGGTGGCCGCAGTCGAGGCGGCCGGCCTGGTCGAGACCCTCAAGGGCGAGGGCCCCTTCACGGTCTTCGCCCCGACCGACGAGGCCTTCGGCGCGCTGCCGGAAGGCACCGTGGAATCCCTGCTCGAGCCGGAGAACAAGGAGCAGTTGCAGGCGATCCTCACCTACCACGTGGTTCCCGGCAAGATCATGGCCGAGGACGCCATGGCCGCCGACAGCGCCACCACCGTGCAGGGCCAGGACATCACCATCACCACCATGGACGGCAGCGTGATGATCAATGATGCCACCGTCGTCCAGGCCGACATCGAGGCCAGCAATGGCGTCATCCACGTGATCGACAGCGTGCTGATGCCCGAGTGATTCCGGTTACCCGATCGGGGTCTGTCACCCTGCTCATTGCTTGAATGCCCCTTCTGGCCGCCCCCGGGCGGCCCTTTTTCTTCACCGTTTTGACACTACCGGCTGGACTGGCGACCCTCATGGCATCGAGTACAGGAGCCTTGCCCATGCCGATCGACAAGACCCTCGCCGCCCTGCTGTCGGATGCCGGGCTGACGCCGCGGGGCGAGCCGCAGCCCCTGGGGGGCGGCGATATCGCCGCGGTCTATCGCCTGGCGACCGACCAGGGCGAGGTGGTGGTCAAGCATGACGATCCCGAGCGGATGGCCGGCGAGGCCGATGGCCTGCGGGCGTTGCGTGAGGCCGGCAGCGGGTTGGTCGTGCCCGAGGTGCTGTCCGAGGCGGGGGGCTGGCTGGTGATGGAGGCATTGGCGTCGGGGCGCGCCCCCGGTGACGGGGCGAGTCTCGGCGAGGGACTGCGCCGGCTCCATGCGCTGACCGGCGAGACCCATGGCTGGCCGCGGGACAATGCCTGCGGGCGCACGCCTCAGCCCAATGCCCCGCTGCCCGACGGCCGCGCCTTCCAGCGTGATCGCCGTCTGCTGCCCCTGGTTGATGCCTGTCAGGCGCGAGGCCTGATGGATGGCCGGCTGCGCCAGCGTATCGAGGCGATCGCCCATGGGCTGGAGACCTGGCTGCCGGATGCCCCGGCCAGCCTGGTGCATGGCGATCTGTGGTCCGGCAACGTGCTCTTCACCCCGCAGGGACCGGCGATCATCGACCCGGCGGTCTATCGCCACTACCCGGAGGTGGACCTGGCCATGCTGACGCTGTTCGGCGCGCCAGGCGAGGCTTTCCTCGAGGCCTACTGGAACGGACGCGCCCCGGCCGAGTGGCCGAGGCGCGAGACGCTCTTTCAGCTCTACCCGCTGCTCAACCACCTGCTGCTGTTTGGCGGTGGCTATCGCGGCGCGGTCGAACGCGTGGTAGCGAGGCTCGAAGGCTACCAGGCCTTGTAGGGCAGGAACTTGCCGCTGAGCGTCAGCAGCACGCGGTCGCCCTTGGGGTCCTCGATCTTGTCGACCTCCATGGTGAAGTCGATGGCGCTCATGATGCCGTCGCCGAACTTCTCCTGGACCACGTCCTTGAGGGTCTCGCCATACACGCCGACCACCTCGTAGAGGCGATAGATGAAGGGGTCCTGGGGAATCGCCTCGTCCCATGCCTTGGTGGGAAAGGTCGTCAGGGCGTCGGCGACCTCCTTGTCGACGCCGAGCACGTCGGCGATCTTGTGGGCGACATCGTCGCTGGCGCTGTTCATGCCGTAGCAGGCGGAGGCGACCCACACCGGCGACATGCCCACGGCCTTGCCGATCTGTTCCCAGTTCATCTGCTTGCGGGCCTTGGCGGCGAGCAGGGTGTGGCGCATTTCGAGCTTATCCATGACGAGTCTCCTTGGGGGTGAAGCTGACGAGCTTGTCGTCGGTGGCGTCCTTGGTAGACGCGGTGGCAGGGGCGGTGGCGTCTTCGCTGGCGGGATTGACCGCTCGGGGGTAATGCAGCCCCTTGCGGTCCAGATCGGCGGGGTCCATTTCGGCCGAGCGGGTGACCAGAAAGTCCACCAGGTAGTTGCGGATCTTGTAGAAATGGGGGTGCTTGACGATCTCGGCGCGGTGGCGTGGTCGTGGCAAGTCGATTTCCACTGCCTCGGCCACGCGGGCTTCCGGGCCATTGGTCATCAGGAAGATGCGATCGGCGAGCAGGATCGCCTCGTCCACGTCGTGGGTGATCATGAACACCGTCTGGCGATCCCGGGTCCAGATCTTGATCAGCTCGTCCTGGATGACCCCGCGGGTGAGGGCGTCCAGGGCGCCGAAGGGTTCGTCGAGCAGCAACAGCTTGGGCTTGGTGGCGAAGGCCCGGGCGATGCTGACTCGCTGGCGCATGCCCCCGGAGAGCTGGGCGGGCTTGCGATCCACCACGTCCTTGAGCCCGACCATCTCCAGGTATTCGAGACTGTGCTCGGTGACCCTGGCTTGGTCCCAGTCCTTCCAGCGGGCGCGTACACCGAAGCGCACGTTCTCCAGGGCCGAGAGCCAGGGCAGCAGGCTGTAGTTCTGGAAGACCACGCCGCGCTCCAGGCCAGGCCCGTCGATCTCCTTGCCCTCCATGACCATGGCGCCGTCGCTGAAGCGATCGAGCCCGGCCAGGGAATTCATGATGGTCGACTTGCCACAGCCGGAGTGGCCGATGATGCAGACGAATTCGCCCTTTTTCAGCTGGAAGCTGACGTTCTCGAACACCGTCAGGTCGGGCTCACCCTTGGCGCCGGGAAAGCGCTTGGCGGCCTGCTGGACTTCCACGAAGGCGTGATTCATGACTGACTCCTCAAGGGATTATTCTTCATAGGTGACCAGGCGGGCGACGGCCGACAGCGACATGTCCAGCAGCATTCCTACGACACCGATCATCAGGATCGAGAAGATCACGCTGGTCAGGTCCAGGTTGTTCCACTCGTTCCAGACGTAGTAGCCGATGCCGGTGCCGCCCACTAGCATCTCGGCAGCGACGATCACCAGCCAGGCGATGCCGATGGAGATGCGCATGCCGGTGAGGATGGTGGGTGCCGCCGCTGGCAGGATGACCTTGAAGGCGGTCTTCATCGGTGACAGCTCATGGGTACGGGCCACATTGACCCAGTCCTCCCTGACCCCGGCCACCCCGAAGGCGGTATTGAGCAGCATCGGCCAGATCGAGCAGATGAAGATCACGAAGATCGCCGAGGCCTCGGAGTCCTGGATGATGAACAGCGCCAATGGCATCCAGGCCAGTGGCGAGATCGGACGCAGCACCTGGATATAGGGATTCAGCGCCTTGTACATCAGTGGCGACATGCCGATCAGGAACCCCAGGGGAATGGCGATCGCCGCGGCCAGCAGGTAGCCGGTGAGCACGCGATACAGGGAGTAGCCCAACTGGATGCCGATGCCCTTGTCATTGGGACCGGCGTCATAGAAGGGATTGGAAAGCTCCTCCCAGGCACGCACCAGGATCTCCGAGGGCGGCGGTACCTTGGCGGTCTCGTCGGCGCCGGCCATGAGCTTCTCGTACTCGCTCAGCTCGGCCCCGCCGCCGCCCAGGGTCGGCACCTGGTTGAGGCCCTCCCAGAGCCCCAGGCCGATGGCCAGGAGGACTACGGCCAGCACGCTGGCGCGCACGTTGAGGCTGAAGTTCCACTCGGTCGTCGTGCGATCCATGTCAGCCCCTCCGGATAGCGAAGCTCTCGATGTAGGCTTCGGGCTGGGTGTAGTCGAAGGTCTTGCCCATGATCTGGTAGTTGCGCGAGTTCTCCTCCGGCGCCTCGTAACCGAGTTCGCGCATCACCTCGCGGGCCTCGCTGGCGAGATAGACCTCCCGGGCGACCTGCTGGTAATCGACGTGCTCCTCTATGTAGCCCCAGCGCTTCATCTGGGTCAGGATCCATACCGCCATGGAGTGCCAGGGGAAGGGGTCGAAGTCGATGCGGTCGGGCACTCGCTGCACTCCGCCCAGGCCGTCGGCATAGGTGCCGGTCAGGACCTGTTCGATGACCGTAACCGGCTGGTTGAGGTAGTTGGTCGGGGCGATGGCTTCGGCGATCTCCGAGCGGTTCTCGGGGTTCGAGGAATATTGGGTGGCATCGATGATGGCGCGCAGCAGGGCCCCATAGGTATTGGGATTCTCCCGTGCGAACTGGGCGCTGGTGGCGAAGGCACAGCAGGGGTGTCCCTCCCAGATCTCCTTGGTCAGCAGGTGGATGAAGCCGATGCGCTCGTAGACGGCCCGCTGGTTGAAGGGATCCGGCGAGAGGAAGCCGTCGATGTTGCCGGCGCGCAGGTTGGCGACCATCTCGGGGGGCGGGATGACACGGATCTGGATGTCCTGATCGGGGTCGAGGCCGTGCTCGGCGACGTAGTAGCGCAGCAGGAAGTTGTGCATCGAGTACTCGAAGGGCACGCCGAAGATGAAGCCCTTCCACTGCTGGGGGTCGCGCTTGTCCTTGTGATCGTTGTGCAGCACGATCGCCTGGCCGTTGATGTTCTCCACCGCCGGCATGATGAAGGGCTCGGGGCTGGAGCCGGCGCCCAGGCTCATGGCCAGCGGCATCGGGGTCAGCATGTGGGCGGCGTCATACTCGCGGTTGAGCGACTTGTCGCGGGCCACCGCCCAGCCGGCGGTCTTGATCACCGAGACGTCCAGGCCATAGCGCTCATAGAAGCCCATGGGGTGGGCCATGATGATCGGCGTGGCGCAGGTGATGGGCACGAAGCCGACATTGAGCTGCGTCTTCTCCAGCGGCCCCATGCTTTCCTTGACGGCGGCCTTGACGGCATCCAGGGGGAAGAGGCTGGCCAGGGCCGCGGCGGCGGTGCCGCCACCCACCAGTTTCATGAACTGGCGGCGGTGCATGTCGCTGTGGCCGAACATGCCGCGCACCAGTGCGCTCTCCACCACGCGGTCCAGCATCGCCTCCTGGTCCTGCGGCGTGGGCCGCGGCTCGGCGGATGCCGCTTGCGGCGAATCGGCGTGATGGTGCGAAGGGGAGGTTGCCCGTGCCTCATCGGTGCACGCCTGGCAGTCGCAGTGCCGTCCATGGATCAGCGATTGGCGGTGGTCGAAGGGGTTACCCAGACTGTTGTGATCGTTGTTCATGGTCATGTCACGTCGCTCGTGCAGTGGAAGGAGACGCATGCGCCAGGCTGGTGCACGCCTGGCGCGGCTCATGTGTTCCCCCAGAAGACTGCGAAGCGCGTGCCATCACGCGGCGTGATGAAAAAAAATATTTCAAGCCAGTGGCTTGCAGTGTTCGGCAGAGGCTGCGCTTGTCCGGGCCGCTCGTGACGAGATCTCGCCAATCACGAGATCTCGTTGAAAGAATGACGATTCTTCGTCATTGGCCCGGCACTTGTATGTGAAGGGGCATCGCCTGCCGAGGAGCGCCGCATGCCCAATACCGCCGTCGCCGCACTGCCGCTGTCCCAACAGGTCGTTGCCCGGGCGCCCCAGGCGCTGGTGGTGATCGACCCCCTGGCCGACCGGCTGGTCTCGGCCAACGAGGCCGCCTGCCGCCTGCTGGGAGGCGTGGCCGGCGAGCTGGTCGAGCGCCCCTTCAGCCACTTCCTGGGGGCCTCCTTGCCGCTGTGGGTCTGCTTCACCGACGAGGCGCTGACCCGCTCGACGGCCTGGTCGGATGACCTGGTGATCCTCGACCTCAAGCGCCAGCCGCGCCATGTGGAGGTACAGGCCCGGGTCCTCGACGCGGGACTGCTGCTGACCCTGGTCGACCGCCAGAAGGCGGAGCAGCGGCGCGCCCGGGCCGAGCTTCACCGCCAGCACCGCCGCGGCCAGGTGGGGTGGGAGCGGGTCGAGCAGGTCTTCGAGCGTATCGAGCGCCAGAACCAGCTGATCCTCGGCGCGGCGGGCGAGGGTATCTACGGCCTGGACGCCGAGGGGCGTACCACCTTCGTCAACCCCGCCGCCGAGCGCATCCTCGGCTGGAGCAGCGAGGACATGGTCGGCCACGGTGCCCACCAGCTCTTTCACCACACCCAGGCCGACGGCAGCCACTTTCCGGTACAGCAGTGCCCGATTCATGCTTCGTTCAGCGATGGCCAGGTACACCGGGTCGACGACGAGGTGTTCTGGCACAAGAACGGCGAGGCGATCCCGGTGGAGTACACCAGCACGCCGATCTTCGAGATGGGGCGCCTGGTGGGCGCGGTGGTGCTGTTTCGCGATATCCGCGAACGCAAGCGGGCCGAACAGCAGCTGCGCGATGCGCTGGCCGAGGTGGAGTCGCTCAAGCGGCGGCTCGAGCTCGAGAACCAGTACCTGCAGGAGGAGATCAAGGCGGAGCTCAACCACCGGGAGATCGTCGGCGAGAGTGCCGCCGTGGCGCACCTGGTTCGGCAGATCGCGCTGGTCGCGCCCACCGATGCCAACGTGCTGATCAGCGGTGAATCGGGCACCGGCAAGGAGCTGATCGCCCGCGCCATCCATGCCGGCGGCACGCGCGGCGATCGTCCGCTGATCCGCGTCAACTGTGCGGCGATTCCCCGTGACCTGTTCGAGAGCGAGTTCTTCGGTCATGCGAAGGGCGCCTTCACCGGCGCGGTGAGCGACCGCCCCGGGCGCTTCGAACTGGCCGATGGCGGCACGCTGTTTCTTGACGAGGTGGGCGAGATCCCGCTGGAACTGCAGAGCAAGCTGCTGCGGGTACTGCAGGACCAGCAGTTCGAGCGCGTGGGCGAGAATCGCACCCGCGAGGTCGATGTGCGGGTGATCGCGGCCACCAACCGCGAGCTGCGCGAGATGGTCGCGGCGGGGGCGTTTCGCGAGGACCTCTACTTCCGACTCAATGTCTTTCCCATCGTCTCGGTGCCGCTGCGCGAAAGGACCGAGGACGTGCCCCTGCTGGCGCGGCACTTCCTGGTGCGCGCCTGCCAGAAGTTCAACAAGCCCGGTGTGCGTCTTCCACCCGCCCAGCTGGAGGTGCTCAAGCGCTATCCCTGGCCGGGCAACATTCGCGAGCTGGAGAACGTGATCGAGCGCCAGGTCATCGTTGCTCAGGGCCAGCGGCTGGTCTTCGACGACCTGCTGGCGACGGAGGCGGCGGCGGTGCCGGTCACGCATGACGGAGAGGGGGGCGGAGGGTCCCGCCCGTCGGAGGAGGAGGAAGCTGAGACATCTCTGCTCACCGAGCCTGAGCTGCTTCGCCGTCAGCGCGTCAGTGCGGAGGCGGCGCTGCGCGCCTGCGCGGGCAAGGTGTCGGGGCAGGGCGGTGCCGCCGAGCTGCTGGAGCTCAGGCCGACGACCCTGCGCTCGCGCCTCAAGGCGTGGCGGATCGACCCTCGCGACTACCGGACGTCCTGAGGTCCATTGACCGCTCAGGGCGAGCCGCGGGCCATCCGCGCCAGCGTCCAGTCGACCAGCTCGCCGGCGAGCCGGTCGGCGGCGCGAGCGAAGGCCTCGACCACGGCCTCGAGGCTGTCGTCATCGCTTGCCACCACCGCCTCGAGGCGGCGGCTGGCCAGCACCTCGCGGCTGGCCTCGTCGAGCAGCTGGACCTCGAGGCGCAGCACCACCTCGGGCGTGCCCTTGCGGTAGCGGCTGTGGAAGGCCCCCAGGTGGCTCACCAGACTGGCGTCGCTGCGCGCCCGGCTGGCGTCGTCGACCACGGCGGCCAGGCGACCGTCGAGGCGGAAGGCCGCGATCAGGTGGTCGCGCAGCAGCCGCGGGGCATCGTCGCGCCAGCGCGCCCCGGCGTAAGCCTGGAACTCCCCGGGGGAGGGCATGACCAGCAGCCTTGCGCCATCCAGCGGCGACCCGGCGCTGGGCGTGTCGACCCGCAGGGTGAGGTCGCGGGTGGCCTCGGGGGACGTCGATATCGACGGTTCGGGCAGCGTGAAGAGGCGCACCGGTTCCTGCTCGGGTAGCAGGCTGCAGCCCGCCAGCAGCACGCCCATCAGCAGGGCCATGGCGAAGCGTGACATGGCGGGCAGGCTCATGGGGTGAACTCCTGGATCGGGTCGCGGCCCAGCAGGGCATCGGCCGGGTTCTCCTCGAGGCGTCGCACCAGCCGGTTGAGGGCACGCAGCGTGGCGTGAAGTTCGCGCATGGCCGGGTCGAGCTCGCCTACGCCCTGCAGGCCCCGGGCCAGCGAGCCTTGATGATTCTCGGTCAGACGGTCGAGTCGAGCAGTGGTGGCCTCCAGCGACTGCATGGACCGGTCGGCACGGGCCAGAATCTCGCGGCCCTCGGTGTCGAGCAACCCATGGGCGGTCTCGCCGAGGCGGGCGAGGCTCGCCAGGCCTTCCTCGGCCTGGGCACCGGCCTGCCCGAAACGGGTGATGGCCTGGTCGATGTCATCACGCCGGTCGACCAGCGTCCGGGAGACGACCTCGAGGTTGCCCAGGATACGGGTCAGGCTCTCGGCGTTCTCCTCGGAGAGCAGTCGGTTGGCGTTGGACAGCAAGGTGTCTACCTGGAGGAAGAGCTCCTCGCTGCTGGAGAGCAGCGAGCTCAGCGGCGAGGGCTCGGCCTGAATCAGCGGCGGGTCCTCGCGGCTACCCTCCAGTCGGGGGCTCTGTGGGGTGCCACCGAGCAGCTGGATGTTCATCGTACCGGTGATGTTAGCCAGCGTCAGGCTGGCGCGGGTGTCCCGCTTGATCGGGACGTCACTGTAGACACGGATCAGCGCGCGCACTTGGCGTGGGTCCCGGGGGTCGAGGCGCAGCTCGACGACGTTGCCTACATCGATGCCGCTGTACTGGACCGCATTGCCCTCGGCCAGGCCGCTGACAGCACGGTCGAAGCCGACCTCATACCACGCATAGTCGCGGTCGACGCTGGATTTGCCGAGCCACAGGGCGAACAGCAGGGCCCCGCCCAGGGTGAGCACCGTGAACAGCCCGATCAGCACATGGTGGGCGCGCGGTTCCATCGTCAGGCCTCCTTTCCGTCATGGGCCGCCCGATGGGCGGCGCGGCCCCGCGGCCCATGGAAGTAGTCGCGGATCCAGTCGTCGTCGGTGGACGCGACGACGTCGAGGCGGTTGGCCACCAGCACCCGTCGCTGCGACAGCACGGCGACCCGGTCGCAGGCGGTATAGAGGGTGTCCAGGTCGTGGGTAACCAGGAAGATACTCAACCCCAGCGCATCGCGCAGGGTCATGATCAGGCGGTCGAAGGCCGCTGCGCCGATCGGGTCCAGCCCGGCGGTGGGCTCGTCGAGGAACAGCACCTCAGGGTCCAGCGCCAGGGCACGCGCCAGTGCCGCCCGCTTGATCATGCCACCGGAGAGCTCGGCGGGATACTGGCGGGCCGCTTCGACGGGCAGCCCGGCGAGCGCCAGCTTGACCTGGGCCAGGACCTCGGCATCGCGGCGGGAGAGTCCGATGTGCTCGATCAGCGGCAGGGCAACGTTCTCCGCCAGGGTCAGCGAGGTAAACAGCGCACCGCGCTGGAAGAGCACGCCGAAGCGTCGCTCCACCCGGGAGCGCTCGACTGCCGAGAGGCGCTGGAGGTCCTCGCCGAACACCTCGATGCTGCCGGCGCTGGGGCGCAGCAGGCCGACGATGCTGCGCAGCAGGACCGACTTGCCGGTGCCCGAGCCGCCGACCACGCCGAGGATCTCGCCCGGATAGAGGTCGAGGTCGAGAGCCTCGTGGACGCGATGCTGGCCAAAGCGGTTGGCCAGCCCGCGGACCCGTATCAGGGGCGCTTCGTTGACCGACGCCTGTGCCGCGCTCACCAGCCCATCTCCATCAGGAAGAGGGCCGCCACGGCATCCAGCAGGATCACCATGAAGATCGACTGCACCACGCTGGAGGTGGTGTGCTCGCCGACCGACTGGGCGCTGCCGCTGACCTTGAAGCCCTCCAGGCAGCCGATCACTGCGACCAGGAAGGCGAACAGCGGCGCCTTCGCGAGCCCCACCAGGAAGTGGTTGAGTGGGATGTCGCGTTGCAGGATCGCCAGGAACTGGACCAGCGAGATATCCAGCGCCAGCAGGCAGACCAGGGCGCCACCAAGAATGCCGCTGAGCATGCCCACGAAGGCCAGGATCGGCAGGGTCAGCATCAGTGCCAGCACGCGGGGCAGTACCAGCAGTTCCATGGGGTCGAGCCCCAGGGTACGGATGGCGTCGAGTTCCTCGTTGGCCTTCATGGAGCCGAGCTGTGCCGTGAAGGCGCTGGCGGTGCGCCCGGCGAGCAGGATGGCGGCGAGCAGCACCCCGAACTCGCGAAGGAAGGCGAAGGCGACCAGGTTGACGGTGTAGATGGTGGCGCCGAAGTCGCGCAGCACGGTGGCGCCCAGGAAGGCGATCACGGCGCCCACCAGGAAGGTCAGCAGGGCCACGATCGGCAGGGCATTGAGGCCGGTCTGGTGGACCTGGGCCACCACCGAGGTGAGCCGCCAGCGGCTCGGTCGCCAGAGGATGGCGGCCAGCGTTGCGAGGGTCAGTCCGATAAAGCCGAGCAGCAGGCGCTGCTGCTGCCAGAGGCCCTCGACTCGCTGACCGGTCTCGGCCAGGAAGTTCCGCACCGGCCGCACCGGCCGCGGCTCGGGCGGCGTGTGTCCCGCCATGGCCTCGCCCAGGGTGCGCAGCAGGGCACGGCGCGTGGCCGGCAGGTCGGGGGCCCAGTCGTCGATGGCGGCGAGCGCCCCGGCGCCGACCAGCTCCATCAGCAGCACGGCACCGGCGGTATCCAGCGCGGCGAGCCGCGCGAGATCGATCCCGCGCGGGGACGGCTCACGCTCCTGCGCCAGGCGCTCGACCTGGCGCTTGAGAGGCGCGTAATGCACCAGGGTCCAGTCGCCGGCGATGGCCAGGCGGCCGTCCTGCTGGTCGATGTGGCCCGGCTCGATCATGGGCGATGGCGTCTCGGCTGCGTCATGGGTTCGATGGTATCAGCCCGCGTGCCTTTTCATTAGCTCAACCTGCGCTGGCCCCCTTCAACCAGCGCAGGCCGCGCTGCCACCAGTTCAGGGCGCCGCCGGCGGCGCCCGGCAGCACGCGGCGGCGCGGCCGGTCGAGGAAGTCGGCGATGGGGCGGACCTGGCTTTGCCGATCCAGCATCGGGGCGTGCCCGCAGCCGGGCACCTCGAGGCTGACCAGGCCGGGCTGCGCCTCGGCCATGCGCGTCACGCTGTCGGCCTTGAGCAGCGGCGAGTCCGCGCCGCGCACGACCATCAGCAGGCAGCGGATCGCCGCCCAGTCGGCCCAGGTGTCGCGGGGGGTGTCGTGGACGAATTGTTCGCCGATGCGCGGATCGTAGTGGTAGGTCCAGCTGCCGTCCGGCAGGCGCCGGGCACTGTCCAGGGCGAGGCGCCGCCAGGCGTCGTCGCTCTCGATGCCGAAGCCGGTGTAGTGGCGCCTGAGCTCGGCCTCGAGCTCGCCGAAGCGACAGAAGCGGTGGGGCACGCCGAAGTAGCTGGCCAGGCTCGCCAGGCCCTCGGGGTCGAGTTCCGGACCCACGTCGTTGAGCACCAGCCGCTCGATGCGCGACGCCGTCTCGGGCTCGGCGGCCATCAGCATGCCGATCAGCCCGCCCATGGAGGTGCCCACCCAGGGCACCTGCTCGAGGCCGAAATGGTCGAGCACCGCCACTGCTACCTTCATGTAGTGGGCGTAGAGGTAGTCGTGGGCGGGATAGAGCGACCAGCTCGACAGGCCGCGTCCTGGCGTGTCCGGGGCCAGGACCCGCCAGCCGGGACCCAGCACGCGGGCGAAGTCGGCGAAGTCCCCGCCGTGGCGGGCCAGGCCGTGCCAGGCGATGACGGTGCGTGGTGCCTCGGGGTGCCAGATGCGCACGGCGACCTCCAGCTCCCTCACCCTGACGAGTTCCAGAGCGTCCATGGGCGTTCTCCCTCAGTGGACTATGCTGCATGGCAGCATAGCGGAAATTGCCGCGACTTTCGGCAAGGATCCACATTTCCCGGCGGCACGGCAGTGGATTCGGCACCGAAACATGCGACAATGTATGTAAAGCTGTCCGTTCCGAAACCGAGGATGACCCGATGACCCGTCACCGCACCCTTCGTCGTGCCCTGCTGCCGGCACTGATCGCGTCGGCCTTCGCCGCTCCCCTGCAGGCGGCCGACCTCTTGACCATCACCCGGGACGCCCTGGAGAACAATGCCGAGCTGGCCTCGGCCCGGTCACAGACCGACAGCGTCGAGGCGGGGCGGGACGTGCAGCGCGGTGACCTGCTGCCCCAGGTCAATGCTTCGGGCAACGTATCGCACAACCGTCAGTATGAATCCCAGACAGGTGGCTTTCCGGCAGGGGGCACGGGAGGCAGTGACGACAATTACAACAGCGCCGGCCTGACGCTGGAAGCCACCCAGGCGCTCTTCGACGCCCGCAACTCGCGCGAGGTCGAGCAGGCCGAGCGCCAGATCGACCAGCAGACCTACCAGCTGGCCGCCACCGAGCAGCAGGTGCTGATCGACGTCTCCTCGGCCTACTTCGAGATCCTGCGCGCCTACGAGGTGCTGGAGGCGCGGCGCGCCCAGGAGCGGGCCATCGGTCGCCAGCTGGAGCAGGCCCGCGAGCAGTTCGAGGTGGGGCTGATCGCCATCACCGAGGTGGAGGAGGCCAAGGCGGCCTTCGACCAGGCCCGGGCGGTGCGCATCGCCGCCGAGAGCGACCTGCAGGTGCGCTTCGAGGTCCTGGAGCGCCTGACCGGCCAGCGCTACTCCAGCATCGATGCGCTGGGAGAGGAGGTGCCCATCCAGCCGCCCACCCCGGACGATCGCAGCCACTGGGTGGAACTGGCCATGGCCAACAATCCCCTGGTGCTGGCCAGCGAGGCCGGCGTCGAGGTCTCGCGCAGCAGCGTCGAGATCGCCCGCGCCCAGCGCCTGCCGACGGTCAACGCCTTCGCCAACTACAACTATGCCGATGACGACCGCGACGGCGTGGAGGGGCACAACTCCGCCAGCCAGGTCGGCCTGCGCGCCAGCCTGCCGCTCTTTACCGGCGGCCGTACCCAGGCGAGCATCCGCCAGAACACCTACCGGCTGGAGGCCAGCCAGTACGACTTCGAGGCCCAGCGCCGCGATACCGTCCAGCAGGTCCGCTCACGCTTCACCCAGGTGAGCAACAACGTCTCCACCGTGGAGGCCCGCGCCCAGGCCATCGTCTCCAACCAGAGCGCCCTGGATGCCACCCGCGCCGGCTACGAGGTGGGCACGCGCAACATCGTCGACGTGCTCAACGCCGAACAGAACCTCTACAACGCGGTCGCCGACCATGCCAGCGCCCGCTACGACTACGTGATCAACCTGCTTAGCCTGCGCCAGCAGTCGGGGACCCTGGATGTGCCGGCCGTGGAGGAGGTCAACGCCTGGCTGGACGGCGGCAGCGTCTCCTTCACCCTCCCGGAAGAGGGCGATATCTCCGATGCGGCCATGGAGATCGGTGAGCCGCCGCGTCCCCGGGAATGATGTGTAGCGGCCTAATATTTACATCCATACAAGCATGGATGTAAGATTCGTTCACCTCTGACGACGCCAACGGGAACGATCGACACCATGAAAACGCTCTTACGACACGGCCGGACGACCCTGCTCGTCCTGGCCGCGGGCCTGTTGCTGGCTGCCTGTGGCCAGGAAGACGCCCCCCAGCAGGCCGCCGGCAACCAGGAGCGGCCGCCGCATCCGGTGGAGGTGACGGAGATCGCCCGCCAGGACATCCCCCTGGATAAGTCCTATCCGTCGCTGCTGCGCAGCGACAACGAGGTCACCCTGGTGGCGCGCGTCACCGGCTTTCTCGAGCAGCGCCACTTCGAGCCCGGACAGCTGGTGGAGCAGGGGCAGAAGCTCTACACCATCGAGCCGGACCTCTACCAGGCCGCGGTCAACCAGCGAGAGGCCGACCTGCAGAGTGCCCGCGCCGAGCTCGCCCGGGCCCAGCGCGATGCGGACCGCTTCGAGCGGCTGCTCAGCCAGAACTCGGTGAGCCGCCAGCAGTATGACCAGGCGCGGGCAGAGCTGGGCGTGGCCCAAGCCGGCGTCGCCCAGGCTGAGGCGGCACTCGCCAGTGCGCGGATCGACCTGGGCTATGCCGAGGTCACCGCGCCGGTGTCCGGGATGATCAGCCTCAGCCGGGTCAACGTCGGCAATCTGGTGAGCAGCGGCACCGAGCTCGCCACCATCACCCCGCTGGACCCGCTGGAGGTGCGCTTCCAACTGCCCCAGCGCGACGCCTTCGAGCTGCGCCGCCAGGTAGGCGAGCAGTCCGTCGAGGCGATCACCGCCGTGCTGCGCGTGCCCGGCACGGACGGTGCCGAGGGCCCGACCCTGGAGGGGCGCCTCGACTTCCTGGGCTCCCGGGTGGAGGAGGCCACCAGCACCGTCCAGGCCAGCGCCACCTTCGCCAACCCGGAGGGCCGCGTGCTGCCCGGCCAGTTCGTGCGGGTCAGCCTGGAAGGGCTCAAGCGCTATGACGTGCTGGCGGTGCCCGAGATCGCCATCGGCCAGGGGCTGATGGGCCCCCAGGTGTTCGTCCTCGACGAGGAGAGCGTGGCCCGGGCCCGCACCGTGGAACTGGGCGAGGTGGCCGGTCCCTGGCAGATCATCCGCGGCGGCCTGGAGGTCGGCGAGCGGGTGGTGGTCGGCGACCCCTCCGGCATCGAGCCGGGCACCGCCATCGACCCCCGGCCCTTCGAGGGCGAGGCCGGTGAGATCGTCGAGGCGGTCGAGCAGGCCGAGGCCGAAGCCGAGCAGGACGCCGCCGAGGCGATGCAGCAGGGGGCCGGCACGCCGCCTGCCGGTGAGCAGGATGGCGAGGCGAACGAGGACGACGCCTCATGAGCTTCTCCAACTTCTTCATCAGGCGGCCGATCTTCGCCACGGTGCTGGCGATCATCCTGACGCTGGTCGGGGTGATGAGCATGCGGGTGCTGCCGGTCGAGCAGTACCCCAGCGTGGTGCCGCCCACGGTCTCGGTGCAGGCCCAGTTCCCGGGCGCCGATGCCGAGACGGTGGCCCAGACGGTGGCCGCGCCCCTGGCGGAGGCGATCAACGGCGTCGAGGACATGCTCTACATGACTTCGACCAGCGCCGACAACGGCACCATGAGCCTGAACATCGCCTTCAACATCGGCACCGACGGCGACATCAATACCATCAACGTCAACAACCGCGTGCAGGGGGCGCTGTCGCAGCTGCCCGAGGCGGTGCAGGCCCAGGGCGTGAAGGTGGAGCTGCGCTCCAGCTCGATCCTGATGCTGGTGGCGCTGATCTCGCCGGAGGGTGACTACGACCGCACCTTCATGCAGAACTACGCTACCCTCAACATCCTCGATGAGTTGCGCCAGGTGCCCGGTGTCGGTAATGCTGAGGTGCTGGGCGGCGGCGAGTTCGCCATGCGCATCTGGATGGACCCGGACAAGCTGGCCCAGTACGACCTGACCCCCACCGAGGTGGCCGCGGCCATACGTGCCCAGAACACCGAGGTGCCGGCGGGCAGCCTGGCGGCCACCCCGCAGAGCGAACCGCGCGCCTTCAGCTACACCATCACCGCGGGCGGGCGGCTCAGCGACGTCGACGACTTCCGCGAGATCTTCCTGCGCACCAACCCGGACGGCTCGTCGCTGCGCCTGCAGGACGTGGCGCGCATCGAGCTCGGCGCCTCCTTCTACGGCGTGGATGCCCGCCTCAATAGCGCCGCCATGTCGCCGATCATCATCAACCAGCAGCCCGGTGCCAACGCCCTGGAGACGGCCGAGGCGGTCAAGGCGACCATGGCCGAGCTGGAGGGGCGGTTCCCGCCGGGGCTCGAGCAGGTGGTGCCCTACGACACCACCCTGTTCATCGATGCCTCCGTCAGCACCGTGACCAAGGTGTTCATCGAGGCCTTCCTGATCGTCGGCGTGATCCTCTTCATCTTCCTGCAGAACTGGCGCTTCACGGTGATCGCCATGTCGGTGGTGCCGGTCTCGGTGCTGGCCACCTTCGCCGGCTTCTTCGCCTTCGGCTTCTCCATCAACCTGCTGACGCTGTTCGCCTTGGTGCTCTCCATCGGCATCGTGGTGGACGATGCCATCCTGGTGGTGGAGAACGTCGAGCGGGTGCTCAGCGAGGACGAGGAGATCACCGTCACCCAGGCCACCATCCGCGCCATGAAGGAGGTGGGCGGCCCGGTCATCGCCACCTCGCTGATCATGGCCGCGGTGTTCGTGCCGGTGGCCTTCCTGGGCGGCTTCACCGGCCAGATCTACCAGCAGTTCGCGCTGACCGTGGCGATCTCGGTGGCCTTCTCGGCGCTGATGGCGCTGACCTTCACCCCGGCCCTGTCGGCGATCTTCATCAAGCACAAGGCGCCGATGGGCGAGTCGAAGCTGATGCGGGCGGTCTATACCCCGCTGCGCCTCTTCGATCGTCTCTTCGCCGCCATCACGGCCGTCTACATGTGGGTGGTCAAGGCACTGGTGCGCTTCTGGGGCCTGGCGCTGTTGCTCACCGCGCTGGTGATCGGCGGCTCCTGGTGGCTCTACCAGAACACCCCCTCGACCCTGGTGCCCGAGACCGACCAGGGCATCGTGCTGGCCAGCGTGCAGCTGCCGGACTCCGCCTCCCTGGCGCGCACCCAGGACTACATGGGCAAGCTGAGCAAGCGCATCGAGGAGATCCCGGGGGTCAGCTATGTGGCGGCGGTCGCCGGGTACGACATCCTCTCCAGCGCGGTGAACACCGCACGCGGCGTGATGTTCATCAACATGGAGCCCTGGGCGGAGCGCGAGCTCACCGCCCAGGGGCTGGTGGGGCAGGTGATGCAGCTGGGCGCCCAGGTGCCCGGCGGCTCTGCGATGGCCTTCAACATGCCGCCGATCATGGGGCTCTCCACCACCGGCGGCTTCACCGGCTACCTGCAGTCCTTCGAGGGCGCGACCCCCCAGGAGCTCTTTCAGGCCTCGATGAAGGTGATGCAGGCCGCCAACCAGAACCCGGCCCTGAAGCGGGTGTTCACCACCTTCAACGTCAACGTGCCGGGCTACCGGGCCGAGATCGACCAGCAGAAGGCGCTCAGCTACGGCGTGGCGCTGCAGGACCTCAACGCCACCCTGTCGAACACTTTCGGCAACGGCTTCGTCAACTACTTCAGCTACCAGAACCGCAACTTCCAGGTCTACCTGCAGAACGAGGACGAGTTCCGCCGGACTCCGGACGACATTAACAATGTCTACGTGCGCGGTGGCAACGGCGAGCGGATCCCGCTCTCGGAGTTCGTGACCCTCGAGCGCCAGGCCAAGCCGGCGGTGGTGTCGCGTTTCGGCGTCTACCTGGGTGCCCAGTTCCAGGGTGGCCCGGCGCCGGGCTACAGCTCCGGCCAGGCGGTGGCCGCCATGGAGGAGGTCGTCCAGGAGACCTTGGGTGACGACTGGGGCATGGGCTGGACCGGCACCGCTTACCAGGAGACCCAGATGGGCAGCACCGCGACCCTGGCCATCGTCTTCGGCCTGCTGATGGTGTTCCTGATCCTGGCGGCCCAGTACGAGAGCTGGTCGCTGCCCCTGGCGGTGCTCACCGCGACCCCGTTCGCCTTCCTCGGCGGCATCGGTGGCATCGTGCTGCGCGGGCTCGATACCAGCGTCTATGTGGAGATCGGCATGTTGGTGGTGGTGGGGCTGGCGGCCAAGAACGCCATCCTGATCGTCGAGTTCGCCGAGCTGCAGCGCAAGGAGCAGGGCAAGTCGATCCGCGAGGCGGCCATCACCGCGGCCCAGCTGCGCTTCCGGCCCATCGTGATGACCTCGCTGGCGTTCATCTTCGGCACCCTGCCGCTGGCGCTGGCCACCGGGGCCAGCGATACCAGCAGCCACCACATCGGCACCACGGTGGCGGTGGGCATGGCCACGGTGGCGGTGCTGGGCAGCTTCTTCGTGCCGAGCTTCTACGCCATGATCGCGGCCGTCTCAGACTGGCTGCGCCGCAAGGTGCTTGGGGGTGGCGCGGAGCAGCGCCGGGCGGCCGGCGCCGACCAGACCTGAGGCCCGGGGCCGGCGCCTGGCGCTGGCCGCATGACCAGCACCCAGCAACAGGGGCGCCCCATCGGGGCGCCTCTTGACGTGGGGAGGGTCGCAGGTGGAGGCGGATTGACCGGTCCATGACCCACGTCAGGGCGGTGCGGTCCATCCCGGTGCCCCGATGGTCTACGCTGAGGGCAAGAGACTCATTCGTTGGCTAAGTAATGCCGGGAGGTGCCCCATGGAAACCCTACGCCAGATTGCCCTGAGCTTCCCGGTGGTGGTGTTCAGCGCGCTGCTGGCCCTCGCCGCCCTCTACTGGCTGCTGGTGGCGCTGCGCTTGGCGCCGGTGGAGTGCTTCGAGCATGACAGCCTCAAGGGCGACCACCTGGCCAGCACCCTGGTGGCGCTGGGCTTCGCCGGGGTACCGGCCTCCTTCGCGCTGACGGTGCTGCTGGTGCTGGCGGGGGCCATTACCCTGGCGGTGGAACTCGCCGTGCTGCGCTGGCTGCCGCTGGGGCTGTTCCGCATCCCGGTCGGGGTGGCGGTGCTGTGGGGGGCCTTCGCGCTCGCCTCGCCGCCGGCCGCAGCGCTCTGCCATGGCCTGCATCGCTGGTTCCATCGCCATGCCCCGCAGCAGCGGCGCTGCCTGCTCGGCGAGAAGGTGGAGGTGAGGGAGCAAGCGGATGCCGACGGCTGGGCCACGGCGGTGCTGGTTGACGACCCACAATGGCAGGTGCGCCTGCACGGTAAGCCCGGCAACCTGCCGCAGGTCGGCGAGCGTCGTGTGCTGGTCAAGTACGTGGCCGGGGAGGACGCCTACCGCAGCGTGGCGGAGGGCGACTACCGCGAGGCACGGGCCCACCTCAGCCGGCTGCGCCTGCGCCAGGGACATGGCGGGCCGGGTCGCAACGGCGGCGCCGCGGCCTCATCCTGACGCCGGGGCGCGCATCAGTTCCAGCTGGGTGTCCAGCAGCAGGGTGCCGCGTTCGAGGATCGAGAAGCGCTCGTGGTTGCGCAGCCAGTCGTGGAAGAGCCCGCCGAGCATCGCCTGCAGCAGCTCACCGGCCACCTCCGGGTCGAGCCCCGGGCGCAGGTGGCCCAGCCTCGCCGCACAGCCGCAATAGTCGATCAACGCCCCGCACGCCTCCTCGGCCATCTCGTTCTGCATGGCCAGCGGGTCGATGTCGCCGAAGACCTCGCAGTGATGGATAAGGATGGCATGCACGCGCCGGTAGCGGGGCTGCTCGAGGCGCTCGAAGCCCTTCAGGCAGGCCAGGCGGATCGCCTCGAGGGGACGCTCGGTGACGCTCGGGTCGCCGATCTCCTCCACCAGTTCCTGGAAGGGCATGCGCACGCGCTGCAGCATGGCCTGGAAGAGGTCGGCCTTGTTACGGAAGTGCCAGTAGAGGGCGCCGCGGGTCATGTCGGCGTGGCGGGCGATCTGTTCCAGGGAGGTACGAGCCACGCCCTTCTCGAGGAAGACCTCCTCGGCGGCATCCAGCAGGGCTTCCCGGGTAGCGGCGGCCTCGGCCTTGGTGCGTCTGGCCATGAAAGCGGACTCTCCAGCGTTCTGGTAATGGCCCTATTCTACGCGAGTCGCCTCGCCTTTTACATACACCCTTGTATGGATGACGACCTGCCGCCCGGGCTCGTGTTCGGCGCGGCAGTGGCGTATAAGGAAGCCAGAAAAACACCGTTTCGTGACGCAAGGAGCGCCCATGGCCCGTGCCCCCTTCGAACTCGCCGGTACCCGCGTGGCGGCGGGCTCGCGGACCCAGATCGACGTGCCGGTGGCGCGCCTCTACACCCATGCCCCGCTCTACATTCCCGTCGAGGTAGTGCATGGCCGCCAGTCGGGCCCGGTGCTGCTGGTCTGCGGCGGGATCCACGGCGACGAGATCAACGGCGTGGAAATCGTGCGTCGCCTGCTGCGCTCGAAGCAGCTCCAGGGGCTGCGTGGCACCCTGATAGCGGTGCCCATCGTCAACGTCTTCGGCTTCGTGCAGCACAGCCGCTACCTGCCCGACCGCCGTGACCTCAACCGCTGTTTCCCGGGCAGCGAGTCGGGCTCGCTGGGCGGCCGGGTGGCGGCCCTGTTCCGCGAGCAGATCGTCGACCACGCCAGCCATATCATCGACCTGCATACCGGCGCCATCCACCGCACCAACCTGCCGCAGATCCGCGCCCAGTTGGTGACGGGCGGTGAGACCGAGCGCATGGCCAATGCCTTCGGCGCGCCGGTGATCCTCAACGCCGAGCTGCGCGAGGGTAGCCTGCGCCACTACGCCCAGAACCGCGGGATCCCGGTGCTCACCTACGAGGCCGGCGAGGCGCTGCGCTTCGACCAGTGGGCGATCACCCCAGGGGTGCGGGGCGTGCTGCGCGTGATGCGCCGGCTGGGCATGCTGACCGGCGAGCATCGCCGCCGCTCGGTGCCGGCCGCGGAGGTCGCCAACGGCTCGAGCTGGGCCCGGGCGCCCATCGATGGCATCCTGCGTCCCAAGGTGCGGCTCGGGGCCCGTGTGGCCATAGGCGAGCTGCTGGGGCGCGTGGCGGACCCCTTCGGCAACGCCGAGGGCGAGGTGCGCTCGGTGGCCGATGGCATCGTGATCGGCATGAGCCGACTGCCGCTGGCCAACGAGGGCGAGGCGCTGTTCCATATCGCCCGCTTCGACGCCATCGAGGAGGCCGAGAGCGCCATCGAGGACTTCCACTCCAGCCTGGAACCGCCACCCGACCCACTCTATTGAGCCGCGGCCAGAAACGCAGACGGCGCCGAGCGATCGGCGCCGTCTGCGTTCTGGTGGCGACTGCCGGCCTCAGGCCACGGCGGCGGCCTCGCGCTCGGGGACCAGGCCCAGGGCATCATCGAAGACCGCCAGGCCCGCGCCCTCGCGGTGGGCGTGCTCGGAGAGGTGGCGGCGGAACTTGCGCCCGCCCGGCTGGCCCTGGAAGAGCCCCAGCAGGTGGCGGGTGACGTGGTTGAGCTTCGCCCCATCTTGGAGGCGGCGGGCGATATAGGGGCGCAGCGCATGGGCCGCCGCATGGCGGCTCGCTGCCGGGCCTGGCACGCCGAAGAGGGTCTCGTCGACGCCGGCCAGCAGCCAGGGGTTCTGGTACGCCTCGCGGCCGACCATCACGCTGTCCACGAGCTCGAGCTGCGCTCGGCACTCGTCCAGGGTCTTGATGCCACCGTTGATGCCGATATGCAGCTCGGGATGGCTCGCCCTGAGCCGATGCACGCGAGCGTAGTTGAGCGGCGGCACGTCGCGGTTCTCCTTGGGGGAGAGCCCCTCGAGCCACGCTTTGCGCGCATGGACGATGAAGGTATCGCAGCCCGCGTCGGCCACGCTGGCGATGAAGCGTTCGAGATCGGCATCCTCGTCCTGGTCGTCGATGCCGATGCGACACTTGACCGTGACCGGGATCGACACCGCGCCCCGCATGGCGCGCACGGCGGCGGCGACCTTCTCCGGGTGGCCCATCAGGCAGGCGCCGATAAGGTTGTTCTGCACCCGGTCGCTGGGACAGCCGACGTTGAGGTTGACCTCGTCATAGCCCCACGCCTCGGCGATGGCCGCGCACTCGGCGAGCTCGCCGGCGTCGCTGCCGCCCAGCTGCAGGGCGAGGGGATGCTCGACGTCGTCATGGCCCAGAAACCGCTCGCGCGGGCTGCCGTGCAGGATGGCGCCGGTGGTCACCATCTCGGTATAGAGCAGGGCGCGCCGGGTCAGGGTCCGGGCGAACGCACGGTAGTCGCGGGTCGTCCAGTCCATCATGGGGGCCACGGAGAAGGTGCGGTCGAGCTGGGGCATCGGCATCACGGGGGTATCGGTCGGAAGGCGATTATTCTATCAGCACTGGTCAATTTCTGGCCAATGTCGACAGGGTGGTATGCCCGCCAGCCTTGGAGACCGTGGCTGGCGACGGAAAAGCCGACACGCAGAAACACCAAGGCCCGCATCAGCGGGCCTTGGTGCTCGACGTCTTGCGACGCGATAGGTCTGTCTGATCGGCGATCAGATGACTTCGATGTTCGAAGCCTGCAGGCCTTTCTTGCCCTGAACCACATCGAAGGAGACCTGCTGGCCGTCCTGGAGGGACTTGAAGCCGTCTGCCTTGATTTCGGAGAAGTGGGCAAAGAGGTCATCGCCACCGTCGGTCGGGGTGATGAAGCCAAAGCCTTTTGCGTCGTTGAACCACTTGACTGTGCCAGTAGACATATTCTGTCTCCTTTCGCGCTGTGCGCTTGTTACGAATTACCGGGTAATGCCCCGAGTGCTAGTGGGTCAAACAAGGGGATATAACCAGACAACCGAAAGGATTCGACTACTACTGACAATATGCGTCTTGCTAACCAACTGACGGCATAGTGTCATGGATGTCCGTCGTCGTCAATGCCATGTGTGGTATCGATCATCACGACAGGGCAGAAGAGGAGGAGCCGAGCCGTAACCGGTGTCTTTCGTCCATACTGCCCTCTAACCATTGCCATCAGGAAGGAGCAGAGCATGAGCGGCGATCTCACGGAACATCAGATGGAGCTTCTGTCGCGCGTACTGCAGCACGGCGCAGTGCTTGCATCGCCCTTCGGACACCCGGGCGAGGACAGCCTGCTGGAGGAGGTGCTGGAGGACATCGACACCCTGGAGGCCAGGGGGCTGATCACCGTCGACCGGACGCGGGGCAGCGATGAGCCCGAGCGCATCTCCCTGACCCAGGAAGGCTATGACGCCCTGGGCATGTTCTGAGCGTGAGCTCTCGTCAAGGGCTCCCGTAGCACTCTTGCACGCTCGCCCTCGACATGTGAGCGGCGGCTTGACCCTCATCACCGTGGGGCAAGGCGCGATGTGCTATCTAGAGGGAAGCAGGGCAGTGCCCCTCGGGACTGCCGGCCATCACAGGAGGCAACGCCATGGCGGATCGGAAGCAGGAACTGGAAGTGCTGCGCGACGAGCTGATCGACCGGTTCGAGCGTTACAAGGCCCACAAGGAGCAGCGCGGCGGCCCGCTGGATAAGGACATGGAGGACCAGTCCATCGAGCTTCAGAACGATGACGTGATCGAGGCCCTGCAGCAGGAGGCCGAGGACGAGCTTCGCCAGGTGATGCATGCGCTCAAGCGCATCGACGAGGGTGAGGGCGATCTCTGCGAGCAGTGCGGCGAGCCCATCGATGCCCGTCGGCTGGCGGCGGTGCCCTATACCACGCTCTGTCGCGACTGTGCCGAGCTGCGCTGAGCGCACGCGCCGTGGCCGGGAATGATGGTAGTCTGGTCTCTCATCTACCGGGCGGGAGGCGTGCATGACGGCGTGGTATCGAGCAATGGGAGCCGGCCTGCTGCTGGTGTGGCTGGCCGGCTGCACCGGTGGCGAGGAGGAGGCGGCATCCGAGCCAGCCGAGACGAGCACTGCCGCCGAGACCCGTGAGCCACCGCCGGAGGCGACGCCGGAAGCCCCCGAGGTGCCACCCTTCGACCAGCCGGTGATGATCGATGTCTCCTCCCGCCTGGGCAGCGATCGACGCCTGACGGTGGAAGGTGAGACCAACCTGCCCGAGGCGACCCGCCTGCAGGTCATCGTGGAGCGCGAACTCAGCGGAGTGCGCTGGCGCGAACGCGTGTCGGTGGAGGAGGGCCGCTTCATGGCCGGCCCCTTCGGCCCCGGCAGCGGGTTACCCGATGGCGGCTATCGCGTCACGGTCGACGTGCAGGAGGGCAGCGTGCAGCCGCGGTCGGTGCGCGACCGCCTGGGCGAGCAGAACGAGCATCTCAGCGGGCCCCTGGTACAGCAGTCCCGCCATGGCCTGGGGCAGGTTGCCAGCTACAGCCAGCGTTTCCTGGTGGGTAGCGAGACACGCCGCACCCTCGATCATGTCGAGGTGCTGGAGGTGGAGTGATCCCTTACAGCGGCTGGACGCGCCAATGGGCCACCAGCTTGCCGACCAGGCGGCAAGCTGGGGTCCAGGGCATCGCCTCGTCGCTGTTATCGCGCTGGAACATCAGCTCTCCGGTGGGCCCCTGGAAGACCCGGCGGATGGCCAGGGTGCCGTCAACGTCGACCAAGTAGAAGCCGGGCTGGCGGAAGATGTCGCTGGGAGCGATGGCGACCAGGTCGCCATCGGCGAGGAAGTCGAAGTGCTCGCCCGGGGCGGGGGTGACCAGGTGACAGTCGCCGTCCCAGCGTTGGCCGGGCACCATCTCGATCGGCAGGTCGATGCCCTTCTGCCGGCCATCCTGCCAGGGCAGCGGCAGGCGGCTGCGCAGGTAGAGCGGCGAGGCTTGGGTGCCGCTCTCCTCGAGCAGCCGCGACAGCGGGCAGTTCAGGGCCTGGGCCAGGGCCACCAGCCGCTCGTGGCCGATCTGCCGGATGGCGCCGGATTCCCAGTAGGAGATGGTCACATCGGACACACCGACCCGGCGCGCCAGGGCGGCCTTGTTGAGCTTGGCCTCCAGCCTAAGTTCCTTGATCCGAGGGCCGAGTGTGTCCATTGCAGCGTCCTGTGGGTAAATGAGTTGGCCGATAATCTGCGATCGATTATCAGCGTGCAAGGGCGCGCATCAACGCTAATTCTGCCTTAATCCCCTTCATAAACGCTGACTCCACGCCCCGGCCTCACCACGCCACGGGGTCGCCGGCCCAGTCGAGGAAGACCCCGCTCTGCTCGGGGCCGCACGTATCCAGTACCGCCAGCAGCCGCTCGGCAACAAACGCCGCGGTAAACAGTTTGTCGTCCGGGACCCTTGCCTGGAAGGGCTTCGAAAGCGCGGTATCCGTGGTGCCCGGGTGTAGACAGGCGATACAGGCTTCGGGGTTGAGGCGGCGCAGTTCCACGGCGGCGGTCTTCATCAGCATGTTGTGAGCGGCCTTGCTGGCCCGGTAGGCGTACCAGCCGCCCAGCCGGTTGTCGCCGATGGAGCCGACCCGTGCCGAGAGGCTGGCGACCTGTGCCGGATGGCGCCCCTTGAGGCTGGGCTGCAGGGCCTTGAGGAGCAGCGCCGGGGTGATCGCATTGACATGATAGAGTCGGGCCATGGCCTCGGCGTCCAGGTCGTCGAGCTTCTTCTCGGGGCCGATGTCGCGCCGTTCGTCATGCAGCATGCCGATGGCATTGAACACCAGGTGCAGCGGAGTGGCGTCCAGGGCCTGCTCCAGGGCCGCCAGCCCCTCCGGTTCGCTGACGTCCAGAGCCAGGGATTCGAAGCGCGGGTCGGGGTGCGAGCGGTCGGTGCGGCTGACGCCGATCACCCGGCCGGGGCGGTCGCTCTTCAGCAGGGCATCGACCACCGCGCGGCCGATACCACCGGAGGCGCCGGTCACCAGGGCCGTGAAGCCGTCGGGGAGTCGCGAGAGCATGAGGATCCTCGTGCGGTAAATTCGGGCTCCAGCATGGACCACGAGACGGGGGAATGATTCCCGGTCACGGCTGCCCGGGGCCGACCAGGTGCGTATAATGCGTGGCATTCGCCCGCCCGGCAGGGCAAGCCCCACACCATCGACAGGACCAAGGACGACATGACCGTACGCACTCGTATCGCGCCGTCACCCACCGGCGATCCCCATGTGGGCACCGCCTATATCGCCCTGTTCAATCTCTGCTTCGCCCGCCAGCACGGCGGCCAGTTCATCCTGCGCATCGAGGACACCGACCGGGTGCGCTCTACCCCCGAGTCCGAGCAGATGATCCTCGACTCGCTGCGCTGGCTGGGGCTGGAGTGGGACGAGGGCCCCGATGTGGGTGGCCCCCATGGCCCCTACCGTCAGAGCGAGCGCGGCGACATCTACGGCGAATACGCCCGCCAGCTGATCGAGGCCGGCCATGCCTTCAAGTGCTATCGCACCAGCGATGAGCTCGACAAGCTGCGCGAGGCGCGCAAGACTGCCGGCATGCACCTGGCCCTCAAGCCTTCCGATCTCGCCTTGTCCGCCGAGGAGCAGGCGCGCCGCGAGAGGGAGGGCTGGCCCTACGTGGTGCGCATGAAGGTGCCTGCCAGCGGCAGCTGCGTGATCGATGACATGCTGCGTGGCGTGATCGAGGTCGACTGGGCCCAGGTGGATGCCCAGATCCTGCTCAAGTCCGACGGCATGCCCACCTACCATCTGGCCAACGTGGTGGACGACCACCTGATGGGCATCACCCACGTGCTGCGCGGCGAGGAGTGGATCAACTCGGCGCCCAAGCACCAGCTGCTCTACGAGTATCTGGGCTGGGAGATGCCGCAACTCTGCCATATGCCGCTGCTGCGCAATCCCGACAAGTCCAAGCTCTCCAAGCGCAAGAACCCGACCTCCATCAACTACTACCGGCGCATGGGCTTCCTGCCTCAGGCGGTGATCAACTACCTGGGCCGCATGGGCTGGTCGATGCCCGACGAGCGCGAGAAATTTTCGCTCGACGAGATGATGAGCCACTTTGATGTTCAGCGCGTGTCGCTGGGCGGGCCGGTGTTCGACCTGGAGAAGCTGACCTGGCTCAACGGCGTCTACATCCGCGAGGAGCTCGATGACAGGGCCTTCCTCAAGGCACTGATGGAGTGGGCCTTCAACGAGGAGTACGTCAGCCAGATCCTGCCCCAGGTGCGCCCGCGGGTGGAGACGCTTTCCCAGGTGGTGCCTCTGGCCGGGCACTTCTTCTCGGGCCTGCCGGCCATCGAGGAGGAGAGCTTCGACGAGGTCAAGCTCTCCCGCGAGGAGTTGCTCAGGCTGCTGCAGTTCCTGGTGTGGCGCTTCGAAGGCGTCCCGGCCTGGCACAAGGCGGCGCTGCTGGAGGAGGTCAAGACGCTGGCCGGCCACTTCGAGCTGAAGATGAAGGCCTTCCTGGCACCGGTGTTTATCGCCATCACCGGCTCCAGCTCGAGCACCTCGGTGATGGATGCCATGGCGATCCTGGGCTCCGACATGACCCGGGCGCGCCTGCGCCATGCCATCGAGGTGCTGGGCGGCGTCTCCAAGAAGCAGGCCAAGCGCTTCGAGAAGGAATTCCGCGAGCTTGCGTGATTCCCTGTTGACGAAGGCGGGGCTTATCAGTAACATACGCCCCGTCTTCGAGAGATGCGGGGCCTTAGCTCAGCTGGGAGAGCGCGACACTGGCAGTGTCGAGGTCAGCGGTTCGATCCCGCTAGGCTCCACCATCATCTCCCATCGAGGATGCTGCGTCCCATTCGTCTAGTGGTCCAGGACACCGCCCTTTCACGGCGGTAACAGGGGTTTGAACCCCCTATGGGACGCCACCTTCTACCGCTCTACCTTCCTCATTCTTTTTCATTATCAGCCGGCCAGCTATCTCGCCTGGTGTTTCGTCGTGTCTGGATGATCCATCGCTGCGGTCACCTCATCCGGGGCGATATTGGCTTGACAACCCCCTTGACTTGTCCACTTTCTCGCGCCTGTCGGGTCGACCTGTGCATAGTCTCGCCCCGAACCCGCATGGTTACTGGCCTCCCAGTTTAATTCTTTTATTTCAATATCTTACAATAGATCAAAAATTGACCAATCTAAGCCGGCCCCGCTTCTCATGGCGATTCTGCGACCTTTTCGAGAGGTTTTGAACAGGTTTATCCACAGAATGTGTGGAAAACGGGTGGCGCCGGAGGGGAAAGCGTTTCTGTAATAAAGTCAATCTGAATAAAGGAGAATTCTAGTTCTTCGGTACTAAGTCGCTGAGGGGTCGCTGAGCGGCCGCCGTGGCCCGCAAATGCGGAAGGCCGCCCTTGGGCGGCCTTCCTGGTGGTGTCGGCATGCGCGCCGCCGTGACGGCCTTACTTGGCAGGATAGTCGCGCTGGGCATGGCCGGTGTAGAGCTGGCGCGGGCGACCGATCTTGTAGCTGTCGCTGAGCATCTCGTGCCAGTGGGAGATCCAGCCGATGGTGCGGGACACGGCAAAGATCACCGTGAACATGTTCTTGGGAATACCCATGGCCTTGAGGATGATGCCGGAGTAGAAGTCGACGTTCGGGTAGAGCTTGCGCTCGATGAAGTAGTCGTCCTCCAGGGCGATCTGCTCCAGGCGCTTGGCGATCTTCAGCTGCGGGTCGTCGGCCAGGCCCAACTCGGCCAGCACCTCGTCGCAGGTCTCCTTCATCACCTTGGCGCGCGGGTCGAAGTTGCGGTAGACGCGGTGGCCGAAGCCCATCAGCTTGAACGGGTCTTCCTTGTCCTTGGCCTTGTCGACGAAGCGCTGGATGTTCTCCTCGGAGTCGTCGCCGATCTCGTCGAGCATGTTCAGCACCGCCTCGTTGGCGCCACCGTGGGCCGGGCCCCAGAGCGCCGCGATGCCGGCGCTGATGCAGGCGAAGGGGTTGGCGCCGGTAGAGCCCGCCAGGCGCACCGTGGAGGTGGAGGCATTCTGCTCGTGATCCGCATGCAGCATGAAGATGCGGTCCATGGCCTTGGCGTAGACCGGATTGATCTTGTACTCCTCGCAGGGGTTGCTGAACATCATGTAGAGGAAGTTCTCTGCATAGTTCAGGTCATTGCGCGGATAGTTGAACGGCTGGCCGATATTGTACTTGTAGGACATCGCAGCGATGGTCGGCATCTTGGCAATCAGGCGGATGGCGCTGATCTCGCGGTCCTCCTGTATGCTGATGTCAAGGTGGTCGTGGTAGAAGGCGGCCAGGCCTCCGACCACGCCGCACAGGATCGACATCGGGTGGGCGTCGCGGCGGAAGCCCTTGAAGAAGTTGTTGATCTGGTCGTGGACCATGGTGTGGTTGCTGATCCGCGACTCGAAGTCGGCGTACTGGGCTGCGTCGGGCAGCTCGCCGAACATCAGCAGGTAGCTCAGCTCGACGAAGTTGGACTCCTTCGCCAACTGGTCGATCGGGTAGCCGCGGTGCAGCAGGACCCCCTTGCCGCCGTCGATATAGGTGATCGCCGACTGGCAGGAGGAGGTCGCCATGAAGCCGGGGTCATAGGTGAAGAGGCCTTCGGCACCCAGGCCGCGGACGTCGATGACGTCGGGGCCAAGGGTGCCAGAGTAGATCGGCAGGTCGATCGGCTTTTCCAGACCGTCTACCGTCAATGTCGCTTTCCTGTCAGCCATGCTGGCCTCCTCTCGAGTTCATGGTGGGACGATAAGTCGCTATTCCGCTGATGGTGCCGGCGAAAAGGTTCGCCCACTATAGAAGCGTGCCAGCGATTGTCAATTCCACCATTGCGCCGACAGCATTGTACATTAGCCTGTTAAATGGATAATACTTGTAATGGAAATGGTGCTCTGCACCATGGCGGTGCGCCGCGGGCCCGGTCAACGTGCCCGGATGCCCGGGGAGACGCCGCCAACGCCGAGAAATCGGCCTTCCACCATGGTCGAGTACGTTCTGTGTCCATTTGTCATGCCAGGGCGATGTCCCTATAATCTCAGCGCGCGACTGGCAGGAACCGGTGGTCGTGTCCAACTCGGCCACGACCGTGTCCCTTCCCGAAACCACCGCCCGCTCGGGCCTTGTCCGACGACCGAACAGCGGGCCAAGAGAGTGTGTAGAGCCGTGAATAGCAAACGACCCGTAAATCTGGATCTGTCCACGATACAGTTCCCCCTTCCCGCCCTGACGTCGATCGCTCACCGCATCACCGGCGTCATCCTCTTCATCGGCCTGATCTTCGCCTTCTGGGCGCTCGACACGTCGCTCTCCTCGCCGGCCGGCTTCGCGGCCGTGAGTGACGCCCTGGCCCACAACTTCCTGGCCAAGCTGATCGCCTGGGGGCTGCTGTCCGCCCTGGCCTTTCACTTCGCGGCCGGCATCAAGCACCTGCTGATGGACATGGATATCGGCGTGACCCTCGAGGGGGGCGTCAAGAAGGCGCAGATCACCGTGGTGGTGAGCGCGGTCCTGATCATTCTGGCTGGAGTCTGGGTATGGTAACCAACATCACGAATCTCGGGCGCAGCGGTCTCTCCGACTGGCTGCTCCAGCGCGTCTCCGCCGTCATCCTGGCGCTCTACACTCTCTTCATCGTCGGCTTCCTGCTGCTCAGCCCCGGCCTGGACTACGCGGCCTGGAGCGGCCTCTTCTCCGCTACCTGGATGCGAATCTTCTCGCTGCTGGCCTTCATCTCCCTGGCGGCCCACGCCTGGGTCGGCCTGTGGACCGTGACCACCGACTACCTTAAGTCGACCGGCGTTCGCGTCGCCGTGCAGCTCATCATCATCCTGGCCATCTTCGTGTTCCTGGTCTGGGGCATCATCGTTCTGTGGGGAGCCTGATACATGTCCACCATGCGTAGCCTGTCTTTCGACGCCATCATCATCGGCGGGGGCGGTGCTGGCCTGCGGGCCGCCCTCGAGCTGGCCAAGTCCGGCAAGAAGACCGCCGTGCTGTCCAAGGTCTTCCCGACCCGCTCGCACACCGTCTCCGCCCAGGGCGGCATCACCTGTGCCATCGCCTCCGCGGACCCCGATGACGACTGGCGCTGGCACATGTACGACACCGTCAAGGGCGGCGACTACATCGCCGACCAGGACGCCTCCGAGTACATGTGCTCCGAGGGCCCCAAGGCGGTGTTCGAACTCGAGCACATGGGCCTGCCATTCTCCCGCTTCGACAACGGCCGCATCTACCAGCGCCCGTTCGGTGGCCAGTCCAAGGACTTCGGCAAGGGCGGCCAGGCGGCGCGGACCTGTGCCGCCGCCGACCGTACCGGCCACGCCCTGCTGCACACGCTCTATCAGAACAACCTGAAAAATAACACCACCTTCCTCAACGAGTGGTACGCCGTCGACCTGGTCAAGAATGCCAACGGCGACGTGGTGGGCTGCATCGCCATGGACATCGAGACCGGCGAAGTGGTGCACGTGAAGTCCAAGGCCACCGTGATGGCCACCGGCGGGGCGGGGCGCATCTTCGCCTCCACCACCAATGCCCTGATCAACACCGGTGACGGCATCGGCATGGCGCTGCGCGCCGGCTTCCCGATGCAGGACATGGAGATGTGGCAGTTCCACCCGACCGGCATCTACGGCGCGGGCACCCTGGTGACAGAAGGCTGCCGCGGCGAGGGTGGCTACCTGATCAACAAGGACGGCGAGCGCTTCATGGAGCGCTATGCCCCCAACGCCAAGGACCTGGCGGGCCGCGACGTGGTCGCGCGCTCCATGGTCATGGAGATCCTCGAGGGCCGTGGCTGCGGCGAGAAGGGCGACCACGTCTTCCTCAAGCTGGATCACCTGGGCGAGGAGGTCCTCGGCAAGCGCCTGCCCGGCATCGTCGAGCTCTCCAAGACCTTCGCCCACGTGGACCCGGCCAAGGAGCCGATCCCGGTCGTCCCGACGTGCCACTACATGATGGGCGGGATCCCGACCAACGTGCACGGCCAGGCGATCATGCAGGACGCCGAGGGCAACGACCAGATCGTCAACGGCCTGTTCGCTTGCGGCGAGGCGGCCTGCGTGTCGGTCCATGGCGCCAACCGCCTGGGCGGCAACTCGCTGCTCGACCTGGTGGTGTTCGGCCGTGCGGCCGGCATGTTCATCGAGGGCGCGCTCAACGAGGGCATCGAGTACCTCGACGCCTCCGCGTCCGACGTCGAGTCCGCCATGAAGCGCATCACGCGCTGGAACGAGTCCGAGGGCGGCGAGACGGTCCCCGAGCTCAAGCGCGACCTGCAGGACATCATGCAGACCTCCTTCGGCGTGTTCCGCGAGGAGAAGAACATGGTCGAGGGCGTCAAGCGCCTCGAGGAGCTGCGCGGCCGCATCGCCAACGCCTACCTGCCGGACAAGTCCAACACCTTCAACACCGCGCGCGTCGAGGCGCTGGAGCTGGACAACCTGATGGAAGTGGCCGAGGCCACCGCCATCGCGGCCCTGGAGCGCAAGGAGAGCCGCGGCGCCCACTCCCGCTACGACTACCCGGACCGCGACGACGTCAACTGGCTGAAGCACTCGCTCTACTTCCCGGCCGAGAAGCGCCTGGGCAAGCGCGATGTGAACTTCGCACCCAAGACCGTCGACATGTTCGAGCCGAAAGTCCGCACCTACTGAGGGGGAGTCACGATGTCCAAGCTTCAGGTATCCCTGTACCGCTACAACCCGGAAACCGACTCCGCACCCTACATGCAGGAGTTCCAGGTCGACACCCAGGGCCGCGACCTGATGGTGCTCGATGTCCTGCACCTGGCCAAGGAGCAGGACAACGGCCTGGCCTATCGCCGCAGCTGCCGCGAGGGCGTGTGCGGCTCCGACGGCATGAACATGAACGGCAAGAACGGCCTGGCCTGCATCACCCCGCTCTCCGAGGTGGTCAAGGGCAACAAGCTGACCCTGCGCCCGCTGCCGGGCCTGCCGGTCATCCGCGACCTGGTGGTCGACATGGGGCTGTTCTACCAGCAGTACGAGCGCATCCAGCCGTACCTGCAGAACGACGAGCCGGCGCCGGCCATCGAGCGCCTGCAGTCGCCGGAGGAGCGCGACAAGCTCGATGGCCTCTACGAGTGCATCCTCTGTGCCTGCTGCTCCACTGCCTGCCCATCGTTCTGGTGGAATCCGGACAAGTTCGTCGGCCCGGCCGGCCTGCTGCAGTCCTACCGGTTCCTGGCGGATTCCCGTGACACGGCCACCCGCGACCGCCTGGCGGAGCTCGAGGACCCGTTCTCCGTTTTCCGCTGCCGCGGGATCATGAACTGCGTCGCTGTCTGCCCCAAGGGGCTCAACCCGACACGGGCGATCGGCAAGATCCGCGAGATGCTGCTGGCCAATGCCACTTAAATCGTGGCGTCCAGCTTGTTATCATGTGCATCGCTCTCGGGCTGCGGCGAGACGTCGCAGCCGAGCCCGGTGCGGAGCATGATGCATAGAGCCGGTGCCCAGGGCACCGGCTCTTGACCATGGAATTCAGGATGCCCTCCCTCCGGCAGGGCACCACCGATGTCGATGCGGTCGAGTCGTGTCGGCGCCGATACCACCCCATCAGTGCAGGGTGACCAAGAGATGCAACAAGGCATAATGGAGTTGATGTGGCGCTCCTCCCACGTGAGTGGCGGCAACGCCCACTATGTGGAAGCGCTCTACGAACAGTACCTCGATGACCCCTCCGCCGTTCCCGACGAATGGCGCCAGTACTTCGACCAGCTGCCGCGACCCGAGGGCGGCGCCAGCCACGACGTCCCGCTTTCCCCGGTCCGCGAGCAGTTCTACCAGCTGGGCCGCCATCGGCGCACGGCCCAGGCGGTTGCCGACAGTGGCGAGAACAAGAAGCAGGTCAAGGTTCTCCAGCTGATCAACGCCTACCGCTTCCGCGGGCACCAGAAGGCCGACATCGACCCGCTCGGCCTGCGCAGTCCTACTCCCGTCCCCGATCTCGACCTCTCCTTCCACCAGCTCTCGAAGGCCGACCTGGACACCGAGTTCCAGACCGGCTCCTTCTTCATGGGCCTGGACAAGGCGCCGCTCAAAGAGATCATCAGCGCCCTGGAGCAGACCTACTGCCGCTCCATCGGCTGCGAGGTCATGCATATCGTCGACACCGAGGAGAAGCGCTGGCTGCAGCAGCGCTTCGAGTCGGTGCGCTCGGCACCCAAGTTCAGCCCCGAGGTGCGCAAGCACGTGCTGGAGCGGCTGACGGCAGCCGAAGGCCTGGAGAGCTACCTGGCTTCCAAGTACCCGGGCACCAAGCGCTTCGGCCTAGAGGGCGGCGAAGCCTTCATCCCGATGATGGACGAGCTGATCCAGCGCGCCGGCGGCTACGGCACCAAGGAAGTGGTGATCGGCATGGCCCACCGCGGGCGCCTCAACCTGCTGGTCAACATCCTCGGCAAGAACCCCTCGGATCTGATCGACGAGTTCGACGGCAAGAAGGTCATCGAGCGCGGCTCGGGTGACGTCAAGTACCACCAGGGCTTCAGCTCCAACGTCATGACGCCGGGCGGCGAGGTGCACCTGGCGCTGTCGTTCAACCCCTCCCACCTGGAGATCGTGGCGCCGGTGGTCGAGGGCTCGGTGCGGGCCCGCCAGGACCGTCGCGATGATCCGGTCGGCAACAAGGTGCTGCCCATCAACGTCCATGGCGACGCGGCCTTCGCCGGCCAGGGCGTGGTCATGGAGACCTTCCAGATGTCCCAGACCCGTGCCTACAAGACCGGCGGCACGGTGCACATCGTGATCAACAACCAGGTGGGCTTCACCACCTCGCATCCCCAGGACTCGCGCTCCACCGAGTACTGCACCGACATCGCCAAGATGGTCCAGGCGCCCATCTTCCACGTCAACGGCGACGACCCCGACGCCGTGCTGCATGCCACTCAGGTGGCCCTGGACTATCGCCAGCAGTTCAATCGCGACGTGGTCATCGACCTGGTGTGCTACCGCCGCCGCGGCCACAACGAGGCCGACGAGCCCTCCGGCACCCAGCCGATGATGTACAGCAAGATCAAGGACCACCCGTCCTCGCGGGCCCGCTACATCGAGCGTCTGGTCAATGAGGGGCTGCTCAGCGACGACGACGCCAAGGCGATGATGGAGAAGTACCGGGACGACCTGATGGCCGGCAACCACGTGGCCAACGCCCTGGTGCAGGAGCCCAACAAGTCGCTGTTCGTCGACTGGACCCCCTATCTGGGCCATGAGTGGACCGGCCATGCCGATACCACCGTGGACATGAAGCGCCTGCAGCGTCTCGCCGGCAGGATGTGCGAGATCCCCGACGGGGTCGAGGTGCAGCGCCAGGTGGCCAAGATCTACGACGACCGGCGCAAGATGCAGGCCGGTGGCCTGGCGGTCAACTGGGGCTTCGCCGAGACCCTGGCCTATGCCACGCTGCTCGACCAGGGGCATCCGGTGCGTATCACCGGACAGGACGTGGGGCGCGGCACCTTCTCCCACCGCCACGCGGTGGTGCACAACCAGAAGGATGGCAGCGCCTACGTGCCGCTGCAGCACATGGCCGACGGCCAGCCGCGCTTCACCATCCACGACTCCTTCCTCTCGGAAGAGGCGGTGCTGGCCTTCGAGTACGGCTACGCCACGACCATGCCCAATGCGCTGATCGTCTGGGAGGCTCAGTTCGGCGACTTCTTCAACGGCGCCCAGGTGGTGGTCGACCAGTTCATCTCCTCCGGCGAGACCAAGTGGGAGCGGCTGTGCGGCCTGACCATGCTGCTGCCCCATGGCTATGAGGGGCAGGGCCCGGAGCACTCCTCGGCGCGTCTCGAGCGCTTCCTGCAGATGTGTGCCGAGCACAACATGCAGGTCTGCGTGCCGACCACCCCGGCGCAGATCTTCCACCTGCTGCGCCGCCAGGTGATCCGCCCGCTGCGCAAGCCGCTGGTGGTGATGTCGCCCAAGAGCCTGCTTCGCCACAAGTCGGCGACCTCCACCCTCGAGGAGCTGGCTCATGGCGGCTTCCAGATGGTGCTCCCCGACCAGGGTAAACTCGAGGCCAGCAAGGTCGAGCGCATCATCCTCTGCGCCGGCAAGGTCTACTATGACCTGGCCAACTGGCGCGAGGAGAACGCCCGCGACGACGTGGCGATCCTGCGCATCGAGCAGCTCTATCCCTTCCCCAAGGAGGAACTGCTGGAGGTCATCAAGGACTACACCAACGTCACCGACGTGGTGTGGTGCCAGGAGGAGCCGCTCAACCAGGGCGCCTGGTATTCGAGCCAGCACCACATGCGGGCCGTGGCCGACATGCTGCGTGACGGCCTGGGCGGCAAGCTCAAGTTCGCCGGTCGCCCGGCATCCGCGGCACCCGCGGCGGGCTACATGTCCGTGCACACCGAACAGCAGCGCCAGCTGGTGGAAGACGCCTTCAACCTCTGAGGCGCCCACCGGGACGAGAGAGAACAGACAAGGGATACGACATGGCTACCGATATCAAGGCACCCACCTTTCCGGAATCCGTCGCCGAGGGCAGCGTGGCGGCCTGGCACAAGAAGCCCGGCGACAGCGTCGAGCGTGACGAGTTGATCGTCGAGATCGAGACCGACAAGGTGGTGCTCGAGGTGGTGGCCCCCGAGGCCGGCACCCTCAGCGAGGTGCTGGTGGAAGAGGGCGACACCGTGGAGTCCGAGCAGGTGCTGGGCAGGATCGGCGAGGGCAAGGCCGAGGGCGGCGACAAGCCGGCGGCCAAGAAGGCCGAAGCCAAGGCCGAGCAGAAGGATGCCGCCGAGGCCAAGCCGGCGGCCGGTGGCAAGACCCACGAGGTCAAGGCGCCGACTTTCCCCGAGTCGATCCAGGAAGGCACCGTGGCCAGCTGGAACAAGCAGGTCGGCGAGGCGGTCAAGCGCGACGAGGTGCTGGCCGAGATCGAGACCGACAAGGTGGTGCTCGAGGTAGTCGCCCCGGCCGATGGTGCCCTCGCCGAGATCAACGCCGAGGAGGGCAGCCAGGTCACCTCAGAGCAGTTGCTGGCGACCTTCAGCGAGGGTGCCGGCGGTGCTGCTGCCGAGAGCGGCAGCGAGGAGAAGGCCCCGGCCTCCGCCGACGACGGCGCCAGCGACGAGAAACTGGGCGACAAGATCCTCGCCCCGGCCGCGCGCAAGCTGGTCGCCGAGCATGATCTCGACGTCAGCCGGATCGAGGGCACCGGCAAAGGCGGCCGCATCCTCAAGGAGGACGTGCAGAAGGCCGTGAAGGAAGGCTCCGCCAAGAAGTCGGCCAAGCCGGCCGGCGGCGCCCAGGCAGCCGCCGCCGCGGCCCCGGCCCCGGCCGTGGAGGGCGAGCGCCCCGAGAAGCGCGTGCCGATGAGCCGCCTGCGCCAGACCATCGCCAAGCGCCTGGTCCAGGCCCAGCAGACCGCCGCCATGCTGACTACCTACAACGAGGTGGACATGGGCGCGGTGATGGACCTCCGGGCCCAGTACAAGGACACCTTCCTCAAGGCCCACGACACCAAGCTCGGTTTCATGGGCTTCTTCGTCAAGGCGGCCAGCGAGGCCCTCAAGCGCTTCCCGGACGTCAACGCTTCCATCGATGGCACCGACATCGTCTATCACGGCTACCAGGACATCGGCGTCGCCGTCTCCACCGACCGTGGCCTGGTGGTCCCGGTGCTGCGCGATACCGACAGCATGAAGATCGCCGACGTCGAGAAGGGCATCGTCGACTTCGGCAAGCGGGCCCGTGACGGCAAGCTCGGCATCGACGAGATGCAGGGCGGCACCTTCACCATCACCAACGGCGGCATCTTCGGCTCGCTGATGTCCACGCCGATCATCAACCCGCCGCAGACCGCGATCCTGGGCATGCACAAGATCCAGGAGCGGCCCATGGCGGTGAACGGCAAGGTGGAGATCCGCCCGATGATGTACCTGGCGGTCTCCTACGATCACCGCATGATCGATGGCAAGGATGCGGTACAGTTCCTGGTCACCATCAAGGAGCTGCTCGAGGATCCGGCGCGCCTGCTGCTGGACATCTGAGCCACGGGACCCACTACGTTCTTCAGCGACAAGCAACGAAGGAGCCAACATGGCTGACAAGTTTGATGTGATCGTGATCGGTGCGGGCCCCGGCGGCTACGTCTCCGCCATCCGTGCCGCCCAGATGGGGCTCAAGGCCGCTGTCGTCGAAAAGTGGATCAGCGAGGACGGCAAGCCCGTCTTCGGTGGCACCTGCCTGAACGTGGGCTGCATCCCCTCCAAGGCGCTGCTCGAGGCCTCCCACAAGTTCGTCGAGGCCAAGCACGACTTCGACGGCATGGGCATCCAGGCGGGTGACGTCAGCATGGACGTCAAGAAGATGATGGCCCGCAAGGACACCATCGTGAAGAACCTCACCGGAGGCGTTGCCGGCCTGCTCAAGGGCAATGGCGTCACGGCCATCCAGGGCACCGGCAAGGTGGTCTCCTCCAAGCAGGTCGAGGTGACCGATCAGGACGGCAAGGCGACCACCTATGACGCCGACAACATCGTCGTCGCGGCCGGCTCCGTGCCGGTGGAGATCCCGCCGACGCCGCTGGTCGACGGCATGGTGGTCAATTCCACCGGCGCCCTGGAGTTCCAGGAGACCCCGAAGCGCCTGGGGGTGATCGGCGCCGGCATCATCGGCCTGGAACTCGGCAGCGTGTGGAACCGCCTGGGCAGCGAGGTCACCGTCCTCGAGGCCATGGATGACTTCCTGCCGATGGTCGATGGGGCCATCGCCAAGGAGACCCAGAAGCTGCTCAAGAAGCAGGGCCTGGACATCAAGCTGGGGGCAAGGGTCACCGGCTCCGAGGTCAAGGGCGAAGAGGTGGTCGTCAAGTACACCGACGCCAAGGGCGAGCAGGAGGTCACCTTCGACAAGCTGATCGTCTGCGTGGGTCGCAAGCCCTACACCGAGGGCGTGATCGCCGAGGGCGTGGGCATCGAGACCGACCAGCGCGGCTTCATCCAGGTCGATGACCAGTGCCGCACCAGCGTGCCGAGCGTCTACGCCATCGGCGACTGCGTGCGCGGCCCGATGCTGGCGCACAAGGCCTCGGAAGAGGGCGTGATGGTCGCCGACATCATCGCCGGCCACAAGGCCGAGATGAACTATGACGCCATCCCCAACGTCATCTACACCTTCCCGGAAGTGGCCTGGGTGGGCCTGACCGAGCAGGAGGCCAAGGCCAAGGGCATCGAGGTCAAGACGGGTTCCTTCCCGTTCGCCGCCAGCGGCCGTGCCATGGCCAACAACGCCACCGAAGGCCAGGCCAAGATCATCGCCGACGCCGAGACCGACCGCGTGCTGGGCATGCATATCGTCGGCCAGCACGCCGGCGAGATGGTTGCCCAGGGCGTGATCGCCCTGGAGTTTGGCTCCAGCGCCGAGGACCTGGCGCTGACTTGCTATGCCCACCCGACCATGTCGGAGGCGGTGCACGAGGCCGCCCTGGCGGTGGAGGGCCATGCCATCCACATGGTCAACCGCAAGAAGAAGTAAGGACAACAAGCGCCACCGGCAGGTGGCGCATCGCTTCCGGCCAAGTATCGGAAGCGAACGGTGGTGACACGGCGACCGCTGCCCAGAGGCTGCGAGCCGTGTCATCGTTCGAGTCACATGCAACCAATGGCATGAATCGATGAACCTTCACGAGTATCAGAGCAAACAGCTGTTTGCCGACTATGGCCTGCCGGTCTCCAAGGGCTTCGCCGTCGACACCCCCGAGGAGGCCCTCGAGGCCTGCAAGAAGATCGGTGGCGACAAGTGGGTGGTCAAGGCCCAGGTCCACGCCGGTGGCCGCGGCAAGGCCGGTGGCGTCAAGCTGATCAAGAGCCCGGAGGAGGCCCAGGCCTTCGCCGAATCCTGGCTGGGCAAGAACCTGGTGACCTTCCAGACCGACGAGCACGGTCAGCCGGTCACCAAGATCCTGGTCGAGACGCTTACCGACATCGCCAACGAGCTCTACCTGGGCGCGGTGGTCGATCGTGGCACCCGTCGCGTGGTGTTCATGGCCTCCACCGAGGGTGGCGTGGAGATCGAGAAGGTCGCGGAAGAGACCCCCGAGAAGATCCTCAAGGCCGAGATCGACCCGCTGGTCGGCGCACAGCCCTATCAGGCGCGCGAGCTGGCCTTCGCCCTGGGCCTCACCGGCAACCAGGTCAAGCAGTTCACCAAGATCTTCCTGGGCCTCTCCAAGCTGTTCCATGACAAGGACCTGGCGCTGCTCGAGATCAACCCGCTGGTGGTGACCGACGAGGGCAACCTCCACTGCCTCGACGCCAAGATCGGTCTGGACGGCAACGCCCTGTATCGCCACCCGGACCTGCAGGCGATGCGCGACCCGTCCCAGGAAGACGAGCGCGAGGCCGAGGCGGCCGCCTGGGAGCTCAACTACGTGGCCCTGGAAGGCAACATCGGCTGCATGGTCAACGGCGCCGGCCTGGCCATGGGCACCATGGACATCATCAAGCTCAACGGTGGCCAGCCGGCCAACTTCCTCGACGTGGGCGGCGGTGCCACCAAGGAGCGCGTGGCCGAGGCCTTCAAGCTCATCCTCTCCGACGATTCCGTGAAGGCCGTGCTGGTCAACATCTTCGGCGGCATCGTGCGCTGCGACATGATCGCCGAGGGCATCATCGGTGCCGTCGAGCAGGTCGGTGTCAACGTGCCGGTGGTGGTGCGTCTGGAAGGTAACAACGCCGAGCTGGGTGCCGAGAAGCTGGCGTCCAGCGGTCTGAACATCATCGCTGCTACCAGTCTGACCGACGCGGCTCAGCAGGTCGTCAAGGCAGCGGAGGGCAAGTAATGAGCATCCTGATCGACAAGAACACCAAGGTCATCTGCCAGGGCTTCACCGGCGGACAGGGGACCTTCCACTCCGAACAGGCGATCGCCTACGGCACACAGATGGTCGGCGGCGTGACCCCGGGCAAGGGCGGCCAGGAGCACCTGGGCCTGCCGGTGTTCAACACCGTCAAGGAGGCCGTGGCCGAGACCGGCGCCAAGGCCAGCGTGATCTATGTGCCAGCCCCGTTCTGCAAGGACTCCATCCTCGAGGCCGCCAATGCCGGCATCAAGCTGATCGTCTGCATCACCGAGGGCATCCCGACGCTGGACATGCTGGACGTGAAGGTGAAGTGCGACGAGCTGGGCGTGCGGCTGATCGGCCCGAACTGCCCCGGCGTGATCACCCCCGGCGAGAGCAAGATCGGCATCATGCCGGGCCATATCCACCAGCCGGGCAAGGTCGGCATCGTGTCGCGTTCCGGCACCCTGACCTATGAAGCCGTCAAGCAGACCACCGACCACGGCTTCGGCCAGTCCACCTGCGTGGGCATCGGCGGCGACCCGATCCCGGGCTCCAACTTCATCGACATCCTCGAGCTGTTCGAGAAGGATCCGGCGACCGAGGCGATCGTGATGATCGGCGAGATCGGCGGCACCGCCGAGGAAGAGGCAGCGGCCTACATCAAGGCCAACGTCTCCAAGCCGGTGGTCTCCTATATCGCCGGCGTTACCGCGCCTCCCGGCAAGCGCATGGGCCACGCCGGGGCGATCATCGCCGGTGGCAAGGGCACCGCGGACGAGAAGTTCGCCGCCCTGGAAGCCGCAGGCGTGAAGACCGTGCGGTCGCTGGCCGAGATCGGCGATGCGCTGAAGGCAGCGACCGGCTGGTAAGGTCGGTGTAAGTCACTAGTGCCGCCTTAAGGCACGATATTCATCAAGGGCACCTATCAGGTGCCCTTGATGTTAGTGGCGTTTGATTTCCTGCTACCCCACTCTAAGCCCTCCTTGAAACGGCCCGCCTATCGGTGGGTCGTTTTTCATCTGTCCGTGTCTTGACTATTGGCCCAGCTGGCTTATTATGCCATCCATACGGATGGTAAATGGATGCCATAGGGATGTTAAGGGACGCTAAGAGAGGGTCCCGCTCAAAGGTCAACGAGGCATAGCAAATGAGCGTGCATGAGCTTCGCCGCAAGACCGGCGACTCCAGCGAGAAGATCACCATCAACCTGGGAGTGGTCGACCTGGGGCAGATCGATCTGCTGGTCCAGGAAGGGTTCTATTCCAATCGTACCGACCTGATCCGCACGGCGATCCGCAACCAGTTGGCGACCCATGCCGAGGTAGTCAGGGAAACCGTGACCCGCAAGGCCTTCGTGCTGGGGCTCGAGCATTACAGCCGCGCGGACCTGGAAGCCCTCCAGTCGTCTGGAGAGACGTTGCAGATACAGGTCCTGGGCATGGCCAGCATCGCCGACGACGTATCACCTGAGCTCGCCCTCGCCACCATCGAATCGGTGGTCGTGCTGGGTGCCCTGCATGCCAGCGCGGCGGTCAAGGCCGCCCTGGCGGATCGAATCCACTGAATCACTGAATAGAGACATCGACGATGATCGGCGCCACCATGACGCGACGAATGGAAGAAGCGACGCGGCTCACCCGCGCCGGGAAGCTGCACGAGGCCATGGCCATCCTCCAGGGCGCCGTGCCCGAGGCCAGGAGCAAGGAAACGCCGGATAACTCCTACCGCGCGGGCAACACTTTCGAGGGGAGCTGCCAGACCATCGACGAGGAGGTGGCGGTATCGAGGTCGGCCTCTGCTGAGTCGGAAGCGCACCGGACACGAGAACCCTCAGCGGGAGCGGCGCCATCCTCGGCATCTGGCCATGCCCCTCAGGCGACCACTGGGCCTTTCCCGGGCGGTGATATCGGGCTGCCTTCTGCATGGCGCGACAAGTGGCGCCAGTTGCGTGAGACCGTGGTGCAGCAGCCAAAGCCGGCACGACGCACCAGCCAGCCAGCAGAGCCCGGCACGTTCACCGCCGGTTGCTTTTCCAATCATGCCGGCACGCGCGAGTACAAGCTGTATCTTCCCAGCGGCTATCACGGCCAGGCACTGCCGTTGGTGGTCATGCTGCATGGCTGCACGCAGGATCCCGACGACTTCGCTGCCGGGACCACCATGAACCGGCTGGCCGAAGAGCAGCTGTGTTGTGTGCTTTATCCGGCCCAGCCGATGACCGCCAACAGTTCGAAGTGCTGGAACTGGTTCAAGGCCGAAGACCAGCAGCGTGAGGGCGGTGAGCCCGCGATTCTCGCCGGCATGGCCCGCCAGGTCATCGACGCGCATGGCCTCGATGCTAGCCGGGTCTATGTCGCAGGACTCTCGGCGGGTGCGGCCATGGCAACGACACTGGCGATGACTTATCCGGATCTTCTTGCGGCGGTTGGCATACACTCCGGGCTGCCCCATGGCGTTGCCCAGAGTCTCCCCGATGCCCTGGGGGCGATGCAGGGGGGCACGGGTCCCCTGGGTGGCGGCGGCGAAGCGCGAACTTCCGGATGGGCCTCTGAGGTGCCTGCCATCATCTTTCATGGCGATCGGGACACGACCGTTCACCCCAGCAATGCGGATCGCGTTGCCGCCCAGTATGCCGCCACGCGCAGAAAGGACGAGCCGGCCAGACCCGGAATGGGCAACGCCAGGGTTACGGTGGAGCAGGGGCAGGTGGCCAACGGCCATGACTATACCCGTACCACACATTACGATGCGAAGGGCGAGCCACGCCTGGAGCATTGGCAGGTACATGGGGCGGGTCATGCCTGGTCGGGAGGGAGCGCGCATGGAAGTTATACCGACCCCAGGGGCCCCGATGCCGCGAAGGAGATGCTGCGCTTCTTCTACAGCCATCGGCAGGAGGCACATGACCCGAGTTGAAGCCTCGCCCGAGGGGGGGGAGCACCCTCGGACATGGTCCGCTAGCATGTCGGTTATCGCTCGCTGAAACCGGGGAGACAGGGTAATGGCAAAGGTGCCCGCCGCCTATCGCGCCACGCAGGGCTCCATTCTCGACGTGGACCGCGACTTCTATGCCCGGCTGACGACGCCAGAGGCGAGGGTGCGCATCAATCGGCTGGTCGTCCCGATTCGCGAGGGGCTGGCCTGGGAGGTGCCGGCCGGCCATGTGCTGCGACTCTCGACGCTGGAGGGGCCCCAGGTGGGAGATCTCAATCTCTGGCATCTCCATAACCCGCGAGAGCGCTTCTGGGCCTCACGTACTCGCCAGCTGCAGCGGGCCCATGTATCGACCTTCGATCGTCTGTGGTCGACGCTCCCCTACCTGCGGCCCATGGCGACCATCATCGACGATACCCTGGCGGAGTACGGCATGGACGCCGAGGGGGGACGCGTGCATGACCTGCTGGGCACGCGCTGCGACCCTTACGTCAACAAGCTGCTGACCGGCGAGGACTTCGACCATCACTGTCACTCCAACCTGGTGCGTGCGGTGGCTCCCTTCGGGCTCACCGAGTTCGACGTGCATGACGTGCTCAATGTCTTCCAGTGCACCGGCCTCAACGACGATGACCAGTACTTCATGAAGGCCTGTCCGGCCCGGGAAGGCGACCATATCGAGTTGTTCGCCGAGGTCGACCTGCTGTGTGCGCTGTCGTGCTGCCCGGGCGGGGACCTGTCGGTCGACCTGTGGGGTCCTGATGCCCGCGACCCCCTGGAAACCTGCCATCCCATCGGGGTCGAGGTCTATCGGCTTGCGCCGTCACTGCTGGCCGGCTGGGAGTCACCAGCCTATGCGCCTTACCGGGGCGGGCACGGCCTTCGCGGCCCCGCCATCGACTGGGCGGCGGAGAAGCAGCGTCGCCTCGACAGCTGGGAAGGCCCTTAGGCTCCCCCGGGGGATGAACGTCGCATCAGCCGGTAGGCCGAGAGCAGAAACAGCGGGGCACCCGCGGCCAGGTAAAGGTGGTAGGAGACCAGGCGCCAGACCAGCACCGCGGCGGCGGCCTGCTCGCGCTCCATCAGCGGCAGTAGCAGCCCGCCGACCCCCAACTCGGCGGCACCGGCTCCGCCGGGCAGAAAACTGAACTGGCTCGCGGCCATGGCCAGCATCTGGGTCAGGAAGGTCCATAGCCAGTCGGCATGTCCCCCGGCGCCCAGCACCGCCAGGTAGAGCAGGCTGTAACGCAGCAGCCAATGCGCCGTGGTGAGCACCAGCATCGCCAGCAGCGTAGCGATGGGGAGCCGCAACGTGGCCTGCAGTCCATGCCGACACGTCAGCAGGCGGCGGACGAGCCAGCGGCGCCGATAGCCGCTCAGCCAGCGCGCACCCGGCGATGCGGTATAGTGCACCAGCCCTGGCAGGCAGCCCATCACCAGCGTAACGCCCATGGCCAATGCGGCCAGGGCCATCTGGACCAGCGTCTGGTGGGGCCACTGGGTCTCTCCCAGCAGGGAGTAGGCCACCAGTCCCGACAGCATGTTCCACGCCCCAGTCGGCCAGTCGCTCGGCCATGGCGGTGCAGGGCGCCAGCACGCTGTCGAAGTGGCCATAGAGGTCGCCCACGTAGCGTTGCAAGCGGTGGCGGACAGCAGTCCCGAAGCGATCCCCCATCAGCCTCGGCAGGTCGGAGTGGAAGAAGCCGACCGTGGGTACCCCCATTGCCTGGCCAGCACGCGATGCTTGGCCTCGAGGTAGGTGCGCACGCCACCGCTGGCAGGCGCGTGGAACATGGTGACGTCGACGATATGCAAGGAGCCCTCCTGGCGCGGGTGTACCCTGCCAGCCTAGGGCGGCCATGCGACAGTTTTGCGACAGCCGCAACGAGTGACGGCGACCCGAGGGTCGCCGTCCTGTGCTGCCTGTCGTTGCCGGGCGGTCAGTCCGCGGGGCGGCCCACCAGCGAGCGGGTCTCCTCGCGGGCCTCGGTCAGCGCCACGCGAATCACGTCGCCGAGCTTGAAGCGCTCCTCGCCGTCGATCTGGATGCGGCCCTCCTTGTCATCGATCGCCACCTTGGTGCGGTCGCTGTGCATCAGCGGTGCGGGGATGAAGGCGGTCGCGCCGTTGGCGGTCAGGCGCACCCGCATGCCGCCGCGGTTGACGTTGACGATCTCGGCCTCGAAGGTCTCCTGGGCCTCGGCGGCCGGGGTCAGGTAGCGCACGTAGAGCCAGTCCTTGACGTCGCGTTCGGCCATGCGGTTCAGCCGGCGGCGCTCGGTGAGCTGCTCGGTGAGCTGCTGGCTGGCCTCGGCCGGGGCCTGCTCACCCTTGAGGACCCGCTTGATCAGGCGATGGTTGACCATGTCGCCGTACTTGCGGATCGGCGAGGTCCAGGTGGCATAGGCGGCCAGCCCCAGGCCGAAGTGTGGCCCGGGCTGGGCGGACATGCTGGTGAAGCCCTGGAAGCGGCGCAGGCGGGCATCCAGCCATGCGTCGTCGCGGCCCTCGAGCTCGCGCTTGAGCTCGGTGTAGCGGGGCAGCTCGGTGAGCTGCTCCTGCTCCACCTGGATGTCCTGGCTGGCCAGGAACTCCTGGGCGGCTTCTGCCTTTTCCGGCTCGAAGGCGCGGTGGACGTTGAAGATGCCGTGGCCGACATGCTCGGCGAGCAGGTGCGCGCAGCAGGCGTTGGCGGCGATCATCGACTCCTCGATCATGCGGTTGGCGATGCGCCGATGCTCGGTGCGGATGTCCAGCACGTTGCCGGCATCGTCCAGGTCGAAGACGAAGTCGGGCCGGTCCTTGAACACCAGGGCGTGGGCCGCCCGCCAGGCGCTGCGCGCTTCGGTCATGGCCGCCAGGGCCTTGAGCTGATCGCCGATCGCATCAACCGGCGCCCAGTCGCCCTGGCCCTCGAGCCAGTCGGAGACCCGGTCGTAGGCGAGCTTGGCGTGGGAGCGCGCGGTAGCGGCGAAGAAGCGGTAGTCGCCGAGGCTGCCGTCGGCGCCGACCTCCAGGGTGCAGGCCAGCACCGGGCGATCCTTGTCCACCCACAGCGAGCAGAGGTCATCGGCCAGCTGCTCGGGCAGCATGGTAACGTTCTGGCCCGGCAGGTAGACGGTGAAGGCACGGGTACGGGCCTCCAGGTCGGCGGCATGCCCCTCCTCCACGTAGGCGGTGGGGTCGGCGATGGCCACGGTCAGCGACCAGCCGCCATCCTCGCGGGAGCGGATGCGCAGGGCGTCATCCATGTCGCGGGTCTTCTCGCCGTCGATGGTGAAGAAGGGCTCGGCGGTCAGATCCTCGCGCGCGAGGCCCTCGTCGCGCAGCGGCCAGTCGTCGCCGGCGTCCGGGCACTCCTGCTCCAGGGCATGGCGGGCCAGGGTCACGCGCCACGGCACGGCCGGGTCGTCGGTCTTGGCCACCAGCTCGTCGATCTGGGTAAAGAAGGCGCGGTCGTCGGGCTTGAGCGGGTGGCGCACCAGGCGGGCCACCACCCAGTCGCCGTCGGCGATGCTGGCCTCGTCGAGGCTGCGCTTGATGCGGGCCTTGAGGGCGGTCTTGATCGAGGGGTGATCGGGAACCACCGCCAGGCGTCCGTCGCGCTTCTGTACCCGCGCGATGAAGCGTTGCATGCCGGTCTCGATCAGGGTATCGGGCTCGACCGATTTCTTTTCACCCTCCTCGTGGAGGATGGCCTCGACGCGGTCACCATGGAGCACCAGCTTCATGGCGGGGGGCGGCACGAAGTAGGAGTTGCCGTCGTCGGTCTCGAGGAAGCCGAAGCCCCTGTCGGTGGCCTTGATCACGCCCTCGACGCGAGGGGTGTTGGAGCGGATCTGTTGCTTGAGCTGGGCAAGCGCCGAGTTGTTCTGCAGCATGGTCACGATCGGTTGGCGAGTAGGGGGCTCACTATACGGATTCGCGACCCCGGCGCCAAACGGCGTGCTGGGCACCACGTGGAATCAAGCGCTTGCGAAGGCGCCCGGCGGGAGGCGAGGGTGGGACGCCCACCGGGCACTTCCCGCGGGCAGGGGCGGTCGGCGCGCGGCAGGGAAGACAGGCGGGGGTGCCTTCGGTAGCCTTGAAGGCTTCACGACACGCGGAAGCCCCCATGACCCCACGACTGATCGTCTCCGACCTCGACGGCACCCTGCTCGGGGCCGACCATGACCTGCACCCGACGACCGTCGACACCCTGCGCGCCCTGGCGGGACAGGGGCACCACCTGGCGTTTGCCTCGGGACGCCACTTCCGGGACATGCAGCGCTTCCGCGAGCGCCTGGGCGTGCCGGTGCACGTGATCAGCACCAATGGCGCCTATCTCCACGACCCCGAAGATCGCCTGGTCAGCGCCCGCCACCTGGAGGCCTCGCTGGCCCGGGAGCTGATCGACCTGCCGCGTCCCCCCGAGGTGCGCCTCAACCTCTACCACGAGCACGAGTGGCTGATCGATGCCGAGGCGCCTGGCCTGCTGGCGCTGCATGCCCACACCGGCTTCGGCTACCGGGTCGCCGGCCCTGGCGAGCTCGACGGCGAAGGGGTCGGCAAGGTGCTCTACATCGGCGACCCGGGTGAGGTCAGGCGCCTGGAGGCGAGGATCCGCGCCCGCCATGGCGAGCGGCTGCACCTGACCTGGTCGATGGCCACGTCGCTGGAGATCATGGCCGCGGGGGTGAACAAGGGCACCGCGCTCGCCGCGCTGCTCGAGCGCCTGGGACTCGGCCCCGAGGCGTGCCTGGCCTTCGGCGACAACCTCAACGATACCGAGATGCTCGCCCTGGCCGGCGAGGCCCACGTCATGGCCAATGCCCATCCCGAACTGGCCGGCCGGGTGCCCGGAGCCGAGCGCATCGGCCATCACGATGAGCAGGCCGTGGCCGCGCGGCTGCGCGAGCGCTTCGGAGTGCCGGGATGACTGCCGCACCCGTGACCCTGATCGTGGTCGACGACGACCCCGAGATCCGTGAGCTGCTGGCCGACTACCTCGGCCGCCACGGCATGCGCGCCCTGCTGGCCGAGGATGCCGAGGCGCTGCGCCGGCTGCTGGAGGTCGAGACGCCGGACCTGCTGATCGTGGACCTCATGATGCCCGGCGACGACGGTTTCACCCTCTGCCGGGACCTGCGTCGCGAGAGCGACGTGCCGATCATCATGCTGACCGCCAGCGCCGACGAGACCGATCGCATCCTGGGTCTCGAGCTGGGCGCCGATGACTACCTGGGCAAGCCCTTCAATCCCCGCGAGCTGCTGGCGAGGATCAAGGCCGTGCTGCGTCGCGCCAGGGGCCATCAGGAGGCGACGAATCCGGCCCAGGCGCGGCTGGTGGCGTTCGGCAACTGGCGACTGGATCGCCTGACCCGCGAACTGGTCGACATCGAGGGGCAGCACCTTCCGCTCTCCGGCGCGGACTTCCAGCTGCTACAGGTGTTCCTCGCGCATCCCGAGCAGGTGCTGTCGCGCGACGCGCTCTTCGAGTTGACCCGCGGGCGACCGGCGCCGCCCCTGGACCGCTCCATCGACGTGCACGTGTGCCGCCTGCGACAGCGCCTCGGCGAGGATGCCCAGCACTCCCAGCTGATTCGCACGGTGCGCGGGGCGGGCTATGTGCTCACCGCCCGGGTCGAGGCCCTGCCGTGACGGCAGACGGTCCGTGGAGACGGCTGCGCCGGCGGCTGGCGCGCGGCCTGCCGGGCACCCTGCGCGGACGCTTCGTGCTGGTCATGGTCGTCGGGGTGCTGGCCGCGCAGCTGGCCAGCTACGTGATCTGGACCTCCCAGGTGCGCGACAGCCGCCTGGCCCAGCTCGACGAGCTGTCGAGCAATGTCGCTTACAGCGTGGCGTCCACCATGCGCTTCTTCCGTTCGCTGCCGAGGGAGTACCGGCATATCGTCCTGGACCAGCTGCGCGAGATGGGCGGTTCCCGCTTCTTCGTCAGCGTCAACGAGAAGCGCCTCGACGTGGCCGACATCGGCGAGGGACCCGGGAAGGCCCTGGTGGTCGACACCTTCCAGCGCATCCTCACCGAGCAACTCGACATCGACGAGGTGCTGGTGGAGTTCTCCCGCCCTGAGGATCTGCGCGTCTTCAACAACGAGGTGCTGCTGGAGGACCTGCCCCCGCGCTGGGGGCAGCACAGCCTGCTGATGGAGCCCCTCTCGCCGCCGATCCTGGTCGTGCAGCTCGAGCTGGAGCCCGGGACCTGGCTCTACCTGGCCACCATCCTGCCGATCGCCGAGGTGTTCGAGGAGCGCAGCTGGCTCTCCGGGGAGCGCCTGCTGGCCGGGCTGATGGTGCTGCTGACCGTGCTGGGGCTCTCCCTGCTGGGCATCCGCAGCATGACGCGACCGCTGTCGCGGCTCTCGCGGGCCGCTCGCCAGCTGGGCGACGACCTCGACGCCCCGCCCCTGCGCGAGACCGGACCTCGCGAGGTGGTGGCGACGGCCGTGGCCTTCAACCGCATGCAGCGACGCATCCGCGAGCAGGTGGAGGAGCGCGAGCGGCTCTTCTCGGCGATCTCCCACGATCTCAAGACGCCGATCACCCGCATGCGCCTGCGCGCCGAGATGCTCGACGACCCGCTGCAGCGTGAGCGGTTCTGCGCTTCCCTCGATGAGCTGGATGCGCTGGTCAAGGGGGCGCTGGCCTCGGTCAAGGGGCTGGATCTCCAGGAGCAGGTCGTCATGGTCGAGCCCGTTGCCCTGCTGCACGACCTGGCGGCCGAGCTGCGGCTGCATGGTGGCGAGGTGGTCATCGAGGGGACAGCACTGCCCATCGCCGCCAAGCCGCTGGCCCTCAGGCGCTGCCTGGCCAACCTGCTGGAGAACGCCCTGTTCTACGGGCGTTTCGCCGAGGTGCGGCTCGCGGATGCCCGGGACCGGCTGGTCGTCACCATCCGCGACCACGGCCCCGGCATTCCCGAGGCGCAGCGCGAGCGGGTCTTCTCGCCCTTCGTGCGCCTGGAGCCCTCGCGCAGCCGGCATACCGGCGGCAGCGGCCTGGGGCTCGGGATCGCGCGACACATCGTGCGGGCCCATGGCGGCGACATCGCGCTCGCCGATGCGCCCGGCGGCGGGCTGCTGGTCACCCTGACCCTGCCTCGCCAGGCCAATGTTACCGACCTGCAATAGAGGGCGAACACTTTGCAGGACTCGGTAACGCCTCATAGCGCGACGACTGGCGTAGCGTGTCGCTATCCCGGTGCACCGGGGGACCATAACAATACGACACGAGGAATCCACGTCATGCACGCATCCAAGCGACTCCACGCGCCCCGCAAGACCGCGCTCGCCCTGGCCACCGGCCTGGCGGCCTCCCTGACCCTCTCCAGCGTCCAGGCCGGCGACGTCGAGGTCCTGCACTGGTGGACCTCCGGCGGCGAGGCCCGGGCGGCCAACGTGCTCAAGGAGCTGATGGAGGCCGAGGGACACACCTGGGAGGACTTCGCGGTGGCCGGCGGTGGCGGCGAGACCGCCATGACCGTGCTCAAGTCGCGTGCGATGTCCGGCAACCCGCCCTCCGCGGCCCAGATCAAGGGGCCGGAGATCCAGGAGTGGGGCGAGCTCGGCCTGCTGGGCGATCTCGACGCCGTGGCCGAGGCCGAGCAGTGGGAGACGCTGCTGCCCGAGACCGTGGCCGAGGTCATGCGCCATGACGGCCAGTACGTGGCCGTGCCGGTGAACGTCCACCGCGTCAACTGGCTGTGGGCCAACCCCGAGGTGCTCGACGATGCCGGGGTCGAGATGCCCGCCACCCTCGATGAGCTGTTCGCCGCGGCCGAGCCGCTGCGCGCGGCAGGCTATATCCCGCTGGCCCACGGCGGCCAGGCCTGGCAGGACGCCACCCTCTTCGAGGACATCGTGCTGGCCACCGGCGGCACGGACTTCTACCGGCGTGCCCTGGTCGACCTGGACCCCGAGGCCCTGGGGGGCGAGCAGATGATCGAGGCGCTCGCGACCTTCAAGCGCCTGCGCGAGCTGATGGACGACGACATGTCCGGTCGCGACTGGAACATCGCCACCTCCATGGTCATCGAGGGCGATGCGGCCATGCAGCTGATGGGCGACTGGGCCAAGGGCGAGTTCACCGCCGCGGGCCTGACCGCCGGCGAGGACTACCTGTGCGCGCCGGCCCCCGGCACGCAGCAGGCCTTCACCTTCAATATCGACAGCCTGGCGATGTTCCGGGTCAGCGACGAGGGCGAGCGCGAGGCCCAGCAGGACCTGGCGCGGCTGGTGCTGGAGCCGACCTTCCAGGAGGCCTTCAACCTCGCCAAGGGCTCGATCCCGGCGCGCCCCGACCTGGACATGAGCGAGTTCGACCGCTGTGCCCAGCAGTCGCTGGCCGACTTCCAGCGCACCGCTGACGAGGGCGGCCTGGTGCCCAGCATGGCGCACGGCATGGCCGTGCGCGCCGCCGTCCAGGGCGCCATCTTCGATGTCGTCACCAACTACTTCAACGACAGTGACATGGAGGCCGAGGAGGCCGCCCGGCGCATGGTCAACACGGCCCAGGCCGCCCTCTAGCACCCGTCGCAGGCCCGGGGCGCCGCCGCGGCGGCGCCCGTGTTCATCCACGAGGACGCCTCCCATGACACTCTCGACCTCCCTCCGACAGGACGGGCAGGCGGCGCGCCGACGCTCGTCGTCCGGCCGCCTCCAGGACCGGCTGCCACGCCTGGTGCTGGCCCCCTCCGTCGCCATCTCGCTGTTCTTCGTCTACGGCTTCATGCTATGGACCTTCATCCTCTCCCTGACCAGCTCGCGCATGCTGCCGAGCTACGACTTCATCGGCTTCGCCCAGTACGGCCGGCTGATGGAGAACGAGCGCTGGTGGGTCGCCTCGACCAATCTGGTGATCTTCGGTGGCCTCTTCGTGGTGATCTGCCTGGTGCTGGGCGCCTTCCTGGCCATCCTGCTCGACCAGCGCATCCGCCGGGAGGGTACCCTGCGCACGATCTACCTCTACCCCATGGCGCTCTCCTTCATCGTCACCGGGGTGGTCTGGAAGTGGCTGCTCAACCCCGGGCTCGGTCTCCAGGCGATGGTGCGCAGCTGGGGCTTCGAGTCGTTCACCTTCGACTGGCTCATCGACCCCGACATGGCGGTCTACACCCTGGTGATCGCCGCCGTGTGGCAGGCCTCGGGGTTCGTCATGGCGCTGTTCCTGGCGGGACTGCGCGGCATCGACGACAGCATCATCAAGGCGGCCCAGCTCGACGGCGGCAGCCTGCCGCGCATCTACTGGCGGGTGGTGATCCCCTGCCTGCGGCCGGTGATGTTCAGTGCGGTGATGATCCTCGCCCACATCGCCATCAAGAGCTTCGACCTGGTGGTGGCCCTGACCGGCGGCGGCCCCGGCTATGCCTCCGACCTGCCGGCCACCTTCATGTATACCCACGCCTTCACCCGGGCACAGGTCGGCCTGGGCTCGGCGAGCGCCATGCTGATGCTGGGCGGCGTGCTGGCGATCCTGATTCCCTACCTCTACTCGGAGCTGAGGAGCCGCAAGCATGGATAACGTGATTCGACGCCGCACCCCCGGTGCCCGGATGGCGCGCCTGGCGCTCCATGCCATGCTGCTGCTGGCCGCACTCTTCTACCTCCTGCCGCTGGCGGTGATGCTGATCACATCAATCAAGCCCCTCGACGAGATCAGCGCCGGCAGCCTGCTGGCACTGCCGCAGGCGCCGACCCTGGCCCCCTGGGCCAAGGCCTGGGGCGAGGCCTGCACCGGGATGCGCTGCGAGGGCGTGGGCGGCTACTTCTGGAACTCCTTCGCCATCGTCATCCCGGCGGTGGTGATCTCCACCGTGGTCGGCGCGCTCAACGGCTATGCCCTGACCAAGTGGCGCTTCAGGGGTTCGGAGCTGCTCTTCGCGCTGATGTTGTTCGGCTGCTTCATCCCCTTCCAGGTGGTGCTGCTGCCCATGGCCCAGACGCTGGGCTGGCTGGGGCTCTCGAGCTCCCGGGCGGGGCTGATCCTGGTCCATGTGATCTTCGGCATCGCCTTCACCACCCTGTTCTTCCGCAACTTCTATGTCGCGGTCCCCACCGAGCTGGTGTCGGCGGCCAAGCTGGATGGCGCGGGTTTCTTCCGCATCTTCTGGCGCATTCTGCTGCCCGTCTCGGCGCCGATCATCGTGGTCTCGGTGATCTGGCAGTTCACCCAGATCTGGAACGACTTCCTGTTCGGGGTGGCCTTCTCGGCCCATGACACCCAGCCGGTGACGGTGGCCCTGAACAACCTGGTCAACACCTCGACGGGGGTGCGCGAATACAACGTCGACATGGCCGCCGCCATGATCGCGGCGCTGCCGACCCTGGTGGTCTACGTGCTGGCCGGCAAGTACTTCGTGCGCGGGCTCACCGCGGGCTCCGTCAAGGGCTGAGCCCGCGCCCCATGAACAATGAACAACCAAGGTAATCCGCCATGTCAGCTCTCGAGATCCACGAGGTCCGCAAGGACTTCGGCAACGAACGCGTCCTCAAGGACGTCAGCCTGGCCATCGAGTCCGGCGAGTTCCTGATCCTGGTCGGCCCCTCGGGGTGCGGCAAGTCGACCCTGATGAATGCCATCGCCGGCCTGGAGCCGGTCACCGATGGCCAGATCCGCATCGCCGACCGCGACGTCACCTGGCTCACCCCGGCGGAGCGCGACATCGCCATGGTCTTCCAGTCCTATGCGCTCTACCCGAGCATGACGGTGCGCGGCAACATCAGCTTCGGCCTGGAGATGCGCAAGGTGCCCAGGGCCGAGCGCGAGGCGGCGGTCGAGCGGGTGGCCGACCTGCTGCAGATCACCTCCCTGCTCGATCGCAAGCCCTCCCAGCTCTCCGGGGGGCAGCGTCAGCGGGTGGCCATGGGCCGGGCCCTGGCCCGGGAACCCGCGGTCTACCTGTTCGACGAGCCCCTCTCCAACCTGGATGCCAAGCTGCGCGTGGACATGCGCACCGAGATCAAGAAGCTCCACCAGCGCCTCGGTACCACCATCGTCTACGTCACCCACGACCAGATCGAGGCCATGACCCTGGCCGATCGCATCGCCGTGATGCGCGATGGCCATATCCTGCAGCTGGGCACGCCGGACGAGGTCTACAACGACCCGGTCGACATCTTCGTCGCCGGCTTCATGGGCTCACCTTCGATGAACTTCATCACCACGACCCTGGAGGGGCGGGCCGGCGACTATCGGCTGCGGGTCGCCACCGAGGGCGAGGAGGCCCTGGTGCTGCCCTGGCCGGCATCGCGGGAGACGCCGGCCCTGGCCGGGCGAGTCGGCCAGCCGGTGATCCTGGGGCTGCGGCCGGAGCACTTCAGCGAAGAGGACCGGCGCCTGACCGCGCAGGCCGAGGGCACCCTGCTGGAGGCGCGGGTCAGCGTGGTCGAGCCCACCGGGGCTGACATCCTGCTGCGCCTTCCCCTGGGGGAGGGCGAGGTCACCGCCCGGGTGGGCCCCAAGTGCCGGGTGGCGCCGGGGGAGCGGCTGTCACTGCGGGTCGACATGGGGCGTGCCGTGCTCTTCGACAGCGAGAGCCAGCGGCGACTCGCCTGAGCCGTGCGGGGGCGGGTCAGCGCACCGTGATCACGGTGCAGTCGGCGGCGTGGCTGACCTTGTGGGAGACGCTGCCGACCACCAGCCCCTTGAGGTCGCTCAGGCCCCGGCTGCCCATGACGATGGCATCGACGCCGCGGCGGCGCGCCTCGCTGATGATGGTGCGGGCCGGGTCGCCCTGGCCGATGATTGTCTCGAGGTTGGTGGCGCCGAGTTCGCGGGCGGCCTCGGCGGCCCGGTCGACGACCTGCTTGCCGACGGCCTCGCGCTCCTCCCGCGAGGCCTCGATGGCGATGGCGCCGATGCCCCAGACCAGGGTGGTCTCGTGGGCGAGTTCCTCGGGAATGTGCAGCAGGTGCAGGGCGGCGTTCTCCTGTCGGGCCAGCTGGCAGGCCACGGAGAGCGCCTTCTTGGCGTGCTCGGAGCCGTCGACGGGCACCAGGATGGAGTGGAACATGATGGGCATCCTTCAGGGGTGATGGTGGGAGTACCTACCGAGGAGCCTAGTCACCCGCTCGCGTGGTGTCATGATCCGGATCAAGGATGGCGCGCCTTCGCCTTATCCTCGCCGGCCTCCAGGCGACGCAGCTGCTGCCAGAGGTCGCGGCGCAGGTCGGCCATGCGCGGGGCCTCGTCCGTGGCGAAGTCCAGCGGCCGGGCCAGGCGCTGGGCGCGCAGCCCCAGGCGCGCCCCCAGCAGCCCGACGCCGAGGCCCTGGGCGGCACGCGTCGAGAGCTTGCCGGCCAGGTCCATCGATAGCATCTGCATGCTCGCCTCGCTGGCGATCTCGCTGGCCCCGGCGAACGCCATCTGGTAGAGCACGCTGCGCAGTAGTCGCAGGCGTGCCGCATAGCCCAGCTCCAGCCCGTAGAGCCGGCACAGGCGGTCGATCATCGCCAGGTGGCGCCAGGCGACCAGCGTCATGTCGACCAGGGTCAGCGGGCTGACCGCCACCATCACCGCGGTCTCGCCGGACATCCGCGAGATCAGCCGACGGGCTTCCCGGTCGCGTGGGGCGAGCAGGTGATGGGAGAGCAGCGCGCGGGTATCGCGCCCGTCATGATGCGGCTCGTGAGCGGCCAGGAAGGCCTGCCAATGGGGGTGGTCGTCGTCCAGTCCGAGGTCGCGGCGCAGCTGGCCGGCCAGCGACAGCGCCCGGGCCGGGGTGGCCTCGGGCAGGGCGGCGAGGTGCTCGCGCAGCCGGGCGTGGCGGCTCAGGCGGCGCAGGCGCCACAGCTCGCGCAGCAGGGCCGATCCGCCGAGCCCCAGGGCCAGCAGCAGCAGCAGGCTCCAGCCGCCGGCCAGCCAGTCGCCGCCGAGGCTGGCGGCGTGCAGGGTCCGGCCGGCCTCCACCGCGCCCAGGCCCAGGCTGCCGCCAAGCAGCGCGAGCAGCCCCCAGCGACGCTTGCGCGGGCGCATCAGGCCATCCCCCAGCGCGCGTTCGCCGGGGGGTGCATCGGCCTGGGGATCGGCCAGCGGCTGGCTCGGTAGCCCGGCCTCGAAGTGCTGCCCGGGCCGTGGATCCAGGGCGTCGGCCTCCGGGGGCGGCGCGTCGTCGAGGGTGAAGCGCTCGCCCGGGCGTGGGTCCTGTTCGCGGGAAGGGGTCATGTCAGCTTGTCTCCGATCAGCCACTCCAGGGCGGCATCCATGCGGATATGGGGCAGCGGCGCGCCCTTGTCGCGGGGCAGGGGGCGGAAGGCCGTGAAGTCGAAGCCCTGGCGGGCCCAGAAGTCCGCCCCCGGTAGCCGGTCGGGGACCTCGCCGGGAAACAGCAGCAGCGACTCGCCGGCCAGGGTGGTGCCGCGCAGGGCCGGGGTGCGTCGCCCCTGCTGGTTCACCTCGCGGCTCTCGGTGGCACGGATCGCCGCCAGCGACAGGGCCCGGACCGGCACGTCGGCGAAGCGCAGGTCCTTCAGCGGGTCGGCGAGCAGGGCCTCGAGCAGGCCGACCAGGCGGCCGTGCTGCTCGGGGCTGACATGGTCGGCCTTGGTGGCGGCGATGGCCAGGCGGTCGATGCGCGGGGCGAACAGCCGCGTGAGCAGGCTGCGCCGGCCGTAGTCGAAGCTCTGCATCAGGTTCGACAGGGCGCGGGAGAGGTCCTCGAAACGCTCAGGCCCGGCGTTGAGGGCCCCGAGCACGTCGACCAGCACGATCTGGCGGTCGAAGCGGCGAAAGTGCTCGCGATAGAAGGGCTTGACGATGTGCTGCTGGTAGTGGCGAAAGCGCCGGGCGAGGGTGGCGTAGAGGCTCTCGGCGGGCAGGGCGGCGAGCGCATCGCGGTCGGCCTCCATGATGCCCGGCAGGGGGAAGAACTGCAGCACCGGGGCCCCCTCGAGCTCCCCGGGCAGCAGGAAGCGTCCCGGCTGCAGGTCGGCGAAGCCGGCCTCCCGCGCGGCCCGCAGTCCCCTGGCATACAGCTCGGCGATCTCGGCCAGGCGCGCCTCGTCGACCTCCTCGGCCGGGTCGAGGCCGGCCACCGCGCGGTGCCAATCGGCGAACAGGGCGGCGCGCTCGCTGCCGACGTCATGGCGCTGGGTCCCGCTCCAGCTCAGGTAGTCGTGCGCCAGCAGCGGCAGGTCGAGCAGCCACTCTCCGGGGTAATCGAAGAGATCCAGGGTCAGCTGGCGGGTCTCGGCGCCGAGCAGGCCGCGCCGCGCCGGCCGGTAGCGGATCGCCAGGCGCAGCTCGCTGATGCCGCGGGTCGGCTCCGGCCAGCGCGGTGGCTGGTCGTCCAGCGCCAGCATCGCCTGGTCATAGGGGAAGCGCGGCACGGCGAGGTCCTGCTGCTGCACCCGACGGGCACCGAGCAGGCGCCCCTCGCGGGCGGCCGGCAGCAGGTCGAGTCGCGCCTCGAGGCCGGCATGGCGCAGCTGGTTGACCAGCGAGGTGAGAAAGGCGGTCTTGCCCGAGCGCGACAGGCCGGTCACCGCCAGGCGCAGCTGGCGGTCGCGTCCGCGCTCGAGCAGGTCATGGAGTTCACGGGTCAGCGGGGTGCGCATGGGGCATCCTTGCAGGGTCGTATGCTGACCTAATGTGCGGGTCGGGCACGCGCCTGACAAGGCGTGGGGTCATGAAACGACGCTGCCCCGCGGGGCGGGGCAGCGAGAGGCAGGCCTGGCGGCGTCAGCCGGCGAAGGCCGCGTAGATGGCGATCACCAGGATCACCAGCACGATGCCGGCGGGGATGGCGCCCCGCCAGGGGGTCAGGTCGACGGCGCCGCTGTCCTCGTGGACCCAGGGGGTCTCGCGGGGGCGCAGCCGGCCGATCAGCAGCATCACCGCCACCAGCAGCGCGAAGACGCTGGCCACGAAGTGGAACTCGTGCATCACCACCGGCAGCCTGTCGAAGGGCGGGATGAAGTAGCCGGCGAAGATCAGTAGGCAGCCGCCCACCAGGGCGACCTTGGCCGCCAGGGGCGGCACGCGACGGGTCAGCAGGCCCACCAGTACCACGGCCAGGATGGGGATGAAGTAGATGGCGTTCATCTTCTGCAGGTAGCCGAACAGGCTCTCCTGGCCGGCCAGCAGCGGGGCGATGGTCATGGCGGCGACGGCCATGATCCAGCCGAAGATCTTGCTCGAGCGCACCACCTGCGCCTCGCTGGCGTTCTTGTTGAGCACCACCTTGTAGAAGCCCAGGCTGAACAGGGTGGTGGTGCTGTTGAGCGCCGAGTTGAACGACGACAGGATGGCGCCGACCATCACCGCGGCGAAGAAGCCGGTGAGCGGCGCGGGCAGCACGTTGAACACCAGGTGGCCGTAGGCCTCGTCGGCGCGCACGCCCTGGTCGGCATAGAGGTGGTAGGCGATGATCCCCGGCAGCACCAGGTAGAGGGGGCCGAGCAGCTTGAAGAAGCCGGTCAGCAGCACGCCCTTCTGGCCCTCGGCGAGGGTCTTGGCGGCAAAGGTCCGCTGGATGATCTGCTGGTTGGTGGTCCAGTAGAAGAGGTTGATCAGGAAGACCCCGGTGAACAGGGTCGCGAAGGGCACCTGCTGCTCGCTGCTCCCGATGGAGTTGAGCATCTCGGGGTCGCTCTCCTTGAGGAGTGCCCAGCCCTCCAGGACGCCGCCGTCACCGCTCACCGCCTGCAGGCCGAAGTAGACGATCACGAAGCCGCCGACCAGCAGGCCCACGCCGTTGAGGGTGTCGGAGACGGCGACGGTACGCAGGCCGCCGAACAGGGCGTAGACGGAGCCGATCAGCCCCACCAGCCAGACCGTCAGCCACAGCAGCACTGTGGGCGATTCGATGCCGGTGAGCCCCTGAAGGTCGAGCATGCCCTGCAGCCCCATGGCGCCGGAGTAGAGGATGATCGGCAGCAGGATCACCGCATAGGCGATCAGGAAGATGATGTTGGTGATCAGCTGGGTGGTCTTGTCGAAGCGCAGCTCCAGCAGTTGGGGCAGGGTGGCGATGCCGCTCCTCAGGAAGCGTGGCAGGAAGAACAGCGCCAGCGCCACCAGGGCGATGACCGCCACGACCTCCCAGGCCATCACGGAGAGGCCGTCGCTGAAGGCCGCACCGTTGAGCCCCACCATCTGCTCGGTGGAGAGGTTGGTCATCAGTAGCGAGCCGGCGATCAGCGGGAAGGTCAGGCTGCGCCCGGCCAGGAAGAAACCGTTGGGCGTCTTGTGGTCGTCGCGGCGCGTGATGCGCCAGGTGATGAAGGCGACCAGCCCCGTGAAGAAGAGGAAGGACGCCAGGGTCAGGGCATGCATGTCGGAAACATCCTTGTGAGACGTGAATTCGGCCGCGCAAGCGGTGTTGGCGGCGTGAATGTAGGTAAGATTACTACGTTGGGGGGCGAGTCTAATCCTGTGACTCACCACTGCCATTCACCTTTCGTCTAATTGTCCGACATTGAGAGGGAGGCTGTCACTCCGTCTAGCGTGGCGGCAGGGCACCCACCGGCACGGGTTCGACCAGCCCGAGGAGCTGCACCAGCACGGGGGCCGCGGCGATCACGAACCCCAGCACCGCCAGGCTGCGGCCGAGCAGGCGGCGGTCGGGGCGGCGGGCCAGGGTCAGGCCGCCGATGCAGACCAGCAGGCCGAGGATGTTGAAGACGTAACCCAGCATCTGCAGCAGGTCGTAGGTGGTCATGGGGCTCCCTTCGGTGGTGGGCAGGGGGTGGGGCGGCTACCCTGTGATGGTATCAGCTCCACCCCGGGGCGAAGAGGAGGCCATCATGGAAGAGCGTCGCCCGGAGGCGGTGATCGACTTCTGGTTCAGGGAGCTCGCGCCCGCCCAGTGGTTCCGCAAGGACCCGGCCCTGGATGCCGAGATCACACGGCGCTTCGGCGACTGGCTGACGGCCGCCGGGCAGGGCGAGCTCTGGCAGTGGCGGGCGTCCGCTCGCGGCCGCCTGGCCGAGGTGATCGTGCTCGACCAGTTTGCGCGCAACATCCATCGGGGGTCGGCCCGTGCCTTTGCCTGGGACCCGGTGGCCCTGGTGCTGGCCCAGGAGGCGGTTGCCCAGCGCGCGGACCGGCTGCTGGACGTGCCCTGGCGGGCCTTTCTCTTCATGCCCTACATGCACAGCGAGTCGCTGGCTATCCATGACGAGGCGGTGCGCCTGTTCGCCCAGCCGGGGCTGGAGGAGAACCTGCGCCACGCGCACCGCCATCGCGAGGTGGTCGAGCGCTTCGGCCGCTACCCCCATCGCAATGCCGTGCTCGGGCGTGACTCCACCCGCGAGGAACTGGCCTTCCTCGCGCAGCCGGGTTCCGCATTCTGAGGCTTTTCTCCCGATGCCTGGCAAGGCACCATCGAGACCTCTTCATCTCTTCAGTTCTTCACCAAGGAAAAGGAGTGAGCAGCATGGGAATCATTGCCTGGTTGATCATCGGTGGCCTGGCCGGCTGGATCGCCGGCCATATCATGCGCGGCGGCGGCTTCGGCATCCTCGGCAATATCGGGGTCGGCGTGGTGGGGGCCGTCATCGGCGGTGGCCTGTTCAGCCTGCTGGGCCTGCAGGCCGGTGGCTTCATCGGCTCGCTGGTTACCGCCATCGTCGGCGCCGTGGTGCTGCTGTGGGTGATCGCCAAGGTCAGGAAGGCCTGACGCAGCAGGCACCATCTAGTGGCGAGATGACCGCCCGGCTGACCTCGGCCGGGCGGTTTCGTGTCGGCCCTCAGCCCGCCGGGGTGGGCAGGATACGCCGGTAGCGGTCCAGGCTGGCGTCCAGCCAGGCGCCGTCCGGCGTGACCTCGGGAGGAGAGGCGGGCACCTTGAGGGTCAGCAGGAAGAGGCCGTGGCGTTCGGCATCGCCGCCGGGCAGGCAGCGGCCGAGCTGCCGGGCCAGGTCGGGCGGCAGGGTGCCCGGACGGCGCCAGGTGAGTCGCAGGGCCTGCTGGTCGAGCAGGTACTGGAAGCGTGCCGCGTCCTTCAATATCGCCATGCCGCCCTGGGCCAGCCCCTGGGAGAGGCTCTCCAGCTTGCGGTAGCCCGGAGCCCCGGCGGCCCGACAGGCGTGGGCCCCCTCCACGAAGCAGCGCTCGCGCTCGTCGGCATCCGCCGGCCAGCGCCCCCCGCGGCGCCGCGCCGGCGTGGCCACGAAGGGCACCACCACCGATACGGCGGGGGTGCCGTCTGCCAGCGAGACCTGTCGGGCACCGACCATCCCGTGGCCCAGCTGTCGCCGGAGCCAGCGATAGTCACAGGCCTGCTGGATACGGGCCTGGGCATCGGTGACAGTGTGATGAGCGCCCTGCAGGGAGCGCAGCAGGGAGAGCGTGCGAAGGATCATGGCGCCATACCGATTTGCGAGCGAGTAGCGAGGGGTCGAGCTGCAGGCTGCGACCATAGCAGGGTTTCGGCCGCATGGCGTCAACGCCCCGGGGCGCCAACGCGAACCGCCCGGCTGTCTCCAGCCGGGCGGGGTGGGTCGTGCGCCGTTTCAGGTCGAGCCCGGTCAGGCGGTGGCGGCACTCTTGCTGCCGACCAGCTCCTTGAGGGACTCCTCGACGATGGCGAGGCCTTCCTCGAGCACCTCGTCCTCGATGGTGACCGGCATCAGGAAGCGGATGGTGTTGCCGTAGAGGCCGCAGGAGAGCAGGATCAGGCCCTTCTCGCGGGCCTTCTTGCACAGTGCGCCGGCCAGGTCGGCATCCGGGGTGTGCTTGGCCTTGTCGGAGACGAGGTCGATGGCCGCCATGGCGCCCATGTTGCGACCGTTGTCGACGCAGTCGAAGGTCTGCTGCCACTGGGCGAAGCGCTTGGCCAGCTTGTCGCCGAGCGCCTGGCTCTTCTCGAGGATGTTCTCCTGCTCGAAGACCTCCAGCACGGCCAGGGTGGCGGCGCAGGAGACCGGGCTGCCGGTATAGGTGCCGCCCAGGGAGTTGGCGCCGGAGGCGTCCATGTGCTTGTCGGTGCCGACCACCGCGGAGATCGGCATGCCGTCGGCCATGCTCTTGGCCATGGTGATGATGTCGGGCTCGACGCCGCTGTGCTCGATGGCGAACAGCTTGCCGGTGCGCCCGAAGCCGGACTGCACCTCGTCCACGATCATCAGCATGCCGTGCTCGTCACAGATCTCGCGGATCGCCTTTAGGAAGCTCGCCGGCGCCGGATAGAAGCCGCCCTCGCCGAGCACCGGCTCAAGCACGATGGCCGCGGTGTCGCGGGGGTTGGCGTCGGTCTTGAGCGCCATCTTCAGGCCGCGCAGGGCCTCGTCCTCGCTGACGCCGTGGTAGGGCACCGGGTAGGGGGCGCGGAAGACGTTGCCCGGCATGGAGCCGAAGTCGGTGGAGTAAGGTGCGACCTTGCCGTTCATGGCCATGGTCATGAAGGTGCGGCCGTGGTAGCCGCCATCGAAGCAGATCACGTTGTTCTTGCCAGTGGCGGCACGGGCGACCTTGACAGCGTTTTCCAGCGCCTCGGCCCCCGAGTTGGCCAGCATCACCTTGGCATGGCCACGCACCGGGGTGACCTGGCTGAGCTTCTCGGCCACCTTGACGTAGCCCTCATAGGGCATCACGGTCTGGCAGGTGTGCATCACCTTGTCGAGCTGGTCCTTGACCGCCTGGACCACCTTGGGGTGGCGATGACCGATGTTGAGCACGCCGATGCCGCCGGCGAAATCGATGATGCGATTGCCGTCGGCGTCCCACACCAGGGCGTTCTCGGCGCGGTCGGCAAACTGGGTGGCCGGGCTGGCCGCGCCGCTGGCCACGTAGCGCTGCTTGAGTTCGTTGAGTTCTGCGTTGTTCATGGGTCCTGTCTCCTTGGTCAGACGTTGCGGGCGATCACAGGCCGCCGACACAGACGTATTTTAGCTCAGTGTACTCATCCAGGCCGTGGCGCGAGCCCTCGCGTCCCAGCCCTGACTCCTTGACCCCACCGAAGGGCGCCAGCTCGGTAGAGAGAATGCCTTCGTTCACCGCCACCATGCCATATTCCAGCCCTTCCATGACATGCCAGATACGGCGATAGTCGCGGGCATAGAAGTAGGCGGCCAGGCCGAATTCGGTGGCGTTGGCCATGGCGATGGCCTCTTCCTCGGACTCGAAGCGGAACACCGGCGCCAGGGGGCCGAAGGTCTCCTCGGTGGCCACCTTCATCTCCTCGGTCACGTCGGCGATGATCGTCGGCTGGAAGAAGGTGCCGCCAAGCGCGTGGGGCTTGCCGCCGCAGACCAGCCGGCCGCCCTTGTCCAGGGCGTCGCGCACGTGGCTCTGCACCTTCTCGACGGCGGCGGGGTTGATCAGCGGGCCCTGCACCACGCCCTCGTCGAGGCCGTTGCCGACCTCGAGCTGGGCGACGCGTCTGGCCAGCTTCTCCAGGAAGGCCTCGTAGACCCCGGCCTGGACCAGCAGGCGGTTGGTGCAGACACATGTCTGGCCGGAGTTGCGGTACTTGGAGGCCACGGCGCCCTCCACGGCGGCATCCAGATCGGCGTCATCGAAGACGATGAAGGGAGCGTTCCCCCCGAGTTCCATGGAGGCCTTCTTGACGGTGCCGGCGCACTGGGCCAGCAGGCGCTTGCCCACGGGGGTGGAGCCGGTGAAGGAGATCTTGCGCACCCGCGGATCGGTGGTCAGCACCTCTCCGATCTCGGCCGGCCGGGAGGCGGTGACGATGTTGATCACCCCGGCCGGGAAGCCGACCTCCTCGGCGAGCTTGACCAGGGCCAGGGCGGTGAGCGGGGTGGCCTCGGCGGGCTTGATCACCACCGGGCAGCCGGCGGCCAGGGCCGGGGCGCACTTGCGGGTGATCATCGCCAGCGGGAAGTTCCAGGGAGTGATGGCCGCCACCACGCCGATCGGCTCGCGGAACACCAGGATGCGCTTGTCCACCCCGTGGCTGGGCAGGGTCTCGCCGGCGACGCGCTTGGCCTCCTCGGCATAGAACTCCACGAAGGAGGCGCCATAGGCCACCTCGCCACGGGACTCGGCCAGCGGCTTGCCCTGTTCCAGGGTCATCAGCCTCGCCAGGGCTTCCTGGTTGGCCATGATGGCGTCGAACCAGGCGCGCAGCAGGGCGGCACGCTCCTTGGCGGTGCGTCGCCGCCAGGCCGGCCAGGCATCCGCCGCGGCAGTCACGGCCTCGCGGGCCGCCTCGGCGTCGAGGTCGGGGACCTCTGCCAGGGTCTCGCCGGTGGCGGGGTTGGTCACGGCGAAGCGGCGCGTGCCATCGCGCCACTGGCCGGCCACATAGGCCTTATCGATCAGCAGCTGGGGTTCCGCGGACATGGGGATTCCTCGTCGGGGTTGATCATCTTGTTGGACGAGTGTGCATTATTTAAAACAACTCGCCAAGCCCCGGGCCTTCCCGATTTGCATGATCCGTTGCTCCTCGGGCATCGGCGTCGGCATCGCTTTCCGCTACACTGTGGCGCCGACTCGCCGCGGTACGCGGCGCGGTACGTTCCTGTTCCGGATTTATGGCGAGGTGAGCCTTGGTCGATCCCCTGAATGCCTGGTGGGCCCAGCAGCTGGTGCTGTGTGACTGGGCCTTCACGCCTGATCCCCTGACGGTGGAGGCCGAGGCGGCCGTCGAGCGGCTGACCGCCCTCGGGGTGGCCGACCGCGGCGAGCTGGGCTGGTGCCTGCTGGAGGCCCTGGGGACCGGCGGTGCCGGCGTCGACCCGGCCCGGCTGCTGGCCGGCCTGGAGGTCATCGCCCTGGGCGGCGCCGCGGGCTGGCTCGACGAGGCACGCGCACGGGCCTGGGCCCAGCGGCTGGCCGAGGAGGTCAGCGCGCACCACTCGAGCCTCGATGCCTGGCTGGAGGCGCTGCTGCACGCCCGCAGCGCCGAGGGTTGGGTGCGTGGTGACGACGGCTTCTTCGACGCCTGCGAGGCCCTCTCGGCCCTGGAGCACGACGGGGAGGGCGTGACCTGGGAGATGCTGCAGGAGTGGTTGGCTACCCATGCCACGCCGCTCGCGCTCTGGCCGACGGCCCCCGAGGAGCAGGTCTGGCGGCTGCGCGCCGCCTTCTCGCCGGTCGTCGAGCTGCCCGCCGGGCCCCACGACTGGCAGGGGCTGGCGGCCTGGCTGGAGGAGGCCTGGCAGATCCGCAACCGCGAGGAGCTGGTGCGCAGCCTGCTGTGGCTGGCCTCCCAGGGCGACCGCCAGGCCTGGGACCTGGATGCCGGACGGCTGCTCGAGGCGGACGCCGAGGTGCGCCGGCAGTGGCAGGAGGCCCTGGCCGGCGGAGAGCGCGACTACGGCCGGGTGCTGCTGGGCTTCCTCGATCAGGGCGAGCCACTGGAGTGGGCCGCCTGGGACTGGCTGCGGCTGATCGACCTGGCCTGGGCCGGCGCCTGCCTGGGCTGGCTCGAGGTGCGGGAGGCCCGCGACTTCGCCGTGCACGGCGCCGACCTGGCGCTGCGCCGCTACAGCGACTGGTCGGCCCTGGCCCGGGCCTACCAGCGAGGACGCAGCCTGTTCGAGGGGCGCAACCTGCTGCCCGCCCTCCAGGCGGACTGGGCGCTGCTGCTGCATTCGCCGGTGAGCCCCTGGCGCCCGGCCCTGCAGGGGCTGATTCCAGAGGCGGATATCGAGGCCTCGCGCGCTGCCCTGCGGGCCTGGCGTGGCGACCCCCGCCACTGGACGCTGGCGCTGGCCGCGGTGCGCGAGCCCGAATTCGCCGCCCGCCAGGGGCCAGTGCCCGAGCTGCCGGTCGCGCGGCGCGAGGAGGCGCGCCGCTACCTGGTCGAGACCCTCGACCTGCATGCCGACGAGGGCGTCGAGGCGCTTTCCCGCTACTGGCTGCCGGCCCAGGCTCACCACCTCAACCAGCTGGCGGCGGATGCCGCCCACGGCGCCCTGCCGCCGGCCGAGACCCCCTTCGGCCACCCGGTCCCGGACGAGCTGGCGAGCCGCGATGCCCTGCGGCAGGCGAGCCGCCATGCCGCCACCATCCATATGGCCGAGAAGTTCGCCTTCCACCTGCAGATGGCCATGGACAGCGGGGAGTTCGACGCGACCCGCCTGGCCGACCTGGCTGAGGCCCTGCAGGGCTCGCTGTGTCGCTTCTACCCCGATGCCCGTCGCCTGCTGCAGGCCTGGGCCCACTGGGAGAGCCTGCTGCCCGAGCCCGACCAGCCCCCCATGGTCGCCGAGATCCGCTGGCACCTGGAGGACCCCGGGAGCCTCTTCCACTGGCTTGACTGGCGGGGCGGGGCATGGCTCGAGCCCGGGCCGCGTCCGACGCTGGTCCACTTCACCGCCATGGCGCTGGTTGGGCCGCTCAACAGCCCGGCCTGGAGTCTGCCGCAGCCGGAGAGCGAGCGCGAGTGTGCGGCCATCCGCGAGTGGGTCGATGGGCACTATGCCCTCCATGGGGAAGCGGAGCTGAGCGAGTTCCTCGAGTACCTGATCGGGGTTGGCGATCGCCAGGAGTATCAGATCAACTATGCCCCCTATACGCTCAACCATGGGCGGCTGGCCTCCGAGATCGCCACCCTGGAGAGCGGCGAGTGCAGCGAGGAGGAGGGCGCTCACCTGCTGCGCCTGCAGCGGGTCAGGGACAACGAGGACGGCTGCAACGAGGTCGACCTGGCGGCTTGGGACATTGCCCAGGCCGTGGATCTGGCCATCGCCGGCCGCCAGCTGGGGTGGCTCGGAGAGGCGGCGTTCCTTGTCCTGCTCGAGCGTGCCCATGGCCTGGCCGGCGAGCACTATGCGGGCTGGGAAGAGTATGCCCGCGGCCTGCACGCCGGCTTCTCCTTCTTCATGGGCGAGACCCCGGAGCGCGAGAGCTTCCTGGCCGGCTTCCGCCAGGCCCTGGTGGCCTGGCTCTCGGGGGCGCCGCCGCTGGCGGGGGCCTGGGCCAGCCTCGACTTTCCCGGGGCGCGGCCGCGCCACTGGGCGCCGCTGCACATTGATACGCTGCCGGGCGACAGTCGTACCCTCCACTGAGGGCTCGCCCTGAATAAGAAAGTATGGTTTATAGTCAACGATATTGATGACATGGCTCCTCCTGTCGGGAGCCTTCGCCACGCAGCGAGCCGCCGACAGGCCGCTCTGGCAGTGACACCGGACCGCTTCCCGGCAGCACTGCCACAGCGACACCATCCGGGGACCGGACGACGCAGGGCGTCGAGGGCCCGGGTGCGGCTCAGGGAACGAGGTCGTCGCAGGATGCTGGTCAAACGCGTATGTCGTATCACCGCCTTGGGGGGAGCCCTGGCGCTGCTGGCGGGCTGTGCCGCCTCGGGCGGCATCGAGGAGGAGGCCATGGGTGCCTACTTCGCCCGGGACCTGCCGGGGATGCCCGCCGACCCCCTGATGTCTCCCGTGGACAATCCCATCCTGGAGGCCCGCGGCCTGCACAACCCGCCCCCCACGCTGATCCGCCGGGCCCTGCTGGCCCAGCACGAGCGCTGGGTCGGCACGCCCTACCGGCTGGGCGGCAGTTCCTCGAGCGGGGTCGACTGCTCGGCCCTGGTGCAGAACGTCTTCAGCGACACTTTCCGCTTCGACCTGCCGCGCACCACCGAGGAGCAGGTGCGCGCCGGCCTCGAGGTCGAGCGTGATGCACTACGCCCCGGCGACCTGGTGTTCTTCCGTCCCCCCGGGGTCTACCGCCACGTGGGCATCTATGTCGGCGAGGGCCGCTTCCTGCATGCCTCCACCTCCCGGGGGGTGATGATCTCCGAGCTTGACAACCGCTACTGGCAGCGCCACTTCTGGCAGGCGAGGCGCACTCTGGAGCCGACCCTGCTGGCCCGGCGCCTGGGCGAGACCGGCGAGGGCTGAAGGCCGGGCGAGGCCTGCTAGAGCACCTCGCGGTGGGCCATCACGAAGTCCAGGAAGACCTTGAGGGTGCGCAGGTCGAAGGGCAGGCTCATCGATTCTCCGGGCGCTGAATCATAAGTAAACCAGATGATAATGATCTGGATATTCTGTTTGGCTTATCATTCTCGCCGTTGGATCATGGCTTGCCAAGTCGGAGGACACCATGATCGCCGCATATACCCGCGCCTGGTGGCGCGCGACCCTGGCCCTGTGCCTGGGCTCCTTTCTGGTCTTTATCAACCTCTATGTTCCTCAGCCGCTGCTGCCGACACTGCGCGAGACCTTCGCGGTCTCGACCCTGGGGATCAGCCTGGTGATGTCGGTCGCCACCCTGGCGCTTGCCCTCTCGCTGCTGGTGTTCGGCCCGCTCTCGGATGCCATCGGCCGGGGCGCCATCATGCGCCTGACCCTGCTGGCGGCCGGCCTGCTTTCACTGGGGCTGGCATTCGCGCCGAACTTCGAGACATTGCTGGCGATGCGCGCCCTGCAGGGCTTCGTGCTGGGCGGGCTGCCGGCGGTGGCGATTGCCTGGATGGGCGACGAGTTCGAGCGCCCGGCCCTGCTCTCGGCGGTGGGGCTGTATATCGGCGCCAACTCCCTGGGCGGCATCAGTGGCCGGGTGGTGGGTGGCGCCGTGGCCGAGGTCGGTGGGGCGCCGGCCAGCTTCCTGGCGGTGGGGGCGATGACGCTGGTCGGGCTGGCGCTGTTCTGGAAGCTGTTGCCTGCCGCCCGCGCCTTCACGCCGCGGCGCTTCGAGCTGCGCGGTGCCCTGGCCGACCTCGGCGGTCACCTGCGCAACCCGCTGCTGCTCGGCGCCTACCTGCTCGGCGGGCTCAACTTCCTGATCTTCATCAACCAGTACAGCTACATCACCTTCCGGCTGGCCGATGCCCCCTTCGGGCTAGGCACCCGGGTGCTGGGGCTGATCTTCCTGACCTACCTGGGCGGCACCCTCGGCTCCTCGCTCTCCGGACGGCTGGCGGCGCGCTGGTCGCAGCCGGCCTGCATGATGCTGGGGATCCTGATCCTGATCGTCGGCACGGCGGTGACCCTGGCCGGCTCGCTGTGGTGGATCATCGCCGGGCTGACCGTCAATGCCTTCGGCTTCTTCCTGGCCCACTCCATGGCTTCGAGCTGGGTGGGGCGCCGGGCCCGCTCGGCGCGGGGTAGCGCCTCGGCCCTCTACCTGGTGTTCTACTACAGCGGTGCCAGCCTGGGCGGCTTCTGGCTGGAGCCATTCTGGCGGGCCGCCGGCTGGCAGGGCGTGGCGCTGGCCTCCTGGCTGATGCTGGCGGTGACCCTGGGGCTGGCCGCCTGGCTGTGGCGGCGCGAACGCCGCGAGGGTCAGGATGCCGCGCTGGCGCCGGCCTCGTCGCCCCAGACCTCCTCGAGGCGCTCGACGCGGCCGCAGGCCGACTTGTAGAAGCGGTAGCGCACCGGGTTCTCGAGGTAGTAGTCCTGGTGATACGCCTCGGCCGGGTAGAAGGCCTCGAAGTCATTGATCTCGGTGGCGATGGGCTGGTCGAAGCGCTCGGCGGCGGCGTCCCGGCTGGCCTCGGCCAGGGCGCGCTGCTCCGCGTCCATGGGGAAGATGGCGCTATGGTAGGAGGCGCCCTTGTCGCAGAACTGGCGGTCCACGGCGAAGGGGTCGATGTTGCGCCAGAACACGTGCAGCAGGGTCTCGTAGTCCACCTGGTCGGGGTCGTAGTCGACCTTGACCACCTCGGCATGGCCGGTACCGCCGGCCGTTACCTGCTCATACGTCGGATCCTCGGTGTGGCCGCCGCTGTAGCCGGAGGTGGTGGCCTGTACCCCTTCGATCTTGTCGTAGGCTTCCTCCATGCACCAGAAGCAGCCACCGGCGAAAACGGCACTTTCGATTTCGCCATCGGCCTGGGAAGTCCCGGATAGGGCGATGGCAAGTGTGATCGGTGGCACGAACAGTGCGAAGTGGCGAAGGGGGGAGTAGGACGGCAGGCGCATTGTATGGCTCCGTGTGGGTGATTGGTAACTTGGAGTGGAGGACAAATATTGAGTTCCATCATCGATCCGTTTCCTTACAGTATGCAGCGATCACGTCTGGGTAAGGTATCTCTGCCCATCACGACAGAGAGCCGACTTCATCATCCGCAGATGCGGTGCCACCACCACTGACTAACGGGAGTGCTCCCTTGACCCGACGACGCCTGATACTCGCCGCCGTGATCGCCCTGCTGGTCGCGGCCTACTTCCTCAGCGGGGCCCACCAGGCTCTGACCCTCGACAACCTGCAGGCCGAGCAGGCGCGCTTCCAAGCCTGGCTGGCGGCCGAACCGCTGACCGTCGCCGGCGGCTTCTTCCTGATCTATGTGGCCATCACGGCGGTCTCGCTGCCCGGGGCGACCCTGCTGACCCTGCTCGGCGGGGCGCTGTTCGGCTTCGGCTGGGGACTGCTGCTGATCTCCTTCGCCAGCGCGTTAGGAGCCACGCTGGCCGCGCTGATCGCCCGCACCCTGGCGCGGGCCCCCCTGGAGCGTCGCTTTGCCACCCAGCTTGCGCGCATCAATGCCGGCATCGAGCGCGAGGGGGCCTTCTACCTCTTCACCCTGCGCCTGATCCCGCTCTTTCCCTTTTTCGTCATCAACCTGGTGATGGGGTTGACCCGCATGCGGTTGCGGACCTTCTACTGGGTCAGCCAGGTCGGCATGCTGCCGGGCACGGCGGTGTTCGTGAACGCGGGGCGCGAACTGGGCAACCTGGAGTCGCTCTCCGGGGTCCTTTCCCCGGGGCTGATCGGCTCTTTCGTGCTGATCGGCCTCTTTCCCTGGCTGGCCCGTGCCCTGGTGGCCGTCGGCAAGCGCCGCCAGTTGGCCCGCCGTTTCAACCGCCCGCGACACTTCGACCAGGACATCGTGGTGATCGGCGGCGGTTCGGCCGGCCTGGTGGTGAGCTACATCGCCGCGGCGGTGAAGGCCCGGGTGGCCCTGGTGGAGCGCGACAAGCTGGGCGGCGACTGCCTCAACACCGGCTGCGTCCCCTCCAAGGCACTGATCCGGGCCGCGCGTGTCGCCAGCGAGATTCGTGAGGCCCCGCGCTACGGGGTCAGCGTCGGAGAGCCCGAGGTGGACTTCGCCGCGGTGATGGGCCATGTCCATCGCGCCATCCGCGAGGTGGAGCCCCACGACAGTCGCGAGCGCTACGAGGGGCTCGGCGTCGAGGTGATCGCCGGGGAGGCCGTCCTCGAGGATCCCTGGCGGGTGCGTGTCCGCGAGGCCTCGGGCGAGCGGGTGCTGACCACGCGTCATGTGATCATCGCCAGCGGGGCGCGACCGCGCGTACCGCCGCTGCCCGGCCTGGAGCAGATCGAGGTGCTCACCTCCGACAACCTCTGGCGGCTCGAGACCCTTCCCGAGCGCCTGGTGGTGCTGGGCGGGGGCCCCATCGGCTGCGAGCTGGGCCAGAGCTTCGCGCGGCTGGGGAGTCGTGTCTCACTGGTGGAGATGGGCGGCCAGCTGCTGCCCCGGGAGGACCGGGAGGTGGCCGGCGAGGTCGAGGCGCGGCTGGGTGAGGAGGGCCTGGCGGTGCATCTCGCCACCAAGGCGCTGCGGGTGGTGGCCGATGCGGGTGGTGGCCATGCCCTGGAGGTCGAGCGGCATGACGCCCGTGGCGAGGCGCTGATCGAGAGGCTGCCCTTTTCCCACCTGCTGGTGGCGGTGGGGCGCCAGGCCAACGTCGAGGGGCTGGGCCTCGAGGCCCTCGGTGTCGAGACCCGGCCCGACGGCACCCTGGCCGTGGACGAGGCCCTGCAGAGCGTACTGCCCAATGTCTGGGCCTGCGGCGACGTGGCGGGCCCCTATCAGCTGACCCATGCCAGCGCCCACCAGGCCTGGCATGCCACGGTGAATGCGCTGTTCGGCGAGCTCAAGCGCTTCCGGGTGAGCTATCGGGCCCTGCCGGCGGTCACCTTCACCGACCCCGAGGTGGCCCGGGTCGGGCTCAACGAACGGGAGGCCCTCGCGGCGGGCGTCGAGGTCGAGGTTACCCGCTACGCCCTGAGCGAGCTGGATCGCGCCATCGCCGAGGGCAGCACCCGCGGCTTCGTGAAGGTGCTGACCGTGCCCGGTCGTGACCGGATCCTCGGGGCCACCATCGTCGGCCAGGGGGCGGGGGAGATGCTCGCCGAGTTCACCCTGGCGATGACCCGCGGCATCGGGCTCAACAGGCTGCTGGGCACCATCCATCCCTATCCGACCCACAGCGAGGCGGTCAAGGCCACGGCCGGGGTGTGGAAGAATGCCCACAAGCCGGAACGCCTGCTGGGCTGGCTGGCGCGCTACTTCGCCTGGCGGCGGGGTGGCGACGGGGCCGAGGAGAGAGGGAGATAGCATGCTCGATCGCTGGACCATGCCACTGACCCAGGGGCCGCTGTCGGTGCTGGCCCGTGGCCTCGCCAGGCGCAAGGTGCGCCCCGATCAGGTGACGGTCATCGCCTTCCTGGTGGGGATGCTGGCCCTGCCGTTGCTGGCCCTCGGCTGGACCCTGCCGGCGCTGGTGGCCATCCTGCTCAATCGCCTGGGTGACGGGCTGGATGGCGCCCTGGCCCGGCTGACCGGGGAGGCGAGCGATGCCGGGGGCTTCCTCGACATCGGCCTGGACTTCGTCTTCTACGCGGCGGTGGTGCTGGGCTTCGCCCTGGCCGACCCGCCGGCCAATGCCCTGGCGGCGGCCTTCCTGCTGTTCGCCTTCATCGGCACCGGGACCTCCTTCCTGGCCTTCGCCATCATGGCCACGCGCCATGGCCTGGAGCGGCCGCGCTTCCAGCAGAAGGCCTTCTATTACCTTCACGGCCTGACCGAGGGCACGGAGACCGTGCTGGCCTTCGTGCTCTTCTGCCTGTTTCCCGAGCATTTCCCGCTGCTGGCGATGGTCTTCGGCGGAGCCTGCCTGGTGACCACCGCCACCCGGCTCTGGGGTGGGCACCGCACCCTGCGGGCCTTCGAGCAGGAGCGCCAGGAAGGAGCGCCTCCCTGAACGACGAGGGGGCAGCCCCTGGCTGCCCCCTCGTGAATTCGGCCGTGCCTCTCGGTGGCCGCTGCGGTCGGACGAGCGTTTAGTGCTCGTGGTCGCCCTCGCCGTGCACGTGGCCGTGCTCGACTTCTTCCTCGCTGGCCTCGCGGACCTCGGCGATCTCCACGTCGAAGTTCAGCGACTGGCCGGCGAGCGGGTGGTTGCCGTCGACGGTAACGGTGTCGCCCTCGACCTGGGTTACGGTGACCATCAGCGGGCCACCCTGGGTCTGGGCCTGGAACTGCATGCCCGGCTCGACGTTGTCGACGCCCTGGAAGGCGTCACGCGGTACTTCCTGCACCAGCTGCGGCTGGACCTCGCCGTAACCTTCTTCGGGAGACACCTTGGCCTGGAGCTTGTCGCCGGTGGCGCGACCTTCCAGCTGCTTCTCGAGGCCCGGAATGATGTTGCCGGCGCCGTGGAGATAGGTCAGCGGCTCGCGGCCTTCCGAGCTGTCCAGCACTTCACCTGTATCGTTGGTCAGGGTGTAGTGGAACGCGACAACGGAATTCTGCGCAATCTGCATTGATGAACCTTTCGGTGAGTGCATGTAGCGCGACATGGTAACGCGGCAGTCAAGCGACTGTCAGGGGCATGGAGGAAATTCAGGATGTGAAGGTCGAGCCTGAGTCGCATTCACGCCTTTATGCCCCCACGCGGGGCGACGTTCGGACGGTTGCGTGGCCTACCGGGCAGGGATACCCTTGCCGGAGTCCGATTTCCCGATTCCCTTCGATCGACCCTTGCATGGAGAGTGCCATGACCTTGACCCTGATCTGGCTGATCGCCTTCGCCGTGTTTCTGACCCTTTTCCTCAAGCGCTGGGAGAGCTCCGTCAGCGGCATTCTCGACACGCTGCTGCCTGCCGTGCTGCGCAGCGAGGATGACCGCTGGATATGGTGTCCGGCCCTGGCGGTGCTGGGCGCCACCTTCATCGTGCGCCCCGTGGACCTGCTGTTCACGGTGATCGTGATCGGCGTGGTGGCGCTGATCGCCACCAAGCTGGCCGGCTGGGCCACGAACAAGGTCGATCTTCACTGAGGGTGTCCCCGGTCGGGCCGTAGACCACGACCGGTACGATACGAGGAAGGCCCGCGGAACGAGACCGCGGGCCTTCTTCATTGGTGGCCGCTCATCCGGGCCAGCCGTTCATGGCGGCGGGCAGTGCCGCCCTCAGTAGGGGGCCACGCTGACGCTGCTGCCGCTGCCGATCAGGCGGACGCGCTGGCCGACCTGGAAGTTCTGGTCGGCCTTCTGCACCACGACCACGTTCCGGCCGTTATCCTGGCGGATCTCCATTTCCCAGGCGGTGATGCGGTTGGTCGCCTCCTCGGCCTTGGTGCCGACCACGGCGCCGCCGATGGCACCGGCCACGGTGGCCAGCTGGCGTCCGGTGCCGCCACCCACCTGGTTGCCGAGGATGCCGCCGATCACGGCACCGCCGCCGGAGCCGAGCAGGCCGCCGGCGCGGCTATCGGCCTGGATCTGCACCTGGCGCAGGGCGGTGATGGTGCCGAAGGTCACGGACTGGGCCGACTTGGCCTGATTGCCGCTGTAGACGTTGCCCGAATAGGGCGCGGTGTTGGCACAGCCGGCCAGGGTCAGGACGCTGATGGCCAGAACGGGAAGAAGGCGTTTCATGCGGGATCTCCTTGATGTCCGTGACGAACACTCGGTCTCCGGATGGTGACCAATGGTTAATGGACAGTGTTCTTTAATGAGTCTACCCACTGCAAACCGGCTTGGCCAGCGCGCCGGGCTCCCTGGCCACGAGTGTAGCGCTACCATGAGGCCAACAATATGAAAAAAGGGAGGCCAAATGGCCTCCCAAGGGTTCCAGTCGTTACCGCCAGTGGCTTCAGCCGAACTGGTTCATGGTGTTGTCCTTGCCGCCGGCCTTGAGCGCTGCCTCGCCGTGGAAGAACTCCTTGTGGTCGTCACCGATGTTGGAGCCGGCCATGTCTTGGTGCTTGACGGTGGCGATGCCCTCGCGGATCTCCTTGCGCTGCACTCCGGCCACATAGGCCAGCATGCCCTCGTCGCCGAAGTAGCCCTTCGCCAGGTTGTCGGTGGACAGTGCCGCGGTATGGTAGGTCGGCAGGGTGATCAGGTGGTGGAAGATACCGGCCTCGCGGGCGGCATCGCGCTGGAAGTTGCGCGTCCACTCGTCGGCCAGCCGGCCAAGCTCGGTGTCGTCGTAGTCGGCACTCATCAGGTTGTTGCGGTCGTAGGCGGAGACGTCCTTGCCTTCCTGCTCCCAGGCATCGAACACCTGCTGGCGGAAGTTCAGGGTCCAGTTGAAGGAAGGGCTGTTGTTGTAGACCAGCTTGGCATCCGGGCACACCTCGCGGATGCGGTTGACCATCCCGGCGATCTGGCCCACGTGGGGCTTCTCGGTCTCGATCCACAGCAGGTCGGCGCCGTTCTGCAGGCTGGTGATGCAGTCCAGCACCACACGGTCCTCGCCGGTGCCCGGCTTGAACTCGTAGAGGCCGGAGGCCAGGCGCTTGGGCTTGACCAGCTTGCCGTCCTGCTTGATCACCACGTCGCCGTTGTTGATGTCGGAGGCCGAGGCGATCTCGTCGCCGTCGAGGAAGCTGTTGTACTGGTCGCCGAGATCGCCCGGCTCGTTGGTCACGGCGATCTTCTGGGTCAGGCCGGCGCCCAGGGAGTCGGTGCGGGCGACGATCACGCCATCATTCACGCCCAGTTCCAGGAAGGCGTAGCGCACGGCGTTGATCTTGGCGATGAAGTCCTCGTGGGGCACCGTGACCTTGCCGGCCTGGTGGCCGCACTGCTTCTCGTCGGAGACTTGGTTCTCGATCTGGATGCAGCAGGCGCCGGCCTCAATCATCTTCTTGGCCAGCAGGTAGGTGGCCTCGGCATTGCCGAATCCGGCATCGATGTCGGCGATGATCGGCACGATGTGGGTCTCGAAGCCGTCTATCTTGGACAGGGCCTCGTCGGCCTTGGCCTGGTCACCGGCCTTCTTGGCCTCGTCCAGGTCACGGAACAGGTGGTTGAGTTCCCAGGCATCGGCCTGGCGCAGGAAGGTGTAGAGTTCCTCGATCAGGCCCGGCACGGTGGTCTTCTCGTGCATGGACTGGTCGGGCAGAGGGCCGAACTCGGAGCGCAGGGCGGCGACCATCCAGCCGGAGAGGTAGAGGTAGGAGCGCTTGGTGGTGCCGAAGTGCTTCTTGATGGAGATCATCTTCTGCTGGCCGATGAAGCCGTGCCAGCAGCCCAGCGACTGGGTGTACTGGGAGGTGTCGGCGTCATAGGCCGCCATGTCCTCGCGCATGATCCTGGCGGTGTAGCGGGCGATATCCAGGCCGGTCTGGAAGCGGTTCTGCACCCGCATGCGGGCGGCATGCTCGGGGTTGATGTTGTCCCACTTGCCCTGCTGGGCTTCGCGCAGTTGAGCCAGAGCCTTGAGTTCGTCTTTGAAAGTCGTCATGGGGCCATCCTTCGGGTCAGGAGTGGAATCTCGTGATCGCGATGTCGGAAATACCGGTGTCGCGGCCGCTGGAATCGCCTGCTGCACCATTCGGCAATGCCTTATGCTGCATCTGCGAAGTACTGCCAGGGTCGACCAGATGCCGAGGCTTGTCTCTACGGCCTTGGTCGTACCCTGGGGAGGGCGTGCCTGCTGATGTGCCTGAATCCTTGGGTCCGCTGGCAAACAGCCGTTTTACCCTCGCCATGGAAGCCACTATGACCCCTGAGGACGGGCTTCAACAATTGACACTTGGGGGAAGAGGGCGTTGTAACTCGACTACAGGACGGTGCGCAAAGTGGCCTTTCCTGTAGTCGAATTTCTGCGGGGAAGGAGGGGAGCCGTGCCTCAATCGTCCAGGGGCAGGCGCATATTGCGGTGCGCAATGCCGGCGTCGAGGAACTCGTCACCGAAGGCCATGAACCCCAGGTGTTCGTAGAACGCCAGGGCGTGGGTCTGGGCGGCGAGCTCCACGCTGGCATGGCCCTCGCGGCGGGCGGCCTCGATGGCGGCCCACATCAGGGCCGCGCCGATCCCCAGGCCGCGGGCCTTTGCAATTACCGCCACCCGGCCGATATGGGCATCGGGCAGCAGCCGGGCGGTGCCCAGCGGGATGCCCTCGTGCAGGGCCAGGAAGTGGTGACAGTCGGGGTCGCGGCCATCCCACTCCTCCTGCTGCGGGACCCGCTGCTCCTCGATGAAGACCAGGCGGCGAATCTCCGAGGCGGCCTCGCCGAGCGCCGCCCAGTCGCCCTCGACTATCTCGATGCTGACCTCCATGGTGTCACTCCTCCGCGAAGTCCCCGGCCCAGCCGAGGCTGCCGATATCGAGCAGGCGGGCGAGCAGCGCGGCAGCGCCGGGCAGGGCCAGCGCCGCGGCGTCCAGTGGGGCGTCGGAGGCCACATGCCGGGCCAGGGGCAGGGCACAGTTCAGGCCGTCGCCATCGGCGAACAGCGTGGCGCGATCCTCGTCCAGGGCCCGCCAGGCGAAGCGCGAGCCGGGGCTGCGCAGCAGCTCTTCGCCCTCCTGCAGGACGGCGACAAGCTCCTCGATATCGGTCGGGGTCTCGGTGGGGACCAGCTGGTCGACGTACTTGGGCTGGGTCATCACGCGGCCGAACCACTGGGCCAGCTGGGCCGGGTCGTCCAGGGTGTCCAGGATCAGGCGACGCATGCGCGCCACGGCGGCGTCATCGAGCTCGGCGGGGTCCTCGGGCGGCGCCATGCCGGCATCGGCGTAACGCTTCGATGCCGGCAGCTGCTCGCCGAGGTAGTCGGCAAAGGAGGTGATCGCCTCGTCCGCGGAAGGGGCGCGGAAGCCCACCGAGAGCGTCAGGCAGTCGTCGGACTGGCTGACACCATGGTGGGCCCAGCCGGGCGGCAGGTAGAGCATGTCGCCCGGCTCGAGAATCCAGTCATCGCCCGGGACGACCTCGAAGCGTTCGAGGATGCGCAGGTCGATGCCGTCGAGGATGGGGGCGTCGTCGTCGACCAGCCCGCCCAGCTGCCAGCGGCGCTGGCCGCTGCCCTGGAGCAGGAAGACGTCGTACTGGTCGACGTGGGGGCCGACGCTGCCGCCCGGGGGGGCATAGCTGATCATGATGTCGTCGAGCCGCCAGCGCGGCAGGAAGCTGAACTGCTCGAGGAGCTCGGCCACCTCGGGCACGTAGTGGTCCACGGCCTGCACCAGCAGGGTCCAGTCGCGCTCGGGAAGCCGGGCGAAGGCGGCCTCAGCGAAGGGGCCGTGGCGGACCTGCCAGGGCCCGTCGCCACCGTGCTCCTCGACCAGGCGTGCCTCGACGCCCTCTTCGCAGGCGAGCCCGGCCAGCTCATCGGGATCCAGCGGGCATTGGAAGTCGGGGAAAGCGCCGCGAATCAGCAGCGGTTTCTGCTGCCAGATGTCGCGCAGGAACTCGGCGGCAGTCAGGCCGCCCAGCATGGGCAGCGGGGCATCGGAGCTCATAGGTTCCTCGCCTGCTCTTCGGCGTTGCCGATATAGGTTGCCGGGCTTAGCGCCTTCAGCTCTTCCTTCACCGTCTCGGGCAGCTCGAGGGTATCGATGAAGGCTTTGAGCCCGTCTTGGTCGATGCGCTTGCCGCGGGTCAGCTCCTTGAGCTTCTCGTAGGGCTTCTCGATACTGTAGCGGCGCATCACCGTCTGGATCGGTTCGGCGAGCACCTCCCAGCTGGCGTCGAGGTCCTCGGCGATGCGGGCCGGGTTGGCCTCGAGCTTGCCGATGCCCTTGAGCGAGGCCTCATAGGCGATCAGGCCGTAGGCCAGGCCGACGCCCAGGTTGCGCAGCACCGTGGAGTCGGTGAGGTCGCGCTGCCAGCGCGAGATCGGCAGCTTCTGGGCCAGGTGACCGAGGATGGCGTTGGAAAGCCCCAGGTTGCCCTCCGAGTTCTCGAAGTCGATGGGGTTGACCTTGTGGGGCATGGTCGAGGAGCCGATCTCGCCCTCGACGGTCCTCTGCTTGAAGTAGCCCAGCGAAATGTAGCCCCAGACGTCGCGATCGAAGTCGATGAGGATGGTGTTGAAGCGGCACACCGCATCGAACAGCTCGGCGATGTAGTCGTGGGGCTCGATCTGGGTGGTGTAGGGGTTGAAGGTCAGCCCCAGCCCCTCGACGAAGGTGCGGGCGTTGGCTTCCCAGTCCACTTCCGGGTAGGTGGCGAGATGCGCATTGTAGTTGCCCACCGCGCCGTTGATCTTGCCCAGCACCTCGACGGCCTCGATCTGTGCGAGCTGGCGGCGCAGGCGATAGGCGACGTTGGCCATCTCCTTGCCCAGGGTGGTGGGGCTCGCCGTCTGGCCGTGGGTGCGTGAGAGCATCGGCTGGGCGGCGTGATCAAAGGCGAGCCGGGCGACCTCGTCGGCCACCCGGTGCATCACCGGCAGCAGGCTCTTCAGGCCGTCGGTCAGCATCACGCCGTGGGAGAGGTTGTTGATGTCCTCGCTGGTGCAGGCGAAGTGCACGAATTCGGTGACGGCATGCAGCTCCGGCTGGCCGGCGATCCGCTCCTTGATGAAGTACTCTACCGCCTTGACGTCGTGGTTGGTGGTGCGCTCGATGGTCTTGATGCGTTCGGCGTCTTCCAGGGAGAAGTCGCGCACCAGGGCCTCGAGGAAGGCGGTGGCCTCGGCGGAGAGCCGGGGGACTTCGGTGATCTGCGGGTGCTCGGCGAGGCGCTGCAGCCAGCGAATCTCGACGATGACCCGGGCGCGGATCAGCCCGAACTCGCTGAAATGTTCACGCAGGGACTCGGCCTTGGCGGCGTAGCGGCCATCGACGGGAGAGAGGGCGGTCAGGGCGGAGAGGGGCAGGGAAGCGGCTTGCATGATCGGGTTCCGGTCAAGGGAGTTGGAAGGGGCTCAGCCCAGCTGGTCGAGTGTCTTCTTCAGGGCGCCGCGCTGGAAGACCAGTTTCCATCGCCGGCCTCCCTGCTGGTGCCAGAGCAGGGCGAAACGGATGCCGGCGAGCAGGATGGCGCGGACCCGCTCGGGCATCATGCGACTCTGCAGCAGCGAGGGGTCGCCCTGGACGACGATGCGCGTCTTGAGGGTCGAGAGCGTCTCCTGGTAGGCCTCGCCGAGGCTGGCGATGACGTTCTCGTGGGTCTCGCCGAAGTGCTCCGCCTGTCCCTGGATGCGGGTCAGGCGTGTGCCGAGGTCATCCATCATGGCATCGTTGCCGCGCAGCTTGTTCATCAGCATCAGCAGCGAGAAGCCATAGCGCAGCACCACCGGGTTGGCCTGCCGGCGACCGACCACGCCCTCGAGCACCTCGAGGCCGCGGCGCAGGTTGTTGGGATGGCCGCCGTAGATCGCCTCGAAGCTTTCGGGGTTGGTGTCCAGGGTGGCGCGGATCAGGGTCTCCCAGGCGCGCTGGTCGACCTGGCCTGTGCGGGCGAGCTCGTCGACCAGGCTGGCGGCCTGGAAGACCCCGGCCAGTGCCAGGGCCTGGCGGGCCGTGGGGGTGTCCGGGGCACGATGGATCGGGGTCGTGGCGGTCATGTGGCAGGCTCCGTAGCGTTCCAGGTCTTGCGGATCACCCCGCCGCCGAGGCAGATCTCGCCATCGTAGAGGACCAGCGATTGCCCAGGAGTGACCGCACGCTGAGGCGCATCGAAGCACACCTCGACGCCGCCATCCTCCCGCGTGTGGACAGCACAGGGCACGTCGCCCTGGCGATAGCGGGTCTTGGCGGTGAAGCGGCCCTCGGCGGCCGGTGGCTCGCCGGCCACCCAGTCCATGGCCTCGGTGGCCAGGCTGTCGGTATAGAGCAGCGGGTGATGCTTGCCCTGCACGGCGACGAGCACGTTGCGCTCGAGGTCCTTGGCGGCGACGTACCAGGGGGCGTCCGGATGGTTGGCGAGCCCGCCGATGCCCAGCCCCTGGCGCTGGCCGAGGGTGTAGTACATCAGCCCCATGTGCTCGCCGATCACCTCACCCTCGGGGGTCTCGATCACGCCGGGCTGGGCGGGCAGGTACTGCTTGAGGAAGTCGCGGAAGCGGCGCTCGCCGATGAAGCAGATCCCCGTGGAGTCCTTCTTGCGCGCGGTGACCAGGTCGTGGCGCTCGGCGATGGCGCGCACCTCGGGCTTCTCCAGCTCGCCCACCGGGAAGAGGGTGCGGGCGATGGCGGCCTCGGGGACGGCATGCAGGAAGTAGCTCTGGTCCTTGTTGGGGTCGAGTCCCTTGAGCAGGCGTGGCCTGCCGCCGCAGATACCTTGTCGAACATAGTGGCCGGTGGCGATCTTCTCGGCACCCAGCATCTCGGCGTACTCCAGGAACACCTTGAACTTGATCTCGCGGTTGCAGAGGATGTCCGGGTTCGGCGTGCGCCCCGCCTGATACTCGGCCAGGAAGTGCTCGAAGACGTTGTCCCAGTACTCGGCGGCGAAGTTGGCGGTGTGCAGTCGGATGCCGAGCCTCTCGCACACCGCCTCGGCGTCAGCCAGGTCGGCCTTGGCGGTGCAGTACTCGGTGCCGTCGTCCTCGTCCCAGTTCTTCATGAACAGGCCTTCGACGTCGTAGCCCTGCTCCAGCAGCAGCAGGGCAGACACGGAGGAGTCGACGCCGCCGGACATGCCGACGATCACCTTGCCTGGGGTGGCGGTCATGGGCGCTCTCGAATCGGGTGTGGCTTAAATGGGCGGGGATTATACATGATACGAGCGCCGAGCGCCGAGCGCCGAGCCGCCAAGCTCCAAGAAGCAAGGGGGCTCGTTACTTTTCCACTTTCTACTTCAGCCTCGGCTTGGCCGCTTGGCCGCTTGGCCGCTTGGCCGCTTGGCCGCTTGGCCGCTTGGCCGCTTGGCCGCTTGGCCGCTTGGCCGCTTGGCCGCTTGGCCGCTTGGCCGCTCAGCGCTCGTGAATCACGTCCATGGGATAGAAGCGGCTCGCCAGCGCGTCGCGGACGCGCCGCAGCACCAGTGGGCTGCGCAGGCGGCCTTCCCGGTCCAGCGCCTCGAGCTCCTCGAGGGTCAGCCAGTGCACGGCAAGGATGGCCGGGTCCAGCTCGTTGCCCAGGTGGGCCAGGGCCATGCCGAAGAAGCCGTGGCTGTGGAAGGTCAGGCCATCCGGTGTGCGATAGACGTACATGCCCAGGTAGTCGGTGATGCCGACCTGCCAGGCGGTCTCCTCGCGCAGTTCACGCAGGGCGGCCTCCTGGATGCGCTCGCCGGGCTCCAGGTGGCCGGCGGGCTGGTTGAACAGCGTCTCGGCCCCGCCGCGGTCCTCCTCCACCATCAGGAAGCGCCCGGCCCGTTCCACCACGGTGGCCACGCTGATATAGGGCTGCCAGCGGCTCATCGTCGGCCTCCTTTTTTGTCTCGGGCCCGGCGAGCGCCTGTCGGCGGCCTGCGCGGGGCGTGAAGGGTCTCCCGTCGCCACTGTCCGGGGGGCAGGCCATCCAGCCGCCAGGGACCGATGGCCACCCGCACCAGCCTCAGGGTGGGGTGACCGACATGGGCGGTCATTCGGCGGACCTGTCGATTGCGGCCCTCGGTGATGGTCAGCTCCAGCCAGCTGGTACGCGGGTGGCGTCTCGTGTCCAGGGGCGGGTCACGCTCGGGCAGGCCGCTCGACGCCAGGCGTCGCACCCTGGCGGGTCGTGTCCTGCCGTCCTTGAGAGCGACGCCGTCGCGCAGTGCCTGCAGGGCGGCGTCACTGGGCTCACCCTCCACCTGGACCCGGTAGGTCTTGGGCTGCTTGTGGCGGGGGTCGCTGATGCGATGGATCAGTTCGCCGTCGTCACTGAGCAGCAGCAGCCCCTCGGAATCATGGTCGAGACGGCCCGCCGGGTAGATGCCGGGCACGTCGATGACGTCGGCCAGGGTCGCGCGGCGCTCCCCGTCTGCGGCCTTTCGGTCGGTGAACTGGGAGAGCATGCGATAGGGCTTGTGCAGCAGGTAAAGGTTCATCGTGTCCTTCCACTATACCGAGTGCCTGACGCCAATCAACGCCCGAGGCAATAACGCAACGGCTCCCCTCCGCCAAGAGGCGGACGGGAGCCGGAAGGGCCGCCCGCAGAGGGCGGCAGGTCGCCTCGGGCGATACGTCAGTCCTGGGCGACCAGTGCCAGGGCGTCGTTCAGGGTCTTGCTGGGACGCATGACGGCGCGCGCCAGCTCGGGGTCTGCATGGTAGTACCCCCCGATGTCCACCGGGTGCCCCTGCACGCCGTTCAGCTCTTCGAGAATGATCGCCTCGTTGGCCGTCAACGTCTCGGCCAGGCGTGTGAAGAGTTTCTTGAGTTCGGCATCCTCGTCCTGGGCAGCCAGGGCCTGGGCCCAATAGAGGGCGAGGTAGAAGTGGCTGCCGCGGTTGTCCAGCTCTCCCGCCTTGCGGGAGGGCGACTTGTTGTGCTCCAGGAACTCGCCGGTGGCCTTGTCCAGCGCCTCGGCCAGCAGGGTCGCGCGGGGGTTGCCGAACTGCTTGGCGAGATGCTCCAGGGAGGCCCCCATGGCGAGGAACTCGCCGAGGCTGTCCCAGCGCAGGTGGTTTTCCTCGAGGAGCTGCTGCACGTGCTTGGGCGCCGAGCCGCCGGCCCCGGTCTCGAACATGCCGCCACCGGCCATCAGCGGCACGATGGAGAGCATCTTGGCGCTGGTGCCCAGCTCCAGGATCGGAAACAGGTCGGTGAGGTAGTCGCGCAGGATGTTGCCGGTCACCGAGATGGTGTCGAGGCCGCGAACGACGCGCTCGAGGGTGTAGCGCATGGCCCGGACCTGGGACATGATCTGGATGTCGAGCCCGTCGGTGTCGTGCTCATTGAGGTAGGTCCTGACCTTCTTGATCAGTTCATTCTCGTGCGGGCGGTAGGGGTCGAGCCAGAACACGGCCGGCATGCCGGAGTCGCGGCAGCGCTCCACCGCTAGCTTCACCCAGTCGCGGATCGGTGCATCCTTGACCTGACACATCCGCCAGATATCGCCTTCCTCGACGGTCTGGGAGAGCAGCACCTCGTCGGTCTCCAGGTCGGTGATGTTGGCGACACCGTCCTCCGGGGCCTCGAAGGTCTTGTCGTGGGAGCCATACTCCTCGGCCTTTTGGGCCATCAGGCCGACGTTGGGCACGGTGCCCATGGTGGCGGGGTCGAAGGCGCCATTCCATTTGCAGAAGTTGATCATCTCCTGGTATATGCGCGCGAAGGTCGACTCCGGCATCACCGCCTTGACGTCCTTGAGGCGGCCGTCGGCACCGTACATCTTGCCGCCGGCACGAATCATGGCGGGCATCGAGGCGTCCACGATCACATCGCTGGGTGAGTGGAAGTTGGTGATGCCGCGCGCCGAGTCCACCATGGCCAGTTCCGGCCGCTGGTCGTGGCAGGCGTGCAGGTCGCGGATGACCTCCTCGCGCTGGGTCTCGGGCAGCGTGTCGATTTTCTCGTACAGGTTCGCCATGCCGTTGTTGACGTCGACGCCCAGCTCATCGAACAGCGCGCCGTGCTTCTCGAAGGCATCCTTGTAGAAGATCTTCACGCAGTGGCCGAACACGATGGGGTGCGAGACCTTCATCATCGTCGCCTTGACGTGCAGGGAGAACATCACGCCGGTCTTGCGCGCATCCTCGATTTCCCGCTCGTAGAACTCGAGCAGCGCCTTCTTGCTCATGAACATGCTGTCGATGATCTCGCCTTCCTGCAGCGAGATCTCGGGCTTGAGCACGTGTGTATGGCCGCTCTTGGTGATCAGCTCCATCTTCACCTTGCGGGGGCGATCCAGGGTCATCGACTTCTCGCCGTGGTAGAAGTCGCCGCCGTGCATGTGAGAGACGTGGCTGCGCGAGGCCTGGCTCCACTCCCCCATGTGATGCGGGTACTTGCGGGCGTATGCCTTGACGGCCTTGGGCGCACGGCGGTCGGAGTTCCCTTCACGCAGCACCGGGTTGACGGCACTCCCCCTGACCTTGTCGTAGCGCGCCTGGATGTCTTTCTCTTCGTCGCTCTTCGGTTCGTACGGGTAGTCCGGCAGGGGATAGCCCTGTCCCTGCAGCTCCTTGATGGCCTCATGAAGCTGGGGCATGGACGCGCTGATGTTGGGCAGCTTGATAATGTTGGCTTCCGGCGTCTTGGCCAGGGCGCCCAGTTCGGCCAGGTGATCCTCGACACGCTGATCTTCTGCCAGATAGTCGGGAAACAGCGAGAGAATCCGTGCCGCCAGGGAGATGTCGCGCGTTTCCACGTCGATACCGGCAGCGTCGGTGAAGGCGTCGATGATCGGTAGCAGCGAGTGGGTCGCCAGCGCAGGCGCTTCGTCGGTAAAGGTATAGATAATCTTCGGCGTGTGGGGCATGGGGCGTGGATCTCTCTGGTCACTGCGGTGGCATGGAATGGGGGTGCCATGCGCGGGCGCCCCGGCGGAGGTGGTTAAGCCTACCAAGATTGTCGACAAGTGTCCCGCGCAGCTTACCCCCGCTGGGGGGGAGTGGTACACTCCGGGCTCCACTCAATAGACCAAAAGGGGAGTTCGCCATGGGGTTCAACAAGATCGTCGTTCCTGAGAGTGGCCAGAAGATCACCGTTAACGCCGACAACACCCTGAACGTGCCGAACAATCCGATCATCCCGTACATCGAGGGTGACGGCATCGGCGTCGACGTGACGCCGGCGATGATGATCGCCATCGATGCCGCCGTACAGAAGGCCTACAACGGCGAGCGCAAGATCCACTGGATGGAAGTCTACGCCGGCGAGAAGGCCACTCACGTCTATGATGCCGACACCTGGATGCCGGAAGAGACCCTCGAGGCGGTCAAGGACTATGTGGTCTCCATCAAGGGCCCGCTGACTACGCCAGTGGGTGGTGGCATCCGTTCCCTGAACGTCGCCCTGCGCCAGAAGCTCGACCTCTACGTCTGCCAGCGCCCGGTGCGCTGGTTCGAGGGCGTTCCGAGCCCGGTCAAGAAGCCGGCCGATGTGGACATGGTCATCTTCCGCGAGAACTCCGAGGACATCTACGCCGGCATCGAGTGGAAGGCCGGTACCCCCGAGGCCGACAAGGTCATCAAGTTCCTGCGCGAGGAGATGGGGGTCACCAACATCCGCTTCCCCGAGAACTGCGGCATCGGCGTCAAGCCGGTCTCCGTCGAGGGCACCAAGCGTCTGGTGCGCCAGGCCCTGCAGTACACCATCGACAACGATCGCGAGTCGCTGACCCTGGTGCACAAGGGCAACATCATGAAGTTCACCGAGGGGGCCTTCAAGGACTGGGGCTACGAGCTCGCCAAGGAGGAGTTCGGTGCCGAGCTTCTCGACGGCGGCCCCTGGATGACCATGAAGAACCCCAACAATGGCAAGGAAATCGTCATCAAGGACGTCATCGCCGACGCCATGCTGCAGCAGATCCTGTTGCGTCCGGCCGAGTACGACGTCATCGCGACCCTGAACCTCAACGGTGACTACCTCTCCGACGCCCTGGCGGCCGAGGTGGGCGGCATCGGCATCGCGCCGGGCGCCAACATCTCCGACACCACTGCCATGTTCGAGGCGACCCACGGCACCGCGCCCAAGTACGCCGGCCAGGACAAGGTCAATCCCGGCTCGCTGATCCTCTCCGCGGAGATGATGCTGCGCCATATGGGCTGGGTCGAGGCGGCCGACCTGGTGCTCAAGGGCATGGAGAAGGCCATCTCCAAGGGCGAGGTCACCTATGACTTCCATCGTCTGATGGACGATGCCAAGCTTCTCAAGTGCTCCGAGTTCGGCCAGGCCGTCGCCGACAACATGTAAGTCGCGACGACGGACCCGGGGCCCCCGTCCGCCACCCGGCGGACGGGGGTCTTTGCGTTGAGACGTCCTGGTATCGAATCCAGGCGGTGAACCCTGACGGCCCTGTGGCGTCCAATCACGGTTGAGATGATGGACGGCCTCCGGCTTGTCGAGATGGATAGTGGCTCTTATGTTCAGTAGAGACGATGAGGTGGCGCGACGAGTGGCCATGGTGGCCCCGCGGGGGGGCATGACCCGGCCGCCGGGCCCCGAGCAGGACGATGGCGACCTGGCGGTGCAGAATGCCGACCCGGAAGTGGCGCGTCCTCCCCTGTACAAGGTGGTGCTGCACAACGATGACTTCACGCCCATGGAGTTCGTGGTTGAGGTGCTGCAGACCTTCTTCCAGATGGACAGCGAGACTGCGGTGCAGGTGATGCTGACCGTGCACACTCGTGGAAAGGCTACCTGTGGTGTCTTCACCCGCGATATCGCGGAAACCAAAAGCCATCAGGTCAATCAATATGCAAGAGAGTGTCAGCATCCGCTGCTGTGCGACATCGAGGCGGCGGACTGAGCGGCATGGTCGAAGAGGGACAGCGACGGTCCTGCGTTGAAGGGAGACTTGCAACGGCGCCGTTTGTACCCGATGTTGATGATGCCGGACCATGAATGATCCGACGCGAAGCCCTGGGCGGCGAGAAGGGGACTGCCATGCTGAGTAAAGAACTTGAACTGACCCTGAACACGGCATTTACCGTGGCCCGCTCCAAGCGCCACGAGTTCATGACCGTGGAGCACCTGCTGCTGGCGCTGCTGGACAACGCCTCGGCGGCGGATGTGCTGCGTGCCTGCGGGGCCAACCTCGACAAGCTGCGGTCCGACCTGCAGGATTTCATCAATTCCACCACGCCGCTGATCCCCGAGGACCAGTCGGACCGGGAGACCCAGCCCACCCTGGGCTTCCAGCGCGTGCTCCAGCGTGCCGTCTTCCATGTCCAGTCCTCCGGCAAGAGCGAGGTCACCGGCGCCAACGTGCTGGTGGCGATCTTCTCCGAGCAGGAGAGCCAGGCGGTCTACTTCCTGAAGCAGCAGAACGTGGCCCGGGTCGATGCCGTCAACTACATCGCCCACGGCATCTCCAAGGTTGCCGGTCACGGCCAGAGCCAGTCGTCTCCCTCGCCGGAGGCCGAGGAGGCCGAGGAGGGCGGTGCAGAGTCCGGCTCCAACCCGCTCACCAGCTATGCCACGAACCTCAACGAGCAGGCACGGTTGGGCAAGATCGACCCGTTGATCGGCCGCGACCACGAACTCGAGCGGGTGGTGCAGATCCTGGCGCGTCGGCGCAAGAACAATCCGCTGCTGGTCGGCGAGGCCGGCGTGGGCAAGACCGCCATCGCCGAGGGGCTTGCCAAGCGCGTCGTCGAGGAGGATGTGCCCGACGTCATCAGCGATGCGGTGGTCTACTCCCTGGACATGGGCGCCCTGCTCGCCGGCACCAAGTATCGCGGCGACTTCGAGAAGCGCCTCAAGAACCTGCTGGCCGAGCTGCGCAAGCAGCCCAACGCCGTCCTGTTCATCGATGAGATCCATACCGTGATCGGCGCCGGCGCCGCCTCCGGTGGCGTGATGGACGCCTCCAACCTGCTCAAGCCGCTGCTCTCCTCCGGCGAGCTGCGCTGCATCGGCTCGACCACCTTCCAGGAGTACCGTGGCATCTTCGAGAAGGATCGTGCGCTGGCGCGCCGCTTCCAGAAGGTCGACGTCATGGCGCCCTCGGTGGAGGACACCACCCGCATCCTCATGGGGCTGCGCTCGCGCTTCGAGGAGCACCACCAGCTCAAGTACACCGATGCGGCCCTGGAGAGCGCCGCCCGGCTGTCGGACCGCTACATCAACGACCGCCACCTGCCCGACAAGGCCATCGACGTGATCGACGAGGCCGGTGCCCACCAGCGGCTGCTGCCGCCGGAGGTGCGCGTGGACACCATCGACGTCGACCAGGTCGAGGCGGTGGTGGCCTCCATCGCGCGGATCCCGCCGAAGAGCGTCTCCACTTCTGACCGCAAGCTGCTGGCCAACATCGATCGTGACCTGAAGATGCTGGTGTTCGGCCAGGACGAGGCCATCGACAGCCTGGCGGCGGCGATCAAGCTGTCGCGGGCCGGGCTCAAGGCACCGGACAAGCCGGTGGGCAGCTTCCTGTTCGCCGGGCCAACCGGGGTGGGCAAGACCGAGGTGGCCCGCCAGCTGTCCCATATCATGGGTATCGAGCTGGTGCGCTTCGACATGTCCGAGTACATGGAGCGCCACACCGTGTCGCGGCTGATCGGTGCGCCCCCCGGCTACGTCGGCTACGACCAGGGCGGCCTGCTGACCGAGGCGATCACCAAGCAACCCCACTGCGTGCTGCTGCTCGACGAGATTGAGAAGGCGCATCCCGAGGTCTTCAACCTGCTGCTGCAGGTCATGGACCACGGCCGCCTGACCGACAACAACGGCCGCGAGGCGGACTTCCGCCACGTGATCCTGATCATGACCTCCAACGCCGGGGTCGAGCAGGCCACGCGGCGCTCCATTGGCTTCCAGACCCAGGACCACTCGACGGACGCCATGGAGGTGATCCGCAAGACCTTCTCACCGGAGTTCCGCAACCGCCTGGACGGCATCATCCAGTTCCATGCCCTGCCGACCTCGGTGGTGCGCAACGTGGTGGACAAGTTCCTGGTCGAGCTGCAGGCTCAGCTCGACGAGAAGCGGGTCCAGCTCGACGTGGACGAGGCCGCCCGGGACTGGCTGGCCGAGAAGGGCTACGACCCCGACATGGGGGCTCGCCCGATGGCCCGCCTGATCCAGGAGAAGCTCAAGAAGCCGCTGGCCGAGCTGATCCTGTTCGGCGAGCTGGCCGAGCACGGCGGGGTGGTGCACGTCAGCGTGGAGGAGGGCGAGCTCCACCTCTCCACGGAGTCGGAGCTGGCCGACGCGCCCTGACGGGGCTCAGCCAGCCGCCATCACACAGCGCCCTGTCTGCGGACGGGGCGTTGTTCGTTCAGGTGTGTCAGCGGGGATGGCGGCGGGCGCGGGGTGCAGCCGGCGCTCGAGCGTGGGGCGGGCGATGCGGCGTGCCCGGCCGAGGCTCAGCGGGCGCGATAGACGATGCGGCCCTTGGACAGGTCGTAGGGGGTCAGCTCGACCTTGACCTTGTCGCCGGTGAGGATGCGGATGTAGTGCTTGCGCATCTTGCCCGAGATATGGGCGGTGACTACGTGGCCGTTCTCGAGCTCGACGCGGAACATGGTGTTGGGAAGGGTATCGACGACGACGCCTTCCATTTCGATATGGTCTTCACGTGCCATATAGGCGGTTCCTCGCTGATGATGACGAAAGAAGGCGGCACGGTGTCACGGCTTTGCCGCCCGTGCCGACAGGATAGCGCGATATTGTGCCGCATGCCGCTCGTCAAGGCAAAGGAACCCGCTCCCCGGCGCCCCTACAGGGCGATCATTCGGCGCCAGTGGCGGCCGTCGAGCATCTCCAGCGGCCGGAAGGACTGCTTGTAGTTCATCTTGCGGCACTCGCGGATCCAGTAGCCCAGATAGACATGGGGCAGCCCCTGGTCCCGGGCGCGCTGGATCAGCGCGAGCACGGCGAAGGTGCCCAGGGAGCGGCGCTCCAGCGCCGGGGCCGGATCGAAGAAGGTGTAGATGGCCGAGAGGCCGTGCTCGAGCTGGTCGAAGGCCGAGACGGCCACCAGCCGGCCGTCGAGCCGGAACTCCAGCAGCCGGGCGTAGGCCTGGTCGAGGGTCAGGAAGGTGCGATACTGCTCGTGGCTCGGCGGGTACATGTCGCCGTCGGCGTGGCGGGTCCGGACATAGTGGGCATAGAGCGCATAGTGCTCGGCATCGAAGAGGGCGGGGCGCACGTGCAGCGTCAGGTCGGCGTTGCGATTGGCCAGCTTGCGCTGGGTGCGGCTCGGCGCGAACTCGGCCACCGGGATGCGTACCGAGATGCAGGCATTGCAGGCATCGCAGTGGGGACGATAGAGGTGACGGCCGCTGCGGCGGAAACCGAGCAGGGCCAGTGCATCGTAGACCCCCTGGCCCGGCGCCTCCTGGGGGTCGAGGAACAGGGTGGTCGCCTCGCGGCCTTCCAGGTAGCTGCAGGCATGGGGCACGGTCAGGAAGAAGCGCAGGTCCCTGACCGGCTGCCGGGGGGCGTTGCTGCTCAAGGCTGCCATCTCCTCTGAATCGGTGGCCCGGTCATGCAAAGGTGTCGATCGCATCGAAGGACCAGGTCGGTGCCAGTACGCCGTCGACCGTCTCTCGACGGTCACTGCCGGCTTCGCCCAGCCACTGTTCAAGATAGCCGATGAACTCGCTACGGGCGATGTCCCTGGCCCCCAGGCTGGCCAGGTGGCCGGTATGCATCTGGCAGTCGATCAGCCGGCCGCCGCCGACGTTCATGGCGCGCGCCAGGTGCACCAGGGCCACCTTCGAGGCATCCGGCACGCGGGAGAACATCGACTCGCCGAAGAACACCGGGCCCATGGCCACCCCGTAGAGGCCGCCCGCCAGCTCGCCGCCGCGCCAGACCTCCACCGAATGCGCCGCACCGAGCCGATGCAGACGTTCATAGGCTGCCTGCATCTCGACGGTGATCCAGGTGCCGGGCTGGCCGACTCGGGGGGCGGCGCATGCCGCCACCACCCGTTCGAAGGCGGTGTCGACTGAGACTCGGAAGCCGCCATTGCGCAGCCGCTTGGCGAGGCTGCGCCGTATCCGGATCTCGTCCGGGATCAGCACCATGCGCGGGTCGGGGCTCCACCACAGGACCGGCTGGTCATCGCTGAACCACGGGAAAATCCCGCGGCGATAGGCGGCCAGCAGCCATTCCGGGGTCAGGGCCCCGCCGGCGGCCAGCAGGCCGTCGGGGTCGCGCAGGGCCGAGGCAATGGGCGGGAAGCCCACGGGGCGCTCGGGGAGCCAGGGGAGCATGGGCAGCGTCTTCCTCATTGACGACCCCTCCAGTCTGCCGTGCGGCGGGGTAGGGCTCAAGGCATGCAGGCCCCTGTGATGGTGAGCACTTGCTCGGTATGATTGAACGCAACGAAATCCGGAAGACGCCATGTTGGCGCAAGGGGGATGGCCGCTTGAGTGTCAAGAAGAGGACCTCGTCACGTCGCGTGACGGCGGCGAACGCCAGGGAGACGGCGAAGCGCTTCGGCCTGCGGCTGCAGGGGTCGGCGCGCGAGGGCGTGGTGATCCTGCTGCTGGCCGCCTGTGTGTTCCTGCTGCTGGCGCTCTACAGCTTCAGCGCCCGGGATCCCGGCTGGTCGCGCAGCGGCCCGGAGACCGAGGTCGCCAACTGGATGGGGCCGATCGGGGCCTGGCTCGCCGACGTGCTCTACTCGCTGTTCGGGGTCAGTGCCCTGTGGTGGCCCGGCATGCTGGGGTTCGCCGCCTGGTGGCTGATCCGTTCGCGGCAGGTGCGCTTCGAGTGGGATGCCACCGCCCTGGCGGTGCGCTGTGGAGGCCTGGTGCTGCTGCTGCTGGGCTCCACTACCCTGGGGGCGCTGCACTTCTACCGTCCCGATGGCCCCTTGCCCTACTCCACGGGGGGCATCCTCGGTGAGGGGCTGGTCGGTGCCCTGATCCCCCTGGTAGGGACGGGCGGGACCGGCCTGCTGGCCGTGGCCGCCATGCTCTGTGGCTTTCCCCTGTTCAGCGGGCTCTCCTGGCTGACGGTGATGGATGAGCTTGGCCACCGCAGCCTGATGCTGTGGCGCTGGGTGGCCGACCGTTTCGGCCTGGTGCGCGAACGACGCGCCGAGCGGCGTGACGAGGTCCGGGATGAGAGCGAGCCCCCGGTCGCCCGCTCCGATGAGCGAGGGGCCGACGAGGCCTCTCGCGAGACCGATCACCGGCCGCGCTGGTGGCAGCGTCTGGGGGGTGGCCGTCGTCGCGAGGCCGAACCCGTGCTGGCCGCCGACGGGGTCTCGCACCGCGAGCCCGGTTTCGGCAACGACGGCGAGACCGACATCCCCTGGGAGGTGCCCGAGCGCACGCCCTCGGCCAAGCAGCCCGAGGCGGCCTATTCCGCCCGGGCCTCGCGCGAAGCCGTGGAACCGCGAGTGACGATCACCCCGCCGGGGGGGCAGGGCACGCCCGCCTCCTCGCCCCGCGCCGAGGCCAAGCCCGCTGATACCGCGATGCCCCCGGCCCCACGCGAGCCGACCCCGGATGCCGGCGACGCCGCTCCCTCCGCATCCGGCGAGACACCGCGCACCAGGCCGGAAAGCCGCGACAAGGAGAGCGCTCGCCGGGTCCCTGAGGCGGTGCCCGAGCCGGTGCTGCCCGATGACGACGAGGTGATGCCGGCCTGGCACGGCCCCGCCCTGCGGGCCCAGCGTGACGAGGGACATCTCGATGCACGCGTGGCTGCGTCCTCCGGCAGCGCCGAGGACGGCGAGGCAGCCGATGCGCCGCCCCCCGCCCGGGCCTCCTCGGGTGCCTCGCCACACTCGCCGGCCCGCGAGGGGCGCCGGCGTGATCCGGGGGTCGCCCCACCGGAGCCGACGCCGCAGCTGGCGACCGCCGAGCAGGGACGCGAGGCCGCCGACGAGCCCGAGGGACCGGCACTGTGGACGGTGGAGCACCTGCAGAACCAGCGGCCGGTGCTCGACGAACTGCCGGAGCCCGATGGCGAACTGCCCAGCCTGCGGCTGCTGACGCCGCCGCAGCCCCAGCAGCGCAACTACTCCAGCGAGCAGCTGGGCGAGATGGCGGAACTGCTCGAGGTTCGGCTGCGCGAGTACGGGGTCAAGGCCGAGGTGGTCGATACCTGGCCTGGCCCGGTGATCACCCGCTTCGAGATCAAGCCGGCGGCCGGCGTGAAGGTTTCCAAGATCAGCAACCTGGCCAAGGACCTGGCGCGCTCGCTGATGGTCAAGAGCGTGCGGGTGGTCGAGGTGATCCCCGGCCGGCCCACCGTGGGCATCGAGATCCCCAATCCGCATCGCGCCATGATCCGCCTGCGCGAGGTGATCGATTCCGACCGCTACCAGCACGAGGCTTCGGCGCTGACCCTGGCGCTGGGCCAGGACATCGGTGGCGGCCCGGTGGTGGCCAACCTCGGCAAGATGCCCCACCTGCTGGTGGCCGGCACCACCGGTTCGGGCAAGTCGGTGGGGGTCAATGCCATGCTGATCTCCATGCTGCTCAAGGCGACCCCCGATGAGCTGCGCATGATCATGGTCGATCCCAAGATGCTGGAGCTGTCGGTCTACGACGGCATTCCGCACCTGCTGACGCCGGTGGTCACCGACATGAAGGAGGCGGCCAACGCGCTGCGCTGGTGCGTGGCCGAGATGGAGCGTCGCTACAAGCTGATGGCCTCCATGGGGGTGCGTAACATCGCCGGCTTCAACGGCAAGCTCGACGAGGCCGAGCGGGCCGGCGCCCAGGTGGCCGATCCCCTCTGGGAGCCCCAGCCCTGGGAGATGCACCAGGCCCCGCCGGTGCTCGAGAAGCTGCCCTATATCGTGGTGGTGATCGACGAGTTCGCCGACATGTTCATGATCGTCGGCAAGAAGGTCGAGGAGCTGATCGCACGGCTGGCCCAGAAGGCCCGCGCCGCCGGCATCCACCTGATACTCGCCACCCAGCGTCCCTCGGTGGACGTGGTCACCGGCCTGATCAAGGCCAACATTCCCACCCGCATGGCCTTCCAGGTCTCCTCGCGGGTCGACTCGCGCACCATCCTCGACCAGGGGGGCGCCGAGAACCTGCTCGGACACGGCGACATGCTCTACCTGCCGGCCGGGTCCGGGATGCCGACCCGCGTCCATGGTGCCTTCGTCGATGACGACGAGGTGCATCGCGTGGTCGAGGACTGGAAGCGGCGCGGCGAGCCGGAGTACATCGACGAGATCCTCTCCGGCGGCGTCTCCGCCGAGGCCCTCACCGGCCTGGAGGCCGAGGGCGGCGGTGACGACGATGCCGAGCAGGATGCCCTCTATGACGAGGCGGTGGCCTTCGTCACCGAGAGTCGTCGGGCCTCCATCTCGGCGGTGCAGCGCCGCTTCAAGATCGGCTACAACCGGGCCGCGCGCCTGGTCGAGTCCATGGAGATGGCCGGGGTGGTCTCCACCATGGGCACCAATGGCGCGCGCGAGGTACTGGCCCCGCCGCCGGTGGGCGACTGACCCACCGCAACCTTGCAGCAATCATGGAAGCCCCGGCGGGGATGCAACCCGCCGGGGCGTCCCCGGTCCGAGTGACAGGATGCCATGATGGACCCGTCCAGGGAGACAGAGACGATGACAGTGAAGAAGACCCTCGCCGCGCTGACCATGACCCTCGCCGTGCCGATGTCGGCCCTGGCCAGCGAGGGCGCCGAGCGACTGGCGGACATTCTCGAGCCGCTCGAGACCTACGTGGCGGACTTCGAGCAGCAGATCCTCGATGGCAGCGGCCAGCGCCTGCAGGAAGCCCGCGGCCGCATGTGGCTGTCGCGTCCCGGCAAGTTCCGCTGGGAGGTGGATGCCCCCTACGAGCAGCTGGTGGTCTCCGCGGGCGAGGAGGTCACCCTCTACGATCCGGACCTGGAGCAGGCCACGGTGCAGGCGCTGGACCAGCGGGTGACCCATACCCCGGCCCTGCTGCTCTCCGGTAGCGCCGACGAGCTGACCGGCAGTTACGACGTCACCCGTCGCCAGCAGGGCAGCAGCGAGACCTTCACCCTGGTGCCCAAGGATCCCGATACCCTGTTCGAGGAGCTGCAGATGACCTTTCGCGGGGAGGCGCTGGACCTGCTGCAGATGACCGACAGCACCGGGCAGCGCACCGCCATCGAGTTCGACAACGTGCGCATGAACGAGCCGCTGGACGACAGCCGCTTTACCTTCGAGATCCCCGACGGCACCGACGTGATCCGCGACACGCAGTAAAGCGCCGAGCTGAAAGCGCCGAGCCGCCAAGTTGTTCGTTAGTGGGTGGCAGGCGTTGAGGCAATGAATGAGTGCCCCCGTCGGATTACAGGTCTGGCGGGGGTTCTTTTTGGGTTAGGTTATCCTGCTTGGCTGCTTGGCTGCTTGGCTGCTTGGCGGCTTGGCGGCTTGGCGCTACGCGCCGCCATCCGCTTCGGCGTCGAGCTGCTCGCGCCAGGCCATCAGCTGGCCGTAACGCTTCTCCTGGCCGTAGGCCGTGGGTTGGTAGAAGTGCTGGTACGGGACCTCCTCGGGCCAGCAGTCGTGGTCACTGCCGGCAGGATAGCCGTGGGGCTCGTTGTGCGCGTAGCGGTAGCCCTCACCGTGGCCCAGGGACTCCATCAGCCTGGTCGGGGCGTTGCGCAGATAGGTGGGCACCTCGAGCCGTGGCTGCTCAGCCACGAAGGCCTTGGCCTGCTTCCAGGCCCGGTCGATGGCGTTGCTCTTGGGGGCCACCGCCAGGTGAATGGCGGCGTGGGCAATGGCGCGCTGGCCCTCGTAATCCCCCAGGCGCAGGTAGGCGTCCCAGGCGGCCATCACCAGGGGCAGGGCGCGGGGGTCGGCGTTGCCCACGTCTTCCGAGGCGATGGCCGCGAGGCGGCGGATCACGTCCAGCGGGTCGCCGCCGCCCTGCAGGAAGCGGGCGATATAGAGGAGGGCCGCATCGGGGCGCGAGGAGCGTACCGACTTGTGGATCGCCGAGAGCAGGTCGTAGAAGTGGTCGCCCTGCTTGTCGAAGGCGCTGGCCTGGTGGCCGATGACGTCTTCCAGTGCCTGGTGGGGCAGGCGCTCGCCGTCCCCCTCGTCCACGGTGAAGTCACAGGCGGTCTCCAGCAGGCCCAGGGCGCGGCGAGCATCGCCGGCGGCGGCCCGCGCCAGCAGAGCCAGCACCCCGTCGTCCACGCGGATCTGCCGAGCACCCAGGCCGCGTGCCTCGTCGGCCAGTGCTCGCTGCATCACCTCCACCAGTTCCTCCTCGTTGAGCGATTTCAGCACGTGCACCCTTGCCCGGGAGAGCAGCGCCGAGTTGACCTCGAAGGAGGGGTTCTCGGTAGTGGCGCCGATCAGCGTCAGCAGACCCGACTCCACGTGCGGCAGCAGGGCGTCCTGCTGGCTCTTGTTGAGGCGGTGGATCTCGTCGAGGAAGAGCAGGGTCGGGCGCTGGCGGGCCTGCATGTCCCGGGCGCGATCGACGGCGGCACGTATCTCCTTGACGCCCGCCATCACCGCCGAGAGGTGTTCCAGGTGGGCGCCGGAGACCTCGGCGAGGATCTCGGCCAGGGTGGTCTTGCCGGTCCCCGGGGGGCCCCAGAGGATCATCGAGCGCACCACGCCGCTCTCGGCCATGCGCGCCAGCGGCTTGCCAGGGCCGACCAGCGCCTGCTGCCCCACGTAGTCCGCGAGCCGTCGCGGGCGCATGCGAAAGGCAAGCGGCGCGGCATCATCGGGGGTGTTGCCCTGGAAGAGATCCATTTCTGACTCCTTGGCTCGCGACTGCTAGAGTGGATGTGTCGTCGCAGGCAATACGACCTTGGGCGACAGGCGGAATATCCCCCGAGGGGCTAGCTTGAGACAGGTCGGTCTTGACCCGGAGTGTCACGGCTTGCTGAACCCGACCTGCCGCGGTGAATCCAAGGAAGACAGCCTTCTGTCCCACATCGCTACAGAGGAGACTCTCGTCATGCCCATGCTGAAGCAGTTGCGTCAGGATCATGCCAACATGGCGCGCATGTTGCACGTCCTGCAGCTCAAGCAGAAATCCCTGGCGTGCGGCGAGCGTCCCAACTTCCAGCTGGTCCGGGAGGTTGTCGACTACATTCTCGACTATCAGGAAGGCTTTACCCAGCCTCTCGAGAAGGTCTGTACCGAGCGCCTCAAGGAACTCGACCCCTCGAGCGTCGAGGTCACCGAGCGCCTGTCCAGTGACTATCGGGCGCTGAAGTCCCGGCTCAAGCGTCTGTCCAACGACCTCGACATGATCCTGATGGATGCCGTGGTGCCCATGGACCGCTTCGCCGAGGACCTCAAGGCCTACCTGGAGAGTCACCGCGCCTACCTGCGTGACGAGCGCGAGCTGCTGTTCCCGCTGATCCAGGAAAACTTCAACGACCAGGACCTCGAGGCCCTCGCGGCGGCCCTGCCCGAGGGTGCCCAGGCGCAGCTCGAGCGCCTGCAGGAGGCCTATCCCGAGCTCTATGCCGAGCTGCGGGATGCCCCAGAGCCGATGACCTGATTCCTTCACGCCCCGGGATCGGGCCGGCGTTTCGGCTCGGCCCCGAGTCTGGGGTAGAATGGCTGGCATTCTCAGCAGCCAGCCCCTTGTCATGTCCAACCCTTCCCTCCACGCCAAGCCATCGTCCTGCTCGCACCATCCGGTCCTGCGGCGTCGGGGGAGGGCGTGATGGCGGGGCCGATCCTGGTCTTCGATTCGGGCGTTGGTGGCCTGTCGGTGGTCCGGGCGCTGCGCCGGTGCCTGCCCGAGGCCGGCCTCGCCTATGCCTGCGACAACGCCATGCTGCCCTATGGCCAGCGCGAGGATGCCTGGCTGGTGCAGCGCATCCAGGCCGTCTGCGAGGCCGCCGTGGCGGCCAGCGGTTGCAGCGCCCTGGTGGTGGCCTGCAATACCGCCAGCACCCTGGCGCTGGAGGCCCTGCGCGCGTGTCTGGCGATCCCCGTGATCGGCACCGTGCCGGCCATCAAGCCGGCGGCCCAGGTCAGCCGGACGCGCCATATCGGGCTGCTGGCGACCAGTGCCACCGTGTCGCGGCCCTACACCCTGCAACTGATCCAGGACTTCGCCGCCGACTGCCGGGTGACCCGGGTCGCCGCGGATGCCCTGGTCACCGAGGCGGAGCGCCTGGTGGCCGGGGAGCGCCCAGACCGGTCGACCCTGCGCCGGTCCCTCTCCCCGCTGTGGGACGATCCCGAACTGGATACCGTGGTGCTCGGCTGCACCCACTTCCCGCTGCTGGGCCCGTGGCTGGTTGATGCGGCGCCACGGCCGGTGACCTGGATCGACTCCGGTGAGGCCATCGCCCGGCGGGTTGCGCAGGTGGTGACGACGGTTACCCCTCGTCAGGGCGGCGAGCCGAGCTTCGTCACCGCGCCCGACGAATGCCTGGGCAGGGGGCTGGCCAGCTTCGGCTTCGCCTCCCCGAGGCTGCTGCATCCGGCCTGAGCCAACCTCGAGTGCCGGCATCGCCCTTCTCTCCATCATCTTGCCATCTTCCTTCCAGGAGCCGCCGTGGCCATTCCCGTCGTCGACCCCGCCCGCTATGACCAGCAGCTCGCGGCCAAGCGCCTGCGCATCACCCGTGACTTCGCGCGCTTCTCGCCGCCGGCACTCGAGGTGTTTCCCTCGCCGCCGAGTCACTATCGCCAGCGCTGCGAATTCCGCCTCTGGCACGAGGGGGATGACCTCTTCTATGCGATGTTCGAGGTGGACCCCGAGGATCCGAAACGCAAGACGGTGATTCGCCTGGACGGCTATGCGGTGGCCAGCCGGCAGATCAATGACCTCATGCCGCGCCTGCTCGATGCCATCCGCGACAACGACCTGCTGCGCCGCCGGCTGTTCCAGGTCGAGTTCCTCACCACCCTCTCCGGCGAGGCACTGGTCACCCTGATCTACCATCGCCGGCTCGACGAGGCCTGGGAGGCCGAGGCCCGAACCCTCCAGCAGGCGCTGGGCATCATGGTCATCGGCCGTGCCCGCAAGCAGCGGCTGGTGCTGGCACGTGACCATGTCTGGGAGCGCCTCTTGGTGGACGGCGACGCGCTGGTCTACCAGCAGGTCGAGAACAGCTTCACCCAGCCCAATGCCGAGATCTGCCGCGCGATGCTGGCTTGGGCCCGGGATGTCACCCGGGGCAGCCAGGACGCTGACCTGGTGGAGCTCTACTGCGGCAACGGCAACTTCACGGTGGCGCTGGCCGGTAACTTCCGGCGGGTACTGGCCACCGAGATCTCGCGGACCTCGGTGGCCAGTGCCCGGGTCAACCTGGAGGCCAACGGCATCGGCAACGCCGAGGTCGGCCGCATGTCCGCCGAGGAGTTCTCCCAGGCCCTGAAGGGCGAGAAGGGCGGGCGCCGGGTGGCCGAGATGGCCCTCGACGACTATGCCTTCTCCACGGTGCTGGTCGACCCGCCACGGGCGGGGCTCGATGAGGAAAGCTGCCGCCAGCTCAGCGAATATGCGCGTATCGTCTATATTTCATGCAACCCCGAGACTCTGGCCGACAACCTCGAGGTGCTGACCCGCACCCACGAGATCCGGCGTTTCGCGCTCTTCGACCAGTTCCCCTGGACGCACCACTGTGAATGCGGGGTCTTGCTGGAGCGGCGTGGCTGAAGGGCGCGGAGCGACGTGCCCGGCCCGATGTCAAGTGGCGATGCGCAACCGACATGTTCCATGAGTGAAGGGACATGTGGCTGGGGCGGGCTCGGGAAGTGACGTAAGCTGGGAGGCGATGCGGCCAGGAGGCCGCCACGTCAAGTTCTCACGGCCGCTACCGGTGGCCGCAGGCAGCCGAGGTGATGGATGCAACATGTCGCATATGAGGAGACCCGTCAGGATCTGCTCAAGCAACTCGAAGAGCGGCTGAAAAGCCGTCTGGACGAAGACAAGGCCGCCCAGGTCAGTGATTTCGCCCGCTACTTCTATGCCACGGTACCGCTCGACGATCTGGCCGACCGTCGCCTCGACGATATCTATGGCGCTACCCTGGCCGTGTGGCACTTCCTGCAGCAGTTCGACCCCGGCGAGCCCAAGGTGCGGGTCTTCAACCCCGACTTCGAGCAGCATGGCTGGCAGTCCACCCACACCTTCATCGCCGTGCTCCATGAGGACATGCCCTTCCTGGTCGACTCGGTGCGCATCGAGCTCAACCGGCGTGGCATGACGGTCCACGCCATTCATAATGCCGTGCTGGCGACGCAGCGTGACGGCCAGCAACGTCTCCAGCGGGTCTCCACGTCCCAGCAGGCCGACGCCCCGGAGGCCCGGGAGTCACTGATCGCCATCGAGGTCGACCGCCACTCAGACCCTGCCGTGCTCGAGGACATCGAGGCGAGCCTGCAGGACGTGCTGTGTGACGTACGCACCGCGGTGGCCGACTTCGAGCCGATGCGCGAGCAGGCTCGTGCAGCGCTTGCCGAGCTCAAGGCCTCGCGTCCGGAGCAGGTCGATGCCGAGGACCACGAGGAGGCCATCTCCTTCGTCGAATGGCTGTTGCATGACAACTTCACCTTCCTCGGCTACGACGAATATGCCGTCCACGAGGCTCAGGGGCGGCAGCGCCTGGATCGCGTCGAGGAGAGTGTGCTGGGTGTGTTCCGCCTCGACCAGCCGCGCTATCGCGAGCGCATCCGTACCGACCAGGGGGTCGAGGGGGACCACTACGTGCTGGTGCCCCAGCTGCTGTCGTTCGCCAAGAGCGCCCACCATGCGCGGATCCATCGCCCGACCTATCCCGACTACATCTCGATCGACCGCTACGATGACCAGGGGCGGGTGATCGGCGAGCGTCGCTTCCTCGGCCTCTTTACTGCCACCGTCTACAACGAGTCGCCGCGCAACGTGCCTATCCTGCGCCGCAAGCTCAAGACGGTGATGGACAAGGCCGGCTTCAACCCCAAGGGCCACAATGGCAAGCACCTGCTGCACATCCTCGAGGTCTATCCCCGCGACGACCTCTTCCAGATCGATACCGACGAGCTGACCCGGACGGCCCTGGGTATCCTCGACATGCGCGAGCGACGCCGGGTGCGGCTGTTCATCCGCGAGGACCGCTCCGGCAAGTTCTACTCCTGCCTGGCCTTCGTGCCACGTGATGTGTTCTCCACCGACCTGCGCCTGCGCATCCAGGACCTGCTCTGCGAGGAGCTCGACGCCACCTTCGGCGACTTCAATACCTACCTCTCGGAGTCGGTGCTGGCCCGCATCCAGTTCATCCTGCGCTTCAAGGGGGACCAGCCGGTGGACTATGACCTGCGCCGCCTGGAAGCCAAGCTGGTGCAGCTCGCCCGCAACTGGCGCGACGACCTGCAGGGGGCCGCCATCGAGGGGTTCGGCGAGGAGCAGGCCAACCTGCTGATGGACCGCTTCCGCGATGCCTTTCCTGCCAGCTACCGTGATGACTTCTCGGCGCGTACCGCCGTCTACGACCTGCAGCACATCAGCGAGCTGGATGCCGGCATCCCGCTGGCGCTCTCCCTCTACCGGCTGGTCGAGGAGGAGGGCAGCGGGGTCAACCTCAAACTGTTCCATCGCGACCAGCCCATCCCGCTCTCCGACGTGTTGCCGATGATGGAGAACCTGGGGCTCAGGGTGATCGGCGAGCGGCCCTACGAGCTGCAGGCCCGCGATGGCAGCTACTGGATCCACGACTTCGATCTGGAGCACCACACCAGCACCGAGGTCAACCTGCAGGAGATGCGCGAGCCCTTCATCGAGGCCTTCCTGCGCATCTGGAACGGGGAGGCCGACAACGACTCCTTCAACCGGCTGATCATCGGCGCCAACCTCGATTGGCGCGAGGTGGCCATGCTGCGAGGCTATGCCCGCTACCTCAAGCAGATCCGCTTCGGGGTCTCCCAGGACTACATGGCCACCACCCTGGTCAACCACCCGGAGATCACCCGCGAGCTGGTGACGCTCTTCGAACTGCGCTTCGATCCGGCCGAACGCCCGCCGGAAGGCGAGATCGAGGCCTGCACGGCACGCATCATCCGGCTGCTCGACGATGTCGCCAGCCTCAACGATGACCAGCTGCTGCGCCGCTACACGGAACTGATCCAGGCGACCCAGCGCACCAACTACTACCAGCCGGGCCTCGATGGCCGCTACAAGGACTACATGTCCTTCAAGATGGAGCCCTCCCGGGTCACCGGCATGCCCAAGCCGCGGCCGGCCTACGAGATCTTCGTCTGCTCGCCGCGGGTCGAGGGGGTTCACCTGCGTGGCGGCAAGGTGGCGCGGGGCGGGCTGCGCTGGTCCGACCGCTTCGAGGACTTCCGTACCGAGGTGCTCGGCCTGGTCAAGGCCCAGCAGGTCAAGAACGCGGTGATCGTGCCGGTGGGCGCCAAGGGTGGCTTTATCTGCAAGCGCCTTCCCGAGGGCGGTGACCGCGACGCCATCCAGCAGGAGGGCATCGCCTGCTACAAGACCTTCATCCGTGCCCTGCTCGACGTCACCGACAACCGCGTGGGGGGCGAGATCGTGCCACCTCGGGACGTGGTGCGCCACGACGACGACGACGCCTACCTGGTGGTGGCGGCCGACAAGGGCACCGCGACCTTCTCCGACATCGCCAACGAGATCTCCGCCGAGTACGGCCACTGGCTGGGCGATGCCTTCGCCTCGGGCGGGGCCAACGGCTACGACCACAAGAAGATGGGCATCACCGCCAAGGGCGCCTGGGAGTCGGTCAAGCGCCACTTCCGCGGCCTGGGGCTGAACACCCAGCAGGACGAGTTCACGGTGCTCGGCATCGGTGACATGGCGGGTGACGTCTTCGGCAACGGCATGCTGCTCTCCGACAGGATTCGCCTGGTGGGGGCCTTCAACCACCTGCATATCTTCGTCGATCCTAACCCCGATGCGGCATCGGGCTTTGCCGAGCGAAAGCGCCTGTTCGAGATGCCGCGCTCCAGCTGGGAGGACTACAACGCCGAGCTGATCTCCGAAGGCGGCGGCGTGTTCAAGCGCTCGGCCAAGACCGTCCCCATCTCCAAGCAGATGAAGGCGCTGTTCGGCATCAAGGAGGACAAGCTCGCCCCCAACGAGCTGATCCGCGCCATGCTCAAGTCCCGGGTCGACCTGCTGTGGAACGGCGGCATCGGTACCTACGTCAAGAGCAGCGAGGAGACCGACGCCCAGGTGGGGGACAAGGCCAACGATGGCCTGCGCATCGATGGCCGCGAGCTGCAGTGCCGGGTCATCGGCGAGGGCGGCAACCTTGGCTTCACCCAGCGCGGGCGCATGGAGGCGGCCGCCCGGGGCGTCCGGGTGACCACCGACTTCATCGACAATGCCGGCGGCGTCAACTGCTCCGACCATGAGGTCAACATCAAGATCCTCATCGACGAGGTGGTCAAGCGCGGCGACATGACCGATAAGCAGCGCAACCAGCTGCTCGCCGACATGACCGGCGAAGTCTCGGACCTGGTGCTGCTGGACAACTACCGCCAGACCCAGGCGCTGGATCTCGCCGAGCTGCTCTCCCGGCAGGGCATCGGGCCCTTCCGGCGCTTCATCAGCGAGCTGGAGGCTGCCGGCCAGATCGACCGCGAGCTGGAATTCCTGCCCGACGACGAGGTGCTCAAGGAGCGCGCCGCCAACGAGCAGGGGATGCTGCTGCCGGAGCTCTCGGTGCTGATCTCCTACGCCAAGAGCGTGCTCAAGGGTGACCTGATCGCCTCGGACGTGCCCGACGACCCGACCATCGTCAAGTTCGTCGAGCGGATCTTCCCCGGGGTGCTGGTCGAGCGCTACAAGGAGGAGATGTACGATCACCGGCTGAAGCGCGAGATCGTCGCCACCCAGGTGGCCAATGACCTGGTCGATCACATGGGCATCGTCTTCGTGCGCCGACTGATCGACTCCACCGGCGCCGATCGCGCCACCATCGCCCGTTCCTACGTGGTGGCGCGTGACAGCTTCCAGCTGCCGCGCCTCTGGGAGCAGATCGAGGCGCTGGACAACCAGGTGCCGAGCGCGGTGCAGTACGCCATGATGCTCGACCTGATGCGCATGCTGCGGCGTGCCACCCGCTGGTTCCTGCGCAATCGCACCGGCATGAGCACCCGGGATGCCATCGACTTCTTCGCCCCGCGCCTGGCGCAGCTGCAGGAGAACATCGGTAAGCGCCTGCGCGGCGAGGAGCATGAGGCCTGGGAGGCCCGCCGCAACGAGCTCATGGAGGCCGGTGTACCGGAGGCCCTGGCCGCCACCGTGGCGGCTGCCGGTAGCCTCTACGCGGCGCTCGGCATCATCCAGGCTGCCCGTCAGACCAACGAGAAGCCCCAGCGCGTCGCCGAGGTGTTCTACGAGATCGGCGATCGCCTGGAGCTGCCGTGGATGATCCAGCAGATCACCGACCTCAAGGTGCGCGACAGCTGGCAGGCCCAGGCCCGCGAGACCTTCCGCGACGACATCGACCGCCAGCAGCTGGCGCTGACCACCAGCGTGCTGGGCATGGAAGGCGGGCCCCGGGACTCCACCGAGCGGGTCGAGCAGTGGCTCTCGCTCCACCAAGGCATGCACAAGCGCTGGTGCCGGCTGCTCGAGGAGGTGAGCAGCGGCGCCCATGGTGGCTTCCCGCTCTTCGCGGTGGCCGTGCGCGAGCTGGTCGACCTGGCCGAGAGCAATCGCGAGACCTGATCGGCCGCCATGCCCACCCAGAGACACGAACCCCCGCCTCGGCGGGGGTTCGTACTTATGCGGCGGGATTCAGAGCAGGAAGAGCGTGGCCAGCCCCAGGAAAGCCATGAAGCCCACCACGTCGGTCACCGTGGTCAGGATAACCGACCCCGAGAGGGCGGGGTCGATGCCCGAGCGCTTGAGCATCAGCGGGATGACGATACCGGCGATGCCGGCGGCCAGCATGTTGATCACGAGTGCCGCGGCGATGATCACGCCTATGGCGACGCTGCCGAACCACAGCACCGCGAGCACGGCCACCACCAGCGACCAGAGCACGCCGTTGAGGGCGGCGATGCCGATCTCCTTGCGCAGCAGCCAGCTGCTGTTGGTGCGACTGATCTGGCCGAGGGCCAGGCCGCGGATCGCCAGGGTCAGGGTCTGGCTGCCGGCGATGCCGCCCATGCTGGCGACAATGGGCATCAGTACCGCCAGCGCCACGATCTTGTCCAGCGCATCCTCGAAGCGACCGATCACCCAGGCGGCCAGGAAGGCGGTGATCAGGTTGATGCCGAGCCATACGGCGCGTCGCCGGGCGCTGGGCATCACCGGCGCGAAGAGGTCCTCCTCCTCGTCCAGGCCGGCCATGTTCATCAGCGCCTGCTCGGAGTTCTCGCGGATCACGTCGACGATGTCGTCGATGACGATGCGCCCCAGCAGCAGGCCCTCCTCGTCGACCACCGGCGCTGAGGCCAGGTCGTGGGTCTGGAAGAGGGTGGCCACCTCACGGGAATGCATGGTCACCTGGATGCTGTCCACTTCAGGATCCATCAGGTCGGCGACGGCCATCTCGGGGTCGTTGGAGACCAGGCGCGCCAGCGGCAGCACTCCCACGAAGAAGCCGTTGCGGTCGACCACCATCAGCGCATGGGTGTTGTCGGGCACCGCCTCCTTCCAGCGCAGAAAGCGCTTGACCGTCTCCAGGCTGACGTCGGCGCGCACCGCGATGGTGTCAGTGCGCATCAGGCGGCCGGCGCTGTCCTCCTCGAAGGAGAGGGTCTCCTGCAGACGGCTGCGCTGAAGCTCGTCCATCGAGCGCAGCATGTCCTCAGCCACCTGCTGCGGCAGGTCCTCGAAGATCTCGGCGAGGTCCGTGGTGTCGAGGCCCGAGGTGGCGGCCACGATCTCGGCATGGTCCATGTCATCGAGCAGGGTGCTGCGCACCTCGTCGTGCACGTGAAGCAGGACCTCACCGTCGACCTCGCCCGGTACCCGCTCCCACAGCTTGATGCGCGCCGCCGGCGGCAGCGACTCCAGCAGCAGGGCGACCTCCGCCGGCTCCAGGTCGGCCAGGACATCGTCGACGGCATCGAGCCGCTCGTCGCCCAGCGCCCGGTGAATGCGCGAGAGGCGGTCCTCGAGGGTTTCGGTGGTATCGGCCATATGAATCTCCCTGGCTTCGGCAGCACGGCCCACCTGGCCGTGATCGCAACGACGGTGCCTACAGTAGACCACAGAACGGCCCCTGGCTGTCGCCGCGGTCGCTCGCCCGGTCAGGAGACGGCGTCGTCTCCCGCCCATGGCACTGTTATACTCTCTCGCCCTTTCTGCCGCCCTTCACCACCCTTGTCCGGAGTCGCCATGTATTCGCTTGCCCGTTCGCTGCTGTTTCGCCTGGACGCCGAGACCGCCCACGGGGTCGCCCTCAAGGGGCTCGACCTCGCCGGTCGCCTGGGCCTGGCGGAGCGACTCGGCGGCGGGCGGGTCGCGGATCCGGTGGAGCTGATGGGGCTGCACTTTCCCAACCGCGTGGGCCTGGCGGCTGGACTGGACAAGAACGCCGACCACCTCGATGCCCTGGGCGCGCTGGGCTTCGGCTTCGTCGAGGTGGGCACCGTGACGCCCCGGCCCCAGGACGGCAACCCGCGACCGCGGTTGTTCCGCCTGCCGGAGGCCGGCGCCATCATCAACCGCATGGGCTTCAACAACGCCGGGGTGGATCACCTGGTCGCCCGTGTGCGGGCGAGCCGCTACGACGGGGTGATCGGCATCAACATCGGCAAGAACCTCACCACTCCGGTGGAGCAGGCGGTGGACGACTACCTGACCTGCCTGCGCAAGGTACATGGCCATGCGCACTACATCACGGTGAACATCTCCTCGCCCAATACCCCGGGGCTGCGTAACCTGCAGTTCGGCGAGCACCTGGATGCGTTGCTCGGTGCCCTGCGCGAGGAGGGGAGTCGGCTCGACCGGGAGACCGGTCGTCGCGTGCCCCTGGCGGTGAAGATCGCCCCGGACATGAGTCTCGAGGAGGTCGGCCTGGTGGCCGGTACGCTCGAGGCCAATGCCCTCGACGCGGTGATCGCCACCAATACCACCGTCTCCCGCGAGGCGGTGGCGGGGCTCGCGCATGCCGACGAGCAGGGCGGGCTCTCCGGGCGGCCGGTGTTCGAGGCGTCGAACACGGTGGTCCGCGAGCTGCGCCGCCGGCTCCCCGAGATGCCCATCATCGGCGTGGGCGGCATCGACAGCGGCGAGGCGGCGCTGGCCAAGGTGGTGGCCGGGGCCGACCTGGTGCAGCTCTATTCGGGGTTCATCTATCGCGGGCCGGCGCTGGTAGGGGAGTGTGCCCGGGCGTTGCAGGCCCGTTTCGCCGGGCAGTGAGGGACCGGCGGTCGGGTACGGAAACATCGGGCACTAAAAAGCCCATGGCGCGACCATGGGCTTGATATGTTCGTCAACACCTCTGACGATGGGTTGATGACCCGGTGAATGCGGGGGTCACATCACCATGGGGTTCTTGTGAATGCCGGAGACTCCCGTCATGCCGGACCATTGATCTCCACGACCTTCACGCCAACCGCTCATCCAGTACTCGCGTAGATTGATATCCTGACTTGGACAGTCATCGCGGGAATGACCTGAGAGACCCGCCTTGTACCCATGAACATAGGCACGCTGGAAGCGATCACGTTTCTGCCGTTTCATTGGACTACCTCTTGATGAAGGTACCGACGAGAACCCGGCCTCGAGACCGGATTCATGGTGCCCGGGCGACAACGGTCTCTGCGGCAACTCCGTGCTGCACGACGACCGAGGCCCTCTGACAGGAACGCATGCGTCATTCAGTAGCTACTGACTCATTGATAGCCCAGGTTGATGACGATTGTCGACCGATGATTTGTAACAAGGCGTTCACCTGCCCGTCACGCCTTCACCCCGGCCAGGCGCCGCGCCGATGGATATCTCATGACTGAACTGCACTCCCCTGATTCACTGGATTTTCTGGCCACCTGCCCGCGGGGCATCGAGCTGCTGCTGGCCGACGAGCTGGCCGCCCTGGGCGCCGTGCCCGGCAAGACCACGGTGGCCGGGGTTCACCTGCGCGCGAGCCTCGAGGGTGCCTACCGCATCTGCCTCTGGTCACGGCTGGCCAACCGGCTGGTGCTCTGCCTCGCGCAGGAGGAGGGCGTCGAGACTCCCGAGACGCTGCGTGCCGCCGCGGCGGCCATCGACTGGCGGGACCACCTCGCACCCGGCGCGACCCTGGCGGTGGACTTCCACGGCCGCAGCGAGGCGATCCGCCACACCCGCTTCGGGGCCCAGACCGTCAAGGACGGGGTGGTGGACCGACTCCACGCCGAGGAACGCCCACGGCCCGACGTCGATACCCGAGAGCCAGATCTTCGCCTCTATGCGCACCTTCACCGGGGACGGCTCACGCTGGGGGTGGACCTCTCGGGTGACAGCCTGCATCGCCGTGGCTACCGCCGCGACGTGGGCCATGCGCCGCTCAAGGAGAACCTGGCTGCCGCCCTGCTGGTCCGCGCTGGCTGGCCGGCGTTGGCCCGGGAAGGGGCGCCGCTGGTCGACCCGCTGTGCGGTGCCGGCACCCTGCTGATCGAGGCTGCCATGATGGCTGCTGACATCGCCCCCGGCCTGGCCAGGAAACGCTTCGGCTTTCATGGCTGGGTCGGACATGACGAGCGCTGCTGGCGGGAGCTGCGGCGCGAGGCCGAGGCGCGGGCCAGCATCGGACGCAAGCGCTGCCGCTCGCGGCTGTTCGGCTTCGATGAGAGCCCCCCGGCGCTGGCCGCGGCAAAGGCCAACGCGATGCGTGCCGGCGTGCCGGCACTGATCGAGCTTGAAGGGGCCGCCCTGGCTGGGCTCGAACGCCCCGCGGGGTTGCCCGACGAGCCCCGTGGACTGGTGATGACCAACCCGCCCTATGGCGAGCGTCTCGGCGAGCTTCCCGAACTGGTGCGCCTCTATGGCCAGCTCGGCGAGCGGGGCAAGGCAGCCTTTCCCGGTTGGCGGATGGCGGTCTTTACCGCCAACCCGGACCTCGGACACCGTATCGGGTTGCGGGCCCACAAGCAGTACTCGCTGCGCAACGGTCCCCTGGAGGCCAAGCTGCTGCTGATGGCCATTCCCGAGGCGGAGGAGGCGACGGGGGACGCCCCCCCGGCACGTTCCGAGGGGGCGCAGATGTTCGCCAACCGCCTGGAGAAGAATCGCCGGCGGCTGAAGAAATGGCTGAAGAAGAGCGGTGAGAGCTGCTACCGCCTCTACGACGCTGACATGCCCGAGTATGCCCTGGCCATCGACCTTTACGGCGACCGGGTCCATGTCCAGGAGTATGCGCCACCGACGTCCGTCGATGCCGCCCAGGCACAGAAGCGGTTGCATGAGGCGCTGGGCGTTATCCCCGACGTGCTTGGCGTCGTCCCCGGGAAGATCGTCGTCAAGCGTCGCGAGCGTCAGAGCGGCAAGGCGCAGTATCGCAAGCAGGCAGCCAGCGGTGAGCGCTTCGAGGTACGAGAGGGCCAGGCAAGGCTATGGGTGAACCTGCGCGACTACCTGGATACCGGCCTCTTTCTCGACCATCGCCCGGTGCGTCGTCTGCTCGGCGAGATGGCCCCCGGCAAGCGCTTCCTCAATCTCTTCTGCTATACCGGAGCCGCTACGGTCCAGGCCGCGCTGGGGGCACAGGGAGCGGAAGAGACCGGCGGGGCCAGCGAGAGCATCAGCGTCGACCTCTCCAACACATACCTGGAATGGGCCCGGGACAACTTTACGCTCAACCGGCTCGACCCGACCCGCCATCGAGTGGTGCGCGACGATTGCCTGCGCTGGCTGGAAACCGCGGGCGGGGAGTTCGACCTGATCTTCCTGGATCCGCCAACCTTCTCCAACTCGAAGAAGATGGCCGATACCCTGGATATCCAGCGTGATCATGGCCGGCTGGTGCGCCTGGCCATGGCGCGCCTGGCGTCAGGGGGGACCCTGGTGTTTTCCAATAACCAGCGGCGTTTCATGCTGGATGCGGACCTCGCCGAGCAGTTCCGGGTGGAAGATATCTCCGCGAAGACATTCGATCCTGATTTCCAGCGCCGCCCGGACCTACATCACTGCTTCCTGATACGCCACCGGGAGGAATCGGCATGACCCCTTCGATCCGCTCTTTATCCGGCCAGCGCCGCCCGGACCTGCACCATGTGTTCCTGATGCGTCACCGGGAGGTCTCGGCATGATCCGGCTGCGACTCTATACCACCCTGGGGTGTCATCTCTGCGAGCAGCTGGAGGCTGTGCTGGCGACCCTGTGCGCCGAGCGGTACCGGCTGGAGCGGGTCGAGATCAGCGGTGACGATGAACTGGTTGCCTGCTACGGGGTGCGTATCCCGGTGCTGGTGGATGAGGCGGGACAAGAGCTGGATCGCGGTATGGACCCTGGCCGACTGGCCGCCTGGCTGTCAGCACGAGGCTGGCTGGACGAGGCGGCCTGGCGGCAGTTGCAGGAACAGTTGAGTGGTGAATCGGCACCGAAGACGGCGAAGGGCGCCACCTTGCGCGGCGGGCGGCGCTATCTGGGGTGATGCCCTTTGGGCAGCACCAAGCGCCGAGCCACAAGCGCCAAGCAGCTTGGTGAAGGGAAGCGAGACCTGATGTCGGAGACGCAAACTCCATCGAATATCGAGTTCGGTGGGGGGTGGGGTGACGCCAGATCGGTTGGCAACCTGATTCTGGTCGCTTGGCGCTTGGCGCTTGGCGCTTGGCGCTTAAGGCTCCAGCAGCGAGAGCTGGCTGACGGCGTTGCGTCCCTCAGCGCTCTCGTCCTCCACTTCCAGCACCTTGCGAAAGCCCCGCGAGGACAGGATGGTGGTCTCGTCGGCCAGCCACATCAGCGCCTGGTCGTGGTCATCGGCCAGGCGATGCTTCAGGCCGCCGAACTGGGTGCCGATCTGTCCCCAGGCACGGCTGAAGATCCAGTCGCCGAACATGTCCTGATGGACATGCACCAGCACATAGTCATGGTCGGTTTCCCAGCGGACGATCACGGCAGCTCCCGAGGTAGAGGGCGCCGCAGGCAGCAGCGCTCGAGTGGCAGTTGCCGGTATTGTAAGGGCTTGGGCAGACTGAACAAGTCGTATCACCAGCCAGCCGGGAGTCAACCATGAAAATCGTCGTCGATGCCAACGTGCCCGCCGCAGCGACCTGCTTCGGGGAACTGGGCGAGGTGGTCCGCCTGCCGGGGCGGGAGATCGATGCCGCCGCGCTGCGCGAGGCCGACGCCCTGGTGGTGCGCTCCATCACCCGGGTCGACGAGGCGCTGCTGGCTCATGCCGAGCGGCTGCGCTTCCTGGGAACCTGCACCATCGGCACCGACCACGTGGACGAGCGGGCCCTGGCCGAGCGCGGCGTCGCCTTCGCCAGCGCCCCGGGCTGCAACGCCGAGGCGGTGGTGGACTACGTGCTGGGCAGCCTGGCGACCCTGGCCGAGCGACAGGACTGGCGGCTGGCCGAACGCCGCGTCGGCATCGTCGGCGTGGGCAACGTGGGCGGCCGGCTGCTCGAGCGTCTCTCGGCGATGGGCATCGACTGCCTGGCCTGCGATCCGCCCCGCGTGGAGGCGGAAGGTACCGAGGGAGAAGGGCTGACCGGCTTCGTCGACCTGGATGTCCTGATCGACGAGTGCGATGTGCTCTGCCTGCATACCCCCCTGGTGACCACGGGGCCCCACCCGACGTACCACCTGCTCGATGCCCGGCGCATCGCGGCCCTGGCCCCGGGCAGCGTACTGCTCAACGCCGGACGCGGCGACTGCGTGGATGGCCAGGCGCTGCGACAGCGGCTGGCCGGACAGGGCGATATCACCGCAGTGCTCGATGTCTGGGAGCGCGAGCCCGCCATCGACAGCGCCCTGGCGGATCTCGCCGCCATCGCCACGCCGCATGTCGCCGGCTACAGCCTGGACGGCAAGCTGCGCGGCACCCAGCGGATCTATCGTGCCCTGGCCCGGCATGTCGGCCTGCCGGCGCGCCTGACGCTGGCCGACCTCGCGCCTCCGCCGCCCGTCACACGTCTCGTCCTGGACGTCGGCCTCGGCCCCGAGGAGGCGCTGCGCCTATGCCTGCGCGCCGTGTATGACGTGCGGCGTGACCACGACAGCCTGCACCGCGAGGCCCGCCGCCAGGGTATGGCAAAGGGCTTCGACGCCTGCCGAGCGGCCTACCCATTGCGCCGTGAGTTCGCGACCCTCGACATCGAGCTTCGCGAGGGGGCGCAGGGTGTCGCGCCGCTGCTGAGAGGTGCGGGCTTCCCGGTTGCCACCGCTACTGCCTGACGCCGATGGGACGGTAAACGACAGCGGGCCCGCCAGTTGGCGGGCCCGCTGCATATGGGGAAAAGTGTCACTGCCGGTAGGACGCTTGCTTGGGGGCGCGGATACGGCCTGTGCAGAGCGCAGCGGCGGGCAGCCCGCCGCGGATCGCCGTTACTGGCGGTAGGCAGCCTCCTTGAGGGCGCGGATACGATCATCCAGCGGCGGGTGGCTGGCGAAGAGCCGCTCCATCAGCGACTTGGTCTGGCCCTTGGTGATGGCCATGGCGCGCAGGGTGTCCGGCATCTGGTCGGGCATCTCGGTCTCGGCCTTGAGCCGCGCCAGGGCGTTGATCATGGCCCCGCTGCCGGCGAGCTGCGCGCCGGCGCTGTCCGCACGATACTCCCGGAAGCGCGAGAACCAGGCGACGATGGCCGAGGCGATCAGCCCGAAGACGATCTCGGCGACGATCACCACCGCGAAGTAGCCCATGAAGCCCAGGCCCCCCTCGCCGTCGCGCCGCAGGAAGCTATCCACGAGCTGAGCCACCACGCGGGCGAAGAACATCACAAAGGTATTGAGCACGCCCTGGATCAGCGCCAGGGTGACCATGTCGCCGTTGGCCACGTGGCCGATCTCGTGGGCCAGCACCGCGCGCACCTCCTCGGGCCGCATGCGGTTGAGCAGGCCGGCGGAGACCGCCACCAGGGCGTCGTCCTTGTTCCAACCGGTGGCGAAGGCGTTGGACTGCTGTGCCGGGAAGATGCCCACCTCGGGGGTCTTGATGCCGGCGTCGCGGGCCAGCTCTGCCACGGTATCGACCAGCCACTTCTCGGTGGCGTTGGACGGGGATTCGATGATCACGGTGCCGGTGCTGCGCTTGGCCATCCACTTGGAGATGAACAGCGAGATCATCGAGCCGGCCATGCCGAAGATGAAGCAGAAGATCAGCAGGGCGTTGAAGTTCATGCCCTGTTCGGTCAGGTAGCCCTCCACTCCCAGCAGGCGCAGGGTGATGCTGGCCACCACGATCACGGCCAGGTTGGTGCCCAGGAAGAGCAGGATTCTCATCATTGCCGGAAATCTCCAGTCGTCGGGAAGGGGGCGCCGCGCTCAGCGGCCTGCACAAGCTGTTGCTTAGATACGCGCTTGCCCGCCGGGTTTCAAGCGGCGGGCAGAAGGGCATGCCCCGGCCTACTGGCGGTAGCGCGACAGGAAGCGGGCGAAGCGGTCCAGGGCATCCTCGAGCTGGTCGGCCCAGGGCAGGGTGACGATGCGCACATGGTCGGGGTCCGGCCAGTTGAAGGCCGTGCCCTGCACCAGCAGAATCTTCTCCTGCAGCAGCAGGTCGAGCACCAGCTGCTGGTCGTCGCGGATGTTGAACACCTTGGGGTCGAGCCGCGGGAAGGCGTAGAGGGCCCCCTTGGGCCGGGTACAGCTGACCCCGGGGATGGCATTGAGCTTCTCGACGGTGATGTCACGCTGGGCGAGCAGGCGCCCGCCGGGCAGGATCAGGTCGTTGATCGACTGGTAGCCGCCCAGCGCCGTCTGGATGGCGTGCTGGGCCGGTACGTTGGCGCACAGGCGCATCGAGGCCAGCATGGTCAACCCCTGGATGAAGTCGGCCGCGCGCTGCTTGGCAATGTGGCCCGAGAGGATCATCCAGCCCGAACGGAAGCCGGCGCAGCGATAGCTCTTGGAGAGCCCGTTCATGGTCACCACCAGCTGGTCCTCGCCGGCCAGCGCCCCGGTGGAGACGTGCTCGACCCCGTCGTAGAGGATCTTGTCGTAGATTTCGTCGGAAAAGACCACCAGGTCGTGTTCCCGGGCGATCTCCAGCAGCTCGCGCACCACCGCCGGCGGGTAGACGGCCCCGGTGGGGTTGTTGGGGTTGATGATCACGATCGCCCGGGTGTGGGCGGTGACCTTGGCGCGGATGTCGGCCATGTCCGGTGCCCAGTCGGCCTGCTCGTCGCACAGGTAGTGCACGGCATGGCCGCCCGAGAGGTTGGCTGCCGCGGTCCACAGCGGGTAGTCCGGGGCCGGGATCAGCACCTCGTCGCCGTCGTTGAGCAGTGCCTGCATGGCCATCACGATCAGCTCGGAGACGCCGTTGCCGATGTAGATGTCCTCGATGCCGACGCCGGGAATCTCCTTGCGCTGGCACTCCTGCATGATCGCCTTGCGCGCCGAGTAGAGCCCCTTGGAGTCGCAGTAGCCCTGGGCGGTGGGCAGGTTGCGCATCACGTCCTGGAGGATCTCCTCCGGTGCCTCGAAACCGAAGGGGGCGGGGTTGCCGATGTTGAGCTTGAGGACGCGCTGGCCTTCCTCTTCCAGCCGCTTGGCGTGCTCGAGCACCGGGCCGCGGATGTCGTAGCAGACGTTCTCGAGCTTGTGCGATTTCCTGATCGGGGGAGTGTCCATATCGTTCGGTGTCCAGTTTCCAGGGGTTATCCCCAATGCTTGCGTGTGGTCGGGGCTGACCCGGCGAAAGGTCTTTCTTCATCCTCTTCGACCTGTCCCCGGCGCCCCTGAGCCTGTCATGTCAGTTCGTTATTATGCTGCCCATGGAAATTATGCGGCTCCGCCGCGGGCGCCGGCGGAATGTCCGCCGGTGTCTCCAGGGTCAACCGGCCCAGCTTGCCATCACGCAGCTCGTGGAGCAGCACCTCGGCGCCGCGGTGCAGGTCAACCTCGCCACCGGCACGCAGGCCGCCGCGTTTGGCGGCGATCTCGGCGAGGATCGCATGGCCGTCGAAGCCGGCCAGCGCGAGCAGGTCGACCCGTACCGGGCCGTCGGCCTCGACCCGGTCGGCCTCGGGGTGGGGGGCGTACTCGGGCAGGGCCTTGAGCTTGTAGCGCGCCTTGAGGGCGTCGGGATAGCGCCTGGCCAGCTCGGCGGCGGCGACAACGGCGACCTCCACGTAGTCGATGGCGGTGTCACGGATGGCACCACTGGCGGCCAGGCGGTGGGCGCTGGCCTGGTCCTCGATCTTGGGCCACAGCACGCCGGGGGTATCGATCAGCGCCACGCGGCCGCCGATGCGCACCTTCTGCTGGCGCTTGGTCACCGCCGGCTCGTTGCCGGTCTTGGCGATGGTGCGCCCGGCCAGGCCGTTGATCAGGGTCGACTTGCCCACGTTGGGAATGCCCATGATCATCACCCGCACGTCGCGGTCGGCGCGCACCTGGCCGGCCAGCTCATGGCACAGCCTGGGGATGCGCCTGAGCTCCCTGGCCTGGGTGGTGGTCACCGCCAGGGCCCGCATGTCGTCCTGAGCGTCGAAGAAGCTGACCCACTCGCGGGTCCGCTCCGGGTCGGCGAGGTCGGCCCGCGAGAGGACCTTCAACACCGGCTTGTGGCGGGTCAGCTCGGCCAACATGGGGTTGGCGCTGGAGTAGGGCAGGCGGGCGTCGAGCACCTCGATCACCACGTCGATTTCCGGCAGCGCCTCGAGGATCTGCCGGCGCGCCTTGTTCATGTGTCCCGGGTACCAGCCGAGCATCGAGCCTCTCCTGCATGCGCATCAATGGAAACGGCCGCCCATCATAGCAGATGGGCGGCCGCATCAGGGGAGGGCGGTGACGGGCCGGAGCTACTCCCCGGCGTGGAACTGGATTGCCACCGAATTGATGCAGTAGCGCAGCCCGGTGGTCTCCGGCGGACCATCGGGAAAGACATGCCCGAGATGGGCATCGCAGCGCGCGCAGGTCACCTCGGTGCGCTGCATGCCGTGGCTGGTGTCGGTCTGCTCTGCCACGCAGCTCTGCGTGAAGGGTCGGTCGAAGCTGGGCCAGCCGCAGCCGGCTTCGAACTTGTGCTCATTCTCGAACAGCGGGGCGTTGCAGCAGACACAGTGGTAGATGCCGTGTTCGTCACTCACGTGGTAGTGGCCGCTGAAGGGCGGCTCGGTGCCTTTCTCGCGGGTGACACGGTACTGCTCGGGCGTCAGCTGCTGCTGCCATTCGGCTTCGCTCTTCTGGATCTTGCTGCGCATGGCCTCTCTCCTTGTCTTGGCGCCGGGGCGGGCCCGGGGCTTGTCACTTCCATTCTGACATCAACACGGGTGGGTGTTTCCAGTCGCGGGACCGCATCGGTCACGGGTTATCAACGCCGGGCGAGACCCGCTTGACAGCTTCCCGGGGGCTGGGTAATATTCGCCGCACCTCGACGAGGCGAGACATTGCGTCCCATTCGTCTAGTGGTCCAGGACACCGCCCTTTCACGGCGGTAACAGGGGTTCGAACCCCCTATGGGACGCCACTCGACTCATCAGGTACCGGAGTGCGGGAATAGCTCAGTGGTAGAGCATCGCCTTGCCAAGGCGAGGGTCGCGAGTTCGAATCTCGTTTCCCGCTCCAAGCTCAAAAGGCTTTTGCGTCCCATTCGTCTAGTGGTCCAGGACACCGCCCTTTCACGGCGGTAACAGGGGTTCGAACCCCCTATGGGACGCCACTTCCGGTATTGGCAGTGCGAGACCTGCGGGAATAGCTCAGTGGTAGAGCATCGCCTTGCCAAGGCGAGGGTCGCGAGTTCGAATCTCGTTTCCCGCTCCAAGCTTAAACAGCTTATGCGTCCCATTCGTCTAGTGGCCTAGGACACCGCCCTTTCACGGCGGTAACAGGGGTTCGAACCCCCTATGGGACGCCACATCGCTCGAATGTTACCCCTTCCAAGCGGGAATAGCTCAGTGGTAGAGCATCGCCTTGCCAAGGCGAGGGTCGCGAGTTCGAATCTCGTTTCCCGCTCCAGTTTCTAAATACCGTTGTTGGCCAAGGCTCACGTCACGATCCGATGCGTCGGCCCAGCTGACGGCAGCCCCGTCGAATCTCGTTTCCCGCTCCATTCGTTTTTCTCGCCTTCAGTCCGTCTGGCGGTTCGCGCCATCGCTCCAGGTGGGTGAATCAGTATGCCCAGACCATGGCCATCAGCACGCCCCACGCCAGCACGCCGGCCGCCATGATGGTATAGGTCGCCGACTGGGCCACCATGTCGTCATCCCCGCGTCGGCACAGCCCCTGCAGGCCGTGGTAGATCAGGCTGCACGAGATACCCAGTGCCACCAGTACGGCCAGAGCGTTGAGCAGCAGGCTGGGGATGAACAGCACCAGCGAGGCGCTCCACAGCGGCAGCGGGGCCATGGCAGCCAGCAGATAGGCATCGTGGTAGTCGATCGACAGCTCCTCCTGGCCGTTGACCACCGCGTGGATCAGCCAGCCCATGACGAAGAAGGTCAGCAGCTCGGCCAGGAAGAGGATGGTGGTGATGAAGCGCCAGGGGCGTTCGGCGAAGCCGGCGACGAAGTCATCACCGTAGTGGGTGCCGGCATAGTAGAGCATCAGCGGGGGGAGCAGTGACATCGGCAGCACCACCAGCCAGGCCAGGGCCGGGATCGGGATGCGCCGCTGCTGGAGCTCCTTCCAGCCCGCAGTGCGCGAGAAGGGCAGGCGAAAGAGGGTCGTGGCATTCATGGGGCACCTCGTGGGCCGATTCGATGTTTTGTATCATGTTATGATATTAATTAGTCGTCGTGCCCTTTCCTGTCAAGGAGCTCCTCCATGCCCCGTCTTTCCGAGTCGTGTCCCGAGTCCCTGTCCAAGCAGGACTTCGAGCGTCTGTCGCACTTCCGTTATCGGCTGCGCTGCTTCCTGCGCCAGAGCGAGGACATCTGCCGTGACCATGGTCTCACCCCCCTGCAGTACCAGCTGCTGCTGCACCTGAAGGGCTTCGCGGGGCGCGAGTGGGCAAGCGTGGGTGAACTGGCCGAGCGGCTGCAGGCCAAGCACCACGGCACCGTGGCGCTGGTCGGGCGCTGCGAGGAGGCCGGCCTGGTGGAGCGCCGGCCCGGGCGGGCGGATCGTCGCCGCATGGAGGTGCACCTGCTGGCCAGGGGGGCCGACCTGGCCGAGCGCATCGCGGCCCTGCATCAGCCCGAACTTCGCCACCTGCAGGAGGAGTTCTCGCTGCCGGGCTGGGAGAGCGAACCTTGAAGTTTGCCGTGCCATCCCCATCTCACCGGGTTCTCGCGATGACTTCCATTTCTCTCTGACGGAACGCACATGCCCGAACCGGCACTGTCCATTCGTGGCCTGACCAAGGTCTACGGCAACGGCTTCCAGGCCCTGAAGGGCATCGACCTCGACGTCGCCGAGGGCGACTTCTATGCCCTGCTGGGGCCCAACGGCGCCGGCAAGTCGACCACCTTGGGCGTGGTCTGCTCGCTGGTGCAGAAGACCGCGGGCCAGGTCTCGATCTTCGGCATCGATATCGACCGGGACTTCGCCCGTGCCAAGTACCATCTCGGCGTGGTGCCCCAGGAATTCAACTTCAACCAGTTCGAGAAGGTCATCGACATCGTGCTGGCCCAGGCCGGCTACTACGGCATGTCGCGTCGCCAGGCGCTGCCCCGGGCCGAAGCGTTGCTTAGCGACCTGGGCCTGTGGGACAAGCGCAACGGCAGCGCAAGGATGCTCTCAGGCGGCATGAAGCGTCGGCTGATGATCGCCCGTGCCCTGATGCACCGGCCTCGGCTGCTGATCCTCGACGAGCCCACCGCCGGCGTGGATATCGAGCTGCGCCGCAGCATGTGGGAATATATGCGCCGCATCAATCGCGACGAGGGCACCACCATCATCCTCACCACCCACTACCTGGAGGAGGCCGAGAGCCTGTGTCGCAACGTGGGGATCATCAACCACGGCGAGATCATCCGGAACACCAGCGTGCGCGAGCTGCTCGCCGAGCTCGATACCGAGACCTTCCTGCTGGACCTGACGCACCCGATCGAGGCCGCACCGGAGGTGGCGGGCTTCGAGGTGAGCCGGGTCGATGCCTCTCAGCTGGCGGTGGTGGTGCACCGCGGCCAGCGTCTCAACGAGGTCTTCGAGGCGCTCAGCGCCCAGGGGCTGCAGGTGATGTCGATGCGCAATCGCGCCAACCGGCTCGAGGAGATGTTCGTCTCCATGGTGGAGCAGGGCAACAGCGACACGGCGGCGGCCGATAAGGCGGAGGCGCGCGCATGAACTCGACCCAGATCGCCATCGCCCTCTGGACCCTGGTGCACAAGGAGGTCAAGCGCTTCACGCGGATCTGGCCGCAGACCCTGCTGCCGCCGTCGATCACCATGACCATGTACTTCATCATCTTCGGCAACCTGATCGGCTCGCGGATCGGCGAGATGGATGGCTACAGCTACATGGACTTCATCGTCCCGGGGCTGATCATGATGGCGGTGATCACCAACAGCTACTCCAACGTGGCCTCCAGCTTCTTCTCGAACAAGTTCCAGCGCTCCATCGAGGAGATGATGGTCTCGCCGATGCCCAACTGGGTGATCCTCACCGGCTTCGTGCTGGGTGGCATGGCCCGTGGCCTCGGCGTGGGGCTGATCGTCACCCTGGTGTCGCTGTTCTTCACCCGGCTCGAGGTGGCGCACCCGCTGCTGACGGTCTTCGTGGTGGTGCTCACCGCGGCGCTGTTCGCCATCGGCGGCTTCATCAACGCCCTGCTGGGCAAGAAGTTCGACGACATCTCCATCGTGCCGACCTTCGTGCTCACGCCGCTGACCTACCTCGGCGGGGTCTTCTACTCCATCTCGCTGCTGCCGGCCTTCTGGCAGGGCGTATCGATGCTCAATCCCATCCTCTACATGGTCAACGTCTTCCGCTACGGCTTCCTCGGAGTCTCGGACATCCCTGTGGGCTGGGCGCTGGCCGCCATCCTGGCCTTCATCACCGGACTCTTCGGTGTGGCGCTGTGGATGCTGGAGCACGGCAAGGGCATCAGGAGCTGACATGTCACACCACCGTACCGACACCCTCGCGCATGCGCCCCTGGGGCGCGAGGCCGCCTACCCGGAGCACTACGATGCCGGGCTGCTCTTCTCCATTCCCCGCGCCGCCAACCGCGCCCCTCTGGGCATCGAGGAGGGCGCCTTGCCCTTCGTCGGCGAGGACGAGTGGCACGCCTTCGAGGTTTCCTGGCTCAACGAGAAGGGTAAGCCTCGGGTCGCCGTGGCGCGCTTTCGCCTGCCGGCGGACTCACCCAACCTGATCGAGTCGAAGTCCTGGAAGCTCTACCTCAATGGCCTCAACCAGACTCGTTTCGAGAGCCGCGAGCGAGTGATCGACACCCTGGTGAGCGATCTCTCCCATGCCGCCGGCGCCGCGGTCTCCGTCGAGCTGTTCGACGTCGACGACGAGGCGCTGTCGCCGCGCCGGCTGCCGGGAGAGTGCCTGGACGACCTGGACATCGAGGTTGCGGACTACACCCCTAGCGCCGAGCACCTGAGGGTGGGCGAGGAGGTCGTCGAAGAGACGCTGTATTCGCATCTGCTCAAGTCGAACTGCCCGGTCACCGGCCAGCCCGACTGGGGCAGCGTGCTGATCCGCTACCGGGGGCCGCGACTCGATCGCGAGGGGCTCCTGCACTACCTGATCGGCTTTCGCCAGCACCAGGACTTCCACGAGCACTGCGTGGAACACATCTTCATGGACCTGATGGCCCGCGCCCGCCCGGAGCGACTGCTCGTGCTGGCGCGCTATGTGCGCCGCGGCGGGCTCGATATCAGCCCCTGGCGGGCCACCCCCGGCGAGCGCCCGCCCGAGCCGCTGCGGCTGGCGCGCCAGTAGTCGCTTGGGTAGAGTGCCGACAGAACCTGAACAGGAGAACAACATGGATGCGATGACGCTGCTGCATGAACGCAGCTCCATGGGCAAGCTGATGGGCCCGCGGCCGAGTCCCCAGCAGCTCGAGGCGATCTATCGGGCGGCCCTGCGTGCGCCCGATCACAAGGAGCTGCGCCCCTGGCGCTTCATCGAGTTCTCCGGGGAGGGCCTCTCGCGCCTCGGCGAGCTGTTCGCCGAGGCGGAGTTCCGCGAGGATCCCCACGTTGGCGACGCGGCCCTCGACGCGGCACGCAAGAAGCCGCTGCGCGCCCCGATGATCATTGCGGTGATCGCCAAGGTGACGCCGGATGTGCCCAAGGTGCCGAAGATCGAGCAGGTGATCTCCGCCGGCTGCGCGGCCCACGGCATCCTGCTCGCCGCCCACGCCCAGGGGCTCGGTGCCATGTGGCGCAGTGGCAAATACGCCTTCGACCCCACGGTGCGCAAGGGGCTGGGGCTTGGCGAGGACGACGAGGTGGTGGCCTTCATCTACCTGGGTACCCTGGGCGGGCGCCATAAGCCCATCCCCGAGCATGACGTCGAGGGCTTCGTGGAGCGCTGGGACTGAGCATGCGACAGATCGGCACTCCCCACCCGCGGCTGCCGCTGCCGCCCGCCGGCGGCGAGGATGACATGGCCGATTTCCTTGCCTGGCTGGGCGAGGCAATCCCCATGGTCCCCGCGCTCGGCATCCGCGAGATGGCCCGCGACGGCGACAGCCTGGCCTGGGCGCTTTCGCTCAGCCCCAGCCTGAACGACAAGGGCACCGGCTTCGGCGGGGCGCTCACTGCCCAGACCACCCTGCTGGGATGGTGTTGGACCACCCTCTGGCTGCGGCGGCAAGGGCTTGCCCGGGACGTGGTGGTGGCCGAGGCCACCCAGCGCTTCCTGGCCCCGGTGACCAGCGACTATCGCCTGACCTGCGAGCCCGCGGCAGACGATGCCCCCGCTGCCCTGGCCGAACGACTGGCACAGTGCGGGAAGGGGCGGATCGCCCTGGTCCAGCGGCTCTGGTGTGGCGATACCCTCTGCCTGGAAGCCCGCGGCGACTATGCCGTGCTGCCCGCCAGCTGAGCGGGCAACGCAAGGAAAGCGGCTTGCAATCGCGCACTTAAGTCGATAACATGTGCGCCGTTCTGGAGGAGAAGGCACGGCGCAGCCGAGCTCGTTCGACTCGAGAGTCACAATGCGGAGGGGTGTCCGAGTGGTCGAAGGAGCACGCCTGGAAAGTGTGTAGGTCGAAAGGCCTCGAGGGTTCGAATCCCTCCCCCTCCGCCATTACACCAATAGAATCAAGCGTCTACGGGCGATTTTTTCTTGTACCCCACATCTAGGCCCACGTACGGAAAACGGCTCTCTGATTGGCCCCCTGCCTCGCCACTCAAACCGGCCTGGGGTGCGGCCTCCAGGCGGTCAGGCGGCAAAACGCGCTCGGTTGCCGGGGAAATTGCGTAATAATGTCGTGTAATTACGTATTACGTACGTACGTAACGGCGCAAAAAAGCCCCCTGGTAGGGGGCTTGGTGCTGGCCACGGAGGGGAGGAAGATCCCCCTTCCAGCGCTCGCCGCGCCATGACGAGTGGGGCGGCGAGCCCTCCCGCAAGCGGCCAGGGGCCGCGCCAGAAGACGGGTGCGGGGTAGTGCCTGGGGCTGGGCTTACTCGCTGTCCTGGGGCTTGCGGGCCTGTTCAAGCGCGGCGATCCTCCACGCTTCCTCAGTCGAGTAGCCTTGCCTGTAGCGCAAGTCTTGGGCGCGGCGCGTCAGGATCTCGTCGGCGTCGGGCGTCGCTCCCGGCAGGTCGGCGGTCGGTTGCCAATCGGCGGGCTTCTCGCGTGCGATCCATCCCCACGTTGACCGCATTCCGCTCGGTTTCGTGGCATTCGGGCACCCTGCGTCGATCCACTCTTGCCGGCGTTTGAGCTGTTCCTTGCGGTTCGGGTCGTTGCTTGCTGGCGTGAGCATCTGATTTCCTCCTTCACCGCGTAAACCGCGTAGCGTGCTTTTGTTGAAGGTCTGGGTTCTCACGCATGACTGCCTCAACGGCGGCCTTGAACGTGACGCCTTGTTCCCGCGCAATCTTGTACGCTCGGGCTGTGATGGCATCATCCACCGCATCATCGAGTTCCTGACCGAGCTCGTGCAGGGGGTTCGCGGGCTCCCTATTGTGATACCGCGCGGCCAAGTCAGGATCGGCCTTCATTTCGGCAACCTGGGCACGTTCGAAGTCCAGCGCTGTTGGGGCGTTGATACCCTCGCGACTCAATCGGGCTTGCACGCGGTCATGCAATTCGTCTCCCGGCGTTTTCGCAAAGTTCAATCGTTCTCGGTACGTATACATTTCAAGTTTCCCCCTTAGGGTTTTGTGGTACAGCGTTATCCCTTCAATCTTCGTCGTCTTCATCGTCCAGCGGTTTTCCGTGGTGGATGCTCTCCAGGGCGTCGGCGAATGCGGTGAATAAATCGACCTCGCTATCGCTTTCGCCTTTTCGTTGGACGGTTTGAACGTTCCAGCCGTGCATTTCGTTCAGCGTCCTGACGGCGTTAATTCTTTCCTTTGAAGCCGTTTCTTTTTCTCGTGCTATTTCCGCCAACGTCATCAGGCTGTCGGTTCGCTTCCATATCTCCAATTCCGCTAAATGCTCGCGGATCTCTTCGACCTTTAGGGATACGTGGGGGCGATGCAGAACACGATACGCTTCAACGCCGATTACAGGCGCGGACATATTCCCCGCAGTATATGCGCGACGATATGCTTCACAGGCGGAACCTGTTTCAACATACGCGTAGGCGAACGCTTCTTGTCTCGGTGTTAATTTCTTCATTGTGGTGTCTTTTCCGGCATGTTCTTAATCACGGTCTTCTCGAACAAGTCCAGTTCCACCAACTTAGCGGCTGCGTAGGTATCGCCTTCATCGGCCTTATGGGCCAACAACTTGTAATACGACGCGATGGCTTGCTTTGAAGGCTTCCGGTTTCTCGAACCTTTCTGACGAGACATTGTAATCACTCGACTCTTAGGGTTTGGTCAAGTTTAGTTGCCCAAGGTCGAATTTAAAATAAAAAAGCCAAATTTGAACCCCCGATTATCTTTTTTTGTTCCTGCGCTTATTGTTCCTGCGCTTATCAAGCGGGCGGATTGGGTACGGTGTTCCGGGATCTCTCGCCTTGAGTTCGGCGGGTGCGTGTTCCAGACAGTAACCTGCCTTCCGCCAGGTCATCCACGGGACAACGGTGAACGTGACTCCGCACTGCCGACATTGCCCTTTCTCGGTCGTGGTCCTGGTGCCCTCGCTGGCCCGTTTCATAGGGTACCCCCCTGGTATATTAATAAGGACTTCAATTTTTGAAGCTAGAACTGGCCAAAAATCGGCCCCACTGCTTCAATTTCTGAAGCGTTGACTGGTCAAAAAGTGATCAATCGGCCCCACTGCTTCAATTTCTGAAGCGTTGTTTTCAAAAATTGAAGACGGTAGAAATCGAATTCATCCCCACTTCCTCGGGGGCCTGTCTGTATCGGCAACATCTAATTTCCCCCCACAAATATCTATCGGTTGCCAGGTAATCGCGTAGAGGTTGCACCGGGGCCCTACGCGACCGATTACCGCGTCCCTGGTCTTCAGGATCAATTCGCTGTCTTGAAGCTCCCGTAACGACTTGGCGAGCGTTGCGGAACCCATCCCGCCCCACGCCTCCATTGTGGCGTGCGTGGCAGACAGGTCGCCGTTGTTGCTCCCGTGATATTGCGTCGCCAGTGCCACCAGAACTTTCAGCGCCGATGCGGATAGCGTCCTGAAATCAGGACTTCCCGAGACAACGCGCGGCAGCGCAAGATACCCGCCCGGCCATTTCTCTATCGCGCGGGTCTTCTTCCTCGACATCGCATCATCCCCCGCCGGCCATCAGCCGGTAGCGGGAAATCGTCTTCCCTGGGCGCGACGGCCACGGGTGCGATTCGGAAACGATGTGGATGCCGGCCTTGCGAAGATCCCGGATCACAGAAGGGGCGTGCGCAATTCTCAACTCCCATTGCAACTCGGCGGAACTCTTCGCTCGTTCACTGAGCGCGAGTAGCACGCGGCCTTTTTGCGATGTAGGATTGATCTTGTAGCGGGCACTTCCTCTCGTTTCCGTTCGTTTTACCTTGCTTTGATCTCGGCCTTCTTCCTCAGGGCCGAGATTTTCTTTTTTCGTGTTCATCGTTCTGCGCCATAAAGATCGAAAATCCTTCTTAATGCTTTTCTCGCGGCTTTCGATGATTCTTCTCCAGGGGTTAATACCAGTTCCTCTAATGCTCGCGCTAGTCTTTCCCGTTCGCCCTTTTCCAAAAATGCCCTTTGAATCGCATCGTCTAGTTTAAAATTTTTCCGGTTGACGTGGAGCATTTCCCGATCTCCTTCATTGGTCGTTCCGCTTCCCAAGCTTCAATGTCGCTTAGGCGCCAACGTGTCGTGTTGTGCCCGAGTTCCACGGGCTGCGGAAAATGTCCGATTCGCACCCACCGCCAAATGGTCGGAATTGAAACATCTTCCCTCGCCGCGACGCGGCTCACTTTTAGGTAAAGAGGTTTGATTTCATTTTGAGTTTTCATTCAATCGTCCTCGGTTATTTGCGGCTAACTTGAAGTAAAGCAGACTTCTCGCGTGTTGCGAAGCTTCGCCCAAGTTGGCATACAACGCTGACTTAGCGAAGGCAGACAACGCTGACTTAGCGAACTTCTTATTGGTTATTGGGGAACTTTTCGGGATCTTCTTTGCCTCGCCGGTCTGCACTCTTCGCGGGAATCAGCGGGGCGTGGCGTCGGCACAGCAGGGTGCCGCCAGCGTGCGCACGGGCGGCCAGCGGTCGCAGGGGTAGAGTAGGGTAGGGGTAGGCAACAAAAAGGCCCCTGGGGGCCTTGCTGGGCTGTCTCGCTGGCGTCAGGCGTCAGATGCTCGCCGGATTGGGGTCGCGTTGCCCTGGGCGGTGCCCTCGGCGCAGAATTTCGCCCAGTCCTGCATCAGGTGCCGGCGTTTCTCCAGCAAGTCGCCGCGACGATATGCGGCCTCGGCCTTGTTCTTGATCGTGTGGGCCAGGGCCATTTCGCAAATATCGCCAGGGTAGGCGGTGCGCTCGCCGGCCCAGTCGCGGAACGTCGACCGGAAGCCGTGCGTGGTGACGATGCCGGCGGTGTTGGGATCTCGATAGCCTTGCCCCTCGGGTATGGCGCCGTCCATCCGCTTGATGACCGCCGTCAGGGTATTCTCGGACAGCAGCTTGCCGCGTGCTGACGGGAACACTAGGTCGGTGCCCTCGTGCCTCGGAAGGGCTTTCAGCAGCCCCACGGCGGCGCGTGAAAGCGGTACGCGATGTTCCTTGCGGGCCTTCATCCTCTCGGCGGGAATCGTCCACAGCTTGGCGTCTAGGTCGATCTCGGCCCAGCGTGCGCCTTTGGCCTCGCGGGAACGCGTCGCGGTCAGGATGGCGAATTCCAGGCATCGTGCACCGCTGCCCTCCATCGCCGCTAGGTGGCGCTTGAATCGCGGCATGTCGTCGATGGGCAAGGCGGCGTGGTGCCCCTTCGTGGCGACCTTGCCGGGGTTGGGAAGGCGGGCGTCCAGATTGCCGCGCCAGCGGGCCGGGTTGTCTCCCGTGCGATGACCGCCAGCCGTTGCCCAGTCCAGCACCTTCTCGACGCGGCCACGGAGCCGCTTGGCGGTTTCGGTCTTGTTCGTCCAAAGGGCGTCGCGGGTCAGCATGTCCTCGATATGCGCCAGGGTGATCTCATCAACGCGTTTCCTGCCGATGACGGGGGCGGCATAGGTGGCCAGCGTGCTTTCCCACTGCGCGGCGTGCTTCGGGTTGCGGAACTCGTGGCGCTTGAGGGCCAGGAACTTCTCGGTCGCTTCGTCAAAGGTCAGGCGCTGGGTTTGCGCCAGCAGCGACAAGCGGGCGGCGCGTCGCTCTTCCACTGGGTCGATGCCGGCGGCTATCTGCTCGCGTTTGGCTCGGGCCTTTGCTCTGGCATCGGTCAGGGGAACGTCTGGATACCCACCTAGGCCGATGTCGCGGCGCTTGGCCCCGACCTTGACGCGTAGCACCCACGACCGGGCGCCGCTCTTGGTCACTTGCAGGTGAAGGCCGGCCACGCCTCCCACGGCGAACAGGCCAGGCGCGGTAAGGCGCTTCACCTCGATTGCGGACAGCTCGCGGGCTTTCTTGGGCATCGTTCTATCCTCCAACTTCCTACCCCACATAAGGGGAACAATTGGATGATAGGTGCTGAAACGAGATAACACAATAAAACGAGGGTAAGCGTGGGATTGCCGGGGTTAGTGATACGTCATGACACGCGATGAAGTGTGGAAGCGGCGGCCTCCCCCTCCGCCACCGCATATCGAAAGAGCCGCTGAGCGATCAGCGGCTCTTTCTGTTTTCAGGTTGCGCTCAGGTCATACGCTTGGTCTTCTGCCTGATGCTGATCCCCCTCGCGGTCGCCCAAGGGATTCAATCCGACATCTGCCGCAGTATCGGGTGTCTCCTTGAGGGTTCAGAGCCGCGTTGTTGGTGTTCTCATGAAATGGCGGATTGCCTGAGGAAAGGTCATCGGATATGTCATGCTGATTTGAGATGGCGTGCGGGAATGATCTCAAGCAGGCCCGCGAAGAGCACGATGACACCTCCCGCCATCTCGAAGCCTGTTAGGGATTCATCGGCGAGGAGGGCCGCGGAAAGCGCCCCCACCAGCACCTCCGTCATCAGCAGGATGCTGACGCGTGCAGGCTCAAGCCGGATCGTTGCCCACATCAACGCCACAAGGCTCAATCCCCACCACAGGCCACCTGTCAGCAGTGCCAGCCCCGTGATCGTGAGGGCCTGACTCGGGACAAGGCTGGGCATCGGCTCAAGGGACGGGGCGAGAACCAGCGCCGTCACTGCCGCGCCGAGGGCGAAGACGAAGGCGGCGGGCAGGGCCGTAATGGTGGACCTGGCGCGGATGCCGGTTGTGGAGAAAGACCAGAGGATACCGCCAATCAACGACATCCACTCACCTGCTCCCCGGGGCAGCGGCAGATTGCCATCGGCCCCCAGCATGATGGCCAGTCCTGCCAGGCCCAGGACAATGGCGACAATGCGCAGGCGGGGCGTCGGCCATCCCATCAGGAAGCGGCCGATCAACGTGCTCCACACCGGGCTGAGAAACCACAGCAGGATGATGATCGCGACCCGCCCGTAGAGGAAGCCGATCGAGTAGAGCGCGAACGCTGCACCGCCCAGCGCGACCGAGAGCAGGGCGACCGGCCGGGTGCGGGCCAGTTGGCGGCGATTTCGAACGGCAAAGGGCAGCAGAAGTACCACCGTGCCAGCGGTGATGGCGGCTGTCCCCCAGGCGCCCGCCAGACCCATCTCTCCCAGGGCGCGAACCGGTAGCCAGTAGAACCCCCATAGCACCCCCGTGGCGAGAACGATGGCGGAGGCGAGAAGCGTGCGCTGATCGGGTTGCATGAGACATGACCTTGCTATTGCGTGAGGGCGGGGTGAGTAGTGCCGTGCTAGCCGAACCATGGCGAGTCAGTGTGTTCCTGCGCGAAAGCCGTTATCGCCGAAACGGCCACAACGTAACTTTTCTTACTTTTAACAAGAGCGATACCGACTATTTTCCTGAATGGATGGCGGCATGCAATGTATTTGATCTACACATAGAGGTTAGATAAAGTTTCTTTTATGAAACGCCCACTGCCTTCTCTCAATGCGCTTCGCGCCTTCGAGACCACTGCACGCCATTTGAGCTTCGTGCCTGCTGCCGACGAGCTCCATGTCACGCCGGCGGCGGTGAAGCAACTGGTGCGCAAGCTGGAAGAGCACCTGGGCATAGCGCTCGTCGAACGTAGCGGGCGTGGCCTGAGGGTGACGCCGGCAGGCCGGGCTGGCCTGGAATCACTGGCGGCAGGCTTCCAGCAGATCGAACGTGCGGTTGGCCAGATGAATGCCTACCGCAATCCTCAGCGCCTGGTCGTCTCCGCCGAACCTTCCTTCGCTACTGGCTGGCTGGTACCCCGGCTCGAGCGGTTCCGCGCCATGTATCCCGACATCGATGTGCTGATCGATTCCTCACTTCGCCTGGCGAATCTTGAAAAGGGAGCGGCGGACGTGGCGATTCGCTTCGGCGTCGCTCCGCAGAAGGGGGAAGTGGCCTACCGGTTGTTCGACGAGCAGCTGTGTGCCTTTTGCAGTCCATCGCTGACCACGCCCCATGATGGATTGCGGCAGCTGGACGACCTCTCTCGCGCCACCCTGATTCACTGGGATACGTCAGCCCTGACCTGGGCCACCGCGACGCGGGCGTGGGTGGGATGGGAGCCCTGGCTCGAGACGCTGGGCGCCGGTCACATCGATGCTCGACGAGGGGTCAGTTTCAGCGACTATAACCTGGCCGTTCAGGCGGCGATTGCGGGACAGGGGGTCGTCCTTGGCAGCCTGCCGATACTGAGCGATCTGGTCGCGGCAGGGCTTCTGGTGCGTCCATTCACGGACATCGTGGAGACGAGCATCGGTTACGATATCGTCGCGACCCGTGACGCCGTCGGTACGCAGCAGGTTCAGAGCTTCATCGCCTGGACCAAGGCGGAGGCGGCAGGAGCCGGGAAGCCGCCTCCCATCGTATCATCTCGGGGAGCCTAGACCTTCCCGGGCCCTTTTACGAAGGTGGCCTGAGGCGACGAGAAGCGAACGCAACCCCCCTCCATTGAGCGGGCGGTTGCCCGGCTGTCGTCTGCTGATGTCCGGGCACGGTCTTATGTCCCCGCGAGTCGGCCATGTCCCGGTTCCCAGTCGACGAGGTCCTCACTCCCTGTCCTTGTCGAAGAGGTCGCCCAGGTTCTCGTCGCTGCCCGCCAGCCCGAAGGTGGCGCGTGGTGGATCGAAGGCCTCCCGTTCGCCGATCACCTCACCCGTCGTCGAGATGACGATGCTGCGCTTCTCCGCGTAGCAGTAATGGTAGCGCTTGATCTCGCCCCAGGTGACCAGCTTGCCGCCGCTCTCGGTAATGTGGTCGCGTGCCTTCTGGCAGGCGGCCGCCAGGCGCTCCTCCCAAGGCAGGCGCCAGAAGCCGAGCGGGAACTTCAGCCGGCAGAAGTGCTCGGTGAAGGCCATGGCGAAGATCGGCGTGCCGGGGCCGCGCACATAGTCGGTATCGGCGAACAGCCAGTGGCGAAAGGCCGCGCGGTCCTCGACGAGTCGCTTCTCCAGGGCCTCGATGGCGGGCCCGGCGTCGGCCTCGGGAATGTCCACGCAGCGACAGAGCGCCTCGAGAAAGCCGCGCTCGCCGTAGCGTGCGTCGCGGTGCGTCTTCTCCAGGCCGAGATAGGGGCTCCTCCGGATGGCGTGCAGATGCGCCAGGGACGTCTCGTCGGCCGAGGTGTAGCCCATGCCACGGAGCACATCGGCGTCCGCCAGGTGCTGGGTCCTGAGCAGCAATTCCTGTTGCAGGTTCATGGTCACGACCTCCTCGCCAGCGTGTGGGACGTGCGGGCGGCAGGAGGAGAACCCCGAGATGCGCGCTGCGCCCCGAGAATGGCAGCATTTCGTAGCTCCGGGCGCACGATGTCGTCCAGATCGAGCAGGGCGGCCAGAGTACGGCGAAGGGATGCGGGGGAATCGCCAGCGGCGAGAGCCTCGGTGTGGTCGTGAGAGGCGGTAGTGCGGTAGGACATGAGCGTCTCCATTTCCCCTGTGGAGCCTTGGAAGGCGTGGTTCGGCAAGCGCCGACCCAGGGGAGTGGAGTCGCACGCCGCTTTAGCTGCATTTCTATCCCGCCCGCAAGTTGGTGCTTAAATCGGCGGAGGCCCGAGGGCCAGACAACAAGAAACCCGCTTTGCAAGTGCTAAAGCGGGCCTCTGGCGTCGCTTTAGCGGCATTTATAGAGCGCCCGCAAGCTGAGATTCAAATCGGCGCTGAGGGTTAACCTGCCAGCGAAAACATGCCGTGTCAATACTTGTCCTTATGATCCTGACCGGATGTGATTCTCTGATCTTTCCCCTTGTTGAGTGCCGCCTGCCGTTAGGATTGAAGTGGTCCAATTGGAGCGGACACCCCGATAAGCCTCATAATGGAGGCATATGGAGGTGTTCATGACCAAGAAGACTCGACGTCGGTTTTCCGATGATTTCAAGGCGGATGCAGTGAGCCTGGTGATCGATCAGGGGTATTCCGTATCCGAGGCCGCCCGGCGCCTGGGCGTGGAGCGTAGCGTGCTGGACCGCTGGTGCCGCAAGCACCGTCAGCAGGTTTCCGGCACCCCGGGGCGGCAGTGGGATGATCGCGACGCCGAGATCAATAAGCTCCGCGAAGAAGTTCGTAAGCTACAGATTGAAAAGGATATTTTAAAAAAGGCGGCGGCCTTCTTCGCCAAAGAGTCGAGCTGAGATACCAGTTCATCGAGTCGGAGAAGGCCACCTATCCTGTGGCCGTGTTGTGTCGAGTCATGCGGGTCAGCCGGAGTGGTTTCTATGTCTGGCGACGGCGTGGCCCTGATGAACCGCGTCAGGCCTTGCTTCAAGAGGTCAGAGAGATTCATCGCCAGAAGCGTGGCAGCTATGGCAGCCGCCGCATGGCCAGAGAACTGCGACGCCGTGGATACGACGTCGGCCGTTACCAGGCCCGGAGCCTGATGCAGGAAGCCGGCGTAGAGGCACGGCAGCGGCGCCGCTGGCGTCATACAACCGACAGTGAGCACAGCCTGCCGGTGGCGCCTAACCTGCTGAACCGCCAGTTCATGGTGGCGGAACCGAACCGGGCATGGGTGGCCGACATTACCGCGATCTGGACGCTGGAAGGATGGCTCTATCTGGCGGCGGTGCTCGACCTCTACGACCGGCAGTTAGTGGTCTGGGCGATGGCCGACCACATGCGCACGTCGCTGGTGCTGGACGCCCTGGAGATGGCCATAGGTCGCCGACAGCCCGAGAGCGGGTTGCTCCATCACAGCGATCGCGGCAGTCAATACGCATCTCGTGATTACAGTGCCACGCTGGATCGGCACGGGTTCCAGGCCTCGATGAGCCGGAAGGGGAACTGCTGGGATAATGCCGTCATGGAGCGCTTCTTCGGCTCACTGAAAAGCGAGTGGTTGGCCGGCCAACGATACGGGAGCCGACAGGCAGCACGGCGTGATGTGATCGACTACATCGAGATGGAGTACAACAGCTGCCGGCTCCACTCGACCTTGGGCTACCAGACGCCGAGGGAGATTGAATTGGCAGCTGCGGCTTGAAAATGTGTCCGCTCTGACTTGACCAGAACAGATAGGTCCAGCCGATCCGAAGCAGCTTGCACTGGTTGAGCCAACAGACCTGGTATCTGGTTCGAGAGGGGAGAAGCCACTGCTGATTTTGACGTTCTGACTCTTCAGCCCCTTTTGGCCTTGTCCGCACCTTATACAACCTGATGGGGTGTGGATCCATGAAGAGCGTCACTCACGGCAGGGGGGGGGCACCACTACCACCGGAACACGTGAACGCTTTATCACGCCCTTGGTAATCTTGCCGGCATAGGTGGCCGAGAAGTTACGCTTGTTGGCCGCGAGCACGATCATGTCACTGCCGGCGCGCTGGGCGAAGTCCGTGATCACAGAAGCGGGATAGCCTTCCAGTACGCTACGTGTCATTTCTCGACCCCCGAATTCTTCACGAAGGTCGGGATGTCGTGACCAAAAGGTCTCGATCTGTTCATCAAGCACCTCGCCGGCCTCTTTGAGGCGTCGTTCTCTTAAGCTCTCGAGTATTCCCCGATCCGGAATATTGTCCCTGAGCGTAGTCACGACATCATCGGATAGGGACTTGACCGCGTGCAGGACGTCCAGCTTAGCCCCAGTGGCAATGGCAAGCCCCACGGCTTGCGACAGCACCGGATCGCTGTCGGTTCTCAGTCCCACGCAGCACAGGATGCGATGGATACCATGACTCATGATGCTTTCTCCTTAGGCACGGCGGCGGTGCTCCGTGCAGTGGTATCAGTAGTGATTGGCGGCCTCAAGCTTAGCGTACACGGCAATCTATGCCGACAGTTGCAGGTAGTCGGGGCCATCAGCGAGATCTTCCTGGTCATACCATCGGTGGCCGATCATGTATCAGTTTCCATAGAGTATCCACTGATGCCGTATCGACGTCGGGCTGGCGGTAACAGGCGACGAACAGCTTGGGACCTCCCAGTATATCCAAAAGAGATATCAGCTTTCCCGCTATCAGGTCTTCCTCGATCAAACCGTTTGGCAGCCAGCCGATACCCAGACCCGCTAGGGTCAACTCGCGTATGCCAATCGTGAAGGAAGTTTCGCAGATCAGTTCGGTATCGTAGCGGCGTTGGAGGTTGAGTAGGTAAGGGCTGGCCAGGACGCTGCCCATGAAACTGTCCACCTCGTACCCGATCAGCGGCAGGTGTGTCCTGCTCTCGAGATCGAACAGGGGACGCCCCAGTCGGTCAGTGGCACATACGGGAATCAACTGTTCCGTCCCCAGTTGAACGCGCTCTATCTCTTCGCGATCAAGGAACAGCTGTGAGCCCTCCAGTTCGCTGCACAGCAGCAAGTCAGCCTCACCTCGCTGGAAGTTGCGGATACAGTCACTGCGATCCGATGAACGGACCTGCAGGCGCGCTTCAGGCGCGCGCTGGCGGAAGTAGCGCAACAGTCGGGGGAGATAGCTGACAGTAAGCGTGTGCTGGGTGGTGAGGATAGCGCGTGGCCCATGCAGGGCATCCGCTCGGATGCGACTGCGGATGGCGTAGAGGTGGGCCAGCCAATCTCGCATGGATGCCTCATAGGCTTGTGCATGCGCCGTGAGCGAGAGTCGAGCTGAGTGGCGATCGATCAACTCGACGCCCAGCCACTCCTCCAGCTGGCGGATGCGCCGTGAGAACGCCGGCTGGGTGACGTGCCGCACCTCCGCGGCCTGGGAAAAGGTGCCCGCCTCGACAAGCGCAAGAAAGTCTTCAATCCATTCGATCTTCATCATAATACCCCATGGATCAATGCCGATTCAGTGATATCTTTGGCGTATGCAAAAAAGTAACCGCTCATGAGTATCTTGGCATTGGTCCGCATCGGCGTGCAGGTATTAGTTTTAGGACAGACCGGTCGGCGGTGAACCAGGGTTCGCCGGCTCGTTGACCGTCTCATTTCGAGAGCACGCTTATGTCACAACAAGTTACTCGCCTGGAGGCTCGTATGCACCTTTCCCGCTTTCCCCGTATCCGACTCGGCCACATGCCGACTCCCCTTGAGCCCATGGACAATCTGAGCCGTCTGCTGGGTGGCCCGCGCCTCTGGATCAAGCGCGACGACTGCACGGGGCTCTCCACGGGCGGCAACAAGACCCGCAAGCTCGAGTTTCTGATGGCCGATGCCCTGGAGAAGGGCGCCGACACCATCATCACCCAGGGCGCGACCCAGTCGAACCACGCCCGCCAGACCGTCGCTGCGGCCTGCAAGCTGGGCCTCAAGTGCCACATCCTGCTCGAGGATCGCACCGGTAGCCACGACCCGGCCTACAACTACAACGGCAATGTCTTCCTCGACCAGCTGCACGGTGCCACCGTCGAGAAGCGCCCCGGCGGCGCCGACATGGCGGCCGAGATGGAGACCCTGGCCGAGCAGCTTAAGGGCGAGGGCAAGACCCCGTACATAATTCCCGGTGGCGGCTCCAACGAGATCGGCGCCCTAGGCTACGTCAATGCGGCCTTAGAGCTGTTGGCCCAGGCGAATGACATGGGCCTGCAGATTGACCACCTGGTGCACGCTACCGGCAGTGCCGGCACCCAGGCCGGTCTCGTCACGGGCCTTGCCGCCTGTAACGCGGGCATCCCCGTACTCGGCGTCGGTGTGCGTGCGCCCAGGGACAAGCAGGAGGCCAACGTCTTCGCGTTGGCCCAGAAGACGGAAGCCAAGCTCGGCTTGAGCGGAGTGGTGTCCCGCGAGCACGTGGTGGCCAACTGCGATTACGTCGGCGAGGGCTACGGTATCCCCACCGAGAGTATGGTCGAGGCCGTCACGCTGTTGGCCCGTCATGAGGGGATCCTGCTCGACCCCGTCTACTCCGGTAAGGGCATGGCGGGCCTGATTGATCTGATCCGCAAGGGCCATTTCAAGGAGAGCGAGAACGTGGTGTTCCTCCATACCGGGGGCAGTGTCGCACTGTTCGGTTACCCCGATGCCTTCGGGTTTCCCGACTACCAGGCATGATGACAAGCCTTACTGCTTGTTGGCTTAGCTTTCTGTCGCTTTGACCTAGAGTGAAGCAACGATCCTGAGTCATCAACTCAATTGGGGAGAACATAATGACAATTCGACATCTCAAGTCTGCCGAGGGTGCCGAAGGCGTCGCCGCTGAAGATCAACGTGTCAACGCTGCAGTGCAGAAAATGCTCGACGATATTCGCGAGCGTGGCGAGCCGGCCGTGCGCGAGTACGCCGAGAAGTTCGACGGCTGGACCGACGATTTCGTCCTTAGCGACGAGAAGCGTCAGCGCCTCATCGACGGCGTGCCGCAGTCGGTCAAGGACGATATCGACTTCGCCCATCGTCAGATTCGGCGTTTCGCCTTGGCACAGCGTGATAGCCTCCAATCCTTCGAGATAGAGACCGAGCCAGGTGTGGTACTAGGTCAACGGGTGCTGCCTGTCGGTTGCGCTGGTTGCTATATTCCGGGGGGGCGTTACGCACATGTTGCCTCGGCGCTGATGAGTGTCGCAACGGCCAAGGCGGCGGGCGTTTCGCATGTGGTGGCTAGCTCGCCACCGCGCGGTGACAGCATCAACTCAGCTGTGGCGTATGCCCTGGATGTGGCCGGCGCGGACATGATCCTCGAGATGGGCGGCGTTCACGCCATGGCGAGCATGGCCTTTGGCCTGTTCGGCGGACGTGAGGCCGATATCCTGGTTGGCCCGGGCAACGCCTACGTGGCCGAGGCGAAGCGCCTGCTGTTTGGCCAGGTCGGCATCGACGTCTTCGCAGGCCCGACCGAATCGGCCGTGATCGCCGACGACTCCGCCGACCCGATGACCATCGCCGTCGACCTGGTCTCCCAGGCCGAGCACGGCACCAACTCGCCGGTGTGGCTGTTCACCACCAGCGAGGCCCTGGGGGAGAAGGTCATCGAGCTGGTGCCTAAGATCGCCGACGACATGCCCAACGCCGACGTCATCCATGCCGCCTGGCGTGATCATGGCGAGGTGATCCTGGGCAATACCCGCGAGGAGGTCGTCGAGGTTAGTGATCGCTACGCCTGCGAGCACCTGCAGGTAATGTGCGAGGACCTCGACTGGTGGAAGGAGCACCTCGGCAACTACGGCTCGCTGTTCCTCGGCGAGGGAAGCACCGTGACCCATGGCGACAAGTGCTCGGGCACCAACCACATCCTGCCGACCAAGCGCGCCGGTCGCTACAGCGGCGGCCTGAACGTGCACAAGTTCATGAAGGTGCTGACCACTCAGCAGCTCAGCGAGGAGGCTAACCGCACCTTCAGCGCCGTGGGCTCGCGCATCTCCCGCGTTGAGGGCATGGAAGGGCACGCCCGGGCCTGCGACTGGCGCCTGACCAAGTACTTCCCCGACGAGCAGTGGGATTTCCCCGTCCATCATCAGCAGCGCTACTGAGGCAGGTCCCATGCGCCGTTTCTCGAAATCCTTTACCCAGCAGGAGCCGATCGCCGAGGCGGCGATCGAGGCCGCGGTGGCGGTCATGCGCACCGGTCGCCTGCACCGCTACAACCTGGTCGAGGGCGAGAAGGGCGAGACCGCCCTGCTGGAGCAGGAGTTCGCCGACAGCCTCGGCGTACCCTACATGCTGGCCTGCGCCTCCGGGGGCTATGCGCTGCAGCTGGCGCTGCGCGCCTGCGGGCTCGAGCGCGGCGAGGCGGTGCTGTGCAATGCCTTCACCCTCTCGCCGGTGCCGGGCAGCATTCACGCCGCGGGCGGCGAGGCCGTGCTGGTGGACATCCGCGAGGACACCACCGTCGACCCCGACGACTTGGCGGCCGCGGCGAAGGAGAGCGGCGCGCGCTTCTTCCTGCTCTCGCACATGCGCGGCCACATCGGCGACATGGACGCCATCGTGGCGGTCTGCGAGGCCCACGGCATCACCCTGATCGAGGACTGCGCCCATACCATGGGGGCCAGCTACGACGGCCGGCCCAGCGGTACCTTCGGCAAGGTGGGCTGCTTCAGCACTCAGACCTACAAGCATCTCAACTCCGGCGAGGGGGGGCTTTTGAGCACCGACGATCCCGAGGTGATGCGCCGCGCGGTGATCATGTCGGGCTCTTACATGCTCTACGACCGTCACCTGGCGGCTCCGCCGGCCGAGACGTTCAGCGAGACGCGCTTGGTGACGCCCAACATGAGCGGGCGAATGGACAACCTGCGCGCGGCGATCCTGCGCCCGCAGCTGGCCGAGCTCGACGCTCGCCGGCAGCGCTGGAACGCGCTTTATCATCGCCTGGAAGCGGGCCTTGTCGAGATGGCTCCTGTCCGGACTATTCCACGGCAGGAGAAGGAGGGCTTTGTCGGCAGTTCTATCCAGTTCAAGCTGCCCTCCCTTGCCCACGAGGAGATCGCACGGTTCGTCTCCGGTTGTGAGGCGCGTGGTATTCCACTCAAGTGGTACGGCAAGGCGCTACCGGAAGATTACACCAGCCGATACGACAGCTGGGGCTATCTCTCCGCGCCCCGTCCTCTGCCGAATGCCGATCGCATATTGTCCACGCTGTGCGACCTGAGGCTTCCGTTGACTTTTGATGAAGGAGACTGTGACGACATCGTCCAGTTGATGGGCGACGCCATGGATCAGGCAACCGACAAGACTACCACCGAGTAGTACCAACCCGATGAAGATTGGAGTGACAACAATGTTCAAGAAAACTCTCTTGGCCTCCGCTGTTCTCGCCACCCTGACCGCACAAGCCGCGCAGGCAGAGACCTTCCAGGTCGGCATGGGCGATCCCATGGAGTCCGACCAGGGGGCCCTGGCGCAGCGCTTCGAGGAACTGGTCGAGTCGCTCTCCGGCGGCGAGATGCAGGTCGAGCTGTTCCCCGGCGGCCAGCTCGGCTCCGAGACCGGCATGATCCAGGATACCCGCATCGGCAAGCTGGACTTCGCCCTGGTGGGGGTGGGCAACCTGACCCCTTATGCGCCGCGCCTCGGCGCCCTGACCATGCCCTACGCGATCCGTAGCCATGCCGATGCGGTTAAGGCCACCACCGGTACCCTGGCGGATCGCTGGAATTCGATTGCCGAAGAGGAAGCCGGCGTGCATATCGTCAGCTGGCTGTATTCCAATTTCCGTTATCTCACCAACTCCCAGCGACCCGTGACCACCCTGGAGGATATCGAGGGGCTGAAGGTCCGGGTGCCGCAGAACGAGCTGATGTTGTCCACCTACGAGGCCTGGGGCGCCAGCCCGATTAGTATGTCCTGGCCCGAGGTGTTCACCGGCCTGCAGCAGGGCGTGATCGACGGCCAGGACAACCCCTACATCGTCAACTACACGATGAAGTTCCACGAGGTGCAGGACTACCTCACCGAGATCCACTACCAGTACTCCCTCCAGCCCATCGTGATGGGCATGCGGACCTACGAGAAGCTTTCCGACGAGGAGCGCGCGATCATCGATCGGGCGGGGCTCGAGGCGCAGCTCTACGCGCTGCAGTTCCAGCTGACCGAGGCCTCCAAGGCACGCGCCGGCATGGAGGCCGAAGGGGTCGAGGTCTCGACCCTTGAGGACGAGGAAGAGTGGGTGCGCATCGCCAAAGAGCAGGTCTGGCCGGAGTTCTATGACGAAATCGGCGGTCAGGAAGCCTTCGAGGAAATGCAGAAGGCATTGGGCCACTGAGTGAGGCTTGGCCAGGCGACCTCTCGTCGCCTGGCCTGGTTCCCTCCTCGCACTCCTGAAGGGTAAGGAGGCTTTCGTGTTAGCAAAGCTCAATCATATCGAAGACTACGCCTGCCGCTTCCTGCTCGGTGTGTTCGTGGTGCTTTTGTTCGCTCAGGTAGTTATGCGGGTGACGTTCGGCATCGGCATGGCATGGATCGAGGAACTGGCCCGCTACGCCTTTATCTGGTTCGTCTTCCTGGGCGCCGCCCATGCCGCTCATCTGAGTGCGCATAACCGTTTGCAGACGCACATCAACTTGATGCCGAAGCGTATCGCCAACACCTTGCTGCTGATGGTCGACCTGATCTGGGTAGGCTTCTGCCTGGTACTGGCGTGGAAGAGCCTGGACCTGATCGGGCTGCTGCTGGAATTTCCGTATGACACTCCGGCCCTGGGTTGGTCCCTGGCCTATGTCTACTTCGTGTTTCCCATTGCCTTTGTACTGATGGCCTTTCGCGTCCTGCAGGTCCAGTACCTGAAGCTGGTCAAGGGTATCGAGCCTGGTGACATGGAGAAGAAGGAAGTGAGCAAGATAACCGATGGGGATTCCAACGCCACCGGAAGCTCCTCCTCCAAAGGTAAGGAGTAAGCACCATGGCTGCAACGTTATTGTTTTCCATGTTCGGAGCTCTACTGCTATTCGGTGCTCCCATAGTAGTGGCCCTCGGGGTCGCTTCCATGGCTGTCTACGTCCTCAACGGCGACGATATCAGCTCGTTGATCGAGCTGGCTTTTTCCGCCATCAACTCGTTTCCCCTGATGGCACTACCCTCATTCATCTTGGCCGGTGCCCTGATGGGTGATGCGGGTATTGCCCGCCGATTAATCTATATAGCGGAAGAACTGGCCGGGCCGGCAGCTGGCGGACTTGGCGCGGCCGCAGTGATGGCCTGCATGTTCTTCGGCGCTATTTCCGGCTCCGGGCCGGCGACCACGGCCGCGGTCGGCATGCTGGTGATTCCGGCAATGATCGAGCGCGGCTACGGGCGCAGCTATCCGGCGGCGATCACCGCCACCGCCGGCGGGCTAGGGGTGGTGATCCCGCCCAGCATGCCGCTGGTGATCTACGGCGTCACCGCCAACGAGTCCATCTCGGCGCTGTTCATGGCCGGGGTCTTCCCGGGCATCATGCTCGGCGTGGGCCTAATCGTGGCCAACTACATCACCGCCAAGCGCAACGGCTATCAGACCGAGGGTACGGGTTACGACTGGAAGCGCATCGTCAAGGTACTGAAGGATGGGTTCTGGTCAATCATGGCGCCGGTGGTGATCCTGGGTGGCATCTATTCCGGTATGTTCACGCCCACTGAGGCTGCTGTGGTCTCCATCTTCTATGCCCTGTTCGTCGGCATCTTCATCCACAAGGAATCGTCGCTGCGTGGTCTCAACGAGGCCTTCCAGAGCACCACCTGGCTGACCGGGCGGGTGCTAATCATCATGTTCACCGCCACCGCTTTCGGTCGCATCCTGGTCGAGAACCACATCCCGGCGATGATCGCCCAGGGCATTCTCGAGATCACCGACAGCCTGTGGCTGGTCTGGATCCTGGTGATCGGCTTTTTGCTGATCGTGGGCATGTTCATCGAGATCCTTGCCACCATCATGATCGTCACCCCGGTGCTGCTGCCGGTGATGGTCGAGCTAGGCGTCGATCCGATCCACTTCGGTATCGTCTTGGTGGTCAGCCTCGGCATCGGGTTTTCCACTCCGCCCTTGGGCGAGAACATGTTCATCAGCTCCAGCATCGCCAACGTGTCTATCGAGCGCATCTCGGTCCGTGCCATTCCGCTGGTCGGCTCCATGGTGGTGATCGATCTGCTGCTGGCGTTCTTCCCTCAGATCACCCTGTGGCTGCCCACGGTGCTGGGCTTCTGATCACCCATGAATAGGCAAACGATGACGATTGACGACCGCGAACGCCAGGCTTCCTCCCGCGACCCGCACACCATGGTCGGCGTGCTGGGGGGCATGGGCCCCGATGCCACCGTGACTTTCATGCAGCGGGTCATCGACGCCACGCCCGCCGAGGACGATATCGACCATGTCCATATGCTGGTGGACAATAACCCCAAGGTGCCCTCGCGTATCAAGGCGCTGATCGACGGCGACGGCGAGAACCCGGGGCCGGCGATCGCCGAGATGGCGCGGCGCCTCGAGCGGGCCGGCGCCGCCTTCCTGGTGATGCCGTGTAATACCGCCCACTACTACTGGCAGGATGCCCAGGATGCCGTCGATATCCCGGTCTGGCACATGGTCGAGTTGACGCTAGACACCATCGCCCGACGGTTTCCTGGCGCAAAAGTGGGCATGCTTTGTTCGCCGGCGCTGCGCAAGATCGGCCTCTACGAGGGCTTCGTCGAGGCGCGCGGCCTGTCGCTGGTCTACCCCGAGGACGAGGGCGCGGTGCTTGAGGTGATTCGCGCCGTCAAGCGCGGGGAGGGGCGTCACCCCGACACCTGGGCCGCCTTCGCCCGGGCCGCGGACGACCTCAAGGCGCACGGGGCGGACGTGCTGGTGCTGGCCTGCACCGAGCTCTCGGTCATCGACGACGCCCTCGACGGCTCGCTGCCCGTGGTGGATAGCGTCCGCGTGCTGGCCGAGCAAGTGGTGGCCGCCGCCGAGGGGGGCGAGGCCGTCAGGCCCTGAGCTTCACGGCCTGATCTTCACGGTTGAGGCGTCACGCCTCAGCCGTCCGCCCATTCGGTCCGAGCGACGCTCGGACCCCGTTTTCCCGCCTCGCCGGGCCGCGACGTCACCGCCCACTGCGGCGGGGACTGGAAGCGTGCGTCCGTCAGGCGGCTCCAGGAGACCTGCGACATGAAAACCACACTCTTCGATACGCCACTCGCCGAGCGGTTCGGCAGGGCACGGCCCATCGGCCGCGGCCTGCTGGTGTGCGTCACCATTGCGCTTGCCACCACCTTCATTGCCGACCACTACGGCGGGCCCACGCTGCTCTACGCCCTGCTGTTTGGCATGTCGTTGCACTTCCTGAGCGAGGAGGGACGCTGCCGCGAGGGCATCGAGTTCGCCGCCCGCACCGTGCTGCGGCTGGGGGTGGCTTTGCTGGGAGCGCGCATGACCCTCGCCCAGGTCGGCGACCTGGGGATCGGCCCCGTGCTCACCGTGGTGGTGGCCGTGGCCCTGGTCATCGCCATGGGCTCGGTGCTGGCCCGGCTGCTGGGCCTGGATCGCGATCTCGGGCTCTTGACCGGCGGCGCAGTCGCCATCTGCGGCGCCTCGGCGGCGCTCGCCCTGTCGGCGGTGATGCCGCGCCATGAGACCCACGAGCGCAACACCATCCTCACGGTGGTCGGGGTCACAACGCTCTCGACCATGGCGATGGTGATCTATCCGCTGATTGCCGGGGCCCTCGAGCTTGCCGATGCCCAGGCGGGAATCTTCCTGGGCGGTACCATCCACGATGTCGCCCAGGTGGTGGGGGCCGGCTACATGATCTCCGAGCAGACCGGCGACATTTCGACGCTGGTCAAGCTGGTGCGGGTGGCCATGCTGGTGCCGGCGGTGATGGTCTTCATGTGGCTGTTCCGGGCCTCGCGCCAGGAGGAGGGGGCGGCGACGAAGGTGCCGATGCTGCCGAGCTTCCTGGTGGGCTTCGTGGTGCTGGTGCTGGTCAACAGCATGGGGTTCATTCCCGAGGCGGTGAACGAGGGCATGTCGACCCTGTCGCGCTGGTGTCTGGTCACCGCCATCGCCGCGCTCGGCATCAAGACCTCGTTCCAGAAGCTTGCGGTGGTGGGCTGGAAGCCGGTGATCCTGATGGCACTGGAGACCGTGCTTCTGCTGGTCGTGGTGCTTGGCGTGGTGATGCTTGGTGGTCTGGGCACTTAAGGGGCTCTTGGGGTGTCCGCTCCAATTGGACCACTTCAGTGCAGAGCTCATCGCGGTAGACACACTGGGTCTGAGAAGCCACCAACGCGAGGCACATGCATTCTCTGGCCGATCCCCATTTTTCATTGAAGTACCTTACCGACACCCGTTGTCATTCCCGCACTATCCTTCCACGCGCCCGCTCAGTTGACGGGGTTGAACAATGCAGTGAGATGCTGGCCAGCTTTTGGCGACAGGCACCGGCTCAAGACGCCTCGATCAGCTGGCTGACCCCGTTCTGGGCGGCATAGGGCTGGCAGGGGCGATCTGTGATGGCCTTCTCGCCCTCCCGGGTCGGCTGCGTCATCTCGTCCGGCAACCACAGCTTCGAGCTGGTACGCCGAAACGGGACGTGCGTCATCAACCTGCCGACCACGGCCTTGACCGACGAGGTGATCGGGATCGGCAACAGCAGCGGCGCCGAGATCGACAAGTTCGACCATTTCGGCCTGACGGCGGCGCCGGCGACGGCCGTGGAGGCACCGCTGATCGAGGAGTGCCATGCCCACTTCGAGTGCCGTCTCGTCGATGACAGCCTGGTCGACCGCCATGACTTCTTCATCTGGGAGGTGGTGGCGGCCCAGGCCCGGGCGATGCCCGCCTATCCCGAGACGTTGCACTATACCGGCGACGGTATCTTCATGGTGGCCGGCGAGATCATCGACCGCCGCGGCCAGTTCCTGCCGCAGATGCTGTGATGGTCCTCGGCCGACGTTAGGAGCCGCCTCGGCATCGGGTATCGGGCTCGCGCCATTGCCTGTCCCGAGCGGAGCCGGATTGGGGGCGGGCATCGATTGGGCTATGCTGGGGCCCATGCCGAGGGCGTGGCATACCATCCACCACCAGGGAGAATTCCCGCATGTCGTTCCGTCCCCTTCTTGCCGGCCTGCTGCTGGCACTGCCGCTGACTGCCGTGGCCGAGTCCCCGAACATCGAGCCGGGCCAGTGGGAGTTCACCAGCACCACCTCCGTGCAGGGTGACCTGCCGATCCCCGACCAGACCGAGACCCACCAGGAGTGCATCGCCCAGGGCGATATCGACGACGAGGAGTTCAGCTTCATCGAGGAGGAAGAGGGCTGCGAGCTGCTCGAGCACGCGGTCACGGTCGATGGCCTGGATTACCGCATGATCTGCCGGGCCGAGGGCGGCGAGGCCAACATCGTCGGCCGCATGGACTTCCTCGGTGAGCGCGTCGAAGGCAACGTCGACATCCTGGTCGACTCGCCGGCGGGCCAGATCAACATGACCACCAGCATGGAGGGTCAGCGCATCGGTGACTGCTGAATCGCCACCCGGTGCCAGCGAATAAGGCCACCTCTCGGGGTGGCCTTTGTCGTCGTGCGCCAGGCATGGCGCGCAGCGCCTGACTGGCGCTGTTTCCGAGGGTGGTGCCTTGGAATGACTTGGGGGTGAAAGTCCCCTGCACGCCCGGCAAGGGGAAGTGTTAGCCGACGGCAAGGGTGTCTCCCGCGAGGGGGAATCCGAAGGCAGCCCGAGGCAAAACGCTGGCCTGACGAACAGGAAGCGGATATGAGGCGGCATGGCGGGGTGAGATGGCGACACTCATCAAAGCCCGATACTTGCACGGAACGCCATGACGTAAATCCGACAGGCATAAGCGGGAAGGTCGCGCGTCTTACCCTGGGAGGTCTGGTGGTCTGCCACGGTGCTACCGGCGTCGAGAGGCGACGGGAGGGGCCACCAGACGTCAGCCGAGGCCATAGTACGTGTCGGTTCACCGCGGCACCAAGGGCCGAACATGAAGAACCGCGAGTAGGCGATGACGTCTCGAGGGTCGATCATGAAGACAGAAAGTGGCGCTGATACCGCCACCCACCCAGAGGGGCAGGGGCAGTACCCCGAGTCCCAGCCGGTGGGTGTCGAGACGGTCCCGGCGTCGTCATCGTGGACGAAAGCGGAGCCAACCCTGCTCATGGAGGCCGTGGTTGATAAAGCCAACATGGCGCAGGCTTACCGTAAGGTAGTCGCCAACCAAGGCGCGCCGGGTGCCGATGGCATGACGGTGCACCAACTGGCCGACCACCTGAAGGAACGCTGGCCGACGCTGCGCGAGCGGTTGTTAGCCGGTGAGTACCACCCCAGCCCAGTCCGGGCCGCGGATGGCCGCCCCGACGAGATTCCCAAGCCCAAGTGCGGGACGCGACAGCTCGGCATTCCCACGGTCAGCGACCGGCTGATCCAGCAGGCACTGTTGCAGGTACTGACGCCGATCTTCGATCCGGGCTTCTCCGCATCGAGCTACGGCTACCGTCCCAAGCGCAGCGCCCAGCAGGCCGTCTCGGCCATGAAGGCACACGTCGCTGCCGGCCACCGCTGGATGGTCGACCTCGACCTGGAAGCCTTCTTCGACCGAGTGAACCACGACCTGCTGATGGCACGGGTCGCGCGCCGCGTCCGCGACAAGCGGGTGCTGCGATTGATCCGACGCTATCTGGAAGCCGGGATGTTCCAGCATGGCCTGACCGCGCCACGCCAGCAGGGTACGCCCCAGGGCGGACCGCTGAGTCCGCTACTGGCGAATATCCTGCTGGACGACGTGGACAAGGAACTGGAGCGCCGCGGCCACCGCTTCTGCCGCTACGCCGACGATATGCAGGTGTATGTCAAGAGCCGACGAGCGGGCGAGCGCGTTATGACCAGTCTGAGTGATTTTCTCGAGAATTCGCTCCGGCTCACGGTCAATCGTGCCAAGAGCGCGGTGGACCGGCCTTGGAACCGGGGGTATCTGGGCTACACGCTGACCCGGCACAAGCTGCCACGGCTGACGCTGGCCAAGGCCAGTTTGCAGCGCCTGATGCAGCGTGTCCGCGAGATCCTCAAGCGTGGCAAGGGACGTAACCTCCAACGGGTGATCGAAGAGTTGGCGCCTGTCCTGCGAGGATGGGCCAGCTACTTCAGCCTCGTCGACGTGAAGCGTCCGCTGGAAGCGCTGGATGGTTGGATACGCCGGCGACTGCGCGGTGTGATCTGGCGACAGTGGAAGCGCCCAAGAACACGGCGCCGGAAACTCCTGGTGCTGGGTCTGGAGGCCCATCGGGCGTGGAAGTCAGCGGGAAACGGACGAGGCCCCTGGTGGAATGCCGGGGCCTCGCACATGAACCAGGCCTTGCCGAAGAAGTGGTTCGAATGGTTGGGCCTGATTTTGGTACTGGATACGGTAAGAGGACTTAGCCATTCTTCATGAACCGCCGTGGTACGGAACCGTATGCCCGGTGGTGTGAGAGGACGGGGGAGGTGACTCCCCCTCCTACTCGATTGAGGGCTCGCCGGGTCAGTAGCCGGCGGGTGTATCGCCCATCTCCCGTTCCAGGCGGCGGGCCACGTCGCCCGGTGAGCCGGTGCGACGCGCGAGCAGGTCGTAGGCCACCGGGACCACGAAGAGGGTGAAGAGAGTGGCAGCGGCCAGGCCACAGAGGATCACTGTGCCGATCACCAGCCGGGTCTCGGCGCCGGCGCCGCTGGAGACGATCAGCGGGATCGCACCGGCCATGGTGGTCACGGCGGTCATCACGATCGGGCGCAGCCGAGTCACGGCGGCCTCCACCAGGGCCTCGTGGAAGGCCACCCCCTGGTCGCGCAGCTGGTTGGCGAACTCCACGATCAGAATGCCGTTCTTGGCGGCGAGCCCCACCAGCATCACCAGCCCCACCTGGCTGTAGATGTTCAGTGACTGCCCGGTGAGGTAGAGCCCCAGCAGGGCACCACAGATCGCCAGGGGCACGGTGAGCATGATCACGAAGGGGTGCACGAAGCTCTCGAACTGTCCGGCCAGCACCAGGAAGACCACCAGGATGCCCAGCCCCAGCAGGAAGGCGGTGGCGCCGCTGGCCTCCTGATAGTCCCGGGAAGCCCCCTTGAGGTCGGTCTGGGCCTCGGGCGGCAGGATCTCGTCCACCGTTGCCTCCAGGTACGTCAGGGCCTCGCCGAGCGGGTAGCCGCTTTCCAGGTCGGCCTGGAGGGTGATGGCGCGGATGCGGTTGAAGCGGTTGAGGGTGCTGGGCCCGGCGAAGTCGCTGAGGGACACCAGATTGCCCATGGGAATCAGCTCGCCGCTGCGCTGCGAGCGCACCCGGATGTTTTCCAGGGCGGAGGGGCTGGGCCGGGCACCGGGCTCGCCCTCGAGGATCACGTCGTACTCCTCGCCGTCGTCCACGTAGCGGGTCACTCTGCGTCCGCCCAGCAGCGTCTCCAGGGTACGGCCGATCTCGGTGACGGTGACCCCCAGGGCGGCGGCGCGGGTGTAGTCGATGTCCACGCGCAGCTGCGGCTGGTTCTCCTCATAGTCGCTGTCCAGGCCGGTCAGGCGCGGATTGTCGTCGCGTATGTGCGCCATCAGGGTGTCGCGCCACTCGGCCAGCTGCTCATAGGTGCCGCCCCCCAGCACGAACTGCACGGGCTTCTCGACGCTCGACCCGAAGCCCTGGCGCATCACCGGGAAGGCACGCACGCCGGGCAGGTCACTGAGCATCTGGCGGACCTCGTCCATGATCGCCCAGGCCGAGCGCCGGCTGCCCCAGTCGGCCAGGTTGACGATCACGAAGCCGCTGTTGAAGGTCTCGATGTTGCCCCAGCCGCGTGGCGCGCGGACCACCACGCGCTCGATCTCCCCGGCCTCCACCATGGGCAGCAGTCGGGCCTCGATCTCGTCCATGTAGTCGAGCATGTAGTCGTAGGTGGCGCCGGGCGGGCCGTTGACCAGCACCCAGAAGTTGCCGCGATCCTCCCGGGGAGTGTACTCGTTGGGTAACTCGCCGTTCAGCCACACCATGCCGCCGATGACGCCGAGGAACAGCGCCAGTACCAGCAGGCGCAGCCTGAGGACCCGCTCGAGCAGCCGGCGATAGACACAGCGCGTGTGTTCCAGGGCCCACTGCACGGCGTGGGCCAGGCGCCCCTCGAGCATGTCCGCTTTGAGGATCTTGGAGGCCATCATCGGCGTCAGAGTCAGCGCCAGCAGGCTGGAGATCGCCACGGCCGCGGCCAGGGTCAGGGCGAACTCCGAGAACAGCCGGCCGATATCCCCCTGCAGGAAGCTCAGCGGCACGAACACCGCGATCAGCACCAGGGTGGTGGCGATCACCGCGAAGGCGATCTGGCGGGTGCCACGGAAGGCGGCCACCAGCGGGGTCTCGCCATGGTCATGCATGCGCCGGTGGATGTTCTCCAGCACCACGATGGCGTCGTCGACGATCAGCCCGATGGCCAGCACCAGCGCCAGCAGCGTCAGCAGGTTGATGGTGAAGCCCATCACCGCCAGGGCGGCGAAGGTGCCGATCAGGGCGATGGGGACCGTGACCGCCGGGATCAGGGTGGTGCGCAGGTTGCCAAGGAACAGGAAGATCGCCACCACCACCAGGCCCATGGCGATGAACAGGGTCTGCACCACCTGGGAGATGGCCCCGGAGACGAACACCGAGGAGTCGAAGTTGAGGCGCAGCGACATGCCCTCGGGCAGGCTGTCCTGCACCCGCGCCATCTCGGCCTGAATCCCCTCGGAGATCTCCAGCACGTTGGCGGTGGACTGCTTCATCATGCCCAGCCCCACCATGGGGGTGCCGTTGCCGCGGAAGATGGTGCGCTCCTCCACGGCGCCGATCTCCACCCGGGCCACGTCGCCCAGGCGCACCAGGTAGCCGTCGCTGCCCTGGTCGAGCACCAGGTGGCGGAAGTCCGCGGGGGTGGCAAAGTTGCGTGGCAGGCGCACGATGAACTGGCGATCCCGGGACTCGATGGCCCCGCCGGGCAGTTCGACGTTCTCGGCGCGCAGGGCATCCTCCACGTCGCCGGCGGTCAGCTCGCGAGCCGCCAGGGCATCGGCATTCAGCCACACCCGCATGGCGTACTCGTGCCCCCCGCCGACCCGCACCTGGGAGACCCCGCGCAGCACCGAGAAGCGGTCCACCAGGAAGCGGTTGGCGTAGTCGGTAAGCTCGGCCATGGAGTAGCCCTCGCCGGACAGCGACAGCCAGATCACCACGTCGGAGCTGGAGTCGGCCTTCTGCACCTCCGGAGGGTCCGCCTCATCGGGCAGGTTGTCCAGGGAACCCGAGATGCGGTCGCGTATGTCGTTGGCGGCCGCGTCGATGTCCATGTCCAGGCCGAACTCCACGCTGATGCTGGAACGGCCGTCCTCGCTGGAGGAGGAGATCACCTCGATGCCGGAGACGCCGGAGATGCTATCCTCCAGCACCTGGGTGATGCGCGTCTCGACCACGCTGGCCGAGGCGCCTGGGTAGCGGGTGTCGATGCCGACCACTGGCGGGTCGATGGAGGGATACTCCTGCAGCGGCAGGCGCTGCAGGGCCAGCAGCCCGAAGGCCACGATCAGGGCCGCCAGCACCACCGCCAGCACCGGCCGTTGTACGGAAACGTCGGAGAGGCGCATCAGCCGTTCGCCTCCGCCTCGTCACGCCCGCGGCGCAGCAGCTCGGGGATGCTGGTGTCGTCATCGAGGACGCCCAGCAGGCGGGTCGGCTGGCCGTCGCGCACCCGCTCGGTGCCGTGGGCCACCACCAGCTCACCGGCCTTAAGTCCTTCGAGCACCTCCACCTCGCCCTCGCGGCGGGCACCGATCACTACCCGGCGCCGCTCGACCCGGTACTGGTCCGCCTCGTCCAGTACCAGCACGAACTGACGTTCGCCCTGAGGGATCAGGGCCGACTCGGGCATCACCAGGGTCTCCCGCGGCGCGCGCTCGACCACTACCCGCATCAGCATGCCGGGGCGCAGCCGGTGATCGGGGTTGTCGAGCGCGGCGCGCACCGTGACGCTACGGCTGACCGGGTCGACGCGGGCGCCGATGGTGGCGACCTCCCCCGCGAAGGTGACGTCGGGGAAGGCGCCGCTGACCGCGGTCAAGGGCAGGCCGGGCGACACCTGGCCCAGGGCAAGCTCGGGGAGGGTGAAGTCGAGCTTCATGATGTCCAGCTTGTCCAGGGTGACCAGTTCCGTGCCCGGGGAGACGAGGGCGCCGACGCTGACGTTGCGAAAGCCCACCACGCCGTCGAAGGGAGCGTCGATTCGGTAGTCGGCCAGCCGGGCCTCCAGGGCTTGGATCTGCGCCTCGGCCTGGCGAAGCCGCGCCCGGGCATCCTCCACGTCGGCCCGCGGCGCCAGGTTGCGATTCTCCAGCTGCGCCAGGCGGTTCACCGCATTGCGGCGCTCGTCACGCAGCGCCTGGGCGGCCCGCAGGTCGGCCTGGGCCTCGTCATCGGCCAGTCTAACCAGCAGCTGGCCGGCCTCGACGGTCTCGCCATCGCGGAAGTTCAGCTCGCGTACGGTGTCGGTGACGGTGGCCGAGAGCGTCACGCTCTCGTCGGCGTGCAGGGTGCCCAGGGCCTCGAGGGGGTCGGACCAGGCTGCCATGCTGGCGCGGGCGGCGATCACCGCGGTGGGCTGCTGAGCGGCCAGTATCGGGGAGAGCATCAAGGCTGCCAGGCCGAGGAGCAGGAGCAGGCGGGGTCGCGATGGGATCATGGGGTGGTCGGTCTTGTCGGTCTTGTCGGTGAGCGATGAGCGGGCGCCCGGTCCGTCGGGTCGCTTCCCTGAAGCCTAAACGCCTGGCAGCGGAAGAGTGTGACAACAATGCACAAGCGTTCGAGAATTCCTTAACTGTACAAGACATGTACAGATATGGGAAATGTGACAGGCTGCCCCCTCTCGGGTCAGCGGTCAGCGGTCAGCGGTCGGCGACACGGCGACGGGCTGCTAGAATGCGCGGCCTGGATCGGTTCGGCGCGGGAGAACAAGGTCGTGACATACGATGTGGTGGTGATCGGCGCCGGTGCCGCCGGGTTGATGTGTGCCCTGACCGCCGGCTACGCCGGACGGCGGGTGCTGGTGGTCGACCACGCCAACAAGGCGGGCAGGAAGATCCTGATGTCCGGCGGGGGGCGCTGCAACTTCACCCACCTGGCCTCGGGGCCGGCGAACTTCTATTCGGAGAACCCTTCCTTCTGCATCTCGGCGCTCAAGCGCTATCGCCCCGAGCATTTCGTCGAGCTGGTGGAGCGCCACGGCGTGGAGTACGTGGAGAAGACCCCGGGGCAGCTGTTCTGCGCCGACTCTTCCAGGGAGATACTCAGGGTGCTGCTCACCGAGTGCGACTGGGCAGGAGTGGAGGTGCGCCTCAAGACCGCCGTCCAGGGCGTCGAACGGCACGGGGAGGGCATGCGGCTTTCGACCCCGCTGGGGCCCATCGACTGCGGGGCCCTGGTGGTGGCGACCGGGGGGCTGTCGATCCCCACCATGGGGGCCAGCGGCTTCGGTTACGATATCGCCCGGCAGTTCGGACTGGCGGTCACCGAGACCCGCGCCGCGTTGGTGCCCTTCACCCTGACCTCGCAGTGGAAGGCGCGTGCCGAGGCGCTGGCCGGGGTCAGCTGCGAGGTGGCCGCGACCTGCCGCGGGAAGACCTACCGAGAGCCGATGCTCTTCACCCATCGCGGGCTCTCGGGGCCCGCCATGCTGCAGATCTCCAGCGTCTGGCAGCCCGGTGACACGCTTGCCATCGACCTGTTGCCGGGGCTCGATGTCTTCGAGGCGCTCTGCCGTGCCCGCCGCGAGACGCCCAGGCGGCGGCTTTCCACCTGGCTGGGGGAGCATCTGCCGAAGCGCCTGGCCCAGGCGCTGGTCGAGTGGCATGACGACGACGGGATGCTCGCCGAGTACGGCAACGCCCGCTTGCAGGCCTGGGCCGAGGCCCTCACTGCCTGGCGGGTCAAGCCTGCCGGCACGGAGGGCTGGCGGACCGCCGAGGTGACCATGGGGGGCGTGGATACCCGGGCCGTCTCGTCGAAGACCTTCGCCGTCCCGTCACTGCCCCAGCTGCGTTTTATCGGCGAGGTGCTGGACGTCACCGGCGAGCTCGGTGGCCACAACTTCCAGTGGGCCTGGGCCTCTGGAGTGGCCTGCGGTAACGCGCTCTAGCATCACCCCCCCTTCGCCGTGCTTCGAGGCTATGCTGCTCTCAGGCAGGAGAGACGCCGGGAGGGCCGAGATGAGCATGATTTCCGTTCACCGCGACGCGAGGGGCGACGAGACACCCCTCGGCGAGCGCATCATGATGGAGGCGGTACGCCAGGGCGAGGTCGAAGGCTGGCAATCCGTGCGCCTGACCGAGGTGGCCGCCCGCCTCGAGCTGCCGATGAGCCGGCTGCTGGCCGAGTACCGGGATCTCGATGCGGTGGCCAATGCCTGGTTCCGCAGGGGCTGGCAGGCGATGCTGGATGAGCCCCCCGAGGGATTCGCCGATTGGCCCGAGCGCTCGCGCCTCGAGCACTGCCTGCTGGCCTGGTTCGGCGCCTTTGCGGCCCATCGCCGAGTCACCGTCCAGATGCTGTGCCACAAGGCGCACCCGCCGCACCTGCATACCTGGGTGCCGATGCTCTTCGACCTGTCACGGACCATCCAGTGGCTGCGCGAGGCGGCCAGGCTGGAGGCCCGCTACGGCAGTCGCCGCGCCCAGGTCGAGGAGGTGGCCCTGACGGCCCTGTTCATGGCCACCCTGGCGGTCTGGGCACGCGACGACAGCGACAACCAGGCCCGCACCCGGCGCTTTCTGGAAAAGCGGTTGAGCCGGGGCGAGGGCTGGATGAAATGGGTGCCGGGGAGCCACGCCAAGGCGCTGGACGAGGACATGATCTAGTCACGGAGTCTGTCGCGATCAGAGAAAGCGTCCACCGGTGGCGATAGCCACGGTGGCCAGGCCCAGGATCAGGTTGATGCCGATCAGCCGGCGGATCTGCCCCAGCTGCCGGCCACCCGCGGGCCAATCCTCGGCGGCCATGGCCTTGCCCAGGCGAGGGTAGGGGGCGAACCAGATATGTAGGAAGATCGCCATCATCGCCAGCCCCGACACCAGCATCAGGTGGACATGTATGCCGGCGCCGCCCATGCCGCCGAACACCCCGAAGAGCATCCATAGCCCCGTCGCCAGCAGCACCACCACGGCGGCCCAGACCCAGGGGAAGAAGCGCTGGAAGGCGCGGTACCAGAGGGTCAGGCGCTGGGGAGGCTCGAACAGTTCCACGGCTACCGGCCGCAGGATCATCCAGGCGAAGAACATGCCGCCGACCCAGATCACGGCGGCCAGGAGATGCAGGGTAATGGCAAGGGACATGGCAGGGTTCCTTCGGGCGGTGATGGGCCGGCGCGTTGCCGATCGGGCCAGCGGGATCAGCGCAGCAGCCGGCGCGCCTTCTTGACGAGCAGTGCCCCGGTGGTCAGGCGACCGGCGAGGCGTACGACGCCACCCGGGCGTCTCACGGTGCGATACATCACCACCCCGCCCACCAGGAGTAACGGGACCCTGTAGCGCAACAGTGTCTGCCACCCTCGGTCGATGGAGCGGCTCGCCGACTGCCAGCGGCTGGCCGCTACCAGCAGGTCAATGCGTTGCTGCTCGATGGTGTGCTCGAGTTCGGCCTTGCGGGCCCGGCGTTCAGCGCGATTCACGCGAGGCCTCCACCAGCTCGCGGTCGCTGGCCAGGTGACGCAGGGTGCCGGCCAGCAGGGTGCGGCGGCGCGCCAGCTGCATCACCCGTAGGGCGAGCAGGCCCCCGCTGCCCAGCAGCACCAGGGCGCTCACGCCGATGGCGGCCAGGCGGTGGGTCTCCCAGAAGGCGACAATCACCAGCGTGGTGAGCACGCCGATGCCCAACAGCAGCAGGATAAGGCTCAACCCGGCCAGCATCAGCAGGCCCACCAGCCGGGCGCGCTCCTCCTCGAGCTCGAGCACGGCGAGGCGCAGGCGCGTCTCGCCGGTGGCGAGCAGGGTGCCGAGCAGCCGCTTGCCGGCGGCGAACAGCCGTTGAGCCGGTCCCTGGCTCGCCGCCATCAGCGCCGCCCGATCAGCATGCCGACCACCACCCCCATGGCGGCACCGATGCCGATGCTGGTCCAGGGGTTGTCATGGACGTAGCGGTCGCAGGCTTCGGCCTGCTGGGTGACGGTGTCACGGGCCTCGCCGTAGACGCGCTCTCCCCGAGCCTCTAGGCGCTCTCGGGTATCCTTCAGGCGCTTCTCGGCGCGGTCGCGCAGCTCCTTGATGTTGCTGCGCGAGTCATCGGCGGTAGCATTGACCAGCTCCTCGACGGTCTGGGTCAGGTGGTGCAGGTCTTCCTTCAGCTGCTGGGTGGATTCGCTGGTACGGGGGGTGTGATTGGCCATCGGGGTCTTCCTCTGACGGTGAATGACAGGGTCAGCATAGCAGTCGTCGGGGCGACTTCAATGCATCCGACCTTGAACAGGTTCAGGGTTAGGGCTTCAGGCTACCGGCGGAAAACAGCGGGTTGAGGCTGAACCCCAGGCTCAGGCGGTGGCTGCGTTGGTCGTAGTCGATCAGGCTCTCGCCATAGCCGTAGTAGTACTGTACGTGGCCGCGGATGCTGCCGAACAGGGGCCAGGAGTAGTCCACCTGGGTGCCGATATTGCCCTCGTGCGGGTTGCCGCGCAGCATCCAGCTGAGCTCCTCGTCGCCGTCGAGCTGATGGGCCAGGGTGATGTCGCCGTAGCCGAGGTAGTTGTGGATGTCGGGGTTGTCGTCATCATCCGAGGATTCCGGGATGCGCCAGTGGGGCGCCAGGCTCAGCGCCCAGTCATCGTTGACGAAGGTAGACTCGAGGATCAGCCGGTTCCAGCTGCGTGACAGCGGGTCGGAGCGACCGTTGGACTGGTGGTTGAATCCCAGGCGGTTGTTGATGTTGGTCCAGCCCAGCAGTGACCCGCGGTTCTCGAAGTCGATGAAGACTTCCGGCTCGAAGTTGGTCTCGCGGAAGGGGGAGGAAGCATCCGCATTGTAGGCCTGCCACCAGCTGCGTTGGGTGTAGGCGAAGTGCAGGTCGCCGCCGTAGTGGCCGAACAGATCCTCCACCAGGTTGAACTTGGCACTGAACTGGAACTTCATCTCCGCCCGGTCGGGCGAGCCATTGTCGCTGATGTCGCGGAAGACCTCGTCGTTCGGGCTGGTGTTAAAGCTCAGCGGGAACCAGTAGTTGCGCCGGTGAGTGGTGATGGCGAAGGGATTCTGGGCGGACTCGCGTTCGAGCTGGCGTCGCTCGTCCACCGCTTCCTCGAGCTCCTGGTCGGCGGCATCCTCGACCAGTGCAACGGCCTGGGTGCGCTGGCCATCAGCGTCGGCCAGTTGCCGACGCAACGCCCCCATCTCCTCCTGCAGGGCAGCGATGCGGGCCTCGATGGCCTCGCGCTCGGCCGCGCTTAATGGCTCGGCGGCCATGGCCGTCATGTTCAGGCTCGCCATCGTCAGCGCGGCGGCGAGCAGGGGAATTTGGGCAGACATCATCGTCAGGCACCTGGTCAGGGTCAATGGGCCGTTTCTATCACGCCGGGGCGGCAAGTCAACTGTGCCTGCGGGGTGACAGGCAGCATTGCCATGCCGGCCCAGCGGATCGAGAATCGTCACGGGTCCATCATAACCGAGGCCGCCCCTTGAATGTCCTTGAACATCACTGCTCCTTGAAGGTTGCCTTCCGACGCGCCCTGATGCTCGTGTTCCTTAGCGCGCTGGGGTGGCTGGCGTTCGCCTCCCCCACGCTGGCCCAGGAGGTCGCCCCGCAGCGGGAGACCCCTCGGGATCTTCCCTCGCGCGAGGAGATCGAGTCCCGCCTGGAGGAGCGCCAGCCGGCCGAGGGCGAGACCTCCGGCGAGGGGGCGCAGCGTGATATCGAGGCTCTGAATGCGGCCTTGGAGGCCCTGCAGCGCCTCGAGGCGGTCAGGGAAGAGCTGTCGCGCCTCGAGACCCGCGTCCAGAAAGCACCCCAGGAGCTCGAGCGCCTGCAGCGGGAGCTGCGCAAGATGGAGCAGGCGGATCAGGAGGAGAGCTTCGAGGAGCTGGAGGCCCTCTCCCTCGAGGCCCTGGAGGAACGCCGCCAGGAAGCCGAGGAAGCCCTGTCGGGTTTCCAGGACCGCCTTGCCGAGGTCTCCACCCGGCTGCTGAGTGCCCAGACGCTGCCGGAGCGGGCCCAGCAGGCGATCGGTGAGGCGATGCAGCGGGCCGAGGAGAGCCGGCGCCGGCTGGAGGAGCTGGACGACAGCCAGGTCGCCGAGGATGATCCGCGGCGCTGGCAGCTGCTCATCGAACGCGCGCTGGCCGAGCAGACCCTGCAGCTTCATCAGCGCGAGCTCGCCACCAACACCCGGCTGCGGGAGCTGGATCAGCAGCATCGCGACCTTCTCGAGCGTCAGGTGGCCAGCCAGGAAGCCCGGCTGGCCATGCTCCAGGGCATCATCGACCAGCGGCGTCGCGAGGAGTCGGAGCAGGCCATCGCCGAGGCGGTCAGCGATGAGGATGAGGGCGTCATCGGACATCCCGTGGTTCGCCAGGCTCGGGAGACCAACCGCACCATGAGCCTGGAATTGCTGCGCGCTACCGACCGGGCCAATCGCCTGGTTCGGGAGGGCCTGGAGGTGCGCCGCCAGTTCGACCGGGTACGCCAGCTGCAGCGCAGCCTCAATGAGCAGATCGATGCCATTCGCGGCAGCATACTGCTGGCGCGAATCCTGCGCGAGCAGCGCCAGGCACTACCCCGGGTGGAGGTGCGGCGTGACCTGCAGGACGAGATCGCCGACCTGCGACTCAAGCAGTTCGAACTCGGCCGACAGCGTGATCGGCTGCGCGAAGGCGAACAGTTGGCGCGCCAGCGCATCGAGGAGGCCGACGCCGAGGCCTCGCCGGCCCTGGTGGATTCGCTGCTCAAACTCTACCAGGCGCGTCGCGAGCTGGTCGACCAGCTGGAACAGGCCTATGGCGAGATGCTCAGCGCAGCCATCGACCTGCAGCTCAACCAGCAGCAGTTGCTGGCGACCAGCCATGAGCTGCGTGCCACCATCGATGAGCAACTGTTCTGGATCGCCAACAGCCGGCCCCTGGGTCTTGCCTGGCTGGGCAACCTGCCTGAGAACCTCGCCATGGAGTGGCGTGAGGGGGAGTGGCGCGCGGCACTGCCGGTGAACTGGGGGCTTCCGGATGCGCGGGCCCTCTTCGGCCTGCCGGTGCTGCTGGTGGCGCTGGGGCTGGTTGCCGCGCGACGGCGGATCCGTTTGCAACTGGCGCGTCTGCACCAGGAAGTCGGTCATCTCAAGAGTGACTCCCAGGGGCATACCCCCCAGGCGGTGGCCCTCAATGCCCTGCTGGCCCTGCTCGGCCCGCTGTGCGTGCTGGCCGTCGGTCTGGCGCTGTTGATGGGCAGCGAGGGCGATATGGTGGCGTGGGGAATCGGGCACGCGCTGCTCCACCTGGCCCTGGCCTGGGCGGTGATCGGCTGGGCCCGCAACCTGCTGTTCCAGGGCGGGGTGGCGACCCGACACTTCTACTGGCCTCCCGGCTATGCGGCGGCCCTGCGCCGCTGGCTGCGGTGGCTGGGGGTGGCCCTGGTGCCGGTGCTGCTGGTCGGCCCCCTGGTCCGGGATGCGGGGGTCGACCTGAACCAGCGGCCGCTGGCCCTGGGCCTGCTGCTGAGCGGCCTGCTGGCCATGAGCCTGGTGCTGACCAAGCTGATCCTGGCCCATGTGCCCTTCTTCGGGGTCAAGCTGTTCCGCCTGGTACTGGGCCTTGCCATCGCGCTGGTGCCGCTGGTGCTGGCCGGGCTGATCATCTATGGCTTCGAATACACGGCGCTCAGCCTGCTGGGGCGCTTTGTGGTCACCCTCTACCTGATGGGGCTGTGGATCCTGGTGGAAGCCACTGTGGTCCGCGGACTGGCCGTGGCGGCCCGTCGCCTGGCCTATCGGCGGGCCCTGGCGCGGCGGCGTGCCCAGGCCCAGGAGGGCGCCGAGGGCAGCCTGGAGGTGGTAGAGGAGCCTCCCCTGGACATGGAGCAGGTCAACCAGCAGTCGCTGCGTCTCTCCAAGCTTATCCTGCTGATCGGCTTCATCCTGGTGCTCTACCTGGTGTGGTCCGACCTGCTCTCCGTCTTCAGCTACCTGGAGCAGGTCACCCTCATCGAGCCCGGGGAGGGCGAGGCGGCCGAGGCGGTGGCGAGCATGGTCTCGGTGGCCGACATCATCACCGCGCTGCTGGTGGTGGTGGTTACCCTGATGATGGCGCGCAACCTGCCGGGCCTGCTTGAGGTCAGCGTGCTCTCCCGCCTGGAGCTCAAGCAGGGCAGCGCCTATGCCATCAGCTCGCTGCTCGCCTACACCATCGTCGGCGGGGGGGTGGTGACCGCCCTGGGGACCCTGGGCGTCTCCTGGAGCAAGCTGCAATGGCTGGTCGCGGCGTTGGGCGTTGGTCTGGGCTTCGGCCTGCAAGAGATCTTCGCCAACTTCGTCTCGGGGCTGATCATCCTCTTCGAGCGGCCGGTGCGGATCGGTGACACCATCACCCTGGGCAACCTCACCGGCACGGTGAGCAAGATCCGTATCCGTGCCACCACGGTGACCGATTTCGACCGCAAGGAGATCATCATCCCCAACAAGACCTTCATCACCGACCAGCTGATCAACTGGTCGCTCTCCGACACGGTCACGCGGGTCATTCTCAGCTTCGGGGTCGCCTACGGTTCGGACCATCGGCTGGTGCATCGCCTGCTGAGAGAGGCCGCCGACGAGAACCCGCGGGTGTTAGCCGATCCCGAACCCCAGGTCTTCTTCATGAGCTATGGCGAGAGCACCCTGGACTTCGAGCTGCGCATCTTCGTCAACAGCCTCGGTGACCGGCTCTTCGGCACCGACGAGATCAACTGCCGGGTCGGCGAGCTGTTCGCCGAACATGGCGTCGATATCGCCTTCAACCAGCTCGATATCTGGCTGCACCGGTCCGATGGGGCCGCCAGGCAGGTACGGCGGACCACGCCCGCCCGGGTGACCGACCCGGCGTTCCCGCCGCCCGGCACCGGCGGTGATCCGGGCGACCTCGATAGTGGCGATGTCGGCGGTGGCGACGCCGGGCGTTAGGCGGCAGGACCCGGGGGCGAAGGGGCTGCGCCAAGCGGCGTGGCCCTGTCAGCGCTTGACGGCGTGGAGCAGGAATTCCCGGTTGCCGTCCCCGCCGAGGAGCGGGCTCGGTTGCCAGTGCAGGATCTCGAAGCCGAGCCCGGCACAGCAGTCGCGGAGTCGCGCCTCCACTTCGGCATAGCGACCGGGGTCTGTCACCAGGCCGCGCGGGTTGACGCCGCCCGGGCCCAGCTCGAACTGGGGCTTGACCAGGCTCAGCAGCTCGCCGCCTGCCGGCAGCAGGGCGGCGAGGTCCGGCAGGATCAGCGTCTGGGAGATGAAGGAGACATCCATCACGGCCAGGTCGGGGCCCGCCGCCGCCAGGGCATCGAAGGTCGCCCGCAGCCGCGGCTCGCCGGCCATGGCGCGCGCGTTGAGCCCCTCCAGGCAAGTCACTCGGGGATCGTCACGCAGCGAGGGGGCGAGCTGGTCATGGCCGACCTCCACGCCGACCACGTGGCGGGCACCATAGCGCAGGGCGCAGTCGGTGAAGCCGCCGGTGGACTGGCCCACGTCCAGCACCAGGCGGTCCGAGAGCGTCAGGCCGAGCGCCTCGATCAGCGCCTCCAGCTTGAGTCCCGCACGGGAGACATAGCGCTCCTCGGGATCCTCCTCGACGCTCAGCCGGGTATCCTCGGGCAGCTTCTCGCCGGGTTTCCTGAGTGGCGTGCCGCCGTCGGCCAGCCGAACCCGGCCATGACGGATCAGCCGCTGGGCGCGGGTACGGGAGCGGGCCAGGCCCTGGGAGAGGAGCAGCTGGTCGAGGCGTTGCATCGGCGGGGCAGAGGGGGCCTTACGGCCCCTCGTCGGCCTGCAGCTCGGTAGGGGGAATCCGGTCGGCCCCCCAGCTGCGGTGGATGTAGCCGATCACCCGGTCGAGCTCCTCCTGGGTGATCTTGGCCAGCTCGCCCCGTTCCAGCGGGTCGTAGTGGAAGATGTAGAGGCGCGAGGCGAACTGCTCGAAGGGCAGCGAGGACTCGCCGAAGCGTTCGCCGTTGCCGGCGGTGCTGACCTCGATGCCGTCGCCCCAGTCCTGGCCACTGTCGTTATTGGGGTTGTAGAAGTAGACCCGCATGGTATCGCTGGGGTCGAGCGTGACGCGCAGCAGCGTGATGGCATGCCAGCCGATGAAGCGAGCCGCGCTGTCGGTCACGGCGATGCCGGCCGGCTGAGGGTGAATCAGCGGCTGGTTGCCGTTGTAGTAGGGGTGGTAGCTGGCATAGAAGTGACGCAGGAAGTCGTCCAGTTCGTGCAACTGGCCGGTGGCCACGTCGACGTTGATACGAAAGCCGCGGCCCGACCACCAGCCGTGGAACTCCGGGTTGACCCAGCGGTGCGGGTCGCCCTCGCGGTCGCTGCAGCGCCGTCCCATCTCGGCATAGATGCGGTCCAGGTGCGGCACGACCAGCAGCGAGACCGGGTCCAGATCCATCGGCAGCTCCTTGGCCACCCCGGAGAGGCTGGCCATGGAGGAGAGGGGCATGCCCTCGAAGTGCATGATGATCTCGTCGTCACGCGCCGCCCAGGTGACCATCTGCAGCAGGTAGTCCGGGTCGTTGTAGGCCCACATGGAGAGCGCTCGGGCGGACTGGCAGGTCGGGTTGTTGCCCTGGCCCACGCCCAGTGGCAGACCGAGCATGCACAGCACGCCTTCCAGCAGGCGGGCACGCGGTGATGTGCTGTCGCCGAAGGCCAGGTTGAGCCTGGCCTCGGACCAGTCAGAGAGCCTCAGCCCCAGCTGGCGCCACATGGCCGGGGCCACCGGGGGCTGGTAGAGGATGCCGCGCTCGAGCAACAGGGCCAGCCCGTAGACCGCCTGGGGCGTGGTCGGGTACACCGCGCCACGGATCAGCGCATGGACCAGCTCGCGATAGCAGAGCAGGCAGTCCCGTCCGGTGGACGACAGCCCCAGGGCCTCGGCGAGCAGGTGGTCGCTGTGGTCGAGCAGGTAGCGCAGCAGCACGGCATGGTAGGGCGAGACCAGGCTGGTGTCGTGCATGGCCCGGGCGAAGCCGGTGGCCTCGTACTGCAGGGCGCTGTTGTCCATGCTCGACAGGCGCTCGCGGTAGGTGTCGATGCCGGGGTCCTCGCGGCACGCATGGGTGGGACCGAACAGCGAGCTGACCAGGCGGTCGGCCCCATGGCCGCTGGTGCCCAGGTCGATCTCCGGATTGGCCTGACAGATGGCGATCTGGGTGATCATCTGCTTGATCGTGTCGACCTGGATCGGCCGTTGCTGCAGGATCCGCCAGATCTCGGCGATCAACCGGTCGATCACGTGCTCGTAGCCGATGCGCTCGGCCAGGTGGTGGAACAGGTGGCGGGGCAGCTGTGCCAGACGCCCCTGGGTCTCCCGTTCGGCCTCGGTGGGTGTGCCGAACAGCAGCCAGAGATTGAGTGCCATCACCTGGGTAAGGTAATGGTGGGCCTGCTCCTCGGAGAGCAGGGGATGGAGGTAGTCCCCCTTGGCCACGGCGAGGATCCGCAGCTCGCTGATCGCCTCGATCACCACGATGTTGGGGTCGGCGCTCTTCAGCGCATGGGTGGTGAGGGACGGTACCAGGTACTGGGGGGTCTCCCAGTCGGAGCCGAGAAAGACCCCGGCCTCCTCGAGAACCCTAGCCCGTTGCTCGATGGCTTCGCAGCCGCCTTCCTGCAGCATGACTCGCCGGGCGGTATCGAGCACCCGGGGCAGCTTGCCCGGCTTGGCGAACTCGCGTGCCTGGGCGAGCAGGGTGATGGCTTCATCGAGCTTCTTGAGCAGGCCAGCGAGCTTGTCACTGGCCGGTGGCGGCGTACTGGCGTCTTGCATATTTCGAGGCGTAGTCACGCCGACTCCTTGTCGTCAGGCTGTCATATTAACCATGACGCCTGTATCAGACATAGAAATCAAGCTCTTCCATGTGCTTGAGCAGTTCCTTCATGCGTGCCGCTTCATCGCCCTTGAAGTAGACCAGGCCCCAGTGGGTACCGAAGGCGGTCCGCTTGGTGACGGTCTCCTCCATGGGCGGCGTCAGCTCGTGGGACTCGAAGTAGGGGTCGTCCTCGACCTCTTCGGGAATCTCCAGCTTGCTGACCACGCGGCGGCGCGGATAGACCCCGAAGCAGCCGGCAAAGCCGTCGGCATCCACCACCTCCTTCGGGAAGAAGGCCTTGACCTCCTCGTCGCTGGCCTTGGGGTCGAACACCAGCATGGTGGCCTGGTAGGCATTGAAGCCGTAGACCCGCTCGAGCAGTTCGAAGACCTTGAAGCCCGGCGGACGGTAGGCCACCTCGCCGAAGTACATCTCGCCGTCGTTGGTGACGAAGTACTCGGGGTGGATCAGGCCGAACTCGATGTCGAAGGCCTTGATCAGCTTCTCGATCTGGGCGGTGATCTGGGGGCGATAGTGCTCCAGCTCCGGTGAGGCCGGCACGAACACCGAGTAGCCCAGCGTCACGTATTCGGAGATATTGAGGAAGACGATCTTGCCGTTGTGGATCCAGGCCTCCACGGCGAACTCCCAGCCGTCCAGGTGCGACTCCATCAGCACCGGGAACTCCTCGTCGGGGATGGTATCGACCTCGTCCGGGGTGCGGATCACCCGGTGGCCCAGGCAGCCGGCCTTGTCGAACGCCTTGAGGTGGATGGGATCGTTGGGGTCGCCGTCGAGCTTGAGCAGGGTCTGGTTGACCCGCTTGAGGAAGCGCACGACGTCCTCCTTGTCGTGGGCCTCCTCGAAGATGCCGACACGGATGCCGCCGAGCTGCGCACGACGCTTCATCAGCGCCTTGTCACGCAGCAGCAGCGACTGGCCGTAGAGGCGCGGGTTGTCGAGCAGTACCGAGTTGATGGCGCCGGCCCACTCCACGGTCTCCTCGAACATGGGGATGGCCACGTCGACGCCCATCTCGTTGAGGGTCTCGGCGATCTCCATCGAGCGGTCGTTGAGGCGCTCGAAGTTCCAGGGCACATAGGGGATATTGTGCTTCTGGCAGTACTCCTCTGCCCAGTCAGGGGCGACCACGACATAGCGTCGATCGAAGTTCTCGGCGGCTTCGATGGCATTCAGGCTCCAGCCCAGCTGGGCAATATAGCCCTTGTTCGGATCCTTCTTCATGGTTCGCCTCCGTGATAAGCATTGGACGTCAATTTTCCAATTACCATACACGAGGAAAGCGAGTTCCTCACCCTTGCAGCCCCGGCCAGCCGGGCTGCATGCTTCCGCCCTTGTGGTCGGCGACGGGCATTGATATAGTGCGCCCCGCTCGATGCCGGCCTGAGTCGGCCTTGAGCAAGTGATGCCTCTGGCATCCTGCTGTGGTGGCCCCGTCGGTCCTCCCGCAACGCTAGACCGCAAACCCCGCCAGGCCCGGAAGGGAGCAACGGTAGTGGTGGACGCGTGTGCCGGGATGTGGCTGTCGGGGCCGCCTCCATTTCCGGGCATGGCATGGATTCAAGGGCGCTTCTCGCCAGTGGCTCCGTCGAAAGCAGGGCCCTGTGCCCCAGCAAGCCCGGCAACCTCCCTCCTGCGACATTCGAACCCGTCAGGGGCTATTCCAACTCGGTATCATCCCTTCCGCCTGCCCTCCCAGGTTCATGGCATGCCGACCCATGCGTTCCCACCGGCAGTGACGGTTTGGTGAAACGCGCCTCGCGCTGTCTGGCGTGACGCATCCTGCTGCTTCCTGCCTTGCGGCGAGGGGTGCTAATCTCGTGTTACTGAGAGCCTTGTGCCGCCCTCTGAGGCCTTTACTGCCTGTCACCGGGAGAGAATTACCATGAACGCGAGCCGTATACTCGAACAGATCATGAAGCAGGCCGGCGGTGGCCAGCAGGGCAGCGGCCAGTCGGGCGGCGGCCTGAATGTCCAGGGGATGATCGACAGCCTCTCCTCGCAGTTCGGCGGGGGCGGCGGCCGGGAGGCGGGGCAGGGCAGCGGGGTCGATGTGAAGAGCCTGCTCGGCGGCGGTGCCCTGGGGCTGTTGGTCGGCTCCAAGCGTGGCCGCAAGCTGGGCGGCAAGGCCATCAAGTACGGTGCCATTGCCGGCGTCGGCATGCTGGCCTGGAAGGCCTGGCAGAACTCCCGCGGCGATGCGCAGGCCGACACCGCCCGGGAAGGCCCTGCCATGGAGCAACTGGAGGGCAGGGCGCGGGAGCAGCGCAGCCTGGAATTGCTGCAGGCGGTGATCATGGCGGCGCGGGCCGACGGCCATATCGATGATCGCGAGCGTGCCCTGATCACCGAGCAGATCGATGGGCTGGGCGCGGATGCCGAGCTGCACGACTGGGTGCAGCGCCAGCTCGAGGCGCCACTGGATGCCGCGGCGCTGGCCCGGCAGTCGGATTCCCCTCAGGCCGCTCGCGAGATGTACCTGGTCAGCGTGGCGGTGACCGACGACCAGAACCCCATGGAGCGGGCCTGGCTCGACCAGCTGGGTGGCGCGCTGGGGCTGGATGACGCCATGCGGCAGGAGCTCGAGCGCCAGGCGCTGGGGGCCTGAGCCAGGTCGACAGAAAAGCGAGCGTACTGCTCAGGCTTGCGCTCCCAGGTGCTTGCGCAGGAAGTGTTGGGTGCGTTCCTGGTCGGGATGGCTGAAAAGGTTCTCAGGGGTGTTGGCCTCGACCACCACGCCGCCATCCATGAACATTGCCCAGTCGGAAACGTCGCGCGCGAAAGTCATCTCGTGGGTAACGATCAGCATGGTCATGTGTTCTTCGGCCAGACCCTTCATGACGAGGTTAACCTCCTCGACCAGTTCGGGGTCGAGCGCCGAGGTGGCCTCGTCGAAGAGCATGACCTTGGGCTGCATGGCCAGCGCCCGGGCGATGGCCACCCGCTGTTTCTGGCCCCCGGAGAGGGAGCTGGGGTAGGCCTGTGCCTTGTCCGCCAGGCCCACGCGCTCAAGCAGTTCCATGCCGAGCTCTCGGGCGCCACTGGCGTTCATGCCCTTGAGCTTCCTGGGTGCCAGGGTCACGTTTTCCAGTGTCGAAAGGTGGGGAAACAGATTGAAGTGCTGAAATACCATGCCCATGTTCTGGCGGATGTGGTTGATGTGCCTTTCGTAGGCCAGGCCCTTCAGGTCGGGACGATTGACCTGCATGCCATCCAGCAGGATGCTGCCCTCGTCGATCACTTCCAGGTTGTTGACGGAGCGCAGCAGGGTACTCTTGCCCGAGCCTGACGGGCCGATGATGGAGATGATCCTGCCGCGGTCGACCCGCAAGTCGATGCCTTTGAGCACTTCCAGGTCACCGAAGCGTTTCTTGACGCCCTTGAGCTCGACCATCGGGGTATCTGTCGTCTGTGTCATGCGAGAACCTCGTCTGCAGTGCAGGTTAGCGGCGATAGGCGGCACGGCGTTCGATCCACGACTGGCCGGCCTCCATCATCAGATTGATCAGGTAGTAGATGACGGCGATGGTGATGTAGAACTCGAAGGGGCGGAAGGTCACGCTGATGGCGTACTGCGAGACATAGACCATCTCCCCTATGCCGATGGCGGAAAGCACCGAGATATCCTTGACCATGATGATCATGTTGTTGCTCAGCTGGGGCAGGGCGCGATAGAAGGCCTGGGGAAGAATCACGTAGAACAGCGTGGCCAGGTGCCCGAAACCCAGCGAGCGCGATGCCTCGTACTGGCCGCTCGATACCGATCTGATGGTGGCAATGAAGATGTCGGCGTTATAGGCCATGTAGTGAAAGCCCAGACCCAGCACCCCCACCACGATCGCCGGTATGAGTATCCACTCGCCGATCCCGAAATACAGGAAATACAGCTGCAGCAGCAGCGGTGTGGTCATGAACAGCCAGATGAAGAAGCGCAGCGGCCAGCTGACGACCTTGCGGGTATACAGCGAGATGACCGCCACGATCTGGCCGCCGATCACCGACATCACGGTGACGGCCAGGCCGATCAGCAAGGTGACGCCGACGCCCTGCAGAAGCGTGGGCAGGTAGTCAATGACGGGGCTGAAGTCGAATTCCATGGGGCTATCCTGGTTGTTGTGGCCCGGTAAGGCGCCCAGTAAGTGTTACAGGAAGGTGTAGCGCGTGGCTCGGCGATAGAGGAACTCCACGATGCCCATCACCGCATAGATGATGATGATGTACATCAGGGCACTGAGCGTGAAAACTTCCAGGGGCTTGTAGGTGGAGCCGATCAGCCGCTGGGCCTGATAGGTCAGCTCGATTACCGAGATGATCGATACCAGCGAGGAGTTCTTGACCAGAATGATGGCCAGCACCCCGACCGAGCGGATCATCAGACCGGCCGCCTGGGGCAGGATGATGTACTGCAGGGTTTCCAGGCGACCGAAGCCCAGGGAGCGCGATGCCTCGTTCTGGCCACTCTCCACCGACTCGATGGCGCCGCGGATGGCCTCGCTCATGTAGGCCCCGATATTGAAGGCGCCGACCACCACACCACAGGTGAAGGGGTCCAGGCGCAGGCCGATGGCGGGTCCGCCGTAGAAGACCAGCAGCAGCTGCACGAAATAGGGCGTGCCGCGCACCACGCTGATATAGGAGCGGGCCAGCCAGCGAATGGGCGGGATTCGCGAGGTGCGTAGTGCCACCAGCGCCGAGGCGATAAAGAAGCCGAAGACCAGGGCGCGCGCGGAGATGTCCACGGTCACCCACGCCGCCTTCACCAGCAGCGGCGCGATCTCGATCATCAGATTGATGTCCATGATCCCTTCTATCCTGTTGTCGTGGTGTCAGGAAGGGTGGGGGGCAGCAGGGCTTGTGCCCTGCTGTGTCTATCCCGTCAGTTGAATTCGACCCCTGCGCCGATCCACTCGTCGACGATCTCCTGGTAGGTGCCATCCGCGCGAATCTCTGCCAGTGCCGTGTTGAGTGCCTCCTTGAGCTGCGGGGAACCTTTCTGGACAGCGATAGCGGCCGGGAAGCGGGGCAGGTCGCCCACATCGACCTGCTTGATGGGGATATCGTCCTCGTTGAGCGCGACATAGACGGGAATGTCATCGGCGACCATGACATCGATGCGGCCGGTGGTGAGGCCATTGAGCATGTCGGGCAGTCCCTGGAAGGTCTGGTTGCGCCACCTTCCCTCGGCCTTCTCGGTGGCCCACTGGTTGCCGGTCTCGCCGAGTGTCGAACCGACTCGCTTGCCCTCGAAGTCATCGATGCTGCTGACGTCATCGGTCTCTTCGCGCACCCAGATGGAGAGTCCCGAGCGGTAGTAGGGGTCGGTGAAGTCGACGGCCTTCCTGCGTTCCTCGGTGGCGCTCATGCTGCAGATGCAGGCGTCGAAACGCCCGCCCGCCAGGGCGGCGACGATGCCGTTCCAGGGCGATGTCTGGATGTTGACCTCGACGCCCATCTTTTCCGCCAGGGCCTCGGCGATATCCACATCGAAACCGACCAGGTTGCCGGCCGTATCCACGTAGCTGAAGGGCGGGTAGGCGCCGGAATTGGCGACCTGGAAGACATCCTCCTTGATCTCGGGAAGGTCCCGGGCCTGGGCCGGCAAGCTGACCAGGGACAGGGCGCCGAGCAGCGCCAGGGCGCCGATGAAGGGACGGTGAAAAGACCTGTTGTGAATTGTCATATCAATGCCTGCTTGTTGTGGGTTTCTTGGGTTATGGGCTTGTTGGGTCATTGGGTCATGGAACCGCTGGGTAAGGTTATCGACGTTACATCTCGTTGTGCGGCAATTACCTCCTGGTGGTGGCTCATGGGGATGAGGCGCAGGACGTTGCCTGCGCGTGTCACGCGCGTTCGAGCAGCAAGGCGATGCCCTGTCCGCCGCCGATGCAGGCAGCGGCGCAGCCGTAGCGTCCCCCTCGATGGTGGAGGGTGCGGGCGAGGGTGCCGGCCAGTCGGATGCCGGTGGCGCCCAAGGGATGGCCCAGTGCCAGCGCCCCGCCGAAGATGTTCACGCGCGCGGGGTCGAGGCCCAGCGTATCCATGGCATAGAGCGGCACGGCGCTGAAGGCCTCGTTGATCTCCCAGGCATCGATATCGTCGATTCTCAGGCCGGTGGCGGTCAGCACCCGTTCGATCGCCTTGGCCGCGCCGGCGCCCATGCGTTCCGGCATCACACCGCAGTCGACCACCTCGACCACCCTCGCCAGGGGCGAGAGGCCGTGGCGAACCAGGGTAGATTCGTTCATCACCAGCGCCGCGCCGGCACCGGAGGTGAGCGGTGAGCTGTTGCCGGCGGTGACCTGGCCGCCTTCGACGAACGCCGGGTCGAGACCGGCAAGGCGTTCCAGGGTGGTGTCGGGGCGGATGTTGGCGTCGCGTGCCACCGCCTCGCCGGCCGGATTGGCCAGCGTCAGCCGCTCACCATCGAACCAGCCGTCCTGCTCGGCCCGGGCGGCACGCTGGTGGGAGCGCAGGGCGAAGGCATCCATGGCCTCCCGGGAGATCCCGCTTTCCCGGGCCAGACGCTCGGCGGTCAGGCCCATGTTCATGGCCACGGTCAGGTCGAGCTCGTCGTTGCCCTGGAGCGCCTCGGGGACCGTCAGTACGCCTTCCTGGAAGAGGCTCGGACCCATCGGCACGCGCGACATGTTCTCGAAGCCACCGGCCACGCCGGCCTGGATGGCACCGACCTGGATCTCGCGCACCGTGCCGCGCAGGGCCGCCAGGCTCGAGCCGCACTGCTGGTCGATCTGACGCGAGGCGCAGCCAAGCCCCAGCCGGGAGAGCCACTGCGGATAGCGGCCGCCGAAGCTCCACTGCTCCTTGACCGGCAGCGCGCAGCCGACGCTGAGGTCCTCGATGAGCTCACCCTGGATCCCGCGACGGGTCAGCAGGGCGTCGATCACCTGGCCCAGCAGGGCGTCGCCGCGCTGGCCCGACCAGGCGTCGACCTCGGGCTTGCGGGGGTGGGCGCGGGTGAAGGCGCTGCGGGCGTAGTCGACGAGGTAGGCGGCGTTCATGAGGGGCTCCCTGGGGTGACATCGCCGTTGGCCCAACGACTGATGAACAGGGCGTAGGTGGTCAGCACTCGACGGATGGAGTCGATCTCGACACATTCATCGACCCCATGGATGCGCTGGGCGACCGGGCCATAGCAGGTGCCGTTGATGCCCCCGGACACATGGAAGGCGCGCAGGTCGGTGGTGCAGGTCGAGAGGTAGTGGGCCGGCGGTTCGCCGACCAGGTCTTCGTGGCAGCGCGACAGCAGGCGGATGCCGGGGGTCTCCAGGTCGACCAGGTGGCCTTCTGAACGAAAGCCATGGAACTCGACCCGGGGCGCGGGCGAGCCGTCGTTCATGGATCGATGGTGGTCGGCGATGACCTGGCGGACCCGTGTCATGATCTGGTCGGGCGTCATGCCCGGCGGGAAGCCGACCCGTCCCTCGAGGATCGCGTGGGCCGGCACGCTGGAGGCCCAGTTGCCGCCCTCGATCTTGCCGATGCTGAGGTTGAAGGGGCGGTCCAGGGCCTCGTAGGGCGCGGGACGGGGCAGGGCGTTGATCTCGGCTTCCAGTGCCTTGAACGCCGGCAGGTAGCCCTGCAGCGTCTCGATGGCATTGCTGCCGGCGCGGGTGTCGAGCACATGGGCCGGCACACCATCGATGCGCATGCGGAACCACAGCACGCCCACCTGGCCGCTGTAGATCTGCGCGCCGAAGGGCTCGGGGATCAGCACGAAGTCCCCGCTGTAGCCCTGGTGCAGGCAGGCCAGGGCGCCGTTACCGGTGCACTCCTCCTCGATCACGGTCTGCAGGGTCAGCGGGAAGTCCACCTCGACGCCGGCCTGGCGAACGGCCTGCACCGCCATCACCATGGCGGCGATGCCGGCCTTCATGTCCCCGGCGCCTCGGCCATACAGCCAGCCATCCTGCTCCCAGGGTTCCCAGGGGAGCCGTGACCACATGTCGGTGGGTTCGGCTGGCACCACGTCCAGGTGGCCGTTGAGCACCAGGTGGGGCTTGTCGGCGGTCGGGTTGAGCCGGGAGACCACATTGTGGCGTCCCTCGTTCGACCAGGTGGTCGGTACCCGGTGAGGGTGGTCGGCGAAGCCCGGCGCATCGAGGGGCACTCGCTCCACCGGCAGGTCCAGCCGCTTGAGCCAGTGCTCCATGGTGGCGAGTGCCCCATGCTCCTGGCCCAGCACGCTGTAGCCGCGGACCAGGTCCCGGGTCAGTTCCAGGGTGTCCCCCATCAGGGACTCGCAGCACGCGAGGATGCGTTCTTCCGTGGCGGTGAGCATCAGAATCTCCCCAGACGGTGTTCGTCGATGATCAACTCGGCCTCGGTGGCCGCGCGCAGCGCCGCTACCTCCAGCCCCTCGGCAATATCGATCACCTCGAGTCCGGCATCGGTCACTTCCATCACCGCCTTCTCGGTGATTATGCGCGAGACGCAGCGTGGCGCCGTGAGCGGCAAGCGACACTGCCGCAGGATCTTGGGGTTGCCCTGCTTGTCATTGTGCGAGCAGAGCACCACCAGGGTGTCGACCTTCTGGGCGAGCTCCATGGCACCGCCGATGCCCGGAGAGAACTTGCCGGGGATCTTCCAGTTGGCCAGGTTGCCCTGCTGGTCGACCTCGAAGGCGCCCATGAAGGTGACGTCCACCCGGCTGCGGCGGATCATCGCAAAGGAGAGCGCACTGTCGAACACGCTGGCGCCGGGGCGGGTGCCGATGTAGGCCCCGCCCGAATCGATCATCTCGAGGTCGGGCTCACCGCCATTGGCGAGGGGCTGGCAGCCCAGCACGCCGTTCTCTGAGTGCACCAGCACTTCCATCTCCGGCGGCAGGTAATGGAACAGCCTGGTGGGCAGTCCGATGCCGAGGTTGACGATCTGGCCGGGCACCACCTCACGGGCGGCGCGGGCGAGCATCCTTTCCTGATCAGACGACATGGGTGCGCCTCCCCTGCTCGCTGGTGGTTTCATCGACCCGCACGACCCGGCTCACGAAGGCACAGGGCGTATGGATCGTCTCGGGTGCCAGGTAGCCGGGTGCCTCGACCCGGAAGGCCTGGGCGATCACCCGGTCGGCCGCCATGGCCATCAGCGGGTTGAAGTTGATGGCGGTGCCGCGATAGACGAGGTTGCCGTAGGCATCGGCCAGGTCGGCATGGACGAGGGCCACGTCGGCCCGGATAGCGGGCTCGATGGCCCAGGTCCGGCCGTCGCACTCGATCTCGCGGCGCCCCTCGGCGATCTCGGTGTCCAGACCGATATCGGTCAGGAAACCGTAGTGGCCAGCGCCGGCACAGCGGATCTTCTCGGCCAGCAGGCCTTGGGGGTGCATCTCCACGGCCAGGCGGCCCTGGTTCATCTCCTCGATGGCGATCCGGTTGAGCCCGATGTGCGAGGTGATCAGCCGGTCGACGCGACCGGCGCGGATCAGCCGGCCGATGCCGATATCCGGCTCGTTGGCGTCGTTCTTGATCAGCGTCAGGTGCGACTGGCCCTGGGCCAGCAGCTCGTCGAGCAGGGCGAAGGGCGTGCCTGGCGAGCCGAAGCCGCCGACCATGATCGAGGCCCCATCGGGGATGGTGGCGATGGCCGCCTCGATCGTTGTATGTTTCTGGTTGAGCAGGGTCATGAGGTCTCAGCCTGTGATTCCGTTGGCGGTAGCAGCGGCGACGTCATCGAGCAGCGGTGCCACCACCTCCCGGTCGAGCCGGTCGAGGGCACGGCTGAGCCGCTCCAGCAGCAGCTCGGCCTCGCTCTCACTGATGGTGAAGGGCGGGCCGACCAGGAAGTGGTCGCCGGCCAGGCCGTTCAGGGGGCGCCGGGGATAGATCAGCAGCCCTTCCTCCTTGGCCAGCGCCGTCATCTCGGCGAAGAGATTGGAAGCGGCGGGGAAGGGCGTCCGCTCCACGGGGTCCATGACCAGCTCCACCCCCCACAGCAGGCCGAGGCCGCGCACGTCGCCGATCCAGGAATAGCGTGACTGGAGCGACTCGAGTCCCTGCTGGAGCTGAGCGCCGCGGGCCCTGACGTTGTCCAGCAGGCCCTCGCGGCGGATCGCCTCGACGGCGGCCAGGCCGGTGGCACAGGCCAGCGGGTTGCCGGCATAGGTGTGACCATGCTGAAAACCGCCGTTGGCCATCACCGTCTCGACGATCTCGCTGCGGCACAGCAGCGCCCCTACCGGATAGTAGCCGGCCCCCAGCCCCTTGGCGGTGGTCAGCAGGTCGGGCGCCACGCCCCACTGCTGGTAGGCGAACCAGGTGCCCGTTCGGCCTACGCCACTCAGCACCTCGTCGAAGATCAGCAGGCAGCCGAATTCGTCGCACAGTGCACGCAGGCCTTCCAGGTAGGCCTTGTCGACCAGGCGTGCCCCGGTGCTGGCACCGCCGACGGGTTCGACCACGATGGCGATGATGGTGTCGCCACCGGCGGCTTCTATTGCCGCGCGGGTCTCGTCGAGCACCCGGCGGATATGGGCGTCGCGGTCGTCGTCCCGCTGGCGATAGAAGTCCGGGCCAAGCACCTTGATGGAACCGGGGGTGATGCTGGCGAAGGGAGCCTCCAGCGGCTGATAGCCGGTAAGGCCCAGCGCCCCCAGGGTGCTGCCATGATAGGAGGGACGCAGCGACACGAAGTGGCGGCGACGGGACTCGCCACGCGCGACCACGTACTGGCGGGCCAGCTTGATGGCCGACTCGACGGCCTCGGAGCCGCTGGAGACGAAGAACACCTTCTCCAGTTCACCCTCGGTCATCTCGACCAGTGCTTCGGCCAGTGCCACCGCGGGCGCATTCTCGAACTGGGTCCGGTAGGTGAATGCGACACGGTCGAGCTGAGCCAGCATGGCGTCGCGGATATCCTCGCGGCCATGGCCCAGGTTGCAGGAGATGGCACCGGAGCAGCCGTCCAGATACTCCTTGCCCTGGGTGTCCCACAGGAAGACACCTTGGCCATGGCTGACTTCCGGCATCGCGGGACCGGCCTGGTAGAACAGGGGGGAGGTCGTCATCTTGTCGATCCGTTGTGGTTGTGTAGTGCGGATGACGTCAGTCTAGGTAGCCACGAGAAGATATTTCAAGATATGATGTTTTTACCGTATTCAATGACTTTTAATCATGACTGACGTCAACATTCATTCGCTCAAGGCGCTCGCCATCTTCAAGACGCTGTTCGAGGCGGGCAGCGCCTCCCAGGCGGCGCGAACGCTCGGCATCACCCAGTCGGGGGTCAGCCGGTCGCTGTCCCAACTGGAGCAGAACCTGGGGCTCGCGCTGTTCCTGCGCGAGAAGAACCGCCTGGTGGCCACCCCCGAGGCGCGCGAGCTCTACGAGGAGATTCTGCGCCTGATGGGCAACATCGAGGAGCTGCGCCACAGTGTGCTGGCCCTCAAGGAGTTCGGCACCTCGCGGCTGCGCATTGCGGCCATCCCCGGGCTGGCGTTCGGCTTCGTGCCGCGGCTGATCGCCGCGCTGCTCGAGGACAACCGCGGCTTCAGCATCAGCTTCGACATGATGTCGAGCCACGATGTGCTCCGGGAGGTGGAGTCCGGCCATGCCGACATCGGCTTCGTGACGCTGCCGGCCACCTCTCGTGTGCTGCGGGTCGAGGAGTGGCTGACCACCCAGGCCCGCTGCCTGATTCCCAAGGGGCATCCCCTGGCGTCCCGCACAGCGGTTAGCGTCGGGGATCTCGAGGACCAGTATCTGGTGATCAGCAACCAGCCCAATGTCGGCGCCGACCCACTGCTCAACCTGGCCGCCACGCATGGCATCCATATCGCCGGCAAGACCGAGGCCAATATCGGGGCCATCACCGCGCTGGTGGCCAACGGCGTCGGGATCAGCGTCATGAACCCGATCACCGCCACCGACCAGCTTTCCCGGCGAGATGGGGTGGTAATGCTGCCGTTCGCCCCTGAGATCGATTTCAGTTTCGGGCTGGTCTATCGCGAGGACTGGAAGCATGCCCGGGCCCTGGAGTTCATTCGCGCCTGTGGTCACGACCTGCTGCGGGAATATCCCGGTTGACGACCCTCTGCGCCTTCCCTTGCGGCTGTCGCAGCGCCGAGCCCGCACGGAACTGGATGGCGGGCAACCGGTGACCCCCTGCGAGTGCCCCGAGCGGGCCGACCCGGTGCTCCAACGGGTATGCGAGACCGGCCTCAATGCGCTGAACGTGCTGCGCGGTTTCGAGGCCTCTTGAGCCTTGGCGTTCGCGCCGGGAGGGGCGACACTGTGATATCGAGGAGCGCCTGAAGCGGGAACGAGAATGTACAACCATCCGTGGATTGATAATGCCGTCTTGGCGAGGCGAGATGTCGGGTTCCCGTGGGCTCCTATCGCGACGTGCAGGCGCCGTGGTGACCCGCAGTGATGAGGCGATCGCAGCGGCGCATCGTGCTGCTGGCCATGCTCGGTATCCTGGTCACCGGGTCCCTGGTGGGCCTCGCCACGGCTTGGCCGCTGTTCCAGGCCCATCGTCAGGCGCTGGAGACCAATACCCTGATCAGTGCCTCGGCCCAGGCGGAATCCCTGGAGCACCTGCTGGCGCGCTACCGGGACCTGGCCAGGCAGTTCACCAGCCGCACGGAGATCCGCCGCCGCCTGGCGCGCTATGCCCAGCAGGCCCTGGATCGTCAGTCGCTGGTCGCCTTCACCACCCCGCGCCTGGTGGATGCCATGCTGCAGTCCCCCGACCTGGTAGGGCTGGTGCGGCTCGGCCCGGTGGGCCAGCCGCTGGTGACGATCGGTCGCACGCCCTCGCCGTCGCCGGGCCCTGAGCAAGCGGAGGCCACCCGGCCCGGCCCCCTTCGACTGGTCAGGCAGGACGATGAACTGCTTCTGGAGGTGGCGGCGCCGATCATCTCCATGGACAGCGAACGCATCGGTACCGACGTGCTCTATTTCGACCCGTCGGGCATCACGGCGCTGCTCGCCGATGCCACTCGCTTCGCCGGCGACTCCCGGCAGTGGCTGCTGGGGCCGTCCGGCGAGACCCTGCTGGCGGTGGACGGGGAGAGGGCGTTGACGCTGGCCGACTCGTCCCCCTTGGTGTCCGACCGGGTCCGCGAGGCCCTGGAGCGGGGACAGGCCGGGCTATTCCGTGAGGGCGGCTGGTGGGGTGGACGGGTGCTGGTGCATGTGCCCCTGGCTTCCCGCGGCTGGGGGCTGCTGGTGCAGATTCCCGCCCGGGCGTTCTTAGGCTCGGCCTACCACGAGCTGCGCTGGCCCGCCATCCTGGTGCTGGTGTTGATGGCCCTGGGCGCCTTCGTCACGGCACGCACCATCAGTCCGCTGCTGTCGCGCATCACCGACCAGGCCGGGCGGCTGCGCATCTCGGCCAACTATGATCCCCTGACCGGCCTGTCCAACCGCGCGTACCTCAATGAGCGACTCAGCATGGCCCTGGAACGTGCGGAAGCGGCGCATGGACAGCTGGCCGTGCTGTTTCTCGACCTGGACCACTTCAAGGGTATCAACGACAGCCTGGGCCACCCGCTGGGGGATCGCCTGCTCCAGGCGGTGGGCCAGCGCCTGGCCGGGGTGGTGCGCGACGAGGACGCGCTGGGGCGGCTGGGGGGAGACGAGTTCCTGCTGGTGATGGAGCACCTTCAGGAGCCCGCCGATGCCGGTCGGGTGGCACAGAAACTGATCGATGCCCTGGTGCAGCCCTTCGAGATCGATGAGCACGAGATCTTCATCGGGGTCTCCATCGGCATCAGCGTCTATCCGCGCGACGGGCGCAGTGCCGAGGAGCTGATCCAGCACGCCGATACCGCCATGTACGGGGCCAAGGCGCTCAAGCGCAATACCTGGCAGTTCTTCACCCCCGAACTGGGCGAGGCGAGCCGCGAGCGCTTCGCCATGGATACCGGGCTGCGCCGTGCCCTCGAGCGTGACGAGCTGGTGCTGCACTTCCAGCCCCAGGCCAGGGTGGCGGGCGACCAGGTGTTCGGGGCCGAGGCCCTGGTGCGCTGGACGACGCCCGAGGGCGAGCTGGTCGGCCCCGGGCGCTTCATCGCCCTGGCCGAGGAAGCCGGCCTGATCCATGCGATCGGCCGCTGGGTGCTGCGGGAGGCCTGTCATCAGGCGCGGCAGTGGGAGCTGAGGGGGCTGCCGCTGCGCATCTCGGTCAACCTCTCGGGGCTGCAGGTGGTGCAGGGCGACATCGTGGGCGATGTGCGGGCCGCGCTGCACGAGAGCGGGCTGTCGCCCTCGCGTCTGGAGCTCGAGATCACCGAAGGCTTCGTGATCGGCCATGCCGACGAGGGGCTCGAGCGGCTGCGCGGCCTGCGCCTGCTGGGCGTCGAGCTGGCCGTGGACGATTTCGGTACCGGCTACTCCTCGCTCTCCTACCTCAAGCGTCTGCCGGTGCAGTGCCTGAAGATCGACCAGTCCTTCGTCGCCGATGTGCCGGGTGACCCCGACGACGAGACGATCGTCGCCGCCATCCTGTCGATCGCCGAGCGCCTAGGGCTGGATGTGATCGCCGAGGGGGTGGAGACCGCCGAGCAGCTGGCCTTCCTGCGGACCCTGGGGTGTCCCGCCTATCAGGGCGACTACCTGAGTCCGCCGCTCACCGCCGAGCAGTTCGAGCAGCGCTGGGGCGGCGGGGGACTGGTTCGCGAGGCCTGAGTCGGGCGCGGCTTCCCGCAGGGCGCCCCGGTCGCTAGAATGACCGGTTCCAGTCGGACATCGGGCCCGGTCCATGCAGGCTATCGGCGTCCGTCACCCCACAGCTGCCGTTCGCTTTACCGCAAGGATTCCGCGCTGCATGAGCTATCAGGTTCTGGCCCGCAAGTGGCGACCGCGTACCTTCCATGAACTGGTCGGCCAGGAGCATGTCCAGCGCGCGCTGGTCAATGCCCTGGACCAGGGGCGCCTGCACCATGCCTACCTGTTCACCGGGACCCGCGGGGTAGGCAAGACCACCCTGGCACGGATCCTGGCCAAGTGCCTGAACTGCACCGCGAATGGCCAGGGCGACGCGGGCGTGACCTCGACACCCTGCGGCGAGTGCGACAGCTGTCGCTCCATCGACGAGGGGCGCTTCGTCGACCTGATCGAGGTCGACGCCGCCTCACGCACCAAGGTGGAGGATACCCGCGAACTGCTCGACAACGTTCAGTACGCGCCGACCCAGGGACGCTACAAGGTGTACCTCATCGACGAGGTGCACATGCTCTCCACCAGCAGCTTCAATGCCCTGCTCAAGACCCTGGAGGAGCCGCCGCCCCATGTGAAGTTCCTGCTGGCGACCACCGACCCGCAGAAGCTGCCCCCCACGGTGCTGTCGCGCTGCCTGCAGTTCACCCTCAAGCACATGCCGCCCGAGCGCATCGTCGGCCACCTGGCCAAGGTGCTCGAGGCCGAGGGGGTGTCCTTCGAGGAGAGTGCCCTGTGGCTGCTGGGCAAGGCCGCCGAGGGCTCCATGCGCGATGCCATGAGCCTCACCGACCAGGCGATCGCCTTCGGCCAGGGGGAGGTGCGCCATGCCGATGTGGCGGCGATGCTCGGCACCCTCGACCATCGCCATGTGCTGGCGCTGGTCGAGGCGCTGGCCGCGGTGGATGCCCCTCGGCTGCTCGCCGAGGTGGCCGCCCTGGCCGAGCAGGGCCCGGACTTCGCCGCGGTGCTGGATGACATCACCGGCGTGCTCCACCGCCTGGCCATCGCCCAGATGGTGCCCGACGCCGTCGACAACGGCCATGGCGACCGCGAGGCGCTGCTCGCGCTTGCCGCGCGCTTCACCGCCGAAGACATCCAGCTCTACTACCAGATTGGCATCCAGGGGCGTGGCGACATGGAGCATGCCCCGGACCTGCGTACCGCCCTGGAGATGACCCTGCTGCGCATGCTGGCCTTCCGCCCCCAGGGCGTGCCGCGTCCCGCGCAGACGCCGCTGCCCCTGCGCGGCCAGGGAGGTCCCGATGGCGCGGGGCCGGACGGTGAGCCGTCCCCGCAGGGCGGGCCGGCCCCGGAGGGGAATCATCCCTCACCCCGGCCCGCCCAGGCGTCGCCCGAGACCGCCGACGAGACCTCGGTGGCCAGCCCGCCTCCCGACATCCCCCCACCGGCGCCGGCCGCCGAGCCCGTGACGGCGTCGTCGCGGGACGCTGCGCCGCCCTGGGAAGAGCAGGGTGAGCGGGAAGAGCAGGACGAGCGGGAAGAGCAGGGCACACAAGTGTCGACACCCGCAGTGCCTGGGAGTGAGCCCGGGCCAGGCACGCCAGAGCCATTCGCGTCGCCCGCTACCGAGATCCCGGACCCGCCGGGACAGCAGGTGATGCCGGAATCAGCGACCGCCGAGGTGCAGGCCCCCGAATCTCCGGCTGCCCCTCCATCCCCTGTGGAGGGACTCTTCGGCCACGCCGACTGGCTGGCCCGTTTCGATTCGCTGGGGCTGGGCGGGCTGACCCGCAACCTGGCCGCCCACTGCGTGGTCGAAGCCGACGACGGCGAGCAGCTGACGCTGCGCCTAGACCCCTCCCAGGAGGCGATGCAGGCCGAGGTCCACGTGACGCGCATTCGCGAGGCGCTGGCGGCCATCGGGGTCGAGCGCCGCCTGGCGCTCGAGCCGGGCGCGATGCCCACGGAGGTCGAGACCCCGAAGCAGCAGGCCGACCGTCTGGCCGCCCAGCGCCATGCCGAGGCGATTGAAGCCTTGAGCCGTGACCCCCATGTACAGAAACTGCAGCAGGCCTTCGGTGCGCGGCTGATCGAATCCACGGTCAAGCCCGCCGATGCCGGGGCTCGCGGTTGAGCCGCGCCGCTGCCACCGAACACATCAACCACGAGAGGAATCCGCCATGATGAAGGGTGGAATGGGCAACCTGATGAAGCAGGCCCAGGAGATGCAGGAGAAGATGCAGCGCGTCCAGGAGGAGGTCGCCAAGGCCGAGGTCCAGGGCGAGGCCGGGGCCGGCATGGTCAAGGTGACCATGAACGGACGCCATGACGTGAGCAAGGTCGACATCGACCCGAGCGTCATGGAAGAGGACAAGGAACTGCTCGAGGACCTGCTGGCCGCCGCCGTGAACGACGCCGTACGCAAGGTCGAGGCCAGCTCCAAGGCCAAGATGGAGGAGGCCACCGCCGGCCTCAACCTGCCGCCGGGCTTCAAGATGCCCTTCTGAGCGACACCGAGATGGACCGCCGATGAGCTTTTCCCCGCTGGTCGAGAGACTGATGGAGTCGCTGCGCGTGCTGCCGGGTGTCGGGCCCAAGACGGCCCAGCGCATGGCCATGCACCTGCTCGAGCGTGACCGCGACGGTGGCCGGCGCCTGGTGGAGGTACTGGGCTTGGCGCTGGAGCAGGTCGGCTACTGTCGACGCTGCCGGACCCTCACCGAGGAGGACGTCTGCAGCATCTGCATCAGTGCACGGCGCGATGAGGATCTGCTCTGCGTGGTGGAGTCCCCCGCCGATCAGCTCGCCATCGAGGAGGCCGGCGGTTACCGCGGTCGCTACTTCGTGCTGCATGGCCACCTCTCGCCGCTGGACGGCATCGGCCCCGAGGACATCGGCCTCGACCAGCTCGAGGCGCGCGTCGCCGAGGGTGGCGTGGAGGAGGTGGTGCTCGCCACCAACCCCACCGTGGAGGGCGAGGCGACCGCCCACTACATCGCCGCCCAGCTCTCGCCCCTGGGCGTGAGGCTCTCGCGGCTGGCCTACGGCGTGCCCATGGGCGGTGAGCTCGAGTACGTCGACGGTGGTACCCTGAGCCGCGCCTTCAATGGTCGCCTGCCCTTCCGGGGCGAGTGACGCTCCTTTCCCTGCCGGAATCCTGCATGCCATTGACTCCCGAGATTCGCTGGATCGATACCCCCGAGGCCCTGGATGCCGCCTGCGCCGAGGTGGCGTCGGCCGAGGTCATCGCCCTTGACACCGAGTTCTTCCGCGAGAGCACCTTCCACCCGGTGCCGGCGCTGATCCAGTTCACCGCGGGCGGCCCCGCCTTCCTGGTGGACCCCCTGGAGGTGGCCTGTACCGAGGCCTTCCGGCGCCTGCTCTCGTCGGGCCCCCTCAAGCTGCTGCATGCCTCCAGCGAGGACCTCGAGGTCTTCGCCCACTGGGCCGGCGTGCCGGTAGCGCCGCTTGTTGACACCCAGATCGCCCAGTCGCTGCTTGGCGAGGTGCCCTCCATGGGCTACCAGAAGCTGGTGGAGACCTGGGTCGGCGAGACCCTGCCCAAGGACGAGACCCGCTCGGATTGGCTCAAGCGCCCGCTCAGCGAGACCCAGATGCTCTATGCCGCCCTCGATGTGGTTTACCTGCTGGAGGTGTGGCAGCACCAGCGCGAGGCGCTGGAGCGTCAGGAGCGACGGGCCTGGGTCGAGGCGGACTGTGCCGACCTGGTGGCCCAGTCGGCCCGCAGCGACGCTACCGATGGCCAGTGGTACCTGCGCCATCGGCAGCTGTGGCGGCTCGCGCCGCGTCAGGTGGAGGCCTATCGACGCCTGACCCGCTGGCGCGAGGGTGAGGCCCGGCGCCGCGATGTGCCACGGGGGTGGCTGGTGCCTGACCGGCTGCTCTACGCTATCGCCGAGCAGTTGCCGGAGAACCGCTTCGAGCTGGCCCGGGTCGAGGGCCTCAAGCCGCCCCTGGTCAAGCGCGAGGGCGATGACTTGCTGAGGCTGGTCCGCGAGGCGTTGAACGTCGACGAGCGCGACCTGCCGCCGGCGCCGCTCTCGCCGATGGCCCCCGAGTTCAAGCAGCGCCTCAAGGCACTGAAGAGAGTGGTGAATGCCGAGGCGGAGGCGCTTGGGGTGGCACCCGAGGTGCTGCTGAAGCGCCGTGACCTGGAGGCCCTGGTGGGCGCCGATCTCACGGGCCAGCCGCTGCCGCTGCCCGGCGGCTGGCGTGGTGAGCGACTGAAGGCGGGCCTGAAAGCGGCCCTCGAGGAGGTATCCCGATGAGCGATGACCGCATGCGGGGTGACAAGCTGCTGTGCGAGGTCTTCAAGAGCGCGCGCAAGGAGCAGATGTATCTCTACGTGGACAAGCGCCAGGGCCTCGTGGAAGTGCCCAAGGCGCTGCTCGAGCAGTTCGGCAAGCCGCTGTCGGCCATGACCCTGATCCTCACCCCCGAGCGATCACTGGGTCGAGCCAGGGCCACGGACGTCATGGCCGCCATCCGCGACAAGGGTTACTACCTGCAGATGCCGCCGGCCAAGGAGGAGTACCTGCTGGACCTCTACCGCACCCCCACCGAGGCGCGGTACTAGTTTAACGCGCCCGGTGACGCGCGAACCCCGCTTAACGCGCCCGGTGACGCGCGAACCCCGCAGAATACCGCCCGGCGACACTTGAAGCTCGCTGAATCGTGTCCCGCGCCGGATAGGAGAGCTCATGAGAGAACGGTTCTGGGAGCGCTTCGACCTGGAGGAGCTCACCGACGAGGAGTGGGAGGCGCTGTGCGACGGTTGCGGCCAGTGCTGCCTGCTCAAGTTCCAGGACGAGGCGTCCGGTGACCTGGCGGTGCTCAATGTCGCCTGCGAGCTGCTGGATATTCATAGCTGTCGCTGCAGCGACTACGCCCATCGCTTCGCGAGGGTGCCCGACTGCACACAACTGACCCCTGAACGCATCGACGATTTCCGCTGGTTGCCGCGATCCTGCGCCTACCGGCGAGTGGCGGAAGGCCGCAAGCTCGCCGCCTGGCATCCATTGATCGCCGGCGGGCCGGCGCGCATGCACCGCAAGGGCATCAGCGTGCGCAGCTTCGCCGTCTCGCAGCGCGAGGTTCCCGAGGAGGAGCTCGAGGAGCACATCATCGCCATCCTGCCCATCGATGCCTGAAGTGGCTCGTCAGCCGCTCTCTCGACGTATGAGATCCCTCGTACCCAGGTAGGCATCACGATTCATCTTTCTGTGATGGTTGTTTCATCTGTCCGTCCTATGGCGCGGTTCATGGGCGGCTACGATGCTGTGCAGTGTGTAACAGTTTGTTGTGCATGGCGAGTGTGACGGGGCAACCCCGGGAGCACGGGATAACGCAGAGGGGAAGAATCATGAAAGGCTTCAGGAAGCTGGCACTGGTGGTGGCGATGGGAGCCCTGGCGTCATCCGGCGCGTCGGCACAGTCGTCCCCATGGGGCGCGGATCCGCTCAGCGACGACGAGTTGGCCGCGATGTTCAATGACCTCATGTACGAGGGCAGGGTGCTCGACGACCAGGAGATGGAGCAGCTGCTGGCGTGGTTTTCGACACGGCAGAGCCCCGAGGAGTTGTTGCTGCTCTTTCCGCCCGGGGCTGGTAACGACGCCACCGCCGGTCTCGGCACCGGAGGTGACGGCGGTTCTGCGCCAGGGACCGGTGGTGGGGCCGGCGGTGGTATCGTCGATGATGGCGCCGGCGATGATGGCGCCGGCGATGATGGCGGCGGCGATGACGGCGGCGGCGATGACGGCGGCGGCGATGACGGCGGCGGCGATGACGGCGGCGGCGATGACGGCGGCGGCGATGACGGCGGCGGCGATGATGGCGGCGGCGATGATGGCGGCGGCGATGATGGCGGCGGCGATGATGGCGGCGGCGATGATGGCGGCGGCGATGATGGCGACGGCGATGATGGCGGCGGCGATGATGGCGGCGGCGATGATGGCGGCGGCGATGATGGCGGCGGCGATGATGGCGGCGGCGATGATGGCGGCGGCGATGACGGCGGCGGCGATGATGGCAATGGTAGTAGTGGCGATGACCACTTTGGAGGGGGTGATGGCGGCGGCGCCGGTGGCGGCTCCGGCGGTGGCTCCGGCGGTGGCTCCGGCGGTGGCTCCGGCGGTGGCTCCGGCGGTGGCTCCGGCGGTGGCTCCGGCGGTGGTGCTGGCGGTGGTTCCGGCGGTGGTGCCGGTGGCGGCGCTGGCGGCGGTGCCGGTGGCGGCGCTGGCGGCGGTGCCGGTGGCGGCGCTGGCGGCGGTGCCGGCGGTGGCAGCTGACGCCTCAGCAGCCTGAGTGGCACGCAAGGGACCCGGCCTCGGCCGGGTCCCTTTTTATCAGGAGATCAGGGTCAGCTGTCCCTGCCCTCGAGCCCCAGTGCCCAGAGGATGAAGGCATCCTGGCGGGCGTTGTCGTGCCAGGCCTTGAAGCGTCCCGAGGCTCCGCCGTGGCCGGCGGCCATGTCGGTGCGCAGGAGGATGGGGCGGCCCTCCGCCGGGCGGCCAACCGCGGGGCGGTCAGTGGAAGTATCACCTTCACCGGCCTGGTCTTGACCCAGTTCCTTGAGGCGGGCATAGAGCTTGGCGGGTTCCCAGTAGGGCACCCGGGTGTCGTGCCAGCTGCCCTGCAGGAAGACCGCGGGCCAGGGCTGTGTCGAGAGGTTGTCCAGCGGTGAGTAGTTGCCGATGCGTCTGCGGGCCTCGGGCTCGCGGGGGTCGCCCCACTCGGTGTATTCCGCGGTGGTGAGCGGCAGGTCGGGGTTCTCCATGGTGCGCAGCACGTCGACGAAGGGCACGTCGAGGACCGCGGCACAGAAGGCCGCCGGGGCCAGGTTGAGGCTGGCGCTGACCAGCAGCCCCCCGGCACTGGCGCCATAGGCCGCAATGCGCTCGCCGTCGCTGAAGCCCTTTTCGACCAAGGCGTCGCGGGCGGCGAGGAAGTCGTGGAAGCTGTTCGCCTTGTGTTCTAGCTTGCCGGCCAGGTACCAGGGCTCGCCGCGATCGCCACCGCCGCGCACATGCGCCACGGCAAAGGCCGCGCCGCGTGCCAGCAGCTCCAGCCTTGCGATCGAGAACCAGGGATCGAGCACCTCGCCGTAGGCGCCGTAGCCGTAGAGCAGGGTGGGCAGCGGGTGGCCGGCCAGGTCCGCGCGCATGACCACCGAGACCGGGACCCGTTCCCCATCGTGGGAGGTCGCCCAGAGCCGCTCGCAGACCAGCTGCTCGGGCCTCAGGTCGCCATGGATGGGCTGCTGCTTGAGGAGGCGTCGCTGGCCGCTGTCGAGATCATGCTCGAGCCAGGTCACCGGCAGGGTGAAGGACTCCTCGCGCAGGCGCAGGCGGCGGGTATCGAAGTGGGGCGCGTCGCCCAGTGAAAGGCTGCAGGGCAGCTCCGGCAGTGGCAGTCGTTCGTCGCGGGTGATGGCGTGGTCGGCATCCAGCTCGAGGACGCGCAGGTGCACCTGGGCTTCGTGGTGGTCGCGCTCGGTGACCACCAGCCCCCAGTCGAAGGCGTCGACGCCCTCCAGGGTGTCATCGTCGCGATGAGGGAGCAGTGGCTGCCAGGCGCTGGCGGGGTCGGCTTCGCCCAGCTGCTGCTCGGCCAGCACGTCCAGCCTGAAATGGGTGGCCTCGCGGTTGTGCAGTACATAGAAGTGCCCCGGGCGGTGGTCCAGGGCGTATTCCACCCCGCTTTCCCGGGGGCGGAAGCAGTGCGGCGCGGTGCTCGGCGCCCGGGCGGGGATCAGGTGACTCTCGCTGGTGTCCTTGGAGGCGCTCTCCAGGACCAGCCACTCGCGGGAACGGGTCTTGCCGAGGCCCAGCCAGAACTCCGGGTCCTCCTCGCGCAGCACCAGTGCCGGCTCGCCGGCCCTGCCGGCCTCCAGGGGCAGGCGCCAGATGCTCTCCGGGCGCTGGGTGGCGTCATAGCGGGTGAAGAGCAGGGTGGCGTTGTCCTCGGCCCAGCCGATCTCGGGGCCGATCTCCTCGAGCAGTATCCCGGGTTCACCGCCGGGCAGGTGCTTGAGGTAGAGCGTATAGGTCTCGTCGCCGCGGGTGTCCTCGGTCCAGGCGAGCCAGGCCTCGTCCGGGGAGAGGGCCATGTCGCCCACCTCGAGGAAGTCGTGCTCGCTGGCCCTGGCCTGCAGGTCCAGGAAGCACTCCGCGGCATCGGGGTCGCCATTGGGATGGCGCCACCAGACCGGGTAGTCGGCGTCTACCGCCGTCTCGCTCCACACCGTGTAGTGATCCAGCGGCGTCCTGAGCCCGTGGACGGCCAGTTCGCGGCGAGCCAGATGGCCGTGGTAGAGGCGCTCGACCAGGTCGTCGAGGGGGGAGAACCAGCGGCGCGACTCCCGGTTGGCCGCCTCCAGGAAGTCGGTGACCGTCGGATCATCACGGTTCTCCAGCCAGTGCCACGCCGGGTCGTCGGCGTGATGGAAGCGGGTAACGGGGTCGTCGGCAGGCGTCGCGGTGGCCTGGTCACGTGGCGGCTGTGCTTTCATTGCGCGAGATGTACCATACTCAGTGTATTTTCAAGAACGTGCGTCGTGGACGCACAGGTCGCGAGGGCGTGATGCTGATTTCGGATTCGATATCCCTACTATGGCTGGTCTATGTCGTGTTGTCGCTGGTGGTGCTGCTGACCGGCTACCTGGGGCTGGCCTTTCTGCCGCGGTTGCCGCGGCTGGTGATCACCTGGCTGGTGGCCGGCGTGATGTGGACACCGGCCCATTTCCGCCTGCCGCTGCTGGAGGAGGGCGAGTTCTACTCCGGCTTCGCCCCGGCGGTGGTGGTGGCGGCCATGGCCTTCCTCGAGGGCAACGGCGCGGCCCTCATGCCGGCTGCCCTGCTGGTCGCGGTGGGGGCCGGGCTGGGTGTCGTGGTGGGGCTGCTGCTGTGGTGGCGTGGCCGCCATCGCGACACCCTCGACGACGATGACTACGTGGACATGGATGACGGAGCGTCCTCCGGCCACCGCCGAGGTGGCCGGGGCGAGCGCCAGGAGCCGATGATCGGCTAAGGAGCCCCGATGGGCGGCTACGGCATGGAAAGGCCCTTTGGCCGGCTGACCTGGCTACTGGCCATCGGCTGTGCCCTGTGGCTGTGGGCGAGCGTGGCGCCGGCCCAGGTCGGCGAAGAGGAGCGACCGGACGTCCGGGTGGTGGTCGATGTCTCCGGCAGCATGAAGGAGAACGACCCCGACCGGCTGGCGCTCAGCGCCCTGGACATGCTGGTGGCGCTGTTACCCAACGGCGCCACGGCGGGCGTCTGGACCTTCGGTGAGACGGTCGACAACCCCCTGCCGCTGGGCGAGGTGGATGAGGCCTGGCGCGACCGGGCCCTGGCCCTGCCGCCGGCCCTGCAGGATTACCAGCAGTACACCGATATCGAGGTGGCCCTGCGCGAGGCGGCAAGCGCCGAGGCCAACGGCTGGCGGCATCTGGTGCTGCTCACCGATGGCATGATCGACCTGTCACCGGCCCGGGGTGCCAAGCCCGAGGTCGACGATGCCTCGCGTCGTCGGCTGGTGGACGAACTCGCCGCCGAACTGGCCGACCAGGGCGTGACCATCCATGCCATCGCCTTCTCCGACCAGGCCGACCTGGCCCTGGTGGAGCGGTTGGCCCAGTCCACCGGCGGGCTGGCGGCACTCGCGGAGAATCCCGAGAGGCTGCTCGGCGCCTTCCTCGACATCGTCGAGCGTATCTTCCCCGCCGACCAGGTACCGCTGGAGGAGGGGCGCTTCGTCATCGACGACGGTGTGGAAACCTTCTCGGCGCTAGTCTTCCACGAGCCCGATGATGCCCCCCTGACCCTGGTCGCGCCGGACGGCACGCGCTATGGGGCCGACGAGGCACCGGACGGCATCCGTTGGCGGGTGGAGCCCCGCTTCGACCTGATCCGGGTGCCCGACCCCCAGGTTGGCGAGTGGCGTCTGGAAGGGCCGGTAGGCGAGGGCAGTCGCATCAACGTCGCCTCGTCCCTCCACCTGCGCACCGCCGATCTGCCGACCACCCTCTATCTGGGCTTCGAGGTGCCGCTGGAGGCCTGGGTGGAGCGCGACGGTGACCCCCTCGGTGAGGCGGGCGAGGAACCCACCCTCTCGGTCTCGCTGCAGGACACCGAGGGCGAGGTACAGTCCCGGGTCACCTTGCAGGCCGAGGCGGGGCGCTTCCGTGGCCGCCTGCCGGCGCCGGCCCTGACCGGCAACATGCGCCTGGTGTTTCGGGCCGAGGGGGAGGGGTTCCACCGCCAGCGCGTGCAGGCGGTGAACGTGCTGCCGGCCATCGGCGCGGTGCATCGGCCCGAGGAGGGCCGGGTGGTGCTGGCCGCCGAGCACCCCCGACTGAATCGCGACAACACCGAGATCCAGGGCGAGCTGCAGGGAGAACGTCTCGAGGCCCGGGCAGTCGGGTCCTCGCGCTGGCACCTCGAGCTGCCCGAGCTCGACGAGGAGCTGAGTCAGCCGCTGTTGCTGACCGCCACCCTCGAGCTGGATGGCGAGACCCGCGAGCTGGCCCTGCCGCGCCTGATACTCAATCCCGAGGGCCGGGTCGGTATCGACCTGGCGGACGTGGCCGGGCCGACCCTCGGCACCGAGCGCGTCGAGGACGGAGAGCGCAGCGACGCCTCACTGCCGCCCCCCGAGACCTCGGCCGAACGCGCCGCCGACCGCTTCGTCGCCTGGGCCAATCGCCTGCCCGATAAGGCGCGTGACCTCTGGCAAGCGGGAGTGCCGGGCCTGCAGCGGCTATGGGAGGCGCATCGCCGCGACCCGCGCCTGTGGGGCGCCGTGGCGCTGATGGTGCTTGTGTGGCTGGTGGCCAGCCTGATCCGGCGTCGCCGTGCGCGGCGCCCCGTGCGCCGGGAGGAACCCCATGTGTGAGCTCTTGGGCATGAGTGCCAACGTGCCCACCGACATCTGCTTCAGCTTCACCGGCTTCCTGCACCGTGGCGGGGGGACCGGGCCTCACCGCGATGGTTGGGGCATCGCCTTCTACGAGGAGGGCGGCTACCGCGACTTCCGTGATCCCCACCCCTCGGTGCACTCCCCCATCGCCCGGCTGATCTGCGACTACCCGATCAAGTCGAACATCGTCATCAGCCATATCCGACAGGCCAATGTCGGCCAGGTGCGCCTGGCCAACACCCATCCCTTCGTCCGCGAGATGTGGGGCCGCCCCTGGTGCTACGCCCACAATGGCCAGCTCGCCGACTGGCAGGCCTTGGTGCACTCCTTCTATCGCCCGGTGGGGAGTACCGACAGCGAGCATGCCTTCTGTTGGCTGCTCGGCGAGCTGCGCGGCGCCTTTCCCGATCTGCCGCAGGATGACGCCCAGCGTCACGCCTTCTGGAGGACGCTCCACGGGCTCTGTGAACGGCTGCGCGGCCTGGGGGTCTTCAACCTGCTGCTGGCCGACGGCGACTACCTCTACACCTACTGTTCCACCAAGCTGGCCCACATCACTCGGCGGGCGCCTTTCGGCCGGGCCAGCCTCTCGGATGCCGAGCTGACGGTCAACTTCGCCGAGCACACCACGCCCGACGACGTGGTCTCGGTAATTGCCACCGAACCGCTCACCGACAACGAGCAGTGGGTGCGCATGGCGCCCGGCGAACTGCTGGTCTGGCAGGGCGGCGTGATCCAGGCGCGGTTTCAAGCCTAGGGGTCATGCACAGTATTCAAACATAAGTTTCAATCGTGTGTTTTACAGTCGCGAAGCCGCTGGTATAAGGTAGGCGCACAGAACAACAAGTCCGCTGATGACATCAGCCGCAGCGTGGAGACAGCCCATGAGCGAGAACGCCAAGCCCGCCATCCTGACCGGTCAGCCCCTGGAGGGGCTTGACGCCTACGCCTCGGTGTTGGATGTCTTCCACTCCTCCGTGGCGCGCTTTGCCGACAAGCCGGCGTTCAGCTGCATGGGGCGGGTGCTGACCTATGCCGAGCTCGACCGTCTCTCCGGCGACTTCGCCGCCTGGCTGCAGCAGGAGACCACGCTGCAGCCGGGGGACCGCATCGCCATCCAGCTGCCCAACGTGCTGCAGTTCCCGGTGGCGGTCTTCGGTGCCCTGCGCGCGGGGCTGGTGGTGGTCAACACCAACCCGCTCTATACCGAGCGAGAGATGGCCCACCAGTTCAAGGACTCCGGCGTCAGGGCCATCGTCATCCTGGCCAACATGGCCGACAAGCTCGAGCGGATCCTCGAGCGTACCGATATCCAGCATGTGGTGGTGACCGAGCTTGGCGACCTGCACGGCTTCCCGAAGCGCCAGCTGATCAATGCCGTGGTCAAGCACGTCAAGAAGATGGTGCCGGCCTACTCGCTGCCCGGTGCCACGCCGCTGCGACAGGCCCTGAAGGCAGGCGCCGGGCGTCGTCACCAGGAGGTGACGCGCGGCCCCGACGATATCGCCGCGCTGCAGTACACCGGCGGCACCACGGGGCTGGCCAAGGGCGCCATGCTGACCCACCGTAACCTGGTGGCCAACATGCTCCAGGCCCGCCAGGCCATCGGCCCGGCGCTGACCGACGGCGCCGAGACCATTATCGCGCCGCTGCCCGTCTACCATATCTACACCTTCACGGTGAACTGCCTGTTCATGATGGAGACCGGCAACCACTCGGTGCTGATCACCAATCCCCGTGACCTGGATACCTTCGTCAAGACCCTCAAGGGGCTCTCCTTTACCGGCTTCATCGGGCTCAACACCCTCTTCAATGCCCTGTGCAACCGCGAGGACTTCCGTCGCCTCGACTTCTCCCGCCTGCACCTGACGATTTCCGGCGGCATGGCCCTGACCCGCGCCGCGGCGCAGCGCTGGGAGGAGGTCACCGGCTGCCCGGTGGCCGAGGGCTATGGCCTGACCGAGACCTCGCCCATCGTCAGCTTCAACCCCGTGGACGCCATCCAGCTGGGTACCATCGGCAAACCGGTGGCGGGGACCGAGGTGAAGGTGGTGGATGCCGATGGCCAGGATGCCCCCCTCGATGCCGCCGGGGAACTCTGCGTCAGGGGCCCTCAGGTGATGAAGGGCTACTGGAGCCGGGACGAGGAGACCGCACGGGTCATCGATGACCAAGGGTGGTTTCATACCGGCGACATCGCCGTGCTCCAGTCGGACGGCTATATCCGCATCGTCGACCGCAAGAAGGACATGATCCTGGTCTCCGGCTTCAACGTGTATCCCAATGAGATCGAGGACGTGGTGGCGGCCCACCCGGGGGTGATCGAGTCCGCGGCCGTGGGCGTGCCCGATGAGACCAGCGGCGAGGCGATCAAGCTGTTCGTCGTCGCCCGGGACGAGGCCCTCGATGCCGAGACCCTGCGCGCCTGGTGCAAGAAGGACCTCTCAGGCTACAAGGTACCGAGGTACGTGGAGTTTCGCGACGAGCTGCCCAAGACGAATGTGGGCAAGGTCCTGCGTCGCCAGCTGCGCGATGAGGAGCGCGAGAAGCCATAGCTTTCTTTGCGCGACCTGATAGCCACGCTTTGATGGTGTCGATTAGGCGTCGCCGTGACCTCGGCGTTACAATGCTCGGCCCGCTCCGGAAGTCCCGGACGGGCCGTTTTTTGATGACCGTGACCCGGAGACGACTGTCGAGACCGTGACCACCGAGACCCGCCAGGCCCCTGCCACGAATGCCCAGGATACCGCCGAGTTCGACGCCTTGGCCCGCGAGCTCAAGGATGCCCTGCGCCGCGATGTCCCGATCCTGGACAAGCGCCTGCGCGGCCTGCGCCGTCGCCTCAGGGAGGGCAAGCCCGTGGATCGCGGCCTCGCCGAGGTACGACACGCCCTCGAGCGGTCACGGCAGCAGGTGGAGCGTCGCCGGGCGAGGCCGGTAGCTCTCGAGTACCCGCCATCGCTGCCGGTGGCGGAACGCCGGGAGGACATCCTCGCGGCCCTGCGTGAACACCAGGTGGTGGTGGTGGCCGGCGAGACCGGCTCGGGCAAGACCACCCAGCTGCCCAAGCTCTGCCTCGAGCTGGGCCTGGGACAGCGCGGGTTGATCGGCCACACCCAGCCGCGGCGCCTGGCGGCGCGCTCGGTGGCCAGCCGCCTCGCCGAGGAGCTCCGGGTGCCGCTCGGCGAGCAGGTGGGCTACCAGGTGCGCTTCACCGACCAGAGCAGCGACGATACCCTGGTCAAGCTGATGACCGACGGCATCCTGCTCGCCGAGACCCGCCACGACCCGGATCTCTTGCGCTACGAGGCCATCATCATCGACGAGGCCCACGAGCGCAGCCTCAACATCGATTTCCTGCTCGGCTACCTCAAGCGCCTTACCGCGCGGCGTCCCGATCTCAAGGTGATCATCACCTCGGCGACCATCGACGTGACCCGTTTCGCCGAGCACTTCGGGCGTACCGACGAGCAGGGGCATGTCCGGCCGGCGCCGGTGGTGGAGGTCTCCGGGCGCACCTATCCGGTGGAGGTGCGCTACCGGCCGCTGGTGCGCGATGACGACGACGAGGAGGACCGCACCCTGCAGGAGGGGATCCTCCATGCCGTGGAGGAGATCGAGCAGGTCGAGCGCGACAAGCGCTGGTTCCATGGCCCTCGCGACATCCTGGTGTTCCTGCCCGGCGAACGCGAGATCCGCGAGACCGCCGACACCCTGCGCCGCGCCGACCTCAAGGGCACCGAGATCCTGCCGCTCTACGCGCGGCTCTCCAATGCCGAGCAGAACCGGGTCTTCGCCCCCCATGCGGGGCGGCGCATCGTGCTCTCCACCAACGTGGCGGAGACCTCGCTCACCGTGCCGGGCATCCGCTACGTCATCGACCCGGGCCTGGTTCGCCTCAGCCGCTACAGCTACAAGGCCAAGATCCAGCGCCTGCCGGTCGAACCGGTCAGTCAGGCCAGTGCCAACCAGCGCAAGGGGCGCTGCGGGCGCGTCGCCGAGGGGGTCTGCATCCGCCTCTACGACGAGGAGGACTTCCTCGCCCGGCCCGCGTTCACCGACCCCGAGATCCGCCGGACCAACCTGGCCTCGGTGATCCTCTCGATGCTCTCGCTGAAGCTGGGTGACATCGAGGCCTTCCCCTTCGTCGATCCGCCGGACTCGCGCTTCGTCACCGACGGCTTCCGGCTGCTCTTCGAACTGGGCGCGGTGGACGCCAGCAACCGCCTGACCCCGCTGGGGCGCAAGCTCTCGCGGCTGCCCATCGACCCGCGCCTGGCGCGCATGGTGCTGGCCGGCGCCGAGCAGGGCGGGCTGCGCGAGGTGCTGATCGTGGTCGCCGGCCTGGCGGTGCAGGACCCCCGCGACCGGCCGGCCGACAAGCGCCAGGCCGCCGACCAGGCCCACCGCCGCTGGCAGGACCCGGACTCCGACTTCGTGGCCCTGCTCAATCTCTGGAACGGCTTCGAGGCCGCCCGGGAGGAGCTCTCCGGCAACCGGCTGCGGCGCTGGTGCAAGGAGCACTACCTCAACTACCTGCGCCTGCGCGAGTGGCACGACACCTTCCGCCAGCTTCGCCAGCTGCTGCGCGACATGGAGATCGAGGTGCCGCCGCCGGCCCCGCGGCCCGCTGCCGATGCCCCGGACAGGGACGACAAGGCGCGCCAGGAGGCCCGCCGGGAGAGCAGCGTGTCGCTGCACAAGGCCCTGCTCACCGGGCTGCTCTCGCACCTGGGGCTCGCCACCGAGAATCGCGACTACCTGGGGGCGCGCAACCGCAAGTTCCTGATCCATCCGGGCTCGGGGCTGGCCAAGAAGTCCCCCAAGTGGCTGATGGCCTTCGAGCTGGTCGAGACCAGCAAGCTCTTCGCCCGTACCGTGGCCCGGATCGAGCCCCAGTGGATCGAGCCGCTGGCCGGCCACCTGGTGAAGCGCTCCTATGCCGAGCCACACTGGGAGATGAAGCGTGCCCAGGTGGTCGCCACCGAACAGGTCACGCTCTTCGGCCTGCCGATCGTCGCCGGACGCAAGGTCCACTATGGCCCCATCGCCCCGCAGGAGTCCCGGGAGCTCTTCATCCGCCGGGCGCTGGTGGAGGGCGAGTTCCGTACCAAGGGCGCGTTCTTCGCCCACAACCGCGCGCTGGTGGAGGAGGTCGAGGACCTCGAGGACCGCGCCCGCAAGCGCGATATCCTGGTCGACGAGGAGGCCCTGTTCGCCTTCTACGACGAGCGCATCCCCGAGGAGGTCGTCAACGGCAAGGGCTTCGAGGCCTGGCGCCGCAAGGCCGAACGAGAGGACCCCGATATCCTCAAGTTCGACCGCGCGGCCCTGCTAGCCCGGGAGGCCGGGGAGGTCACCGAGGCCGACTATCCCGACGAGCTGGTGCTCGGGGGCGTGCGCTATCCACTCAGCTACCACTTCGAGCCTGGGGCCGCGGATGACGGCGTGACGCTGACCGTGCCGGCGGCCATGCTGCCTCAACTGCCCCTGGCGCGGCTCGAGTGGCTGGTGCCGGGCCTGCTGCGCGAGAAGTGCATTGCGCTGATGAAGTCGCTGCCCAAGGCGGTGCGCCGCCAGGTGGTGCCGATTCCCGACTGGGTCGATGCCGCCCTCGAGACCATGACGCCGGACGACGTGCCGCTCACCGAAGCGCTGGGCGAGTTCCTGCGCCGTCGCACCGGGGTCCGGCTGCATCCCGATGACTGGCGCCTCGACCAGTTGGACCCCCACCTGTCGATGAACCTGCGGGTGGTCGACCACCAGGGGCGGACCCTGGGCCAGGGCCGCGACGCTCGCGAATTGGAGCGTCGCTTCGAGGCGGCCGCGGGAGAGGGCGCCCGGGCCCTGGCCGAGCAGGCCAGCAGCGAGGGCGACCTCGAGGCCCTGCCCGAGACGCCGCTGCCCGAGTCCCGGGTCACCACCCAGGCCGGCATTCGGGTGGAGGCCTACCCGGCCCTGGTGCCCCTCAAGGACGCCTTCCGGGTCGAGCTCTTCGACCATCCCGACAAGGCCCGCGAGGCCCATCGCCGCGGCGTGGTCAGGGCGGCCATGGAACGCCTGCCCGACCAGGTACGCGCCATCGAGCGCCTCAAGGGGCTCGAGACCTGTGCGCTGCTGTTCGCCAAGGTCGGCAGCAAGCGAGCGCTTATCGAGGACGTGGTGGCCGGGGTGTTCCGCCAGGTGGTGGCCACCGATCCGCTGCCGCGCTCGCGAGACGAGCTGGAACAGCGCCTCGAGGCGACGCGTGACGCGCTGCTGCCCCGGGCGGAGAGCCTGGTGGCCACCCTGGAGCAGGCGCTCAAGGGTCACCTGGCCGTGACCAAGGCGCTCAAGGGGCAGCTGAACCTGGCCCTGGCGCTGGTCTACAGTGACCTCAAGGCCCAGATGCAGCGGCTGGTGCATCCCGGTTTCGTCAGCGAGGCCGGGGAGTGGCTCGAGGAGTACCCTCGCTACATGGAGGCGGCGCTGATCCGCCTGGAGAAGGCACCGCGGGAACGCATGCGCGACCAGATGCATATGCAGGAGATCCAGGACTTCGAGGCCCGCCTGGCCGCGCGTCGCGACAGCGAACGGCGCGGCGGGGTGGAGGCCCCGGCACTCGTAGAATTCGGCTGGTGGCTCGAGGAGTTGCGGGTCTCGCTGTTTGCCCAGCAGCTGGGCACGAAGTTCCCGGTCTCCACCAAACGCCTCGAGAAGCGCTGGACAGAACTCACAGGGAGAGCGACATGAGCCAAGTGGTGATCACCGGGACGGGGCTCTTCACCCCAGAGCACGCCATCGACAATGCGGCCCTGGTGGCCTCGTTCAATGCCTGGGTAGACGCCGAGAACGCGCGCCATGCCGCTGCCATCGCCGCCGGCGAACGTGAGCCGCTGCCGCACTCCAGCACCGAGTTCATCGTCAAGGCCTCGGGCATCCACAGCCGCTACGTGCTCGACGCCGAGGGCATCCTCGACCCCGAGCGCATGCGCCCGCGGCTGCCGGAACGCGCCAACGACGCGCCCTCCATCCAGTGCGAGATGGGCCTGGCCGCGGCACGCGAGGCCCTCGGCGCGGCGGGGGTCGAGGCCGGCGATATCGAGCTGGTCATCGTCGCCTGCTCCAACCTGGAGCGGCCCTACCCGGCCGTCGCGGTGGAGCTCCAGGACGCCCTCGGTGCGGGCGGCTATGCCTTCGACATGAACGTCGCCTGCAGCTCGGCGACCTTCGCCATCGAGACCGCCGCCAACGCCATCCGCGCCGGGAGCGTCAAGCGTGCGCTGGTGGTCGACCCGGAGATCTGCTCGGCGCACCTCAACTTCCGGGACCGTGACAGCCATTTCATCTTCGGCGATGCCTGTACTGCCATCGTGCTCGAGAGCGAGGAGGTGGCTTGGGCCGAGGAGCGCTTCGAGATCCTCGGCACGCGCCTGGTAACGCGCTTCTCCAATGCCATCCGCAACAACGCCGGCTTCCTCAACCGGGTCACCGACAGCGACCCGCAGGCCGTCGACAAGCTCTTCGTCCAGGAGGGCCGGCGGGTCTTCAAGGAGGTCTGCCCCCTGGTGGCGGCGCTGATCACCGACCATCTGGCGAGTCTCGAACTCACCGGCGGCGACCTGTCACGGCTCTGGCTGCACCAGGCCAACCGCCATATGAACGACCTCATCGCCCGGCGCGTGCTGGGTCATGACCCGAGTCCCGATCAGGCGCCGATCATCCTCGATCGCTACGCCAACACCAGCTCGGCGGGCTCGATCATCGCCTTCCACCTGCACCGGGGTGACCTGCCGGGTGGCGCGCTCGGGGTGGTCTGTTCCTTCGGCGCGGGATACAGTGCCGGCAGCGTGGTGGTACGTCGCCAATGAGTGTCATGACAGGGAACCGCTGGGAGGCGAGCAAGCCGATGAGACAGGGGCTGACGAGATGGGTCGGGCGGGGTGGACTGGTGGTGTCACTGCTGGCAACTGCGGGCTGTGCCACCAGCGGCGAAATGCGGGAGCGCCATCCCGACGACCCCTGGGAGGGCTTCAACCGCAAGGTCTTTGCCTTCAATGACGTGGTCGACCGCTACGCGCTCAAGCCGGTGGCCCGGGGCTACCGTTTCATCACCCCGGATCCGGTGGAGAACGGTGTGGGCAACTTCTTCTCCAACCTGGGAGAGCCGCGCACCGCGCTCAACAGCCTGCTGCAGGGCAATGGCACCAACGCCAGCGTGGCCACCGGTCGCTTCCTGATCAACAGCACCGTCGGCATCGGTGGCCTGTTCGACGTTGCCTCGCGAATGGAGGTCACCGGCCGCGAGGAGGACTTCGGCCAGACGCTGGCTGTCTGGGGCGTGGGCGAGGGGGCCTACCTGGTACTGCCGCTGCTCGGCCCGAGCACGGTGCGTGATACTGCCGGCCTGCCGGCGGACATGGTCACCTATCCGACCACCTACGTGGAGGATGACGAGGTGCGCATGGGCCTTACTGCCCTGAGGGTGATCGACGCCCGGGCCGGGCTGCTCGACCAGGAGGAGCTGATCCGCGGTGACCGCTATAGTTTCATCCGCGATACCTGGCTGCAGCAGCGCCGCTTCGAGGTCAGCGATGGCGAGCAGGGCGAGGATCCCTTCGCCAGCGAGGAGTTCGACTTCGATGATGCGGACTTCGATGACGCCTTCGCCGATTGAGGCCATGACAGCATGCCACCAGCCAAGCAACTGATCGGGGTGATCGACGTGCCGGGGCCGGAGCGCGATGCCCTGGCCGAGACCATCGCCCGTGATGGCCTGGCGGTGTATGCCGCCGACAGCATCGAGGGCCTTCCCCCCGAAACTGCCCTCATCGTGGCCCATGCTAGGGCGGTGCCCAGCGGCGAGTGGATACGGCTCGCCGAACAGCTGCCGACCCTGGTGGTCAGCGACGAGCGTCAGGATGCCGACCTGCTGCGCGCGGTCGATGCCGGCCTGGTGGACTACATCATCGACCCGCTGCGCCATGGTTCCTTGCTGCGGCGCATGATCGGCAAGGCCATCGAGGTGCATCGCCTGGCGGCCGAGCGTGAACATGACCGCGCTCGCCTGGCCCAGCTCAACGAGGATCTCGAGGAGCTCAACGAGAGTCTCGAGACCCACCTGGCGATGCTGCGACTCGACCAGCAGGCCGGCGGGCAGATCCAGCGCAAGCTGCTGCCGCCGCGGCCGCAGACCCTGAATGACGTCACCTTCGACTACTGGCTGGCGCCCTCGCTCTACCTGTCCGGGGACTTCCTCGATTTCCAGGCCTTCAGCGAGCGCTACAGCCTGTTCTACTTTGCCGATGTCTCGGGACACGGGGCCTCCTCGGCCTTCGTCACCGTACTGCTGAAGTATCTTTCCAATCACTGGCAGCACGAGTGGGATGGCGAGCATCCCGAGGCGCTGGCGCCGCGCTGGCTGGCGGCAATCAACCGCGAATTGCTGGATGCCGGCATCGGCAAGCATGCGACCCTGTTTGTCGGGGTCATTGACCATCAACGTCGTTATCTCCACTATTCGCTGGGCGCTCAGCTGCCCATGCCCCTGCTGGTGACCGATGGCAAGATCACGCCGCTGCCCGGCGAGGGCATGCCGGTCGGCCTCTTCCCCGGGGTCGACTACCCGAGGCTGGGCTGCGAGCTGCCGGAGAACTTCCGGCTGTGGCTGTGTTCGGATGGGATACTGGAGTGTCTGCCGGGCGACACGCTAGATCTGCGGCTCAGGGAACTCGAGCGGCGGGTCCTGGCCAGCGAGACGCTGGAGGACCTACGTGGCAGCCTTGCACTGGGGGCACTGGCGGACGATGATGAAAGCGTCGCAGAGAGCGGCCCAGGGCACGAGGAACTGCCAGACGACCTGACGATCATGATGGTGAGCGGATTTGGCAATGATAAACCATGAGGGCCGTCTCAAGGCGGCGTTCGATTCCGGGGTCTTCGTCCTCAAGCTCTGCGGGGACGTGCGTCTGACGCTCTGCGCCACCCTGGACCGTCAGGCCCGGCAACTGGCCGAGACACCGGGCCTCGAGACGCTGATCATCGACCTGCGCGACACCACCAACGTGGATTCCACCGCCCTGGGCTTTCTCGCCAAGGTGGCGATGGCGGTGCAGGGTCGCGTCACCGAGCGACCGACCATCATCGCCGACAATCCCGATGTTCGGCGGATGCTCGACGTCATGGGGTTTTCGCGCATCTTCACCCTGGTGGAGACGCCGATCACCGAGACCCGCGAGCTTTGCGACCTCCCCGAGATTCCCACCGACGTCGAGGAAACCCGCCAGCGGGTTCTTGAGGCGCACCGTATCCTGATGCGCCTGAACGAACACAACCGCGAGGAGTTCCAGCCTCTCGTCGAGATGCTCGAGGCCCAGGAGGCCGCCTCGCACGGCCACTGACCGGGGCCTCGCGAGTCCCGGCCGGTCAGCTCTTCCTCAGTTCGCCCAGCAGTGCCTCCAGCTTGCGCTGGTCGGCCATGAACTTGCGGATACCCTCCGCCAGCTTCTCGGTGGCCATGGCATCCTCGTTCATCTCCCAGCGGAACTCGGCCTCGTCCTGGGGCTCGGGGGCAGCCGTCTCGGCATCCAGCGCCGTCAGACGACGCGCCAGCCTGCCGTGGGTGTCGGACAGCTCCTCCAGCAGCTTGGGCGAGATGGTCAGGCGATCGCAGCCGGCCAGGGCGATGATCTCGCCGGCGTTGCGAAAGCTCGCGCCCATCACGATGGTGTCATAGCCATGCCCCTTGAAGTGCTCGTAGATGCGCTTGACGGACTTCACGCCCGGGTCGTTGTCACCGCTGAAGTCGGCATCGGGCTCATTCGCCTTGTGCCAGTCGAGAATCCGACCGACGAACGGCGAGACCAGGGTGACCCCGGCATCCGCACAGGCCCGCGCCTGGGCGAAGCTGAACAGCAGGGTGAGGTTGGTGTGGATGCCTTCGCGCTCGAGGATCCGGGCGGCACGGATGCCCTCCCAGGTGGCGGCTACCTTGATCAGGATGCGCTCGGGACCGACGCCGTGACGCGCGTAACGCTCGATCAGCGAGCGGGCTCGCGCCAGGGTGGCATCGGTATCGAAGGAGAGGCGGGCGCTGACCTCGGTGGAGACATAGCCCGGTATCAGGGCGCTGACTTCGCTGCCGATCTCCACCGCCACCGCGTCCAGGGCATCGTCGATGTCGGTGGCATGGCGGGCGATCTCGGCCAGCCGCGCGCGGCGCGCCTCCTGCTGAGCCGCCTGGAGGATCAGGGACGGGTTGGTGGTGGCATCGGTGGGCTCGAAGCGGCGAATCGCCTCGAGATCACCGGTGTCGGCGACCACGGTAGTCATGGTCTTGAGTTGTGAGAGCAGGTCATCTGCCATGGCGGGATCCCTCCGGTTGTCATCGGGTCACTCTATCAAGGCAGGGTGGCCGAATATAGACGGCCGAGGCAGGGAGCGGTGTTTCGGGTATCATTAGCCCTCTATCTGTTTGACCGGTCCTGCCATGGAGGCGCCTTGACCCTGAGTTCCCGACGCGTGGCGCTGCTGGTGGCCGCCAACACGGCCCTGGCGCCCTTCGCCATCGATGCCTACCTGCCGGCCATGTCGGCCATTGCCGGGCATATCGGCGCCAGTATCCATCACACGGAGCTGTCGCTCTCCACCTTCCTGGCCGGCTTCGCGCTGGGCCAGCTGGTGTTCGGCCCGGTGTCCGATCGGGTGGGGCGCAAGCCGGTGTTGCTGGGGGGGCTGGTGGTCTTCCTGCTGGCCAGCCTGGTGATCACCACGGTGGACTCCCTGGGTGAACTGCTGGGCTGGCGCTTCGTCCAGGCGCTGGGCGGTGGCGCCACGGTGGTCAATTCGGCGGCTATCGTGCGCGACTGTTTCAAGGGCCGGGAAGCCGCCAAGGTGATGTCGACCATGGCCATCATCATGCTCATGGCGCCACTGGTGGCACCGGTGGTGGGCAGCGGGCTGCTCTATCTCGCCGACTGGTGGCTGATCTTCGTGTTTCTTGCCGGCTACGCCGGTTTCCTGATGTGGCTGCTGGCTACCCGGCTGCCCGAGACACGGCCGCCCGGTCGGTCCGCGGCAACGCCGGCCAGGGTGCTGGCCAACTACGCCAGCGTGCTTCGTGATCGTCGGGCCATGGGCTTCGTTGCCGCCGCCTCGCTGTCGTTTGCCGGGCTGTTTGCCTTCGTCACCGCCTCGCCGTTTCTCTATCTCGAGCACTTCGACCTGACGCCGTCGCTCTATCCCCTGGTGTTCGGCGTCAACGTGGTGGCCATGGTGGCCGCCAACCGCCTCAACATCCGCCTGCTGAGATGGCGCACGCCCCTGCAGAACCTGCGCCTGGGCCTGGGTATCCAGCTGGGCGCCGCCACCGGACTGGCCTTCATGGTGGCCAGCGGCCTGGAGTCGCTTTACACCATGGTGCCGCTGATCATGCTGTTCGCCGGCACCATCGGCCTGATCGCCCCCAACGCCATCACCTCGCTGCTAGACCGCTTTCATCACATGAGCGCCACCGCGGCGGCCCTGCAGGGCAGCCTGCAGTTCTCCTGCGGCGCCCTGGCCGGGGTACTGGTAGGGGCCTTCGAGATCGATAGCGCCTGGCCGATGGTGGGCACCATGCTGGGCGCCTCCCTCGCGGCCAACCTCGGCATTCGCGTGCTGGCGGGTCGCGCCATGCGGTCGTGTCAGGACGCTGCGTAGTCGCGTAATAAATTTCATGGCTTGTCACAAAGGTGTCATTGCCACCGGGGCAAGATGTGAAGCGCGGAGGCCGCTCACTGTGGTCAGCCAGAAATTTGAAAACATGACCATGCTGAGACGGAATTGTCATGAAGCTGTCATCTAGCTGAGGCAAGGTGTGAGACACGACTGTTGCATGCCGTGCCTTAGCGGGAGGCTGCTCCAAGACCCGCAAACCTAAATGCGCTTCACGCAATTGGAGAGAAGCATGAAAAAACATCTTATGTTCGGTGCCGTTCTTGCTGGCTCGCTGGTGGCTCAGAACGCTGCCGCCGTTGATACTGTCCAGGTCGATGGCTCTAGCACCGTCTTCCCGATTTCCGAGGCGATGGCTGAAGAATTTGGCAATGCCAATCGTGGCGAGATCCGCGTGACCGTTGGTCTTTCCGGCACCGGCGGTGGTTTCAAGAAGTTCTGCCGCGGTGAAACCGATATTACCGGTGCTTCCCGCCCGATCCGCCCGGGAGAGCTCGAGGAGTGCAAGAAAAACGGTGTTGAGTTTCTCGAATTGCCGGTCGCCATGGATGCCCTGAGCGTCGTGGTTAACCCCCAAAACGACTGGGTCGACCACCTGACCGTGGAAGAGCTTAAAAAAGTCTGGGAGCCGGAAGCTCAGGGCGAGATCACCAACTGGAGTCAGGTGCGCGATGGCTTCCCGGACCGGCCGCTGAACCTGTTTGGTGCCGGCACCGATTCCGGTACCTATGACTACTTCACCGCCGCCATCGTGGGGGAAGAACACTCCAGTCGTGGTGACTTTACCGCTAGCGAAGATGACAATGTTCTGGTGATGGGTGTGGCCAATGACCAGAACGCGCTGGGCTTCTTCGGTCTCGCCTACTACCTGGAAAACACCGATAAGCTTAAAGCGGTTCCCATTTCCTGGAAAGGCAGCGAGCCGGTAGAACCGAGCAAGCAAACGGCGGGTGACGGGGAATACCAGCCGCTGACCCGTCCGCTTTACTTCTACGCTAACAAGGCTTCCATAGAGGAAAAGGACTACGTTGAAAAGTTCACTGAGTTCCTGTTTCAAGAAGAAAATGCTGAGCTGGTGAGCGAAGTCGGCTATGTGCCTTTGGGCGCGAAAGTCCGTGAAGCGGCGCTGCGTGTCTTGGCTGACCGTGAAGTTGGCACGGCATATGAAGGTTCTGAGGTAGGCGTTGATGTGGTCGAGACACTGAACCGCAAAAAGCACTACTAAGAACTAGCTTTTGGAAAGTCCAGAGCGGAAGCGTCATTGTTTCCGCTCTGGTCATGATAGTTAAGGTTGTTTTTTAACCAATTGGGCGTAAAGACCAATGGCCAACTCCAATCCTGCACGCCCTGAGTCCTCCGGGCTTCAGGTCTCACCGCATTTCCTGCGCAAGCGTGAAATGGTAAATCAGTCTGCTCGCTATGTGCTTATGGCTGCAGCGGCTGTTTCCGTACTTGTCACCATCGGCATCGTGTATGTGCTGCTAAGCGAAGCCCTGGTGTTCTTTGAAGAAGTCTCTGTGTGGGAGTTTGTTTCAGGGACCAGCTGGACGCCGATGTTCTCCGTTCCGACTTTCGGGATCTGGCCGCTGCTGTCGGGCACAATCGTAGTGTCGGGTATCGCCCTGGCGGTGTCCATACCCTTCGGTCTGGTACTCTCGGTCTACCTGAGCGAATATGCACCCGATAATGTGCGGGAAACCGTCAAGCCGATACTGGAGCTTCTTGAGGGTGTCCCGACCGTGGTCTATGGTTATTTTGCTCTACTGCTTGTCACCCCGATGTTGCAGTTGTTTTTACCTGGTTTACCGGGTTTCAACATGTTAGCACCGGGTCTTGTGATGGGGATTATGATATTGCCCTACACCACCTCCCTCAGCGAAGACGCCATGCGGGCGGTACCCAATAGCATGCGTGAAGGTGCATATGCTTTGGGTTATAGCCGTTTTCATACGGCTACCAGAGTGGTTATTCCTGCGGCCATGTCAGGTATTACTGCTGCCTTCATTTTGGCAATGTCTCGGGCAGTAGGAGAGACGATGGTAGTCGCCATCGCCGCAGGCCAGATGCCAAACTTTACTTTTAACCCCATGGAGGGAGCGGCCACCATCACTACCTTTATTGTGCAGGTCAGCTTGGGCGATGTCAGCCATGGCTCCATTGCCTATCTGTCCATCTTTGCGGCCGGTATGGTTCTGTTCCTGCTAACGCTGGTATTCAACCTGATCGGTTTCTTCCTGCGCAAACGCTACCGCCAGGCTTACTGAGGTGACCATGAATACACTCTCTGAGAACGTCCTAAGCGGCATTGACTACGCCTCAATATCTCGAAAGAATCGTTCGCGGGATATCATTTTCGCGTCGCTGGGTATATTCGTCCTGTTTATCGCCATTACCACGTTAGTCGCTTTGTTTTTGGATCTGGCTATGAGGGGGGCGCCACGATTGGCCGACCCTGATTTTTATACGTCGTTTCCGTCGCGAAGGCCCTTGGATGCCGGGATTCTCTCTGCCTGGGTGGGCACGATTATGGTCATGGTGGTTACCGCGGTAGTAGCGGTTCCGCTAGGTGTTGCCGCAGGGTTATACTTAGAGGAATATGCGAAAAAAAATTGGTTTACCGATGTTATTGAGATCAACGTGTCCAACCTGGCAGGCGTTCCCTCCATTGTCTATGGTCTCCTCGCGCTTGGTCTATTCGTGCAGACTTTCGGGATGGGTGAAACAGTTCTGGTTGCGGGCCTGGTTCTGGCACTGCTGATCTTGCCGATCATTATCGTGTCGACGCGGGAGGCGATTCGCTCGATTCCCAGTGAATTGCGGGAAGCGGCCTATGGCCTGGGCGCCAACCAATGGCAGACCATGTCGATGTACATCATTCCCGCAGCCAAGCCTGGTATCATTACTGGTGCTATTGTCGGTCTTTCCCGGGCCATTGGCGAAACCGCCCCTATCATTACTATCGGCGCCCTGTCATTCATTGCATTCCTACCACAATCACCGATTACCGGGGATTTTCCCTTCATCAGCTTTGAATGGCTGAACAGCGGGTTTACGGTAATGCCGATTCAGATGTTTGGCTGGGTCTCCAGGCCACAAGCTGACTTTCAGATTACAGCCGCAGCGGCGGGTGTTGTATTGATTATCATGACCTTGGCGATGAATGCGCTAGCTATTTACATACGATATCGGGCTCGTAAGTCCTGATTGAATGGTTGTTTTAGTATTCGGCAAAGCCGGCTATTTGAAAGTGTTTAAAAGAGGCAGCCCATGAGTGCGAATGAGATGGCAGAAAACCGGATCGGTCAGCCTGCTAAAATGAGAGCACAGTCGGAAAGGCCGAGTGAAACTCGCGAACACTGGTATCTTGAGCCAGAAGGTACATTGCGTGCCCGTGTCTCCAATCTTAAATTTTGGTATGGGGATGGTACTCAAGCTATCGATGATGTAAGCATGCCTCTGGTCGACAAGCAAGTAACGGCGTTGATTGGCCCTTCAGGGTGTGGTAAGAGCACCTTTCTGCGCTGTTTTAATCGTATGCACGACCTGTACCAAGGAGTAAAATACTCAGGCTCTATCAAGCTGTTGCCGGAAGATGAAAACCTGATTGATCTGGATCCGAATATTGTCCGGATGCGGGTTGGCATGGTGTTTCAGAAACCGAACCCATTTCCCAAGTCGATCTATGAAAACGTGATTGCCGGACTTAAAATTCGCGGCATTAGCAAGCGAGGTGTGCTCGATGAAATTGTCGAGACATCGTTGCGACAGGCAGCCTTGTGGGATGAAGTCAAGGATCGACTTGATCAGCCCGCACTGAGCATGTCCGGTGGCCAACAACAGCGGCTTTGTATTGCGCGGGCATTAGCGGTTCAGCCTGAGATACTTCTTCTGGATGAGCCGACCTCTGCACTGGATCCGATTGCTACGGCAAAAATTGAAGATCTGATCAATCAGCTTAGCGGTAAGGTCACGGTGCTGATTGTGACGCATAATATGCAGCAGGCAGCTCGTATTTCGAATTATACGTCTTATATGTATCTGGGTAAATTGATTGAATATAATGAAACTGATTCTTTGTTTACTAGGCCTATGTGCCAGCGCACGGAAGATTACATAACGGGTCGCTTTGGTTGAGCGGAGTTTATCTTTTAGCAATATTATTTGGTGATCTATTATGTCTACAAGTCGCGAAGATCATTTGCATCACATTTCACAGCAGTTTAATTCAGATCTAAGCAAGCTTCGCACTAATTTTTTGACAATGGGGGGCATGGTCGAAAATCAGATTGTAAAGGCAATGGAGGCGCTCGAAAATCACGATTATGAGTTGGCCGAAGAAACTCGTCTCAAAGACAAGGAAGTTGATCAGCTTGAAATTCTGATTGATGAGGAGGCCAGTCGGATATTCGCCAAAAGGCAACCAGCCGCAAGCGATTTGCGGTTGGTGATTTCGGTTTTAAAGATGGTATCGGATCTCGAGCGCATTGGTGATGAAGCTAAAAAAATTGCTAAATTTGTTTTTTCTGATTTTGATGAAAGCGGTAATCTCGTTTCGACGCCCAGAGGTTATGTCGAAGCCCGCTATATTGCGAAGCATGTTACCTCGATGGTTCGAGATGCTCTTGACTCATTTTCTCGGTTCGATACCCAGATGGCATTGCGGGTGATGAAAGAAGACAAGCGCGTTGATGAAGAATACAAAGTTGCCGCACGCTCATTGGCTACCGTCATGATGGAAGATCCACGCAATATTACCAGTTGTCTCTCCATCATGTGGGTTCTCCGGGCCTTGGAAAGGATCGGTGATCACGCTTGTAATGTTGCCGAGCATGTTATCTACATGGTGGAAGGGCAAGATGTGCGTCACACGCCGATGGAAAAGGCGGAGAAAGTTGTGCGTCGCTGACTCTAACCATTATTTCCAACCCTTCTACCGAGAAGGCCGAGTGATTACATCACTGCATGCCATGGCCGAGTTACATGTTCAAGTCCATTACCGACGGGGAAGCCAAGGCTTCCCCGTCTCTTGTTTGGATTGTCACAAGGTTGACACCTCTGCACTTTATATATGATATTTCGTATATTAAGGAGACGATGCCATGGCCAAGCAGCGCGTGCTTTTCCTCTGTAATGCCAATTCCGCCCGCTCACTGATGGGTGAAGCACTGCTTCGCCATATGGCATGGGAGCGTTATGACGCCTTCAGCGCCGGCAGCGAGCCAGATGCCCCCCATGCCATGACACTGGCGGCGCTGGAGAAGCACGGCATCGCCACCGAGGGGTTGGCCAGCAAGTCGCTGGACGACTTCGCTGGAGAACATTTCAACGCCGTCATCGTGCTTTGTGACAAGGCCCAGCAGGCGTGTCGCGACTGGCAAGGCAGCAGTGACGAGCATCTCTACTGGGATATTCGCGACCCACGCCTGATCGAGCGCCGGAATGCCTATGAGCAGGCACTGGCCGAGATTCGCCAGCGCCTCTCGCTGTGGCTGCAGATCAAGGCGCGGGACGATATCCAGCGCTAATCACGTAACGACGCAACACGAGGATCCCCATGACAGTACGTATCGGTATCAACGGCTTCGGTCGCATTGGGCGGCTGGCCCTGCGCAGCCTCTGGCCCCGGGTCGAGGCCGGCGAGGTCGAGATCGCGCGCATCAACGACCCCGGCGGCGACACCGCCACCTTCGCTCATCTGACCGAGTTCGATTCCGTCCACGGCCACTGGTCGCCGGGAAATGGCATCGCCGCTGAGGACGAGGTGCTCACCATCGACGACCGTCGTATCACCTTCAGCGCCAATCGCGGTTTTGACGAGAGCGACTGGTCGGCGTGCGACGTGCTGATCGAGGCCTCGGGAGTGGTCAAGAAGAGCGAGCAGCTCGCGCCCTACTTCGATCAGGGCGTGGCGCGGGTGGTGGTCACGGCACCGCTCAAGGATGCCGACGTGCTCAATGTGGTGGTCGGCGTCAACGACGACAAGTACGACCCCGACGTCCATCGCATCGTCACCGCGGCGAGTTGCACCACCAACTGCCTGGCGCCGGTGATCAAGGTGATCCACGAGACCTACGGAATCCGCCACGGCTCGATGACCACGGTGCACGATATCACCAACACCCAAGTCATCCTCGACGCCCCTCACAAGGATCTCAGGCGCGCGCGGGCCTGCGGCATGAGCCTGATTCCCACCACCACCGGCTCGGCCAAGGCGATCACCGAGATCTTCCCCGAGCTCACCGGCAAGCTCAACGGCCACGCCGTGCGGGTGCCGCTGGCCAACGCCTCGCTGACCGACATGGTCTTCGAGCTGGAACGCGAGGTGACGGTGGAGGAGGTCAATGCGGCGCTCCAGGCCGCCGCCGAGGGCGAGCTCGCCGGCATCCTGGGGTACGAGGAGCGCCCGCTGGTCTCCATCGACTACCGCACCGACCCGCGCAGCTCGATCATCGATGCCCTCTCGACCATGGTGATCAACGGTACTCAGCTCAAGCTCTACGCCTGGTATGACAACGAGTGGGGCTACGCCAATCGCACCGCCGAGCTGGCCCTGCAGGTGGGAGGCGAGCAGGTGAGTCGTGGCTGAGGCGATGTCGCTGGCGGAGAGGATCAAGCAGCTTCCCTTCGAGGTGCGCCAGTACCTGCTGATCACCGGCAACTACTGGGCCTTCACCCTCACCGACGGCGCCCTGCGCATGCTGGTGGTGCTGCACTTCCACCAGTTGGGCTACTCGCCACTGGAAGTGGCCATGCTGTTCCTCTTCTACGAGGCCTTCGGCGTGGTGACCAACCTGGTAGGGGGCTGGCTGGGGGCCCGGCTGGGGCTCAACCGCACCATGAACGTTGGCCTCGGCCTGCAGATCGTGGCGTTGGCGATGCTGATGGTGCCGTCGGCGGCACTCACCGTGCCCTGGGTGATGGCGGCCCAGGCGCTCTCGGGCATCGCCAAGGACCTCAACAAGATGAGCGCCAAGAGCGCGGTCAAGGTGCTGGTGCCCAGGGACAGCCCCACGGCTCAGAGCTCGCTCTACCGCTGGGTGGCGATCCTGACCGGTTCCAAGAACGCCTTGAAGGGGGCGGGGTTCTTTCTCGGCGGGGTGCTGTTGACGCTGATCGGCTTTCAGGGCGCGGTTGGCCTCATGGCGTTGATGCTCATCGGGGTGCTGTCGCTGTCGCTGGTTCGCCTCAAGGCCGACCTGGGGCGCCAGAAGCGCAAGCCGAAGTTCACCGAGGTGTTCTCCAAGTCGCGTGCCATCAATGTGCTCTCGGCGGCGCGGCTGTGCCTGTTCGCCTCGCGCGATGTCTGGTTCGTGGTGGCCCTGCCGGTGTTCCTCTACGACCAGCATGGCTGGAGCCACTGGACGGTGGGCGGCCTGCTGGCCGTGTGGGTGATCGGCTACGGCGGCGTGCAGACCCAGGCGCCGCGCCTCACCGGCCTGGTCAAGGGCGGCGCGCGGGGCATTACCGCCTTCTGGGCCCTGGCGCTTGCCGGCCTGCCGGCACTGCTGGCCTTGCTGCCCCTGGCCGAGGTGGGCTGGCTGGTGGCGGGCCTGTTGGCCTTCGGCGTGCTGTTCGCCATCAACTCCAGCTGGCACAGCTACCTGATCGTCCACTACGCCCGCGCCGACGGGGTCTCCATGGACGTGGGCTTCTACTACATGGCCAACGCCATGGGGCGCCTGCTGGGCACCCTGCTCTCCGGCTGGGTCTACCAGGTGTATGGACTGGCCGCCTGCCTGTGGATCTCGGCGGCGCTGGTGGCAGCGAGCGCCTTGATGGCCCTGGCGCTGCCGCGGGAGGCCACGGGGTAATGAGACAGTGAGCGGCAGGCATCCCCAACTCGGGTTGACCCTGACGCTGGGGACCTCCCAGACCCTGGCCTGGGCCTCGAGCTACTACCTGCCGGCGATCCTGGCGGTGCCCATGGCGGTTGAGCTGGGCGTCTCGAGCGTCTGGGTGTTTGGTGCCTTCTCGTTGGCCCTGGTGATCTCGGCGGCCCTGGGGCCCTTCGTGGGGCGCTGCATCGACCGGCGGGGCGGGCGCGACATGCTGGTGGCCTCCAACCTGGTACTGGCCGCGGGGCTGGGGCTGATGGCCCTGGCCCAGGGCATGCCGAGCCTGCTGCTGGCTTGGGTGATCACCGGTATCGGCATGGCGATGGGGCTCTACGATGCGGCCTTTGCCACCCTGGGACGCCTATTGGGGCGCCAGGCCCGGGCCTCGATTACCGGCGTCACCCTGATCGCCGGATTCGCCAGCACCATCGGCTGGCCGCTCACCACCTGGCTCGACGCCGAGCTGGGCTGGCGCGCTACCTGCCTGGTATGGGCGGGGCTGCATCTGGTGCTGGGCCTGCCGCTCAACTGGCGCCTGCCGCAGGCGGGCTCGCTGGAGGCGCTGGAGAGAGATCAGGGTGACACGCCGCCACCGCCCGCCAGGCCCCGCCTGGCCATGGGGCTGCTGGCCTTCGTGTTCGCGGCCGGCTGGTTCGTCTCCACGGCCATGGCGGCTCACCTGCCGAGGCTGCTGCAGGAGACGGGCGCTTCCCTGACGGCCGCAGTGGCGGCGGCCGCCCTGGTGGGCCCGGCCCAGGTGGCGGCACGCCTGGGCGAGTTCGCCCTGTTGCGTCACCTGCATCCGCTGGTCTCGGCGCGTCTGGCAACGATCCTGCACCCCCTGGGTGCCGGCCTGCTGACGCTGGTCGGTCTTCCGGCGGCGGGCTTTGCGATACTTCACGGGGCCGGCAACGGCATGCTGACCATCGCCTCCGGCACGCTGCCACTGACGCTTTTCGGGCCACGGGGATTCGGGCGTCGTCAGGGGCTGATCATCGCCCCGGCCAGGATCCTGCAGGCCGGTTCACCCCTGTTGTTCGGCCTGCTGCTCGAGGCCTTCGGCGGCGCGGCGCTGTGGCTCACCTCGGGATTGATGCTGGCCGCCTTCCTGGCCCTGCTGGCGATTCGTCGGCCGGCCTGACGTCCTGCGACGCCTGGCCGCTGTCGACAGGCGGTGCTATGGCGTAGCATATAGATTGGTTCTTATCATGAAGGATTTCTGCCTTGATATCGCTTGACCCTGCTCGACTGTTCAAGTGCCTGGGCGACGAGACTCGCCTGATGCTGACGCTGCTGATATGTCGCGAAGGTGAGCTGTGCGTCTGCGAGATGACCCATGCGCTGGAGGAGTCCCAGCCCAAGGTGTCGCGCCACCTGGCGCAGCTGCGTAACTGCGGCCTGCTCAGCGACCGGCGTGATAGCCAGTGGGTCTATTATCGCCTCTCCGATGCGGTGCCGGACTGGGTCGGTGAGGTGCTGCGGGTGGCCGAACAGGGTGAGGACGAGCGCCTGGCCCTGTTGCAGAATCGCCTCGCCGGCATGGGCAACCGCCCCGACCGTCGCCTGGCGATGTGTTGAGCATTTACCTCGGCCATTTTCGACTAGCCTTGAAGCAAACTGCTGGATGCTTTCAGGAGCGGCACTCGTGTCATCGCGCTTCTGGAGCGTCATCGCCTCTGCCGGAGCCTTCATAAGTGGAATTCAAGGATTACTACCAGGTGCTCGGGGTGGAGAAGAGCGCGACCACCGAGGAGATCAAGAAGGCCTACCGCAAGCTGGCGCGGAAGTTTCATCCCGACGTCAGCAAAGAGGCCGAAGCCGAACAGCGCATGCAGGAGATCAACGAGGCCAAGGCGGTGCTGTCCGATCCCGAGAAGCGCCTCGCCTATGACCAGCTGGCCCAGCAGTATCGGTCGGGCCAGGATTTCCAGCCGCCGCCGGACTGGGATGCGGGCTTCGAGTTCAGCGGTCGTGGTTTCGAGGAAGCCGACCTCGGCGAGTTCAGTGACTTCTTCGCCAACCTCTTCGGCCAGGCCGGCAGGGCAGCAGGAGGGAGACGCGGCTACCAGCGGCGTGGCGAGGATCGTCATGCGAAGGTCGTCATCGACCTCGAGGATGCCTACCGCGGCGCGACCCGGGGGATCACCCTGCAAGTGCCCCAGGTCGACGCACAAGGGCGCGTGGTCTCCCGGGAGCACACCCTCAACGTGCGCATACCCAAGGGCATCAAGGCAGGCCAGCATATCCGCCTGACGGGGCAGGGCGGCCCCGGTGTCGGTGGTGGCCAGGCGGGTGACCTCTATCTGGAGATCCACTTCACGCCCGACCCGCGTTATCGGATCGAGGAGCGGGACGTGTATCAAAGGGTGCCGGTGACACCCTGGGAGGCCGCCCTGGGAGCCAGCATCGAGACTCCGACACCCTCCGGGCCGGTGAAGCTCAAGGTACCCGCCGGGTCACAGACCGGTCGCCGCTTGCGCCTGAAGGGACGTGGTATCCCGGGGCCGGAGCCGGGGGATCTCTACGTGGAGCTCGAGGTGGTGCTGCCCCCGGCCGATACCGACAGGGCGAGGGAGCTCTATGAGACCATGGCGCAGGAGCTCGCTTTCGATCCGCGCCAACGACGGGGAGGCTAGGCCATGGCACAGCAGCGTATCGCCAGCGGCGAATTGATCGACGAAGCGACTCTGACGCTCGAGGAATTGGCCCGCGCCTGCTCGGTGGAGCCCGATTGGGTCGTCGAGCGCATCGAGAGCGGCCTGCTGGCCGATGGTTCGCCCTACGTGGCGAGCTGGCGCTTCACCAGCCGTGACCTGACTCGTGCCCGACGGCTGTGTCAGCTGGAGCGCGACTTCGAAGCGGTGCCCGAGCTTGCCGCCCTGGCGACCGACCTGATCGAGGAGAACCAGCGCCTCAGGGATCGGTTACGAGCCGCTGGGCTGCGCGACGATTAGCATCGCTCACCCATGGGGCAATGGGCTGCATAGGCCCTGGACTCCTGTTGCAGCACGCAATGGCGTATGTCGAAGCGGTCATGGAGCATCCTGGTCGCCTGCTCGAGCAACGCATCGCGGTCGAGTCCGTCATCATCGATGACCAGGTGGGCGGTGAGCGCGTTTTCTGAGGTGCTCATCGCCCAGACGTGCAGATCATGGACGTTGACCACGCCCGGAAGCGCCACAAGTGTATGGTTTACCGCTGCCATGTCGATATCGTCTGGAACCCCATCGAACAGCAGGTGCAGAGACCGGCGGAACAACGACCAGGTACCCGCCACGATTACCAGGGCAATCAACAGGCTGACGACCGGATCGATCCAGGTCCAGCCTTGCCAGAGATAGAGCCCTCCGGCTACCACGACGCCCATGGAGACCAGGGCATCGGCGGCCATGTGCAGGAAGGCGCCGCGAATGTTCAGGTCGTGCTGGCTTCCCGCGAGGAAGAGCCAGGCGGTAACGGCGTTGATGACGACGCCGATGCCAGCCACGACCATGACGGTGCCGGCCTCGATCGCTACCGGTGTCTGTAGTCGCTGGACGGCCTCCCAGCCCAGTGTGCCCATGGCCACCAGCAGGATGATGGCATTGGTGAAACTGGCCAATATCGAGCCTCGTCTCCACCCATAGGTGTGCCGGAAATTCGGCTGCAGGCGGGCGGCACCGAAGGCTGCCCAGGCCAGCAGCAGGCCCCCAACATCACTGAGGTTGTGGCCGGCGTCCGCGAGGAGCGCCAGGGAGCCGGTCTGCCAGCCATAGAAGGCCTCGACCAGCACAAACGCCACATTGAGCGTGATGCCGATGGCAAACGCCTTGCCGAAGCTGCTTGGCTCGGCCTCGTGAGAATGGGTCATGTGGCTCGCTTCCAGTGATCAGACACCAAACGAATCCATATGCACGCGCTCCCTGCTGACCCCTCGCCTGTCCAGATCGCGCGCGATCTCGCGCAACATCGCGGGAGGACCAGCAATGTAGAGGTCCCGAAGAATCGATAGGGCATTATCCTCTTCCATCGCATCCAGTACATTGCCCTCGATCCAGTCAAGGTGCTTCGACGTCGGGCCTTCGAACGAGGTCAGGTCTTCTGCCGCCAGGACGACCTTCAGGTTCGGTGCGCGCGATGCCAGCAGGTGCAAGGTGTCCAGGGCGTAGAAATCCGCGGCATGCTTCATCCCCCACACCAGGCGCATGTCACGCTCGGGCGAGAATGTGACCTGTTGCTCCAGCAGTGCCAGGACAGGGGCAAGACCGGTCCCCCCGGCGATGAACAACAACGGGGTGTCGGGTGCGGATCTCATGGTGAAGCTTCCCAGCGGGCCACGAGCCTGAAGCTGGTCGCCGACCTTCATCTCGTTGAAGGCCCAGGCCGTGAAGCGTCCACTCTCGACTCGGCGGATATGCAGCGTGATGCTGCCGTCTCCATGCGGGGCATTGGCTATCGAATAGGACCGGGAAAGATGGGAGGAGCCGGGCTGCCATAGCTCGATATACTGCCCTGCCGAAAACTCGCAGAAACACTCACCGGCCTCGACGGGGGTCAGCGTCACGCGAATCACCTCCGGTGACACAGGTTCGATACCCGAGACACTCAGGGAGACGATGCGATCAGGGTGTGGAATCGACAGCGGTGATACCAGAATATCCCGCCGGTTCAGCAAGTCATCCTCCACGGCATGGCGAACCTCCGGTAGCCCTTCCAGGGCGAGAATGGATTCGAGGGGCGGGAAGACGATGGCCTGAGCCGGGCAAGTATTGGCGCAGGTCGTACAGCCGACCATGCAGTTCAGCGGATCGATCACCACCGGCTTCTTGCGTTCGAAGTCGAAGCGGTAGACCAGCCGGCTGCAGCCCGTCACGCAAGTGCCACAACCGATGCAGGCGTCCTCGATGATGGTCGGGTTCCACTCGATGTTCTCCCTGGGAATTCCGTGCCAGGGCTTGGTGAACTGTGGATTGGGCATGATCTGGATCCTCGTGATTCATCTGACTCAGGCGCGTTTCAGCTCGCCCCTGAGCCGAGTCCCCGGAGCGACGGTGTTGTACACCGTGCCGAACTTCCGGACATTGTCGTGCAGCCGCTCGAGGCGTTGATCGCTTTCATCGGTATCGACCAGGATCTCGTAGTCGATGCTTTCCATGCAGGGTGGGGCGTCTTGGCGGACGCCATGGAGCCGGACCTCCACGCCGCGCAGCTCGAACTTCAGGATGGGGCTGACGCGTTCGATGCTCTTCAGCATGCAGCCGGCGAGGGCCGCCATCAGCAGCTCCGCCGGATTGAAGGCATCCAGCCGGCCCGCCAGGTCAGTATCCAGGGTCAGCGAGGCGGACTTGCAGCGGGCCTCGCTGCCGTGGGTATCGACGCGCTGGGCGGTGACATTGAAGGTCATTTTTGAGGGTGTGTCGTTCATGGTGGCCTCTGGTTCGGGGGGAGGAATAGCGCTCTGGCGTATGGCAGGACTGGTGTGGCGCGTCATATCTGTCGCTCGGCAACCTGCTCGCCGTCACGGATGGCGATGATGCTGCCTTGCGGCATCGGCATCCAATCCCCGTCCGTCAGGGGCACACTGGCCAGCAGGATGGCGCGTTGGGCAGCGTCGGATTCCGGCGATCGTGGCCTCTCCAGCAACTCGCTGGATGACTGCCTTGGGCAGGTCAACCGATAGAGCCCGGGAGGCTCGACTCGCCCTGTTGCTGGCTGAAGGCGCCGATCGGCATGGGCAAACAGGGTGTCCCCATCGCTGTAGAGAAAGTTGGCTGGCCCGAAGCGGCGTAACACACCGGCCATCTCGGCGACAGCCGCCAGGCGAGCGTCCAGAGGGGGAAGGTCATGCAGCGGTGCCGCCTGCTTTTCCATGAGTGAAAGCAGCCCGCAGAAGGCCAGCTCGGAGTCGGTGGTTCCCACCGGTCGATAATGTCCCTTTGTCGGCGCGGCATCGTCGAACAGGTGAGCCAGGTTGCCATTGTGGGTAAAGCCGTGGATCCTTCCGTTTAGCTCTCGGACGAACGGAGCGGTATTGGCCAGTTCGATCCCACCTTGGGTCGCATGACGAATGTAGCCCAGAGCCAGCTTGGTACGCGGCCCGCAAGCCTCCAGCCAGCGCACCATCGAGCTGGTATCCGCCGCTTCGGTGCCTCGGTAGAGGGCAAGGTCCCGGCCCTGGAAGAAGGCCAGTCCCCAGCCGTCACGATTGCGGCTTGTGCCTTCGGCATGCGAGGCCAGGGCGGTCAGGGAGGACGTCAGTCTGGCCGGGTGCCGGCATGACATGGCCAGCAATTCACACATCTCGAAAGACTCTCTGCAATGCCACGGTTGGCGTCAAGCTGTGTCGTGGGGGAGTGATGGCCGTCCATGAATCATCCGTGTCGTCACTCGTTGAGATTGACCCAGCGAATCGGCTGGTAGTCTAGATCTCCCTGAGGCGCCTGTCGGCCGGGGAGAACATCCAGAATGTGGATCTCCCGGGTCACCGTCTTACCGGCCCTGAAGCACCGCCTCCAGCGCCGGCAGCATCTGGCTTGTGCCATGCTTATAGCGCAGCGGAGTCTCGGATGTCGATGCCGCCAGGCGTTCGCTCTTCTCGTCGATCAGCATATAGTCGGCGGTGATCTCGAACAAGGAACTGATGTGCGTCATTCCTATCTCCTCTTGGGCGATCACTGCCACGCCGTCAGTCCTGCACCGGGTGGCCGCAAGGCGGATGAGTCGTCGCGGTAGGTTCGGCGGCGGCCGCGGACCGTCAGGGGGTCGACGCTGACGCCGGTCGCAAGCAGTCGGCTTGATCAGGCTCTTCGTCGTTGGGTGTGGAATTTCCCCTGAGCTGGGCCAGGATATGGCCTACAATGCGACAGGAGTTATGACATGGATAGAACTCCGATTCGAACTCTCGACCGGGCAGCGACTTCACCCTGCTGTTCGAGTAGCAGGTCCGCGCATGTGGCTACTGGAACGAGGCTAATTTCATCATCCGGGACCCAACAGGTACAGAATAAAGGACTTTTTAAATTCGTGAATCTGCTGCTGTGTCAGAACGTTGGAATAATTTAGGCGTTATGTGCGTTGACGTACCGAATTCCTGGCTCTTGTTTAATAAACTTATATAGATAAAGAGGTTTCGAACATTGTAGTTCGTGACTGCAATTGTCTGTGTGGGCGGTTCCAAATCGAAAGGTCGCTATGACAACACCCGTATTGGTTTACTACGACACGCGCATGCTCGGCCACAACCCGCACGGTTGGGACCCCGGCCATCCGGCTTGGACCGACGCTGTCAAGGCGATGATTGCGCTGCAATTTCCCGGCAGCAACCTCGAAACCTACAGTCACCCGGAGCGCCCGGATCGGCTGACGGCGATCGTCGACCGACTGATGCTTGATCCAATCGAAGGGGTGCGCTGGATGCTACCGACGGCAGCCAGCACGGCTCAGCTTAAGCAGGCTCATGACAAGACCTATGTCGCTCATATTGAGTCGTTAGAGGGTGAATCCTGCTGGCTGGCCCAGGATACCACCGCGGTATCGCCGGGCAGTGTGGATGCGGCTCATTTGGCTGCTGGCGCGGGAATCAGCGCTGTCGAGGCCATCTCGGCTGGTGAGGCCCAGAAGGCGTTTTGTATCGTGCGGCCACCAGGCCATCATGCCCATTCCGACCACGCCTCGGGCTTTTGTCTGTACAACAACCTTGCGGTGACCGCTGCCCATGCACGTGAAAACCTTGGCTATCAGCGCGTGATGGTTTGGGACTGGGATATGCACCATGGTAATGGCACGCAGGAAATCTTCTATTCCGACCCTTCCGTGCTGGTAGTTGATAGCCACTGTGCGGCGCCGTTCTATCCGGGCAGCGGCCTACTGTATGAAACGGGGGCAGGAGCGGGAGTTGGCTCTCAAATCAACTGCCCGCTGCCTCTGGGCAGCGGCAACGCGGCACTGCTGAAGGTATTCGACGAGGTAGTGAAACCGGCGGCGAAGGCATTCCAGCCAGATATTTTGCTGGTTTCCTCAGGCTTCGATTGTCATTATCTTGACATGACCTGCGCCATGGACGAGACCGGCTTTGCCATTCTTGCCCAGTGCATGAGTGAACTGGCAGATGAGTTATGCGACGGCCGTCTGGTGCTTCTGCTTGAGGGCGGCTACAACGCTCAGGCATTGACCGATAGCGTTCATGCTGTCATGAAGGTGCTGGCGGGGAACCCAGTCAATGCGTGCAATGTCCTGCCGGATGACCCTGGCTGCAAGGCTGTGGCGGATGCCGTCCAGTTTCATCAAGGGCCAATAAACCCGGCCTGCCGTGCAAAGGGGCATTCATAACATCGACACTCTCACGGCGATCTTGGAGAACCTTGCCAGAACTAATGCGCAAGGTATTAACAAGCAGAGGCTCAAGCCAAACATCCGGTATGAGTGACCTCGTCAACCCTTATTTTCAAAGCCTTGAAGGCTCATTAGCAGGTATTTCCCCTGCGAGTAAAGTGTTTATGAAAACTATCTTTGTCCTAGTGCTTGGAACGATAGCTTTTTTCTTGGCTATCACCGCTAAGGATTCGACCAGCGCGCAAATCTTTCTAGCCTCGGTGGGCGTGGCATTATATATGGTGGCGTTGACCCCCCGAGTTCGACAGATAGAAGCGTAAGCCACTGATTAGCCTGGAAACGCCTTTTCAAAATTGGCACTACAAGCGTGATGCGGCAGGTGCCGGCAGGCCAATCGCGTCGAAAAGGTCCCGCTGTTCAGACTTGAATTTGGTCAGGCCGCTCGCCGCCTCGCGACGGTGAAGCAGGACCCGGTGGAATTGGATCTTGCGGGCAATTTCCAGTGCCCGCGTCGTCGAAAGCTTGTGATCACTGGCTTTCAGTCGCATCCGCAGTACTCGGTAAAGCACCAGAGCTAGGAAGCAGATCAGTGCATGGGCGCGGATGCGATCCGGCAACCGATGGTAGACCGGCACGATCTCGATATCGCTCTTCAGCACCCGTAAGCCGTGTTCGATGTCAGCCAGAGCCCGGTAGCGCTCGACGATTTACTCTGGCTCATGATCGGTCATGTTGGTGACCAGCAGCAGCTTGCCATCCATCATCCTGGCACGATCCAGCGCCCGTTGATCGAGCAGGTAGTTGAACGTCTCGGCGGTCAAGTCGACCTTGAGAATATGCCCGAGGTGAGCGTCAGTGACGGCCTTGTAAAATCGGGCCGTCACGCCGGGATCGGAGAGCTTTCTGCCGCGATACCGCCGTCCGGCATCCTGGTTGTCCAGCTTCTCGAACCACTGGCGCGCATCGGCCTGTAGCGCCTCGATCTTCTGATCGCGCGCGGTGGTCTGCCCCTTGGCGACGTCCGGCCGGTGCGCCACGATCAACCGATGACCCTGCCAGGCCATCTCGCCGTAGGCTTCGCGCTCGGCGTCCTGGCACTGCGTCTGATGGAAGGCCTTCAGCAGGTCGTCGAACTCGCCATAACGGCGACCCGGCACAGCCAGGATGAATTCCAGGGGGCGACCCTCGATGCGCACGGCGGACAGGGCTTCCAGGTTGTCCAGGGAGAGCAGGCCCCGGTCGGCCACAAGCACGATGCGTCGCACCTTGAAGCGCTTTGTTACGATCTCGATGGTCGGCAGCAGCGTCTTGGTTTCCGCCATGTTGCCATCGAAGACCTCGTGGTGAATGGGCAGGCCTTCCGCCGTCTGCACGACGTTCAACATGAACTGTCGGCCGATGCCGCCCTCCTTCGAGGGGCCGTAATGGCGCACATCCCCTTCGAGTGATGTTCCGCCTTCAGCGCGGATCGTGGTGAGGTCGTAGAAGACGATCGACAGCTCTTGATCGATCAGCGGCTTGAGCTGCTGAGCCAGCACGTCATTGAGCGCTTCGCTGCACTCCGACAGGGTGTCCATGGTGCGCAGCAGGTGCTGATGACGGATCGAGGCCGTGTCGACATCGGGCACCAGCACATCCTCCAACCAGCGCAGCACACCGAGTTTGGATTCGGGGTCACAGAGGCGGTTGAACACCATGACCCGCAGCAGTCGCTTGGCATCGAACTGGCGCTTGGTGCGCAGCACGCGGCGGAAGGCATCATCAAAGCCGAATTCTTTCCAGAGCGAGGTCAGTAGCCAGGTGTCGCCGACGGAGCGCGCCGGGGCGAAATCGGTTTCGCCGGTACCTTCATCGAGCGTCGGCTGGCCGGAGACGCGCAGCAGGCCATTGATCAGCGCGCTGGATTCCCCGGCGGTGACAGCTTCCAGGCGACCCAGCGTCGCGATCACGCGTTGGCGCGACTTGCCGGCCTCGTCGCGGTAGGACTCGACGAGCTTCACGTAGCGACGTGGGCCGGATTTGGTGACTTTGACGAACATGTCACCACGATGGTCCGGCCACTCTATAGATGGCAAGGAACCAAGAGAAAAACGTGTCTCTACAAAAAATTCGGCCGAAATTGGCTAACTAACTGAATTCTCTGACCAAAGGTGCCGAAATCAGGCAAAAATCGGACTGGAAGTGTCCAACTCGGGGCCCCGCACAAATTCGCCAAACCGGGCATAAGTTGATCCAACAAAGCCCCAGACAATCCGGAAAATTAACAGGCCAACGACCAAAAGGCCAAAACGCTTGTGCCAGATCATCCAGTTACCATCCGGTTTCATGGTGACCACGGCGCCCACCAAGGCGAGTACCAGTAGTCAGTGAAACAAGCGCGTAGGTAGATCCCAGAGGCGGATCGTTTTTTTCATTTCATTACCTCGTCATCTCCGCCAAACCAGGTATTGACTTGTGCATAAAATGTTTGTCCCTTGCCCATGTTACCGATACAAAACACCAGAAGTTCAAGTGGCTGGTTGGCTTCCTCGGCATCCATTTATCGCTAACCGCGTATCGGCTGCGAGACTTTCTGGTTAGCAATGAGAAATCCGGGTCTGTCTAAAATAACGTTCCTACTCCAGTGGTAACTATCATCGCCAAAGAACCCCAAAATGTAACGCGTAAAGTGCCTTTTACGATATTGGCACCGCCTGTGTAGGCTGCCAGTCCGCCAAGAATCATTAAGAAAATAACAGAAAAAATAGCAACTGCAACCTGCGTATACTCAGCTGGCGAAAGCCAAACACTGAACAAAGGCAGTCCTGCACCTACTACAAACGCTAGTGCAGAGGATCCAGCTGCTGATAACGGGCTTGCACCTGCTACTTCTGTAATGCCAATTTCATCACGCATATGAGTACGGAGTGCATTTTTATCCATCAATTGCTGTGCAACTTCTTTGGCAAGTTGATCATCAAGACCACGCTCTTTGTAAATCTCTGCTAGCTCTTCAAGTTCTTCTTTAGGATTTTCTTTTAGTGCTTCTTTTTCTTGCTCAACATCTGCTTTTTGGGTGTCTGATTGGGAGCTGACGGAAACATATTCTCCTGCCGCCATCGACATAGCCCCTGCTACTAATCCTGATGATCCGGCTAAAAGTATCGCAGTCTCAGAAGAACCTGAAGCTGCAACACCAAGAATCAATGCTGCAGTAGAAACAACTCCATCATTGGCTCCCATTACAGCTGCACGCAGCCAACCGACCTTCTGACTTTTATGATGCTCATTGTGTGCTCTGTACATAGTAAAACCTTGCAATTAATTTTTTTAAACTTCGTTGGTTAATAAATGCCGATATAGAATACCAAAGGCCAAGTGGCTGATTGGCTTCCTTGGCATCCGTCTATCGCTAATCGGGTGAACGCTTTTTCACAGCAGTGTCCAGAGCATTTTCCCGGAAAGGACCAACAGAATGATGGCAATGAGTTTTTTGACCTGAACAGCATTCATGTGCAGGTGCATAATCCGCTGTCCCAGGAAGCCGCCTAAAATAGAGGCCACGGCCGCTGTGGCTAATAAAGGCCAGTCCATCTCAACAAAGCTGAGATAGGTGAAGAACCCGCCCAGCGTTGAAAAAGGTATGACAAAGCTGACGGCGTAAGCGGCTTTTTTAGTGTCGAAGCCCAACAACAGCAAAACGGCAAGAATAGGCGTTCCACCACCGACACCAACCAGCCCGGATACCAGTCCAACCGCTCCGCCGAGCACCAGCATCACCCAGGCACGGTCGTAGGCGGCTTTGGCTTCCCGTCGGGAGAAAATCAGTAATCCCGAACTGACAATCAAAAAGGCCGTCAGCACCCACTGGACGAGCTCTTCGGAAACGTACTGGCTGAGCCATGCACCAATGGGAGTTGCCACCAATACCGAAACCACCAAAGGCAAAGCGAAGCGGAAATCAACCAACCCTTTGCGCACGTTGATGGTTGAGGCGGCTATCGTCGACGCTGAATTAATGAACAGGCCGATGGTTTTGGCCAGGTTCAACGGTAATCCCATCATCGAAAATATGGGCACCAGTGCGACCGCGGAACCTACTCCGCCTGACGCAAACACCGTTGAGACGATGAAGGTCACAACGAAGTAAGTTCCGTAGTCGAATACAGTCATAAAGGTCCAGAAAATATACTTTAGTCCTCCGGAATGTGTTTATTCATTACTGCTGATCGTTTAAACGCATGATGTAGTCGCGCGCCTTATCCCCACGCAGCGCATCAGCAATGCCCAGCATGCCGTTGGTCAGGTATCGCGCGTTGAAACCTTCCAGGGTGAGATACAGCCGGGCTATCTCGGCACGGTCATAATGCGGACACATCGTGACAATGGTCTTATCCCGGTCAAGTTCACCAAGGCGGTCTGGCAGTTCATTCAATGGAATATGCTGGCCAAAACCGATACGCCAGGCGGCGTATTCCTCGGGAAATCGAATGTCCACGATCTGTGCCTTGCTGTCGGCATACAGCTCCAGTAGTTCGGGAATCTGAATTTTCATATCAACCCGCTCCTGATAATCGAAACGGCGCAAATAATCGGCAAATTGGATGCTATTCACGTTTACAAAGCCTTATATGTTAATCGTTTTAAAATTGATGTTTCGTGCGAAAGGCGGGGCTTATCGCCCTGCGCTCTTTTATTCGTCAGCATCTGCCTGCTTTTTGGTCTCGTGCTCGGTTCCGGGAGCATGCTCTGGTGGGCAGTAAGTGGTGTAAAGTTTGAGCATCGAGGTTCCGGTATTGCGGAAATTATGGAAGGTTCCGGATGGCACGATACTGACATCACCTGACTGCACAGGCACGGTGGTGTCGCCAATTCTGGCTTCGCCATTCCCTTCAACAAAATAAAGTAGTTGGTCGTGGCCTTCGTGAACTTCTCCACCGACTTCACCGCCTTCAGGAATCGCCATTAGTACCAACTGTGTGTTGTCTCCCGTCCAAAGCACCTGACGAAACTCGTTATTGTCTTTTGCCATTCTTACAATGGGCAATGTAGTTTTATTAACTTCTTTCATGATTTTTTTCTCCATTTTTTGAGTGTTTGCAGGCGAACAAGAGTACCGTTTTTCGCATTGACTGCAAAATACTTTAGCGTAAGAGTTTTTTGTCATTCAATAACAATAGTCGTTTTATCGATGCCGGTATTACCATTTTTTGGATCGTAAGCGTGAACAATTACATCGTATACTCCAGAACCACTGATAGGTATCTCACCGCTAAACAGACTGCTTTTACCCGCGTAAGACATTACCTCTTCACTAATATTTTCCCCGTTCATTGTGATAGTCATACCTACCTCGAACTGTTCCGCATCCCACAGGCCGCCTTGAGTGATCGGGCAACCACACATCATCATAACATTGGCACTGACTGAAAGGCTGTCGCCCTTCGAAGCTGATACTTTCTGGGCCGCAGCGGGTTCCAGTATATTGACAACAAGGCCCGGAAGCTCAATCACCCAGCCATCTCCCACCGAGAGGTGGCCTCCGGGAATAACCCACTGTGTCGCACTCGCCCCATGGGCAGCTTGCAACTGAGCCAGTGGACCATAAACTTCTGCTTCAATCATGCGCGGGCGGTCGAGATCCAGTGTTGTATTGAAAGAGGCAGCAGATTCGTCTGCCATAGCAGCGCGGCGACCACCTTTTTCATGCATGATTTTAGCGGTGTTACCGGTGCCACCCGCGGTTATACCCTGTGCCAGAACCTCATCAGTCTCTTTGTCGCGCAAAATTACCTGAACTCCTCCCATACTAGTTCCTACGAATTTGGCATCTTTGCTCATCACTCGAACCGTGATGTCAGTATCCTCAGCTTCGGCTAACCCCGAAACGGTAGCCAAAGCAAAGCTTGTTACCATAACAATCGTTTTTATGTTCATGACTTTCTCCTCATTACAATTTTGCGGTTGGGTAGGCCGGGCGATGACCTATACCAAGAAGACGTAAAAGGTTGAAAAAGGATGCAGGAAAAACGCTTTTTTTTTAGACGCCATGGATGGCATGGTGTCGTCATGTTTTGGTGAAAAAAAAGGCGAGAGCTTTTCGCTCCCGCCCCTTACCTGTTCAATGAAGACGCGCTGGCGTCAGGAATAGCGTCGGCGCTTGAACGACACATCCCGCAGGTAGGCCGGGTTGGCGCCGATACGCCGGATGTTGGCCCAGGAGCCCTTGTAGTAGGGGATATGGTTGCGGTCGGTCCACTCACTGACGATGTCGCCCTGCACGCCGTTGGGATAGCCGAACATCATGAACGCCTGACCCCGCTTCAGGTCCGGCTCCAGGTAGGCCATGGCCGTGGTGGCGCCGTAATCGTTATGGACTTCGACGATATCGCCATTGGCGATACCCAGAGCCTCGGCATCCTGGGGATGGATCTCGATCGGGGCCATGGGGTAGCGCCCTTTACGGAAGGCCAGGTGCTGGTCGTGATAGGCGGACTGCCAGATCTGGTTGGTGCGGCCATTGTTGATCCAGAAGTCGTAGTTTTCCTTCTGCTGCTGGACGACCTCCGGCAACCCGTTCCAGGGAGATGGCTGGAAGTGCGCCTTGCCGTCATCGGTATCGAAGTTGTTGTCGGTATACAGCATCTCGGTGCCGATGAGTTGGCCGTCACGGTACTCCTTGATGGGCAACTGGACGCCGTTGTTGCCGGCCGCACTCAGGCGCTCGTAGGTCGCGAGGTGGCCGGTCGGGCCACCCTGGCTGTCGATCTCCTTCTCATGGGCCATGCGGAAGCCATCATTGAAGGCGTCTTCCTCGGTGGTCCAGTCGAAGCCGGCAAACCGCTGAGCCATCTCCTGGTTGCCTGCCGCCTCAAAGCGCGCCTTGATGGCATTGGCCATGTCGGCGGCGATCAGGCAGTCCGGCTTGGCGATGCCGGGAGGGTCCATGAAACGCTCCGATAGCCGCAGCCGCCGTTCGCCATTCATCGAGGTCAGGTTCATCTCACCGGGGTGGGTCGCGGGCAGCACCAGGTGAGAGTATTCGGCGAACTTGGTGCGGTAGAGGTCGATGTCGACGATGAACAGGCCGCCCTTGTTCTTGACCGCATCGTAGACGATGTCGACCAACTCCTCGGTGGTAGCACCACGCGCCTCGGCAAGCGCCTGGTTGACGATGTGGGCGCGGCGCTTGATCACCTGGCGGTAGGTCTCGGCGTTGATGGTGGTCTGGAAGGCGTTGCAGGCCCAGACCGTCAGCATCATGCCATTGCCCTTGATCAGCTCCTGGTCGATATAGGGCGCTGGACGGCCACCCGGATAGGGCGGGCGAGTATAGCCTTCCTGGTGCCCACCCATGCGCACCACGCCGGTGCCGCGGCGGCCGACATTGCGGGTGGCGACGACGAGATTGACGATCGAGGACTGGATCCGGTAGTTGTCGTTGCCCCAGATCACGCCCTTCTCGTAGGCATGCATGGTGCGTGGGGCATGACCGCTTTCCTTGGGCTTGTAGGCCCATTCGGCGGCCTTGATGATGTCCTCCCTGGGCAGGCCGGTGATGCGGCTGCACTCGTCCAGTTCCATCCGGTTGGCGGCGAGCATCTCGTCGAAGCCGCTGGTGTGCTCGGCTATGAATTCCTGGTCGTGCCAGCCCTGGTCGGCCACGTAGGTCAGCAGGCCGTTGAACAGCGCCGTATCGGTACCAGGATTCAGGGCCAGGTGCAGCACGTTCTGCTTGCCGGCGATGGTCTCGGAAATGGCCACGGTGGGCGTGCGTCGCGGGTCGACCAGGATGACCCTGCCCCGGCCGACCGTCTCATCGGGAAACCATTCGCGCTTCTTGCTGACATTGGAGCCGTTAAGGTTGGGCTCCCAGTGAGCCAGGAACCAGTTCGACTGTGTCTCGTAGGAGTTTCCTCCGATGGAGAAGATCACATCGGCGATCTCGGCATCCTCGTAGCTGTTGTTCAGCTCGCCGATGCCCATGTCACGGGTCGCGTGACATTCGGAATTATAGGCGGGGCGGTTGTGGATCCGCACCATCTTCGTCTGGATACCGTCGAACAATAGCTTGCCGGTGGCCCAGGTGTTCTCGAAACCACCGCCGGCGCCACCGTGATCGAAGAGGTTGCAGAAGATCTGATCCGGGCCGTCGTTGTCGAGGATGCGCTGGGTCAGGCCGGCGTAGAGGGCCATGGCCTGCTCCCAGTTGGTCTCGACCCAGTCGTCACCGGTATAGCGTAGCGGATACTTGAGGCGCCGCTCGCCGATGGGTGTCTTCTCGGAGTACATCACGCTGGCCATCTGACCGCCGCGGGTGGACGAGAGCCCCTTGTTGACGCTGCACTCCTTGTCGGGAACGATCATGATGTTGTGCTCGCTGCCATCATGATCCTGGATCCGGTTGACCATGGCGGGCGTCATGGTGATCTGCATGGCGGGAAGCTGGCGGGTTAAGTCGAGCTTTAGGGCATTCTGATCCGGCGCTCTTCCGCCTTCCTTGTTGGCCGGCCACTTATAGACATGGTAGCCACAGCCGACGATACAGAAATGGCAGGCCATGTTGGTCTTCTGGGCATCCGCCGGGGGCAGGGGGATGCGGTCCTTGAACTGGCTCATCGTTGTTCTCCCGGGAAAGGTATCGCGGTGGTAGTCAGATGATGTTGGCCTGGCGACCATAGATCAGGCCATCCACGGACACGGCCAGGATGGCGTCTTCGGCCTCGTCATACTCCAGAATGATCCTGGGCAGATTTTCCGTTGCCTGGCCGATCACCATCTGACCCGCGTTGTCGGGATCGAAGATGCTGTAGTGGCAGGGACACTTGAAGGTCTCGGCTTCCTTGTCGTAGTTGACCGGGCAGCCCATGTGCGTGCACTGGGTACTGTAGGCCACCACGTCCCGGTCCGGCCCCACGCCGCCCTTGACTTCGCGGCCCTTACGAATGGCCACGCAGGGCGAGCGGTCATCGGGATAGTTGAAGTACAGGGGGTCGTTGACCGTCAACTCTCCCAGTTTGGCGACGACGTCTCTGGGATAGGGGAGAGTCGTGCTGCCGGGGGCGGTCTGGGACGTGGACTGCTGTGCATGGGAGAGCGGAGACAGCGAGAGGGTTCCCACTGCTGCTCCGCTGCCGGTCAGTTTGAGAAAGTTGCGTCGACTCAGCTGTGGCATCGTCAGTTACTCCAGGGTTGTTGTTGGCACGCTCCTGCACTCTCTGGGGGTATCAGGAGCAAGGATCTTGGTATTTTGTTTTTTTATATGGATATGCGCATACAAACCTGATGTAAGTCTTGCAGTGATCCGGTCGGCGCGCAAGCTCAACAAGGTCAGTCAAGAGCATGTCATGACCAGACGCCTCCTCGACGCTCCGTCGGCTGCGACTCAAACAGCAGAGACGCCGTCTGAATGCCGGGTTGCCATGGAGTGGCGCGGCTCTTATCGGCTAGCCTCTGAACATCGAGCACGGGTCATGTCTCGCGATTGACCCAGCGGATCGGCTGATGGTCCAGCTCCCCTTGGGATTGTTGCCTGCCTGGCCGAACCTCCCTGATGCGTATCTCCCAGGTCACGGTCCTGCCGGCCAACGGGTGGTTGCCGTCGAGCAGGGCGCCGCGCTCGGTGAGCCCTACCACCTTGAGCGAGAACTTCCCCTGTTGCCCGCCTGGCGTCAGCGTCATGCCCTCGCGTATCTCCATGTTCGGCGGCAGGTTCTCGCGTACCGCCTCGAAGACCAGCTCCGGGCGATGCGGGCCATAGGCTTGCTCCGGGGTCAGCGTCACGCAAGGCGTATCGCCCGCCTGGTGTCCCGCCAGCTCGGTCTCCAGCGCCGCCAGCATCTGGCCCGTGCCATGGATATAGCGTAGCGGCGTCTCGGGCGTCGAGGCCGCCAGCCGGTGGCCCTGGTCATCGCGCAGCACGTAGTCGGCGATGACCTCGCAGAAGGGGGCGATGCGTGTCATGGCGCGCACCTGTGACGAGGTATCGCACTGTTGTCGTCGCGACAGCCCGGGCACACCGCCAGATGGTCGGCGTCGACGCCGGCCGCGAGCAGGCGGCGGCGCATCTCGGCCAGCACCGGGTCGCTCTCGAAGCCCCTCCCGCAGGCGCGACAGCTCAGGCGCTCACGCGGTGCATCGCTGTGCTCGAAGGTGGCGATGGCTGCATCGGCGGCGGGTCCTGAGAGGGACGAGCGAGGCTCCTCGCGGGCGGGCTCCGGCAGTGCCGCCCGAAGATGCGCCAGGTCCCGTGACAGCTGGTCGTGGGTGAGCTCGACAAGCAGCCGCCAGGGGCGGGTGGTGGCATCGACGTCGGCCGCTATCACCTTGCGGCGGATGCCAGCCAGGGCGGGCAGGGTGAGCTCTTCCAGCATGCTGGCCGCATCGGTCAGGGCGGCACGGGCATCCGCGCCGGCCTCCCTGGCCTCCTCCGCTTCGCTGTAGACCCAGGCCAGCCACTGCAGGTTGAGCGCCAGGTGGTCGGGCAGGTCACGGAACGCCGGGTCGCGTTCCAGGCCGTGGCGGCAGTAGAGCGCCTCCATGTGCGACACGCTGCGGGCCATCAGGCCACCGTCCAGGTAGGCGCCCAGGTTGAGCGGTGCCGGGGCAGGGGGCGCCAGGAACAGTCGGCTGTAGCCCAGGATCAGCCGTTGGGTGTCGGTGAGCGCGGCGAACGCCGCCGAGAGGGCAGCGAGGCGCTCGCTGTCGATGGACGGCAGCGATGCGGCCAGGCACGTCAGGTCCTCGAGCAGCGGGCCGCGGGCTTCGGCCAGGGTCATGCCGATCTGGGGAGCGAGGAAAGCCCGTGACAGGCACAGGCCCAGTTCGGCGGATGGCAGCAGGTCGGGGATCGGTGAGGTTTCTATCATGATGCCAGCGGGGCGCCCTGCCGGTGAGCAGGGCGCCCCTTCTCCTTGCAGGGGGGTGGGGTCACGCACGGCTCGCCTCGACCGCCGGGTCGCCGGCCGCCGGATCGCCGGCCGGCGCCTGTGTCATCTGCGGCGGCATATCCCCCAGGTTGAGGAACTTCTCGCCGAGCAGGAAGAGCACCAGGCACAGCGAGACGCCGACCAGGGTCAGGGCCCACTCGGTGGCCGAGGGGGTATAGGCGATCAGGTCGGGTACCCAGGACCCCTTGAACAGTGGCACTACCTGGCCGCCGACCACGAAGTATAGGCGCTCGGCGAACATCGCCAGGCTGACCAGCACGGCCGTCAGCACCTGGATGCCGGGCCGGTTGCGCAGCCCGCCCAGCAGTAGCACGAAGGGCAGCAGCAGGCCGACGACCAATGACGTCAGGTAGAGGCCGGACTCCAGCAGGTACTCGCTCCACACCAGGTTGACCTCCGGGTTGTTGCTGTAGAGCCCGGTGATGGCGCGCACCACGATGAACAGCAGGGTGGCACCGACCAGCGCGGCGAACAGCCGTGGCAGGGCGCCGCTCATCAGGCGCTGCAGCGCTGCCGGCATGCGCTCACGCCGGAAGCCGTAGGCCAGGTAGGTCAGCAGGATCAGCACGGCGACGCCGCTGGTGATACCGGTGGCGTAGAAGTAGACCGGCATCAGGGCATCGAACCAGAAGGGGCGCATGCTCATCATGCCGAAGATCAGCGCCAGGTTGCCGCTGGCCAGCAGCACGCCGATGAAGGAGGCGATGCCCACCTGTCTGGCGGTCTTGCTGTCCCAGTGGCCGCCCTGCAGCTTGCCGAACTTCCAAAGCAGGAACAGCAGGTCCAGGGAGTAGAAGACGCCCATCCAGAACATCGCCGACTGCACCTGCAGGTTCGCCGGGATCACCCAGAGCATGCGGAAGGGGTGTCCCAGCTCCAGGGCCAGCACACCCATCCCCGAGATCAGCAGGGCGAAGGCCAGAAAGATGCAGCGCTTGGCCAGCGGGTAGTAGGCCTTGAAGCCGAATACCAGCGGCAGCGAGGCGACCAGGCCCAGCCCCGACGAGGCCAGCGCGAAATAGACGTAGGTGGCGATGGGCAGCCCCCAGGGCAGCACGGAACTGGTATTGAAGGCGGTGTGGCCGCTGGTCATCAGCTGCGACAAGGCATAGCCCAGGCTGGCCAGCAGTACCACGCCGGCGATCACCAGAAGCCCCCAGCCCAGCGGCCCCTGGAGGGCGTTGCCATGCGTCGTGGGTTGCATGCCTTTCATGGAAGTGCTCATGCGTCATTCTCCCTGTCGGCAGGGGTAAAGGCCGGCACGCCGGCGCCGGCACCCAGGTAGTAGACCTGCGGCCGGTTGCCGGTATGGTCCTTGAGGCGCACCCCGTGCTTGTCGCCTATCAGCCGGTTGACCTGACTGTCGGGGTTGTCCAGGTCGCCGAAGTAGCGCGCCTTGGGCGCGCAGGTGCGCACGCAGGCGGGCACATACTCCTTGACCTCGGGGTTGTCCTCGTCGAGGTCGGCCACGCCCTCCGGCGCATGACGGACCTTGTGGTAGCAGAAGGTGCACTTGGAGACCACGCCGGGGGGCTGGATGCCGATGCCGCGCCGCCAGTCCTCCTCGGGGTTCTGATAGGGCGGGCTCCACAGCTGGCCGTTCTCGCCCGGGAAGACGTCGCGGATATCGGGCTCGATCAGCGGCTTCTCGTCGGCATAGAAGCGCACGCCGTAGGGGCAGGCGATCATGCAGTATTTGCAGCCGATGCACTTGTTCCAGTCGACGAAGACGATGCCCCCGGCCTCCTCGTCCTTGTAGGTGGCGCGGGTCGGGCAGACGTGCACGCAGGAGGGGTTCTCGCACTGCATGCAGGGGCGCGGCAGCCACTTCATCTGGCCGCTGGGATTCTCGCCCGCCGTGTAGTAGAGCACGTCCTGCCAGGTCTCTCCCGGCAGGGTGTTGTTTTCCATCGAGCAGGCGGTGGTGCAGGCCTGGCAGCCGGTGCACTTGTCCAGATCGATGACCATTCCCCATTTGGCCATGGTCGTTCTCCTCCAGCTTGTTCGGTCAGGGTGTCAGGGTCAGGCGCGCTCCAGCCTGACCTTGCCGGTGTAGTAGCTCGCCAGGCCCGAGATGGGGTCCGACACGTTGGCGGTGATCTCGCTGGAGTTGCCCGGGCCGCGGCCCTTGGCCCAGCGGCCCTGGGCCCAGTGGCCGAACTCGAAGGGCAGCACCAGGGTGTCGGGTCGATGCGAGGCGACGAAACGGCACTCCGCCTCGATGCTGCCGACGTCGGAGATGATCCGGACCCGGTCGCCGTTGCGGATGCCGCGTTCCCTGGCCGTCTGCGGGTGGACCTCCAGGTAGACGGTATTGCGGCCGCCGACGATGGGCTGGTGCACCATCATCTGCTGGGGGATGTTGGCGCCGCGGCCCTCGGCGTGCAGCGGGGTCTTGGGCGTGACGAAGTGCAGGTCGCCGTCGCCGCCGGTGTAGACCGGCTCGACCCACTGCACCAGGCCGGCACGCGCGCGGGGAATGCCCAGCTCGCGCTCGATGTAGTCGGCATGCTGCTCCAGGTAGCCGGAGCGCACCTCGAACTTGCCGGAGGGGGTCTTGAACAGGTGCTGCTTGACCTCCTCCGCGCTCATCTGACGCGAGTAGCGCTCGCCGTCCCATTCATAGAAGTCGCCGCGGATCTGGCGCCACTGGTAGGGCTTCTTGTACCAGACCCCCTTCTCCTTCCAGCTCTCGAAGCCGTCGACGCCGTTGTCGCCCGGGTCGTCGGCGAAGCCGGCCGCCAGGTGGCGGATGTAGTTCTCGAGGTTGCCGAGTTCGCGATAGTAGTCGCCCATGGGGCCCTCGATGCGCTTGCCCAGCTCGATGACCACGTCGCCGTACATTCGGGTGTCGTGGATCGGCTCGACTGCGGGGGTGCGCAGCTCGGCCATGGGCCAGCCCTCGAAGGGGTAGGTGGGGACGTCCTGGGTACGCTCCAGGTAGGTGCAGTCGGGCAGCACGATGTCGGCATACATGGCTGTCTCGCCCGGGAAGGGCGAGGTGTCGATGACGAAGACGTCCTTCAGGGCCTCCTCCCACACCTGGGGGGTCGGCGCGCTCCAGATGGGGTTGGTGTAGTAGAACATCGCCGTATCCAGGGTGTAGGGATCGGCGTCGAGATGGTTGCGGGCGCACTCCTGCATCATGTTGCCGACCATCGGCCAGCGGTCGGTGCCCTTCATGTCGAGGCGCGGCTGCTCCTTCCAGGCACCGTTGCGGGCGTAGTCGTCCTGGTAGTCCGCCACCTCGACCGGCAGCTTGCCGTAGGAGGGGCCGACCTGGTAGCCGATGCCCCCTTCGGCGAACAGCGAACCCACCAGGGCGTTGAGGCTGTGGATCGCCATGCCGTTGTAGGTGCCGTTGGAGTGGCCGGTAGCGCCGCGTTCGAACAGCGCCACGGCGGGTCGGGTGGAGCCGAACTCGACGGCGGTGCGGCGGATCTGCTCGGCCTCGATGCCGGTGATCGCCTCGGCCCACTCCGGGGTGCGGTCCTTGAGCTCCTCGTTCCACCAGTCGGCCAGGCCATGCACCCACTTCTCCTCGAAGGTCACCGGCGAGATGCGCTGTCCGGCCAGGAACCTCAGGCGGGGATTGGTGAAGTCGCCGGCGAACTCCCGGTTCCAGAGGCCCTCGGTGAGGATCACGTGGGCCACGGCCAGGGCAAAGGCGCCGTCGGTGCCCGGCTTGATGTAGAGCGCGTGGTCCGAGGCGGCCATGGTCGGGCTCATGCGCACGTCCACGGTGGTCACCCGCGTCTTCGGGCTCTTGGTGCGCATGTGGCCCCACATCTGCATCACGTTGTTGTAGGGGCGGAAGGCCTCGAGGAAGCTGGCGCCCATGATCAGCAGGTAGTTGACGTTGCGGTAGTCATAGGAGCTGTAGGAGTTGTTGCCGTCGGTGGCCTGCTTGGCCTTCTTGGAGCCGTCGGCACACATCGAGGAGTGGCCGATGGCGGCGTTGGGCGTGCCGTAGAGCTCGCCGAAGGGGTACTGGATGCCGGCATCCGAGGCGCCCCAGCCACGCCCGTAGAACATGGCGAAGCGGTGCGACTCCTCGCGGCGGCGCAGGTCGTTCAAGCGCTCGGCCACGGTATCCAGGGCCTCCTCCCAGGAGATCGGCACGAAGCCCGGATCCTCGTCGCGGCCCTTGTTGGGATTGGTACGCTTCATCGGCCCCTTGAAGCGGTCGGGGTCGTAGAGGAAGTAGCTGCCCAGGTGCCCCTTGGGACACAGCTTGCCGTTGGAGATCGGATTGTCGCTGGTGCCGTAGATGGCGTGCACGCGACCGTCGGTGGTGTAGACATCGATGCCGCAGCGCGCCGGGCACTGGGCGCAGACGTTCTTGGTGATGGTCGTCTCGCCGCGGGTCGGCTGGGCCCGCGCAGGTGGTGCCTGGGTCAGCCCGGTCAGGCCGGTAAAGCCCGTGGTCACGGCACCCGCGGCGCCGACGGCGGCCGACGACTGCAGGAAGCGGCGCCGGTTGATCAGGGTCTGGAACAGTTTCATCGGTTCTCCCTCGGGGTGCTCGTCGTGGCGTGCGAGTCGTTCTGGCATCGCTGATGGTGATCGCTAGCCGAAAAGTTCATCGAAGCTCTCCTGCATCAGGGCTGACTCGCGTCGGCAGGCCGGGCAGGTGGTGTTCTCGACCTCCTCTTTGATGCTCGCGTCGCCGGGCGGGGTGAAGGGGCGCCCGCACAGGAAGCAGTCGAGGCGACGCGTCTGGCGCAGCGTCACCGCATCTGCGTCACTCGCCTCGGTCAGGTGCAGGGCCCCCTCCGGGCAGCTGCTCAGGCAGTGGCCGCACGCCAGGCAGGAGAGCGGGTCGAACTCCAGCTCGCCGTCGGCGCTCTCCTGCAGCGCCCGGGTGGGGCAGACCCGGGCACAGACGCCATGGGAGTGGCAGGCATCGGCGTCCAGGTTCAGGCCGGGCAGCGTGGGGGCGAGGCGAGGCTCGCCGAGCGCCTGGGCGGCCGCGCGCTGGCGCTGGAGTCGCCGTGCCCCGGGCGCGGCGTCACCGGCCGGGAGGGGCGGCAGCCGCGGGGCCGCTCGTCCACTCAGCAGGTCGCGGCGGCTTACTGTGGGGCGGGCGGCGTGGTACTCCTGCCGGGGCCTGGCCTCATCGATACGGCACAGGGCGTCGGCCTGTGCCAGCCACGCATCCGGTTGTTCGTCGGGGGCGGCATCACAGCCATGGCAGCGACCGGGCAGCGACAGCACCAGCGCCTCGGGGGCGACCTGCACCGCCAGCCAGGCCAGCATGTCGGGGCCCAGGGCGCGCAGGCAGTGCAGCGGGTTCGGGTCGCCTGCCTGGTGGGTTCGGTGGCAGCCCAGGCGCAGCATCCTGTCGGGTGCCACATTCTTCAGCAGCGCGTCGATCTCGACGCTGACCAGGGCCTCGCTGGGGCAGGCCGCCACGCACTGGCCGCAACCGTGGCAGGTATCGCCGGCCAGCAGGGCAACGCCGTCGCCGTCAGCATGGAAGGCCAGGGCCGCGGCCGGGCAAGCGTCGACACAGCGTGAGCACTCCAGGGGGTGGGGTGGCGCCTCCAGGCAGCGTGACGTCGCCCAGCCCAGGGAGGTGACTCCCGGGGCGAGGGGGCTGGGTGTGCGCTGCGTGTGAGGGTCACGGTATGGCATGATGGTTCGCCAACTATCCTTGTTATGGTTATATGTGAATTACCATATGTCGATGATTCGAGCGTGGCAGACGTCGCTGCCCTTCGCCATGCCGTTTAGCCGAAGGTCAGAGATGCCAGAGAGATAAGGTTGATCTGGATCAAAGGATCCCTGCCCAGCGTCCCGTGATGACCCGGGGGCGGGCGAGGAAGGAGAGCGACCCATGGCGGTACTGGTAGAGGCCACGGCGGTGATCATCCGCGCGGCGGCGATCGAGGAGCGGGTGTCCGGAGGCTGGGAGGCGCTGGCGCGAGAGCTGCCCGAGCAGGGCGTCTGCTCCGACGACGAACTCGTCAGCATCAGCCTGTTCGACCCGGCCGAGGTGCGAGGCCTGGTGGAGCGTCTGGTGGCACTGGGGCTGCGTTGCGACTGGGAGGGCGACGTCGAGGACATCGCCTTCGCCGACCAGAAGCGTGGTCTGATCACCCCCTGTGACTGGCTGGCCTTCGAGACGGTGAACATCGGCATCGGCGGCACGCCGCCGAGCGTGGCGATCTGTCGCCTGGGCGGCAGCCAAAGCCACGAGCTGCGGGTACCGGAGGGCTGGCGTTACCAGGGTTCGCTCAGCGAGGCGTTCGGGGCCTAAGCGGCTCTGCCAGCCGCTCGTGAGCGGCATCCTGCCACCCGTATAGGAGCCTCAGCGCTTCTGCGGCAGGTCGGTCGTCGCTGTGGTGGTCTCGGTTTGGCCCCCGCGTTCGGGGAGGCCATGCATCACCCACAGCCCGAGGATCGGCCCCGGCAGCAGCCACCAGACGACCCAGTTGCCCTGCAGCGACCACAGGGCGGTGGTGAGCGAGATGGCGGGGATGGTCAGGGCGAAGCCCACCGCGTTCATCACCGCCAGCGTAGAGCCGACGCGCTCCCGCGGCGCCGTGGCGGCGGCCAGGGCCGAGAACTGCGGCGAGTCGGTGATCACGGTCAGCCCCCAGGCGGCCAGCAGGCCCAGCAGCACGCCCGGTGGCAGCCAGGTCAGCAGCGGATAGGCCAGGCAGATCAGCCCCGAGGCAGCCAGCGCTCGGCGGGCGACCCACAGGCTGCCCAGCCGGCGGCTCAAAGACCCGCCGCCCACGCAGCCGGCGAGCCCCAGGGCGATGACGCCGAACGACAGCCAGGGCACCCAGGCCTCCGGCGCCCCGAGCCGGCTCACCTCGCGGGCAACCAGGAAGGGGGTCAGGGTCCAGAAGGCATAGAGCTCCCAGCAGTGGCCGAAGTAGCCGCCGGCCACGGCGCGAAAGCGGGCCTCACGCAGCGCCGCCAGGCCGTCGAGCAGCCTTGCCCTGCCGCTTGCGGGCGGCAGGTGCGGGCCGTCGCCCAGCGCCAGCATCAGCGCACCGCCCACCAGCGCCAGCCCGGAGGCGCCGATCAGCGGCCACTCCCAGGGCAGCCCCAGGGTGGTGCCGCGCAGCAGGTGGGGCAGGGCGGTACCCAGGGTCAGCATGCCCACCAGCCAGGCCAGCGCCGCTCCTGTGTGCTTCGGCGTCCAGCCGATGACGAGCTTCATGCCCAGCGGATAGATGCCGGCGAGGCACAGGCCGGTGGCGAAGCGCAGCAGCAGGTCCAGGGGGGGATGCGCCGCGGCCAGCACGAAGCCTGCATTGGTCAGGGCACCGGCCAGGCAGGAGGCCGCGAATATGCGGCTGGCGCGGAAGCGGTCGGCCAGCCCCGTGGTGGCGATGAACAGGGTGCCGGCGATGAAGCCCGCCTGGACGCTAAGGGTCAGGCGACCCAGGTCGGCCTCGGCGAACCCGAGATCGCGGGACAGCGCCAGTCCCACGCCGTTGACGGAGAACCACAGCGAGGTGCCGCACAGCTGGGCCAGCACGATGAGCAGGAGCGGATGGCGACGGAGGAGGCTAAAGAGCATCCCTCGATACTCGCCGGGAAGACGCACAATGACAACCGCCAGCGGCCACCGGATAGGCGGTGGAGGCTGGCGGTCGTGGTCGGCCTGGTTCTGGGCGCTCAGGCCTTGAGCATGGATTCGATCTTGCCGCGATCCGGCACGCTGCCGCTGTGCATGAGCTTGCCGTCGATGGCCACGCCCGGGGTCGACATGACCTTGTAGCCCATGATCGCGGCCGGGTCGGTGACCTTCTCTACCTCGACCTCGATGCCCAGTTCACCGGCGACGGACTGGATCTGCTCGGCGGTGTTGACGCATTTCTTGCAGCCAGTACCCAGCACTTCGATCTTCTTCATGGTGATGCTCCTCTCAGGTCAGTATTCCGCTGAACAGCCAGGGGCTCAGCAGGTTGATCAGCCAGCCCACGACCATGAAGTTGGCCAGCAGGATGACGAAGATGATACCCAGCAGGCGCCACTGCATGACCTGCTTGAGCATGATGAACTCGGGAAAGCTGGCGGCCACGGTGCTCATGCAGAACGCCAGGGTGGTGCCTACCGGCAGCCCCTTGAGGATCAGGCTCTCCATCACCGGGATCACCGCGGTGGCATTGGAGTAGAGCGGCAGGCCGGCCAGCACGGCCACGGGGACGTTCCACCACTGGCCACTGCCCAGGTTGTCGGCGAACCAGCCGTCCGGCACGAAGCCGTGCAGGGCGGCGCCCAGGCCGACGCCGATGATCACCCACTTCCAGATCCTTCCGACGATCTCCTTGAGCTCGTCGCGGGCGAAGACGTGGCGATCCCTCAGGGTGAGCGTGGGTGCTTCGGGGGTGGGCTCGTCGCCGTGCGGTGACTCGGCGGCCTGCCGGTAGGCCTTGGCGGCGAAGTCCTTCAACCAGCGCTCCCCCTTGAGAAGGTCCAGGATCATGCCGCCGCCGATGCCCACCGCCATGCCGATGACCACATAGACCAGGGTGAACTCCCAGCCCAGCAGGCTCCACAGCATGATTACCGCCACCTCGTTGATGATCGGCGAGGTGAACAGGAAGGCCATGGTGATGCCCAGCGGAATCCCGGCGCTGGTGAAGCCCAGGAAGAGCGGAATGCTCGAGCAGGAGCAGAAGGGCGTGATGGCGCCAAAGCCGGCACCCAGCCCATAGCCCGCCAGGCGATGCTTCTGCTGGATATAGTGCCGTACCCGCTCGAGATCCAGCGAGGCCCGTGCCAGGGCGATGATGTAGATCATCACCACCAGCAGGGCGAAGATCTTGGTGGTGTCCTCGACGAAGAAGTGCAGCGAGCTGCCGAGCTTGCTGGCTGGATCCAGGCCGGCAAGGCCATAGACCAGCCAGTCGGCCAACCAGGTAAAGACATCCAACATGTCAGTGACTCCCCGTGTCAGTTGCGTCTCACCCCAGAAGACGCAGCACCGGGCAAAAGGATGCGGGAGATCTCGATTTTTTTCTGAGCCCAGTGTTTTTCTGAGCCTTGGTTTGTTTCTGAGCCCTATGCCTCGAGGGCTCGGTGGCAGCAGATACGGCCCTGATCGTCGAAGACGATATCGCACTGCTCGACCAGCCGCTCGCGCAGACGCTGCCGGGCGCGACGCAGCCGCGCCTTGGTCGCCGGCAGGCTCAGGCCGTTGCGCCTGGCGTAGTCGGCCTGCCGGAGACCCTCGAGGTCGCAGCGTCTCAGGATATCGCGATCCTCGGCGGCGCAGTGGGGCAGGGCGCGGGTGATGCAGCCGGCGAGGCTGTCCACCGGGGCGGTGTCGGCGTCGTCGGGCGCCGTTGGCTCGGGAACTTCGCCGAGCACCAGGCGGCCGTCGCGGCGCTGGCGGTCGATCCACTGGTGGCGGGCGACCTTGAACAGCCAGGCCCGCGGCGACTCGAGCTCGCAGAAGCGCTCTCGGTGCGTCAGCGCCTTGGCATAGACGCCCTGCAGCAGGTCAGCGGCGGCCTCCCGGTCGCCGCAGTGTTTGAGCAGGAACCGCCTGAGTTCCTGTTGGTGATCCTCCCAGGCGGATTCGATGCAAGGTGCACTTGCCATGCTTACAGCGTCTCCAGCGCCAGGGCGATGCCCTGGCCGCCGCCGATGCAAAGGGTGACGATGCCGCGGCGTTCGCCGTTGCGCTGCATGGCATGCAGCAGGCGGGTGGTCAGCACCGCCCCGCTGGCGCCGATGGGGTGGCCGTGGGCAATGGCACCGCCCTCGACGTTGACGATCTCCTGCGGCAGGCCCAGCTCGCGCTGGCAGGCCAGGGCGATGGCGGCGAAGGCCTCGTTGATCTCCACCCGGTCGAGGTCACCCACCGACCAGCCGGCCCGCTCGAGGGCCTGCTTGACCGCCGGCACCGGGCCGATACCGAAGTAGTCGGGCTCCACGGCACCGACGCCGAAGGACACCAGCCGCGCCATGGGGGTGAGGCCCTGTTTCTCGGCCCAGTCGCGCTCGGCGACGATCATCGCCGCCGCGCCGCTGTTGAGCCCCGGGGCATTGCCGGCGGTGATGGTGCCGTCCTTGCGAAAGGCGGGCTTGAGTTTGGCCAGGGACTCGGCGGTGGTGTCGCCGCGATTGTGCTCGTCGCGGGCGAAGCTGGTTGTGCCCTTGCGGCTAGTGAGTTCGACGGGGGCGATCTCGGCGTCGAAGAGCCCGGCCTCCTGGGCCTTGGAGAAGTTGAGCTGGGAGCGGAGCGCCCAGGCATCCTGGTCCTCGCGGGAGATGTTGTAGCGGCTGACCAGATCCTCGGTGTGCCAGCCGGAATGCTTGCCGCTGAAGGCATCGTTGAGGCCGTCGAGCAACATGGTGTCGTGCATGGTCACGTCGCCCATGCGCGCGCCCCAGCGGCCCTGGGGCAGCACATAGGGGGCGCGGTCCATGTTTTCCATGCCGCCGGCGATGGCGCAGTCGGCCATGCCGCTCCAGATTTCCATGGCGGCGCTGGCCACGGCCTGAGCACCGGAGCCGCAGACGCGGTTGACGGTGAGCGCCGGTACCTCCACGGGCAGCCCGCCGGCGATGCCGGCCTGGCGGCCCGAATTCATCTTGCAGCCCGCCTGGATGACGTGACCCATCACCAGCGACTGTACCTTGTCGGCGGCGAGTCCCGAGCGGGACAGGGTCTCCTGGATGACGCGAGCGCCCAGATCCGGGGCGGGCGTTTCCTTGAGGCTACCGGCATAGGTGCCGATGGCGGTGCGAACGGGATGGCAGATGACGACGTCGCGGACTGACATGGGCTTTCTCCTTGTGACGAAAACGGGTGATCAGGACAAACGCCTGATGCAGCTCTCAGCTATAGCATCGACTTGGCATTCTGGCCCTGATTGGTATCAACAAAGATCAGGTCGCCTCGTGCGGCACGACCAGCACCGGGCAGTGGGCGTCTCGGGCAATGGCCTCTGCCGTGCTGCCGAGAAGGAACTCCTGGATGCGGTTGCGCCCGCGCTTGCCGATCACGATCAGGTCGGCGTGCTCGCGTTTGGCCTCCTCGACGATGGCGCGCCGGGGGTCGCCGTCCAGCACCCGGGTCTCGAGGCCCTCGATCCGTTCGGCGAGACCGTCCAGTTGCTGCTGGGCATCGGCGATCTCGCGGTCGCAGCCCTCCGTGGCGCAGGTAGCGGTCACCGCCAGGCGGCGTTGGAAGTGCTGCGCGAGCTTCTCGCCCATGGCCTCTGCGCCGCTTACCGCGTCTGAGCCATCGGTGGCCAGCATCAGCAGCTGCGAGTCGGCGCCGATCAACTCGTCGGCCACCGGCTCCAGCCATAGCGGCTGCGCGGTCAGGCGTGCGGCGTCCAGCGCTGTGCTGCCCAGGAAGAACTCGTGGAAGCGGTTGTGACCGCGACAGCCCATCAGCAGCAGATCGGCACCCAATTCGCTGGCAGCCTCGGTCAACACGGCGCCTGGTTCTCCGCTGCGCACCTCGAACTCGACGGTCAGTCCCGGGGCAGCGAGGTCCCCGGCAAGCTCGGCCAGCTTGGCCTGGTAGTGGGGCCGATGGGTCTCCTCGGGGGTCGCGGGGTAGCGCGAGCTGAGTACGTGAACCAGCGTCAACCGCTGCGTGCCCCAGGCGGTCAGGGTCTTCAACCGCTCCTGCAGCAGCGGCCAGGCGGGCGAGAAGTCCACGGCGACCAGAATATGCTTGAACATGTCGTTACTCCTTGGAACGGGTGGGCGAGGCGCCGTCGACGAAGAGGTGCCTGAGGCCCAGGAAGCCTTCCACGTCGACCCGCAGGCCCTGGTCGACCAGCGTCGGGTCGATGTATAGCGTCAGCCCCGGGAGTTGGACGGGTGTATAACGCGCCGGCTCATCCGGCGCCCTGGCCTCGGCCACCACGATGTCGGCCCCGCCGCCACAGCAGCCGTGGCGGGGCGAGAGGCGCACCGTGGCCACACCCCCTAGCTGTTGCAACCACTCGCGGGCCCGGTCGGTGACCTCGATGGCCATGGCTCAGCCTCGCGCCTCTGAGGTGGTCGCAGCGTCGTCCGCCGGAGCGCCGGCCTCGGGGAAGTGGTGCCGGGTCTTGTTGGCAATGCGCACCAGCGCCAGCATCAGCGGAACCTCCACCAGCACGCCCACCACCGTGGCCAGGGCCGCGCCGGATTGCAGGCCGAACAGGGCGATGGCGGCCGCCACTGCCAGCTCGAAGAAGTTGCTGGCGCCGATCATTGCCCCGGGAGCGGCCACGTTGTGGGGCACCTTCCAGGCCTTGGCCCAGCCGTAGGCGATGAAGAAGATCAGGAAGGTCTGGATGATCAGCGGGATGGCGATCAGCACGATATGCAGCGGCGCCTCGAGGATCACCTCACCCTGGAAGGCGAACAGCAGCACCAGGGTGATGATCAGCCCGATGGGCGTGATTGGCCCCACTTTCTTCATGAAGACGTTGTCGTACCATTCGATGCCGCGGCGGGCGATCAGGGTGCGCCGCGTCAGGTAGCCGGCCGCCAGCGGAATCACGATGTAGAGCACCACCGACAGTGCCACCGTGTCCCAGGGCACCTGGATGTTGGAGACGCCGAGCAGGAACACCACGATGGGGGCGAAGGCGAACAGCATGATCAGGTCGTTGACGGCCACCTGCACCAGGGTATAGGCGGCGTCGCCGCGGGTCAGGTAGCTCCACACGAAGACCATGGCCGTGCAGGGGGCCGCGCCCAGCAGGATGGCCCCGGCCAGGTACTGGCTGGCGCGCTCGGCGGGAATCAAGGGGGCGAAGACCACCGTCAGGAAGAACCAGGCGATGGCGAACATGGTGAAGGGCTTGATCAGCCAGTTCACGGTGGTGGTGATGACCAGCCCCTTGGGCTGGCGGCGCACGCCTAAAATGGCGGTGAAGTCGATCTGCGCCATCATGGGAAAGATCATCGCCCAGATCAGCACTGCCACCGGAATCGACACCTGGGCATATTCGTAGCGCGACAGCGTCTCGGGGATCGCCGGCGCAAACTGGCCGAGCAGGACCCCGGCGACGATGGCCAGCGCCACCCACAGCGAGAGGAAGCGCTCGAAGAGCCCCATGCCTTCACTGGTGCTGGGTGACTGGGATTCCTGGTGTGTGGTCATGATGCAACTCCTGTCAGATGGCGCGTTGATTGACTCGGGCGGAGAGCTGCTCGGCCGACTCCTTGCGCTCCGAGTAGCGGTCGGTCAGCACCTCAGAGCGCCCGCGAACCAGCAGGGTGAACTTCACCAGCTCCTCCATCACGTCGACGATGCGGTCGTAGAAGGGCGAGGGCTTCATGCGGTCGTTGTCGTCGAATTCCATGAAGGCCCTGGGCACCGACGACTGGTTGGGGATGGTGACCATGCGCATCCAGCGCCCCAGCACGCGCAGCTGGTTGACGCTATTGAACGACTGGGAGCCGCCGCACACCTGCATCACGGCCAGGGTCTTGCCCTGGGTGGGGCGCACCGCACCCAGCGCCAGCGGGATCCAGTCGATCTGCGCCTTCATGATGCCGGTCATGGCGCCGTGGCGCTCCGGCGAGCACCACACCATGCCTTCGCACCACTCGGCCAGCTCGCGCAGTTCCGCAACCTTGGGATGGCTCGCCTCCTCGGCGTCCGGCAGCGGCAGGCCGCGCGGGTCGAAGATGCGCGTCTCGGCGCCCATGGCGCGCAGCAGCCGCGCGGCTTCCTCCACCGCCAGGCGGCTGAATGATCGGCTGCGCAGCGAGCCATAGAGCAGCAGGATGCGCGGGGCGTGCTCGCCTTCGGTGGGAATGCCCAGGCTCTCGCCGTCCGGTACCCGGAACAGCGCGCGGTCGATATTGGGCAGGTCGTCCAGGGGCCGGGTCGTCACGGTGTCACTCCTTCTTGCTGTTGGATGCGCCGGTGGAGCTCTTCCAGGGCATCGGCGAGGTCATCGGGCGAAAGGTCATCCAGCGGCAGGGTCAGCATGGCCTCGATCCGCGCTCTCAGCGCATGGAAGGTGCTGGCGAAGGCGGCCTCGATCTCGGCCTCGCTGCCCTTGGCGTGCGAGGGGTCGGGCACGCCCCAGTGGACGCGTACGGCCTTGCCGAGGAAGAGCGGGCAGGCCTCGCCGGCGGCGTCATCGCAGACCGTGATCACCACGTCCGGCGTGACATCGAGATCATCCCATGACTTGCTGGCGAGCCCCCGGGTGGGGACGCCCTCCGTTTCCAGCCACAGCAGCGTCAGCGGGTCGACCTTTCCGGCCGGATGGCTGCCGCCGCTCAAGGCGCGGTGGCGTGTTCCGGTCAGGTAGTTGAACATCGCCTCGGCGTAGATGGAGCGACAGGAGTTTCCGGTGCAGAGAAACAGGATGTTCATGGTGTCTCCGATGAGACGCGGATGTGCCGGTGAGCTTGTTGCCCGTCATGATATATGGGATTCCATATATACTCAATTCCATCCGTGGCCAGCCAGGAGGGCTGGTTCATCGAGGTCCGGGCGCGTTGCGCTGGGCGGGAGCGCGCTGGAAGGCCGGCGATACGTGGGTCGGGTCCCGGACGTCGCGATGGTTTGCGGCGGCCTCGGCCCACCAGCCGAGCTGGCCCAGGGTGCGGCCGAAGTAGCCGGCCCAATGCTCGGCGTCCTCCGGGAAGCTGCCGTCCTCCGCCAGGACGTCCTGGGCCCTGGGCACGTGGATCATTGCCGAGACCGGCAGGCAGCCGAGCTCCGCGAGGAAGGTGCGCAGGTTCACTGCCGCCCGGGCGCCGCCCCACTGGCCGGCGGAGTAGGTGACGATGGCGCTGGGCTTGAAGGCATAGAGCGAGCTGCCGAAGTGGTTGAGCAGGTGGGCCAGCGCTGGGCTCATGGAGTGGTTGTACTCCGGGCTGACCATCACGTAGCCGTCCGCGGCGGCGATCTTATCGGCCAGCGCGTCCAGCGCCTCGGGGACCCGGGAGCTGGCATAGGCGAAGTGCGGCTTGAACACGCCGCCCAGCTCGACGTCCAGCGGATCGATCAGCTCGACGGTGGCGCCGTCGGCCTCGAGCAGCTGCACGCAGGCGCGTGCGACCCGCAGGCCGAGACGGGCGGGAGCGGGTGGGGTACTGTCGCGGACGCTGCCGAGAAAAACCAGGTAGTGCGCCATGGTTAGGGCTCCTTGAGCATGAAGGGACGATGCCGCCACGGTAGCAGACTCCCGAGGGGAGCGAACCCGGCGGCATTCATGCCGTGGAGGCCACGAGTCAGATCAGCGCGCGGCGCACCCGTGCCGAGAGGGCTTCGCTGACCACCACCGTGGCCAGGATCAGGATCAGGATGGTCGCCACCTGGGACCAGGCCAGGGTGTCGATGGAGGACTGCAGCTTCATGCCGATGCCGCCGGCGCCGACCAGCCCCAGGATGGTGCTCTCGCGGATGTTGATATCCCAGCGGAACATCGAGATGCCCCAGAAGGCGGGAAGCACCTGCGGCACGATGCCGTAATGGATCACCTGGGCCCGACCGGCACCGGTGGCGGTCACCGCCTCGATTTGACCCGCCTCGCTCTCCTCGATGGCTTCATACAGCAGCTTGCCGACGAAGCCGATGGAGCGCAGGGCGATGGCAACGATACCGGCCAGCAGCCCCGGACCGATGATCGCCACCAGCAGCAGGGCCCAGATCAGCGAGTTGATCGAGCGCGAGGTCACGATGACGAACAGCGCCACGGGGCGCACCAGCAGCGCCGAGGGAGTGGTGTTGCGGGCGGCGAGGAAGGCCACCGGCACCGCCAGGATGACGCCACCCAGCGTGCCCAGGGTGGCGATGTTGAGGGTGTCCCACAGCGGCATCAGCAGCTCGGGCAGGTAGGCCAGCTCGGGCGGGAACATGCGGCTGCCGATGTCCACGGCCTGGTCGGGTGCATCGGTGACGAAGATCCACAGGGTATTGGCGTTCATCACCTGCCAGCACCAGACGAACAGCGCCACCAGGGCCAGCCAGCCGGCCCACAACGCCAGGCGCGCGCGCGGAGTGCGAAAGGTCCAGACCTGTGAGTAGTGGGTCGGCTCGCCGGGGCGGGTATCGAGAGCACTCATTGCAAGAATTTCCTCAGATAGCTGGAGCCATATTCCGTCAGCATCACGATGGCGATGACGATCAGCAGGATGGCGCCGGCGCTGTCGTACTCGTAGCGGTCGATGGCGGTATTGAGGGTGGCACCGATGCCGCCGGCGCCGACGATGCCGATCACCGAGCTCTCACGGAAGTTGATGTCCAGCCGGTAGAGCGACAGCCCGATCAGCCGCGGCATGACCTGGGGCTGCACGGCGTAGTGAATCAGCTGCCAGCCGCTGGCGCCGGTGGCCCGGATCGCCTCAAGCTGGCTGGCGCTGGCCTCCTCGATGTCGTCGGCGAGCAGCTTGGCCACGAAGCCGATGGAGGCGAAGGCCAGGGTGAGGAAGCCTGCGAAGGGCCCGAAGCCGAACATGGCCACCAGGAAGATGGCGATGATGATCTCCTGCAGCGAACGGCTGACGGCGACGATCGAGCGACACACCAGATAGACCGGTCGCGGCGACAGGTTGCGCGCCGCGCCGATGCCGATGGGCACCGAGACCAGCACGCCTACCACGGTGGCGGTCAGGGTCATGGTCAGGCTCTCGATCAGCCCCTGGCGGATGTCGCCCCAGCGGCTTACGAAGTCCGGCTGCAGGAAGCCCTGGACGAAGCGCGCACCGCGCTCCAGGCCCTCGATAACGCGGCCGACATCGATCTCCAGTGAGCCGACGGCCAGGATCAGGTAGGCCAATATCAGCAGCGGCAGGGCCAGTCGCCAGCGTCGGGTCGTGACCAGCTGCGGCGGGCGTTTCCAGCGGCGCGGGTAGGAGACATTCGGCGTCATGTCGCGGTTCCTACCAGCCGCAATGTGCCCTGTGCCTCGCCGTCGGGATCCGGGTCGTCGTCGTCCTGGTCCGTGGTGGTCCAGTCCTCGGCACCGTAGATCTCGGTCAGCATGGCCTCGTCGAGGCGCTCCGGGGCGTCGTCGACGACCATGCGGCCGGCGCGCAGGCCTATCAGGCGGTCGACGAACTGCTGGGCCAGCGGTACATCATGGATGTTGACGATGGCGGGCAGCTGGCGCTCGGCGCAGATCTCGGTGATCAGCCGCATGATCTGGCGGCTGGTCTTGGGATCGAGGCTCGCCGTGGGCTCGTCTACCAGCAGCAGTTCCGGTTCCTGGGCCAGGGCTCGGGCGATACCGACGCGCTGTCGCTGGCCGCCCGAGAGGGCGTCGGCGCGCTTGTCGGCGTGTTCGAGCAGCCCCACCCGGTCGAGCAGGCGGTAGGCATTCTCGATGTCACGGCCCGGGAAGCGTCGCGTGAAGCTGCGCCAGAAGGGGACATAGCCCAGCCGCCCGGAGAGCACGTTCTCCATCACGGTCAGCCGCTCCACCAGGGCATACTCCTGGAAGATCATGCCGATGCGCCGCCGCGCCTGGCGCAGTTCACGGCTGCCCAGGCTGACCAGGTCGGTCTCGCCCAGTCGAATCGCGCCGCTGGAGGGTTCCACCAGGCGGTTGATGCAGCGGATCAGGGTCGACTTGCCGGCGCCCGAGGGGCCGATCAGGCCCACGACCTGGCCCTGCGGTACCCGAAAGGTCACCTCGCGCAGGGCGGTGTCGCCGGCCGTATAGGTCTTGGTTAGCTGGTCGATGCTAAGCACGTTGCAGGTTCTCCCCTACGTCTCGAATACGTCTCAACGACGCGAAGGCGCGGGCGACACGTCGCCCGCGCCCTCCATGGCATGACGCTCAGTTGCAGTCGTATTCGACCCCGTTGGCCTCATCGATCTGGCGGATCACCGCCCAGTGCTCCTGGAAGGTGATGGGGATGAATTGTTCTTCGCCGTTGCGACCGAACTCCTCCTCGAGGGCGCTGCCTTCCCACTCGAAGCTGAAGAAGGCCTCCTGGATCGCCTCCTGCAGCTCCGGCGCCAGGTTATGGGCGGTGCCATAGCTGGTGGTGGGGAAGGTATCCGACTGGTAGAGCACCTCGAGCTGGTCGGCGTCGATCACGCCACGGTCGATCATGCGGTTCTTGACCGAGTTGGCGACGGTGGCCACCGCGTAGTCCTGGTTGGCCACGCCCAGCACGGAGTTGTCGTGCTTGCCGGAGAAGTCGACCTCGTAGTCCTCGCCGGAGACCATGTCGAACTCCGAGGCCATCAGCGCGGTGGGCGCCTTGAAGCCGGAGTTGGAGGTCTCTGAGGTATGGGTCAGGGTGCGGCCGCGGATGTCCTCGATCTCGTCGATGCCGGAGCCGGGATGGGTGATGATCTCCATCTCGTAGCCGAAGCTGCCGTCCTCGGCGGCCATCATGGTGAAGGGGCGAAAGCCCGCACAGGCCACGGCCAGGGGGTTGGAACCGGTATTGAAGCCGGCCACGTGGAGGCGCCCGGCCCGCATCGCCTCGATCTGGGCGGAATTGGACTGCACCGGGAAGAACTGCACCTGCTTGCCGGTGATCTCCTCCATGTGCTCGAGGAAACCGTCCCACACCTCGGCATAGACGGCGGGATCCTCCACCGGGGTGTAAGCGAAGACCAGGGTGTCCGGGTCGAGCCACTGGGACGTATCCTCGGGGATATCGGCCACCAGGTCGCCGTCGGCATCGGTGAAGCGCTCGCTCAGGGAGAAGCTTGCCTCGGCCTGGGAGACGGCGGCGGTGAGGGCGGCGACGGCGAAGCCGCCGGCGAGCAGGGAGCGGGTCAGGGTCTGCATGGGAAACCACCTGTGTCGTGAGAAATGGACCACCGGGCTTATCCTGAAAGCTGCATGTGACAGCGGCGCTGCATGGAAATGGCGATCGGATGACGTCTGGATGACGATGCCGTGTCCCACTCACCTCGGCGGGGCAAGCTGCTACTATCGCCGCCAGTTGCGTCAGCCTGGAGCCTGCCTTGACCGCATCCGTTTCCCTGCGCCTGGAGCGTATCGCCATCGGCTCGCTCGTCGAGACGCGCCTGAGCGTGGCCCCCGGCGAGGTCCACTGCCTCTCGGGTCCCAGCGGCTCCGGCAAGAGCCGCCTGCTGCGCGCCGTGGCCGACCTCGAGCCCCACGCCGGCGAGGCGTGGCTGGGCGAGGTGGCCCAGGCCTCGTTACCGGCCCACGAGTGGCGCGCGCGGGTGATGCTGGTGCCGGCCGAGAGCCACTGGTGGGCGGACAGCGTGGGCGAGCATCTACCGCGGACCAGCCCCGCGGATCTCGCGGCGCTGGGCTTCACCCCCGAGGTGCTGGACTGGCAGGTGGCCAGGCTCTCCTCCGGCGAGAAGCAGCGCCTGGCGCTGCTGCGGGCGGTCAGCCGCGAACCGGCGGCGCTGCTGCTCGACGAGCCCACCGCCAACCTGGATGACGCCACCACCCGCCGGGTGGAGGCCTGGCTCGTGACGCGCATCCGCGAGCGCGGCTGGCCGGTGCTATGGGTCGCCCACGACCCCGCCCAGATCGCCCGGGTGGCGAGCCACCACTGGCGTATCGAGGGGAGCGAACTCCTGGAGGTGGCGTCATGGACGTGATCGCGCTGTCCTGGTGGCAGCTGGCCCTGGCGGCCCTGATGGTGGTGGCGCTGGCGGGCTGCACCGCCGCCCTGCGTCTGGGGATGGGCCGCAGCCTGCTGATCGCTGCGGCGCGCACCGTGATCCAGCTCACCCTGGTGGGGCTGGTGCTGGAGGCGCTGTTCGCTGCCGAACGGCTGGTGTGGGTGGCGCTGATGGCGCTGGGCATGCTGCTGATCGCCGGGCGCGAGGTGATGGCCCGCCAGAAGCGTCGCCTGCTGGGCGGCTGGGCCTTCGGCATCGGCACGCTGGCGATGTTTCTCTCCTCGTTCACGGTGACCGTGCTGACGCTGACCGTGATCATCGGGCCCGAGCCCTGGTATCGCCCCCAGTACGCCATCCCGCTGCTGGGCATGATGCTCGGCAATACCATGACCGGGGTCGCCCTGGCGCTGGACCGCCTGACCGACACCGCCTGGCGCCAGCGCGCGGTGATCGAGAACCGGCTGATGCTGGGCCAGCGCTGGCAGGAGGCGGTCGGCGACATTCGCCGCGAGGCGATGCGCAGCGGCCTGATGCCGATGATCAACGCCATGGCGGCGGCGGGGGTGGTCAGCCTGCCGGGCATGATGACCGGCCAGATACTGGCCGGGAGCCCGCCGGCGCTGGCGGTGAAGTATCAGATCCTGGTGATGTTCACCATCACCCTGGGGACCGGCTTCGGGACCCTGGCCGCGGTGGCCGCGGGCAGCCGGCGGCTGTTCGACGGTCGCGAACGGCTGCGACTGGATCGCCTGGCGGCCCCGCGACACTAGGCGCGCCCGTCGACCTGTCGGGCAGGCGAGGGCGGTCGTCAGCCGCCAGGGGAATCCGGAATCAGCTTGCCCGGCACCCAGCTCAGGTAGGCCACCATGCCGAACAGCTCGACCAGCGACTGGAAGACGATGACCACCACGGCGGCCTGCAAGGCGTCCGGCAGCGTCAGGGCCAGCGGCAGCATCACGAAGGAGTTGCGGGTGCCGAAGCTGAAGGCCAGGGTGCGGGCCCGGGATGCCTCGACTCGAAACAGTCGGCCGAGAAGCTTGCCCAGGCAGGCCGCAAAGAACAGGTAGGCGATGAACACCGCCAGGACCTGAAGCAGGACATCGGAGAGTTCGATCACGGTGGTGATCTGCGAGGCCGCAATCACCAGCACCACCAGGGCCAGAAGCGGGACCGGCAGGACGCCCAGGCCATGGATCAGTCGCCTCGCCTGTTGGTATCGCGCGGCCAGGCGTTCGGTGACCCATGCCAGCAGCAGGGGGGCGAGGATGAGGCCGGCGAAGGCGCCGATCAGGTGGGAGCCGACGGCGAGGCGCAGCCAGGCTTCGCCGAGGAACAGCCAAAGGTAGAGCGGCAGGGCAAGCAGCTGCACCAGCAGCAGCAGGGGCGCGGCGGTGATGGCCCGTGCCGTATCCCCCTTGCCGAGATGGGTGAAACTGATGAACCAGTCGGTACAGGGCACCAGCAGCACCAGCAATATGCCCGCCTGAATGGCCGGCGTCAGCGGCAGTCCCGTTACCACCCCGCCCACCGCCAGCGGGATCACCAAGAAGTTGCCGATCAGCAGGGCACAGAGGAAACGCCAGTCCCTGAAGCCATCCGCGATTCGGACCAGGGGAATCTGGGTGAAGGTCGCATACAGCAGCCCTCCCAGCAGCGGCCAGAGGCCTCCCTCGAGCACGCTGGCCAGGCCGGGGCTGGCCATGCCGAGTCCCAGGCCCGCCACGATGCACAGCAGGTAGATCCAGGACTGATAGCGCTCCATCCCCTCGCGCATGGTAGGTCTCCTCCTCGCGCCATGACCGTCATGGGCAGTGCCTCGGCATGGTCATTGTCTCGAGCAGACAGGCCGGACGCTATCATCGTGATCACGGAGCCGGCAGGCGGCGCTGAGCGTCAGGTCGCCGTCGGGCCAGCCAGGAAGGGCAGCAGGGCAGCGATCAGCCGTTCGGGGCATTCGCGATGAGGCACGTGGCCGCAGTCGGCCAGGACATGTGGCTCGGCGGGCCCGGGGGTGAGCGAGGCAATACGCTCGGGCTGGGCCCGCGAGCCGTACTCGTCGTGCTCGCCGTGGATCGTCAGGGTCGGGCAGGCCACCCGCTGCAGGGCAGGGTCCAGCGTCCAGTCGGCGAAGGCCTCGGAGTGCCAGGTGTCGACCCAACTGCGCAGGACCCAGTCGGCCTTGTCGCCATGGTATTTCGCCAGGCGCGCCATGGCGGCGGGGTGCTGGAAGGCCTGCTCCGCCCCGCGGATGCCGGCGAGAGTGCGGGGCTCGGTGAAGGCCTGGGCCGCCACCGTGACCAGCGCCTCGCAGCCGTCGGCATGCCGGCCGGCGATCTCGACCGCCATGCTACCGCCCACGCTATGGCCGAGAACCACGAAGCGTTCGATCCCGAAGTGCTCGCGTAGCGCGCCGAAGACCTCTGCCTCGTCGGCGATGAAGCTGGCGGGTTGAGGCCCCGGGTAAGGCGCCGACTCCCCGTAGCCGAGACGGTCGTAGGCAATCACTTCCCGGCCGCTGGCCGCGGCAAGCCTGGCGGGAAACGCCCGCCACAGCGCCACGCAGCCCAGCGAGTCGTGCAGCAGCACGATGGGGCTGCGCGTTGCCTTTGCCGTCTCGGGACGCCAGCGGGCGGCATACAGGCCGCCCGCCGGAGTGTCGAGCATGATGCTCTCCATCAGTCGATCAGTCCTAATCCACCAGTTCCACGGCCACGGCGGTGGCCTCGCCGCCGCCGATGCACAGGCTGGCGATGCCACGCTTGCCGCCCTTGGTGCGCAGGGCATGGATCAAGGTAGCGATGATCCGCGAGCCGGTGGAGCCGATGGGATGGCCCTGGGCGCAGGCGCCGCCGAAGACGTTGACCTTGTCGTGGGGCAGGCCCAGGTCGTCCATCGCCATCAGGGTGACCACCGCAAAGGCCTCGTTGATCTCGAAGAGGTCGACGTCATCCACGCCCCAGTCGAGTTGCTTCATGAGCTTGTCGATGGCGCCGACCGGGGCGATGGTGAATTCGCTCGGGTGGCGCGAATGGGTGCTGTGGCCCAGCATCCGCGCGATCGGCTTGGCGCCCAGGCGGTCGGCCGCCGACTGGCTGGCCAGGATCAGCGCCGAGGCGCCATCGGAGATGGAGCTCGAGTTGGCAGCGGTGATGGTGCCGTCCTTGGCGAAGGCGGGGCGCAGCGAGCGGATCTTGTCGAGCTTGGCCTGGAAGGGCTGCTCGTCATGGTCCACGACGCTCTCGCCCTGGCGGCTGGTGACGGTGACCGGTGCCATCTCGGCCTTGAGGTGGCCGGCGTTGGTGGCCTCCATGGCGCGTTCCAGCGAGGCAATGGCGAAGTCATCCAGGCGCTCGCGGCCGTAGCCCCGATCGCTGGCGACGTCCTGGGCGAAGACGCCCATCAGCTTGCCGGTCTCGGCGTCCTCCAGGCCATCGAGGAACATGTGGTCCTTGAGCTCGCCATGGCCCAGGCGATAGCCGGCACGGGCCTTGGTCAGCACATGGGGGGCGTTGGACATGGACTCCATGCCGCCGGCCAGCATCACCTCGCCGCTGCCGGCGCGGATCAGGTCGTGGGCCAGCATGGTGGCCTTCATGCCCGAGCCGCACAGCTTGTTGATGGTGGTGGCGCCGATGGCGTCGGGAATGCCGGCCTGGCGCATGGCCTGGCGCGCCGGGCCCTGCTTGACGCCGGCCGGCAGCACGCAGCCCATGATGCCCTCGTCGATGCTGTCGGCGCTGATGCCGGCGCGCTCGATGGCCGCTTGGATCGCCGTAGCCCCCAGCTGCGGGGCGGTAAGGCTGGCGAGGCTGCCCAGCATGCCGCCCATGGGCGTGCGTGCGGCAGAGAGGAAGACAATATCGTTGGACTGGCTCATGGGGTTCTCCCGGTGTGGCGTGATGGCCCCGGGTGGGGCCGCATTGTCATTGTGGCCGTGATCTCGGACGGCGCCGCGTTGACCCGTCCGCGGGGCTGTGGTCTTCTCAGGGTCAACCAAGCAAGCGCTAGTGTTAAACTCGATGAATGTAATGAATGACTCGCCGCGTCGCAAGGAGCTGACCCGCCAGGCCGCCCAGCTGTTCGTCCAGGAAGGCTTCGACCGGACGACGGTGCGCATGCTGGCTCAGGAGATGGGCATCAAGTCCGGCAGCCTCTTCCACCACTTCCGCGACAAGCAGGAGATCCTGGCGGCGGTGATCGAGGAGGGCACCCAGAACGCCCTGGTCATCGCGAAGGCGGCCCTCGAACAGTGCGACAATTCTGCCGAGGCACGGTTGCAGGCCATGGCGCGAGCGCATCTCGAGACCCTGCTCACCGACCGCAATGCGCACGTGGTTGCCCTCTACGAGTGGCGCCGCCTCGACCCCGAGGCCCGGGACCACCTGAGCCACCTGCGCGATGCCTACGAGGCGCTGTGGGAAGAGGTGATCGACGCGGCCCTGGCCGAGGGGCTGATCCATGGCGACCGCTTCCTGGTGGCCCGCTTCGTGATGGGGGCGCTCAACTGGACGGTACGCTGGTACGACCCCGCCGGCCCGCGCTCCCCGGATGACCTGGCCCACGAGCTGGTCGCCATGATCACCCACCGGCCCGCCTGACTCTCTGACGCCGGTGGACCGCTTTGATACGTCATCGATTCCGCCACGCTCGACCATCGTCTAGTCCCCTCCTGCCGTTCAGGGGTTGCCCCGTTCCTCGGGAGCCTCTAGCTTGTACCAAGCGCTTGCTAGGTTGACGCTTACGTTAACTGAACATCTACAACAAGCACAAACCGCGAGAGGGCAGTACATGAGCACCCTTCCCGAGTACCAGAGCTACCTCGAAACCTTCTCCATCGACGACGTCATCGCGCGTCTCGATGACCATCGCGACGGCAAGGCCAACGCTTTCGAGTCCTGCTGCGGGCGCCACCTGCGCGCCGGCCGCGGCGACGTCCTGGCCCTGGTGCACGAGGACACCCAGGGCCAGGTCAACACCCTGACCTACGCCGAGCTCGATGCCGAGAGCGCAAAGCTCGCCGGCTGGTTCGCCGAGCGCGGCCTGGGCGTGGGCGACCGCATCGCCTGCATGCTGCCGCGCTCCCCGCAGCTGCTGGTGGCGGTGCTGGCTACGTGGCGCATCGGTGCCGTCTACCAGCCGCTGTTCACCGCCTTCGGCCCGGACGCCGTGGACTATCGCCTGGGGCGCGCCGATACCCGGCTGGTGATCACCGATCACGCCAACCGCTTCAAGTTCGACGGCCTGACCCAGTGCCCGCCGGTGCTCGCCGTGGGTGGGCCCAGCGCCGAGCACGGCGACGACCTGGACTGGAAGGAGGCACTCGACCACGCGCCGATCGAGGCCACCCCGCCGCGCCTCTCCCGCGACGAACCCTTCCTGCAGATGTTCACCTCCGGCACCGTAGGCAAGCCCAAGGGTGTGGCCGTGCCGCTGGCCGGCATGCCCGCCTTCGCCCTCTACATGGAACTGGCCGTCGACCTGCGCGACAGCGACCGTTTCTGGAACATGGCCGACCCAGGCTGGGCCTATGGCCTCTACTACGCCATCGCCGGGCCGCTGCTACTGGGCGTGACCACCCACTTCTGCGAGGCGGGCTTCAGCGCCGAGGGGGCGCTGGCCTTCATGAAGCGCCACCGCATCACCAACTTCGCCGCCGCGCCCACCGCCTATCGCCTGATGAAGGCCTCGGGCCTGTTCGACGATGCCCATCAGACCCTCGAGCTGCGCGCGGCAAGCTCCGCCGGCGAGCCGCTCAACACCGAGGTGGTCACCTGGGTGGAGCGTTCGCTGGGCTGTCCGGTGATGGACCACTACGGCCAGACCGAGACCGGCATGACCTGCAATAACCATCATGCCCTGGACCATCCCAAGCATGTCGGTGCCATGGGCGTGCCGATGCCCGGCTACCGCCTGGCGATCCTCGATGCCGAGTACAACGAATTGCCGCCGGGCGAGCCCGGCGTGCTGGCCGTGGACATCGAGAACTCCCCGGCACACTTCTTCGCCGGCTATACTTGGCAGGAGAAGCACCCCTTCGCGGAAGGGTATTATCTGACCGGCGACGTGGTGATCAGGAACGAGGATGGCACCTTCCAGTTCGCCGGCCGCGACGACGACATCATCACCACCGCCGGCTATCGCGTCGGGCCGACGGACGTGGAGAACAGCGTGATGACCCACCCGGCGGTGGCCGAATCCGCCGCCGTGGGCCAGCCTGACGAGATCCGCGGCGAGATCATCAAGTCCTATGTCGTGCTGCGCGAGGGCTTCGAGCCCAGCGACGAACTGGCCGACGAGATCCGCAAGCAGGTTCGCGAGCGCCTCTCCACCCACGCATACCCGCGGGTGATCGAGTTCGTCGAGGAACTGCCCAAGACCCCGAGCGGCAAGATCCAGCGCTTCAAGCTGCGCGCCGATGCCGTCGACAAGGTCGAGACGGGCGCTGCACAATGACAACCGCAAGCGTCTGAAGCGAGAGGCACCGGGGGCAGGGCGAAGAGGGGTCCTATGCCAGGGATGGCATCGGTAGCGCCCAGGGAGGGGTTCACAGCGCCCCCTCGCAGCCCTGGCGACGGAATAGCCTCGAGCGCTTTCGGCCGCTGCCTTTAAACTTCGGGAACCCGATATGCACGTCAAGGATAATACCTTTCTGATCACCGGCGCCGCCTCCGGGCTGGGGGCGGCCACCGCCGAACGTCTGGTCGCCGCCGGCGGCCGGGTGGTGCTCTGCGATCTTAGTGATGCCGTCGAGGCCCATGCCGAGCGCCTGGGCGATGCCGCCCGGGCGGTGCGTGGCGACGTCACCTCGGGCGAGGACATCCAGGCTGCCGTCGAGGTGGCGGTGGAGCTCAGCGAGGGTCTCGGCCTCGCCGGCGTGGTGCACTGCGCCGGTGTGGTCAGCGTCGGCAAGCTGGTTGATCGCGAGGGCAACCCCGCCGACCTCGAGGCCTACAATCGCACCATCCAGATCAATCTGGTGGGTACCTTCAACGTGATGCGCCTGGCCGCCGCCGCCATGGCCAGGAACCCCGCGGGCGAGGACGGCGAGCGCGGGGTGATCATCAACACCGCCTCCATCGCCGCCTTCGACGGCCAGGTGGGGCAGTGCGCCTACAGCGCCTCCAAGGCCGGGGTGGTGGGCATGAGCCTACCGGCGGCCAGGGAACTCTCCCGCCACGGTGTGCGGGTGATGGCCATCGCCCCCGGTGTGTTCGAGACGCCGATGATGAGCGAGATTCCCGACGAGGCTGCCCAGGCCCTGGCCGCCGCCGTGCCATTCCCCAAGCGTCTGGGCAAGCCCGACGAGTTTGCCCGGCTGGCCGAGCAGATCATTACCAACACCATGCTCAATGGCGAAGTGATCCGCCTGGACGGCGGGATCCGCATGCAGTAGCGCCCTACGGGTAGCGCCAAGCAGAAAGCGCCGAGCGTCAAGCTGCTCGGTGACGGGCAGCAGGTGCCGAGGTAGTAAAAGCCCTCGCTGGATCAAGCATCCAGTGGGGGCTTTGCGTTGACGCCGGGGGTGGCAGAAACATCATGCTGTTCGCTCGGCGCTCGGCGCTCGGCGCTCGGCGCTCGGCGCTCGGCGCTCGGCGCTCGGCGCTGAGTTTAAACGAACGCTTGACTCTCCCTTCTCCGGCGGATAATTTCAAACACATGTTTGAAAGCGGCCGGCGCCGCCTTCGCGTCCCTATGTGTCGGCGCCTGCTTGTGGCCCGGCGGTGGAACTGGAGAGATCGAGATGCCCGACTATCAGGCCCCCCTGCGCGACCTGCGCTTCGTGATGGACGAGATGCTGGACTACCCGGCCCACTACGCCCGCCTGCCCGGCGGTGAGGAGGCCAGTCCCGACGTGGTCGCCGCCATCCTGGAGGAGGGCGCGCGCTTCGCCCGCGAGGTGCTGCTGCCGCTGAACCAGAGCGGCGATCGCGAGGGCTGCCTGCTGGAGGGCGGCGAGGTGAAGGCGCCGAAGGGCTTCAAGGAGGCCTACGCCCAGTACGTGGAGGGCGGCTGGCCGAGCCTGGCCGCCGACCCCGCGCACGGCGGCCAGGGCCTGCCGCCCTCGCTTGCCATGGTGCTCAACGAGATGGTCTGCGCCACCAACCTGGCCTGGGGCATGTACCCGGGGCTCTCCCACGGCGCCGCCGACGCCCTGCGCCACCACGGCACCGAGGAGCAGCAGGCCACCTACCTGACCCGGCTGGTGGAGGGCACCTGGACCGGCACCATGTGCCTCACCGAGCCCCACTGCGGCACCGATCTCGGCCTGATCAAGACCCGCGCCGTGCCCAATGACGAAGGCAGCTATGCGGTAACGGGAACGAAGATCTTTATCTCCGCCGGCGAGCACGACCTGGCCGAGAACATTGTCCACCTGGTGCTGGCCAAGCTGCCCGACGCCCCCGAAGGCTCCAGGGGCATCTCGCTGTTCGTGGTGCCGAAGTTCTTGCCCGATGCCGAGGGCAACCCGGGCGAGCGAAACGGCGTGGTGTGCGGCTCCCTGGAGCACAAGATGGGCATCCACGGCAACGCCACCTGCGTGATGAACTTCGACGCGGCGAAAGGCTACCTGGTGGGCGCGCCCAACAAGGGGCTGGCTTGCATGTTCACCATGATGAATGCTGCACGCATCGGCGTCGGCATCCAGGGCCTGGGTCTCACCGAGGCGAGCTTCCAGAACGCCCTGGCCTATGCCCGCGACCGCTTGCAGATGCGCGCACTCGGAGGTCCGAAGTCGCCCGAGAAGGCCGCCGACCCGATCATCGTCCACCCGGACGTGCGCCGCATGCTGCTGACCCAGAAGGCCTTCGCCGAGGGTGGCAGGATGCTGGTGCTCTACACCGCGCAGATGATCGACAGCGTCGAGCACGGCACGGACGCCGACGAGAAGGCGCGTGCCGAGACGCTGCTGGGCCTGCTGACCCCCATCGTCAAGGCGTTCCTCACCGAGGTGGGCTTCGAGGCGACCAACGAGGGCGTGCAGGTGTTCGGCGGACACGGTTTCATCCAGGAGTGGGGCATGGAGCAGCTGGTGCGCGACGCGCGCATCACCCGCCTCTACGAGGGCACCACCGGCATCCAGGCCCTCGACCTGCTGGGCCGCAAGGTGCTGATGAGTCAGGGCGAGAGCCTCAAGGTCTTCACCAGGGAGATCCACAAGTTCTGCCAGGCCGAGGAGGGCAACGGCGAGCTCGCCGAGTTCGTGCGCCCGCTGGCCAAGCTCAACCAGGAGTGGGGCGAGATGACCATGGCCATCGGCATGAAGGCCATGTCCGACCGCGAGGAGGTGGGCGCGGCCAGCGTCGACTACCTGATGTACTCGGGCTACGTGACCCTGGCCTACCTCTTCGCCCGGGCGGCGAAACAGGCCCGGATGGCGCTTTCCGAGGGCACCTTTGATGCCGCCTTCTATCGCGCCAAGCTCGATACCGCACGCTTCTTCTACCAGCGACTGCTGCCGCGCACCCGCGCCCACAAAGCCGCCCTCGAGGCCGGCGCCGAGTCGTTGATGGCGATCGGCGCCGAGGACTTCGGCCTGGGCTTCGAGATCTAGCACTCTCTCGATCGGGAACGATCGGTATCTGGCGGCGGGGAACTCCTTCGCCGCTTTTTTTACGCTGCGTCATGGAGGCCGGCCTCGTGAACGCGGCGGGCAGTTCCTGCGTCGTCAAATGAAACGATGGTGGAGTCGTATTGGCCCCACACTTGCATATACTTGGCTGGATTTTCGATATCCAACCGTTTCAATTACCCAGTTTCAGCACAAGTCTGCGCATTCTCGGGCAAAACGGCCGGGGCGGCTGACCGTAAGGTAAAGGGGTTTACCGCAGCGTGAAGATTGCTGCTGGCACCAAAATGGACCATGAGGAGAGAGAACAATGCACAAGATGACCCGAATTGCCCTGTCTGTCGGGGTGGCCGCTGGCCTGACGGCGGGCTCGGTGGCAGCCGAGGCCGCCGAGAGCTGGCGCATGGCGACTCCCTGGAGCGGTGGCCCCTGGCTGGAGCGTGATGCCGAGACCTTCGCCAACTACGCCAACCAGCTGACCGGCGGCGAGATCGAGATCGAGGTCTTTCCCGGTGGCACCCTGGGGGGCGCCCTGCGTGTGACCAACACCGTGACGTCCGGGGTGGCCGAGGTGAGCCACAACTATATCAACTACGACTACGGCACCGATCCCACCGCGGCGCTGCTGGCCGGTCACTCCAGTGGCCTGACGCCGGAAGAGTTCATGCTGTGGATGTATGAGGGTGGCGGCGTGGAGCTCTACGAGGAGTTCCGCCGCGACGTCTTCGATGTGGTGGCCTTCCCCTGCTCAATTCTGGGCACGGAGATCTTCCTGCACTCCAACAAGAAGGTCGAGACCCTGGAAGACTTCCAGGGCCTGCGCCTGCGCACCTCCGGCGCCTGGGCCGAGATTGCCTCCCGCCTCGGCGCGTCCACCGTGGTGATGGCCGGCGGCGAGATCTACAGCGCCCTGGAGCGCGGCGTCATCGATGCCGCCGAGTGGGGCAGCCCGGAGATGAACCGTCCCACCGGTTTCCAGGAAGTGGCCCAGTACGTGATCCTGCCCGGTGTGCACCAGTCTGGTGGCTTCCTCGAGTGTCAGGTCAATCAGGAGGCGTGGGATGGTCTGAGCGAAGAGCAGCAGGAGATGCTGCGCCTGGCCGGCAAGCTGAGCGTCTACGATTCCTGGCTGGCCAGCTCCTTTGCCGACCTGGAGGCTTATCAGGCGCTGGTCGATGGTCCCAACGAGATGGTTCAGCTGGACCAATCCTTCATCGACGCCATCTATGACGAGACCGAGAAGTGGGAGAACGAGTACGCCGAGGAGAACGAGTGGTTCGCCCGTGTGCTTGAGTCCCAGCGCAGCTTCAAGGAGGCGATCAGCCTCTGGCCGGAGTATCGTCTGCCCATTGGTGGTGCCAATAACTGAGCCTAGCCTCATCAGGCATCATGGGAAGAGAGGCCGTCAGGCCTCTCTTCTGCCGTCTGGGCAAGGCTAATGGGAATTCATGACATGAGACTCATCAACTCGATCGAAGCCGTCACGCGCCGGGCGGGCTGGCTTGGTGCGGTGCTGATCTTTCCGCTGATCGGTGCCCTTGTCTTTGAGGTGTTCAGCCGTTACGTGCTCGGGCGCCCGACGATGTGGGCCTTCGAAATCAGCTACATGGTGATGGGCGCCATCTTCATGCTGGGCATGGCCAATGCCCTGCGGGTGGGTCAGCACGTCAGCGTGGATATTCTCAGCCTGAACCTGGGCCAGCGCAGCAATGCCCTGGTGCGGCTGGTGGGCTACGCACTCTTCCTGCCGATACTGCTCTGGCTGGTATGGGAGCTCTCGAAGTATGCCCTGGCCGCCTTCAACTCCGGCGAGCGCTCCGGCCGCTCGGCCTGGAACCCGGTAATCTGGCCGGTGTTCACCGTCTGGTTCGCCGGCTTCCTGCTGCTCGCCCTGCAGGTGGTGGCGGAGCTGCTCAAGTCGCTGGCTATCCTGAGGGGCCAAGCGCCAGCCGCGGAGGATCAGGCATGAGCGATTATCTTGCCTTGCTGATGTTCCCGGCGCTGATGGCCTTCATCATCGCAGGTTTCCCCATCGCCTTCTCGATGATCGTGGTGGCGACGATCTTTGGTCTCATGCAGTTCGGCGATGCCGCGGCCTACCAGCTGCTGACCAAGATCGAGGATACCGCCTCCAACTCCATCCTGGCGGCGGTGCCGCTGTTCATCTTCATGGGTGCCGTGCTGGAGCGCTCCGGCATTGCCGAGCGGCTGTTCGGCGCCATCCATCTTTGGACCACGCGGTTACCCGGTGGGCTGGGTGTCGGTGCCATCATCATGGGGACCCTGTTTGCGGCTTCCAGCGGGGTGGTCGGAGCGACCGAGGCGGTGATCGGCATGCTGGCGGTGCCGGTGATGCTCAAGCACCATTACGACAAGCGGCTTATCTCCGGCACCATCTGCGCCAGCGGCTCACTGGGCACCGCCATTCCTCCCTCCATTACCGTCGTGGTGCTCGGGCCGGTGGCAGGTGTCTCGGTCGGCTCGCTGTTCAGTGGCTTGCTGATTCCGGGCATCCTGATGGCGGTACTCTTCCTGATCTATATCATCGGCGTGGCCTACCTGAAGCCGGCGATGGCACCCCGGATCGAGGAAACCGAGCAAGTGTCGCTGGGTGAGCGGTGTCGTATCACCCTGGTTGCACTCCTCCCCACCATGGCCCTGATCTTCGTGGTGCTCGGGACCATCCTGATGGGCGTGGCCACGCCCACCGAGGCCGCCGCCTGCGGAGCCCTGGGGGCGGTGATACTGGCACTGGCGTATCGCAACCTGACGCTCAAGGTGCTATGGCAAGCGGCCATCAGGACCATGAACATCTCGGCCATGATCCTGCTGATCGTGATGGGTGGCAGCATGTTCGCCGGGGTGTTCTTCGCTGCGGGAGGGATGGCCACCGTACAGTCGCTGCTGATGGGAACAGGCCTCGATCCCTGGATGATCCTGGCGCTGATCCTGCTGATCACCTTCATTGCCGGTTTCGTGCTTGATCTCATCTCGGTGGTGTTGATCATCATCCCGGTGGCGATGCCGGTCGTGCGGATGCTGGGCTTCGACGAGATCTGGTTCTGCGTGGCCTTCCTGGTGGTGCTGCAGACCAGCTACCTGACACCGCCCCTGGCCCCGGCGATCTTCTACCTGCGGGCCATCACTCCGCCCGAGGTCACGCTCAGGCACATGTACGCCGGGGTGGTGCCCTTCATCATTGCCCAACTCCTGGTACTGGCGCTGGTGCTGGCCTTCCCGGCGCTTGCCATGTGGCTGCCGGATGCCATGAGTGGGCCTTCCTGGAAATAGGCCAGTTGGTCGACCTTGCGGCGGGCATTGGCTCGCCGCATTCATGTTAGCGTCGGCAGTCGCGACAATTCGCTCGTGCCCTCGGGAAGCGCCGAAGTGGCGCTACCCTTGATCGAGCTCACCGGGCCATTGATAAGCGGACAGGCGAAGAGCAGGATGCACCCTAATGCGCTTGGCTATCTGCCTTGCCGTTCTTGCGGAGTGACTGCCTCATGCGTGTCTTTGCCAATCCGGTCGGTGCCGGGTCCCTCTGGTTCGACAACCTCGCGACCGCCACCGGCACGCCCGTTGCCTATGATCCTCAGGCTAGGGCCTTCATCACCATGCCGCCGTTCTGCGCCAATCGCGACGTGATCGGCTGTAACTGGATTGCCCCCAAGCAGGGCGCCTTCTGTCGCGCCTGCGCCATGACGAAGCTGGCGCCGGACAAATCCATTCCGAATGCCCTACCCCACTGGGCCAAGACCGAGGCCGCCAAGCGCTGGGTGATCGACAACCTTGGCCGCTGGAACTGGTTTCGGCCCGAGGACCCTGGAGCTCCCCCCGTGTTCCACATGCTGGCCGAGGGCCACACCCCGGTGCCCATGGGGCATGTCGGCGGTGTGGTGACGATCAGTGTGGCGGAGGCAGACCCGGTTCTCAGCACTACCCGCCGAGAGGCCCTGGAAGAGCCCTACCGCACCATGATCGGTCATATGCGTCACGAGATCGCGCACATGCTCTGGTGGCGTCTGAGCCTGAGAGAAGACTTCCTCGGCGCCTTCCGGGACATGTTTGGCGATGAGCGGGAGGACTATCCGGCCGCGCTCAAGCGTCATTACCACAACGGGCCACCGCCCTACTGGCGCTCGAACTTCGTCAGCACCTATGCCTCTGCACATCCCCACGAGGATTGGGCCGAAACCGCGTCCCATCTGCTGCACCTGACGGATATCGCTGACAGTTTTGTTGCTGCCGGCTTGTCTTCCAGTGACCTGCCGTACCTCGGGTGGGACCCCTACATGGAGGCAGACGCCGAGAACTTGATCTATATTGCTACGCATCAGGTCATGGCGGTCAACCACATCAATCGCGCGATGGGGTTGCCGGATCTATACCCATTTGTGCTTTCCGAAAAGGTCCGCCGCAAGCTGGTCTTCATGCACGACTGGCTACGTCGGGGCGCCCAGGGGTTGTGAGCCGGTCCCGGCTCGGGTCATGCCTCCGGGGGCGCCGGTCGGCCGTATGTCGACGCCTGGCCGAGTGACTGGTACCGATGTCGTGACAGAGGCATGATGAGTGCCTCGACGCTCCGAGGCGGCGAGAGACTGCCACGCGCACGAGGAACCGTCCATGTCACGAACGACGCGCCTGCAAGACCTGATCCGGGAACTGCGCCACCACACGGGACCGATCGGCGGGCCCGAGCTTGCCGGGCGGCTGGGGATCACCCTGCGCACCCTCTACCAGGATGTCGCCGCGCTGCGGGCGGTGGGGGTCGAGGTGGTCAATGCGCCCGGCCAGGGCTATGTGCTGCCGCCTGACGTCGCGCTGCCGCCCGCGGCACTGGCCGAACCCGCCCCACGGGAGCCGGCCGAGCTCACCTTCTATACCAACCCCCTCTCCCGCGGCGGTATCGTCCACTGGATGCTCGAGGAACTCGGCGTGCCCTATCGCACGGTGACCCTCGAGTACGGCACCGCCATGAAGTCGCCGGACTACCTGGCCCTCAATCCCATGGGCAAGGTGCCGGCGATCCGCCACGGCGACGTGGTGGTCACCGAGGCCGCCGCCATCTGCGCCTACCTTGCCGATGCCTTCCCGGAGGCTGGCCTGGCGCCGCCGCCCGCCGCCCGGGGTGACTACTACCGCTGGCTGTTCTTCGCGGCCGGGCCCCTCGAGGCCGCCCTCTCGCTGAATACCCTCGGCGTGCAGCCCACGGCCGAGCAGCAGAGGCAGCTCGGCTGCGGCAACTACTGGACGGTCATCGAGACCCTGGCGGGCGCCCTCGACGGACGCCGCCATATCGCCGGCACGGCCTTCAGCGCCGCCGATGTCTATGTCGGCTCGCACCTCGGCTGGGGCATGCACTTCGGCACCATTCCCCGCCGGCCCGAGTTCGAGGCCTACTGGCAAGGGCTGCAGGAGCGGCCGGCGTGGCTGCGCTGCCAGGCCTACGTCGAACAGGCCCTCTCGCCGCTCGCCTGATGGCAGGGCGCTGGCAGCGAGTCCCGCCGCTCTGGCGCCACGCCCACCTGACCCTGACGGTGCTGGTGCTGCTGGTCTGGTCGCTGTCGGGTGGAGCACTTGCCGGCGTACTGTTCCTGCCGGTCTGGGTGCTGGCCACCCAGCTGATCGTGGCCGGCAGCCTGGAGGCTGCCCGGCTGAAGCGGCGTGCCTGGCTGGAGCAGTACCTGCGCGATGATTCGCCCTGGCATGGCTGGCTGCGGGGCGGGGTGATGATGGTGGTGCGCCATGAGGTGCTGGGCGCGCTGCTGGCGCTGGTGCTGCTGGTCAAGCTGCGGCTGCTGGCGCTGGCCCTCTGGCCGGTGCTGCTGGCCGGGGTGCCGGGGCTGGTGGTGGCGCAGCAGCAGCTGTGTCGACGCCTGGCGTGCCATGTCATCGCCGAGCACCTGTCGGCGGTGACGCGGCGCCTGGTGGTGATACCGGCCGCCACCCTGCTGACCCTGGTGCTGGTGGTCGCCGCCTTCTGGCTGCCCCAGCCGTGGCTGGTCGGGCTTGGCTGGGAGGAGGCCATCGTGCGTCATTTCCCGGATACCTCGGGGGGAGCCGTGCTGGGATTCTTCGAGCGACTGGGGGCCATCGCCGAGATCACCCAGCACTGGAGCATGCAGAATGCCGTGGAGCGCTTCCAACTCGCCACCCCCGTGGCGATACTGGGCTGGCTGCTGTTGCTGCTCATCCAGAGCACCTTCGCCTGGGCCTATGTGCGCCTGCTGGTCGGTGCCGAGGCCCTGCGTCGGGGAGGTCGTCGGCACCGGGCAGCGTTGCATCCCCGCGACGAGGAGGGCCCGTCATGAGTCATGCCACGCCAGCGTCGATCGCCCGCAAGCCCCGGACCATGGGGCGGCGTTCCTGGCGCGGCTGGGGGCTGTCGGCCCTGGTGGTCATGACATTGCTGCTGCTGTTCGAGGCCGGCCAGGGCTGGCTGGCGTCGCGCAGTCAGGCGCCGCTGTTCCGGGTGATCGTGGCGGGCGAGTCGCTGGTCCTCGATGCCGAGACCCATGCCGAATTTTCTCGAGACCTGTCGTCTCTCGCCACTGAGACAGAGGAGCGACTCCAGGCGCGCATGAGCCCCTGGCTCGAGGGGCGTCTCGATCGGGCCTTTACGCCCGTCGAGGAGGCGGTGCCGGCGTATCTGGACTGGTACTACTCGCCCGCAGGCAGCTATACGCGACTCGGCATGGCACTCATGGGGGACCTCGATGCCTGGCTGGACGAGCAGATCCACCGGCGGCTGGTCGAGGCGACCGGCCTCGATACCGCGCTGGCGGAACTGCAGGTGGACTATCCCCGGCGCCTGGCCAGCGAACAGCGGGCCCTGGCCGATGACCTGGCGGCAAGGCTTCATGAACGCTTCGCCTCGCGGCAGGTGACGGCGCAGGCAGAGCAGGGCGAGCGGTCCATCCATGAGCTTGATCTGGACGGGGTACTGCAGGAGACCCTGCAGGAAGGCCGGGATACGGCACGCTGGAGCACTGCCGCCGTGGGCGGCAGTGGTATCGCGCTATTGGCGGGACGCGCGCTGGTCCGGCGGCTCGGTGCCTCCGCCGCCGCCCAGGGTAGCCGCCTGGCTCTGCGCAGTCTGGTTACCCGCCTGGGGGCGGGTACCCTGCGTTCACTGGCCGCCGGTGGCGCCGCCTCGGCGGCCACCGCGCCTGCCGGCCCCGGCGCCCTGGTGATGGGCACCTTGACCACCGCCGTGACCCTGGCCGGTATCGCGGGAAGCGAGCTTGCCCTGCTCAAGGTGCAGGAGGCGCTCCATCGGCCGGCGATGGCGTCCCAGATGCGCGATTCCATCGGCCAGGCCCGGCGGGCGATGCAGGCCTCCCTCGAGACGGCGGCCTCGGCCAGCGCCGCGACCCTGACGGAGCAGCTCGAGACCCGGGCGGCGGACGACCAGGCGGCGCCCAGCACCTATCGCATCCTTGGTCGGCGCGGCGAATAGCGGCATCAGGCGCCGTGCAGCCGGCGATGCAGGTCGCAAATGCGCTCGGCGAACTCCGCGACCGGCCCCTCGACTTCTGCCGTCGGCACCACCTCCTGGATCGGCAGTGGGCGCACCCTGGGCGGTGCCACATCCAGCTCCGTAAGCCACTCGACCAGCTGCTCGGACGAGCTGGCATAGACGATCCTCCCCAGCCCCACCCAGCCGTGGGCCGCCGCGCACATCGGGCAGTGCTCTCCGGAGGTGTAGACGGTGGCCCGTGCGCGCTCCTCGGGTGCAAGGTTCTCCGCGGCCCAGCGCGCCAGGAAGAACTCGGGGTGCTGGGTGGCATCCCCGCCGGCCACATGGTTGTGGTCCTCCACCAGCACCTCACCATCGCCGCTTACCAGCACCGAGCCGAACGGCTCATCGCCGGCCTCCAGGGCTTCCTCCGCCAGTTCCACACAGCGCTGCAGGTGTTGCTTATCGGTCTCGGTGATCATCGTTCGGCCTCCCTTGGGTTCGCGTTGTCTTCCAGCATAGGGGCGAGGCGCGGAGATTTCAGCGGGCAGGCATGCTAGACCCTGAGGTTGGGGGCCGAATCCGGCCACGGTGGATCCCATAACCTAGAGGCGAGTGGGACGAAATGGCAGTTGGCTGCTGCCAGTCAGGCGTCTGGTGCGGGGTGTGCTCGGGGTGCCACACTGAGGCCGATCTTCTCTCGACACGGAGCACGCCATGAGTAACGGACCCTACGGGCAAATCGCCTGTCGCTGTGGCACGGTATCGCTGCTGGTGTGCGGTTCACCCCTTGGCTGCGGTCGGGATGTCGGAGACGAGCCCGTCACCTTCTGGCCGCTGGATGCCATCCAGGTCGGCGGGGGAGCTGACGAACTCGCCATCTCGCCGGATGGCCGGGGCGGTGATTCCTGGGTATGCGGGCGTTGCGACGAGCGTCTGCTATATGCCCATGACGAAGCGGGCTTGGCGGTGCTGGTCGGTGATCCGGAGGATGCCGGCGACACCGCGTCGGCGCTGACGCTAGCGCTGCAACGCCGGCTCGAAGCGCTGGGCTATCGGGTCCTGCCGCGGTAGCAGTGGCGGACCGCATGGAGCTCGTGCTGGTCGAGATGGTTCGCCACCTGGGAGGGATGCCCTTGGGGGCAGGACAGGTCGAGGCCGTCTTCCTCAGGAGAGGCGGCGCCAGCCCTCGCGAAGGTGGCGGGTGGCGCTGTGCCAGAGGCCACTCGGGGCAGCGGCCGGCGGGGCGGCCAGCGCGGCGAGGGCGTGTTGCAATGCGACCAGGATGGCATCCAGATGGCGATGGCAGAGGGTGCTGTCCAGCCCGCCCGGGCAGTGGGCGAGCAGCGCCTCGCACTGGGTGCAGGCGGCCGCCAGGCCTCGATGGGCCTCGTCATGGGCCGCGGCCTGGTCGCGACAGGCCTTGAGGTCGCGACAGAGCATCCTCAGCATCCTGCCGTCGAGCCAGCAGGGCAGGCCGTCGCTCGCCTTGCCGGCCATGGAGTGCTTGATGGCCTGGAAGGAGACCTGCAGGAAGACGACGGCGGTGTAGATCCTGGGACGTTCGGGCGTCATGTTGGCCGACCCGGCAACAGTCTTGCTAATGAGAATAATTATCGATAGTAGGCGTGGCCAATGGCGACTGTCAATGCCGAGCCATGGACCAGGCGTGCGTCGCGTAGGCCAGCGGGTCCGAGGGGCCTTGAATTTATAGACGAGCGGTCTATATTGAATGCATGACACAAACGACCTCTTCTCCCAAGCCGCGCCGTGGTCGACCGCCCAAGGTCTCCCGCGACGACCCGGACACCCGTGCGGCCTTGATCCGCAGCGGGCTCGAGGTGCTGACCGAACAGGGCTTCAGCGCATCCGGCATCGACGGCATCCTCCGGCGCGTCGGGGTGCCCAAGGGCTCCTTTTACTACTATTTTGACAGCAAGGAAGCCTTTGGGCGCGCCGTCATGGCGCATTACGGCGCCTACTTCGCCAACAAGCTCGACCGGCACCTGCTGGATGCCTCACGCCAACCCCTGGAGCGCCTCGCGGCCTTTGTCACCGATGCCAGGGCCGGCATGGAGCGCCACCACTTCCGCCGGGGCTGCCTGGTGGGCAACCTGGGCCAGGAGGCCGGACGGCTGCCGGAAGGTTATCGGGAGTGGCTGCGGGCGACCCTCGGTGACTGGCAGCAGCGGGTGGCGCGATGCCTGCGCGAGGCCCAGGCGGCGGGTGAGCTCAGTGCCCAGGCGGATTGCGACAGGCTGGCCGAGGCCTTTTGGATCGGCTGGGAAGGCGCAGTCATGCGCGCTCGGCTGGAGGAGAGTGCCCAACCCCTGGCAACCTTCATCACCACCTACATGGAAGGGCTACCCCGCTAGCCGGGTTCCTTTCATAGCACCTTATAGACGAGCGGTCTATAAATCGGTTCATCAAGGAGGTTCACGATGTTCAAGGCAATCCTGATCGATAAGCAAGACGACGGCCAGCATGTGTCGCTGGAGACCCTCGACGAGTCGCGACTCCCCGAGGGGGATGTCACGGTGCGCGTCGACTGCAGCACCCTCAACTACAAGGACGCCCTGGCCATCACCGGCAAGGGGCCGGTGGTTCGCGCCTTTCCCATGGTGCCGGGGATCGACCTGGCGGGGACGGTCGAGAGCTCGTCGACCGATGCCTACCGGCCCGGCGACGCCGTGCTGCTCAACGGCTGGGGCGTCGGCGAAAAGCACTGGGGCGGGCTGGCCGAGAAGGCCCGGCTGGACAGCCGCTGGCTGATCCCCCATCCCGCGGGCTTCACGGCCCGGCAGTCCATGGCCATCGGCACGGCCGGCTATACCGCCATGCTCTCGGTGATGGCGCTGGAGAAACAGGGCGTCACTCCGGACCGGGGCGAGGTGCTGGTGACCGGTGCCAACGGCGGCGTCGGCAGCTACGCCATCGCGCTGCTGGCGAAGCTGGGCTACAAGGTCCTGGCCTCCACCGGGCGCCCCGAGGAAGCCGACTATCTCAAGGGGCTGGGTGCCCAGGAGGTGATCGACAGGGCGGAGCTGTCCGAGCCGGGGCGTCCGCTGGCCAAGGAACGCTGGGCCGGTGCCGTCGATTCGGTGGGCAGCCACACCCTGGCCAACGTCCTCGCCGGTACCCGCTACGGCGGCACCGTCGCGGCCTGTGGCCTGGCCCAGGGCATGGACCTGCCGAGCAGCGTCGCACCCTTCATCCTGAGAGGCGTGACCCTGGCGGGGATCGACAGCGTGATGCGGCCCTACGAGGAGCGCGTCGAGGCCTGGCGCCGGCTCGGCGAGCTGCTGGCCCCCGAGCAGCTTGACGCCATCACCCGCACGATCGCCCTGGACGAGGCCATCGACACGGCGGGCGAGCTGCTGGCTGGCCGGGTCCGCGGCCGCGTGGTGGTCGACATGGCACGCTAGCACACAAGAACAGATGAAACCGTTGGCATGAAAAGGGCAGGGCGCAAGCCCTGCCCTCGATCCTGTGCCGCCTCGACAAGAGGCGGCCGTCAAGGCGTTGCTAGACGTAGAAGTCCAGCTCCTCCTGCGCCTTGAGCAGGTCCCGCATCTTGATGGGGTCGTCACCGAAGAAGAACACCAGGCCCCAGTGTGTGCCGAACGCCGAGCGATCCGGCACCGTCTCCTCGGTCGGTGCGACCAGCTCGTGATATTCGAAGTAGGGGTGCTCGGTGGTCTCCTTGGGCATCTCCAGCTTGCTGACGACGCGACGCCGCGGATACACGCCGAAGCAACCCGCATAGCCCTTGGCGTCGACCACCTCGCGGGGGAAGAAGGCATCGACCTCCTCCTTGGTGCTCTTGGGATCGAAGACCAGCATCGATGCCTGGTAGGGACTGAATCCGTAGGCGCGCTCGATGAGCTCGAAGGCCTTGAAGCCGGGCGGGCGATAGGCGACCTCGCCGAAGTACATCTCGCCGTCTGCCGCCACGAAATACTCGGGGTGGATCAGGCCGAACTGGATGTCGAACGTCTTGATCAACTTCTCGATCTGCTTGGTGATGGCATCACGCCAGCTCTCGAGTTCGCGTGTGGCGGGAACGAATACCGAGTAGCCCAGGGTCACGTATTCGGAGATGTTGAGGAACTTGATCTTGCCATCATGGATCCAGGCCTCGACGGCAAACTCCCAGCCATCGAGGTGGCTCTCCATCAGCAAGGGATACTCTTCCGCCGGTATGCTGTCGATCTCATCGATCTTGCGGATCATGCGGTGCCCGAGACAGCCGGCCTTGTCGAAGGCCTTGACGTGAATCGGGTCATCGGGATCACCGTCGAGCTTGAGCAGCGTCTGGTTGACGCGTTTCATGAACCGGATGATGTCCTCTTTCTCGTGGGCTTCCTCGAAGATCCCCACGCGGATGCCGCCCAACTGGGCGCGGCGCTTCATCAGTGCCTTGTCGCGAAACAGGATGGATTGCCCGTACATGCGGGGGCTGTCCATGAGCACGGAGTTGATCGCCCCTGACCACTCGACGGTTTCCTCGAACAGCGGGATGGCCACATCCACGCCTTCTTCCTTGAGTCGCTCCGCGATCTCCATGGAGCGGTCGTTCAGGCGCACGAAATCCCATTGGATGTACGGGATCTTGTTGGCTTCGCAGAAATCGGCGGCCCAGTCGGGCGCCACCACCACGTAGCGGCGATTGAACTTCTGTGCCGCCTTGATGGCATTGAGGCTCCAGCCCAGCAGCGCGATATAGCCCTTGTTGGGGTCCTTGGGCGTTTCAGTTCCCTTGACCGAATCCAGTGTCGGATCGGTCCAGCTTGAGACGTCCTTGGCGGCCGGGGTTTCTGATACGATCGACATGTGCTGCTCTCCTTCTGCCTGTGGCAGGGTATTGACGCTCGATTTATTGCGTTCTTGTCGAGCTTAAGTGCCAGGCATCGTCGGGCTATCGCCCCGACGCCCAGCTATCCCGGGCCAGACCCATGGCCCGATACACTTCATCGTCTGGCACATCGGCCGGCTCGCCCTTCTCGAGCGGGTCGTAGTGAAAGACGTAGAGTCGCGAGGCGAACTGGGCCACCGGCAACGAGGCCTCACCGTAGAGCTCGCCATTGCCTTGGGTCGAGGTGACGATCCCCTGCCCCCAGTCCTGCCCGCTGTCGTTATTGGGGTTGAAGAAGTACACCCGCATGACCTGGCTCGGATCGAGCGCAAGGCGCTGGATGGTGATCGCGTGCCAGCCGAGGAAGCGCGTGGCGCTGTCGGTCACGGCAATGCCGGCCGGCTGCGGATTGATCACCGGAATGTTGCCATTGTAGTAGGGGTGGTAGGCGGCATAAAAGTCACGAAGAAACCCCTCGAAGTCCTTCAGGCCGCCGGTAAACACATCGACCGCGATGCGAAAGCCATGGCCCACGTGATCGCCATGGAACTCGGCATTCACCCACTTGTGAGGGTCCTCACCACGTCCTATGCTGCGGCGTCCCATCTCGAAGTAGATGCGATCGAGGTGAGGCACGGTGAGCAGGGAGACGGCGTCTACATCCACGGGGGGCTCGGCGGCCAGGCCGGCGCCGAGCTCGCGGGAGGAGATGCTGTGACCTTCGAAGCGCATCACGATCTCGTTGTCTCGCGCCGCCCAGGCGACGATCCGCAGCAGATCGGCCGGTGTATTGAAGGCCCACATGGACAAGGCGCGTGTCGACTGGCAGGTGGGGTAATTCCCCTGGCCCACGCCCAGCGGGCGGCCGAGCACGTTGAGAACGTCGGCGAGCAGAAAGCATTCCGGCGAGCGGCGGTCCCCGAAGACGGCAACGATTTTCTCTGCCGCGGCATCGCACAACGTCATTCTCAGCTGCCGCCACAGCGACGGGGCCACCGGCGGCGAGTAGAGGATGCCTCGCTCGAGCATCATGGCAAGGCCGTAGGCGGCCTGGCTGGTCTCGGTGAACAGGGCGTCATCGATCAGCGCGTGGATCAATGCCGGGTAGCAGTGAAAGGCGTCTGCTCCCGTATGACTCAGGCCGAGTGCCGTGGGAATCAGCGCGTTCCAGCGGCTGCGCAGGTAACGGATGAACCCCGGCATGTAGGGCGAGACCAGGCCGGTGCTGTGCATCGCCTGGGCAAACGCAATGGCTTCCTGCAGCAGGGCCGCGTCATCCATGCTTGAAAGCCGCTCGGCATACGCCTCGAGGCCGGGATCCTCGCGGCAGCCCTCGGTGGGGCTGAACACGGCGTTGATCAGCTGCAGGGCGTCTTCCCCGACCTCGCCGGCCATGGCATCCGGGTTGTGCAGGCAAGTGGCGATCTGGGTCACCATCTGTTTCACGCCATCGACCTGGACCGGGCGTTGCGCCAGGATTCGCCGGACTTCGGCCACCAGGTGCTCCAGCAGATTCTCGTAGCCCAGGTGCCGCAGCAGATAGCGGTAGAGGTTCTGGACGGCATAGCCGAGCCGGTCAGGCCGCAGCCGGTCGCTCTCGTGCAGGTCGCCGACCACGAGATCGAGGTTCATGGCCATCACCTGGGCGAGAAAGTGATGCGCGTGCTCCGCAGAGAGGGAAGGGTGCGAATAGTCGCCCTTGGCCACCGCCAGCAGGCGAATCTGGCTCAGGCTTTCGACCAGGGTGGCGATCGGGTCGCCATGACGCACGGTACGCACGGCGAGCGAAGGGACCAGTGTCTGGGGATAGTCCCAGTCGCTGCCACCGAAGAATCCGGCGGCCTCGATGGCCGGCACGCGCGCATAGAGCGCTTGCAGCCCCACGTCATCGGACATCAGGGGGCGTGCCGCCTCGATGACCTCGAAGACGGGAGAGACCTCGGCAATGGCATTGGCGGCGGCAAGCCGTTCGATGGCTGCGTCAAGCTGCTTCATCAGCTCGCTTGACCTGTCGTCGTCGTGATGGGCGGATTCGCCAGTATCTAAATGCATCTTTTTACGTTCCGTCCTATCCGGCGACATGTCAATCATATTTGAAAAGGCGAGGCGCAGGGTGTTCTGTCACAGATAAGCCGACGTCCCCCAGCTCAGCGGCAGAGAGTATCGTGGGTCTGGTCTCGGGTCCGTTCGTGTCCGGAGGGCAGGGGAGCCGCGGGGTCGGCCAGCCATGCCGTGATGTCGGCCTCGGTGCGCTGGCGCTTCGTGTAGCGGGTAAGCATATGGTAGCCCTGCGGGTAGAGGGCCAGGCGGATGCCCTCTCTCTCGGGCAGTCGTTCGAGCAGGGCGCAGATCGCTTCCGGCGGGATGATGTGGTCCTCGGTGCCATAGAGGATAAGCGCCGGTGCAGGCAGCCGGCGGGCTGCCTCCAGGCTCGCGTCCATGGCCAGGCTCACCCCGTGCAGGGTATCGACGCGCGCGCGGCGCAGGATCAGCGGGTCCTCGGCCAGGCGGCGCTTCATCTCGGGGTCGTCGGTGGGCTCGATGCCCAGGCGCTGGACCGTGCTCGAGGAGAAGCTCAGCGCGGGGAAGAGGCGCACGCCGAGCCACAGACCCAGGCGCTGGTACCAGGGCATGGCCTCGAAGCCCCATACCGCCGGCGCGATCAACACGCTGCCCGCCACCGGCGGCGGGGCGTCGCCGCTCAGGGCGAGGATCGCCACTGCACCGCCCATGCTGTGGCCGACCAGGTAGAGCGGGGTCTCGGGATGGCGCACGCTCAGCAGCTTGGCGAGCAGGGTGACGTCGTCTGCCAGCCGTTCGTGGCCTGGCCACAGGCGCCGCTGGGCGGTGGTGCCGAAGCCGCGCTGGTCGTGGGCATAGAGGGTGATGCCATGGGGGGCCAGCGCCTCGGCGAGCACCTGGAAGGTGCCGCCGTGTTCGTTGAAGCCGTGGATCCCGAGCACGATGGCCTGCGGCTCGCCCTCGGCCGGCCAGTGGCGCAGCGGCAGCCGGTAGCCGTCCTCGGCAATCACCTGGCCCCCTGCCAGCCGGACCTGGTCGGTGCCCGGCCCCGACGACTGGCGGACAGCCCCCTCGCCACAGCCGGCCAGCAATAACAGGAGCGCCAGCGGCGCGAGCCGCCCGGCAAGCCGCCGAACGGTGCCTGCCTTGCTCACGCTCCAGGCGCTCACCGAGCCCTTCAAGGCCGGGACGGATAGCCCAGGGCGTCGCGCAGCCGCGCGGCGTGCGCCGCCACCCACTCCGGGTCGATCGGGCCCCAGTCACGGATCACGTAGGCGCCGATGTTGTGGCGCTCGCCGGCCAGGTGCTCGAACTCGCAGTGGATGTCCAGCTCGCCCAGCGCCCCGAGGGTGTCCTGGGCGGTGCGTCGGGGCATGCCGGTGGCGGCGGTGATGGCCGGCACGCTGGCGGTGCCGGTGGACACCAGGTGGGCCACGTAGAGGCGGCGGTAGAAGCTGGTGCGGGTCTTGCTCGGGGTCATGAGGGGGCATCCTTCGCGCTACAGGGTGACGCGGTCGATATGGCGGCGGAAATACATCTCCAGGCGCAGGGTCAGCGCCCAGCGCGGGTCGCGGTCGGCGTCCCGGGGAAAGTGTAGCGAGGGAGCGACGTCCAGGAAGGTGAAGCCCTTGTGGATGTCGCGGCGAAAGCGTACCTCGAGACAGCTGTCCTCGATGACGGGACGGGAACCACTTTCGCCGATCACCCCGCCGGAGGTGCGCAGCACGCTGCGGCGGTTGAGCCGGCGGTTGAGCTCCACGGCTTGGCTGAACTCCAGGGTATCCTCCGTCTCGCGCCACTGGGCGTTGGTAAGAAAGCGCAGGTGGCGCATTTCGTCGAGCGGCCTGCCCAGGTCCCAGCGGGTGCGGGCGGAGTAGCCGTCGCCATTGAACCAGGAGAGGCGATTGTCGCTGTGCAGCTGCCAGGGGCCCTCCCCCAGGGTCCAGAGCCGCTGGCTGGTCAGGCGCACATAGGGCTCCAGCGGCAGGCGTAACTTGATACCGGCGCCGACCCGGGTGTTCCAGTGGCGGGTCTTATCCTTTTTGCCGAGGCGGTTCAGGCCCACCAGCAGGTCGCCGATACTGTCGGTGCGGTCGTCGGTGAGCGCCGACTCCTGTTCCGCCAGGGTGCCGCGGGTCTCGTCGGGCTCGCTCTCGATGATCAGTCGCAGGCGCTCCTCGGTGGTGGGCAGGTCGAGGCGGAAACGGGCACCCAGGTCCTGGTCGAAGGTCTCGCCCTCGCGCCAGTCCCACTCCTGGCTGAGGCGCAGGTAGGAGTCGGTATTCACGGTCAGCGCATCGGTGGTGCCGAAGAAACCGTCGATGCCGCGGGAGGTGCTCTCCACCCAGCGCGAGAGGCGGGCATGGAAGGGGGCGACCTGCTTCTCGGCCCATGCCGGCAGGTCACTGTCGTCGGCGACCTGCGGGATATCGGCCTGGGCGGCGAGGCCGAGGGTGACCAGCGACAAGGCCACCAGTGTGCGCAGTCCCTTCATCACCGTCTCTCTCGCCCTGTTTCGGGGGAGTCTACCGGCTTCGCTACTCGCCGGCACCATCGTGATGGGCCCTCCCGGCCCGGGGGTCACGGCTTGGCCATTCGCCGGGGCCTATTGATCGATATCAATGCAGGCTGGCAGATAGCTGCCATTCTGAAGGAAGCCAGGAGTTACGGGGTCGCGCCGGCACGGCCTGCGCCGTCCGAAGTGGGCATGTTGGAGGGGGTCACATGAGCTGGAACGTCTTCATCATCGGCCACGATGCGCTGAGCAAGCGGATGCTGCCGAACCTGCGCCACGCTGAGGACTATGCCTTCCACGAGCTGCTGTCGCTCGACGAGGTGGTGCATGCCGAGGAGTACCCCTTCTCCCGCCTGGTGGATGATGCCCTCGCCCAGCTCGAGCGCTTCCCCGGCCCGGTGGATGCCATCGTCGGCTACTGGGACTTTCCCACCAGCGGGCTGCTGCCGGTCCTGCGCCGGGCGCGGGGACTGCCCGGCCCGACGCTTGCGGCCTTTCTCAAGTGCGAGCACAAGTACTGGAGCCGCCTCGAGCAGGCCCAAGTCGTGCCGGAGTGCGTGCCGCCCTTCCAGGCGCTGGATCCCTTCGATGACCGGGCCGTGGAGTCGGTCGAGATCGACTACCCATTCTGGATCAAGCCGGTGAAGGCCCACTCCTCGCATCTCGGTTTCCGCATCGAAAACGCCGATCAGCTGCGCGAGGTGCTGCCGACGATCCGGCAGGGGATCGGGCGTTTCGGGCGGCCCTTCGACGAGATGACCGCCTTGGCTGAGCTGCCCGAGGAGGTGACGGCGGTCACCGGGCATCACTGCATCGCCGAGGCGATCATCTCCGCCGGCCGCCAGTGCACCCTGGAGGGATACGTCCAGAACGGCGAGGTCCACCTGGTGGGGCTCGTCGACAGCCTGCGCGACACCACGCACTCTTCCGTGCTGCTGCGCTACGAGTATCCCTCCTCGCTGCCCGATGAGGTGCAGGCGCGGATGCTGGCGATCACCCGACGCTTTCTCGCCCGGATCGGCTATGACGATGCCCCGTTCAACATCGAGTTCTACCATGAGGAAGAGAGTGATCGACTCTGGCTGCTGGAGATCAATGCCCGGGTCTCGCGCTCCCATGCGGCGATCTTCCAGTTGGTCGATGGCGCGCCGCACTTCCAGGTGATGGTCGACGTGGCACTGGGCATTGCGCCGCGCATGCCGCACCGCGAGGGGCCCTATCCCGTCGCCGCCAAGCAGATGCTGCGGGTCTTCGAGGATGGCTGGGTGCGTCGGGTACCGTCGCAGGCGGAGATTCGCCGGGTCGAGCGGACCTTCCCCGGCACTCTGGTTTATCTCAACGTGCACGAGGGCATGCGGCTGTCGGACCTCAAGCACCAGGACTCCTTCTCATGGGAGCTGGTCGACCTGTTCATCGGGGCACAGACCCGCGAGGCGCTGACGGAACGGATCGAGGAGTGTCGCCGGATGCTGTCCTTCGAGATCGAGCCGCTCTCCTCGCGGTAACGTTGCTGAGTCATTACCATTCTTGCAGGAGACCGTCATGCGCGTCGTGACCGACTTTCCCCACCCGGTCGAGTGCCACGATCCTGTCTGGATCTCCATGGATGACGGGGTCGAGCTGTGCGCCCGCCTGTGGCTGCCGGAAGGCGCCGAAAAGGCCCCGGTGCCAGCGATCCTGGAATATATTCCCTATCGGCTGCGTGACGGCTCCGCGCGTCGGGATGCCATGCACCACCACTACTTTGCCGGGCACGGCTATGCGTCGCTGAGGGTGGATCTGCGCGGCAGCGGTGACTCAGGCGGCGTGCTCACCGACGAATACCTGGAACAGGAGCTGGTCGACGGCGAGGCGATCCTGCGCTGGATCGCCACTCAGCCCTGGTGCGACGGCAGGGTCGGCATGATCGGCATCTCCTGGGGCGGCTTCAACGGCCTGCAGCTGGCCGCCCGGCGGCCCCCCGAACTGGGTGCCGTGGTCAGCGTCTGCTCCACGGACGACCGCTACGCGGACGATGTGCACTACATGGGCGGCTGCCTGCTGGGTGACAATCTCTCCTGGGCCTCCACCATGTTCGCCTACAACTCGCTGCCGCCGGACCCCGGCGTGGTCGGCGACGCCTGGCGCGAGATGTGGCATCAGCGGCTGGAGGGCAGCGGCCTGTGGCTGGCCACCTGGCTCGAGCATCCGCACCGGGACGCCTACTGGCAGCACGGCTCCATCTGCGAGGACTTCTTCCGGGTCGAGGTGCCGGTGCTGGCCGCCAGCGGCTGGGCGGACGGCTACTCCAACGCGGTCAAGCGGCTGGTGGCGAACCTGCCCGACCGCTGCAAGGGGTTGGTCGGCCCCTGGAGTCACAAGTATCCCCATCTCGGCGAGCCGGGGCCTGCCATCGGCTTTCTGCAGGAGTGCCTGCGTTGGTGGGACCAGTGGCTCAAGGGGGAGGAGACCGGTGTGCGGGATGACCCGGCACTGAGGGTGTGGATGCAGGACAGCAAGGCGCCGACCACTCGCTATGGTTACCGGCCGGGGCGCTGGGTGGCGGAGCCGAGCTGGCCATCGCCCCATATCAGTCACTGGCGGCTGCCGCTGGCGCCGGGGCGGCTGGTACTGGATGGCCAGCGGTCCGCCGAGGAGAGTGCGTTGACGCTGCAGTCGCCGCTGACCTGCGGGCTGTTCGCCGGCAAGTGGTGCTCCTACGCCGCGGGACCCGACCTGGCGCACGACCAGCGCGAGGAGGATGGTGGTGCCCTAACCTTCGATACGCCCCCCCTCGAGGAGACCCTGGAAATGATGGGGGCGCCGGAGCTGGAGCTGGAACTGTCCGCGGATCGACCCGTGGCTATGGTGGCGGTCCGGCTCTCTGACGTGGCGCCCGATGACAAGGCGACCCGCGTGACCTATGGCCTGCTCAACCTGGCCCACCGCGAGAGCCATGAGGTGCCGACCCCGCTGGAGCCGGGTCGGCGCTATCGGGTTCGTGTGAAGTTCAACGATGTGGCCCAGGTGTTTCCCTGCGGCCACCGGCTGAGGCTCTCGCTCTCCACCTCTTACTGGCCGCTGGCCTGGGCGCCCCCCGAGCGCGTGCGTCTGACGGTCTTCGATTTGGGCAGCGCGCTGCACCTGCCCGTACGCCCGCCGCGTGACGAGGATGATCGCTTATCTCCCTTCGCCGAGCCCGAGGCCGCGCCCAGCATCGCCACCACGCGCCTCGAGCCCGGGCACCATAACTGGTACGTGCATCGCGACCTCGCCGAGGACCTCTCCACCCTCGAGGTGATCAACGACAACGGCCGGATCCGCCTGGAGGACAGCGGCCTCGAGGTGGCGACCCGCGCGGTGGAGACCTATCGCTCCCGGGACGACGACTTCGACTCTCTGGAGGGGATGACCCTCTGGGAGCGTTCGCTGAAGCGGGGTGACTGGGAGGTGCGCACGGTGACCCGCACCGTGCTGACCTCGACGGCAGAGGCGTTCCAGTTGCATGCCACCCTGGATGCCTACGAGGGCGAGCGGCGTGTCTACAGCCGCAACTGGGATCTGACTATCCCGCGACAGCTGGTGTAGCCGCTTGGGCAATCAGCGCGCCAGGAACCAGCCCTTCATGACGTCGGTGATGCGCCGCATGTCGGCCTCGGTGGTGATGTAGGCCGGCATGGTGTAGAGCCAGCGACCGATGGGGCGCAGCCAGATGCCCTGCGTGCGGGCCCAGTCGGCCACCCCGACAAGATCTGCCGCCTCGTAAGCCTCGATCACCGCCGTGGCGCCCAGTACCCGCACGTCCGCCACCGCCGGGTGCGCGGCCAGCGCCTTGTCATCCATCAGCTCCTCGCGCAGCACCCGGTTGAGCCCGGCGATCTTGCCCGGGTAGTCCTCCTCCTCGAACACGGCGAGACTCTCCAGCGCCACCCGGCAGGCCAGAGGGTTGCCCATGAAGGTGGGGCCATGCATGAAGGCGTGCTCCGGGGAGTCCCCCACAAACGCCTCGTGCACCCGGTCGGTGGCCAGGGTCGCTGCGTGGCCCAGATAGCCGCCGGTGAGCCCCTTGGAGAGCACCATGATGTCCGGCGTGACCTCGGCATGGTCGGCGGCGAACATCCGCCCGGTGCGGCCGAAGCCGGTGGCCACCTCGTCGAAGACCAGCAGCACGTCGAACTCGTCGCACAGCTCGCGGGCGCCACGCAGGTAGTGGGGCGAGGTCATGTTGAGCCCGCCGGCGGCCTGCAGCAGTGGCTCCATCAGCAGGGCAGCGATCTCGCGATGGTGGCGCTCCAGCACCTCGCGCAGCGCGGCGAGGTCGGCCGCCACCGCCTCGGGCTCGGCGTCGAAGGGGGCGGTGGGCGCCGGGGCGAAATGGTGCCGGGGCAGGTAGCCGGCGAACAGCGAATGCATGCCTTCCTCGGGGTCGCAGACCGCCATGCAGCCGGCGGTGTCGCCGTGGTAGGCCTTCATCAGCGAGAGCAGGCGGTGCTTGCCCGGCCTGCCGCGCAGCTGGTGGTACTGCACGGCCATCTTCATGGCGACCTCCATGCCCACCGAGCCGCTGTCGGAGTAGAAGACGTGGTTGAGCCCCTCCGGCGTGACGCGCACCAGTTCCCGGGCCAGGCGGTCGGCGGGCTCGTGGGTCAGGCCGCCGAGCATCACGTGGCAGAGCTCGCCGGCCTGCTCGCGAATCGCCGCCACCAGCCGCGGGTGGGCGTAGCCGTGGATCATGCACCACCAGGAGCAGGTGGCGTCGAGCAGAGTCTCGCCGCCCTCCAGGGTGAAGCGCGGCCCCTCGCCGCCGACCACCTTGGGCGCCGGGCGCTGGGTCTTGAGGTGGGCATAGGGGTGCCAGACGGGGGAAATCATGGGAGCCTCCGGGACTTCGGCAGAGAATGAAGCTGGAACGCGGGGGACGGGAATCGCGAGGAGGGACGCGCAAAAGCGCCGCGCTTCCCTTGGGGAAGACGGGGAAATCGACGGGAAAACAACATATTGAGATGGTGCGGATGGGGAGACTCGAACTCCCAAGCCCGAAGGCACCAGGACCTAAACCTGGCGTGTCTACCAATTCCACCACATCCGCACGGGCAGGCAGGCGAGCACATTCTACGGACGCTTCCGCGCAAGTCAATTGCCATTGGGCAGCCTCCCGGCTATTGCAGTTACGTATAGTGAGAGGCGCCGGGGACAGGTCGTAGAGGGGGTCCGAGGACCAGGGGTGAGGAGGATTCCTCCGAACGGGCTGGCCATGGATGGCCAGCACCGGACCTGCAAGCGGAGCGGGACGAGAGCGCCGCAGGGCCGAGGTAGCGTACACGGACGTATTTACAGCGCCCCCTCGACGGTCCGGCGCTCCGGGGCCTGTCGCCGGAACAGCCTCGAGCTTTTCAGCCAAATGCGATTGTCCTTGGAAGCCTCAGGTGATCGGCGGCGGCAGCGGCCATGGCGTTTGCCTCTCCAGTCGCCAGACGCGGCACCACGCCAAGGCAGGGCGCCGGCAGCGTGGCCTCGAGGGTCGCCAGGTTGTCGCGGTAGAGGGCCTCGTCGCCGGCCGCATCGAAGGAGAGCCCGGGTTCCACCAGGCTGCCGACCCAGCCCGCCAGGTGCCGCCCGTCTGCCTGGATCGCCTCTGCAGTGAGCCGCGCGTGGCTGATGCAGCCCAGGCGCAGGCCCACCACCAGGATCACCGGCAGCCCGAGCCGAACGGCCATGCCGGAGAGGTCCTCGGACGCGTTCAGCGGCACTCGCCAGCCGCCGGCGCCCTCGACCAGGGTCAGGTCACGCCGCTCGGCAAGCAGCGGGCGGGCATGGTCGACCAGGTCGTCGAGGGCCAGGGTCACGCCGGCCCGGCGGGCGGCCAGGTGCGGGGCGATGGCCGGGACGAAGGTGAAGGGGTTGACCGCGTCATAGTCCGGCAATGGTTGGCTCTGCGCCTGTAGCGCCAGGGCATCGGCGTTGCGCAGGCCCTCGGGGGTGGCCTCGCAGCCCGAGGCCACGGGCTTGAGGCCCAGGGTAGTCAGGCCGCGTCGGCGCGCCAGGGCCAGCAGGCCGCTGGTGACCAGGGTCTTGCCGGCGTCGGTGTCGGTGCCGGTGACGAAGTAGGCGCTCATTTCAGGCGTAAAGCTCCAGGGTCAGCAGGCGATAGGTCACGGGCAGGCCCTCGGGCTCGCGCTGCGTCTCGTAGCGGCGCTCGGCCCGGGCCAGGTCGGCGCGGGTTAGCCTGGCGCCTGTCCGCGACGTCTGGGCGCCGATGCCCTTGATGGAGGCCATTACCGCGGGCAGGTCCGGATAGTGGAAGCGCTGCGTGGTGGCGTCGACCAGGATGCGGGGGAAGCCCGCCGCCCGGGCGGCTTGCCGGTGGCGGGCGGCATCGCGGAAGGTCAGCAGGCCGGCGGGCTTCCCCGGCCGTGACCAGGCCCGGCCGACCTCGGCCAGGGTGCCGGGGGCCAGGGTGTTGACCAGTGCCCGGCCGCCCGGGCGCAGCACGCGGCGAAGCTCGGCCATCACGGCGTCGAGGTCCGGACACCACTGGACCGCCAGGTTGGAGACCACCAGGTCCTGGCTGGCGTCTCCCAGCGGCAGGGCGGCGGCATCGCCGCATAGCCAGCGGGCCGTGTCGCCGTGTGTGCGCCGGGCCACCTCGAGCATGCCCGGGGCAAGGTCCAGGCCGATGACCGTGCAGCCACCACCGAAGTGCCCGGCCAGGTGTGCGGTCATCTCGCCCGGCCCGCAGCCGAGGTCCAGCACCCGCTCGGCCCGCTCGGGAAGGCGGGAGCGAAGCATCCCGCCCATGATCCGCTGGGCAACGGCGCGCTCGGCATAGCGCGGGGCCGCACGGGAGAAGGCGCGGGCCACGCGGGCCTGCCAGTCATTGCCTGGAGCAGCGCTGCGGGAGGCAGTGGCGGCGAGCGGCAGGGTGGTCATGGCACGGTCACCCTGGCGATGTCGGCGAGGCAGGCGGTAAGCGACGCCGGCTGGCTGAGCATCGGGCCGTGGCCGGCATCAACCAGGCGATGGTCGGCGCTGTAGCGCAGCGCCGGGGCGAGCAGCGGGTCCTGCTCCCCCGCGATGCGCCATACCGGGCAGGGCGAGCGGGCCAGTCGCTCAGCGTTATCGAGCTCGGCGAGCTGGGTGAGCCCGGCGGCCAGGGTGGCGCGGTCGGTGCCGACGCTCTCGTTATCACCATTGCCGAGCAGCGCACGCAGTTGCCGATGGGCCGCGCGCGGGTCGGGCTCGCCCTGGAGCTGCCAGCGCCGGAAGTGGGACAGGGTGGCATCAGGGTCGCGGGTGAAGGCGTGGCGGAAGGCAGCCAGCTCCGCCCCGGGGATGCCCTCGTCATGACAGAAGCGCTCCCCCATGCCGAGCAGCACCAGGGCATGGGGCGCTGGCAGATAGTCGAGCAGGGCGGTGGCGAGCAGCCCGCCCAGCGACCAGCCCACCCAGACGGCGTCCGGCGGCAGGTCGTCGGCCATGGCGTCGGCCAGGCTGTCCAGATCGGCGGGGTCGGCAAGCGCCGGGCGGCCACCGTAACCCGGCCAGTCGGGGGTGGAGACGTCAAGCCCCACCGGCCAGTGCCCGGCCAGCGGCTGCCAGAGCCGCGCGTCGCAGCCCCAGCCGGCGAGCAGCACCAGGCGCGTCATGGGCTCGCCTCCGCGCCTGCCAGGGTTTCCCGGGCCTTGCAGTCGGCCAGCGCATCGAGCAGGGCGTCCAGCTCGTTATCCGTGTGGGCGGCACTCAGGGTGATGCGCAGCCGCGCCTGGCCGCGGGGCACCGTGGGCTCGCGGATCGCGCCGACCATGATCCCCCGCTCGGCCAGCCAGGCCGCCCAGGCCATCACCCGCTGGCTCTCGCCCAGCACCAGCGGCTGGATCGGCGTGGTGGAGGCGGCCAGCGGCAGCCCCAGGGTGGTGGCCTCGCGGCGGAAGCGCGCGATCAGCATTGCCAGGCGGCTGCGTCGCTCGGGTTCGGCCTCGAGAAGCTGCAGGGCCTTCAGGGTAGCCGCCGCCACCCCCGGTGGCTGGGCGGTGGTGTACACATAGGGACGGGCGAACTGGGTAAGGTGCTCGACCAGTGCCTCGCTTCCCGCCACGAAGGCGCCGGCGGAGCCCAGCGCCTTGCCCAGGGTGCCCACCAGTACCGGCACCGCGTCGATCCCGTGGGCGCGGCCCACGCAGCCGTCGCCGGCCTCGCCCAGCACGCCCAGGCCGTGGGCATCATCGACCATCAGCCAGGCCCCATGACGGCGGGCAGCCGCCGCCAGGCCGGCGATATCGGCCACGTCGCCGTCCATGCTGAACACCCCGTCGCTGACCACCAGCCGACGTCCCTCTGCCGGGGCGCGGGTGAGCAACCGCTCGAGGTCTCCGAGGTCAGCATGGTGGAAGCGTCGCGAGCGGGCACCGGCGAGCCTGGCGCCGTCAAGCAGCGAGGCGTGGTTCAGGCGGTCCTGGAAGAGCCGGGTATCGGGGTCGCAGAGCGCCTGCAGGGCGCCGAGGTTGGCCATGTAGCCGGTGGAGAAGAGCAGCGCCGCCGGCCGACCGGTGAGCGCAGCCAGGCGCTGCTCCAGTTCCTCGTGCACTTCGAGATGGCCGCTCACCAGGTGCGAGGCTCGCCCACCGGCGCCGTAGCGTCGCGCGCCCTCGGCCTGGGCGTCGGCGAGACGCGGGTCCCCGGCCAGGCCCAGGTAGTCGTTGCCGGCGAAGTCACGGCAGCCGTCGCTCAAGCGCCGAGTGCGGCGCTGTCGCCAGCGCCCGGCGTGGCGGCGCGTCGCGGCCCGCTCGGCGAGGTAGGTGTTCCAGGCTTCCGGCATGGTGGATCAGGCCCGGGCGGCGTCTTGGGTAACGTTCCGGGTGGCGTCATAGGCGAGCTCATCGGCCCGGCCGATGGCCTGCCGGGCCGCCTGGTGGACGAGGTCGGTGTCGACGTCGGCCTGCACCCTGGAGTGCATCTGTACGTCATCGACGCAGGTGTTGCGTTGCTCTGGGTGTAATCCCAGCCTGGCGAAAAGCGCCCGGTCCTGTTCCGCCTGGGGGTTGCCCGTGGTCAGCAGCTGGTCGCCGTAGAAGATCGAGTTGGCCCCGGCCAGGAAGGCCAGCGCCTGGGTCGAGTCACTCATCTGCTCGCGGCCGGCGGAGAGGCGAACGTGGCTCGCCGGCATCAGGATGCGGGCCACGGCGATGGCACGGATGAACTCGATGGGGTCGAGGTCCTCCACGTCCTCGAGGGGGGTGCCGGGGACCTTGACCAGCATGTTGATCGGCACCGATTCCGGATGCGGCTCCAGGCGTGCCAGCTGCTGGAGCAGGGCGGCGCGGTCGCGGGGCGCCTCGCCCATGCCGAGTATCCCCCCCGAGCACACCTTCATGCCCGCCTGGCGCACGTGGCCCAGGGTCTCCAGGCGGTCGGCATAGGTGCGGGTGGTGATGATCTCGCCGTAGTACTCGGGCGAGGTGTCGAGGTTGTGGTTGTAGTAGTCGAGCCCGGCCTCGGCCAGGCGACCGGCCTGGTCGTTGTCGACCATCCCCAGCGTCATGCAGGTCTCGAGCCCCAGCGCCTTGACCCGGCGGACCATCTCCAGCACCACGTCGAGGTCCTTCTCGCGGGGGCTCTTCCAGGCCGCGCCCATGCAGAAGCGGCTGGCGCCGGCCTCGCGGGCGGCCCGGGCCTGCTCGACCACCTTCTCGACCTCCAGCAGTTTCTCCTTGCCCAGGCCGGTGTTGTAGTGCCCCGACTGGGGGCAGTACTTGCAGTCCTCGGGGCAGGCGCCGGTCTTGATGGAGAGCAGGGTGGAGACCTGCACGGCATTGGGATCGAAATGCGCACGGTGGACCCGCTGGGCGTGGAACAGCAGGTCGTTGAAGGGCAGGGCGAAGAGCGCCTCGATCTCCTCGACCGTCCAGTCGTGGCGGATCTCGCCCCGCGGGGCTAGGGTCTGGGAAGCGGCGCGGGTTTCGTGGGACGCAGGGGGCATGGTGGGCTCGCCTATGGTCAACTTGAGGTATATATCCAGGTTGACGGATAGCCTAAGGCTTGCGGCCGGCATGTCAACCTTCTGGAAACTCAGAGTTGACGGATGGCTGGGGCGGGCCCTGCCCGGGCGCTGCGTGTTCTGCCTGACCCCCTTGCCGGGGGATAACCCCTGGTGCGAGGCCTGCTTCTCGGAGCTGCCCTGGAACCTGCCGGCCTGCCCCGGCTGCGCCGAGCCCCAGCCGGGTGCCGTGCGGGGACGTCGCTGTGGCCACTGCCTGCGTCGCCCGCCGAGGTTCGACGGGGCCTGGGTGCCGCTGCGTTACGATGCCGAGGTGGCCGGCCTGGTGCAGCGCTTCAAGTTCGACGCCTCGCCACGCGCCGGTCGGGTGCTGCTGGAGCTACTGGTGGCGGGGCTGCCACCGGCGGTTCAGGGCTGGCCCGAGGCGCTGGTGCCGGTTCCCCTGCACCCACGGCGGGCCCGTGAGCGGGGCTTCGACCAGGCGCACTGGCTGGCCGCACGGCTCGGTCGACAGCTGGGCTGTCCGCTGGTGCCGGCGCAGCGTACTCGCGACACCCGCACCCAGCGCGGCCTGGACCGTGGCGAGCGGCGCCGCAACCTGAGTGGCGCCTTTCACTTGCCTGACGGCCTGCCACGGCGAGTGGCGCTGGTAGATGACGTCATGACCACCGGGGCGACGCTGGATGCCCTGGCCACGGCCTGCCGCCAGGCCGGTGCCGAGCAGGTGCAGGCCTGGGCGGTGGCCCGCACGCCGGTGGGAAGGCACTGAGGGCCGGCAGTGTATCGTGGGGGTCGAGCCGCTTTCTGCGGCACAGGCAGGTGCTTCCCTGTTAGCATATGCTCTCGATATACCGGGAGCCCCCATGGACGTAAGCCCTCATCCCTTCGCGCAGCTTTCTCCCGCCCGGGTGGTGGCGGCGGTAGAGTCGCTCGGCTTCTGGCTGCCCGGCGAACCCTTCACCCTCAACAGCTACGAGAACCGGGTCTTCCTGGTGCACGACGAGGAGCGCCGCCGCTGGGTGGTGAAGTTCTATCGCCCCGAACGCTGGACGGACGCGCAGATCCGCGAGGAGCATGACTTCCTGGCCGAGCTCGCCGCGGCCGAGGTGGCCGTGGCGGCCCCCTGGCGGGACGCGGCAGGCGAGAGCCTGCACGTCGCCGAGGGCTTTCGCTTCACGCTCTTTCCCCACCTGCCGGGGCAGGCGCCGGAGCTGGAGAATCCGACTCACCTGTTTGCCCTGGGCGAGCTGATCGGCGCGGTCCATGCGGTGGGCGAACGCGGGCGCTTCGCCCACCGTCGTGCGCTGGACCTGGATGGCATGGTGCTCGAGGCACGTGACAAGGTGCTGGCGAGTCGCTGGCTGGACCGTCACCAGCGCCAGGCCTATGAGCGCATCACCGCGACGCTGCATCGTCGCCTGGCCTCCCATGCCTGGTCCGCGGCGCAGGCGATCCGCGTGCAGGGCGACTGCCATATCGGCAACATCCTCGGCCGCGACGAGCGGTTTGCGCTGGTCGACTTCGACGACTGCCTGATGGCGCCGGCCATCCAGGACCTGTGGATGCTGTTCACCGCGCAGGAGGAAGGGGAGCGCCAGATGCAGCTCTCCGAGGTGGCGGAGGGCTATGAGCAGCACCGCGACTTCGACCGCCGCGAGCTCGCGCTGGTGGAGCCGCTGCGCACCCTGCGCCTGCTGCGCCACAGCGCCTGGCTGGTGGATCGCTGGGCAGACCCGGCCTTCCCTCTGGCGTTCCCCTGGCTGGCCGATGCCGGCTACTGGGATGGGCACCTGCGCATGCTGGAGCAGCAGCGCCAGGCGCTGGAGGCACGGCCTCGCTGGCTGGCCTGATCGCGGCCGTCGGCTTGTCCAGTTCCATCAAGGACGCACCCCTCGGGGTGCGTCTCGATGTGACCGGGATGACGCTCAGTCGTCGTCGGGATCCGGCGCCTCGGCGGGAATCGGATTGGCGACCCCTTCGCCGTCGGCCTGGCGACGCTGTTCGTTGATCCTGGCGGCGGGATTGTCCTGCTGCTCGATGGCCAGTTCGCTGGCCAGGCGCAGCTGGAAGGTCTGCTCCGGAGTCAGGCGGCAGTTGCCGTCCTGGCAGGCGGCGAGCCCGAAGTTGCCGTCGCTGTCGTAGGCGGCGGCGGAGATCTCGCCGCTGTAGATCTCGCTTGCGCTGCCGTCGGTCTCGATGCAGGTCAACGACTGGGTGGTCAGGCGGATGCGTTCGCCATCGAGGCGGGCGTTGCCGATCAGTACGCAGTACTCCGGCAGCGCATGGGAGGCGTCGCCATCGGCCACCGGGTGGATCAACAGATCGTTGCGTTCCGGCTCCTGGGCGGAGAGTGTCAGCACGTCGATGACCTGGACATCGACGGTGGCATCGGCCGGCAGTTCGAGGGTATCGCTCATGGCCAGGGTCGGCATCGCCAGGACGGCGGCCATCAGCAGAGAGGCATGGGTCTTGATCATGTCGGGCTCTCGAGGGTGACTTGGGCACAGCATGAAGCAGCCATTATTCTACCATAGGGCGGGTGGAGCGGCAGCCGGCCCCGGGGGGCGAGGACGCGACACGATGTCACTGTGTGGCCCGGTCGGCGCCTGCGTTGCCGAATGTGATGCGCTAGACTATCGAGTTTCGAGACTCTTTTATTGTACAAAATAAAAAACCTGTATATCTTCTGTATATGATGTGATGGCCGGGCCATCCACCAACGACACATCGGACACTGCCACGGGGCCTGACCATGACCGAAGAACTCGCCAACCACTATCGCCGGATCATTCATGAGCTGGGTGAGGATCCTGACCGGGAAGGCCTCCGCGATACCCCGAAGCGGGCCGCCAAGGCGATGCAGTTCCTCAACCGGGGCTATACCCAGTCGCTGGAGGAGATCGTCAACGGCGCGGTATTCGAGTCGGAGACCGACGAGATGGTGCTGGTCAAGGACATCGAGCTCTACTCCATGTGCGAGCACCACCTGCTGCCGTTCATCGGCAAGTGTCATATCGCCTATCTGCCCAGCGGCAAGGTGCTGGGGCTCTCCAAGTTCGCGCGCATCGTCGACATGTACGCCCGGCGCATGCAGATCCAGGAGAACCTGACCCGCCAGATCGCCGAGGCGGTGCAGCGGGTCACCGAGGCCCGTGGGGTGGCGGTAGTGATCGAGGCGCGCCACCTGTGCATGATGATGCGCGGGGTGGAGAAGCAGAACTCCAGCATGACCTCCTCGGTGATGCTCGGTGCCTTCCGCGAAAAGCAGAGCACGCGCCAGGAGTTCCTCACCCTGGTGAACGGCCGCTGATTCCCCCGCAAGGAGCCCCGCCATGCCGATGCATGCCCTGGACGACCAGCACTTCGATCATGATCTGGCCACGATTCGCATCAAGAACCTGCGGCTGCGCACCCATATCGGCATCAAGGATGACGAGATCAAGAACCGGCAGGACGTGGTGATCAATGTCGTGATCCGCTATCGCGCCGACAGGGCGGTCGAATTCAACCATATCGAGCAGGCGCTCAACTACCGCACCATCACCAAGCAGGTGATCGCCCTGGTGGAGGACCATCGCTTCCTGCTGCTCGAGCGCATGACCCGCGAGGTGCTGGACCTGATCATGAGTCACGACCAGGTGCTCACCGCCCAGGTGGAGATCGACAAGCCCCATGCGCTGCGCTTCGCAGATTCCGTCTCCATCACCCTCTCCGACTCCCGGGAGCCGCGTCGGCCACGCTGAGCGTTGATCCGCGTCGGCGATAAAGGCCCCCGGTGCTTGGTGCACCGGGGTCTTTCGCTTAGCATGGGGGCAAACCGACAATAGGCCGCATCCGCGGCAGGAGATGATCATGCAAGCCCTCAAGGAAACGCAGCTCTACTGTCCCTTCGCCTACATCGACGGCAGCTGGGTCGCCGCCGACAGCGGTGAGCAGATCAACGTCGTCAACCCGGCCACCGGTGAGGTCCTGGGGGATGTGCCGCGCCTGGGGCGGGCCGAGACCGAGCGGGCCATCGCCGCGGCCGATGCCGCCCTGCCGGCGTGGCGTGCGATGACCGCCCAGGAGCGCGCCGACATCCTGATGAAGTGGCACGACCTGATGCTCGAGCATCAGGACGACCTGGCCATGATCATGACCTTCGAGCAGGGCAAGCCGCTCAAGGAGGCCGCCGGCGAGATCGCCTATGCGGCGAGCTTCCTGCGCTGGTTCGCCGAAGAGGCACGGCGCGTCTACGGCGAGACCGTGCCCGCCGCCAAGCCCAACCAGCGCATCCTGGTCACCAAGCAGCCCATCGGCGTGGTGGGGGCCATCACCCCCTGGAACTTCCCCGCGGCGATGATCACCCGCAAGGCGGGCGCGGCCCTGGCGGCTGGCTGCACTTTCGTGGTCAAGCCGGCTAGCCAGACGCCGTTCTCCGCCACCGCCCTGGCCAAGCTGGCCGAGCGGGCCGGGGTGCCGCGTGGGGTGTTCAACGTGGTGCCGGGCCGCGCCTCCGAGATCGCCGCGGCGATGACCGAGTCGCCGCTGGTGCGCAAGATCACCTTCACCGGCTCCACCGAGGTGGGGCGCCAGCTGATGGCTCAGGCCTCCCAGCACATCCAGAAGATCTCTCTGGAACTGGGCGGCAACGCCCCCTTCATCGTCTTCGAGGATGCCGACCTGGACGCCGCGGTGGAGGGCGCGATGGCCGCCAAGTTCCGCAACGCCGGCCAGACCTGCGTCTGCACCAATCGCTTCCTGGTCCAGTCCAGCGTGGTCAACGCCTTCTGCGAGAAGCTGGCGGTCGCCATGAACAGCGAGCTCAAGGTGGGTGACGGCACCCAGGACGGGATCAATATCGGCCCGCTGATCGACGACAAGGCGGTGGCCAAGGTCAGCGAGCATGTCCACGACGCCGTGGACAAGGGCGCCGAGCTACTGCTGGGGGGCCATCCGCATCCGCTGGGCGGCAACTTCTTCACCCCGACGCTGATCAGCTTCGCCAATGACCGGATGAAGGTGGCCCACGAGGAGACCTTCGGGCCGCTGGCCGCGGTCTTCCCCTTCGATGACGAGGAAGATGCCGTCAACATGGCCAACGACACCGAGTTCGGGCTGGCCTCCTACTTCTACTCCCGGGACCTGGGGCGCGTGTGGCGTGTCGCCGACGCCCTGGAGTATGGCATGGTGGGCATCAACACCGGCTTGATCTCCAACGCTGCCGCGCCCTTCGGCGGGGTCAAGGCCTCGGGTCTCGGCCGCGAGGGTGGCCACCAGGGACTGGAGGAGTTCCTGGAGACCAAGTACCTCTGTATCGATCTGGGCTGATAGCGCCAAGCTGAAAGCGCCGAGCGCCAAGCTACAAGCAAACCCCGAAGGCTGAGACCTTCGGGGTTTGCTTTAGCTCGGGAGGAACTCATCCTGGCCGCTTGGCCGCTTGGCCGCTTGGCCGCTTGGCCGCTTGGCCGCTTGGCCGCTTGGCCGCTTGGCCGCTTGGCCGCTTGGCCGCTTGGCCGCTTGGCCGCTTAATGCCTGAAGTGCCGCATGCCGGTGAACACCATGGCAATCCCGGCCTCGTTGGCGGCGTCGATCACTTCCTGGTCGCGCATGGAGCCGCCAGGCTGGATCACCGCGGCGATGCCGGCGGCGGCGGCGGCATCGATGCCGTCGCGGAAGGGGAAGAAGGCGTCACTGGCCATCACCGAGCCGGGCACCGAGAGGCCCTCGTCGGCGGCCTTGATACCGGCGATCTTCGCCGAGTAGACGCGGCTCATCTGGCCGGCGCCCACGCCGATGGTCTGGCCATCCTTGGCGTAGACGATGGCATTGGACTTGACGTACTTGGCCACCTTCCAGGCGAAGGCCAGGTCGCGCATCTCCTGCTCGCTGGGCACCCGCTCGCTGACCACGGTCAGCTCGTCGCGGCCGACCATGCCCAGGTCGCGGTCCTGGACCAGCAGGCCACCGGTGACCCGCTTGAAGTCGTGGGCGTGCTCGCGCTCGCCGGGCCACTTCGCGCCGACGTCGAGCAGCCGTACGTTCTTCTTCTCGGCGACGATGGCAAGCGCCTCCTCCTCGATCCCCGGGGCGATGATCACCTCGACGAACTGGCGGTCGATGATGGCGCGGGCGGTCTCGGCGTCCAGCGGCTCGTTGAAGGCGATGATGCCGCCGAAGGCGCTGGTCGGGTCGGTGGCGAAGGCCTTCTCGTAGGCCTCCCTGGGGCTTGCGCCCACCGCAACGCCGCAGGGGTTGGCATGCTTGACGATCACGCAGGCGGTGTCGGTGAAGGCCTTGACGCACTCGAAGGCGGCATCGGTGTCGGCGACGTTGTTGAAGGAGAGCGCCTTGCCCTGCAGCTGGGTGGCGGTGGCCACGCTGGCCTCGCTGGCGTTGGCTTCAACGTAGAAGGCGGCACTCTGGTGGGGGTTCTCGCCGTAGCGCATGGCCTGCTTCTTCTCGAACTGCAGGTTGTAGGTGCGCGGGAAGCCGTCCTCGCCGCCGGGGACGCGTTGGCCCAGGTAGTCGGCGATGGCGGCGTCGTAGCCGGCGGTGTGCTCGAAGGCCTTGACCGCCAGGTCGAAGCGGGTGGCATCACTCACGGCACCGTCTCCGGCAGCGATCTCGCCGAGTACCCGGGGGTAGTCGCCGGCGTCCACCACGATGGTGGTGTGGGCATGGTTCTTGGCGCAGGCGCGCACCATGGTCGGGCCACCGATGTCGATGTTCTCGATGGCGTCCCCCAGGGTGCAGTCCGGACGCGCCACGGTGGCCGAGAAGGGATAGAGGTTGACCACCACCATGTCGATGGGGTCGATGCCGTGTTCCGCCATTACCGCATCGTCCTGGCCGCGGCGGCCAAGGATGCCGCCGTGGATCTTCGGATGGAGTGTCTTGACCCGGCCGTCCATGATCTCGGGGAATCCGGTGTGTTCGGAGACCTCGGTGACGTCGATGCCGTTCTCTTGGAGCAGGCGGAAGGTGCCGCCGGTGGAGAGCAATGCGACGCCCTGTTCGACGAGGCCGCGGGCGAAGTCGACGATGCCGGTCTTGTCGGAGACGCTGATCAGGGCGCGGCGAACCGCGGCGGAGGAGGCTTGGGCCATGGGGAGTCACTCTTCTGTCGATGGTGGTGAATGGGGCGGCGGGAAAGCGGAGGGAGTGCCATGGACTCCCTCGAGGGAGTGGTCAGATCAGGCCATAGTGCTTGAGCTTCTTGCGCAGGGTCCCGCGGTTGAGGCCGAGCATCTCGGCGGCGCGAGTCTGGTTGCCCTGGGTATGCTCAAGGACCGAAGAGAGCAGTGGGGCCTCGACCTCGGCCATCACCATGGCGTAGAGATCGCTGGCGTCGCTGCCGTCCAGGTGGTCGAAGTAGCGGGTCAGCGAGGCCTCCACGGCCTCGCGCAGGGGCCGGTCGTCCGACGGGCCCGGCCGGACGCCCTCGCTCAGCATGGCGAGATCACGTGTAGCCCGGGCATCCAGTTCGGGCAGCGCGGCATTGTGGTCAAAGGGTTGGCTGCTGGTCATGCGGCACAGATTCCATCCGGTGCCACGGCCCGGGCGATGCGACCTGGCGTCGCGGCGGGGTCGTGACGAAAGAGTTCATCGATGAAGCGGCGCTGGGCATGGCGACTCTCCAGGCCATTGAAGGTGGCCCGCAGGGCACGCCGCCCGGCGTCGTCGAAACGGGCATCTCCGGCCAGGTACCAGCCGAGATGCTTGCGCGCGATGCGCACACCCAGATGCTCTCCATAGAAGTCATGCAGGGCCGCCAGATGGTCGCGAAGGACCTCGGCGCGCTCCTCATCCCCCGGCGCGGCAAGCTGCTGTCCATGGCACAGGTAGTGGTCGATCTCGCGGAAGATCCAGGGGTTGCCCTGGGCAGCGCGACCGACCATCACCGCATCCGCACCAGTATAGTCGAGGACGCGAGCGGCCTTGGTGGGAGAATCGATATCGCCGTTGGCGAATACCGGGATGCCCACGGCGGCCTTGATCTCCGCGATGGTGTCGTACTCCGCCTCGCCGCCGTAGCGCTGCTGACGATGGCGGCCATGCACGGCCAGGGCCTGGATGCCTGATTGCTCGGCGATGCGCGCGACCCGCACGCCGTTGTTGCTGTCGGCGCACCAGCCGGTGCGGATCTTCAGGGTCACCGGCACGTCGACCGCGGCGACCACCGCCGCGAGGATCTCGGCCACCAGCGCCTCGTCGCGCAGCAGGGCGGAACCGGCCGCCTTGTTGCACACCTTCTTGGCCGGGCAGCCCATGTTGATGTCGATGATCTCGGCGCCCATCGCGGCATTGAGGCGGGCGGCCTCGGCGAGCATCGCCGCGTCGCCGCCGGCGATCTGCACGCTGCGCGGGCCCGGCTCGCCGCGGTGGTCCATGCGCAGCCGGGACTTGCGGGTATGCCACAGGCCGGGGTCCGAGGTGACCATCTCGCCCACCACCAGCCCGGCCCCGAGTCGGCGACAGAGCGTCCGGAACGGGCGGTCGGTGACTCCGGCCATGGGCGCCAGGACCACCCGGTTGGGCAGTTGGTGGCGGCCGATGCGGGGCAGGGGGCGAGAGTGGGACATGGTCGGGGTCGCTGGCGTCAGGGGCTGCATATCATACGCCCCCGGTCGGCGTTGGTGAACCGCTACTCAAGGCGAATGCCTGTCAGGGGCGGTGCCCGACGGGGCGGCGCCCGGAAAGTCGTACCCAGCCCTCGCGGAGCTCCGGTTCATCCATGACCAGGCCCCGTGCGCGGTAGGCCTCGAGCACCTCCTCGGCCTGGCCCTCGAGGATGCCCGAGAGGGCCAGTCGGCCACCCGCTGCCACCCGGCCGGCGATCTCGTCGGCCAGCTCCACCAGGGGGCCGGCGAGGATGTTGGCGACCACCAGCGGGAAGTCGCCCGCCTCGAGCTGCTCGGGATAGCAGAGCCGGAAGTCGGCATCAACCACGCCGTTGCGCTCGGCATTGTCGCGGCTGGCCTGCAGCGCCTGGGGGTCGATGTCGGTGCCGGTGGCCCGCCGGGCGCCGAGCTTGAGGGCGGCGATGGCCAGTATCCCCGAGCCGCAGCCCACATCGAGCACGGCCAGGCCCTGCAGCTCGCCGTCCACCGAGAGACCGTCGAGCCAGGCCAGGCAGAGTGCCGTGGTGGGGTGAGTGCCGGTGCCGAAGGCCAGCCCCGGGTCCAGGTGGAGGTTGACGGCGTCGGGCTCCGGCGGGGCGTGCCAGCTGGGCACGATCCACAGCCGCTCGCCCATGCGCAGCGGCTGGAAGTCGTCCATCCATTCGCGCCCCCAGTCGCGGTCGGCCAGCAGCTCGACCTCGATCTCGGGGCAGGGCTCCTCGGGAAACTCGGCGGCCCAGGCCTGGCGTACCCGGTCGAGCATCGCCTCGATGCCCTCCAGGTCGTCGTAGAGGCCGGTGAGCACCGTCTCGTCCCACAGCGGCGTGGTGCCGCGTTCGGGCTCGAAGACCGGGTCGTCGAAGGCGTCCTGGAGGGTGATGGCGGTGGCGCCCTCGGCGAGCAGCAGCTCCTCGAGGGGCTCGGCGTGCTCGGGGGCAATGCGCGCCTTGAGTTGCATCCAGGGCATGGGGCGTTCCGTGGTCGGTCGGAAGGGGTGGTATGGAAAAATGTTCTTTGCACATCCAATAGGAAGGGGCGCCGTCTTTAGGCCACCTTCAAGCAGTGGGAGCGACGATTCGGCGCTCCGACTTCAGATCGCCAAGGAAGGCCGGAGGCCTTCCCGGCAATCGGCACTCAGCCTGTGGGAGCGATCTTCAGATCGCGAAAGAAGGCCGGAGGCCTTCTTCGGAAGCATGGAGAGATTACAGCCCCAGCTTCTTCTCCAGGTAGTGGATATTGACGCCGCCCTGCTGGAAGTAGCCGTCGCGCACCAGATCCTTGTGCAAATCGGTGTTGGTCTTGATGCCTTCCACCAGAAGTTCGTCCAGGGCGTTGCGCATGCGGATCAGCGCCGTCTCCCGGTCCACGCCCCAGGTGATCAGCTTGCCGATCAGCGAGTCGTAGTGGGGCGGCACGGTGTAGCCCGTGTAGACATGGGAGTCCATGCGCACGCCGAGCCCGCCGGGCGGGTGGTAGAGGGTCACCTTGCCCGGCGAGGGCATGAAGGTGCGGGCATCCTCGGCGTTGATGCGGCACTCGAAGGCGTGGCCGGCGAGCTTGACGTCCTCCTGGCGTACCGACAGCGGCAGGCCCGAGGCGATGAGCAGCTGCTCGCGGACGATATCCACGCCGGTGACCATTTCGGTGACCGGATGCTCCACCTGTACCCGGGTGTTCATCTCGATGAAGAAGAACTTGCCATCCTCGTAGAGGAACTCGAAGGTCCCGGCGCCCCGGTAGCCGATGGTGATGCACGCCTCCCGGCAGGCCTCGAGGACCTCGGCACGGGCGGCCTCGTCGATCCCCGGGGCGGGGGCCTCCTCGATCACCTTCTGGTGTCGGCGCTGCAGCGAGCAGTCACGATCAAAGAGGTGGATGGCGTTGCCCTGGCCATCGGCCAGCACCTGCACCTCCACGTGGCGCGGGTTCTCGAGGAACTTCTCCATGTAGACGGTGCCGTCGCCGAAGGAGGAGTAGGCCTCGGTGCGGGTGACGTTGACCGCCGAGAGCAGGTGCGCCTCGGTGTGCACCACGCGCATGCCGCGCCCGCCGCCCCCGGCGGCGGCCTTGATGATCACCGGGTAGCCGATGCGCCGGGCCACGGCGAGGATCTCCCCCTCGTCGTCACCGAGGGGACCGTCGGAACCGGGCACCGTCGGCACGCCGGCCTTCTTCATCGACTCGATGGCGCTGACCTTGTCGCCCATCAGGCGGATGGTCTCGGCGCGGGGGCCGATAAAGATGAAACCGGAGCGTTCGACCTGCTCGGCGAAGTTGGCATTCTCGGAGAGGAAGCCGTAGCCCGGATGGATGGCACTGGAGTCGGTGACTTCCGCGGCGCTGATCAGCGACGGGATGTTGAGGTAGGAGTTCGCCGAGGAAGCCGGCCCGATGCACACGGCTTCGTCGGCCAGGCGCACATGCATCAGCTCGCGATCGGCCGTGGAGTGGACCGCCACCGTCTTGATGCCCAACTCCTTGCAGGCGCGCAGGATGCGCAGGGCAATCTCGCCGCGATTGGCGATGAGGACCTTGTCCAGCATGAGGAATCCGCCAGTTGGTGAATGATGAGGACGGGGTAGCGTCAGGCGATGACGAGCATCGGCTGGTCGAACTCGACCGGTTCGCCATCCTCGATCAGGAAGGCCTCGATCACGCCGTCTCGATCGGCCTCGATCTGGTTCATCATCTTCATCGCTTCGACGATGCAGATGGTCTCGCCCTTCTTGACGCTCGAGCCGACCTCGACGAAGGACTTGGAGCCCGGTGCCGGCGAACGGTAGAAGGTGCCGACCATCGGCGAGTTGACGGTATGCCCCTGGTAGGTTGGCGCGGCATCGGCGGAGGGCTCGGCAGCCGGAGCGGGTGCCTGGGGGGCCGACGCAGCCGGGGTCGCCTCGGAATGGGGCATGGGCGCCTGCCAGTTCGTGCCGTTGGGGTGGCGGCTGATGCGAACCGACTCTTCTCCTTCCTGGATCTCGATCTCGCTGATGTTGGACTCTTCGAGCAGCTCGATCAGCTTCTTGACCTTGCGGATATCCATGACGTTGTCTCGACCGGTGGTGCTGGGGGTGATCCGGGGTGCTGTCAACCCCGGCCAACTTGCAATAGATCGCGGCAAGATGGCGTGTCTTGCGGCCTCTATTGACCATGAAAGTGCATTAAGGCCGGAGTCTGCCGAAAATTGGCAGGGATGTCCAGCCGTGCAGGAACACCGTTCGAGACGCGATTGTTGCGGTTCAACGCGCGATTGATGACCAAAATGCGCGACATGCCCCGTACTTTTAGTGCGGGGAAGGATAGCGCGGGCGCCGCAGGTGCCCTATAATGCTGGATAAATAGACAGTAATGTGCTCAGTGCAACGTCTCCAAGCCTTTAAATTCGAACTGATGCCCAACGGGGAACAGGTGCGCAAGATGCGCCAGTTCGCCGGTATGGCGCGGTTCGTCTTTAACCGGGGACTGGCGTTGCAGAAAGCGCGGTATGAAGCCGGCGACAAGAAGCTCGGTTATGCCGACTTGTGCAAGGAACTCACAGGCTGGCGCAATAGCGACGAGACGCCGTGGCTCAAGGGCGGGCCCATCCATCCGCTCCAGCAGTCTCTGAAGGATCTGGAGCGCGCCTACGCTAATTTCTTCGCCCAGCGGGCGGACTTCCCGCGCTTCAAGAAGAAGGGGCAGCGCGACAGCTTCCGCTACCCCGATCCGAAACAGATAAAGCTCGACCAAGGCAACCGCCGCCTCTACCTGCCCAAGCTGGGCTGGCTGCGCTTCCGCAAGAGTCGCGAGGTGCTGGGGACTGTGAAAAACGTCACCGTCAGCCAGTCCGGCGGACGGTGGTTCGTCTCGATCCAGACGGAGCGCGAGATCGAGGTGCCGGCGCCCTCAGGGGGCTCGGTCGGCATCGACATGGGCGTGGCGCGATTCGCTACGCTCTCGGATGGTAGTCATCTCCCACCGCTCAATAGCGTCAAGAAGCACCAGGCGGCGCTGCGCAAGGCGCAGCAAGCCATGAGCCGCAAGACCAAGTTCAGCAACAACTGGAAGAAAGCTAAGACCCGCGTCCAGAAGATCCAGGCCCGTATCGCCAATGTCCGACGCGACTTCCTTCACAAGGCTTCCGCCACGATCAGCAAAAGGCACGCGCTTGTGGTGCTGGAAGACTTGCAGGTTGGGAATATGTCGCGCTCGGCCAAAGGTAATGTCGAGCAACCTGGCCGCAACGTGCGGGCCAAATCGGGCCTCAATCGCACCATCCTCGACCAGGGCTGGTTCGAGTTCCGGCGCCAGCTCGACTACAAGCTGGCCTGGCGCGGCGCGCATCTGGTGATGGTGCCGCCACAGAACACCAGTCGCACCTGCCCTGAATGCGGGCATGTGGCTGCGGAGAACCGCCGCAGCCAAGCACGCTTTGCTTGTGTCGAGTGCGGCTTCGAGGACAACGCCGATCATGTCGGCGCGATCAATGTGTTAAGGGCAGGATATGCCCGGCTCGCCTGTGAAGTGAGCGGTGCAGTAAGGCCGCCAGCAGCAGGAACCCGCCGAAGCGACTCAGCGGCAGCCGTAGGCTGCGACTGAGCGCCGTAGGAATCCCCTTCCTTTCCGCCGTCAGGCGGCAGCGAAAGATGAGGGAGGGGAGGATGTCAAATGCCGGGGACTCAGCCTTGGCGGCTCTCCAGCCAGTCCAACACCCCCTCCAGGTGGCTGGCCAGCTGCGGGGCATTTACCTCGCCCTGCACGCGGGCATCGCGAAGCTCCTTGCCGCCATCGAAGAACAGCAGGCTGGGCGGGCCGAACAGCTGGTAGTGGTCCAGCACCTCGCGACTGGTGGCGTTACTGTCGGTGACGTCGACGTTGATGCGCCGGAAGTTGGCCAGCTGGCCCGCCACCTCCGGCGCCGGGTAGACATCGCGTTCCATCACCTTGCAGGAGATGCACCAGTCGGCGGTGACGTTGACGAAGGCGGGTTCGTCACTCTCGGCCAGCGACGCCTGAAGGGCGTCGAGGTCCTCCACGGTGGTGATCGCCGGGGCGACGCCGGCCGCCTCCCCGGGCGAGGTGGCGGCCACCGGGGTGCCGGCCACCGGGGTCGCGGGTGCCAGGGGGCGCAGCGGATCATCCCCGCCGCGCGAGGCGCCGATCATCAGGGCGATGCCCCAGACCAGCAGCATCAGCCCCGCCGCCTGGCGGACCCGTGGCCAACCCTGGGTCTGGTTGACGGTCAGTGCCCCCAGCGCCAGGGCGCTGCCGATGGCCAGACCTGCCCACAGCAGCAGGGCGATGCTGCCCGGCAGCAGGCGCTCCACCAGCCAGATGGCGACCCCCAGCAGCAGGATGCCGAAGGCGGCCTTGATGCCGTTCATCCAGGCGCCGGAGCGGGGCAGCAGGGTGGTACCGAAGGTGCCCACCAGCAGCAGTGGCACGCCCATGCCAAGGGCCAGCGCGAACAGTGCCGCCCCGCCCATCAGCGCATCGCCGGTGGTGGAGATGAACACCAGGGCGCCGGCCAGCGGCGCCGAGACGCAGGGCGAGACCACCAGCACCGAGAGTGCCCCGGCCAGGGCCAGGCCGGCGGGGCCGCTGCGCTGGGCGCGGGCCTGCCAGCCGTCGATGCGGCCGGCCAGCCTGGGCGAGAGGCGCAGGTCGAAGGCGCCGAACATGGCGAGGGCGAAGAGCGTGAAGAGCGCGGCGAAGGTGATCAGCACCGGGGCCGACTGCAGGCGGGCCTGGAGGTTGAGGCCGGCGCCGAACAGCCCCATCAGTATCCCCACGGCGGCATAGGTAAGTGCCATCCCGCCCACGTAGCTGGCCGAGAGCACGAAGGCCCGGCGGCGGGTCGGATGCTGGCCGACGATGATCGAGGAGAGGATCGGCACCATGGGCAGCACGCAGGGCGTGAAGGTCAGCCCCAGGCCGGCCAGGAAGAAGAGCCCCAGGACCAGCGGCAGGCTGGCCTCGGTCATCAGGGTGCGGAAGCGGCCATCCTCGCTCTGGGGGGCGCCGCTCATGGCCTCGCCAGGCGAGGCGGTGTCGCCACTGGACCCCGGCTCGGTGGCAGGCGCCTGGCCGCCGGCCGTGTCGCGGTCAGCAGAGGGCGCGCTATCGGATGGCGTCCAGCCGGCGAAGGTGGCCGGTGCCTCGCCCTCGGCGGCGGTCAGCTCTACGCGTTCCGGCGGGTAGCAGAGCCCGGCATCGGCACAGCCCTGGAAGGTCAGGGTGAGGTCCAGCGGGCCGCGGTGGCCCGGCTCGAGGGGTACCTCGAAGACCACGCTATCGTAGAAGACATTGACGTCGCCCAGAAATTCGTCGCTCTTGGCGAGTCCCGGGGGGAGCTCGGGTTCGCCCAGTGAAAGGGATGCCACGTCGGTTTCGACGGCGAACTGGTGGCGATACAGGTAGTAGCCTTCGGCGTTCTCGAAGCCCACGTAGAGGGTCTCGCCATCGTGCCAGGTGCTGGGCTGGAAGGCCTCCATCACCGGCAGGAACGTCTCGTCGTCATCCTGGGAGAACCACTGGGCCTGGGCCCCCAGCGGTAGCAGCAGGGTGATCAGCAGGGCGAGTCGCAAAACGGTCGGCACGGCGTTTCCTCATGGCAATGAACCAGCTTGTAACCAGGCGGATTATGGACCCCGTTCCTCGATGCCGGGTTCCGTCCTTCGGCGGTGAGGCCAGGGTCCTGCTAGGATATCGCAGTAGCAGGGGGCTGTTGATGGCATCCCGCCCAGGAGGCTGCGCCGTATTGTCGCGTCGCCGCACGCTTTCATCTTCAAGGGAACCTGACCATGGCGTTGACGCATAAGGGTGCCGCCAGGCGCCGCAGCCGGACCGATGAACTCGAGCGTCCGGAGTATGGGTGGATCTGGAAGCCGTTACTGGTACTGCTGGTGATCTACCTGGTGGTGTGCCTGGGGCTGGGGATCTGGTGGAGCTGGACGCCGGAACGCTTCGACGTGGAGCAGGCCGTCGCCGAGCAGCGTGGCGCCGAGTCGGGCAGCACAGCGGCCCGCGGCGCCGTGACCACCGCTGGCCTGATGACCCTGATCGAGACCCTGCTCGAGAAGCCCGGCGGCTACCTGCGCAACGATATCGCCCCGCCCGGGCTATGGCTCGACAACATGCCGGCCTGGGAACTGGGCGTGCTTACCCAGGCCCGCAGCCTCTCGAGATCGCTGCCGGCCATGGAACAGTCGTCGGCGCCGGAGCTGGAGGGCGTGCAGGAGCGCCTGATGGGGGATAGCCGCGACTGGCTCTATCCCGCCACGGAGAAACGCCTGGAACAGGCCCTCGAGGAGCTGGACGGCTACCTCGCTTCCCTCGGGGCGGGGGGTGAAGCCGGCTTCGGTGAGCAGGGCCAGGGCCTCGCGGCCTGGCTCGAGGCGATCACCGGGTCGCTGGACGACCTGGGGCTGCGGCTCTCGGCCAGCATCGGCAGCCGTGATGAGTTGCGCGACCTGGATATCGACGCCGAGTCCCTGCCGGCCCGAACGCCCTGGTATCGGGTCGATGAGGTCTTCTTCGAGGCGCGTGGCCAGGCCTGGGCGCTGATGCACCTGCTCGAGGCGGTACAGCGCGACCAGGCCGATGTGCTGGACTCGGCCGGTGTCACCGAGCGCTGGGGGCAACTGGTGGCCGAGCTCCAGCGCAGCCAGCGCCGGCTGTGGAGCCCGCTTGTCCTCAACGGCTCCGGCTTCGGCATCTTTGCCAACCATTCGCTGGTGCTGGCCAACCACATGGTGCGTGCCCGAGACCTGGCTAGGCAGGTCACCGAGGGCCTGGCCGAGGTGACGCCCACCCCGGCCCCCACGGCCAGCGAGCCGCCGGTGGTGGAGGTGGAGCGTAGCGAGGATTCTGCCGAGGAGGCGGCTACCGACGCAGGCGAGGCCGAGATGACCGCCCCCACTGAGGAAGACGTCACCGAGGAAGGAACCGGTGACGCGGGCGCTGCCGATTCCGGCGAGGGCGAATCGTCCTCTCCCGGTAGCGAACCGACGCCCGCCGAAGCGGCAGAGGAGGGCGGCGACGATGCCTCGGCCGCTGATGCCGCCGTGCCTGAGGGGGAGCCGATGCCCTCCAGCGAGGCGCAGGACGCCAGCGGCGAGGCCTCGAACAGCGCTGCCACCGCGGACGAGGAGGCGCAGCCGGAGGGCTGAAGGCCGCGAGTGTCCGTCAACGACAACGGGCCGCCCACCGGGCGGCCCGTTGTCGTTTCGGGCGCTACTTGTAGAGGGCCAGGTGTCGAGGGTCAGGCCTTCTCGTGGGCCGCCACGGCCTTCTCGATGGCCTTGCAGGCCGCCTCGGAACCCTCCCAGGACTCCACCTTGACCCACTTGCCCTTCTCGAGGTCCTTGTAGTTCTCGAAGAAGTGGGCGATCTGCTGGCGCAGCAGCTCGGGCAGGTCGGTGACCTCATGGACGTCGTCATAGAGGCTGGAGAGCTTGGGGTGCGGGACACACACCAGCTTGGCGTCCTCGCCGGCCTCGTCGGTCATGTTGAGGATGCCCACCGGGCGGGCACGGATCACGGCGCCGGGCTGGACCGGGTAGGGGGTCACCACCAGCGCATCCAGGGCATCGCCGTCGTCGGCCAGGGTATGGGGGATGAAGCCGTAGTTGGCCGGGTAGAACATCGGGGTGGCCATGAAACGGTCGACCAGTAGCGCCCCCATGTCCTTGTCGATCTCATACTTGATCGGCGCGTGGTTGGCCGGGATCTCGATCGCCACGTAGACGTCGTTAGGGAGGTCCTTGCCGGCGGGGATGTTGTCGAAGTTCATCGTCGCTTCCTTGGTTGGCAATAATAAAGGCTTGGCGAATCGGGCAGGCGCAAAATCCGCCGAATTATACGAAGCCGAGGCGGGGATTACCAATGGGCCTTAGGTGGCATACGGGCCTTTGGTCGATGGGCCCGCCGGCGGGCGAGGGTGTATCATGGGTCTCCGATGGAAGGCGCCGGCTACCGGCCGGCGCATCGCGTCGACCCCGAGGAGACTGCCTTGACACCCGTGCAACTGTCACTGAGCTACGGACAGGCTTTCGTCGCGCCTGAACGGCGACGGCATCGCAGCTCGATGTCGGTGCGCTTCCCCGAGCCGCCCCTGCTCGCGGCGAAGGGCGCCTGCGCCCTGATCAGTGACTCCACCCTGCGCAACAACCTGGCCAAGCAGGCGGGGGATCTCAGCGTCAAGGGGTTTCTGGCCGACTACTTCTCCACCCCCGACCACTGGGACGTCAAGACCTCGGCGACCCGCGTGCTGCGGGCGCTGAACGCCTGGTGCTTCAGCCAGAACCGCCAGGTGACGGATGGCAGCTATGTCTCCTCGCTCTCCGCCATGGTCTTCAGGGGGCGCGAGGCACACCTCTTCCACATGGGGGACACCCTGGTGTTCCGCCTGCGCGGTGCCGAATTCGAGCAGCTCTCCCGGGACCATGTCACCGACCTGGGCGGCTATCGCTATCCCTCCCGGGCCATGGGCATGGACAGCGGTCTGGAGATCGATTACGCCAGCATGCCGCTCAAGCAGGGGGACATCTTCCTGTTCACCACCCAAGCGGTACAGGGCACCCTGATGCCCTCGGACTATGTGCGGCTGATCCGCGAGGATGCCAGTGACCTGGATGCCGCCTGCGAGCGTCTCGGCGCGGCGGCCCGTGAACGGGCCCAGGAGCGGGGGTATGGCGGCGATCAGTTCTGCTTCCAGCTGGTGCGCATCGACGCCCTGCCCGATGAGGCCTCGGCGGATAAGCCCGACCGCGTCTACGGCGACCTGCCGATCCCCCCGGAGCTCTCGCCCGGTGATCGCCTCGATGGCCTCGAGGTGCTGTCGGTGCTCTCGCGCACGGCCCAGTCGCGGGTCTACCACGTGCGCGACCTGCACAGCGGCCGCGAGATGGTGATGAAGGCGCCGAGTCCCGAGCTCTCCAGCCGCAATGCCTATCTGGAGCACTTCCTGCTGCAGCAGTGGGTGGTGGAGCGCGTCAAGTCGCCCTTCGTGGTGCGCATCATGGAGCCCTCACGGCCGCGGCGTTTCCTCTACTACCTGATGGCCCACGTCAAGGGCGAGACCCTGGCCGAATGGGCCAGGCGCCACCCTCAGGCCAGCCTCGATCAGCGCCTGGACATCGCCAATCAGCTGGGCAAGGCGGTGCAGGCACTGCACCATCGCGACCTGCTGCACCAGCGGATCCATCCCGACAACGTGCTGATCGATGTGCATGGCCAGGTGGTGCTGGCCGATTTCAGCGCCTGCCACCTGCGTGACGTCGACGGCCACCGCCGCTCACGGGAGCTGGTGCGCCAGCTCGGGTTGACCGAGCACAGCGCGCCGGAGTATGCGCTGGAGGATGATGTCGGCCGTCGCAGCGACCAGTACTCCCTGGCCTCGACCATCTACTGGCTGCTCACCGGCGAGCTGCCCTACGCCCTGGCGCCGAACCGGCTGCGCAGCCATACCGACCTGGAGCAGCTGGCCTATCGCAGTGCCCGCACCCTCAATCCGGAGGTGCCCGCGGCCCTGGACGATGCCCTGCGCCGCGCCCTGGACCCCCAGCGTGCGCTGCGCTTCCGGCGCATGTCGGAATTCCGTCGTGCGCTGCGCCCGCCGCGAGACCCGGCCCATGTCGCGGGGGAGGGCGGCGCGCGCAGGCTGGGAGAGCCGACCCGCTTCTGGCAGGGCGTGGCGGGCATTCTGCTGCTGCTGCTGGTGCTCTCCTGGCTGTTGAGATAGGGCCGTCGGCCAGTGCCGAGCTACAAGCAAACCCCGAAGCATGGTCCCGGATGTTGCTCTTGCTTGAGAGACGTACACACTGATGGCCGCTTGGCCGCTTGGCCGCTTGGCCGCTTGGCCGCTTGGCCGCTTGGCCGCTTGGCCGCTTGGCCGCTTGGCCGCTTGGCCGCTTGGCCGCTTGGCCGCTTGGCCGCTTGGCCGCTTGGCCGCTTGGCTGCTTAGATCTTGAACTCCGGCAGCTTGCGCTCGACCCGGGCCAGCTTGAGGTGAGCCACCTTCGGCAGGCCGTTCTCGAAGGGCGGGAAGTCCTCGCCCTGGATCAGCGGCGACAGGTACTGGCGGCAGGCCTCGGTGATGCCGAAGCCATCCTCGCGGATGAACTCCTTCGGCATGAACTTCTCGCGGTTGGCGACCTCGGCCAGCGGGGCCGCCTCGATGCGCCACTCGTAGGGGGTCTCGCTGATGCGCTTGATCGCCGGCATCATGGAGTTCTTGCCTTCAATGGCCAGCGCCACGGCCTTCTCGCCCACCGCGTAGGCCTGCTCGACGTCGGTCTTCGAGGCCAGGTGACGAGCGGCCCGCTGCAGGTAGTCGGCCACGGCCCAGTGGTACTTGTAGCCCAGGTCCTGCTTGACCATGCCGGCAAGCGTCGGCGCCACGCCGCCCAGCTGGCGGTGGCCGAAGGCATCGGTGTTGCCGGAGTCGGCGAGGAAGGTGCCGTCCTCGTAGCGCGCGCCCTCGGAGACCACGATCACGCAGTAGCCGTACTTCTTGACCGACTCCTCCACCCGGGCCATCACCCGGGCGCGGTCGAAGTGGACCTCGGGGAAGATCACCAGGTGGGGCGGCTCGCCCTCGCCCTGGCCGGCCAGCGCCCCGGCGGCGGCGATCCAGCCGGCGTGACGGCCCATCACCTCGAGCACGAACACCTTGGTGGAGGTGGCGCACATCGAGGCGATGTCCAGCGAGGCCTCCAGGGTGGAGGTGGCGATGTACTTGGCCACGCTGCCGAAGCCCGGGGAGTTGTCGGTGATCGGCAGGTCGTTGTCCACGGTCTTGGGCACGTGGATGGCCGTCAGCGGATAGCCGAGCTTCTCGGAGAGCTGCGAGACCTTGAGGCAGGTATCGGCGCTGTCGCCGCCGCCGTTGTAGAAGAAGTAGCGGATGTCGTGGGCCCTGAAGACCTCGATCAGCCGTTCATACTGGGCGCGGTGGGACTCGATGTCCTTGAGCTTGTAGCGGCAGGAGCCGAAGGCGCCGCCGGGCGTATGGCGCAGCGCGGCGATGGTCTCATCCGACTCCTGGCTGACGTCGATCAGGTCCTCGGTGAGGGCGCCGATGATGCCGTTATGGCCGGCATAGACCTTGCCGATCCGGTCCGGATGGCGGCGGCAGGCTTCGATCACGCCGCATGCGCTGGCGTTGATCACGGCGGTGACGCCGCCGGACTGGGCGTAGAAGGCGTTGTGCTGGGCCATGGGGCTTACCTGTTCGTTGTCACGTCAAGAGATTTGAAAGCACGTCGAGGGTTCCGAAAGCCCGTGAGTCTAGCCGAAAGTGGCATGGGCTGCACCTGCGTGCCCGGGGAGCCCAAGTCGCCTTGGGCGCCGCGGGCGACGCTGGCGGCTGGAGCGCGTCGAGGGCGCCATGCTAGTCTCGCGCAGGTCGCGCCGCGGCTGGCGGCGGAAAGATTCCCGGAGAGCGCATGCACCTTCATATCCTCGGCATCTGCGGTACCTTCATGGGCAGCCTGGCCCTGCTGGCCCGAGAGCTGGGCATCACCGTCAGCGGCTCGGATGCCAACGTCTATCCGCCCATGAGCACCCAACTCGAGGAGGCCGGCATCGCGCTGTGCGAAGGGTACTCGCCGGACAACCTCTCGCCGCGCCCGGACCGGGTGGTGATCGGCAACGCCCTCTCGCGTGGCAACCCCGAGGTCGAGGCGGTCCTGGACCAGGGGCTGCCCTACGTCTCCGGCCCCGAGTGGCTGGCCGAGCAGGTGCTGCCGGGGCGGCGGGTGATCGCCGTGGCCGGTACCCACGGCAAGACCACCACGGCGAGCCTGCTGGCCTGGCTGCTGGAGTCCGCCGGCCTGGCGCCGGGCTTTCTGATCGGCGGGGTGCCGCGCAACTTCGGCGTCTCGGCGCGGCTCGGTGCCCACGATGCCCCCTTCGTGGTGGAAGCCGACGAGTACGATACGGCCTTCTTCGACAAGCGCTCCAAGTTCGTCCACTACCGCCCCGAGATCGCCATCCTCGGCAACCTGGAGTTCGATCACGCCGATATCTTCGATGACCTGGCCGCCATCGAGCGCCAGTTTCACCACCTGGTGCGTACCGTCCCCGGGCGGGGGCGCCTTCTGGTGGCCGATGGCGAGCCGGCCCTGGAGCGGGTGCTCGAGATGGGGGCCTGGACCCCGGTGGAGCGCTTCGGCACCCGGGCGGCAAGCCCCTGGCGGCTGGAACTCGAGCGCGAGGACGCCTCGCGCTTCCGGGTGATCCATGAGCGCCACGATGGCGAAGCCGAGGTGAACGAGGACGCGGTGGTGGACTGGGCGCTGACCGGTGCCCACAACGCCCGCAATGCGCTTGCCGCGCTGGCGGCGGCGAGCGCCTGCGGGGTCGACCTGCCGCGCGCCGCCGCGGCGCTGTCGCGCTTCGCGACCCCGCGGCGTCGCCAGGAGCTGCGCGGCGAGGTGGCGGGGATCGAGGTCATCGACGACTTCGCCCACCATCCCACGGCAATCGCCGCCACCCTGGAAGGGCTGCGGGCCGCGACGCCGCGCGGGCGCCTGCTGGCGGTGATCGAGCCGCGCTCCAACACCATGCGGCTGGGGACGCTGCGCGACCGGCTGGCGGCAAGCGTCGCCGCCGCCGATGCCGCCTACTGGTTCCAGCCGCCGGGGCTCGACTGGTCGCTGTCGCCGGTGCTCGAGGCGAGCCCGGTGCCGGCCCGGCTGCTCGACGACCTCGATGCCCTGGTGGAGGTCCTGGTCACCGAGGCACGGCCGCTGGACCGCATCGTGGTGATGTCCAACGGCGGCTTCGGCGGCATCCACGAGAAGCTGCTGGCGGCGCTGGAGGTGGCCCATGCCGACGGAACTGCGTGACCCGGTCACGGTGGCCCTGACCGGTGCCTCCGGGGCCCAGTATGGGCTGCGGCTGATCGAGGCGCTGGTGGCGGCCGACCACCGGGTCTGGGTGATGATCTCCAAGGCCGCCCACCTGGTGATCGCCACCGAGACCGATCGCGAACTGCCGGCTAACCCTGTCCGGCTGGCCGAGGTCCTCATCGAGCGCAGCGGGGCCGCACCCGGGCAGATCCGTTGTTTCGCGCGCGAGGACTGGATGGCGCCGGTCGCCTCGGGGTCAGGGGCGCCCTCGGCCATGGTGATCTGCCCCTGCAGCACCGGGACCCTCTCGGCGGTGGCCACCGGGGCCAGCAACAACCTGATCGAGCGTGCCGCCGACGTGGCGCTCAAGGAGCGCCGCAAGCTGATCCTGGTGCCCCGCGAGACCCCCTTCTCGGCGATCCACCTGGAGCACATGCTCGCACTGACCCGCATGGGGGCGGTGATCCTGCCCGCTGCGCCGGGGTTCTATCACCAGCCGGCGTCGGTCGACGACCTGGTCGACTTCATCGTGGCGCGGATCCTCAACCAGTTGGGGATCGCGCATCGCCTGATGCCCCGCTGGGGCGAGGGATGATCAACCTCTCCCTGCTGTCGGTCTTCGTGCCGACCTTCCTGCTGGTCTCGCTCACTCCCGGCATGTGCATGACCTTGGCCATGGTGCTGGGCATGACCCAGGGCGTGAGGCGCACCCTGTGGATGATGGTCGGCGAGCTGGTGGGCGTGGGCCTGGTGGCCTTCGCCGCCGGCGCCGGGGTAGCGGCCCTGATGCTGCGCCAGCCCGAGCTGTTCGCGCTCTTCAAGTGGCTGGGTGGCGCCTATCTTGGCTATCTGGGCGTGATGATGTGGCGCTCCCGGGGACGCATGGCCATCCCCCTGGCGCTGGAGGCGGGGCCCGCCGCCGCCCGCGGCCAGCTGGCCCTGCAGGGGCTGGTCACCGCGGTGGCCAATCCCAAGGGCTGGGCCTTCTTCATGGCCCTGCTGCCGCCCTTCCTGGATGCCTCTCGCCCGCTGGTCATCCAGCTTCTGGCGCTGATCGCGGTGATCCTCTCCATCGAATTCCTCTGCCTGCTGCTCTATGCCACCGGCGGACGCACCCTGCGCCGGCTGCTCGGCGAGAGCGGCAATGTGCGGCTGCTCAACCGCGTCGCCGGGACCCTGATGGTCGGCGTGGGGCTCTGGCTGGCCCTGGGCTAGACAGGCGGCAGCCAGGCGATCCGGGCCGCGGCCAGCAACAGCGAGGCGACACCCAGCAGGTGCCAGGGGCAGGGGCCGAGGCGCGGGCGCGGATGTCGCTGCCAGGCCAGCTGCACCAGGGCACAGACCACCAAGCCGAGCAGGGCGCCACCGATCAGGTCGCTGAGCCAATGCACCCCGATCAGCAGGCGCGACAGGGCCATCGGCAGGATCACGGCAATGGCGGCCCAGTAGGCCAGGAAGCGCCGGCCATAGGGCAGCTCATGACTGGCGAAGGCCGCGGCCATGCCGAACAGCACCACGGCGGTCGAGGTGTGGGCGCTGGGGTAGGAAAGCGAGTCGGCCAGGTAGGCCGGCGTGTCTGGTCGCGCCCGACCGATGGTCGCCTTGAACAGGGTGTTGAGCAGCGCGATGCCGACGAGCCCGCCGGCGATGTGCCAGAAGGCCGGCAGCTGGCGTCGCCACAGCAGCCAGGCCGCCCAGGGGAGGGTCAGGGCGAGCACGCCCAGCAGGTCGCCGGCCCTGGCCATCACGTCCCCGAAGGCGGCCAGGCCCGGCAGCGCGAGGCTCTCCAGCAGTCTCGCGAGACGCAGGTCCATGGCCAATGGACCCTGGTGGTGAATCACCACCAGGGTCCAGGCCGAGAGGGCCGCCAGGGAGAGGATCAGCAGCAGCCAGGAGGCCAGGGGCGGTTCCGCCGCATGGGGCGGAGCGAGCAGCCGCCACAGGCGCCGGCCCAGGGGCGTGCGCCGCGAGAGCCAGGCGAGGCCGCGGTAGGCGAGCCCGTCGCGGGTCACCAGGTGGCGACACCAGGAGAACACCACGGCGAGAATGACCACCAGCACGCCCAGGGCGACCAGCCAGGGCTGGAGGCCCTCGGGCAGGTCCAGCAGCTGCTGCCAGGTGCGACCCAGCAGGTAGCCCGGCAGCACGTAGGCCGGTGCCCAGAGAAGTGCCGAGCTCAGGTTGGCCCAGGTGAAGGTGCGGGGCGACATCCTCAGCATGCCGGCGATCAGCGGCACCACGGGCCTGACCGGGCCCACGAAGCGGCCCAGGAAGACCGACAGCGGGCCGTGGCGCTGGAAGAAGCGGGCCCCTCGCGCGAGCCATTCGGGGTGCCGAGACAGTGGCCACAGGGCGGTCACCCGCTCGCGCTGGGTATAGCCGAGCAGGAAGCTCAGGCCGTCGCCCGCCACCGCGCCGATGAAGGCGGCGCCGAGCACCGGTCCCACGGCCAGGTCCTGGTGGCCGGCCAGGGAGGTGGCGGCGGTCATCAGCACCACCCCCGGGACCAGCAGCCCCACCAGCGCCAGGGATTCCACCAGGGCGATGGCGGCGATGATCAGCAGCAGCAGCCCCGGCGGCGGCGCCAGCTGGAAGAGGGTGTCGGCGATGCTCAAAGGGTGCTCCGTTGCCGTGTGGTGCGCTCGCGGGCTCGCGGGTCAGCCATCGACCAGCGACTGGCTGACGGCCTGCAGGCGTTGCTCGAATCGTTGCCGGGACTCTCCCGGGCGCGGCCGGCAGAGTCGCAGCCGCGCCTCCATCGGGCCGGTCTCCGTCAGGGTGGCCTGCTCGAGGGCCTGGCCGAGCCGCTGCTGCACCAGCAGGCCACCGCTCTCGGTGGTATCCGGCAGCACCAGCCAGAAATCCGCCGGGCCCTCCCGGCCCAGGATGTCCTGGTCGCGGCAGCGGCTGGCGACGGCCTGGCAGAGGACGTCCAGCAGGGCCTGTCGCGCCCGCTGACCGAACTGTTCCTCGGCCATCTCCAGCTGGGGTAGGTGGACCAGCAACACGGCCAGCGGCTGGCCGAGCAGCGCGGCGCGCTCGGCTTCGCTGGCCAGCTGCTCGTGGAGGGTCTCGCGTCCCACCGCCGGACATTCGGGGTCGCGGGGGTCGGTGGCCCGCAGCAGGGCATGCTGGCGGACCTGCTCCCAGGGGACCAGGGCTGCCACCACCACAAGTGTCAGGTAGCCCAGCAGCATGTCCCGGTCGAGCTCGCCATTGCCGAGCAGGGCCAGCCAGACCGGCGTCAGCGCCACGTTGAGCAGCATGGCCGGGCCCAGCGGCAGCAGCAGCAGGGTGAGGACCGGCGGTACCCCCACCCAGAGCGACGGCAGCCCCGACTGCCGAGGCAGCTCGACGGCGATCAGCAGGTAACCGCAGATCAGCACCAGGTAGGCGGCCAGCCGCGAGTGATCTTCGCGCGTCACGCTGAGCAGGGTGGCCACCAGCATCAGCAGGAAGAGGGCAGCGGGCAGGGGGATGCGTTCGTATTCGCCCATCAGGTAGAGCCACAGGGCCATGCCCAGCAGCAGCAGCGCGCCGCTGGCGTACCACGCCGCGTACAGCCTCAGGAAACGCACCCGGCGTTCAGGCATTGGCCGCTACCCCGGTGATCTGGAGCCCTGCCGCCTGCCGCGCCAGCGCCTGTCGTTCGTCCTCCAGGGACGCCAGGCCGGACAGGTCGATCACCCGGGCCGGGCCTGGGGTATCGAGGTGGCGCCACAGCGCGTCGCGTCGCTCCCCGGCCTCGCGACGGTTGCGGCTGGTCAGGATCACCGCCAGGGTTCGCGGGTCGAGGCGGTAGCAGGGCTCGAAGCTGTGGGTCAGCCGACAGAGCCGGTGGGCCAGGGTCCAGCAGCGGTGTCGCGGGGCGTGCAGCAGCAGCAGCTCGGCATGCACCCCCTCGCGATGGCTGCGGCCCCGCGCGAGGGCGAGGTCCTGGGGAAGCCGCTCACCGGGCCAGAGCGGCAGGCCGGGAACCAGGCGGGCTCGGTGCAGGGTGCTCTGGCGCAGCGCACGAAGGTCGAGGGCCCTGGAGAGTCCCAGCAGCATTAGGGCGGCGAGCAGCAGGCCGGCCAGGGCCCACTGCTCGAGCCCCAGCAGCTCGCGCAGTGGCCACCAGGTGGCCAGCGCCAGCAGGGCCTCGAGCAGCAGGGTCCAGCGGGGCTGGGGAAGCATCAGCAGCACTGCCCAGGCCCACAGCCAGGTGACATGCCGCTCGGGATTCACCCACAGCAGGGCGGCGAGCAGCAGGCCGGGCAGCAGCTGCCAGGGCACCGTGGCGGGGCGGCGATGGTTGAAGGCGAGCAGCAGTGCGGTGACGGCCAGCCAGCTCGCGGCCAGCCACAGCAGCAGGGCCTCGGTCAGGGTCGTCGTGGCGATGGCCTGCAGTGCCAGCAGCAGCGCCGCGACCAGCAGGTTGCCGCGCAGCAGCCCGACTTTGTACTTGGTCTGCATGGTGGCTTAGTATGATTCCCTTCCCGGTTTACGGCACAGTATAACGCCGGCAGCGCCCTTGTCGCGGCGTCGCCGGCCCCAGGAGACACGCAACGGCATGACAGCTCAAGCCTCCCGCTCGGACCACGACCCCGCGCCCCCCGATATCGGCGACGTCGACGCCTACATGCAGCGCCTGGGGCAGGGCGCCCGTGAGGCGGCCACCCGGATGCGCCGCGTCGACACCGCAGCCAAGAACGCCGCCCTGCTGGCCATGGCCGAGCTGCTCGAGCAGGCCCGCGGCGAGGTGCTGGCCGCCAACGCCCGCGACCTTGCCCGGGGGCGCGAGAGCGGCCTGGAGGCGGCGCTGCTCGACCGCCTGGCGCTGGACGACGCGCGTGTCGATGCCATGATCGATGGCCTCGCCCAGGTCGCTGCCCTGCCGGACCCGGTCGGCGAGATCGACGGCCTGCGCTCGCGGCCCAGCGGCATCCAGGTGGGCCAGATGCGGGTGCCGCTCGGGGTGATCGGCATCATCTACGAGTCGCGGCCCAACGTCACCCTGGAAGCGGCGAGCCTGTGCCTGAAGTCCGGCAACGCGGCCATCCTGCGCGGCGGGTCCGAGGCGCGCGACTCCAACGCCGCCATCGCCGCCTGCATCCGCGCCGGGCTGGCCCGGGCCGGCCTCCCCGAGGGGGCCGTCCAGGTGGTGGCGACGACGGATCGCGCCGCCGTGGGCCGCCTGATCAGCATGCCGGAGTACGTCGACGTGATCATCCCGCGCGGTGGCAAGTCGTTGATCGAGCGCATCACCCGGGAGGCGCGGGTGCCGGTGATCAAGCACCTCGACGGCATCTGCCACGTCTACATCGATGCCAGCGCCGACCTCGACAAGGCCCTGGCCATCGCGGTCAATGCCAAGACCCATCGCTACGGCACCTGCAACACCATGGAGACCCTGCTGGTCGATGCGCCGGTGGCCGAGACCCTGTTGCCCGACCTGGCCCGTGCCTATGGCGAGCATGGCGTCGAGCTGCGCGGCTGCGAGCGGACCCGGGCGATCCTCGGCGACATCGCCGAGGCCAGCGAGGCGGACTGGCAGGCGGAGTACCTGGCCCCGGTGCTGGCCATCCGCGTGGTCGACGGCATCGATGCCGCGATGGCGCATATCGAGCGCTATGGCTCGCGCCACACCGACGCCATCGTCACCGAGCATTACGGCCTGGCGCGCCGCTTCCTCGCCGAGGTGGACTCCAGCTCGGTGATGGTCAACGCCTCGACCCGCTTCGCCGACGGCTTCGAGTACGGGCTGGGCGCCGAGATCGGCATCTCCACCGACCGCCTGCATGCCCGGGGCCCCGTGGGGCTCGAGGGGCTGACCACCCGCAAGTACGTGGTGCTCGGCGACGGCCAGGTGCGTCGGTGAGCCAACCTGGGCTGCCCGTCAGGGCCGACCGCGACCCGTCACCATCGCCCCGGGTCGCCATGCTCGGCGGCACCTTCGATCCGGTGCATCTGGGGCACCTGCGCAGTGCCGTGGAGCTTCGCGAGGCGCTGGCCCTGGACCGGGTGCACATGGTACCCGCTGCCATGCCGCCGCTACGCGGCGAGCCTCGCGTCTCGCCCGCCGACCGCCTCGCCCTCTTGCGCCTGGGGATCGGCGACACGCCGGGCCTGGTCGCCGATCCCCGGGAGCTCGAGCGTGACGGGCCCTCCTACAGTGCCGATACCCTTGCCTCGCTGCGTCGTGAACTGGGCCCTGAGGCGCGACTGGTGATGGCGTTGGGCCACGATGCCTTCCTGCGCCTGGCTGACTGGCACGAGCCCGAGCGACTCTTCGAGCTGGCCCATGTGGTGGTGATCGATCGACCCGACCATCGGGCGTCGCTGCCCCAGCCGCTGGTTGCGCTGCTGGCCGGGCGCGAGGTCGAGGAGGGCGAGGCGCTGATGACCCGGCCCGCCGGACGGCTGCTGCGCCTCAAGCTGCCATCGCGCATGGCGATCTCGGCCACCGAGGTGCGCCGGCGCCTGGCGGCGGGCCTCAGCGTGCGCTACCTGCTGCCGGAGGCAGTGGAGACGCAACTCCTCTCGCGGGGCCTCTATCGGCACGGCTGAGTGCTGCCCACGCGGGCGTCGAGTCGGTACAATGGGTGTGAGGATTTCCCGCGGACGAAGGGCTGACACGAAGGGCTATGCATATCGACGCACTCAAGACTCTGGTGACCGACGCACTGGAGGACCTCAAGGCCCAGGACATTGCCGTCCTGGATGTCTCACGACTGACCAGCGTGACCGACCTGATGGTGGTGGCCAGCGGCACCTCGAGCCGCCATGTGGCGGCGCTCGCCGAGAATGTGGTCCAGGCCGCCAAGGAGCAGGACATTGCGCCGCTGGGTGTCGAGGGGGAGAGCGGTGCCGACTGGGTGCTGGTCGACCTGGGCAACCTGGTGGTGCACGTGATGCTGCCCGAGACCCGGCAGCTCTATGACCTGGAGCGACTCTGGGCCGACCTGCCCAGCGATACGGAATCGCGTATCGAGGAGGGGGTGCCGGGTTCATGAGGCTCCGCCTGCTGGCGGTGGGCACGCGCATGCCCGACTGGGTAACGCGCGGCGTCGAGGAGTATCGCAAGCGCCTGCCCAGGGACTTCGCCCTGGAGGTGGAGGAGATCACGCCCGGTCAGCGCGGCAAGAATGCCGATGTGACCCGGGCCATGGCCCTGGAGGCCGAGCGCATCCGGGGGCGTCTGAAGGGCGGGGAGCACCTGGTCGCCCTGGAGGTCGGGGGCAAGCCCTGGAGCACCGAGCAGCTGGCCCGTGAGGCCGACGCCTGGCGCCACGCGGGGCGTGACGTGGTGCTGCTGGTGGGGGGGCCGGATGGCCTGGAGCCGTCGCTCTCGGCGAGTGCCGACCAGCGCTGGTCGCTGTCGCCGTTGACGCTGCCCCATCCGCTGGTACGCATCCTGCTCGCCGAGCAGCTCTACCGCGCCTGGACCCTGCTGGTCGGCCATCCCTATCATCGCTGAAGCCTGTTTTCTGCTCCAACAACGCTGAAGGCTGTTCTGTTTCAGGGCCGCTGAAGGCTGTTCTGTTTCAGGACCGCTGAAGGCTCTTCTACTCAATCACTCCGAGGTCATCACCGAGCATGCGTCGGCGCCGCGAAACCCTGAAGAACCCGGAACAGGAGCTGCGCGTCTTCCGCATGCGCTCGCTGCTGGCCGTGCTGGTGGTGGTGTGCCTGACCGGTCTGCTGGGCGGGCGGCTGTTCTACCTGCAGGTGGTGCAGCATGAGGTGTACAGCACCCGCTCCGAGAAGAACCGGGTGCGGGTCGAGCCGCTGCCACCCACCCGCGGGCTGATCTACGATCGCAACGGCGTGCTGCTGGCCGAGAACCGCCCCACCTACAACCTCACCCTGGTGCGAGAACGGGTCGAGGACCTCGATGCCACCCTGTCGCTGCTGGTCGACCTGCTGGAGATCCCCGAGGAGGAGGTCGAGGCCTTCCGGGTGCGCTCCCGCCAGCGCCAGCGTCCCTTCCAGCCTGCGCTGCTGATGAGCGATCTCGAGGAAGAGCAGATCGCCCGGCTGGCGGTCAATCGCCACCGCCTGCCCGGCGTCGAGGTGGAGGCCCAACTGCTGCGCTACTATCCCGATGCCGAGACCATGGTGCACGCCCTGGGCTATGTGGGGCGGATCAACGCCGAGGAGCTCGCGGGCCTGGATTCGGGCAACTATGCCGGTACCCACTTCATCGGCAAGACCGGGGTGGAGCGCTTCTACGAGGACGAGCTGCATGGCCAGGCAGGGCTGCGCAAGGTGGAGACCAACGCTCGCGGCCGGGTGCTGCGCGAGCTCGGCCACACCGACCCGGTTCCGGGCAAGGACCTGACCCTGACGCTGGACAGCGAACTGCAGAAGCTGGCCGTGGAGCTGCTCGACGGCCGCCGCGGCTCCATCGTGGCGATCGCCCCCGGCAGCGGCGAGATCCTTGCCCTCGCCTCGGTGCCGGGGTTCGACAGCAACCAGTTCGTCACCGGCATCGACGTCGCCTCGTATCGCGGCCTCCAGGAGAACCTGGACCTGCCGCTCTACAACCGGGCGATCCGTGGCCACTACCCGCCGGGCTCCACCATCAAGCCGTTCATGGCCATCACCGGTCTCAAGGAAGGTGTGATCACCCCCGACACCACCATCCGCGACCCCGGCTACTACCAGCTGCCCAACGACTCGCGGCGCTACCGCAACTGGCTGCGCTGGGGGCATGGCCGGGTCGATCTGGAGCGCGCCATCGCCGTCTCCAACAACACCTACTTCTACTCCCTGGCCCACGACCTGGGGATCGACCACATCCACGACAACATGTCGGCCTTCGGCTTCGGTCAGCGGGTCGCCCATGACGTCCAGGGCGAGAGCGATGCGCTGATGCCCTCGCGGGACTGGAAGCGGGGTCGCTTCAACCAGCCGTGGTACCCCGGCGAGACCCTCTCGGTGGGCATCGGCCAGGGCTATCTGCAGGTCACGCCGCTGCAACTGGCCACCGCCACGGCGGTGCTGGCCAACCGTGGCCAGTGGGTCAAGCCGCGCCTCGCCCAGCGGATCGGCGACGAGGAGGTGCCCGTCGACCTGCCCGACACCCCGCCTGACATCACGCTCGCCAACGAGGGGTGGTGGGACCGGGTCTTCTCCGGCATGGAGAAGGTGGTCTCCGGCCATGAGGGCACCGCGCGGCGTATCGGCAAGGACCTGGAGTACCGGATGGCGGGCAAGTCCGGTACCGCCCAGGTGTTCTCCCTGGGCCAGGACCAGAAGTACAACGCCGATGAGCTCAAGGAGCGCTTGCGCGACCATGCCCTGTTCATGGCCTTTGCCCCGGTGGAGGACCCCCAGATCGCCGTGGCGGTGATCGTCGAGAATGCCGGCGGCGGCAGCACCCACGCCGCCCACCTGGCCAAGGCGATGACCGATGCCTGGCTGCTCGAGGACGAGGCCCCCGATACCGAGGAGGTACGCGAGGTGCTCGAGCGCGAGGACGGCCGGGTGACGGGGAACTGACGATGATCTGGAGCGAGCTGACCCGTGGCCTGCGGGCCCATCCCGTGAAACCCTCCCTGAGCGGCATCGCCCGGCGGCGCAGCCTCTGGGAGCGCATCCACCTGGACCCCTGGCTGCTCGGCATGCTGCTGGTGCTGATGCTGGCCGGACTGGTGGTGCTCTATAGTGCCAGCGGCCAGCGCCTGCCGGTGGTAACCGCCCAGGCCATCCGCTTCGGCGTGGCCCTGGTGGTGATGGCCGGGCTCGCCCAGCTCTCGCCGACCACCCTGCTGCGCTGGACGCCACCGGTCTACGTGGCCGGGGTGCTGATGCTGGTCGCCGTTGAACTGATTGGCGACATGGGCATGGGGGCCCAGCGCTGGCTGGTGATCCCCGGGGTGATCCGCTTCCAGCCCTCGGAGCTGATGAAGCTGGCCATGCCGATGATGGTCGCCGCCTGGCTGAGCCGCCAGCCGCTCCCGCCGCGCTGGCGCGACCTGCTGGTCTGTGCGGTGCTCATCGGCATGCCGGTGGTGCTGATCGCCAAGCAGCCCGACCTCGGCACCTCGCTGCTGGTCACCACCGCCGGGGTGTTCGTGATCCTGCTGGCGGGGCTCTCCTGGCGCTTCATCCTGTTCTGCGGCGTGCTGGCGGCGGCCGCGCTGCCGCTGCTGTGGATGAACATGCACAACTACCAGCGCCAGCGGGTGCTGACCTTCCTCGACCCCGAGAGCGACCCGCTGGGCGCGGGCTGGAACATCATCCAGTCGACCACCGCCATCGGCAGCGGGGGCTTCTGGGGCAAGGGCTGGCTGCAGGGCACCCAGTCGCAGCTGGAGTTCCTTCCCGAGCGCCATACCGACTTCATCGTCGCGGTGCTCGGCGAGGAGTTCGGGCTGGTGGGGATGCTGGCCTTCCTGCTGCTTTACCTGCTGATCGTGGGGCGCGGGCTATGGCTCGCCGGCGCCGCCCAGGAAACCTTTGGGCGCCTGGTGGCGGGCAGCATCATCCTGACCTTCTTCATCTATGTGTTCGTCAACGTGGGCATGGTCAGCGGCATCCTGCCGGTGGTCGGCGTGCCGCTGCCGCTGGTCAGCTTCGGGGGGACCTCCAGCGTGACCTTGATGGCCGGTTTCGGTATTCTCATGGCCATTCATGCCCACCGCCGCCTGCTGCCGCGTTAGGCAGCTGTCAGGATTCAGGGAGAGCTACGATGACGGTGTCGTCACCACGGAGAAAACGCTGGATGGCCTGGCTCGCGGGCGGGCTGCTGGCATGGGGGGCGACGACCGGCCTGGCGGCGGACTTCGACCCGCAGCGCCATGCCGAAGCGGCTCGGCTGGTGGAGGAGCTGGCCGAGAAAGGGGTCGACCGCGACTGGCTCCAGGCCGCCCTGGGGGAGGCCGAGTTCCGCCAGTCGGTGCTGGATGCCATGGCCGGCGCCGCCGAACGTCGCCTGCGCTGGGACGAATATCGCGCCATCTTCCTGGATGCCCCGCGCGTTGCCAACGGGGTGGCCTTCATCGAGACCCATGAGGCCGCCATGGCGAGGGCCGAGGCCGAGTTCGGCGTGCCTCCTGAAGTGATCGCCGCCATCATCGGTGTGGAGACCCGCTACGGCGGCGTTACCGGCAATCATCGCGTCCTCGACTCCCTGGCGACCCTGGCCTTCCATCATCCCGGCCGCGGCCGCTTCTTTCGCGGCGAACTGGCCGCCTTCCTGGAGATCGCCTTTGAAGAGGAGCGCACGCCCGGCAGCCTGACCGGCTCCTACGCGGGGGCCATGGGCTATCCGCAGTTCATTCCCACCAGCTACCGCGCCTACGCCGTGGACTTCGACGGCGATGGCCTGCGCGACCTCTGGACCAACCCGGTGGATGCCATCGGCAGCGTGGCCAACTACTTCGCCGAGCACGGCTGGCGCGCCGGTGAGCCGATCTACCACGAGGTCGAGGGGCCTGCCTCGCCTCCCGACGGCATCGACTTCAACCGCGCCGCGCGGCCGCCCGCAGTGCCGGCGGCAGAGGTCGCCAGGGCGGGCCTCGAGGTCCCGGACTCGCTGGCCGACGATCATCGCCTGCTGCCGGTGGCGCTGGAGGATAGCGAGGAGAGCTGGCGCTACGTGCTCGGCGAGCACAACTTCTACGTGATCACCCGCTACAACCACAGCCACCTGTATGCCATGGCGGTGACCGAGCTTGCCGAGGCGATTGCCGAGGCGCGGGGCCTGGAGGCCCACTGGCTCGATGCCACCGATACCACCCCGGAGGAGGCCTCATGAGACGCATCTGTGCCGCCTTGAGCGTGCTGCTGCTTCTGGCCGGCTGTGCTGGGGGCGGTGGCGGCTCCCGTCCATCCCCCGGTGAGGCGTCCAGCCAGGCGCCGGTCACATCGGGAAACGGCGAGCGCTATGCCCTGGCCGGTGACGCCTATCCCGAGGATCCGCCCGATGTCGCCGAGGTGCCCGATGCGGTGCCGCGTCGCGAGGCGCGCTCCCGGGGCGGCAACAAGTCGCCCTACGAGGTGTGGGGCAAGCGCTATGAGGTGATGGCGGATGCCAGCGGCTACAGTCGCCAGGGCAGGGCCTCCTGGTATGGCAAGAAGTTCCATGGCTACGCCACCTCCAACGGCGAGATCTACGACATGTACAAGATGAGCGCCGCCCACCGCTCCTTGCCCCTGCCCAGCTTCGTCCGCGTCACCAGCCTGGACAACGGCCGTTCGGCGATCGTGCGAGTCAACGACCGCGGGCCCTTCCACAGCGACCGCGAGATCGACCTCTCCTATGCGGCCGCGGCCCGCTTGGGCATCCTCAAGCAGGGCACCGGCCGGGTGAAGGTCGAGGCCATCGACGTAGAGCGCTGGATCGCCGACAACGGCGATGCCCCCCGGGCGGGGGAGCGTGCGTCACCCCGGGTGGAGGTCCCGCGCCGCGAGGCGCGACCGGTGGCCACGGGCGCCTCGGTGCCGGGGCGCGAGGCGCGGACGGCCGAGGGCGGCGTCTTCCTGCAGGTGGCGGCCCTGGGCTCTGCCGACAGTGCCCGGCAGCTCAAGTCGCGCCTTGAGGGCGAGATCGACCGGCCGGTGCGCGTCGCCAGTGCCACCGGCCTGCATCGCGTCCAGGTCGGCCCGCTGGACGATGCCCGCCAGGTGGACCCCGTCCGCGAGCAGCTGCGCCGAGCGGGCTTTGCCCAGGCCTTTGTGGTCAACGATGCCGACTGAGTCGGTGCCCCTTTTTTCGAACTATCCCGCGATGTCCTTGATGAGAACCCCTGCCATGAGATTCATGCTTTTCTTCCGTCGCTGCCGGCTGTTGCCGCTGCTGGTCAGCCTGCTGCTGGTCGTTTCACCGGTTTCTGCCCAGGTGATCCCGGCGCCGCAGACCATGATCCCCTCGCCGCCGCAGCTGGCGGCCAGCTCCTGGATCCTGATGGATGCCGACAGCGGCCGGGTGCTGGTGGAGCACAATGCCGACGAGCGCCTGCCGCCGGCCAGCCTGACCAAGCTGATGACGGCCTACCTCGTGGAGCGCGAGCTCGACCGGGGCAATATCGCCCCGGACGATCTGGTGCCCATCAGCGAGAAGGCCTGGCGCACCGGAGGCTCCAAGATGTTCATCGAGGTCGACACCCTGGTGGCGGTCGACGAGCTGCTCAAGGGCATCATCATCGTCTCGGGCAACGATGCCAGCGTGGCCATGGCCGAACACCTGGCCGGGGGCGAGCGCCCCTTCGCCGACCTGATGAACCAGCACGCCACCCGGCTGGGCATGCACAACACAAATTTCGTCAATGCCACCGGCCTGCCCGACGATAACCACTACTCCTCGGCCCGCGACCTGGCGCTGCTCTCCCAGCACATCATCAACGACTATCCGGAACACTATGCGACCTATGCCCACAAGCAGTTCAGCTACGGTGGCATCGAGCAGCCCAACCGCAACCGCCTGCTGTGGCGCGACAGCACTGTCGATGGCCTGAAGACCGGCTGGACCGAGGCCGCGGGCTACTGCCTGGTGGCCTCGGCCAAGCGCGACGACATGCGCCTGATCTCGGTGGTGATGGGTACCGAATCCGATGAGGCGCGCGCCCAGGAGACCCAGAAGCTGCTCAGCTACGGCTTTCGCTACTACGAGACCCTCAAGCTCTATGACGCAGGTGCCGTGCTCAATACGCCACGGGTCTGGGGCGGTGACAAGAACGAGCTGCGTGTCGGTGTCGACAGCAACGTGGTCATGACCGTGCCGCGCGCTCGCAGCGAGGAGCTCACCGCCAAGCTCGATATCCAGGCCGACCTCACCGCGCCGATTGCGGCCGGCGACCGGGTCGGGACCATGGAGGTGCGCCAGGGCGAGGAGGTGGTCGGCGAGCGCCCACTGGTCGCCCTCGAGAGCATCGAGGAGGGCGGGCTGTTCAAGCGCTTCTTCGACCAGGTGCGGCGCTTCTTCACCAACCTGATCGGCGGCTGGTTCGGATAGCGCCAAGCGGCAAGCGCCGAGCGCCGAGCTGACCGGTGACGGGCGGCAGATGCTGAGGAGATAGACCAGGATTCCCCACGGACGAGTCCGTGGGGTTTCTGCTGTTGCTGACTTGGGTAGTACCATCTCGCTTGGCGGCTTGGCGGCTTGGCGGCTTGGCGGCTTGGTGTTGGTCTCCCCGCGCCAGGTTGAGTAAAATACTCGGATATTCACGACCCGCCGGAAGGCTTCATGAACGACAACTCCCTGCGTGACCTTCGCAAGCCCCGTCGCCAGGCGGGTGGCAAACCGCCGAAGATCACCTTTCCCTGTGACTACCCGATCAAGGTCGTGGGTGATGCCGCCGAGGATTTTGCCGCCACGGTTTGCCAGGTCGTCATCCGCCATGATCCTGGCTTCGATGCGAGTGCCATCCAGGTGGTGCCCAGCCGCCAGGGCCGATTCCAGTCGGTGCGACTGACGCTCCGCGCCACCGGCGAGGCGCAGCTCAAGGCGCTCTTCGATGAGCTCAAGGCCACCGGCCGCGTGCACATGGTCGTCTGATGGCAAGCGAAGCGTCGCCGATCCTCTTGCATCGTCTGGGCCGTCGCCCCTATACGCCCGTCTGGCAGGCCATGCGTGACCTCACCGATGGCCGCGATGCGCGGACCCCCGACCAGTTCTGGCTGGTCGAGCACGACCCGGTGTTCACCCAGGGGCAGGCCGGCAAGCCCGAACACCTGCTGATGCCCGGCGACATCCCGGTGGTGGCCACCGACCGCGGCGGGCAGGTGACCTACCATGGCCCCGGCCAGGTCGTACTCTATCCGCTGCTCGACGTGCGGCGCGCGCGGCTCGGCGTGCGCGACCTGGTCACTGCCCTGGAGAATGCGGTGATTGCCTTGCTGGCCGAGCAGGGCGTGGCGGCCCACGCGCGTCCCGATGCGCCCGGTGTATACGTGGGGGAGGCCAAGATCGCCTCGCTGGGGCTGCGGATCCGTCGCGGCGCCAGCTTCCACGGGGTGGCCCTCAACGTGAACGGCGACCTCTCGCCGTTCTCGCGGATCAATCCCTGCGGCTATGCCGGCATGGCGATGACGCGCCTGGCGGACCTGGTCGATGACTGTCCCGGCGTCGAGGCGGTAGGGGAGCGCCTGGCCCAGTGCCTGGCCCGCGAACTGCGGCGTGAGTTAAAAGCGCCAAGCAGCCATGCGCCGAGCTGCCAAGCTGACCTGTGATGGGCGGCAGGCCCTTCGGGCAGCGCCAAGCAGCCAAGCGGCCAGGCAGCCAAGCGGGCAAGCAGCTAGTCAGTCTTGACACCATGGCGGCTGGAGCCATCATCCTGCTCGGCGCTCGGCGCTCGGCGCTCGGCGCTCGGCGCTCGGCGCTCGGCGCTCGGCGCTCGGCGCTCGGCGCTCGGCGCTCGGCGCTCGGCGCTCGGCGCTCGGCGCTCGGCGCTCGGCGCTCGGCGCTTACCCCACATTCACGGCATTGATGCGGTTCGGGTCGGCCGGTTGGCCGGGCACCTCGGCGGGTGCTGCCAGGCCCAGGTTGTTCTTCTCGAACACCCGGTCGGCGCGGTAGCTTGAGCGCACCAGCGGGCCGGACGGTACCTCCATGAAGCCCTTCTCCAGACCCAGCACGCGATAGCGGTCGAACTCCTCCGGGGTGACCCAGCGCTCCACCGGCAGGTGGTTGCGGGTGGGGCGCAGGTACTGGCCCAGGGTCACGATGTCGACGCCGATGGCCCGCAGGTCGTCGAAGGTCGCGAGTATCTCCTCCTCGGTCTCGCCGAGGCCGAGCATCAGGCTGGTCTTGGTGATCACCTGCGGCCGGTGGCGCTTGGCGTGGGCCAGCACGTCCAGCGTCTTGCGGTAGCCGGCCCGGGGATCACGGACACGGCCGGTGAGCCGTTCGACGGTCTCGACGTTCTGGGCGAAGACCTCGAGCCCCGAGTCGACGACCCGCTCGATCGCCGCAGGCTCGGCATCGAAGTCAGGGGTCAGCGCCTCGACGACCACCTCGGGGGTGCGGGCCTTGATGGCACGAATGCAGTCGGCGTAGTGGGTGGCACCACCATCGGGGAGGTCATCGCGGTCCACGGAGGTCAGCACGATGTAGCGCAGGCCCATCAGGTCGACCGAGCGGGCGGTATTCTCCGGCTCCTCCGTATCCAGCCAGCCCCTGGGATTGCCGGTATCCACCGCGCAGAAGCGGCAGGCGCGGGTGCATACCGAGCCCATCAGCATGATGGTCGCGGTGCCGTTGCTCCAGCACTCGCCCTGGTTGGGACAGTGCGACTCGGCACAGACGGTGCTGAGACGGTGGGTGGCCACGTTCTTCTTGACCGCCTCGAAGCGTTCGCCGCCGGGAATCTGGGCGCGCAGCCACTTCGGCTTGCGGCCGTCGGCACCGCCGTCCTCGACCTGGCGACGCGCCTTCATGCCGTCCTTGATGGCGGCGGTGCCGTGATCGTTGCGGTACTTCTCGCCGCTGGAGACGCGTGGGGAGGGGGTGTCGCTCATAACAGTGAGCCTCTCTGCTCGCCGGCTGTCGATGCCTTGGGGGCGCTGCCGCGGGGTCTCCGGGCGTGCGCCGGTCGGCGCTTGCAGGCAGCCTGGCACATCGAATGATACCTAGTCTCAAAGTCGATAAAATACCACAGGATTCGCCCCCCTGGACAGCCGAGTACGAGGCCCGCCTGACCTGCGTCAGCGGCGGCGATGCCAGGCACGCTGTCGCCGGCAGACGGCCGATCCCATGACGTGGCTGGCCTGAACGCCGCTTAGGACTGCGGCATGCGGCGCTCGCAGCGGAAACGTTCATGCGCTATATTGCACTGCAACAAAGCCCGATTTCATGCATCGGTGTCACGGTTGTACCGGGCATCGAGCAACCCTGGAGCTCAAGATGAATCCCCTGATACCGACTCCCGCAGCCAGCGTGCTGCCCTTCGTGGATCCGTTCGGTTTCGGACGCGCCGCCTGCGACTACTGGCGCGACACCCTGGAGCGCAGCGTGCTCTTCATGGATGTCATGCGCCAGCGCGGCAACCAGTACCTGGAGCATATCGAGAAGACCAAGCCCAACGTGCTGGGCTTCGATGCCGAGGTGCTGGTGGACGGGCGCGAGCTGGCCCGCCCGGTCAACTACGAGCTGCTGCGCATCCTGCCTCCCGAGGGCGTGGAGACCGACCTGCAGATGCGCCCCTTCGTGGTGGTAGACCCGCGTGCCGGCCACGGCCCGGGTATCGGCGGCTTCAAGCCCGACAGCGAGATTGGCGTGGCCCTGCGGGCAGGGCATCCCTGCTACTTCATCGGCTTTCTGCCCTATCCGGTCCCGGGACAGACCGTCGAGGACGTGGTGGAGGCCGAGGTGGCCTTCCTGCGCCGCGTCATCGAGCGGCATCCGGAGACCTCCGAGAAGCCGATGGTGGTCGGCAACTGCCAGGCCGGCTGGCAGATCATGATGGCCGCGGCCCTCGAGCCCGAGCTCTTCGGCCCGATCCTCATCGCCGGCTCGCCGCTCTCCTACTGGGCCGGCGAGCGCGGCAAGGCGCCGATGCGCTATACCGGGGGCCTGACCGGCGGCAGCTGGATGACCTCGCTGCTGAGTGACCTGGGAGCCGGGCTCTTCGATGGCGCCTGGCTGGTGCAGAACTTCGAGCGCCTCAATCCCGCCAACACCTGGTGGTCCAAGCAGTACCAGCTCTACGCCAGGGTCGATACCGAGGCGGAGCGTTACCTGGAGTTCGAGCGCTGGTGGGGAGGGCACGTCGTGCTGGGAGGTGACGAGATCCAGTACATCGTCGACAACCTCTTCGTCGGCAATCGCCTCTCCACCGCCCAGCTGGTGACTTCCGACGGGCGTCGCATCGACCTTCGCAACGTGCGCTCCCCGGTAGTGGTGTTCTGCTCGCGCGGCGACGACATCACGCCGCCGCCCCAGGCGCTCGGCTGGGTGCGCGACCTCTACGAGGGGGTCGAGGACGTGATCGCCAACGAGCAGACCATCGTCTACTGCGTCCACGACACCACCGGCCATCTCGGCATCTTCGTATCCGGCAGCGTCTCCCGCAAGGAGCATGCCGAGTTCACCGCCAACATGGACTACATCGACGTCCTGCCGCCCGGGCTCTACGAGACCACGGTCTCCAGTGCCGCCGAGCGCGAGGATGCCGAGCTGATCGAGCGCGACTACCTGCTGGAGTTCTCGCCGCGGACCATCGAGGAGCTCGACCAGGAGGTCCAGCATCGCCCCGAGGACGACACCCGCTTCGCCGCGGTGGCGCGGATCTCCGAGATCAACCTGGGGTTCTATCGGTTCTTCATGCAGCCCTGGGTCCGTGCCCTGGCGACCCCGGAGTCGGCCAAGTGGATGCGCCGCATGCACCCCAACCGCATGGGCTACCGCCTGCTCTCCGATCGCAACCCGCTGATGACCGCCGTGCCGGTGCTGGCCGAGAAGGTGCGTGCCGACCGCCACCCGGTGCACGAGGACAACGTCTTCCGCGCGGTGGAGGGCATCTTCTCCGATCAGGTGACCCGCAGCCTGAATGCCTGGCGTGACCTTCGCGACAGCAGCAGCGAGCGGTTCTTCCTCGACGTCTATGGCCAGCCGATGCTGCAGGCGATGGTCGGCCTGGGCGGTGATGCCCATGTGCATCGCCGTCGTCCGGGGGCCGAGCCCGAGCATCGCCGCTTCATCGAGCGTCGCCGTGACGAGGTCCATCACGCGATCACCCAGGGGGGCAGCCATGAGGCGGTCATGCGCTCGGTGATCCATGTGCTGGGTGGGGCCCCGGCCACCGACGAGCGCAACTTCAAGCGGCTCCGCGCCTCGCGGGCCGAGCTCGAGCCGGGTATCCAGCTGGCCGAATTCAAGCACCTGGTGCGAGAGCAGTTCTTCACCCTCCAGCAGGATCACGAAGCGGCACTCGAGGCAATCCCGGCCCTGCTGGAAGGGCAGACGGCCGACCAGATCGATGCTCACCTGGCGCATATCGAGCACGTGCTGGCGGCCAGCGGCGAGCTCAGCGAGCATGCGGCGGATCGCTTCGAGCGTATCAAGGGCTTGTTCCAGCGTGCCATCCGGCATGCGCCCCAGGAGGAGCAGGAGTCGCGCCAGGAAGCCCAGGCCAGGGTGGCAAGCGAAGCCCAGGCCGGAGAGGCGGCGCGCCGTGAGGTGGAGAGCCTGATGGAGTCGCTCCCCGTCGCCGAGCCGGCGCCGGCTGCGGCCGCAGAGCAGCCCGCAGTGGAGCAGGCCATGGACAAGGCGGCCTCCGATGTCCCGGCGGCAGAGTCCGTCGCCGAGGTCCCGGCGGCAGAGTCCGTCGCCGAGGTCCCGGCGGCAGAGTCCGTCACCGAGGCCCCGGCGCAAGAGCCGGCCAGTGAGGCGGTTTCCGAGCCCTCTGCACAGGAGACGGCCAGGGAGACCGCCCCCGAGGCACCGGTGGAAAGACTTGCCAACGAGACGACCTCCCAGAGCAGCGAGCAGAGCAGCGAGGCCGCGCCTGCCGCCAAGGCCGATGCCAGCAGAACCTCGCCGGCGGGCCAGGAGGGGGCCAACAGCACCAAGGCGCCGGCCAAGCGCAAGCCGGCCAGCCGTGCCACGTCGCGCCGGCAGGCGCCGCGCAAGCCTCGCAAGGGCTGATCGCCCGCCCTGTGGTACCCGCGCCCCCGCCCTGTCCGGCGGGGGCGCTCTCGTTGAGGGGGAGGGCCCTGCCGGCGTGGCGTGATGGTGCCCGGGGAGCTAGGTTCAAGGTGCCGCCCACCCCGGGGCGGTCGCGGTTGCCTGACCGGGGGTTCGGGCGGCGACTGGCGTGACGGCGACCGCTGGGGTAGGGTAAGCGCATTTTTCACCCGCCAGAGAGGGCGGGACGAAACCGTCTGGCGCCAGCGTTGGAGCTGGCGCCATCAGCACAGTGGAGCACTATGGGCAAGTCACTGGTCATCGTCGAGTCGCCCGCCAAGGCCAAGACGATCAACAAGTATCTCGGCAACGACTTCATCGTGAAGTCGAGCGTGGGGCACATCCGTGACCTGCCCACCAGCGGCTCGGGCAAGGCGGCCACGGATCCCAAGGAGCGTGCGCGCCAGGCCGCGGAGACCCGCAAGATGTCCGCGGAGCAGAAGGCCGAGCATCGCAAGCGCAAGGCCCACGACCAGTTGATCCGGCGCATGGGCATCGACCCCGAGCATGGCTGGAAGGCGCATTACGAGATCCTGCCGGGCAAGGAGAAGGTGGTGGCCGAGCTCAAGAAGCTCGCCGAGAAGGCCGACGCGGTCTATCTGGCCACCGACCTTGACCGCGAGGGGGAAGCCATTGCCTGGCACCTGCGCGAGACCATCGGCGGCGACGAGTCCCGCTACCGGCGGGTGGTGTTCAACGAGATTACCAAGAACGCCATCCGTGACGCCTTTCAGGATCCCGGCAGCCTGAACATCCCGCGCGTCGAGGCGCAGCAGGCCCGTCGCTTCCTCGATCGGGTGGTGGGCTTCATGCTCTCGCCGCTGCTGTGGGCCAAGATCGCCCGTGGCCTCTCCGCCGGCCGGGTGCAGTCGGTGGCCACCCGCCTGATCGTCGAGCGCGAGCGCGAGATCCATGCCTTCATCCCCGAGGAGTTCTGGGACGTCCATGCCGACCTGCGCCCGGCAGGCGACGACCAGGCGGCGGTGCGCTTCGAGCTGGTGCGCCAGGACGGCAAGGCGTTCCGGCCCACCTCCGAGGACGAGACCCTGGAGCGCATCGCCGCGCTCAGGAAGGCGAGCCTGGCGATCACCGCGCGGGAAGACAAGCCTACCCGCTCCAAGCCCAACGCGCCCTTTATCACCTCGACGCTGCAGCAGGCGGCCAGTGGCCGGCTGGGCTTCTCGGTGAAGAAGACCATGACCCTGGCCCAGCGCCTCTACGAGGCCGGCTATATCACCTACATGCGCACCGACTCGACCAACCTCTCGAAGGACGCGGTGGAGAGCGTACGCGAGTTCATCGGTGAGGAGTTCGGTCCCCGCTACCTGCCCGAGGCGCCCAATCGCTACTCCAGCAAGGAGGGCGCCCAGGAAGCCCACGAGGCGATCCGCCCCTCCGACGTGGCTCGCCGGGCCACCGAGCTGGCCGGCATGGAGCGCGACGCCGAGCGCCTCTACGAGCTGATCTGGCGACAGTTCGTGGCCTGTCAGATGACGCCCGCCGAATACCTCTCCAGCACCCTGACCGTCGAGGTCGACGGCTATGAGCTGCGCGCCAAGGGGCGGGTGCTGAAGTTTGATGGCTACACCCGGGTGATGAAGCCCATGGGGCGCAAGGAGGAGGACCAGTCGCTGCCGGACCTCGCCGAGGGCACGCCCATGACCCTGGAGCACCTCGATCCCCAGCAGCACTTCACCAAGCCGCCGGCCCGCTACACCGAGGCGAGCCTGGTGAAGGAGCTGGAGAAGCGCGGTATCGGGCGGCCCTCCACCTATGCCTCGATCATCTCCACCATCCAGGATCGTGGCTACGTCAAGCTGGAGAGCCGGCGCTTCTACGCCGAGAAGCTGGGTGACATCGTCACCGAACGGCTCAAGGAGTCCTTCCCAGACCTGATGGACTACTCCTTCACCGCCCGCATGGAGGATGGCCTCGACGAGGTGGCCGAGGGCGAGCGCAACTGGCAGGCGCTGCTCGATGCCTTCTACGCCGAGTTCAAGAAGGAGCTCGAGGAGGCTGAGAGCGAGGAGGGCATGCGGCCCAACCAGCCGGTGCCCACCGACATCGACTGCCCGACCTGCGGGCGCAAGATGCAGATCCGCACCGCCTCCACCGGGGTCTTCCTGGGCTGCTCCGGCTATAACCTGCCGCCCAAGGAGCGCTGCAAGACCACCATCGACCTGCTGCCCGGCGACGAGGCAGTGGCCGCCGATGCCGGCGAGGAGGCCGAGACGGATGCGCTGCGGGCCAAGCACCGCTGCCCCAAGTGCGGCACCGCCATGGACAGCTACCTGATCGACGAGACCCGCAAGCTGCACATCTGCGGCAACAGCCCGGATTGCGACGGCTACGAGATCGAGTACGGCAAGTTCCGCATCAAGGGCTATGACGGCCCGACCATCGAGTGCGACAAGTGCGGCAGCGAGATGCAGCTCAAGACCGGGCGCTTCGGCAAGTACTTCGGCTGCACCAACAGCGAGTGCAAGAACACCCGCAAGCTGCTGCGCAGCGGCGAGGTGGCGCCGCCGAAGATGGACCCGATCGACATGCCGGAGCTCGCCTGCCAGAAGGTTGAGGACCACTACGTCCTTCGCGACGGCGCCAGCGGCCTGTTCCTGGCGGCCAGCAAGTTTCCCAAGAACCGCGAGACCCGCCCGCCACTGGTCAAGGAGCTCAAGGCCCACGCCGAGGAGCTGCCCGACAAGTACCGCTACCTGCTCGACGCCCCCAGCGAGGACCCGGACGGCCGTCCGGCGCAGATCCGCTACTCGCGCAAGGCCAAGGAGCAGTTCGTGATGACCGACGAGGGCGGCAAGGCCACCGGCTGGCGAGCGACCTTCGACGGCCGCAAGTGGCAGGTGGAGGACAAGCGCAAGTGACCCCGAGATCCCGCACCAACCAGCTGCTCTACCAGGCGGAGCTGCTGCTCGACCTGCCGGCCGGCGGCGACGAGCATGCCGAGGCTAGGCGCATGGCGGCGGAGGAGGGCAGCCTGGCGCTGGCCGAACTGGCGCTGCAGTCGCTGCTGCGTGAGGTCACCGAGCACGCCCACCTGGAGCGCCACGACTGGCGCGAACTGCTCGGCGCCGAGGGCGCCGGCATTGCCGAACTGCATCGTCTGCGCGAGCTGGCCATGCGGGAAGGCAGCTGGCTGGCCTGGCTGGTCGGCAAGCTCGAGGCCCTGCATGGCAGCGACGGCGTGGCCAGGCGCAACACCGGCGCTGCCCGGGGATTGATCGCCGTGGGCAGCGGCGCGGCGCTGGGCGACGAGTTGCGCTGGTGCCTGGCCGAGGCCAAGGCCGAGATCGCCGCCCTGCGCGAGACCAGCGAGGAGTGGTAGTGCCGGCGGCTAATCAAACTTTGGGATCTGACCCCAAGGAAACGTTAGCCATCTTCGTCGATGTCCAGAACGTCTACTACACCACCCGCGAGGCGTTCGGTCGGCACTTCGACTACAACGCCTTCTGGGCGCGCTTTGCAGCCGGTCGCGAGGTGGTGGTGGCCAACGCCTACGCGGTGGACCGCGGCGACCCCCGGCAGCGCCAGTTCCAGGCCATCCTGCGCGGCATCGGCTTTACCGTGAAGCTCAAGCCCTACATCCAGCGCCGTGACGGCTCGGCCAAGGGCGACTGGGACGTGGGCATCGCCCTGGATGCCATGGAGGCCGCGCCACTGGTCGACCGGGTGGTGCTGGTCTCGGGCGATGGCGACTTCGACCTGCTGGTCGAGCGTATGCGCGAGCGCTACGGGGTGGTGGTGGAGGTGGTCGGTGTGGAACGGCTGACGGCCGATTCGCTGATCCGCGCGGCCAGCCACTTCGTGCCCATCGAGGGGGAGCTGCTGCTCTAGGCGGCGCCGGGTGTGAGCGGCGGCGATAACCGGTACAATCGCGCCCTTTCTTCATGCACTGACTGGACCCTTCATTGATCTCCACCGCCAATATCACCATGCAGTTCGGCGTTAGGCCGCTGTTCGAGAATGTCTCCATCAAGTTCGGCAATGGCCACCGCTATGGCCTGATCGGCGCCAACGGCTGCGGCAAGTCCACCTTCATGAAGATCCTCGGCGGTGACCTGGAACCCTCCTCGGGGCAGGTGATGGTCGAGTCTGGCGCCCGGCTCGGCAAGCTGCGCCAGGACCAGTTCGCCTTCGAGGACGAGCGGGTCATCGATACCGTGATCATGGGCAATGCCGAGCTGTGGCAGGTGGCGGCCGAGCGCGAGCGCATCTACTCGCTGCCGGAGATGAGCGAGGAGGACGGCATGGCCGTGGCCGACCTGGAGGTGCGCTTCGCCGAGCTCGATGGCTACACCGCCGAGGCCCGGGCCGGCGAGCTGCTGCTGGGGCTCGGCATCCCGCTGCACCAGCACACGGGGCCCATGAGCGAGATCGCGCCGGGCTGGAAGCTGCGCGTGCTGCTGGCCCAGGCGCTGTTCGCCGACCCCGACGTGCTGCTGCTCGACGAGCCCACCAACCACCTGGACATCAACACCATCCGCTGGCTGGAGGGGATGCTCACGGCGCGCAACAGCACCATGATCATCATTTCCCACGACCGCCACTTCCTCAACAGCGTCTGCACCCACATGGCGGACCTGGACTACGGCGAGATCACGCTGTTTCCCGGCAACTACGATGACTACATGACCGCCGCCACCGCGGTTCGCGAACGCCAGCACGCCGACAACGCCAAGAAGAAGGCGCAGATCGCCGAGTTGCAGCAGTTCGTCAGTCGCTTCTCGGCCAATGCCTCGAAGGCCAAGCAGGCGACCTCCCGGGCACGCCAGATCGAAAAGATCAAGCTCGAGGACATCAAGCCCTCCAGCCGCGTCAGCCCCTTCATCCGCTTCGAACAAACGAAGAAGATCCATCGCAACGCGGTCAACGTCGAGGCCATCACCAAGGGCTTCGGCGAGGAGGCGCCGCTCTTCGAACGTTTCTCGATGACCGTGGAAGCCGGCGAGCGCATCGCCATCATCGGCCCCAACGGCATCGGCAAGACGACCCTGCTGCGCACCCTGGCCGGCGAGCTGCACCCCGATGCCGGCAGCGTACGCTGGACCGACAGTGCCGAGCTCGGGGTCTTCGCCCAGGACCACGCCGACGATTTCGCCAATGAGGCCACCCTGTTCGAGTGGATGGCCCAGTGGACCCAGGGCGGGGAGCAGGAGGTGCGCGGCGCCCTGGGCAGGATGCTGTTCGCAAGCGATGACATCGGCAAGTCGGTCAAGGTGATCTCCGGGGGCGAGCAGGGCCGCATGCTGTTCGGCAAGCTGGCCCTGACCCGGCCCAACGTGCTGCTGATGGACGAGCCCACCAACCACCTGGACATGGAGTCCATCGAGGCGCTCAACCTGGCCCTGGAGAACTACCCCGGCACCCTGATATTTGTCAGCCATGACCGCGAATTCGTCTCCTCCCTGGCGACCCGCATCCTGGACATGAGCGAGCAGGGGATCACCGACTTCAGCGGCAGCTACGACGACTACCTGCGCAGCCAGGGGCTCTACGGCTGATCGGTGTTTTGCTGGAGGGGGCTCGAGGCTCCTCCTGCCATGCCCATATCTCCTCGCGTTGATATGCATCAAGCGTGATGGACGCGGCTTGGCTAGGATGAAGGCATGGACTATCCGCCCGTGTCAGGGCATCAGTGGGAGGAGCCGAAATGCGCTTTCATCAAGTCAAGGAACTGGTCGCCTGGGCGGCCGACTACCACCGGGGGCTCGCCGAGCAGTATGACCAGCTGGCCGCCGGTGACGTGAGCGACCGGGTACGCATGGCCCTGGAGTACCTGGCCGAGCACGAGCGCAAGATGCAGACCGAGCTCGCCAACTATCTCGACGAAAAGAGCGAGCATCGCAAGGTGCTCGAGACCTGGTTCGACGACCCCACCGACTTTCCCCATGCGCCCACCCTCGATCGCCTCACCGAGTGTGTGTCCTGCGACAGCGTGCAAGACGTGCTGACCACGGCGCTGACGATGCACAGGACGCTTCAGGACCTGTATGCTCATCGCATGGAGCGGGCATCCGCTGAGGCTGAGCGTGAGTTCTTCGCGTCGCTCTCCAGCGGACACGAGGCCGAGGTTCGCCGCCTGGCCCGCGATATGCAACGACTCGAGGACTACTGAGGAGAAGGCGATGTCGGATCAGATCCTGTCACTCAAGCTGCTGGGCTACTGGACGGACGAGCAGCTTGGCGAGATACCCGACATATCGGGAATCTTCTGTGTCTATGCCGGCACGGCCGCAGATGATGGCGAGCCCGGCATCGAGCGGTTGCTCTATATCGGCGAATCCGGGGATGTGCGCCAGCGCATTCGCCATCACGAGCTGCGTGAGGCGTGGGCCAGCCGGCTGGAAGCAGGAGAGGTGCTCTGCTATAGCGTGGCGGCGGCAACCTATGTCTACCGTGAACGGCTCGAGGCGGCGCTGGTGAATGTCCACAAGCCGCCGCTGAACCGTGACTACATCGATCGCTTTCCCTTCGACACCACCGAGATGCACCTGCGCGGCCGCACCGACAAGCTGATGTCCCAGTTCATCGTCGAGCGTCGCGATTGATGGCCGAAGAACGGCAGCCGGCAGGGCGTCGGCTCCTGCCACGTCTCGAGGCCCTGCTGGCCGACCCGCCGGGGCCTGACGATGACACCCTGATGGCCCATGTGCTGCTCGAGGACCCGGTGGAATATGCCATTCCCGGCATCAACCAGATCCAGGTGGACGCCGAGAACGGGCTGGACTTCGCCACCGGTACCCGCTCCACGCTGCGCCTGGACCCGGACTATGTGCTGATCGGCGAGATCCGTGATCCCGGCTCCGCCGCGGCCGCCGTCAGTGTGGCCGGCAGCGGTCGGTCGCTGATGGGTACACTGCACAGTCGCGATGCCGTGGGGGCTGTCTCCACACTGCGACAACTGGAGTTAGAAGATGCCGAGATCAGCGCCACCCTCGGCCTGGTGATCGCCCAGCGTCTCGTTCGCCGGCTCTGCGAACACTGCCGTGAACAGCGCCTGACACCGTCCCAGGATGCCCAGTGGCTCGTTCGCCGGCTCTGCGAACACTGCCGTGAACAGCGCCTGACACCGTCCCAGGATGCCCAGTGGCTCGAGGCGGTGGGGCTCGAGGTGCCCGAGCATGCGTGGGTACCGGTGGGGTGTGAGCATTGTGATGGCCTGGGCTACCGGGAGCGCACTGGCGTCTTCGAGATCTGGCAGCCCACTCCGGAGGATCACGGCCTGTTGCTGCGCCATGCCGATGACGCCGTTTTGCGACGCAGCCTGCTGGAACGCGGTGAGACCCTGATGTTTGCCGATGGCCTGGCCAAGGCCAGCGCCGGCATCACCACCCTGCGCGAGGTCTTCCGGATGGGCGCCATCCTGCCCGCCTGATGACCCCGGATGGGGCCTGCCGGCTGTTATTGCTACCCCCCTGACAGGCGGGGGGCAATCCGGTATAACGGCGGTCAGTGCGAAGCCTTTCATTTCCTGCATGTTCCAGAGACATCACCGATGAAGCATCTCTCCCGTCGCCGCTTCGGCCTGCTGGCACTGAGTTCGCCCCTGCTGCTGCTGGCCCCGCCTGCGTCTGCCAGCCTGATGGACAGCCTGCTGTCCCGGGCCATCGTCCCTCGCCATGACGGCGAGCTGTGGGTGCTGGTCGAGGACCGCGAGGTGGCACTCAGCGTCTACCGGGGCAACCGGCTTGTCGAGCGCTTCGAGCCGATCTCCCTGGGCCGAGGGGGAGCCAGGCCACAGCGCAAGCGGGGCGACCGGGCCACGCCGCTCGGCGAGTTCCGGGTCAACCGCTTCAACCGCCGCAGCAAGTTCCACATCTTCATCGGCCTGGATTACCCCACGCCGACTCACGCCCGCATGGCGCTGGAGGCCGGGGTGTACAGCCAGCAGGACTATGACGACTACTTTTCCTACTACCGTCGACACGGCTACCCGCCGCAGGATACGGTGCTCGGCGGCTTCATCGGCATCCATGGTGTCGGTAAGGGGGATCTCGACATCCACCAGCGCTTCCACTGGACCGATGGCTGTGTGGCGGTGACCGACCCGCAGGTCGAACGGCTGTCGTCGTTGATCGACATTGGCACACGCGTCGTGATCCGCTAGGCTTTACATGCGCTAGGGACGTTCTAAGCTATGGACAATCGCCGCTGCTTATTATAAAACAGCGTTTGACTCCTGTGCTTCGCAGCAGAAGTCGCTGCATTAAGGCCTGCTTCCGCAGGAAGCCTGATTTTCAGGCAACACCAACGCAGTACCCAAGGAAGACTCAAGGAGAACACCATGACTCTGAAGACTACCCTGAAGCTGACCGCCGCTGCCGCCTCTCTGGCCGTTCTGGCCGGTTGTGCCTCCAACAGCGCTCTGGAAGAAGTCCGCATGACCGCCGAGTCTGCCCAGGCCGACGCTGCCGAAGCACGCAGCATCGCCACCCAGGCGCAGAACACTGCCAACCAGGCACAGCGCGACGCTCAGGCGGCCCTGCAGATGTCCGAGCAGAACCGCGAAGAGATGAACCGCATGTTCGAGCGTTCCATGCGCAAGTGATCGTTCTCCACCGCCCGGTAGGGCGGTAGTAGTACGTTCAAGACAAGGGCCTCGCCGGTAACGGCGAGGCCCTTGTCATTGGCGGATGTCGCTCCCACCACATGACATGTTGATGGCCCCGTGCCCTTGTGGGAGCGAACGGTTCGACGCTTCGACATGCTGCGCGATGGGGTGGCCACTTCTTCGCGATCTGAAGATCGCTCCCACAACATGATGTTGTGGGAGCACAGCTTGCTGCGCGATCAGGCTAGCAGAGGCTCAGCTTTCCTCGGCCTGGCTCTCGCGGGACTCGGTATCGGCGGCAATCAGCTCCAGACGGTCCCAGAGCGTCTCGGGTACGGTGACCTCCAGGGCCACGGGCATGCCCCGCGGGACCTCCACGACCTCGCGAAGACGGGCGTAGTCCACCGGGTAGTCGAGGCCGTCGGTCGCCGTGTCCACCTGGTCGAGGGCCTCGGTGATGCGCTGGATGGTGGTGCCGTCCTCCTCGTCCAGGTAGGGGTAGGCCTGGACGTGCAGGGTGCCGTTCGCCCAGCCGAGCTTGAGCGTCTCGTTGATCAGCGTGACCTGGGTACCGATGGGCAGGCGCGGGAAGAGGGCCTCGATGTCCTCGGGCAGCATGCGGATGCAGCCGTGGGTCACGCGCATGCCCACGCCCTCGGGGCGATTGGTGCCATGGATGAGGTAGCCGGGGATGCCCAGGCGCATCTTGCGCGTGCCCATCGGGTTGTCGGGGCCCGGTGGCACCACGCTGGGGAGAGGGTCGCCGGCCTCGGCATGCTCGCGACGGATCGATGCCGGCGGATACCAGGCCGGGTCCTTGACCTTTTCGGTGATGTGGGTAGTGCCCAGGGGGGTCTTCCAGTCCATGCGCCCGACGGCGATGGGATAGGTCTCGACGCGTTGCATCTCGCCCTCATCCGCCGGGGGATAGTAGTAGAGACGCATCTCCGCCACGTTGACCACCAGGCCCTCGCGGGGCCCCTCGGGGAGGATGAAACGGCCGGGAATCACGACCTCGGTGCCTTCGAAGGGCGCCCAGATACTGATCTCCGGGTTGGCGCGCACCATCTCCTCGTAGCCGATGCCGTGCTCGTGGCCGATATCGATCAGGGTGTCGCCGCTCTCGGCGACGACGGTATAGACCTCGCCGACCAGGTCCCCCTCCTCGGGAAGGGGGTAGTGGCCGCGGGGCCACTCCTCGGTGCTGGCATGGAGCGGCGTCGCCAGCGCGGCGCAAAGCCCCAGCGTCATGGCGAATCGGGCGGCGTGCCCGAGCGGGGAAGAGTGCTTCATCGACGTCATGTTCTCGTGGTTGCCGTGGGTCGGGGGCTGCGATGGGCCCATCCTGGGCGTCCTGACCCTATAGTATCGCCCGGACGGGTAGACATCCGCCACTACCCCGGTGCAATCCGTTGGGGGCTGACCCCGGTGCAATCTTTCCGGCCCTTACGCCGCCTCGGCCTTGAGGTTGAGGGTGTCTAGGAGCTGTTCCACCGCCTGGAAGCGGGTCTCTGCCTTCTCCATTTCCGCCTCGAAGCGCAGCGTGTCGGCGCCATCCAGGCGATAGTGCTCGGGTGCCCGCTGAATCAGCTCCACCAGCACCAGCGGGTCGACGACAGTCTGGCCGGCGAAGATCACCCGACCCTTCTCGGGGCCGGCCTCGAGGCGGGTGATGCCCAGCCGCTCGGCGCGCTGGCGCAGCTTGGTCTGGCGCAACAGCGTCTTGACCGGGTCCGGCAGCAGGCCGAAGCGGTCGATCATCTCCACCTGCAGTTCCTTGAGCTCGGCCTCGTCGGCCGCGCTGGCGATGCGCTTGTACATCACCAGGCGCTGCTGGACGTCGTGGAGGTAGTCGTCGGGAATCAGGGCCGGCAGGTTGAGGCTCACCTCGACCCCCTGGTCCAGCGGCGCCTCGATGTTGGGGGTGCGGCCCTCGCGGATCGCCGTCACGGCGCGATCGAGCATCTGCATATAGAGGCCGTAGCCAACGGCCTCCATCTGCCCGCTCTGCTCCTCGCCGAGCAGCTCGCCGGCGCCGCGGATCTCCATGTCGTGGCTGGCCAGGGTGAAGCCCGCGCCCAGGTCCTCGGCACCGGCGATGGCCTCCAGCCGCTTGACGGCATCCTTGCTCATCACCCTTGGCGGCGGGGCGAGCAGGTAGGCGTAGGCCTGGTGGTGGCTGCGCCCGACCCGGCCGCGCAGCTGGTGGAGCTGGGCCAGGCCGAACTTGTCGGCCCGCTCGATGACGATGGTATTGGCGCTGGGCACGTCGATGCCGGTCTCGATGATGGTCGAGCACACCAGCACGTTGAAGCGCTTGTGGTAGAAGTCGGACATCACCCGCTCCAGGGAGCGCTCCGGCAGCTGGCCGTGGGCGACGCCGACCCGGGCATCGGGCACCAGCTCGCGCACCTTCTCGGCGGCGGTCTCGATGGTCTTGACCTCGTTGTGGAGGTAGTAGACCTGGCCGCCGCGCAGGATCTCGCGCAGGATCGCCTCCTTGATCACCGCCTCGTCACGCTGCTGGACGAAGGTCTTCACCGACAGGCGCCGGGCCGGGGGCGTGGCGATGATCGACAGGTCGCGGATCCCGCTCATCGCCATGTTCAGCGTGCGCGGGATCGGCGTGGCGGTCATGGTCAGGATGTCCACCTCGGCCCGCAGGCTCTTGAGGCGCTCCTTCTGGGCCACGCCGAAGCGGTGCTCCTCGTCGATGATCAGCAGCCCCATGTGGGGAAGCTTCGTGCTCTTCGACAGTAGCTTGTGGGTGCCGATGACGATGTCCGCCTGGCCCTGTTCGATGCGCTTCAGCGACGCGGCCTGCCCCTTGCCCGCGGTGAAGCGCGAGATCAGCTCGATGTTCACCGCGGTGTCGGCGAAGCGGTCGCGGAAGTTCTCGTAGTGCTGGCGGGCGAGCAGGGTAGTGGGCACCAGCACCACCACCTGGCGGCCGGAGTGCACGGCCAGGAAGGCCGCGCGCATGGCGACCTCGGTCTTGCCGAAGCCCACGTCGCCGCAGACGACCCGGTCCATGGGACGCGGGGCGGTCATGTCGCCGATCACGGCCTGGATGGCCGCTCGCTGGTCGGGGGTCTCCTCGAACGGGAAGCTGGCGGCGAAGCGGGCGTACTCCGCGTCGGGCGGGGCGCAGGCGAAGCCCTCCCGGGCCTCGCGACGGGCGTAGATGTCGAGCAGCTCGGCGGCGGTATCGCGGATCTTCTCGGCGGCGCGCCGCCGGGCCTTCTCCCACTGGTCCGAGCCCAGCCGATGCAGTGGCGCCAGCTCATCGTCGGCCCCGGCGTAGCGCGAGATCAGCTGCAGGCTGTCCACCGGCACGTAGAGGCGTGCCCCGTCGGCATACTCCAGGGTCACGAACTCGGCCGCCTGGCCACCGGCCTCGATCGTCTCGAGCCCCTTGTAGCGGCCCACGCCATGCGCCTGGTGGACCACCGGGGCGCCGGGGCGCAGCTCCGAGAGGTGGCGGATCGCCATCTCGTTGTCATCGGTGGCCCGCTCGCGACGGCGGCTCTGGCGGACCACCTCGCCGTAGAGCTCGGTCTCGCTGATCACCGCCAGGTCCGGGTCGGTCAGCCACAGGCCGGCATCGATCTCGCCCTCGGTGATCGCCAGGCGGTCGCCGCAGGCCAGGAAGGCTGGAAAGTCCTGCACATGGCGAAGATCGAGCCGCAGCGGCCCCAGGGTCTCCTCCAGGGCCTCTCGGCGGCCCCGCGATTCGGCGACGAACAGCACCCGCGTGCTCGGGTGGTCGGCGAGGAAGTCCTCCAGGGCGGAAAGCGGCTGCTTCGCCCGGGCATTCACCGTCACCGTCGGCGGCGTGCGGGTGGCCGGCGCCACCGCATGCCGGTGGTCGGCATCGCCGGTCAGGGCCACCCGTGGGTGGCCCTTGATGGCGCCGAACGCCTCGGACACGGGCACGAAGGCGCGGTGGGGTGGCAGCAGCGGCCGGGTAGGATCGACCCCCAGGTTCTCGTAGCGGCTCTCGATGGCCGCCCAGTGATGCTCCGCGGCCTCGAACACCCCGGGCAGCATGGCGACCCGGGTGCCCTCGGCCAGGTGCTCGAAGAGCGTGGCGGTCCGTTCGAAGAACAGCGGCAGGTACTGCTCCAGGCCAGGCGAGGGAATGCCCTTCAGCGCGTCCACATAGAGCGGGCACTGGCGCGGGTCGACGTCGAACAGGGTCTCGAAGCCCTCGCGGAAGCAGGCGATGGCGCTGCGCGAAAGCGAGTACTCGTGGGCGGGCAGCAGCTCGACCCGCGCGATCCTGTCGCGACTGCGCTGGGTGTCCGGGTCGAAGTGGCGCAGGGTGTCGATCTCGTCGTCGAACAGGTCGATGCGCAGCGGCGCCTCGGCGCCCATGGGGAAGAGGTCGATCAGCGCCCCGCGCAGGGCATATTCGCCGGGTTCATAGACCGTCTCCACGGCCCGGTAACCGGCCCGCGACAGGGCGTCGCGGAACCCTTCGCGGTCCAGCGTCTGGCCGGTCTCCAGGGTCATCACGCGCCCGGCGATATACTCGACCGGCGGCAGGCGCTGCATCAAGGTGTTCATGGCCGCCAGCACGATGCCATGCTCGCCGTCCTGCAGCCGGCGCAGGGTGCGCAGCCGCTCGGAGACGATATCCTGGTGGGGCGAGAAGCTGTCGTAGGGCAGCGTCTCCCAGTCGGGGAAGGGCAGCACCGGCAGGTGGCCATAGAAGCCCAGATCACTCTCCAGGCGCTGTGCCGAGGCGGTGTCGGGGGTGATCACCAGCAGCGGGGCATCCTCGGCCAGATGGGCCAGGGCCAGGGCGGTGGCGCTGCCCGGGGGCGTCTGCCAGTAGAGAATGTCGCGAAGCCCCTGGGGGCGAGGCGGGTCGAGCGGCGAGAAGTTCGGCATGCTATCGGTTACCCAACCGTGGTCGTGAGCGGCGTGCGTAGGTGACGGCATCATACCAGTCCGTCGGTTTCTTGTAGTCAAACGGCCGTTCCTGTAATCCCCCTACAGCGGCTGCGACCATCCTGCGATTGCCCCGGCAGGTGCCGCCCCGGATAATGCCCGGGTATCCCTATCCCACTATTCTCACCAAGGAGAGGCCACCCGTGAGTCAGCAATCCCTCGATACCGTCTTCCAGGAATGGCACGACAACCAGGCGATCGCCGAGCAGATGATCCCCATGGTCGGCAGCCTCTACCGCCACAACAACGTGGTGGTGACCATGTTCGGGCGTTCGCTGTTCAACCGCAGCGTGATCAGCATCCTCAAGGATCACCGTTACGTACGCAAGATCGAGGGAACCGAGCTCTCCGTGCAGGACACCTTCCCGCTGGTCAAGGCGATGACCGAGCTCAACCTGGGGCCGGCGCATGTCGACGTAGGCAAGCTCGGCGTGGCCTACAAGGCGCACGGCGGCGACCCGGTGGCCTTCCTGCGTGACGAACTGGCCGAGATCGTCGATGGCCGCGATGCAGCCGGTCACAACGGCCAGCCCAAGGACGTGGTGCTCTACGGCTTCGGGCGCATCGGCCGGATCCTGGCCCGCGTGCTGATCGAGAAGGCCGGTGGTGGCAACCTGCTGCGTCTGCGTGCCATCGTGGTGCGTGGCCGCGGCGATATCGCCAAGGACCTCGAGAAGCGCGCCAGCCTGCTGCGCCGCGATTCGGTGCACGGCCCCTTCAACGGCACCATCAGCGTGGATGCCGAGGCGCGCACCATCACCGCCAATGGCAACGTCATCCGGGTGATCTACGCCGACTCGCCGGCCGAGATCGACTACACCGACTACGGCATCAACAACGCCGTGGTGGTCGACAACACCGGCATCTGGCGCGACGAGGAGGGCCTTGGCCAGCATATCCAGTGCAAGGGGGTGGCCAAGGCGATCCTCACCGCGCCGGGCAAGGGCGACATCGCCAACATCGTCTACGGCATCAACCACCAGGACATCGGCGAGCAGGATCGCATCCTCTCCGCGGCCTCGTGCACTACCAATGCCATCGTGCCGGTGCTCAAGGTGCTCAACGACGAGTTCGGCGTCGAGCATGGCCACGTCGAGACCGTCCACTCCTACACCAACGACCAGAACCTGATCGACAACTACCACAAGGGTGACCGCCGCGGTCGCAGCGCCCCGCTCAACATGGTGCTGACCGAGACCGGCGCCGCCAAGGCGGTGGCCAAGGCCCTGCCGGAATTTGCCGGCAAGCTGACCGGTAACGCCATCCGCGTGCCCACGCCCAACGTCTCCATGGCGATCCTCAACCTGCGCCTGGAGAAGGAGACCGACGCCGAGGCGCTCAACGACTTCCTGCGCCGCATGTCCCTGGACTCGCCCTACCAGAAGCAGATCGACTATGTCGACTCGCCCGAGGTGGTCTCCACCGACTTCGTCGGCAACCGCCACGCCGGCATCGTCGACGCCAAGGCGACCATCGCCAACGGCAAGAACGCCGTGGTCTACGTCTGGTACGACAACGAGTTCGGCTACAGCTGCCAGGTGATCCGTATCCTGCAGCACGTCTCCAATGTGCACTTCCTCAAGCTCCCGCGCGCCAAGGGCTGATGCCCTTCGGGCAGCGCCAAGCGGCCAAGCGCCAAGCGCCGAGCGGCCAAGCCCCGAGCGGCCAAGCCCCGAGCCGCCAAGCTGATCCCTGACGGGCGGCAGGTGCTGAGGTAGAACGAGCCCCCACTGGATCAAGCATCCAATGGGGGCTTTGTGTTGATGCCAGGAGTGGCAGAGCCATCATGCAGCTTGGCAGCTTGGCAGCTTGGCAGCTTGGCAGCTTGGTGGTGCGACAATTTTTCTCTTGCCCCGTATCACGCCTTGCGACCATAGGGCAGGTGGTCATCCCTTACGCTTCTCTTTATAATACGGTGGATTTTTCGGGGTGGTTCGAGCGAGCCTCGGGCCTGACTGGTAACGTACTGAAAACAGAAGAATTCGAATCCATTCGAACCCCTTTCTTCAGCTATCCGATCCATCAACTGGGCGAGACTATGATCGAAGTCAAGAAAGGCCTGGATCTCCCCATCGCGGGGATGCCGGAAGCGCGTATCGAGGACGCGCGACCGGTGCGCCATGTGGCCGTCCTGGGTACCGACTATGTCGGCATGAAGCCGACCATGGAGGTCAGTGAGGGGGACAGGGTCAAGCTGGGCCAGCTGCTCTTCACCGACAAGAAGATCGATGGGGTACGCTTCACGGCGCCGGCGGCTGGCGAGGTCGTCGCCATCAACCGTGGCGAGAAGCGCAAGCTGCTCTCGGTGGTCATCAAGGTCGACGAGACCGAGGAGGCGGTCGAGTTCACCGCCCACGGGCGCGACAAGCTCGAGGGACTCGAGCGCCAGGCCGTCGTCGACCAACTGGTCGAGTCGGGGCTGTGGACCGCGCTGCGCACGCGGCCCTACTCGCGCACCCCGGCCGTCGATAGCTCGCCGACCGACATCTTCGTCACGGCCATCGACACCCACCCGCTGGCCGCGAACCCTGCCGAGATCGTCAACGCGCAGGCCGAGACCTTCGAGGATGGGCTCAAGGTGCTGGCCCGCCTTACCGAGGGCAAGGTCTATCTCTGCACGGCGCCGGATGCCCGCATCCCGGGGGCCGACGTCAAGGGCGTGCAGCACGAGACCTTCGCTGGCCCGCATCCTGCCGGCCTGGTAGGTACTCATATCCACCACCTCTCGCCCGTGGCCCTGCACAAGCGCGTCTGGCACATCGGCTACCAGGACGTCATCGCCTTCGGCAAGCTGTTCGCCCAGGGTAAGCTGGACGTCAGCCGCGTGATCGCCGTGGGCGGCCCGCGTGCCGAGAACCCGCGCCTGCTGCGTACCCGCATCGGCGCCAGCACCGATGAACTGCTGGCCGGCGAAGTTGTCGACCCGGAAGACACGCGCGTGATCTCCGGCTCGGTATTTGCCGGTGCCATCTGCGAGGGCAGCCTGCGCTACCTGGGCCGTTTCCATAACCAGGTCAGCCTGCTCGAAGAGGGCAACAAGCGCGTCTGGATGGGCTGGTTGTCCCCCGGCAAGAACCGCCACTCCGTGATGGGGATCTACCTGTCGAAGATCACCGGTCTGAACCATTATGCGCCGACCACCTCGACCAACGGGTCAGAGCGCGCCATGGTGCCGGTCGGCGCGTACGAGCAGGTAATGCCGCTGGATATCCTGCCCACTCAGCTGCTGCGCTCGCTGATCGTCGGCGACATCGAGACGGCAATGCAGCTCGGGTGTCTGGAGCTGGATGAAGAGGACCTGGCGCTGTGCACCTATGTGTGCCCCGGCAAGTACGAGTACGGTCCCATCCTGCGTGACAATCTCACCATGATTGAGAAAGAGGCCTGATGATGGCGATTCGACAGACACTCGACAATCTCGAGCCCCACTTCCATAAGGGGGGCAAGTACGAGAAGTTCTACCCGCTCTTCGAAGCGGTTGACACCATCTTCTACTCCCCCCCCGACGTGGCCAAGACCACCGCCCACGTGCGTGATGGCGTTGATCTCAAGCGCATCATGATCACCGTCTGGGCCTGTACCTTCCCGGCCATGTTCTTTGGCATGTGGAACGCCGGCTGGCAGGCCAACATGGCCATCGCCGAGGGCTTCAACTCCATGGGTACCTGGCGCGAGGCGATCATGATGACGCTCGCCGGCGGCCATGACCCGGGCAGCCTATGGGCCAACTTCGTGCTCGGCGCCACCTACTTCCTGCCGATCTACCTGGTGACCTTCGTGGTCGGCGGCTTCTGGGAAGTGCTGTTCGCCATCAAGCGCGGCCACGAGGTCAACGAGGGCTTCTTCGTCACCTCCGTGCTCTATGCCCTGATCCTGCCCGCTACCATCCCGCTGTGGCAGGTGGCACTGGGCATCACCTTCGGCGTGGTGATCGGCAAGGAGATCTTCGGTGGTACCGGCAAGAACTTCCTCAACCCGGCGCTGACCGGTCGTGCCTTCCTCTACTTCGCCTATCCGGCACAGATCTCCGGTGACGCGATCTGGGTGGCGGCCGACGGCTATACCGGGGCAACCGCGCTCTCCATCGCCTTCCAGGACGGCATGGCGGCCCTCTCCAGCCAGTTCAGCTGGTGGGATGCCTTCCTCGGCTTCGTGCCGGGCTCCGTGGGCGAGACCTCGACCCTGGCGATCCTGATCGGTGCGGTGGTACTGCTGTGGACCAAGATCGCCTCCTGGCGCATCGTGCTCGGTGTCTTCCTGGGCATGGTGGCGACCAGCGCGCTCTTCAACCTGATCGGCTCCGACAGCAACCCGATGTTCGCCATGCCCTGGTACTGGCACCTGGTGGTGGGCGGTTTCGCCTTCGGCATGGTGTTCATGGCGACCGACCCGGTCTCCGCCTCCATGACCAACCAGGGCCGCCTGATCTTCGGCGCGCTCATCGGCGTCATGACGGTCTTGATCCGCGTCGTCAACCCGGCGTTCCCTGAAGGCATCATGCTGGCGATCCTGTTCGCCAACCTGTTCGCCCCGCTGATCGACAACTTCTTTATACAGGCCAACATCAAGCGCCGCTTGCAGCGCACCGGTGTTCCGGCCGAGGAGACTGCCTGATGGCACAGAGCAACAACTCCATCAAGAAGATCCTGACGGTGGCGTTCGCACTTTGTATCGTGTGTTCGATCATCGTCTCCACCGCGGCGGTGGCCCTGCGTTCGAAGCAGCAGTTCAACCAGGAGCTCGACCGCAAGTCCAACATTCTCGAGGTGGCCCAGCTCTACGAGCCCGGCATGGACGTGAACGAGACCTTCGAGTCCATGATCACGCCGCGAGTGGTGAATCTGGATACCGGTGAATACAGCGAGCAGCATGACCCGGCGACCTACAATGCCTTCGAGGCGCGCCGCGATCCGGCCAGCGGGCGGACGCTGTCGGGGGAGAAGGATATCGCCGGTCTGACGCGTCAGGAGCTCTACAGCACCGTCTACCTGGTGGGCGACCCGGACGATCCCGAGCAGATCATCCTGCCGATTCGCGGCCAGGGCCTGTGGGGGCTGATGCGTGGCTTCCTCTCCGTGGAAGGCGACGGCAACACCATCATCGGCATCACCTACTACGAGCACAGCGAGACCCCCGGGCTGGGCGCCGAGGTCAACAACCCGCGCTGGCAGGCCCAGTGGGAAGGCAAGGAGATCTTCGACGAGCAGGGCGAGATCGCGCCCGCGATCAGCCTGGTCAAGGGCGGCGCCGACGAGAAGACCGAGGTCGATGCCCTCTCGGGTGCCACCCTGACCAGCAAGGGCGTGACCAACATGCTGCAGTTCTGGCTCAGCCCGGAAGGCTTCGGTGACTACCTGGCCAGGTTCCGTGCCGGGGTCGACCAGGATGAGGTCCAGGGCACCGACGTCGAACTCGAAAGTGAAGGAGCCTGATCATGTCTGATGTGAGCGCAAAGAGCGTCCTGACGACGCCAATCTTCAAGAACAACCCCATCGCCCTGCAGGTGCTGGGTATCTGCTCGGCGCTGGCGGTGACCACCAGCATGAGCGTCTCGCTGGTGATGACGCTGGCGGTGATCTTCGTGACGGCCTTCTCGAGCCTGTTCGTGTCGCTGATCCGTCACCATATCCCGTCGTCCATCCGCATCATCGTGCAGGTGACCATCATCGCCTCCCTCGTCATCGTGGTTGACCAGATCCTCAAGGCCTACGCCTACGAGATGTCCAAGCAGCTCTCGGTGTTCGTCGGGCTGATCATCACCAACTGTATCGTACTGGGTCGTGCCGAAGGCTTTGCCACCCAGAACCCCCCGGGGCTCTCCTTCCTGGATGGCATCGGTAACGGGATCGGGTACGGTTTCATCCTGATGGTCGTGGGCTTCTTCCGCGAGCTGCTCGGCGCCGGCAGCGTGTTCGGCTTCACCGTGCTGCAACCGGTGCAGGATGGTGGCTGGTACGTGCCCAACGGTCTGCTGCTGCTGCCGCCGTCGGCGTTCTTCATCATCGGCCTGATCATCTGGGTGCTGCGTGCTGTCAACCCGGAGCAGGTCGAGGAGAACGAGTTCAAGATGAAGGAAAACACCCAGCCGAAGGAGGCCGTGTAACATGGAACACTATCTGAGCCTTTTCGTTGCCTCGGTCTTCGTCGAGAACATGGCCCTGGCGTTCTTCCTGGGCATGTGTACCTTCCTGGCGCTCTCCAAGAAGATCTCCTCGGCCTTCGGCCTGGGCATTGCCGTGATCGTGGTGTTGACGATCACCGTGCCGGTCAACAACCTGGTCCTCAACCTCCTCTTGGCGGAAGGCGCCCTGACCTGGACGGGCATTCCCGGCGCCGAGAACATCGATCTCTCCTTCCTGGGGCTGCTCTCCTACATCGGCGTCATCGCCGCGGTGGTGCAGATCATCGAGATGTTCCTCGACAAGTATGTGCCCGTGCTCTACAACGCGCTGGGCGTGTTCCTGCCGCTGATCACCGTGAACTGCGCCATCCTGGGTGGCGTGCTGTTCATGGTCGAGCGTAACTACAACTTCGGCGAGTCCGTGGTCTATGGTTTCGGCGCTGGCACCGGCTGGGCGCTGGCCATCACCGCGCTGGCCGGCATTCGTGAGAAGCTCAAGTACAGCGACGTCCCCGACTCCCTCCAGGGGCTGGGCATCACCTTCATCACCGTGGGGCTGATGTCGCTGGGCTTCATGTCCTTCTCCGGCATCCAGCTCTGAGGCAGGTCGTGTTCTCCCGGCGGCCGGGCGTGCCGCTGGGGTCCAGGCAACGCAAGCAATAGGAAACCGACATGGTTGATTCAGTAGTCATCTTGCTCGGTGTGGTCATGTTCACTGTTATCGTCATCAGTCTGACGGTGGTGATCCTGGCTGCCCGCAGCAAGCTCGTCAGCAGCGGTGACGTACAGATCGAGGTCAACGAAGATCCCGATCACACCATCACCACCCAGGCCGGCGGCAAGCTGCTCAACACCCTGGCCGCCAACGGCATCTTCCTCTCCTCCGCCTGCGGCGGTGGTGGCTCCTGCGCCCAGTGCAAGTGCCGCGTGGAGGAGGGTGGCGGTGCCATCCTGCCCACCGAGGAGTCCCACTTCACTCTGCGCGAGAAGAAGGAAGGCTGGCGCCTCTCCTGCCAGGTGCCGGTCAAGCAGGACATGAAGATCGAGGTTCCGGAAGAGGTCTTCGGCGTCAAGCAGTGGGAATGCGAGGTCATCGAGAACCCCAACGTCGCCACCTTCATCAAGGAGCTCAACCTGAGGCTCCCCGAGGGCGAGGAAGTGGCCTTCCGTGCCGGCGGCTACGTGCAGCTGGTGGCACCGCCCTACGACATCTCCTTCAAGGACTTCGATATTGACGAGGAGTACCGGGGCGACTGGGAGAAGTTCGGCCTCTTCGACATCTCCCACAAGAATCCGGAGGAGGTCATCCGCGCCTACTCCATGGCGAACTATCCGGATGAGAAGGGCATCCTCAAGTTCAACATCCGTATCGCCACGCCGCCGCCCAACACCAACCACCCGCCGGGGCTGATGTCGACCTATGTCTTCAGCCTGAAGCCGGGGGACAAGGTCACCGTGATGGGGCCCTTCGGCGAGTTCTTTGCCAAGGACACCGATGCCGAGATGATCTTCATCGGCGGCGGTGCCGGCATGGCGCCGATGCGCAGCCACATCTTCGACCAGCTCAAGCGGCTCAAGACCGACCGCAAGATCTCGTTCTGGTACGGCGCGCGCTCCTGGCGCGAGACCTTCTACAACGAGGAATATGACCAGCTGGCCGAGGAGTTCCCCAACTTCGAGTGGCACCTGGCGCTCTCCGACCCGCAGCCGGAGGACAACTGGGATGGGCCGACCGGCTTCATCCATAACGTCCTCTACGACTATTACCTCAAGGACCATCCGGCCCCCGAGGACTGCGAGTACTACATGTGCGGGCCGCCCATGATGAACGCCTCGGCGATCAAGCTGTTGGTCGACCTGGGCGTGGAACCCGAGAACATTCTGCTGGACGACTTCGGCGGCTGATCTCGATCGCCGCAAGGCGACCCCGGGGCCGGCCGAGAGGCCGGTCCCCCTCGATTCTGCTGCCCGACATGCCGATAGCCAGGCTCAACGCCGCCTGTCGGCATCTCAGGCACCAGATCCTCCCGCACTGTGGACCTCGAGCGCTAGCGTGTTGTCACACAGGCAGGATGACCAACCTTTTCCGATCTCGAGGAGCGTTGCAATGACAATTTACCTGGTGGTATTCGCCTTCATGCTGCTGATCGTCGCCGCCATGGCCGTGGGCGTTATCATGGGACGCAAGCCCATCGCCGGCTCCTGTGGCGGCCTCAACCAGCTCGGCATGAAGGATGGCTGTGACATCTGCGGCGGCAAGGATGAGGTCTGCGAGGAGGAGAACCGCAAGCAGGCCAGCGCGCGTCGCCGCAGCGACGAAAGCCGCGGGGCGGACCTCGGCTACGACGCCACCCGCCGCTGAAGGCCGAGAAATGAACGACGAGGATCAAGGGCCGGCGGCTCTTGATCTTTTTTGTGGATTCGTGGATTCGGGGTCAGACCCTTAAGCGGCCTTTGGGATAGAATCCCAAAGGCCGCTTAAGGGTCTGACCCCAATGATGTTAGCTAGGAAAATAAGGTGGAGAAATGGCAGTCCACAACTACGACGTGGTAGTGATCGGCACCGGACCGGCGGGGGAGAGCGCGGCGATCAATGCCGCCAAGCACGGCAAGCGGGTCGCGGTGGTCGAGAAGCAGGCGCAGGTCGGGGGCAACTGCACCCACTGGGGTACCATCCCCTCCAAGGCGCTGCGTCATCAGGTCAAGCAGATCCTCTCGTTCAACACCAACCCGATGTTCCGCGACATCGGCGAGCCCCGCTGGTTCTCCTTCTCCCGCGTGATGGCACGCTCCCGCGTCACCATCGACCAGCAGGTGGCGATGCGCACCAACTTCTATGCCCGCAATCGTATCGACCTGTTCCGCGGCGTGGCCCGCTTCAAGGACGCGCACACACTGCTGGTGCGTGACGACCACGAAGGCATGGAAGAGCTGGTCGCCGACAAGGTCATCATCGCCACCGGGTCGCGCCCCTATCGCCCGGCCGACATCGATTTCCGCCATCCGCGCATCTACTGCTCCGACACCATCCTCAGCCTCAACCATACGCCGCGCACCCTGATCATCTTCGGCGCGGGGGTCATCGGCTGCGAATATGCCTCGATCTTCTCGGGGCTCGGCGTCAAGGTCGACCTGATCAACAACCGCGGCAGCCTGCTCTCCTTCCTCGATGACGAGATCAGTGATGCGCTCTCCTACCACCTGCGCAAGCATGGCGTGCTGATCCGCCACAACGAGGAGTACGAACGGGTCGAGGGAGACGACACCGGGGTCACCGTGCACCTCCAGTCCGGCAAGCGGCTGCGCGCCGACGCCTTCCTGTGGGCCAACGGCCGCACCGGCAATACCGACCAGCTGGGGCTGGAGAACATCGGCCTGGAGGCTAACGGCCGCGGCCAGCTCCAAGTCGATGACCATTACCGTACCGCGGTGCCGACAGTCTACGCGGTGGGCGACGTGATCGGCTGGCCCAGCCTTGCCAGCGCCGCCTACGACCAGGGCAAGAACGCCAGCGACGACATGCTCGAGGAGGACTTCCGCTTCGTCGACGACGTGCCCACCGGGATCTACACCATTCCCGAGATCAGCTCGGTGGGCAAGACCGAGCGCGAACTCACCGAGGCCAGGGTGCCCTACGAGGTCGCCCAGGCCTTCTTCAAGGATACCGCCCGGGCGCAGATCACCGGCGACACCGTGGGCATGCTCAAGATACTGTTCCACCAGGACAGCCTCGAGATCCTCGGCATCCACTGCTTCGGCGACCAGGCCTCCGAGATCGTCCACATCGGCCAGGCAGTGATGCAGCAGCCGGGAGAGGCCAACACCCTCAAGTACTTCATCAATACCACCTTCAACTACCCGACCATGGCCGAGGCCTACCGGGTTGCCGCACAGAACGGGATGAATCGGGTGTTCTGAAGCAGAATTCAGGATCCTCGTCACAATATGTGGAGTTGACCTGATCGAGCAAGCTGCCAACCGGCTTGCTGATCAGGTAGATCATGACGATGAAGTTGCCCCCCGCTTGGCGACCGCTTATGCATGATCGCTTTGGTGATCCAGGCCACAGCTGTGGCGTTACGCCCCCCCCCCCCCCCCAGCTTCTTAGCGTGGTGATCTTCACCGGGCTGCGCCGCCGCAATGAATGACGCTATTCGATTACATCCGGTCCAAGCGCTTGCTGTCGCCGTCGAAGGCGACGGTGCGTTTCGAGACGCGCCCCGGCCACCAGATCCAGCATGACTGGGGCGAGCTGAAGGTCGGGATCGATAGCCAGCCCACCAGTGCCAACATCGCCGACAATGTGCAGGGCTACTCGCGGCAGATGCATGCTGCGCCACGCCGACATCAACCGCCAGTTGAACCAGTGGCTGGCCGAATCGGCCCACCAACGCCGACATCGCACCCATGGCGAGATCGTTTACGAGCGCTTCCAGCGGGACAAGCAGCTGGTGTTCAGCTACTTGCCCTGACAGCGTTTCGATACCGCCTATCACGACCATCGACAGGTGGCATGGGACGGCTACGTCGAGGTGCGGGGCAGCCGCTACAGTGTGCCAGACGCCTTGTGCGGCCAGACCGTGCAAATCCGCGTCATCTTGCGCGACGATTTGCAGGTCATCGACGCCCAGGAGCAGATCGTGCGTAATAACCTGAAAATGTAAAACTATTGGATTTTCATAGAGATGAAGAAAACGCGCCGAAAGAAGCGCTGGTGTGTCGATGATCACACAGTGTGAATTGTTGATAAAAGTAATGCCAACCTGCACCAAAATTTTAATACTTATTTAAGTATATATCTAAACATCAGTGATGGTGATTTTGAGGAGGTAAAATAATCGCTCGTTATGTAACTTTATGTGAGCGATAGTTGTGTGGACGTTTCAAAATATAGCTTTTAATCTAGGTTTACCGACGCCCCTGTCGGTGCGCAAAGGCTAGAAAAAATTGCAAGACCAAAAGCGGTAAATGATGCAGGCAATGGAGAGCGCCGGAACAACTCCCCGGCGGTAGCGTGCTTGGAAACGTCAAAATTATTTTATGCAATGTATTGCATATAGTGCTCCAAGACTGAGAGATGATGGACGTGGGTCTTCATCGCCAGCAGTGGCTGCGCTTATGGGCACGGCAGGCTTGGACATTTACTGCATTAAATTGCCTGTATCCGGTAGTGTGAAAGCATTAAAAGTTTCATAAGCATATTTAAAATAATGGACAGACTGTTAAGCAATTTTGATTATTAAGTTTCTTTAAAAATAAGGCAGGGGTAGTGAAATGAGAAAAAGTATACTTGTTACTGGTGGGGCTGGCTTTCTAGGCTCGCATTTGTGCGAGCGACTTCTTAGCGAAGGTAATGAAGTTATATGTGTAGATAATTTCTATACTGGAAGTAAGAATAATATTGCACATCTAATGAATAACCCTTATTTTGAATTGATACGGCACGATGTTAACTTTCCACTTTATGTTGAGGCGGAACAAATATATAATCTTGCTTGTCCAGCGAGCCCAGTTCATTATCAGCTCGATCCTGTGCAAACAGTTAAAACGAGTGTGCACGGCGCTATTAATTTACTCGGACTGGCCAAGAGAACAAAGGCTAGAATTCTCCAGGCATCTACAAGCGAGGTATATGGTGATCCAGAGGTGCACCCTCAGCCTGAATCATATTGCGGGCTGGTAAACCCGATCGGAATAAGAAGTTGCTACGATGAAGGAAAGAGGTGCGCAGAGACATTGTTTTTTGATTATCATCGCCAGCATGGTGTTGATATAAGGGTGGCCCGTATATTCAATACATATGGACCCCGTATGCATCCAGATGATGGGCGCGTTGTAAGCAATTTTATCGTTCAGTCGCTACAGGGGTGTGACATTACCATTTATGGTGATGGTAGTCAGACACGTAGTTTTTGCTATGTAGACGATCTAGTAGATGGCCTGGTTAGACTAATGAATAGTGAAGACACTGTCGGTCCTATCAACCTCGGAAATTGTGGTGAATTTACAATGATTGAACTTGCCGAGGCTGTTATTCGGCTGACAGGAAGCAATAGCACACTAAGTATGTGTCCGTTACCGATGGATGATCCCAAGCAAAGACGGCCAGATATTACTTTGGCTAAAGAAATACTATCATGGGAACCAACTGTTTCTTTGGAAGAAGGGCTTATAAAAACAATTGAATACTTTGAAACACTTGTTAAAAGGAAAGAAAGAATTCCAGAAGAGATCAATTACCAAAAAAGTCTTAGAGCTAATGTTAGTAACAAGTGAACAATGAAGATCTGGGCGACTGAAGCGTTTGGATTGTCCAGATCATCGTCTCACTGATCATTGTCTGACCACTGCAAGTGGTTTGTTATACATGACAGCCGGATTCAAGCCACACTGAACCCGTCAACATGGATTTGGGAGCGTCCAACCAGCACCAGATTGCCGAGGGCAAACAGGATGAAGAGTTGCTCATGTTTTGGCCAGCCACTTTTAGCGAACCTTGTGGTAAGTGCCTGATCTGAAGTTCTCGTGTAAAGACGGTGTTTGGATTTCAGATACGGATTAACCCATGACAAGGCGCCGCTTCGTTTCCCCTCTCACTGAGGCTGAATAGCAGACGCCGCCCTCGGCATAATTACTTTGATGAATCGGGCTCCCCAATCATCACCGGTGCCCTATGCATGGAGTCCTGTCGGCAAGCCCTGTGAGGTAAACGCCTACTCACACAGCAAAAGACTGAACGTACCTTGAGCCGAGTCGCAATGCTGGTCTACCACACGGCCACCGAACCAGTGACCACCGAAACGGGCATCGAGGCGTTCGACCAGTTTGTGGTCCAGAAAACTCCGTTACCTTCGCCGTCGTTGTGCTCGATAATGCCTGCATGCATCGCTCGAAAGCCTTCAGTGAGAAGATAATGGAGTGGATGTCACGTCATGTGCATCTAGTCTATCTATCGGCGTACTCTCCAGAGCTGAATCTGATTAAAGTAATGTCACTGATCGAGCGATTAATTTTGAAGATCTATTGTGCAATCACCGGAATGTCATATTATGATCAATAGCCTCAGAGAATTCTATTCCCTCCTGACTAGAGAGCAGCGAAAGAAGTTTTTCTTTCTTCAGATTCTTATCGTATTGATGTCATTCGCTGAGTTAGTCGGAGTATTAGCTATTGGTCCTTTCATGGCGATTGTAGGTGACATGACTCGATTGCAGGGTGATGGCCTCGCTGCCGATCTTTATAAAGCTAGTGGCATGGATAATCCAACGGATTTTCTATTTTGGGTGGGAGTATGTGTTCTAGTTGTTCTTACAATTTCTGCATCTATATCTATGTACACGATATGGCGGCTTTCTATGTACGCGTCAAAAGTTGGTGCAGAACTAGGTAATCGTCTTTTTAGCTATTATATGCATCAGCCATGGATATTTCATGCAACAGGAAGTAGCAGCCAACTAACGAAGCAAATTGCACAAGAGTGCATACGCGTTACAAATTCAATAATTACACCATTGATGCAAATGAATGCAAAGGTGGTGATGGCTTTTTTTATGATGATTGCCGTATTTTTCTATAACCCCAAGGTTGCATTTGTTGGTCTGGCTACTTTCTTCATTTCATACATGTTGCTGTATCGAATAGTACGCAATAGATTAATGAAAAACGGAAAAAAAATATCCGATGCTCAGACATCAAGATTTAAAATTATGGCGGAGGGTTTTGGTGGAATAAAAGATACTCTTCTTCTCGGGCGTCAGCAAAAATTCACACAAAGTTTCATTAAGAGTAGCAATCAATTTGCTATTGCACAGGGTACTAATCAGGCACTCGGTTTAGTACCTCGCTATGCAATGGAGTTAGTGGCCTTTGGGAGTATAATATTTCTAGTCCTTTATCTTTTAGTTGCACACAAAGGGAATTTGGGGACTATATTACCAGTTCTGTCCGTTTACGCATTGGCAGGATTCAAATTATTGCCAGCATTTCAGCAAATTTATTCAAGTATATCTAAAATTAGAGGTAATCTGGCAGCATTTGAAGCCATTAGAGATGAGTTGAGAAATAGCGCAGAAGTGGATGAACAAAAAACAAGCTATAAAATCCTTGAAGATGAAGAAAATTTAAGTGTTAAGTCATCTATAGTGCTAAATAATATATCGTTCCGCTATCCTGGAAAAAGTGAACCTGCACTCGATGGTCTCAGTTTGGAGATCCCCGTTAATAAAGTGATAGGTTTGGTGGGTGCAACTGGATCTGGTAAATCAACTGCAATAGATCTCCTTCTGGGCCTAATAGAACCTGATAGTGGTGAGATACTAATCGATGGTGTGGCCTTGACTAAGGCAAAAAAAAGAGCTTGGCAAAATATGCTCGGGTTTGTTCCACAGTCGATTTTTCTTTCTGATTCAAGCATTCGTGAAAATATTGCTTTCGGCTTACCACCAAAAGAAATTGATGAGGAGCGCGTTAGTCGGGCAGCTAAAATGGCACATTTAAATGAACTTCTCATGGAACTACCGCATGGTTTAGATACTCGTGTTGGAGAGCGTGGTGTACAGCTATCAGGTGGACAACGTCAGCGTATCGGCATAGCACGTGCTCTTTACAATGATGCTGAAATACTCGTTCTTGATGAAGCAACTAGTGCCTTAGATGGTATTACAGAAAAGCTAGTAATGGATGCAATCCATGACTTTTTCGGTAAAAAAACTATTGTTATGATTGCCCACCGATTAGCAACAGTAAAACAATGCCACTGTATATACCTTATAAAAAATGGATGTGTAGTAGATAAAGGATGCTATGAAGAGCTGAGAAAGAGAAATGACATATTTCAACGTATGGTGCAACATGCGTGAAAACAAGTAGCGCATATAAATGGGTTTATCTGAAATGTCGAATCGGCTTACGTCGTCTACGCGCAGCAGTTCAGGTTACCTATTGTATGACGGTACTGGCATTACTCTGACAAAGGCCGGTGTCGCTGATCGAAGATATCATGACGCCGCCGCAATCCGTGGGCCGGCTCTGTCGTGATGGTAACAAGTGCAAAATGGAATCCTCTGGATCATGTGCTCAGGGGCCTATTGGCGAGACCTCTTGGAGCGTTACTGACCACGTCACTCTGAACTGACACCCCTCGCAAAGCCCTATGGTGTTCATGCATAGCCAATGGTGTTGTTTATGACATACTAGTACCAGGCATTATACGATATGACTCCATATTTTTATTGCCTTCGTTGCTTGAATCGACTTGTGCCTGGATGGCCCCGCGACAACACTCGGAAGCGCACGGCTAGGTATATATTTAAAACTATTATATTGGGAGGTGCCAATGTTAAGACATGGGAAAGTAATCATAAGCTGCACATCAACCCATGATCGTATGGAATATCTTTACTATTCCTTGCAGTCGATTTTGAGGCAGACATTTAAGCCGGATGTTATACATGTAAATTTATCGAAAACTCCTTACCTTAGAGATAGTGGTGTAGACTCCAAACCTGACTGGCTAGAAAGTGAACTAATTGAGGTTAACTTTGTAGAAAATCTAGGCTCTTATCGAAAGCTCATACCAACATATGGAATGGCTGGCCATGATGATTTAATAATTACAATAGACGATGATGTGATTTACCATAAAGAATGGCTAAGCATGATGGTCGGTGCAGCTGACCAACATCCTGACGCTATCGTATGCGCCAGGGCAAGGATCATTAAAAAAAATATATTTGGAAAATGGGTAAACTATAATAATTGGAAGCGCGTTCGTAATGCAACTACTTCGTTTTGGTTATTGCCAATAGGGTGTTCGGGTGTGGTTTATAGGAAGCATTTGCTATTCGAAGAGTTTTTTTATAATAGAAAATTCCTGGATATTGCCAGCGTGAATGATGACTTATGGTTTAGAATAGCTAGCATGTTAAACAACGTGCCCGTATATGTTAATCCGAGTTTTGATACTGAAAATATTAAATTCCCGCATAACAAAGGATTGGCAAATAATAATCTGTTCTCATATAAAGGGAAAATACTACCTCTGAAAATTTATAATAAATTGCTAAGCTTAATCCTTGGAAACCTCGGCTTCTCTTTAACAGGAAATGATAAAGCCTGGAAAGATATAAATTGTTTTATATCAGAATACGACACCTCAATATTTCATCATGATGATAAAAAAAATTCATCAATAACTCATGAAGAAAGTAATATTAAAAATAAAGCTGAAAATAATATGTAGCCTTAGCAGAAACTCCTAGATAATATTGCAAATAATATTCTGCCATAACGAAGCTTAATTGAAAGATTTGTTATGGCGATTCGAAACCTGTTAATCTCTTTTTTCGTTATTGGATATAATGCTAGTTTTTATATTATTATGCGATTTCTATTTAAAAACAAATATGCCATAATAATGAATTAACATCGGTTGACGATTGTTCGATATACAATAATGTGGAAATTTTCACAGATCTGAAAAGATATGATCAGCATCTAAAAATGATACGCTCAAAAAAATCAAGAATACATTCTTCACGTAAATCAGGAGTAACAGTGGCTAATGGTGAGTTAATAGGGCTTGTTGACAGTGATGACTGGGTTAAGCCAGCAATGTATATGTAAGTGGTTAAATCAATTTCCGATTGCGGATTGAATATAGTGATATGTGGTATTGAAAAAAAATGGAAAAGAAGAATCACTAATTGAGAAAGGTTTTGTTCAATCATGATAATGTAATTTTAGTTTTTTGTGATGTTTTTAAATATTTTTGCTATAAAAGATTTGGCACAGGGGGGTCTGGAATAAGATATATCGTTCAGGATTGATAAAAAAATGTGGACTTCTAGAATTAAGAAAAATGTAGATGCATCTGAGGATTATCCTGCTGGAGGGTTAGATCCGCAGCATACGCTCCAGACTAACCGGCGGTTGGCCAAGCTTGTCCGCCGCGTTGGGGAAGTAGGATGGCGACAGTGCGTCGATCAGTTGTTGCCATGGCACCAGGGCATCCATCTGGGTCAGGACCGCTCTCGGAGGATAACCTTCTTCTTGTTTCCTGGTGCTCAGCCTGGACGAACGAATTCAGCTTCATCGGATGGCTTCGTAATACGGTGGCAAGAAATTTTGGGGTAAAACAGCTTGGTATACAGAGAGCTTTCTAGAATTTCGTCTTTTTATTTATCATAATTTAGGCTTCCCATGAAGATAAAAAACTATTCGGTACGTAGTCTGGCGCGCCGTTTTTATAGTCTCATCGAAGATTGTTGTACGGTTGCTCCTCAAGACTCTGGAAGGGCAATTTGGCTAGAGCAAATCCCCACGGATAATATATTTGAGGCTAACCATTCTGAAAGGATAACCTATAGTAAGGCTGGCAGAATCTGGAAGGGACAAAAACCTATTGAAAACTCGGGTGTTTGTGTCGTAGAAGATGCCGCAGTGTGGATGTTGCGACCCAAAGACTCATTATTTCGTGATCAGATGCTTAGACAAGCTATAATTTTTAATCGGAATGGAAAACGTATATCCTGCCCTGGCGGCCGCCGGGTGCTACCATATATTTTTCGTGGTCAATGGCGCTCATGGTTGCTTGATAAAAATAAAAGGAATAACTTCCAAGGTCGTGTCGCCATTTTAGGAAACTTTGTTATGGATAGCTATAATTACTATCATTTTTGGGCAGATACGATTGCGGATATCTGGTTCATCAATCAAATATTGCCAGAAGATAAAAGGCCAGAACGATATCTAATACCTTTTGTGGACTTACCATGGCAAAGGCAAATCTTGGAGTTATGTGGAATCAATATGGATAAGGTAATTCCTTTTCATCAGCACGACCACATAGCTGTAGAATCCTTGATTGTACCAATTAGAGATAAAGGGGCCGGGACTTTGCCGCCATGGCTATCTAAAGCGATTCGGAGTAGTGTTGGCTGGAAGGAAACACGAATAGCTGGTAACCGTTTGATCTATCTGTCTCGGGCTAATGCTCCCCGTAGACGTCTTTCAAACGAACACATACTGCTTGAGCCGCTCTTAAAAGAGGGGTTCGTCGTTCATACACTCGACGGGCTAAGTGTCAGGGAACAACAACATTTATTCTCAGAAGCTGCGGTTATAGTTGCCCCTCATGGTGCGGCATTGACAAATGTAGTGTGGTGTCAGCCGGGAACCGTAGTGGTTGAACTACTCTCTGAAAATTATCTGGTGCCATGTTTCCGTGACTTGTCTTGGCAGACTGGTCTTGTCTATCATCCTATCGTATGTAAGCAAGTGTCAACACAGGAACAGGGTATAACTGGCGATATAGTTATTACGCCCGAACAGATCAAGTACGTCCTAGAGTTCGTTGTGCGCAGGGCACAATGTATATAAATTCTTCCAGTACCGCGGTTCTCAAGCGGGCTTCAAAAATGCATGGCTGCGTGAAGCAGACTCCATTGTTCTCCAGCAGGCTTGCATCAATCTTGAAAAGGCCTTCCAGAATTTCTTAAAAAACCAAACTCAGGCGCGTTATGCGCGCTTCAAAAGCAAACGCGGCAAGCAGTCGAGCTATGACTGTGTCGGTGTCAAGGCCGGTGAGGACTGGATAAAGGTGCCCAGGCCCGGGCCCATGAAGGCCCGCATTCATCGTCAGTTGGTCGGCGAACTGAAAAGCATCACACTCACCCGCACCGCGACCGGCAAGTATTACGCCACGTTGCTGGTGGAGACCGGGTAGGCGTCTCCGGCACCGCTGACCAAGAGGAGACAGCCGAGGCCGAGATCGAGACCTGTTTGGACTGGCCATCCATCGGTAATGACCGGACAGCTTAGCTCGGTATAAAGCGGGCATTTAATCGGGTTTGACAGCCACGAGATCGCCAACCCATGTTTCCTCCGCAAGGCATCCGCCAACCTGCGGCGCAAGCAGAAGGCACTCTCCCGCTGCCAGAAGGGCAGTCGCTGCCGTGCCAGGGCGCGGTTGGCCGTCGCCAAGGCATACGAGCGGCTGGCCAACGTCCGCAAGGACTTCCTGAACTAGCAGTCACGATGGCTCATTATTGGATGAATTGCCAGATTGACTAAGATTAAAAATTAATGGTGCCACGTTAAGCGCTTAAAGTTACCGCTGGCGATGGCTATGAAATCTTTCCAAATAATCGGCAAAATATAGCGTATTCAATCAGTTTGTTTCATTAAATAAATGATAATATATACTGCTGAAATATGTGCACGTTGTCCATTTTCAACACTAACCGTTTGAGAATGGTCACACGTTAGTGTATGGAGCCTAAAGAAATAAGGCATGTTCATTAAAAAATGAAAATAAAAACATAAAACAAGGTTGAGTATTATCTTGTACAGTGAGGTAGCATATGTTTTTAATTAGTCAGCGTGATGAAGGATTTTCTACAAGTTTTCCGGGAGATATTCCAGGAATAAAGGCGCACGAAATTTTATTTTTTGGGATCTTCGTTTACCTTTATTTGCTAAGTCCTTATTTTGTGATATCAGGCATTATGCTACATGGTGGGATAATTTCCATTGCTTTATTCTTTTTTGTAAAAACGAATTTAGTGATGCAAGCCATAAAAGTAAGATCATTTTATAATTTAATCTTTATTTTTTCCTTGTTTGCGCTTTATAGTCTTTTTGTTTCGGTATTCAGTTTGAGAGTTTTAAGCATTACCTTCCAGGTGTATATATTTCAGGTATGTATTTATATTTTCTTGGGCGTTTCTGTAGGGTTTTATATTCAAAGAAAGGGGTATGGTTTTGATGAAGCACTTATGTTGCTGTTAAAATTTACTTCATTTATTATTTTTATTAACTCGCTGGTCATTATAGCAGAATATTATTTCCCAGATTTTCGAAAACTAGTCGAGTCGTTTCTCTATACCTCAGAGGAATCTAATATAAACTATTTGACGAGAGAGTACCGTTTGCGAGGTATAGCCTCAGCAGGTGCAGCTAGCCTTTCATTATTTCATGGACTTACTTTGGTAATTTTGCAAGCGCTCTACATCAATAAAAAAATAGGTTTAATAAGTTTGTGTGTATCTTCAATAATAATTTTCATATCTTTGCTTTTGATAGGCAGGACGGGGATATTGATATCTTTTCTTGGTATTGCTATGTTTCATATGCTAAATCTAATGCTGGAACCTAGGAAAGCTTCCTCGCGCAGAGTTTTTCTCTATATATTATTAATAGCTTCATTTTTCACGTTACCCCTATTGTTTTCTCTGCTATTCCCTGGAAATGTAATTATGTACTCAATGAACATGTTTTACGATGGAGCGCAGGGGTTAGAAGAGGAGGGAACTATCAATGCATTAATTACCATGTTTAATATTTCTGATGATTGGGCAGAGTTGATATTTGGTATCGGATCTCATTCAGGTGGATTTTCAGCAGAGCTCAGAGCCGATCCGGGATATATGAAAATGTTGACCGCGTTAGGGTTACCACTTTCTTTGCTTTTTTATGGCTTTGTTATTTTCGTGACGATAAAAGTTCTGGTGATCACTAAGTTAAAAAGTTTGTGGATCGTGTTCATCATGTTAATGTTTATTTCTGAGTTTAAAGAACCATTTATAATAAAGGGGTACTCGGCAAGATTGCTCTGGCTAGTTGTTGGAATTGCGCTATGTTACACTTATTCTACTGGTATCCAGAAGAGTAAGTCTGCCATGATTCGTTATCGGTAATTCAATGAATATAAATATTAGTAATATTTCGTATTTAATTAAAATTATCTAGATAATGGCATCCTAACGAGACGAGCTGGTCAGCTTTCCGGGTGTAAACACAACTTTGTAAATCGCGACAAGATAGCCGTATTATCAGAAATACAGCAATAGATGTTAAACAGTTCTTCGTCAAATTATGTGGGTTTGCCTGATCAAGCAAGCGCCTCACGGGCTCTCATTCAGGTAAGTTCCTTGGCAGATATTTTCAGCATAGTGCTGGTAGGATTTTAGCCTAGGACAGCAGCATGGCAAGGCGCTTCATCTCTGCCCTGGCAGAAGCCGACCGACAGGAGTTGGCCTATGTCCATCAGTATGGTCAGAAACGTGCTTCGCGCCGTCGCGCTCATGCGATCCTCTTGAGCGATCAAGGCTATATCATCGCCCAGATCAGCGACATTTTGGAGGTTGGAAGAAACACCCTGTTGATCTGCTTCGAGAAGCGGTAAGCCTCCGGTCTCGAAGAGGTCTCGAAGAACTCGTCGATAAGCCCGTACTCTCCGGTTCTCATTCTGATTGTCGCCGATTTTTTTATCCAGCAGGTCGAAAGGCTACATTATGCAAAGTGTCTATCATCGATTGTAAAGGTTCCAGATAAAACATTTAATATGACTATTTTATAATGGGATAAAATGAGGATAGAAGTAAATCAATTCTTCACGACACTGCTGTTCTCCATAGATAATTATTGACCAATGAGGACCTTTCAGAACATCTGATTATTGAACAGTCGATGCGCTAGTTACGCAAGCCCGTATCTGTAGGGTCCATGACGAACAATTATGTGTATATGTGTAATATTTCTTGTTTTAAAACTGAGGAGTAGTAGCATGCTGAATAACACAGTTATTGTTCTTAGTGGATTTGCGAGAGGCGGCACTAATATTGCTTGGAATATTCTTCAGTCACATCCTGATATTGTTGCTCCTCCTTACGAAACGGGTGAAATTTCCAAAAATTCGTTAATGCTAAAGTTATTGAAACTCACTCGGAGTTATAATACATACACGCGATCTTCCAAAATTATTGATCAAATATTGTTTGATTACAAGATGAAGAGTCTGACTCATCCAGACAACAGGTACTGCTATTAAAATGTTCCATACAGTGCCGAACAAATGAAAGGAACTGCGCTCTGTATAAAGTCAGTCAATAGTGATATTTATCTAACAAGTCTTCTTTTGAAAGTATATCCTGATTTGTACTTTATCGGACTGACCAGGAACGGATATGCATTAGCAGATGGGTATATAAGAAGAGGGAAGCGTGTTAAACAATTAGGTTTTGTCCGAAAAGTCGGATGTGCTAATTTTTCCTATGTCGCAGCTGCATAGGTGACGTATGGCAGGACGCTACGAGATCTCCGATAACGGCTGGGCCCTCATTGAGGATATCGTGTCACCCCGCTTCATTCACGAGGGCCCTGATCGGACGGTCTGAAGCTGCTGCCCGGCGGCTTCTGTCATCAGGATCGGTATCTACGCCGTGAGAGTTCGCTGAGTAATACCTGGATACTGCTTTTCTGCCGC
>NZ_JAMJPK010000050.1 GCF_023554995.1 Halomonas gemina
CCATCAGGGGCATGTACATCCTCGGCGAGAACCCGGCGATGTCCGACCCGGACCTCGACCATGCCCGGGCAGCCCTGGCCAGGCTCGAGCACCTGGTGGTGCAGGACCTGTTCGTCACCGAGACGGCCCAGTTCGCCGATGTCATCCTGCCGGCATCGAGCTGGCCGGAGAAGGACGGCAGCGTCACCAACACCAACCGCCAGGTGCAGCTCGGCCGCGCCGCCGTGCCGCTGCCCGGTGAGGCCAAGCCCGACT
>NZ_JAMJPK010000051.1 GCF_023554995.1 Halomonas gemina
TAGGGGCAACTTGCCAGACCTGTACAGGGGCGCGTACATGAAGCGGATTTCAGCGAATGTCGAATACCGAAAAACCTAGCCAACTCAGCCACATACGGAATTTCTCGATCATCGCCCACATCGACCATTAACTCCGCTTCACTGACCCCGCCTGACTCTTCCTGCACTCGATAACCTCCTTGTTTCTCCTCGCTTAACCACCTACTGTCACGCTCAGACAATCTCAAG
>NZ_JAMJPK010000052.1 GCF_023554995.1 Halomonas gemina
CACTACCATCGGCGCTGAGCGGTTTCACTGCTGAGTTCGGCATGGGATCAGGTGGTTCCCGCACGCTATGGTCGTCAGGCGAAAAACTTATGAATCATGCTGACGCTACGTCTCGTCGTATCCGGCTTGTCGGTCGCCATCGGCAGACCGCTTGGGTGTTATATGGTCAAGCCTCACGGGCCATTAGTACCGGTTAGCTCAACGCCTTGCAGCGCTT
>NZ_JAMJPK010000053.1 GCF_023554995.1 Halomonas gemina
ACAATACCATCGGCGCTGAGCGGTTTCACTGCTGAGTTCGGCATGGGATCAGGTGGTTCCCGCACGCTATGGTCGTCAGGCGAAAAACGGTGAATCATGCTGACGCTACGTCTCGTCGTATCCGGCTTGTCGGTCGCCATCGGCAGACCGCTTGGGTGTTATATGGTCAAGCCTCACGGGCCATTAGGACCGATTAGCTCAACGCCTTCCAGCGCTT
>NZ_JAMJPK010000054.1 GCF_023554995.1 Halomonas gemina
GCCCACCCGACTCAACGTTCGGGGAGCGCTTGAACGTCGCTTCGCGACGTTAATCGAATAGCCTTAAGTGATGCAGGCACACCCGTAGCTTCGGTACCTGGTTTGAGCCCCGTTACATCTTCCGCGCAGGCCGACTCGACTAGTGAGCTATTACGCTTTCTTTAAAGGATGGCTGCTTCTAAGCCAACCTCCTAGCTGTCTGAGCCT
>NZ_JAMJPK010000005.1 GCF_023554995.1 Halomonas gemina
TGCGGGAACCACCTGATCCCATGCCGAACTCAGCAGTGAAACCGCTCAGCGCCGATGGTAGTGTGGGGCCTCCCCATGCGAGAGTAGGTCATCGTCAGGCACCTATTCAGAAAAAACCCCGAGTTCATTGAGAGCTCGGGGTTTTTTCATGCGCGGCCCGTGGAAGTGTCACCTGTTATCATGGCGTTGCGAATGAAAACCGGAGATCGTTTCGTGACGTTGACCACCCCGGCCCTGCTGTTTCCCGCCATCTCGCTGCTGCTGCTGGCCTATACCAACCGCTTCCTGGTGCTCGCCCAGCTGATCCGCAAACTGGCGGACGAGGAGCGCGACCGTCATCAGTCCGGCACCGCCCGACAGATCGTGCTGCTGCGTCGGCGCATATCCCTGACCAAGCGCATGCAGGTGGCGGGCGTGTTGAGCTTCCTGCTCTGTACGCTGTCGATGTTCGCACTCTTCCTGTCGCTCGAACTGCTGGGCATGCTGCTCTTCGGCGTGAGCCTGGTGACCCTGTCCATATCGCTGATCTATTCACTCTGGGAGGTGACCATTTCCACCAATGCGCTCAATGTCCAGTTGCAGGATATCGAGGATCAGAGGAAGGGCTCTTCCCCGGTGGCGGCCGAGGAGGCCAGCCCATGAGCGTGCCCGGTGAACTGCTGCTCTATTGTCGCCCGGGATTCGAGCCGGACCTGGCGGCAGAGCTCGAGGACAAGGCAATGGTGCTCGGCTGGCAGGGAGAGTCCGACGTCAAGCCCGACGCCGGTTTCGTGCGCTTCATCACCGGCGGCGATGCCCCGGCCAACGCGCTGCATCGCGCATTACCGCTGCAAAGCCTGGTGTTTGCCCGCCAGAGCCTGCTCGCGTTGCCGCCGCTCTCGCTTCCACGCGAGGATCGTCTGACCCCGATCATCGAGCAGGTCGTGGCGAGCGGCTGGAGCTTCGACTCGGTCTGGCAGGAGACACCGGACACCAACGAGGCCAAGGCCCTCGCCGGGTTGATCAAGGCGCTCAAGCGACCGCTGGAGTCGCTGCTCAAGAAGCGGGGCGCCCTGCGGCGCAAGGCCGGCGGGCGCCGGCTTCACCTGCTGTGGAGTGACGGTGATCGCGTGCAGTTGGGCATGAGCTTTCCCGGCAACCGCAGCGAACTCCCCGGGGGAATTCGCCGGCTACGCTTTCCCCATCGAGCACCGAGCCGCTCCACCCTTAAACTGGAAGAAGCCTGGCACGAGTTCATCCCGCGAGACGAATGGGACGAACGCCTCGGGGAGGGCATGCAGGCGGCCGACCTGGGCGCTGCCCCCGGCGGTTGGACCTGGCAGCTGGTGCAGCGCGGGATGCATGTCTATGCCATCGACAACGGCCCCATGGACAAGGGGTTGATGGCCACGGGGCTGGTGGAACACCTGCGCGAGGACGGTTTCATCTGGGAGCCGCCCGGCCGGCTCGACTGGCTGGTGTGCGATATCGTCGACAAGCCATCACGCGTGATGGCGATGGTCCAGCGCTGGCTGTTACGTCGCTGGTGCCGGGAGGCGGTCTTCAACCTGAAGCTGCCCATGAAGCGGCGCTGGCAGGAGGTCTCCCGCTGCCTGTCGGGTCTGGAGTCGGCCCTCGCCGAGGCCGGCGTGCGGGCCGAGGTGGCATGTCGCCACCTCTACCATGATCGCGAGGAGGTGACGGTACACGTTCGGATCCTGGACGGGGCCTGACCCGCGCGCCGTCAGTGGGTCGTCGGCTCGTAGATGCGGATACGCTCCTCTTCGGTCAGCAGTGGCAGCAGGCTCTGCATGACCCGGGCACGTGTCTCGCTCTGGTACCACTCCTTCCAGGCGCGCATGTCGCGCCACTTGGTGATCATCAGACGTCGATCGCTGTGGCCAAGCTCGACGAGGCTCTCGCCGCCGACGAAGCCACGCGCGCCGAGGGAATGGCGCATGGCCTCCCGGGCAGCCGCCTCGTATTCCTCCTCCAGGCCGGGCATGATACGACGTTCGATAATGATCTTTATCATCCGTTACTCCCTTACTTAACTGTCCTGCAACGAGGTCATCGATGGTTGATTCCGCGGATTCCCTGCCGGCCTGTGATGCGCAACTCGATACCACTGGGCTCTACTGCCCCGAACCGATCATGCTGATGCACAACAAGGTGCGAGACATGCACGCGGGGGAGGTGCTCAAGGTGATCGCCAGCGACCCGGCCACGACCCGTGACATCCCCAAGTTCTGCAGTTTCCTCGGGCATGAGCTCCTGCACCAGCAGGAAGATGACGGCAGCTACCTCTACTTTATCCGTCTCGGCTGAGTCGCGGCCAGCCCGTCACTCGGCCGGTGTGTCAACGTCGTTGCCGGGCATGACCATCAGCGCCAGGGCCTCGAGAGTGGTGGGGTCCTCGTGGCGGATGCGGTTGGCGATCTGCCGCTGGAAGAAGTAGACCACGCGGTGGCGACTGTGGCCGGGATAGAGGCAGGGATCGCCGGGCAGGATCGGGGTGGTCTCGACGAGGCGTTCGTCGGCGAGCAGGGCCTCCACGGTGCCGTCGCTGTAGAGGCGCCAGCCGAAGACCTGCTTCAGCTGCCAGGGCGCATCGTTCTCGTCCATGCACAGGGCATGGGTCCCCTGGGTCTCGGGAAGCTGCTGGATCAGCGTGGTCTCGTCGGTCTCTTCGTAATCGAAGTAGGCGGCGGCATGCTCGAGCTCCAGCACCTTGTGCTCGGGCGCCTCCTCGAAGAGCTCCTCGGTCTCCGGGTCGCGGTAGCCGATGAAATGGCCGTGCTCGGCGTCATCCAGCCGGTGGCAGGGCGTGAGGGCTTCCATCCAGGGCACCAGGCCGACTACCTCGCCATCTTCCTGGAGTCCCCAGGCCAGCAGGGGCATGCCGTACAGGGTGTCGGCATCCGAGGCGAGCCGATAGACCATCTCCAGGTTATCCAGCTCGGGCGAAAGACGAACCAACCGGCGTCGGGCCAGTTGACGTTGGCGCATGGCCTCCAGGTCGATGACCCGGGCGGAGCGGGGTGACTGCGGGATTCCCATGATGTCCCTCCAAGTGCTGCGTGGTCACGGCATCGGCCTGGTCAGCAGCGCACTGCGTCACTGTTGTCTCATCAATAGCACAGAGTGATTGCCGAGGTTAAGTCCCGGTGGCTGATCCGCAGTGACGGGCGAGCCGGAGGCGCAGTGCAGCATGGTGGTCGCGGGCCGCCGTGAAGGCCGGCAGGGGGGCCTCGGGGGCGCTCAACGAGAGCCAGCGTCGCCGATAGTCGGTCACCGCCGGCGGGGGGGCTACATGCACCTCGAGGAGGGCGTCGATGGCCCCGAGCCAGTGCCGCGCGGCGCGGTCGAGGTCGTCCAGCCAGGCCGCCAGCCGGGTCGCCTCGGGGGAATCCGCCAGGTCGTCGGCCGCCCGGCGGCAGGCTGCCCCGTCGAGGTGCTCCAGGGTCTCTTCGATCAGCGTCGAGGCCTCGCCCAGGCGCTGCTCGGCCAGCAGCAGGGCGCGCAGCAGCTCGGCGGAGAGCGGGCGCTCCTGCAGGGTCTTGAGGTGACCCTCGAGGGTGGCCGAGTCGGCCAGCCAGTCACGGTCGAACTGATGCAGGGTCGCCTCGCGCAGGTAGCTCAGGGCGGCACTGCGCGGCTCGACCTCGTCGAGGGCGTCGGGGGAGAGGGGAGAGCTCGCCCGGGAGAAGTTCTTGACCCACTCTTCGGAGGCGAACAGGGCGTTCCAGCTGACCCGTGGCAGCTGATCGGTCTTGGTGGCGGTGAGCCGGGCCAGGCGTTCGCGGCTGTCATCGGAGAGGGCGTCCGGCACCTCGCCGTTCCAGCAGCTACTCAGCCGGCGCCACAGCTCGAGCTCGTAGAGCCAGCGCTGGCTGGGGGCCGCCACCATGCCGAGCTGGTTGTTGCGTCCCGCCACGAGGTTGGCGATGTGGCACTCGCGCAGGGCATAGATGTCGAGCATGCCCTCGCGGGTCCCGGCAATCTCGAACAGCCGCTGGTCATGCTCGGGGAAGGCACCGATGTTGTCCGGAGTCGAGCGCCGCGGCACTTCGCGGGAGAGGCTCTCGGCGAGGCGCTGCTGGTAGTCGCGCAGCAGCGTCTCGCTGTCGCCCTCGCCGCAGCCGGCCAGCAGCAGCAACAGTATCGCCACCAGTCCCCGGGTTCCGCGAAGGCGGGAAGCATGGCCGGCATCAGCCGGCAGGAATCTCGATCTGTCCATGGGTCGTCGCCTTGCTGATGCGCCTGAGCCGCTCTCCCAGCAGCACGGCGGCGGTGGTCAAGCCGGCAATCAGGCCGATCCAGTAGCCGTACACGCCCAGCGGGTCGATCCACCCGAACAGGCCATGCGCGCCCAGCCAGTGTCCTCCCCCCAGCCCCACCAGCCAGTAGGCCAACAGGGTAATCAGCATGACGATGCGGGTGTCCTTGTAGCCTCGCAGGGCCCCGGCCAGGTTGACCTGCAGGGCGTCCGAGACCTGGTAGAGCATCGCCAGGCCGACCAGCGTCAGGGTCAGGCGCTGCACCTCGCTGTCATGAGTATAAAGCCCGATCACCGGCTCGGCGGAGAACCACAGCAGCAAGTTGTTGAGCGCCGCCACGGCTAGCGCTACCAAAATGCCATGCCAGGCCACCAGCCGGGCGGCCTCGGGGCGGCCCTGCCCCAGGGTGTTACCGACCCGCACGGTCAGGGCCATGCCCAGGGAGAGCGGCAGCATGAAGAGGATCGAGGTGTAGTTGAGCGCCACCTGGTGCGCCGCCACGGTGATCTCGCCGAGGCTGGCGATGAACAGGGCGATCAGGGTGAACAGCGTCACCTCCACGAAGATCGCCACACCGATGGGCACGCCCACGTGCAGCAGCTCGCCGATGAGCGGCCAGCGCGGGGGCGTGGGCGAATGCCAGAGCGCGACGTCACCATAGGCCCGGGAGCGGCGGGTGTAGGCGATCATCGCCAGGCCCATCACCCACATGGAGAGCGCCGTGGCAATGCCGCAGCCCAGGGCGCCGAGGGCCTGCAGGCCCTGAACGCTGCCGGGAAGCCAATCGCCGAACAGCCCCGTCAGCCCCTCGCCGCCGTAGATCAGCACGAAGTTGCAGGGGATGTTCACGCCGAGGCCGACCAGGCTGATCCACAGCGACGGTCGGGTATGGTTCATGCCGTCCGAGAAGGCGCGCAGCGCCTGGAAGAGGGCCACCCCGGGCATGCCGAAAGCCACGGCGGCCAAGTAGGCGGCGGCGCGCCCGGCGACCTCCTCGGGCACCGCCATCAGGCGAAACACCGGCATCACCGTGAACCACAGCAGCGCCGCGGCGATCATGCCCAGGACGAGGGCGATCCACAGCGCCTGGTGGACGCTGGGACGGATGCCCGCCGTGCGGCCGCCTCCCAGCAGCTGGGCGACGATCGGTGTCAGTCCCATCAGGGTACCGGTCATGAACAGCATCAGCGGCAGCCACAGGCTGGAACCCACCGAGACCGCCGCCAGGTCGGTGGCGCTGAGTCGTCCGGTCATCATCACGTCGACGACGCTCATGCCCGCCTGGGCCAGCTGGGCCCCGCAGATGGGCAGCGCCAGGCGCATCAGGGGCCGCGTTTCCTGGCGACTGGTGACCAGCAGGCGTGAGGCGAACGAGGCCAAGGCAGCAGCTCCATGCGTCGAGGTCGGGGCGATAGCGTCGGGCTCAGGACGGGCGCCGGCAGGCCGCCCAGTCTATCAGGGGGCAACGATTTTCGCTGTGCCCCGGCCTGCCCCTATAATGGCGCCCTTTACGCCTTCCAGGAGCCCGTGTGAGCCACCGACTCGAGGATGTGATGGCCCTGTTCGACGGCCTCTTCCAGCCCCGCTACCAGACCCGCCTGGTACGCGGCGGCGACGAGCCGCTCTACCTGCCGGCGGACGATGCCTGCCCCTGGCACCGGGTGATCTTCGCCCGCGGCTTCTACGCCAGCGCCCTGCACGAGGTCAGCCACTGGTGTATCGCCGGGGCCCGGCGGCGATGGCTCGAGGACTACGGCTACTGGTACCTGCCCGACGGCCGGGATGCCCGCCAGCAGCGCGACTTCGAGGCGGTGGAGGTAGCGCCCCAGGCGCTGGAGCTGCTCTTCTCGAGGGCCTGCGGCCTGCCCTTCAACGTCAGCGTCGACAACCTGGGCGAAGTGGAGGTCGACCGCGAGGGCTTCCAGGCTCGGGTCGAGGCGCGTGCCGACCGCTACCTGCGGGAGGGCCTGCCGGGGCGCGCGGCAGCCTTCCGGCAGGCGCTGGCCGCCTTCTACGGTGACGGGGCCAGCCTCGAGGAGGCCGTGGCGTCCGGCCGTCGTTGGCTCGAACCGGTCGAGTCGCGGGCTGTCGAGACGATCGACTAGGCTGAGAGGCATCGCCCAGCCGACCGGAGGCCGACCGTGGCCGACTCCCTGCCTCAGGAACATCGCTTCCTCGCCGCCCTGCATGATGACACCTGGCCCGCGCCGTCTCACGATCACTCCCCCGAGGCCGTCGGGCTCGGCCCCGAGGGGCTGGTCGAGCTCTTCGAGTCCCAGCTGACCAGTCGCCACCTGGACCTCCAGGCTAGACGGCTCCAGGCACGGGGCGAGGGCTTCTACACCATCGGCAGCGCCGGCCATGAGGGCAACGCCGCCATCGCCCGGGCCTTCCGCCCCGGCGATCCCGCCTTCCTGCACTACCGTGATGCCGCCTTCCTGATCCAGCGCAGCCGTGCCGTGCCGGGCCAGACGCCGATCCGCGATCTGCTGTTGAGCTTCGCGGCCTCGGCCGAGGACCCGATCTCAGGCGGCCGCCACAAGGTGCTGGGCTCAAGATCCCTCGGCATCCCGCCGCAGACCAGCACCATCGCCTCCCACCTGCCGAAGGCGGTGGGGGCGGCCCACAGCCTCGGCCTGTGGCGTCGCCTGGGCGGTGGCGGCGAGTGGCCGCCGGACAGCGTGGTGATCTGCAGCTTCGGGGATGCCTCCTTCAACCACTCCACCGCCCAGGGCGCCCTCAATGCCGCGGGCTGGGCCGCCTGGCAGGGCGCACCCATGCCGCTGGTGATGGTCTGCGAGGACAACGGCATCGGCATCTCCATGCCCACGCCGCCCGGCTGGATCGCCGCCAGCATGCGCGCGCGCCCCGGCTTCCACTATCTCGCTTGTGATGGCCTCGATCTGCTGGACACCTGGCGCGTCGCCTGCGAGGCGGCGCGTATCGCCCGCATCCGGCGTCAGCCGGTGTTCCTGCACATGCACTGCGTGCGGCTGTTCGGCCATGCCGGTTCCGATGCCCAGCAGGCCTACCTGCCGGCTGCCCGCATCGAGGCGGATGAGGCCCGCGATCCGCTGCTGGTCAGTGCCGGCCTGCTACGCCGCCACGGCGTGCTCTCCGTGGAGGAGGTCGCCGAGCGCTACCGCGAGATCGGCGATCGGGTGGCCCGAGAAGCCGAGGCGGTGATTTGGAAACCCAAGCTGGAGCGCGTCGAGCAGGTCATGGCCAGTATCGTGCCGCCATCGCGCCCCGGTCGGCAGCGATCCTGGCAGGGGGAGGTCGACGCCACCCCGGCCCCCATGGCCAGGCTGATCAACCAGGCGCTGGCGCGGCTGATGACCCGCTACCCTCACCTGGTGATGGCCGGGGAGGACATCGGCCGCAAGGGCGGCGTCTACGGGGTCACCCAGCGTCTGCAGGCGCAGTTCGGCCCGCACCGAGTGATCGATACGCTGCTCGACGAGCAGAGCATTCTGGGGCTGGGGATCGGCCTGGCGCAGAGCGGCCTGGTGCCGATCCTCGAGATCCAGTTCCTCGCCTACCTGCACAACGCCGAGGACCAGCTGCGCGGCGAGGCGGCCACGCTGAGCTTCTTCTCCAACGGCCAGTACACCAACCCCATGGTGATACGCATCGCCGGGCTCGGCTACCAGAAGGGCTTCGGCGGCCACTTCCACAACGACAATGCCATTGCCGTGCTGCGCGACATCCCCGGGCTGCTGGTGGCCTGCCCCTCCAGCGGGGCCGAGGCGGTGGGGCTGCTGCAGGAAGCGGTCCGCCTGGCCGACGAGCAGCAGCGGGTGGTGGTGCTCCTCGAGCCCATCGCCCGCTACCACGCTCGAGACCTGCTGGAGGAGGGCGATGATCGCGGCTGCTGTGTCGATCCGGGGCCGGACTACCGCCTGGCAGTCGGCGAGCTCGGCCAATGGGGAGAGGGGCGTGATCTGGCCATCGTCAGCTACGGCAACGGGCTTCACCTGTCACGGCAGGCGGCCGTGCGTCTCGAGGCCGAGGGCATCGCCTTGCGTCTCATCGACCTGCGTTGGCTGACCGCGATCGACCACGCCGCTCTGCGTCGCCGGGTGGCTGACTGCGATCGCGTGCTGATCGTCGATGAGTGTCGGCGGTCGGGCTCGCTTAGCGAGGAGCTGATCACCGGCCTGGTCGAGCGCGGCGTGTCGGGGAAGCGCCTGGCGCGGCTGACTGCCGAGGACAGCTTCATTGCCCTGGGGCCCGCCGCCACGGTCACGCTGCCCTCGGTGGCGGGCATCGTCGAGCGGGCCCTGGCGCTGCTGGGGCGGTCGCGGGCGTAGTTGCCGTGGGGCCCGCTCAGTCGTCGGCGTCGTCGCCGTCCAGCAGACGGCCATCGAAGGGGGTGGCCTCGGGGGGCGCGACGCCGGGGGCGAGTCGCCGGTGCAGGTTGAGCATCACCGCCACCTCGTGCTCGGGACGCAGCGGCTCGAGGCCCAGCTCGCCGAACAGCTCGCCCCGGGCCCGGGACCAGCCGCCGGGCTCGAGGTCATCGTAGAGGCTCTCGGCCGGGGCCAGTTCGACGAAGGGGTCGAGGCCATAGGTGTCGAAGAGCCGCGAGATCGCCGCCTCGTCATCGCTCACGCCGGCCGTGAAGAGGGTTTCGCTGAAGTGGTCGTTCTCGAGCTCGCGGATCACGTCCAGCGGGCTCACGCCCATGCTGTTGAGCTCCTCCAGGCTGTACTCGCCCAGCGAGACCATCTCGCCGTCCAGCCAGTCGTCGTCCGGCTGGATCAGGGTGTGCTTGACCCGCCCGTCGGGCAGCGTCCAGGCGATGGCCAGCGGCAACCCGCCATCCTCGCCGGTCTCGACGGCGATGAAGCCGGGGATTTCCTTGCTCTCGGGGCCGGCCATGTCAGGACTCCTCATGTTCGGTGGCGTGGCGCGTCTCGCCCGCCGGCAGGCGGAAGAAGGCGAGCGCGGTCGCGGTGGTGGCACGGGCCAGTTCGGCCTCGTCCATGCCCCGCCAGTGGGCGATCTCCCGCACGATCCATGGCAGGAGCGCCGGTTCGTGGCGTCTGCCCTTGAGTTTGGCAGGTAAATTGCGCGGCAGCAGGTAGGGGCAGTCGGTTTCCACCATCAGCCGGTCCAGGGGGATCTCGTCGACCAGCTCGCGCAGGTGGTGGCCGCGACGCTCGTCGCACAGCCAGCCGGTCAGGCCGATATGCAGGTCCAGGTCCCGGTAGCCGTAGAGGGTCTCGCGGTCGGCGGTGAAGCAGTGGATTACCGCATCGGCGATATCGTCGCGCCAGGCGTGCAGCATCTCGCGCATGCGTCGCCCGGCATCCCGCTCATGGAGGAACAGCGGCTTGCCACTCTCCGCCGCCAGGCCGAGCTGGGCCTCGAAGGCGCGCTCCTGCTCGGCGGGGGTGGAAAAGTTGCGGTTGAAGTCCAGGCCGCACTCGCCCACCGCCACCACCTCGGGCTGGCGGTGCAGGTCGCGCATCGCCCGCGCCAGCGCCGGATCCCACTGGCTGGCGTCATGGGGATGCACCCCGGCGGTGGCGAAGAGTCCCGGGTGGCGACGCGCCAGTTCCACGGCCTGTTCGGCGTGCTCGCGGTCGGTGCCGGTGAGGATCAGGGTGGTGACGTTCGCCGCCCGGGCACGGGCCAGCACCGCCGGCAGGTCGCGGGCGAAACTCTCGTGGGTCAGGTTGGCGCCGATGTCCACCAGCGGGGCAGGCGAGGTGAAGCGCAGGGCCTCGGGCAGGACGTCGTCGAAGGTGTCGGTCGGGGCAACCAAGGCGGAACTCCTTCAGGGATCAGGCGCGCATTGTACCCGTCGCCACGCCGGGCCGGCCATGCGTTACACTAGCGCCCTCAATGAATGAAGAGGTGAGCGCGTGACCCTGCTACGTCTGGAACAGCTGCAACTGGCCTACGGTAACCAGGTACTGCTCGACGGTGCCGACCTGGTGCTGGAGAAGGGCGAGCGCCTCGCCCTGGTGGGGCGCAACGGCACCGGCAAGTCGACCCTGCTCAAGCTGGTAGCCGGCGAGATCCAGGCCGACGGCGGCAACATCTGGCGGGCGCCGGGATTGAAGATCGGCGTGCTCGCCCAGGAGCTGCCGGATGCCACCGGCCAGACCATCTTCGACGTGGTCGCCCAGGGCCTCCCCGAGGCCGGTGAGCTGCTCTCCGAGTATCACCACCTGATCCACGACGAGGACCCGGACATGCGCCGCATGGCCGAGCTGCAGACGCGGATCGAGGCGATCGACGGCTGGTCCTTCCACCAGCGCATCGACGTGGTGCTGACCCGGCTGGGGCTGCCCGCCGACGCCGAGATGGCCGCGCTCTCCGGTGGCTGGCGGCGCCGCGTGGCGCTGGCCCGGGCACTGGTCGCCGAACCCGACCTGCTAATGTTAGACGAGCCCACCAACCACCTGGACCTCGACACCATCGCCTGGCTGGAAGAGCAGCTGCTGGACTTCAATGGCGCCGTGCTCTTCATCACCCACGACCGTGCCTTCCTGTCGCGGCTCGCCACGGCGATCCTCGAGCTCGACCGCGGGCGCCTGGGCCGCTATCCCGGCGATTACGCCGCCTATCAGGAACAGAAGAACCACGAGCTGGAGGTCGAGGCGCGCGAGCACGCCGAGTTCGACAAGAAGCTCGCCCAGGAGGAGGCCTGGATCCGCCAGGGCATCAAGGCACGTCGCACCCGCAACGAGGGCCGGGTGAGGGCGCTGGAGCAGCTGCGCCGGGAGCGCAGCGAACGCCGCGAACGCCAGGGCAAGGCCTCGCTCGCCGTCGACAGCGGTGGGCGCAGCGGCAAGCGGGTGGTGAGCCTCGAGCACGTCACCCAGCGCTTCGGCGCGGAGGTGGTGATCGATGACCTCAGCCTGGATATCCAGCGCGGCGACCGCATCGGCTTCATCGGTCGCAACGGTGCCGGCAAGACGACCCTGCTCAAGATCCTGCTCGGCGAGCTCGAGCCGACCGCGGGCAAGGTGCAGTTCGGGACCAAGCTGCAGGTCGCCTACTTCGACCAGCTGCGCGCCGGGCTGGAGCCGGAGAAGAGCGTCTACGACAACGTGGCCCAGGGCAGCGACCGCATCGCCGTGGGCGGTCGCGACCGCCATGTGATGAGCTACCTGCAGGACTTCCTGTTCACCCCCGAGCGGGTGCGCCAGCCGGTCAAGGCGCTCTCCGGTGGCGAGTCAAATCGCCTGCTGCTGGCCAAGCTGTTCACCCAGCCGGCCAATGTCCTGGTGCTCGACGAGCCGACCAACGACCTCGACGTCGAGACCCTGGAGCTGCTCGAGGAGCTGCTGCTCAATTTCGACGGTACCCTGCTGCTGGTTTCCCACGACCGTGCCTTCATGGACAACGTGGTGACCAGCGTGCTGGCCTTCGAGGGCCAGGGACGGGTGCGCGAGTATGTGGGGGGCTACAGCGACTGGGTACGCCAGGGGGGGCGACTGCCGCCGGCGCCTTGGGAGGGAGCGGCGCGTCAGCAGGCCGAACCCGCGGCCCCGGCGGCGAGCGACACCTCGGTATCGGCCAGGTCAGCCTCCGAGGCTTCCCCGGTGAACCGGCCGGTCAAGCTCTCCTACAAGCTGCAGCGCGAGCTCGATGGCCTGCCGGCCGAGATCGAGCGTCTGGAATGCGAGGTGGCCGCCTTCGAGGCGCAGGTGGGCGACCCGGCCTTCTACCAGCAGGATGCCGAGACCGTCTCGGCGACCCTGCAGTCCCTGAACGACATCCAGGCCGAGCTGGAAGCGGCCATGGAGCGCTGGATGGAGCTGGAGGCAATGGCGGCCGGCGAGTGAGAGCGCGATGAGTTGCTTGCCTCGGACCTGAAACACGAAAGGCGCCCTGGGGGCGCCTTTCCGGTGGAGTGGGCCGAGGCCGGTTACTCCTCGCTCTTCTCGCCCTTGGCGCCCACCCGCACGGCCAGCACGTCGCACTGGGCGCCGTGCAGCACGCCGGTGGAGGTGGAGCCGAGCAGCAGGGCGAAGCCATGGCGGCCGTGGGAGCCGACCACGATCAGGTCGACGTCCTGCTCCTCGGCAAAGCGGTGGATCTCGGTATCGGGCATGCCCACCACCACATGCTGGTTCTCTTTGGGCACGTGGGTATCGGCGATCTCGGCCAGGCGCTGCTTGGCGTGTTCGTCGAGCTGGTCCTGGATGCTGGTGAGGTCCATGGGGATATCGCCGCCATAGGCGAAGCCCAGCGGTTCCAGGGTATGCATGATGGACAGCTTGGCCTGGTTGCGGTCGGCGATCTGCATCGCTCGCTCAAGCACCTTGTGGGAGTCCTTGGTCAGGTCGACGGCGACCAGGACATGACGATATTCGTTGCTCATGGTGTGACTCTCCGTACAGCATCCAGCGTGTTTGGGGATGCTTCCACTCTAGGACGCCTTGCGTGACAAGACAACGACTTGCATCAAGATTCACAGGGAGAACGGCATGGCCTGGTTGATCATTCTCGTCGCGGTGATGCTGGTGATCTCGCCGGTACTCTGGCTCAAGCCGAACCCGCGCCAGAAGCGGGTGGCGCGGATGCGCACGGCCATGAGCCGGGCCGGCGTCACCGTCAAGCTGGCCCGGCCGCCGCTGCATGATGCCAAGGGAGTCATGCCCCACTACCGCTGGCCCTATCCGCCACAGCAGCCGGGGCCCGATTTCATGCTGGTACGGGACACCGAGGCCGGACCGGCGCTCAAGCCGTTCCGCCATGGCTGGTGCTGGCGCGTCGAGCCGCTGCGGCCCCTGCCGACGGCAGCCGAGGCACCCCTCGAGGCGCTGCTGACGCGCCTGCCGCTGGATGCCATGGTGCTGGAGTCGAACCGGGCGGCGCTCGGCCTCTGGTGGTGGGAGTCACAGGATGCCGAGCGTTTCTCCAGCTACCTGGAGGACTTCACGGCGCTGCGCGACGCCCTCGCCGGGCGTCCCGACCAGCTCGGGAAGGACGCGCCCCTGGAGGGGCCGCGCGCCTGAGGTCCGTCACTCGGTGTCCTCGTGGGCCTGGATCGCCAGGCCGTTCTCCTCGATGCGCGACAGCAGGCTCGCCAGCTGGGCGACCTCCGCGTCGTCGAGGCCGGCGAGCATCTCGCTGCGCGCCTGGTTGACCACCGCATCGATCTGCTCCAGTAGCGGCGTGGCTTCGGGGGTCAGGAAGATCCGCTTGGTGCGGCGGTCCTGCTCGCAGCCGCGCCGCTCGATCAGGCCCTGCTCGGAGAGTTGGTCCAGGGTGCGGACCAGGGAGGGGGCCTCGACGCCGATGGCGCGGGCCAGGTCACACTGGGGCTGGCCATCACCGAGTCGCCAGAGGTGGTAGAGGGTGATCCAGCGGGTCTGGGTCAGGCCCAGCGGCGCCAGTCGCCGGTCGATGACGGCACGCCACAGGCGCGGCACGCGGGACAGCTGGAAGCCGATGTTCTGGTGCATGGGTCTGTGCATCCGGGAGAAGCCTGAGCGGATTGTCCGAACCGCCGACGTGGAATGCAAGCAGGCTTATCATTGCACCCTCTCTTCAGCGCCCGCGTCATCCTCTGCCTCGCCTGCCTCGCCTGCCTCGCCTGCCTCGCCTGCCTGCTTCTCGCCGTCTGGGGCCTCCTCGACTCCCGGGGAGGTGGGCGCCTTCGCCGATGCCTCCTGCTGGACGTCCTCCTCGGCGGCGTCCTTGGGGGCCGACTCGGGCCGGGGCAGCAGCCGCCGGACATCCAGGCCGGGAATGCCCGAGGGCCGCTGGATGGTACCGTCGGCCAGGGTGGCCGCCCGGGCGTCGTCAGTCACCGTGAAGCGCAGCATCCCGATCCGCTGGCCGCTGTCGGTCATCACGTCGATGCGCCACGTGCCACGCGCGTCCGCGGGGAAGTTCTGCTTGTGGCTCCAGGCCCGGTAGCCGGCCTCGCGGCCCCCCTGGATCTCCAGCGGGATGCGGTCGACCTCCTCGCCGTCCTGTCGCCATACATGCACCACCTCCTCGCGCAGGCCGCGGGGAGCATGGATTGCGGTGAAGGCGTAGAGCCCCTCGCTGGCCAGCGCCGCCGGGGTCAGCGGCGTGCTGCCGAGGGGGCTCCTGGCCTGGGTATCGAACTCGGGCGATAGGGCGCTGCCCGAGATCCACAGGCTGGCCGGCGGTACCCAGACGCGTCCCGCCCAGGCCACGCCGGCCAGCAACGGCAGCAGTGCCAGCATCGCCAGCCAGCGCGAGGGGCTCATGGGGCGAAGCAGGTGCATCAGGCTCGGCAGGCTGAACAGCACCATGGCGCCGATGGCCAGCAGCAGGCTCTGCCCGGTGGTCAGGTGCAGCAGGGTCGGCAGGGTGACCAGCACCACCAGGAACACGCACTGTGCATGGAAGGCGAAGTAGAGCCAGCGCAGCCGCCCGGCCAGCCGATAGTAGAGCGGGTCGAGGATCGACAGCAGCGCCATGGCCAGGACCAGCAGGGTGAAGAGTGCCTGGCCGCTGTGCCATACCGTGGTGGCGAGCAGGAAGGGCAGGGTGAAGAACAGCGTCTCCTGGTGGATCAGCTGGGCGATGAAGGTGGTTACGCCACGCGGCAGGGTCGGGTAGCCACGCCGGGCCAGCAGTCGGCCGATCAGGCTCTCGGAGAGCAGCAGCACCCAGGCCAGCAGCATGCCCAGGGCCAGCATCGCCCCCAGCCACTGCTGGCGCTCCACCAGGAAGAAGCTCCCCAGCCCGGCGGCCAGGGCCATCGGTGGCCACAGCCAGCTCCAGGGCCGGACGCGCTCCACCAGGCTCTCGAGGCGGGCCTGCCAGGCACTCAGGCGCGGTGACGAGCTGCCGGCGGCAGGGGGGGCAGAAGGCTGGGGCGCGTCCATCGGCGTTTCTCGGTTCATCCGGCGAGTCTAACAGCGCTCGTCCCGCTGGGGTGAGTCGCCGGGGACGTGCCATGCTGTTGGCAGGGGCTTGACGTGCGGGCTCGGCTGCACCAAGCTGTCGAAAATCAAACGGCCGTATGAATTCCTGCATGGAGGTTCGTGGATGATCTATCAAGGCAATGCCATCACGGTGGCGCGTGGTCTCGAGGGCGCTGGCGATGCCATCGCCACGCTCACCTTCGACCTGAAGGACGAGTCCATCAACAAGCTCTCCAGCGCCGTGGTCGCGGAACTGGGTGAGGCCGTCGCGGCCATCCGGGCCGAGAAAGGCCTCGAGGGCCTGGTGATCGGCAGCGCCAAGGAGGCGTTCATCGTCGGCGCCGACATCACCGAGTTCCATGGCATGTTCGAGCAGGGCGCCGAGCAGATCGAGGCCATGCTCGAGCGGGTGCACGGCATCTTCAATGCCATCGAGGACCTGCCGTTCCCCACCGTCACCGCCATCAATGGCCTGGCGCTGGGTGGTGGCTGCGAGATCACCCTGACCACCGACTTTCGCGTCATGGCCGAGTCCGCGAAGATCGGCCTGCCCGAGACCAAGCTCGGCATCCTGCCCGGCTGGGGCGGCTGTGTGCGTCTGCCGCGCCTCATCGGTGCCGACAATGCCGTGGAGTGGATCGCCGGTGGCACCGAGAATCGCGCCGACGCCGCCCTCAGCATGGGCGCGGTGGACGCCGTGGTGCCGGGCGAGCAGCTGCAAGCCGCGGCCCTGGATATCCTGGCTCGCGCCCATCGTGGCGAGCTCGACCACCAGGCCCGCCGCGCCGAGAAGAGCGCCCCGCTCACGCTCGGCCCCATCGAGCAGATGATGGCCTTCGAGACCGCCAAGGGCTATGTGGCCGGCAAGGCGGGCCCGCACTACCCGGCACCGGTGGAGGCCATCAAGGTCATCCAGAAGGGCGCCGGCGAGTCGCGCGCCCGGGCCCAGGCCATCGAGGCCAAGGCCTTCGCCAAGCTGGCGCTCTCCGAGGTGGCCTTCAACCTGGTCGGCCTGTTCATGAACGACCAGGTGGTCAAGAAGAAGGGCAGCCAGTACGAGAAGCAGGCGCGGCCCGTCAAGCAGGCGGCGGTGCTCGGCGCCGGCATCATGGGGGGCGGCATCGCCTACCAGAGCGCGTCCAAGGGCACGCCCATTTTGATGAAGGACATCAAGGAGGAGGCCATCGAGCTCGGCCTCAAGGAGGCCCGCAAGCTCTTCGCCAAGCAGGCGGAGCGGGGCAAGCTCTCCACCGGCCAGATGGCCGAGAAGCTCTCGAACATTCGCCCGACCCTCTCCTATGGCGACTTCGGCCATGTCGACCTGGTGGTCGAGGCCGTGGTCGAGAACCCCAAGGTCAAGGATGCGGTGCTCACCGAGGTGGAGGGTCTGGTAGGCGAGGAGACGATCCTGACCTCCAACACCTCGACCATCTCGATCACGCGCCTGGCCCAGAACCTCAAGCGGCCGGAGAACTTCTGCGGCATGCACTTCTTCAACCCGGTTCACCGCATGCCGCTGGTGGAGGTGATCCGCGGCGAGAAGACCGGTGATGCCGCCGTGGCGGCCACCGTGGCCTACGCCCGGGCCATGGGCAAGACGCCCATCGTGGTCAACGACTGCCCCGGCTTCCTGGTCAATCGCGTGCTCTTCCCCTACTTCGGCGGCTTCAGCCAGCTGGTGGAGCAGGGCGCCGACTTCCAGCGCATCGACAAGGTGATGGAGAAGTTCGGCTGGCCCATGGGCCCTGCCTACCTGCTCGACGTGGTGGGCATGGACACCGCCGTGCACGCCGGCGAAGTGATGGCCGAGGGCTTCCCGGAGCGGATGGCCGGCATGGCCGGTGACAGGGGGGAAGGTAAGGGCAAGAGCGCCATCCAGGTGATGTTCGAGAACGATCGCCTGGGGCAGAAGAACGCCAAGGGCTTCTACGCCTACGAGGAAGACCGCAAGGGCAAGCCGCAGAAGGTGCGCGACGAGGCCGCCATCGAGCTGGTCAAGGGCGTGGCCAGCGAGAGCCGCGAGTTCTCCGACGAGGAGATCATCGCTCGCATGATGGTGCCGCTGTGCCTGGAGACCGTGCGCTGCCTCGAAGACGGCATCGTCGGCAGCCCGGCCGAGGCCGACATGGCGCTGATCTACGGCATCGGCTTCCCGCCGTTCCGCGGCGGTGCGCTGCGCTACATCGATGCCATGGGCGTCGACGCCTTCGTCACCCAGGCCGAGCGCCTGGCCGAGGAGCTCGGCCCGCTCTACGCGCCCACCGAAAAGCTGCGCCAGATGGCCGCCTCCGGCGAGAAGTTCTACGCCAGCAAGGCCCAGGGCTGATGCTTCCACACAAGATGCCACGCAACGGTCGGGACGTTCCGGACACTATTTAAGGAGTTATCGATGAGCTTGAATCCGAGAGACGTGGTGGTGGTCGACTGTGCCCGTTCCGCCATGGCCAAGGCGAAGCAGGGTGCCTTCCGCCACGTGCGTGCCGAGAATCTCTCCGCCGCGGTGATGCAGGCGCTGTTCGACCGCAACCCGGGGCTCGACCCGGCCGAGGTCGACGACGTGATCTGGGGCTGCGTCAACCAGACCCTGGAGCAGGGCATGAATGTCGCCCGCAACGCGGCGATCCTCACCGGCATCCCGCACACCGTGCCGGCGCAGACGGTCAACCGCCTGTGCGGCTCCTCGATGAGTGCGCTGCACATCGCCGCCGCCAACATCCGGGCCGGCATGGGTGAGTTCTACATCATCGGCGGCGTGGAGCACATGGAGCACGTCGGCATGACCCATGGCGTCGACGTCAATCCGGCGGCCAGCAAGCACGTGGCCAAGGCGGCCATGATGATGGGGCTGACCGCCGAGCTGCTGGGCAAGATGCACGGCATCTCCCGCAAGGAGCAGGACGCCTTCGGCGTGCGCTCTCACCAGCGGGCCCAGGCGGCGATGGAGAACGGCGGTTTCGACCGCGAGATCATCGGCATCGAGGGCCACGACGGCAACGGCTTCCGGGTGCGGGTCGACCGCGACGAGGTGATCCGCGGCGACGCCAGCCTGGAGAAGATGGCCGAGCTCAAGCCGGCCTTCGACCCTCGCAGCGGCACCGTCACCGCCGGCACCTCCTCGGCGCTCTCGGTGGGAGCGGCCGGCATGGCGGTGATGAGCTACGAGCGCGCCAGGGCGCTGGGCCTCGAGCCCATCGCCCGGGTACTCTCCACCGGCGTGGCCGGCTGCGATGCCTCCATCATGGGCTATGGCCCGGTGCCGGCCTCGAAGAAGGCGCTCAAGAGCGCGGGCCTGACCATCGACGACATCCAGAACGTGGAGCTCAACGAGGCCTTTGCCGCCCAGGCGCTGCCGGTGCTCAAGGACCTGGGCCTGCGCGACGCCATGGACGACAAGGTCAACCTCCATGGCGGCGCCATCGCCCTGGGCCATCCGCTGGGCTGCTCCGGGGCGCGCATCAGCACCACCCTGCTCAACGTGATGCAGGAGCGCGATACTACCCTGGGCCTGGCGACCATGTGCATCGGCATGGGGCAGGGCGTGGCCACGGTGTTCGAACGGCTCAAGTAATCCGCACGGCCTGATAACGGTCGCGGTGATACGCAGGACGGCACCCTACTCGGGTGCCGTCCTGCGTTGCGAGGTGCGTTGTCACTCGCCCAGTAGCGCAGCGCGCACGGCGGCCAGGCGTCGTTGCTCATTGCGCTCGGACATCATGCTTTCGGGCTCGAGCCATCCCCGTTCGTGATAGTAGCGCAGCGCCCCTTCATGCAGTGGCGCGCTGAGCCCCTCGCGGATCATCGCCTGGGGCGTCAGATGGGCCAGGGCAGGATGGGCCGCCTTGAAGCGCGTGAAGTTGTCGAAGACGCTGGCTACCAGCCGGTAGACCAGGTCGGAATCGGTGTCTGCCGTGGTGACCAGGGTGGCCTTGACACCGAAGGTGTGTATCTCGGGCTGGTCCGGGCCGTAGAGGCCGGCGGGGATCGAGGCCCGCGTGAAATAGGGGTAGGCGTCCACCAGCAGATCGACGAAGTCGCCCTGCACGTCGACGATCTTGGCATCGCACAGCCGGATGGCCTGGGCCACCGAGGCGTTGGGATGGCCCACGGTATAGACCATGGCATCGATGTTGCCGTGGCAGAGCTCCATGGACTGCTGGTCGGCCGGCAGGTCGTGGATCTGGCGGAAGTTGGTGCGGCTCCAGCCGCGGGCATCCATCAGCCGGAGCATGGTGCCGCGCTGCCCGGAACCCGGGTTGCCGATGTTCACCGAGCGCTGCTGAAGGTCCTCGAAGTCCCGAATCCCGGCATCACGGCGCACCACCAGGGTGAAGGGCTCGCTGTGCAGCGAGAAGACCGAGCGCAGCTCCTCGTTCGGGCCGTCTTTCCGGAATCCCTCTGTGCCCAAGGTGGCATACTGATGCAGGTCCGACTGGGCCATGGCGAGCTGCAGTTCGCCGCGTCGCAGCCCGCGCAGGTTGGCACTGGAGCCGTCGCCCGGCTGCGCCCGGCAGGGCATATCGACGGCGCGACAGAGCGCTCGGCCGACCACGTGGTAGACCCCGGCGGGACTGGCGGTGGCGATGATCAAGGGGTCGTCGGCCTGTGCCGGCGGCGGGCTCCAGAGGAACAGGCTGGTCAGGCCGATGGCCAGCAGCCTTGCGGTTGGTTTCATGACTCACCTCGCGTCAGTGAGTCGGCCAGAGGCACTCCAGAACCAAGAGGGGCTGGGCGGAAGCCAAAAGGCGAGACTCCATATCGCGTCTGGTCGACGGGTTGTGTTGTTCTGTTGATCTTGTTGTTGTCTCGTTGTCGCGCGACCAGCCGATGCGGCGTTCGACAAGGCCCGAAAATCCCTGTGAGTAGACGGGCGTCCTTGAGGTATAGCAGGTGCTTAAAAGTCGGAAGGGACTATCAACGGAATTTAATCGCATATGGTTAGAGCACGCCGGCGTCAAGCCCGGCGGCCATCGACATGCCCAGCTCCTCCACCTGCTCGACGAAATCCTCCTGCCAGTCGCCGCGCAGGATCAGCGGCGCCTGCACCCACTTCCAGCGCAGGCCGGTGACGATCCCCTCCACCGCTCGGCGGGTGCCGGTGCCGTCGCGGCCGGCGCGAACATAGAGCGCGCAGGGCAGGCCCTGCTTCTCTTCCAGCACCGGGTAGTAGCTGCGGTCGAAGAAGTCCTTCAGGGCGCCGCTCATGTAACCCAGGTTCTCGGTGGTGCCGAGCAGGATGGCATGGCAGCCCAGGACATCCTCGGGGCCGGCCTCCAGGGGTGGCTTGACGGTGACCTCGACGCCCTCGATGTCGGGGTGGCGGGCGCCGCGCTCGGCGGCCTCACGCAGCTTGAGGGTATTGGGCGAGGGGGCGTGGGCGACGATTAGCAGGCGAGGCATGGCGGTCTCCCGGGTTGAACTCGTGGCTTGCGGCCATCATGCCATGGAGAGGTGGCGTTGACAGGCGCCGGGCTTTCTCCGACGCTGAGTCGGCGCTGTCGCACCGTCACGCCGATACGTTGACATCTTGGACATCCAGGGAGGTTGATCACCATGGCCTTTGCACTCTCGACCATGCAGCTCGAAAGCTCCGCCTTTGCGGCGGGGGGTGCCATTCCGACGAAACACACCGGGGAAGGGGACGACGTCTCGCCGGCCCTCACCTGGCAGGGCGCCCCGGAGGGCACCAAGGGCTTCGCGGTGATTTGCCACGACCCGGACGCCCCCCTGGTACAGAACGGCAGCTACGGCTTCGTGCACTGGGTGCTCTACAACCTGCCGGCCTCCACCACCTCGCTCAAGGAGGGCAGCAGCGAGGGCACCCCGGGGCTCAACGACTTCGGCAAGACCGGCTACGGGGGCCCCATGCCGCCGGACGGCCACGGGGTACACCACTACTACTTCTGGGTGCTGGCGCTGGACAAGGCCACCGACCTGCCGGAAGGCCTCTCGTTGCCCGAGCTGCTCAAGCAGGCGGAGCCCCACCTGATCGGCATGAATCGCCTGGTGGGCACCTACCAGCGCGACTGAGGCGCGCGGTGCTTGATCGCGCCCCGGTAGACCCGGTAGCGAAGGCGGGCCCGCGTCGATGAGCGACGCGGGCCCGCGGCGTTTATCCCCCGGCTCAGATGACGGCCTCGCCGGGCTCCGGGGCGGCCACGTCGTCGTGGTCGATCACCAGGTGCTCCAGCTCCTCGCAGAACGCCTCCAGGGCCTCGCTGGTGTGTCCCGGGCGGCGGTGCAGCTCGATCTCCACCTGTCCCAGCGGCGGCAGCCCCTCCGCCTCGCCGACGATGCGGCACCCCTCGGGCACACTGCGCGGGGTCTTCACCGTCATCGCCAGGCCCGCCTGGACCGGCAGGTTGATGCCGGTGGGCGACTGGCTGGAATAGTGAACCTCCCAGCGCCGCTCCTCGCGGCCCAGGGCCGCGAGCGCATGGGCGCGAAAGATGCACCCCTCCGGATTGAGCGCCAGGGGCAGCGTCGCCCAGTCGGCCGGTGAGACGCCCTCGGCCACCACCCACACCATCGGCTCCCAGCCGAGCAGCTGGCCCGACTGGGTCGGCAGATGGCGGATCGACAGCACCACGTCGAGCAGGCCCTCCTGGAAGCGCTTCACCAGGCTGGCGCTCATGTCGCAGTGGATCTCCATGCGCGTATCGGGGAAGCGCTCGGCGTAGCGGGGCAGCAGGGCGGGCAAGTAGGCGGCGGCCTGCTCCTCGGAGGTGGCGAAGCGGATCAGCTCACCCCGCCGCGTCTCGCCCAAGGCCTCGCGGGCCTCGTCCTCGAGCTTGAGCATGTGGCGGGCATAGGGCAGCAGGCGCTCCCCCGGGGCGGTCAGCAATACGCTGCGGCTGGTGCGTTCCAGCAGCGCCTGCCCCATCTGGTCCTCGAGACGCTTGATCTGCAGGCTCACCGCCGACTGGGTGCGATGCAGCACCTTGCCAGCGGCGCTGAAGCCCTGGCACTCGGCCACGGTGACGAAGGTGCGAAGTAGCACGGTATCCATGAACAATGAGCTCTTGAAATTGGTTGTATCTCAATCATTCATTTTTATTATGAATGAGGCGTCACTATGCTGTCCACCACATCCCGAAACGCTCAGGAGCAGGATAGCCATGCAGGCAACCGCTGACGTCCAGACGACCAACACCCTCGATGGCCTCATTGACCTGGCCCGCTACCCCGTCGATGACCTGGACGGCGACGCCGGCCGCGCCTTGATCGAGCAGTGCCGTCGCCAGCTCGACGAGGACGGCTGCGTGGTGCTCAAGAACTTCGTTCCGGAGGAGGCCCTGGCGCGGCTCGAGCGCGAGACCGAGCGCCTCTCGCCGGAAGCGCACTACAACCAGACCGAGACCAACCCCTACAACAGTGCCGGTGACCCCGAGAAACCGGCCCACCATCCGGTGAACCGCTTCGACGACCGCACCAACGGCTTCGTCGCCGGCGACCGCATCGGCCGCGACACCATCATCCGCCAGGTCTACGAGCATCCCGGTTTCCAGCGCTTCATCGGCGCCGTGGTGGGCATGGAGGAGATCCACCAGTACGCCGACCCGCTGGCCGACCTGGTGGTCAACGTGCTGCGCGAGGGCTGCCAGCATCCGTGGCACTACGACACTAACGAGTTCATCGTCACCATGATGACCCGCCAGTCCCACGGCGGCGGCCGCTTCGAGTATGCCCCGGGCATCCGCAGCCCCGAGGGCGAGAACTTCGCGGAGGTGGAAAAGGTGATCGACGGCGACCGCTCGCGCCTCAAGAGCCTCGATCTCCAGCCTGGCGACCTGCAGGTGTTCTTCGGCCGCTACTCGCTGCACCGGGTCACCCCGGTGGAGGGCGACAAGGAGCGCCACACCGTGATCTTCGCCTACGCCAAGGAGCCGGGCTTCATCGGCCGCCCCGAGCGCGCCAGGAACATCTTCGGTCGCATGGCGCCGATCCACGAGCGGCTGCTCGAGGAGGGCATGAACCGCTCGGACAGCCTGGCCGACTGAGCCTCGACGCCGCCTCCTCCCACCTCCCTTGCCGATGGCCGCGCATACAGGCGGCCATCGCCCCGACGACAAAGCGAGAGACCCCATGAGCATCGTAGAGTCAGAGAAACTGACCGACAGCGAACCGGACCAGATTCCGGTCGTGCCGTCTGCGCCGATGGCCAGCGGCGACAGCATCCCCACCGCCTTCGACCCCGTGCAGCTGCGCGCCGGGCGCCTGGAGCGCCTGCGCGCCATGATGGCCGAGCAGGGCTACGCCGCCCTGGTGCTGTTCGACCCCAACAACCAGCGCTACGCCACCGGCTCGCGCAACATGTTCGGCTACTTCCTGCGTAACTCCACGCGCTATGCCTATGTGCCGCTGGAAGGTCCGATCATCCTCTTCGAGTATCCGGGCAGCGCGCATATCTCCACCTGGCTGGAGACCATCGACGAGTCGCGCACCTCCAAGGTGGTGTGGTCGGCGGTGAACCAGCGTGACAACCTCTCCTCGGACCCCTTCGGCGTGGAGATCGCCGAGCTGGTCCAGGTGCATGGCCGCGGCAACAAGAAGGTCGGCCTGGACCGCTGTGCGCTCAACCTGGCCCGCTCGCTGGAGGCCCAGGGCCTGGATGTCTTCGACTGCATGCAGGACACCCTGCACTGCCGGCGCATCAAGACCCCCGAGGAGATCGCCTGCCTGGCCCAGTCCATGGCGGCAAGCGAGGCCTCGGTGGCCGAGGTGGAGGCCGCGATCAAGCCCGGCGTCACCGAGAACGAGCTGTTCGCCATCATGTACGGCGAGGTGATCCGCGGTGGCGGCGAGTTCATCGAGACCCGCCTGCTCAACTCCGGGCCGCGCACCAACCCCTGGTTCCATGAAGCCAGCGACCGCAAGATTCGCCCCGGCGAGCTGGTGGCGCTCGACACCGATACCATCGGCTGCCACGGCTACTACTCCGACTTCTCGCGCACCTTCCACGTCGGCCCGGGCAAGCCCAGCGCCTACCAGCGTGAGATCTACCGCATGGCCTATGACCAGGTGCACCACAACATGGGCATCCTCAAGCCGGGCATGAGCTATCGCGAGCTCGCCGAAAAGGCCTGGAAGATCCCCGAGCGCTTCCTGGACCGCCGCTACCCCTCGATCATCCACGGGGTGGGCATGCACGGCGAGACGCCGCTGGTGGCCCACCACATGGACTTCGACCGCTTCTCCAAGGACGGCGTCCTCGAACCCGGCATGGTGGTCTCGGTGGAGAGCTACATCGGCGAGGTGGACGCCGCCGACGGCGTCAAGCTCGAGGAGGAGGTGCTGATCACCGACACCGGGGTCGAGAAGCTCTCCCGCTACCCCTTCAACGAGGCCCTGCTCGGCCGTGAATACTGAACCACAAGGACGCGACATGCAGACCCTGACCCACTGGATCGGCGGCGAGCGCCTGGACGGCGAACGCCACCTGGACGTGACCAACCCCGCCAGCGCCGAGGTGATCGCCCGCGTGCCCCTGGCCGACACCGCGACCGTTGAGCGGGCCATCGACGCCGCCCGGTCGGCGCAGCCGGCCTGGCGCGACACCCCGCCGGCCAAGCGCGCCCAAGTGATGTTCCGCTTCAAGATGCTGCTGGAGCGCGACGCCGACGAGATCTGCGCCCTGGTCGCCGAGGAGCACGGCAAGGTGCTCGAGGACGCCATGGGCGAGCTCAAGCGCGGCATCGAGAACGTCGAGTATGCCTGCGGCGTGCCGGAGCTGCTCAAGGGCGAGTCCTCCCATAACGCCGGCCCTGGCATCGACACCTGGTCCAACCACCAGCCGCTGGGCATCGTCGCCGGCATCACGCCGTTCAACTTCCCGGCCATGGTGCCGCTGTGGATGTACCCCATGGCCATTGCCTGCGGCAATGCCTTCATCCTCAAGCCCTCAGAGCAGGTGCCTTCCGCCACCCTCAAGATGGCCGAGCTGCTCGACGAGGCAGGGTTGCCGCGCGGGCTCTTCCAGGTGGTGCACGGTGACCGCGAGGCCGTGGAGGCGCTGATCGACGCGCCGGACGTCAAGGCGCTCTCCTTCGTCGGCTCCACCCCGGTGGCGAAATCGATCTACCGCCGTGGCGCCGACAACGGCAAGCGCGTGCAGGCGCTGGGCGGGGCCAAGAACCACGCCATCGTGCTGCCCGACGCCGACCTGGACAACGCCGCCAGCACCCTGATCGGCGCCGCCTACGGCAGTGCCGGCGAGCGCTGCATGGCGATCTCTGTAGCCGTTTGCGTGGGCGATGCCACCGCCGATGCCCTGGTGGAGAAGGTCGGCGAGCAGGCGCGCACCCTGAAGATCGGCCCCGGCACCGAGAAGGGCCTCGACATGGGCGCCCTGGTCAACGCTGCCCACCGCGACAAGGTGGCCGGCTATATCGAACAGGGCGAGGCAGCCGGCGCCGAACTGGTAGTCGACGGCCGCCAGCACCCGCTGGTGAAGGAATCGCCGGGCTATTTCCTGGGCGCCACCCTGTTCGACCGAGTGACGCCGGAGATGAGCATCTACCGCGACGAGATCTTCGGCCCGGTGCTCTGCGTGGTACGCGTTGAGACCTTCGAGGAGGCCATCGCGCTGATCAACGCCCACCAGTATGGCAACGGCACCTGCGTGTTCACCCGCGACGGCGAGGCCGCACGGCGCTTTGCCGACACCATCGAGGTAGGCATGGTGGGCATCAACGTGCCGCTGCCCGTGCCGGTGGCCTTCCACAGCTTCGGTGGTTGGAAGGAATCGCTGTTCGGTGACCTCCACGCCTACGGCCCGGACGCGGTGCGCTTCTATACTCGCCGCAAGGCCGTCTCCCAGCGCTGGCCCGCCCAGAACTCACGGGAACAGGCCCAGCTGAACTTCCCCTCCAGCTGACGCCCGCCCGCTTCCCGTGTCTTCCCATCGCCCATCCCCCATGGATGGGCGATGCTGTGTCCGTCAGCCGATACTCCCCCTGGCATGACCCGCCGCCCCTGGGCTCGCCAACCAAGCCCGGGCCCGCTCAAGGCGGCTCCACGACTCAGCTATGTCACAAGCTGTCCCCTACCCACCAAGGCCGATACGACTAGCGGCAGCCAGACAGCTAAAGGGCCGCTTTCCTAGGAGAGCGGCCCTGCAAGTTACGTCATCGCTATAAAGTAAACAATATTACTTATCCGACGTGCTGATCGACTTCTTGCTCTTGTCGGTCTGCCGCTGGATTTTCTGTTGAGTATCCTCGACTTCATCCTTATCCTTCTGAAGGCTGTCCTCGACTTGATCCTGTCCCTTCTGAAGATTTTCCTGAAACTGCTTCTGGCCCTTCTGCATGTTCTCTTCGAGCTGATTCTGGCCCGACTGCATGCTCTCCATCATCAGCTGCTGGGTCCCCTTCAGGTATTCCTGACTCAAGGACCGGATCTTGTCAGTGTCTTCCTTCAATCGCTCACTCATTTCCCTGACGGCCTGTTGCTGCTGCTCGATCACCTGCTGTAAACTGTCGGAATCTCTAACTTCGAGCCAGGAGCGGGATTGAGCCAGACTGGTGTCCGCAAAAGCGCGAACGGCATCGAACTGTGCCGAGAATAGTTGTTCAAAGTAATCAGTGGTCAGTGCCCCGTAGGCACGCACCGGCTCGACGATGGCATTTTCTAACTGCTCACTGGTTTGCTTGGTAGCCTGATTGCTATCTGTCTTGGTCTTTTCGGCGCTCATCAAACCTCTCCTTGTCGTTAACAAGTTAAGTAAAATAATTGCTCAAGTGATGGGGTCACTCAAGTGAAAACCGCTATTCAGCAAGCAAGCCTTAAAAACCTGATGCTGGATTCGCCCGTTGATGTAGAAACACCAACCCCACGATCCTTGTCAGGCCGGCATTTACCACTACACCGAAAAGAGCGTAAACAGCCATCGAAATTTTTTCCGTGCGGTAGCACACAAAAATGCTGCAGAACGGTAAATAAACTTTATTAAGTTCTGGCTCGGTATCGCCGGCGCGGCAAGGCCGAAGCCCGCATGGGCGACGAGAAATCGGCGCTCGATGTGTATCTCTCCTCGATGGATCGTGTCGACTCCACCGTGCAGCAGGTGCGGCAGATGATGGCAGGCAACGAGGTGAGTCTGCTCCAAATGCGTGACCAGGTGCTCAAGGTCGCAGCCATGCTGAAGATGCACACCGGGCGCATCACGTAGATCTTTGTATAGACCAACCGGCTACTCAGTCGTCTGATGACAGTGAAGCGGGCCGATACTGTCAGCCTCTCGGTTCAGCACCCTGATGAATGAGGCGGGTTTATACGGCGGTCAGTCTGACTGCCATTGGAATATAAGGATATAGTTCGCGTGTAATCTCTTTTGTTTTTCGATAAAAGGGTATAATATCAATTTCTGATATGATGCTTAAATAGTGTATTGGTTTTATCTGTGTTTCGCCTTGATCTGATGATGCTTGATGCTTGGATATAGCAAGGAATTTTTGGGTTAAGCGTGAGTCACACTCTACAGGAGCTAAGCGATGGAGCTTATCGGTCGTACTATTATGTCTGAATTTTCGGATTTTAATGATTTGGGTGAACTTGTTGTTGTTGTGATTCGATTGCTATTCGCGGCCCTCTTGGGTGGCCTGCTTGGGCTCGAACGAGAGCAGCGTGGCAAGGCCGCAGGAGTACGTACCCATATGCTGGTTTGCATGGGGGCTGCTCTTTTCATGTTTATTCCACAGCAAGCAGGCATTTCGGACTCTGAAATGAGTCGTGTCATTCAGGGAGTGATTGCCGGCATCGGCTTTCTTTGTGCCGGAACCATCATCACCGGCAAGGATGACCAAGGTGCTACCGGGCTTACCACGGCAGCTGGTATTTGGTTCACGGCAGCCATAGGAATAGCCGTTGGTCTGGGGCGCGAGCAGACTGCAGTGTTGTGTACGGTTCTAGCCTGGTTGGTACTGTACGTGGTGCCTTACTTTACTCGTTCAATGCGCAATAATATTCCATGATATAGGGTGGCCAGAAGTTGGATCATTTTCATGATATCGGCATAATATCTGACTATTAAATTGAATGCATTTCCCCGCCCTTGCAGCCACGGGGTGTTCATGTAACGCGCCGGAAAACATGATATTCTGTTTGAGAAAAAGGCGAGAAATTGGTCATTGATCAAGGGTGAAGCAGACCAGCCTGGCTCAGGCCCCATATGCTGATCATCATGAAATCAATTCCCGCATCCCGTGCTGTGTGAAGGCGTTTTATCACCCCGCATGCTGGCAAGTGGGGGCACCATCGGGGCTGTCGGCTGGCGTGCGGGTAAGGGCGTCGCCAGAAGCCGATGAACTCCCACGGCCAGGCTGGGTCAGTCGACGTAGTCCGTCAGGAAGGAAATTCTCGAATGTCTGAACTGCCACCGCTCAAGGTCTACTACGACGGCATCTGCCCCATCTGCCGGCGGGATCGCGCCCGCTACGAACGCTGGGCGAGGGAGGCCGGTGACCAGGTGACGTGGTGCGATGTGAACGAGCACGATGAGACGCTGCGCGAGAAGGGCGTCGACCCCCAGGCGGCGCTGCTCTCCCTGCATGTGGAAGAGGAGGGCGGGCGCATTCGGGAAGGCATCGACGCCTATATCCTGCTGATGCGTCGGGTGCCGCGCCTCAAGCCCCTGGCCTGGCTGATCGGCCTGCCGGGGCTCAAGGAAGCGCTGCGCTGGTATTACGACCGTTGGGTCAGACGGCGTTTAGCGAGGGAAGGGCGCTTGCCCTGAGGTCCAATGGTCATCGCCAAGGCAGGCTGCCATAGTGGCCCGATCGTTCACGATGGCCCACGGCCGGTATGTCCAAAGGCAGCCCATGACCCGCAAGATCCCCGCGCTCCCGATTCGCGACGACGCCACTTCCTCGCCCAGCGGCGAGGATCTGCTGCGTATCCTCGATAGCCTGGATGCGGCGGTCTATGTCAGTGACATTCACACTCATGATCTGCTGTTCCTGAATGCCTACGGGCGACAGCAGTGGGGCGAGCCGGAGGGTCGCAAGTGCTGGGAGGTGTTGCAGGAGGGGCAGAGCGGGCCTTGCGAGTTCTGCAACAATCCCCGGCTGCTGGATGCGCAGGGGCGGCCCGGGCCCGCCGTGGTGTGGGAGTTCCAGAACACCCAGGATGGTCGCTGGTACCAGTGCCGCGATCAGGCCATCCTGTGGAGCGATGGGCGCCTGGTGAGGGTCGAGATTGCCACCGACATCACCGAGCGCAAGGCACTGGAGGATGCCCTCAAGGCCTCTCATCACCGCGTCGAGCGGCTGGCCTACCGCGATGAGCTGACCCAACTGCTCAATCGTCGTGCCTTTTTTGCGGCCTGCCACGAACAGCTGGCACGTCTCCCCCCTAAGCAGCCCTTTGCCGTGATGCTGATCGACCTGGACCACTTCAAGGCGATCAATGACGCCCATGGCCATGCGGCCGGTGATCATGTCCTGCGGGAGGTGGCCAGGATCTTCCAGGCACAGCTGCGCGGCAGCGACATCCTGTGCCGCTTCGGCGGCGAGGAGTTTGCCCTGGCGCTACCCGGTACTTCCCGGAGTGATGCCGCGGAACTGGCCGAACGCCTGCGCCTGGCGCTGAGCTCTGGTTCCATGGAGTACGCGGGTCAGCGCCTTGGCGGCTCGGCGAGTTTCGGGGTGGCGGCGGCTCCCTGTGACGAGGTCGGCCTGGATGAGCTGCTCAACGCAGCCGACCAGGCGATGTACCGCGCCAAGCATCAGGGACGAGACCGGGTCTGCACGGCGCTGGGCCCCGGGTGAATGACGCTCCTGCGGGGCGCTGCTAGGATGGGGCCATCCGTTACCCGCGTGACGCGCGGCCCGGCAGGCCGGCACCCGCCGCAAGGAAGGCTGTCATGAAGACGACCCATGCCACCCGGGCGGAAGCCCTGGACGATACCCTCTCGCCGCTCTCGCTCAAGCGGGTCGGCATCGATACCTACCGCGAGAACGTGGCCTACCTGCATCGCGAGTGTGACCTCTATCGCGCCGAGGGCTTCCAGGCGCTCTCCAAGGTGGAGATCCGCGCCAACGGCCAGCGCATCCTGGCGAGCCTCAACGTGGTGGATGATGCTGCCATCGTCGACGCCCAGCAGCTCGGCCTCTCCGAGGACGCCTTCGAGGCCCTGGGCGTGGAGGAGGGCCATCCGGTCAGCGTCTCCCAGGCGGAGCCCCCGGCCTCGATTCCCGCCCTGCACCGCAAGCTCGCCGGCGAGCGGCTCTCCCGGGACGACTTCCGCCACATCATCCGCGACATCGCCGAGTTGCGCTATTCCAAGATCGAGCTGACCGCCTTCGTGGTCGCCTGCGATCGCGGCGAGCTCGACCGCGAAGAGGTCTTCTACCTCAGCGATGCCATGAGCCGGGTGGGGCGCCGCCTCGACTGGCACGAGCATCCGGTGGTCGACAAGCACTGCATCGGCGGCATCCCGGGCAACCGCACCTCCATGCTGGTGGTGCCCATCGTCGCCGCCCATGGCCTGCTGTGTCCCAAGACCTCCTCGCGGGCCATCACCTCGCCCTCGGGCACCGCCGACACCATGGAGGTGCTGGCCAATGTCGACCTGCCCTTCGAGGTGCTGGGCGAGATCGTGCGTACCCATCGCGGCTGCCTGGCCTGGGGGGGCACCAGCCAGCTCTCGCCCGCCGACGACGTGCTGATCTCGGTGGAGCGTCCGCTCTCCATCGATTCACCGGGCCAGATGGTCGCTTCCATCCTCTCCAAGAAGGCGGCGGCCGGCTCCAGCCACCTGCTGCTCGACATCCCCGTGGGTCCCCATGCCAAGGTGCGCTCCATGCCCGAGGCGCGGCAACTGCGCCGGCTCTTCGAGTTCGTGGCCGGGCGCATGGGCCTGACCCTGGACGTGGTGATCACCGACGGCAGCCAGCCGGTGGGACGCGGCATCGGCCCGGTGCTGGAGGCCCGCGACGTGATGCGCGTGCTCACCAATCACCCTGAGGCGCCCATGGACCTTCGCCAGAAGGCGCTGCGCCTGGCCGGACGGATGCTGGAGTTCGACCCGGACGTGCGCGGTGGCGCCGGCTTCGGCATCGCCCGCGACATCCTCGACGACGGCCGTGCCGCCGAGAAGATGCAGGCGATCATCGTGGCCCAGGGCGCCAGGCCCTTCGATCCGGACAACCCGCCGCTGGCCCCTCACAGCTTCGAGGTGCTGGCCACGGCGGACGGCGTGGTCACCGGGATCGACAACCTCAAGCTGGCGCGCATCGCCCGCCTGGCCGGTGCCCCCAAGGCGGCCGGTGCGGGGGTCGACCTGCTCAGGCGCATCGGTGACCCGGTCACCAGGGGGCAGCCGCTCTATCGCGTGCATGCCGCCTATCGCAACGAGCTGACCTTCGCCCACCAGTCCACCGAGCGGGAGTCCGGCATCGCCATCGGCCACGCCGAGGAGATCACCCGGCTCAACGTCGAGTTCTGAACAGGGAGGTTCGATGACCCGCGTACTGCTGCACTTCCAGGACGAGGCGGCCCCCGCCCAGCGCCTCGCCGAGGCGGCGGGCCTGCCCGCCCACGCCGTCGAGCGCCACCGCTTTCCCGACGAGGAGCTCAAGCTCCGGCTTCCCTTCGTTGAGGCGGGCGCCTTGCCAGAGACCCTGGTGCTCTATCGCAGCCTCGACCGGCCCAACGACAAGCTGGTCGAGCTGCTGCTGCTGGCGCGACACGCCCGACAGCAGGGCGTGAGTCGACTGGTGCTGGTGGCGCCCTATCTCGCCTACATGCGCCAGGACATTGCCTTCCATCCCGGCGAGATCGTCAGCCAGACCATCGTCGGCGGCTTTCTTGCCGAGCTGTTCGACGCCGTGATCACCGTGGACCCGCACCTGCACCGCATCGAGCGCCTCGACCAGGCGATTCCCCTCGAACACGCCATCGCGCTCTCCGGCGCGCCGCGCCTGGCCGAGCTGATCGCCGCGAAGCGCCACGACCCCCTGCTGCTGGGGCCGGACGAGGAGGCCCTGCAGTGGGTCCGCCAGGCCGGCGAGGTCACCGGCTTCGATGTCGGCACCTGCCGCAAGACCCGCAACGGCGACCGGGATGTGCAGGTGGAACTGCCGGAGGTCGCGGTCGCCGGTCGCCAGGTGGTGCTGATGGATGACGTGTCGAGTTCCGGCCACACCGTCGCGCGCGCCGCCGAGGCGCTGATCGCTGCCGGTGCCGCCTCGGTGGACGTGGCGATCACCCATGCGCTGTTCGCCGGCGATGCCCTGGCGGTGATCCAGGCGGCCGGCGTCGGCGAGGTCTGGAGCACCGACTGCATCGCCCACGAGAGCAACGCCATCGCCATGGCGCCGCCGCTGGCCGAGGCGCTCGCCGGGCTCGACTAGCGCTGCCCAGCGCAAGCAGGGCGGGCCATGGACCCGCCCTGCTGCATGCGTTTCACTCGAGCTTCGTTGTTACTTGTCGGCTTGCTCGGGTTTGTCCGCTCCCTGGTGCCCGAGTGGCCCGGCCTGGTCCAGGCGCGGGTGGTGGTCGAGGAACTCGCGGTGCGGGTCCGGCAGGGCGTCCAGCGCCTGCACGGTATGGGTGATGGCGTGGATCGCCGCCAGCACGTCCTTGGTGTAGCCGGCCTCGGAGATGGTGTGCATGTTGCGGATCGGGAAGCCGATGGAGGTGGCCACGCAGTCCACGGCGGCGAGCACCCCGGCCATGCCGTCCGTGCCGGTATCGACCCCCACGATGTCGCGCTGCATGGGAATGTCATGCTTGCGGGCGGTGGTCTCGATGATCCGGTTGAGCTGCTCGCTGGCGATGGCGCCCACCGACATGGTGAAGCCCTTGCCCATCTCCAGCGGCTGCATGCGCCGGTCGCCGATGCCGGGGGCGGCCACGTAGTCGTGGTTGACGTCCACGGCGATGATGGCGTCGGGCTCGAGCTCACCGGCCAGCACCCGGCTGCCGAAGCGGCCGATCTCCTCGTAGCTGGCGATGGCGAACATCACGCGTACCTTCTCGGTGCCGCCCGCCTCGGCGATCAGCCTCGCCACCTCGGCGGTGACGAAGCAGCCCAGGCCGTTGTCCAGGTAGGCGCCGTAGAAGGTGTCCGGGCTGAAGCCGTGGCGGATGGGCCGGTCGAGGAGGATCGAATCCCCGGGCCGCACGCCCAGGTTCTCGACCTGCTGCTTCTTGTTCTCGCCGTGGATCTGCAGCTCGAGGTAGAGCTGCTCCTTCTTGATGCCCTTCTCGCCGTTGCGCTGGGCCGGGTCGGAGAAGTGGATGGCGCCCAGTGCCTCCACGGTGCCGCCCTGGATGCGCCGGTAGCTGCCAGGCGCCTCAGGGTCCTCGCTGAACAGCGTGACGTCGTGGCCGATCAGCACGTTGGGCAGGAAGGAGTCGCTGTTGATCCAGATCTTGCCGTCCTCGCCGATGGAGCGGACCTGCATGCGGATCTTGTCGGCATGGCCGATGATCATCACCTTGAAGAGGTCATCGCGGCCCGGATGGGTGTCGAGCACCACCCCGGCGTGGCCCTTGAACTGGTGCAGCTGCCAGCCCTCCGGGGCGAAGCCCTCGAAGTGGGGCTTGAGGACGCCGTAGGTCATTGCGGCCTCGAGCCCCACCGGGCTGGGGGCGGCGAGGATGCGCCGCATCAGGTCGAACTGCGGCTCGGGCATGGGGCTGTTCCAGGGCTTTTGCGTATCGCTCATGGCGTTCTCTCTTGCTCGTTCGGGAAGTGGGGGACGGGGCGAGCGCCTCAGCGCCGGCGACGCATCCAGTAGCGCCGGCCCATGGGGCCCGGACGCTCGTTGATCACCGCAGGCTTGTGGTGGTTGTCGTGATGATCATGCAGGGGCGATTCCAGTGATTCGTCGACGCTCATCAGCCGGCGGATGCGCTCCTCCGTCGGCGGGTGGGTACGCAGCCAGTCGAGCCCGGCGGGCGGGTGGCGGCCGAACAGCGTGGCCAGCCAGCGGCCGTGGTGGCGCTCGAGCACGGCCAGCGCCGAGGCCAGCCCCTCGGGGTCGCCTGTCAGGGCCACGGCGTCCAGGTCGGCGGTGTACTCGCGGTTGCGGGAGAGGGCCAGCTGGAGCAGGGTGCTCATACTGGGCGCGAAGGCCACCACCAGCAGCAGGCTCCAGGGCAGGTGGAGTTCGCCGGCCAGGATCAAGGGCACCATCAGCAGCAGGCTGAGCTGCAGCACCGTGGTCAGCCAGAGGGTCAGGCGGGTCATGGCCGCGGCCATGGACATCACCCGGGTGTCGCCATGGCGCAGGTGGCTCACCTCGTGGGCCAGCACGCCGGCCAGCTCGCGCAGCGTCAGGGTGCGCAGCAGGCCCTCGGTGACGGCGATGCCGCCGTCGTGGCGGGTCCCTACGGCGAAGGCGTTGAGGTCCGGCGAGGGCGCGTAGAAGAGCTGCGGGGGCCGGCTGAGGCCGGCGCGCTGGTAGAGCGTATCGAGCAGGCGGTAGAGCGCCGGCGCCTGATGGCGGTCGAGCAGGCCGGCCCCGGCATCGGCAAGGATGTAGCGCGCCGGCACCCAGCTGCCGGCTAAGGCGCCGGCCACCACGACCCCCAGGCTCATGACGATGCCGAGCCCGCCGGCCAGCAGGTAGCCGGGTACGGCCAGCACCAGGGCCAGGCCGGCCATGATCAGCAGGGTCTGCAGGCCGTTCTTCACCCGGCTGCGCCAGAGGCGTTGTGTCCCGATCGGCATCGCGTTCCTTGGTGGGGGTCAGCCGTGCAGCCGGTGCAGGCTGTCGATCAGCCGCCGGCAGATGGCGTCCAGCTTTTCCAGCTGCTGCTCGTCGCGCAGTCGGCCGGCCTCGTCGAAGGCATCCGCGGCCCACGCCACGCCGAGCTGGTCCGGCAGCACCGTCACCCCGATGTTGGAGAGCAGCTGGCGGGCCAGCCCCAGGCTGCGGATGCCGCCCAGGCCGCCGGGCGAGGCGGAGACCACCGCGGCCAGCTTGCCCTCGAACAGCGCCAGGCCGCTCTCGCCCTCGTGGGGGCGGGTCAGCCAGTCCAGGGTGTTCTTGAGCAGCGGGGTGATGAAGCCATTGTACTCCGGCGAGGCGATCAGCAGGCCCTCGTGGTCGGCCAGGCCGCGACGCAGCACCAGGGCGTTCTCGGGCAGGCCCTGCTCGGCCTCCAGGTCGCCATCGTAGAGCGGCATGGGGTGGTCGCGCAGGTCGATGAAGGTCGGGCGGCCGCCCAGCCGCTCGATGCGCTCGGCGGCCAGGCGCGCCAGCGCCTTGTTGTACGAGCCGGCGCGGCTGCTGCCGGCGAAGACCAGGATGCGGGGGTGAGGCTGACGATCCGTCATGTAGGCTCCTTCAAGGTCCATCGTTTTCCCGGCAGGGGAATGTCGGTGCTGGTGCCACCTGCCGGGTCGACGTGATCAGGCGTGATCAGGCGTGATCAGGCGGGGTGGGGCAGGTGGTCGGCAAGCGTGCGGCGCAGTGGCTTCACCGCCAGGGCGACCAGCACGACGAGCCCCAGCCACTCGACCCAGGCCGGCAGCAGCTCGCCCACTTCCTCGATCTGGCGGGTGATGTCGAGCTGCCACCAGTTCGCGACGGCATCCACGCCCAGTCCCAGCAGCACGGCGCTTGCCAGGATGCCGGCGAGATAGGCCACCAGCGCCCGGTTGCCCATCTCGCGGCGAAAGACCCCGAGGGTGGCCAGGCTGGTGACCGGCGCGGCGATCAGGAAGACCAGCACGGTGCCGGGCGAGACGCCGGCCAGCAGCAGCCCGGCGGCGATGGGCGTGGCGGCGGTGGCGCACATGTAGAGCGGGATGCCGATCACCGCCATGATCAGCATGGCCCCCAGGCCGCTGCCCAGGGCGGCCAGCTGCTGTGGCGGCACCAGGGCGATCAGGGCCCCGGCAACCAGCAGGCCCACCAGCAGCCAGAGGCTGATGTCGTCGAGGATGTCGGTGAAGGCGTAGCGAAGCCCGTCGGCCAGTCGGCCGGCAAGCCCCGGCGCGGTGGTCTCGGCAACGGCCTCCCGCGAATCGTCACAGCCGCTGGCGCAGCAGCTCCCGCAGCCATCCTCCTCCTTGGGCGCGACGCTGGCCGGCACGCTTGTCGGGATGTCCGTCGGCTTGTTCGTCGAAAAAGTACGGCCCACCAGCAGGCCGGTGACGATGGCGGTGAGCACCGCGCTGGTCGCCCGCGCCACGGCCATGAAGGGGCCGAGCAGGGCATAGGTGATGGCCATGGAATCCACGCCGATGCCCGGGGTGCCGATCAGGAAGGCGGTGGCCGGGCCGCGCGAGGCGCCGCCGCGATACATGGCCAGCGCCGTGGGGATCGCCCCGCAGGAGCAGAGCGGCAGGGGGGCGCCGATCACCGCCGCCCGCGCGATGCTGCCCAACCCCTGGCCCCCCACCCAGCGCTGGAGCAGGGCCTCGGAGACCAACGCCTTGATCAGCCCGGCCATCACCAACCCCAGCAGCAACCAAGGGGCGGCGGAGAGGGCGACGGCCAGGATGGCACTCAGCAGGGACATGGGGCGCTCCTCGGGAGGAATGCCTATTGTGGGGCCGGCGGTCACCCGTCCGTCAAGCGTGGTGCACGCCGGGGCGTGTTGTACCCCTCGTTACCGCCGTATCTCGGCGATGACCTCGCCGGTCTTCTCGCTCAGCCCCGCCTCCTGGAAGCCGAGGCTGGCATAGAAGTCCCGGGCGATCTGGTTGGTGGCCACATAGCAGATCGCGATCCGCTCGAAGGGGCCCTGCGCCCGGATCTCGTCCAGCACGCGCTGCATGGCCCGGTACCCGATGCCTCTGCCCTGATGGTGTCGGTCGACCATGAGACGGAAGATGTTGTAGGCCGGCGGCCGGTCGTGGTGGGCGAAGGATTCGTACATGAGAAAGCCGACCACCTCCCCGTCGCAATAGATGGCGCGAGGCCGGTAGGTCGGGTGCAAGCTCGACTCGGCAATCGAGTAGAGGTTGTCGGCGACATAGTCACGCTGTGATGCCGCGACTTCCAGCGCAATCACGGCCTCGAAGTTCTCGCGGGTGACGTCCTTCAGTGAGATGTCCATCGCCTGCTCCTCCCGTTGGGGGCATGAACTGCCGCATAGGGTGAGGCGTCGCGGCGGCTCAGCCAGGGCCCGATGCATCGGGCTCCCCGGGGATCGGAATCGTCCGGTGCACCTCACCGAGCCGCGGGCTGGTGACCCGCACGGTCACCTCGCCCTCGCCCAGGACCACCCAGCATACACGGGCCTGGTGGCTGTTGCCCCGGGAGCGCTGGAACCAGGGCATCTGGGCGGCATCGCCCAGGCCGCGGCCCCAGCCCTCCAGGTGGCCGAGTGCCCGGCGCGCCCGGCCTGGCTCGTGCAGCCGGCAGCCTTTGGCGATGGCCTCGGCCTCCACGCCGCTGTTCCAGGGGCGCGCCCGGGCGGCCTCTACGCCGTAACTCGGCAGGTAGCCGTGGTTGGCCACCGTCACCTCCAACGCGTGGACGCCATCCCCGAGCGGCGTGCAGTGCAGCGCCTCGATCACCAGCCCCGGCATCATCGAGGCGACCTGAAGCCAGTAGGCCGCCAGGCCGTCGCAGATCGCCGGCAGGATCTCCGGCGGCGGGTTCCAGATGCCGATGCATGGGTCCAGCCCGCCGACCTCCACCTCGCCCAGCTGGGGGTGCGTCAGCGCTCGCCAGTCGCGGAACAGCCGCTGGCCATTGCTGATCCGGTCCCATTGCGCCAGCCGCTCCATCTGCTCGCGGTCCAGGGCGGTGTAGTGGTCGATGAAGCGCTCGGGACGCGGCAGGCCGAGGCGCTGGAAGAGGTCCCAGAGCTCGCAGACCTGGGCCAGGCAGCCGCGCTGGTGATAGACGAACTCGGTGAGGTCGCCATGCAGCGGGGTCTCGGGCTGGTAGCTGAATTCCTCGTAGCTGCTCACCGTGGGATAGCCGGTGAGCGCCTGGCCCCAGGCGGCCAGCTGACGGTAGAGCGCGAGGTCCTGCGGGTCCATGCGGCTGTCCGGGGCGTCGACCAGCGGGCGGATGAAGACGCCGCCGAAGGTGTGCAGGTTGAGCCAGGCGTAGAGGTTCGGGTGGGCGAGGGCGAAGTCGATGACGGCTCGGGTCTCGGGGGCGTCACCGGGGTAGTGGCCGGCGCCGACCTGCTCCGGCTCGGGCCGCCAGCCCCACGGGAAGTTGCGGTTGAAGTCCGGGGTGTCGGCCAGCCAGTCGGGCTCGGGGATCGTCGCGCCGTCCCAGTGCTCGATCACCCCCTCGGGGTAGAGCCGCCAGTAGGGCGGCGGATCCTCCACCCGGCGCGGCAGCATCAGCCCCGGATGGTCGGGGGATGCGACGAAGTCGCCCGCCGCGTCGCGGTGGCGCAGGTAGCGGCAGCGGCCGTCGCCCTCCAGGTCCTCGGCTTGCCAGCGGGGCCGGTCGGGACTGCCGGCGGTGCGCCGCGGGGCGGAGCGCACGAAGCCCCCCTGGCGCAGTACCTGTTCGGCACCGTCCGGCGAGAGGCGCGGGCAGATGTAGAACAGCACCTCGCGCAGCTCTCGGCACTGGTGCTCGGGCCACCCCCCGGGGAGCCGCTCGGGGGCCAGATGCAGCGCCAGGACCATCTCCGCCACGGCCAGGGCCACGCTGGAGCCGGCCAGCTCGGTGCCGTGCATGTTGCCATCCACCCAGACCGCGGGGCGCCGGCGATCCGGCTCGGGGCCGAGGGTCAGCACCCACAGCTCGCGCCCCTCGGGGCTGGTGCCGATGCTCTCCAGCCGGGCCAGCTGCGGGTGGTCCCGGGCCCAAGTCTCGAGCTGGCGGGTCAGCGCCTCGTGGCTCAGGTAGCGGTGGCGGAAGGGGCCGTTGAGTGTGTCTTGGGTCATGCCGATGCCTCGCCGTGCCGTGTTGCGCTGTCAGTATGGAGCATCCTTCGGGAAGGGGCCTCGCCGCCGCGCCTTACCGTCCCTGGCCGGCTGTGCCAAGCTGGAAGCAGGATGAATCGCGCGCGAGGTGGCCCCATGAATGACCGGCGGCGGGAGGCGCTGGAGCACGAGCATCGCCCGGAGGTGATCGAACGGCGGCTGCGTGCCCCTTCCCGGCTCCGGCATCTGCCCGATGCCATCCTCGGCGGCATCGACGGCTGCGTGACCACCTTCGCCGTGGTCTCCGGGGCCTTCGGCGCGGGGTTCTCCTCCACCGTTGCGCTGGTGCTGGGTGTTGCCAACCTGCTGGCGGATGGCTTCAGCATGGCGGTCAGCAACTACGAGGCGATCCAGGCCCAGCGCGAGCATGTCGACGGAGTGCGTCGCAGCGAGAACCACCATATCGACGAGGTGCCGGAGGGCGAGCGCGAGGAGATCCGCCAGATCTTCCAGCGCAAGGGCTTCGCCGGCGAGACCCTGGAGCGGGTGGTGGAGACCATCTGCAGCGACCGCGAGGTGTGGGTGGAGACCATGGTCTCCGAGGAACACGGCCTGCAGACCGTGGGATTGAGCCCGCTGCGCTCGGCGTTGGCCACCTTCCTCGCCTTCCTGGTGGTGGGCGTCATGCCGCTGCTGCCCTATGCGATCCCCGGGCTGGATACCACCCGGCAGTTCCTGGCGAGCCTGGCGGTGGCCGGGCTGATGTTCTTCCTGATCGGCATGGGCAAGAGCCTGGTCTACCAGCAGCCGGTGCTGAAGTCGGGGCTGCGGACCCTGCTGATCGGCGGTGCCGCGGCGGGGCTGGCCTTCCTCACCGGCCACCTGGCGCAGGCGCTGTTCGGTGTGGGCTTGTAGCTCGGCTCCGGACAGGTTGAATCGCGGGGTTGCGCTGGCCATGGCGACCAACTGGCCACTCGATGCACTCAGCTGCTGCGCGAGGGCGAGCGGGACTGGCTGGGCCTCGTTGCTGGCAAGCTCGGGCGAGGGCAGCGTAGGCTAGGTCACACCGTCACGCAGCAGGGAGTCAGCGAATGGACCGCTTCATGCACGCCGCGTTCGAGGAGGCCCGCCACAGCCTCGAGGAGGGTGGCATCCCCATCGGCTCGGTGCTGGTGCACCGCGGCGTGATCATCGGCCGTGGCCACAACCGTCGTGTCCAACTGGGCAGTGCGGTGTTACACGGTGAGATGGATGCCCTGGAGAACGCCGGGCGCCACCCGGCCGAGACTTACCGCGAGAGTATCCTCTACACCACCCTTTCGCCCTGCCCGATGTGCAGCGGCGCCATCCTGCTCTACGGCATCCCCAAGGTGGTGGTTGGCGAGAATCGCACCTTCCTGGGCGAGGAGGCGCTGCTGAGAGAGCGTGGCGTCGAGGTGGATGTGCTGCAGGATCCCGAGTGCATCGCGCTGATGGAGGGCTTCATCGCCACCTCGCCCGAACTGTGGCACGAGGACATCGGCGAGTAGCCCGTTTCGCGTCGGGGCATGACGACAAACATGCTGATCTGGGTCACGTCGGCCGGGCGGGACTGGACTACATTCATCATGGGGCGGGCCTTTTCGAGGCGAGGTGGCCGGCGCTTCCCGGTATCCGATACCTCGAGTTTCCATCGGCTTCGCCATTCCTGATCTGCATTCGAGGAGTCATCGTCATGGCAAAGAAAGCGTCCAAGGATGTCCCGGTCTCGACCGAGAAGCCTTCCCAGCCGTCGGAGTCGCGGGCGATGAGCCCGTTCCGGGAGTTCGAACGCATGCTCGATACCTTCTTCGATCGTGGCGGTATGCCGTCGCGCTGGGAGCACCCACTCTGGCAGCGCTTTGCCGCCTTCGAGAAGGGCATGCCGAAGGTCGACGTCATCGACCGCGATACCGAGGTGGTGGTGCGCGCCGAGGTCCCGGGCTTCGAGCGCGAGGAGCTCGACGTCTCGGTGACCGACGGCGCGGTGACCATCAAGGGCGAGCACCGCGAGGAGAGCAAGGAGGAGGAGGGCGAGTACTTCCACTCCGAGATCTCCCAGGGGGCCTTTACCCGGACGGTGGCACTGCCCAGCGAGATCGATGCCGACAAGGCGGCGGCCAGCTTCAAGAACGGCGTCCTCGAGCTGACGCTGCCCAAGCGCAAGAAGGCCAACCGCCGCAAGGTCGAGGTGAAGTAAACCGCTGAGAATAAGCGGCATGTCGGTCTCTCCGGCATGCCGCGGTGGCTGGGGTTACTGCCTGGAACCAGGGGGAGGCGATGGCCGACGTGACCCTGTGGCTGGCCGGGGACGTGATGACCGCGCGCGGCATCGACCAGATCCTGCTGCATCCCGGCGATCCCCGGATCCTCGAGCCCTACATGACCTCGGCCATCGACTATGTCCGGCTGGCCGAGCGCGTGACCGGCCCCATCCCGCATCCCGTGGACTTCGCCTACGTCTGGGGCGACGCCTTGGCGTGGCTCGAGCGCCAGGCCCCCGACCTGCGCCTGATCAACCTGGAGACGGCGGTCACCACCAGCGACGCTGCCGAGCCCAAGGGGATCCACTACCGCATGCATCCCGCCAACCTGCCGGTGCTTGCCGCAGCGGGGGTGGATGCCTGCGTGCTGGCCAACAACCATGTACTGGACTGGGGCAGGCAGGGGCTTGGCGAGACCCTGGCGGTGCTCGGCAAGGCGGGCTACGCCACGGCCGGTGCCGGCCTGGATCGGCTCCAGGCAAGAGTCCCGGCGCGCTTCGAGGTGCCCGGCGGGCGCGTGAGGCTGCTGGCCTTCGGCCTTCCCAGCAGCGGCGTGCCCATCGACTGGGCGGCCGGTGATGAAAGGCCGGGGGTCAATGTGCTGGCCGACCTCTCGCGCGAGGCCGTGTCGACCATCGCCGCCGACGTCGCCCGCGGGCGCGAATCCGGAGAACTGGCACTGGTTTCGCTGCACTGGGGCGGCAATTGGGGCTACGCGATCCCCGATGCGCATCGGGAGTTCGCCCACCGGCTGATCGACGAGGCCGGCGTGGACCTGGTCTGGGGCCACTCTTCCCATCATGCCCTGGGCATCGAGGTGTACCGTGGCAGGCTGATCCTCTACGGCTGCGGTGACCTGATCAACGACTATGAGGGCATCACCGGCCACGAGGGCTTCCGCGGCGACCTGGCGCTGCTCTACTTTCCGACGCTCTGCCCCACGGGCGGCCGCCTGAAAAGGCTGGTCATGGTGCCCCTGCAGCGCCGTCACTTCCGCCTCAATCGGGCCCCCCGCGATGAGGCCGAGTGGCTGTGCCGGATGCTGAATCGCGAGGGGCGGCCGCTCGGCACCCGGGTACGGCACGATGGCCATGGCCAGCTGGTACTCGAGTGGCAAGGCGAGCGGCGAGGCCGTTCAGCCGATGTCTTGCTTTACTGCCCGTCCTGACCGGCGTCGGGCGGTGTAACCGATGCTTCCGGTTCGGTGACGAAGGCACCGCGATGGAAGGCCGCCGCGGCCTCCACCTCGGCAAGGCCGCGCAAGCCGGGTTCCGGTGGCTCGTCGCCGGCCAGCACCTTGAGCACCGATCTGACACCGCGCGACAGCGATATCAGGTTGTAGCCGCCTTCCAGCACGAAGACCAGCCTTCCCCCGCACTGCCGGCGTGCCAGGCTCTGCAGGATGCCGGTCATGGCGGCAAAGCCGTCATAGGAGACATTCAGCGCCAGGTCATGGCTGTGGGGGTCGAACCCTGTCGAGACCAGGATCAGGTCGGGTCGGAACCACTCGGCCGCCGGTACCAGGATCTCACGGAAAGCCTTGAGGAAGGCGGCGTCGCCGGCATCGGCAGGTAGGGGAACATTGATGATGGCGCCATCCCCGAGGCCCACGCCGACCTCCTCGAGACTCCCCGTGCCGGGGTAGAAGGGAGAGGCACGGTGGATATCGAAGAACAGCACATCCGGATCCGCCCAGAAGATGTCCTGGGTGCCGTTCCCATGATGGGCATCCCAATCGACGATCATGACCCGCTGGCAGCCTAGCGCCGCCTGGGCATGGGCGGCAGCCACCGCCACGTTGTTGAACAGGCAGAAGCCGCGGGCGCGCACCGGTTCGGCGTGGTGGCCGGGGGGCCTGACCAGCGCGAAGCTGCTCTCGGCTCGCCCCACTACCACCGCCTCGACGGCGGCGATCGCCGTGCCGGCGGCTACCTCGGCGGCCTCGACGCTGCCGGGTGATACGGCCGTGGTATCCACGTCCAGCCAGGCGCTCTTGCCGCGCAGCTCAAAGATGCTGTCCAGGTAGGAGCTGGTGTGGACGCGCCCCAGTTGCTCACGAGTTGCCGGCATGCCGGTCTCGAAGGTCACCCCGGGAATCGGTTCGAGTTCCAGCAGATGCCGGATGGCGGTGAGCCGGGCGGGGTGTTCGGGATACTTCCAGGGCACCCCCAGCCCCGACAACAGTGAGCGGACTCGCGTGTCCATGCGCCCCGGCAGGAAGGGCACCTCGATGTCCGGTTCATGGGCCAGCATCCGTTCGTCATAGAAGGCGATCACGCTGTTCAGTTCGGCCACTGTGAAAGCTCCATGGTGTGCACATTATAAGATCGTGGTGGCTCATGCATGTGACTACAGCATATCAGGGGGCTGGCATCGGGGGGGGAGAACGGCCTGTCATATCAGCGCATGGCGTCGAGCAGACGTTCCACGGCCAGAAACAGCTGGCGGTGCGGCTGGGCGCCCTCGAGCACGCCGGCGTGCTCCCCATCCAGCGAGAAGCGCAGGCCCGGCACGCCGCCGATACCGAGCTCCCGGGCGGTCTGTTGGTCGGCCATTACCTGCGGGCGGAAGTCGCCCTGCGCCAGGGCCTGGCGCAGGGCCTCGCCATCCAGATCGAGCGCCTGCGCCACGCGGACGAGTGCCTTGGGGTCGGCCAGGTCGAGGCTCTCCTCGAAGAAGCCGCGGAACAGCGCCGTGCGCATGGCGCCGTCGGCCCCGGGCCGGACGGCCTCCTGCATCCAGGCCCAGGCACTGGCCTCGTGGGCCAGCCGCGAACGGGGCTGGAGGCGGGGCAGGCGAAGGGTCATGCCACGCTCCGCGGCCATGGGATAGACGGCCCGCTCCCAGGTGTCGTGCAGGTAGTCGCCGTCGGGGTCGAGGGTCGGCTCGGGCTCGGGGCGCAGCTCGAAGGCTCGCCAGCGGATCGCCACGACGTCGCCGAAGCGCTCTGCCAGGGCGTCGAGCTCCGGGGCCTCCAGGTAACAGAAGGGGCAGACGTAGTCGCTGAAGACATCGAGGGTAATGCGCGGCCGGGTCATCGGGTGCCTCCTGTGGGGATGCGGCAGGACCCGGGAGGGTAACAGCGCCTCGCCCGACAGGACATGGCGGGAGAGGGCGGTCGCTGCGATTTCAGGCGCTGCGGCTGACGGGTTCGGCGCGGATGTGCAGATGCACGGCGCAGGCGACCCGCAGCATCGAGGTGAGGTTGGGCACCGCACCCTTGGTAGCCATCACCTCCCCGTAGAGCTCGCTGATGAACTGTCCCGTGGAGAGCTGCTGGTCGCGGGCCAGGTGATCGAGGATCTCCCAGAACTCGTTCTCGAGCCGCACGCTGGTCACGCTGCCCTGCAGGCGCAGCGAGCGGGTGGTGCATTCGTAGCGTTGGGGGTCGGTGGAGGCATAGACGTGGCACATGGCGTTCACTCCGCAGGAGACCGGGTGCCGGAGAGTGGTCCCGGCTCGTTCGACCTTGCCCTCTGTGATCGTCCATGAGCATTAGACCATCGTCGATGTAGTAACCCGCTGTTACCCGTCCTGGCATGCTTGCGCCTACTCTCCTTAGAGGTGGCCGGTCCACCGTTGGATTCCTACAACAAGAAGCAAGGCGCGGTTCCCCCTCCTCGGGCGCTGCGCCACCCACACCGGAGAGGTCAGCGATGAGTTCACCCACGATTTCCCGCCGCGTCTTCCTCAAGGCGAGTGGCGGCGTTCTGGCCGGCACCCTGGCCTTCGCCAGCGGCCCCATCGCCCTGCTGGCGCCCTCGCGCAGCTGGGCGATGCCGCTCGACAACCTGGGTTCCCGCCAGGGCGAGGTCCTGCTTGCGGTCACCCGGCAGATCTTCCCCCACCCGGATCTCGAGGATGCCGTCTACGCCTACGTGGTGAAGAGCCTCGATCGCAAGGCCGTCGAGGGGGCGCTGCTCACCACGCTCGACGACGGCATCGCCGAGCTCGACAGGTCCGCGGGCGGTGACTGGCTGGCGCTGGACGACGCGGCACGGCTCGAGCACCTCGCCCCCCTGGCCGGCACCCTCTTCTTCGAGGCCATCCGTGGCGACGCCGTGGTCTCGCTCTACGACAACCCCCTGGCCTACGCCCATTTCGGCTACGAGGGCGCGGAGGGTGACGGTGGCTACCTGACCAAGGGCTTCAATGACCTTGCCTGGCTGCCCGACCCGCCCCGGCCCGAGGGCGGCTACCTGCCCTTCGAGGAGCCGACGGCCTGACGGGGCGCCGAGGGATCGACGACCAGAACAACAACGCATGTGGAGACGCCAAGATGGCAATGACCGACAACCAGAAGACCTTCGCCCATGACGATGCCAGCGTCGTGGTGGTGATCGGGTCCGGCGCGGGGGGCGGCACCCTGGCCAACGAGTTGGCCCAGCAGGGCATCGACGTGGTGGTGCTGGAGGCTGGTGCCCTGCACACCACCGCCGACTTCCTGGCCGACGAGTGGGCCTCCTTCGCCCAGCTCGCCTGGCTCGATACCCGCACCACCTCGGGCAGCTTTCGCCTGGCCAGGGACTTTCCCAACCTGCCGGCCTGGATCGTCAAGTCGGTGGGCGGCACCACCGTGCACTGGGCCGGGGCGAGCCTGCGCATCCAGCCCCACGAATTCGCGGCGCTGACGAATTACGGCGAGATCGAGGGCGCCAACCTGCTCGACTGGCCGCTCACCTATGACGACCTGGCCCCCTACTACGACCGCGCCGAGCGGCGCATGGGGGTGACCCGCACCAACGACAACAAGGGGTTGCCCGGCAACAACAACTTCAAGGTGATGTACGCCGGCGCGAAGAACCTCGGCTATTCGTGCAACACCGGCCATATGGCCATCAACAGCGCGCCACGCGACGGGCGCGCCGCCTGTCAGCAGCGCGGCTTCTGCTTCCAGGGCTGCACGACCGGCGCCAAGTGGTCGACCCTCTACACCGAGCTGCCCGAGGGCATCGCCACCGGCCATCTGGAGCTGCGCCCGGAGTCCCACGTGGCGCGCATCGAGCACGATGACAGCGGCAGGGTCACGGCGGTGGTTTACTTCGATGCCGAGGGCAACGAGCAGCGCCAGCAGGCGCGCCTGGTGGCGGTGGCCGGCAACTCCCTGGAGACGCCGCGCCTGCTGCTCAACTCCGCCAGCACGATGTTCCCGGAGGGGCTTGCCAACGGCTCGGGCCAGGTGGGACGCAACTACATGCGCCACATGACCGGCTCGGTCTACGCCACCTTCGAGGAGCCCGTGCACATGTACCGCGGCACCACCATGGCCGGCATCGTCTCCGACGAAGCGCGCCATGACCCCGAGCGGGGCTTCGTCGGCGGCTACGAGATGGAGACCCTGTCGCTGGGCCTGCCCTTCATGGCGGCCTTCCTCGACCCCGGTGCCTGGGGGCCGCGCTTCACCGGCGCGCTCGACCAGTACGAGAACATGGCCGGCATGTGGCTGGTGGGCGAGGACCTGCCCCAGGCGAGCAACCGCGTGACCCTCAACCCCGACGTCACCGACCGCTACGGGCTGCCGGTGGCCAACGTCCACTACGACGACCACCCCAACGACATCGCCATGCGCGAGCACGGCTACCGTCAGGGCGCCGAGCTCTACCGCTCGGTGGGAGCCAAGGACATCTACGAGGTGCCGCCTTACCCCTCGACGCATAACCTGGGCACCTGCCGGATGAGCGAGCGCCCCGAGGATGGCGTCTGCAATGGCTATGGCCAGGCCCACGAGATCCCCAACCTGTTCATCTCGGACGGCAGTCAGTTCACCACCTCCGCGGCGGAGAACCCGACCCTGACCATCGTCTCGCTGGCCATCCGCCAGGCCGAACACATCGGCCAGCTGATGCAGCGCGGCGAGGTCTGACGAAGCAGCATGACGCGCCCGGCCTCGGCCGGGCGCGCTCCTCATTCATTCACGTCATCGATCAAGGAGTTGCGACATGAGCTTTGCAGGTGAGCAGTATCCCGGCGTCCAGGCGCCACCCCCCGAGGCCGATGGCTTTCGCCTCAACCACACCATGCTGCGCATCAAGGATCCCGAGGCCGCGCTGGGCTTCTATACCCGGGTGTTCGGCATGCGGGTGCTGCGCCGGCTCGACTTCGAGGCGATGCAGTTCTCGCTCTACTTCCTGGCGCGCCCGGAAGCCGGCGAGAGCGTCCCGGAGGAGACCGGCGAGCGCACCGTCTGGACCTTCAGCCAGCGCGGTGTGCTGGAACTGACCCATAACTGGGGGACCGAGAGCCGTGAGGGACGGATCTATCACGACGGCAATGCCGAGCCCCAGGGGTTCGGCCACATCTGCTTCTCGGTGCCGGACCTGGAGGCGGCCGAGGCCTGGTTCGACGCCAACGAGGTGGAGTTCGTCAAGCGCTCGGACCAGGGTAAGATGAAGGATGTGGTCTTCGTCAAGGACGTCGACGGCTACTGGATCGAGGTCGTCCAGGCCGACCGGCTCTCCGCCCTGGGCGACTGAGCCCCGGCCTAGCCGGTGGCGTCGTCTCCGCGTGCCGCCCGCTCCTGGGGCAGCAGGGCGGCATGGATCATGGCGTTGATCGGGGTGGGGACACCGGCCTCGCGTCCCAGCCGCACCACGGCACCGTTCTGGGCCTCCAGTTCGGAGGGACGGCCCGCCATGATGTCGCGCTGCATGGAGGCGGTGCTCTCGGCCGGCAGCGCGTCGATGAAGGTCATGGCCCGCGTCACCGCGTCCTCCGGCAGCGCTACCCCTCGGGCCCGGGCCACCGTCTCGATCTCGGCGAGCAGGCGCTCGGTCAGCGAGCGGGTCTCGGGTAGCGTGCGGGTCACCCCGATGGGCGCCCGGGTGACGGCCCCGATGCCGCTCATCGCGCAGATGAACAGGAACTTGCTCCATACCGCGGCCTGGATGTCGTCGGGCATCTCGGCACTGACGCCCGGGGCGCGCTCCAGGGCGTCGCGCAGTCGTCGGGCGCCGTCATCCTGACCGGGGTGCCGGGTGCCCAGGCGCACGAAGGGCGATACGCCCGCATGGCGAATGCGGCCCGGGGCCTCGCGCCAGGCGAGGATGCCGCAAAGCCCGTCGAGCACCGGTGCCTCGCCGAGTACCCCGGCCAGGACGTCCGCCGCCTCGACGCCATTCTCCAGCGGCAGTACCAGGGTCCGGGGGCCGACCATCGGCCTGATCGCCTCGGCGGCCGCGCGGACCTGCCAGGCCTTCACCGCCACGATCACCGCATCCACGATTCCCACCTCGGCCGGGTCGTCGGTGGCCCTGGCCGGGTCGAGGGTCACGTCGCCCTCAATGCTCGACACCGCCAGGCCGCTTCGACGGATGGCCGCCAGGTGCTCGCCCCTGGCGATGAAGGTGACTTCCTCGCCGCCCTGTGCCAGGCGGGCGCCGAAGTAGCCCCCCACGCCGCCGCTGCCCATGATCGCGACCTTCATTCTCTCTCTCCGTTCCTGTCGGTGATGGCTCTGCCGAGCATACCGCCATGGGCGCGCCGCGGCGATGGGCGAACTGGAGCTGCGGGGCCGGTCGGTGTCGGCTTCCGGCCTTGTTCATGGCACAGGACCTTGACGGCAACCTCGACATCGACTGCAGGATGCGACGGCATCGGGACGATCACGCTCGAGTCGTGGCTCGTCAAGAGGGTGTGATACCTTTTTGCGATGTCGGGAGAGGACACATATGGCCAAGGATTCATCCCCCAACGCTGCCGCAAATGACGTCTCTCTACGGGACAAGGTCGAGTTCCTCTCGAGTTCTCGGGCTTACCCCGAGTTCGAGGGTGAGGTCGATGTCAGGGAGACCCACATGGCCTGGGTCTTCCTGGCGGGGGAGCGTGTCTACAAGCTCAAGAAGCCCGTCGAGTACAAGCACCGCGACTGCCACTTCCTGCGCGACCGCGAGTTTCTCTGTCATGAGGAGGTGCGCCTCAACCGCCGCCTGGCACCGGAGGTCTACCTTGGTGTGTCGTCGTTGAGGCTGACTTCCGAAGGCACCCTGGAGATCGATGGGGAGGGAGAGGTGGTCGACTGGCTCGTCGTGATGACGCGACTGCCCGAGCACCTCCTGCTGGATGTGGCGCTGGCAAAGGGCACCGTCACCAGGGCACGGATCACCCGCGTCGCCGAACGGCTCGCGGACTTCTATCAGGGACTCGAACCTGTCGAGATCTCGGTGAAGGAGTACCTGGCCCACTTCGCGCATGAACACGACAGGAATCGGGAGGTCATCGGTGATACGCGTTTCTCGCTGCCGAGCGACGAGGTGGCAGCAGTGCTGGGCCGGCTCGAGCGCCTGCTAAAGGAGGAGCCCGACCTGCTGGGGGATCGTGTGCGCCAGGGGCGAGTCGTCGAGGGGCATGGTGACCTGCGCCCCGAGCACGTCTGCCTGACCGACCCCCCGGTTGTCATCGACTGCCTCGAGTTCAGCCAGCCCCTGCGGCGGGTGGACCCTTTCGACGAGCTGAGCTTCCTTGGGCTCGAGTGCGACCGGCTGGGTGCCGCCTGGGTCGGCAAGCAGCTGGTCAACGAGTGTGCCCGGATGCTCGGCGAGCGGCCATGCAGGCGGTTGCTGGCCTTCTACACGGCCTATCGCGCCTGTCTCAGGGCGCGCCTGACCCTCGCCCACCTGCTCGAGCCGGATCCGCGCACCCCGGACAAGTGGGAGCCGCGGGCCAGGCAGTACCTGGCCATGGCGCGGCGGGCCTGTCGTGAGCTCGACTAGCAGAAAATCTGCATGGATCCCTGGCCACTCGGGACTAAACACCTAGGAGGGTGCTGCCGTTATGAAGGGCCCTCGAGCAGCTCGGTGAGCGAGCCATTCTCATGAGTCCGGCGGATCGCCTCGGCGAAGAGCGGGGCGGCACTGACTACCTCCAGGTGCTGGCGAGCCACTTCGGCATCGAGGCGGGTCGGCGGGACGGTGTCGGTAACCATGATCTTCGCCAGTTGCGGGTCGCTGATCACCCGGTTGGCATCGCCGACGAAGAGGCCGTGTGCCGCCAGGCCGTATACCCGCTGCGCGCCATGGTCCAGGCAGGCCTGGGCGGCGCGTAGCAGGGTCCCACCCGTACTGATCAGGTCATCCACGACCAGCACGGTGGCACCCTCGACCTCGCCGGCCAGCAGGGTGCCGCTGACCTTGCCCTCGCTGCGGCGCTTCTCCATGTAGGCCGAGCCGATCTCGCGGCCCAGCATGGGTTCGAGCATTTCCCTGAAGCCCTGTGCCCGCTTCACGCCGCCCGGGTCGGGGGAGGCCACCACCACCGGCCCTTCGCCGCAGCGCTTGCGCATGTGATCGGCGAACAGGCGACGCGTATCGAGGGTATGGGCGGGGCAGCGAAAGGCGTTCTGGAAGGCCGCGGGATTATGGACATCGAGGCTCATGACAGCGTCGATGCCCATGGCCTCCAGCAGCATGGCTAGATAGCGTGAGGTGAGGGGGTCACGTGACTTGGTCCGGCGGTCCTTGCGCGCATAGGCGATATAGGGAATCACCGCAGTAACACGCCGGGCTCCCGCGTCGCGGACGCTGCCCAGGAAGAACAGCAGCCGACAGAGCCGCTCGTTGACCCCCTGTTCCGGGTCGCCGTTGAGGCTTTGCAGGACGAAGACATCCTCGCCACGCACGCTTTCCAGCGGTCGCGCCTTGTGCTCGCCGTCCTCGAAGTCGCGTTCCTCGTGTTCGGCGAGGGGGATGCCAAGCGCCTGCGCCACCTTCTCGCCGAAGGGCCGGCTGGCATTGAGTGAGAAGAGTTTCATGTCATGCAGCATAGACGCTGGGTCCCGCGTCTGACGACCAGAAAGTCATTCGGGGGTCAGGAGTCGGAAGTCGCCAGGCAGGATGGCAGGCTCTCGCGCAGCGAACGGGGCAGGATGTCCAGGTCGCGGAAGCCGCCGATGTCCGCGTCGGCGACGTTGTCCGCCTGCATCAGGATCACCTGATCGCGCGTCAGCGGCGGACCAGGCAGCCAGGCGGCCAGGGCCGCCAGTAGCCGCCAGGCGAGGAAGGGGATCGGCACCAGCGGTCGCTCGCGCTGCAGATGGGCGAGCAGCGTCGCGAGGATCTCGCGGTAGCTCAGCACCTCGGGGCCGCCGAACTCGAAGAGGCGCCGCTCGGTGGCGGGGTGGCCGGTGAGCCGGGCGATGGCCCGCGCCACGTCCACCACGTGTACCGGCTGCAGCCGGGTCGTGCCGCGGCCGAACAGCGGGATCAGCGGCAGCCGGGTCAGGCCCTCCAGGCCGGTGAGGAAGGCGTCCCCGGGGCCGAACAGCACGCTGGGTCGCACGATGATCGCCTTGGGCATGGCCTCCAGCACCGCGTCCTCCCCTCGGGCGCGGGCCCGCACGTAGGCCGAGGCCGAGTCGTGGCGGGCGCCGATCCCCGAGACCAGCACCAGCCGCTCGATGCCGGCCGCCCGGGCCCGGCCGGCCAGCCGCCCGGCGCCCGCGACATGGATGGCCTCGAAGCTGGCATCGCGGGTCTCGACATAGAGGCTGACGGCGTTGATCACGGCGCTGGCGCCCGCGAGTGCCGCATCGATGCTCGCCTCGTCGCGGAGGTCGGCGGTGGCGAGTTCCACCGGATCCCCGTCCTCCAGCCAGGCGGGCAGGGCCGGGTGGCGGGCGGCGATGCGCACGGCGCGGCCGGCCTCGACCAGCTCGCGGACGATGGCGTCGCCGAGAAAGCCGGTGCCACCGAAGACCGTGACCGGACCCTCGCGCATCATCGCCCTCCAGCGTGGTCGCTCAACGGTAGCCGGCCATCAGCTCGCGCACCAGTGGCGTGTCGGCATCGCGATGGGTGGGCAGCTCGAAGCGTGCCCGGGCGATGGCGGTGCGTGACAGCTCGGCGGTGATCAGCATCTCGCGCTCCTCGGCCTCGGCGAGCAGCTCGCCGCGCGGGCCGAGGATGCGTGAGCCGCCCCAGAAGTGGCTCTGGCCCTCGGGGCCGAAGCGGTTGGCCATGATCACCGGCGTGCCGTAGGTCATGGCGTAGAAGCGCACGTTCAGGGCCCAGTTCTGCTCGTTGGAGAAGTCGTCGCTGACGATGCCCGAGGCCGAGTTGATCGGCGCGCAGAGCACCGTGGGACGGCGCAGCAGGGCGGCGTGGACCAGTGCGGGGTTCCACAGGTCGGCGCAGATCAGCTGGGTGGCCGACCAGCCGGGGCGTACCGGGGTCTGGGTGAGCTCGCTGCCGTGGGTGAACCACTTGCCCTCCTCGAGACCGCCGTAGGTGGGCAGGTTCAGCTTGCGGTGTACCGCGGCGATCTCGCCGTCCTGGAGGATGGCCAGCGCGTTGTAGTACTCGCCGGGACTCGCTTCCTCGACGAAGCCCACCACCGTCTGCATCTCGCGGCAGGCCAGTGCCAGCTCACGCAGGCGCGGGTCCTCCAGCGGCATCGCCACCTGCATTACCCGGCTACCCAGCCCATAGCCGGTGAGCGAGAGCTCGGGGAAGACCAGCAGCTCGACGCCCTGCTCGCAGGCGTCCTGGATAATGTCGAGATGCTGCGCCAGGTTGGCATCCACCTCGCTGAGGGTGGCGTTGATCTGGGCGGCGCCGACCCGGAGTCTGTCCTGATAGTGCATGATCGGGGCTCTTGGTGGAGGGGTGGGAAGGGTATCAGTCCTTGGGTCGGACCTTTTTCGCGGAGCGGGCCATCGCCCGCTTGACTAGCCGGAACAGCAGCCAGTGCAGCACCGCCAGCACGACCAGGGCGCCGCCCATCATCAGCAAGAAGGAATTCGTCATCGGGGGCGGTCTCCAGTGAGTTTGCGTCATGCTAGCGAGGGGGCGGCCGGTCGTCGACCAACCAGGTACCGTTCTTAGCCATGCCGGTAGGCGAGGACAGGCCGGCTGCTAAGAGCACAAGAAGGCCGCCCGTGGGCGGCCTCGATGCGTGTGCCGGCAATGCCTGGCCGTTATAGCAGGTCGTTGCTTTCGAGGAAAGACTGGGCTACGTCCTCAACACTTTCTTTCTCGACATCGACTTTAGCATTGAGTCTAGCCATGGTCTCGTCATCGAGCAGTGCCGACAGCGCGTTCATCTGATCGGCGAGGGTGGGGTTGGCTTCCAGTGTCTCCTGACGCACCACCGGAGTCAGCGCGTAGTCAGGAAAGAACTGCCGGTCATCTTCAAGCACCGTCAAGTCTAATGCCGGAATTCGACCATTGGTCGCAGTAGTCATGGCTACGTCGACTTCACCCTGGTCAAGTGCCGGGAGCGTGAGTCCCTGGTCCATACGCTTGACATTGCGTCTGCCGAACTCGAAACCATAGGTTTCCTGCATCGGGCGCAGTCCATCATCACGGGAATAGAATGTGGCGTTCGAGGCGAGCACCAATTCATTGCCTGAATTGATAGTTTCGGCAAGGTCAGAAATGGAGGTGATGCCGAGCTCTTTCGCATGATCCTCGCGCATAGCCAGCGCGTAGGTATTGTTGGCCTCGGAGGGTTCCAGCCACACCAAGCCTTTCTCTGCATCAAGTTCTTTGACGCGCTGATAGGCCTCTTCTGGTGTCAGCTTCTCGGTCACTTTGTTGTAGCTGATCAGCGAGGTTCCGGTGTATTCCCAATAGAGATCTACCTGCCCGGTTTCCTGAGCCTGACGAAGCACAGAGGTTCCCATTCCGGAACGCTCATCGACATCATGGCCTTTGGCTTCAAGATACTGGACCGTCATGTCGGCGAGGAGCAACTGTTCGGTGAAGTTCTTTCCGCCAACGGTAATTGTCTCTGCATGGGCGATTGAAGATGTAGCTGCCAACAAGGCGGCGATTAGAGCGGTCTTCAAAGTATGTTGCATAGAATCAAATTAGCTCCTGACAGAAATTGCCCCCCCCTTTCGGGGTGGGGCTTTGAAGTGTCCTGGCCTGATTAAAGCAGCTCGTTGTTCTCGAGGAAGGTGCGGGCCACATCTTCGATGTTCTCGCGCTCCACGTCGACCCGCGCGTTGAGTTCGGCCATGGTTTCGTCGTCGAGCAGCGCCGACAGCTCGTTCATCTGTTCGGCAAGCTCTGGGCTCTCTTCGAGGGTCTCCTGGCGTACGACCGGTGTCAGGGCGTAGGCCGGGAAGTAGTTCTGGTCGTCTTCCAGCACGTGAAAGTTGAAGGCCGGGATACGCCCGTCGGTGGCAAAGACCAGGCCCACTTCGACGTCGCCGTCGCGCAGGGCGGGGTAGACCAGGCCGGAGTCCATGCGCCTGACGTCGCCGCGGTCGACCTGGAAGTCATAGGCTTCCTGGAGTGGGCGCCAGCCGTCTTCGCGGGCATAGAACTCCGCGTTCAGGGCGAAGGTCAGGTCCTCGCCGTCATTGACCGCCTGGGCCAGGTCGGAAAGGGTGGCGATGCCGCGCTCTTCGGCGTCCTCCTCGCGCATGGCCAGGGCGTAGGTATTGTTGGCGTCGGAAGGCTCCAGCCACACCAGGCCCTTCTCGGCGTCGAGCTCCTTGACCCGTGCGTAGGTGTCTTCGGGCGACAGGCGTTCGGTGACGTCGTTGTAGTTGATCAACGAGGTGCCGGTGTACTCCCAGTAGAGGTCGATCTGGCCGTTTTCCTGAGCCTGACGCAGCACGGCGGAGCCCATGCCGGAGCGGTTCTCCACATCGTAGCCAAGCCCCTCAAGGTATTGGGTGGTCATGTTGGAGAGGATCTGCTGCTCGGTGAAGTTCTTGCCGCCAACGGTAATCTCGGCGGCACCGGCGGTGGTCATGGCACCGGCCAGGGCCAGGCTGGACAGGGTAGTCATCAAGCGTTTCATGAGTGCTTCTCCTTGTGGTGTAACAATAATGTGGCACGGTTCGAACGATCAGGCGCGCGACGGGTTGACCCCGCGTGGCACCACCAGGAACGCGACGGTGGCGATCAGGGCATCGACGACGATCGCCAGCAGCGCGGTGGGAATGGCGCCGGACAGCATCATCACCGGGTCGTACAGGTCGATGCCGGTGAAGATCAGTTCACCCAAGCCCCCGGCGCCGATCAGGAAGGCCAGCGGCACGGTGCCCACGTTGATGGTCAGGGCGGTGCGCATGCCGGCGAAGATCACGTAGAGGGCATTGGGCAGCTCCACCCGCATCAGGCGCTGGGTCGACGACATGCCGATGCCGGCGGCGGCCTCCATCAGCGCGGGGTCCACGCCCTTGAGTCCGGCATAGGTGTTGCGGGTGATGGGCAGCAGGGTGGCGACGAACAGCCCGAAGACCGCCGGTACCGCGCCGATGCCCAGGAAACTCATGGAGAGGGCCAGCACCGCCAGCGTGGGGATGGTGGTGCCGACGTTGAGCACCTGCATCAGCGATTCCGCCCAGCGTGCCATGCTGGGGCGCGACAGCACGATGCCCAGCGGGATGGCCACCAGGATCGCCAAGCTGCCGGAGATCGCCGTCAGCCACAGGTGCTGGATGGCCAGGTACTGCACATCGGGCAGGTACCACAGGAAGTCTTCGATGACCCCGCTCGATTGGCTCCATACCCCGGCGAAGAAGATCGCCACCAGCAGGAGTGCGCGCAGGGCCCCGTTCAGGCTCTGGATCGGCATCGGCTCACTCCTTGACGGCGCTGTCGGGTTTCCGGGGGGCGGCCTCGCGGGCGCGGAAGCGCGACCCCAGGTGGTGCGTCATGGCGCGCTGGGTGATCTGGCCGCAGACCCGTCCCTGATCATCCACGCAGGGCAGCCAGGTGGCGTCCTGTGAAAACATCAGCGAGGCGACCTTGCGCAGGTCGTCATCCAGGGTCACGGTCCCCGGCACGCTCTCGAAGTGGTCGCGGCAGTAGCCCTTGGTGGTGCGCGCCTTGGCCCGGGTGATCAGGCCCACCGGCTGGCGCCGGTCGTTCACCATCAGGATGGCGTTCTGGTAGCCGTAATCCTCGATGCGGGCCAGCGCCGTCTCCAGGGTGTCGCCGGGCGAAACGGTGGCGATCTCGTCGGAGACCACCTCCTGGACCTTGACCAGGTTGAGGCGCTTGAGCGCGCGGTCCTCGCCCAGGAAGGATTCGACGAAGGCGTTCTTCGGCGCGGCCAGCAGGTCGTCGGGCGAGGAGTGCTGCACCAGCTTGCCCTCGCGGAATATCGCCACCCGATCGCCCATCTTGATCGCCTCGTCGATGTCGTGGCTGACGAACATGATGGTCTTGTTGAGTTCCTGCTGCATCTTGAGGAACTCGTCCTGGATCACCGCCCGGTTGATGGGGTCGATGGCCCCGAAGGGCTCGTCCATCAGCATCACCGGGGGGTCGGCGGCGAGCGCGCGGGCCACCCCGATGCGCTGCTGTTGGCCGCCGGAGAGCTCACTGGGGAAGCGCTTGAGGAAGGCGTCGGGCTCCATGGAGATCATCGCCATCATCTCCCGGGCCCGCGCCTTGTACTTGGCCTTGTCCCAGCCCAGCAGCTTGGGCACGATCGTGATGTTCTCCTCGATGGTCATGTTGGGGAACAGGCCGATCTGCTGGATCACATAGCCGATATTGCGGCGCAGATCCTGGGTATTCATGTCGGTGGTGTCCTCCCCGCTGATGAACACCTTGCCGGAGGTCGGCGTCACGATGCGGTTGATCATCTTCAGGGTGGTGGTCTTGCCGCAGCCCGAGGGGCCGAGCAGGATGCAGATCTCGCCGCTGGGCACCTCCAGGCTGATGTGGTCGGCGGCGACCACGGCGCCCTCGGGTGTGTCGAAGACCTTGGTCAGGTTATCGAGTTGGATCATTCGGGTGTCCTTGTCGTCTCGGTCGTCAGAGGCTCGCGATCAGGCGGTGGAGGCGTCGAGCTCCATGCCGCGGGGCGTCAGGCGCTTCTGCACGAAGAGCAGGGTGTAGTCGACGATGATCGCCAGCAGGCTCACCGCCACGGCGCCGACGATCAGCTGGCGGGGGTCGGACTGCGAGATGCCGCGGCTGATGAAGGTGCCCAGGCCCCCGGCGCCGATGTAGGCGGCGATCGCCATCACCCCGATGTTGAGCACCACGGCGATGCGCACGCCGGCCATGATCACCGGCACCGCCAGCGGAATCTCCACGAAGCGCAGGCGCTGGTTGGGGCTCATGCCGATCCCCCGGGCCGCTTCGCGCAGCGCCGGGTCGACGTTGTTGATGGCGGTGTAGGTGTTGCGGATGATCGGCAGCTGGGAGTAGAGCAGCACGGCGATCACCGCGGGCAGGTAGCCGATGCCCTGGCCGATGAGCGAGAGCACCGGGATCATGATGCCAAACAGCGCAATCGACGGAATGGTGACGATGATCGAGGCGGCGTAGAGCACGCTCTTGGCGGCACGCTCGTTCTTGGTGATGGCGATACCGATCGGCACACCGGTCAGGGTGGCGATGCCGACGGCCACGCCAACCAGAGAGATGTGCTCCAGGGTGCGCGTGACCAACAGGTCGATGTTGTCCAGTGCGTACTGAATCAGTTCCAAGTCGTTTCTCCTTGCGAGCCCTGTCCCTTGGCAAGCATAGCCGTCGAATAACGACCCTGCGGTGCCCGGGTTTTATGATGTCGCGGGAAGGGGCGAGGGGCGACGAATCGCCCCATGCGAGACGCCACAGCTTAGCAGAGCGACCTATCTATTTGTTTTTCTGAGAATGAGGATGCGCAATGGTAAGAATTGGTACTGCTGATGCCTCCCAGGGTGTCGGGGGTATTCGATTAGCGGGTTTAATGAGATTGATTATCGTTATTGTCGGTAACGTCCGTGAACGTGTCGCGATCCGCCCGATTGTGTGTGAGGTCTTCACATCAAAATGATACAGGACTAAAATGGTCCTCAATCGAATCTGAGGGGGCTTGCCCCCGGGGAGCCAGGCCTTGCTCAAGCTTTCTCGGCTGACCGACTACGCCGCCGTGGTGATGGCGCAGATTGCCCGTCACCCGGACCATCCCCAGGCCGCCGCGGAGCTCGCCGAGGCGGTTCAGCTGCCCCATCCCACGGTCAGCAAGACCCTGAAGATGCTGGTCAAGGCGGGGCTCCTCGAGTCACGCCGCGGCGCCCAGGGGGGGTATTCCCTGGCGCGTCCCGCGTCCCGCATCACCGCCAGCGACATCATCTCCGCCATCGAGGGGCCGGTGGCGATGACCGAGTGCAGCCAGGCCGGCGGCGACTGCGACCTGGCCGCCACCTGCGGCGTCGCGGACAACTGGCAGCGTGTCTCGCTGGCCATCCGCACCCTGCTCGACAGCGTGACCCTGGCCCACCTGGCCGACACCAGCCCGATCAAGCTGCCGGTGCAGCTGCCCATTCAGAGCGTGAGTCTGGCCGCCGAGGCCTGACGCACCCGAGCATTTCACTACCCGAGGCGAGCCTCGCTCGCCGACCCAACCGCCCGGGAGGGGATACATCATGGCAAGTCAGGAAATGGAACAGCTTGTCCGTCGCGAGTACAAGGAAGGCTTCGTGACCGACATCGAGAGCGACACGGTACCGCCCGGCCTGGACGAGAGCACTATCGCCTTCATCTCGAACAAGAAGGGCGAGCCGGAGTGGATGCTGGAGTGGCGCCTCAAGGCCTACCACCAGTGGCTGAAGATGACGCCGCCCTCCTGGGCACATCTGAACTATCCGCCCATCGACTACCAGGCGATCTCCTACTATAGCGCCCCCAAGCGTGACGAGGACAAGCCGCAGAGCCTCGACGAGGTGGACCCCAAGCTGCTCGAGACCTACGAGAAGCTGGGTATTCCCCTGCACGAGCGCGCGGCGCTGGCCGGCGTGGCGGTGGATGCCGTCTTCGACTCCGTATCGGTGACCACCACCTTCAAGGAGAAGCTGCACGAGGCGGGCGTGATCTTCTGCTCGATCTCCGAGGCGATCCGCGACTACCCGGAGCTGGTCAAGCAGTACCTGGGCAGCGTGGTGCCCCAGGGGGACAACTACTTCGCGGCGCTGAACTCGGCGGTGTTCACCGACGGCTCCTTCGTCTTCGTTCCGGAAGGCGTGACCTGCCCCATGGAGCTCTCCACCTACTTCCGCATCAACGCCGCCAATACCGGCCAGTTCGAGCGCACCCTGATCGTCTGCGAGAGCCGTGCCCAGGTCTCCTACCTGGAGGGCTGCACGGCACCCCAGCGCGACGAGAACCAGCTGCATGCGGCGGTGGTGGAGCTGGTGGCGCTCGAGGATGCCTACATCAAGTACTCCACGGTGCAGAACTGGTACCCCGGCGACGAGGATGGCAAGGGCGGCATCTACAACTTCGTCACCAAGCGCGGTGACTGCCGCGGCGACCGCTCGCGCATCAGCTGGACCCAGGTCGAGACCGGCTCGGCGATCACCTGGAAGTATCCCTCCTGCGTGCTGCGCGGCAAGCACAGCATCGGCGAGTTCTACTCCGTGGCGGTGACCAACGGCCGCCAGCAGGCCGATACCGGTACCAAGATGATCCACATCGGCGAGGGCACCCGCTCGAGCATCATCTCCAAGGGGATCTCCGCCGGGCGCAGCAACCAGTCATACCGCGGCCTGGTGAAAGTGGGCCCGCGGGCCAAGGGCGCGCGCAACTTCACCCAGTGCGACTCGCTGCTGATCGGCGACCAGTGCGGCGCCCACACCTTCCCCTATCAGGAGATCGGCAACAGCACGGCGACCGTCGAGCACGAGGCGACCACCTCTAAGATCGGCGAGGACCAGCTGTTCTACTGCAAGAGCCGGGGCATCTCCGAGGAGGATGCGGTGAGCATGATCGTCAACGGCTTCTGCAAGGACGTCTTCCAGGAGCTGCCCATGGAGTTCGCCGTGGAGGCCGAGGCGCTGCTGAATGTCACCCTGGAAGGAGCCGTCGGCTAGGCCACGGCTGCCGGAACCGTTCCACGAATTTTCCGACGCCGCCGGGCGGCGCGAACCGAATCAAAGGTAGTCAACATGCTCGAAGTCAAGGATCTGCACGTCACGGTCGAGGGTTCCGAGATCCTCAAGGGCCTCACCCTGACCATCAACGCCGGTGAAGTCCACGCCATCATGGGCCCCAACGGGGCCGGCAAGTCGACCCTCTCGGCGGTGATCGCCGGCAAGGACGGCTACGAGGTCACCCAGGGCTCGATCACCTTCGAGGGCCAGGACGTGCTGGAGATGGAGATCGAGGAGCGGGCCCGTGCCGGCCTGCTGCTGGGCTTCCAGTATCCGGTTGAGATCCCGGGGGTCAAGAATATCTACCTGCTCAAGGCGGCACTCAACGCCCAGCGTGAGGCGCAGGGGCTGGGCGAGATCCCGGCGCCGGAATTCATGAAGCTGATCAAGGAGAAGGTCGCTTCCATGAAGATGGACACCAGCTTCCTGCAGCGTGCCGTCAACGAGGGCTTCTCCGGCGGCGAGAAGAAGCGCAACGAGATCCTGCAGATGCTGGTGCTGCAGCCCAGGCTGGCGATGCTCGACGAGATCGACTCGGGCCTGGACATCGACGCCATGAAGGTGGTCGCCGATGGCGTCAACTCCCTGCGCGCCGAGGACCGGGCCATCCTGCTGGTGACCCACTACCAGCGCCTGCTCGACTACATCGTGCCGGATCGCGTGCACGTGCTGGTCGATGGCCGCATCGTCAAGAGCGGCGACGCTGATCTGGCCCGCGAACTCGAGAGCCGTGGCTATGACTGGGTGCAGGAGGAGACCGCCGCATGAATGACGCAGTGCAGAGCGATGTGCAACGCTTCCTCGATCGGCTGAGCGAGCGCAGCAACGCCCGCGGCGCCGAGCCGACCTGGATCGCCGCCCGGCGCCAGGCGGGGGCCGCGCGCTTCGAGGCGTTGGGCTTTCCCCACCGGCGCGTCGAAGAGTGGAAGTACACCGACGTGCGGGCCATCGCCCGCGGCGACTTCCACCTGGCCACCGATGCCGACTTCTCACCGACCACGGCGGCGCGGCTGACCCTGCCCGTGGAGGCCCACCGCCTGACCTTCGTCGACGGCGTCTTCGCCCCGGCCCTGTCGAGGCTCGACGACCTGCCCGCTGGCGTGCAGCTGGTGCCGCTCTCCCGCGCGCTCGAGGAGAACCACGAGGCGGTGGGTGGCCCGCTGGGCCGGCTTACCGGGGTCGAATTCTCACCCTTCGCGGCGCTCAATACCGCCTTCATGGAAGAGGGCGCCGTGCTGCGCCTGGCACCGGGCACCGTGGTGGAGAAGCCGATCATCCTGCAGTTCCTCTCCCGCGCCAACGAGGCGCCGGTGATGAGCCATCCGCGTATCCTGCTCGAGATGGCCGGGCGCAGCCAGGCCACGGTCATCGAGCATCACGTGGGCGAGGAGCAGGCCGCCAACTTCACCAACCTGGTGGAGGAGATCATCCTCGATCGCGGCGCGCACCTCACCCACTATAAGCTGCAGGAGGCGCCGCTGGCCGACCTGCACGTGGCCAGCATCCACATCGAGCAGGCCCGCGACAGCCGCTATACCTCCTTCAACCTGAACCTGGGGGGCGGCTTGGTGCGTAACGACCTGGTGGCCGAGCTCAACGGCCAGGGGGCCGAGGCCAACTTCAATGGCCTCTTCTATGGCCAGGGGCGCCAGCACGTGGACAACCACACCCTGGTCAACCACAACGCGCCCCACACCTTCTCCCACGAGAACTACAAGGGCATCCTCGACGACCGCGCCCATGGCGTGTTCAACGGCAAGGTGATCGTCAAGCGCGACAGCCAGAAGATCGAGGCCGAGCAGAGCAATGCCAACCTGCTGCTCTCCGACCGCGCCGAGATCGACACCAAGCCCGAGCTCGAGATCTACGCCGATGACGTCAAGTGCGCCCACGGCGCCACCACCGGCCAGCTCGACGAGGAAGCGGTGTTCGCCCTGCGTACCCGCGGCATCGATGAGCAGACGGCCCGCGGCCTGCTGACCCTGGCGTTCGCCGGCGAGGTGCTGGAGCAGGTCAACCTCGACGCCATCGCCGAGCGGGTCGAGCTGGCCGTGGCGGGCAAGCTCCCCGAGCGCTTCAACCTGGCCGGCCTGGTGGAAACCGCCGCCGCCCTGAACGAGGAGTGAGCCATGGCCGACTTCAGCGACCTGACGCTGGACGTGGTGAAGGTGCGACGCGACTTCCCGATCCTCGACCGGGAGGTCCACGGCAAGCCGCTGGTCTACCTGGACAATGCCGCCACCAGCCAGACCCCGCGCCAGGTGATCGCGATGTTCGACGATTACTACGGTCGCTACAACGCTAACATCCATCGCGGGCTGCATACCCTGGCCGACGAGGCCACGGCGGCCTTCGAGGGGACCCGCGAGACGGTGCGTGCCTTCCTGAACGCGGGCGAGACCCGCGAGATCGTCTTCACCCGCGGCACCACCGAGGCGATCAACCTGGTGGCCTACAGCTGGGGGCGTGCCAACCTCGGCCCCGGTGACGAGGTGCTGATCTCGCGCCTCGAGCACCACTCCAACATCGTGCCCTGGCAGCTGCTGGCCAGGGAACTGGGATTCGCCATCAAGGTGATCCCGGTGGACGAGCGCGGCGTGCTGGACATGGCGGCCTATCGCGACCTCGTCACCGAGCGCACTCGGCTGGTGGCGGTGAACCATGTCTCCAACGCCTTCGGCACCGTCAACCCGGTGCGTGAGATGGCGCGGGTGGCCCACGAGCACGGCGCCCGAATCCTGGTCGACGGCGCCCAGGCCGCACCCCACCAGGCCATTGACGTGCGCGATATCGATGCCGATTTCTATGCCTTCTCCGGCCACAAGGTGTATGGGCCCACCGGCGTGGGCGTGCTCTACGGCAAGGCCGACCTGCTCGAGGCGATGCCGCCCTGGCAGGGGGGTGGCGAGATGATCCGCACGGTCTCCTTCGAGGTGCCCACCACCTTCGCCGAGATCCCCCACAAGTTCGAGGCCGGCACCCCGGCCATCGCCGAGGTGATCGCCCTGGGGCGTGCCCTGCAGTGGGTCCAGCAGATCGGCCTGCCGCTGATCGGCGCCTGGGAGGCCAGGCTGCTCGAGCACGCCACCGAGGGCGTGCGGGGTATCGAGGGGTTGCGCATCCTAGGGACCGCGCCGGACAAGGCGGGCGTGCTGTCGTTCGTGGTCGACGGGGCGCACGCCCAGGACATCGGGCTGCTGATCGACCAGCTCGGGGTGGCGATCCGCACCGGCCATCACTGCGCCCAGCCGCTGCTGGCGCAATTCGGGGTGGATGCCACCTGCCGGGCATCCTTCGCCGCCTACAACACGCCCGAGGAGATCGACGTCTTCGTCGAGGGGCTCGAGCGCGTCGTCGGCATGCTGCGCTGAAGGCCTATCAAGGAGCGACATGAGCGATATCGAACAGATTGCCACTCTCCACAAGGGCCAGGAGCTGCCCCTGCAGCGGGACGTGGCGGCGATCTCCATCCCCTTCGGCAAGACCGTGACCCTGCCGGAGGACAGCATCGTCAGCGTGATGCAGGCCAAGGGCAGCACGGTCAGCGTGGGCTTCGAGGGGCGCCTCTACCTGATCGAGGGGGCCAACCTGGATGCCCTGGGCCTCGAGGCGCTGCCGAGGCCGACCCTGCCCGAGGATGCCTCGGAGGAGGAGATCGAGCAGTTCGTCTGGGATCAGCTGCGCACCTGCTTCGACCCCGAGATCCCGGTGAATATCGTCGACCTGGGGCTGGTCTATGGCTGTCGCATCGAGCGGCTGATCACCGGCGAGCGCATCGTCACCATCCGCATGACCCTGACCGCACCGGGCTGCGGCATGGGCGACGTGATCGCCGCCGATGCCCGCAACAAGATCCTCGGTGCCCCGCAGATCAGTAAGGTGCATACCGAGATCGTCTTCGATCCCCCCTGGAGTCGTGAGATGATGAGCGATGAGGCCAAGCTGGAACTCGGGATGTTCTAGCGCCTCCTCCGGGGATAGCGATGCACCGGCCATTCTGGAAGGTCTTCAAGGCGGTACTGATGTCGCTGGGAGCGCTTGCGCTCCTGGCGGCGTTGCTGTTCGCGCTGGCCAACCTCTATGTGCTGGGCCGTACCCAGGGGAAGATCGAGGCCGAGCTGGCGAGCTGCGGCAGCGAGCCCGTGGGCATCGTCTTCGGCACCTCCCACTGGACCCGCAGCGGGGCGCGCAATCCGCACTTCGAGGGGCGCATGGGCGCCGCGGCCCACCTGATCCATCTCGGGCGGGTCGACCACCTGCTGATCTCCGGCGACAACAGCACCCGCTACTACAACGAGCCGGTGACCATGTGGCGTGACCTGCGGGGCCGCGACGTGCGCGACGAGGACATGACCCTGGACTACGCCGGCTTCAGTACCTTCGACACCCTGGCGCGGGCGCGAGACGTGTTCGGCGTGGAGCGGGCGCTGCTGATCACCCAGGACTGGCACCTGCCGCGGGCGCTGTTCATCGGCGAGGCACTGGGGCTCGAGGTGAGCGGCTGCGCGGCGCCCGAGCGCGCCACGGACGGCCTCTGGCGACTCAAGCTGCGCGAATGGGTGGCGCGGGTGGCGACCCTGGGGGATCTCTACCTGTGGCAGCGCGAGCCGCACTTCTTGGGGCCGCTCGAGCCGCTGCAGATCATGCCGCGGGAGCGTGACCGCCTGCTGCTCCCGCCGGGGATGTTCAACGCTTCGGACGCTGCTTCTGGAGACGATACAGCTCGCGAATCAGCGCCCGGCAGCCCTTCCAGCACTCCTCGATGACCGGTTCCATCGGCTCGGGCAGGGGGTGGGTGAACAGCGTCGAGAGCGCCTGCATCAGCACCCGCTCCTGTTCCAGCAGCTCGCCGATCACCACCTGGCTCTCGTTGCCGACGAAGCTCTTCAGTCGGCTCCACAGCCACATGTAGTCGTCACGCTCGACATCGGCATCGCGCGGGAGGAGGTTGAGGTGCTTGCGCGACAGCTCCTGGAGCTCGTGCATCGACTTCGCCCGCGCCTCGTAGTGGGGCTTCAGGCTGTCGCGCAGCGAAGGACGCAGGCGCTCCAGGTTGTCCTGAAAGTAGTCGATGCTGTCGGCCATCGCCTCGAGGGCACTGTCCATCGCCACCTGGCGATTGTCGAGAAACATGAGCGGTCACCTCCTCCGGTGACGCAGATTGTGGGGCTGTCGTCGCCCATTTGCCACCCCCGGGGATCAATAATTTGCCGCTTCCCCGTTAGCCTTTGGGCTGAGGATTCAGCCCTTGGGGCGAGGCGGGACCTTGTGCCGCGGGGCGGCATTCTTCTCCAGGTGCTCGATGACCAGCCCGGCGATGTCCTTGCCGGTGGCGGTCTCGATGCCCTGCAGCCCCGGCGAGGAGTTGACCTCCATGATCACCGGGCCATGGTTGGAGCGCAGCAGGTCGACGCCGGCCACCCGCAGGCCCATGGCCTTGGCGGCTCGGATCGCCGTGGAGCGCTCCTCCGGCGTGATGCGGATCACGCTGGCGCTGCCACCGCGATGCAGGTTGGAGCGGAACTCGCCCTCGGCGGCCTGGCGCTTCATCGAGGCCACCACCTTGTCGCCGATCACGAAGCAGCGGATGTCGGCGCCTTTCGCCTCCTTGATGTACTCCTGCGCCATGATGTTGGCCTTCATGCCCATGAAGGCCTGGATCACGCTCTCGGCGGCCTGGTTGGTCTCGGCGAGCACCACGCCGATGCCCTGGGTGCCCTCCAGCAGCTTGATGACCAGCGGGGCACCCCTGACCATGGTGATCAGGTCGGGAATGTCGTCGGGGGAGTGGGCGAAGCCGGTGATCGGCAGCCCGAGCCCCTTGCGCGACAGCAGCTGCAGCGAGCGCAGCTTGTCCCGGGAGCGGGTGATGGAGACGTTGTCGTTGAGCACATAGGTGCCCATCATCTCGAACTGGCGCAGGACCGCACAGCCGTAGAAGGTGATCGAGGAGCCGATGCGCGGGATCACCGCGTCGAAGGGCTCGAGCTCCTCGCCCTTGTAGTGGATCGAGGGGTGGTGCGAGGCGATGCTCATGTAGCAGCGCAGGGTGTCGACCACCCGTGCGGTATGGCCGCGCAGCTCGGCTGCCTCGATCAGGCGCCGCGTGGAGTAGAGGTTGCGATTGCGGGATAGCAGCGCGATATGCATTCGGGGCTCCAGGGTCGATGGCCGGGTAGGGTCAGGGTTCGCCATGCAGGAAGGCCACGCCGGGCGCCACCAGCAGGCGGCGCAGGGCGCGGCGGCCCAGCAGCATGGGGTGGCGCATGTCGCGGCGGTCGGTCAGGCTCAGCTCCACCGGAAACTCCAGGCTGCCCAGCTGCATCGTCGTGCGGATCACGTAGCGCCACTCAGCCTGGCCGTTGGAGCTGGTCACCCGCCGGCGGTCGTGCAGGTGCATGCGGTGGACGTGGGCCGGCGTGCCGGGGCCGCCGCTGCGGGTCGTGAAGCTGACCCAGAGATGGCCGTCCTCTTCATAGGACTCGATGTCCTCGGCATGCAGGGCCGAGGTCCGGGCGCCGGTATCGGCCTTGGCGCAGAGCGTCAGGTGCAGTTCCGGCAGGCCGACCATCTCGCGGCGGCCGATCACCGCCTTGGGCGTGTAGGGCAGTTCTTTCAACATCATCTTCGCTCCCAGGTCTCTGCACTCAGCGTGACAGGCCGGCCAGGCGGCGGCCGATGGCGGAGTCTGGCCCGGCCTCGCGCAACGTCATCAGCAGCGGCAGGCGCAGTCGCGGGACCAGCGCCAGGTCACGGGCCACGGCCGTGAAGTCGGCCCCGGGGGTCTCGGCCAGGCGGGCGAGGAAGCGGGGCAGGCGCTTGCCGTCTTCCAGATGGTACCAGCCGCGTCCGGCGATGGCCGCCAGCAGGTCGGGGCCGCAGGCGTCCGGGTCATCGAGCAGCACGTCGAACCAGGCGCCGGCGAGCTCGCGCGAGGCGCCCCCCATGGCCCGCACGCAGGCGCAGAAGGTCTCGATGTCCCCGGCGCGGCCCGCCGCCTCCCCGCGACGGCGCAGGGCCTGGGCCAGGTCGTCGGCAATCGCCACATGCTCCAGACAGTAGCACAGCGAGGTCAGCACCTCGCCGGGCAGGGTGTCGAGGCGTGCGGCCAGCGTCCGGCTCGATTCCGCATCCAGGCGCACCGCGAAGTCGGCCAGCCCCTGCAGGCCCAGGGCGCGCCAGTCGATCGCCTGCTGCCCGGTCAGGTAGGCCTCGACCGGCTCGAGGTGCTGGCTGGCGGGCAGGCCTGCATCCCGGCTGGCGCGCGCATGCAGCACGGCCTGGAAGGGCAGCGCGGGGGTGAAGGCCAGGGGGTTGTTCGTCATCAGGTTGTCGATCCCGGCGCTCTCCGTGCGCCCCAGGCCCTGCACGCCGTGGCCCAGGGTCTCCAGCAGGCGCTGCACGAAGGCGTCCCGCGGGGCCGGGTCCAGATGCCCCTGCTCGTCGAGCGGCAGGGCCAGGAACCAGATCAGCGGGTCCTCCAGGTCGCCCAGGCGGAAGACCATGGCCAGGCGTGCCGTGCCCTGCCAGGGCGCCGGCCACGCCAGCTCGCCGGCCTCGAAGGCGGCCAGGGTGTCGAGCGAGCAGGGCTCGACCCGGCGCCCCAGGTGGTAGAGCCTCACCTCGGCACCGCTGCGCAGGAAGAAGTCGTGAAGGCTGTGGATCGGTTGCATGCTGTCTCCGGGTCAGGAACCGTGCACTCTACCGCGGTGTCGGGGTGCTGTCAGCCGCCTGGAGGGTGCGCATCGCGATCCGTCATTGATCAGTTGTTGACCAGTTTGCCCCATGGCCCATGGGAAGCGGCCAGGGGAAATCTTTCCAGTGTTTATCCACAGGCCCGTTCAGGATATCTGTGCACTGTGCACAAGAGGGCTGGCGAGGCGGTGGAAGGGGCCGCGGGGTGGCCAGCGGCGGGGCCGAACGGGGATAATGGCCCCACATGCACCGAAGAGACTGCCCATGACCGTTCACGACGAACTCGGCACCGCCCTGCGCGAGCTCGAGGCCACCATGAAGGCCGCCAGCCTGTGGCGCATGGAGCGACCCGAGCCGGAGGCCTACCGCAGCGTCCAGCCGTTTTGCATCGACACGATGACGCTGCCCCAGTGGCTGCGCTTCGTGTTCATCGTTCGGCTGGAAGCCCTGGTCGAGTCGCGCTCGCCGATGCCGGTGACCTGCGACGTCGCCCCCGCGGTGGACGCCTGGCTGCAGCAGGAGGGCGCGCGGGCCAGCGACCGTCTGCTGATGTGCAAGGTGGTCGAGGAGATCGACCGCCTGGTCACCGAGAACTGATACCGCCGGACCCCTGACATGCCTTACTACTTTGCCTATGGCAGCAATATGAACCCTGCCCGGGTCGCGGCGCGCATCGGTCCTACCCGCCGGGTGCTGGCCGGCGTGCTGCATGACCATGCGCTGCGCTTCGACAAGGCCTCCCGGGTGGCGGGCATCGCCCACGCCAACGTGGTACCCCGGCCGGGCGAGCGCGTGGAGGGCGCGCTGTTCGAGCTGGAACAGCCCGCACAGATCCGGGACATGGATCCCTTCGAGGGCTATCCCCGGGAGTACGACCGTCACCGCCTGCCGGTGGTGACCCGCGAGGGGAGCATCGAGGCCTGGGTCTATATCGCCGCGCCGGGCACCACCGCCGAGGCGCTGCGTCCGGCGCGGGAGTATCTCGAGCACTTGCTGGCCGGGGCGCCCTTCCTGAGTTCCGCCTACCATGCTCGGCTCTCGGCGGTGGAGGCCGTCGCCGGGCTCGACGAGACGACCCTCGCCGCACTGGGGCTCTCGCGCCACTCGCCGCGCTAGCCGCCTGCCAATGCCGAACGCAACGAGGCCCGCCGAATGGCGGGCCTCGTGGTGTCGGACGGCGATCAGAAGCGGAAGCTGAGGCCCGCCATCACCACCACCGGGTCGATCTCGACCTTGCCGATATCGTTCCCGTCCAGACTGGCGTCTGTATCGATATCCAGGTACCAGGCGGCGGCATTGAGCGCCCAGTTATCGTCGATCAGCAGGTCGACGCCGAGCTGGCCGGCAGCACCCCAGGAATCATCCAATTCGAAATCTGCACCAGTGGCGATCTTTTCATCGGAGAAGCGGGTGTAGTTGACGCCGATGCCGGCATAGGGCTGGACGCAAGCCTCGGTGCCGCCCAGCGGATAGTACTGCAGGGTCAGGGTCGGCGGCAGATGATCTGTGGATGCCAAGTTGGCATCGTTGAGTTCGATGTCATGGTCGAAGGGCTCGGCGGCCAGCAGCTCGACGCCCAGTTTGTCGGTAAACCGATAGCCCAGGGTAAAGGCAAAGGCGCTATCGTCCTGAACATCTACATCAAAGGCTCCATCGGCCAGCGAACCGTTGTCGCTCTTGGGCTCGACCTTGGCCACGCCCACGCGGGTGAAGAAGTCGCCGGCGCCATAGGCGAAGGCCTGGGTGCTGGCGGTGAAGGCGGCGGCGGCGATGCCGGCGGCGAGCAGGGTGGGGAGGGCGATCTTGCGCATGGGTCGACTCCTGGTTTCGGGGGTGCGGCCGCTTGCCGCAACGGAAGATGCCAGCAGTCTATCGCGCCGGCGCGACGGAATTATTGATCCAGCGCAAGGGTCAGTGGTCAATGGCATGAAGGGGCTGAAGGCAAGACGCCGGGCCCAAGGCCCCGCGTCTTGCGGTGGTTGCCTCGATCAGAAGCGGTAGGTCACGCCGCCCCCGACGGTCACCGGGTCGACGTCGGCCTCGCCGATCTGTGCGCCCCCCGACTCGATGTCGGCACTGACGTCGGCATAGTTGGCGAAGCCGTTGAGCATCAGGTTGCGGGTCACGGCGAGGTCGACGCCGAGCTGGCCGACGGCGCCATAGGTGCTCTCGACGTCGACGCCGCTGGGCTCAGCGGAGAAGCGGGTATAGTTGACGCCCACCCCGGCATAGGGCTGGACGCGGGAGTCGAGGCCGCCCAGCGGGTAGTAGTTGGCCATCAGGTTGACGGGCATGCGATCGACGCTGAGGCCCGAGGACGCGCCGTCCAGGGTCAGACCATGCTCGAACTTCTCGCTGCCGTTGAGCTCGACGCCGAGCTTGTCGCTGAACAGGTAGCCGAACCCGTAGGTGTAGCCACGCTCACTCTCGATGGTCAGCTCGCTGCCACCGAGGTTGCCGTTGTCGGAGCCTTCGGGTTCCGTCTTGGCGATGCCGCCGCGGACGAAGATGTCGCCGGCGCCATAGGCCAGGGCTACTTGGCTGGCGAAGGTGCAGCCGGCGGCGAGGGCGATGGCGGAGATCAGACGTGTCTTGCGCATGGGATGAATCCTCTCTTTCCTGACGTTTTGCGCTGGGGCGCAGTGCCGGATGGCTTATCTCTGAGTCGATTATAGGAAACGGCGTTTCTATAAGTCTTGTAAAAAATTGTCATGGCCGTGATAGCCGATAAGATATGGCTTTAACGGCATAACCCTGTCGCGGCTGGGCGACGAGGCCGTCGCCGACATGCAACACTTGTACAAGAAAATGTCGGCATGTGGTGCTCGGGGCTCGCGTCCTGGCCGTGAATCGGCTTGACTGGGGGCAGGCGACAAGGAGAGCCGAGATGGAGACCGAGACACGTCGACGCCTGCCCGGCGTGACCCTGGGGGCGATGCTGCTGGCGGCGGTACTGGCGCTGTGGCTGCTGTGGCAGCCCGCCCTGATCAGCACGTTGCCGATGGGCGTGCGCCTGCCGCTGATCGGGCTGGGGGTCTGGGCGCTGGGGGCAGCCTTCATGGCGGCGATGGGGCTGGAGGCGCGTCGGCCCTGGCTGCGGCGGATGACCACGCCCCCCTGGAGCCTGGTGGCGCTCGGCGCCTTCACCCTGGTGCTGCTGGTGCGGGTGGTCATGGCCTGATCCGCCGTGACGGGCCGTGCAACGTCGGCAAGCACAAGACCAGCCGCAAACGAGAAAAGCCGCCCGAGGGCGGCTTTCTACTCTGCTTATGCGCCAGTCAGGCGCGCTCCGTTAGCGAGTGATCTGCTGATATTCACCGGCGTCGGCAGTCACGTTGCTCACTACCAGGATGGCAATGAAGGACGCGATGAAGCCGGGAATGATCTCGTACACGCCGGGACCGCCCATGAACGAGCCGTTCCAGCCCAGTGAAATCCAGATCATGACGGTGGCGGCACCTATGACCATGCCCGCGATGGCGCCGGTCCCGTTGGTGCGCGACCACATCAGCGACAGGATGATCAGCGGGCCGAACGCCGCACCGAAGCCGGCCCAGGCATTACTGACCAGCCCCAGAACCTGAGAGTCCGGGTTAGAGGCAATGACGGCTGCCACCAGACCAACCAGTATCACACTGATCCGACCTACGAGGACGGTCTCCTTGTCGGTAGCTTCTTTACGCAGGAACAGGCGATAGAAATCCTCGGTCAGTGATGAAGACGACACCAGAAGCTGGCTGGAAATGGTGCTCATGATCGCCGCCAGCAGTGCCGCATAGAGGAAGCCGGTGACCAGCGGATGGAACAGCAGGTTTGCCAGGATGATGAAAATGGTCTCCGGATCCTGGACATCCAGGCCGTTGCGGATTGCATAGGCCCGGCCGAACACACCCAGAGAGATCGCACCAATCAGGGAGATGAGCATCCAGCTCATGCCGATGTTACGGGCAATGGGAACATCCTTCAGCGTCCGGATGGCCATGAAGCGCACGATGATGTGCGGCTGCCCGAAGTACCCCAGCCCCCAGGTCACCGCAGACAGCCAGCCGATAAAGGTCAGTCCCTCCGTCCAGGTCAGCAGCGTGGGATCGACCTCATTCAGGGTCTGTGACGCCTGGGAGAAACCCCCGCCACCTTCGCCAAAGAGCACCACCGCCGGCATGATCACCAGGGCCAGCATCATGATGCAGCCTTGCACGAAGTCCGTCAGGCTCACGGCCAGGAAGCCGCCGACGACGGTATAGGCAAGTACCACGCCCAGTGTGATGTAGACGCCCGCCGCGTAGTCGCTCATGCCTCCGATGTTGATGACGTCGGAAAATGCGCTTTCGAACAGCTTGCCGCCTGCCACCAGGCCTGACGCCGTGTACACCGCGAAGAAGACCACGATGACGATAGCGGATACCGTCCTCAACGACATGGCGCGGGTCGGGAACCGGTTCGCCAGGAATTCCGGAATGGTGATCGCATTGCCATAGTGCACCGTCTGTTCGCGAAGGCGTGGTGCGACCAGCGTCCAGTTGAAAAACGCCCCCACGAGCAGGCCGATGCCGATCCAGGCCTGACCTAAACCCGATACAAAGAGCGCACCGGGCAAGCCCAGCAGCAACCAGCCACTCATGTCGGAAGCCCCGGCCGAGAGTGCCGCCACTTGTGGACTGAGCTGTCGGCCACCCAGCATGTAATCCTCAGAGGTGGACGTGGCCTTGCGCATCGCATAAAAGCCGATGGCGATCATGAGCGCAAAGTATGCAAAAAGACTGATCCATACACCAATAGCCATAAAAACTTCTCCCGATTATTAGGCCGGACGTAGCTCCGGCATCTTGTTGGTAGGTCTGCAGGCCAGAACACTGATGGCGAGCATCACGATCAGGTCGAGCGCGAACGTGAGGCCGATGGTGGCATCGTTTTCAACCATAGGGGGTCCCTCCATGTTGTTGTATTGATGAGTGAGGTTCACTCGTCTCCCAGCGCGAGTAGTGACGCATTGCCACCCAGGGCGGCTGTATTCACGGTCACCGTCTTCTCGGTGGCGAAGCGCAGCAGGTAGTGCGGTCCGCCGGCCTTGGGTCCGGTGCCGGAGAGCCCCTGGCCGCCGAATGGCTGAACGCCGACCACGGCACCGATGATATTGCGGTTGACGTAGATATTGCCAACGCGCATCTTCTTCGCGATCTCCTCGGCGAAAGATTCGTTGCGGCTGTGCACGCCGAAGGTCAGGCCATAGCCTCGCCCGTTGATGGCGTCGACCACCCGGTCGATCTCGCTGGCCTTGTAGCGCACGATGTGCAGTACAGGGCCGAACTGCTCGCGCTCGAGCGCCTCGATGCCGTCGATCTCGAAGGCCACCGGCGCGACGAAGGTGCCGTCGGCCGTCTGTGCCGGATCGAGGCGTGTCTCGGCCACCAGGCGACCCTCGCCCTTCAGCCTCTCGATATGGGCGGTAAGGCCCTGGCGGGCGTCCTCGTCGATCACCGGGCCCACGTCCGTCCCCAGGTCGCGGGGGTCGCCGACCTGCAACTCGTCCATGGCCCCCTTGAGGATCTCGATGACCCGGTCGGCCACGTCCTCCTGAAGGTAGAGCACCCGCAAGGCCGAGCAGCGTTGGCCGGCACTCTGGAAGGCCGAACGGACCGCGTCCACCACCACCTGCTCGGGCAGGGCGGTGGAATCGACGATCATGGCGTTCATGCCACCGGTCTCGGCGATCAGCGTGGGCAGCGGGGCATTGTCGCGCGCGGCCAGGGCGCGGTTGATGATCTGGGCGGTGTCGGTGCCACCGGTGAACACGACCCCGGTGATGCGCGGGTCGCTGGTCAGCACGCTGCCCACGGTGGGGCCGTCGCCGGGCAGTAGCTGCACCACGTCTCGGGGCATGCCGGCCTCGTAAAGCAGCTCGATCACCCGGTGGGCGATCAGTGAGGTCTGCTCGGCGGGCTTGGCGAGCACGGTGTTGCCGGCCACGGCGGCGGCGACCAGCTGGCCGCAGAAGATCGCCACCGGGAAGTTCCAGGGGCTGATGGCGGCGAACACGCCCTTGCCACCCATCATCAGGTCGTTGGATTCGCCGGTCGGCCCCGGCAGACGGGTCGGTTTGGCGAAGAGCTCCTCGGCCTTCATGGCGTAGTAGCGGCAGAAGTCCACCGCCTCGCGCACCTCGTCGATGCCGTCGGTGAGCAGCTTGCCGCCCTCCCGGGAGCAGAGCGTCATCAGCTCGGCCATGTGCGCTTCCATCAGGTCGCCGAGGCGACGCACGATGGCGGCGCGCTCGGCCACCGGCGTGGCCTCCCAGCGCGGGAAGGCCGCCCAGGCGGCGTCCAGGGCCTTGCCGGCCTGCTCCTGGGTGGTCCACTGGATGGTGCCGACCTGGCGACGGCGGTCGTAGGGGCAGGTCACCTCATGGGTATTGGCCGGGTCGGCCTTGACCTCGAAGGCCAGCAGCGGACCGGCCTGCCAGGTCTTGTCCATGGTCTTCGCCATGGCGTCCATCAGCGGCTGATACTGGCTGCGGATGTTGAGGTCAAAGCCGCGGGAGTTGCGACGCCTGGGGCCATAGATGTCGGCCGGCAGCGGAATCTGCGGGTTGGCGTAGCGGCCGTACTGGCGCAGGGTATCCACCGGGTGCGCGCAGAGCGACTCCACCGGCACCTTGGGATCCACCAGCTGGTGCACGAAGGAGGAGTTGGCGCCGTTCTCCAGCAGGCGGCGCACCAGGTAGGGCAGCAGGTCCTTGTGGGCCCCCACCGGCGCATAGATGCGGCAGTAGGTACCCTCGGGGGCACGCTTCAGGGCGGCATCATAGAGCGCCTCGCCCATGCCGTGCAGGCGCTGGAACTCGAAGGCCCGGGTGGCCTCGTTGGCCTGCTCGAGGATGGTGCTGATGGTATGCGCGTTGTGGGTAGCGAACTGCGGGAAGATGTGCCCGCGAGTCGCCTCGGAGAGCAGGAAGCGCGCGCACACCAGGTAGGCGACGTCGGTGGCGGCCTTGCGGGTGAAGACCGGGTAGCCGTCGACGCCGAGCTGCTGGGACTCCTTGATCTCGGTGTCCCAGTAGGCGCCCTTGACCAGGCGCAGCGGGATCTCGTCGCCCTGGGACTCGGCCAGGCGGTTGAGGTAGTGCAGCACCGGCAGGGCGCGCTTGGAATAGGCCTGGACCACCAGGCCGAAGTGGCCCCAGCCCTTGCAGGTCTCGCTCTCGTAGACGGCGCGGAACACCTCCAGGGAGATCTCCAGGCGGTCGACTTCCTCGGCATCGATGGTTATCGCGACGTCACGCTCGCGGGCCATGGCGGCGAGCTCGCGCACGCTGCCGACCAGCTCGCGCAGCACCTGCTTGCGGCGGCCGAACTCGTAGCGTGGGTGTAGGGCCGAGAGCTTGATGGAGATCGAGGGCGAAGGGGTCTTCGACGACAGCGCCCTGCTGGTCTTGCCGACCTGCTCGATGGCGCGGGCATAGTCGTCGAAATAGCGCCTGGCATCGGCCCGGGTGCGGGCGGCCTCGCCGAGCATGTCGTAGGAGTAGGTGTAGCCCTTGTCGAACAGCGGCTTCGAGCGCTTCAGCGCCTCGTCGATGTCACGGCCGAGCACGAACTGCCTGCCCATGATCTTCATGGCCTCATACATGGCGCGGCGGATCACCGGCTCGCCCATGCGGTTGACCATCTTGTTGATGAAGGTCGAGGGCCTTCCCTCGCGCGGCTTGTCCATGGTCACCACGCGCCCGGTCATCAGCAGCCCCCAGGTGGAGGCGTTGACCATCCAGGACTCGCTCTTGCCGACGTGGGCCTTCCAGTCGGCCGGGCCCAGCTTGTCCTCGATCAGGGCATCGGCGGTGGCCTTGTCGGGAATGCGCAACATGGCCTCGGCCAGGCACATCAGCATCAGCCCCTCATGGGTGTCCAGGCTGTACTGCTGAAGCAGCTCGTCGATGGTATCGACGGCGGTATCCATCTCGCGGACCTCGCGCACCAGCTCGGCGGTCTTGCCGGCGATGCGCCGGAAGTCCTCGCTATCGGCATCGAGGACCTTGACCAGCTCGCCGACGAAGGCGTTCTCGTCGACCACGTAGTGGTCACTGATGCGGGCGAAGAGGGTGTCGAGTTCCTGGCGCCAGGTGCTGGCGTCGAGCATGGTGTGGGCGTTGAGCATCTAGGTCCCCCGGTTGTAACCCGTCGTCAGAGGGCAGGACCCGGCCGCTGCGGCGAAGGGTCGCAGGCGGTCGCGGGGCATTCCCAGAGGTTAGGGCGGCAGGCGGGGTCTTGCTTGTCGATTTGCCGGCCCGATTTCACGTTTCCACGGTTTTTGGCCGCAGGAGGGTTGAATTTTCGACCTTCGTCTAACGGCATGGGGCGGGCGAGGCGAGCCGTTGGCCCCCGGCGCGGCGCAGCTGGCTGGGAGGGTGACCGAAGGCCTGCCGGCAGGCCCGGGACAGGGCGCTCTGGCTGGTGAAGCCGGTCAGGGCGGCAATCTCGGAGAGCGGCAGGTGGCTCTGCTGCAGCATCTGCCTGGCGCAGTCGAGCCGGCGGCGCATCACGTACTGCCAGGGGGAGAGCCCCGTGCGTTGACGGAAGCGTTCGCTGAAGTGCGCCTCGCTCAGGCAGGCCTCGGCGGCCAGGTCGGCCACGCGCAGTCGGTTGCCCAGGTGGCGGTCGATGAAGCGGTCGAGGGCGGCCAGGTCGAGGGGGCGGCCAGGTGCCGGCGGCTCGGTGGCCAGACGGGCATGCAGGGAGCCCAGCAGGGTGCCGGCCAGGCGCTCGTTGTGGAGGGGGTCGATGGGCGCCTGGCGGGAGAGCAGGCTGAGCTCATGGAGCAGGAAGTCCAGGTAGTGGCGCAGCGAGGTGTCCAGCGCGAAGAAGCGCGGGGCATCGAACAGGCGCACCAGTTCGTGGTGATGCCCGGTGACCGCGAAGGTATCGCAGGGCAGGTCGAGGATCAGCTGGCGGTTGTCGCCGGTCCCGGCGTAGTAGTGCATGTGGTTGGCCGGCACGATGCAGCCCGAGAAGGCCGAGATGGAGCCTCCCAGCCCCTCGATCTCGAACTCCGCCTCGCCGCGCAGGCCGATCACGATCTGGTGGAAATCGTGGGCATGGTGGTGGATCGCGGTGTCGAGCGGGATCTGGCGGATGGCACTGGTCATGGACGGCCTCCGGCTGGGCATGTCGAGATAATGACACCACACTCTGCCGGATGGCGCATCAACGCTGGGCTCCGTCCCGGGCTCCGTCCCGGGCTCAGTCCTGGCGGCGCTGCAGCGAGGTATGCGCCGCCAGGTGGTCGCGAAGAGCCGCGAGCTCCTCCTGGCCGGTGGCATCGAGCAGTGGCTTGCCGCGGGTCACGCGGCCATGGCGCCCGTGCTCGTCCATCAAGCGCTGGGCGCGGCGCCGGATCCCGTCCAGGTAGTCGTCATGGCGGATCGGGTAGCCGATGATGGCGTTCCATTCGGTTTCGCCGACGCGACTCTCCAGCGCCTTGTCGAACAGCTCCAGCAGGTGCTCGGGCTCGGTGCGGTAGCGCGGGGTGCCGGAGAGCATCAGCAGGGCGATCATGCCGCCGAAGATGGCCAGGCAGACAACGAGAACCAGTAGGAAGAGGGCCATGTTTCGCGACTCCGGATGGCCGGGCCCGGTCGCCACGAGGCCCGGTGGTGCAGGATATGTCAGAGCCCAGGGCTGATGGTGGTGTGGCGGCCATCGGCGCCAACAGGCCCGAGATGCTCTCGGCTAACGGCCGATAACGAGACGCGGTCGGCGCTGATGGGAATTCTCTGCATCCCTGTCGAGAAGGCCAGAGCGTGCTCGAAACATACATGATGCCGTACACGAATCCCAGCCATCCGCGATGACGTGCAGTGACGCTGTGTGACAGGGTTTCGAGGAGAATCAGGTGCTTGCGAGGGAGGGCGGTCGCTTGATAACGCCGTGTTGGAGCGGGTGAAGGGAATCGAACCCTCGTCTTAAGCTTGGGAAGCTTCTGCTCTACCATTGAGCTACACCCGCGAGGCGATTTCGATAGTAAAACCAATCGGTTAGCTTTTGCAAGCCGTCCCGGGTCTTTTTTGCACTCTTCCCGCTAAGTCGCTGTTTTTCTCTGCCTTGCCGGCGCTTTCGACGGAAGGTGGCGAGCTCGGGAAACGTTCCGGCACCGAATTTTTTTCCTCTCCGACGAACTTTTCTGCGTGGCGCTGTCTGAATGGGCGTAGGCAGCAACGCGATAGCAGTCGCTAACACTGTTGCCTCCGCTTGCACTTTCGATCTTGCCGCCCCATGCCTCATGGGGCGGCTTTTCTTTGTCGCCACTACTTGTCGCATTCCGGTAGACGACGACACCCGGCGCCGGGCCGGGTGTCCAGGGGGCGAGGGCAGGCCGGGTCAGGAGTGACGCATGCGCAGCAGCGCGCTGAGCACGTCGCGACGGGTGACGATGCCCACCAGTCGGCCCTGCTCGACCACCGGGTAGACCTTGGGCTTGGCGCCGAGCATCTCCTGGGCCAGGTCGGTGATGCTCTTGTTGGGCGGCACCGAGAGCACCTCGTCGCGCATCAGTTCCCGAACCAGCGGCGGTTCTTCGTTGAGGTAGGAGCTTTCCAGCACCTTGCCCATCACGTCCTGCTCGGAGATGAAGCCGATCAGGTGATCTCGCTCGTCGACCACGGGCACCCCGGGCAGGCGATGCAGCGCCAGGCCCTCGGCCAGGGTGGAGACCGAGGTCTTGCCGGTGACCCGGTAGCAGTCGCGGGACATGATCTCGCGCACGGTGGTGGGGGCCTTGTTGGGCATGGCGTGTCTCCTTGTGCCGGACAATAATGGCCTGGGCTGCAGCCAGCGTTCGCGATGCTTGGCACGGGCCGCAGCCGTGTCTCGTCTCCAGCATAGCCGACTCGCGGGAATCCTCGGTACGCGCGCCGCCAACGCTTCTCCACGCCGGCCAGGGCTCAGGAACCTGGCCCCGGTTCCCGGCTCCAATATGGCACACTCTGGAACATGGGCCGGCCGCGGCGCCGGCGTACAACGACCAAGGGAGTCGCCTGATGGATGCTCGGGAGTACATGGCGAGAAAGGGGCTGGACGTCAAGCGAGACCAGGAGCGCCCCAATACCCTGGAGGAGAAGGCCTGGTCGCGGGCGCGGGAAGCCGGAGAGCACGGTCCCCGGGCGGGGACGCCCTTCGACTGGGAGGAGTGGGAGCGCTATCATGAGACCCTGGCCAAAGGGGCCGAGTCACTCGAACAGAAGATCGACCACGAGGCCCATCGCCAGGCACTCGAGCACAAGTCCCGCGAGGCCGTTCAGCACTTCACCCCGGCGGCGGGCGACCGCGCCCGTGTCGATCGGACACTGGCAGCGCCCGAGCAGGATGAAAGCCAAGGGCAGCGCCGGACAACGGCTGCCGATCCACGCTTTGCCCTGCATGTCCTGGCGGTGCTGCTGCCGCCGCTGGCTGTCGGTCTCTCGCGGGGCGGCGGCGGGCGAGTGGTGGCCAGCCTGGCGCTGACCCTGCTGGGCTGGTTGCCCGGGGTCCTGCACGCGCTCTGGTGGCTGCGACACGCCTCGCGCTGAGGGGGCGGATCACGCAGGCGGGCTTTGCTCGGCGCGCACGACGGGTATAATCGGCGTCAACCCTCTTTGCCATCAGGAGTTGACCTTGGGCCTTCTCGTCGGTGTCACCGTCCTCTGGGCGTTCTCGTTCTCGCTTATCGGCGTCTACCTGGCTGGCCAGGTGGACAGCTACTTCGCGGTCCTGATGCGGATCGGCCTGGCGGCGCTGGTCTTCCTGCCCTTCCTGCGGCCCTCGCTGCTGCGCGGCCGTCAACGGCTCGCCCTGATGGGGCTGGGGGCCGTTCAGCTGGGCGTGATGTACATCTTCTTCTACCAGTCCTTCCTGCTGCTCTCGGTGCCGGAGGTGCTGCTGTTCACCATCTTCACGCCGATCTATATCGCCCTGCTCGACGATGCGCTCTTTGGGCGCTTCACGCCCTTCTACCTGGTCACCGCGTCGCTGGCCGTGCTGGGCGCGGCCGTGATTCGCTACCAGGGGCTAGACAGCGGTTTCTGGACGGGTTTCCTGGTGGTCCAGGGGGCCAACCTCTGCTTTGCCCTGGGGCAGGTGGGCTATCGGCGCCTCTCGGCGGGCCTGCCCGCCTCGCTGCCCCGTCACAGCGTATTCGGCTGGTTCTACCTCGGCGCCCTGGCGGTTGCCGTGCCCGCCTTCGCGCTGCTGGGCAATGCGGCCGGCCTGCCCTCCACCGGAGTCCAGTGGGGCGTGCTGCTGTGGCTGGGGCTGGTGGCTTCGGGCCTGGGCTACTTCCTGTGGAACCTGGGGGCTACCCGGGTCGATGCCGGTGCCCTGGCAATCATGAACAATGCCCTGATTCCCGCGGGCCTGCTGGTCAACCTGGTGATCTGGAACCGCGATGCCGACCTCGTACGCCTGGGCCTGGGCGGCGCCATCATCGTCGGTTCGCTGGCGCTCAATGAGTGGTGGCTGAAGCGCCGCAGCCTCCAGGCCGCCTGAGCGCGTTTGCCCGCCTCGTGGCCAGTCGCCATAATGACCGGCCGCGAAGCGAGAGGCCCGCGCATGCCAACCTTCAAGAACATCGGTCTGATCGGCCGCCTGGGCAGCGCCAAGGTGGTTGATACCCTCAAGCGCCTGATCCGCTTCCTCGATGCCGGTGGCTACCACGTCATCATCGAGGACAGGACCGCCACCGTGCTGCTCGACCATGGCCATCCCGAGGCCAGCCGCCGCCTGCTCGGCGAGCTCTGTGACCTGGTGATCGTGGTCGGCGGCGATGGCAGCCTGCTCGGCGCCGCCCGTACCCTCTGCCACAGCGGGACCCTGGTGCTGGGCGTCAACCGCGGGCGCCTGGGCTTTCTCACCGACATCTCGCCCGACGAGATCGAGGCGCGCGTCGGCGAGGTGCTCGAGGGCCGCTTTGAGCTCGAGGAGCGCTTTCTGCTGGATGCCGAGCTCTACCGGGGCGATGTCCAGGTCGGCAATGGCGATGCCCTGAACGAGGTGGTGCTGCACCCGGGGAAGGCGGTGCGCATGATCGAGTTCGAGCTGTTCATCGACGACCAGTTTGTCTACAGCCAGCGCAGCGACGGCCTGATCATCGCCACGCCCACCGGCTCCACGGCCTATGCCCTCTCCGGTGGCGGACCGATCATGCATCCCAAGCTCGATGTCATCACCCTGGTGCCGATGTTCCCGCACACCCTGTCGAGTCGTCCCATCGCCATCGATGGTGCCAGCGAGATCCGCATCCATATCGGCGAGACCAACCAGACCTATCCGCATATCAGCTGCGATGGCCAGACCCGCGCGGTGGCCAAGCCCGACGATGTGCTGGTGATCCGGCGCAAGCCCCGGCGGGTGCAGCTGGTCCACCCGCTGGGCCACAACTTCTACGAGGTCCTGCGCAGCAAGCTGGGCTGGAGCAACCGCCTGGGTGACTGAGGTGAGGAGCGACGTGAACATGCAAGGCGGCCTCGAAGGCTACGACCTGATCGGCGATGTCCACGGCTGTGGTGCGACCCTGGGTTCACTGCTCGAACGTCTCGGCTACCACCAGCGTGGCGGTGTCTATCGCCATCCGCGCCGCAAGGTGATCTTCCTCGGCGACCTGATCGACCGCGGGCCGCGCATCCGCCTGGCGGTCAGCATCGCCCGGCGGATGGTGGAGGAGGGCGAGGCCCATATCGTCATGGGCAACCACGAGTACAATGCCCTGGCCTACTGCCATCGCGCCCCCGGCACCCTGGGGCGCGAGTGGCTGCGCGAGCACACGCCGCGCCACAATCGCATCATCAAGGAGACCCTGGAGCAGTACCACGACCACCCCCAGGAGTGGGAGGAGGCGCTCGCCTGGTTCCTGGAGATTCCGCTGTGCCTGGAACTTGACGGCCTGCGGGTGGTGCATGCCTGCTGGGACCAGCCGCTCGTGGACGCGCTGCGCCGCGAGTATCCCGATGGACGCATCGATGAGGCCTTCCTGGCCGCCTCGATGGTGCCGGGGACCCTGGAATTCCGTATCCTCGACCGCCTGACGCGGGGTACCCACCTGCCCCTGCCGGAGGGCGTGGAGATCCACTCGGGCGACGGCTTCACCCGGCGCAGCTTCCGTGCCCACTTCTGGGCCCGGCACCCTCAGACCTGGGGCGACGTCATCTTCCAGCCGGATAACCTGCCCGGCGACCTGGAGCGTCGCGAGCTCTCCGCCGAGCAGCGCTCGCGACTGAGCTACTATGGGCCCGAGCAGCCGCCGCTGTTCATCGGCCACTACTGGTGCGAGGGGATCCCGGCCCTGCCCGCCGCCAACGTCGCCTGCCTGGACTACAGCGCCGTCAAGTTCGGCCGTCTGGTGGCCTACCGCTGGAGCGGCGAGCCTACGCTCGATGCCAACCACTTCGTGTGGGTCCGCGTGCCACGCGAGGAAGAGGCCCGGCCACAGCCCTGGGAGATCGATTTCGATTGATACAATTTGTCACAATAAAGGCGGGTCATCGGATTGAACTCTCGCCCATTCACGCCATCAGAGTAGGTGTTCCCTTGAATGATCCCTTGCTCTTGTCCGGCGGTCCCCTCCGCCGGACTTTTTCTTTGCGTGGCCTGCACCCGCCGTCACGGCGTGCTCGTCACCAGCTGGAGAGGCCATGTATCGGGTAATCCTGCTGCCCCACGATGTCGATACCCGTGAGCTGCGCCGCGCCCTGTGGGCCCATCGCATCGGCCATCGCGTCACCGAGGAGAGCGAGGGGCAGGTGCTGTGGCTGGTCGACCCCGAGCAGCATGACGCGATGCTCAGGCTGCTTGAGCGCTGGCGGCAGGGCGAGCCGCTGATGCCCGAGCAGGCGCCGGCGGCCAGGCGTTCGCCCGGTGAGCTGCTCGGCCCCTTTCGTCAGGTGCCGGTAACCTCTCTCGCGTTGGCGCTGTGCCTGGGGGTCTTCGCCGCGATGGGGGTGCTTGGTGACCGCGTGGTCGCGGCGCTGACCGTCGTGCCGGTGGTCGTGGCCAATGGCGGCCTGGCCTTCGGCAACCTCGGCGAGGCGCTCGCCTCGGGCCAGGTGTGGCGGCTGCTGTCACCGGCCTTCCTGCACTTCGGCTGGATGCACCTGATCTTCAATATGCTGTGGCTATGGTACTTCGGCCGCCAGGTGGAGGCATTGCAGGGCAGCATGCGGATGCTGACGCTGCTGCTCGTCGCCGGCATCGGCGCCAACCTGGCCCAGTATGCCACCGGGACCGTGCTGTTCGGCGGCATGTCCGGCGTCGACTTCGCGCTGCTGGCCTATGTCTGGCTGATGTCGCGGCGCGCACCGCGCAGCGGCTTCTTCGTGCCCCAGATGCTGGTGGTCTTCATGCTCGGCTGGCTGGTCTTCGCGATGACCGACATGGCCGCCATGGTGGGGTTCGGCAACGTAGCCAACGAGGCGCACCTGGGCGGGCTGGTCGTGGGCCTGGCGCTGGGCTGGTATCATTCAGGCCGTGCCCGCCGTCAATCCTGAGAGACCCCGTCATGAGCGAGATGACCTTCGATCGCATGATCCAGCAGATGACCCCGTCCATCTACGAGAGCCTCAAGCGGGCCGTGTCACTGCGCAAGTGGCCGGATGGCCGGATGCTGACGGCCGAGCAGACCGAGCTCTGCCTCGAGGCGGTGATGCGCTACGAGGTGGAGAACCAGGTGCCCGATGAGCAGCGGGTCGGCTACCTGCAGCGACGCACCTGCGGCAGCGCCAGCAGCGGGACCGACGTGCCCCCCGAACGGGCCGGCCTGGCCCGGGATGCCAGCCGTGACTGAGTCGATCGAGGCCGCCACGGCGCTGCAGGGCTGCCTGAGCAAGATGGCCGTCGAGCCGGGATCCCCGGCTCGCTACGTGCTGCGGGCCGGGGAGGCCCGGCTCGACCTCAACGCTCGGCTCGGCAAGCCCTTGCGGCTGGAGTGGACCGGCGCCATCGCCTGCACCCACTGTGGCCGGGCCACCCGGAAGAGCTTTGCCCAGGGTTACTGCTATCCGTGCTTCAAGCGGCTCGCCCAGTGCGACACCTGTATCATGAAGCCGGAGCTCTGCCACTTCTTCGAAGGGACCTGCCGCGAGCCCGGCTGGGCCGAGCGCCACTGTTTCCAGCCCCATGTGGTCTACCTGGCCAACGCCTCCGGCCTCAAGGTGGGGATCACCCGCTCAAGCCAGATGCCGACCCGCTGGCTCGACCAGGGGGCCGTGCAGGCCCTGCCGATCCTGGAGGTGGATACCCGACAGCAGTCGGGCTTCGTCGAGGTGCTGTTCAAGGAGGAGGTCTCGGATCGCACCAACTGGCGGGCCATGCTCAAGGGCGAAACCGAACCCCTTGACCTGGTGGCCGAGCGGGACCGCCTGCTGGCTCGCCTCGAGGCCGGTCTGGCCAATCTGCGCGAACGCTTCGGGGCCGACGCCATTCGCCCCCTGGACGAGTCGCCGCTGAGCTTCGACTACCCGGTGCTGGAGTTTCCCGCCAAGGTGGTCTCCCACAATCTCGACAAGAATCCCCTGGTGGCCGGCACCCTGCTGGGCATCAAGGGGCAGTACCTGATCCTCGACAGCGGTGTGATCAACCTGCGCAAGTTCACCGGGTACGAGGTCAAGGTCTCCGCCTGAGCCCCAGGAGCCTGTCGGACTTAACGCTGATCTACTGCGAGATCCGGTCTTTCGGCCAATTTTATTCGATCTGATTCGTTAAATAGCGCGCTATTCGCCTCATCAGATCGATAAACTTGTCTCGAAATCGCGAATCTCTCGCGACGATCGGTCAAATCCGACAGGCTCCTAAGCTATCCTGCGGGCAGCGACTGTATGCACCAGCAGGAGGAGAGCCGATGAGTGAGTCCATGCGTGCCATGCCCCGGGCAGGCCACTCGAAATGGAGCAGGCCAATCAGGCGCTGGAGGACCAGCGCGCCGGACGGCTTTCCGGTGCTGCGCTGCTGATTCCCTGATCCCTTCCCTTGTCGGTTCCCTGACCCGAACGAGAACAGGCCCTCGCGAGGGGCCTGTTGTTCGTGGGTAACCACGTCGCAGATCAGCCGGAGTCGGCGACCGTGGGATAGGGGTTGTCCGGCATCAGCGTGCGCGGCAGTGCCGGGCGGCGTGTGTCCTCCTTGGGACCGTAGTACTCGGCCAGATAGTCGAGGAGGGTCTCCTCGGTCTCGGCCTGGAACTCCCAGAGCCCCTGGGTATCCTGCATCCAGCGGATCAGGTTCTCCCAGTGGTTGCGAGTGCCGCTGTTCTGGGTCACCAGCTTGGCCGAATGGCAGGCGGTGCAGTTGCTGCGCACCGTATCCCAGCCTTCGGCCTTGACCAGGCCGGTGTCCGGGTCCGTTTCCTGAGCCCCCGCCACCAGGGGAAGACACAGCAGGGCCGCCCCCAGCGTCGGCATGGCCAGCACATGCAAGCGTTTCATGGCTACCTCCTAGGCCACCTGGACCGCGATGCGATGGCAGGCGTTGTTGAGATAGCCCTTGGGGTTCCAGCCCGGGACGACCATGGGTTGAGCGCGGCCTTCCTCGTCGGTGGCCTTGGCCCACACCTCGTAGTAGCCGGGCTCGGGGAACTCCACCGTGGTGGTCCAGCGTTGCCAGGCCAGACGGTTGGGGGCTTCCTTCAACTCGGCCTTCTGCCAGGTGGCGCCGAAGTCGATGGAAACCTGCACCTCCTTCACGGCCAGGTCGCCGGCCCAGGCATGGCCGCGCACCGTCATGGCCTCGCCGAGGGCATGGTCGATGCCTGACTTCGGGAAGGTGACCAGCGACTTCACCGGCATTGACTGGATGGTGACGAAGTCCTCGTTGGGCACGTTGCTGCCCGGCGCCACCGGGTGCTTGGGCACGCTGTAGGAGGGGGCGCCCATCTTGGTGCCGTCATGCTTCTGGTTGCGGATCACGATACGCTGCAACCACTTGCCGGAGACCGACCCCGGCCAGCCGCCACACACCACGCGCAGCGGGTGGCCATTGAGATAGGGGATGTCCTCGCCGTTCATCGCCCAGGCGATCAGCGACTCGTCCTCCAGGGCCTTCTCCATGGGGACCCCGCGCGAGATCGGATCCTTGTTGGGGTCGCCGCTGGCATGGGCATCGGCGCCGTAGTAGCCGATGTAGACGGCATCGTCCTTGATTCCGCAGGCCTCGAGCACGTCGCGCAGGCGCACCCCGGTAAAGGTGGGGCAGGCTACCGCGCCGGTGGTCCACTGGTTGCCGCTGGCCGAGGGCACGTACTCGCTGCGGCCATTGCCGCCACACTCCACCTGGAGCTGGTAGGTGTGGTGCTCGAACCTCTCCTTGAGGTCGGCGATGGAGAAGTTCTGGGGGTTCTCGCAGGACTCCCCGCCGATCTCCAGCTGCCAGGCATCGACGTCGATGTTCTCCACCGCCGGGGGAATGCCGTTGTTACGTACGAACATGTGCTTGGCCGGGGTAATGTCGTCGTCCAGCAGGTGAGCGGGGGTCTCGGCGTTGATGGGCCTGTCGTTGAGGACGGTCAGCCCCTCCTTGCCCTCGAGGGTGAAGGGCTCGTCGCTCTGGGCCAGGGCGGCGGGGATGAGCCCGCCCGGCATGCGGTCGGCGAAGGGGATGGAGCCCCCCACGGCGGCCGCCATGGCGAGCAGGCTGGAGCGTTTCAAAAAGCCCCGGCGGCTCACGGGATCCACCTCGCGGCCCCAGAGCTTGAGATCCGCGGCCTCGGGATCCTCGGCATAGAGCTCATGGATGCCGCGTGTCTTGGCATCGGGGGGTAGTCGTGTCATGGCGGGACTCCTGGCAGGCTCTGGCTGGCGCTGGTCGGGTCGTCCTGTGCGCGTGCCGGGCCGGTGTTGTGATTGTCGTGCCGGAGTGTTCCCTCACTCCATGTCTTACAATATTCCAGCATAGCAGGGAATCGTCGGGGGTAAGCTCGGCCCGCTACTCGAAGAGATCGCCCTGGGCGCGGGGTGGACGGAAGGCCGAGGTATCCAGTGGCTGGCTCGCCATGGCCGCTGGATCATTCAAACCAACGCGGCGGCAGGCCTTGTGGAAGCGCTGCTCCAGGAGTTCCGCAAACACCCCCTCGCCCCGCATGCGCGTGCCGAATCGCGGGTCGTAGTCGGCGCCGCCGCGGCACTGGCGGATCAGGCTCATCACCTTGCCGGCCCGTTCGGGGTAGTGCTCGACTAACCACGCCTCGAACAGCGGGGCGACCTCCCGGGGCAGGCGCAGCAGCATCCAGCCGGCTGTAGTGGCTCCGGCGTCGGCGGCGGCCTTGAGCAGGCGCTCGAGCTCATGGTCGGTCAGCCCCGGAATCACCGGCGAGACCAGGGCACCCACCGGGATACCGGCCTCGGCCAGGGTGCGGATCACTCTCAGCCTTGCCGACGGGGAGGCGGCCCGCGGCTCCAGGGTGCGCTTCAGCTCGGTATCGAGGCTGGTCAGGCTGACCATTACCCGCACCAGGCGCTGCTTGGCCAGGGCCCGGAGCAGGTCGAGGTCGCGCAGGATCAGCCCGCCCTTGGTGACCAGGGTCACCGGGTGGCGGCACTCGAGCAACAGTTCCAGGATGGCGCGGGTGGTGGCGTAGCGGGCCTCCAGGGGCTGGTAGGCATCGGTGTTGCCGGCGAGATTGATGGGCCGGCATTGGTAACCGGGCCGGCACAGCTCGTCCCGCAGGCGCTCCAGCAGGCCGGTGCGGGCGATCAGCTTCGTCTCGAAGTCGAGCCCCGGGGAGAGGTCCCAGTAGGCGTGGCTCGGCCGGGCGTAGCAGTAGATGCAGCCATGCTCGCAGCCTCGATAGGGGTTGATCGAGCGGTCAAAGGGCAGGTCGGGAGAGCTGTTCCAGGCCAGGGCGCTGCGGGTGTGCTCCTCGCGCACCTCGGTGGCCAGGCTCGTCGGCGCCTCCTCCTGCCACCAGCCGTCGTCGACCGGCTCGCTGGTGGTCGGGGCGAAGCGGTTGTGGGGGGCATAGGTGGCGCCGCGACCCTTGCGAGCCACCCCATCGCGGTTCGGCTGGTGGACCATCGGGGATGCCTTTTTACTGTATTTATAATCAGTATAAGTGTGCGACGCGGATCTGTCAGCCCATGGCAGGTCGCCTGAGCCAGGTCAAACTGCTGGGCGATGCGCGTTGACGCTTCACCGGGGGGTTGCTAGCTTACGCGCACTCTCAGGTGCTGGTGGATGCGTCTGCCAGTGAAACGGGAAGTCGGTGATCTCATTCCGACGCTGCCCCCGCAACGGTGATCGAGGAAAGAACGGCCATCACGCCACTGTGCTGCTGCACGGGAAGGCGGTCGTTCGGAAGGTCGGGCCTGCTTCATGCCCGGCGTTCTCTCGTCAGCCCGGAGACCGGCCCGAGAGTTCATGCCGAGTTGCGGTGGGCGACCTCGAGGCAGGGCCGGCGCCGCTTTTTTCCGTTCGTCCTTTATCCTCGACCCCTTGCCGCCTCGGCGCACAACACGCCATCACGCCGTGCGGGTGAGCACGGTGAGCAAGGGACACATCATGAAAACCAGAAATCACTCTGCCCGGGGCCTGGCCGCCTTTGGCCTCGCCGCGCTTCCGCTGGCCGTCCACGCCCAGTCGAACACCGCCGCCCCGGCGTCCACCTCCGTCGAGCTCAACCCGATGGTCGTGACCGCTGCCCTGGCGCCCCGCACCGCCGACCAGAGCCTCTCCTCCGTCACCGTGATCGACGAGGCCGCCCTGCGTCGCCAGGATCCCGTCAGCATCACGGATGTGCTGCGCGGTCAGCCCGGGGTGGATGTCAGCACTAATGGCAGCTTTGGCAAGGTCAGTAACGTCTATATCCGCGGTACTTCCAATAATCAAAGCTTACTGTTGATTGATGGCATCCGCTTGCGTTCGGCATCCCTTGGCGGCGCCTCCTGGCACTACCTCGACCCAAGAATGTTCGAACGTGCCGAAATCGTGCGCGGCCCCCGCGGCAGCCTTTACGGCGCCGATGCGGTGGGTGGCGTGATCCAACTGTTCACTCCCGAAGGGAAAGAGGGTGATCCTCAACCGAGCATTTCCGTCGGCGGAGGTTCCTTCGAGACTCAACGCTACTCCGCCAGTCTCTCCGGCGCCGAGGGCGGCACCCGCTACCATTTCGCAGCCAGCCGCTTCGATACCGAGGGCGTGCCGGTGCGTCGCGGTGGTGATGAGAAAAGCTACGACAACACTTCCGGCTTGGTCAGGCTTTCGCACACCTTAGACGGTGGCGCGGAGGTGGGCATGCTGGCGCTTCGAGCTACCGGGAATACCGAGTTTGATGCAGGTGGATTTCCAGCTGATACTGACTATGTCCAGCAGGTGGCTGGGGTCTATGGTGAGCTGCCAATAACAGATACTTGGCTCAGCAGGTTGACACTGAGCGAGGCACGTGATGAGAGTGTCAACTACGCTTATAATTCAAACTTTAACACCAAGACAGACACAGCGAGGTGGAAAAACACCCTTCATCTCGGCCCTCACGAGTTGATTCTTGGGGCAGAGCATGTGGAAGACAGTGTAGAAGGAAGTGATACCGGTTTTTTGGGCTCTTATGACGTTGAGAGTCGACATAATACTGCCGTGTTTGCACAAGGACTATTGGACTTCTCCCCCGTCTCGCTGCAGGCCAGTTTGCGCCACGATGACAACGAGGCTTATGGCGAAGAGGTTACCGGTAGCCTGGCACTGGGCTACGATTTGAATGCCAACCATACATTACGAGCGAATTATGGTACGGCCTTCAAGGCGCCGACTTTTGATGATCTTTACTATCCAGGATTTGGAAATCCTGATTTGGAGGCAGAGACATCTGAAACACTGGAGTTGGGAGTTCGTGGTCAATTTGAGTCGTGGTTTTGGGATGCAGCGGCTTATCAAACCGATATAGAAAATCTGATTGCTGGGCAAACTCTGAGAGATAATGTGCCGACCTCACGAATTCGTGGTATCGAGCTTTCCGCAGGCTATAATCTCGACACTTGGATAGTTGCAACTGCTTTGACTTATACCAACCCGGAAAACCGCTCTGGGATTTACGAGGGTAACCGCTTGCCGAACCGTGCTACCCAGAGCTTGCGTGTCGATGTCGATCGTGAACTGGGCGACTGGTCGCTGGGGGCGTCATGGATCGCCCAGAACCAACGTTACAGTGATCCTGACAATCAAGAGCGACTCCCGGGCTATGGCATCGTCAACCTGCGAGCCGGCTGGGAGTTTGCGCCGATGTGGTCAGCCAGATTGAACGTCGAGAATGTTCTGGACAAGCAGTACGCTACGGCAAAATTCTTTGACGGCGATGACTACATCAACGCCGGCCGGGCGGCCTTTGTAAGCGTCCACTTTGGCCCGTAGGGAGCCGCCAGTGATTCACCGTCTGTCGGGCGTGGTCGGGCTCTTGCTCGTGCTGCTGGCCGGCCTTGTCGGGCAGGCCAGCGCCGATGAGGTCTGCGCCATCGACGATACCGGCCGTGAGGTCTGCCTGGCGGCGCCGGCTGAGCGCATCGTCGCGCTCTCTCCCGGGGCGACCGAGCTGCTCTTCGCGGCCGGGGCAGGGGAGAGGCTGGTGGCGGTGGTGGATCACAGCGACTACCCGCCCGAGGCCGGCGAGCTGCCCTCGGTGGGCAGCCATGACCGCCTGGACCTGGAGCGACTGGTGGCCCTGCAGCCCGACCTGGTGATCGGCTGGGTCACCGGCAATCCCGCCGAGCAGGTCGAGCGCCTCGAGCGGCTGGGGGTACCCGTGTTCCGCATCGAGCCACGGGAGTTCGAGGGCATCGCGACGGCCCTCGAGCGCCTGTCGCGTCTGGCCGGCAGCAAGGCGCAGGGACGCCTGGCCGCCGAGCGCTTTCGCCAGGGCCTTGCCGAACTGTCGGCGCGCCATGAAGCTGCCTCACCGGTGCCGGTGTTCTACCAGGTGTGGGATTCGCCACTGATGACCGTCAACGACGAGCACCTGATCGGCAAGGTGGTCACGCTCTGCGGGGGCGTGAACGTCTTCGGTGGCCTGTCGCGGCTGGTGCCGCGTATCGACGAGGAGGCCCTGCTGGCGGCCGACCCCGAGGTGATCCTCGCCGGAGGGCGGGGGGAGGAGAATCGCAGTTGGCTGGAAGACTGGCAGCGCTTTCCCGAGCTGACAGCGGTGGCTCGCGATAACCTCTTCTTCGTGCCCCCGTCGCTGCTCCAGCGGCCCACGCCGCGCCTGCTGGAGGGCAGCCGGCTCCTCTGCGACAGGCTGGAGGTAGCCCGTGGGCGGCGCTAGCCCGCGCGCATCACGGGGGCACCTTACCCTGGGCCAGCTGGCGTTGACCCTGGGGGTACTGGCTGCCGCCGCCTTGGCCGCCCTGGGGCTCGCCGTTTCCCTGGGTAGCGTGACCCTGCCACTGGGGAAGAGCCTGGCCGCGCTGGGCGGCGGGGGCGACGCCCTGTCACGCACGCTGATCCTGGAGCTGCGCCTGCCACGTGCCTTGGCCGCCTTCGCCACCGGCGGCCTGCTGGCGGTGGCCGGCGCCCTGATGCAGGTGCTGCTGCGCAACCCGCTGGCGGACCCCTATGTGCTGGGGCTTTCCGGCGGTGCGGCCGTGGGTGCCCTGCTGGCGATGCTGGCGGGGCTGGGCAGTGCCCTGGTCTCGGGGTCGGCCTTTGCCGGCGCCCTGACGGCGACCCTGCTGGTGTTCGGCCTGGCCCACGGTACCGGCAGCTGGACCCCCTCGCGGCTGCTGCTCACCGGCGTGGTCGTCGCCTCCGGCTGGGGGGCGGTGATTACCCTGATCCTGTCGCTCACCCCGTCCCGGCAGCTGCCGGGCATGCTCTACTGGCTGATGGGCGACCTGGCCCATGCGCGGGCGCCCGGCGCCGCGCTCGGCCTGCTGGGACTGGTCTGCCTGCTGGTGGTGCCGCTCGGGCGAAGCCTCAACGTGCTGGCGCGGGGCGGGCTGCAGGCCGCGGCCCTGGGCGTAGCGGTCCGGCGCCTGGAGTGGCTGGTTTACCTGCTGGCGAGCCTGGTCACCGCCGTCGCCGTGACCACGGCCGGGAGCATCGGCTTCGTGGGGCTGGTGGTGCCGCACCTGCTGCGCCTGGCGCTGGGCAACGACCAGCGGCTGATCCTGCCCGCTTGTGCCCTGGCCGGCGGCACCCTGCTGGTGCTCGCCGATACCCTGGCGCGGACGGTCATTGCCCCCGAGCAACTCCCGGTGGGGGTGATCACCGCCCTGCTCGGCGTGCCGACCTTCCTCTACCTGCTGCACCGGAGCCGCTGATGAGTCGCCTGGAGACCCGTGGGCTGGTCATCGACGTGCCGGGCCGCAACGGCGGCGACCCGCTGGACCTCGCGGTGCTGCCGGGCCAGATCTGGGGAGTGCTGGGACCCAACGGCGCGGGCAAGACCACCCTGCTGCATACCCTGGCCGGCCTGCGCTCTGCGCGCGCCGGCTCGGTAGAGGTGGATGGCTTGCCATTGACGCGCCTGCGCCGTCGCCGGTTGGCCCAGTGCCTGGGCCTGGTCTTCCAGGAGCATCACGACGGCTTTCCCGCCACCGTCGAGGAGACCGCCCTGATCGGTCGCCACCCCTGGCTTTCCCCCTGGCAGATGGAAACCGCCGAGGACCTTGCGCTGGCCCATCGCGCCCTGGCGCGACTCGATTTGGCCGCGCTGGGCGGGCGCCAAGTGTCCACGCTCTCCGGCGGCGAACGCCAGCGGCTGGCGATCGCCACCCTGCTGGCCCAGGATCCGGGCGTCTGGCTCGCCGACGAGCCCACCAATCATCTGGACCTGCACCACCAGGTGGCGGTGATGCGGCTGCTGGCCGAGCAGGGAGCCAGGGGCCGTGGCGTGATGATCTGCCTGCATGACCTCAACCTGGCTGCTCGCTGGTGCGATCACCTGTTGCTGCTCTATCCGAACGGTGAGACCTGCTGGGGCCCGGCGGAGAGCATGCTGGTACCCGAGGTCCTCGAGCGACTCTATGGCCAGCGGCTGGCCAGTGCCGAGGTGGAGGGCTCGAGGGTGTTTGTCGCCGTTCCCTGAGCCTTGCACTTTGGTCGTGCCCGCCGCCGGGCGCTGGCATCTTCGCTGTCCGTTCTCCTGCCGCCCCGGTGTTGGCCGCAGCTTTATCCACATGGATGCCGTTGACGTAAACGTCGCCAAACCGCCCGGTAAAGTGTCGACAACCTTCCAGAACCTGATGGCCTTAACGCCATTACCGCTGCTGGCAGGCGGTAGTTGAAGGGATGATTGTCGACAGCGAAGGGTGGCCGTACCGTCCCTCCGTTCGATAGAAGGTCGAATGTGCTCCCTTGCTGCACCCGCGTAAAACGATCGGGGCCAACAACAACAAACGACGACAAGGACCGCTCATGCCCAATCAGAACCGATGAGGAACCGACGTGCTGCTCAAACGCGAATACGGTGAAGAACATCCCTACTGGCCCCTCGGCCCCTTCAAGCTGCGCTTGCCCTTTATCCACTTCCGCTGGGAGATTCCCGAGACCGTCCAGGCGCTGGTGATGTTTGTCATCGCCATGGGCATGATCCCATTGCTCGAGCAGTACCTGGGGGTACCCTACGAGGTGGCGCTGGCCTTCGTGGTGGTCTGCGGCATCGGCTTCATCCTGCCACCGCTGCTCGGCGTGCCCTTCATCGCCGGCTGGATCACCCCCGCGATCCCGGTGGTGCTGCTGTTCCTGAGTGACTTCACGCCCGGCCCCGAGGCGATCCGCGCCATGGTAGCCCTGCAGCTGGTGGTGACGGCCATCTTCCTGTTCATGGCGGTGACCCGGCTGGGTTCCAAGCTGGTCAACAACATTCCCGACTCGATCAAGGCGGGCATCCTGCTGGGGGCGGGCATCGCGGCGATCAGCGGCGAGATCAGTGCCGGCGGCCGCCTCTACAACACGCCGATCTCGCTGGGCATCGGTGGCCTGGTGACCCTCTACGTGCTCTTCTCGCTCTCCTTCCGCGACCTCGCCGAGAGGCACCGCTGGGCACGCAACATCGCTTCATACGGCATGGTGCCGGGCATGCTGGTGACCATGGCCATCGGCTGGGGCGTGGGCGAGTACCCGCTGCCCGAGATCGAGTGGGGCATGGCGATGCCCGACTTCGCCGGTATCTGGGGCTACCTGCCCTTCGCGGTCGGGCTGCCGGGCGTGGAGCTGCTGCTGGCCGCGATCCCCACGGCGATCATCGCCTATATCATCGCCTTCGGTGACATCATCGTCGGCCAGAGCCTGATCAAGCGGGTCGACCACCTGCGGCCCGACGAGAAGATCGAGGTCAATGTCGATCGTGTCCACCTGATCACCGGCCTGCGCAACCTGATGCACGCCTTCCTTGCCCCCTATCCGGGGCTCGCCGGCCCGCTGTTCACCGGTGCCATGGCGACCATCGCCGAGCGCTACCGCTACGGGCGCAAGGCCATGGACACCATCTACTCGGGCGCCTCGGTGTTCTGGATCGTCGGCTTCCTGGCGCTGTTCATGCTGCCGCTGATCACCCTGTTCCGGCCGGTGCTGCCGATCGCGCTATCGATCACCCTGCTGATCACCGGTTACCTGTGCATCGCCGTGGCGGTGGAGCAGATCCGCAATGCGACGGCCATGGGCGTGGCCGGCATCATGGGGGTGGTGCTGGCGACCCACGGCGCCGCCTGGGGGCTGGGTGTCGGCCTGGTACTCTACTTCATGGTCGAGCACCGCTCACGCCGTGCGCGCGCTGCCGAACCCGAGGAGCCGATCGCGGTGGAAGACGACATGGCGGTGGAGGCAGAGGATGGCCCCGAGCCGGAGCCTGTCACGCGCTGATCCTGGGTGCTAGTGCAGCAGTTGATGCGGGCCGCCTCTCGGGGCGGCCCGCAGCGTTGTTGGGGAGGCCGTTGGGGGAGAGCGTCAGGCGTCGGGCAGGTGGCCGTTGAAGCGCGACGGGTCGTCGCTGATCACCGCCGTGACGCCCCATTGCCAGCGCGGGGCGAAGGCGGCGGGGTCGTTGGCCGTGTAGCAGAGCAGCCGGTAGCCCGCCTCGACGACCTCGCGAACGCGCGCCTGCTTGAGGCGCCGCCAGTCGGCATGCACGCTGAAGGCCTGCACCGGCTCGCAATGCCGGCGCCAGTCCCGGCCGATCGCCTCGAAGAGCACGCCCAGTGCCAGTGATTCGGGCCCGGCCAGGGCGCGTGCCTGGGCCAGGGCGGTGTCGTTGAAGGAGGAGACCAGGCAGCGCGTCGGCGGCAGCGCCTCCATCACCGGGGGCAGGACGGCCTTCACCAGGGCCAGCGGGTCGCGGCCGCGATTCACCTTGAGCTCCAGGTTCACCCCCATCTCCAGCTCGTCGAGCAGGGCCAGCATCTCCCCGAGGGTGGCGATGCGCTCGCCCAGGAAGGCGTCGCCGAACCAGCTGCCCGCATCGAGCCGGCGGGCAGCGGCCAGGTTCAGGTCGGTCAGTCGCCCGCGGCCATCGGAGCAGCGCCGGATATTGGCGTCGTGCCAGATCACTGGGGTGCCGTCGCCGAGCAGCTGCACGTCCAGCTCCACCCAGCCGATGCCTGCGGCGTGGGCGGCGCGCACGGCGGAGAGGGTATTCTCCGGGGCATGCGCGGAGAGGCCGCGGTGGGCAATCAGGCGGGGCAGGGGGAGGTCGGGGTGGGGCATGCACAGTCGTCCTGGTCAGCGAGGCGCCGTCCACTGGCGGCGAGGAAGCGCTCTACAGCGTATCGTCATCCGCCATGACGTGGATATGGTAGGCTGCGCGATTTCGCGCCCTGGTGATGGTGCCGGACCCGACGAGACGAGGAGAGTGAGATGAGAGTCGTGCATATCAAGAATCCCCGGCAGCGCGAGGCCTGCCTGGCCCGGCTGTGCGCCGAGGCCTATGGCCAGGAGGCGGGCCTCAGGCCGCTGGCGACCTTCGCCGGCACCCTGGGCGTGCTGGTCAAGCAGGAGGCGGCCAGGGTGCTGGCCCTGGTGGATGACCAGTCGCGGCCGGTGGCGCTGGCCCTGCTCGTGCTCGACGAGGTCGGCAGCAGCATGACCGTCATGCTGCTGGCTGAGCTTGACCAGGAACAGGAGCAGGAGAGCGTGGCACGGCCGGCCGAGCGCCTGGTCGCCGAGCTGGCGCTCAAGGCCCCCCTGCGTGTCGATGCCCGAGATGCCGAGCAGGAGGCACGCTTTCGCGACGCCGGCATCACCCGCTGGCTGGATGGCATGGCCGGGGTGCGGATCGGCCTGGGCCCCAAGCATCCCGCCACCTCCCTCGAGGAGCTGCCCCGGGCACTGACCTTCGACGAGGCGGCGGTGATCCAGTCCTTCAAGCGCGACCGCCAGCAGTTCGATGACTACAAGGCGCGCTTCATCCGTGGGCTGGAAACCTTTCCCGCCACGCTCTGACGGCGGCACGACTTGACCCCGCGTAGCCACGGCGCTTGACTGGTGGGCCCATCCCGCAGGCAGCACAAGGAAAGCACCCCCATGGCCAAGCGTATCCAGTTCGCTCGCACCGGTGGGCCCGAGGTCCTCGAACTCGTCGACGTCACCCCGGCCGAGCCGGCGCCCGGCGAGGTCCGTGTCAGGAACCAGGCCGTCGGCCTCAACTTCATCGACATCTACTTTCGCACCGGCCTCTATCCGGCGCCCTCGCTGCCCTCCGGCCTGGGCACCGAAGGGGCCGGCGTGGTCGATGCGGTGGGCGAGGACGTCACCCACCTCGAGGTGGGTGACCGTGTTGCCTATGCCCAGGGGCCGCTGGGCGCCTATGCCGAACAGCATGTGCTGCCGGCGGCCAAGGTGGTGGCGCTACCCGCCGGCATCGACGTCGAGACCGCCGCCGCCAGCATGCTCAAGGGCCTGACCGTGCAGTACCTGCTGCGCCAGACCTGCCCGCTGGAGGGCGGCGAGACGATCCTCTGGCACGCCGCCGCCGGGGGCGTGGGCTCCATTGCCTGCCAATGGGCCAAGGCGCTGGGCGTGAAGCTGATCGGTACCGTCAGTTCGCCGGAGAAGGCGGCCCTGGCCGAGAAGAACGGTGCCTGGGCGACCATCGACTACACGCGAGAGGACGTGGTCGAGCGGGTCCGTGAGCTGACCGATGGGGCGATGTGCGACGTGGTCTATGACTCGGTGGGCAAGGACACCTGGGAGACCTCGCTGGACTGCCTCAAGCCCCGTTCGCTGATGGTCAGCTTCGGCAACGCCTCCGGTGCCGTCGAGGGCGTCAACATCGGTATCCTCAACCAGAAGGGATCACTGTTTGTTACCCGGCCGAGCCTCAACGGCTATGCCGACACCCGCGAGCGTCTGGAATGGATGGCCGGTGAGCTCTTCGCGATGCTGGAGAGCGGCAAGGTGACGGTCGATATCGCCCAACGCTACCCGCTGGCAGAAGCCGGCAAGGCCCAGGAGGCCCTCCAGGGGCGCCAGACTACCGGGTCCACCATTCTGCTGCCCTAGGCCCTTCGGGCAGGGGCGAGGGGCAATGAACGCCTGGCGGCTTGCCCTCGGCGTTCTGAACCACCACTCTGCTCCTCGTCCCTCGTCCCTCGTCCCTCGTCCCTCGTCCCTCGTCCCTCGTCCCTCGGCGCTATGCCTGCTCCACATAAGCCCCCATCTCCCGCATCCGCGACTCGAAACGTGCCACGTTGTCGACTAGGTCGTCGGGGCCGAAGGCCACGCACTCGGCCAGCAGCACCTCGATCAGGGTGATCGCCGAGAGGATCGAGGGGAAGAAGTGCGGCGTGGCGTTGGCCACCGGGAAGGTGATGCTGGCGCCGGGCACCAGCGGCGAACGCATGGTGTCGGTAACCACGATGGCACTCACGCCGTTGGCACGGGTGATCTCCAGGGCTCGCATGGTCTCGGCACAGTACGGCTCGAAGCCGAAGGCGATCACCACGTCGCCCTCGCCGAAGGGGGCCAGCTCGGTAAGCAGGCCACCCTCCAGCCCGCGAATCAGGTGGACGTCGGGCATGGCGATGCGCCCCACGTAGGCGAAGTGGTAGGCGCAGGCGAAGGTGTCGCGAAAGCCGACCACCGCCACCTTTCTGGCGCCCAGCAGCAGCTTTGCCGCCTCGCGGACCTTCTTCTGGTTGTCGGCGGTGAACAGCCGGCCGATGTTGTCGAAGGCCGCGTCTCCGACGTCCAGGAACACCTGGTCGTCGGTCTGGCTGGCCAGGCTGCGCAGTTGGCTGGCTCGCCCCGAGAGCTCTACCGGTCCGGCCTGTACCGCCGACTGGAACACCTCGCGGAACTGCTCATAGCTCTCGAACTCGAGCCGCTTGGCCAGCCGCATCAGCGTCGAGGGGGTGACCTTGGCGGCAGCGGCCGACTTGCGGATCGACTGGAAGGCGATCTCTACCGGGTGTTCCAGCACGTAGCCGGCGGCCAGCTTGAGCTGCGGGCTCAGCTCCGGATAGGCCTCGGCCAGCTGCTGGTTGACGGCATCCAGTCCCGCCGGGGCCTCCGGCGGCGAATCCGGGGTCGGGGTCTGCGGTTCCAGCACGCGGTTCTCCTCACCTGATCATGTTGTTGGCATCGGCCCATCACGCAAGCGCGCATTGTAACGCATGCGGGGCGGCATGAATGAAACAAGTGTGTCTGATTAAAAAAACAATGACACATCTGTATTGACGTTCCTCAGGACCTTCGTCTAGGATGCCTGCAAAACAGACGTGCCTCATTGTCATCATGATTGATACGTTTGTTTCATTTATCGTCAGCCACTCCCAGGAACGACCGAACCCGACATGAGCCACTCCGCCAAGCATCCCGCCTACGAGACCCTGATCACCCAGCGCCACGGCCAGGTGATGGAGATTCGCTTCAACCGGCCCCATCGCCTCAATGCCGTGGTCGAGGCGCTGTATACCGAACTGCTCGATGCCCTCGCCCAAGCAGAGGCCGAGGTCGATATCCGTGCCGTGATCCTCACCGGCGAGGGCCGCGCCTTCTGCGTCGGCGCCGACATGAAGGAGCATGGCAGTGCCAAGCGGTCGCTGTTCCAGCGCCGCCAGTACCTGCAGCTGGGCAACGACGTCTGCGAGGCGATCCTGCGCCTCAGGAAGCCCGTGATTGCCGCCGTCAACGGCTATGCCCTGGGTGCCGGCGCCGAGATGGCGGTCTCCTGCGACTTCATCCTGATGGCGGAGGATGCCCAGGTCGGTTTCCCCGAGACTAGCATCGGCACCTGCGTGGGTGGCGGCGTCTCCAAGCTCCTGCCCGAGCTGGTGGGCCTGGCCCAGGCGCGCCGGCTGCTCTTCACCGGCCGGCGCATCGACGGCGAGGAAGCCGCCCGCATCGGCCTGGCGACCTCCAGCTGGACCGCCGACTCCCTGCTCGACGAGGCCCGCGCACTGGCCGGCGAGCTGGCGAAGCAGGCCCCGGTCTCCATCGCCATGCTCAAGCGGCTGGTCAACCAGGGCAGCGACACGAACCTGGAGAGCCAGCTGCAGCAGGAACTCGATGCGGTCTTCACCTGCTCGACCACCGAGGACTGGCAGGAGGGTGTCGACGCCTTCGCCGAGAAGCGCACGCCCCGCTTCCAGGGCAAATAATTCCTCTCTCGCGCCCGGCCAGTTGCCGGGCCCGTTGTCACCATTCAACGACCCTTGCGGTCAAGGTCAGCAGCACATGAATCCCATCGAAGGACACCTCCCGACCCGCAGCCCCCTGCACGACATCCTGGCGCCAACCGGCATCGCGGTGGTCGGCGCCTCCGCCGACCCCACCAAGCGGGGCTACAAGGCGATGGTCGGCCTGATCAAGGACGGCTATCGCGGTGACATCTATCCGGTGAACCCCAAGGCCGACATGATCCTCGGGGTCAAGGCCTGGCCCTCGGTCACGGCGATCCCCGGCAACCCCCAGCTGGCGCTGATCTGCACGCCGGCGGCCAGCGTACCGGGGCTGATCGCCGAGTGTGGCCGTCGCGGCATCAAGGGGGCGGTGATACTCGCCAGCGGTTTCGCCGAGGTCGGCGGTGAGGGCGCCGACCTCGAGCGCGAGATGATGGCCAAGGCCGAGGCGCACGGGGTGCGGATCATCGGCCCCAATACCTCGGGCGTCTTCAACCTGCACCACCACATCAACCTGCTGGCGCTGGACAACGTCAAGCCGGGTGACGTGGGCATCATCTCCCAGTCCGGCAACATGCTGCTGTCGCTGGCCCTGGAGGCCCAGCACAATGGCCAGGTGGGTTTCTCCACCTACGTCGGCCCCGGCAACCAGAGTGATATCGGCTTCAACGACTACCTGCGCTACCTGGGCGAGGATGAGAACACCCGGGTGGCCACCCTCTATGTGGAAGGCTTCCGGGACGGGCGCAAGTTCCTCGAGGTGGCCCGTGACGTCACGGCCATGAAGCCGGTGGTGGTCTACAAGTCCGGCTCCACCGAGCAGGGCCAGAAGGCCGCCAGCTCCCATACCGGTGCACTGGCCGGCAGCTACGCCATGACCGTGGACCTGCTCCGGCAGTCCGGGGTCAGCGTGGTGCAGTACTCCGACGAGATTCTCCCGGTGGCCGAGGGCCTGGGGCTGCTGCAGAAGTCCCGCGGCAAGCGGGTGGCGGTGATCTCCGATGGCGGCGGCCAGGCCACCATCGCCTCCGACCGCCTGGCCGAGGCGGGCCTGGAGCTCGCCGAGCTCTCCGAGGCCACCCGGGCGAAGCTTCGCGAGGTACTTTTCCCCCAGGCGTCTACCGTCAACCCGGTGGACGTGGCAGGCTCCACGGACACCAATCCCTCGCTGCTCGCCACCTGCATGGAGATCGTCGCCGCCGACGACAACGTCGACAGCGTCTTCCTGGTCGGCATGTTCGGCGGTTACAGCACCCGCTTCGCCGAGTCGCTGCTAGGCGACGAGATGCGCGGCGCCGAGGCGATGGTGGACCTCTCCAACGTCACCGAGAAGCCGCTGGTGATCTACAGCCTCTATACGCCGATCAAGCCGCCGGCGCTGCGGCGCCTGCACGAGGCGGGCCTGCCGGTCTACGCCTCCATCGAGCAGTCGGTCAGGGTACTCGCGGCGCTGGGCGAGCGCGGCCAGTACCTGGCGCAGACCCATGACTACTCCCGCGAGACGCCGGTGGATGCCCGTCCCGAGCTTACCGCCATGTTCCACCAGGCCCGGGCCGAGGGGCGTGACCTCTTCGAGTACGAGGCCAAGCAACTGCTGCGCGACCACGGCGTCGAGGTCCCGGTGGAGCGGGTCGTCAGGGACGAGGCCGAGCTTGCCGCGGCAGCGGCAGCGCTGGGCGAGACGCCGCTGGCCATGAAGGTCGTCTCGAAGGACATCCTGCACAAGTCCGACGCCGGCGGCGTGAAGCTCAACGTGGTGGGCGAAGCCGCCATGCATGATGCTCGCCGGGCGATCCTCGACGCCTGCATGGCCTACGACGCCGACGCCGAGATCGAGGGCGTGCTGGTGACGCCCATGGCCAAGAAGGGCGTGGAGGTGATCGTCGGGGTGATCCGCGACCCGATCTTCGGCCCGGTGCTGATGTTCGGCCTCGGCGGGATCTTCGTCGAGATCCTCGAGGATGTGGCCTTCCGCGCTATCCCGTTGTCGCGCCATGATGCCCGCTCCATGGTGGAGCAGATCAAGGCGAAGCGGATCCTCGAGGGGGTGCGCGGCGAGTCCGCCGTCGACAAGGAGGCGCTGGTCGACCTGCTGCTCAAGGTGTCGAGCATCGTCGCCGCCTACCCGGACCTCAAGGAACTCGATCTAAACCCGGTCATCGTCAACGCCGACGGCTATGCGGTGGTGGATGCCCGGGTTATCGTCGACCGTGACAGCGCTGCCACCGACAAGGACACTCACGCATGAGCCTGACCCAACCGCAACTGACCGACGCCCGCCTGCGCCTGGAGGGTCGGGTGGCCACCCTGACCCTGGATCGCCATGACGTACGCAACGCCCTGACCGGCACCGCCCTGGTGGATGACATCGTGGCCGTGGCCGACTGGGTCAATGCCTGCGACGAGGTCTCCGTGCTGGTCATCACCGGAGAGGGCTCGGCCTTTTCCGCGGGCGGCAACGTCAAGGACATGGCAGAGCGCGGCGGCGACTTTGCCGGTGATGTGGCCGAGGTCGCCAGCCGCTACCGGCGGGGCATCCAGCGTATCCCGCTGGCCCTGCAGGGCGTGGAGGTGCCGATCATCGCCGCGGTCAACGGCCCGGCCATCGGCGCCGGCTTCGACCTGGCCAACATGGCCGATGTTCGCATTGCCTCCCGCAAGGCGAAGTTCGGCGAGACCTTCCTCAACCTGGGCATCATTCCCGGGGATGGCGGCGCCTGGTTCATGCAGCGCCTGATCGGCTACCAGCGCGCCTTCGAGCTCACGCTCTCAGGCCGGGTGATCGATGCCGAGGAGGCGAAGGCCTATGGCATCGTGCTGGAGGTCACCGAGCCCGAGGCACTGATGGAACGGGTCGGCGAGATGGCCGCACAGATGGCGGCCCAGCCGCCTAAGGCGACGCGCCTGACCAAGCGGCTGATGAAGATGGGCAGCCGCATGGAGCTGCCCGACTTCCTCGACCTCTGTGCGACCTTCCAGGGCATGTGCCATAACGAGCCCGAACACCTCGATGCCGTCAATGCCATGCTGGAGAAGATGGCCAGGAAGTAGGCGTTGCGACAGCGCAACCCATGGAACCCGGCCGAGGCCGGGTTCTGCGCCTCCGGGTGAGGCGAAAGGTCTGGCTTTTCTCTCCTGTGGCTGGTGTGCTTGAGTCTCCACGACTGCACAGGGAGGTGTCATGGCCGACAGCACGCTGGTCTTCATTGTCCTGGGGCTGACGCTTGCCGCCTTCGTCTGGGGGCGCTTCCGTTACGACCTAGTGGCCCTTTCGGCGCTGCTGGGGTCGGTGCTGCTGGGCCTGGTCCCGGCCGGCGAGGCCTTCCTCGGCTTCGGCCACCCGGCGGTGATCACCGTGGCGGCGGTGCTGGTGCTCAGCCGTGGCTTCGAGCGCTCCGGCGTGGTGGACGTGATCGCCCAGCAGGTGCTCAGGGCGGGAGAACGGCTCTTCTTCCAGCTGGCCGCGCTGACCGGTACCGTGGTGGTGCTCTCCGGCTTCATGAACAACGTCGGGGCCCTGGCGCTGCTGCTGCCGGTGGCCATGCGCCTGGCCCGCGAGCATGACACCTCGCCGTCACTGCTGCTGATGCCGCTGGCCTTCGGCTCGCTGCTGGGCGGGTTGACCACCCTGATCGGCACACCGCCCAACATCATCATCGCCAGCTACCGGGGCTCGGTCACCGGCGAGTCCTTCGGGCTCTTCTCCTTCTCTCCCGTGGGCGTGGCGGTGGCCCTGGCCGGGCTCGCCTTCATCCTGTTGATCGGCTGGCGGCTGGTACCCCAGCGGGCCGGCAAGGCCTCTACCGAGGAGATGTTCGACACCGCCAACTACCTGGTCGAGCTCGAGGTGGACGAGGAGGCCAAGGCCAACGGCTGGACGCTGCGTGACCTGCACGAGGCCCTGGAGGAGACCGTCCCGGTGCTGGCCGTGGTGCGTGACGACAGGCGCCGCGCCGGCCATGCCTTCCACGGTGAGCTGCGGGCCGGCGATATCCTGCTGCTGGAGGCGGGCCCCGAGGAGATGAAGCTGCTGGAGGACAAGGCAGGGCTTCGCGTAGGCAAGGAACCCGAGGAGGAGGACGAGACGGCGCATCAGGATGAGGCCGACGACAACGCGCGGGAAGCGGAAAACGCGGCGCAGGAAATGGCGCGTGATGAGGAGAACGAAAAGGAGAGCAAAAAGGAGAAGGAAAAGAAGGGCGTGGATACCGAGGGGCTGCAGCTGGTGGAGGCGGTGGTGCGCAACGACTCCATGATGGTCAATCGCACCGTCGGCCAGTTGCGCCTGCACAACCAGTTCGGCCTGCACCTGGTGGCCGTGGCCCGCGACGGGGGACGCCTCAAGCAGCGCCTGCGTGATATCCGATTCAGGGCCGGCGATGTCCTGCTGCTGCAGGGCGGTGAGAGCGAGCTCTCCGAGAGCCTGGCGACCCTGGGCTGCCTGCCGCTGGCCAGCCGCAACCTTGCCCTGGGTCAGCCGCGCCTGCTGCTGGTCTCCCTGGCCATTTTCGCCGCGGCCATCCTGGCTATCCTGCTGGGTGTGCTGCCCGCGGCGGTGGCGCTCGCCACGGCCGCCCTGGTCTCGCTGCTGGTGGGGGTGCTACCGCTGCGTGAGGGCTACCAGGCGATCGACGGGCCGGTGATCGTACTTCTTGCGGCAATGATTCCGGTGGGCGAGGCGCTGGAGACCAGCGGCGGGGCGGCGCTGATCGCCGACGCCATGCTCGGCTGGGGCGGGCAGTGGCCCGTGGTGGTCACCCTGGTGGGCCTCTTCGTGATCACCATGATGCTCTCCGACATCATCAACAACGCCGCGGCAGCGGTGCTGATGGCCCCCATCGCCGCGAGCCTGGCGCGTGGCTTCGAGGTGTCGTTGGACCCCTTCCTGATGGCGGTGGCCGTCAGTGCCTCCTGTGCCTTCCTCACGCCCATCGGCCACCAGTCCAACACCCTGGTAATGGGCCCCGGGGGCTATCGCTTCGGGGACTACTGGCGCATGGGCCTGCCGCTGGAGATGGTGGTGCTGGCGGTGGCCATTCCCATGATCCTGCTGGTGTGGCCGCTTTAGAGCGGAGCCAGATTGCGAGAGGCGCCGGGGAAAGGGTGTAGAGGGGGGCTATGCCAGGGGTGAGGAGCACTGCTCCGAACGGGCTGGCCATGGATGGCTTGCACCGGACCTGCGAGCGGAGCGGGACGCGAGAGCGAAGCAGGGCATCGGTAGCGTACAGGGAGGTATTCACAGCGCCCCCTCGTAGCCCTTTTGCCGGAATAGCCTCGAGCAAGGTGTCTACATAAGAATTGAACGCCCCGGCACATGGCCGGGGCATTGAGGGACTGCGTGGTTGGCCTGGGCTCAGGCGGCCTGGTGGCGCAGCACCTTCGACTTGTCGGTGACGAAGGCGTCATAGGCAAAGTCGTCAACGGTCAGTAGCTCCAGCACCTCTGCCTCGCGCTCGCGCATGAAGGTGGCATCCTCTGCCGCGATGAGGCCCGCCTCGAGGGCGGCCTCCACCTTCTGCTCGGGGTGCAGGGCGTCCGCCGGCAGCTCGCCCTTGGCATGGGCCTTCTGGACCCGGCGGTAGAGCTCTTCGGCGCGCTCCTGGCTGGCCAGCAGGGCGTTGTAGTGGGCGAGGGGATTGTCCCGGCTGCCGTCGTTCTCCTGCCAAGTGGTTTCCAGCAGGTAGTGGCGCAGCGCCGTGTCGCGAGAGACGGCCTGGGCGATCTCGCGGGTCAGGGCATCCTGGGGGCGCTTCCAGTGGCGGCCGGCGGGCATCACTACGATGCGCAACAGCCGGCCCAGGGCACGGCTCGGCAGGTTGTCGAAGAGCTCGTCCAGGGCCTGCTCGGCGCGACCCAGCAGGAAGCGGCAGCCATAGTGCAGCAGGGCGGCCTCGCCCTCGACCTTGTCGCCTTCGTGCCACTGCTTGAGCGTCATCGAGGCGAGATAGAGGTTGGAGAGCACGTCGCCCAGGCGCGCCGAGAGCATCTCGCGCTGCTTGAGGGTCGAGCCGAGGCTCGCCATGGCGGCATCGGCGCACAGCCCGAAGCCGGCGGAGAGGCGAGCGACGTCCTTGGCATAGGGGGCGGCGACCTCGTCGAAGGGCACCTCCGCCCGGCCGACTCCCAGGCCCTGGGTGAGGGCACGGGCGGCGTTGCCGAAGATCAGCCCGGCGTGGCCGAAGAACGCCTTGTCGAAGGCCCCCAGGTCATCGGCATCCTTGGCGGCCAGCTCCTCGAGCACGTAGGGATGGCAGCGGATTGCCCCCTGGCCGAAGATCATCAGGTTGCGGGTCATGATGTTGGCGCCTTCCACGGTGATTGCCACCGGGTTGGCGCTGTAGCCGATGCCGAGGTAGTTGCGCGGCCCCAGGGTCACCGCCTTGCCGCCGTGGATGTCCATGGCGTCGCCGAGGATCTGGCGCTGGAACTCGGTGAGCTGGCTCTTGAGGATCGCCGAGGGCACCGCCGGCTTCTCGCCGTGGTCGATGGTGTTGGCCGTCTGGTAGACCGCGGCCCGGGAGATGTAGGCCAGCGCGGCCATGCGCGCCAGGGGCTCCTGGACCCCCTCCATCTCGGCCACCGGCACGTTGAACTGGCGACGTATGCGGGCGAAGCCGCCGCTCCAGCCCAGGGCATAGCGGGCGGTCCCGGTGGCGCCGGAGGGCAGGGTGATGCAGCGGCCGATGGAGAGGCACTCCACCAGCATCCGCCAGCCCTGGCCGATCATCTCGGGCCCGCCGATGATGGTGTCGAGCGGCACGAAGACGTCCTTGCCCCGGATCGGCCCGTTGAGGAAGGGGCTGCCGATGGGGTGGTGGCGGCGACCGATCTCCATGCCAGCGGTGTCGCGCGGGATCAGCGCCAGGGTGATGCCGCGATCGCTCTCGTCACCCAGCAGGTGGTCGGGGTCGAAGAGCCGGAAGGCGAGGCCCACCACGCTGGCGATGGGCGCCAGGGTGATCCAGCGCTTCTCGAAGTTCAGGCGCAGGCCCAGCACCTCCTCGCCGTCGATTTCCTGCCGGCAGACCACGCCGGTATCGGGGATGGCCGTGGCGTCACTGCCCGCGCGGGGGCCGGTAAGGCCGAAGCAGGGGATCTCGCGCCCGTCGGCCAGCCGCGGCAGGTAATGGTCCTTCTGGGTCTCGGTGCCGTACTTGAGCAGCAACTCGCCTGGGCCCAGGGAGTTGGGCACGCCCACCGTGACCATCAGTGTCTCGCTGACCGAGAGCTTCTGCAGCACCAGCGACTGCGCCTTGGCGGAGAAGCCGAGGCCGCCGTACGCTTGGGGGATGATCATGCCGAAGAAGCCTTCCCGCTTGAGGTAGTCCCAGAGTTCCTGGGGCAGGTCGGCGCGCTCCCGGGCGATCTCCCAGGCGTTGCACATGCCGGCGGCCACGCTGCACTGGTGGTCGAGGAAGGCCTGCTCCTGCGCCGTGAGCCCCTCGTCGCGGTAGTCGAGCAGTCGCTTCCAGTCGGGACGCCCGGTGAAGAGCTCGCCGTCCCAGGCCACGGTGCCGGCTTCCAGCGCGGTGCGCTCGGTCTCCGAGACCCGGGGCGCGACCTTCTTGAACAGGGCGAAGAGGCGTGGCGAAAGCCAACGGACGCGCATTGATGGCAGGCCGGCTACCGCCACCCCGGCGGCGCCGGCCAGCAGCAGCACGCCCAGCAGGGAGGAGGCGAAGAGCAGGCTGGCCAGGCCGGTGACGGCGAGCACGGTCAGGGCGGGCAGGGCACCCGCCTCGCGGCGCATCACCGCCAGCAGGCCGACGATGGCCACGATCAGCAGGATCAGGGTGAGCATGGAGTGACTCCGGTTGTTGTCGACTGCAAGAATTCGAACAGATGTTTGAATTCTTGCAGACTAGCCCACTTTGTTGCAACCGGCCAGCGGCATGATTCGTAGTCAAGGTTTCAGCAAGAGCGAGAGGCGCCGGGGACAGGCCGTAGAGGGGGTCCTACGCCAGGGGTGAGGAGCACTGCTCCGAACGGGCTGACCATGGATGGCCAGCACCGGACCTGCAAGCGGAGCGGGACGCGAGAGCGAAGCAGGGCGTCGGTAGCGCCCAGGGAGGGGTTCACAGCGCCCCCGGAGGGCCGGCCCCCCTCGTAGGCCTGTCGCCGGAAAAGCCTCGAGCGTGGTAGTCATCTGCGACTGTCTGGCATCCAAAAAACGCCCCGCGCTGCAGGGCAGGCGGGGCGCAGTGGTGCCGCAGGGGCGGCGCTATGCCTCGAGGCGGCGCTGGGGCTCGTCCCGGGCCGGAGCGCCGTTCGCCACGTAGTAGGGGGCGTCGCTTCTCGGCAGCGGCTCGCGGCCGCGGATGCGGTCGGCGATCTTCTCGGCGAGCATGATGGTCGGCGCGTTGAGATTCCCGGTGGGAATCACCGGGAACAGCGAGGCGTCCACTACCCGCAGCCCTTCGAGGCCGTGCACTCTGCCCTGGCCGTCCACCACGGCATCGTCGCCTTCGCCCATCCGGCAACTGCCGCAGGGGTGGTAGGCGGTCTCGGCATGGGCCTTGACGAAGGCATCCAGCTCGGCGTCGGATTGCACGTCCGGCCCCGGGGAGATCTCCCGACCGCGGTAGGGGTCGAAGGCGGGCTGGTTTATGATCTCGCGGGTCAGCCGGATGGCATCGCGGAACTCCTGCCAGTCCTTCTCCCTGGACATGTAGTTGAACAGGATCGACGGTGCCGCCTCGGGGGCCCGGGAGGTCAGGCGGATGCGCCCGCGGCTCTCGGAGCGCATGGAGCCCACGTGGGCCTGGAAGCCGTGGGCCTGGACCGCGCTCTTGCCGTTGTAGCTGATGGCGATGGGCAGGAAGTGGTACTGCAGGTTGGGCCACGCTTCCTGGTCATTGGAGCGGATGAAGCCCGCCGCCTCGAACTGGTTGCTGGCCCCCACGCCCTTGCCCAGGAAGAGCCACTCGGCACCGATCTTCGGCTGGTTGTACCACTTCAGCGCCGGGTAGAGCGAGATCGGCTGGGTGCACTCGTACTGGATATACATCTCCAGATGGTCCTGGAGGTGGGCACCGACGTTGTCGTTGACCTGCACCGGTTCGATGCCGAACTCGTCCAGGAGCTCCTTCGGCCCCACGCCGGAGCGCTGTAGGATCTGCGGCGAGGCGATGGCCCCGCCGCACAGCAGCACCTCGCGGCGGGCACGGGCCTGGCGCGCCTCGCCCTTGCGCGCGTAGCGCACGCCCACGGCGCGCTTGCCCTCGAACTCGATGACGTCGGTGAGGGCGTGGGTCTCGATGGTCAGGTTCGCCCGCCCCCTGGCCTGGTCGAGGTAGCCGCGGGCCGTGGAGGCGCGACGGCCGTTGGGGGTGACGAAACGATCCATGGGGCCGAAGCCCTCCTGCTGGTAGCCGTTGACGTCCTCGGTCTCCGGGTAGCCGGCCTGCTTGCCCGCCTCGATGAAGGTCCGGTAAAGCGGGTTGTTGCCCTCTTTCGGCGTCGTGACACTCACCGGCCCGTCGCCGCCATGGTAGGCATTTTCGCCGATATCGCGGCTCTCGGACTTCCTGAAGTAGGGCAGGCAGTCGGCGTAGCTCCAGTCCGCAAGGCCCGGCGCCTTGGCCCAGTGGTCGTAGTCAAGGGCGTTGCCGCGGATGTAGCACATGCCGTTGATCAGCGAGGAGCCCCCCAGCCCCTTGCCGCGCCCGCACTCCATGCGTCGGCTGTCCATGTGCGGCTCGGGGTCGGTCTCGAAGGCCCAGTTGTAGCGCTTGCCCTGCAGCGGATAGGCCAGGGCCGCGGGCATCTGGGTGCGGAAGTCAAGGCGATGGTCGGGGCCGCCGGCCTCGAGCAGCAGCACCGAGACGTCAGGATCCTCGGTGAGGCGGGTGGCCAGCACGTTGCCGGCCGACCCCGCACCGATGATGATGTAGTCGAATTCACGGATCTGTGACATGGGATCTCCTTAAAACACCGACTCGAAGGGGCCCATCTCGATCTGTACCGACTTGGTCTGGGTGTAGTGGGCCAGGGTCTCGAGGCCGTTCTCGCGGCCCACGCCGGACTGCTTGTAGCCACCCACCGGCATCTCGGCGGGGGACTCGCCCCAGGTGTTGATCCAGCAGATGCCCGCCTCCAGGCGATGGATCACCCGGTGGGCACGGTTGAGGTGCTCGGTGAAGACGCCGGCGGCCAGCCCGTAGTGGGTATCGTTGGCGCGGCGGATCACCTCCTCCTCGTCATCGAAGGCGAGTATCGCCATCACCGGGCCGAAGATCTCCTCGCGCACGATGCGCATCCCGTCGGTGCAGTCGGTGAACACCGTGGGGGCCGCCCAGGCGCCCTGAATCCAGTCGATATCGCCCTGCTCGCCCCCGCCCTGAAAATCCGAGTTCCAGGCCTCGCCACCGGTCAGGAGCGTGGCGCCCTCCTGCTGACCCAGGGCGATGTAGGAGAGCACCTTCTCCTGGTGCTCGAAGCTCACCAGGGGGCCGAAGTTGACGTTCGGGTCCAGCGGGTCGCCGGCACGGATGCGCGCCACGCGCTCCTTGAGCCTTGCCTCGAAGGCCTCCTTCACTGAGCGCTCGACGAAGACCCGGGTGCCGTTGGTGCAGATCTGCCCGCTGGAGTAGAAGTTGGCCATCATGGCGGCGTCGGCGGCGCGGTCGAGGTCGGCATCGCTGAACACGATCAGCGGTGACTTGCCACCCAGCTCCATGGTCACGTCCTTGAGGGTGGAGCCCCCGGCGGCGGCCATCACCTTCTTGCCGGTTCCCACCTCTCCGGTGAAGGAGACCTTGTCGATGCCGGGGTGCCCGGTCATCAGGGCGCCGACGCTGCCGTCGCCATGGATCACGTTGAAGACGCCATCGGGCAGCCCGGCCTCGGTGAAGATCTCGGCCAGCCGCATGGTGGTCAGCGGGGTGACCTCGCTGGGCTTGAAGACCACGGCGTTGCCGGCAGCCAGCGCCGGGGCACTCTTCCAGCAGGCGATCTGGATGGGGTAGTTCCAGGCACCGATGGCGCCGATCACCCCTAGCGGCTCGCGACGGGTGTAGACGAAGGAGTCCTCGCGCAGCGGGATCTGGCTGCCCTCGATGGCCGGTGCCAGGCCGGCGTAGTATTCGAGGACGTCGGCGCCGGTGACGATGTCCACCGCGGCCGTCTCGCTGATCGGCTTGCCGGTGTTGCGGGTCTCCAGCTCGGCGAGCTCGTCATTGCGCTCCCTCAGCAGCGCCACCGCGCGGTTGAGGATCCTGCCGCGCTCCATGCCGGTCATGGCCGCCCAGGCCCGCTGGCCCTTGCGGGCCGCGGCCACGGCGGCGTCCACGTCGGCCTCGGCGGCCTGCTGCACCTCGGCGAGCCGCGAGCCGTCGAAGGGATTGACCACGGCAAAGGTCTCGCCGGAGGTGGCGGCCGTGTGACGGCCGTCGATGTAGAGGGTCTGGGTCTCGAGGGATGGCATGGTGACCTCCATTCAGGAAGGGGAAAGGGTATCTCGGGTGTCGAGCAGGCGATCGAGGTAGTCCCGGGCCAGGCGACGCGCCTCGTCGCTGTCCAGGCCCTCGAGTGTCAGGGCGCCGCGCAGCCACAGGCCGTCGATCAGCGCGGCCAGTGCGCGGGCGCAGGCGCGGGCCTCGTCACGGGGCATCAGGCGGCGGAACTGGTGGCAGAGGTTGGCGTAGAGGCGCCGGTCATTGACCTGCTGCAGGCGCGCCAGCTCGGGCTTGTGCATGCTGCTGGCCCAGAAGGCCAGCCAGGTCTTGGCTACCGGCCCGGTGACCTGGCTGCGGTCGAAGTTGCCGTCGATGATGGCAGCGATGTGGTCCCTGGGGCTCGAGGTGGTGAGCTCTCTGCGTCGTGCCGCTACTGCCTCGCCCAGGTCGCTGAGGATCTGGCGCATGGTGGCCTCCAGCAGGCCGTCCTTGCCGCCGAAGTAGTGGCTGATGATGCCGGCGGAGACGCCAGCATGACGAGCGATGCGCATCACCGTGGCATCGGCCAGGCCGACCTTGTCGATCGCCGCCATGGTGGCCTTGATCAGCTGCTGGCGGCGGATGGGTTCCATTCCAACCTTGGGCACCGTTGCTGGCTCCTTTCCCGGGGAATTGATCTTGCAACCACCACGTGAAGCATGGTTACCATGTGCACAGCTTGCCATTTCTTTATTGAACGTTCAATCAATAAAGAGCCTGGCACAGGATACCGCTGGCTCGTGGTGCTGTCACCGCGGCTATACTTCACGTCCCACAAGAGGAATGTCTCCATGCACACCCGCAACCTGAACCGTCGCCTGACCCTGGGGCTCGGCGCCGCCGCCCTCGGTTTCTCCGTCTCTCCGCTGCAGGCCGCCGAGCCCGAGAGCTGCGAGACCGTACGCTTCGCCGAGGTCGGCTGGACCGACATCACCGCCACCACCGCGCTCACCACCGAGGTGCTCGAGGCACTGGGCTATGACACTCGCATCGACACCGTCTCCGTGCCCATCGCCTACCAGGGCATGAAGAACGGCGACTTCGACGTCTTCCTGGGCAACTGGATGCCCTCCATGGCATCGATCAGCGACCCCTACGTCGAGGATGGCGATATCGATCGCCTGGGGGCCAACCTCGAGGGTGCCAAGTACACCCTCGCCGTGCCGCAGTATGTCCACGATGCGGGCGTCACCTCGGTGGCCGACCTCGCCGAGCATGCCGATCAGTTCGACAGCGATATCCACGGCATCGAGGCAGGCAACGACGGCAACCAGCTGATCCAGCAGATGATCGATGATGACGCCTTCGGCCTGGGTGACTGGCAGCTGGTCGATTCCAGCGAGGCCGGCATGCTCGCCGAGCTGAGCGCTCGGGTGCCGGAGGAGGAGTGGATGGTGTTCCTTGGCTGGGAGCCGCATCCGATGAACACCAACTTCGACATGGCCTACCTGGAGGGTGCCGATGACTACTTCGGCCCCGACCTCGGCGGCGCCACCGTCTACACCAACACCCGTAGCGGCTACGTCGAGGAGTGCGCCAACGTCGGTGCGCTGCTGGAAAACCTCGAGTTCACCCTCGAGATGGAGAACCAGCTGATGGGCGAGATCATGGACGATGGCGAGGATCCCCGTGATGCCGCCCGGGCCTACCTGCAGGCAAATCCCGAGCTCCTGGAGGAGTGGCTCGAGGGCGTCGAGACCCGCGAGGGCGAGCCGGCGCTGCCGGCGGTCAAGCGCGCCCTCGACATCGAGGCGTGAGGGCCGCGCGGGCTTGCCATGCGGTGAGCCCGCGTGCATAATCCCTCTCCGTTGCCCGGCTGCGGCCGGGCAAGCCGTTGATAAGGCTACGTAGCTCAGCTGGTTAGAGCACATCACTCATAATGATGGGGTCCCCTGTTCGAATCAGGGCGTAGCCACCAGGATGCACGAAAACGCCCGCCAGGCCTCGCCCTGGCGGGCGTTTTCGATTGGGCTCCGCTGTGCCACGCGAGGGGGAGGTGTACCAATCCCCGCTTGACCTTGCGGGCCCGATCCGTATACTACGCCCCGTGCTCGAGGTCATTCCCCGATAGCTCAGTTGGTAGAGCAAATGACTGTTAATCATTGGGTCGCAGGTTCGAGTCCTGCTCGGGGAGCCAGCGTCGCTCATGCAGCGATGGATCTCGTCAATATGAAAGGCACAGTGCGGCATGCGGTCATTCCCCGATAGCTCAGTTGGTAGAGCAAATGACTGTTAATCATTGGGTCGCAGGTTCGAGTCCTGCTCGGGGAGCCAACCGCTCCTAGCTGCCAGCCGCATCCCCTCGCATCATCTTGTTGTTCCCCGATAGCTCAGTTGGTAGAGCAAGTGACTGTTAATCACTGGGTCACAGGTTCGAGTCCTGTTCGGGGAGCCAGTCCTGTCTGGCCGTCATCCTTTTTCGTCTGAGCTGTCGCCCCTCGCCTCGCCGGGTAGCGTCTTCCATTCCTGTGCCTCTTCGTCGCTCGTCGGCCGGAGCGCCCCTGGTATTCGGGTCCCCCCTGCGCACGACGGTCGTTCGCCATGGCCGGTCGTAACGCCTCCCGATGGCGAGGCGATCACCCGACGCAAGGCGCCGGGCCCGAAGGCCCGGCGCTGCATGCTGCTCCTGCTGACCGAGAAGGCGGGTCGGTGGCGTCCCGCGTTCAGCTGCCTTTCGCGTAGTGCCAGGTGCTCTCGAGTTGGGTGTAGTCGAGCAGGATCTGGGCCGCCTCCAGGATCTGGGCGCGATCGACCGGCTCCTCGTCGCCCTCCTCCTCGTCGCGGGCATCGACCCACTCCTCCAGCGGCTCCAGGCCAAGGGCGCGGCGGCGCTCGTTCTCCAGGGCGAGCTGTTCGGCCTCCTGGGCTTCCACCTCGCGCTGGCGCTGCTCGCGATTGAGGCTGACGCTGGTATGCTGCTCGCGAAGACGGCTCGCCAGCGCGGACTGCTGCTCGAGGTAGTGGAAGTTGGGGTGCTGGTCGGCCCGCTCGCGATGGCGGCTGCGCAGCGTCTCCAGGTACTGGCGGGGCTCGCCGTAGGTGCGGTACTGCACCTCGCGCACCGTGTCCCACTCCAGGGCGTTGTCGAGGCTGCTCTCGCCGATCAGCTCGGGGTCGATCAGGCTCGGGAAGCGGATGTCCGGCTCCACGCCGCGGTGCTGGGTGCTTTCCCCGGAGATGCGATAGAACTTGGCGCGGGTCAGCTTGATCTCGCCATGGCTGAGCTCGTTGAGGGTCTGGACCGTGCCCTTGCCGAAGGTGTCGGTGCCTACCACCAGGCCGCGGCCGTAGTCCTGGATGGCGCCGGCGAAGATCTCGGAGGCCGAGGCGGAGAGGCGGTTGACCAGCACGGCCAGGGGGCCGTCGTAGAGGGTGCCGCTCTCGGTGTCGCCGTAGAGGCTGATGCGGCCGCGGGCATCGCGGACCTGCACGGTGGGGCCGCGGTCGATGAACAGGCCGATCAGCGAGTTGGCTTCCTGCAGGGCTCCGCCGCCGTTGTTGCGCAGGTCGAGCACGATGCCCTCGACGCCCTCGGCCTGGAGCCGCTCCACCTCCTTGGCCACGTCACGGGTGGTGCTGCGGTAGTCCTCCTCGCCGGCCTGCCAGGCATCGAAGTCCACGTAGAAGGTGGGGATCTTGATCACGCCGAGGCGGTGGGTGCCATCGTCACGCTCGATCTCGATCACTTCGCCCTGGGCGGCCTGGTCCTCCAGGTCCACGGTGTCGCGGGTGATCTCGATGACCTTGGAGCGCGTCATGTCGACGGCCTGGGCGGGCACCACGTCGAGGCGCACCACCGAGCCCTTGGGGCCGCGAATCATGTCGACCACGTCGTCAAGGCGCATGCCCACCACGTTGACGATCTCCTCGCCCTCCTGGCCCACGCCGACGATGCGGTCGGCCGGCTGCAGGGCACCGGCCCGCTCGGCGGGGCCGCCCGGTACCAGGCTCGAGACCTTCACGTACTCCCCGTCGGCCTGGAGCAGGGCGCCGATGCCCTCAAGCGACAGGCGCATCTGAATGTCGAAGGACTCGCCCTGACGCGGCGAGAGGTACTCGCTGTGCGGGTCGATGCTGCCGGTCACCGCCGCCATGAAGAGGCCGAAGACGTCCTCCTCGTTGGTCTGGCGCAGGCGCGACAGCTGCCCCTCGTAGCGCTGACGCAGGTTGGCTTCCACCTGCTCGGCGTCCTGGTCGCTGATGGCCAGGGTCAGGGCGGCGTTCTTGAGCCGTTTCATCCACAGCTCGTCCAGGGCCGCCTCCCGGCCGGCCCAGGGCGCATCTTCACGCTCCAGCTCCAGGCGCTTGTCGCTGTCGAAGGCGAAGTCGACGCCCTCGTCGAGGCGGTCGAGCAGCCACTCGAAGCGTGCCTCGGCGCGCTCGTGATAGCGCTGATAGAGGGCGAAGGGGCGCGTCAGGTCGCCGTCGAGCAGCGCCTCGTCCATGCCCGTTGCCAGGTCGCCGAAGGCGGCCACGTCGCGGTCGAGCAGGTAGGCGCGCTGGCCATCGAGGATGTCCAGGTAGCGCGAGTAGGCGCGCCGTGACCAGTCGTCGTCGAGACTGACATCCGCGTAGTGGCCGTAGCGCAGCGACTCGGCCACTTCCGCGGCCACCTGGCGCTGAGCGTCGTTCGGCTCGACGGCGGCCAGTAACGGCGTGGTGGCCAGCAGCAGGGCCAGGGCCGCTGAACGCCCAAGGGTGACAAACAGGCTCATCGATGAAGCACTCCCCGATTCGTGTACACTGACTCTCTATCCAGACTCCGACCCGGCCGACGAGTTGCATGGACCGAACGTTCATTGTACCAGCTTGGTCGTGCCGCCAAGACCCCTGAAATGCCCCGCGATAGAGGAATTCCATGTCCCAGGATGCCCGACTCGAGCGCCTGCTCGACTTCCTGCGTCGATCCCCCACGCCCTGGCATGCCACGGCCAACATCGCCAGGCGCCTGGAGGAGGCCGGCTACCGGCGTCTCGAGGAGACCGAGGCCTGGCGACTGTCGCCGGGTGAGCGTGTCTTCGTCACCCGCAACGACTCCTCGCTGGTCGCCCTGCAGCTGCCCAGCGAGCGACTCGCGGCGCTGCGCCTGGTCGGTGCCCATACCGACAGCCCCGGTTTGCGCCTCAAGCCCAACCCCGCGCAGAGTGCGGCGGGCTGGCTCCAGCTCGGCGTCGAGGTCTACGGCGGGGCCCTGCTGGCGCCCTGGTTCGATCGCGACCTGGGACTGGCCGGACGGGTGCATCTGCGTCATGCCGACGGCCGCATCGAGGGCGTGCTGCTCGATGTGGAGCAGCCGCTGGCGATCATCCCGAGCCTGGCCATCCATCTCGACCGCGAGGCCAACAACGGCCGTGCCATCAATGCCCAGACCGAGATGGCCCCGGTCTTCCTGCAGGGCGGGGGGCGGCCCGACCTCGAGCGCCTGCTCGAGCGCTGGGTCGCCGAGCAGCACGATCTCGAGGGCTTCGAACTCCTCGACTTCGAGCTGGCCTTCCGCGACATGCAGCCGCCGTCACGGGTCGGTGTCGACGGTGAGCTGATCGCCAGCGCCCGGCTCGACAACCTGCTCTCCTGCTTCATCGGCCTGGAGGCGCTGCTGGAGAGCGACGGTCGTCAGGGAGCGGTGCTGGTGGCCAACGACCACGAGGAGGTGGGCAGTGCCAGCGCCTGCGGCGCCCAGGGGCCCTTCCTCGGTGACGTGCTGCGGCGGGTCAGTGATCAGCTCGGAGAGGCGGGGGAGGAGGGCTTCATCCGCCTGATCCAGGCCTCCCGGCTGATCTCCTGCGACAATGCCCATGCCCTGCACCCCAACTTCCCGGACAAGCACGATGCCGCCCACGGTCCGGTGCTCAACGGCGGGCCGGTGATCAAGGTCAATGCCAGCCAGCGCTATGCCACCAGCAGCGCCACGGCGGCGCTGTTCCGTGACCTCTGCCGCGCGGCCGAGGTGCCGGTGCAGAGCTTCGTGACCCGGGCCGACATGGGCTGCGGCAGCACCATCGGCCCGATCACCGCCAGCGAGCTCGGCGTGCCGACCCTGGACGTCGGCGTGCCCCAGTGGGCCATGCACTCGATCCGCGAGACCGCCGGCGCCCGGGATGTGGAGTACCTGACGCGGGTGCTCACCGCCTTCTTCGATCGCCCCGAACTGGCCTAGGACAGGGGGCAGAAGACGAAAAAACCCGGCGCCAGGGGCGCCGGGTTTTCCATGTCTGGTGGCTACGCCCTGATTTGAACAGGGGACCCCATCATTATGAGTGATGTGCTCTAACCAGCTGAGCTACGTAGCCGAACAACGGGGGCGAAGTCTACGGAGTTTGCCCCCTCGGGTCAAGGCCTGCGTGCCTCACACATTGAAGCGGAAGTGGATCACGTCGCCGTCCTGGACGATGTACTCCTTGCCCTCCAGGCGCCACTTGCCGGCATCCTTGGCGCCCTGCTCGCCACCCAGCGAGACGAAGTCGTCGTAGGCGATGACCTCGGCACGGATGAAGCCCTTCTGGAAGTCGGTGTGGATCACCCCGGCGGCCTCGGGGGCAGTGGCGCCCACCTTCACCGTCCAGGCGCGCACCTCCTTGACCCCGGCAGTGAAGTAGGTCTGCAGCCCGAGCAGGGCATAGCCGGCGCGGATCACCCGGTCGAGCCCCGGCTCCTGCATGCCCATCTCGTCGAGGAACATGGCGCGCTCCTCGTCATCCAGCTCGGCGATCTCGGCCTCGATCTGGTTGCATACCGGCACCACCACGGCGCCCTCCTCGGCGGCGATCTCGTTGACCACCTCGAGGTAGGGATTGTCCTCGAAGCCATCCTCGTTGACGTTGGCGATGTACATGGTGGGCTTGAGGGTCAGGAAGCCGAAGCCCTTGAGCTGGTGCTGCTCCTCGTCGCCGAGGCCGAAGCTTCGCAGCGGCAGGCCCTCGGCCAGGTGGGGCTGAATGCGCTCTAGGATCCCCTTGGTGGCGATGGCCTCCTTGTCGCCGCCCTTGGCCACGCGCACCAGGCGCTGGATGGCGCGCTCGACGGTGTCGAGGTCGGCAAGCGCCAGTTCCATGTTGATGATCTCGATATCGGCCCGCGGGTCGACCTGGTTGGCGACGTGGATCACGTTGTCGTTGTCGAAGCAGCGCACCACATGGGCGATGGCCTGGGTCTCGCGGATATTGGCCAGGAACTTGTTGCCCAGCCCCTCGCCCTTGGAGGCGCCGGCCACCAGGCCGGCGATGTCGACGAACTCCATGGTGGTGGGGATCACCTTCTGCGGACCCACGATCGCCGCCAGCCGGTCGAGGCGCGGGTCGGGCATCGGCACGATGCCCACGTTGGGCTCGATGGTGCAGAAGGGGAAGTTCTCGGCGTCGATGCCAGACTTGGTCAGCGCATTGAACAGCGTGGACTTGCCGACGTTGGGCAGGCCGACGATACCGCAGTTGAAACCCATGGGAGTGTCCTGGAAAGCGTGTTCGCGAGTGGAAAGTGGCGAGTATTCTACGGAAGCGCGGAGCGCCAAGCTACAAGCGCCGAGCGGCCAAGCCGTGAAGCGACGGGCCTTCGATGATGTCGACTGGATTCGGCCCAGGGCAGCGTCGTTCCGGGCATGGCTGCCCATCGTCCGCCCCCTCTTGTCGCTCGGCGCTTTCAGCTCGGCGCTTTCAGCTCGGCGCTGAAAAGCTGTGCAGCCGATTCATGGCCTTCGCCCAGTCACCGGCCACGGCCTGGGGCAGGGTGGCCAGGCATTCGTCGATAGCAGCGTCGATGGCGCTGCGCTCGGCCTTGCCGGGGCGGCCCAGCACGTAGTTCGTCACCTGGCGGCTGTCGCCGGGGTGGCCGATACCTATGCGCAGGCGGTGGAACCCCTTGTCGTTGCCCAGCGCGCGGCTGATGTCGCGCAGGCCGTTGTGCCCGCCGTGACCGCCGCCCGTCTTGTAGCGTGCAGTGCCCGGCGGCATGTCCAGCTCGTCGTGGGCCACCAGCAGCTCGCCCGGTGCCAGCTTGAAGAACTGGCAGAGGGCCGCCACGGCGCCGCCGCTGCGGTTCATGAAGGTGGTGGGCTCAAGCAGGTGCACGTCCTGGCCGTCCAGGTGGACCCTGGCGTGCAGGCCCAGGAACTTCCTGTCCGGACGCAGCTCGACACCCGCCTCGCGGGCCACGGCCTGCACCAGCCAGGCGCCGGCATTGTGGCGGGTGGCCGCGTAGTCGGCGCCGGGATTGCCCAGTCCAATGATCGCCTTGACCTGGCTCATGTCGTCTCTCCAAAAAATCATCTGGAATGATTTTTGACGTCGCGTTAGCGGCGGTCCGTAGGATGGCCGCCAGGGATGGACGGCCACAAAAAAAATCAAGCGCCGGGGCGCTTGATCGGTGAAGGGAGGGCCATGCCGCGCATGGCCCTGGCAGGCACGATTACTCGGCGCTGCCTTCGCCTTCTTCGCCCTCGGCGGCTTCACCGCCTTCCTCGTCCTCGTCCTCGTCCGTGCCGCGGACCTTGGGCTTGGTAATGCTCAGCACGGCGTTGTCGTGATCCTCACCATGGGTGAGCGCGACCAGGGTCACGCCGGCCGGTACGGCCAGGTCGGAGAGGTGCAGGGTGGTGCCCAGTTCGACTTCGGCGATGTCGATCTCCAGGTAGTCGGGCAGGTCCTTCGGCAGGCAGCTGACTTCCACCTCGTTGGAGAGCACGTGGAGCTCGCCACCCTCGTCCTTGATGCCCTTGCACTTCTCCTCGCCCACCACGTGCAGCGGCACGCGCAGGGTGATCTCGTGGGTGGCATCCACCCGCAGGAAGTCGGCATGGGTGATCAGCGGCTTGAAGGGGTGGCGCTGCAGGTCACGCACCACCACCTGCTGGGCCTTGCCATCCACCTGCAGGTTGATCACCGAGGAGAAGAAGGCCTCGTCTTCCAGCGCCTTGTAGAAGCTGGTCTTGTCGACGGCGATGGGCTGCGGCGCCTGCTCGCCACCATAGATGATGGCTGGCACCTGTTCGTTCGCACGACGCAGGCGGCGGCTCGCACCTTTCCCCAGGTCGTTGCGAACGCTGGCATTGAGTGTGTAATCGGACATGGAGTTGCCTCTTTCTGGAAGTAAGGAAAGCGTCGTGGCCCGCGACCAGACCACGGCGTTTCCGGGAGCCCCGCAGGGCCTGTGTCCCGCGCCTCGTCCCGCCGAGCGAGTCCCGGTGGACCCGCGTTCAGTGGAACATGGCGCTGACGGATTCCTCGTTGCTGACCCGGCGGATCGCCTCGGCGATCAGCCCGGCGACGCTGAGCTGGCGGATCTTGCCGCTGCGCCGTGCGGTCTCGGAGAGAGGGATGGTGTCGGTCACCACCACCTCGTCGAGCACCGAGCCGGTGATGTTGTCCACCGCCGGCCCCGACAGGATCGGGTGGGTGGCGTAGGCGACGACACGACGAGCGCCATGGGCCTTGAGGGCCTCGCCGGCCTTGCACAGGGTGCCGGCGGTATCGATCATGTCGTCCACCACCACGCAGGTGCGGTTCTCGATCTCGCCGATGATATGCATCACCTGGGCCTGGTTGGCCGAGGGGCGACGCTTGTCGATGATGGCGAGGTCGGCGTTGAGCTGCTTGGCGATGGCGCGGGCCCGCACCACGCCGCCGACGTCCGGCGATACCACCACCAGGTCGTCGTAGTTCTGGCGCTCGATGTCGTCGAGCAGGATTGGCGAACCATAGACGTTGTCCACCGGCACGTCGAAGAAGCCCTGGATCTGGTCGGCGTGCAGGTCCATGGTCATGACCCGGTCGACGCCGGCCTTAACCATCATGTCGGCGACGATCTTGGCCGAGATCGGCACGCGCGCGGAACGCACGCGGCGGTCCTGACGGGCGTAGCCGAAGTAGGGGACTACGGCCGTGATCCGGGTGGCGGAGGCCCTGCGCAGGGCGTCCACCATCAGGATCAGCTCCATCAGGTTGTCATTGGTCGGTGCACAGGTGGACTGCAGGATGAACACATCCTTGCCGCGCACGTTCTCGTTGATCTCGACCGCGACCTCGCCGTCGCTGAACTGGCCGACCGTGGCATTGCCCAGGTGGGTGTCCAGACTCTCGGCGACCTTTCGGGCGAGTTCGGGATTGGCATTCCCGGCGAAAACCATCAATTTTGACACGCGCAGCCACCTTTGCTGTGTTGGGTCTTCAGGGATTCGGGTCGATGGTTGTTCCAGGGCGATCAGGGATGCCTCGGTGCCCTTGGGCGGGGAGGATCATCGACCCAGCGCAGCATGGAGAGGTGAGCGGTTCAGGCCGCGCGCCTTGAAGGCCTGCCAGCCCTCGGGAACCTCGGCCAGGAGTCGGTCGGCCCGGGCCTCGCTGTCGAGCCGGGCAAAGACGCAGGCGCCGGTGCCGGTCAGCATGCTCGGCGCTCGGCTCGCCAGCCAGTCGAGAGCATGCGCCACTTTGGGATACAGTGCCCGGACGGTGGGCTCGCAGTCGTTGCGCCAGCTCTCCGCTCCCCCCTGCAGTGCGCGCGCCATGGTAATCGGGGGGGTGTGGCGTGTCAATTGCGGTGCCCCGAACACCGCCGGGGTGGAAACCGTCACGCCGGGGTGGAGCACCACGAACCAGGGGGTGTCGAGCTTGACCGGGGTGAGGCGTTCGCCGACCCCCTCGGCCCAGGCGGCATGGCCGTGCACGAACACCGGGACGTCGGCGCCGAGGCGCAGGCCCAGTTCGGCCAGGCGTTCCAGCGACAGGCCCACTTCCCATAGGGCATCAAGGCCGAGCAGGGCGGTGGCGGCATCCGAGCTGCCGCCACCGAGCCCTCCGCCCAGGGGCAGGCGCTTCTCGAGGTGAATATCCGCCCCCAGGCGGCAGCCGCTCTCGGCCTGGAGCAGGCGGGCGGCACGCACGACCAGGTTGTCCTCGGCCGCCACCCCGGGCAGGCGGGGCGCGAGGTGGATCTCGCCGTCCTTTCGGCCGCGCAGGGTGAGGGTGTCGCCAAAGTCGAGGAACTGGAACAGTGTCTGCAGCTCGTGGTAGCCATCCGGCCGGCGGCCGGTGATGTGCAGCAGGCGGTTGAGCTTGGCCGGTGCCGGCAGCACCAGCGTGTCGGAAGGGGGGCTGGTCCTTGGCATGTCAGTCGTCGAGGGCCGGGCGCCAGTCGGTGACCACCAGGGTGACCCGCAGCTCGTCATAGGTCATCACCAGGCGCCGGGGCAGCCAGAGCTCGGCGACGTGCGTCCAGTCGCGGTAGGCGATCTCCCAGCCATCCTGCTCGAGGCGCTGGGGGAAGCCCAGCTCGTCCTCTTCCAGGCGATGGGCACTGTCGTCCGCCGGCAGGCCGCGGATCCAGTCGGAGAGCGCGCTGACCGGCAGCGACCAGCCCAGCTGCTCTTCCATTAGCGCCTCCGGGGTCTCGGCCTCGAAGCGGCCCTCGGCGGTGGTCAGCGAGAAGCGCCCCTCGCGTCCCTCCAGGGTGCTGCGTCCGCTGCCGAAGGGCCCGCTGATCAGCAGCCGGTAGTAGTGCGGGTGCTGGCTCCAGTCCAGGTTGGCGCTGGTGGAGTCCTCGGGGGTGCGCAGGCCGGCCTTGCCGGCCAGTACCCAGGTGTCGAGCTCGGCGAGGCGCTCGGCCTGGGCCTGCCACTGGCCAGCGGCGCGCTCGCCCTCGGGGGCGGGCGCCCGGCCGGCGCAGCCGGCCAGCAGGGCCAGGGCGAGCAGGGGAATCAGCAGTCGCGGCAGTGTCATCATGGCGAGGTCCGTTCGTCAGGGGTCAGTCGTCACGCCCGGGCGCGTCGAGCTCGGGGTAGCGTTGCAGCAGGTCGTCGATCAGCGGGCGTTCCTCGAAGCGATGCCGGGCCTCCTCGAGCAGCTCGCGGGCACGCTGCTCCTCGCCCAGCGCCCAGAGCACCTCGATGAGGTGGGCGGCGATCTCCTGGTCGGGCATCGCCGACCAGGCGCGCTCCAGCCAGGGCAGGGCGCCCTCGGGGTCGCCTTGGCGATAGCGGACCCAGCCGAGGCTGTCGAGGATCGCCGGATTGCCGGGCTCCAGTGAGTGGGCCCGCTCGATCAGCGCGCGTGCCTCCTCCAGGCGGCCCTCGAGGTCGGCATCGGCGAGGGTATAGCCCAGGGCGTTGAGGGCATTGGCATTGTCCGGGTCGTTCTCGATGATGTGGCGGAGGTCCGCCTCCATGGCGGCGAGGTCGTCATCGGCGAAGGCGCGCATGGCCCGCTGGTAGCGCAGCCGCTCGTCGTCGGGACGGCGAGAGAGCTCGCTGTCGAGCAGGGCATCGGCCTGCTCGACGAGGCCGGCCTCGTCGAGCAGCTCGACCTCCAGGGAGACCAGTTCACTGTGGTAGGCCTCATGGCGCAGCCGCTCGAGGCGCAGGAAGGCCCGTGCGTCGAGCAGCCGGTCATCCTCGATCAGCATCCGGGCCGCACTCAGGCGGGCGGCCAGGAACTGCTCGCCTTTCGGCACCTGGCGGTAATAAAGCAGGGCGTTGTCTACCTCGCCCTCCTCCTCGGCGATGGCCCCCAGCAGCAGGAAGGCCAGCGGCGGGGCCTGGTCGTCGCCGACCAGGGGCAGCAGCAGCCTTCGCGCCGGGGGCAGGTGCTCCTCCTCCAGGAACAGCCGCGCCAGGCCGAGGCGCAGCTCGGGGTCGTCGCCGTGGTCGTCGAGCAGGGCATTGGTGGTGGCCTCGGCGGCCTCGATGCCGCCCAGCCGGATCTCGGCGCGGGCCAGCAGCAGCATCAGGCGCGGGTCGCCCGGCGCCACCTCCAGGCCGCGTCGCGCCGCCGAGCGAGCGCTCGCCGGGTCGTCGGCCTCGAGGGCCAGGCGGGCGCGGACCTGCCACAGTTCGGGAAGCTCCGGGGCCGCCCGGGCCAGTCGCGACAGGCGCTGCTCGGCGGTCGCGCGCTCACCGGCGGCGGCCTCCAGCAGGGCGGTGGCCAGCTCGCTGTCGTGGCCTGTCTCGCCGGACGCCTCCAGCTGCTCGTCCAGGTGCTCGCGCATCCTGGCCAGCAGCGGCGCCGGGTCGGCACCGGCCTCGAGAGCGCTCTCCACGAAGCCGCTCAGCTCCTCCTGGGCGCCGCGCGAGATGGCGGCCAGGCGCTGCTCCAGGGCGGCGTCCCAGTCGCCGCGCTGGATGGCGAGGCTGGAAAGCAGGCGTGCCGGGGAGTCGCTCTGGGGAGCGAGGGACTGCCAGCGCCGTGCGGCCTCCTCGAGCAGCCGCGGATCCTCGCTGAAGCGGGCAGCCAGGGTGGCGCGCTCGGCGAGGGGCGCGGAGCCATAGCGTTCGGCGATGTCGAGAAAGCCGCGGGTGGCCCGCGGATAGTCGCCACGCTGCCCGGCCAGTTCGGCCACCAGCAGGCCGGAGAGGCTCTCCGCATCCAGGCCGCGGGTGACCGGCGGCGCACCCGCCATCGGGTCCTCGGCGGGTGCGGCGGCCGAGGAGGCCCCCGGCAGGCCCTGGCAGCCGGCGAGCAGGGTCGCCAGCACCAGCGGCGCCAGGGGGGAGCGAGTGAATCGGGGGAGGGTTCCGCGGGGCATGCGCGTCTCGTGCCAAAGGACGAGGCGTCAGCATAACGGCTCGACTCCCCCGGGCAAAGCATGATCCCGGTCACGGCATGTCATGGCGCCTCGGGCGGGCGGCCTGTGGTAGAATGCTGCGCTTCGAGGATGGGCGGTCCGCGTCGACGGATATCACCACAGCGCCCCTGCCGGAACCACGACTCGTGAAGACGCCGAACGCATGACGCTTCTTGCCCTGGGAATCAACCACCGGACCGCCACCATCGAGGTGCGCGAGCAGGTCGCCTTTTCGCCGACGCAGCTCGAGGCGGCGCTGGCCGAGTTGCGTGCCCTCCCCGAGGTGCACGAGGCGGCGGTCCTCTCCACCTGCAACCGCACCGAGCTCTACTGCGTCACCGAGGCCGTAGGCGAGCGCGAGATCCTCGACTGGCTGGGTCGTTTCCACGGGCTGCGGGTGGAGGATCTCTCGCGCTGTGCCTACCACTTTCTCGAGAACGACGCGGCCCGGCATCTGATGCGGGTGGCGGTGGGGCTGGACTCCATGGTGCTCGGCGAGCCGCAGATCCTTGGCCAGCTCAAGGATGCCTACCAGGCGGCCCGCCGGGCCCGGGGCCTGGGCGGTGAGCTGGAGTGCCTGTTCCAGAATACCTTCGCCGTGGCCAAGCAGGTACGCACCGAGACGGGCATCGGTCGCAACCCGGTGTCGGTGGCCTATGCGGCGGTGAGCCTGGCCAGCCGCATCTTCGACGACTTCACCCGCTCGCGGGCGCTGCTGATCGGCGCCGGCGAGACCATCGAGCTGGTGGCGCGTCACCTCCACGAGGCGGGGGTGCGCCGGCTCACCGTGGCCAACCGCACCCGCGAGCGGGCCGAGGCACTGTCCGGGCCGCTGGGCGGCGAGGCGATCACCCTCGATGCGATCCCCGAGGCCCTGGTCGAGGCCGATATCGTGATCTCCTCCACCGCCGCACCGCTGCCGATCCTCGGCAAGGGCATGGTCGAGCGGGCGCTGAAGAAGCGTCGCCACCGCCCCGTCTTCATGGTCGACATCGCCGTGCCCCGGGATATCGAGCCCGAGGTGGGCGAGCTCAGTGATGTCTTCCTCTATACCGTCGATGACCTCCAGGAGGTCATCGAGGAGAATCGCCGGCATCGCCAGGTGGCCGCCGACCAGGCCGAGTCGCTGATCGAGCACGGCGTAGGCAACTGGCAGCATGAGCGGCGTATCCGCAGCGGCGGCGAGCTGATCCGCGACGTGCGTGCCCGCGGCGAGGCCATGCGCGACCTCTCCGAGCAGCAGGCCCTGGCGCGCCTGGCCCGTGGCGAGGACCCCGAGCTGGTGATCCGCCGCCTGGCCCACCAGCTGACCAACCGGCTGATGCACCGTCCCACCGTGGCGATGCGCGAGGCGGCCTCCCGGGAGCGCCGCGACCTGCTGGAGGCCGCCACCGCACTGCTGCTGGATGAATCCACCGACCACTCCCGATAGGATGCGCCGATGAAAGCCACCCTGCGCCAGCGCCTCGATGCCTTCGTCGAGCGCTTCGAGGAGCTTTCCGCCCTGCTGGCGGAGCCCGAGGTGATCAGCGACCAGACCCGCTTCCGCGACTACTCGCGGGAGTATGCCGAGCTCGAGCCCCTGGTGGAGGCCTGGCGCGGATACCGCGCCGTGGAGGCCGACATCGCCTCCGCCGAGCAGCTCCTCGGCGATGCCGACGCCGAGATGCGCGAGCTGGCCGAACTGGAGCGGGATGAGGGGCGCGAGAGGCTCGAGGCCCTCGAGGTCCGGCTCAAGCAGCTGCTGGTGCCCCGGGACCCCGACGACCGGCGCAACGTCTTCCTCGAGATCCGCGCCGGCACCGGCGGCGACGAGGCGGCGCTGTTCGCCGGGGACCTCTTTCGCATGTACGCCCGCTACGCCGAGCAGCACGGCTGGAAGGTGGAGGTGGTGAGTGCCAGCCATGGCGAGCAGGGCGGCTACAAGGAGATCATCTCGCGGGTCAAGGGCGAGGGGGTCTACGCGCGGCTCAAGTTCGAGTCCGGCGCCCACCGGGTGCAGCGCGTGCCGGCCACCGAGTCCCAGGGGCGCATCCATACTTCCGCCTGCACGGTGGCGGTGATGCCCGAGGCCGACGAGGTGGGCGACATCGACATCGACCCCAACGACCTGCGGGTGGACACCTTCCGCTCCAGCGGGGCCGGCGGCCAGCACGTCAATACCACCGACTCCGCGATCCGCATCACCCACCTGCCAAGCGGCGTGGTGGTGGAGTGCCAGGAGGAGCGCAGTCAGCACAAGAATCGCGCCAAGGCGATGTCGCTGCTCGCCGCAAGGCTCAAGCAGTCGGCCGTGGCCAGCCAGCGGCAGCAGCAGGCCGATGCCCGGCGCTCCCTGGTGGGCTCGGGCGATCGCAGCGAGCGCATCCGCACCTACAACTTCCCCCAGGGCCGGGTCACCGACCACCGCATTAATCTGACGCTCTACAAGCTCCCCGAGGTGGTCAGCGGCGAGCAGCTCGACGACGTGATCGAGCCGCTGATCCACGAGTACCAGGCCGAACAGCTGGCGGCCCTCCAGCAGGACGCCGGATGACCCTCGACGCCCTGCTGGCCCGGGCCGCCCGGCGCCTCCTCGAGGCCGGCTCGCCGAGCGCGCGCCTCGATGCCGAGGTGCTGCTCTGCCACGCGCTGGGCGTCGATCGCACCTGGCTCTACACCTGGGGCGACCGCGAGGCGCCGCTCCTCGAGCGGGCCCGCTTCGAGGCGCTCCTGGCGGCGCGCGCCGCCGGCCAGCCGGTGGCCTACCTGACCGGCGAGCGGGAGTTCTGGGGGCTGCGGCTTTCCACCTCGCCGCATACCCTGATTCCGCGCCCCGATACCGAGCGGCTGGTGGAGGCGGCCCTGGCGCTTGGCGCGTCCCCGCGGGGCCGGCTGCTGGACCTCGGCACCGGCACCGGGGCCATCGCCCTGGCCTTCGCCAGCGAGCGGCCCGGCTGGCGGGTAGTCGGCATCGACCTTAGCCCGGAAGCGGTGGCCCTGGCTCGGCACAATGCCGAGCGGCTCGCCATCGGCAACGTCGAGTTCCGCGCGGGGGACTGGTTCGCCGCCCTGGAGGATGGCGCCGAGCGCTTTGCGCTCATCGTCTCGAATCCGCCCTATATCGCCGCGGACGACCCGCACCTGGCGCGGGGGGATCTGCGCTTCGAGCCGCACGGCGCCCTGGTGGCCGCCGAGCAGGGGCTGGCCGAGCTGCGCCACCTGGTGGTCGAGGCCCGTGCCTACCTGGTGCCCGGCGGCTGGCTGCTGCTCGAGCATGGCCATGGCCAGGGGGAGGCGGTGCGCGACGCCCTCGCCGCGGCCGGCTATGGGGAGGTCGCGACCCTTCGCGACCTCGGCGGCCACGACAGGGTCAGCCTGGGACGTCACGCTGAGGGCGGGACTGGAGGGGGGCGGTCGTGATGTGGTACATCTTGGTCAGCAAAAAACGCCACGTCTCGTCGCCTTTGCATTCGTGAAACCCACCGGGGTGCCATCGGTGGGGTGATTTTCAGGTGATCGTGCTGTCGCGACGACGTGAACTGCCCATAACTACCGGCACGCCCACGACCATGAAAGCCAAGACCCGCTCGCTCGACCGCATCGACCTCAAGATTCTGCGCTGCCTGCAGGAGAACGCCCGCATCTCCTATGTCGACCTGGCCTCCCGGGTCGGGCTCTCCACCACGCCATGCCTGGAGCGCGTCAAGCGCCTGGAGCGTTCCGGCATCATCCGCGGCTACAAGGCGCTGCTCGACCCCCGGGCGCTCAAGGCCAACCTGCTGGTGTTCGTCGAGATCAGCCTGGAGACCCAGTCGCCGGCGGTGTTCGACGAGTTCCGTCGCGCCGTGGCCAAGCTGCCGCAGATCCAGGAGTGCCATCTGGTCTCGGGGCAGTTCGACTACATCCTCAAGTGCCGGATTCCCGAGATGTCGGCCTACCGCCAGCTGCTCGGCGACGTGGTGCTGACCCTGCCCGGGGTGAAGGAGTCCAAGAGCTACGTGGTGATGGAGGAGGTCAAGGAGGACTTCAGCCTCCACGTGCCCGACATCGAGGAGTTCGATGAGAAGTGAGCCCGCCGATGGATGACCAGGCCCTGCTGCGCTACAGCCGCCAGATCATGCTCGACCAGGTCGACATCGACGGCCAGGAGCGGCTGCTGGCCGGCCACGTCCTGGTGGTCGGCGCCGGCGGGCTGGGCTCGCCGGTGGCTCTCTACCTGGCGGCCGCGGGCCTCGGCCGGCTGACCCTGGCCGATGCCGACCGGGTCGAGCTCTCCAACCTGCAGCGCCAGATCGCCCATGCCACCGCCGATCTCGGCCGCAACAAGGCCGAGTCGGCCCGGGAGGCGGCGCTCGCCCTCAACCCCGGCTGCACGATCCGCGCGATCAGCGAGCATCTCGACGGCGAGGTGCTGGCGCGGGCGGTCGCCGCGGCGGACGTGGTGCTCGACTGCACCGACCGCTTCTCCAGCCGCTATGCCATCAACGCCGCCTGCCGCACGGCCCGGGTGCCGCTGGTCTCCGGGGCGGCGATCCGCTTCTCCGGCCAGCTCGCCGTCTTCGATGCCCGCGACCCCGACGCTCCTTGCTATGCCTGCCTCTACCCGCCGGACGGCAGCGGCGACGAGGCGCTCAGCTGCGCCGAGAGCGGCGTGGTGGCACCCCTGGTGGGGCTGATCGGCAGCTTCCAGGCCCTGGAGGCGATCAAGCTGGTCAGTGGCGCCGGCACGCCCCATCGCGGACTCTCCACCTTCGACGGCCTCAGTGGCCAGTGGCGCCACTTCCGGGTGCCGCGCGACCCTGCCTGTCCGGTCTGCGGGCCGGCCTGAGGAGGCGCCCATGAGCGACCACCCGGTGGCCCCCCTGGGCCAGGTCAGCGACTTCGACATCCGCCTGATCCGCGTCTTCAAGGCGGTGGTGGAGTGCGGCGGCTTCTCCGCCGCCGAGGGGGTGCTCGGCGTCGGCCGCTCGGCCATCAGCCTGCACATGAACGACCTGGAACGCCGCCTGGGGCTGCGCCTCTGCCAGCGAGGCCGCGGCGGCTTCTCGCTCACCGAGGAGGGGCGCCAGGTGTACGAGGCGGGGCTCACCCTGCTGGCCTCCCTGGAGACCTTCCGTACCGAGGTGAACGGGCTGCACGAGAGCCTGCGTGGCGAGCTCAATATCGGCATCACCGACAACCTGGTGAGCATGCCCGAGATGCACATCACCCACGCCCTGGCTGAGCTCAAGGCGCGGGGCCCGGAGGTGCGAGTCAACATCGCCATGGAGGCGCCCGACAGCATCGCCCGCGGTGTGGTGGACGGCCGGCTGCACGTGGGGGTCGTGCCCGAGGTCAACCTGCCGTCGAGCCTGGCGAGCGAGGCGCTCTACGACGAGCGCTCCCTGCTCTACTGTGCCGACACTCATCCCCTGCACGCCGAGGCGGTGACGAATCCGGCGCTTCTCGCTGCCCACGAGGCGGTGGTGCCCGCTTACCCCCTGCCGGAGGCCGCCCGGGCGGCCCATGCGCGGTTGCATGGGGCCGCCACGGCATCGGATCGCGAGGGCGCGGCCTTCCTGATCCTTACCGGCTGCTACATCGGCTACCTGCCCGACCACCTGGCCGCCCCCTGGGTGGCGGCCGGCCGGTTGCGGGCGCTGTGTCCCGAGACCTGTTGCTACCGCATCCCGCTGGTGGCGATCACCCAGCGCGACCGGCGCCCCCATCGCGTGCTGGAGGCCTTCCTGGCCGCGCTCGGTTAGGCGCCGAGCCCGTCACGCCAGTCGGTCCAGGGTCGTGGCCACGGCATCGAAGAGCCGCTCGAGCTCCATTTCCGTGCTGCCGAACGGAGGACCGAACTGCAGGGTGTCGCCGCCGTAGCGCACGTAGAAGCCCGCTTCCCAGAGCGCGAGGTGGGCATCCCGGGGGCGGATGGTCGGGTCGCCGTCGCGGGGGGCGAGCTGCAGGGCCCCGGCCAGGCCGTGGTTGCGGATATCCACCACGTGCGGGTGACCCCTGAGCGCGTGGAGCTTCGCCTCGAACGCCGGGGCGATGGCCCGCACCTGGCCGGGGAAGTCCTCGCGCTCGAAGAGGTCCAGCGTCGCCAGCCCCGCTGCGCAGGCCACGGGATGGGCGCTGTAGGTATAGCCGTGGGGAAACTCGATGGCATGCGTCGGCCCGCCCCCCGCCATGAAGGTGTCGAAGATCTCCCGGGAGGCGATCACGGCTCCCATGGGCACCGCGCCGTTGGTGAGCTGCTTGGCCACGTTCATGATGTCCGGGGTGACCCCGAAGGCCTCGGCACCGGTGCGTGCCCCGGCGCGGCCGAAGGCGGTGATCACCTCGTCGAAGATCAGCAGGATGTCGTGGGCGGAGCAGACCTCGTGCAGCCGCTCCAGGTAGCCCCGCGGCGGGACGATGACCCCGGCCGAACCGGACATCGGTTCGACGATCACCGCGGCGATGCTGGAGGCGTCGTGCAGGGCGATCTGGTCGAGCAGGGCGTCGGCGAGTTCCGCCCCGCTGTCGGCCTGGCCGCGGGTGAAGGCCAGTGCCGGCTGGAGGGTGTGGGGCAGGTGGGTGACGTCCATCAGCTGGCCGTAGTGCTTGCGGTTGCCGCCGATCCCGCCGAGGCTGGTGCCGCCCACATTGACCCCGTGATAGCCCTTTGCGCGGCCGATCAGCCGGGTCTTCTCGGGACGCCCCTGGAGGCGCCAGTAGGCACGCGCCATCTTCACCGCGGTGTCGGCGGATTCGGAGCCGGAGTCGGTGAAGAAGACGTGGTCCAGCCCGGGCGGAGTGAGCGCCGCCACCCTTTCGGCCAGCTCGAAGGCCAGCGGGTGGGCGACCTGGAAGCCCGGGGCATAGTCCAGCCGGCCCAACTGGGCCGCCACCGCCTGCTGGATCTCGGCGCGGTTGTGGCCGGCGCCGCACGTCCAGAGGCCGGAGAGGGAGTCGAACAGTCGCCGACCGCGGTCGTCGATGAAGTAGCGTCCCTCGGCAGCCGTGATCACCCGCGGGTGGGCATGAAAGTCGCGATTGGCGCTGAACGGCATCCAGTAGTGGTGGTTGAGCGGGGTGGGGCCGCTGCCGTTCTCGACGGCATGGGGGGCAGGGGCAGTCGACGCCGTCATGGGGGTCTCCTCGGTCGGGGTGTGGTCCTTCCTGGAGCATGGGGGGTGTCTCGGGTCGATAAAAGGCTCTCCTGCTGACCCTTGCGTGAGTGAACCCTGACGTGACGGCGGGGCCGCCGTCACCTTCTATCGCTTGGGCGTCCGGCTGGGTGATGGTGATTACTTGACGACGCCAGCCCGGTCTTCCGGGGCTAAGCCCGACCGCCTCCTTGCCGGATCTTTCGCATCATTCTTTAAAAAACAGTTTGTTGGATAAGGTCAGGAGGGAGGTTCTCTGGGGCTTGATGAGTCCCTGCTACCATCAAGGTATTAAATACTTGACAGGCGTTGCGGTGCTGGTGTCAAACTGAGGTGGCCTGCCCGGGCGGTTTCACCGGGCGAGCGAACCAACAACAATCAGCGCACCGCGCATCACACAACAGGTGTCTCGCATGACGACCCCGCCGCCGCTGGCCCCGCCCGCCTCCTGGTATCGCGACTCCATCGCCGTCGAGCTCGGCGACTGTCCCCCGCTCGAGGGCGAGGTGCGGGCCGATGTCTGCGTGGTCGGCGGTGGCATCACCGGTTGCTCGGCGGCACTGCACCTGGCCGAGCGGGGCTACTCGGTGGTGCTGCTGGAGGCCGGGCAGATCGGGCATGGCGCCTCCGGGCGCAGCGGGGGGCAGATCCTTCCGGGACTGGGCACCGATATCGGCACCGTGGAGAAGGCCCTGGGCCGGGAGCGGGCCCGGGACATCTGGGAGATGAGCCGCGAGGCGGTGCGCCTGACCGCCGAGCTGGTCGAGCGCCACGCGATCCCCTGCGAGCTGGCCTGGGGCTACCTGCATGCCGCGGTCAAGCGGCGCCACGTACGCGAGCTCGAGGCCTTCCGCGAGCGCATGGCGCGCGACTACGGCTACCCGGCGCTCACCATGCTTCAGGGGGAGGCCCTGCGCGAGCACGTGGTGACCGATGCCTATCCGGCGGCCCTGCATGATGCCGAGGGCGGTCACCTGCACCCCCTCAACTATACCCTGGGCCTGGCCCGGGCGGCGCGCCACGCCGGGGTGGCGATCCACGAGCAGAGCGCCGCCGTGGAGGTCCGCCACGGCCAGCCGGCCAGCGTGCTCACCGCCGCTGGCCGGGTCACCGCCGACTTCGTGGTGCTGGGCACCAACGCCTACCAGGCGGGCCTGGTGCCCGAACTCTCCGGTCGCATCATGCGTGCCGCCAACTACATGATCGCCACCGAGCCGCTCTCGGCCGAGCGGGCGGCCCGGGTGCTGCCGCGCAACGATGCCCTGTCCGATGCCAACTTCGTGCTCGACTACTATCGGCTCTCCGCCGACCGTCGCCTGATCTATGGCGGCGAGGTCAGCTACGATGGCCGGGAGCCGCGGGGCCTCGAGGCGCGCATGGATGCCAAGATCGCGCGGATCTTCCCGGTGCTCGAGGGGGTACGCATCGACTACCGCTGGGGCGGGGACGTGGCCATCACCCTCGACCGGGCCCCGGACTTCGGCCGGCTGGGCCGCAACGTCTACTACGCCCAGGGCTACTCCGGGCATGGCATGGCCCTGTCGGGCCTGGCCGGCAAGCTGCTGGCCGAGGCCATCGCCGGCCAGAGCGAACGCTTCGACGTCTTCGCCGCCATGCCCCATCGCCACTTCCCGGGCGGCGCCCTGCTGCGCAAGCCGCTGCTGGTGCTGGCCACCAACTTCTACAAACTGCGGGACCGGCTGTGAACCGGGCCATCGAGAACCGAGAGGGCACCCCCATGAGCGACACCATCACGGCGGAAGCCATCGAATCACCGGGCGCGCGACCGGACGGGGAGGCGGCACAGGGCGAGGTGGCCCGCGAGGCTTCCGCCATCGAGCTGCAGGGCCTGCACAAGCGCTTCGGCCGCGACACCGTGGCGCTGGACGGGGTCGATCTGACCATCGAGGCCGGCGAGTTCTTCACCCTGCTCGGCCCCTCGGGCTGCGGCAAGACCACCCTGCTGCGCATCCTCGCCGGCCTCGAGGAGGCCGACGCCGGCCGCCTGGCCATCGGCGGCAAGGACATCACCGAGGTGCCGCCCCACAAGCGCAGCGTCAATACCGTCTTCCAGTCCTATGCGCTCTTCCCGCACCTCTCGGTGCGCGAGAACCTGGCCTTCGGGCTCAAGATGCGCGGCCTGCCCCCCGAGGAGCGCGAGGCCCGGGTGGCGAAGATCGCCGAGTTCATCAAGCTCGGCGACCTGGTGGACCGCCGCGTCGACCAGCTCTCCGGTGGCCAGCGCCAGCGCATCGCCCTGGCCCGCGCGCTGGTCAACGAGCCCGACGTGCTGCTGCTCGACGAGCCGCTCTCTGCGCTGGACGCCGGCCTGCGCAGCCAGCTGCAGGTGGAGCTGCTGCGGGTCCAGAAGCGCCTGGGCATGACCTTCGTCTTCGTCACCCATGACCAGCAGGAGGCCATGGTGATGTCCGACCGCATCGCCGTGCTCAATGGCGGGGTCATCCAGCAGGTGGGACCGCCCCGCGAGGTCTACGAGCACCCGGTCAACGCCTTCGTCGCCCGCTTCATGGGCCATGACAACCTCTATCCGGTCACCGTCCGCGATGGCGATCGCCTGACCACGCCGCTTGGCGAGCTCACCGCCGAGGGGGCCGGGGAGGGCGAGCTGTTGCTGATCCGCCCCGAGACCCTGGACCTGTTGCCCGGCGAGGTGGCGGGCGACAACCACCTGCCGGCCGTGGTGAGCGAGCGACTCTACCGCGGCAGCCATGCCGAGTATCGCCTCGAGGTCGGGTCGAGCACCCTGCAGGCGACCCTCAACAACCGCGGCCGGCGCCTGCCCGAGGTGGGGGACCGAGTCACCGTGACGGTGGCGCCCGAAGACCTGGTCACCCTGAGCGAGTGAGGAGACGCACATGGCATACACCGGCGTAACGCCCTCCGCCCGCAGCCGCGGCATGGTGCGCGAAGCACGGCACCTGCTGGCCACCGTGGCCCCCGGGGCCACCTGGATCGTGATCTTCCTGGTGCTGCCCAGCGCCTACCTGATGGGCGTGGCCTTCATGACCAACGGCCCCTATGGTCTGCCGGAGATGCCGCTGTCGCTGGAGTCGTTCCGGCGCCTGGCCGGCTTCGGCTTCCTGGGCTGGAGCCCCGGCAACCTCTACACCCTACTGCGCTCGCTGTGGCAGACGCTGGTCTCCACCGGCCTGGTGGTGATCGTGGCCTATCCCATCGCCTATTACATCAGCACCTGCCGCGCCAGATGGCGGCCGATCATGCTGCTGCTGGTGGTGGTGCCGAGCTGGACCAACCAGGTGATCCGCACCTTCGGCTGGATGAACCTGCTGGCGCCGGGCACTCCGCTCTCCGAGCTCGCCGAGGCGCTGGGCCTGATCAGCGCCAACATGGGGCTCTATCCCTCGAACTTCGCGGTTACCCTGGGCCTGGTCTACAACTTCCTGCCGTTCATGGTGCTGCCGCTCTATGCCGCCTTCGAGAAGCTCGATACCGCCCAGGTGGAGGCCGCCCAGGACCTCTTCGCCTCGCCGGTGCGCGCCTTCTGGCACGCGGTCTTCCCCCAGACCCTGCCGGGGCTGCTGGCCGGCATCGTGCTGGTGGCCATTCCCGCCTTCGGCATGTACGTGATCCCCGAGCTGCTCGGCGGCGGCAAGGGCATGATGCTCGGCAACCTGGTGGCCAACCAGTTCGCCGGCGGGTCCAACTGGCCGCTGGGTGCCGCCGGCGCGATCCTGATGCTGATCGCCACCTTCATCGGGCTGTTCGCCATGCGTCGCATCGGCAAGCGCCTGGGTGGCGGCGAGGAGGTGGTGATATGAGAAAGCGCACGCTCAAGCGCAGCCTGACCGGCTTCTGGTGGTTCACCCTGGCCTTCCTCTACCTGCCGCTGGCCGTGGTGGTGCTGTTCTCCTTCAATGCCTCCAATAGTGCGGCCACCTTCACCGGCATCTCGCTGCGCTGGTATGGCCGCCTGATGGGCAACGAGGAGATCCTCTCGGCCTTCGCCAACAGCATGATACTGGCCATCACCTCCTCGGTGATCGCGCTGGGGATCGGCTGTTTGATCGGCTACGGCATGTACCGCCATCGCCACCGCAAGCTGGGCTGGCTGATCGTGCTGATCTACCTGCCCATCGTGCTGCCGGACATCGTCTTCGGCATCTCGGAGATGGCCTTCTTCGTGCAGATCCATCGCCTCACCGGGCTGCTGCAGCCGGGCCTGGTGACCATGATCATCGCCCATGTCACCTTCCAGATCCCCTTCGTGGCTCTGATCGTCTACTCGCGCTTCGTGGGCCTGGACCCGACGCTCTTCGAGGCCGCCAAGGACCTCTATGCCACGCCGACCAAGCGGGTGGTGCACTTCATGCTGCCGACCATCAAGCCGGCGTTGATCTCGGCCTTCTTCCTCTCCTTTACACTCTCGGTGGATGACTTCGTGATCAGCTTCTTCACCGCGGGGCCGGAGAGCGCGACCCTGCCGATCTACATCTGGGGGGCCATCAAGAAGGGGGTGTCGCCCGAGATCAATGCCATCGCCACGCTGATGATCGGCGCGGTGGCCCTCGCCGCCATCATCAGCCTGGTGTTCAGCCGTCGCCGGCAGGCATGAGCCGGCCAAGCCTTCCCTAGGGGAAACGAGGAGAGTCCGAGATGACAATCAACAAGACCGCACTTGCCCTGTCCGTCGGCGCCGCGCTGCTGGCCGGCAGCGTCCAGGCCCAGGAGAACAAGCTCTACCTGTTCAACTGGACCGAGTACATGGACCCCGAGATCATCGAGGCCTTCGAGGAGAAGTACGACGTCGACGTCGTGCAGAACTACTTCAACTCGCTGCCCGAGATGTTCGCCAAGCTCAATGCCGGCGGGGTCTCGCAGTACGACATCATCGTGCCGTCCAACTATTATGTGCCGCGGCTGATCAAGACCGGCCTGGTGCAGAAGCTCGACAAGTCGAAGCTCGAGAACCTCGACAACGTCATGGCGCAGTTCCAGGATCCGGCCTACGACCCGGGGGCCGAGTACAGCGCGCCCTACCAGTGGGGCACCACCGGCATCGTCTACAACACCGAGACCTTTCCGGAGGCGCCCAAGAGCTGGTCGCTGCTGTTCGATCCCGAGGTCAATCCCGACCATCCCTTCGCCCTGATGGGCGACGGCCAGGTCAGCATGGGGGGCGCCTGCGCCTTCCTGGGCCACGGCTATGACTGCACCGACATGAACGCCTGGAAGGAAGCCGCCCGGCTGCTGATCGAGACCAAGAATCGCGATACCTTCAGTGGCTTCACCGATGGCACGCCGGCGCTGCAGCAGCTGGCCCGCGGCGTCACCCACGTGGGACTCTCCTACAACGGCGACTACCTCTTCTTCAAGGACGAGGACCCGGAGACCTTCGCGACCCTGGACTTCATGATCCCCGACGAGGGCGCCGAGATGTGGGTGGATGCGATGCTGATCCCCTCCGAGGCCCCCAACCCGGACATGGCCCACAAGTTCATCGACTTCATCCTCGATGCCGAGGTCGGCGCCCAGCTCTCCAACTACAACTACTACGCCAGCCCCAATGCGGCCGCCGAGCCCCACCTGGACGCGGTGCTGACCGAGCCGCCCGTCCAGCCCAGCGAGGCGGACATGGAGCGACTGCGCTTCACCCCGAGCCTCGAAGGCGATGCCCTGCAGACCTTCCAGCAGCTCTGGTCCGAGGTCCAGTCTCGCTGAGCGCAGAGCCCCCGGCATCGGGCCGGGGGCTCGCCATTCCGAGCAAGGAAATTCCCCATGAGTAACCGACAGGAACAGCCGCTCCTCAACGACTGGTTCCAGAATCACGGCATCACCGAGGTCGAGTGCCTGGTCAGCGACCTGACCGGCATCCTCAAGGGCAAGATCATGCCCGCCGGCAAGTACCTCAACGGCGGTCGCCCGCGGCTGCCCGACTCGATCTTCATCCAGACCGTCACCGGCGGCTATCCCGACGACGAGGACATCCGCTTCTGGAATCCCGCCGAGCGGGACATGGAACTGGTGCCGGACGCGAATGCCATCTACCTGGTGCCCTGGGCCGAGGACCCCACGGCGCAGATCATCCATGACTGTTTCTACCTCACCGGCGAGCCGGTGGAGCTGGCGCCACGCTACGTGCTAAAGCGGGTGCTGGAGCTCTACGCCGCCCGCGGCTGGACCCCGGTGATCGCCCCGGAGGTGGAGTTCTACCTGGTCAAGACCAATACCGATTCCGACTACCCCCTGGAGCCGCCGATCGGCCGTACTGGCCGCCAGGAGAGCAGCCGCCAGTCCTTCTCCATCGACGCGGTCAACGAGTTCGACCCGCTGTTCGAGGAGATGTACGACTACTGCGAGGCCATGAACCTGGACCTGGACACCCTGATCCACGAGGAGGGGGCCGGCCAGATGGAGGTCAACTTCCAGCATGGCGACCCCTTGACCCTCGCCGACCAGGTGGTGATGTTCAAGCGCACCCTGCGCGAGACCGCGCTGCGCCACGGCATCTATGCCACCTTCATGGCCAAGCCCATGGCCAATGAGCCGGGCAGCTCCATGCACATCCACCAGAGCCTGCTCGACACCAAGGACGGGCACAACGTCTTCGCCGACGCGGACGGCCAGCCCAGCAAGCTGTTCCACCACTTCATCGGCGGCCTGCAGCGCTACCTGCCCTCGGTGATGCCGCTGCTGGCGCCCAACGTCAACTCCTATCGCCGGCTGATGCGCACCGAGACCAGCGGCTCGGCACCGATCAACGTGGAGTGGGGCATGGACAACCGCACCGTGGGACTGCGCGTGCCGGTCTCCCCCCCCGAGGCGACCCGGGTCGAGAACCGCCTGGCGGGCGCCGATGCCAACCCCTACCTGGTGATGGCGGCGTCGCTGGCCTGCGGCTACCTGGGTTTGCTGGGCCGCCTCGAGCCGCGCCCGCCGATGGTCGGCTCCGCCTGGTCCGGCGGCAACAAGCTGCCCGACGACATCGGCCCGGCGCTGGACATGCTGCACGACTGCCAGCCCTTGGCCGACATCCTCGGCGAGCGCTTCACCCACAGCTACCTGGCGGTCAAGCGTGCCGAGCATCGCGCCTACTTCCAGGTGATCAGCTCCTGGGAACGCGAGCACCTGCTGTTGCGGGTATAGTGCGGGGACGGGGTCCGGCCCCGTATCGAGGTTAACCATCATCAGGGAGGGGACGAGATGCTGCTGCGACACTGTGCCCGGTTGGCGGGCCTGGGCCTGCTGGCCGTGAGCCTGGCGGCGACGGCCGAGGAGGGCAAGCTGAGGCTGTTCAACTGGTCGGACTACATGGACCCGGCGATCATCGACGCCTTCGAAGCGGAGACGGGCATCGAGGTGGTGCAGAACTACTACAACTCGAACGCCGAGCTCTTCTCCAAGCTCACCGCCGGGGGCGATGCCCAGTACGACCTGATCGTGCCCTCGGACTACTTCGTGCCGCGACTGATCGACGCCGGCCTGATCCGGCCGCTCGCAGAAGAGGGCGAGGGGCTCGAGGGCCATGACGCTATCCTCGACGAGTTCCGCGCGCCGAGCTATGACCCCGAGGGGGCCTACACGGTGCCCTACCTGTGGGGGGTGACCGGCGTGGTCTACAACCGCGAGACCTGGCCGGAGCCCGAGCCCAGCTGGGGGCTGCTCTACGATCCCGAGGTCAATGCCGACTACCCCTTCGCGCTGCTCAAGGGCGATGCTCAGTTCACCTTCGGCACCCTCTGTGCCTTCCAGGGCCAGGGCTTTGACTGCGTGGGCGAGGCTCCCTGGGTCGAGGCGGCCCGGGGCGTGATCGAGACCCGCCAGCGCGACAACTTCGTCGGCTTCGTGGATGCTACGGCGGCCATCGAGCAGGTGGCCAACGGGGTGATCCACGCCGGCATCGCCTACAACGGCGACCTGGCCGGCAAGCGCGCCGAGGACCCCGAGACCTATGGCAAGCTGGGCTTCTTCATCCCCGAGGAAGGCTCCCAGCGCTGGGTCGACGTGCTGGCGATCCCGGCGCGCGCGCCCAACCCGGAGGCCGCGCGCGCCTTCATCGAGTACCTGCTGCGTCCCGAGGTGGCCGCGCGGCTGGCGAACTACAACTTCTACACCACCCCCAACGAGGCGGCCCTGCCGCTGGTGGATGATGCCCTGCGCGAACCGCCGGTGATGCCGGATGCCGCCGCCCGCCAGCGGCTGCACTTCACCCCCTCGGTGAGCGGTGAGGAGCTCGAGCTGCTCCAGGAGCTGTGGAGCGAGGCGCGCAGCCGCTGATCCCGGCACCCCGTGCCCCGGCGCCGCCGGAGGGGTTCCCCTCCGGCGGTCTTTTTTTGGTGATTATCCCATGGCGGTTCATTGCCATTTCCAGGATATTGCGCCTACCATGGGGAATTAATGTTGAATAAAATTGCCATCAAGGGGGTCCCATGTCTGTCTCATTCGAGCGCGACCACGCCGCGTCCTGGTACGCCGCCACCGCCAACGACGCCCCCGAGCGTGCCGCCCTCGAGGGCGAGGTGAGCTGTGACGTCTGCGTGGTGGGGGCGGGCTTTACCGGCATCTCCGCCGCCCTGCACCTGGCCGAGCACGGTCTCTCGGTGGTGGTGCTGGAGGCGGTGAGGGTCGGCTATGGCGCCTCGGGTCGCAACGGTGGCCAGATCGTCAACAGCTACAGCCGTGATATGGACGTCATCGAGTCGAAGTACGGCGCCGATACCGCTCGCGCCCTGGGCGACATGGCCTTCGAGGGCAATCGCATCATCCGCGAGCGGGTCGAGCGCTACGCCATCGACTGCGACCTGCGGGATGGCAACCTCTTCGCCGCCTGCAACGCCAGGCAGATGCAGGGGCTGCGCGAGCACCAGGCGCTGTGGGAGCGCTATGGCTACCGGGAGCTCGAACTGCTGGAAGGGGAGGCGGTGAAGCGCGAGGTCGAGACCGAACGCTACACCGGTGCCCTGGTGGACCACGGCGGCGGCCACCTGCACCCGCTCAACCTGGTGCTGGGCCAGGCCGCCGCCCTCGAGTCGCTGGGCGGGCGCATCTTCGAATATTCACCGGTCACCGGCCTGGAGCACGGCGCGCCGGTGGTGGTGCGCACCGCTGGCGGCCGCGTGCGGGCCGAGCGGGTCGTGATGGCCGGCAACGCCTACCTCAAGGGCGTGCTGCCCGAGATCGAGGGCAAGTCGATGCCCTGCGGCACCCAGATCATCACCACCGAGCCGCTGGGCGAGGCGCGCGCGCGCTCACTGATTCCCAATGGCCTGGCGGTGGAGGACTGCAACTACCTGCTGGACTACTTCCGGCTGACCCGTGACAACCGGCTGCTCTATGGCGGCGGCGTCAACTACGGCGGCAGCGATCCGGCGGACATCGCGGGGGTCATTCGCCCCAAGATGCTCACGACCTTCCCGTCGCTCGCCGACGTCAGGGTGGACTATGCCTGGAGCGGCACCTTCCTGATGACCCTCAACCGCCTGCCCCAGTTCGGGGTGATCAACGACAACGTCTACTATGCCCAGGGCTACTCGGGGCATGGCGTCACCTGTACCCACCTGGCCGGGCGGCTCATCGCCGAGGTGATGACGGGCCGCGAGGAGCGCTTCGACGCCTTCGCCGGCCTGCCCCACCTGCCGTTTCCCGGCGGGCGCCTGCTGCGGGTGCCGCTCTCGGCCATCGGCGCCTGGTACTACTCCACCCGCGACCGCCTCGGGATCTGAGCTCAGTAGAGCCCGACGGTATTGCCCTTCTCGTCAATATCCAGCCGCGTGGCGGCCGGTGAGGCGCTGAATCCGGGCATTGTGCGGATATCGCCGGCCAGGGCGTAGACGAAGCCGGCACCGGCGGAGAGGCGCACCTCGCGCACCGGCAGTCGCCAGCCCGTGGGGGCGCCGAGCCGTCCCGGGTCGGAGGACAGCGACATGTGCGTCTTGGCGATGCACACCGGAAACGCCCCGTAGCCCTGGCGCTGCCAGGCCTCGAGCCGCTCGCGCGTGCCGGGGGCGAAGTCGACCCCCTCGGCGCCGTAGAGGCGGGTGGCAATGCGCTCGATCTTCTCCGCCAGCGGCAGGTCGGCGGGGTAGAGGTACTGAAAGTCGCCGCCGGCCTCGGCTGCTTCGGCGACGGCCTCCGCCAGGGCCAGGGCCCCCTCGCCGCCGTCGCGCACATGGCTGGAGACCTCGGCACGCACCCCCGCCGAGGCACACAGTTCGCGGATGGCGGCAACCTCGCTCTCGTGGTCGCCGGGGAAGGCATTGATCGCCACCACCGGGTCGAGGCCGTGGGCACGCACGTTGTCGATCTGCTTGAGCAGGTTGGCGCCGCCCTCCCGCACCTCGTCGGGGGATTCCAGCAGCAGCGAGGCGGGCAGCGGCTGGCCGGGCACCACCCGGTGGCGGCCGCTGTGGTACTTGAGGGCGCGTACCGTGACCACCAGCACCGCGGCGTCGGGGACGAGGCCCGAGGCGCGGCACTTGATGTTGAAGAAGCGCTCGGCGCCCATGTCGGCCCCGAAGCCCGCCTCGGTGACCAGGAAGTCGGCGGCGTGCAGGCCGATGCGGTCGGCGACGATCGAGGAGTTGCCATGGGCGATGTTGCCGAAGGGGCCGGCGTGGATCAGCGCCGGGGCGTGCTCCAGGGTCTGCAGCAGGTTGGGCTTGAGCGCCTCCTTGAGCAGCACCGTCATGGCGCCGGCGGCGCCGACCTGCTCGGCGGTGACCGGCTCGCCGTCGCGGTCCAGCCCCACGATCAGCCGTCCCAGGCGTCGGCGCAGGTCGACCAGGGAGTCGGCCAGCGCCAGCACCGCCATCACCTCCGAGGCGGCGGTGATCTCGAAGCCGCCCTGACGGGGGATCCCGTCGCCGCGCCCGCCGAGGCCCATTACCAGGTGGCGCAGGGCGCGGTCGTTGAGGTCGATGACGCGCTGCCAGCGCACCTCGCGGGGATCCAGTTCGGGCGCCAGGCGGTGGTGCAGGTGGTTGTCGACCATGGCCGCCAGCAGGTTGTGCGCAGCTCCCACCGCATGGAGGTCGCCGGTCAGGTGCAGGTTGATGCGCTCCATGGGCAGCACCTGGCTGTAGCCGCCGCCGGTGGCGCCGCCCTTGAGCCCCAGGGTGGGTCCCATGGAGGGCTGGCGCAGGGCCACGCTGGCGGTATGGCCGAGGCGCTGCAGGCCCTGCACCAGGCCGATGGCGGTGGTGGTCTTGCCCTCGCCGGGCGGGGTGGGGGTCATCGAGGTCACCACCACGTAGCGCCCTCGCGGCCGTTCGGCCAGGGCCGCCATGGCCGAGAGGTCGAGCTTGGCGATGCCTCGGCCGTAGGGTTCAACTGCCTCGCCGGACAGGCCCAGGCGATGGGCGATCTCCTCGATGGGCCAGAGGCGCACCGCGCGGGCGATGCTCAGGTTGTCGGCGGGCCGGGACGTGGCCTGTTCGGTCGCTTGAGGTGCCATCGGTCTCTCCTCCTGGAGGTCGGCGGGTCATGCGTCGCGTTCCGTTCAGTATCGTGCGCCTGGCGCGGCGTTTTTGCCTGTCGACGTCCGCGGCCTTGGGCGCAGCGACACGCCGCGGGGAGCGTCGGTCCTTGTCGAGAGTCGAAAGAATGGACTATCCCTGATGACAACGTCGCGCGACCCTGCGCCGGCGAGGGGAAGGAGGGGTGATGGAGGCTCCAGTCCCGGCCAAGGACCACCATGACATCGGCTTCCTGCTGCTGTCCGGGTTCTCGCAGCTCGCCTTCTCTGCGGCGCTTGAGCCGCTGCGCATGGCCAACCACCTGGCCGACCGTACCCTCTACACCTGGCACCTGGTGAGCCGCGATGGCACCGCGGTGACGGCCAGCAGCGGCCTGCCCACGGCGGTAGACCAGGCCTTGGAGCCCATGCCGCAACTGGACCTGCTGCTGGTGTGCGGTGGGGTGGAGGTGCAGGCGCACTGCGATCGCGCGACGCTTGCCTGGCTCAGGCGCCTGGCCGAGCGACGCATCCCCCTGGGCGCCGTGTGCACCGGGGGCTATGTGCTGGCCCGGGCGGGACTGCTCGACGGCTATCGCTGCACCCTGCACTGGGAGCATATCGGCAGCCTCCACGAGGCGCGGCGCTTCCCCGAGGTGACCTTCACCTCGCAGCTGTTCGTCATGGATCGCGACCGCTATACCTGCTCGGGCGGCATCGCGCCCCTGGACATGATGCTCAACCTGATCGGCCGCCAGCAGGGGCTGGCGCTGGCCGAGGCGATCGCCGAGGAGTTCATCCACGAGCGCATCCGCGGCGTGGGTGACCGCCAGCGCAGCCCGCTGCGGGTGCGCCTGGGGCACAGCCATCCCAAGCTGGAGGAAGTGGCCACCCTGATGGAGGCCAACCTCCAGGAGCCACTGGCGCTGGACGAGCTGGCCCGCTATGCCGGGCTGTCGCGTCGCCAGCTGGAGCGTCTCTTCCAGCGCTACGTGGGTTGCTCGCCACTCAAGTACTACCTGGAGCTGCGCCTGGCCCGGTCGCGGCTGCTGCTGCAGCAGACCCACATGCCGATCACCGAGGTGGCGCTGGCCTGCGGCTTCGTCTCGCCGCCCCACTTCACCAAGTGCTACCACGACCACTTCGGCCACTCGCCGAGCGGCGAGCGCAAGCGCCGTCAGCAGCGCCAGGCCGAACTGGCTCTTCCAGACGACCCGGTGCCGGTCGACTCGCTGCCGGGCGACTGAGGCCTCAGCCTCGTGGCCGGGCGTTCTCCGGATCATAGAGGGCCCGGTAGCCTACCGCCGCCACCCGCATCGGGTAGTGTTCGGCGAAGTACTCCAGCAGCAGGGCCTTCCCCTCCTCGGCGTAGTCAGCGGGCAGATAGGCCAGGGCGATGTTGCGCCCAAGCGAGGGGCCATAAGCGATGCTGGTCACGTAGGAGCGCCGGCCCAGGGCGTCCACCGGCACCTCGCCGCTCTCCGGGTCGAGCAGCGGTGACTGGCCGACCGGGAAGCGCGGGGCACCGCTGGCGTCATGGTGGGCCTCCATCACCAGGGTGCAGAGCGTGGCGGGCTGCCGCTCGCGGCTGCGCTGTTCCAGGTAGGCGGCCTTGCCGTGGAAGTCCGCGGCCTTCACCTTGGGCCGTGCCAGGCCCGCCTCGACGAGGTTGTAGTCGGTGAGCAGGTCGACGTTCTGCAGCCGCAGGCTCTTCTCCAGGCGGCGACTGCTGGCATAGGTCTCGATGCCCACCGGCGTCACCCCGGCGTCGAACAGCCGGTCCCAGAGCGCCAGGCCGTAGCTGAAGGGTACATAGAGCTCCCAGCCCTGCTCGCCCACATAGGAGATGCGAAAGGCCCATACCGGCAGCCCCTGGAGGCGGATCTCGCGGGCGGTGGCGAAGGGGAAGCGGGCGTCGTCGAGCCCCTCGGGCTCGTCCGCCAGGGCCTGCAGCGTGCGACGGGCGTTGGGGCCCCACAGGCCCAGGGTGGCCAGGCCGTCGCTGCGATCCTCCAGCTGCCAGCGGGTCAGGCCGGCCGCCTCGGCGCGGCGGGTGATCCACACCAGGTCGCGGTGGCCGGTGTCGCCGCCGCAGATCACCCGCCAGCTATCCAGGCCCAGGCGCACGATGGTGAGGTCCGAGTGGACGCCGCCGGCGGCGTCCAGGAAGTGGGTATAGACCCCCTTGCCGATGGGGGTGTCGCCGCCCACCCGGGCCACCGAGAGCCACTCCAGCAGCGCCTCGGCATCGCGGCCCGAAATATCGTAGATGGCGAAGTGGGAGAGGTTGATCATGCCCACGTCGTCGGAAAGCGCCAGGTGCTCGGCGTTGGAGACCCGCCAGAAGTGGCGGGCGTCCCACTCGGCCGGACGCTCGGGTACCCGCTCGGCATAGCGCTCCAGCAGCCTCTCGTTGGCGGCGTAGCCATGGGCGCGCTCCCAGCCGGCGGCCTCCATGAAGATGCCGCCGAGCTCGCGCTCGCGGTGCCAGAAGGGGCCGCGGCGCAGGTCGCGGCCGCTCTCGAAGGGCTCGCGGGGGTGCACCGGCGGGTCGTAGATCTTGCGCGCGATCTCCCGGCAGCGGCCCTCGACGTGGTGAGGGGTCTTCTGCACCGGGTAGAAGCGCGCGATGTCGATGCCGCAGGGGTCGAGCTCGGGGCGGCCCTGGGTCAGCCAGTCGGCGAGCAGCTTGCCCATGCCGGGGCCGTCCTTGACCCAGACGGCCTCGCAGAACCACAGGCCGCGGGTCTCCGGCGACTCGCCCACCAGGGGGCCGCCGTCCGAGGTGACCGAGAGCAGGCCGTTGAAGGAGTGCTTCTCGTCCCAGCCCAGCTCGCCGAGCACGGGGGCGAGTTCGATGGCCCGTTCGAAGGCCTCGGCCACCTGCTCCAGCTCCAGGTCGCGCATGGAGGGCGAGAGGCGCGCCCGGTCGCGTTCAAGGATGGCGCGAGGATCCACCAGCCGCGGCTCGCGGGACTCGTAGTAGCCCCACTCCAGCTGGCCGCCCTCGGTGCTGGTCGGGTCGCCGGTATCGCGCATGTAGGCGGAGTTGCCCTGGTCGCGCAGCAGTGGGTAACCGATCTCCTTGCCGCTGCCGGCGAAGGTCTCGAAGGGGCCGAAGAACAGCAGCGGATGCTCCACCGGCATCAGCGGCAGGGCCGCACCGCCCATGGCCGCGGGGATCGGGCCCCAGATGCCCGAGGTGACGATCACCCGCGGGGTGGCGACATAGCCCCTGGGCGTCTCGACGCCGCACACCCGGCCGTCTCGGACGTCGATGTCCAGTGCCGGGGTCTCGGCGAAGGCGTGCAGCTGGCCGCCCGCCACGGCGCGCTCGATCAGCTCGCCGGCTACCCGCTGGGAGCGCGGGATCACCAGGCCGGCGTCGGGGTCCCACATGCCGCCCAATACCTGGGCGCGATCCAGCAGCGGGAAGCGCGCCACCACCTCGTCGGCATCGACCATGCGCACCCGGGTACCGAAGGCCTTGCCCGAGGCAACCTTGCGCTGCAGCTCGGCCAGGCGCGGCTCGTCCCCGACCCGGGCGATCTCCAGCCCGCCGATCTTGTGGTAGTGCCCCAGGGCCTCATAGAAGCGCTGGCTGTAGGTGGTCGTGTAGCAGGAGAGCCGGTCGTGGGAGGTCATGAAGCAGAAGTCGGAGGCGTGGGCGGTGGAGCCGATGTCCGAGGGGAGGGCGGATGTCTCGAGGCCCACCAGGTTCGTCCAGCCCAGCTCGATCAGGTGATGGGCCACCGAGGCGCCGACGATGCCGCCCAGGCCGATGATCACCGCGTCTGCCTGCGAGGGTAGTGCCGCCATGAGCGTTCTCCTCACTGCGAGGGTTTTCCCGCAGGATAAGGCAGGCCCCGGGAGTCACGCTGTCCCGCGGCGACGCCCCCTTGCCTGGCGGCGACAGGCCGCGGGCGGCCCTGTCGCCCACGCCTAAGAGCTCGACGCCCACAGCGAGATGGGCGATCGGCACCGGGACTAGTGTCGAAGGCAAGGGCGGCCGGCGGGCGTCGGCCCCCGCCACAGCGACACTCGAGGAGGCGGTCATGACCCAGGCCATCGAGAGCATCCAGAGCACTCAGAACACCCCATCGGCGCCGGAGATCCTGCTCTACCCGCGCATCCGCAAGTCACCCTTCTTCTACGCCTCGCGCCGGCACGGGGTGCGCAAGTACAGCGTCTACAACCACCACTACCATCCGCGCCTCTACACCGACCCGGTGGACGAGTACTGGGCCTTGGTAGAGGGCGTGACCCTGTGGGATGTCGGCGTCGAGCGTCAGATCGAGATCAGCGGCCCCGACGCCTTCGCCTTTACCCAGCGGCTGGTCCCCCGCGACATGCGCCACTGCCAGGTGGGGCAGTGCAAGTACGTCTTCGTCACCGCCCCCGACGGCGGTATCCTCAACGACCCGGTGCTGCTGCGCATCGAGGAGAACCGCTTCTGGTTGTCGCTGGCCGACAGCGACATCCTGCTGTGGTGCCAGGGGCTGGCGGTCAACTCGGGCCTCGACGTCACCCTCCAGGAGGTCGACGTGGCGCCGGTGCAGGTCCAGGGCCCCAGGGCCAAGGCGGTGATGGTCGACCTGTTCGGCGAGGCGGTGCTGAGCATGCCCTACTACCACCTGATGGAAGCCGAGCTCGACGGCATGTCGGTGGTGATCTCGCGCACCGGCTACTCCGGGGAGATCGGCTACGAGATCTACCTGCGCGAGGCCAGCCGCTTCGGCGAGGCGCTGTGGCAGCGGGTCTTCGAGGCCGGCCGGCCCCACGACATGCAGGTGATCGGCCCCTGCCACATCCGCCGCATCGAGGGGGGCATCCTCGCCTTCGGCTGCGACATCTGGTACGACACCAACCCCTTCGAGGTGGGCATGGGTTACGACTGGATGGTCGACCTGCGCGGCGACGACGACTTCATCGGCCGCGCCGCCCTGGAGCGCATCAAGGCCGAGGGCGTGACGCGCAAGCTGGTGGGGGTGGAGATCGACGGCCCCAGCGTCGGCTACTTCACCGATGGCGCGATGATCGATGTCTTCCCGGTGTTCGACGAGGGGGGCGCGCGCATCGGCAAGGTGACTTCGGCCACCCGCTCGCCACGCCAGGAGCGCAATATCGGCTATGCCATGCTGCCGGTCGAGCATGCCGAGCTTGGCACGGCGCTGCGCATCGAGGCCAATACCGGCCTGCAGGAGGCCCGGGTGGTGGAGAAGCCCTTCCATGACCCCGCCAAGGCGATTCCCAAGGGGTGAGGAAGATGGTGGCGACCCGCTTTGAACTGCTGCCCATCGTCGGCATGCAGGAGGCCGATGCGCAGGCCGCCACCCCAGCCGGTGAGCCGCCGGCCTGATCGCCGCAGTTGTCGCCATTCGGTGACGGCAGGTCAGGAAATGTGAAACCCATGGCACCCCACTGAAGTCCTGCATCGCGGGGCTTATACTGAGGGCGATTCTCGAGGGGCGCAGGACGCGCCCCACCATCGCCCCCTTTTCCGTCACGCATCTCCCGGAGCCTCGTGATCATGAAGAGGCGCGGCAGCGTCCTCCAGGAGGTGAAAGATGAGCAAGTCGATCGTGATAGGTTCCACCCTGGCCGTACTGGGGCTGGGCGGGTTGGCCTTCGGGGCCTGGCAGATCCAGGAGCAGCAGCGTGGCCCCGAGTACGCCGAGATTACCAATGTGGAGACCCTGACGCGCACCGTGGAGACCCCTCGCGAGGTGTGCGAGGAGGTGGTCGTGCAGCTGCCGCCGGACGCCCCGACGGGGCAGGGCGCCAGTCGTGATCCCCATCGCGTGGTGGGCACCGCGGCCGGGGCCATCGTCGGCGGCCTGCTCGGCAACCAGATCGGCGGCGGCAGCGGCAAGAAGATCGCCACGGTGGCCGGCGCCATCGGCGGCGGCCTGGCCGGACGCGAGGTCCAGGAGCGGGTGGAGGCGCGCCAGCATGCCCAGGCGGCGCAGTCCCAGCCGCGCACCACCACCCGTCAGGAGTGCCGCACCGTGGTCGACACCCGTCAGGAGACCGAGGGCTACGAGGTCACCTGGCGCCACGGCGAGTCGGTCGAGACCAGCCGTCTGGACAGCCCGCCCCAGGGCGACCGGGTACTGCTCGAGAAGGGGCGTCCGCAGTGGGATGCCGTTGCCTCGCAGGAGGGCTGAACGAACCTTGATGCATCGCGAATGAGAGCGCCCCGGCCAGTGATAGCCGGGGCGCTGTCGTTGTCGGGGGCAAGGCGCCTCAGGCATCCGGGGCGTGGGCCGGCGTCGCCGGGAGCGCTGTCGGCCCAGAAGTTGCTCAGGAGGGCATCGTTCAAGGCGAGACCTCCTCGTTCACAGGTAGCCGAGCACCAGGTAGGCGCCGGCGGCCAGGATCCCCGCCAGTGCCGCGTAGGGCAGCTGGGTGAAGGCGTGCTGGAAGGGGGTGCAGCCGCTGGCCTGGGAGGTCAGCACCGTGGCATCCGAATAGAAACAGGCATGGCTACCGAAGGTGCTGGCCGACAGGGTGGCCCCGATCACCAGCGTCATGTCGGCGCCCAGGTTGTGTCCCAGGGTAGCGACGATGGGCAGGATGATCACGAACACGCCCCAGTTCGAGCCGGTGGCGAAGGACACGAAGCCCATGATGCTGAAGATGATGAAGGGCAACAGCTCGGCGGAGATCAGCGGTTCTACGGTGGTGATGATGTACTCGTTGAGCCCCAGCGCCGTATTGACCTCATTGAACAGGAAGGCCGCCACCAGCACGGCCAGGGCATCGATCATCGACTTGAAGCCCTCGACGATATTGTCGAAGGTCTCGCTGGCGGACAGCTTCTTCAGGGCGATGAAGGTCACGATCATCCCGGCCAGGGTGATGAAGATGCCCATCAGGAAATCCAGGTCGAACCACCAGGTGAAGAAGGCCAGGGAAGCCATGGGCAGCAGGAAGGACCAGACGCTGCCTTTGTGCCTGGCATCCGCCTCGAGGTGGGCAATGTCCTCGTCGATGTGCTCGGCCCCCGGGGGCACGCATTGACCCTGTCGCTCGGCGCGGCGTTCCGCGATCTTCATCGGCCCGATCAGCGGGATCTTGCCGTAGATGACCAGCGGCACCATGGCCACGGCAATCCACGGGTAGAACATGAAGGGGATGGCCTGGATATAGGTAATCACGCCTTGGCCGTCCGCGGCGACGCCGTTCTTCTCGATCAGGGCGCCGAAGAATACCGCCCAGGTGGAAATGGGGATAAGGACGCTGATCGGTGCTGCGGTGGAGTCGATGACGTAGGCCAGCATCTCGCGCGATGTCTTGAAGTGGTCCGTGATCCTGCGCATCGAGGTTCCTACGGCCAGCGAGTTGAGGTAGTCGTCGACGAACAGCACGATCCCCATGCACCAGCAGCCCATCAAGGCACGGGGCTTGTCGGTCGTATAGCGCATCATGGCCCGGGCGAAGGCCTGGGACGAGCCCGATTTCAGCAGGAGGGCGATGATGCTGCCCATCAGGCCGCAGACCATGATGACCCAGGCGACATCCTCGTCGGTCATCACGCTCATCAGGCTCTCGGAGAGGCTGCTCAGCGCATTCGTGGGATCCATCATCAGGGTGCCGGCGAAGGCACCGAAAACCAGTGGTTCAAGCGCGCGCCTGGACAACAGTGCAAGCAGCAGAACGAGCCCCGTCGGGACCAGGATCAACGGCCCGTCGATGGATTCGGCACCGCTGGTGCCGACCACGGCACTGACGACGGCGGCCAATGCGACAGCGAGCAATATCATGACCATCCAGCGGTGCCACGGGCGGGCACCCTGCTTGATCACCTTGTCGTTGGCTTCCATGGAGACCTCCTCGATCTTGTCATTGTGTGAGGGTGGTGGGGTGGGTCAGCGCAGGCGTTCCAGCAGCTGGTAGTACCACATGCCGGCGGCCAGCAGGGTGTTGCCGAGACGGTCGCTGAACGGGACACGCCAGTGACGGACATTGGCGAAGGCATCGAACTCCCGCATGTTGCCGTCGACCGCCTCGGCGAGGATCTCGCCGACGAGGTGCGAGGTGGCGATGCCGTGCCCGGAGTAGCCCTGGGCGTAGTAGACGTGGGGGGAGAGCTTGCCGAGCATCGGCACGCGGTTGATCACGATCCCGGCGAGTCCTTGCCACTGGAAGTCGAGCGCCACGCCCTCGAGCTGTGGGAAGGTATGCTCCAGCCGCGGGCGCAGCTCGGCGGCGATGTCGTCTGACGTCCTTCCCGAGTAGTTGGCGCCGCCCCCGAAGAGCAGCCGCCGGTCGGCGGTTAGGCGGTAATAGTCCAGCACGAAGCGGGTATCGTAGACGGCCAGGTCCTGGGGGTTGATCGCGTTGGCGGTGGCCTCGTCCAGCGGGGCGGTCGTGACGATGCCGAGTGAGGCGGGGAAGAGCTTGCCACCGAGCCGCCGGCGCTCGAGGTGGTGGTAGGCGTTGCCGGCAAGGATCACGCTATCGGCCTGAACGCGGCCATGCTCGCCGATGACGGCCGGGGATTCACCGTGCACAACCTCCACCACGGGTGACGCTTCGAAGATCCTGGCCCCCAGGCTTGCCGCTGCCCGGGCCTCGCCCAGGCAGAGGTTCAGCGGGTGGAGATGCATGTTGTAGTCGTTGCGCAGGGCGCCATGGTAGAGCCGCGTGCCGAGCACGTCTTCGACCCCTGCCTTGTCCAGCCAATGGACATGTTCGCCGATCCAGTGGGACTGAGAGGCCTCGTAGTCCCGTTGCAGTGCCTTCAGATGGCTCGGCTGGTAGGCCGCCTGGAGATGGCCGTGCTTGAGGTCGCAGGGAATGGCGTATTTCTCGACACGTTCGCGAATAATGCGCTGGCCGCGCCAGCGGAGATCCCAGACGAAATCGGCAGCTTCATTGCCCAGGGTGCGACGCATCTGGCGGCGCATGGCATCTTCGCCGGACAGGCTGCCGGTGACCTGGCCGCCGTTGCGTCCACTGGCTCCCCAGCCGATCTTGTTCGCCTCGACCACCGCCACCCGATAGCCCCGTTCGCTCAGCTCGACGGCCGTGGCCATGCCCGTGAAGCCGCCACCCACGATGGCGACGTCGACCCGGTGATTGCCCTCGAGGACAGGGTAATCGGATTCGCTGAAGATGGACGCGGAGTAGTAGGACGGGGGGCGCGATTGGGCCATGACGATGCTCGCTGTAAGGTGTGATCACATATGTGTGATCACACTAGCAGGGGCTCATGATAGTGGCAACCCGGTGCGGGACGGAGCCGCAGTGGCGCCTGTTTGGGGTATGCTGGCGGGGTGTATGACGACGACATGGCAGGCCGATGGAGCAACAGATACAGGGCGAAGGGTTCTCGCCGGATACCGCCGCCACCCGACTGCATCGGGAACTGCGGACGAGGCTCTGCGAGGGGGATTTTGCGCCGGGAGACGTGATCTCGATACGCCGTATCGCCACCGAGTACGGTACCAGCGCGATGCCCGCCCGTGAGGCCGTGCGCTGGCTGGTGACGGAGGGGGCACTGGTCTTCTCCGACAGCCGCAAGATCCGGGTCCCCGAACTGAGCCGCGAGCGCTTTCACGAGGTGCTGTTTGCGCGCAAGAGCCTCGAGACCGAAGTCTCCCGCCAGGCCTTCCCCCGGCTGGCCGCCGAGGATCTGGCTGAGCTCGAGGGCATCGATGCTCGGATCAATGCGGCCATCGAGGCCGGCGATATGCAGGCGTACATGCGGGGCAATCATCGCTTCCACTTCCTGATCTATCGACGCAGCCACTCCTGTGTGCTGCTGCCCCTGGTCGAGCTCCTCTGGCTGCAGTACGGGCCCAGCATGCGACAGATCGGGACTCGCTGGGGCGCATCAAGCATCGCCGATGACCATCATCGTGACGTGACCCAGGCCCTGTCCCGTGGAGACAGGGAGGGCTTCTGCAACGCCATTGCCGCCGATATCGAACAGGGAATGCGCCTCCTCGACGAGTAGGCTTGCCAGGCCGGCGTAGCGGTCATTCGACGGCTCGAGGAGGGTCCCTCGGCGGTCATGGCGAGCGATACCGCAGGTCACACATGGCGCAGGTACCAGTCGTACTCGAGCTTGCTGACCGCCTGCATGGCCAGGTCCCGCTCGGCACGGCGGTTGGCCAGGAAGACCGCGAGGAAGTCCGCGCCCAGCGCCTCGGCCAGGGGCTCGCTCTGCTCCAGCAGGTCCAGGGCCTGTCGCCAGCTGTTGGTCAGGCTGGGCGCAACCTGGTCATAGGCGTTGCCGGTGATGGCCGGCGGTGGCGTCAGGCGCTGCTTAAGCCCGTGGTCGATGGCGCCGAGCAGGGTGGCCAGCAGCAGGTAGGGATTGACGTCGGCGCCGGCCACCCGGTGCTCGATGCGCCGCGCCGCGTTGGGCCCCGAGGGGATGCGCAGCGCCACCGAACGGTTATCGTAGCCCCAGGTCGGGGCCATGGGCACATAGAGCCCGGGCTGGAAGCGGCGGAAGGAGTTGAGGTTGGGGGCGAAGAGCGCCATCGAGGCCGGCATCAGCTCGAGCAGCCCGGCCACGGCGTGCTGCATCTGCGGCGTGCCGAGCGGGGCGCCGTCCTCGGCCGCGAAGACGTTGTTCCCGGCCTCGTCGAGCAGGCTGATATGGACGTGGGTGCCATTGCCGGCCTCCTGGCCATAGGGCTTGGCCATGAAGGTGGCCTCGAAGCCATGGTGCAGGGCCACGCCCTTGATCAGGCGCTTGAGCAGCACCGCGCTGTCGCAGGCCGCGAGGGCATCATCGCAGTGGATCAGGTTGATCTCGAACTGTCCCGGTGCGCACTCCTTGAGGGCGGTGTCCAGCGGCAGCTGCTGGGTCCGGGCGGCGGCATGGATCTCCTCGAGCAACTCGGCATACTCGTCGAGCTCGTTGATCGAGTAGAGCTGGCTCTGCGCGGCGCGCTCGCCGGTCGCCGGCGAGCAGGGCGGCTGGACCATGCCCAGGGCGTCCCGGCGGCGGTCGACGAGACTGAACTCCATCTCCACGGCCACCACCGGCGTCAGCCCGGCGCGACGCAAGCGTTCCAGCACCCGGGCGAGCACCTGGCGGGGGTCCGCGAAGAAGGGCGCCCCGTCGGCCTCGGTCATGGTCATCAGCAGCTGCGCCTGGCGGGCGTCACGCAGCCAGGGGCTCGGCATCAGGCTGCCCGCCACCGGGCGGCAGACCCGGTCACTGTCGCCGATCGAGAGGCCAAGGCCCGTGGCCTCGATGGTGTTGCCCAGGATATCCAGGGCGAACACCGAGGCCGGCAGGTTGACCCCGTCACGGAAGGCCTTCTCGAGGTTGTCGCGGGGGATGCGCTTGCCGCGCAGCACGCCGTTCAGGTCGCTGATCAGCAGGTCGACGCTGTCCACGTCGGGATGGCGGTCGAGGAAGTCGCGGGCTTCATCGGCTGGGGAGGACATGGGGCCACCTATCGGCTTAGGTTCATTGTTCGATGGCTGTCATCTTTAAAGCACACACCCATGTTGTCAAATCTTTTACGTATCTCACCAGGATCTGGCGGCCTTTCGGACATTGTGGTTTCAATTATATCTAATTATTACAGCTATTTAAGCCGTATAGGTAGCGACAGGGTGTCGACAGGGGTTGGCAAGGTTAATCAACGGCGATATGTTGAGCAAAGCATAACAATCACTACGCGTGTTTCGAGGAGACCGCCATGCGCACTCGACCCCTGGTAGGCGTGATTGCCTGCCGGCGCGAGGTGGAAGGCCACCCCGCGCACATGGTCACCGACAAGTACCTCTCTGCCCTGCGCGACTATGGCCTGGCGCCGGTGATCCTGCCGGTGTGGGAGGACGCGGTCGAGGGCGAGCTGCTGGCATCGCTGGATGGCCTGCTGCTCACCGGCAGCTACACCAACGTCGAGCCGCAGCGTTACGGTGCCGAACGTGCGCCGGAGAACACCCGGGACGATACCCACCGCGATGCCGCGGCGCTCGGCTGGATTCCCGCCGCCCTGGACCTGGGGCTGCCGCTGCTGGGCATCTGTCGCGGCTTCCAGGAGCTCAACGTGGCCTTCGGCGGCACCCTTCACCAGGCCCTGCAGCAGGTCCCCGGGCGCCTCGACCACCGCGAGCCCGAGGGCGATCGCGACGCCAAGTATGCGCCCTCCCACGACCTGTCCATCCTGCCCGGGGGACGGCTCGCCGCGCTCCATCCCGAGTCGGCGTCCCGGGTCAACTCGCTGCACCAGCAGGGCATCGCCGAGCTGGGTCCGGGGCTCGTCGCCGAGGCCTTGGCCCCGGACGGCCAGATCGAGGCGATCTCGGTCGCCGGTGCGCCTGGCTTCGCCCTGGCGGTGCAGTGGCACCCCGAATGGAAGCCCCGTGAGCACCCGCTCTACGACGCCCTGTTCGGGGCCTTCGCCGCGGCTTGCCAGGCCCATCGCAGCGCCCGCATGCCGGTACCCGCCGTCGACGCCTGAGGCCGTCACCCCGATCCCGGAGAGCCATCATGTCGCATTCGCTTCAGGCACTGGACCGTGCCCACCACCTGCACCCCTTCACCGACTTCAAGGCGCTGGGCGAGGAGGGCAGCCGCATCATCGAGCGCGCCGAGGGGATCTACATCTACGACGCCGAGGGCCAGCGTATCCTCGACGGCATGGCGGGCCTGTGGTGCGTCAACCTGGGCTACGGGCGCGAGGAGTTGGTCGCGGCCGCCGCCGAGCAGATGCGCCGGCTGCCCTACTACAACAACTTCTTCAAGACCACGCACCCGCCGGCGGTGAAGCTCGCCGAGAGGCTCTGCGCGCTGGCGCCGGCGCACCTCAACCACGTCTTCTTCACCGGCTCCGGTTCCGAGGCCAACGACACCGTGCTGCGCATGGTGCGCCGCTACTGGGCGCTCGAGGGCAGGCCGGAGAAGCAGTGGATCATCGGCCGCGAGAACGGCTACCACGGCTCCACCGTGGCCGGCATGAGCCTGGGCGGCATGGCGCCGATGCACGACCAGGGCGGGCCCTGCGTACCGGGTATCACCCATGTGCGTCAGCCCTACTGGTTTGGCGAAGGGCGGTTTGGAGAGGGGCGTCCCGAGGGCCAGGATCCCGAGGCCTTCGGGCGGGAATGCGCGGCGGCCATCGAGGAGAAGATCTTGGAACTGGGCGAGGAGAACGTCGCGGCCTTTATCGCCGAGCCGGTGCAGGGCGCCGGTGGCGCCATCATGCCACCGGAAAGCTACTGGCCGGCGGTCAAGGCGGTGCTGGCGAAGTACGACATCCTGCTGGTGGTGGACGAGGTGATCTGCGGCTTCGGTCGCCTGGGCGAATGGTTCGGCAGCGTCCACTTTGATCTCGCCCCCGACCTGATGCCCATCGCCAAGGGGCTTTCCTCCGGCTACCTGCCGATCGGCGGGGTGCTGGTCGGCGACCGGGTCGCCGACACCCTGATCGAGGCGGGCGGCGAGTTCTTCCACGGCTTCACCTACTCGGGCCACCCGGTGTGTGCCGCGGTGGCGCTGAAGAACCTGGAGATCCTGGAGGCCGAGGGGGTGGTCGAGCGGGTGCGCGACGAACTGGGCCCCTACCTGGCCCAGCGCTGGGCCACGCTCGCCGACCATCCGCTGGTCGGCGAGGCCCGCTCGCTGGGACTGATGGGCGCCCTGGAGCTCATCGACCCGGCCAGCGGCGAGCGCTTCGACAAGGCCCTCGCCGCCGGCAACCTGTGCCGCGACATCAGCTTCCGCCGTGGCCTGGTGATGCGCTCGGTGGGTGATACGATGATCATCGCCCCGCCCCTGGTGATCACCCGCGAGCAGATCGATGAACTGGTGACCCTGGCCCGAGAGGCGCTGGACGAGACCGCCCGGCGCCTGTCGCCGAGGGTTGCCGACGAACCGCATACCGAGGAGAGACCCGCATGAGCCACCCCGCACCCCCCAAGACGCTGGCCGACTGGCAGGCCCTGGCCGCCGGCCTGACCCTCGAGTCGCGCGCCTTCATCGACGACGCCTTCGTCGAGGCCGCCAGCGGCGAGACCTTCGAGACAACGAACCCGGCCACCGGCGAGTTGCTGGCTCGGGTTGCCAGCTGCGACGGCCCCGACGCCGAGCTGGCGGTGGGGCACGCCCGGGCAGCCTTCGACCGGGGCGACTGGTCGCGCCTGGCGCCGGGGCGGCGCAAGAAGGTGCTGCTGCGCCTGGCCGACCTGATGGAGGCCAACAAGTACGAGCTGGCGCTGCTCGATACCCTGGACATGGGCAAACCGGTGAATAGCTCGCTGGGCGACATGGCCGGGGCCATCGGCTGCATCCGCTACCAGGCGGAGTGCATCGACAAGCTCTATGGCGAGGTGGCCCCCACCGGCGAGGAGACCCTGGCGCTGGTGCTGCGTGAGCCGCTGGGCGTGGTGGCCTCCATCGTGCCCTGGAACTTCCCGCTGATGATGACCGCCTGGAAGATCGCCCCGGCGCTGGCCGCCGGCAACAGCGTCATCCTCAAGCCCTCGGAGAAGTCGCCGCTCTCCGCGCTGCGCCTGGCCCAGCTGGCCCGAGAGGCGGGCCTGCCGCGTGGCGTCTTCCAGGTGCTGCCGGGCTTCGGCCACACCGTGGGCAAGGCGCTGGCGCTCTCCATGCAGGTCGACTGCCTGGCCTTCACCGGCTCCACCGGGGTGGGCAAGCAGCTGATGCAGTATGCCGGCCAGTCCAACCTCAAGCGGCTCTACCTGGAGTGCGGCGGCAAGAGCCCCAATCTGGTCTTCGCCGACTGCAAGGACCTGGACAGGGTCGCCTGCCATGCCGCCGAGGCGATCTTCCACAACCAGGGCGAGGTGTGTATCGCCGGTTCCCGCCTGCTGGTGGAGAACGCCATCCGCGAGACCTTCGTCGAGAAGGTGCTGGCTGCCGCCGAGGCGATGCAGCCCGGCGACCCGCTCGACCCCGAGAGCTTCATGGGAGCGATCGTCGATGACGCCCAGTACCGCCGCATCCTCGATTATGTCCGCCAGGGCGTCGAGGAGGGGGCCAGGTTGCGTTGCGGTGGCGAGGCGCTGGAGGGCAAGGGGCTTTTCATCCCGCCCACGGTGTTCGACGGCGTGACCCCGGCGATGGCCATCGGCCGCGAGGAGGTCTTCGGCCCGGTGCTCGCGGTGTTCGGCTTCGACAGCGAGGAGGAGGCCATCGCCATGGCCAACGACAGCGACTTCGGTCTGGCCGCCGGCCTGTGGAGCCAGGATATCGACCGCATCATGCGCGTGACGCGTCGGCTGGCCTCCGGCCAGGTGTTCGTCAACAACTGGGCCGGCGGCGACCAGACCATGCCCTTCGGCGGGGTCAAGCAGTCCGGCAACGGACGCGACAAGTCCCATCACTCCCTGGAGGAGTACTCCGACCTCAAGAGCGTCTGGATGTCGCTCAGTACCTGACCCGCGCTCCTCTGCATGAAAGCGGCGAGGCCGGCCCCCCGGGGTGCCGGCCTCGCCGCTTTCATGTACTGATATATCTAGTTGTAAAGCTATTGCATAGCTTTTTGCCGTCCGGAGGAGTAGCCTGAAGGGACATTCCCCGCAGGAGCCACCGCCATGTTCGATTTCCTCAAGAGCGACCCGTCGAAGAAGCTGCAGAAGACCTACGAGCAGAAGCTCGAGCAAGCCATGCTGGCCGCCCGCAATGGCGACATGCGCGCCAACGCCTCCCTGACCGAGGAGGCGGAGGCGCTGCGCGAGGAGATCGAGAAGCTGAAGTCGTCCTGAGGGACGGGTCAGAAGGTCCGCGCCGGGGTCGCGCAGCTGACCAGGCGGCAGGGCTCGCTGCCGGGGTTGCGGAAGCGGTGGGGGACGTTGGTCTCGAAGTAGTAGGCTTCGCCAGGGCCAAGCACGCGGGCGTCGGCGCCGATGGTGATCTCGATCTCGCCCTCCAGCACCACGCCGGCCTCCTCGCCCTGGTGGGCAATCATCTCGCGGCCGGTGTCGGCCCCGGGCGGATAGGTCTCGATCATGAAGCCCAGGGCGCGATCGCGGCGATCGGCGCCCACCAGCTTGTAGATGACGTCGCCCGAGCCCACGTCGGCCAGTTCCTCGGCCGAGTAGAACACCCGCCGGCCGTTCTCCAGGTCCATGGTGAAGAAGTCCCCGACGCTCATGGGAATGGCATCGAGGATCTTCTTCAGCGAGCTGACCGAGGGGCTTACCTTGCCCTGCTCGATCAGCGACAGGCTGGAGTGGGTGACCCCGCAGCGCTTGGCCAGCTCGCGCTGGGAGATGCCCTTCAGGGTGCGCAGGGCGCGCAGTCGTGCGCCGACATCATCCGACATCCGGTTCTCCTTCCCTCAGCGCGGGTTCAGCACAGCGCGTCGAGCTTCTCTTTCAGCAGCGCATTCACCTGCTGGGGGTTGGCGGTGCCCCGCGAGGCCTTCATCACCTGGCCGACGAAGTAGCCGATCATCTTGCCGCGCTTGTCGGCCTCGGCATCCCGATATTGCGCCACCTGGGCGGGGCTGTCGGCGATGACCCGGTCGATCATCGCCTCGATGGCGCCGGTGTCGGTGACCTGCTTGAGCCCCTTGGCCTCGATCACCTCGTCGGCGGACTGGCCCTCGCCGTTCCACAGCGCCTGGAAGACCTGCTTGGCAGCCTTGCCGTTGATGGTGTCATCCATCACCCGACTGACCAGCTCGCCGAGCTGGGTCGCCGAGACCGGGCTGTCCTGGATCGGCAGGCCCTCGCGGTTCAGGGCCCCGGAGAGCTCGCCCTGGACCCAGTTGGCGGCCAGCTTGGCATCGCCACAGACCTCCTTGACCGCCTCGAAGTACTCGGCCATCTCGCGGCTCGCCGAGAGCACGCCGGCGTCGTACGCGGAGAGCCCCAGCGCATCCTGGAAGCGGGCACGCTTGTCGGCGGGCAGCTCCGGCAGGTTGTCGCGCAGGTGGTCGACATAGGCCCGGTCGAGCACCACCGGCAGCAGGTCGGGGCAGGGGAAGTAGCGGTAGTCGTTGGCCTGCTCCTTGGTGCGCATGCTGCGCGTCTCGTTGCGCTCCGGGTCGAACAGGCGTGTCTCCTGGACTACCTCGCCGCCATCCTCGAGCAGCTCGACCTGGCGCTCCACCTCGAAGGCGATGGCGCGCTCGACGAAGCGGAAGGAGTTGACGTTCTTGATCTCGGCGCGGGTACCGAAGCTTGCCTGGCCCCGGGGGCGGACCGAGACGTTGACGTCGCAGCGCATCGAGCCTTCGGCCATGTTGCCGTCCGAGATGCCCAGGTAGGTGACGATGGAGTGGATCGCCTTGAGGTAGGCCGCGGCCTCCTTCGCCGAGCGCATGTCCGGCTCGGAGACGATCTCCAGCAGCGGGGTGCCGGCGCGGTTGAGGTCGATCCCGGTCATGCCGTGGAAGTCCTCGTGGAGCGACTTGCCGGCATCCTCCTCTAGGTGGGCGTGATGCACGCGGATGCGCTTGGTCGCGCCATCCTCCAGGGTGATCTCCACCTCGCCGGGACCGACGATGGGGTGATACATCTGGCTGGTCTGGTAGCCCTTGGGCAGGTCCGGGTAGAAGTAGTTCTTGCGGTCGAAGACCGAGACCTCGGGGATCTCGGCGTGGATCCCCAGCCCGAACTGCACGGCCATGGCCACCGCGGCCTCGTTGAGCACCGGCAGCACGCCGGGGAGGCCGAGGTCCACGGCGCAGGCCTGGCTGTTGGGTTCGGCGCCGAAGGCGGTGGAGGCGCCGGAGAAGATCTTCGATCGGGTGTCGAGCTGGACGTGGACCTCCAGCCCGATCACGGTTTCCCATTGCATCAGAGGGTCTCCTCGGCAAGCGCGGGACGACGCAGGTGCCAATCGGTGGCCTGCTGGAACTGGTGGGCGACGTTGAGCAGCCGCGCCTCGGCGAAGTGGGTGCCCAGTATCTGGAGCCCCACGGGGCGGTTGCCCACGAAGCCGGCCGGCACGCTGATGCCGGGGATGCCCGCCAGGTTGATGGCGATGGTGTAGATGTCCTGCAGGTACATCGAGACCGGGTCCTTCCTGGCGCCCAGGTCGAAGGCCGGGGTCGGCGAGGCGGGGCCCATCAGCACGTCGACCTCGTCGAAGGCATCCAGGAAGTCCTGGCGGATCAGCCGGCGGACCCGCTGGGCCTTCTTGTAGTAGGCATCGAAGAAGCCCTCGGAGAGGGTGTGGGTGCCCATCAGGATGCGCCGCTTGACCTCCTCGCCGAAGCCCTCGGCCCGTGAGCGCTTGTAGAGGTCGGTCAGGTCGGCGGGATTCTCGCAGCGGTGGCCGAAGCGCACCCCGTCGTAGCGCGCCAGGTTGGACGAGGCCTCCGCCGGGGCGATGACGTAGTAGGCCGGGATGGCGTAGTGGGTATGCGGCAGGCTCACCTCGCGCACCGTGGCCCCCAGCGACTCGTAGACGCCGATCGCCTCGCGCACGGCGCCCTCCACCGCGGGATCGAGGCCCTCGCCGAAGTACTCCCGGGGCAGGCCGATCTTGAGCCCGGCCAGGGGCGCATCGAGTTCTTCGGTGTAGTCGGGCACCCCGCGGGCCACGCTGGTGGAGTCGCGCGGGTCATGGCCGGCGATGGCGGTGAGCAGGCGGGCGCAGTCCTCGGCGGTGCGGGCCAGGGGGCCGGCCTGGTCGAGGCTCGAGGCGTAGGCGATGATGCCGTAGCGCGAGACCCGCCCGTAGGTGGGCTTGAGGCCGGTGATGCCGCAGAAGGCGGCCGGCTGGCGGATCGAGCCGCCGGTGTCGGTGCCCATGGCGGCGGGCACCAGGCCGGCGGCCACGGCGGCGGCACTGCCGCCGGAGCTGCCGCCCGGTACGGCATTCGGGTCCCAGGGGTTCTGTACCGGCCCGAAGAAGCTGTTCTCGTTGGAGGAGCCCATGGCGAACTCGTCCATGTTGGTCTTGCCCAGGCTCACGGTGCCGGCGGCCCTGAGCTTCTCGACCACGGTGGCGTCATAGGGGGCGACGAAGGTGTCGAGCATCTTCGAGCCGGCACTGGTCTTGACGCCCTCGGTGCAGAAGATGTCCTTCAGCGCCAGGGGCACGCCGGTCAGCGGGCCGGCGTTGCCGGCGGCGCGGGCGGCATCGGCCCGGTCGGCGGCATCGAGGGCCTGTTCGGCGGTCACGGTGATAAAGCTGTTGAGGTCACCGTCGAGGCGCTCGACACGCGCGAGCAGCGCCTGGGTGAGCTCGCGGCTGGAGAACTCGCCGGCGGCGAGGCCGGCGGCGAGTTCCGTCAGAGTCTTGTCATGCATGGGCCCTGGGCTCCGTGATGGCTTGCCGGAAACGGATGGGAGTGGCATGGGGCATTCGGCTCATTCGACGACCCGCGGGACCAGGTAGAGGCCCTGTTCCACCGCCGGGGCGCAGCGCTGGAAGCGGCTGCGCTGGTCGGTCTCGGTGACCTCGTCGGCGCGCAGCCGCTGGGTGGTCTCCAGGGGGTGGGCCAACGGCGCGACCCCTTCGGTGTCCAGGGTCTGGAGCTGGTCGACCATTGCCAGGATGCGGCCCAGGTCGTCCAGGTAGTGGGCGGCCTCGTCGTCGTCCAGGCCGAGCCGGGCCAGGTGGGCGGCCCTGAGAACGTCTGCGTGTTCAAGCGCCATGATCGGATGTCCTCGACAGGCAGTGGGGTCATGGAAATGACCGCAGAAGGTACCACATCCATCGCCTCGCTGGCAGGTCCGGGAATGCCGCACGCCGCGGGACTCTGCTTGCTGCTGGGGGGCCGCGGTGATACCGTTTGCGTCCGCACAGGGTTCCCGGACTGCACTAGGTAACGACTCCATGTTCAAACGCTTGAGGGGGCTGTTTTCCAGCGATCTATCGATCGATCTGGGGACGGCCAATACGCTGATCTATGTCCGCGGTCGCGGCATCGTGCTTAACGAGCCGTCGGTCGTGGCGATTCGCCAGTCCGGCAACATGCGCAGCGTGGCCGCGGTGGGGGCCGATGCCAAGCGCATGCTGGGTCGGACTCCCGGCAACATCACCGCCATCCGCCCGATGAAGGACGGCGTGATCGCCGACTTCACCGTCACCGAGCAGATGCTGCAGTACTTCATCCGCAAGGTGCACCAGAGCACCTTCCTGACGCCGAGCCCTCGCGTGCTGGTCTGCGTGCCCTGCATGTCGACCCAGGTCGAGCGCCGCGCCATCAAGGAGTCTGCCGAGGGTGCCGGGGCCCGCGAGGTGTTCCTGATCGAGGAGCCCATGGCGGCCGCCATCGGCGCCGGCCTGCCAGTGGAGGAGGCCCAGGGGTCGATGGTCGTCGACATCGGCGGCGGCACCAGCGAGATCGCCATCATCTCGCTCAACGGCGTGGTCTATTCGGAGTCCATCCGCGTCGGCGGCGACCGCTTCGACGAGGCGATCACCGCCTACGTGCGCCGCCACTATGGCAGCCTGATCGGCGAGGCCACCGCAGAGCGCATCAAGGAGGAGATCGGTTGCGCCTATCCGGGGGGCGAGCTGCGCGAGATCGACGTGCGCGGCCGCAACCTGGCCGAGGGCATCCCGCGCAGCTTTACCCTCAACTCCCACGAGATCCTCGATGCCCTCCAGGAGACCCTCGGCTCCATCGTCGCCGCGGTGAAGAGCGCGCTGGAGCAGTCGCCGCCGGAGCTCGCCTCGGATATCGCCGAGCGTGGTCTGGTGCTGACCGGTGGCGGGGCGCTGCTGCGCGACCTCGACAAGTTGATCGCCGAGGAGACCGGGCTGCCGGTGATCGTCGCCGAGGACCCGCTGACCTGCGTGGCCCGCGGTGGCGGCAAGGCCCTGGAGATGATCGACCAGCACACCTTCGAGCTGCTGTCCAGCGACTGACTCGGGGGGTGCCCTATCAAGCCGCTGTTCTCGCATGGACCGCTGCCGGGCTATCGCATCCTGCTGTGCGTGATCCTGGCGTCGGCGCTGATGTTCGCCGATACGCGCTTTACCCGTATGGAGCCCGTGCGGGCCCAGCTCTCCACCTTGGTGGCGCCCATTCAGTGGCTGGTCAGCCTGCCCAGCGACGTCCTCAACTGGGGCTCGCTGGCGCTCTCCGACCAGCGGGCCCTGGTGGACGAGAACCGCCGCCTGCGCGAGCAGATCCTGACGCTGTCCCACCGTGTGCAGCGCATGGCGAGCCTGACCGCCGAGAACGTGCGGCTGCGAGAGCTGCTTGCGGCCACCCGCCAGCGCGACATGCCCTACATCACCGCCGAGCTGCTGTCGCTGGACCCCGACCCCTTCACCCATCAGATGGTCATCGACCGCGGTCGCCGGGATGGCGTCTACGTCGGCCAGCCGGTGCTGGACGCCTCGGGGCTGGTCGGCCAGATCACCGCCACCTCCGCCTATTCCAGCCGGGTGCTGCTGCTGGCGGATGCGAGCCATGCCCTGCCGGTCCAGGTCAATCGCAACGGGCTGCGCTTCGTCCTCCAGGGGGCGGGCAGCTACGACGCCCTCGACGTCATGCATGTCCCCGACACGGCCGACATCCGCGAGGGCGACCTGCTGACCACCTCGGGGCTGGGCGGGCGCTTCCCGCCGGGCTACCCGGTGGCCAGGGTCTCGGCGGTGGTCCATGACCCGGGCCAGCCCTTCGCTCGGGTCACCGCCGCGCCCGTGGCCCAGCTGCAGCGTTCGCGGCACTTCCTGCTGCTCTTTCCGCCCGCGCCGCCCGCCGCGCCGCCCGCCGCGCCGCCCGAGGGGCAACTGGCGGCCCCGGCCCTCGAGGCGGCCCGCCGGGTCGGCTCGGCCGCAGCCGACGAGGAGACGCCCTGATGGCCACATCCCCGCCTGCCAACCTGCTGTGGATCTGGGTGACCCTGCTGCTTTCCCTGTGCCTGCAGGTGATGCCGCTGGCGGATGGCTGGCAGGTCTGGCGCCCCGACTGGCTGGGCCTGATGCTGATCTACTGGTGCATGCGCGAGCCGCTGCGGGTCGGCGTCTTCCACGGCTTCGTGCTGGGTCTTCTGTTGGATCTCATCGAGGGCGCGCCGCTGGGACAGAATGCCCTGCTGCTGTCGCTGCTGGCCTTCCTCTGCGCCCTGGTCTATGCGCGCTTCCGGGCCTATTCGCTGGTCCAGCAGGCGGTGCTGATCTTCGTGCTGCTGGGCATGGTCCAGCTCGCCGAACAGTGGCTCAGGGCCCTGTTCGGGCCCGTCTCGATGCACCTCTCCTTCTTGCTCTCCGCGCTGATCGGGGCGGTGCTCTGGCCCTGGCTGACCACGCTGTTCGAGGCGCTGAGACGCCGCCTCGCCCGCGACTGACCCGCATGCCCCCTGCCCCGGAGCTGCCATGACCCCCGATCCCGTGCTGTGCCTGGCCTCGGCTTCGCCGCGCCGCCGCGACCTGCTCGCCGCCATCGGCGTGGCGGCGGAGGTGCGCCCCGTGGACATCGACGAGACGCCGAGAGCCGGCGAGGCCGCACCCGACTATGTGGTTCGCCTGGCCCGGGAGAAGGCGCTGGCCGGTGCCCGTCTCTCCGCGCTCCCCGCCCTGGGGTCGGATACCGCCGTGGTCAGCGACGGCGCGATCCTCGGCAAGCCGGCGGGGCGAGAGCAGGCCGCGGCCATGCTGCGCCGGCTTGCCGGCCGTGCCCACGAGGTGCTCACCGGGGTGGCGGTCACCGGCCCCGCCGGGCTGCTGACGGCCTGCGTGACCACCCGCGTCTTCTTGCGCGAGATCAGCAACGCGGAGCTCGCCGCCTACTGGGCCACCGGGGAGCCGGCGGACAAGGCCGGGGGCTATGCCATCCAGGGCCTGGCGGCGGTGTTTGTCGAGCATATCGAGGGCAGCTACTCGGCCGTGGTGGGGCTGCCGCTCTTCGAGACCGCCGAGCTGCTGGCCCGGCAGGGCGTGCCGCTCTGGAACGGGGCGCTCCAGAGCGGGCCTATGTCATAATGGCCGCAGACTTTTCTGGACAAGGATTTCCGCATGAGCGGTGAAGTACTCATCAACCTGACGCCTATGGAAACCCGTGTCGCCGTGGTGGAGAACGGCGTGCTGCAGGAGGCCTTCATCGAGCGGGCCCGGCGCCGCGGCATCGTCGGCAACATCTACAAGGGCAAGGTGGTGCGCGTACTGCCGGGCATGCAGGCCGCCTTCGTCGACATCGGCCTGGACCGTGCCGCCTTCATTCACGCCCACGAGGTGATGGCCCCCGGCACGCCGGCCGACGAACAGGTCTCCATCTCGCAGCTGCTCCATGAGGGCCAGGCCCTGGTGGTGCAGGTGACCAAGGACCCGATCGGTTCCAAGGGCGCGCGGCTGACCACCCACCTCTCGGTGCCCTCGCGCTACCTGGTCTACATGCCCGATTCGCCTCACCACGGGGTCTCCCAGCGCATCGAGGACGAGATGGAGCGCGAGCGCCTGCGCGGCCTGGTTGAGGCGGCCGGCTCCGAGCAGCAGCTGGAAGTGAGCGGCGGCTTCATCGTGCGTACCGCCGCCGAGGGCGTCGGCGTCGAGGAGCTCGCCGCCGACATGCACTTCCTGCTGCGCCTGTGGCGACGGGTCAGCGAGCGCAAGGTGACCGCGCCGGCCCCCAGCGTGGTCTATGACGACCTCCCGCTGTTCATGCGTACCCTGCGCGACGTGATGCGCGACGACATCGAGAAGGTGCGCATCGACTCCCGGGAGAACTACGTCAAGCTGATCGAGTTCGCCCAGGAGTTCATGCCCGCGGCGGTGGAGCGCATCGAGCACTATGCCGGCGAGCGGCCGATCTTCGACCTGTTCAGCGTCGAGGACGAGATCCACAAGGCGCTGGGGCGCAAGGTGCAGCTCAAGTCGGGGGGGTATCTGGTCATCGACCCCACCGAGGCGATGACCACCATCGATGTTAACACCGGCGGCTACGTGGGCCATCGCAACCTCGAGGAGACGATCTTCAAGACCAACCTCGAGGCCGCCACCGCCATCGCCCGCCAGCTGCGGCTGCGTAACCTCGGCGGCATCATCATCATCGACTTCATCGACATGGACGACCCGGAGCACCAGCGCCAGGTGCTGCGCATGCTCGAGAAGTCGCTGGAGCGCGACCACGCCAAGACCAAGTGCACCGGTGTCACCGAACTGGGCCTCGTCCAGCTGACCCGCAAGCGCACCCGGGAGAGCCTGGAGCAGACGCTGTGCGAGCCCTGTCCGACCTGCACGGGTCGCGGTACCCTCAAGACCCCGGAGTCGGTCTGCTACGAGATCTTCCGCGAGATCCTGCGCGAGGACCGGGCCTACAGCGCTGAGACTTATGCTGTGCTGGCCTCCCAGGCGGTGGTGGATCGCCTGCTCGACGAAGAGTCCGCCGCGGTGGCCGACCTGGAGGAGTTCATCGGCAAGCCGATCCGCTTCCAGGTGGAGACCCACTACTCCCAGGAGCAGTACGATATCGTGCTGATGTGAGCCCATGTCCCCGACCCGCCTGGTCTCTCGCTGGCTGTTGACCCTGGTGGCGCTGCTGCTGGCGCTGCTGGCAGTGCTGACCCTGGTGCTACGCCTGCTGCCGGTGCTGCTCGAGGAGCAGGGCCCGCGACTCGAGCGCCTGCTCTCGGCGCGCTTCAATGCGGTGGTGGAGCTGGACGACCTGACGGCCGGCCTGCAGCGCTATGACCCCCACCTGGCGATCGACGGCCTGCAGATCCGTTCGCGAGAGGGGCTGGGGCATATTCTGCTGCTCGAGGTGGAGCAGGCGCAGCTACGCCTGGACAGCCTCGCCAGCCTGGCCGCCGGCGTACCCCTGGTGGCCGACGCCCGGGTGACGGGCGTGACCGTGCACCTTTACCAGGACGATGCCGGGCGCTGGCACTGGCCGGCCCCTGCGGAGCTTCCCCCCGAGTTGGTTCCCGAGACCGCCTTCGACCTCGACCGCCTCGACTTCTGGGTCGGCATGCTGCTGCGCCAGAGCGCCTGGGTCGAGGAGGTCAGCCTGGTGCTGCATGGCCAGAAGACACGCGCCGTGCTCAAGGCGCCCCGCCTGGTGATGACGGGGGATGCGCGCCGCACCCACCTGGAGGGCGAGGTGCTGGTGGAGGGGCAGCGGGAGCAGGCCATCCGGGCGGTGATGGAGCTGGTCCCCGGGCCCTCCGGGCTGAGCGACTTCAGTGCGGCCCTGCAGGCCGAGATGCAGCTCGACAGCCTGCTGGGACTCTCCGAGGTGCTGGGCTATGGCGACGCCCTGCGCCTGGAGGCCGCCAGTGGCGAGGCGCGCCTCTGGGGCCGCTGGCATGCTGGCCGCCTCGCCGACCTGCGCCTCGACCTCGACGCGCCTCTGCTGGCCCTTGCCGAGCCCGAGTCGGCCGCCGACGAGGCGTCATCCCCGGCCATCGTGCTCAACCGGGTGACGGCCCGCGGCCAGTGGCTGCGCGAGGCATCGGGCTGGCAGGCCTGGCTCGAGGGCGATGCGCGCAGTGCCGACTGGGCCCGTCCGGAAGGGAATGGTGAGGTGGCCACGGGACCGGCCGTGCCACATTACTGGCATGCCCGCAGCCGCGACGATGGCTGGTGGCTCAACACCAGCGAGTTCGACCTTGGTGCCCTGGCCGCCTGGCGCGACCGGTTGCCGCTGCCGGAGGCCCTGGCGCGGGTGATCGACAGCCTGGACCCGCGCGGACGGGTCACCGGCCTGGGGCTCGGCCGGGAGGGCAGCAACTGGGTCGCCCGGGCGTCGGCCTCCGAGGTGGCGGTCTCTCCCTGGCAGCATGCCCCCGGGGGCGGCCCCCTGGATGTCTGGGTGACCTCGCGGGACCTCAGGGGCCATGTCGAGTTCGCCGGCCGCGACAGTCGGCTGCACTTTCCCCGGGTGTTCGGCCCGCCCATGGCACTCTCCCGGGCCAGTGGCGTGATCGACTGGGCCTATGATGGCCCACGCAGCTTCATCAGCGGGCGCGAGCTCGAGGTCGTCTGGAACGGGGCCCGGGTCGAGGGGGGCTTCGGGCTCTCGGTGGGCGGTGGCCAGCGCGGCGGCTTCGGTCTCCAGCTCGACTTGCACGACGTGGATGCCATCGAGACTCCCCTGATCGACTGGCTGCCGGTGGGCATACTGGGGCCGGAGCTCGCCGACTGGCTGGCCGGTGGGGTGGCCGGCCGCGTGCCCGAGGGCGCGCTGCGCCTCCATGTGCCCCTGGCCCGTGAGGGCGTGAAGATCGAGCCGGCCCTGCAGCTGGCCCTGGCGGTAGAGGAGGGGCGACTACCCTTCGCGCCCGGGTGGCCGGCCCTCGAGGAGGTCAGTGGGCGGCTGCGGATGGCCGACGGGATCCTGACCGCGGAGGTGGACCGCGCCGAGAGCCTGGGCGTCGAGGCGCGTGCCGGCGAGGTGCGCCTGGCGGACGAGCGGCTCGCGGTCAGTGGTGAGCTCGAGGCCTCCGCCGAGGCGCTGCGCAGCTACCTGATGGCGCTGCCCGTCGACGGCATGGCGGCGGTGGAGGCGTGGCAGGGCGAGGGCCGGGCGTCCGGCACCCTGGATCTGGCCCTGACCCTGGGCGAGCCCGGCTCCCTGGCGCTGGACATCGCCACCGAGGCGGACTTCCCGAGGCTCGTCCATGCCCCCCTGGAGCTGGCGTTCCGTGACCTCCAGGGCCCGCTCGCCTGGCGTCAGCGCGGCGAGGAGGGGGGCCTGGAAGGACGTCTGACCGGGCGACTGCTGGGCGGGCCCGTGCGCAGCGAGATCGATACCCTCGGCGGCGGGCTCGACCTCGCCGGCACGGCCGAGGCACAGGCCATCGCCGAGTGGGGCGGCATGCCGGGCCTCGGCGGCCTGATCGAGGGGCAGCTGCCCTGGCAGGGGCGCCTGGCGATCGGTGACGAGGGCGCCTCGCTGCGCCTCGACAGCGGCCTGGAGGGGCTGGCCATCGCCCTGCCCGAGCCGCTGGGCAAGCGCCGCGAGGCACGCCTCCCCCTGCAGCTGACCTTCGATCTGGCCGAGGGCCGCCTCGATGGCCGGCTGGGCGACCGGCTGGGCCTGCGCTGGCGCGAGCTGGACGGTGGTGCCTCCGGGCAGGGGCAGGCATGGCTGGGGCGCCGGCCGGACGCCTGGCCCCGCGGGCCCGGCTGGAGCGTCACGGCCTACCAGCCGCGCCTGGCGGTGGCCGACTGGGCCCGCGCGCTGTCGCCGTTGATCTCGTCGCGCGACAGCGGCCAGGGGGGCAGCGCCGCCCCGGCAGCGCTCTCCTCGCTGGCCATCGAGACCGATTGCCTGCAGGTGCAGTCACGCTGCCTGGGCTCGCTGGTCGTGGAGGGCGGCGCCCGGGGCGGGGGCTGGGAGCTGGCCCTGGACGGCAGCCTGGCCAGCGGGCGGCTGTCGTACCGGCCTTCCCTGGGGGAGCCCCTGGATATCGCCCTGGACCGCCTGTCGCTGGATGCCCTGGTGCCGCCGGCCAGCGGCAGCGGCCAGCTGCTGGACGAGCTCGATGTGCCACCCGAGGCGACCCCGCTGCCGGAGGGCCTCGCGTCCTTGCCGGACGGCCGGCTGCGGGTCGCCGAGATCGCCTGGCAGGGGCAACGCCTCGGCCCCTTCAACGGACGCTGGCGGTCGTCGGCCGACCGGCTGGTGGTCGACCCTCTGGGCCTGACGCTGGGCCAGATCAGCGCCCATGGCAACCTGGTGTGGGAGGCGAGCGGGGCCGGCGACAGCCTGACCCGGGCGCGGCTTGACCTGGACGGCCGGGACCTGGGCACGGCCCTGGCGGTGCTTGGCCAGCCGGTGGCCGTGCGCAGCGCCGAGACCCGGGTGACGAGCCAGCTCGCCTGGCCGGGTGCCCCCTGGCACTTCGCCCTGGCCCGCTCCCGGGGCAGCCTCGAGGTGGCGCTGCGCGACGGGCGCTTCGTCAACATCGAGTCGCCCTCGGCGCGGGTCGTCGGCCTGCTCAACGTCGACAACCTGCTGCGCCGGCTGCGGCTCGACTTCTCCGATGTCACCGGCCAGGGGACCGCCTTCGATCGTGTCACCGGTGCCGCTACCCTGTATGGTGGAGTGCTGGAAACCCGCGGTCCGGTGGAGATCGAGGGGCCGGCGACCCGCTTCACCCTGGAGGGCAGCGTCGACCTGGCGCGACGGGAACTCGACCAGCGCCTGGCCGTCACAGTGCCGGTGAGCAGCAACCTGCCGCTGGCGGCGGTACTGGCCGGCGCCCCGGTGGTTGGCGGTGCCCTGTTCCTCGCCGACAAGCTGTTCGGCGACGTCATCGACCGCGTGACCCGAATCCACTACCGCGTGCAGGGCCCCTGGACCTCGCCGCGGATCTCTCTGGAAAGTGCCGAATGACATCACAGACTCACGCCATGCTCGACGAGGCTTCTGGACTGCTGCTGACGCCCGGCGGCCTCGACCTCGCGGCCCTGGATGACGGGCTTGGCCACGCCATGGGCCCGGGCATCGACTATGCCGACCTCTACTTCCAGCGCAGCTGGCACGAGGGCTGGGTGCTGGAGGACGGCGAGGTCAAGGAGGCCAGCTACAACATCGACGGCGGCGTCGGGGTGCGCGCCCTGGCCGGCGAGAAGACCGGCTTTGCCTACTCCAACCAGATCACCGCCGATGCCCTGGCCGAGACCGGACGCACCGCCGCCGGCATCGTGCGCCGCGGCGAGCGGCGGGTGGTGGCGCCGGGCGTGGCCATGGCCGGCCAGGCGCGCTATGCCGGGGTCGACCCGCTCACCGGCCTCAGTGCCGAGGACAAGATCGCCATGCTCAAGCTCGCCGACCGGGTGGCCCGGGCGGCGGACCCCTCGGTGGCCCAGGTCAGCGCCTCGCTCACCGGGGTCCACGAGGTGGTGCTGGTGCGCGCCAGCGACGGCACCCTGGCGGCGGACATCCGCCCCCTGGTGCGCTTCAACGTCAGCGTGATCGCGGTGCGGGGCGGGCGCCGCGAGCGAGGCAGTGCCGGCGGTGGCGGCCGCTACGCCATGGCGCGGCTGCGCGACGAGAACGTCGCCGAGCGCTACGCCCGGGAGGCGGTGAGGCAGGCGCTGGTCAATCTGGAGGCCGTCGAGGCGCCGGCCGGCCAGATGCCGGTGGTGCTGGGCCCGGGCTGGCCGGGCATCCTGCTCCACGAGGCGGTGGGCCATGGCCTGGAGGGGGACTTCAATCGCAAGGGTAGCTCGGCCTTCGCTGGGCGGATCGGCCAGCGGGTCGCCTCGCGCGGCGTCACCGTGGTCGACGATGCCACCCTCGCCGACCGTCGCGGTTCGCTCTCCGTCGACGACGAGGGGACCCCCGGCCAGAGCACCACGCTGATCGAGGACGGCATCCTGACCGGCTACATGCAGGACAAGCTCAATGCACGGCTGATGGGCATGGCGCCGACCGGCAACGCGCGGCGCGAGTCCTTCGCCCACCTGCCGATGCCGCGCATGACCAACACCTACATGCGCGCCGGCAGCGACGACCCGGCGGACATCTTGAAGAGTGTGAAACGCGGCCTCTATGCGGTGAGCTTCGGCGGCGGCCAGGTGGACATCACCTCCGGCAAGTTCGTCTTCTCGGCAAGCGAGGCCTACCTGATCGAGGACGGCCGGATCACTGCGCCGGTGAAGGGCGCGACCCTGATCGGCAACGGCCCCGAGGCCATGGGCCGGGTCTCGATGATCGGCCACGACATGGAACTCGACACCGGCATCGGCGTCTGCGGCAAGGAGGGGCAGGGCGTGCCGGTGGGCGTGGGCCAGCCGACACTCAAGCTCGACGAGCTGACCGTGGGCGGGACCCAGTCCTGAGGCAGACGGGGCTATTGTCGCTGCGTGAAGCGAGGGGCGCCGGGGGCAGGCCGAAGAGGAGGCCCTACGCCAGGGAAGGCGTCGGTAGCGTACAAGGAAGTATTCACAGCGCCTCCTTGACGGTCCGGCGCTCCGGGGCCTGCCGGCGGATCAGCCCCGAGCAGTGTCAGGCTTATAATCCTGCGGTGTCGCGTATCAGCCGGAACAGTCGGCGGGCGTTGGTCGGCGGCTTGCCCTGCTCCCGTTCGCGGCGGGCATTGCGGATCAGCTGGCGCAGGGCCTGGCGGTCGACCTCGGGGAACTCGCTGACGAAGGCCTCCACGGCCTCGTCGCCCTCGGCGATCAGCCGGTCGCGCCACGCCTCCAGGCGGTGGAAGGCATGGTCACGGCGCAGGGTCTCGTTCTCGATCTCGTCGAATACCGCCTGGATGCCGTCGAGGTCCTCGCCGCGCATCAGCTTGCCGACGTACTGCATGTGCCGCCGGCGGGCCTCGCGGGCCTTGATGCGTCCCGCCTCCTCGACGGCCCGCAGCAGGTCGTCGGAGAGCGGGAAGCGGGCGCGCTGGGCATCGCTCATGGCGATGATCTGCTCGCCGAGCTGCTGCAGGGCCTGCATCTCGCGCTTGAGCTGGGACTTGCTGGGCCGCTCGTCGGCCGGGGAGAGGTCATCCTGGGTCATGCCGGTTCCACTTCCGTCGGGATCGAATTGCGCACCAGTATATCAGCCCGCAACACGGGGCTGGACAATGCACCATCGACAGGGCCGGCCCGCTGGCCGGCCGAGTGAGGAGAGACGTTCATGACACAGGCTTTCGATGCCGCCGCGCAGCAGACCCTGCTGGAGAGTCGCGCCCGGATGGCCCTGGAACTGGCCCGTCGTCTGGGGGCCGATGCCTGCGAGATAGGGGCGAGCGTCGACCAGGGCGTCGGCGTCAGTGTCCGCGAGGGCGAGGTGGAAACGGTCGAGCTGTCCCGCGACCAGGGGATCGCCGTGACCGTCTATGTCGGGCAGCGCAAGGGCAGTGCCTCCTCCAGCGACGCCGGCGAGGCCTCGGTGCGTGTTGTGGTCGAGAAGGCGCTGGCGATCGCCCGTCACACCGGCGAGGACCCGGCCTCGGGGCTGGCCGATGCGCGCCTCATGGCCACCGAGCTGCCGGACCTCGATGTCCACCATCCCTGGCCGCTCTCCATCGACGAGGCCACCGACCTGGCGCTGCGCTGCGAGTCGGCCGGTCGAGGCATGGCGGGCATCCGGAGTTCCGACGGGGCCAGCCTCTCCAGCGGCGAGGGGGTGCGCGTCTACGCCAACAGCCATGGCTTCCTGGGCAGCCAGTGCGGCAGCCGCCACTCGCTCTCCTGCATGTTGATCGCCGAGGACGAGAACGGCATGCAGCGCGACTACGACTACACCAGCGCCCGTGCGCCCCGCGATATGGCCGCCGCCGAGACGGTGGGCGAGAGTGCCGCCCGGCGCACCCTGCGGCGCCTGGGCGCCCGGCGCCCGGCCACCGGGCGGATGCCGGTGCTCTTCGACCCGACTCTCGCCGCTGGCCTGGTCGGCCACCTGATGGGGGCGATCGCCGGTGGCGCCCTCTATCGCCAGGCCTCCTTCCTGTGCGATCGGCTGAACACCCCTCTCTTCCCCGAGTGGTTCAGCCTCGGCGAGCGGCCCATGGAGGTCGGTGCCATGGCGAGCTCGCCGTTCGACGGCGACGGCGTGCAGACCCGCGACAATGTCTTCGTGCGCGACGGCCGCCTGGCGAGCTACATGCTCTCGGCCTACAGTGCCCGGCGGCTGGGCCTCGAGACCACCGGCAATGCCGGGGGTGCCCGCAACCTGCGCCTCAGCGCACCGCTGGAGAGCCGTGAGGCGTTGCTCGCCCGCATGGGCCGCGGCGTGCTGGTCACCGAGCTGATGGGGCAGGGGGTCAACGGCGTGACCGGCGACTACTCCCGCGGCGCCGCCGGCTTCTGGGTCGAGGATGGCGAGATCCGCCATCCGGTGGAGGAGTTCACCATCGCCGGTAACCTGGAGACGATGTTCCGTGGGCTGGTCGGCGTCGGTGACGATACCGATACCCGCGGCAGCATCCATACCGGCAGCTGGCTGGTCGACGAGATGATGGTGGCCGGCAGCTGAAGGCGTCAGCCGTCCTCGTCGAAGCGGGCCTCGAAGAGGCGGGTGATCGCCTCGAGGGCTGCGTCGGCGTCCTCTCCCTCGGCACAGACCTCGAGCTCGGTGCCACAGGGGGCGGCAAGGATCAGCAGTGACATGATGTTGCCGGCGTCGGCCTGCTGCTCACCGCGGCATACGGTGACCCGGGCGTCGAAGGGTTGGCAGCATTGCACCAGCTTGGTGGCGGCGCGGGCATGCAGGCCGCGCCGGTTGGTCAGGGTCAGCTTGCGACTCGGCACGCGTCAGGTTCCTTCCTGGGCGGGGTGGCTCCCGGCCATCTCCTGGCCGGCGGGGAGGGTGAGTTGCACCCCCAGTTCACGATGGCGCAGCCGCACCCCGTCCTGTCGGCTCGCCAGCCGCTCGGCCAGCCGCTCGGCCAGGTAGACCGAGCGGTGCTGGCCGCCGGTGCAGCCGATGGCCACGGTGAGGTAGCTGCGCTGGCTGGCCTGGTAGTGCGGCAGCCAGCGCTCCACCCAGGCGAGGATGTCGTCGAGCATCTCGACGACGATCGGGTAGCCGTCGAGGAAGGCGATGATGCTGGGGTCGCGTCCCGTGGCATCGCGCAGCGCCGGGTCCCAGTAGGGGTTGGGCAGGCAGCGGGCATCGAAGACGATGTCCGCGTCCAGCGGTACCCCGCGCTTGAAGCCGAAGGACTCCACGGTGAGGGTCATCCGCTCGGCCCGGTGGCCGGCGACCTGGTCGGTGATGCGCCCGCGGAGCTCGTGCACCGAGAGGCGCGTGGTGTCGATCACCAGGTCGGCGAGGTCGCGGATCTCGGAGAGTGACTGCTCCTCGGTATCGATCGCCTCGGCGAGGGTCATGTCGCTGCCGCGGGTCAGGGGATGCCGGCGGCGGGTCTGGGAGTAGCGCTCGAGGAGAATGCGGGCATCGGTGGTCAGGTAGACCACCTGGCAGTCGACCTGGCGGCCGCGCAACTCCTCCAGCAGCTCGGGAAAGCGCTCCAGGGCGGCGGGCAGGTTGCGGGCATCGATGCTGACGGCGATCGAGGAGCGCAGCGAGCGGTCGTCCTGCAGCTCGTCGACCAGCGGGCCGAGCAGCATGGCCGGCAGGTTGTCGATGGCGTAGTAGCCCAGGTCCTCAAGCGCCTGCAGCGCGATCGACTTGCCGGAGCCTGACCGGCCACTGATGATCACAAGCTGCATGCGGGTCTCCTGGTCATGGGGTGGCCGGGCAGGCCCGAGGCGAGAGGAGTCAGCCGCCCTGGCTGCCGGCCGGGGCCTGTCGTCGGATTGCCTCCGTGAGGCGCTCATGGAGTTCGCGCTGGCTGGTGCTGTGGCGCAGCCGGGCACGGGTGTCGGCATCGTTCATCACGCCGGCCACCTGGCCGAGCAGGGCGAGATGGGCCTCGTCGGCCTCCTCCGGGACCAGCAGCACGAAGACCAGGTCGACCGGCTCGCCGTCGATGGCGTCGAAGTCCACCGGCTCGGCCAGCTTGAGGAAGCCGGCGAGGGGGGCCTTGCAGTGGGGGTTGCGGGCATGGGGAATGGCGACCCCGTTGCCGATGCCGGTACTGCCCAGCCGCTCACGCCCGATCAGCCGGCTGAAGACTTCCTGGCTGTCGAGGCTGGGGGTGTTCTGGGCAATGAAGGTGCTGAAGAACTCCAGCACCCGTTTCTTGCTCCCCCCGGGCACATCGAAGAGGGTGCGCTCGGGGGGCAGGATGGCGTCCAGTGTCATGGCGGATCAGCGGGCGCCGGCGCCCTGGGCGCGGGCCTGGGCCTTCTCCTTGTGCTTGACCAGCTGGCGGTCGAGCTTGTCGGCCAGGGCATCGATGGCGGCATACATGTCATTCTCCATGGCCTCGGCATGGAGGTCGGCACCGGCGGCATGCAGGGTACAGGCCGCCTGCTGGCGTTCCTTCTCCACGGAGAGGGTGACCTGTACGTTGGTGATGTTGTCGTAGTGGCGTTCCACGCGGGCGAGCTTTTCTTGCACATAGTCACGCAGGGCGTCAGTCAGTTCCACATGATGGCCGGTGATGTTGACTTGCATGACACGCTCCTTGCTCTTTCGGGTTATGGAACGATTGTAACCCTTTTTGCTGTCCTGCATACCCCCTCGGCCGAGGCGATTCGAAGGGCGCATGAGCGGCGTCATTTCAAGCGCTTGCGTCCGCGAGGAAGGAACAAGTCCGGGGGCTGCGGGAGCGCCAGCGGTGGACGTCAACGCAGCCGCTTGCGCTCGCTGGAGGAGGGGATGCCCATCGCCTCGCGGTACTTCGCGACCGTGCGCCGCGCGACGCTGATGCCGGCCTCGTCGAGCAGGCTGACCAGCTTGCTGTCGGAGAGGGGCTTGCGCGGGGGCTCGTCCTGGACCAGCTTGCGGATGCGTGCCCGGATGGCGGTGCTGGAGTGGGCATCCCCCTCGCCGCTGCCGCCCCCCACCTGGCTGGAGAAGAAGTACTTGAGCTCGAACATCCCGCGCGGGGTGTGGATGAACTTCTGGGTGGTGACCCGCGAGATGGTCGACTCGTGCATCTCCACCACCTGGGCGATGTCGGCCAGGATCAGCGGTTTCATCGCCTCCTCGCCGTGCTCCAGGAAGTCGAGCTGGCGCACCATGATCTCGCGGCCCACGCGCAGCAGGGTGTCGTTGCGGCTGGTGAGGCTCTTCATCAGCCAGCGCGCCTCCTGCAGGTGGTCCTTGAGGAACTGGTTGTCATCGCTCTTGTCGGCTCGCCGGATCAGGGCGGCATAGTCGGGCTGGATGCGCAGCCGCGGCATGGCCTCCGGGTTGAGTTCCACCTGCCAGCCATCGCGGGTATGGCGGGCGATCAGGTCGGGGATGACATAGGCGCCATCGCTGTCGGCGAAGCCGCTGCCGGGTCGCGGGTCCAGCGAGCGCACCAGCGCGATCACCGTATCCAGGGCATCGTCGTCGAGGCCGAGTCGGCGCTTGAGCAGTCGTCGGTCGTCGCCGGCGAGCGCCTCGAGGAACTGGCGGACCAGGCGGCGGGCCTGCGGCAGCAATGGGGTGTCGTCGGGCAGGGTGGCCAGCTGCAGCATCAGGCACTCGCGCAGGTCGCGGGCGAAGACCCCCGTGGGCTCGAACTGCTGCAGACGCAGCAGCACCTGTTCGATCTCGCGGGACTTGAGGCCCTCGAGGCCCTGGGCCCTGAGGCCGTCACGGATCTCCTCCAGGGGCTGGGTCAGGTAGCCGTCGTCGTTGATGCCATCGATCAGGCTCTCGGCGATGCGCTGCTGGCGCTCGTCCAGGTCGGTCATGGCGAGCTGCCAGGCCAGGTGGCCCTGGAGGCTCTGGCCCGCGGCCTGGCGCTCGAAGTCCGGCCCCTCGCCACTGCCGCCGGCGGGCGCGGTGCCGAGGTCCTGGTAGGTGTCGGACCAGTCGCTGTCGGTGCTGAGCTGGTCGGGGATCTCGCTGGCCCACTCCTCGTCGGGGGCCTCGCTCACCGCCTGCTCGCCGAAGTCGTCCTCGACCTCCAGCATCGGGTTGGATTCCAGCGCCTGCTGGATCTCCTGGCGCAGGTCCAGGGTCGAGAGCTGCAGCAGCGCAATGGCCTGCTGCAGCTGGGGGGTCATGGTCAGCTGGGTGCCGACGCGAAGCTGCAGGGACGCCTTCATGGCCATGAGAGGAGTGCCCTCGACTTGCCGAAAACCCCCACACTAGACGCTGCTCGGAGGCCTTGCAAGCGCAAAATCTGCAACAATCGTGCCATGCGCAATCTTCATGCCGTCTCGGAATAACGACAGTTATATCAGACGACTGCGGTCAGAGGCGGAAGTCCTCGCCCAGGTAGACCTCGCGGACGCGCTGGTCGGCGAGGATCGCCTCGGCATCGCCCTCGGCGATGATGCGACCGTCGCCGACGATATAGGCGGTGTCGCAGATGTCGAGGGTCTCGCGAACATTGTGGTCGGTGATCAGCACGCCGATGTCGCGGGCCTTGAGCTGGCGAATGATGCCCTTGATCTCGCCCACCGAGATGGGGTCGACCCCGGCGAAGGGCTCGTCGAGCAGGATAAAGGCGGGTTCCGTTGCCAAGGCTCTGGCAATTTCGACTCGTCGACGCTCGCCCCCGGAGAGGCTCATGCCGAGGTTGTCGCGGATATGCGTCACATGGAAGTCCTCGAGCAGCTGCTCGAGCCGTGCCCGGCGCCCGGCGCGGTCGAGGTCCTGGCGGGTCTCGAGGATCGCCATGATGTTGTCGGCGACCGACAGCTTGCGAAAGATCGAGGCCTCCTGGGGAAGGTAGCCGATACCGGCCCGAGCCCGCTCGTGCATGGCCGCCCTGGAGAGGTCCAGGTCGTCGATGCGGACTTCCCCGGCGTCGGCTCGCACCAGCCCGACGATCATGTAGAACGAGGTGGTCTTGCCGGCACCGTTGGGGCCGAGCAGCCCGACGATCCGGCCCTGCTCGATGGAGAGACTGATGTCCTGTACCACCCGGCGGCGCTTGTAGCTCTTGGCCAGATGAAGGGCGCTCAGGGTCTTCATCACTGGCCGTCCTGCTGCTCGGGTTCCAGGGTCATGCGAACGCGCTGGCGCTCCTCGACGCCCTCGGCCTCGGACCGCGCCTGGACCACGCGACGGTCGAGGAAGTATTCCAGGTAGCCGCCGTCGAAGGTGTCGCCGCCCTGGTGCAGCTCGGCCCGGTCGATCAGCTCGATGCGACGCTCGGCGACATGGTAGACGATGGTGCGTCCCCAGCCGCGGACCAGGGGCTCGTCCGGGGCGGGCTGCTGCTCGATGTAGGCGCGCTCGCCGGTGGCGGTGGCGCGGGTCAGCTCGCCCTGGTCGTTGCGCCGGATCTCCACCCGGGCGCCGGACAGTTGCATGCTGCCCTGGCGGATGTCCACGTCGCCGGTGTAGACGGCGGTGCCGGCACGGTCGTCGAGGTCGAGGCGATCGGCCTCGACCTCGATCGGGGCGCTGGCGTCCCCCTCCAGGGCCTGGGCCGGGGCGCTGCCCAGCAGCAGGCCGATGACGCCGAGGGTCAGCAGGGGGGCGAAGGGGGGGCGCGTCATGACTCGGGCTCCTCGCGGGTGTCGGGCGGATGGTGGCCGCGCACATTGTCGGTCAGCCGGGCGCGGTTGTCATGGATCCAGGCGTCGAAGCGCTCGCCACGCATCCGCTGGGGCGGCTGGCGCAGCAGGGCCGGGGTGTCGCTCCAGGCATGGCCGCTGTCGGCGTCGAAGTGGAGCACCTCGGTATCGAGCTGCCAGCGCTCGGCAGGGGCCAGCAGTCGTGCATCGCCGGTGAGGGTCAGCGGGTTGCCACCCGCCCCGAGGGTGCCGCGCTCGCCGCTGGCCAGCCAGACCCGGCTCGAGTCGTCGAGCAGGCGTCCCCGGGGGCGCTCCAGGCGCGTCACGTCGTCATGGGGGGTGTGGGTGAGCCGCGGGGTGTCGAGTCGCTGGTGGGGCTGGCCCTGGGCATCGAAGCGGGTCAGCCGGGCGTCCTCCAGGTAGTAGTCCGGCTCGCCGGCCTCATTTCCTGGCACGGGGCCGGGGGGTGGGGTGTCGCGCAGGTCGAGCAGCGCCAGTCCGCCGCCCAGGACGAGCAGCAGCAGGAACAGGCCGGAGCGGAAGCCGGGACGCGGCAGGCGCATGGTTCAGGTCGTGCCGTGCAGGTAGGTGTCGAGTACCGCATCCCAGTGCCCCTGGGTCTGGAGCAGGGTGTCGCAGATCTCGCGCACCGCGCCGTGGCCGCCCGCGGACTCGGTGATCCAGTCGGCATGCTGGCGAATGTAGGCCGGAGCGCCGGGCACGCTGATGCCGACCCCGGCGCGCCGGATGGGCGCCACGTCGGGCATGTCGTCACCGCAGTAGGCGACCTGCTCGAGCTCCAGGCCCAGTCGGCTGCACAGCTCGCGCAGCACGGTGAGCTTCTTCTCGGCCCCCTGGAAGACATGCTTGACGCCAAGCGCGGCGGCGCGTCGGCTGACCATCGGCGAATCGCGTCCGGTGATGAAGGCCACCACGATGCCGGCACGCTGCGCCAGCTTGATGCCATGGCCGTCGTGGGTGTGGAAGGCCTTGATCTCGACGCCATCGGCCTGGAAGTAGAGGCGTCCGTCGGTGAGCACGCCGTCCACGTCCAGGGCGAGCAGGCGGACGCGGCGCAGGCGGTCGACGAGTTGGCTGTCGAGCAGGGGGGGGGCGAGGCTCATGGTGTCTCCAGCAGTCGGGGGGTTGGGGTGGGCATACAGGGGTCAGATGACGCCGCTGGCAAGCAGGTCATGCATGTGCAGGGCACCGACCGGGCGGCCGTCGGCATCGACCACGGCCAGCGCCGAGATGCGGTTGTCCTCCATGATGCGCACCGCCTCGGCGGCCAGGGTGTCGGGGGCGACGTGCTTGCCGGGGCGGGTCATGACGTCGTCGACGATGAGGCCGGTGAGGTCGCTGTGCTGGTCGAGGGTGCGGCGCAGGTCGCCGTCGGTGTAGACCCCGGCCAGGCGGCCGTCGGCGTCGACCACGCAGGTAAAGCCCAGCCCCTGGCGGGTGATCTCTAGCAGGGCATCGCGCAGCGGACTGCCCAGCTCGACCCTGGGCAGTCGGGTCCCCTCGTGCATCAGGTCGGCGACCCGCAGCAGCAGGCGCTTGCCCAGGCTCCCGCCGGGGTGGGAGAGGGCGAACTCCTCGGCGGTGAAGCCGCGTGACTCGAGCAGCGCCACCGCCAGGGCGTCGCCGAGCGCCAGGGCGGCGGTGGTGGACGAGGTCGGGGCCAGGTCCAGCGGGCAGGCCTCGCGCTCGACCCCGGCATCCAGGTGGGCCTCGGCGTGCCGGGCCAGGGTCGAGCCCGGCCGGCCGGTCATGCTGATCAGTGGCGTGCCCATGCGCTTGAGCAGGGGCAGCAGGGCAGTGACTTCGGCGGTCTCGCCGGAATTGGAGAGGGCCAGCACCACGTCACCGGGGGTGATCATGCCCAGGTCGCCGTGGCTGGCCTCGCCGGGATGCACGAAGAAGGCGGGTGTGCCGGTGCTGGCCAGGGTGGCGGCGATCTTGCCGGCGACATGGCCCGACTTGCCCATGCCGGTCACCACCACGCGACCTCGACAGGCCAGTATCAGCTCGCAGGCGTGGTCGAAGGCGTCGTCGAGGCGTCCGGCCAGGGCGGCGATGGCCTGCTGTTCCAGTTCCAGGGTGCGGCGGGCACTCTCGCGCAGGAGGGACGTGCCGGCCGCTGAGGGAGCGTCATGGGTCATGGCGGTGATTGTTGCCCGTTGTGGGGTTTCACTCAAGGGGGTCAGCCGACGGCGGAGGCGCCGACGCTGCCGAGCCAGGCCAGGTAGCCGGCATAGACCAGCACCAGCAGGCCCCCCGGCAGGCGCCCCAGGTGGCCGCGGCGATTCCACAGCAGCAGCGCCCCCAGGGCCAGGGTCAGCACCAGCATCACCGGGTAGTCGCGTCCGGCCGCGGCGGGGTCCGTGGCGCCCGGGGCCAGCAGCGCCGGCACCGGCAGCACGGTCAGCATGTTGAAGAGGTTGGAGCCGATGACGTTGCCGATGGCAAGGTCGTGGTGGCGCTTGAAGGCGCTTGCCACGCAGGCCGCCAGCTCCGGCAGGCTGGTGCCGATGGCCACCACGGTCAGCCCGATCACCAGTTCGCTGACGCCGAGTCCCCGGGCCAGCTCGCTGGCGCCCCACACCAGGGCGCGGGAACTGGCGACCATGATCACCAGGGTGGCCACCAGCCAGCCCAGGGCCTGGCCCAGCGGCATGCCGGGAATCTCGCCGGCACTCTCGTCATCGGGGGTGTCGGCGCGGAACAGCCACCACAGGCTGAACACCAGCAGCACCAGCAGCAGCAGGCCGTCGAGCCGGTCGAGGTGGCCGTTGGCCAGGGCGTAGCCGGCCAGGCCCGTGGCGCCGAGCAGCAGCGGCAGCTCGCGGCGCACGATGGAGAAGCGCACCGGGATCGGCACAACCAGGGCGGTGACGCCCAGCACCAGGGCGATGTTGGCGATGTTGGAGCCCAGCGCATTGCCGACGGCGAGGTCGGGCACGCCATCCAGGGAGGCCATCACCGAGACCACGATCTCCGGTGCCGAGGTACCCAGCGAGACGACGGTCATCCCCACCAGCAGGGTGCTCATGCCGGCCCGCCAGGCGGTGGCCGCGGCCGCGCCGACGAAGCGATCGGCACTCCACAGCAGGCCGACGAAGCCGAGCAGGACGATCATCAGGGGGAGAAGCATGGCGCGGTCCGGGATGGTGGGTGGCGGGCGCACATTGAACATGCCGGGCCCGGGCGGTGCAAGGCGAGCGGGACGCTGGCGCCGCGGGGCATGGTTAGGATACGATGTTCGATAATATTCTCGAGGATGGTAAAGCGATGACGGACTCCCCCTTCGTGGAAGTGGAGAGCCTGCACTTCTCGCGCGGCGAGATGGACATCTTCCGCGGCGTCGACCTGGTCATCCCGCGCGGTCGGATCACCGCCATCATGGGCCCCAGCGGTACCGGCAAGACCACCCTGCTCAAGATGATCGGCGGCCAGCTGACCCCCGACGCGGGGCGAGTGCGCATCGACGGTCAGGATGTCCATGCGTTGTCGCGCAAGGCGCTGTTCGTGCTGCGCCGGCGCATGGGGATGCTGTTCCAGAGCGGGGCGCTGTTCTCCGACCTCGATGTCTACGAGAACGTGGCCTTCCCGCTGCGGGTGCATACCGACCTGCCCGAGGCGATGATCCGCGACGTGGTGCTGATGAAGCTGCAGGCCGTCGGGCTGCGCGGAGCCCGGCAGCTGAAGACCTCGGAGCTCTCCGGCGGCATGGCGCGCCGGGTGGCGCTGGCGCGCGCCATCGCCCTGGACCCCGAGCTGATCCTCTACGACGAGCCCTTCGCCGGCCAGGACCCGATCTCCATGGGCGTGCTGGTGCAGCTGATCAAGCGCCTCAACGAGGCCCTGGGCCTGACGGCGGTGGTGGTCTCCCACGACATCAAGGAGACGCTCTCCATCGCCGACTATGTCTATGTGATCGCCGATGGCCAGGTGATGGCCCACGGCACGCCGGCCAGCCTCGATGCGGACCGCGACCCCCGGGTCAGCCAGTTCATGCACGGCGAGCCCGACGGGCCGGTGCCCTTCCACTACCCGGCGATGGATTTCCATGCCGATATCCTGGGCAGCGGGGGGCCGCGATGATCGAGCGGATCCGCCAGCTGGGGCGGCGTGGCTGCGACCTGATGGAGTCGCTGGGCCGGGCCGGGATCTTCCTCGGCCAGTCGGCGGTGGGGGTGCCGTCCCGCGAGGGCCTCTACCTCTGGGTGCGGCAGATGCACTTCGTCGGCGTGATGTCGCTGGCCATCGTGCTGGTCTCGGGGCTGTTCATCGGCATGGTGCTGGCCCTGCAGGGCTACACCATCCTCGTCGACTTCGGGGCCGAGCAGGCACTGGGGCAGATGGTGGCCCTCTCCCTGTTGCGCGAGCTGGGGCCGGTGGTGGCGGCGCTGCTGTTCGCCGGCCGTGCCGGCTCCGCCCTGACCGCCGAGATCGGCCTGATGAAGGCCACCGAGCAGCTGACCAGCATGGAGATGATCGGCGTAGACCCGCTGCGCCGCGTGGTCGCGCCGCGACTCTGGGCTGGCTTCGTGGCCCTGCCGCTGCTGACCATCGGCTTCAGCGGGGTGGGCGTCTGGGGCGGCCAGCTGGTCGGCGTCGAATGGCTTGGCGTCTTCGAGGGCTCCTACTGGGGCAACATGCAGGCCAGCGTGGAGTTCATCGACGACGTGGGCAACGGCCTGATCAAGAGCCTGGTGTTCGCCCTGGTGGTGACCTGGATCGCGGTCTTCCAGGGCTATGACCTGATCCCCACCTCGGAAGGCATCTCGCGTGCCACCACCCGCACGGTGGTCTATTCCTCTCTGGCGGTACTGGGCCTGGATTTCGTGCTCACCGCCCTGATGTTCGGAGAGCTTTCCTGATGTTCGGAGCAAACGGATGAAGCGCAGCAAGACGATGGAGCTCGGGGTCGGCCTGTTCATGCTGGCCGGCATCCTGGGCCTGGTGTTCCTGGGGCTGAGGGTCAGTGGCCTGAGCCTCGCCCTGCCCAGCGAGACCTTCCGGCTGGAGGCCAACTTCGCCAACATCGGCGGCCTCAAGCCGCGGGCACGGGTCACCATGGCCGGAGTCACGGTGGGACGCGTCGAGGCCATCGAGCTGGATACCGAGTGGTACGATGCACGGGTGGTGATGGAGCTCGATGGGCAGCTGGAAGGCCAGCTCCCGGAGGACAGCACCGCCGCCATCCTCACCGCAGGCCTGCTGGGGGAGCAGTATATCGGGCTCTCGGTGGGCGGGGCCCCCGACACCCTCGCCGATGCCGATACCCTGCGTGATACCCAGTCTGCCCTGGTGCTCGAGGAGCTGATCCAGCAGTTCGTGTCCAGCATGGTCAAGGAGTGAACGAGATGAAGATGATGAACCTTCGCGCGCTGTTCGCCGGGCTCGGCCTGCTGCTGCTGGCGCTGCCGCTGATGGCGGCCCAGCCCGACCAAGGCCCCGAGCAGATGATCCGTGCCAGCATCGACGAGCTGATGACCCGTATCGAGGGGCGCGAGGACTACTTCGCCGACAACCTCGACGAGCTCGAGGCGATCGTCGACGACAGCCTCGAGGACGTGGCCGACTTCCGCTACATCGGCGCCAGTGTGATGGGACGCTACTTCGGCAACGCCACGCCACAGCAGCGGTCGCGCTTCGTCGAGACCTTCCGCAAGACCCTGATCGACACCTATGCCAAGGGCCTGGTCACCTTCGACTACCGCGAGATCCGGGTGCTCGACAACCAGCAGTCATCGCGCTATGAGGACCAGGCCAGCGTGGCCATGGAGGTGGTGGCCAACGACGGCAGCGTCTATCCGGTCAGCTATTCGCTGCGCCTCTCCGGCGACCAGTGGAAGGTGGTCAACGTGATCGTCAACGGCATCAACCTGGGGCTGACCTTCCGCAACCAGTTCGACCAGGCGATGCGCGACCAGAATCGCGACTATGACGCGGTCATCGAGGGCTGGGCGCCCGAGCTTGCCGTCGAGGAGCTGGAGGAGGGCGGCAGCGCATGAGCGTGCTGCTGGATCAGCGCAGCTCCTGCCTGGAGGCCGACGGCGGCCAGCTGTCGGTGACCGGCGAGGTCGGCTTCGAGGTTGCCTCGGCGATGGCCGAGGCCGGCAGCGCCTGGCTGGCCGAGCGCCCGGCCGGCAGCGAGGTAGTCTTCGACCTGAGCGGCGTCGGCCGGGTCAGCAGCGCGGCGCTCAGCGTGCTGCTTGAGTGGACCCGCCAGGCCCGCGATGCCGGCGTCGAGGTGGCCGCCGTGCGCCTCTCGGCCCCCCTCGAGCGCCTGACCCGGGTCGCGGGGCTGGACACTCTGCTGCCGCTCGCCGAGCCGGTCGCCGCCTGAGCCGGACCTCCCTTGCCATCGCCAAGCGCGGTGCTTTTCTTTACCATGTGCTGCCATGAGATCCCCGCTACCGGGGGCCACGACGTGGCCCCCGGTAGCGTCTCCCCGACGAATCGACGAACCACAGGAGTGCCGGTGCCATGCAACCGAGCGAAGTGAAGGCGCTGCTCGAGAGCCGACTCGATGGCTGCGAGTTCCATATCCAGGGCGAAGGCTGCAACTTCCAGGTGGTGGCCGTGGGTGAGGTCTTCGAGGGGCTCTCGCCGGTCAAGCGCCAGCAGATGATCTATGGTGCGCTCTCCGAGGAGATCGCCTCCGGCGCCCTGCATGCGGTGAGTATCAAGACCTACACCCCGCAGCAGTGGCAGGCCGCCACCGACAACCAGGGGGCCTGAGGGTCGACCTTCCATGGACAAGCTGATCATTACCGGCAACGGCCCCGTCGATGGTGAGGTCTGGGCCAGCGGTGCCAAGAATGCCGCCCTGCCGATCCTCTGCGCGACCCTGCTGGCCGACGAGCCGGTGACCATCGGCAACCTGCCGCATCTGCAGGACATCACCACTACCCTGGAGCTGCTCGGCCACATGGGCGTCGAGGCCGAGATGGGGGACAGGATGTGCATCCAGCTCGACGGCTCGCAGGTCACTCACTGTCATGCGCCCTATGAGCTGGTCAAGAAGATGCGTGCCTCGATCCTGGTGCTCGGCCCGCTGCTGGCCCATTTCGGCCATGCGGACGTCTCGCTGCCCGGCGGCTGTGCCATCGGCTCGCGGCCGGTGGACCTCCACCTCCGCGGCCTCGAGTCGATGGGGGCCGAGGTCAGCGTCGAGGCCGGCTATATCCGGGCGCGGGTCGATGGGCGACTGCACGGCGCCACCATCTTCTTCGATACCGTCACCGTGACCGGCACCGAGAACCTGCTGATGGCGGCGACCCTGGCGGACGGCACCACGGTGCTGGAGAACGCCGCCCGGGAACCCGAGGTGGTCGACCTGGCCGAGTGCCTGATCAAGATGGGCGCGAGGATCCGCGGCCACGGCAGCGACACCATCGTCATCGAGGGCGTGGAGCGGCTGCACGGTGCCTACCATGACGTCATGCCCGACCGCATCGAGACCGGCACCTTCCTGGTGGCGGCCGCGCTCTCCCGGGGGCGGGTGCGGGTGCGCAACACCCGTGCCGACATCCTCGATGCGGTGCTGGCCAAGCTCGAGGAGGCAGGGGCCACCATCACCACCGGCGAGGGCTGGATAGAGCTCGACATGCAGGGTCGGCGGCCCAAGGCGGTCAACGTGCGTACCGCGCCCTATCCGGCCTTTCCCACCGACATGCAGGCCCAGTTCGTGGCGATGAACGCGGTGGCCGAGGGCACCGCCCGGGTGGTGGAGACCATCTTCGAGAACCGCTTCATGCACGTGCAGGAGCTCAACCGCATGGGGGCCGACATCGCCCTGGAGGGCAATACCGCGGTGATCACCGGGGTCGAGACCCTCTCCGGCGCCCCGGTGATGGCCACCGACCTGCGGGCCTCGGCCTCGCTGGTGATCGCGGCGATGATGGCCGAGGGCGAGACCCTGGTCGACCGGATCTACCATATCGATCGCGGCTATGAGTGCATCGAGGAAAAACTGCAGCTGCTGGGCGCGCGCATCCGGCGCATCCCTGGCTGAGTCGACCAACAGGCGAGACCATGAGCAAGCAACTGATTCTGGCCCTCTCCAAGGGCCGCATCCTGGAAGAGACCCTGCCACTGCTGGCCGATGCCGGCATCACCCCGGCCGAGGACCTGGGCAAGAGCCGCAAGCTGCTGTTCGATACCAACCTGCCGGATGTCAAGCTGGTGGTGATCCGCGCCACCGACGTGCCGACCTATGTCCAGCTCGGGGCGGCGGATCTCGGCGTGGCCGGCAAGGACGTGCTGCTCGAGCACGGCGTCGAGGGCCTCTACGAGCCCCTCGACCTGGAGATCGCCCGCTGCCGGCTGATGACCGCCGGCATCACCGGCGCCGAGCCGGCCCGGGCCCGCCGGCGGGTGGCCACCAAGTTCGTCAATGTGGCGCGTCGCTACTATGCCGAGCAGGGGATCCAGGCCGAGGTGATCAAGCTCTACGGTGCCATGGAACTGGCCCCGCTGATGAACCTGGCCGACGAGATCGTCGACATCGTCGATACCGGCAATACCCTGCGGGCCAACGGCATGGAGCCGCGTGAGCTGATCGCCCCGATCAGCACTCGGCTGGTGGTCAACAAGGCCGCCATGACCATGAAGCACGAGCGCCTGAAACCGCTCATCGCCCGCCTGCGCGAGGCGGTGGCGGCGCGGCGCGATAGCCTCGCCGTGTCGGCCCCATAGTCACACCGGCCTTGCCCGCGGCACGGCGCCGCGGCAGTCTTGCCCTGGATGACGAACCCTGTTTCGAGAGGAAGCCACAGCCATGAGCCAATCCCCCACCGACGGCGTCGATATCGCGCGGCTGTCGACCTCGCAGGCCGACTTCGATCGCCGCCTGGCCGACCTGCTGGCCTGGGAAGGGGTCTCCGATGCCGCGGTCCAGCAGCGTGTCGACGAGATCCTCGCCGCCGTCAAGGCCCGGGGCGACGCCGCGCTGGTCGAGTACTCGAACCGCTTCGACCGGCTCGCCGTTTCGTCCATGGCCGAGCTGACCCTGAGCGAGGCACGGCTGCGCCAGGCCTTCGAGGGCCTGCCGGCGGAGCAGCGCGAGGCGCTGTCGAGCGCCGCGGAGCGCATCCGCGCCTATCACGAGCGCCAAAAGCCGGCCTCCTGGCACTACACCGAGGCCGACGGCACCGTACTGGGTCAGCAGGTCACGCCGCTGGACCGCGCCGGCATCTATGTCCCCGGGGGCAAGGCGGCCTATCCCTCCTCGGTGCTGATGAACGCCATTCCCGCCCATGTAGCCGGCGTGCGCGAGATCGTCATGGTGGTGCCGACCCCCGATGGCATTCTCAACGAGCTGGTGCTGGCCGCCGCCTATCTCGCCGGCGTCGACCATGTCTTCACCCTCGGCGGCGCCCAGGCGGTGGCGGCCCTGGCCTTCGGCACCGAGACGGTGCCGCGGGTGGACAAGGTCGTCGGCCCGGGCAACATCTACGTGGCGACGGCCAAGCGAGCGGTGTTCGGGCAGGTGGGCATCGACATGATCGCCGGCCCCTCGGAGATCCTGGTGGTCTCTGATGGCGGTACCGACCCGGACTGGCTGGCCATGGACCTCTTCTCCCAGGCCGAGCACGACGAGGATGCCCAGGCGGTGCTGGTCAGCTGGGACCTCGACCACCTGGAGGCGGTGGAGGCCTCGATCGCGCGCCTGCTGCCTACCCTGGAGCGTGCCCCCATCGTGCGCGAGTCGCTGGCCCGCCGCGGCGCGCTGATCCACTGCCGGGATCGTGACGAGGCGGTGGCGCTGATCAACCGCATCGCCCCGGAGCACCTGGAGCTCTCGGTGGCCAACCCCGAGGGCTGGCTGCCGGAGGTACGCCATGCCGGGGCCATCTTCATGGGGCGCTATACCGCCGAGGCGCTGGGCGACTACTGCGCCGGTCCCAACCACGTGCTGCCCACCTCGGGGACGGCGCGCTTCTCCTCGCCGCTGGGGGTCTACGACTTCCAGAAGCGCTCCTCGATCATCCACTGCTCGGCAGAGGGCGCCGGCGAGCTCGGCAAGGTCGCCTCCACGCTGGCCAGGGGCGAGTCGCTCACCGCCCACGCCCGCTCGGCCGAGTACCGGCTCAAGGCGTGATGCCCCGCGAACGGGGCGGCGCATGACACCACCCGACAGCAGAGGGCCCCGCCGACCGGCGGGGCTCTCTGCTATCTCGGCGTGTCACTCCTGGTCGGGGCGGCGCGGCTCCGGGGTCGGGCGCTCGCCGAGCTCGATGGTCAGCTCCCGGCGCTCGCCGCCGCGGACGATGGTCAACGGCAGTTGGGTGCCGGGCGCCATCGCGGCGATGTCGCTCATGGTGCGCCGGGGGTCGAGCACCGGCTGGCCGTCGACCTCCAGCAGCACGTCGCCGGGCTGCAGGCCCGCGCGGTCGGCGGGGCCGTCCGGCACCACGCCGGCGATGATCACCCCGGCCGGCGTCTGCAGGCCGAAGGAAGCGGCGAGCTCCTGGTTGAGCTCCTGAGCCTCGATGCCCATCCAGCCGCGGATGACGCGCCCGCGGGTGACCAGCTCCTCGAGGATGTTGCGGGCCAGGTTGGCGGGGATCGCGAAGCCGATGCCCTGGGAGCCGCCGGAGCGCGAGAAGATGGCGGTGTTGATGCCGACCAGGGCGCCCTCGGCGTTGACCAATGCGCCCCCCGAATTGCCGGGGTTGATGGCGGCATCGGTCTGGATGAAGTCCTCGTAGGCGTTGAGCCCCAGGTGGCTGCGTCCGGTGGCGCTGATGATGCCCATGGTCACCGTCTGGCCGACGCCGAAGGGGTTGCCGATGGCCAGCGCGACGTCGCCCACGGCGACCCGGGTGGTGTCGGTCAGCTCCATCACCGGCAGCGAGTCCAGTTCGATGCGCAGCACGGCGAGGTCGCTCTCGGGGTCGGTGCCGATCACCTCGGCCAGGGTCTCGCGACCGTCGCGCAGGGCGACCTGGATCTGGTCGGCCCCGCGGATAACGTGGTGGTTGGTCAGCACGTAGCCATCGTCACTGACGATCACCCCGGAGCCGAGGCTGGAGAGCATGCGCTGGCGGCTGGGCAACTCGTCGCCGAAGAACTGGCGGAAGAAAGGGTCCGACATCAGCGGGTGCTCCTCCCGCTCCACCACCCGAGTGGAGTAGATGTTGACCACCGCCGGCGCGGCGCGCTCCACCGCCTGCGCATAGCTGGTACGTCCCTGCCGGCGGGAGAGGGGCTCGGCCTGGCGCACCTCCGGGGCCTCGCGTGAGCTGGCCCCGTCGTTGGACTGCACCAGCGCCGGCGTGGTAGGAGGTGCCGGCGACGTGGCCGGCCGGCCGATCAGCTGAGGGAAGGCATTGAGCAGCACGATGGCCGCCAGCACACCGATGAGGACGGGCCAGAGGTAGGGGAGCAGGGTGCGTCGCATGCGGCGGGGGTCCTTGTCGGCGGTGCTGGGTCGCGGGGTATCCTCCCGCTGGTTACACTGTGCGAATTGTAACATTGCCAACCCGACCGCGCCCGGAGGCTGCATGACGAATCGTGACGACCTGGTCGCCGCCTGCGATCGACTGCTGGAGCCCGACCGCTTCAGGGACTACACCGTGAACGGCCTGCAGGTGGCCGGCACCGAGCAGGTCACGCGGGTCATGACCGGGGTGACCGCCTGCCAGGCGCTGCTCGACGAGGCCGTGGCCTGGCAGGCCGACCTGGTGCTGGTGCATCACGGCTACTTCTGGAAGAACGAGCCGGTCACCGTCACCGGCATCAAGCGCCGGCGACTGGCGACGCTGCTGGCCCATGACATCAACCTGCTGGCCTATCACCTGCCACTGGATGCCCACCCCGAACTCGGCAACAACGCCGAACTGGGCCGGCGGCTGGGCTTCACCGTCTCGGGCTGTGCCGATGGCGAACTCGGCGAGGGGCTGGTGTGGCTGGGCGAGCCGCGTCCGCGGCTCGACGCCGCCGGCCTGGCCCGCGACGTCGAGGCGTGCCTGGGTCGAGAGCCGCTGCTCATCGAGGCACCGGGGGGCGGCGAGATCCACCGTGTCGCCTGGTGCACCGGCGGAGCCCAGGACATGATCAGCGTCGCCCGGGAAGCCGGGGCCGATGCCTTCATCTCCGGCGAGATATCCGAACGCACCACCCACCTGGCCCGCGAGATGGGCATCCACTACCTGGCGGCGGGCCACCACGCGACCGAGCGCTACGGCGTCCAGGTGCTGGGCGAGCGGCTCGCGGCCGAGTTCGGTGTCGAGCATCGCTTCGTCGACGTCGACAACCCGGCCTGAGCGAAGGACATGCGCCCCGGCCACCGGGCCGGGGCTCAGGAGACGGTCAGTGGCGCGGCGGCTGGGGGGTGGACGCGACGTCATTCTTGAGGCCGAAGTCCTCGGCGAGGGTGCCGCGGTTGCCGTCGGCGTAGTCCCGGGGCATGGCGGGCTCTGTGGTGGCCGTGGCTGTGGCGGGGGCAGGGGTAGGGGAGACGGCGTCCAGGGCCTGGCGACGCAGCGAGCGGGCGCCGAGCCGGTCCCTGGCTTCTTCGGCCTCCTGCTCGAGGCCCCGGCTCTCGCGGTGCAGGCTCTCGGCGAGCCGGGCGATGCGCTCGAGGCTGTCGCCCATGCCATCCTTGAGTTCCGCCAGTTCCCGCTCGCGCTCGGCGAGACGCTGGCGCAGGCGCTGGGTGTTGCCGGCGCTGGCATTCAACAGGTGGTAGCCCAGTGCCCCGATGCCGATGCCGGCCAGCAGGCAGGCGATGGCCAGCACCCAGTTGATGTTGGTCTCGTCCACGTTGTGCTTTCTCCCTGGAGCGTTGGGCGACACGCCGCGCGAGGCGCGGGCACGTCATCGGGCCGAATGGGGATCCGGGTGCCCATTATAGGGGCGACGCGGTGCGCCGGGTCAACGCGGCGGCCGGCGATGCCAAGTGGGGGCGGGAGGCGTATAATGCTCTCCCGCGAACGTCCCGAGTACAGGCCCTCAGGAATCCCCATGAGCGAGACGCACCCTCCCACGGCTTCCCGCAACGCGCGGCATCCCGAGACGCCGGTGACCCGCTACCGGGCGGATCTCGAGCGCAACGGCTTCCAGCCCGATGCCGCCCAGGAGCAGGCGGTGGCGCACCTGCAGCGACTCTATGGCGAGCTGGTCGCCACCCCGCCCTCCCGGGTGGTGCCGCCCAAGCGCGGTGGCGGCCTGAAGTCGCGGGTGGCCGGCCTGCTCGGTCGGCGCGACCGCGAGGCGCCACCCGAGCCGGCGTTGCCCGCGATCCACGGGCTCTACCTCTGGGGTGGGGTGGGGCGCGGCAAGACCTACCTCATGGATACCTTCTTCGAGACGCTGCCGTTTCCCGAGAAGATGCGCACCCACTTCCACCGCTTCATGCAGCGGGTGCACAACGAGCTGGAGCACTACAAGGGCGAGCGCAACCCGCTGACGCTGATCGCCGCCAAGTTCGCCGCCGAGGCCCGGGTCATCTGCTTCGACGAGTTCTTCGTCAAGGACATCACCGATGCGATGATCCTGGCCAACCTGCTCGAGTCGCTCTTCGCGCATGGCGTGGTGCTGGTGGCGACCTCGAACATCGTTCCCGGGGAGCTCTACAAGGATGGCCTGCAGCGGGCCCGTTTCCTGCCGGCCATCGACCTGCTCGAGCGCCACTGCGAGGTGGTCAACGTGGACTCGGGGATCGACTACCGCCTGCGCGCCCTGGAGAGCGCCGAGATCTTCCATGCCCCCCTGGACGACGAGGCCGAGGCCGAGCTGGCAAGGAGCTTTCGCGAGATCGCCGGCCACGAGGGCGAGGAGGGCGCGCCGATCGAGATCAACCACCGGGTGCTGCACGCCCGTCGACTGCATGACGACGTGGTGTGGTTCGAGTTCGCCGAGCTCTGCGACGGTCCGCGCAGCCAGAACGACTATATCGAGCTGGCCCGGGAGTTCCACAGCGTGCTGGTCTCCAACGTCACGCGCATGAGTGGATCGACGGATGATCAGGCCAGGCGCTTTATCAACATGGTCGACGAGTTCTACGACCGGGGCGTCAAGCTGCTGATGTCCGCCGAGGTGCCGGCCGAGCAGCTCTACCGCGACGGTCGCCTGGAGTTCGAGTTCCAGCGCACCCTGTCGCGGCTCCAGGAGATGCAGTCCCACGACTACCTGGCGCTGCCCCACAAGCCATGAAGGCGATGCTGCCCCTTTCCCCGAGGGGCCGGCTCGTGTAGAATGCGCGCTCGCTCCACTGTTGCCGTCCCTTCGGGGGCAGGCAACCAAGAAGAATAGGGATGGTTCCATGCCGGATACCCGGCGGCAGAACCCAATACATCAAATGGTGATTCATCCATGAAGACGTTCACTGCCAAACCGCAGTCCGTCCAGCGCGACTGGTTCGTCGTCGATGCTGCGGACAAGACGCTCGGCCGCCTGGCCACCGAGATCGCACGCCGCCTGCGCGGCAAGCACAAGCCGGAATATACCCCTCACGTGGATACCGGTGACTACATTGTCGTGATCAACGCCGAGAAGGTCCATGTCACCGGCAACAAGGCCAGTGCCAAGACCTACTATCGTCATACCGGCTACCCGGGTGGCCTGCGCTCCATGAATTTCGAGAAGATGATCGCCCACGCGCCGGAGCGTGTCATCGAGTCCGCCGTCAAGGGCATGCTGCCGAAGGGTCCCCTGGGCCGTGCCATGTACTCGAAGCTCAAGGTCTACGCCGGCACCGAGCATCCGCACGCTGCCCAGCAGCCGCAAGCACTGAACATCTGAGGGAGTCTTCGCCATGACACAGCAGTATTACGGTACCGGGCGCCGCAAGACCTCTACCGCCCGCGTGTTCCTGAAGCCGGGCACCGGCAAGATCACCGTCAACAGCCGTGAGCTCGACCAGTACTTCGGTCGCGTCACCGGCCAGATGGTGGTTCGCCAGCCGCTCGAGCTGACCGATACCCTCGGCCAGTTCGACGTCTACGTCACCGTCAAGGGTGGCGGCGGTTCGGCCCAGGCCGGCGCCATCCGTCACGGCATCACCCGTGCCCTGATGGACTACAACGAGGACTTCCGCGGCCAGCTGCGCGAAGCGGGTTACGTCACCCGTGACGCCCGCCAGGTCGAGCGCAAGAAGGTTGGCCTGCGCAAGGCGCGTCGTCGCCCGCAGTTCTCCAAGCGCTGATACGCCGCGTATTGCCGCACGAACACGCCCAGGTCCAGCGACCTGGGCGTTTTTTGTTCTGGATCAAGAATTTGTCGTCAGGTTTCCCGCTTGCTCAGGGAACCTTTCCTTGTGCGGGGCGACACGATTTTTTACCATAGACTGCATTTGGTATCCGTGGTCGCGGGGGATTCACTGCCCGTGATGGAACAACGGGTAAGCTGATGGGAGAAACCTGAAAATGGCAGATAACGGCGTAAACAAGGGTCGGCGCCGTTTCCTCGTAGGTGCCACCACCGTCGTGGGTGCGGTGGGTGCCGTCGGGGTTGCGGTCCCCTTTGTGGCTTCCTGGCAGCCTAGTGCCAGGGCAAGAGCGGCGGGTGCCCCCGTCCAGGCCGACGTGTCGAAGCTCGAGCCCGGGCAGCGCATGACCGTCGAGTGGCGGGGCAAGCCGGTATGGATCATCAACCGGACGTCGGAGATGATCGAGCGCACCGAGGGCTTCGATACCTCGCGGCTGGCCGACCCGGAGTCCGAGGTGCCCCAGCAGCCCGCCTACATCGAGGGCCCGCTGCGCTCCATCAAGCCCGAGATTGGCGTGATCGTCGGCATCTGCACCCACCTGGGCTGCTCGCCGCTGTTCAAGCCCGAGCCCGATGCCGAGGGGGTGGGAACCGACGACTGGCCGGGCGGCTTCTTCTGTCCCTGCCACGGCTCGCGCTTCGACCTGGCCGGCCGGGTGTTCCGCAACGTGCCGGCCCCGACCAACCTCGAGGTCCCGCCTTACCGCTTCGACAGCGATGTGCTGATCACGGTCGGCGAAGATGAGGAGACTGCCTGATGGGTAACCCGAACAAAGTCAAGGCGGAGCGCGGGCTGATGCGCTGGGTCGATGACCGCTTCCCGGCCACCCAGATGTGGCAGGACCACATGGCGAAGTACTACGCGCCGAGGAACTTCAACTTCTGGTACTTCTTCGGCTCCCTGGCGCTGCTGGTGCTGGTCAACCAGATCCTCACCGGTGTCTGGCTGACCATGAGCTACAACCCCTCCGCCGAGGGCGCCTTCGCGTCGGTGGAGTACATCATGCGCGACGTGGAGTACGGCTGGCTGATCCGCTACATGCACTCCACCGGCGCGACCGCCTTCTTCGTGGTCGTCTACCTGCACATGTTCCGCGCCCTGCTCTATGGCTCCTACAAGGCGCCCCGCGAGCTGGTGTGGATCTTCGGCATGGCCATCTACCTGGCGTTGATGGCCGAGGCCTTCATGGGCTACCTGCTGCCCTGGGGCCAGATGTCCTACTGGGGCGCCCAGGTCATCATCTCGCTGTTCTCGGCGATCCCGGTGATCGGTCCCGACCTGACCCAGTGGATCCGCGGTGACTTCCTGATCTCCGGCATCACCCTCAACCGCTTCTTCGCCCTGCACGTGGTGGCGCTGCCCATCGTGATCCTGGCGCTGGTGGTGCTGCACATCATCGCCCTGCACGAGGTCGGCTCCAACAACCCCGACGGCATCGACATCAAGAAGAAGAAGGACGAGTCCGGCAAGCCGCTGGACGGCATCCCCTTCCATCCGTATTACACGGTGAAGGATCTCGTCGGTGTGGCGGTGTTCCTGTTCGTCTTCTGCGTGGTGATCTTCTATTTCCCGGAGGGCGGTGGCTACTTCCTCGAGAAGCCCAACTTCGAGCCGGCCAACGCATTGAAGACCCCCGATCACATCGCGCCGGTTTGGTACTTCACGCCCTTCTACGCGATCCTGCGCGCGATCACCTTCTCGCTGTTCGGCCTCGATGCCAAGTTCCTGGGTGTCGTTGCAATGGGAGGGGCCATCGCGGTGCTCTTCGTACTGCCGTGGCTCGACCGCAGTCCGGTGCGCTCGATGCGCTACAAGGGCTGGATGTCCAAGGTGATGCTGGCGCTGTTCGCGATCAGCTTCGTGATCCTGGGCGTGCTCGGGGTGCTGCCGGTCACCGAGGGGCGCACCCTGCTGTCCCAGGTGTGCACCGTCATCTACTTCGCCTTCTTCCTGCTGATGCCGTTCTATACCCGGCTGGAGAAGACCAAACCCGTTCCGGAAAGGGTGACTGGCTAATGAAAAAGCAACTGTTCGCACTGCTCTTCGCGCTGGTGCCCATCACGGCGATGGCCGCGGGAGGCGCGAGCGTCCCGTACTCCATGGAGCCCGATCTCGAGGACAAGGCGTCGCTGCAGAACGGCATGAAGCTCTATGTCAACTACTGCATGGGGTGCCACTCCCTGGAGCACCAGCGCTTCGCGCGTGCCGCCGAGGACCTGGATATCCCCCAGGACCTCGTCGAGGAGAACCTGATCTTCTCCCCGGACCTGGCCTTCAACGACCAGATGCACATCGCCATGGACAGCGGCGATGCCGAGGCCTGGTTCGGTGCGCCGCCCCCCGACCTGACCCTCGAGTCGCGCCTGCGCGGCACCGACTGGATCTACTCCTACCTGCTCTCCTTCTACAAGGATCCGAGCACCGGCACCGGCGTCAACAATGCGGTCTTCGACCTCGTCGCCATGCCCAACGTGCTGGAGCCGCTGCAGGGGGTGCAGGAGAAGGTCTGCGCCGCGACGGACCAGCCGATCGACGGGGCCGAGCTCGATCCCCTGACCGGCAAGTACCAGTCCTGCGAGACGCTGCAGATCACCCAGCCGGGCGAGATGGAGCCGGCGGAGTTCGAGGAGGCGGTCTATGACCTTACCAACTTCCTCGCCTACGTGGGTGAGCCGTCCAAGCTGCAGGCCCAGTCGCTGGGGCCGAAGGTGTTGATCTTCATCTTCATCTTCGGGGTCATCGCCTACCTGCTCAAGCGCGAGTACTGGCGCGACGTCCACTGATCCGTCAGCGACGGACATCCACGGGGGCGCATGGTCGAGGGCCATGCGCCCCTCGTGGTCTCTGCCCGATACCGGGCGGCACGATGGCCCTCAAGGCGGGGGCGGTCGTGTTATCATCTCGGCACGAACTGATGCGAGGATTGTTACATGGGTGTAGTGGCCAAGCGGTCGTCGATGATCTTCTATTCCGGAGGAGATGACCATTACAGTCATCGTGTGCGAATCGTGCTCGCCGAGAAGGGCGTGGCCGTCGATATCGTCGAGGTGACCGACGAGCAGCACCCCGAGGAACTCGCCGACCTCAACCCCTACAACAGCGTGCCCACGCTGCTCGACCGCGACCTGGTGCTCTACGAATCCAAGGTGATGATGGAGTACCTCGACGAGCGCTTCCCGCACCCGCCGCTGCTGCCCGTCTATCCCGTGGCGCGTGCCAAGAGCCGCCTGTGGATGCACCGCATCGAGCGCGAGTGGTGTCCGCTGGTCGAGCAGATCCAGCGCGGCGCGAAGAAGGACGCCGAGAAGGCCCGCAAGGAGCTGCGCGAGAGCCTGGTCGGCATCTCGCCGATCTTCGAGGACATGCCCTACTTCATGAGCGAGGAGTTCACCCTGGTGGACTGCTGCCTGGCCCCGATCCTCTGGCGCCTGCCGGTGCTGGGCATCGAGCTGCCCGAGAAGCAGGTCAAGCCGCTGATGAGCTACATGGAGCGGCTGTTCGACCGCGATGGCTTCAAGGCAGCCCTCAGCGAAAGCGAGCGCGAGATGCGCGCCTGAACTTCGATCCGGTACAGACCGGGTCCCCGACCCAGGAGGGCCAAGCGATGCTATCGAGCCGTCCCTATATTGCCAGGGCCCTGTACCAGTGGCTGCTGGACAACGACCTGACCCCCTACATCGTCGTCGATGCCGAGCTGGCGGGCGTCGAGGTTCCCCGCCAGTTCGTGCAGAACGGCCAGATCGTGCTGAACCTGGCGCCCACCGCCGTGCGTGACTTCGCCATGGAGAATGAGGCGGTGAGCTTCTCGGCGCGCTTCGGCGGCCGCCCCATGCAGGTGATGGTGCCCATCGAGGCGCTGATCGCGATCTATGCGAGGGAGAACGGTGTGGGCATGGTGTTCGGCCATGAGCCGGTGATTCCGGCCGAGGCCGCCGAAGCGGAGGAGAAGGAGTCCCACCTCAACGAGGTGGAGAGTGCCGACGATGCCCCGCAGGGCGAGGGCCAGGAGGACGAGGTGCCGCCGCGCAAGGGGCGTCCCTCGCTGCGGGTCATCAAGTGATCCGGCGGTGATCGGCTAGCCGCGCTCCCCTGGAGGCGGCCCATCGACGCGAAACGGCAGGCCATGGCCTGCCGTTTCGCGTTCCCAGGGGGCTGGTTCAGTCCAGGTAGTCGAAGACCTTGACGATGCGTTGCATCCCGCCGACGCTAGCGACGGCCTGGACGATGCGCTCCGCCTCGTTGCGGGTGACGATGCCCATCAGGTAGACGCTGTTGTTCTCGGTGACCACCCGGATGCGGCCGGAGTCGATCTCCTCGTTGGTCGCCAGGCTGGTACGGATGCGGGTCCTCAGCCAGGTGTCGGAGAGGCGCTGACTGGCCGGCAGGTTGGCGGCGACGGAGAGCTCGTTGTGCACCTCGCGGACGTTGCGCACCTCGCCGGCGACCTCTTCGGCCCTCGCCTTGAGCTCCTCGCTGGGCACCTGGCCGGTGAGCAGGACGACGCCGTTGAAGCTGTCGACATTGATGCGGGCATCGCCCAGCCGGGCATCGGTGCGGCCGAGGTTGTGGCCGATCTTGGTCTCGATGCTCTCGTCCTCGACCTGAGTGCCGAAGGTGCGCTCGCCGTAGTTCTCGTCGATGGTGCCGGGAGTGGTGATGCCGGTCACGGTGGTGCAGCCGGCGAGGCCGAGGCCGAGGGTGAGCAGCAGGGGCGTGAGAAGGGACTTGCTGGTCATGGGGCTCACTCGCTTGTGCCGAAGAGTTGTTCGTCGATCAGGTCGCAAAGGCAGTGGATCGCCAGCAGGTGGACCTCCTGGATGCGTGCGGTGGAGGTCGCCGGCACGCGGATCTCACAGTCGTCCTGGCCCAGCAGCGAGGCCATGTCGCCGCCGTCCCGGCCGGTCAGGGCCACCACCGTCATGTCGCGGTCGTGGGCGGCCTGGATGGCCTGGATGACGTTGGCCGAATTGCCGCTGGTGGAGATCGCCAGCAGGATGTCGCCGGGCTGGCCCAGGGCGCGGATCTGCTTGGAGAAGACCTCGTTGTAGCTGTAGTCGTTGGCGATCGAGGTCAGGGTCGAGGTGTCGGTGGTCAGGGCCAGGGCCGGCAGGCTGGGGCGCTCCCGCTCGAAGCGGTTGAGCAGCTCCGAGGAGAAGTGCTGGCTGTCGCCGGCGCTGCCACCGTTGCCGCAGGCCAGGATCTTGCCCTCGTTGACCAGGCACTGGACCATCATCTGGCTGGCCACCTCGATGAAGGGCGGCAGCACCTCGCTGGCGTAGGTCTTGGTGTCGATGCTGGCGTTGAAGTGGCCGAGAATGCGCTGCTGGAAATCCATGCGGGGTTCCTGGTCCTTTTCGCAGATGGGCTTGACCGGTCAGTACGCTTCGAAGGCATCCGTCACCCACTCGATCTCGAGGTCGGGGGGCGTGCCGGTCACGGCCAGCACGTCGAAGCGGCAGGGACATGATAGCCCGTTGCGGTGGAGATAAAAACGCGCCGCCCGGATCAGGCGGCGCTGCTTGGCGGCGGTGACGGTCTCCAGCGGGTGCCCGTGGCGGCGGTCGGCGCGGTGGCGGACCTCGACGAACACCAGCACCTGGCCGTCGCGCATCACCAGGTCGATCTCGCCGCCCTTGGCATGCTGGTTGCTGGCTTCCAGGGCAAGGCCGCGTGCCATTAACCAGCGGGCCGCGAGCCGCTCGATGGCGCCGCCCCGGGCGCGGGCGTCACGGGGCCCGGTCATCGCCGAACACGCCGGGGATCAGCACGGGCTGGGGCACGCCATTGACGAAGCGGGCCCAGGGCAGGCGGCGCTGGATCCGGCCATCGTCGCCGGGGCTCAGGGTGCCGGTGGCACCGAACAGCTCGCTGCCGCTGATGGCCTGCAGCTGCGGCAGGCGCCGGGCCAGTTCGTAGGCATCCACGCCCATGGCCATCAGCCGGAACATGGCGGGGTCGGACTCCTCGCGCAGCCGGCGATAGCTGTCGAGGAAGGGCAGGGCCTCGACGCCGCCCACCGCGGCATCGGGGATCTGCCAGGGGATATCGGCGAACAGCACGTCGTCCAGGTCGTGATCCAGGCGGGGCTGCAGGCGTCCCTCGAAGAGGTGGGAGGTGGCGTAGACCGGCAGGTCGCCGCTGTAGTAGTAGTCCAGGGTCGGCGGTACCTGGCGGGCATAGTCCGGCAGGGCCAGCAGGAACAGCATGTCCGGCTGAGGATTGGTCACGGCCCGGCGTGCGCTCTCGGTGGCCGAGGCCTCGGGGTTGTAGCGGACCGCACTGGCGACCTCGCCTCCCTGGTCGCGCCAGGCATTCCAGAAGGCCTCGCCGACGCGGCGTCCCCAGTCGTTGTCCGGGACCAGCAGTGAGGCCAGGCGGTGACCGTCGACCCAGGCGCGATGGGCGGCCTGGCGGGCCTCGTCCTCGGCGGACAGGCCGTACTGGAAGAGTCCCAGGGCCCGGTTGCGCTCGCCGCGGCCATAGTTGAGCGCCAGGGTCGGCAGCGGTACCCGCTCGCGCTGCTCGAGCTCGCTGACGGCATCCTTGTCCAGCGGGCCAATCACCACCTGGGCGCCGCGCTCGGCGGCCTCGCGGTAGAGCGTATCCAGGTCGCCATGACTGCTGTCGAGGAAGGTCAGGCGGGCGCCGCTCTCGACGCCCTCGAGGTGGTGGGTGCGGATCCCCTCGCGGATCGCCCCGGCAATGCCCGAAAGGGGCCCGGACTCGGGGAGGAAGACCGCGATGTGGTTGACCTCCTGGCCGCGCAGCTCCCTCAGGGCGGTGATCTCGCCGGGCAGGCGCCGGGCCGCCGGGTGGCCGCGATGGCGCTCGCGCCAGTCCTCCAGGCGCGCGAAGAGCCGCTGGATATCGCCGCCGCTGGAGCGCACCAGTTCGGCCAGGGCCACCCATCCCGGGATCAGGTCGCCGCCCTCCTCGCGCAGGCTGCCCAGCGAGCCGCCGTCCAGCCGCGAGAGTTGCTCCCAGATGGGGTCGTTGAGGTCCTCACGCTCGGTCTCGGCCTGGACTCGGATCAGCGCCAGGGCGGCGGCGCGGGGCTCGTCGACCTCGGCCAGGGCCATGCCCAGGCGCTCGCGCAGGGTCAGGGAGGCCTCGCGGGGCAGGTCGACCTCGTCGAGCAGCTGGCCGGCCTGGATCACCGCCCAGGGATCTCCCTCGGCCTCGCCCAGCTCAGAGAGCAGCAGCGCCCAGCGGGTCCGTGCCTGGCGCTCCAGGCGGCTGTCGTCGATCTCCTTGGCGACCTCCAGTGCCTGGGTGCGGCTTCCCTGGCGTGCTAGGATGTCGGCCGCCTCCAGGCGCGACAGGGCAGCCTGGCCGGGCGCCTGCTGTTCGGCCTGCTGCAGCAGGCTCTGTGGGTCACCGTCGGCCTGTCGCTCGATGATGCCCGGCTGGAAGCTGCAGCCTGCAAGCAGCAGCGCGGTCAGCGCGGCGGCCAGCGGGCCGCGAAACGAGATCTTCATCAGTCCTTCCTTGTCCCCATGTCCGAGAGCATCCCAGGGAGCCGAGATGTCCGATACGCTTGCCGGTTCATTGTACGTGGTCGCCACGCCCATTGGGAATCTGGAGGACCTCAGCCCCCGGGCCGTCCGGGTGCTGGGGGAGGTGGCGGTGATCGCCGCCGAGGATACCCGCCACAGCGGCCGCCTGCTGCGCCACCTGGGCCTGTCGCGGCCGATGCTTTCGCTGCATGAGCACAACGAGGCCGCGCGGGTCGACGCCCTGGATGCCCGCCTCGTCGCCGGCGAGGACATCGCCCTGGTCTCCGATGCCGGCACGCCGCTGATCAGCGATCCCGGCTTCGTGCTGGTACGCGAGCTGCGGGCCCGCGGGCGTCGCATCGTGCCGGTCCCGGGCCCCTGTGCCCTGGTGGCGGCGCTGTCGGCGGCGGGGCTGCCCACCGACCGCTTCCTCTTCCAGGGGTTCCTGCCGGCGAAGGGCGGTGCCCGGCGGGGGCGGCTGGAGGGGCTGGCGAGCCGCGAGGAGACCCTGGTGTTCTACGAGTCTCCCCACCGCATCCGGGACACCCTGGCGGACCTGGCCGCCACCCTGGGGACGCGGCGGGTGGTGCTGGCGCGTGAGCTGACCAAGGCCTTCGAGACCTTCCTGGACGGCAGCGCCGCCGAGCTGCTGGCGTGCATGGAGGAGGATCCGGACCAGGCCCGCGGTGAGTTCGTGGTGATGGTGGCCGGGGCCGGCCCGCGCGGTGACGCCGACGCCTCGACGGTGGAGGCCGATGCCTTGCTGTCGGCCCTGCTCGTCGAGGGGCTGGGGGTCAAGCAGTCGGCTGCCGTGGCGGCGCGGGTGCTGGGCGGTACGAAGAAGGCCTGGTATGGCCGGCTCCAATCGCTCAAGGACGGAGATTGAGGCGCGGGGAGGGCGCTGGTATCCTTGCCGCGGGAGTTGGCCAGACAGTCGCCGCCGCCTCCGGCCTTCGGGTCGGGGCGGGGGAGGAAAGTCCGGGCTCCACAGGGCAGAGTGCCAGGTAACCCCTGGGCGGCGTGAGCCGACGGAAAGTGCAGCAGAGAGCAGACCGCCTACGTCTCCTTCGGGAGGCCGGCAAGGGTGAAAGGGTGCGGTAAGAGCGCACCGCGCGCCTGGCAACAGTGCGTGGCAAGGTAAACCCCACTCGGAGCAAGACCAAATAGGAACCCCATGGCGTGGCCCGCGTCGGGTTCGGGTAGGTTGCTTGAGGGCCCTGGTGACATGGCCCCTAGAGGAATGACTGTCCACGACAGAACCCGGCTTATCGGCCGACTCCCTTTTCCGAACATCGCCGTGCGTACGGCCCCTCAGCCCCTCGAACGAGAGCCCCATGCCGTCATCTGCCCCTGAACAGCCCGCCCGCGGCTTTCGCCATGCCAGCGTGCTGCTCGATGGCGCCGTGGAGGCGCTGGTCCATGACCCCGCGGGCACCTACCTGGACGGCACCTTCGGCCGCGGTGGTCATTCCCGCGCCATCCTCGCGCGGCTGGCCCCGGAGGGTCAGCTGCTGGCCATCGATCGCGACCCCCAGGCCGTCGCCGAGGCCGCCGTCATCGATGACCCGCGCTTTGCCATCGAGCAGGGCGAGTTCGCCCGTCTCGACGAGATCGCCACGCGCCATGGCCTGCATGGCCGGCTGGCCGGCGTGCTGCTCGACGTGGGGGTCTCTTCCCCCCAGCTCGACGACCCCGAACGGGGGTTCAGCTTCCTCCGCGATGGCCCCCTGGACATGCGCATGGACCCCTCCCGCGGCGAGAGCGCCGCGGGCTTCCTGGCGCGGGCCGGCGAGGGCGAGATCGCCGCTGTCTTCAAGGCCTATGGCGAGGAGCGCTTCGCCAGGCGGCTGGCGAGGGCCATCGTGGCGCGTCGCCTCGAGCGGCCCTTCGAGCGGACCGCGGATCTCGCCGAGGTGGTCAAGGCCGCCCATCCTGCCTGGGAGAAGGGCAAGCACCCGGCGACCCGCGTCTTCCAGGCCCTGCGCATCCAGGTCAACGGCGAGCTGGAACAGCTCGATGCCGCCCTCGAGGCGGCCCTGGAGGCCCTCGCCCCGGGCGGCCACCTGGTGGTGATCAGCTTCCACTCGCTGGAGGACCGCCGGGTCAAGCGCTTCATCCGCGACCACGTGCGCGGCGACACCGACCTCCCGCGCGGCATCCCGGTCCGCGACGACCAGCTCAAGCGGCGCCTGGCGTCGCTGGGCAAGGCGCGTCGCCCCTCCGCCGAGGAGGTCCAGGAGAACCCCCGTGCGCGCAGTGCGGTGATGCGTATGGCGCGCAAGCGATACTGAGGACGCTCATGGCACAGGGACGATCCGCGGCAACCTCCTCGTTCGGCTGGCCCCTGCGCCTGGGGGCATCACCGCTGCTGCTGCTGGTAACCCTGCTGCTGGCGGCCTGCCTGGGCTCGGCCCTGGCGGTGATCACCACCAGCCACCTGACCCGTGACCAGTATGCCCGCCTGCAGCAGCTCGAGCGCGAGCAGCAGCAGCTGCAGACCGAATGGGGGCAGCTGCTGCTCGAGGAGAGTGCCTGGTCCTCCCCCGCCCGTATCGAACGCCTGGCCCGGGAGCGCCTGGAGATGCGTCTTCCCGAGATCGACGAGGTCGAGGTCATCCGGCCATGAGCGCCGATGCCCGCAGCGGCGTGACGCCGCGTCGTCCGCCGCCCATGGCCCCCATGGGCAAGGCGCGCTACCGGGTGATGATGACGCTGGTGCTGGTGGGCCTCGCACTGCTGGCCGGGCGCATCGTCGACCTGCATGTCTTCGATCGTCCCTTCCTGCAGGGGCAGGGTGATGCCCGTACCCTGCGCACCGACACCATGCCCGCCCACCGCGGCATGATCACCGACCGCCACGGCGAGCCACTGGCCATCTCCACCCCGGTGGTCACCCTCTGGGCCAATCCCCAGGACCTGCCGGCCGATGACATCCAGCGTCTGATGCTGGCCCGTGCCCTGGGCCAGGAACTGGATGCCCTCAACGAGCGCATCGCGCGCTACGCCGAGCGCGAGTTCATGTACCTGCGCCGTCGCATGACGCCTGAGGCGGCCCAGGCGGTGCTCGACCTGCGCATTCCCGGCGTCCACGCCCGGGAGGAGTACAAGCGCTACTACCCGGCGGGCGAGGTGACCGCGCAACTGCTGGGGGTGACCAACATCGACGATATCGGTCAGGAGGGCCTGGAGCTGGCCTACCAGGCGCATCTCGCCGGGGTGCCCGGCAAACGGCGGGTACTCAAGGACCGCCGCGGTCGCCTGGTGCGTGACCTGGCCCTGCTGCAGGAGGCCCAGCCGGGCGGGGATCTGACCCTGGCACTGGACCAGCGCCTGCAGTACATGGCCTATCGTGAGCTCAAGTCGGCGGTCGCCGAGCACGACGCCGACGGCGGCATCGTGGTAATGCTGGATGCCCGCAGTGGCGAGGTGCTGGCCATGGCCAACCAGCCCTCCTACAACCCCAACAATCGCGCCGGTCTCGATCCCCAGGGGCTGCGCAACCGCGCCATCGTCGACGCCTTCGAGCCGGGATCGGTGGTCAAGCCGCTCGCCATGGCGGCCATCATGGAGAGTGGTCAGTTCGACAAGGATATCGTGGTCGATACCTCGCCGGGGTGGATGGTGATCGATCGTTTCACCATCAAGGACATACGCAACTACGGCAAGCTCAGCCTGGCCGGCATCCTCGAGAAGTCCTCCAATATCGGCATGTCCAAGCTGGTGCTGCAGCTCGACGAGCCGCTGGTGCCCGAGATCTACCGTCGTCTGGGCTTCGACCAGGCGCCGGGTACCGGCTTCCCCGGCGAATCCGCGGGCAGCCTGCCGGCGCCTGTGCGCTGGTCGAGCAGCCAGTGGGCGGCGCTCTCCTACGGCTACGGCCTCTCGACCTCGGCGCTGCAGCTGGCCAGCGCCTACACGGCCCTCGCCAACGATGGCGAACGGATGCCGCCCTCGCTGCTCAAGCTCGGCCAGTTGCCGGAAGGTGAGCCGGCCATCGACCCCGCGGTGGCGCATGACCTGCTGCGCATCATGGAGGAGTCGGTGCAACCCGGGACAGGGGGGCGCCGTGCTGGCGTCCCGGGGTACCGCGTGGCCGGCAAGACCGGTACGGTACGCAAGACCTCGGCGACCGGTTATGAAAAGGATGCCTACCGCAGCCTGTTCGTCGGCATCGCGCCCGTCTCGGATCCGCGGATCGTCACGGTGGTGATGATCGATCATCCGCGGGGTGACAGCTACTATGGCGGGGCGGTGGCGGCGCCGGTCTTCTCGCGGGTGGCCGGCAATGCCCTGCGCCTGCTGGACGTGCCACCGGATGCCCGGGAGCCGGAATCATGAGCGCAAGCCCTGGGGAGGAAACGCGATGCAGCTGAGTGCCGAGCGACTCGAGGCGGGCCTGGTCGGGCTCTGGCCCGACTGCCGCCATGCCCTGGCGCGGGTCACCCTGCCGGATGCCGTCCGGCTGGTACTCGACAGTCGTCGGCTGGTCGAGGGCGACGTCTTCGTGGCGGTGCCGGGGGTGGCGGCGGACGGCCGAGACTTCATCCCGACGGCCCTCGCGGCCGGGGCCTCGCTGGTGCTGGCCCATGGCGAGGGTGCGTCCGGGCCCGACGACCACCGGGTGCTGTGGCTGCCGGGGCTGCGCGAGGCCCAGGGCGAGCTGGGCCAGGTGCTGTTTGCCGTGCCCCGGGAGCTGGAGCTGGTCGGGGTCACCGGCACCAACGGCAAGAGCTCGGTGACCCACTACCTGGCCGAGCTGAGCAGTGCCCTGGGGGAGGACGCCGGACTGATCGGTACCCTGGGGCATGGCCGGCCGGGGCGCCTGACGGTCGGCCAGCTGACCACGCCGGGCCCCCTGGCCCTGCAGGCCGCGCTGGGGGAGCTGGCCGCCGACGGCGTGCGCCGGGTGGCCATGGAGGTCTCCTCCCATGCCCTGGAGCAGGGCCGCCTCGATGGCTGTCGGGTGACTGCCGCGGTGTTCACCAACCTCAGCCGTGACCACCTGGACTACCACGGCAGCATGGCGGCCTATGCCGCCGCCAAGGCCCGGCTGTTCCGTCGCCATGAGCTCGAGCTCGCGGTGGTCAACGGCGACGACCCGCTGGCGCGCCTGATGCTCGCCGGCGTGCATCGCCACGTGCGTGTCCTGGCCGTCGGCAAGCAGAAAGCGGTGACCCTGCGCGTCATCGACTGGGCCCCCCATGCCGAGGGGCAGCGGGCGCTAATCGCCACCCCGGAGGGGGAGCGGGTGCTCGAGCTCGGCCTGATGGGCCGTTTCAACCTGGATAACGTGCTGCTGGCCATGGCCACCCTCCATGGCCTCGGGCACTCCCTGGAGGCGCTCTTCGCGGCGGCGGCCGGCCTCGCCCCGGTGCCCGGTCGCATGCAGCGCCTGACGCGGCCGGGCGCCCCCACGGTGGTCGTCGACTATGCCCATACCCCGGACGCCCTCGACAATGCCCTCTCGGCGCTGCGGGCCCACCTGCCGGGCGACGGCCGGCTGTGGTGCCTGTTCGGCTGCGGTGGCGACCGCGACACCGGCAAGCGCCCGCTGATGGCCGCCGTCGCTCGCCAACGGGCCGACCGGCTGGTGGTCACCGACGACAACCCGCGCAGCGAGGACCCGGGCGCGATCCGTGCCCAGATCCTCACGGGCCTGGGCGACACCGAGCCTGACGGGGTCTTCGAACTGGCCGGGCGGGGCGCGGCGATCGCCCGGGTGCTGGCCGAGGCCGGCCCCGGCGACGTGGTGCTGATCGCCGGCAAGGGACACGAGGACTACCAGGAGATCGATGGGGTGCGCCACCCCTTCTCGGACCTGGCCGAGGCCGAGCGTGGCCTGGCCGCCCGTTCCCGGAACGGGCACGGGGAGGGGCAGCGATGAGCGCCGGCCTGCAAACCCTCGCCGAGGTCGCCGCGGCCCTGGGCCTGCCGGCACCGGCCGAGGATCTGCCCATCGGCGCGATCGTCACCGATACCCGCCGCTTGACCCCGGGCAGCCTGTTCGTGGCACTCAAGGGCGAGCGCTTCGATGCCCACGACTTCCTGGACCAGGCGCGGGAGGCCGGGGCGGTGGCGGCGGTGGTCGAGGGAGCGGCGCAGCGACCGCTGGACGACCCGCTCCCCCGGCTGGTAGTGGCCGACACCCGGCTGGCCCTTGGGCTGCTGGCGCGTGCCCGGCGGCGGGCCTGGGGCGGCCCCCTGGTCGCCGTGACCGGCAACAGCGGCAAGACCACGGTCAAGCAGATGCTGGCGACCCTGCTTGAGCAGAGCGGGTCGACGCTGGCCACCCAGGGCAACCTGAACAACGACATCGGCGCGCCCCTGACTCTGCTGGCGCTGGAGCCCGGGCACCGCCAGGCGGTGGTGGAACTGGGTGCCAACCATCTCGGCGAGATCGCCTGGACCACGGCCCTGGCCGAGCCCCGGGTGGCGGTGATCACCAACGTCACCGGGGCCCACCTGGGCGAGTTCGGCGGCATGGGCCGTATCGCCCAGGCCAAGGCGGAGATCCTGGCCGGCCTGCCGGCCGACGGCGTGGCGGTGCTCAACCGCGACGATGCCTTCTTCGCCACCTGGGCGAGCCTGGCGGCGCCCCGCGAGGTGCTCGACTTCGGCCTGGATGCGCGCGCACGCCTGCGGGCCGTCTCGCTGGCCTGTGACGCCGTCGGGCGCTATGCTTTCTCGCTTGTCCGGGACGGCCGCGAGATCGGCCGCGTCCGGCTGGCCTTGCTGGGGCGCCACAACGTGGCCAATGCCCTGGCGGCCGCGGCCGCGGCCCTGGCCATGGGGCTGGGGGAGCGCGAGGTGCTGGCCGGGCTCGAGGCCGTGGCACCGATGCCGGGCCGGCTGAGCGTCGTGGAGGGCCTCAATGGCTCGCGGCTGCTGGACGATACCTATAATGCCAACCCCGGCGCGGTGAAGGCAGCGCTCGATGTCCTGGTGACGCTGCCCGGCCCGCACTGGTGCCTGCTGGGCGCCATGGGAGAACTGGGGGGCGAGTCCGACCGGCTGCACGCCGAGCTCGGGCACTACGCGCGGGAACGGGGAATCGACTTCCTGGGTACCCTCGGCGAGCCGGCGAGACCGGCCAGCCGGGCCTTCGGCGAAGGCGGGGTCCATTTCGACGATCGGGAGGCGCTGATGCGCCACGTCCTCCACCATCTACCGTCCCGGGCCAGCGTGCTGGTCAAGGGCTCGCGCAGCGCCGGCATGGAACGAGTCGTGGCGGCCCTGCGCTCGGATGCTTCAAGGTGAACGCGATACATGCTGCTCTTTCTGGCTGACTTCCTGGCGCAATTCCAGAGCGCCTTCAACGTCTTCAACTATCTGACCCTACGCATGATCCTGGGGACCCTGACCGCCCTGGTGCTCTGCCTGTGGCTCGGGCCGGTGATGATCCGCCGCCTGGTGGAGCGCCAGATCGGCCAGGCGGTGCGCGACGACGGTCCCCAGTCCCACCTCTCCAAGGCCGGCACCCCCACCATGGGCGGTGCCATGATTCTGATGGCGATCGCCGTGAGCACCCTGCTGTGGGGCGATCTGACCAACCACTACGTCTGGCTGGTACTGGCGGTGACCCTGGGCTTTGGCGCGATCGGCTGGGTGGACGACTACCGCAAGGTGGTGGAGAAGAATCCCCGCGGCCTGCCGGCGCGCTGGAAGTACTTCTGGCAGTCGCTGATTGGCGTGGCGGCCGCTGTGCTGCTCTACGTCACCGCCGCCTCGCCGGTGGAGACCAGCCTGATCGTGCCGCTGTTCAAGGAGTTCGTGCTGCCGCTGGGGGTGTTCTACATGGTGCTCACCTACCTGGTGATCGTCGGCAGCTCCAACGCGGTCAACCTCACCGATGGCCTCGATGGCCTGGCGATCATGCCCACGGTGCTGGTGGCCATGGGCCTGGCGGTGTTCGCCTATGCCACCGGCAACACAGTGTTCGCCGACTACCTGCAGATCCCCTTCATTCCCGGGGCGGGCGAGCTGGCCGTGTTCTGTGCCACCATCGCCGGGGCCGGTCTGGGCTTCCTGTGGTTCAACACCTACCCGGCCCAGGTCTTCATGGGCGACGTGGGGGCCCTGGCACTGGGCGCGGCCCTCGGCGTGGTGGCGGTGATCGTGCGCCAGGAGATCGTGCTGTTCATCATGGGCGGCATCTTCGTCATGGAGACCGTCTCGGTGATCCTGCAGGTGGGCTCCTACAAGCTCACCGGGCGGCGCATCTTCCGCATGGCGCCGCTGCACCACCACTACGAGCTCAAGGGCTGGCCCGAGCCGCGGGTCATCGTGCGCTTCTGGATCATCACCGTGGTGCTGGTGCTGATCGGCCTGGCCACCCTCAAGGTCCGCTGATCCCCAGGGGCCGATTCGCCATCCGCAAGGAGCTCAACATGGTCAAGGTGCCGAAGGGAACGACGCTGGTGGTCGGGCTCGGGCTCTCCGGGCGGGCCATCTGCCGTCACCTCGCTCGGCTCGGCGTGCCCTTCATGGTCGCCGATACCCGTGCCGCACCGCCGGGCCTGGCGGACTTCCAGGCCGCGCATCCCGCTACCCAGGTCCACTGCGGTCCGCTCACCGACCTGGACCTCTCCGAGGTGGAGGAGGTGGTGGTCAGCCCCGGCGTCGACCCGCACACGCCGGGCCTCGAGGCGCTGGCGGGGCGCACCCGCGAGGCCACCGGTGAGCCGGCGCTGGTGGGGGAGATCGCGCTCTTCGTGCGCGCGGCCCGCGCGCCCATCGCCGCCATCACCGGCGCCAACGCCAAGTCCACCGTGACCACACTGGTGGGCGAGATGGCCCGCGAGGCCGGGGTGCGGGTGGCGGTGGGCGGCAACCTGGGGACCCCGGCGCTCGACCTGCTGGCGGCGGCTCCCGACGCCGAGCTCTTCGTGCTGGAGCTCTCCAGCTTCCAGCTCGAGACCACCCCCTGCCTGGGGGCCGAGACGGCGGCCTTCCTCAACCTCTCCGAGGACCACCTGGACCGCCATGGCGACATGGCAGGCTACCGGGCGGCGAAGCTGGGCATCTTCCGCGGCGCCCGGCACGGCGTGATCAATGCCGATGATCCCTGGACCTGGCCCACGGTGTCGCTGCCGGCCCTGGATCGCTTCACCACCCGGGCGCCCGAGGGTAACGACTGGGGCATCGCCCGGCGCGCCGGGCGTGACTGGCTAATGCATGGGGGGGAGCCGCTGCTGCCCGCCGACGAGATGCGCCTGCCGGGACGCCACCACCAGGCCAACGCCCTGGCGGCGCTGGCCATGGGCCACCGCCTGGGCTTGCCGCTCGCGGCCATGCTCGAGGTGCTGCGGCGCTTTCCCGGGCTGCCCCATCGTGGCGAGCTGGTGGCGCTGATCGAGGGAGTGCGCTGGATCAACGACTCCAAGGGCACCAATGTCGGCGCCACTTTGGCCGCCATCGAGGGGCTCGGGCCGACTCTCGAGGGGCGCCTGATCCTGCTGGCCGGCGGGGTGGGCAAGGGGGCCGACTTCCATCCCCTGGCAGCGCCCCTGGCGCGTTACGGCCGCGAGGCGATCCTCTTCGGCCGGGATGCCGGGCGCCTGGAACAGGCCCTGCGTGATCGGCTGCCGGTGACCCGGGTCGAGGACCTGCAGGCCGCCCTGGCACGGGCGGTGGAGATCGCCGCGCCCGGGGACTGCGTGCTGCTGTCACCGGCCTGTGCCAGCCTCGACCAGTTCGCCGACTACCAGGCGCGTGGCGAGGCCTTTCGCCGGGCGGTCAAGCGCCTGGCCGGGGAGGCGGCATGAAGCGGCTATCCCGCCTGCGCCAGCGGCTGAGCACCGCCGATCAACCCTTCGACGGCTGGCTGGTGCTGGCCTCCTTCGCGCTGCTGCTGATCGGCTGGGTGATGGTGACCTCGGCGTCCAGCGAGGTGGCCTCGAGCCTCACCGGCAATGCCTGGTACTTCAGCCTGCGGCACGGCATCTTCCTGCTGGTGGCGCTGGCCGTCGCGGCGCTGGCCCTGCGGGTGCCGCTGGCCTGGTGGAAGGCCAACGGACCGCTGCTGCTGCTGGTGGGGCTGATCCTGCTGCTGCTGGTGCTGCTGGTGGGGCGCGAGGTCAACGGCAGCCGCCGCTGGCTCTCCGTGCCGGGCCTGCCCTTCAACCTGCAGGCCTCCGAGGTCGCCAAGTTCTGCCTGATCGTCTACCTGGCCGGCTACCTGGAGCGCTTCCTGCCCCAGGTGCGTCGCCAGTGGGGGGCCTTCCTGCGCCCCCTGGCGGTGATGGCGGTGATCGCGGCGCTGCTGATCCTCGAACCCGACTACGGTGCCGTGGTGGTGATGACCGGCGCGGTGATGGGCATGTTGCTGATGGCCGGCGCCCCCTGGGGGCGCTTCCTGGTGCTGTTGCTGCTGGTGGGCGCCCTCGGGGCCCTGGCCGCCGTGGCCGAACCCTACCGGATGGCGCGCCTGACCAGCTTCGCCGATCCCTGGGCCGACCAGTTCGCCAGCGGCTACCAGCTGACCCAGGCGCTGATTGCCTTCGGGCGCGGGCACTGGCTGGGCATGGGGCTGGGCAACAGCGTGCAGAAGCTGTTTTACCTGCCGGAGGCCCACACGGACTTCGTCTTCGCGGTGCTCGCCGAGGAGCTCGGCCTGCTGGGCGCCATCGCCGTGGTCGGGCTCTTTGCCCTGCTGGTCTGGCGCGCCATGGCGGTGGGGCGACGGGCCGAACTCGCCGGCCTGGCCTTCGCCGCCTACCTCGGCTATGGCGTCGCCCTGGTCATCGGGGCTCAGGCCTTCATCAACATCGCCGTGAGCACCGGGATGCTGCCGACCAAGGGGCTGACTCTGCCGCTGCTGAGCTACGGCGGCTCGAGCCTGGTGGTGAGCTGCCTGATGATGGCGCTGCTGCTGCGCGCCGACATCGAGACCCGCCAGGCCGTGCGTCGGGCCAGGCACACGGCGTCCCAGGCGCCATCGACCCCCAGGACACAAGGACGCGCAACATGAGTCGACGCGAGGGACGCCGCGTACTGATCATGGCCGGCGGTACCGGCGGCCACGTCATTCCGGCCCTGTCGCTGGCCCGCGGGCTGGCGGCGCAGGGCGTGCAGGTCGCCTGGCTGGGTAGCCCGCGCGGCATCGAGAACCGCCTGGTCCCCGAGGCCGGCATCCCGTTGCATCGCATCGCGGTGAGCGGGCTGCGAGGAAACGGCCTGGCCGGCTGGCTGCTGGCCCCCTTCAACCTGGCCCGGGCGATCTGGCAGGCGGGGCGGGTGATCCGCGACGTCGACCCCCAGCTGGTGGTCGGGCTGGGCGGCTTCGCCAGCGGGCCGGGCGGCCTGGCGGCCTGGCTGGCCCGACGGCCCCTGGTCATCCACGAGCAGAACGCCGTGGCGGGGCTCACCAACCGGGTGCTGTCACGCCTGGCACGACGCGTCTTTGCCGCCTTTCCCCAGGCCTTCCCCGGCCGGGCCGAGGTGGTCGGCAACCCGGTGCGCGACGAGATCGCCCGACTCGGAGAGGCCCCGCGACGCGCGGATGAGATGGCCGGGCGGCGCCTGCGGCTGCTGGTAGTGGGCGGTTCCCTGGGGGCGCAGGCCCTCAACGAGCGGCTGCCCGAGGCGCTCGCCCGGCTGCCCGAGGCCCGTCGCCCCGAGGTGCGCCACCAGGCCGGCCGCGACAAGGACGCGACGACCCGCGACGCCTACCGCGAGCAGGGTATCGAGGCAGAGGTGACGGCCTTCATCGACGACATGGCCGGCGCCTACGCCTGGGCCGACCTGGTGGTGTGTCGCGCCGGCGCCCTGACCGTGGCGGAGCTGGCCGCCGCCGCCAAGCCGGCGCTCTTCGTGCCCTTTCCCCACGCGGTGGACGACCACCAGACGGCCAACGCCGGGGCCCTGGTCGACGAGCAGGCGGCGCGACTGATGCCCCAGCAGCAGATGAGCGCGGCGACGTTGGCCGAGTGCCTGGCGTCGCTGCTGGACCCCGACACACTCGCCACCATGGCGGCACGGGCGCGTGCCTGTGCCCATCTCGATGCCGTCGAGCGCCTGGTGGCCGGTTGCATGGAGACAGGCTTTGAGCGATGACACCCTCGGACCGGTTCCCGGTCAGGCCATGCCCACCCACCCCGGACGGGGGCTGGGCATGCGTCGTATCCGGCGCATCCATTTCGTCGGCATCGGCGGTGCCGGCATGTGCGGCATCGCCGAGGTGCTGGCCAACCAGGGCTATGCGGTCAGCGGCAGCGACCTGAAGGCTTCACCGGTGGTGGCTCGCCTGCGCCAGTGCGGCATCCGCGTGGCCATCGGCCACGCCGCCGAGCATGCCGCGGATGCTGACGTGGTGGTGGTCTCCACCGCGGTGGACGAGACCAACCCCGAGATCCGCTGGGCCCACGAGCATCGCGTGCCGGTGGTACGCCGCGCCGAGATGCTCGCCGAGCTGATGCGCTTCCGCCACGGCATCGCCGTGGCCGGCACCCACGGCAAGACCACCACCACCAGCCTCACCGCGACGCTGCTCGGTGAGGGCGGACTGGATCCCACCTTCGTGATCGGCGGACGGCTGACCAGTGCCGGTACCAATGCGCGGCTGGGGGAGGGCGACTACCTGGTGGCGGAGGCCGACGAGTCGGATGCCTCCTTCCTGCACCTGCAGCCCATGGTGGCAATCGTCACCAACATCGATGCCGATCACATGGCTACCTACGGCGGCGACTTCGAACGGCTCAAGGCCACCTTCATCGAGTTCCTGCACAACCTGCCGTTCTACGGCCTGGCGATCCTGTGCATCGACGATGCCCAGGTGCGTGGCCTGCTCGACCGCGTCAGCCGCCAGTTCGTCACCTACGGCTTCAGCGAGGATGCCGATTACCGAATCGAGGGCTTCGTCCAGCAGGCCGGCGAGGTGCGTTTCACCGCGGTGCGCCCCGAGGGGCTGGCGCCGCTTGAGGTGCGCCTGGCCATGCCGGGGCGCCACAATGCGCTCAACGCCCTGGCGGCGATTGCCGTGGCCAGCGACGCGGGGGTCGATGACGACGCCATCCTGCGGGGCCTGGCGAGCTTCGAGGGGGTGGGGCGACGCTTCCAGGTGCATGGTCACTTCCCGGCCCCGCAGGGCGGGGGCGAGGTGATGCTGGTGGACGACTATGGCCACCATCCCCGCGAGGTCGCCATGGTGATCGACGCCGTGCGCGCCGGCTGGCCCGAGCGGCGCCTGGTGATGGTCTACCAGCCGCACCGCTACTCGCGCACCCGGGACCTCTACGAGGACTTCGTGCGGGTGCTGGCCGGGGTCGACACCCTGCTGCTGCTCGACGTCTACAGCGCCGGGGAGGCGCCGCTTCCCGGCGCCGACGGGCGCACCCTGGCGGGCTCGATCCGCCAGCGCGGAGCGGTCGACCCGATCTTCGTCCAGGACAAGAGCGAGCTGACGGAGCTGCTCGCCAGGGTGCTGCGTCCCGGCGATATCCTGATTACCCAGGGAGCAGGCGACGTGGGCGGCATCGCCCAGCACCTGGCCGATGCCGCCCTGGCACTCGACGAGGTGACACTATGATCCACGATGTCGGTCGGGTGGTGGTGCTCTATGGTGGGGACTCCGCGGAGCGCGAGGTGTCGCTGAAGAGTGGCGCCGCCGTGCTCGCGGCCCTGACGCGCTCGGGGGTGGAGGCCATCGGCTATGATCCCGCCGACGGCGGGCTGGTGGGGCTGGAAGCCCTGGCCCCCGACCGGGTCTTCATTGCCCTGCACGGCCGGGGTGGCGAGGACGGCACCCTGCAGGGGGCGCTGGAGCTGCTGGGCATTCCCTACACCGGCAGCGGCGTGCTCGCCTCGGCGCTGGGCATGGACAAGCAGCGCACCAAGCTGATCTGGCAGGCGCTGGGCCTGCCGACCCCGGAGAGCGTGATGCTCGGTCCAGAGGCCGACTGGTCGGCGGTGGTCGAGCGCCTCGGCCTGCCGCTGATCGTCAAGCCGGTCCACGAGGGCTCGACCCTGGGCATCAGCATCGTCGACAGCCGCGATGCGCTGGAGGCGGCCTACCATGATGCCGCCCGCTTCGATGCACGCGTGATGGCCGAGCGCTTCGTCAGGGGGAAGGAATACACGGTCTCGCTGCTCGCGGGCGATGTCCTGCCGGCGATTCGCGTCGAGGTCCCCAGCGGCTTCTACGACTACGAGGCCAAGTATCTCTCCGACGAGACTCGCTACCACCTGCCGTGCGGTCTGTCCGATGACGAGGAGGCCGAGCTTGCCGCACTCTGCCGCGCGGCCTTCGAGGCCGTCGGCGCCGAGGGGTGGGGACGGGTCGACGTGATGCGCGACGGTCAGGGGTGCTTCTGGCTGATCGAGGTCAATACCGTGCCGGGGATGACCGACCACAGCCTGGTGCCCCAGTCGGCGGCCCATGCCGGCATCGACTTCGATGCCCTGGTGCTGCGCATCCTCGCCACGGCCGGGGAGCGGCACTAGTCCATGGCGGCGCGAGGAAGCTTCGTCGGCGTACTCCTGCTGGCCCTGTTGCTGGGGGCCGGGGGGCGGGCGCTGTGGGTCTGGCTCGACCGGCCCATCGAGCGAGTCTCGGTGGGGGGCGAGCTTCACCATGTCAGTGCCGACTACCTGCGCAGCCAGCTGGCACCCCTGATTCAGGGCCAGACCTGGCTATCCGTCGATCTGCCCGCGCTGCGCCAGCAGGCCCGGGAAGTCGGCTGGTTGGCCGAAGTGCGCGTCAGCCGCGAGTGGCCCGATGCGCTGTCGTTCGATCTGGTCGAGCAGGTGCCGGTGGCGCGCTGGAACGACGCGCAGCTGCTCAATCCCGAGGGCGAACCCTTCGCCTTCGGTCCGGTGTCGCCGCCCGCCGACCTGCCGGATCTCGCCGGCCCGCCCGGCAGCGGGGCAGAGGTGCTGGGCTACCATGCCCGGCTCGCCGCGCAATTCGCCACCCAGGGGATCGAGGTGCGCCAGCTGCGGCTGGAGCCCCGCGGGGCCTGGCGCTTCCAGCTCGGCAGTGGCGTCTGGGTGATGCTCGGTCGCAATGATCGCCCCGCCCGCCTGGGTCGCCTGGCCGCTGCCTGGCAGCGCGAACTGGGCCCTCTGGCAGCGCACATCCGCTACATCGACCTGCGATATCCCAACGGGGTTGCCGTGGCCTGGCACGGACAGACCGAACCGGTGGAGGAAGAGTCACCGGCGGACAGTTGAAGGCGTCAGGGTACAACGCGGTTGCCCGGGCGGCATTTCGGGTGTTTCTTTCGTGACAAATTCGCCGTATCGTGGCGGGTGATTCGGCAATCGGGCTGGTGGAACAACTCAAGTTGTTCCTATAATTGGCCCAAGCCTACTTTTCAGGATTAATCTTCCCCTTCGGGGTCAGGTTCGAGGAGACTTCCCGGCTCATGGCAGGTCCATCCAATGTGTCCAATATGGTAGTCGGGCTGGATATCGGAACATCCAAGGTCGTGGCGATCGTGGGGCAGCCCACCGACGATGGCGGGATCGAAATCGCCGGTATCGGCTCGCATCCGTCACGTGGCATGAAGAAGGGCGTGGTGATCAACATCGAATCCACGGTGCAGTCCATCCAGCGCGCCGTGGAAGAAGCCGAACTGATGGCCGGCTGTGAGATTCATTCCGTCTATGTGGGGATCGCCGGCAGCCATATCAGTTCGATGAATTCGGATGGCGTAGTGGCCATCAAGGAGCGCGAGGTCGCCTCCTCCGACATCGACCGCGTCATCGACTCCGCCCGGGCACGGGCGATCTCGGAAGGCCAGCGTGTGCTGCATGTCCTTCCCCAGGAATTCGCCATCGATACCCAGGGGGGGATCCGTGAGCCGCTGGGCATGTCAGGCGTGCGCCTCGAGGCACGGGTCCACCTGGTGACCGCCGCCCTCAACGCCGTCCAGAACATCGAGAAGTGCGTGCGCCGCTGTGGCCTCGAGGTGGACTCGATCATCCTCGAGCAGCTGGCTTCCAGCCATGCGGTCCTCACCGAGGACGAGCGCGAGCTCGGGGTCTGCATGGTGGACATCGGCGGCGGCACCACCGACATCGCGGTATTCACCGAGGGTGCCATTCGCCACACCTCGGTGATTCCTATCGCCGGTGACCAGGTCACCAACGACATCGCCATGGCGCTGCGCACGCCCACCCAGCATGCCGAGGAGATCAAGGTCAAGTACGCCTGCGCCCTGACCCAGCTGGCCTCCAGCGACGAGATGATCAAGGTGCCCAGCGTGGGCGACCGGCCGGCCCGGGACCTCTCCCGCCAGTCGCTGGCCGAGGTTGTGGAGCCGCGTTACGAGGAGCTCTTCACCCTGGTGCGTGACGAGCTGCGCCGCAGCGGCTACGAGGATCTGGTGGCCGCCGGCGTGGTGCTTACCGGGGGTACCTCGCGCATGGAGGGGGTGGTCGAGCTGGCCGAGGAGATCTTCCACATGCCGGTCCGCATCGCCTGCCCGCAGAACGTGCGCGGGCTGGCCGACGTGGTCCGCAATCCGATTTATTCGACGGGTGTCGGTCTGCTGCATTACGCTCTACTTGAAACCCGTCAAGGGCATGGCCGTCAGGGGCCTGGAGGTATCATCCCGGCGCAACCGAGGCGTGACGACATCACCCGGCGTGACGCAGGGGAAGGGATTCCGGCGCTGGCAAGGATCAAGGGCTGGTTCAAAGGAAATTTCTGACAGGGCCGCGGTCGCGGTCCAGGAGACGGGACTTATGTTCGAACTGGTAGATAGCGCACCCTCAAGCAGTGCGGTCATCAAGGTCATCGGTGTCGGTGGCGGCGGTGGCAATGCCGTCAACCACATGGTCGAGAGCAACATCGAGGGCGTCGAGTTCATCTGCGCCAATACCGATGCCCAGGCCCTCAAGCGGGTCGCCGCCAAGACGGTGCTCCAGCTCGGCAGCGAGATCACCAAGGGCCTCGGGGCCGGCGCCAACCCCGATGTGGGTCGACAGGCCGCCATGGAGGACCGCGAGCGCATCGCGGAACTGCTGGGGGGCGCCGACATGGTCTTCATCACCGCCGGCATGGGCGGCGGGACAGGGACCGGCGGCGCGCCGGTCGTCGCCCAGGTGGCCAAGGAGCTGGGTATCCTCACCGTGGCGGTGGTGACCCGTCCCTTCCCCTTCGAGGGGCCCAAGCGCATGCGCGCCGCCGAGGAGGGCATGAAGGAACTCTCCGAGCATGTCGACTCCCTCATCACCATTCCCAACGAGAAGCTGCTCTCGGTGCTGGGCAAGAACGCGACCCTGCTCACCGCCTTCAGTGCGGCCAATGACGTGCTGCTCGGGGCCGTGCAGGGCATTGCCGAGCTGATCACCAGCCCGGGCATCATCAACGTCGACTTCGCCGACGTGCGCACCGTGATGTCCGAGATGGGCATGGCGATGATGGGCACCGGCGGTGCCACCGGTGAGAATCGTGCCCGCGAGGCCGCCGAGAAGGCCATCCGCAGCCCGCTGCTCGAGGATATCGACCTGCACGGTGCCCGCGGCATCCTGGTCAACATCACCGCCGGCCCGGATCTCTCCATCGGCGAATTCAACGATGTGGGTGCCACCGTCCAGGAGTTTGCCTCCCAGGATGCCACCATCGTGGTCGGCACCTCGATCGACATGGACATGACCGACGAGCTGCGCGTCACCGTGGTGGCTGCCGGCCTCGAGGGTAACAAGGCCCAGAAACCCGCCTCCCGCGAGACGGCGCGTCGTGCGGAGGCTGGCAGCTATCGCCAGCGTCCCCAGGCGGCGGTCAGTCGTGGCCAGGCCGCGGCGTCCAAGTCCGAGGCTCAGGAGGCGCCCAGGCCGCAGCCGGAGAAGCGCAAGTCCCAGGAACTCGACGACTACCTGGATATTCCGGCCTTCCTGCGCCGTCAGGCCGATTGATCCGCGCTATCAGGGGAATAGGGGCGCCGGGTGAGCTTTCTTTGTTGAAACGTCCGTTCGGTGTTATAGTGAACGGTGTTTGATAACCAACGACTGCCTGGCGACCGACCATGATCAGACAACGAACCCTGAAGAATGTCATCCGCGCCACCGGCGTCGGCCTGCACTCCGGCAAGAAGGTCTACCTAACCCTTCGGCCGGCCCCGGTGGATACCGGCATCATCTTCGTGCGCACCGACCTGCAGCCCGAGGTGCAGGTCCCGGCGCGCGCCGAGCATGTCACCGACACCACCCTGTGCACCGCGCTCTCCGCGGGCGGGGCCAAGGTCGCCACCGTCGAACACCTGATGTCGGCCTTCGCCGGGCTCGGCATCGATAACGCCTACGTCGACGTGAGTGCCCCCGAGGTGCCGATCATGGATGGCAGCGCGGGCCCCTTCGTGTTCCTGATCCAGTCGGCGGGCATCGCCGAGCAGGGTGCCCCCAAGAAGTTCATCCGCATCAAGCGCGAGATCGTGGTGCGCGAGGACGACAAGGAGGCGATCTTCCTGCCCCACCAGGGCTTCAAGGTCTCCTTCGCCATCGACTTCGACCATCCGGTCTTCGAGGACCAGTCCCAGACCGCCATGGTGGACTTCTCCACGACCTCCTTCGTCAAGGAGGTGTCACGGGCCCGTACCTTCGGCTTCATGCGTGACCTTGAGTATCTGCGCGCGAACAACCTGGCACTGGGCGGCAGCCTCGACAACGCCATCGTGGTCGACGACTACCGCATCGTGAACGAGGGCGGATTGCGCTATGACGACGAGTTCGTCAAGCACAAGGTGCTCGATGCCATCGGTGACCTCTACCAGCTCGGCCATAGCCTGATCGGCGAGTTCCGTGGCGTGAAGTCCGGTCATGCCCTGAACAACCAGCTCTGCCGTGCCCTGCTGGCCCAGCCGGAGGCCTGGGAGCTCGTCACCTTCGAGGGCGAGTCCGAGACGGCGCCGATCTCCTACTCCGCGCCGGCGATGGTCTGACCTGGCCCGGCTGCGCCCGGGAGCCATAAGCTGTCAGCCTGAAGCTCGAAGAAAACCACCTCCGTGGCCTTGCCTCGGAGGTGGTTTCGCTTACGCTGTTTTCCAGCTTCCATCTTTCAGCTTATGGCTTACGTTCGGCGTGGGCCGCCAGCCGCTCCAGGGCGCGCTTGAGCCCCGGGTCGTCGACATCCTCGGCACAGCTGGAGATCTCGTCGGCGGCCCGTTCCGGCAGGTGGCGAACCTGGCGCAGGGGAGGGCGAGCCGGGCGCACCGGGCGGACCTTGAGAGTGAAACCGGTCACCGACTCGAAGCCGGGCAGCTGGTGCAGCAACTGGAGCAGGCGAGGCTGCTCATAGCGCAGCCGGGTCAGCCAGACGGCGCGATCGGTGATCAGGGCCAGGCGACCCTGGTGGTAGCCGCCGACGAACAGGTGCTCGCGCATCTCCTCGGGCAGGTGCTCCCGCAGGTGGCGCTGGGCGCGCTCGATCAGGGTGGCCATGCGCATCAGCGACCCCAGTTCGCCGCGACCCTCCAGCAGCCGGGACATGGGCTGTGCTCTGAACCGCTTAACCTTTATACTCATCAGCTTGGTTCTCGGGGGCCGTGCCCCTGACGTTACGCGTCGGCCGCCCCTGCAGGGCGGCCGTTGAACAGCCAGAGCCTAGCACGCACGGGAGGCCGTCGACAGCATGCCAGCCGCCATCACCGACATCGGCGCCGGATCTCACGGGAGCGGGCGCAGGCGCCGCGCGACCCGCTGGTGGCTGGCCGGGTTGCTGGTGGGATGCCTGCTGCCGGCCAGCCTGGCCCAGGTCGAGTCCCTGCGCCCCGTCGAGCGTGCCGCCCAGGTCAGCATCCTGGTGCCGGCCCTGCTGCGCGTGCGCTCCCGCCTGCAGGCCCGTCGTCGCGCCCTGGTGCGCTGGGTCCGGCGAGCCGCCCGCTGGCCGAGGGTGGGGTCGAGGGCCCTGGCCTGTCGGGCCCTCGCGCCCTGTCATCCGGTTGCCGCCCATGATGTCCTGACGCGTCGTGGCCCTCCCCGCCTGCGGTGACGAGACCGCCTGGAGAGGTCGTGGGCCTGATGGCCGCGACGTGATGCCACACGCTGCAACTGGACCCTTCATGATCAACAACCTGTTACGCAAGGTCGTCGGCTCCAAGAACGACCGTGAAGTCAAGCGCATGAGCCGCCAGGTGACGGATGTCACCGGCCTGGAGAGCGAGTTGGAAGGCCTCGATGAGGCGGCCCTGAAGGCCCGTACCGAGGCGCTGCGCGAGCGCCTGGAGGGCGGCGAGTCCCTCGATGCCCTGCTGCCGGAAGCCTTCGCCACGGTGCGCGAGGCCAGCAAGCGGGTCATGGGCATGCGTCATTTCGATGTGCAGATGGTCGGCGGCATTACCCTGCACCGCGGGCGCATCGCCGAGATGAAGACCGGCGAGGGCAAGACCCTGGTGGCGACCCTGGCGGTCTACCTCAATGCCCTGCCGGGCAAGGGCGTGCACGTGGTCACGGTCAACGACTACCTGGCGCGCCGCGACGCCGAGTGGATGCGTCCGCTCTACGAATTCCTCGGGCTTTCGGTGGGCGTGATCTTCGCCGGGCAGACGCCGGAGGAGAAGCGCCATGCCTACGCCTGTGACATCACCTACGGCACCAACAACGAGTTTGGCTTCGACTACCTGCGCGACAACATGGCCTTCTCGCTGGAGGAGAAGGTCCAGCGCGAGCTCTATTTCGCCATCGTCGACGAGGTCGACTCCATCCTGATCGACGAGGCCCGGACCCCGCTGATCATCTCCGGGGCGGTGGACGAGAACACCGAGCTCTATCGGGTCGTCGACCGCCTGGCGGTGAACCTCACGGCGTGCAGCGACGAGGAGGACCCGGAGAGCGGCGACTTCATCCTCGACGAGAAGCAGAAGCAGGTGGAGGTCACCGAGGGCGGCCATCGCAAGGTCGAGGAGCTGATGCGTGGCGAGGGGCTGCTGGGCGAGGAGGACTCCCTCTATTCCGCCCAGAACCTCAACCTGCTGCAGCACATGCACTCGGCACTGCGCGCTCGCCACCTCTATCACCGCGACGTGGACTACATCGTCAGCGATGGCCAGGTGGTGATCGTCGACGAGCATACCGGCCGCACCATGCCGGGGCGTCGCTGGTCGGAAGGCCTGCACCAGGCGGTGGAGGCGAAGGAGGGCGTGCCGGTGCAGCGCGAGAGCCAGACGCTCGCCTCGACCACCTTCCAGAACTACTTCCGTCTCTACGACAAGCTCTCCGGCATGACCGGCACCGCCGACACCGAGGCCTTCGAGTTCCGCCAGATCTACGGCCTCGACGTGGTGGTGATTCCCACCAATCGGCCGCTGATCCGCCAGGACCTCAACGACCTGGTCTACCTCAGCGCCGAGGAGAAGTTCGAGGCGATCCTCGAGGACGTCAAGGCCCAGACCGAGGCGGGACGCCCGGTGCTGGTGGGCACCGCCTCCATCGAGACCAGCGAGTACCTGGCCGACCTGATGAAGCGGGCCGGCATGCGCTTCAACGTGCTCAACGCCAAGCAGCACCAGAGCGAGGCGGAGATCATCGCCCAGGCCGGTCGCCCCGGGGCGATCACCATCGCCACCAACATGGCCGGGCGTGGCACCGACATCGTGCTGGGTGGCAACTGGGAGGCCGAGGTCGCCAAGCTGGAGAACCCCTCCGAGGCCCAGGTCGAGCAGCTCAAGGCCGAGTGGCAGGCCCGCCACGAGGCGGTGCTCGAGGCCGGCGGCCTGCACGTGGTCGGCTCCGAGCGCCACGAGTCGCGGCGCATCGACAACCAGCTGCGCGGTCGCGCCGGTCGCCAGGGGGATCCCGGCTCGACGCGCTTCTTCCTCTCGCTGGAAGACAACCTGATGCGCCTGTTCGGCTCCGACCGGGTGCAGCGCATGATGAAGGCCCTGGGGCTGGAGCACGGCGAGGCGATCGAGCACAAGATGGTCTCCAATGCCGTGGAGCGCGCCCAGAAGAAGGTAGAGGGCCGCAACTTCGATATCCGCAAGCAGCTGCTCGAGTATGACGACGTGGCCAACGACCAACGTCGGGTCATCTATGAGCAGCGCAACGAGATCCTCGCCGCGGAGGACGTCTCCGACAGCGTCAAGGGCATCCGCGAGGAGGTGCTGGACCTCGCCATCAGCGAGTTCGTGCCGCCCCAGAGCCTGCCCGAGCAGTGGGACCTGGCCGGCCTCCAGGATCACCTCAAGAGCGAGTTCAACCTCGAGGCGCCGGTGGTCGAGTGGGCCGAGCAGGACGAGCGCTTCCACGAGGAGCAGCTGCGCGAGCGGCTGCAGGCGATGCATCGTGAGGCCTACGAGGCCAAGGTGGCAGAGGCCGGCGAGGAGCTGATGCGCCGTTTCGAGAAGCAGGTGATGCTGCAGGTGCTCGACACCCGCTGGAAGGAGCACCTGCAGTCCATGGACCACCTGCGCCGCGGGATCCACCTGCGCGGCTATGCCCAGAAGAATCCCAAGCAGGAGTACAAGCGCGAGGCTTTCGAGCTGTTCCAGAACCTGCTCACCAACATCAAGGCCGACGTGACCCGCATCCTCAGCCATGTCCAGGTGCGCCGCCCCGAGGAGGTCGAGGCCCTGGAGCGCCAGCGCCGCGAGGCGCTGGAGCGCGAGAAGGCCAGCGCGGCGAGCCGTCACGACGCGCCGTCAATGGCGGCCGATGAACAGGACGATGCCCCGATCGCTCCGGCCCCGGGGGCCGACGGTCGCCCATTGCGGCGCGAGGGCCCCAAGGTCGGCCGCAATGATCCCTGCCCCTGCGGGTCGGGCAAGAAGTACAAGCAGTGCTGCGGCAAGCTGAGCTGAGGAGACGGGCCGGGAACCCCGGTCGGGACAGGAGACGAGACGATGGCAGTGGGCGAGACACGTTTTCCGGAGATGCCGGTGATCGAGGGGTTGCGGCTGGGCACCGCCAGGGCCGGGATCAAGAAGCCCGATCGCCGTGACCTGGTGGTGATCGAGATCCCCGAGGGGGCCAGGGTGTCCGGGGCCTTCACCCGCAATGCCTTCTGTGCGGCGCCGGTGACGGTGGCCCGCGAGCACCTGGCCGCCTGCACGGCGCGCGGGGAAGGGGCACGTTACCTGGTGATCAACACCGGAAATGCCAATGCCGGTACCGGCGAGACGGGACTGCGAGATGCCCGTGCGACGTGTGCCGAGCTGGCACGGCTGGCCGGGGTGGGCGAGCAGAGCGTGCTGCCGTTCTCCACCGGGGTGATCGGTGAACCGCTGCCCATGGAACGGCTGCTGGCGGGCCTGCCCGCGGCCCTGCAGGCCCTCGACGATGGGCCAGCCGCCTGGCGAGAGGCCGGTGAAGGGATCCTGACCACCGATACCCGGGCCAAGGGCGCCAGCGTGACCCTGGCGCTGGGCAACGAGACGGTGACCATCAACGGCATCGCCAAGGGCTCGGGGATGATCCGTCCCGACATGGCCACCATGCTGGCCTTCGTGGCCACCGATGCGGCGCTGGCGCCGGTGCTGCTCGACCAGCTGCTGCGCGAGGCGGTGGAGCGCTCCTTCAACTGCATCACCGTGGACAGCGATACCTCGACCAACGATGCCTGCCTGTTGATCAGTACCGGGCGTGGTGCCGTAGTGGAAGACGAGGCGGACCTGGCCATCTTCCGCAACGGCCTGCAGCGGGTGATGACTGAACTGGCCCAGGCGGTGGTCCGCGATGGCGAGGGGGCGACCAAGTTCGTCACCTTGCAGGTCGACCAGGCGCGCAGCCGTCGCGAGGCCCTGGACGTGGCCTTCACCGTGGCCCACTCGCCGCTGGTCAAGACGGCCCTCTATGCCTCTGATGCCAACTGGGGGCGGATCCTGGCCGCGGTGGGGCGTGCCCCCGTCGAGGCATTCGACGTGGACCGGGTCACCATCGACCTGGGCGAGGTGCGCCTGGTCGAGAGGGGCGGACGCGCCCCGGGATACACCGAGGAGGCCGGCAGCGCGGTGATGGCCGGCGAGGAGATCGTCATCCGCATTGCCCTGGGGCGCGGCGAGCAGAGCGCCACGGTATGGACCTCGGACCTGTCCCACGACTACGTGACCATCAATGCCGACTATCGCAGCTGACCGGCGGGGACGGTCGGCAGCCAGACAGCAACCCCGCGCGGCGGCAAGGCCGCGTGGACCAGCGGGTAGGAGTCAATGAACGCAATGGTGAAGAGAAGGGTGCATGTGGCGGCGGCCGCCATCATCAGTGGCGACGGCAGTGAGGTGCTCCTCGCCCGTCGCCCCTCCAACGTCGATCACGGCGGGCTCTGGGAGTTTCCCGGCGGCAAGCTGGCACCCTACGAGACCGGCCTCGAGGCACTGAAACGCGAGCTGCACGAGGAGCTCGGCGTCGAGATCCGGCGGGCACAGCCGCTGATCCGCATCCACCACGAATATTCCGACAAGCATATCCTGCTGGATGTGTGGCAGGTGCACGATTTCGCCGGCGAGCCGTTCGGTCGCGAGGGGCAGGCGGTGCGCTGGGTGCCCATGAGCGAGCTGGTGAACTACCCCTTCCCGGCGGCCAACCTGCCGATCCTGCGGGCGGTCATGCTGCCCACCGAGTACCTGATCACCGGGGAGGAGGCCGACGAGGGGCGGTTCATCGAGCGACTGGCCCGCGCCCTCGACGAGGACGGGGTGCGCCTGATCCAGCTGCGCGGCAAGTCGCTGGGGGAGGCGGACTACCTGAAGCGCGCCGAGCAGGCCCTGGCGCTGTGTCATCAGCGGGGCGCCCGCCTGGTGCTCAATGGCGAGCCATCGCTGTTGGAGGCCGTGCCCGCCGATGGCATCCACCTGACCAGCGACCGGCTGATGAGCCTGGAGCGACGCCCGCTGCCCGAGGGAAAATGGCTCTCCGCCTCGACCCATGATCGGCGGCAGCTGGATCAGGCACGCCGCATCGGCTGCGACTTCGTGACCCTCTCGCCGCTGCGCACCACCCCCTCCCACCCGGAAGTGGCGCCGATCGGCTGGCACGACTTCCAGCAGCTGGTGGAGCACGCCGGCATGCCGGTCTTCGCCCTGGGCGGCATGACGCGCTTCGATGCTCATCATGCCCGCGCGGTAGGGGCCCAGGGCATCGCCTCGATCCGCGATTTCTGGAAGTAAGCGCCAAGCGCCGAGCTACAAGCAAACCCCGAGGCCATTGCCTCGGGGTTTGCTTTTGCGTGGCAGCACTCCACATTTTTGGCGGCTTGGCGGCTTGGCGGCTTGGCCGCTCGCGCCTAGCGTGGTCAGTCCCGATAGCGCCGCGTCAGATCCCCATAGGCGTCGATGCGGCGGTCCCGGAGGTAGGGCCAGATGCGCCGCACCTCCTCGCTGCGCGTCATGTCCAGCGTCACCAGCATCCGTTCCGCCTCCTGGCCGGCATGGGCGAGCAGCTCGCCCTGGGGGCCGCAGATGAAGCTGCCGCCCCAGAAGTCGATGCCCGGCGTGGCGCCGGATGGGTCCGGCTCGTGGCCGACCCGGTTGGCGACGATCACCGGCAGGCCATTGGCCACGCCATGGCTGCGCTGGATCAGGGTCCAGGCCTCCTTCTGCCGCTGCTTCTCCGGGGTGTCGTCCGGCGGATGCCAGCCGATGGCGGTGGGGTATAGCAGCAGCTCCGCGCCGGCCAGCGCCATCAGCCTTGCCGCCTCCGGGTACCACTGGTCCCAGCACACCAGCACGCCCAGGCGTCCCAGTGAGGTGTCGATCGGCTGGAAGCCCTGGCCGCGGGCGTCGTCCTGGTCCCCGGGAGTGAAGTAGAACTTTTCATAGAAACCCGGATCGTCGGGGATGTGCATCTTGCGGTAGTGGCCCACGCGGCCGCGGTCACGGTCGTAGACCACGGCGGTATTGTGGTAGAGGCCGGCCGCACGGCGCTCGAAGAGCGACCCCACCAGCACGATGTCGAGCTCCTTCGCCAGGCTCGCCAGCCGCGTGCCGCTCGGCCCGTCGAGCGGCTCGGCCAGGTCGAAGACCTCGGTCTCCTCGGTCTGGCAGAAGTAGTGGGTGGCATGCAGTTCCTGCAGCATGACCAGCTCGGCGCCGGCGGTGGCTAGCTCGCGGATGCCGGCCTCGCTCTCGGCGAGACTCCGGGCCTTGTCGGGCCAGGCGGGCTGCTGGACCAGGCCCACCTTCAGGGTGCGGGACATGAGGCTCTCCTTGTGGGTCAGGGGCGGGGCGTGTCGGCCAGGCTGCCCTGGGGCAGCTGCATGGTCAGGCAGTGCAGGCTGCCGTGCTGGCGGATCACGCTCAGGCAGTCGATGGGGATGATGTCGCGGCCCGGGAAGGCCTCGCCCAGGGTGGCGAGGGCCCGGCTGTCGGTGGCGTCGCCATAGGCCGGCACCAGCACGGCGCCGTTGATGATCAGGAAGTTGGCGTAGGTCGCCGGCAGTCGGTGGCCATCCACCGGGTCATGGCAGGGCCGCGGCCAGGGCAGGGCAACCAGCCGGTAGGGCTCGCCGTCGGCGCGCCGCAGGGCGCGCAGCTCGGCCTCCAGGGCAGCCAGTGCCGGGTAGTGGGGGTCGGCCGGGTCGTCGCACCGCACATAGGCCAGCGTGGCCGGATCGCAGAAACGCACCAGGGTGTCGACATGGCTGTCGGTATCGTCTCCCTCCAGGTGGCCGTTGGCCAGCCACAGCACCCGCGTGATCCCGAGCTCGGCCGCCAGGCGCGCCTCGATCGCCGTCCTGTCGAGATCGGGATTGCGGTTGGGGTTGAGCAGGCAGGCCTCGGTGGTCAGCAGGGTGCCTTCGCCATCGGTGTCGATGGCGCCGCCCTCGAGCACCAGGTCGCGGGATGCCACCGGGCAGGCGAAGCTGCCGGCGTCTGCCAGGCGGCGCGTCAGGGTGTTGTCGCGGGCGGCCTCGAACTTGCCACCCCAGCCGGTGAAGCGGTAGTCGAGCAGCAGCGACTCGCCGTCGCGCGCCACGCCGAGCGGGCCATGATCGCGGGTCCAGGTGTCGTCGGCGGGAGCGACCACCAGCCTCAGGCGGGTGGCCTCGACGCCGAGGCAGGCGAAGCGGTGGGCCAGGTGGCTGCGGGTTGCGGCATCCGGCACGGCGACCAGCACCACCTGGTAGCGGGCGATCGCCACCACCATGGCCTCCAGCGTCGCCTCGATGCGTTCGAGCAGCGGGGCCCAGTCGCTGTCGGGACTGGGCCAGGTGAGGAGCACGGCATCCTGAGGATGCCATTCGGGGAGCAGGCGATGGGCCATGGGCGGGTCTCGTGCAGGTCGTCTCGGGTCGTGCCGGCGCAATGTAGGTCGTCGCCGGCAATGATGCAATGATCGCGCAAACGCGCGGCGCCGGCGATGCAGCAGATGCCAAAAAACCGTACCATGGGCGCCCGCCGACAAGGAATGTGCCCATGTTCGACCGTCTTCCCTTCCTGATCGGGCTGCGCTACGTGCGCGCCAAGCGTCGCAACCACTTCATCTCCTTCATCTCACTGACCTCCATGCTGGGGCTCATGCTGGGGGTCGCGGTGCTCATCCTGGTGCTCTCGGTGATGAATGGCTTCGACCACGAGCTGCGCACCCGGGTGCTGGGCATGGTGCCGCACACCAAGATCGAGGCGCCGGGCGGGCTCACCGACTGGCAGCCGCTGGCCGAGCGCCTCATTGAGCGCGAGCGGGTGATCGGCGCCGCCCCCTATGTCGAGCAGCAGGGCATGTTCTCGGTGGGTGGGCGCAACGAGGGCGCCATGGTCATCGGCATCGAGCCCGAGTGGGAAGGCCGGGTGTCGATCATCGATGAGAACATGAGCAACGGTAGCCTCGACGACCTCACCCCCGGCGAGTGGAACATCGTGCTCGGCTCGATCCTGGCGCGTCGCCTGGGCGTCGGCGTGGGCGACCGGGTGACGCTGCTGGTGCCCGAGGCCTCGATCACCCCGGCCGGGGTCTTCCCGCGGCTCAAGCGCTTCACCGTGAGCGGCATCTTCAGCGTCGGGGCTGACCTGGATGCCTCCCTGGCCTATGCCCACATCGACGACATGCAGACTCTGGCACGGCTGGGCGACGCGGTCGGCGGCCTGCGCCTCGAGCTGGACGACCTCTTCGCCGCGGGCAGCGAGACCCGGGCGATCATCGATGAGCTGGGGTCAGGCTTCCGCGGGCTCGACTGGACCTACTCGCATGGCAACCTCTTCCAGGCCATCCAGATGGAGAAGCGCATGATCGCGCTGCTGCTGACGGTGATCATCGCCGTGGCGGCCTTCAACATCGTCTCCACCCTGGTGATGGTGGTGACCGACAAGCGGGCCGACATCGCCATCCTGCGCACCATCGGCGCCACGCCACGCTCGATCATGGGAATCTTCATCGTCCAGGGGCTGGCGATCGGGGTGATCGGCATCCTGGTGGGCGTGACCCTGGGCGTGCTGCTGGCCTGGACCGTGTCGGACCTGATTGGCTGGGTGGAGAGCACCCTGGGTATCCACTTCCTCGATGCCGGCGTCTACTTCATCAGCAACCTGCCGTCGCGCCTGATCTGGAGCGATGTGGGCAATATCGTCTCCGCGGCCTTCGTGCTGACCTTCCTCTCCACCCTGTACCCGGCCTGGCGCGCCGCCCGGGTGCAGCCTGCCGAGGTGCTGCGCTATGAGTGAGACCGCCATGACCCAAGGCGACGTCACGCCCTCCGCGGGGCAGGTGATGCTCGAATGCCGTGACCTAACCCGGGTCTATCGCGAGGGACCGCGGGACCTCACCGTGCTGGATGGCCTGACGATGCAGGTCCTGGCCGGCGAGCGGGTGGCCGTGGTCGGCAGCTCCGGCTCCGGCAAGACGACCCTGCTCAACCTGCTGGGCGGACTGGATCGCCCGAGTCGCGGCGAGGTGCGCATCGCCGGCGAGTCGCTGCTGGAACTGGGTGACGCCGACCTGGGGCGCTTTCGCAACCGTCGGATCGGCTTCGTCTACCAGTTCCACCATCTGCTGGCGGAGTTCACCGCCCTGGAGAATGCCGCCCTGCCGCTGATCGTGCGCGGCCAGCGCAAGCGGGTGGCCGAGGAGCGCGCCCGGCAGCTGCTGGCGCGGGTCGGCATGGCCGAACGCGCCGACCACAAGCCGGGCGAGCTCTCGGGGGGGGAGCGCCAGCGGGTGGCCATCGCCCGGGCGCTGGTCACCGACCCCAGCCTGGTGCTGATGGACGAGCCCACCGGCAACCTGGACCAGACCACGGCGGCGAGCATCCTGGCGCTGATGGACGAGCTGGCAAGCAGCGCGGCCTGCGCCTTCGTGATCGTCACCCACGACCCGGCGCTCGCCGCCCATCAGGATCGCGTCCTTCGACTCGACGGCGGACGCCTGGTCGAGCAGGCCGGGGCCGACTGAGCTGGCACTTCTCTACCTGGTGATTCGGCCTGGCGGCCTCACTCCTCCCGGCCGGCGGTCCGCTGTCGCCGGCGTCGGCGCGCCCGTGCCTTCCAGCTCCGCGAGACCTGCCAGCGCCACACCAGACGGATCACCAGGTTGGCCAGGGCGGCAATCGCCACCGCCGCGACCAGCGAGCCCAGGGCCAGCGTCGGCAGGATCTCCAGCAGCTGCTCGGCGATCCAGCGGGTGGAGACTCGCTCCGGGGCCTGGCGAACCGGTATGTCCAGCAGCCAGGCCCCGAGCCGGTAGTTGCCGTAGAAGATCAGCGGCATCGTCAGGGGGTTGGTGATCCACACCAGGCCGATGGAGAGCGGCAGGTTGCAGCGAACCAGCCAGGCCCCGAAGGCGGCCACCAGCATCTGGAAGGGAATCGGCAGCAGGGCGCTGAAAAGCCCCACGGAGAAGGCATTGGCCACGCTGCGTCGCGTCAGCACCCATAGCGAGGGGTTGCCGATCAGGTGGCTGACGAAGCGCAGGGAGCGTCGGCGCCTGAGGGCATCGGGGTGGGGCAGGTAGCGCTGCAGCAGTCGGCGCGGCATGGACGAGGGGCTCGCGGCTTCCAAACCCGGGCTATTATCCATACAAGTCGCTTGCCTCGCCATGAAGCCCCCTCAATGTGACGCCGCTGGGGGACTGGCGGGTCGTCATGCTTGCCGTTCAGGGACGATGCCATGCAGCTGGGCCTGGCCATTCCCCTGGCACTCGCCGTGCTGGCCGGCGTGCTGGGGGGCCATCTTGCCGTGCCGGGGGCCCTCGAGGCCCTGGCCATCGGCCTGCTGGTTGCCCTGGCCGGTCGCCGAGCGCGCCTCGCGATGGGGCTGGTGGTGGTGGCCCTGGTGGCGGTCCAGCTGCTGATGGTGCGCGGCGGCGAGCTCGCCCCGGGGCTGACCCGTCAGGACCTGCGGCTGGAGGGGCGGCTGACCGCGGTGACCCGGGACGAGCGGCTGGCGCGACTGATGCTGGAGGTCACCGAGTGCCGCCCCCTGGCAGAGACATTGCCCGATTGTCGCGACCTCGAGCGGGTCCGGCTCTCCTTCTTCGACGCCCCGGCCATGGTGCCCGGCGAACGCTGGCAGCTGACGGCTCGCCTGCGTCCGCCCTCGGGCTTCGCCAACCCCGGCACCTTCGACTATCGCGGCTGGCTGTGGCGGGAGGGCATCCAGGCCAGCGGCTATGTGCGCCGCGAGCCACCTCCTCGCCGCCTGGCCTCCGCCCCCTTCTCGCTGCACCGGCTGGCGCTGGCCCACCTCGACGAACAGGCGCTGGCACCACGCCACCGGCGCTGGCTGGCGGCCCTGACCCTGGGGGCGAGCGAGCGGCTGGAGACGCGCGACTGGGACCTGCTCAACGCCACCGGCACCACCCACCTGATGGTGATCTCGGGGCTGCACGTGGGGCTGGTAGCCGCCTTCGCCCTGTGGCTGGCAAGGGGGCTTGCCCGGCTGGTCACCCCCGGGGGATGGCGCCTGGCGGTGTGGCCCTGGTGGCTGTCGGCTGCGGCGGCGGTAGGGTATGCCGGCCTGGCCGGCCTGGAGCCCCCTGCGCTTCGCGCCATGATCATGACCCTGGTAGGGCTCTGGGTGGCCAGCGGGCGCCATTCGCCCGGCCCCTGGCAGGCCTGGTGGCTGGCCCTGGCGCTGGTGCTGCTGGCCGACCCCCTGTCGGCCTGGCGTCCCGGCCTCTGGCTGTCGTTCGCCGCCGTGGCACTGCTGATCCTCATCTGGCAGGGGAGGGCGCGCCCGCAGGGGGTGAGCGGCTGGCTCCGGGCCCTGGTTCGTACCCAGCTGCTGCTGGCGCCGCTGATGGCCGCCGCCGTGCTGCTGGCCTTCGATCGCCTGGCGCCGGCCGCCCCGCTGCTTAACCTGGTTGCCGTCCCCCTGGTCAGCAGCCTGATGGTGCCCCTGGGGCTGCTTGGCTGGCTGACGGCCTGGCTGCCGCCGCTCTCGGCGCTGTGCTGGACCCTGTTCGGCCTGCTGGCCGACGCCCTGTCAGCGCTGCTGGGCCTGGCCGCCACCTGGCTGCCCCTCTGGTTGCCGTCGCCGTCGCGGGTCGGCCCGCTGGGGCTGGCCCTGGGGCTCGCGGCCCTGCTGTGGGCGCTGCCGGGCCTGGCGGCGCGCCTGCGGCTGGTCGGTACGGCGGCGCTGCTGCTGGTGCCGCTTGGCCTCTCCTCCTCGTCCCCGGTGCCCGCCGAGGGGCTGCTGCGGGTCCGGGTCCACGACGTGGGTCAGGGCCAGCTGGTCGAGCTGCGTACCGCCGGCTATCGCGCGCTCCATGACACCGGGCCGCGCTTCGGTTCCGGCTTCATGCCGCTCGGCTCACTCTGGCCCCCGGGACAGCGCTTCGATGACGTCATCATCAGCCATGCCGACCAGGATCACGCCGGCGGCCTGCCGGCCCTGCGCGAGCAGCACCGGGTGAAGCGCTTCCTGGTGCCGCCCGGCGAGGCCCTCGACGTGCCGACGGAGCCCTGCGTGGCTGGCCGCGAGTGGCGGCGCGATGGCGTGACCTTCCGGATCCTCTGGCCACCGGCCGAGAGCGGCGAGCTTTCGTCCAACGACCGCTCCTGCGTGCTGCTGGCGAGCGTCGGCGAGCGCCACCTGCTGATTACCGGTGATGTGGGCCGCGATATCGAGCGGCGTTTCCTCGCCGAACTCCCTTCGCGGGTCGCTCTGCTGGTGGCGGGGCACCACGGCAGCAGCACCAGTTCCGGCATTCCGCTGGTGCGGCGCCTGTCGCCCCGCCACGTGGTCTTCAGTGCGGCGCGCGACAACCCCTTCGGCCATCCGGCAGCCCCCGTCGTGCGCCGCTTCCGTGACGTCGGCAGCTGCCTGTGGAACACCGCCCTGGACGGTGCCGTGACCCTGTGGCTCGGCGAGAAAACCCGCCCGAGCCTGCGTGCCGAGCGACCGACCGCCTGGCGGCGGGGCGGTGTCGGAGGGGGCTGCCTTGCGTTAGAATCGCCTCACTGACGCCCGGTCTCGGGGCCGGTCATCTGCAAGGGGAAACCGCATGGACATGATGGATGCCCTGATCGCCGGGGGCTGGTTGATGGTGCCGCTGCTGGGTTGCTCGCTGCTGGCCACGGTGATCATCATCGAGCGCCTGTGGACCCTCAGGGCGCGTCGCATCGCCCCCTACGGGCTGGGGCAGGAGGTCTGTCGGCTGGTGGCGCGGGGGCAGGTCAACCTCTACTGGCTGGAAGGGCACTCCCCGCTGGGCGGCGTGCTCGCCGCCGGGCTGCGCAATGCCCGGCTCGGTCACGAGCAGGTGCGTGCGCGGCTCCAGGAGGCGGCCACCGCGGTGATCCATGACATGGAGCGCTTCCTGAGCCCCCTGGGCACCATCGCCGCCATCACGCCCCTGATCGGCCTGCTGGGCACCGTGGTGGGCATGATCGAGGTCTTCGCGGTGATCGTCACCGGCGACGGGGCCAGCCGTACCGCCGACCTGGCCGGCGGCATCTCCCGCGCCCTGGTCACCACCGCGGCAGGCCTCACCGTGGCGATCCCGTCGCTGATGTTCCATCGCTACTTCCAGCGCCGAGTCGAGGACATCACGGTGCGCATGGAGGAGCAGGCCGGACAAGTGGTCGAGTATCTCGCCCACTACCCGGGCGAACTGGTGCTTGCCGAGCGGCACGCTGACGAGTCCCGGCCGGGGGGGCGCGGCGACGAGCAGCTGGAGGCCGATGGGCGTATCGCGCCCAGGGTGAAGCAGCCGTGAGGTTTCCCCGGCGGCGACGCGACCCGGTGGAGGTTAACCTGACCCCGCTGATCGACGTGGTCTTCCTGCTGCTGATCTTCTTCATGGTCTCGACCACCTTCGAGACCCGCCAGGCGCTGGAGCTAGAGCTCCCCGAGAGCGAGAGTGGCCAGGACATGGAGACATCCCCGGTGACCCTGGTGGTGACCGCCGCGGGCGACTACCGGCTGGGCGAGCAGGTCCATACCGCCGGCACGCTGGGCGAGGCGCTGGCCGCCGAGGCCGAGCAGGCCCGCGAATTCGGCCTGGTGGTGGAGGCCGATGGGCGGGCCACCCATGCCGACGTGGTGCGTGTCCTGGACCGTGCCGCCGGCCTGGAGATCCGCCGCGTGCGCATCGCCACCGCGTCGGCCTCAACCCCTCAAGCGGAGACACCGTGATCGAACATTCCGGCTGGACCCTCTACAAGCGCCTGCTGGGCTACGTGAAGCCCTACTGGCGGGCCTTCTCCCTGGCGATCCTCGGCTATGTCATCTATGCCGCCTCGAGCACCGCCCTGGCGGAGATGATGAAGCGACTCATCGACGGTATCCAGAACCCCGATGCCGCCTTCCGGCTCTTCCTGCCGCTGTTCGTGGTGGGGATGTTCGCGGCCCGCGGGCTCGGCACCTTCCTCGGCACCTACTTCATGAGCAGCGTGGCGCGCAACCTGGTGCATGTGCTGCGCTGTGACGTCTTCAACCACATGCTGCACCTGCCGGGACACTTCTTCGATGGCCACTCCACGGGACACCTGATCTCGCGGGTCACCTACCACGTCGAGCAGGTCACCGGCGCCGCCACCAAGGCCGTCACCATCCTGCTGCGCGAGGGCTTCTTCGTCATCGGCCTGGTGGCCTACCTGCTGTGGACCAACTGGATGCTGACCCTGCTGTTCCTGGCCGTGACGCCGCTGATCGGCGGCGTGGTCAGCTATGCCAGCAAGCGCTTTCGGCGCATCTCGCGGCGCATCCAGCGCTCCATGGGCGACGTCACCCACGTGGCCTCCGAGGCGCTCTCCGGCTACCGGGTGGTGCGCACCCACGGCGCCGAGGAGTACGAGAAGGCGCGCTTCGCCGCGGCCAGCGAGGTCAACCGGCGGCAGAGCATGAAGGAGGCGTTGACCAAGGCCACCAGCACCCCGGTGATCCAGCTGCTGGTGGCGCTGTCCCTGGCGGTGCTGGTGTGGCTGGCCATGTCGCCGACCCTGCTGGACGCCATGACCCCCGGCGAGTTCGTGGCCTTCGTCACCGCCGCCGCGCTGATGGCCAAGCCGGTCCGCCAGCTCACCGAGATCAACAGCGAGATCCAGAAGGGCATCGCCGCCGCCGGCGAGCTGTTCGGGCTGCTCGAGGAGCCCCCGGAGAGCGACGAGGGCACCCGTGACCCCGGCCGCCTCGCCGGCCGGGTTCGCCTCGATGGGGTGCGCTTCGCCTACGGCGAGGACCAGCCCGAAGTGCTCAAGGGCATCGACCTGGAGGTGGCACCCGGCGAGATGGTCGCCATCGTCGGGCGCTCCGGCAGCGGCAAGTCGACCCTGGTGGGCCTGCTGCCACGTTTCTATCACCCGACGGCGGGGCGCATCCTGGTCGATGAGGTGCCGCTGGAGGCGTTCCGCCTGCAACCGCTGCGCCGCCAGATTGCCCTGGTCTCCCAGCAGGTCACCCTGTTCAATGCCAGCATCGCCGACAACATCGCCTACGGGATCGCCGACCCCGATCGGGCGGAGATCGAGGCCGCGGCGCGCGCCGCCCATGCCCACGAGTTCATCGAGCGCATGCCGGGGGGCTACGACGCCGTGGTCGGTGAGAACGGCGTGATGCTCTCCGGCGGACAGCGCCAGCGCCTGGCCATCGCCCGGGCGATCTTCAAGGATGCGCCGCTGCTGGTGCTCGATGAGGCGACCTCGGCCCTGGATACCGAGTCTGAGCGGCATATCCAGGCGGCCCTGGAGGAGGTCTGCCGGGGGCGCACCACCTTCGTCATCGCCCACCGCCTCTCGACCATCGAGCGCGCCGACCGCATCCTGGTGCTCGAACAGGGCGAGGTCGTCGAGCAGGGCAGCCATGCCGAGCTGCTGGCGCGGGACGGGGCCTATGCGGCCCTGCATCGGCTGCAGTTCCAGGAGCCGGCCTGATCCATGGCGGGCAGTATCGGCGAGCGCTGGCTGGCGGCGGCCTACCGCGGCGATGCCTGGCTGGTGGCTCTGCGGCCGCTGGAGGCCCTCTATCGGCTGGCCGTGCGGCGTCGCGTCGCGGCCTTTGCGGCGGGCAGGCGGGTCGTCTGGCAGGCGCCGGTGCCGGTGATCGTGGTCGGCAACATCACTCTGGGCGGCACCGGCAAGTCGCCGCTGGTGGCCTGGCTGGCCCGCTTTCTCGTCGAGCGGGGCTGGTCGCCCGGTATCCTGTCGCGGGGCTATGGCGGTCGCAGCGACCGCTATCCGCTGCTGCTGGATGCCGACACGCCGGTCACGGCCTGCGGTGACGAGCCTCGCATGCTGGCGGACCAGGCGGGGGTGCCGGTGGTGGTCGACCCCGATCGCCCCCGGGGCGCGAGGCGACTGCTGGCGGCGGGATGCGATATCCTGATCGGCGATGATGGCCTGCAGCACCTGGCGCTGGGACGTGACCTGGAACTGGTGGTCGTGGATGGCCGCCGAGGCTTCGGCAACGGCCGCTGCCTGCCGGCGGGGCCGCTGCGCGAGCCATTGGAGCGGCTCGACGGGGTGGATGCCGTGGTGGTCAACGGCCAGCCGGCCTTCGCGGCGCCGGCCGGGGCCCATGGCATGACGCTGGTGCCCTCGGCCTGGCGTCGCCTCGGCGACGGCAGGCGGGTGCCGCCCTCGCCGCCACCCTTCGCCGGGCCGGCGCATGCCGTGGCCGGGATCGGTCACCCGGCACGCTTCTTCGCCACCCTGGAGGCGCTGGGCGTGGAGCCGATCCCCCACGCCTTCGCCGACCACCATCGCTTCACGGCGGCCGACCTGGCCTTCGCCGACCGTCGGCCGGTGGTGATGACGGCCAAGGACGCGGTGAAATGTCGTGGGCTGGCGCCCTTCGATAGCTGGGTCCTCGAGGTGGAAGCCCGGCCCGACGCCGCCTTCATCGACTGGCTGCAGACGCGGCTGGTGTTACTCTCAACCCAGGCGGCGCGGCGAACATCCCGTGCCGCCACCTGAAACCCATCCGAGGGGGAGCCATGGACAAGGAACTGCTGGCCATGCTGATCTGCCCGCTGTGCAAGGGCAAGTTGAAGTACAACCGCGAGGCCGGTGAGCTGGCGTGCCATTACGATGGCCTCGCCTACCCGATTCGCGACGGCATCCCGGTGATGCTGCCCGAGGAAGCCCGGCCGATGGACGTCGACGAGAAGCTGCACGACTCTCCCGGTCGCACCGGCGAGTCCTGAGGAGGTCCCATGCAGGAGTTCATCGCCGTCATCCCGGCGCGCTTTGCCTCCTCGCGGCTGCCTGGCAAGCCGCTGGCCGAGATCGCCGGCGAACCCATGGTAGCCCATGTCTGGCGGCGGGCACGGGAGAGCAGTGCCGCCCGGGTGGTGGTGGCCACCGATGACCGGCGCGTCGCCGAGGCACTGGCCCCGTGCGGCGCCGAGGTGCTGCTCACCGCCGACGACCACCCCTCGGGGACCGACCGCCTGGCCGAAGTGGCCGAGCGCCTGGGGCTGGCCGAGGACGCCGTGCTGGTCAATGTCCAGGGCGACGAGCCGCTGATCCCGCCGCTGCTGATCGACCAGGTGGCGGCGCGGCTCTTCGACGATCCCGACGCCTCCATCGCCACCCTGGCCGAACCGATCAGCGACGTCGAGACGCTCTTCAACCCCAATGCGGTCAAGGTGGTGCGTGCGCTCTCCGGTCGCGCCCTCTATTTCTCGCGGGCCCCCATCCCCTGGGACAGGGACGCCTTCGCCCGTCGCCCCGCACTGCTGGAGACCGATGCCTGGCTGCGGCACATCGGCCTCTATGCCTATCGGGCAGGGTTTCTCGCCGACTACCGCGACTGGCCCCCTTCGCCGCTGGAGCGCCTGGAACAGCTCGAGCAGCTGCGTGCCCTCCACCATGGCCATGCCATCCAGGTGGCGCTGGCCCGGGTGCCGCACCCGGCGGGCGTGGATACCGAGGCGGACCTGGCACGGGTCCGTGAACTGCTGCAGCGCTCGGGAGGTCACTGATGCGTGTGCTCTTCGTCTGCCTCGGCAATATCTGCCGCTCGCCCACCGCCGAGGGCGTGTTCCGTCGCCTGCTCGATGAACGCGGGCTGGCTCACCGGGTGGAGGTGGATTCCTGCGGCATCGGCCCCTGGCACGTGGGCAAGGCGCCGGATCCCCGCGCCCAGGAGGCCGCCTCCCGCCGCGGCGTCGACCTCTCCGGGCTGCGCGCCCGGCAGCTCGTCGTTGACGACTTCGAGCGCTTCGACGTGCTGCTGGCCATGGACCATGACAACCTCTCGGCCATCGAGGCGCGGCGCCCGCCGCATAGCCGGGTGCCGGCTCGGCTGTTGCTGGCGTATGCCGGTCATCCTGAGCGCGCCGTGCCCGATCCCTACTTCGGCGGTGACCGGGGCTTCGACGAGGTGCTGGACCTGATCGAGGCGGCCTCCCGGGGCCTGCTCGAGGAGATCGAGGCACACCTGGAGCCGGGGCCTTGAGCCTGGCGCTTTGCGCCCACCACGACCTCTCCCGGGACAATACCCTGGGCCTGCCGTGCCGGGCGGAACGCTTCGTAGCGCCGGCCGGCCGCGACGAGCTGCGCGAGGCGCTGGACCTGGTCCAGCGCGAGGGCTGGCCGCTGACCCTGCTGGGAGGCGGCAGCAACCTGATCCTGCCGTCATGGCTCCCGGGCCTGGTGGTCCGTCCTGCCTTGCGTGACTGGTGGCTGGAAGAGGGTGAGGGCGGTTGCGTCCATGTACATGCCGAGGCCGCGGTGGTGTGGCATGAGCTGGTCATGGCACTGGCCGCCAGGGGGCTCTGGGGCACCGAGAACCTGGCACTGATTCCCGGGCACTGCGGGGCCGCGCCGATCCAGAACATCGGTGCCTACGGCGTGGAACTGAGCGATGTCATCGAGGCGGTGCACCTGGTTCATCTCGACGATGGCCGTGAGGCGATACTCGCGCCACAGGCGTGTGCCTTCGGCTATCGCGACAGTATCTTCAAGGGTGCCCTGGAGGGGCGCGTGGTCATCACCCGGCTGGTGCTGCGCCTGTCGCGCATCCCGCGGCCCCGGCTCGGCTACGGTGACCTGGCCGGCCGGGTGGGCGCCTCGCCGAGTGCGCTGGAGGTGGCCGAGGCGGTCTGTGCGATCCGACGCGAGAAGCTGCCCGACCCGGCCGTGCTGGGCAATGCCGGCAGTTTCTTCAAGAACCCCCTGGTGGCGGCCGACCTGGCCGGGAAGCTGGTGGATGCCCATCCGACGATGCCGCACTTCCCCCAGCCCGATGGTCGGGTGAAGCTGGCGGCCGGCTGGCTGATCGACCAGTGTGGCCTCAAGGGCTGGCGACAGGGGCATTTCGGCGTGCATGAGCGCCAGGCGCTGGTGCTGGTGCACTTCGGCGGTGGCAGTGCGCTGGAGCTGCTGGACTTCGCCGGGCGGGTGGCCGACAGCGTACGCGAGCGCTTTGGCGTGACCCTGGCGCGCGAGCCCCGCCTGGCCGCGCCGGCCCGCATCTTCCCGGCCCTGACATGACAGCGCCCGCAGCCGTGGCTGCGGGCGCTGTCAGTGGTGCAGGCGAGAAGCGGGGGCGTCAGCCCTGCTTGCCCTCCTGGGCCTTAGCCTCCTGCTCGCGACGGCGGATCTCCCGCGGGTCGTTGTGAGCGCGGCGCCGCCGACGGCGGCTGGCGCGGCTCTCCGTCTTCTCCTCGGCCTTCGCTTCCGGCTTGGTGTCGGCTTTCGCCTCTGCGGGCTTCTCGGCCGCTTTCTGCTCTGCCTTCGGTGCCTCCGCCTTGGGCTCGGCCTTGGCTTCGGTAGGCTTCTCGGCAGCTTTCTGCTCCGCCTTCGGCGCCTCCGCCTTGGGCTCGGCCTTCGCCTCGGCAGGCTTCTCGGCCGGCTTCTGCTCGGGCTTCGGCGCCTCTGCCTTGGGCTCGGCCTTCGCTTCGGCAGGCTTCTCGGCCGCTTTCTGCTCCGCCTTCGGCGCCTCCGCCTTGGGCTCGGCCTTCGCTTCGGCAGGCTTCTCGGCCGGCTTCTGCTCGGGCTTCGGCGCCTCCGCCTTGGGCTCGGCCTTCGCCTCGGCAGGCTTCTCGGCCGCTTTCTGCTCGGCCTTCGGCGCCTCCGCCTTGGGCTCGGCCTTCGCCTCGGCAGGCTTCTCGGCAGCTTTCTCCTCCGCCTTCGGCGCCTCCGCCTTGGGTTCGGCCTTGGCGGCCTGACCGCTTGGCTGCTTGGCTGCTTCTGACTCGGCCTGCACCTCGGCGGGCTTGGCGTCGGTGTTTGCCTTGGCGGCAGCGGTTTCGGGGCCGGCCTCGGCTAGCAGGCGCTGCTGCTCGGCCTCGGCCTTGGGGTTGATGGCATGCTTGCGCGTCCGCTGACGCGGGTTGTTGCGTGTGCGCTTGGGCTTGCCGTCATCTACCGGGGTGTCGGCGGCTGCCGGCTTTTCGGCACGCTTGTCGCTCGGCGACTCGGTCGGCTTGTCGCCGCCTCTCTGGCGGCGTGCGTCATCCCGGGGCTTCTCGTCTCGGGGCTTCTGATCACGGGCCTTGTCGTCGCAAGACTTGTCATCACGTGACTTTTCATCACGCGACTTGGGCGCCTCCTGCTGGCGGGCCTGGCGGCCTTCGTCAGGGCGACCGCCGCGACCACGACCGCCGCGGCTGCCGCGATTGTCACGGTTGTCGCTGCCTTCCGTCTTGCCCTCACCACGCTCGCCTTCCTGGCGAGGCGAGCTGCGCCGTTCGTCGCTGCGCGGGCGACGCTGGCGGCCGTTGCGGCCACCGCGCTCGTCGTCGCGCTGAGCGGGCTTGCGTGTGCCCTGCTCGCTACGCGACTCGCCCTGGCGGGCGGAGGGCTTCTGCTCGGTGCCGGCGGGTGCCTCGTCGCTGCCGAGCAGCTTGGCCAGGCCCTTGACCAGGCGACCCAGCAAGCCGGCCTGGGGTTCGGCGACGGGTGGGGCGACCGGTGCCTTGGCCGCGGCCTTGGGTGGCGCCGGGGGCGGAGTCGGGGTCGGGGCCTCTTCCTGCTGCAGGGAGGCGGGCGCCGGTTCGTGGTGGATCACCGTCTTCACGGCGGCCTCGGCGCGCTGGACCGGCTTGCCGAAGGCGGCTTCCGGCTCCTTGCCCACTTCGGTGTCGGTGGAGAGTTCGAAGCTGGACAGCGTCGTGGTCCCTTCCTCGTCGACGTGGTCGTCGCGCAGGCGCTGGACATCGTAGTGGGGCGTGTCCATGTCCGGGTTGGGCAGCATCACCACGCGCACGCCCTGGCGGCGCTCGATCTCGGCCAGCACGGCGCGCTTCTCGTTGAGCAGGTAGGTGGCCACCGGCACCGGCAGGATGGCGCGGATCTGGGCGCTACGCTCCTTCATGGCCTCTTCCTCGATGAGGCGCATGATGGAGAGCGAGATGGAACGCACATCGCGGATGGTGCCCTGGCCATCGCAGCGCGGGCAGACCACGCCGCTGGTCTCGCCCAGCGAGGGGCGCAGGCGCTGTCGGGACATCTCCATCAGGCCGAAGCGGGAGATGCGGCCGATCTGCACCCGGGCACGGTCGAGCTTGAGCGCGTCGCGCATGCGGTTCTCGACCTCGCGCTGGTTGCGCGCCGGGCTCATGTCGATGAAGTCGATCACCACCAGGCCGCCGATGTCGCGCAGGCGCAGCTGGCGGGCGATCTCGTCGGCCGCCTCCAGGTTGGTCTGCAGGGCGGTCTCCTCGATGTCGCTGCCGCGGGTGGCGCGCGCCGAGTTGATGTCGATGGAGACCAGTGCCTCGGTGTGGTCGATGACGATGGAGCCGCCGGAGGGAAGCTTGACCTCGCGCTCGTAGGCGGTCTCGATCTGCGACTCGATCTGGAAGCGCGAGAAGAGCGGGACCTCGTCGACGTAGAGCTTGATCTTCTGCTGGTATGAGGGCATCACCTGACGGATGAAGGACAGGGCCTCCTGATGGACCTGCTCGCTGTCGATCAGCACCTCGCCAATGTCCTGGCGCAGGTAGTCGCGCATGGCGCGGATGATGACGTTGGATTCGCGGTAGATCAGGAAGGGCGCCGGGCGCTTGCCGGCCTCCTCGGTGATCGACTCCCATACCTGCACCAGGTAGTCCAAGTCCCACTGCAGCTCCTCGGGGGAGCGGCCGATGCCCGCCGTGCGCACGATCAGGCCCATCTTGTCGGGCACGGTGAGCTGGCTCATGGCCTCCTTGAGCTGGCTGCGCTCCTCGCCCTCGATGCGCCGCGAGATCCCGCCGGCCCGGGGGTTGTTGGGCATCAGCACCAGGAAGCGACCGGCGAGGCTGATGAAGGTGGTCAGGGCGGCGCCCTTGTTGCCGCGCTCTTCCTTGTCCACCTGCACGATGACTTCCTGGCCCTCCTTGAGCACCTCCTTGATGCTGGGGCGGCCCGAGGGCTCCTTCAGGAAGTAGTCGCGGGAGACCTCCTTGAGCGGCAGGAAGCCGTGACGGTCGGCACCGAAGTCGACGAAGGCAGCTTCGAGGGAGGGTTCCACCCGGGTGATCTTGCCGCGGTAGATGTTGGCTTTCTTCTGTTCACGGGCACCGGACTCGATGTCCAGGTCGTAGAGGCGTTGTCCATCGACCAGCGCGACACGCAGCTCTTCGGGCTGGGTCGCATTGATGAGCATCCGTTTCATGTCGTCTCGCAAGTAGGGACGCGCCGGACGGCGGTCAACGACGGAGGCGAACCGCTGGTTGCTGCGTGCTTGTGCTCAGCGCATGTCGCGGATGCGGTAGTGCGCCCGGCCGCCCCGGGTCATCCTTGCACGATGGATCCGACACGGCATGATCATGTTGAGTACGGGGCGGAGGCAGGACATGTCTCGGTGGGACGTCGCCCATCCGGCCCTGCGGTCACCGCCAACACCTGGCATTCATCGATTCGCCAACGCCGGCCTCCGGCACGTTGTTGTACGTATCCCGTGGTCTTCGGCCGTGCTGCAGGGAGCGCGACCGAAGCCGGGCGTGGCGTTCTAACGCTTGCTTGTCGGCGGCGGGACCTCGGATTGGCGAGGATCATCGCGGCCTGAACTTTTCGCTCCGGCCTGCGTGTCTGTCGTGCAGGCGCTCTGGCGGGTCGTGACGACCCAGTGAAGCGAGCTGGCAATATAACAGCAAAGGGGGTGGCCAGCAATTGGCGCAGGATGGCCTGCACTGCGGTAGAATGCGCCTTTCGAGCAGGTATCCAGTGGAGTGGCGGCATGGCCGAAGGGCGCGACGTGCAGTGGGTGGAAGTGACCGAGGGCCAGGTCGGCCAGCGGGTCGACAACTTCCTGTTGACGCGCATGAAGGGGGCGCCCAGGGCGCTCATCTACCGCATCGTGCGCAAGGGCGAGGTGCGGGTGAACAAGAAGCGGGTCAAGGCCGATACCCGCCTGGCACTGGGCGACATGGTGCGCATCCCCCCGCTGCGCCTCACGCCCCGGGAGGCGGTCCGCGAGGTCAGCGACAACCTGCGCAACCTGCTCGCCGGCAGCGTGCTGTTGGAGGGGCGCGACTGGCTGGTGATCAACAAGCCCTCGGGGCTCGCCGTGCATGGCGGCAGCGGGGTGAAGATCGGCCTGATAGAGGCGTTGCGCCAGGTGCGTGAGGACCTCGATTTCCTGGAGCTGGTCCACCGCCTGGACCGTGATACTTCCGGCTGCCTGCTGCTGGCCAAGTCGCGCCCGGCGCTGCTGGCGCTCAACGCCTCGCTCAAGGAGCGCCAGATGGACAAGCAGTACCTGGCGCTGGTGGCCGGGCGCTGGCCGGCGCGACGCGACTTCGTCAGCGTCCGGCTCGACCGCTATGAGCTTGCCAACGGCGAGCGGCGGGTGCGGGTCGATACGGCCGGCAAGGTGGCCCGGACGCGCTTCGCGGTGCGCGAGGCCTTCGAGAAGGCCACCCTGGTCGAGGCCGAACCGGTCACCGGGCGGACCCACCAGATCCGCGTGCATGCGGCCCATGCCGGCCATCCGCTGCTAGGCGACGACAAGTACGGCAGCCGCGAGAGCCAGCGACTCTCCGCCTCGCTGGGGCTGTCGCGCCTCTTCCTGCATGCCGCGGCCCTGACCTTTCCCGAGCCCAGCAGTGGTCGGCCAGTGAAGATCAGGGCGCCGCTGCCCGGTGACCTCGAGGCGGTGCTTGACCGCGCCCGTCGTTCCCGCTGACACGGAGGCTTCATGCGCTATCGACTGGCCATCTTCGACTGGGATGGCACCCTGATGGACTCCATCGCCCGGATCGTCTCCAGCATGCAGGTGGCCTCCCGGGAAGCCGGCTGGGGCGAGCTGGAGGCGGAGGCGGTCCGCAACATCATCGGCCTGGGGCTGCCCGAGGCCATTGCCACCCTCTGCCCCGGCATCGACGCCGAGCGCGCCGAACTGCTCCGGGCGCGCTATGCCTTCCATTTCGTCGAGGGCGATACCGGCCCCATGCGCTTCTATTCCGGCGTCGAGGCCGGCCTTGACCGGCTGCGGGGCAGGGCGGGCCAGCGGCTGGCCGTGGCCACCGGCAAGAGCCGCCGGGGGCTGGATCGCATCTTTCGCGAGAGCGGCAGCGGCGGCTGGTTCCATGCCAGCCGTACCGCCGACGAGACCCTCTCCAAGCCGCATCCCCGGATGCTCGAGGAGCTCCTCGCCGAACTCGATATCGAGGTCGGCGAGGCGGTGATGATCGGCGATACCGAATACGACCTCGAGATGGCCCGAGCGCTGGGCATGGACCGAGTGGCGGTGACCTGGGGGGTGCATGCCCCGGCGCGCCTCTCCGCCAGCCGGCCGGTGTTCACCGCCCAGTCGGTACCCGAGCTCTTCGACTGGCTGCACGGCTAGCTGACCAAGGGACAGGACGACCATGAGTGACGACGACAAGCGTGACGATCGCTGGACCAGCGGACCGGAGCTGACCCCGGAGCAGGCCCGCCGTGAGCGCGAGGCGCAGCGGGCTGATGGGGCGCCGCCGTCCGCCGAGGATGCCGAGACGCTGCGCGAACGCCAGCGCCTGGCCCAGCTGGAGATGATGGATCGCTGGATCGGCGGGGTGCTGGTGGAGCAGCGACGCTCCCGGCGCTGGAAGCTGTTCTTCCGCTTCTTTTTTTTGCTGCTGATCCTGGCCTCACTCTCGATCTCGCTCTACGCGATCCTGGGTACCACGGGGAGCGGGGCGCCTGCCCGGCCGCACCTCGGTGTCATCGAGGTCAAGGGGGTGATCGACAGCGACTCGCCGGCCAGCGCCGAGCGGATCATCGAGGGCCTGGAGCGAGCCTGGCGGGCGGACGAGGCCGCGGCGGTGGTGCTGCATATCGACAGCCCCGGCGGCAGCCCCGTGCAGTCCCAGCGCATCTTCGAGGCGGTGATGCGGCTGCGCGAGTCCGGCGACAAACCGGTGCTGGCGGTGATCGAGGACATCGGGGCCAGTGGCGCCTACTACGTGGCCGCGGCGGCCGACGAGATCATCGCCGCACCGGCCAGCCTGGTGGGTTCGATCGGGGTCATCCACGCCGGGTTCGGCTTCGAGGAGGCCATCGGGCGCCTGGGCGTCGAGCGTCGCGTCTTCACGGCCGGCGACAACAAGGCGTTCCTCGACCCCTTCTCGGACATCGCCCCGGCGCAGCGCGAATTCTGGCAGGAGGTGCTCTCCACCACCCACCGCCAGTTCATCGACGACGTGCGCGAGGGACGCGGCGACCGGCTGGCCGACGACGAGCGACTGTTCAGCGGGCTGATCTGGAGCGGCGAGCAGGCCCTCGAGCTGGGGCTGGTGGACAGGCTCGACAGCCTCGACGGCGTGGCTCGCGCGCGGCTCGGCGAGGCGCGATTGCGCGACTACACGCCACGCCTGGACCCCTTCGAGCGGATCTCTCGCCAGTTCGGCCGCGTCGCCATGGAGTGGCTTGGCCTACCGCGAGGGGAGTCGCCGTTACGCTATCAGGTCCACTAGCGCCTCCTTCATGGCTCGCGGCTTGCCCGGCGACAGGTCTGCGAGGGGGCGCAGTGAACCCCTCCCTGGGCGCTACCGATGCCCTGCTTCGCTCTCGCATCCTGCTCCGCTTGCAGGTCCGGTGCTAGCCATCCATGGCCAGCCCGTTCGGAGCAGTGCTCCTCACCCCTGGCATACGACCCCCTCTACGACCTGTCCCCGGCGCTGCTGTCTGTAGCAGCGCCGGCTTATTGAGTGTTTGGTCCGAGAGGGTCCAGGCCGGCTTCGCGTAGCATCTCGCAGAGCCGGATCAGCGGCAGGCCGACCAGGGTGTTGGGGTCGTCCCCCTCGAGCTTCTCGAACAGCGCGATGCCCAGTCCCTCCATGCGGAAGCTGCCGGCGCTGTCCAGGGGCCTTTCCCTCTCCACGTAGCGGGCAATCTCGCCCTCGCTGAGCCGGCGGAACACCACATCATAGGTCTCGTGGCAGACCCGGTGGCGGCCGTGCCCGCTGTCGAGCAGCGCCAGGCCGGTAAGGAAGCGCACGCGCCGGCCCGAGAAGCGGGCCAGGTTGGCGCGGGCGGTGGCCTCGTCACCTGGCTTGCCGAGGACCTCGCCGTCGAACAGCGCCACCTGGTCGGAGCCGACGATCAGGTGTGCGGGAAAGCGTTCGGCCAGCCGCTCGGCCTTGGTCAGCGCCAGGCGATGGACCAGGGCCTCGGGGTCCTCGCCCGGGCGCGGTGTCTCGTCGATGTCGGGGCTCTCCCAGGCATAGGGGATCCCCAGGCGATCGAGCAGCTGGCGGCGCCAGGGGGAGCCCGAGGCAAGGATCAGGCGGGGCATGGGCATTCTCCGGGTCGTGTCGGTGGAGCGGTAAGTCGGCAGCGCCGGTCATGGCGCCTCGCCACCATGGTAACCTGGGACGCTGGCGGCTTTGACAGGGGCAGGGGGAGTGCCTATCATTGCGCGCCTATGTTGACTACAAGACTCCCCGGTAGGGTCGAGCCCTACAAGCTCGTGGCCCGTGCCGAACACCTGGAAGGCCTGGTGGCGCTCGCCGAGATGGCGCGGCTCGCCGAGGAAGTCGGCGCCCAGTCCGGCGATGCCCAGGTATGGCTGGATTTTGCCATCGACCCCCAGGGGCGACGGGAGATCCGTGGCCATCTGCAGGCCGAGTTGCAGCTGCCGTGCCGGCGCTGCCTCGAGCCCATGGCGCAGCAGGTGGAGAGCGATTTCCGGCTGGGCATGGTCACCAGTGACGCCCTGGCCGCCGAGCTGCCGAGCACCCACGAGCCGGTGCTGGTGGAAAACGAACAGCTGAACCTGCTGGCGGTGGTCGAGGATGAGCTCATCCTCAGCCTGCCCCAGGTGGTTTACCACGACGAGGCCGAGTGTCCGGTCTCGCGCGACCAGCTGAACAGCGGGGAGGCGACCGACGCGTCGGCTAGCGCCCCGGCTAGCCCTTTCGATGTGCTGCGGCAGATCAAGGGCAAACCCTGATATATCCTCGTTTCACTCTGGAGTGACAACCCATGGCAGTTCAAAAGAACCGCAAGACCCGTTCCAAGCGCGGCATGCGTCGCAGCCACGACGCCCTCACCGCGCCGGCCCTCTCCCAGGACAAGGAGACCGGCACCACCCACCTGCGCCACCACGTGTCCCCGGACGGCTTCTACCGTGGACGCAAGGTCGTCGACGCCTGACGCGACGGCATCCTGGATGGTAATGGCTGGCCGTTGACGTGCGGATCGCCATCGATGCGATGGGCGGGGACCTAGGTCCCCGCCCGGCCATCATGGGGTCCGCCGCGGCTGCCGGCGCCGACCCCGATCTCGAGCTCCACCTGTTCGGCCCCGCCGGCCTGCTGGAAGACGAGATAGCCCGCCTGCCGCGGCAGCTTGCCGCGGCGGCGTCGCGTCTACGGGTCGGCGACGCTCCAGCGGTCGTGCAGCAGTCCCAGCGACCCAGCGAGGCGCTGCGTCACGGGGGCGACACCAGCATGGCCCGGATGCTCGACTGCGTCGCCGCCGGCGACGCCGTGGCCGGGGTCAGTGCCGGCAACACCGGTGCCCTGATGGCGCTGGCCCGGCGTGCCCTGGGTACGGTGGCGGGGATTCCCCGACCGGCCATCAGCACTGCCATTCCCACCCGTGATCTGGGTCGCTGCTACCTGCTCGACCTGGGCGCCAACGTGGAGGCCAGTGCCGAGCGGCTGGTCGACTTCGCCCTGATGGGCGAGGTGATGGCTCGCCATGTGGACGGCCTCGTCGCGCCGCGGGTGGCGCTGCTCAATGTCGGCGTCGAGGGCACCAAGGGCCCGCGCAGCGTGCGCGACGCCGATGCCTGGCTGCACCGCCATCCCGACATCGCCTACCTGGGCTATGTGGAAGGCGACGGGATCTTCAGTGGCGCCGCCGACGTGGTAGTCTGCGACGGCTTCGTCGGCAATGCCGTGCTCAAGGCCAGCGAGGGCCTGGCGCGGCTGCTGGTCGAGCGGGTCCAGGCGACGTTCGAGGCCCACTGGAGCAGCCGGGTGGTAGGGCTGCTCGCCCGTCCGGCGCTTCGCCGCCTCAAGGGCGAGCTCGATCCCGTGCGCTACAATGGCGCCAGCCTGCTGGGGCTGGCCGGGATCGTGATCAAGAGCCATGGCAGCGCAGATGCCACGGGCTTTCGCTATGCGGTGCAGCGGGCGGTGAACGAAGTGAGGCGTGACCTGCCGACCCGGCTGGCTGCGGAGCTGGACCACCGCCGGTCCCCTGTCGACTCGGCCGTCCGCGGTCGAACCGACAGCGGATCCAGGCCCGACGGGCCGATCATGCCGGGCGCGCCCGGCATCGACGACAGTCAACAAGCGCAAAGGTGATCGACATGACGCAACCCCTTGCCCTCATCTTTCCCGGGCAGGGCTCCCAGCAGATCGGCATGCTGCGCGAGCTGGCAGAGCGCTACAGCGTGGTGCGCACGACCTTCGAGGAAGCGGCCGATGCCCTGGGCTATGACCTCTGGCAGGTGGTGCAGGAGGGACCGGCCGAGGCGCTCAATGCCACCGCCTGCACCCAGCCGGCCCTGCTCACCGCCAGCGTGGCGGTGTGGCGCGTCTGGCAGGAGCTCGAGGGGCCGCGCCCCGGGGCCATGGCCGGCCACAGCCTGGGCGAGTACAGCGCTCTGGTCTGCGCCGGAGCGCTGCCCTTCGCCCAGGGCGTGCGGCTGGTTAAGCTGCGCGGCGAGGCGATGCAGGCGGCCGTCCCCGCCGGGGAGGGCGCCATGGCGGCGATTCTCGGCCTCGATGACGCCACCGTGGAACAGGCCTGTGCCCGTGCCGCCGACGGCGACGTGGTCGCTGCCGTCAACTACAATGCCCCGGGCCAGGTGGTGATCGCCGGCAGCAAGGCCGCCGTCGAGCGGGCCATCACAGCCTGCCAGGAAGCCGGCGCCAAGCGCGCGATGCCGCTGCCGGTCTCGGTGCCGTCGCACTGCGAGCTGATGCGTCCTGCCGCCGAGCGCCTGGCGGCGGCCATGGATGATGTCGAGCTGCGCTCGCCGCGCTACACGGTGTTCCAGAATGTCGACGCCCAGGCCCATGCCGACGTGGCGACCCTGCGCACCCGGCTGATCGAGCAGCTCTATCAGCCGGTGCGCTGGACCTCCTGCATCGAGGCGATGACCGCCCGCGGTGCCGAGGTGTTCATCGAGTGCGGCCCGGGCAAGGTGCTCACCGGGCTCAACAAGCGAATCGCCCGAGGCAGCAAGGGGCTGGCGGTCAACGACCCGGACAGCCTCTCCGCGGCCCTCGAGCTGGCCAGGGAGGCCGTCGGCCAGTCACCGTCGGCCAATGGCTGATCCACTCCCGGACGAAGACGGATAGAGACCATGACAACCGAGCGTAGAGTCGCCCTGATCACCGGGGCCAGTCGCGGCATCGGCCGTGCCATCGCCCACGAACTAGGCCGCCAGGGGCGTATCGTGATCGGTACCGCCACCTCCGATGCCGGTGCCGAGCGGATCGGTGCCGACCTCGCGGCAGCGGGGATCGAGGGCGCCGGCCGCCCGCTGGACGTCACCGACCCGGCCAGCGTCGAGGCGCTGGTCAAGGCGGTCACCGAGGAGTTCGGTGCCCCCACCATCTTGGTCAATAATGCCGGCATCACCCGTGACAACCTGCTGATGCGCATGAAGGAAGACGAGTGGGACTCGGTGATCGACACCAACCTCAAGTCGGTCTACCGCGTCAGCAAGGCCTGCCTGCGCGGCATGACCCGGGCGCGTTTCGGGCGTATCGTTTCGATCAGTTCAGTGGTGGCCACCATGGGCAACCTCGGCCAGACCAACTATGCCGCCGCCAAGGCGGGCATGGAGGGCTTCACCCGTGCCCTGGCCCGTGAGGTGGCCTCGCGCGCCATCACCGTCAATGCGGTGGCCCCCGGCTTTATCGCCACCGACATGACCCAATCCCTGCCGGAGGAGCAGCACAAGGCGCTGCTCGGCCAGATTCCGCTGGCGCGGCTCGGTGAGCCCGAGGAGATCGCCGCGGCGGTGGGCTTCCTGACCGGCGACACGGCGGGCTACATCACCGGCGAGACCCTGCATGTCAACGGCGGCATGAACATGCGTTGAAGCCTCCAGGGGGCGGCGGTTGCGCCGGCCCAGGGGCGTCTATAAACTACCCCGCAGCTTCCGGCTAGCGGATCTGGATCTTTAACGGCTGGTTTTCCGAACGGCCAATGTGAACGACTGGAGTACGTCATAATGAGCACCATCGAAGAGCGCGTTAAGAAGGTTGTGGCCGAGCGTCTGAACGTCAAGGAAGAAGACATCCAGAACTCCTCTTCCTTCACCGAGGACCTCGGCGCCGATTCCCTGGATACCGTCGAGCTGGTGATGGCGCTCGAAGAGGAGTTCGATACCGAGATTCCCGACGAGGAAGCCGAGAAGATCACCACCGTTCAGGAAGCCATCGACTACGTCAACGCCCACCAGTAAGGTGGCGGTCGATACCGCTTGCTGAGGCGTCCGGGGCCAGGGCCCCGTGGAGAGCCGTCCTGCCATGTCAGGACGGCTCTCGTGCTATGCGCGACAGGAACTTGCCGAGCCCGCACAGGTCGGGGAGACTCGGGTATAATGCGCGCAATGACGGCCCTCTCGCGGGGTCGTGTCACCAAGGTTGTCTGGAGGAAAGCTGATGGCTCGTAGAAGGGTTGTGGTGACCGGACTTGGTCTGGTCACGCCGGTGGGGAATGCCGTGGAAGAGAGCTGGGCCAGCATCCTGGCCGGCAAGAGCGGTATCGCGCCCATCAAACACTTCGATACCAGCGCCTTCAACACGCGCTTCGGCGGGTCGGTGAAGGACTTCGACATCAGCCCGTACCTGAACCCCAAGGAGGCCCGCAAGATGGACCTCTTCATCCAGTACGGGATGGCTGCCGGCGGCCAGGCGATCCAGGATGCCGGGATCGAGTGCCACGACGGCAATGCCGACCGCATCGGCGTGGCCATCGGCTCGGGGATCGGTGGCCTGCCGATGATCGAGCACAACCACAATGCCCTGCTCAAGGGCGGGGCGCGGCGGATCTCGCCCTTCTTCGTCCCGGGGTCGATCATCAACATGATCTCCGGCAACCTGGCGATCCAGCACGGGTTCCGGGGGCCCAACATCGCCATCACCACGGCCTGCACCACCGGGACCCACAATATCGGCTACAGCGCCCGCACCATCGCCTACGGCGATGCCGACGTCATGGTCTGTGGGGGCGCCGAGATGGCGACCACGCCGCTGGGCCTGGGAGGCTTCTCGGCGGCCCGGGCGCTCTCCACCCGCAATGACGACCCGGCCGCGGCGAGCCGGCCCTGGGACCGGGACCGCGACGGCTTCGTGCTCTCCGATGGCGCCGGCGTGGTCGTGCTCGAGGAGTACGAGCAGGCCAAGGCCCGCGGGGCCACCATCTATGCCGAGCTCACCGGCTTCGGCATGAGCGATGATGCCTACCACATGACCGCGCCGCCGGAAGATGGCCATGGCGCTGCCCGCTCCATGCGCAATGCCATCCGCGACGCCGGCATCGACCCCTCGGCCGTCGACTACATCAATGCCCACGGCACCTCGACCGCCCACGGCGACCTGGCCGAGAGCCGTGCCGTCGAGGAGGTGATGGGCGGGGCCGCGAAATCGGTGGCCGTCAGCTCCACCAAGTCGATGATCGGCCACCTGCTGGGTGCCGCCGGGGCCGTCGAGGCGGTGTTCTGCGTGCTGGCCATCCGTGACCAGGTGGCGCCGCCGACCATCAACCTGGACAACCCCCAGGAAGGCTGCAACCTCGACTACGTGCCCCATACCGCCCGCAAGATGAAGATCGACGTCAGCCTGTCGAACTCCTTCGGCTTCGGCGGCACCAACGGCACCCTGGTCTTCACCAGGGTGTGAGGCCGGAGGCGCACCGGGTGGACGCCGGAGCCCCGTCGGAGGGCTGGCCGCTGGACGATCGCGGCGTCGCCTATGGCGATGGCCTCTTCGAGACCGTGCTGGTGCGTGACGGTGCCCCGCGTCTGTGGGAGTACCACCTGGCGCGCCTGGCGCGTGGCTGTCGGGTGCTGGGCATACCCATGCCCGCCGAGCACGAACTTGAGCGCCCGCTCGCCCAGGCCGGTGAAGGGGTTATGGTCCTCAAGCTGATCGTGACCCGGGGCAGCGGAGGCCGCGGCTATGCGCCTCCCGCGGCGCCCGCTCCCCGTCTGCGCTGGCAGCTGTCGCCCCTCGTCCCCGATGCTGCCCGCTGGAAAGTGGGGGTGCGCGTCCGCCACTGTCGCCTGCGGCTGGGCCTCCAGCCGGCGCTCGCCGGGCTCAAGCACCTCAATCGCCTGGAGAACGTGCTGGCCCGAGGCGAGTGGTCGGAGGCCGACATCGCCGAGGGGCTGCTCTGCGACGGCGAGGAGCGGCTGGTGGAGGCCACCTGCATGAACCTCTTCTGGCAGCGAGGGGGGCGGCTGGAGACCCCGCGCCTGGATCGCTGTGGCGTGGCCGGCACGCTGCGGGCGGTGCTGCTCGAGCGCCTGCCCATCGCCGAGGTCGATGCCGCCCCCGGGGTGCTGGCCGTTGCCGAGGCGGTCTGGCTCGGCAACTCGGTACAGGGTCTCTGGCCGGTGGCCCGGCTGGACGGGGCCGGGGGCGAGGCCCTGCAGCGCTGGACCATCGGCGCGGTGCATCGCCGCCTTCAGGCAGTGGCCCATGAGCCGCTGGGCTATCCGACACGGCTTGACGACTGAACGAGGACGACCCACATGGGGCGTGTGCTGAAGATTCTGCTGGTTCTGGCCATCCTGGCGGCCCTGGCGGCGTTCGCCGGGCATCGCTATTGGCAGTCGCGACTGGAGGCGCCCATCGCCCTCGAGGAGCCGGCCCTCTATGAAGTGCCCGACGGCGCCGGCTACCACCGGGTGATCAGCGAACTGGCCGAGCGAGGAATTGTCATCGATGCGTGGGCCTTCCGGCTGCTTACCCGCCTGGAACCCGAGGCCTTGCCACGCCTGCGCCCCGGGGAGTACCGCCTGGCGCCGGGCATGAGCGGGCGCGAGCTGCTCGCCCTGCTGGGCAGCAACGAGGTGGTCCGCTACCCGCTGACCGTTCCCGAGGGCTGGACCTTCCGCCAGATGCGCGAGTTGCTCGATGCCGCGCCGAAGCTGGCGCATGATACCAAGGGCCTCTCCGACGAGGAGGTCATGGCCCGGCTCGACCGCGAGGGGCGTCACCCGGAGGGCTGGTTCTTCCCGGATACCTACCACTACCACAAGGGGCTCAGTGATCTGGAGATCCTGCGCCAGGCCCTGGAACGCATGGAGGCCACCCTCGACGAGGTCTGGGCCGAGCGTGACGATGGCCTGCCCCTGGAGAGTCCCTACGAGGCACTGATCATGGCCTCGCTGATCGAGCGCGAGACCGGCGCTCCCGAGGAGCGCCCCGAGATCGCCGGCGTGTTCAAGCGGCGCCTGGAGCGGGGCATGCGGCTGCAGACCGATCCCACCGTGATCTACGGCATGGGGGAGCGTTATGAAGGCAACATCACCCGCGCCGACCTGCGCGAGGCCACGCCCTACAACACCTACGTGATCGAGGGCATGCCGCCCACGCCGATCGCCCTGCCTGGGCGGGCCGCGCTGGAAGCGGCGGTGCAGCCCGAGGAGGGCGAGACGCTCTACTTCGTCGCCAAGGGCGACGGCACCCACCACTTCTCGCGGACCCTGCGCGAGCACAACAACGCCGTGAACCGGTATATCCGCAATCGCTGATTGGAGTAAGCATGTGCAATAATGACCCCGATCGGCCAGCGAGGGACGCCGGAGACTGTCGCCGGGAACGTCTCGAGCGGAATGGCAATCAAGGAAAAGGACGCTTGATCACCCTGGAAGGCGGGGAGGGAGTGGGCAAGTCCACCAACCTGGCCCTGGTGGTAGACCACCTGCGGGCGCGTGGCCACGAGGTGGTGGCCACCCGTGAGCCCGGCGGCACGCCGCGTGCCGAGGCGATGCGCCGCCTGCTGCTCGACCCCGCCGGCGAGGAGCCCCTCGACCCCGATGCCGAACTGCTGCTGGTGTTTGCCGCCCGGGCTCAGCACCTGGCCAGGGTGATCCGCCCGGCACTCGAGCGCGGCGCCTGGGTGGTCTGCGACCGCTTCACCGATGCCACCTATGCCTATCAGGGCGGCGGACGGGGCATCGAGGCCGCGCGCATCGCCGAGCTCGAGGCCTTCGTCCAGCAGGGCCTCACGCCCGACCTGACGCTGCTGCTGGACATGCCCATGGCCGCGGCCCAGCAGCGCCTCGTTGGACGCCTCCAGGGGGAGGGCGGTGAGCGCGACCGCTTCGAGCGGGAGCGCGGCGCCTTCTTCGAGGCGGTGCGCCGGGCCTACCTCGCCCGTGCCGAGGCGGATCCCGGTCGCATGGTGGTGATCGCCGCCGGTGCCGGCCTGGCGGAGGTCCAGGCCGAGCTGCTGGCGCGGTTGGACGAGCGGCTGGTGGCCTGGTCATGAGCGAGGTCGAGGTCCCCCGTCCGTTGCCCTGGCTGCAGGCGCGGTGGCAGGAGCTGGTACGCCTGGCCGATGCCGGGCGACTGCCCCACGCGCTGCTGATCTCCGGCGCCCACGGCATCGGCAAGCACTCCCTGGCCGAGGCGCTGGTGGCTCGCACCCTCTGCGCCTCGCCGGGCGAGCATGCCTGCGGCCGCTGCCATGCCTGCCACATGCTGGCCTCGGGTTACCATCCTGACCTGCTGCGCGTGGCGCCCGAGGAGGGCAAGCGGCAGATCCGCATCGGCCCGGTCCGCGAGGTCAATGCCTTCGTCGCCCAGACCGCCCAGCAGGGCGGCTATCGCGTGATCGTGATCTCGCCGGCCGAGGCCATGAACGTGGCGGCCTCCAATGCGCTGCTCAAGAGCCTGGAGGAGCCCGGCGGACGGACGCTGTTCGTGCTGCTTGCCGACATTCCCTCACGGCTGCTGCCCACCATCCGCTCGCGCTGCCAGCACTGGAGCCTGCCGGTGCCGGCCGAGGCCGACTGCTGCGACTGGCTGGCCGAGCGGCTGGGCGGCGAGGAGGAGGCCCGCTTCTGTTTCCGCGCCGCGGGCGGCCTGCCGCTGCGGGCGCTGGAACTCGCCGAGCCGGAATCCCGGGCGCTGCGCCAGCAGCTCCTGGATACCTTCGAGGCGCTGGTCAGGGGGGCCGAACCGGTGGCCGAGGCGGCACGCCTGGAGCGCCAGTCCATCGATGCCATCCTGTGGTACGGTATCGCCTGGCTCGAGGACCTGATTCGTCTGGGGCTATCGGGCAATACCAGCGAGCTGCGCAACCCCGACCTGCTGGTGCTCTATCGCCAGGCGGTCAAGAATGCCCGGGTGCGTGACTGGTTCCGCCTGCTGGATTACGCCCGCGAGCAGCGCCGCCTCCTGGCCGAGGGGGGCAACCCCAACCCCCAGCTGGCCCTCGAGGCCTGGCTGGTCCGCTGGTCCACGCTGCTGCGCTCCTGACACCTTGTGCCCTTGACCGAGGAGGCTCCATGGCCGCACAGAAAGCGCTCTCCCTGACGATCCAGGACGTCCCGACCCTGCTCTCGGCCTACATGCCGGTGCTGGAGCGTGGCGGCATCTTCGTGCCCACCCGCGAGCGCTACGAGCTGGGCCAGGAGGTCTTCCTGCTGCTCATGCTCCCGGGAGATGCCGAACGGGTCCCGGTCACCGGCCAGGTGGTCTGGGTCTCGCCCGAGGGGGTAGCCGGGCGCCGCGTCCCGGGCATCGGCATCCACTTCAGCGCCGAGGACCAGGCCGTGCGGGATCGCATCGAGACCCTGCTGGCCGGCCATCTCGACAAGGGCGCCCCGACCTATACGCTCTGAGAGCGCCGAGCGCCGAGCGCCGAGCGCCGAGCCTCCAATGCCCACTCTTTTACATCGGTTGTGTTCTGAATGTTTGTCGACTCCCACTGCCATCTCGACCGTCTCGACCCCGGGACCCACGGCGGCGATCTTGCCGCCGCCCTCGATGCCGCCCGCGCCCGGGACGTGCGCCAGTTCCTGGCCATCGCCGTGACCCTCGAGGACCTGCCGACCCTGGCCGAGCTTGCCCGGGCCCATGACGACGTGGTGATCTCCGCCGGCATCCATCCGCTGCACAGCGTCGCCGAGGAGCCGAGCGTCGCGGCGATCAAGGATGCGGCCGAGCGCGTCGCTGCCGTGGCCATCGGCGAGTGCGGCCTGGACTACCACTACCTCGACAAGACGCCTGACAAGGTGCCCTCCCGGGAGGTGCAGCGAGAGCGGTTTCGCCGCCAGCTGATGGCCGCCCGTGAACTCGAGCTGCCGGTGATCATCCATACCCGCGAGGCGCGCGACGATACCCTGGCCCTGATCCGTGAACATACCGACCCGGCGGTGGGCGGCGTGCTGCACTGCTTTACCGAGGACCTGGAGATGGCCCGGGAGGCGGTGCGTCACGGCTTCTATATCTCGCTGTCCGGCATCGTCACCTTCCACAGCGCCCAGGCACTGCGCGAGGTGGCCCGCCAGGTCCCCCTGGACCGGCTGCTGATCGAGACCGACAGCCCCTACCTGGCCCCGGTGCCGTACCGTGGCAAGCCCAACGAGCCGGCCTGGGTGGTCGAGGTCGCCGAGTGCATCGCCGGCGAGCGCGGCATCAGCGTCGAGGAGGTCGCGGCCCAGACCACCGCCAACTTCTACCGGCTGTTCCGCGCGGCGGCACCCGACGCCCCTGCCGAGGTGCGCGAGGCACTGCGCTCCGCGGGGCTGGTCTAGGCTATCCTCATCACCCTGTCGTCCGTGGCCCGGGGGAGGGCGCACCATGCAACTCGATCCGCTGCTGGCCCAGATCGATCCCGAGGGCGAGATCCCGCCGGTGGATCGCTGGCATCCCGAATACCTCGGCGAGATGGACCTCACCATCGCCGCTGACGGGCGCTGGATCCATGAGGGCACAGCCATTGCCCGGCCGCGGCTGGTGCGCCTGCTCTCGACCATCCTGCGCCGCGAACCCGATGGCGACTACGTGCTGGTGACGCCGGCCGAGCGGCAGCGGATCCGCGTCGAGGACCGCCCCTTCCTGGTGGTGGATGCCGAGCGCGACGGAGACGACCGGTGGTGGCTGACCACCAACGTCGGCGACCGCCTGGCGCTCGGCGAGGCCCACCGGCTGGTGCTCAGCGAGACGCCGGCCGGCGAAACGGTGCCGGAGGTCGCGGTGCGCTTCGGGCTCGCGGCGCGGCTGGGGCGCAACGTCTACTACCGCCTGGTGGAGCAGGCCGAGACCCGCCAGCTCGGCGGGGGCACCCTCGAGCTGGGCCTGACCAGCCAGGGCTGCTGGCAGCCCCTGGGGCGGCTGGACGCGGACACGCCTGATGGCGAGCTGCCATGACGCTGATCCGCCAGCTGACCCCCGAGCAGCGCGCCGTGGTTGCCCATGACCGGGGGCACGCCCGGGTCGCGGCGGTGGCCGGTGCCGGCAAGACCACGACCATGGTCGCCCGGGTGCTGCACCTGCTCGCGCAGGGGGTGCCCCCGGCGCGGATCCTGGTGCTGATGTTCAACCGCTCGGCCCGGGAAGACTTCCAGGCGCGCCTGGCGGCCACGGCGCCGGCCGGCCAGGCGCTGCCCGACGTGCGCACTTTCCACTCCCTCGGCCACCGGCTGACCGCGAGCCTGACCCGCTGGGGGGTGTTCGCGCCTCGCCAGCTGCTCACCGCCGACTGGCAGCTCGAGCGGCTGCTGCGCCAGGCGACGCTCGCCGCCCTGGGCGAGGCGCCCGAGGCGCGCGAGACGGCCCTGGAGGCCGAGCGCCTCGAGGCGCTGGCCCACTTCTGCGGGCTGGTGAAGGCCGAGATGGCCTCGCCGGCCGAGCTCCACCGCCAGCTCGACTTCGGCGAGGAGACCGGCCACTTCGTGGCCGCCTTCGAGCATGCCGAGCGACTGCTGGCCGACCAGGGGCTGATGACCTTCGCCGACCTGCTCTATCGTCCGCTGCTGGCGCTGGAAGCGGATGCCGGCCTGCGCGGCCGGGTCCAGGGCTTTCTCGACCACGTGGTCATCGACGAGTACCAGGATATCAACACCGCCCAGCAGCGGCTGCTGGCGCTGCTCGCCGGCCGCGATGCCGAGGTCATGGCGGTCGGCGATGCCAACCAGTGCATCTACGAGTGGCGGGGGGCCCACCCCGACACCATGCTGGAAAACTTCACCGCCACTTTCGGGGCGGCCCGCGACTATCCGCTCTCGACCACCTTCCGGCATGGCCATGCGCTGGCCCTCACCGCCAACCACGCCATCGCCGCCAATCGGCGGCGTCCCGACCAGCTCTGCCTGGCCGCCCCGGGCAATCCCGCCACCGGCCTGGCCGTGGGGCAGGGCAGCCAGGGGCTGCTGGCCGAGCTCGACGGCTGGCGCCGTGGGGGCCGCGGGCTGGATGAGGCCTGCCTGCTGGTGCGCAGCTGGGCGTTGTCGGTGCCGCTGCAGCTGGCGCTGCTTCGTGAGGGCATCCCCTTTCGCCTCGCCCGGGAGGACCGCTTCGTGTTTCGGCTGCCGCTGGTCGAGGCCCTGGCCGGCTACCTGCGCCTGGCCGTCGAGCCCCGCTGGCTCCAGGACCCGGGACACCTGGCGATGCTGCTGGCTCAGCCCACCCCCTTCGTGGCCCGGGAACGGATCATCGCCCTGGCCAACCGGCTGGCCGAGACCCAGCGCTGGCCGGAGCGTCACGATCCGCTGCTCGAGGGGCTCAAGCCCCATCAGCGACGCACCCTCAAGAAGCGCTGGGCGCTGCTCTGCGAGCTGCCCCGTCACTCGGCCTGGCCTCCCGCGCGGCTGCTCGAGCACGTGGTAGAGGCCGTGGAGGCCGAGAAGGTGCTTAAGCGCGCCGCCGCCCGACGCGACAAGGGCGAGGAGGACGTGCGCCTGCTCGACGTGCTGGTCGAGCAGGCCGGCGAGCTGGGCAACGACACCCGGGCCTTTATCGAGCTGCTCTCGCGGCCGGTGGAGAACCGCGACGACGGGGTGCTGATCAGTACCGTGCATGGCGCCAAGGGCCTGGAGTGGCCGCTGGTTCTGCTGGCGGGCGTCAACGAGGAGGACTTTCCCCACTATACTCGCGACAATCCCCTGACACCGGGGCGCCTGGAAGAGGAGCGGCGGCTCTTCTATGTGGCCATCACCCGGGCGCGGGAACGCCTGGTGCTGCTCCATGACGGCGGTGACCACCGTCCCAGCCGCTTCATTGCCGAGTCCGCCTGGGAGGATGGCCAGCGCGTGGCCCGCCGGCTCGATGGCGCCCAGGCCGGGGAGGCGCAGGGCCCGCTGCCCGTGTCCGACCCCGACCTGGTGCGGCGCTACCTGGCCTCGCTGGGTCACTCGCTGCCGCTGGTGGCGGCGCATCCTGCCGCTTCGTCCGGGCCCGCCGAGCCTCGAGCCGAGGGGTTCCGGGTCGGCCAGCGCCTGCGCCATGCGGTGTTCGGCGAGGGGCGGATCAGCGTGGTGGAGGGCGACCCGGACAACCCGGTGATCGAGGTGCGGTTCCACCACGCCGGGCGGCGCCGCCTGATCGCCCGCCGGGCCCCCATCGAACTGCTGGAGGGAGTCGACGCATGACACACCCGCTGATCACGGCCAGCGCGCTGGCCGATGCCCTCGAGGGCGCCAACCCGCCCCGGGTCCTGGACTGTCGTGCCCGCCTGGGCGAGCCCGGTGCGGGCCGCCGGCTATGGTGGGACGCCCACCTGCCGGGCAGCCACCATCTCGACCTCGACCGTGACCTGGCCGGGCCGCCGGGGGAGGGTGGCCGGCATCCGCTGCCATCGCCAGCGGCCTTCACCGCGGTGGTCCAGCGTCTGGGGATCAGGCCGCGACAGCCGGTGGTGGTCTATGACGACGTGGGCGGTCAGCTCGCGGCGGCACGGGCCTGGTGGATGCTCGCCTGCTGGGCGGGTCATCCCGATGTCCGGCTCCTCGACGGGGGGCTCAGGGCCTGGCTGGCGGCGGGGGGCGAGCTGCAGGAGGATGGCGACCCCGAGGCCATGCCGGCAGGCTCCGACTGGCAGCCGGCCTACCGCGACGACAGCCACGTCTCGGCCGAGGCGCTCCTGGCGGACGCCGCGACCAAGGTCGACGTCCGCGCCAGGGAGCGCTTCCGGGGCGAGGCGGAACCCATCGATCCTGTGGCGGGCCATATTCCCGGTGCCCTGTGTCGCCCCAGTGCCGACAACCTCACCGACGACGGGCACTTCAAGTCCGCCGGGGTGCTGGCCCGCGAGTTGCCCGAGGGCGAAGCGCCGATCGCCTACTGCGGCTCCGGGATCACCGCCTGCCACACCATCCTCGCCTATGCGGTAGCCGGCCGCCCCTTGCCCAGGCTCTATCCCGGCTCCTGGAGCGAGTGGATCCGCGACCCCTCTCGGCCGGTGGCGACCGGCGACTGACCCTGGGTTACGCCCGGAGCTGCAAGCCATGAAAAACGAGCTACAAGGAAACTCCTTGTAGCTCGCAGCGAGGGGGCATCCTGTCTGGCTCCTGGCTCCTGGCTCCTGGCTCCTGGCTCCTGGCTCCTGGCTCCTGGCTCCTGGCTCCTGGCTCCTCACATGTTCGGGTAGTTGGGCCCGCCGCCACCCTCCGGTGCCACCCAGGTGATATTCTGGGCCGGGTCCTTGATGTCGCAGGTCTTGCAGTGCACGCAGTTCTGGAAGTTGATCTGGAACCTGGGGTTACCTGCGTCGTCCTCGATCACCTCGTAGACCCCCACGGGGCAGTAACGCTGCGCCGGTTCGGCGTATTTAGGCAGGTTGTCGCGGATCGGCAGGTCAGGGTCGGTGAGCTTCAGGTGGCAGGGCTGGTCCTCCTCGTGGTTGGTGTTCGACAGGAACACCGAGGAGGGCTTGTCGAAGGAGAGCTTGCCGTCCGGTTTCGGGTAGTCGATCTTCTCGCACTCCGCGGCGGGCTTGAGCGTCGCATGGTCCGGGGTGGTGTCGTGGAGGTTGGGCAGCCTGCCGCCGAGCAGCTGGTCGGCGAAGTTGTAGGCGCCGCCCAGGAAGGTGCCGTACTTGTGGATCGCCGGGCCGAAGCTGGCGCTCGCCTCGAGCTCGGCATGGGCCCAGCTGGCTTCCCACTTCTCGGTGAACGATGTGAGCTCCTGGCCACCCTCGTCGCCCTCTCCCAGGGCCTCGAAGACGCTCTCCGCAGCCACCAGGCCGGACTTCATGGCGGTGTGCAGCCCCTTGATCTTGGCGAAGTTCAGCGTGCCGGCATCGCAGCCGATCAGCAGGCCCCCGGGGAAGGTCATCTTCGGCAGGCAGTTCAGGCCGCCCTTGGCGATGGCGCGGGCGCCGTAGGCGACGCGCTTGCCGCCCTCGAGATGCTTCGCCAGCACCGGGTGGTGCTTCATGCGCTGGAACTCGTCGAAGGGCGACAGCCAGGGGTTCTGGTAGGAGAGGTCCATGATCAGGCCGACCACCACCTGCTGGTCCTCGGCGTGATAGAGGAACCAGCCGCCGTGGGTATGCTTGTCCAGCGGCCAGCCGGAGCCGTGCAGCACCAGTCCGGGTTCATGCTGCTCGGCGGGGATGTCCCACAGCTCCTTGAGGCCGATGCCGTAGTGCTGCGGGTCCTTGCCTGCGTCGAGCTCGAAGCGCTCGATCAGCCGCTTGCCCAAGTGGCCGCGGGCCCCCTCGGCGAACAGGGTGTACTTGGCGCGCAGCTCCATGCCTGGCATGTGGCCATCCTTGGGCTGGCCATCGGCGCCGACCCCCATGTCGCCGACGATGATGCCCTTGACCACGCCGTCCTCGACGATGGTCTCCTGGGCCGCGAAGCCGGGGAAGATCTCCACGCCCAGCCCCTCGGCCTGCTCGGCCAGCCAGCGGCAGAGGTTGCCGGCGCTGATCACGTAGCGGGTGGACTCTCCACCATGGTTCTGGCCGCCGGTGTTGTGCATGGAGGGCGGCACCAGGGCATTGGGCAGCTTCTGGCCCTTCTCGGCATCCTTGAGCAGGTAGACCTCGTCGCGGGTCGCCGGTGTGGTCAGCGGGGCACCGCGCTCCTTCCAGTCGGGGAAGAGCTCCTGGAGGGCGCGGGGTTCGAAGACCGCCCCGGAAAGGATATGGGCGCCCACCTCGGAGCCCTTCTCCACCACGCACACCGTGAGCTCCTGGCCGGCCTCACCCGCCTGCTGCATCAGGCGAGCCGCGGCCGAGAGGCCCGACGGCCCGGCGCCGACGATGACCACATCGAAATCCATGGAATCGCGTTCGACTTGTTCTTCCACCTGCTCTCTCCTTGCTGTCCCGAGAACGCGGTCACTGGATGCGACCAACGTCGGAAGGATTTAAAACGGTCGTTTGCTTCTAGCCATGCCCCATGATAGGCATAATAGCGGTAAAGGGTCACCCCCTGCGATGGTGCAGTGCGTCATGGCCCGGCATGCGCCCCAGCTGCCCGGGGATTGTTGATCAGGAGGCGGCTATGGCACATTGAGAGGGTTTTTACGTTGCTGCGCCTATCAAACGCTTGCATGAAACGCATAAGGGTATGCCAGCCGGTTTCCAAGGAGGCAGGTCTCCTCCCGCATCGACCCGGGACAGGGTCCGCTTCGCCAACCATCAGGTTCCCAGTGTGAACCAAGCGAGGACACTATGAAGGTACTCGTCGCGGTCAAACGCGTCATCGACTACAACGTCAAGATCCGGGTCAAGCCGGACAACAGTGACGTCGACCTCACCAACGTCAAGATGGCCATGAACCCCTTCTGCGAGATCGCCGTGGAGGAGGCGGTGCGCCTGAAGGAGCGCGGGGTGGCGACCGAGATCGTCGCCGTCACCGTCGGCCCCAAGGCCGCCCAGGAGCAGCTGCGCACCGCCCTGGCGCTGGGTGCCGACCGCGCCATTCACGTCGAGACCGACGAACGCGTCGAGTCGCTGGGTGCCGCCAAGGCGCTGGCCAAGCTGGTCGAGGAGGAGCAGCCGGGCCTGGTGATCCTCGGCAAGCAGGCCATCGACACCGACAACAACCAGACCGGCCAGATGCTCGCCGCGCTGACCGGCCTGCCCCAGGGGACCTTCGCCTCGGAAGTCGTCATCGACAACGACAAGGCCCAGGTGACCCGCGAGATCGATGGCGGCCTGCAGACCGTGGAGCTTTCGCTGCCCGCCATCGTGACAACGGATCTGCGCCTCAACGAGCCGCGCTACGCCAAGCTGCCCGACATCATGAAGGCCAAGAAGAAGCCGATGGACGTCAAGAGCCCGGCGGAGCTCGGCGTCGAGGTGGCCTCGAAGGTCAAGCTGCTCAGGGTCGAGCCGCCGGCCGAGCGCCAGGGCGGCGTTAAGGTGGGCTCGGTGGATGAGCTGGTCGATAAACTGAAGAATGAAGCGAAGGTGATCTCATGAGCATCCTGGTCCTTGCCGAACATCACGACGGCGCCCTGGCTGGCGCCACCGCCCATGTGGTCGCGGCCGCTCAGGCCATCGGCGGCGATATCGACGTGCTGGTGGCGGGCGAGAATGTCGGCGCCATCGCCGAGGCCGCGGCCAAGCTGGACGGCGTGAGCAAGGTTCGCGTGGCCGACAACGCCGCCTACGCCCACCTGCTCGCCGAGCCCACCGCCGCGCTGATTGCGGAGCTGGCCGGTGACTACAGCCATGTGCTGGCCTGTGCCTCCACCACCGGCAAGAACGTGCTGCCCCGGGTAGCCGCGCTCAAGGATGTGGCGCAGATCTCCGAGATCATCGCCGTGGAGAGTGCCGACACCTTCAAGCGGCCGATCTACGCCGGCAACGCCATCGCCACCGTGCAGAGCGAGGACGCGCTGAAGGTGATCACCGTGCGCACCACCGGCTTCGATGCCGTGGGCGAGGGGGGTTCCGCCGCCGTCGAGGCGGTGGATTTCGTCGCCGACAACGCCCAGTCCACCTTCGTCAAGGAGGAGCTGGCCCAGTCCGACCGCCCCGAGCTGGGCGCGGCCAAGGTGGTGATCTCCGGCGGCCGCGGCATGGGCAACGGTGATAACTTCAAGCTCCTCGACGGCATCGCCGACAAGCTGGGTGCCGCCATCGGCGCCTCCCGCGCCGCGGTGGACGCCGGCTTCGTGCCCAACGACATGCAGGTGGGCCAGACCGGCAAGATCGTCGCCCCGGACCTCTACATCGCCGTGGGCATCTCGGGGGCCATCCAGCACCTGGCGGGGATGAAGGACTCCAAGGTGATCGTCGCCATCAACAAGGACGAGGAAGCGCCGATCTTCCAGGTCGCCGATTACGGGTTGGTCGCTGACCTCTTCGAGGCGCTGCCGGAGCTCGAGCAGAAGCTCTAGATAAAATCCCTTCGCGGTGCTGCCGGGGCGGAAAAGCAGCCGCGATCGTCCGCCAGCCCATGCGCGAGCCGGCCCCTCGAGGGCCGGCTCGCGTCGTTCAGGGGCGTCGATTAACATCTTCTATACAAGGGATAACAGGAATCATTAGCAGCAAGTGTGCTTCCCTGCCATCCTTGGGGGTGACACCGGACTACGGATCCCGACGAACCCCAACGAGGAGGAGTGATCATGGCGCATACCCTTCCAGACCTTCCCTATGCCTACGATGCCCTGGAACCGCATATCGATGCGTTGACCATGGAGATCCACCATTCCCGTCACCACCAGACCTATGTCAACAACCTCAATGCCGCCCTCGAGGGCACCGGCCTCGAGGACGTGCACGTCGAGGAGCTGATCGCCAACCTCGATCATGTCCCCGACGGAAAGCGCCAGGCGGTGATCAACAACGGCGGTGGCCACGCCAACCATTCGATGTTCTGGCAGATGATGTCGCCCAGCGGCGGCGGTGCGCCCAAGGGCCAGGTCGCGACCGCCATCGACAACGAACTGGGCGGCTTCGACGCCTTCAAGGAGGCCTTCACCAAGGCGGCGCTGGGTCGCTTCGGCAGCGGCTGGGCCTGGCTGAGCGTGACACCGAAGGGTCAGCTGGTGGTGGAGAATACCCTGAACCAGGACAGCCCCATCATGGACGGCAATACGCCCGTGCTGGGACTGGATGTCTGGGAGCACGCCTACTACCTGAAATACCAGAACAAGCGCCCGGACTATGTGGCGGCCTTCTTCAACGTGATCAACTGGGAGGATGTCGAGCGTCGCTACCGCAACGCCACGGCCTGATGCCGGGCCCCTCTCCCGCCGGACGAGCCGCACCCCTCGGGGTGCGGTTTTTTTCGCACGCGACCCCCGTGGTTGTCACGGGTCAATGCCCGGTGGATGAGCCGCGCCATCTGTGGCCGGGGATGGCACCATCGTAGCGGCACAGGTGGTCATCTTGCATTGATAATCGTTCGTATTGGTGGCATGGTGAGCGCCCTGCCCGGGACCACGACGGAGAGCCATGGTGAGGACCTTTCGCTTACAACTGCCGGCCGGCATTGCCCTCGGACTGCTGTCCCTCGGCCTGCTCCAGGCGCAGGAGCCACTGGTCGAGGAGGCCAGCCAGGCCCAGCGCAGCCAGGCCGAACTCCAGGCGCGCATCGACGCGGCCGATGACGAGACCCGCGAGCTGCTCCGTGAGCTGCGCCGGGTGGAGGCCGAGACTCGGCGCCTGGAGGCGCGCAGCGACGCCCTGGCGCCTCGCCTGGAGCGTCGGGGCGAACGCCTGGACAGCCGCGAGGCGGCGCTGGCGACGCTGGCCGAGACCCGCGAGGCGCTGCCGCAGCTCGAGCAGGCGCTGGTCTCGCGCCTGCGGATCTGGGTGGAACGCGACCTGCCGTTCCTGAAGGAGGAGCGCCTGGCCCGCGCCGAGGGCCTCGAGGCCGGCCTCGACGACCCCGACGCCTCGGCCGCGGAGCGCCTGGATCGTACCCTCGCCGCCTGGCGCACCGAGCTCGACTACGGCCGCGAGTTGGACGCCTGGCGCGGCACCCTGGGTGAGGAGGAGGCCCGTCGCGAGGTGGACTTCCTGCGCCTGGGTCGGGTGGGCCTCTATTATCTGACCCCCGACGGGCGCGAGGGTGGTGTCTGGCGTGCCGACGAGCGGCGCTGGCAGAAGCTCGACGAGGCCGGGCGTGCAGAGCTGCGCCTCGGCCTGCGCATCGCCCGTGACCAGCGGGCGCCGGAGTTGCTGACACTGCCGGTCTCCCGGTCGCTCGAGCGGACAGATACCACCACCGACGCGGAGGCGAGTTCATGAGTCATCCCTGGACGCGTGTTGCGCGTCGCTCCCTGGCAGGGCTTGTGATGGGGGGGCTGATGGTCACCGTCTTGCCCGCCCATGCCCAGGACGAGCCCCTGACCACCCTGCGCGCCGAGCGCGAGGCGGCCGAGGTCCGCGATGCCGCACGGCTGGCCGAGCTGGTCGAGGATCGCGATGCCCTGCAGGCGGCCCTCGAGGCGGCGCGGGAGCGCCACGAGGAGGCCGAGGAACGCTTCGCGGCCCTGTCGGAAGCGGAACAGGCTCAGCTGGCGCGTCGCGACGAGCTCGACGAACGCCAGGCCGAGCAGGGTGATGAGCTGACCGCGGTACTGGACACCCTGGCACGTCATAGCGGCGAGCTGCGCGATGCGCTGGCCGAGAGTTGGGTCACGGTGGGTGGCGCCGAGTTGCCGCCGCGCCTCGATGACGCCGAGGTGCTCCGGCCAGGGCATCTTGAGGCCCTGGGCGATGCACTGATGACGCTGACCGACGAGACCGGCCGGGTGGTCGCCTTCGACGCGCCCGTGGCGAGCGGCAACGGCGAGATCGCCACCCGCGAGGTGGTGCGCCTGGGCGCCCTGGCGGCCTTCAGCCAAGGCGCGCTCTTGGAGCCTGGCGCCGTGGAGGGCGTGCTCTCCACGGCGTCGCGCACGCCGGGGGAGGTCAGCGAGCTGCTTGTCGATTTCCAGGCCGGGGAGGGTGACCGCCTGGCACTGGACCCCACCCTTGGCCAGGTCATCGAGGCCCTGGCCCAGCGGCCCAGCCTGACGGAACGCTTACAGCAGGGGGGCGCCGTGGGCTATGTGGTGGTGGCCCTGGGCGCCATCGGCCTGCTGGTGGGGCTGCTGCAGTATGCCTACCTGCTCAGGGTGAGCGTGGCGATGCGCCGCCAGTTGCAAGACCTCAGCCGGCTGCGCGGGGATAACCCCCTGGGCCGGGTGCTGCTGCGCTTCCGGGCGCTCGCCGACGACCCCGTGCCCGAGGCCCTGGAGGCACGCCTCGACGAGGCGGTGCTGGCCGAGTTGCCGCGCCTCGAACGCGGCCAGCCGCTGGTCAAGCTGCTCGCCGGCGTGGCGCCATTGCTGGGCCTGCTGGGCACGGTCACCGGCATGATCGTCACCTTCCAGGCGATCACCGTGTTCGGCACCGGCGACCCGCAGCTGATGGCCGGCGGCATCAGTCAGGCGCTGGTGACCACCGTGCTGGGCCTGATCACCGCGGTGCCGCTGCTGTTCGCCCATACTGCCCTGGCGGGGCGCAGCCGCCACCTGGCCGGGGTGATGGAGGGCCAGGCCAGTGCGGCTCTCGCCGAGAGTCTCGAGCAGCGCCAGGCCACCCCAAGCGCATCCGGGAGCGAACACCGTGCTGCCGCTCTGGCTTGAGCCCCTGGCACGGCTGGTCGATGCCGGCGGGATCATCCTGGTCGGCATCGCCGGGGTGGCGGCGTTGCTGTTCAGCCTTGCCCTGGAGCGGGTGCTGTTCTTCCGCCTCACCTATCGCCGCGCCCGTCGTGCCCTCATCGTGCGCTGGGCGTCCCGCGATGACCACCTCAGCTGGAGCGCCCTGACCCTGCGCGAGGTGTGGACCCGCGAGCTGATCGCCCGGCTGCGGCGCCCGCTGCCCTGGCTGAAGCTGCTGGTGGGACTCTGTCCGCTGCTCGGCCTGCTGGGTACCGTCACCGGCATGATCGCCGTCTTCGACAGCCTGGCGCTGAGCGATACCGGACAGGCGCGGGCCATGGCCGACGGCGTGGCGCGGGCCACCCTGCCCACCCTGGCCGGCATGGCCGTGGCGGTGGTGGGGCTGCTGTTCACCAGCCGACTCGAACAGATCATCCGGCGCGAGGACCAGCGGTTGCATGACCGCCTGGCCCGCGCCGTGGAGGATTCCCATGCGTAGACGCCGCAGCCTGGCCGCCGAGGGAGGCGATACCGGCGAGATCAACCTGACCCCGATGCTGGACGTGGTCTTCATCATGCTGATCTTCTTCATCGTCACCACCAGCTTCATCAAGGAGAGCGGTGTGGAGATCGAGCGGCCCGAGTCCAGTGCCGCCAGCCCCCAGCCCGATGCCCAGCTGATGGTGGCGATCACCCCGGAGGGGGCCGTGTGGGTGGATGGCGAACCGGTGGACGCCCACCGCGTCGGCGAGGCGGTCGCCGCACTGGTCAGCGGCGATGGCGGGGTGGTGATCCAGGCCGATCGCGAGGCCACCACCGGCCTGCTGATCGAGGTCATGGACCGCATTCGCGAGGCCGGCGTGGAGCAGGTCGCGGTGGCCGCGACCCGGGGCGCGCCATGACCCGGGTGCCCGTCGCGGCGCTGGCTGGCGTGACCCTGGCGCTGCTGCTGTTCTGGCTGCTGGCGCTGCTGGTATCGCCGCCCGAGCCGGAGATCGAGGTGCTGGAGATGAGCATGCCGCTGACCAGCGTCGAGGCGCCCGAGGCCGAGCCGGAACCCGAGGCGGCCGAGCCGGTGGCCGAGGTCGCCCCGCCGGCGCCGGTGACGCCCCCGCCGATGCCGGAACCCGCGCCGATCGCGCAGAATCGTATGGCGCTGCCCGAGCCGGAACTGCCGCCGGAAGCGGCCGAGCCGCTGGAACTCGACACCACACTGCCGGAGCTCAGCGAGGTCCAGCCGGAGCCGCAACCCGAGCCGGAGCCGCAACCCGAGCCTCGATCCGAGCCGCAGCGTGAGCCGGCGCCGTCACCCGAGCCGGTGGCCGAATCGTCGACGGAGCCGGCCGAGTCCTCCCGCCAGGCAGCCAGCGCCAAGCCGGCCAGCAGCGAGCCGGTGGACGTGGGCCGGGTCGCGCCGACCGAGCGGGTGCCGCCCGACTACCCGGCGCGGGCCCAGCGTCGTGGCCTGGAGGGGCACGTGGAGCTGGCGTTCGTGATCCGAGCCGACGGTCGAGTCGACCCTGCGAGCATCCGCGTGCTCTCCGCCCGGCCGCGCAACGTCTTCGACGATGCCGCCCGCCAGGCGGTCGCCCAGTGGCGCTTCGAACCGGCCGACGGCCTGCGTCGCGCCCGGCAACGCCTGGAATTCCAGCTGAGATAGCCTGCCAAAGGAGCTCCCATGTCGCGCCTTCGTCGCCTTTCCCTGGTCATCGCCGGCTGGCTGCTGGGGGCTCCCGTGGCCCTGGCGGCGCCGGCAATGCCGGGATCCTTTATCGACGACCTGGAGCGCCTGCAGCAGCGCCTCGAGGCCGGCGAGATCGAGGCAGTGAGCGAGCGGGCGGCTTCCCAGGCCGAGCGCCTGGCCGGCGGCAACGCCGCCGACCGCTGGGCCCGGGCCCTCTACCTGCAGCTGGCCGCCGGGGCCGCGGCACGCGCCGACGATCCGGCGACGGCCGCCGACCATCTTCTCGCCGCCCGCGAGATTCGTGGCGTGGAGTCGGCGCAGCAGGATCGTTGGCAGCGCGACGAGGCACGGCTTCGCCTGGCGGCGGGGGAAGCCGCCGAGGGTGCCAGGCTGCTGGCCGACTGGATCACGCGCCATGACGGCGAACCGCGGGATCGCTGGCGACTGGTGCGGGCGCTGGCCGAGCTGGAACGATGGGATAATGCCGCCGACTGGGCGGAGCGCGCCCTGGCCGTCACCCCCTCGCCCAGCGAGCCCCAGCGCGGCCTGGCCATCACGGTGTTCAGGCGCGCCGGCCTCGATGCCGAGGCCCTCGCGTTGCTGGCCGACGGCCTGGGCGAGAGTTCCGACGCCGAGCGCTGGCGTCAGGCCGCGGCCCTGGCCCGACGGCTCGGCGATGCCGGCCAGGCGGCGGCCATCTGGGAGGCCGGCTGGCGGCGCGGGGTGCTCGCCGGCAGCGAGGACCTGCATCGCCTGATCGAGCTGCACCTGGCCGGTGGCACCCCGGCGCGGGCGGCCGAGTTCCTGGCCGAGGCGCTGGAGGAGGGCGAGCTGGAAGATAGCGAGGCGCACCGGCGCCTGCTGGCCCAGGCCTGGGAGGCGGCGCGCGACCGCGAGCGTGCCCTGGCTGCCTGGGAGGCCCTGGCCAGGCGCAGCGACGCCGGCGAGGACTGGCTAAGGCTCGGCCAGCTGGCCCACACCTGGGGCCGTCAGGCCCTGGCCGAGCGCGCCCTGGGCCGGGCCCAGGCGCTTGGCCAGGGCGACGCCGAGCGCTGGCTCGAGGCCATGGCCACGACGGCCGCCCCCTAGGTCATCGACAGCAGGGTGGGGCGACTGCCTACGATGTCAGCTCCGTCCAGACCGGCGCATGGTCGGAGGGCTTCTCCATGCCGCGCAATTCGTAGTCGATACCGGCATCCGCCACCTTGTCGGCCAGCGGCGCGCTGACCAGGATATGGTCGATGCGCAGGCCGCGCCGGGGCTCCCGCTCGAAGCCGCGGGAGCGATAGTCGAACCAGCTGAAGCGGTCGTCTGACGTCGGGTAGCGAAGGCGGTAGCTATCGGTGAGCCCCCAGGCCTTGATGCCGGCGAGCCACTCGCGCTCCACCGGCTGGAAGCTGGTCTTGCCCTCGCGCAGCCAGCGCTTGCGGTTGGCCTCGCCGATGCCGATGTCGCTGTCCTCGGGTGAGATGTTGAAGTCGCCCATCACCGCCAGGCGCTCGTCGGGGCGGTGCTGCGTCTCCAACAGGCGCTGAAGCTGGGCATAGAAGGCGCGCTTGTAGGGAAACTTCAGGGGGTGCTCGACATTCTCGCCCTGGGGGAAGTAGCCGTTGTACACCGTGATGGGGGCGCCGTCTCCCGGGAGCAGCCGCGCCCCGATCATGCGCCGCTGGGCCTGTTCGCCGTCATCGGGGAAGCCGTAGTAGACCGCTTCCGGTTCGCCGCACTGGGCTGTGTCGACCATCAGTGCCACGCCATAGTGGCCCTTCTGGCCGTGGTAGAAGACGCGATAGCCAAGCGCTTGCACCGCCGCCACGGGGAACTCGCTGTCCTGAACCTTGGTTTCCTGCAGGCCGATCACCGCCGGGCGATGCGCCTCGACCAGGGCGGCGAGCTGGTGCAGGCGGGCGCGGATGCCGTTGATGTTGAAGGAGACCAGCCGCATCCTCAGTCGTCCTTCCGTTCAGGGGTGTCGTCGCCGGCGCGCTCGGGGTGGATGGCGATCGGCTGTCCCTGCTCCTGGCGGGCCATCCTGCGGGCCGCCTGCAGCTTGCGCTGCTGGCGCTTCTTCTGGGTGAAGCGGGTCGTCGAGGTGACCTGGTCGGGATTCTCGTGGCGCCACTTCTTGAAATCCTTGCGCTTGCCGGTGCGGATCTGCACCTTGTCGGCGAGCGAGCGGGTCTTCTTTCGGCGTGTCATGATGCAACTCCTTGCATGAATGGGCGCCATTCTACCAGTCGCGGCGGCTCAGCCGACAGCGGCGAGCCGCGGCAGGCGTCCGGGGCGCGCCCTCGTCGCCGGAGACTGGTACAATGCCGGTTTGCGTCATGCACCCCATCCACCGATACGGACAAGACAGCAAAGCCTATGAGCGAGTCGGAACAGACCACAGCACCGGCCCAGAATCGCAAGCCCAAGCGTCGCCGGCGCAAGCCGCGTCGTCGCCAGTCGAACTGGGACCTGCGCCAGTTCCAGGTCCCCGTCGTGGCGGGCAAGTGGCGCTTCCATGACTTCGACTTGCCGCTGCCGTTGATGCGGGCCATCCATGCCTTGGGCTTCGAATACTGCACGCCCATCCAGGCCGAGGCCCTGGCCCAGACCCTGCTGGGCGGTGACGTGGTGGGCAAGGCCCAGACCGGCACCGGCAAGACCGCCGCCTTCCTGATCTCGATCCTCGCCTACTTCCTCGAGGAGGAGGCACCCAACGGCCAGAAGCCGGGCGCACCGCGGGCGCTGATCGTGGCCCCGACCCGCGAGCTGGCGCTGCAGATCGAGAAGGACGCCAAGGCCCTGGCGCGCTTCACGGACCTCAAGGTCGCCAGTGTCGTGGGTGGCATGGACTACCAGAAGCAGCGCGAGGCGCTGGGCGACAGGCTCGATATCCTGGTCGCCACCCCGGGCCGGCTGCTGGACTTCCACGAAAAGCGCGACGTCGACCTCACCCAGGTGGAGGTGCTGGTGCTGGACGAGGCGGACCGCATGCTCTCCATGGGCTTCATTCCCGACGTCAAGCGCATCATCCGCCACACGCCGAGCAAGGAGCAGCGCCAGACCTTCCTGTTCTCGGCCACCTTCAGCCAGGACATCCTCAACCTGGCCAGCCAGTGGACCCATGAGCCGGCCCACGTGGAGATCGAGGTCACCGTCGACAACGCCGCCGACATCGACCAGCGCGTCTACCTGGTCGGCGACGAGGACAAGCAGCGCCTGCTGGTCAACCTGCTCAAGCAGGAGAGCTTCGACCGGGTCATGGTGTTCGGCAACCGCCGTGACCTGGTGCGCAAGCTTGACGACCTGCTCGAGAAGGCCGGCATCAACGCGGCCATGCTCTCCGGCGATGTTCCCCAGAACCAGCGCATCGAGACCCTCGAGAAATTCCGCGAGGGCCAGATCCAGGTGCTGGTGGCCACCGACGTGGCGGGGCGCGGCATCCACATCGAGGATGTCAGCCACGTGATCAACTACACCCTCCCGGAAGACCCCGAGGACTACGTGCACCGCATCGGGCGCACCGGTCGCGCCGGCGCCAAGGGGGTGTCGATCAGCTTCGTGGGCGAGGAGGACGCCTTCTCGCTGCCCGAGATCGAGCGCTACATCAACGACAAGCTGCCCTGCGAGCATCCGCCCGAAGGCCTGCTCTGACGGCCCATGCTTGAGGAGGCGCTGAAGGCCGAGATCCAGGAGGCCTATAGACGGGTACTGGAGGGCCTCGAGCTCACGCCGCGCTACGGCCAGCGGCTGATGATCGCCGAGATCGCCCGCACCCTGGCGGGCATCGAGGCCGACGAGGCCGGCAAGCGCGTTAGCGACGAGCACGTCTGCGTGCTCGAGGCTGGCACCGGGACGGGCAAGACCCTGGCCTACCTGCTGGCCGCGCTGCCGGTGGCGAAGGCCCGCGGCAAGCGGCTGGTCATCGCCACCGCCACCGTGGCGCTGCAGGAGCAGGTGCTCCATCAGGACCTGCCGGCGCTCAAGGCCCACAGCGGGCTCGACTTCGACTATGCCCTGGCCAAGGGGCGCGGACGCTATGTCTGCGTGGCGCGCCTCGACCAGGCGCTGGACGGCGGGGAGGAGAACGCCACCCTGTCGCTCTTCGAGCAGTCCCTGGCCAGCGGCGGCGACGACTTCCAGGCGTTGGCCAAGGAGCTGGGCGAGGCCTACGGCAACGGCCGCTGGGAGGGCGACCGCGACAGCTGGCCCGAGGCCATCGAGGACAGCCACTGGCGCCGCCTCACCGTGGACCACCGCCAGTGCACCAACCGCCGCTGCGGCCACTTCGGAGCCTGCGCCTTCTTCCGTGCGCGCCGCCATCTCGAGAGTGCCGATGTCATCGTCGCCAACCACGACCTGGTGCTGGCCGACCTGGCGCTGGGGGGCGGGGTGGTACTGCCCGCCCCGGGCGACTGCATCCACGTCTTCGACGAGGGACATCACCTGCCCGACAAGGCCCTCCAGCACTTCACCTACCGCTTCGCCGTGGGCGGGGCACTGCGCTGGCTGAAGACCCTGAAGAGCTCGCTCACCGAGCTCAATCAGGCGCTGGCCGTCCAGCCGACCCTGGCACGGCTGCTGGCGGGCCTCCCGGAGGCGATCAACGCCCTGGAACCCCGGCTCGGCGAGGCCTTCGCCCTCGGCCACCAGCTGGCCGGTCGCCCCCAGGGGCTGGCCGACGGCGAGGAGAGCCGGCACCACCGCCTGGAGATGGGGCGAGCCCCCGAGGCGCTGCGCGAGCAGGCCGGGGGGCTGGTGGTGCTCTTCGCCGAGCTCTCCCGGACCCTGGAGGGCATGGCCGATATCCTGCGCGAGAGTCTCGACCCCGACAAGCACACCGGCCTGCCGCGGGAACAGGCCGAGGCCTGGCTGCCGCTGGTGGCGCTGCTCCATGGGCGAGCCCTGGAGGCCCATGTCCTGTGGCTGGCCTTCGCCGAGGCAGACCCCGAGGGCGAGCCACCCCGTGCGCGCTGGCTGACCCTGGAGCGCTTCCATGGCGAGCCCGAGCTGACCTTCTCGGCCAGCCCCGTCTCGGCGGCCCATACCCTGGCGAAGAGCCTATGGGGAAGCACCTTCGGCGCCGTGGTGACCTCGGCGACGCTCACTGCCCTGGGGCGCTTCGAGCGGCTGCAGGAGCGTGCCGGGCTGGCCAACCGCTATCGCTACCAGCGCCTCCCCAGCCCCTTCGACTACTCCCGGGCGGTGCTCAGCGTGCCCCGGGAGGCGGTCGACCCCGCCGACCGCGAGGGGCACGAGCGGGCCATCGTCGACTTCGTGGAAGGGCTCGGCGACCGGGAGGCGGTGCTGATGCTCTTTTCTTCACGGGCCCAGCTGCGCGGCGTCGAGAAGGCGCTGTCGACGGCGCGCCGCGAGCGGGTGCTGGCTCAGGACCGGTTGCCCAAGCGCGAGCTGATCACCCGCCACCGGGCGCGGGTGGACGCGGGGGAGGGCAGCATCATCTTCGGCCTGGCGAGCTTCGCCGAGGGGATCGACCTGCCCGGTGACTACCTCACCCATGTGGTGATCACCCGGCTGCCCTTCTCGGTGCCGGACGATCCGGTGGGGGCGACGCTGGCCGAGTGGATCGAGAGCCGCGGCGGCAATGCCTTCATGCGCATTAGCGTGCCGGACGCCTCGATCAAGCTGGTCCAGGCCTGTGGCCGGCTGATCCGCAAGGAGGCCGACAGCGGGCGCATCACCCTGCTCGATCGCCGGGTGCTGACCCGCCGCTACGGCCGGGCACTGCTCGATGCCCTGCCCCCCTTCGTGCGCGAGATCGACGGCGTGCGTGAGGTCTGAGCGGCAGGGTCAGGGGTGAAGGGGAGAAGGCCGCGTCCAGAGGCGGTGTCGCTCCCAACGAATGGGCCCGCCTGACGGCGGGCCCATGCTCATGCGGATCGCGACAGGGGTCAGGCGGCCTGGCATCGCTCGGCCAGGACCGGCGTGAGCTTCTCGTTCATGCGCTTGAAGGCCTCGACGGTGGTGTCCCAGTCGATGCAGGCGTCGGTGATCGATACGCCGTACTCCAGCTGGCTGGGGTCATCGGTCATCTTCTGGTTGCCCCAGCCGATATTGGATTCGACCATCAGGCCGATGATCGAGCGATTGCCCTCGAGAATCTGATTGGTGACGTTCTCCAGCACCAGCGGCTGCAGGGCCGCATCCTTGTTGGAGTTGGCGTGGGAGCAGTCGATCATGATGTTGGGCTTGATCCCGGCCTTCTTGAGCTCCTGCTCGGCCATCGCCACGCTGACGCTGTCGTAGTTGGGCTTGCCGTTGCCGCCGCGCAGCACCACATGGCCGTAGGCGTTGCCGCGGGTGCGGATGATCGCCACCTGGCCGGCCTGGTCGATGCCCAGGAAGTTGTGCGGGTGAGAGACCGACTTCAGGGCATTGACCGCGACGTCGAGGCTGCCATCGGTGCCGTTCTTGAAGCCTACCGGGCAGGAGAGCCCAGAGGACATCTCGCGGTGGGTCTGGGACTCGGTGGTGCGGGCACCGATCGCCGACCAGCTGATGCAGTCTTGCAGGTACTGGGGCGAGATCGGGTCCAGCGCTTCGGTGGCCAGTGGCAGGCCCATCTCGGCGAGCTCGACCAGCAGCCTGCGGGCGATGTGCAGGCCCTCCTCGATCTCGAAGGAGCCATTGAGGTGGGGGTCGTTGATCAGGCCCTTCCAGCCCACCGTGGTGCGGGGCTTCTCGAAGTAGACGCGCATCACAATGTAGAGGCTGTCCTTGACCTCGTCGCTTAGCCGGCGCAGGCGGCGGGCGTAGTCCAAGGCGGCATCCACGTCATGGATGGAGCAGGGCCCCACCACCATCAGCAGGCGGGGGTCGCGGCCGTCGAGGATGGCCTGGATCGTCTCGCGGCTCTCGATCACCGTGTGCTCGGCGGCCTCGGTGAGGGGAATCTCCCGCTTCAGGGCCTCGGGGGTGATCAGGACGTCCTGGGCGAGAACGTTGAGGTTGTTGACCTGCTGCTCTGACATTGTGCTTCCTGTGTCGTGTCTGCGCTGATGGCGATGTCCAGTGGCATCTACTATCGCGCGCGGGGCCGGCAAATTCAATCGCCGCGGGAACCCGCCGGGCCGCGGCCGGTCCCATCGCCGGCACCGGGTCAAGGCAACCGGCTTGATGGACGTTCAAGAAACAGGAACACTTGTACCTCTCGCGATTCATGACCCTGACCATTCCGCGGCTCCAAGGCCCAGGTTGACACTATGCTAGCAACGCCAGAACGTTCGCGACCCGCCGGGTCGCCACTCGCGCCGCTCTGTTCGGGGAGGGCCTGAATGGGCACCCGGGAAACCGACCAGCAGCTCGTCGAGCGCGCCCAGAAGGGGGACACCCGCGCCTTCGATCTGCTGGTGAAGAAGTACCAGCACAAGATCATCGGCCTGATCGGCCGCTACGTCCACGACCATGCCGAGGTGCAGGATGTGGCGCAGGAGGCCTTTATCAAGGCCTACCGGGCACTGGGCAAGTTCCGCGCCGAGAGCGCCTTCTACACCTGGATGTACCGCATCGCCATCAACACCGCCAAGAATTACCTGGTCTCGAAGGGGCGTCGCCCGCCGGGTAGCGATCTGGACATCGTCGATGCCGAGATCGTCGATCACAGCGGGCGGTTGGCCGACACCGAGACGCCTGAGGCGGCCATGGCCCGCGACCAGCTCGAGGCGGCCATCTTCGAGGCAATCGAAGCCCTGCCCGACGACCTGCGCACGGCGATCACTCTGCGTGAGCTCGACGGCCTCTCCTACGAGGACATCGCCGCGATCATGCAGTGTCCCGTGGGTACCGTACGTTCGCGGATCTTCCGGGCCCGGGAGGCGGTGGACCAGCATATCCGGCCGTTCGTCACCACCGCCCGCAACCAGGAACCGGTGGTCGAATGAGGCGCCGGAAACGAGAAACTGCATGCTTTTTGACGTTTTGCTGAACTGTCCGGCTTTTGCGTCGTCATATGCGGTGACCGGCCCGCTACCAGCGGGCAACAACATGCCGACATGGCCAGGGCGACACGCGCCGATGTCGGGATCAACAGGCTGTCAAAAGACCCTGACCGGGTCGCCTTGTCGAGTGTGAGGGTGTGAAGAATGAGTCAGAATGCACGGGAATCGCTTTCTGCCCTGATGGACAACGAAGGGGATGAGCTGGAGCTGCGTCGAGTGCTGAAGGCACTGGACGACTCCCCGGATGCGGCCGAGACCTGGCGCCGTTACCACCTGATGCGCAGCCTGATGCGGCGGGAACCGGAGGTCGATGTCGCCACCGACCTCTCGGCCGGCATCATGGCGCGCCTCCAGGACGAGCAGCTGCCCCGGGTCGACGCCGGCGGGGGGGCCGGTCGTCCCATCTCGCTGGCGCGCGGCGCCGGCATCGCGGCCGCGGTGTCGCTGATGGTCATCAGCGGCGTGCAGTTCTACAACGGCAGTCTCGACTCGGGGCAGGCCCCCGCCGAGGTGGCCTCCCAAGGCCAGCCAGCGGGTGATCTGCAGGCAAGCCCTGCCGCCCTCGGCGGGTCGGAGCTGGCGGCCTCGGGCCCCGACAGCCGTCCCTCACTGCCGGGCCTGCCGCTTTTCCAGACGCCCTCCGGGGACTCCCGTGGCGCGATGACGGTGGGGGCGGGTTTCGATTCGCCGCTGTTCCTTTCCCCCCGGCAGTCCGCCCGGGATGACCAGCAACAGGCACAGCTGCTCCAGTCTTACCTGGACCGCCACGCCGAGGGCGCGGCCTACCGCAGCGGTGATACCTGGATGCCGCTGCTGCGCGCGTCCGGTAGCGAGTCCCTGGGGCAGCACTGATGCATCAGGGTCGTCCGACCCGCCGGTTCGGCGGGATGCTGGTCGCGGCCCTGCTGACCCTCTCGTCAGGCGCCGTGGCCCAGTCCGGCACCGACCAGGACCAGGCCGAGCGGTTCGACTGCCGCTCACTGGCGGAGCGTGAGCCACCCGAGACGGCCCTGGGGTGGCTGGAGCGCAGCCTCTGGGCCAACCACTGCTACGAGTTCCAGGCACGTGCGGTTCGCATCGGTGGTGACGGGGTTCGTTCCCTGGCGCTCTCCCATGATGTCGTCGAGGGCGTCGAGCGCGAAGTGGCTCGGTTTCTTGACGGTCCGGCGGTGGTCTTCGAGCGGCGCGGGCGTATCGGCAGGTTGAGCTGGGCCGAGGGTGACGCTCCGGCGCCGGCCTCGCCGGCAGGCATCGCCGAACATCTCGAAGGCCTCTACCGCCTTCAGCTGAGCGGCGAGGAGCGCCTTGCCAATCGCAACACCATCCGTCTCGACATCGAACCCCTGGATGGCATGCGCTACGGCCACCGCCTCTGGCTCGATATCGCCACCGGGCTGCCGCTCAAGCAGATCCTGCTGGACGAGCAGGGGCGCGTGGTGGAGACCTTCCAGATCACCGAGTTGCGCCAGCCGCAGCTGCACCAGGGGGAGGTCGGCCTCGACCGACGCCGTGAGCGTCCGGATGAGCCCTGGCACCCCGCCTGGTTGCCGACGGGCTTCATTCCCCAGCCGGTGGAGACCCGCAGCGCCCGCCATGACGACGACGTAGGTCACCAGGTCTACAGTGATGGGCTCGCCACCCTCAGCCTGTTCGTGGAACCCGTGGAGGGACCAGACCAGCTGATTCCGGGCATGCATCGCCTGGGTGTCTCCCATGCGGCCGTCCGTCATCGCGAGCTCGGCGGTCGGACCCGTCAGGTGGTGGTGATGGGGGAACTGCCACCCGGTGTCTTGCTGCGTGTGGCCGACTCGGTGGAGTGGCAGGACGGCAATGAGGGCGACATGCCCTGAACCTTTTGACGCACAGGCGGTATCAAGGGATTCGTCCCTTTCCATCCCTTGTTGACGCAGGAGCCTTTCATGAAGCGCATGACTCGACACCTCTCCCTCTGGATGTTGCTCGCCATGGCCCTGCTGACGTGGCAGTCGGCCGTGGCTCGTGAGCTGCCGGACTTCACCGAACTGGTCGACCAGGCCGCCCCCGGGGTGGTCAACATCTCCACCTCGCGCATGGTGGAGCGCCAGGCGTCGCCCTTCCATGACTTCGGCGGCCAGGAGATTCCCGAGATCTTTCGCCACTTCTTCGGTGACCGCTTCCCTATACCGCCCGGCGGGGGCCCTGGGCGCAGCGAGGAGCGCCAGTCGCTGGGGTCGGGCTTCATCATCGACGAGGCCGGCTACATCATGACCAATGCCCACGTGGTGGAGGGCGCCGACGAGATCCTGGTGCGCCTCAACGACCGGCGCGAGCTTAAGGCCGAGCTGGTCGGGGCCGACGCCAAGACCGATGTCGCCCTGCTCAAGGTGGACGCCGACGGTCTGTCACCCCTCGCCCTGGGGGATTCCGATGACCTGCGGGTTGGCGAGTGGGTCGCTGCGATCGGCTCGCCCTTCGGCTTCGATCACTCGGTGACGGCCGGCATCGTCAGCGCCATCGACCGCACCCTGCCCCGGGACGCCTACGTCCCCTTCATCCAGACCGACGTGGCGATCAATCCGGGCAATTCCGGCGGTCCGCTGTTCAACCTGGATGGCGAGGTGGTCGGCATCAACTCTCAGATCTTCACCCGCAGTGGCGGCTTCATGGGTCTGTCGTTTGCGATTCCCATCAATGTGGCCCTGGACGTGGCCGACCAGTTGCGTGATGACGGGCGCGTCAGCCGCGGCTGGCTGGGGGTGATGATCCAGCCGGTGTCCCGGGACCTGGCCGAGTCCTTCGGCATGGACAACCCCGAGGGGGCGCTGGTCGCCGACCTCGATCCCGAGGGGCCGGCAGCTCAGGGCGGGCTGCGGGCCGGTGACGTCATCCTCGAGGTCGATGGCGAGGCGGTGGAGAGTTCCAGCACCCTGCCGCGGCTGATCGGTCGCGTCAGCCCGGGCAGCGAGGTGGAACTGACGCTGCTGCGCGATGGCAAGCGTCGCGAGGAGACCATCACCGTGGGTGACTGGCCCGACAGCGAGGGTGCCATGGCGAGTGGCCAGGGCGCGGATCCGGCGCCGGCGAGGCTGGGCATCGCCGTGGGGCCGCTGGAGGACGCCGAGCGGAGTGAGCTCGGCATCGAGGGCGGCGTGCGCGTGCGCGAGGTGGACCCGCGCGGCAGCGCCGCGCAGGCGGGCATCCGTAGCGGCGATATCCTGGTCAGCATCGACCATCGTGCGGTGGCGGGCCCGGAACAGCTGGCCGAGCTGGTGGCCGAGCTGCCCGATGACCGGGCGATTCCGGTGCGCCTCTATCGCGACGGCCGTTCGCTGTTCGTGGCGCTGCGCCTCTCCCGCGACTGATCTCCCCGCTGCGACAGGCCACCGTGATCGCGCGACCCGATGGCACCCGCCGTCGGGTCGCTGTATCTGGCAGGCTCATCTCGCTACAATGTCGCCCAATCCGATCAGAGCCCGTCAGCCGACCGCAGCGCGATCCATCGTGTCGGCCGTGGCTCGACACCCACAAGGCAGAATCGACTCGATGTCCCAAGACGCAACCGCCGATCCCCTCAAGCACATCCGCAACTTCTCGATCATCGCCCACATCGACCATTAACTCCGCTTCACTGACCCCGCCTGACTCTTCCTGCACTCGATAACCTCCTTGTTTCTCCTCGCTTAACCACCTACTGTCACGCTCAGACAATCTCAAGCATCCGCTGAAAGGCGCTAGAAACTTGCACAGATGTGTGTACATAATCGGCCCCTATCACATCGATGCTGGGGAGCATGTACACATGGCGCTGACCGACGCCTGGCTGAAGGCCGTCTACCGCAAGCCGCGCGAGACCACCACCGAGAAGGCCGACCGCGATGGGCTGGGCGCCCGGGTGACCCAGACCGGCAAGGTCGTGTTCCAGCTTCGTTTCCGCTACCAGGGAAGGGCGGCGCGCATGGACCTGGGCGCCTATCCGGCGATGACGCTCAAGCAGGCTCGCACTGAGGCGCTGCTGCGCCGCGGGCAGATTGACCAGGGAAAGGACCCCAGGGTCGAGAAGCGCATCGAGCAGGCGACGATCGCAGCAGCCCATACCAACGAGTCGCTGGTTCGCCTGTGGCATGAGCGCTATTGCCAGGCGAAGAAGGTGGGGGCGAAGGAGATCCTGCGCAGCTTCGAGCTACACGTCTTTCCCGAGCTGGGCAGCCTGCCGGCCGATGCCACCGGACTGGCTACCTGGATGGACATGCTCGAGCCTCTGGCCGAGCAACGCCCGCGCATCGCCGAACGGGTGCTGGCCAACATGAAGCAGGTGCACAAGTGGGGCGCGCGCCGCGGGCTCGTGGAGAATCAGCCTTTGGCGCCGATCAGCGCGCAGGAGGATCTGCACGTCAATCGCCATCGGGTAAAGGGGCGATCCCTCACCGACGAGGAGCTGGCGGTGGTATGGCAGGCGATGGAGCGTTCACGGATGCCGCTGCGCTCCAAGCTTTACGTCAAGCTGTGCCTGTTCTTCGGCTGTCGGCCGGGGGAGTTGGGTGGTGCCAGGGTAGGGGAGTTCGACTTCGAGGAGGGGGTGTGGGAGATACCGCCGGAACGGCACAAGACGGGAAGGAAGACGGGGAAGGCGTTGCGCCGACCCATCATTCAGGAGGTCAAGCCGTGGCTGCGCGAGGCCATGCGCCTCTCGCACAATCCCAGCCTGCTGTTCAGCGCCGAGTCATCGGCGGTGCCGCTCAATGACCGGGCGGTGCTGAGCTATCCCTACAACATCATGCGGGTGGCGAAGAATCAGATGGGTGTGAAGATGGCCCATTGGTCGCTCTACGACTTGAGGAAGACGGCTCGCACCAACTGGGCCACGCTGGCGGAGCCGCACGTCTGCGAGCTGATGCTGGGGCATGTTCTGCCCGGCACCTGGCAGGTCTATGACCGCCACGACTACCTGGAGGAGCAGGCAGCCGCTTACCGGGCATGGTGGGAGCGCATCATGCGGCTCGTGCCTGGCGATCCTCCCAGGTCTTGACGTCGCGTTCTCGCCAGCGCGCCTCGTGGCCGTGGCCGCCGGGCACCACCGGGCGAGGAAAACCGCGTTGGCGCTGCCAGCGGAGCAGGGTGTCGCGGTTGCGCCCGTAGCGCTCACAGAGCTCGCTGGTGCTGATCAGTCGGTCGTCAGTCATGGTCTTCTTCCTCCTGGCAGTTCTCACATTGGTGGCCGCCATCACCCCAAGTTCCGCACCGGGTCCAGTGAAAGGCGCCACCGCAATCGACACAGAAACCGGCCTCGCTGTGGTCTACCATCTCACCGCATACCGGGCAGTCGCCGCACGGCATCATGTCTTCGGGATCCATCACTCACCTCCCGCCTGCTGTAGCAGCTGCCGGGCCTGGTGCCCGGCGCTACGCAGTCTGTCCCGTGCCTGCTCGGCGGCCATGCTGGTACCGCCATGCGCCTGGCGCTTCTCACGATAGGTGCGCTCACGCTGCTGCAGGTCGTTAAGCGCCTTGAGCAGCTCGCCCCAGCTCGGGCTCACGTCCATGCCGTTGTCCTCGCTCACGCTTCACCTCCTTTAGCTTGAGGAATGTCCTGCCAAGCGATGGGGTCGTCATAGTGCATAGCCAGCAGCTCACCTGAGACTGGCTCCACCCAAGCGCTGCATTGTTGGTGACCGCGACCACCGGGCGCGTAATACCAATCCCAATATCCGACTGATACATCACCTGACTTGAATAACAGGAGAAGCTTAGGGGGCTCGACCCACGCGGGGTCCGTTATCATCTTCGCGCCACCCCCTTTTGGCGCTGTGTTTATAGGCTGCCAATCTCTCACGCCCCACCTCCTTCGGCCTCGCGGCGCTTCTCATCGGCCCGTTCCGAAAGCCACTGCTGTACCTCGCCGCCGCTCCACATCTTGCGGAGCATGACCGGGAAGCGCAGCGAAGCGATCACCTCGGAATCCCGGCGGGCGAGGGCGGCATTCCCAATCTCGTCGGGTTCGTCCAGGAGGTGACCGACCTCCAGTTCGCTCCAACAGGCCGCTTCGCCATTCAGGTGGTAGCCGGCCAGCCCGTCAGAATCCTGAATCAAGGCCCTGACTTCATCGGCCAGGGCGGCATAGCGTGCCGCCAGCGCCTCCACCCTGGCCGGCGCCTCCTTGGTCAGGTCGGAGCCCGGGGCGAGGCCCAGAATCGACCCGATGCGGTGCAGCGCGTCGGCCTGGGGGCGGAGGTTGTTCAGTAGCTCCTCGCGCCGATCGAGCATGGAGTTCAGCACCTCCTTTTCGCGCTCCAGTTCGTCGATCCGGACGCAAAGCTGGTTCTGAACAGACTCCTCGCCGGGTGGGGTCCAGCCCAGCTTTTCCAGTGCCTCCCTGACGCCCTGGTCACGCAGGTTCATGATGTGCTCGGTAATGGAGCCCCGGATACTGTCGGATTCACGCACCTCCTGACGTATCTCGTCGGCGTTGAACCTGGTGTCTATCTTGATGGCGTTGGTCATCGTCCTTCTCCTTTCGTCACCAGCGGCCATGCCCTCACCACGTCGTGGTGGTGATGCCTGGGGTTTCCGCCGTCTCGCGCCTGCTGGAGCATGTCGCGCCAGGTGTCGGTCAATTCGGCGAGCTGCTGCGCCTGGCCGGTTTCGAGCTCTACCGTGTGCCGGTACTCGTCGCCGTTGTCGGCCACGAACACCGTCTCGGCCTCGATGCGCCACAGGAACTTGCCGGCCTCGCCATACTCCGCTGCCGGCATGCGGCGATCCGCCGGCACGCTGGGCGGGAAGCGCCATGTGCCATGCAGGCCGTGGATGACCTCGCCGCCCTGCTCCTGCTGAATCGGGATGCCGTCGAAGCGCGCGCCGATCAGCCAGCGACGGGCGCGGGCGATGTAGCGATCCACCCCGGCGCGGCCCATGCCGGCGGCGCGGTTGTGGCGCTGGGCCTTGGCGGCAGCGCGGCGTTGGGTGCGGTTCATGCTGGAACTCCCAGGGCTCGCCGAGCCCGCTTCAACTCCTTGCCCTTCGGCTTGATCACCTCCACCACCCTTGCGCTGGGGCACTGCCAGGACAGCCCGTCCTCGGTGCAGTCCGGGTCTGCCTCGAGATCGCCGACCGGCTGGCACTGGTACACGACGCCATCCGGCCAGGCGCAGGCATACAGCAGCGCCGCGGCATAGCTGGTGGTGAGGTAGACGCGATCCTTGCGGTGTACCTCGGCGGCGCCGTAGTCCGATAGCGAGGGGGCGCCCGTTTCGGTGGGCGGTAGCAGTCGATCGCCGTGGCGGCGACCGGCTGGGCCGCCGTGGTAGTAGGTGGTCATACAGCCCCCTCCACCCACGCCTGCCAGGCGGCGTTGGCATCAGCGAGCTCCATGGCTCGGGCGCCAAGCTCGCCGTACAGCTCTATTGCGTCGGTCCAGTTCATGCAGCCTCCTTGGGCGCCGTCATAAAGCGGCGCTCGTGGGTGAAGTTGGCCTCGACGATGGCGCGGGCCATCGGCGGGCAGACTGAATTACCAATCAGGCGCACCTGCTGGTACTTCGGCACGGGCCGCCCCTGCACCCGGGCGAACTGGTAGTCCTCGGGGAAGCCCTGGGCCATGGCCAGCTCGTGCGGCTGGAGCATGCGCATGCCGATGTCGGTGATCACGTACTCCTCACCCTCGATAGTCACGGTCACCAGCCCGAAGCGGTCCCGGGTGGGCATGGTGTGCAGTGGCTCGCCGCACTCCTGCCCGATGCCGCGGCCGTAATACTTCACCAGGAAAGCGGCGACCGACTCGGCATGGCCATTTCCGAGGCCGCTGGCCTGCTGCAGGGTGACGGCCACCGGTGCGCTGTGGTCGGTGGCGGTGATGGTCGGCAGCGGCTGACGCAGGTCGGCACCCACCACGCCGCCGTAGTGCTTGGCCAGGAAGGCCGAGACCAGGGCGAAGCTGCCGCCCTTGGGCCAGGCGGTGATGGTGCGCAGCGGCTCGCGAAGGGCGTTGACCAGCTCCGAGCCGTTGCCGTAGTTGGCGATCGGCACGATGAAGGGCTCGCCGCTCTCGACCACATAGCGCATCACGCCCTTGGCGATGCGGCGCAGGGTGGCCTCGGCCAGTGGCCGGGTGCGCTCGAAGATGCTGGGGCAGGGCAGCGACCAGTCGATGCAGCTGGCGGCGGTGCGCCAGGCGGGACGCTTGCCCCGGCGGACGTCCGGCGAGGCCGGGTCGCCGTGGGTAGGCTTCGGCCAGGCGATCGGCAGGCTGTCACGCCGGGCTACCAAGAATAGCCGCCGGCGGATGGTCGGAGCCCCGAAGTCACACGCGCGCAGGATCCGCCAGTCCACCTGGTAGCCGTGGCGCTTGAGGGTGCGCACGAAGCCGCGGAAGGTCTGCCCCTTGCGCGCAGGGTCCGGCACGATGCGGCCCTGGGCGTCCTTGATCAGCGGGCCCCAGTCGAGGAACTCCTCCACGTTCTCCAGCACGATCACCCTGGGCTTTACCTTGGCCGCCCAGCGGGCTGCCACCCAGGCGAGGCCGCGCACGCTCTTCGATACCGGCCTTCCGCCCTTGGCCTTGCTGTGGTGCCGGCAGTCTGGCGAGAACCAGGCCAGCCCCACCGGCATGCCGTGGGTCGCCTGCTCGGGGTCGATGTCCCACACGTCGGCCACGCTGTGCTCACTGCCCGGGTGGTTGGCGGTGTGCACGGCGATGGCGGTCTGGTCGTGGTTGATGGCGAGGTCCACCGGCCGGCCCAGTGCCTGCTCGATGCCCTCGGATGCACCGCCACCGCCAGCGAAGTTATCGACCACCAGCTCGTGGCCGAAGAGGTTGAGACTGGTCACTGGCTCCCTCCAGAATCAGAAAGCCCGCCGGGTGGCGGGCAGGTGTGGTTGGTTGACGGCTCAGGCGGCGCGCTTGACGCGCATCCGCATGCGCTCGGCGTTGCTGCGCTTTCGTCGCCTGCCGTTCTCGGTCGCTTGCTTGCGGACCTGCGAGGGCATGGCGGCGAGGCGCTTGTAGATGGTCCCGGCCGCCACCGGCGTACCCAGCGCCGTCAGGTGCCGGGCGGCCTGGGGTACGCTCAGGCATCGCGCCTCGATACAGTCGATGATGGCGGCATCGATGGGCGCCCAGTCCCGGCGCCGCCAGCCCATGCGGGCCTTGTGGGTCAGGCCGATGCGCTGGGCAGTGCCGCGGGTCTCGATGACGCCACGCCCCAGGTCGGCGGCGATGTCGGCATACCGATATCCAGCAGCGAGCAGCTCGTCGAGGCGGTCGTATTCGACCCGACTCCATGGTCGGCGTGGCTGTGGCATGGGGCCTCCGTGAGAAAGGGCCCCGCAGGGCCCGGTATCGTCAGGGGTTGAAGGTGCCCTGCAGGCACTCGAGCTCGGGCAGCGCCTCCTCGATTCGGCCGGCGAACTCCTCGGCGATCTCGGCATTGGTGGCATCCAGCGCCATGGCGCGAAGCCGGAAGCCCGGGCCACCCTTGGTCAGGCTGGCGACGCGCATGGCGAAGTCGCGCTCGTCGAGGCCGTCATGCGGGGCGAAGCGCCAGGTGATCACCGCCGGCAAGCGCTCGGCGTTCTTCACCGTCACCTTGTTCATGACGCCAACCTGAGAGCTGTGCTCCTGCTTGTCGCTGTCGATGCTGGTCAGGTCGTCGATGGAGACCTTGCGGAAGGCATGCAGCACCTTGCGCAGCTCCAACGACTCGCCCTTGCTGTTCTCGAAGACCATCAGGTGGCCCCAGTCCTCGAGCAGCTCGACGATGCTGTCCTGGTCGTAGGTATTGCCGTTGGCGCGCAGGAAGTCGGTGAACTCCGGCGTCTTGGGCAGCACCAGCGAGGCGACGTGATCGCAGTGGCCGGGCTCGTGGACGTGGCCGATGTCGAGATAGCAGCGGGCTGACATGGCGTCACGGTCGATGAAGATCGGCGTCTGGCGCGGCGCATTGGCATCGAAGCGCGCCTGAACGTAGGCGTTGAAGGCGGCCAGACTCTGGGTCTCGAACTTGCCGCGGAACCGGCGGCGCTGGGCGCGGTACTTCTCGAGGTCGGCGAGCTGGAACTCACTACCCAGGATTAGGGCCTCGCCGTCTAGGACCTCGGTGCCGGTCTTGTGGCTGGCCTCGATATGCTGAAGGGCTTCCTTGGTCAGGCTCACTGGTCATTCTCCTGTTGCTGCTGGGTGGTCTTGCGGTGCTGGTGGCCGATCATGTCGAACTGGTTCTTCGGCTCCAGGGTCATCTCGCCGCCCTGGTTGACGTACATGACCGTTTCGGTGGTGTGGTCCTCGGCGGTGGTGCCGTGAGCGGTGGGCACCTTGAAGGACAGCTTGTGGATCACGCCGACCTGACTGCCGGAACCGATGTTCTCGACGGTCAGCTCGAGCGAAACCTTGGCCTTCTTCTTGGGGTTGTCGGTAGCCGCGGCGGCCGCGTGGCTGAGGATGGTGCCGAGACGCTCGGCGAGAACGCCGCCGTCCAGATCCTCGAAGAACGCCGTGACGTTGGTGGGGTGACTCATTGCAGTGCCCTCCTGGGGCGGGTGATGGGGCCTGCCGGCCCCGGGTGGGTGATCAGGCGGCCTCGAGCGAGGCCAGGGCGTTGCGGTAGCCGCTCCACTTCTCGACACCGGCATCCAGCAGGGCGTAGAGCTTGGCCTGGTCGGCGACGAGGGCTTCGTACTCCTTGCGGCTGATGGTTACCGTCTCGGGCTTGGCGACCTGGCTGCCACGCTGGAAGTTACCGGCGGCCTGGCTGATGCGACTGGTGTCGATCGGGCCCCGGGTGGTGTGCTCGACGGTCTGGTCATCACCGGCACCGGGATCGACGCCGACATGCGCCGGATCCTGGCTGGGCGCCGCGTGGCTGGTGGCCTCGGCTTCCTGGGCGGCCTGGGCCTTGACTGCTTCTTCCTGCCGGATCCGTTCGCGCTCGGCCTCGAGCTTCTTCTGCTCCTCCTGCTTGTGATGGGCGATGCGGTTTTCGACCTGCAGCTTGATGAAGTCGGCATCCTTCTGGATCAGCTCACGCCAGTCGCTGAACAGGAAGGCGTGGTCGCCCTGGTGCTGCTCTAGCAGTGCCTGGTTGTCCGTCAGGCGTTTGGCCTCCTGCTGGGCCTCGATCTTGGCGCGGGCTACCTCGTCATCGGCGGCGGCCTGCAGGGTGGCGATGGTCTTCTTGCCCTTCATGGCGCCGGCCACGTCCAGGGTGCTGGTGATCGCCACCGGGGAGAGGACTTCGTTGGCCAGCCATGACCGGAAGTTCGCGTCGGCCTGGCGCTGAATGTCGAGCCGGCGATTTTCCTTCTCGGCCTTGACCAGCTTGTTGAGGTGCAGCCGCTTGCCGCGCATCGTCTCGGTCAGCTCGTCAATGGTGGCGAACACCTCGGCGATGCTGGCGGTCTGCTCGAGTGCGGCCTGCTTGCTGGCCTTGAGCTGCTTCTCGCCCTTCTCGAGGAACTTGACCGTGGACTCGGCATCGGCGAATTCCTTGTCGCTGACCAGCTTGGTCTTGATGCCCTTGATCATCGCCAGGGCGCGGGCCTTGAAGTCCGGCAGGTTGCTGGCGGTGACGGCGCCGTCCAGCTCGATGCGCAGCGCCGGCAGGTTGTCGGGCGCCTCACCCGCGGGCGCCACCTTCTGCTCGGTGGGCTGGTAGCTGGCGAGATCCTGGCGGAACTGGTCCCAGCCGGTGATCAGCTGGCTGGCGTGGAAGTCGTCCAGCGAGACCCAGATGTAGACCGTGTTCTCGTCGGTGCCGTCCGTCACCATGTAGAGCCACTTGTCGGCGCCGCTCACCACCAGCTGCTGGACGACCTGCCAGTAGTCCTCATCTGGGATAGCGCCGCCGCGCACCGTATCGGCCTTGACGGCATTCCACTGCTTACACTCCCAGCCGACATCCTCCAGCATGGTGATGCCATCCATGCTCGCCAGCAGGTTGGAGTGCTCCTCGCTAATGCCGGTGACGGGGAACAGCTCCTCGCCGACTATCTCCTCAGCCATTGGGCGGGCCTTGGCTTCGACCTCATGCCCCTTGTCCAGCACGTTACGCTGGAACCAGTCACTGAACTCGCGCTCCGATCCGGTCGCCTTCATGTGCAGAAGGTCGTTGCGCTTCACGTTCTTGGAGCAGGCCATCATGATCGAGGCCTCGCTGGCGGTGTCGTGATTGGCGCGCAGGTCGTGCCACTCCTGGCTGCCTTGTTGGACGTTGACGATTTTCATGCCTGCACCTCGCGAATCTGCTGTTCCTGTTCCTCGGTGAGCAGCGCCTTGCTGCTGACCATGGAGATGATCTGCTCGGGTGTGCGCTTGCCCGCCTCGATGGCGGCTTTCCAGGTTGGGAAGTTGTTGTCGAACTGGTCGGCGGGGTAATACGCCAGCGCCTCGCGTTGCGGGGTGACGTCGCGCTCCACGTTGGTCGAGCGGTAGCGGTCGGCCTCGTCCTCGTCGATGATTCCGGAGAGCCCGAAGGCGTAGCGGGCGCACTGGATCGTGGCTTTGTGGCGAAGCATCCGGACCGGCCACTTCTTCCAGGGCTCGCTGGTGCCGGCGCACTCCTGCAGGTACTCGGTGACCTCGGTGGCACGGCTGCGGTCCTTGCGGAAGATTCGGCAGGTGATCGCCATCAGGTTGCCGTTGCTATCGAGCTTGTCGTCGAACTCCATGCCGTCGAACTGCGGGTGGCCGTTGATGATTTTCAGCCAGCCGTCGATGCTGACGATCGGCTGAATGGCGCCGCGGTTGTTGAAGGCGTAGATCTCCTTGGCCAGCGGGTTCAGCCGGTATTCGTTGGCGATGGACATGAAGACCATCAGCTCCTCATGGCTGACCTGCTGCTGACCGCCTTTGGCCTTCATTAGCGTCTGGGTCATCAGGTTCTGGACGGTTTCAGGGTCCACGCTCAGCCGGGTGGCCATCATCTGAAAGGGCGTCTGCTGTTGCCCCTGATGCGGATGCTGGTGAACTTGCGCGGGCTGGTTCATAGGGGTGATACTCCTCAGTGATTCATTGCCAAGTGGATCATCCGGCCCGCCTACCTGTGCCTGCAGGCAAGCGGGCTTCTTTATGCGGCGATGCCGTCCTCGCACTGCGCCTCGGCGAGCTGCCGGGCCCAAGCCCTGACCTCCGCTTTGCCGTCCGTGGTGCTGGCGTACTGCCTGACTAGCTGCTCCACGGTGAGACCCAGGCTCAGCTCCTCGATGCCGTACCCCAGCAGCCCCTCGTCGATGGCGTGCTCGGCAAAGGCCAGCAGCGCCTCGGGGTTGCGCTCTTCGACGGCCTCGATGGCGGCCTCGGCGCGCTCGGTGATGTCACGACGGGTGGCGGGTCGGCTCATGCCGATGGTGTAGCTGTTCATGCGGCTTCTCCCTTGCGGTGGGCGACGATCCAGCTGGCCAGCTCGTCGCGCTGAGCGGACAGGGTGCGTTCTTCTTCCTCGAAGCCTGTCGGCTCGTCGCGACCATCGCCTTCGACCTGAGCAACGGTGCGATAGATGAGCTCGCAGCCGGCGGCGCCTTTGGCATAGATGCGGATCTCGCTGACGAAGTAGTCGCCCCGCGGATGGCTGTCGGCGCGCACTTCATGAATCACGCGGTGTCCGGTCTGATTGGCGGCCGCAATGGTTAGCGCCTGAATGGCGGCCAGCAGCTTGGCGTTATCGAATCTCATGGGCCTGCTCCTGATCGATGAAATTGCGAACTGCCTGGCGGACGGTTTCCAGGTCGAGCTCGCGAAGACTCAGCTCGTAGATCCTCCCGTCCACGACCTGAATGTCGCTTCCGCCGAAATCACGAAGCCGGCGGATCACCTCTTGCTGCATCACGGAACTCATGACGCCCTCCAGATCGACACGGGGTAGCGCTGGTTGGTGGCCCTGTGCCAGGCAATGCGACGCCGCCAGATATCTCGGTTGTCGGTGATGATGGGCGCCTCGGGTGGGGCAATGATCTTGCGTGCCCGGTGCTGTGCTCGGTGCTCGATGACGAGCGGGCTTGGCTTCATGGGGCGAACTCCTTGCTCTCCAGGTACCAGCCGACCAGGCAGGCAGCGACGATCAGGCCGCCGAACAGGCCGAAGCTGGCGATGATCGATGCCCAGTGGGCGGGGATGGTGTCGGCCAGCCAGGCGGCCAGCTGCTGAGGAGTGCTCATAGGACCTCCACGACGATAAGGGCGACGACCACGGCGAGGGCGATCAGCCGCCACGGCAGCCGGGGCGTCAGGTAGACGATGATCACTCCAGCCAGGGGGGCGGCTACGAGAAGCCAGGGGGCCAGCCCTATCAGCAAGCGGGTTTCTTGTTCTGCCATGGCGATCTCCTGACCAGGTGAATCAGCCTGATCGGCAGCTCGTGATGCCGGGCGCCGTTCTTGGCCTGCTTGCGTGAGGGGTACAGCCCCAGGTCGGGACGCGGAACGATGCGATCGTGGCGCTGCTCGCGGAGGATGTAGCGGGCGCTCACTGGATCACCTCCTGCAGCTCACGCTCGAGCCGCCGGCGTTCATGCCAGCGGTCGATGTCCTTGCGTCTGGCGTAACGACTGGTCGCCCGCTGGTCGTTTCGAATGCGTGACTGGTGCTTGGTCATCGGTGTGACGTTGCTGTCCATGCCAACCTCCAGGAAGAAAAGGCCCCGCCAGAGCGGGGCAAAGGGCCGTAAGGCCTGCAGGGAATGAGTGCCGGCGTATTCCGGCCCACCGGCGGGCTCAGGGCCGCACTACGCAGCGGATCGCGTGCATCGGGAAGGGCTCGACTTCAGACAGCCCGCAGATTCACTGTCCGGTTAAGCTACCGTCGCTGCGAACCCTTCCCGATGGCCACCGATACGCCCGGTGGCCAGCGTTCTCGCGCACAACCGCTGTCGCCAGCGATAGCCCCTGAGGCAGGTGTCCCCCAGCAGCACTACGTCACCACGTCTGTCAGGTGCCGCCCCGCGACGCCGGGCTTTTCTCTGGGCCCTTCACGTCTCCGCATGCGGGATGGCTGTGCGCGTTCTTGCGGCGGCTTGTTAAAGAGCGATGGCCTGTGAAGGCCTGAACCGGCTGTGCCGTGTTCGTGCGATTTAATTTAAGCATACTGAAAGTATCCGTCAAGCTGTAGCCCCAAAAAAATTTAGCAAGCTTAAGCATCAGGCGAAAAAAAGCCCGCCTCGGCGGGCGGGCAGGCAAGAGGGAGCGAGGTTACTTCAACTTCGCACCAACCATATAAAGCGCGACTGCAATCACCGGCCAGCTGATCATCTGACCGGTACGATCAAGATCCAGTGCGCCAGCGACCGGAATTGAGATGCCGACGACTATCAGGGTAAATACGGTCAGCCAGAATCCGCCGACTGCCATGCCAACCAGGCTGCCAATGAAGTTCTCGACCTGGCGAGGCCATCGTTTGTGAAGAGAGGCGAGCACCATGAAGGCGACCAGGGCCGCGAGGAACAAGATTGTGATGGCGCTTCCGGCGCCGCCCATTCCTATGCCGTCGTAACGCATTAGGTCCTCAGTCGAAATTCTCCCACCAGAATACACGACCGATGATACGCGGGGCGTCTGGGTCGGTCAGACTATAGGCCTCCTCCGGATACTCGTCGCCGTTATCACTGACCACCCGCACCCGGTTGAGTGGCATCCGGTACAGTCGTTTCACCCGGAGCATGCCGCCATGATCCAGGGCGTAGATCTTGCCGTCTATGACCTGCCTACAGCCCTTGTCGATACCGATCGTCGCGCCATCGTGGATGGATGGCTCCATTGAGTTCCCTTTGGCCACCGCCAGGCCAGCATTCTCCGGCTGGATGCCGGCACGTGACAGACGGGGCAGGCTGAAGCGTTCCCGGGCGCCATGGTTTTCGATGACCTGGGTGGCACCGTCGCCAGCGGCGAACTCAACCTCCCGGAAGACAGGTAGCCATACCTCGTCGGGCCGCAACGGCTCGTCGCCATCGACGATCTCCATGTCCACCAACTCAGCGTTGCTGTCAGGCGGTGACAAAGATCGCTCTGAAACCTCATCAGTCGCATTCACATGACCCCTGCCATCAATTAGCCAGGTGTAGGAGACCCTCGTGGCACGTGCGAGCTTGAGTAGGCGCTCTGCTGTGGGCGCTTTGGTTTCGCCGCTCACCCACTGCGTGACGGCTGACGGACTGACCCCGCACGCCTTAGCTATGGCGCTCTTGGACATGCCGCTTTCACTGATCGCCTGAGCGATTCTTTCTTGGATTCCCATTTCAGTGAGCTTAACCTCGGCGGGGTTTAGCATGCTTGCACCATTGTATTCAGCATGCTTAAATTACTGTAAAGCCATAGGGGCAATCCATGAAGACCCAAGACGCTATCGAATACTACGGCGGCAAGAAGATAGACCTGGCCAAGGCACTGGGTATCTCGCCGTCTGCCGTAACCATGTGGGGCGACAAGGTGCCACTCCTTCGGCAGTACCAACTCGAGAGGCTGACAAAGGGAAGGCTGAAAGCTGACCCAGTCGCCGCCTGATTCCCCCAACCGCCTGCCTGTGAAGGCCGCGTGATTCCCCTGGTAGTGAGGTAGATCCATGACTCGATACCTGAGTGAAGACCGCCGCCGGAAGCCGGAAGGCGAACACCTGCTGCACGTGGTGAAGGTGCGCTTCACCGATGCCGAGCTCGACACCCTCGAGCAGGCCGCGGCCATGACCACGGAAGGGCGCCTTGCCCCGTTGCTGCACGACCTGGCGCTGGAAGCCCTCGAGGCTCGCCGTGAGCACCAGTCCCGCATGTTGGCCGACCTGGCTGAGGGCAAGCCGCTGGACCAGAGCGCCCGCGAAGTGCTGGCCGACATGCTGGCGAGAACGGCAGAGCGGCGCCTGCTCAGCAAGGTGGCACATACCGCAACGGCCTGACAGGCCCCAGGAGGAGAGCGTGATTGATCAGCAACTGGTGGCCATGGCGGTAGAGCGAATGGGCCCGGAGTGCCGCGAGGCAGCTCAGCAGGAGGCCCGGCAGCGCGGCATGACCGTGGGGGATGTCGTGATGGAGGAATGCCTGGGCGACATCCACAGCCAGCTCTATGCCCTGCGTCACCGCAAACCACGGCTGGAAGTGCTGGAGGGCGGTCGGGCGTGAGCCCGGCTGTTCCGGTGAGAGGCCCTGAGAGTCCGGGGCCAGAAAAGAGAAAGCCCGGCGCTGCTGGGGAGCGTGCCGGGCTTCGGGTACCACCAAAAGTGATAGGTGAAGTATGAGCGATACAGCTGAGATTTTCCAATTCCCGACGCAAGAGAGGCGCCCGCGTGTGAACTCATGGCGCTGGAACGAGCTTGAGGATGAAGCGCTGGAGGCGTTGCCGCCGGAGATCGAGCGTCTCTACCTGCGCGGCATCCGCAAGCACATGGACTATGCCACCGGCATTACCGGCCGCAAGCGGCGCGTGTCGATGGACATGTTCGCGGAGATCGTGGAGTACCACCCGCCGGCTGGGAGTCGCGAGAAGGCCCGACTCTACAGTCGGCAGCAGATCACTCGAATGCTCGACAAGCTCGAGGATGCCGGGCTGATCGTGCGCCTGCACCGCGGCAAAGGCGTGAAGGCCACCATGGAATTCAGCTTGCCGCTGGCCTGCTGTGACGCTGAACAACACCGAGCCAACAGCGAGCCGAGAGGAGCGAGCCAAGAGAAACCGCATTCCAGAGCCTCTGGCGAGGGTAACAGCGAGCAAGGAGCGAGCCGGGAGGAGCGAGCCACTTCCGGTAGTCCGGTAACCCCTAACCCCCTCACTTCGTTCGGGGGTGGTGCATCCGACGAACTCGAACTTCAGCAGCCGCCCGCCGAGCCGAAGCCAAAACCTGCCGCCAAGCAGGCGAGCTACCCGGACGCTTTCGAGGCCGCCTGGTCGGCCTACCCGAAACGCGCCGGTGCCAACCCCAAGCGGGGCGCCTTCAAGGCGTGGAACGCGCGGATCGCTGAGGGCGTGCCTGCTGAGACACTGCAGGCCGGGGTGGAGCGCTACGCCGCATTCATCCGGGCCAAGGGCGACGAGCGCAGCGAATTCGTGATGCAGGGACAGCGGTTCTTCGGCCCCAACGGCGAGTACGAGAACGAGTGGGCGGCCCCGTCCGCTCGCCAGGCGGCTCGCCCCGATGGCCGCAAGGGCTTTGCCCAGCCCCAGCCCCAGGGCAGCTACACGCCGACCGACATGGACAACCTGCCTGCCTGGATGAGGGATTGATCATGAGCCAGCCAATGACCACCACCCCGGAAGTTCGCAGCCACCTGGCCAACGTGCTGGCCGGCAAGGCCGAGACCCGCGGCGAGCATTGCCGCGCCCACGGTAGCTACAGCGCCACCCTGATGCCTAACGGCCAATGGTCCGGGTGCCCGGACTGCCTCGAAGAGGAAAAGTCCCTGCAGCGCCAGGCCGAGCAGCGAGAGCGTGCCGGCCAGGCCAGCAACGCCAAGCTCGAGCAGCTGCGCGAAGGCTCGATGATCCCGGCGCGCTTCCAGGCACGCAGCCTCGAGGACTTCGAGACCGAGGGGCGGCGCGACAAGGCCTTTGCCCTGGCCGCCTGCCAGCGCTACGTCGAGCGCTTCGACGACCGCCTGGCCCAGGGCGGCGGCATGGTGATCACCGGCTCGGTCGGTGCCGGCAAGAGCCACCTGGCCTACGGCATCGGCAATGCCCTGTTGGCGCAGGGCCGCCGGGTGATGGGCATCGACGTCTACGAGCTCATCGACCTGATCAAGGAGCGCGCCTTCAGCCGTGAGAAGGGGGCCAGCGAGCGTGAGGCCATCAAGGCCTTCGTCGCCGGTCTCGACCTGCTGATCCTCGACGAGATCGGCGCCCAGCTGGGCACCGAATGGGAGCGCCTGATGCTCTTCAAGATCATCAACGAGCGCTACAAGGCCCAGCTTCCTACCATCCTGATCTCCAACATCGACGCGGCTGCGCTGGGCGACTACCTGGGCGAACGCATCGTTGATCGCATGGAGGAGGGCGGCGGCATGACGCTGACGCTCGACTGGGGCAGCTACCGCAGCCGTCCGGTACCGGAGAAGCACCTGTCCGCGCTCGAGGTGCTGGGTAACGACCACCACCAGGGGAGGGACTGACCATGGGCACCGTCACCGAACTCAAGCGCCGGCCGCGCCGGCTCGACAACCCCGAGTCCCAGCTGGGCCGGACCTACCTGGTGCTGCGTGATGCCGACTACTGGCTGCAGCTGCACGAGATCGGCGAGGTCATCAACACGCGCTTCAATCGCATGGACAGCCATGCCGGCATATCAGCACGCATCCGCCAGCTGCGCGGCATGGGGCAAACGATCGTCAGCCGCGAGGTGAAAGGGCCGGGAGTTGCGAGGCCCCATGAGTACCGGATGCTCTCCAGCTGGGGCGAAGGCCCGGGAGGTGCGGCGTGAGCGAGCTGTCGATTCCCAAGAACGTCCGCGAGCTGATCCACGACCTGGCTTTCGTCGAAGTCCGCGAAGCACGCCAGCTCATCATGGAGCAGGCCATCGAGGGCATGACGAAACAGGAGGTCGGCGAAGCGATGATCCACCTGGTGGAACTTGTCGAGCAGGTGATCGGCAACGCCGAGGAGCACGCCATCGGCATGCTGATCGCCGAGGGCGGCATGCACCCGCACCAGGCCGAGAAGATCAACTTCCCCTGCCTGAAGGGGGCAGCCCTGGGGTTGGTCGCTGCCGAGCGTGTGCCGGCAGACGCCCGCCACCGGCTTTGTGCAGGCTGCGCCTACCACCAGGGCAGCGTGGCTAATCAGTGCATGCCGACCCAGACCGATGTCGAGTGGACGCTCAAGTCCGGGGAGGGCTTCAACTGCCACATCAACGGCTACGACGAGGCGACCGACACCGCCACACAGCCTTGCGTCGGGCATCTCCATGCCAAGCGAGGTGCCGAATGAGCCGTGAGATGACCTACCACATCAAGGGCCTGGGCGACGTGCGCAGCAAGATGCAGATCGTCTGGGAGATGGTGAACAAGGCTCTGCGAGCCGGGGCAGTTGAGGTAGTACTGCGCCGGCCGAGCGAGCTGCGCAGCCTCAGTCAGAACGCCAAGCTCTGGCCGATGCTCGAGGATGTGGCCAGCCAGCAGCAGCTCGTCATCGACGGCTCGCTGGAGTGGGCCAGCCGTGAGGACTGGAAAGACGTGTTCACTAGCGCCTTGCGCCGCCACCAGCGCATGGCCAAGGGAATCGATGGCGGCATGGTCGTGCTCGGGATGCGAACCAGCAAGATGCGCAAGCAGGAATTCAGCGACCTGATCGAGCTGATCTACGCCTACGGGGCCGAGAACGGCGTCCAGTGGAGCGAGAAGGCGCTGGAGGTGTTCGACACCTACCGCGAAGCCAGGGAGGCGGCATGAAGCGCACCGGGCCGATCCAGCGGAAGACCCCGCTCAAGGCACGCAAGCCGATGAAGCGAGCCACCCGGCGCAAGGCCCCGGCCAGCCACTCGCGCGACCAGCGCTGGCGCAGCGAAGCCTATCTGGCCTGGGTACGCTCGCTGCCGTGTTGCGTCTGTGGGGCCACCACCGGCATCGCGGCCCACCACATGATCGGCATGTGGCAGCTGGGCGGTATCGGGCTGAAGGCGCCGGACAGCTTCGCCATGCCGGCCTGCGACCCGATCTATGGCCACAGCCGCGACTGCCACCAGCAGATCCACGCGCACAAGGCGCTGCGCGACCGGCAGCCGGGATTCGTGCGCGACACGATCAGCCGCGCAGTCCGCCACTTCGATGGCGAGGTAAAGACCCAGCTGATTCAGGCCTGGGAATTCATCGATGAGAGAGAGGCCGCCTGATGCCACTGGATGAGTACGGCGATATGCGCCGGGAGGACGGCCTGTGAGCGACCTCGCACTTGGCCGGCTTAAGACCGGCAGCATGAACCAGACAGAGGCGGCATATGAGGCCGACCTCGCCTTCATGAAGTCAGCGGGCGATGTCGCCTGGTACCGCTTCGAAGGCCTCAAACTGCGCCTCGCTGACAGCACGTTCTACACCCCCGACTTCGCGGTGATGCGCTCCGATGGGGTGATGGAGTGCCACGAGGTCAAGGGATTCTGGCGTGACGATGCCAGGGCCAAGATCAAGATTGCTGCCGAGATGTACCCCTTCCGCTTCCTGTCGGTGAAGAAGCGGCGCAAGAAGGACGGCGGCGGCTGGGACGTTGAGGTGTTCGAGTGATCTACGGCCAGCGCACGGAAGGCATGGGCGACCACGCCTGGTTGGTGGAGTGCCGGTGCCGACACGCCGCCCGGGAGATGAAGGCCGGACGGGACAAGGCCTCGCGCGGGGCGATCTTCGAGCAGTGGCAGACGATCACCCCAGGGATCACCAGAGAGCGAGTCGCCGAGATATGGAGAGAAAAGGAGTGCCGATGCCATGACGGCAGGCTTGAGGAGCGGTGAGTGACCGCACCGGTGGACAAAGTGGACGAAGTGGGCGGACAGACAGCAGCGATTCACGACGGAAGGGGCGATAGGATGCGGTATCAGTCAGCGCGACAGATGATCTTTGATGCGTATCGGACGACCGGCAATAGCGTGATGGCCGCAGCCGCAGAAAAGGCGAAGCTCGGGGCCGACATCCAGCTAAGCCAGCGGCAGAACAACGACTGGCGGATCGTACACGGTTTGGAGGCCGGGGCGGTGATTGCCCTGGTGGAGGCGCTGCCTTCGCACCTGCAGGCGCTGGCCCGTTATTGCTTCGGGCCCTTCACCCATGACGAGCTCGCCGCGGATGCCGAGGTGGTTCAGATCGCGCTCTACCGGCAGCTCCTGGCTGATGGAGTGAAGCTGCCTGGGCAGGGTAGAAGAAAGCCGACAGCCAAGCAGCTGGAGACGCTGCGCTATCTTTGTGCTGCAGCGCTGTATCATCACTCAGAGGTGACGTATCCCTATCGGCGTCAAGGGCTCCCGACTCCTAAGGCTGTGCAACGTTGGATGCTGGAGGAGTGCGGTGAAAAGCTAGAGGTGCGTTTCTGGTCGCGCTCCGATCGAGTAGCATGGGGAGCATTGTGGGAGCGAAATCTATGCATTCTTGATAGTTGGGAAGCGGAGTGTCTGGCACCTATGGTCACAATGTACTCTCGAGTTGCTTAAAATTTTATTTATGCTTTGAGGTGGTTTTGTGTTTTTCTCTAACAGGGGGTGTTTTGATCTCTTATATTTTTTTTGAATCGACGCGGGAAGCCGGGTCATTCTTTTCCATGGATTCGGTGTGGGTTATGGTCGCATCTCTTGTTGGTGCCGTGGTGGGTGCTGGAAGTTCATATTTCTTTGCATCCAGAAGGGAGGAAAAATACCGCAAGGTTAGAAAGAGAATTGTTTTGGATGAGGTTGAAGGCTTTAAAGAGGAGGCGGCTGAATGGATGAAGACTCTTAGTTATAACCATGAGCTGCCAGTATTGAAACTACGCCATGCGTTGAAGCCTGACACTCTTCAACCTTCACTTCCCTCAAAGTTCGATGCCGAGATTTTGAAAGACAGAGATCTATTGCTCGGGTCAACCCTTTCAAGAAAGAGAAGAAGGGATGTTATACACCTGGCGCACGATGCCGAAAGTGCGAACGAAAGACATGGGGAAGCACTCAAGAAATTTAATCAATCATTTGGGAAACTGGTTCCGGATTATACGTCAAATGATAATTATGAGCTTTATATGAATGCGGTGTCTATATTTTACTTGGCATCGATTATCCTTGGTGAAGTTGAGGAAAGTTGTTCTCAGGCGGTTTCTTCCGAAGATATTATCAAAGAGATTGATGCTGCTAAAGAATTTTCAGAACGAGAGGTCGGTGTCAGTATTACGCTTGAGGGTTGATGTCTGCATCAGTTTCGGCTAGTCTATAGACATGCTCGAACACTACGCCCTAGCTTTCCAGCTGGGGCGTTTTGCTTTGGTCCCTGGCATGCTGACAATGACTCTCCTAAGCTGGGATAGCCCATGATGGGCACTCTGTAATCGCAACCTAAAGGAGCTGTCATGCCGACTACAGGAGAGAAGCCAGGTAAAGGCACTTATACCTGCACCCAATGCGGAGAAACGGTCATCTTGGACGACCACTCAGATACTCTTCCGCCTTGCCCGAGGTGCGAAGGGACCGATTACCATTAACCTCAGGTAATCTCTTACCGAGAGGCCCTGCCAGTAACTGGTGGGGCCTTTTCGATTCCGGCGGCTGCTAGCCGCTTCCAGTTACTCCCCTGCCGTGAGGCACCGGAGGCCTTATGCCCCGCATCACCCCTGACCAGGCGGGCGGTCGGAACGTCATCGCGTTTCTCGACACGCTCGCCTTCGCCGAGATCGGGCCGGCGATGCTGGCCGCGAGTGACGACGGCTATGACGTGCTGGTGGGCTCGCTGCCCAGCGACCTGCACCTGTTTGCCGACTACGCCGACCATCCGCTGCCGACACCGAACCATGCCATCGAGTATGCGCCGGGCGTCTACTCCACTGCGGCCGGGCGCTACCAGATCCTGTCCCGCTACTGGGATCACTACCGTCGCCAGCTGGTGCTGCCGAACTTCGGCCCCGAGAGCCAAGACCGATACGCCATCCAGCAGATCCGCGAGCAGCGGGCGCTTTCAATGGTGCAGGCAGGGCACTTCCTCGAGGCGGTTGAGCGCTGCAAGAACATCTGGGCGAGCCTGCCTGGTGCCGGCTACGGCCAGCATGAGCACGACATCGCCACGCTGGCCAGGGTCTACGCCGAGGCCGGCGGGCAGTTCAGCGGCACGGCACGCAACTGGTATGACGAGGTGGATGCGCGTCATGCCTGATCGCGAGGATCGCAACATCTTCGAGCGGCACTTCCAGACCGGCGTGCAGGTGGTCATGGTCGCCCTTCTTCTGTGGGCAGGGCGGGAGCTGGTGGCCTTGGGTCAGTCCAGCGCGGTGCTTGAGGAGAGGCTGGCCGCCCAGGGCGCACTGCTCAACGAGATGCGTCAGGAGATGGCCAGCATGTCGGAGGTCTACTACCGGCAGACCGACGCCCGACGTGACCTAAATATCATCGAGAACCGTATCGACCAGCTACGAAAGCGTGTCGATGACCTGGAGGATCGGTAGCGATGGAGTGGAGTGATGTCGCCAAGACCGTGGGGAAGGTGGCGCCGGTGGCTGGGTCATTGCTGGCTGGTGCGGCTGGCGAGCGAGTGGGTCGCCTCGTCGCTGGTGCTATGGGCGTGGAGGCTCAGCCGGAAGCGGTGGCGCAGGCGGTGCAGGCGGATCCCGAGGCCGCCCTCAAGCTGCGCGCCATCGAGGCCGACCTCGAGGACACGCTGATCCAGGGTCGCGCCCAGGTGGTCACCGCCGAGGCGCAGAGCGAGAGCTGGCTGGCCCGTTCCTGGCGGCCGCTGACCATGCTCGCCTTCGTCGGGCTGATCGGCCTGCACTGGCTGGGCCTGACCAGCGACACCCTCACCGAGGGCGAGGTGGTCTTGGTGCTGGAGATCGTAAAGGTCGGCCTCGGCGGTTACGTGGTCGGCAGGTCCGCCGAGAAGATCACCAGGACTGCGACCGGCAACGGGCTGCTAGAACGTCTTAGGACAAGCCTCGCCGCGCCAAAAAGTTGAACCTTCCAGGTGTCACAGCTATTTTGGCGAAGACGACAGCATGGAACGCGAAACTTTTGATATTTTAGATCTTGCGCGCTTCATTGTTTTGAAGAATCGAGAAATGGGGTGTTCTTCAAAGGAAGCCGGGTCAAAGAGCTTTTCTAGCATGTAGCTAGAAAGTACCTTTTTCCCTGTGGCAACAAAAAGGGTAAGTGAGAGAAGATAAAGCACGAAAGATACTATAACGCTGACCATCTCGCCATTTAATATTTCTCCTTGAATAGCTTGCGAGATCGCATCAGGCAGTTCGAAAGTGGTCTGGTGCCAAAGTAAATACGAGAATGCTGTATAGCATAAGAGGCTAAAAGATAGTTTTATGCTGTCTGCAATTTGATTGCCTGATACCCTTTTTATCTTCTTGGACCTTTCATCCCAGTCGAATTGTCCATATGACTTTTTTAGTCTTTGTGTCAGTAGAAAGCGTCTTGGGTTACGCATTATAACGGCTATGAGTTCATAGCGTGCTTCTACGCCTGAATAGCTATGAAAAGCCGCCTCAATCTCCATGACCTGTTTTTTACTGGGCGGCTCATCTTCGAATATTGGTTGGCATTTTTCGACCAGAATGTCTTTTCTTTCAATTTCAAATTTTTTCTGCTCATGGCCTCTGCTTTTGAGAGAAGCCCATGGGACTAAAATAGCCGCCGGCAAGCCAAGTATTTTCACAATGTCCAAAAAATCCATATAGGCCCATCCGTACAGGCTGAAAGAATCGACTAAGCCGATCTTAATCTATCGGTTAGTTGAGGGCCATGCCGTGAGGCACCGCCCGAACCCGCCGGCACGTCGTGAGACGCCCGGCCCCTATTCAACCGGAGGCGCCGGCCGTGAGGTCCGCGCGAGATCAACCATGGCAAAAGTGACCGATAAGCAGCAGCGATTCGTCGAGGAGTACCTCAAGGATCTCAACGCGAGCCAGGCAGCATTGCGCGCTGGCTACAGCGAGAAGAGCGCCGGCCACCTTGGCGCCCAGCTGCTGGCAAAACCTCATATTGCCGAGTTGATCGCGCAGGGCAAGGCGAAGCGCTCCGAGAAGACCGCCATCGATGCCGCCTATGTGCTCAATCGCCTGGTGGAGATCGACCAGATGGACGTGGCCGACATCCTCAACGATGACGGCAGCGTGAAGGCGGTGCGCGACTGGCCAAGGGCCTGGCGAACCTACGTCAGCGGCATGGATCTCTCCGAGCTGTGGGAGGGCTCCGGTGACGAGCGGCAGATGGTCGGCCTGCTGAAGAAGATCAAGTGGCCGGACAAGGTGAAGAACCTGGAGCTGCTGGGCAAGCACGTTGACGTCCAGGCCTGGAAGGAGCAGCGCGAGCTGTCCGGTGGGCTGGCCATCAGTCATGAGGACGCCCTGGAGGCGCTCGAGTGAATGAACGCGAGCGAGCGATCCGTCGGCGACTGAAGGACGACTTCGAGCACTACGCGCCCAGGGTCCTGAAGATCCGCTCCAAGAGCGGCCGGGTCGAGCCCTTCGAGCTCAACCAGGCACAGCGGCATATCCATGCCTGTCTCGAGGAGCAGAAGCGCCAGACCGGCAAGGTTCGGGCACTGATCCTCAAGGGTCGCCAGCAGGGCGCCTCGACCTACACCGAGGGGCGGTTCTACTGGCTGGTCAGCCACCGCAAGGGGGTGCGCTCCTTCATCCTCACCCATGAGGCAGAGTCCACCGGGGCGCTGTTCGAGATGGCCGAGCGCTATCACGACAACTGTCCGGCTCTGGTCAGGCCCTCGACCGGCGCCTCCAACGCGAGAGAGCTCTACTTCGACCGCCTCGACTCGGGCTACAAGGTCGGCACCGCCGGCAACAAGTCGGTCGGCCGCGGCACCACGATCCAGTACTTCCACGGCTCCGAGGTGGCCTTCTGGCCGCATGCCTCGGAGCACGCCAAGGGCATCCTGCAGGCGGTGCCGGACGCCCCGGACACCGAGGTGGTCCTCGAGTCCACCGCCAATGGCATCGGCAACTACTTCCACCAGCAGTGGCAAGCGGCCGAGGCCGGCGAGAGCGAGTTCCTGGCGATCTTCGTGCCCTGGTATTGGCAGGCCGAGTATCGCAAACCGGTGCCCGAGGGCTTCGTCAGGACGGACGCCGAGGAGATGCTGGTCAAGCTGTTCGGGCTGGACGACGAGCAGCTGCAGTTCCGGCGCTTCAAGATCGCCGAGCTCTCCGCCGACGGCATCGAGGGCACCAGCGCCTTCAAGCAGGAATACCCGATGACCGCCCAGGAGGCCTTCCAGGTCTCCGGGGGCGACACCCTGATCACGCCAGAGCCCGTGATCGCCGCCCGCCGCTACAAGTGCCTGGGCAGCGGTCCGCTGATCATCGGCGTGGACCCGGCCAGGTTCGGCAGCGACCGCACCGCGATCATCCGCCGGCGCAACCGGGCGGCCTACTCGCTCGAGACGTACACCAAGCGCTCCACCATGGAGATCGCCGGCATCGTCGCCTCGATCATCAAGAAGGAGAAGCCGGCCCAGGTGGCCATCGATGTCGGTGGCTTGGGCGCCGGGGTGGTCGATCGCCTCGAGGAGCTGGGCTACGGCGACATCGTCGAGGCCGTCAACTTCGGTGCCGCCGCCGGTGACCCGGAGCTGTACCGCAACAAGCGCGCCGAGATGTGGTGGCTGATGCGCGACTGGCTCAGCGACGACACCGTCCCAGTGATGATCCCTGACAGAGACGCGCTGCATGCCGACCTGTGCGGACCGACCTACCGCTACGACAGCAACCAGCGACGGATCCTCGAGAGCAAGGAGGACATCGCCAAGCGCGGGCTACGCAGCCCGGACGCCGGCGACGCCCTGGCCCTGACCTTCGCCGAGCCGGTCCGCATCAAGCAGGACGTCCACGCTCGCGTGGTCGCCGACGCCACCACTGGCTACTGACACCGATCCCAGCCGTGAGGCTCTGATGACAGACCAAGTACCCGATACCGACCAGCAGGGCGAGATGGAGCTGGCCGCCGAGCGCCTGCAGCGTTTCGCCCACCGGCTGACACGCATGGCCCACGAGCAGGTCCAGAGCCGGGCGAGCCTCGAGCAGCGCTGGCTGGAGGATCTGCGTCAGTACCATGGCGAGTACGACCCGGTCACCTCGGCCAACCTGCAGGACTCTGAGGGCAGCAAGGTCTTCGTCAACATCACCCGCAACAAGACCAATGCGGCCGAGGCCCGCTTGCAGGACATGCTGTTCCCCACCGACGACCGCAACTGGGGCATCGGCCCCACGCCGGTGCCGGAGCTGGAAGGGGTGGAGCCTGGCGAGACGGCCCAGGGGCCGAACGGCGAGCCCGTCGATCTCAGCCAGATCGCCGAGCAGGTCAAGCGCGAGGCCAAGAAGAAGGCCCGCGCCATGCAGGACGAGATCGACGATCAGCTCAAGGAGGGTCGCTACCAGATCAAGTGCCGCGACGTCATCCACGACGCGGCCCTGCTGGGCACCGGGGTGATCAAGGGGCCGGTGATCGTCGGGCGCACCAAGAAGCGCTGGGACACCCAGGGCGGCATCTCGCAGCTGACCATCGAGGAAGCCCTGGAGCCCTCCGCCGAGCGGGTGGACCCCTGGGACTTCTTCCCCGACATGAGCGCTCGCCACATCGAGGAGGCGGAGTTCATCTTCGAGCGCCACCTCTGGACGAAGCGACAGCTCCGCGAGTTCGCCCGGCTGCCCGGGGTGCTGGACGAACAACTGCGCTCAGTGGTCAAGGGCGGCAAGGACAACAGCCAGATCGCCAAGGACCACACCAACGACATCCGCGCGATCACCGGGGTGGACTCGATCAACTCCACCAACAAGTACGAGGTGTGGGAGTACCACGGCCCGATCAGCAAGGCCGAGCTGCTGGACGCCTTCGACGAGGCCGGCGAGCAGATCACCGAGGAGGAGGTGGACGAGCTCAACGACGAGGTGGAAGCGGTCGTCTTCTTCAGCGGCAACAACGTGCTGAAGGTGGTCCTCAACCCCATGGATACCGAGGACCGGCCCTTCTCGGTCTTCAACTGGGAGAAAGATGAATCGGCGATGTTCGGGTTCGGCATCCCGTACCTGATGCGCCAACCCCAGCGGGTCATCAACGCCGCTTGGCGGATGATGCTGGACAACGCCGGCAGCTCGGCCAGTGACATCATCGTCGCCAACCGCGACTTGATCCAGCCGGCCGACGGCAGCTGGTCGAGCCAGCCCGGCAAGAAGAAGCTCTACTTCCTCACCGACAAGCGGCGCAACGTCCAGGAGGCCTTCGCAAGCTTCACGATCCCCAACCACCAGACCGAGTTCGCCAACATCTTCACCATGGCCCGCCAGCTGGCCGACGAGGAGACGAACCTGCCGCTGATCGCCCAGGGCGAGCAGTCGGACCACATCACCCAGACCAGCTCCGGCATGGCGATGCTGATGAACTCGGCCAACATCGTGCTGCGCCGCGCGGTGAAGAACTGGGACGACGACATCACCCGGCCGACCATCTCGCGTTTCTACGACTGGAACATGCAGTACAGCGACGACGAGGCGATCAAGGGCGACTACACCGTCGATGCCCGCGGCTCCGGCGCGCTGCTGGTCCGCGAGAAACAGCAGGAGAGCCTGCTGGCCTACGCCAACATCTCCGCCGGCAACCCCGAGATGGCGATCCGTCGCGATTGGAAGGGGCTGGACCGGGAGTTGGCCAAGGCCCTCGAGGTGCCCTACGAGCAGGTCACCCTGCCGGACGGCGAGATCGAGGAGAAGAAGCAGCAGGCCCAGGAGGCCGGCGACCCCGAGATGCAGCTCAAGCAGGCCGAGATCCAGCTCAAGATGCAGGAGGCCCAGGCCAAGGCCCAGCGGGAGCAGCAGGACTTCCAGCTGCGCAGCCAGCAGCAGCAGTGGGAACAGCAGTTCGAGGCCGCCAAGCTGCAGACCGAGCAGGAGAAGGCGCGCCTGGAGATTGCCCTGAAGGAGGGCATCACCCTCGCCCAGCTCGAGCAGCAGGCTGGCCTGGAGTCGCAGAAGCTCGAGGCCCAGATGCAGCAGACTGCTGCCAAGCTGCAGACCGAGCGCGACAAGGCGGCCGCTCAGCTGACGGAAGAACAGAACGACAGAATGGCCCGCGAGCAGAACATGGCCAATGGCTGGGATTCCTATGGCTGAAAACAAGATCGACCCCCGCTCGGACACCTGGAAGGCGGTGCTCGAGTGGGCCCAGGCACAGCGTGACGAGGCTATCGAGGGGCTGATCCAGGACCACGACAGCGAGCAGCAGCGTGGCCGAATCGGTGCCCTGGATGACCTGGTCGCCCTGGCAGCACCGGACGACGTCCCAACGGTCGTCGCCGACACCTATACCTGAACCACCGATGGCCGCCCGTGAGGGCCGCTGGAGTGACACATGAGTCAAGACAACAACGCCCCCGCCGAAGAGTTCGACGACGTCAAGGCCGACGAGTACTTCAACGAGTTCTCGGGTGAGGAGCCGGTCGAGCCGCGCGACCCCCAGGGCCAGGATGAGGCCGCCGAGGGCGACGAGGGCCAGGAGGGTGACGGCGGTGAGCCGCCCCGCGACGACCAGGGCCGCTTCACCGCCGAGGGCGATGAGGGCACCGAGGGCGAGGGTGACGGCGAGGATCCCCAGGCCGAGCTCGAGCGACTGCGCCAGGAGGCCCAGAGCTGGCAGCACCGCTACCAGTCCGACCTCGGTCGCCAGAACGCCCTGCAGCGCAAAATTCAGCAGCTCGAGCAGGAGAACCAGCAGCTGCAGAAGCGCGGCAAGCCTCGACAGGAGCCTGGACAGGGCGAGAGTGACAACCCCGAAGGCTCCGGGATGAGCGACGACGAGTGGAAGGCCTTGAAGGAGGACTTCCCGGAGATTGCCAAGGGCGTCGAGCAGCAGATGGGGGCCATGCAGCGCCAGTACGAGGAGCGCATCGGCCAGCTCGAGCAGCAGCTCAGCCCCATCCAGGAACAGGCCCAGGAACAAGCCATGCGGGCCCAGGAGCAGGCCCTCGAGGCCCAGCATCCCGACTGGCGCGAGACCATCAACACTCCCGACTTCCAGTCCTGGCTGAACGCCCAGCCGCCCAAGGTTCAGGAGCTCACCGCCAGCGAGGAGGCCGCCGACGCCGCCTTCCTGCTGCAGAGCTACAAGCTGAGCCAGGGTGGCGGCACCAGCAGCCAGGGCAACTCCGGCCTGCAGCAACGCCGCCAGCGGCAGCTGCAGTCCGCGCGGACCGTACCCAACCGGGGCGGTCGGCAGCGAAGCGCGATCCCCGACGACGACGAGGACGCGCTGTTCGACTACTTCGCCAACAAGGACTGAGCCGCTCCGGCCGCTCGATCTTACGGCGAAGCGCACCGCCCGCCGCGCAACAGCGGACGAACCCAGAGGCCCTGCCTCCCTGCGAAGGGACGCGGGGCCTTCTCGTGGATCCTCCGTGTGAGCCAGCGGAAAGGGCAGCAAGCAACGCCTTTCCCTACTGACACAAAGGAACCATCGCAATGCCTACTACCAACTACGCGGGTCTGTCCCAGCGCACCACCTACTGGGCCATGACCGAGCACCTCAAGCATGCCGAGCCGATCGCCGTGCTCTCCAAGTACGGCATGTCCAAGCCGGTGCCCAAGAACAAAGCGGAGAGCGTGAAGTTCCGCCGCCCGGTGCCCCTGGAGCTGGCCAAGACCCCGCTCACCGAGGGTTCCGCACCGACCTCCAAGGCCCTGCAGTACGAGGACGTGACCGTCACGCTCGACCAGTACGGTGACGTCGTCGAGCTAACCGACAAGGTCCAGGATCTGGCCGAGGATCCGGTGCTCAAGGACGCCACCGAGCTCACCGGCGAGCAGTCCGGCGAGACCATCGAGTCCCTGATGTGGGGCATCCTGCGCGGTGGCACCAACGTCCACTACGCCAACGGCTCCGCCCGCGGTGACGTGAACAGCGTGATCAGCCTGTCCAAGCAGCGCGCCATCACGCGGGCCCTGAAATCCGAGCGGGCCAAGAAGGTCACCACCATGGTGAGCTCCAGCGTGAAGTACGGCACCGAGGCCATCGATGCCGCCTTCATCGGCGTGGCGCACACCCACCTGGAGGCCGACATCCGCGATATGCCCGGCTTCGTGCCCACCGAGAAGTACGGAAGCATGAAGCCGCTGCCCTACGAGATCGGCAAGGTCGAGGACGTGCGCTATGTCCTGACCCCGGTACTCGAGCCCTTCGAGGATGCCGGCGGCGATCCCACCACCAACGGCGTGGTCACTACCTCCGGTGGCTCGCCGGGTCAGGCGGACGTCTACCCGATCGTCTACTTCGGCAAGGATGCCTACGGGCACATCGCGCTGAAGGGCAAGGAAGCGGTCGAGATGAAGATCCGCCAGCCTGGCCAGATCGACTCCAACGACAAGCTCGGCCAGATCGGCTGGGTGGGTTGGAAGACCTGGTGGAAGGGTTTCCGTGCCAACGAGGCCTGGATGGCCCGCCTCGAGGTCGCCGCGTCCGACCTGGCCTGATAGCCCCGGCGTGAGCCGGTAACGCATCGGGGCCGCCTTCGGGTGGCCCCGTTGACCATCACATGCCGCCCGAGAGGGCCGCAGGAGAGCATCACCATGAGCGAGACCATCGACCTTAACGCCCTGAACAAGGACGAGCTCAAAGAACAGGCCGAGATCCTCGGTATCGAGCTGAAGGGTAACCCCACCGCCGACACCATCCGCACCATGCTGCGCGAGGCCCTGGGCGAGCCCGAGCCGGGGGCCAAGGCGAGCAAGGCAAAGGCGAGCCAGGTGACCTACGGGCACGCCATTCGCCCGGGCGAGAAGATCTACACCGTCGAGATTCACAAGGACGGCAAGGACAAGCAGCCGGTGTTCCTGTCGTGCAACGACCGCAAGGTGCGGGTCCGTCGTGGCGACCAGGTGCGTATCGGTGCTGGCATCTACGAGAGCCTGAAGAATGCCGTCGAGTCGCGCTACGACGCCGAAGCGGAAGAGTGGATCGACGTGCCTTCCTACCCCTATACCGTCCTCGATGTCGAGGCCCCCGCCGAGAGCGGCGAGACCGCAAGCGACGAGGACTGATCCATGAACTACCTGGCGCTCTGTCAGACCACCCGTCAGCGGGCCGGCATGTCCGGCACCGGGCCTGCCCAAGTCACCGGCAACACCGGCGAGATGGCTCGTGTGGTGGACTGGGTGCGCCAGGCCTGGCTCGAGCTGCAGGGTGGCCACATGGGTGAGTGGAATGCGCTGTGGCGCCCGCTCGACTTGCCGGTGTCCGCCGGCGCTGCCGAGCTCGACCCGCCCGCCGACCTGCGCCGCCTGGTGCGGGATCGGCTCTACTTCGATGCCCGGCCGCTGAGCTGGCACGCCTGGCGTGACCTGCCTCGCCAACCAGGACAGGGGCAGCACCCCACGGCCATCGCCGAGCGACCGGACGGCAAGCTGATGCTGTGGCCGGCCCCCGAATCGGCCGGCACCCTGCATGGCGAGTACTACGCCAACCTCCAGGTGCTGGAGAACGGTGACGACGAGCCCTGGCTGCCGCGCCACCTGCAGGACGCCATCATCTACCAGGCGCTGATCTACTACGCGACCTACGAGGACGCCCCGGAGATCTATCAGGACGCTCGGGACAGCGTGATGGACTACCAGCTGCGCATGGCCAACGAGCTGCTGCCGGCCTGGGATCTGACCGCGGGACCGATCGCATGACCCGAGTGCGCGCAAACTACTTCCCGCTGCGTGGCGGCCTGGACCTGGTGACCCCGCTGGGGCAGGTGGACCCCGGCCGCGCCTCCGACATGCGCAACTTCGAGGTCAGCGTGACCGGCGCCTATCGGCGGATCGACGGTTACGAGCGCTTCGATGGCCAGCCGGCCCCGCACCTGGGCAACCCGGTGGATTACGTCGAGCGCCGCGACCTGATCGAGGAGGGCATGGATCAGGGCGAGGCCGGCGACTACCCGACCTTCATCGTTGGCGAGCGCAACGTCACCCCGGCGGTGCTCAAGATCCCGCTGCAGGGGCTCGACCTGGAGCTGGGCCAGTCGTTCGACTACGAGCACCAGTTCGCGCTGTTCATCCATCAGAACCCGGTGGCCCACTACCTGGTGGGCGACTACCCCGACCAGGCCAGCCTGCTGGCCGCCATCGACGCGCTGCCGGGTATCGACAGTGCGGTGGTCACCAGCGGCGAGCTGCACATCACCACCGAGATCGAGCCGGTGGACGGCGGCGACCCGGCGATCAGCCTGCTGGCCGCCGAGTTCCGCGACATGGAGGCGATTGCCGACACCGAGGAGAGCCGGCGCCAGGCGATCCAGCCGCTACCCGGCGAGGGGCCGGTGCTGGGCGTGGCGGTGTTCCTCGGGCAGGTGCTGTCGGTGCGCGAGAACGAGGGCGAGCAGTTCCTCTACGTCAACACGGAGCAGGGCTGGTCGGGCCTGACCCTGCCGGCCAGCCGTGCCGCCGGCGGCGTGCCGCGCTTCGCCCGGGGCAACTTCACCGGCAACCCCGGTGACGAGGCCCTGTACCTGGCGGACGGCATCAACCCGGTGCTGGAGATCAAGGGCGACAGCTTCACCGTCACCGAGATCCCCGGCGCCATGGTCACGGTGGGCGAGCTGGACCTCTATCCGATGCTGGTGGAGGTCTACAAAGGCCATTTGTTCGTGGGCTACCCGGCCGGCAGCCTGCAGTTCTCGGCCATCGGCGACCCCTATGACTGGGACACCGCGGGCGGCGCCGGCGAGATCGCCGTGGGCCAGCCGCTGCGCGAGATCAAGACGCTGATGGGCGACGCCCTGGGTATCGGCACCGCCGAGGGGGTGAAGATCCTCTACGGCACCAGCGCCGCCGACTGGAAGGTCGAGACGGTCAGCCAGATGCAGGACGGGGTGAGCCTGATCCCCGGCACCCTGCAGGTGCTGGGCGAACCGCTGTTCGCTGACCAGTACGGGATCCGCAGCCTGTCCGCCACCGACGCCTACGGAAACTTCGCCATGGGCACCTCGACCGCCCTGGTCAAGCCGCTCTACGACATGATGCGCTCCGGCACCAAGGCCAGCGCCATCGTGCGCGAGAAGAACCAGTACCGCCTGTTCGCCGATGGCGGCCAGGTGATGACCCTGACCAGCGACGGCAAGCAGCTCCTCGGCGTGGGCTACAGCAAGCTCGGCTTCACGGCGAGCTGCACCGCCACCGGCGAGCTGGACGACGGCACCGAGATCGTGGTGGCAGGCAGTGACGACGGCTTCGTCTACCGGCTCGATGTGGGCGACAGCTTCGACGGCGAGCCCATGGACTGGGCGCTGCAGCTGCACTTCAACCATGTCGGCACACCGCGCAACCACAAGCGCTTTCGCAAGGCGGTGTTCGACATCGAGGCGCCGGTCGCCTTCCCGATGCAGGCCAACCTGATCTTCAACTACGGCGGCCAGGATCACGCCCAGCATGTGCAGGAGCTGCTGGGCATCTCCGGCAACCATGGCCTGTGGGGCGTAGATGACTGGGGCACCTTCGACTGGGGCGGACAGTCGCTCAGTGAGGGCGAGATCGACATCACCGGCAGCGGGCGCACCCTCTCGATCCTGCTCTATGGCGAGGGCACGGTGCCGGCCTTCGAGCTGTCCGGCATGACCCTCCACTACAGCGTGCGGAGGCTACAGCGGTGAGCGACCTCTACAACTACGACGACTCGATCCCGCGCCAGGGCACGGCCTACCCGGCGCCGATCATCCAGCAGTTCCGCAAGATCGAGCAGGCGTTCAACGAGATGGACACCGCGGCCCTGCAGGCCTATCTCGACGCGCTCAAGGAGATGTTCCCCGACTTCGGCACCAACGGCGGGGCGATCTTCACGCTCTACTGGCCGCTGGCCACCAGCGCGGTGAGCCTCGATCTCGACTTCGTGGACTACGGCACCCACATCATCCCGGTGGGCGCCGGCGGCGACGTGACGCTTAACTTCGACCGCTGGCCGCCGGACGGCACCAAGTACGTGACGCTCTTGTTCCACAACGCCGGCAAGGGCGTGATTCGCTGGCCCGCCACCCTGCTGTGGCAGACCCGCGGCAACGTCGCCCCGGTGATGAAGGAAAACGGCACCGACACCATCGTGCTGTGGCGTGACGCCAACTACTCGAGCGTGACCGGGGCCAATGTGGTCTTCGCAGCGAGGGCAGGACGGTAATGGCGGACTGGGTATTCAACGCCACCGGCACCGGGCGTACCGGCACGATCCAGCAGTGGACGGTGCCGGCGACGGGCGAGTACCGGATCACGGCCTATGGCGCCCAGGGCGGTGGCACCAATGGCGGCCTGGGCGCGCGCATGGCCGGCACCTTCGAGCTGACCGAAGGCCAGGTGCTACGGATACTGGTGGGGCAAACCGGCGATGCTGTCGTCAACTCCACGCAACAAGACTATAGCGGCGGCGGCGGCACCTTTATCGCCACGACAGACGATCAGCCGCTGTTGGTCGCTGGCGGTGGTGGCGGCGCCGACTCATCGGAAACCTCGGACAGCCGGCACGGCACGACATCTGAAACGGGCAACGCTGGCGGCGTCAGTGGAGGCACCGGCGGGAATGGCGGCTCTGAAGACAACCAAACAGTGGACGGCGGCGCTGGCTGTACCGGCAACGGCGGCTCGGGGAATCCAGATCCTGCGCCGCAGGCCTACATCAACGGCGGCGAGGGTGGGTTCAACAATGCCGCCTTCTCTGACGGCGTAACGGTCCCAGGCGGGTATGGCGGGGGCGGTAGCGCAGCGCGGAAAGATGAAAGATACCCCGCCGCTGCGGGCGGGGGCGGTTACTCAGGGGGGGGTAGCGGGTACAACAATGGCCCGTATGGCGGTGGCGGTGGCTCCTATAACGCCGGCACCGATCAGGACAACGCGGGCGCCTTCCAGTCCGGCGACGGCCTGGTGGAGATCGAGTCATTTGGCCCTGAACTGACCGCCACCTCGGAATGGGACGCCACCACCGACAGCTACAGCCTCAACGCCGAGTGGAGTGAGATCGACGGCGCCACCGGCTATCGCCTGGCGCTCTACCAGGGTGAGACGCTGCTCGAGGAGATCGACACCACCGGCCTGACCCACGCCTTCGAGGGCCGGGACGCCGAGACGACCTATCGGCTGGCGCTGACGCCCTACGACGCCGCGGGCGACCTTGACCCGCTGGAAACCGAGGTCACCACGCCTATCGGGCTGCCGGGGGGCGTCACCAACCTGCAGCACACCTTCACCACCGACAGCCTGACCTTCACCTGGGACGCGGCCAAGGACGCCGACGACTACCGGCTGACGCTCTCCCTGGACGGGGCCGGGGTGGAGGAAATCGTCACCAGCGACCTGACGGCGACCTTCTCGACGCTGGAGGACGGCACCCAGTACGACCTGGCGATCCAGGCCGAGAACGCCCAGGGCAGCGGCCCCATCGCCAATTACCAGGCCACGACCCAGTATCTGCCCCCGGCCATGCCGGTGAATCTTCGCCAGCATGAGGAGCGCATCATCGCGGTGATCTGCCAGTGGGATCACTTCGAGCCCGACAAGGTGTTCGACACCGAGGTCCAGCTGCTCTACGGCGACGAGCTGGTGATGACCGATGCGCTGGACGGCGCCGCCACCGAGCGCACCTTCGTCGTGCCCATGGCATCCACCGACTATCTGCTGCGCGTGCGCGCCGGAAATCCCGGCGGCTGGTCCGACTGGGCCGAGGGCACCGTCAACAGCGAGGACTTCCCGCTGATCGACTCCCGCCTGGGCGTGCTGGGGGCGACCTACCAGGAGGACGTGCTGCATACCGACACCTGGGACGGGGCCAGCGACCAGCTCAAGGGCGTGGTGGAGTCGGTCAAGGTCGATAGCATCGTATCTCTCTCTGGCTATTCCTTGACGACCACGGCACCCAGCCTTTCCAGCATGAATGCGGGGCGCGAGACGACCGGAGTGGAGCCGCTGGTAACGATTAGAGTCAGCGAAAGAAGTATCAAGCAGACGGCCACTGTCAGTGATGCGAGTGGAGTGATCCCTGCTGTTGAATTATCGGTATCCGAAAAGGAGGTCAAAAAGACTACCAGCAGCGTGAGCCATGGCGCCGTCTCCCCCGGTGTTTCGATCACTTCGGCAGAAGAAAAGGTGAAGTTCACCACTGAGGCGTCCAGTCATCGTGCCGTTACACCTTCCGTTCAGATAGCAGCTAGTGAGGTTATCGCCTAGTGAGCACCATCAAGCACTCTCCATCATTTAGTGGTCGGTTCCGAGCGGTTAAGCATAAGCGTGATGGAACAGTTACTTTCGATAAAGAGTCTCAAAATGTCGTCCTGTATAGCGGAATCAGGAATCTTATTAAGTCGTTGGTTTCCTACACTGGAAGCGACAATGATTTTGAGGGATGCACTCTCTACTATATAAATAGGCTTTCTCTTGGCACTGGGAGTGCGGAGCCGCAGCCTACGGATAGCGGACTGGAAAGCCGAAGCTCCACCCTTGGCTCAAAGCTGGCCCGGGGAGGGAATTTCGACACTTATGGTAATGCCTACCTGGGTTATTCAGGCTGGGACGATTACCCACGCTTGGCCAATGCTGACGAAGATAACAATCTCTATTGGTCGGAAGTTACTATGGAGTTCCGTTACGGCGAAGGCGAAGCGGAAGGAGTATGGACAGAACTTGGGCTTAGTGATGCCAACTATGCAAATCCCTTCACACGCGCCCTGTTTCGCGATGACAACGGCAACCCGATCTCCCTGACCGTGCTGTCTGACGAGTTTCTGACAGTGTTTTATACGATTCGGTATCAAGATGGAATGGGTGTGCCGCAGACAGGCAGTTTTTCGCTTGGCGGCGACAGCTATAACTTTACAGTCAGGCAGGTTTCTGGAGACACCACTGAGGGGTGGCTCGCAACCGGCGGCTCATACCGGGTGAGCAATGGCGCGATTAGGGAAAGAGCGGGAATCTGGCGCTCAATGTTCCCATTCAAGTGGCTTGAATCCGTTGGAAATAATGGTGAGGCAATCATTACAAAGGCCTTCGATGAGGACAGCATGACGGTGACTCATCAGCTCCAGTTCGAGCCAACCACTGACGATGAGTTTATTTCGCGTATTACATGCAGGCCAGGGGGCTCCTATGACTCTGATGGCCTGTACGATATTGAGTTTACCCCCTCGCTCAAGAAGAAGGCTGACTACCGGGTGACGCTCGACATCGACGTGGCCTTCGACATTCAGGGGCCGCCGGTTGAGGGGGTTTCGGCATCCGCAAGCTCCTCGACATCCCTCGACTTCACCTGGGACGCCTACCCCGACGCCACCGAGTATACCCTGGTGCTGCGCCAGGCCGGCACGGTGATCGAGGAGCAGACCATCACCGCGCCAACCGCTACGGCGAGCTTCACCGGACTGACCGCTTCCACCGAGTACCACCTGGACATTCAGCCCAAGACCGCCGGGCGTGACGGCGCCCGCTCCATCCATGCCGCGAGTACCACTGCATGACGGATTACGTTCGCCTGCGCCGCCGTGACCCGGTGGTGATCGCCGAGGGGCCGGGGCCGCTGCCACGTGCCTGGCGCAACCTCTCCGGCTTCGACAAGCTCTCCGACGCCGAGCTTCGCCGCCACGGCTGGTATCCGTTTCGCACCTGGCCGGACCCGATCATCAAGCCAAACCGCGAGAAGGTGACGCATCATCTCGAGATCGAGGATGGCGAGGTGACCCGTCGCTGGGACGTGGAGGAGCTGACCGAGGCCGAGCGCATCCACCGCCTGGGCGAACGGCGCCGTGAGATCCTGGCCGAGATCCCGGCGATCCGCTTCCGCTTTGAAACGGGCGGCATCGTCTTCGACGGCATCCCTCTGCACACCGACCGCGAGAGCCAGGCGACCATTGCCCTGGCGGCCCTGCAGGGCGCTGGTGAGCGGTGGAAGGGCAGTGACGGCAAGTGGTACGCCATGGAGCCCGAGCGCCTGCAGGCGGCCGCCCAGGCGGTGATGGCCCACAAGCGTGCCTGCTTCGCCCGCGAGGAGGCGCTGGTGGCCGAGGTCAAGGCCGCCGATAGCCTCGAGGCACTGGCGGCCATCGACCTCGAGGAGGGCTGGCCGTGATCGCGCTTCCCGCACACGTCAGCGGCGAGTTCCGCCTCGAGACGCGCCGCGGCGGTATCGTCACCCAGTCGCGCACCTTCGCCAATCTGGTGATGACCCAGCCGTTCAGCCAGCTGATCGCCAGCCTGCGAGGCGACAATGCCTGGCAGATGGCGCGCTATCTGTACCTGGGCACCGGCGACAGCGAGCCGACCAAGGACGACCCAGGCCTCGAGCAGCGTAGCGGCCTGGCCGGCAAACTGGTCAGCGGGCAGACGTTCAGCAACTGGATCGACCCGCCCAACGGCGAGCGCTGGGCCGACGTGACCCTGCAGTTCGACTATGCCGTGGGCGAGGCCACCGGCGAGTGGGCCGAGATCGGCGCCGCGGCTGACGACGCCTATGCCGAACCCTACAACCGCAGCCTGATCCGCGACGAGAACGGCGCGCCGACCAGCCTGGTGGTGATGTCCGACGAGGCGCTGACCGTCTACCTGACGCTGCGCCTGCGCGAGGGGATCGGCTTTCCGGTGCGCGGTTCAACCGACTACCTGGGACAGACTGTCGGCTTCACCCTGACGCCGCTCGATTCTCGCTACTGGAGCGACGACGACTACAGCCCCTGGCAGAGCGGCTACGCCCACCAGGTCATGCAGGTGCTCGACACTGGCGGCGGGGCGCTCGCCTTCACCACGCCGCCCTGGCCGGCAAGCAACCCCGACAGCAGCGCCTCGCCGAGCGTGAGCCTGAGCCACGACCTGGCGAGCCGCACCACCACGGCCAGCGTGACGATCCGCGACAGTAGCGAGGATCTGCTGATCGGCGGCCTCGCCTTCGGCTCCACCACCAACGCGGCCGACCGGATCTACCGGCTGGAGTTCGATGAGCCGCTGGTCAAGCCGGCCTGGGACACCCTGACCTTCCAGGCCTCGATCACCTTCACCCGCAGTGAGGACGACTGATGTTTCAGGGCATGATCGAGCGGGCGATGCGTCGGCCCACCCAGCGCGACGACCCCGAGGCCCGCGAGGCGGGGCGCAGCTGGGCGATGGGGCGCCTCGAGCAGTCGATGGATGACGCCGCCAACCCCCAGCGCCACGCCAGCCAAGACCAGCAGACGCGGCGCAAATGGATGGGCAACTGGGTGTCCACTGGGCAGGGCGAGGGCCGGCGCGAGCCGGGCACGATGTTCGGCAGCCAGCCGCCCCGGCAGATGCCGCCCGACGTGGACCGGGAGCAGCTGCGCGACACCGCCATGGCCCACTTCCAGAACGTCGCCGACCGGGAGCGTGGCCCCTTTGGCCCCGACACCAAGATGGACTTATCCGGCAACGTCACCCAGGCGCTGGCCGCGAGCAGCCTGCCGCAGAGTGTGGCCACCCTGCGCTCGGCTCAAGCCATGACCGACAGCCTCGGCGGCGGCACCCTGGACTTCCGCACCCCTGACCGCGCCCAGCCCCAGGCTCCCGGCCTTGCAGGGCCGCGCGGCGGCGGTTTTCTTTCCGGCACCCGCTGGGGGCGCTCCCCGGCCGGTGGTCTGTTTGGCTCGGGCCTGCTCGGCCGGGCCTTTGGCTCCTTCAACAACCACCAGTGAGGTACGCCCATGTTCGGCAATGTCTCGGAGAACGTCCTCAACGCCATCAACAGCGTGCGTGACGGAAACAGCAGCAACAGCAACAGCAACAGCAGCGGCGTCTCCACCCAGGGCACCCAGGCGCTGGCATCCGGCCAGGCCAATACCGGCGGCTCCGGCGGGGGTTCGCCCGGGGCGGATAGCGTCCAGGGGCAGATGCAGGGGCTGATGAGCCAGGACAACAACCTGATGAAGCAGGCGCGCACCAGCGGCCTGCAGAAGGCCAACCAACGCGGCCTGCTCAACAGCTCGATGGCGGTGGGCGCGAGCCAGGACGCGATGATCCGCAACGCCATGCCGATGGCCCAGCAGGACGCCGGGGCACTGCAGGATCTCAACAAGCTGCAGGCCAGCTCGGCCGCCAACGCCTGGGGCGTGATGGCCAACAACGTCACCGACATCGTGGCCCAGGGTATGGAAGGGATCGCCAATATCCAGGCCAATCCCGACATCAAGGAGGCGGACAAGACCAAGATGATCGAGCAGATCACCGAGATGCGCGATACCGATATCGGCTTCCAACAGGATCTCTACGAGGGACTGTCCTCCTACCTGGCCGACACCGGCCTGTTCCCCAACCTGTAACGCGAGGAGATCGACATGGACTGGAGCAGCGTGGGCGACGCCCTCTCGGCGGGATTCGATACCGTCTCCAAGTACGCCACCAAGGCCTTCGACTGGATGGGTGAAAACCCCGAGGCCACCAACCTGATCGGCGGAGTGGCGCTGGGCGCGGCCCAGGGCTACATGGCCGATAAGCAGGCCAAGGATCAGCGGGCCTTCGAGCGCGAGATGTACGACAAGAAGCGCGAGGACCGCTACGCGAAGCCGGGCGAGATCGGTAACTACGGTAGCCACCGAAACGCCATCGCCGGCAAGGGCCTGATCTCGGGTGGCATGATTACCGGGGAGGAGTGATATGAGCTATGGCGGTGTAGGTGATACCGGTGGTGGCTTCGGCGGCGAGGCCGACACCGGCGGCACGTCCAGCGGTGGTCGTGGCTCCTCCGGTGGCGGTGGCTACAGCGGCGGCTTCGGTGGCTCCGTCGATACCGGTGGCACCCAGGGCGGCAGCAGCTCCGGCGGCGGATCCAGCGGCGGCTTCGGCAACGAGGTTGGCACCGTAGGGTCAGGCTCGGGCTATGGGGCCGGGCACAGCAGCACCGGCGGCGGGGGCGGAACCTCGCGAGGCGACTCCAGGGCCAGCACCGCGGGACGCACCAGCAGCGCCGGCCTGGGCGTCGATGGCGGCATCTCGTCCGCGGCCATCGGCGCGGCCACCAGTGTTGCTGGCACCTCCATGGGCGCGGTCACCGATGGGGCGATTGCCTCGTTCAGCGACGACGATGACGCCCCCACCGGGGTCTACGGCACCGTCGAGTCGGTCGCCATGAGTGACGAGGCGGTCAACGCCCAGGCCACCGAGAATATCGCGGCACAGGCCAAGCCGGGGCTGATCGGTCGCGGGCTGTCGCTGGCGGCCAGCGTGTTCGGCGGCCCAGTGGCCGGACTGGCGACGGATACCGCGGCGCGTGGCTACAACGCGGCACAGACCGCCAAGGCCCACAACGCCGAGTTCGGCACCAGTGTCGATACCGGGCTGGCCAGCAACATCGGCAGCCAGGCGGTGGGCGCCGTGGGCGGCCTGGTCGGTGGCCAGCTCGGCGGAAAGGCTGTGGGCACCATCGGCCGGGCCATGGGTGGCGTGCCCGGGGCGATTGCCGGCACCGTGGCTGGCTCGGCCCTGGGCAGCAATATGGGCCGAGGCATGGCCATAGGCGGCCTCGACGGCCAGGGCTCGGCTCCAAGCGACGGGTCACCCACCGGCGGCGGCGACGGATACGGCGGCGGCTCGGGTGTTACAATGATGGCCGGAACGACGCCGCAGCAGGCGGGCCAGAGCGCGGCCCAACCCGCTGCCGACTATGGCCCCGTAGACTTCGCCGGCTACGCCAGCTACGCCCAATCGTTCTTCGCATAACATCTCGCCGGGAGGCGACATACCATGGCAGGACTTCTCCAGCAGGGCATGGCGCCGCAAGGCGGCCAGCCCTCTCCCCAGGCCCAGCCGGGCCAACCCCCGCAGCAACCCGGCCCTCAGGGCCAGCCCCAACACGGCGGCGGCAGCGCCGACATGGACCCCCAGCAAGGCCCCCAGCAGCGCGACCAGCTGGTCAACGCCATGCTGGAAATGCTCTACGGCCCGATGCTTGAGCAGGCGCGCAAGATCCTCCAGCAGCACCAGGACAGTCCCGAGCAGGGCATCGGGCGCATCGTCGCCCAGCTCATCACCGTGACCTGGAAGAAGCTCGCCGAGGGTGGCAAGACGGCCCCGCCCGGGGTGATCGTGCAGGCCGCCATGGTTGTCTCCCAGGCGGTCGGGGAAATGGCGATCCGGCTCAGGATGCTGGACGAGCAGGACGGTGACACCATCGAAAAGGGCTTCATGCTCGGCATGGGCGAGTTCGGCAAGGCCACTGCCCAGGAGATGCCGCCCGAGCATCGACAGCGCTACAGCCAGCTGATCCAGGCCATCGCCGAGGGTAAGCAAAAGGCCGGCGGCCAGCGCCCGCCCGAGGGTGGCGCTCCCCCGCAAGCCGGCCCGGCAGGCCCGCCCGGCGCACCGCCGGCCGCTGGTCAACCGCAGCTGCGTGATCCGCGAGGAGGTATGTGATGGCCGCAGGACTGATCGCGGGCGCCATCCAGGGGCTGGGCGGCGCCATGCAGCACAACGCCCAGGGGCAGATCGAGGAGAAGCGCAAGAAGGCGCTGATGGCCCTCGAGCAGGAAATGGCCCTGGAGCATGAAGAGGTGCGCCACCAGAACACCCTGGAGCGCGACGAGGGGCAGCACGGCTACCGCATGGATGAGCTGGGCCAGCAGCACGAATACGGCCTCGAGGAGCTGGGCGCCCGCCATGGCTACAGCATGGAGCAGGAGCGCTTCCGCCAGAGTAACCAGAACGCCCGCCACTACTCGAGCCTGTCGGCGCGCGAGCGCGAGGGCAACAACGACTGGCAGATGGTCAAGACCGAGGATGGCGGCCTGGTGCAGTTCAGCCCCAGCCGCAACGCCTATCGCGAGGCCAATCTGCCCGAGGGCGCGGTGATGGGCGACATGGGCGGCGACCTGACCGACCGCGAGAAAGCCCGCGCGGAAATGCTCGGCGACCAACTCCAGGCGCTGCGCGACAAGCAGGCCGAGGGCATCGAGCCGCTGTCCCCCGAGGAGAAGACCCGCTTGGGCCGCATCGAGGCCGAGCTGAACGGCCTGCTGGGCGGCAGCACCGGCCCCACGCCCCTCGAGCGGCTGCTGGCCGGCGAGGAGGGCGCAGACGCTCCGCCCCAGGAGGGCGACGCCGAGCCGGGGTCGATCCCCGGCATCATCCAGCGCGAGCGTGAGACCCAACAGAACACCCAGGAGGCCAACGAGGCCCGTCGCGCAGCCTACCAGGCACGCGAGCAGGCCGACGCCGTGCTCGACAAGATCGAGCGCGAGCAGGCGGGTGGCGCCTCGCCAGACGGCATCATGGCCGGGGTCAACCGTGCCCGCGGTCGCGGTGGCGTCAGCGAAGAGACGGTGGTCGAGGCCCAGCGCGTGGCCGAGGAGCTGCTGGCCCTCGACAGCAACGCCAACCTGTCCGTCGACAACAAGCGCTGGCTCGCCGAGCGCCTGATGCGCCTGCAAGATGCTGGCGTGCCGATCAACCTGGAACAGTGAAACGCCCACCGGGGCGGCCTGGCTGAATCTCGCCACGCCGCGCCCGGTGACCTCAACGCCTTGTCGGGAGACAACGCCAGATGGCCCTGATTGACGAGATCCGCCGTAAGAACCCCTCCCTCAATGACCGCAGCGACGACGAGATTAAGTCGATCCTGCGCCAGTCGCCCGAATTTCAGTATTTCAACGATGCCGAGTTCGACGCCTACGTCAGCGGTGAGCCCCAGCGCGAGCACTCCGAGGGCACCCCCGGCTTCACTGGCGGCCTGGCTGCCGGCATCGACCAGGTGCAGGGCATGGGCGGCGGCCTGCTGATGGCCGCCGGCGAGGCGATGGAATCCGAGGGCATCCTTAACGCCGGCCGCGACATCTACCAGCGCAACATGGATGAGGCCGCCGAGAACGACTTGGGCTTCGGCTTCACGGACATTCGCGGGCCGGGTGATGCCTGGAACTGGGCGCGCTACACCGCCGGCAACCTGCTGCCGATGATGGCCGCCTCCGTGGCTGGCGGCGGGGCCGGGGGGATCGTCGCCGGGCAGGGTGCCAAGATGCTCGCCGGAGCGGCCGCCAAACAGGCCGCCGTGCGCGGGGGCCAGGCACTGGGCGCCATGGCCGCCTCCACCGGCATGGAAACCGGCGCCATGATGGGCGAGACGGAAGACCTCGATGTCTCCCTGGCCCACGGCGTGCTGGCCGGCTCTTTGGATGCCATCACCCCGGTCCGCCTGCTGCGTCGCGCCGGCGCCCACAAGCTGGCCGACAAGGCCGCCGAGGAAATCAGCGAAGGCGTGATGCGCGACCTGCGCCGCCAGGCCGGACGCACCACCGGCCGGGCGATGCGCGGTGGCTCGCTGACCAACCTGATCGGTGAGGCCAGCACAGAGTTCTTGCAGGGGCTGATCAACCAGCACGCCAACTATTGGGTCGAGAACAACGGCGAGTCGCTGCTGGCCAACCCGGGCGACGTGGACATCACGGCGATGATCGATGAGGCCGCCGCCGGTGGCCTGATGGGTGGCCTCGCCGGCGCCCCGGCCGGGATCAGCGAGCGCAACCAGGCAAAGACCCAGGTCGCACGCATCGAGCAGGCCCGCGAGCAGACCGAGGCCCAGGGCGGCGATGCCCTGGACCAGACCATGGCCGGGCAGCAGGCCGAGCAGGGCGCCAAGGCCAACGCTGAGCCGGTGGATCCCCAGGTGGCGGCCCACGTAGGCAACCGCATCCAGCTGGCCATGGGTGAGCTGGACGACCTGCAGAACCTGGCCAAGGGTGCGAGCTACCAGGGCCAGGTCCGGCTGACCAACATCAAGCGCATGATCGACCGCGCCGAGCAGGCTGTTGAGGATGGCAACATCGCCCAGGCCGAACGCCTGGTCGGGCGTGCTGAAACCATCGCCGCCAACCTGCGCGGAGCCCTGTTTCGCGAGGGCAGCGCCGAGCGCCCCGCGCGCCGCGAGGGCGAGGTCGTGGACGGCGACGAGGGCCAGGCCCAGGACGGCGTGGCCGGGCTGATCGGTCAGGATGGGCGGCGCCTGCCACCGGGTGACCCCAGCACTATCTTTGCCGGCGGCCCGACCGCCGACCAGACCCAGTACGACCCCCAGGCGCGCAACGTGCGCCGCGACGAGGGGCTGGCGGCCCAGCGGCAAGGCAGCGAGCGGCTGCGCGAGCAAATCGCCGGACAACGTCCGCAGATTCCTGACCAAGGCATCGTCTACGGCCAGGGGCCGACCGCGCGCCGCGGCAACGCCAATACCGGGCTGGACCAGCCGGTGGCCGATCCGCGCTTCACCGACACCGGCGCGCGCGAGGAGGTCGAGGCCACTCGAGCCCGCCAGCAGCAGAGCGCTGAAGACGTCGCGCGTATCGCTCGCACCCGGGGCCGCGGTGAGACCGCCTACCTGCCCGACAACACCCCCATCCGCACCCGCTTCCGGGTGATGGATGCCGCCGAGTTGCGCCCCTCCAACACGCCCGACGGCCGCATCAATCCCGACTACCCCCAAGAGCTCCAGCCCCGCGACCGCACCAACGCCAACAGCCAGGTGCAGGTGCGCAACATCGCCGCACGCCTGAACCCCGAACGCCTGGGCTCCAGTCGAGACGCCGGTACCGGGGCGCCGATCATCGGCAATGATGGCGTGGTGGAGTCTGGCAATGGCCGCGCCATGGCCATCGCTCAGGCGTACCAACAGGGTGGCCCCCAGGCCCGCGCCTATCGTGACGCTGTGCGTCGCCAGGCCCAGGAGCAGGGCATCGATCCCGCGGCCCTGGATGAGATGGAGCGCCCGGTGCTGGTACGTGAGCGCGTGAGCAACATCGATCGGGCCGACTTTGCTCGCCGCGCCAACGAAAGCCAGGTGGCCGGCATGACCGCCTACGAGCAGGCTCAGGCGGATGCCGACAGCCTCACCGCCGACGACCTGCAGGCATGGGCACCGGACCAGTCTGGTGACCCGCTGGCGGCCAGCAACCGCAGCTTCCAGCGCGCCTTCGTCCAGCGCTTGGGCAACAACGAGGCCGCGCGCTATACCACCCGCGACGGTCAGGCCAGTCCCGAGCTTGGTCAGCGCATGCAGCGTGCCGTGTTCGCCAAGGCTTACCAGGACGCCGACATGGTGGAGATGGCCACCGAGCAGGGCGATCAGATGCGCAACCTGACCGCCGCGCTCCAGGTTGCCGCGCCGGACCTTGCCATCGCCCGCGAGACCGGCAGTCGGGAGGCGCTCGACGCCATCGGCAGCGTCAACGACGCTGCCCGGCTGGTGCGCCGCGCCCGCCAGGACGGTATCAGCGTGCGCGAGCTCACCCGACAAACCGATGCCTTCAGCGAACCGGTGCCTGAGACCACCGCGCTACTGGCCGTGGCCCTTCACACCAACCTGCGCAGCCGCCGGGCACTCACTGAGGCCATGCGCTACATTGGGCAGGCAGTCCGCACCCGGGCAGAGAGCGAGCGCAACGGCGCCCTCTTCGAGGACACCACCACCAACGAGGACGTCATCAATGCCGCGTTCCAAGCAGAAGATCCGTCTCAGCGTTCCGGACAACGATCACCTGAAGGGGCTGTTCAGCCAGGCACTCAGCGAGGCGAACGACAGCCTGCCGAAGGGCGACAAGCTGAAGCTTCCCCAGGGTCTCAAGCAGGGCAGCAAGCCGACGCGCTGAGGGGCGAGCCGCTCGACGACGAGTGGACCGCCTTCTCCGAGGCTTCCGGAACCCGCGGCATCCCGCGCGCCGAGATGCCGCAGATCAAGGCCGAGCACCGTGGCGCCCTGGCCAATTTCCTGTCAGCTCGAGGCATCGATAGCGCCGAGGCTACGGTGCCCGCGCTTTCCCTACGCCCGACCCAGCGAGAATTCTCCGAAGATCGTGTCCAGGCGGCCAAGGACCGCGAGGGCGGCGACCGTGCCATTCTCGTGTCCGCCGATGGCCATGTGGTGGACGGCCACCACCAGTGGCTGGCCAGGGCCGACCAGGGCGACGACGTCCGTGTCATCCAGCTGGATGCGCCTATCGAGGAGGTGCTCGATGCGGCGCGTGAGTTTCCCAGCAGCGAAGTCGATGACGACGCGCCTCTGCTCGCCACCTACGACGAGCAGGAACTGGCCGACCGCGACCAGTCTCAGCAGCAGGCCGAACAGGCCGAGGCCGACCGCCGCCGCCAGGAAGAGCAGCGCGCCAAGGCTGACACTGAGGCCGACGACTTCCGCCTTTCCGGGAGCGACCGCCAAGCCGATGTGATGGCGGCCGGCGGTCAGCAAGACCTGATGGGCGCTCAGCCGCAACGTGGCGATGACGCGAATACAACGCCCGGAGATGTCGAAGAATCCGCCGACAACCAACAGGATGCCAAGCTCCAGTACCGTGCCAACGGTGCGCCGTTTGCCACCGAACGCAGCGCCCTGGCCAGCGACGCCGCGCGCGGTGCGCGCCGTCAGGGGCGCCAGGTGGAAGCCGTGGCGGTAGCGGGCGGCTTCGCCCTGCGTGTGGAGCGCGAGGCCGACATGATCGGCCGTCAGCGCGACACCATCCTCCAGATGATGCGAGCCACGGGGCGCCGCTACCCGAACCGTTACTACACCGTCGCGGTGCAGCAGGGCAATGTCGGCCAGCAGTTCCGCGAGGCCTTCGGCAACGCCGGCAACTTCGCCGAGATCCGCGACCGCGCCGGACTGACCACCGACGACATGCGCGCTGCGTTTTCGAAGGGTCAGGCAGAGGCGCAAGATAGTGCTCAGAAACCGCGGTCCGACGCCGAGACTGAGCAGCAAGGTGCGCAAGCCGGCGCTGCAGAGAGTTCGCAGAATGACGCAGAAAGCCAGCCCCAGCCACGACAGGCGCGGCGTCGCTCCCGGGATCAGCAGGACGAGCGTATCGATGACTTCGGCGAGCGCATCGAAGGCGCCCGCAAGGACCAGGTCAACCAGGTGATGACAGGCCTCGATACCGAGGTCACGCAGTCCACCACCCTCTCCGAGGCCTTCCCGGCGCCCAACTACTCCAAGCTGGTGGAGGAGGGCGTCGATCCGCGCGCCGCGGCTTTTGTGGCGGTGATCCGCAACAGCATCCCGGCCAAGCCGCGCAAGTCGCTACGCCTGCGCATGTGGATGCGTGACGTGGAGCAGGCCCAGAGTCTGGCGCGCATGCTGCTAGACGGCTCGCGCACCTTCGATGACTTCCTGGCCGAGACGCAGACCCCGCGCGGCCGGCAGATGTACGAGAAGGTGGAGGGTGCGCTGCGAACCGCTGAGCTGATCGCCCCGCTGAAGCCCAGCCTCTACAGCAAGGCGGCCAAGTGGCGCGTGGATGCCGGCGCCGGCTACAGCCTGTACGACGGCCAGCAGATGGACCCCAACCAGACCGTCTATGTGCTGCGTGATGATCGCAATCGGCGCACCGGGGTGTGGTCCACCGATTTCGACGAGATCCGCGACAAGGCGGCCAACGTCATCACCAGTGCGGTGCAGAAGGACGACAGCAAGCCTAAGAGCCGCCAGACGCCGATCAACGCCTACCGCAACACCCGGACCGGCGAACGTTTCATTGCCTTCCAGGTGGGAAGCCGCAAGATCCGGCTGGTGGGTGGCTTCGAGTCCGCCTCCGCCGCGGCCGACTACATCACCGAGCACCGCGACCAGCTGCAGCAGCAGATCGACGCCATGCGCGCCGGCCCGCGCATGCGTAGCGACAGCAATGCGCCGCGAGAAGGCGTGGAGCTGCGCGAGGGCGACGTGACGCCGGACGACTTCCAGGCCGCCTTCGGCTTCCGCGGGGTGCAGTTCGGCAACTACGTCGAGGGGCAGCGCCGTCAGGCCGACCTCAACCGCGCCTATGACGCGCTGATGGACCTGGCCACCATGATGGGTGTGCCGCCCAAGGCGATGTCGCTGGATGGCACCCTGGGTCTGGCCTTCGGCGCCCGAGGCAAGGGAGGGCGCCGCTCGGCTGCCGCGCACTACGAGCCCGGCCAGGTGGTGATCAACCTGACCAAGAGCGCCGGTCCCGGCAGCCTGGCCCATGAATGGTTCCACGCCCTGGACAACTACATCCCCCATGAGCGCACCGGGCAGGCGACCTACCAGACGGACCTGACGACACAAGGCGCCGCCCGCGCCGAGCTGGCCGAGCGCTGGCGGGAGATGCGCCAGGCGCTCAAGGACAGCGGCTTCGAGGCGCGCTCCAAGGAGTTCGACGAGCCTCGCTCCAAGCCCTACTACGGCACGCCCATCGAGATGGCGGCCCGGGCCTTTGAGCGCTACACCAAGGACAAGCTCGACGCCCAGGGCATCCGCAACGACTACCTGGTCAACATCGCCTCCGACCCCGAGGGGCCTTACCCCAACGCGGATGAAGCCCCGGCGATCAACGCCGCCTTTGACCGCATGATGGGCACCCTGGAGCACCGCGAGACAGCGCGCGGCGTGGAGCTTTACTCGCTCAACCCGGACAGCGAAGCGCTGAAACCCGCCCCGCGCGCCGAGGACATCGCCTCCGCCCTGGAGGGGGTCGAGGAGCTGGCCGATGCCACGGTCATCCAGTCCGTCCGCGAACTGCCACCCCAGGCCTTGCTGGGCATGGCGATCCGTGGCGTGAACCCCGCCGACGTGCGCGGCATGTACATCGACGGCGAGCTCTACGTGATCGCCGACAACGCAGAGAGCGTGCAGGAGGGCGTGCGCACCGCCATCCACGAGGCCGTGGGTCACAAGGGCATGCGTGCTGTGCTGGGGAGTGACCTCGAGCGCGTGATGCTGTCGCTGTTCCGTGGCCTGCCCAACAGCAAGGAGGGCCGCCAGGCGCTCGCCGACGTGCGCCGCGACTATCCCTTCCTCGACCCGTCGAAGCGTGAGGACCGGATTACCATCGGCGAGGAGATGGTCGCCCACCTGCTGGAGAAGGGGCACCGGCCCAAGGCCTGGCAGCGTGCCGTGGCGAAGATCCGCGAGCTGCTGCGTCGGCTGTTTCCCTCCATCGGCTGGACCCACACCGACGCCCTGGCCCTGGGCGAGAAGAGCCGGGAGTACCTGCGCAAGCAGAAGGCCGAACGCCAGGGCGATACCGGCGAGCTCTACAGCCTGCGTGGCAAGGAGCGCGTCGCCTTCGAGAGCCAATTCGACGACTTCAGCGATGCCGACCGGGCCGCGGCCCTCAAGATTGGCCAGCCCACGATGTTCCGCAGCGCCTGGCAGTGGTGGAAGGAGAAGACTGACCGCTGGCAGACCAAGGTGCGCCAGGGCGTGGTCGATCAATACGGCTCGCTGCAGGAGCTCGACCGCGCGCTCTATGGCGACGAGGCATTGACGGAGCACATTACCCAGTCGGCCTGGGTCAAGGCGCGCATGTCGAAGTCTGCCAACGGCGTGACCGAGGTGTTGCTGAAGGACAGCCGCATCGAGTGGAACGAGAGGGAGCAGGTCTTCCAGCCCAAGGATGACGACAGCATGGGGCTGGGCGCCGTGCTCAACCAGCTGGGCGATAGCGCGGAGATCCACCGCTTCCTCGGCTGGATCGCCGGCAACCGTGCCGACAAGCTGCGCGCCGAAGGCCGCGAGAACCTGTTCGATGATGCCGACATCGACGCCATGAAGGCATGGGATCGTGGCAACCTGGAAGATGGCCGCAGCCGCCGCGACACCTACGATCGAGTGTTCAAGGAGTTCCAGCAGTACCGCGATGACGTGCTGGCCGCAGGCGAGGCGCTGGGCGTGATCAGCCCCGAGCAACGCGCAGCCTGGCGCGACGAGTTCTATGTTCCGTTCTACCGGCTCAGCGAGGAGAAGGGCTTCGAGGCCGGGCAGCTGGCCACCAGTGGGCTCTCACGCCAGCAGGCGGTGAAGAAGCTCAAGGGCGGCACCGCCAACCTGAACAACCTGCTCGAGAACACGATGATGAATTTCCACCACATCATCGATGCCGGCCTCAAGAATAACGCGGCCCGCCAGGCCATCGACAACGCCCAGCAGCTCGGTGTGACCCGCCGGGTTCCGGAGAGTGGCCGCAATACTGCCACCAGCACCTTCGTCATGGAGGGCGGCCAGAAGGTCTTCTACGAGGTGGATGACCCGATGGTCTATAACGCCATCACGGCGCTGGGCCACAACGGCATGAACAGCACCCTGATGAAGGCGCTGCGCGGCTTCAAACGGATATTCACCAACACGGTGACGGTGACGCCGCAGTACATCCTCGCCAACCTGATGCGCGACAGCATCCAGGCGCCGGCTACCAGCGACATCTCCAAGAACGTGCTGGGCAACATTTTGGTGGGTAGCGAGACGCTGCGCGACAAGAAGATGAAGGCGCGCATGCTGGCCTCGGGCGCCAACTTCAGCTTCGGTCACCTCTACGGCACCGGCAACAGCGACGAACTACGCTCTGGCATGACCCGCAACATGCGCGACGCGGGCCTGGCGCGCTCACCGGGCAGCACCATCATGCTGGGCGTAGGCAATGCCGCCTCCGTTATCCGCCAGGGCTGGGCGAAGTGGAACGATGTGAACAACCACTTCGAGAACGTCAACCGAGCCGCCATCTACCGCCAGGGTGCTACCGAGGGCAACCAGCTCCGCGCCTCTTTCGAGGCCCGCGACCTGATGGACTTCAGCTCTCACGGCGCATGGCCGGCGACTCGCGTATTGATCGATATCATCCCGTTCCTCAACGCCAGGATTCAGGGCCTCGACAAGATCTATCGCAGCGGCGTGAAGCCGGGCGGCAGCGTGATCATCGACGCCCTGCGCGGCAAGACACCCAACGCCACTGACAAGCAGCTGGCGGGGCGCTTCTGGGCGGTGACCGGGGCGGTCTCGCTGGCGATGCTTGCGCTCTATCTCGAGAATCACGACGAGGAGTGGTACGAGGAGCTCGAGGAGTGGGAGAAGGATACCTACACCCACTTCAACGTCGGCGACGCGCTGATCCGCATCCCCAACCCCTTCGAGGTGGGCGCCATAGGCACCATGATGGTCCGCACCGCCGAGCAGTTCATTGATGACGAGGCGACCGGCGAGCTGTTCGCCCAGCGCATGGGGCACATGATCACTCAGACGTTCGCTGTCGGCATGCCCCAGGCGATGCAGCCGGCTCTGGACGTGTATGCCAACAAGGACAGCTTCACCAATCGCCCCATCGAAAACATGGGCATGCAGAATCTGTCGCCTGAGCTCCGCAAGCGCTACAACACGACCGCCGTGGCCACCGGTATCAGCCAGGTGCTGAACAAGACCGTGGGCGCCATCGGCAATCCCGAGACGAACCCCCTGGCGCTCTCCCCGGTGCAGGTAGATCACCTGATCGGCGGCTACCTGGGGCAGGTGGGCGCCTGGGGGGCTGGCATGGCCGATACTGTGTGGCGCAGCGCCAACGGCCACGACGCCCCGTCACGCCGCTGGTATGAGTACAACCCACTGCGCCGTTTCTACCGAAACCTGGGCGACACCGACCCCTATACCAAGTACGGGACCGTATTCTACGAGGGATTGACGGAGACCCGGCGTGCCTACTCGGACGTGAAGGAGCTGCGCGAGCTCGGCCACTGGGAGGAGGCCAAGGAGCGTTTCGAGGAGACGCGCAACCTGCAGGCGCTGCGCCTGGGCCTCAACCGCGCCCAGCGTCAACTGTCGAAGTACAACAAGCAGATCGACATGATTCGGCGGTCAAACGTCGGCGGCGACCTGAAGCGTCAGAGGATCGATCGAATTCAGGAGAAGAAGCGCATCATCCAGCGCACCTGGGGGGAGCAACTGCAACGGGCGAAGGCTAGCGAGCGCTGAGGCCGATTAGCAGGATGGCGAAGAACAGCAGCGCCGGCACGTTGATCAGGATGGCAAGGGCCACGATGAACAGCGGGATGCCGGCGTAACTTACCAACAGCCACCCCCTGGCGTTCTGCCAGTGCGCCGGCATCACCGTCATGATCATGAGCCCGAAGATGGGCAGGGCGATCAGCACAGGGCCGATGTGGTCGAGAGTGAGATCCATGCTCCCATCGTAGCTGGGCGCTTAGGGGAGCGCGAGGGCCTAGCTATTTGGGAGATCGATATTCATTCGTTCTTCCCACTCATCTCTGGTTTCTGGCTCTGCCTTTAGCTCCTCCTCATGTTGATCGATAAGCTGTTTTACATCTTCGTTTCTTCTTTTGCTGATGATTTCTGCGGCCAGTTTATTTATGCTTTCTTCGACAGATTTTGAGAATGGCTCATTCAGGCTTCTTCCCATTGCTACTGATCTGTCGCGGTAAAAGTATATGCTCCCCAGCAAGTATGTTTCTCCTATAGATCTGCTTGAAGTGTCTCCAATGGCAACCTCTATTGATCCAAAGCAAACAGAAGATTCAGAGCGCTTTCCAAATGCCTCAATGTAAATGCTTGCTGAGTAAGGATAATTTTCTGAAAGCTCTTCAAGGTAAACGCTGACACCGCTCTGCTCCAGCGTGAGCCTGGCTTTTTGTTTTATAGCCTCCGCGTTAGTCCAGCATCCGCCCGTCACATCATCAAATACTTCAATAGAAGCGCTGTGTATCAGTCCAAGGCTTTCGTTAGAGTTGAGAAGATTTATTTGAGCATAGGCCGGGTTAGATAAAAACACAGCTATAGGGACTGACAGGGAAATCGCACCTATTACTCTAGTTGTTTTCTTATTAGAAAAAAACTTACCTTTCCCCATGCTGACTCCTTGCGTTGTATACCCTGCGAAATCAACTCTGATCCAGCTTCTCACCTTTCAGCGTCGGTGTTCAGTGCCACGGTACTTCACACCTTGTTGGGTGATGCCCATCTCTCTGCCTGGAGGAGAGGGCTGGCTAGCTGTCTTGCTGCTCTCTGGTCAGAAGCTTCTTGTATTCACCCATGGCCCGGTCGAACTCAGAGCGCAAACGCTCGAGATGCTCCCACGCCTCTATGAGGGGGTATTCACCCATCTTGTCGATCTCGAGACCGCCGCCGAAGCTCTCCTGCAGTCGCGCGACAATTTCCGCGTTCATGGAGCGGTGGTTTCCGGCTGCCGCCTCTTTGAGCTGAGCCTTCAGCTCCTCGGGCATCCTCAACGGATATGGTGTTGTCTGGTGCCTGTCGCTCATCCCGCCCCCTGAATCGTGGGGTAAGAATGTTCGTGGGCTCTAATTGAGTCAAAGAGTCTATTTGACATCCACTAATGTGGATGCCACAGTGATATCACTTCGACAAGGAGTGGCATCGACATGAGAAAGTACAGAACACAGATCCGCATACCCGGTGATCTAGCCGACTGGATCAAAGAAAGGGCATGCGAGGAGCACAGGTCGATGAACGCGCAGATCGTTCACTACCTGGAAACACAACGGCAACAGGAGCAGAAGAATGAAGAGGCAGGCACTAAGAAATGAAGAAGCCCCCGGTGCGGGAACACCAGGGGCCTCAGAAGCGGAGCAAACCACTAGCCAGAGGAAAGCTCACATGAACGATTCTAGCACCAGCACCGCTTCCGTGCATCCGGTCATCGCCGGCCACGAGATCACCACCGACGAGCGCGGCCGCTTCAACCTGAATGCTATCCACCGGGCAGGTGGGGGCGAAGGGCGGAAGCGTCCCTCGATGTGGATTCAGAACCAGCAAACCAAAGAGCTGATTCAGGAGCTTGAGGCCCAAAGCAGGAATTCCTGCTTTGGGAATGCTGATGGGCAGGGCCAAGACAAGAATCCTGGTCTTGCCCCTCTTAACACGATTCGCGGTGGCGCCTACGCCGGCACCTACGCCCACGAGCTGCTGGCGATCAGCTACGCTGGCTGGATCAGCCCCAAGTTCCAGCTGCAGGTGAATCAGGTCTTCCTCGACTACCGCATGGGTCGCCTTCAGCAGCTCGAGCAAAAACGCGAGGCCCTGCCAAGTCCGCTCACCCCGAGCCATCAGCGCACCCTGCAGCGCGCCATCGCCCGTCGCGCCCAAGCATTGCCGGAGCATGTCCGCCGCACCGCCTATTCGCGCATCTACTCGTATCTCAAGGACCGCTTCGAGGTGGCCAGCTACAAGGACATCGATGAAGGCCGCTTCACCGAGGCGCTGGGCGCCGTGGAGTCGGTGGCGCTTGACGGCGAGTATCTTCCGAAACCTGGCCCGACAGAGGGTGAAGGCGGGCTCCTCCTGTCAGCCGACGAGGCCTGCAACCTGCTGGCCTTGTGCACCCACGCCAAGTGGATGGCGCAACGCTGGCAGGACGAGCTGGGCCCCGCGCTGAATGCTCTGGGCAGTCGCCACGCCAGCGAATGCCACGAACACGTCCTGGCGGCGGGGCGGATCGCTCACTCCATGCAGCGCAAAGCGGGGGTGCTGCCGCCGGCCGCCTGATCACCTGTCGGCGATTTCCTACATAAATACGCCGCTTCCTTATCTACGATGGGAGCGTGACGCCGCCATGCGTGTCGCGGGAAGCGGCTCGCCGCCAGGGAGGGCAAGGCGTCACCCACACTACCAATCATCGCAGGAGAAACCATGAAGGCAATTCTGATCGCCATGGCGCTGATGCTCGGCGCCGGCATGGCACATGCAGCACCGCTCGCACCGGGCGCCGGCACCATCGTCAACAAGCATGGAGGCGGCACAGACGCCGCTGGCTGCCACACCAATCACAAGACAGGCGTTTATCACTGCCACTGATGTCGGTGAGCGTAGAGTGAGATGGGCCGTCCTTCGGGGCGGCCTTTTCACGTAGCCACCCCGGGCACACTAGGTCCTGGCGAAGATCAGCGGCCGGGCTTCACCGCATCAAGGAGCTTGTCCAGCAGCTGCTGGACTTCCTCGACTCCGCTTCTCCTGGCGAAGATCAGAAGGCCGAAGATCTGAAGGATGCCGATCACGATAGGGGCTGCCCAGTTGTCCATATTGCCGAGGATATGGGCATTCAGCAGTACCAGGCCGGCCAGCACGAACAGGAAGCGCTCCTCCTTGAGCTTGTCCTTGACGGCGTCGAGTTCCTTGTAAGCCTCTTCAGCTGCCATTGCGGACTTGCTGTAAGCATCGCCCTCTTCAGTGCCGTCGTCGCTACCGGCTTCCAGCTGGTCAAACTCGCTGTTCGGCTCGTTCGGCATCAGGGAACCTTTGCTTGTACTCGGCCACGACGTCTTCCTGGGGGATGTCGATACCTTTGGCCCCAGGGAAGTAGTTGCGATGCCACGCCCCGACAGGCTCATGCGTGATCTCGACGAGCCGGTAAGGATTCATGCGGGAGAGTCGCTCTACGGCATCCACGATGATCTGATGCTCTGGCGATCCCCAGGAGACATCAGGGACGCGATGGAACACGTTCTTAATCGGCCGATCCCCGAAGGCGGAGACATGCTGGTACACCACCGGGAGCACGGGGCCATAACCCCATGCCTCAAACGCTTCATCGCTCACTAGCGGCTCTCCATGTCTGCCGGTGTGCAGCATGTGGGCGATATAGAGGATCTTCTGAAGCTGTAGGTTGGTAAGCGTCCAGCCGGAAGTGCTGCATGCCAGCTTGGCAGCCTGCAACGCAGTGATGGCCATGACGCACCTCCTGTTCGCTGGTGGCTTACCTCAAAAGTGAGGGAGCTGGAGCGTAATTGCAAGGCGGCGCGTATGCAAACCAAAGTCGAGCCCTTTCGCGCGCAGACGACATCGCCGCCCTGTCACGCTACAATGCGCGCATCTCACTCGCGCGCCCGATAGGGGCAACTTGCCAGACCTGTACAGGGGCGCGTACATGAAGCGGATTTCAGCGAATGTCGAATACCGAAAAACCTAGCCAACTCAGCCACATACGGAATTTCTCGATCATCGCCCACATCGACCACGGCAAGTCGACCCTGGCCGATCGCCTGATCCAGACCTGCGGTGGGCTGACCGAGCGTGAGCTCAAGGAGCAGGTGCTCGACTCCATGGACCTCGAGCGCGAGCGTGGCATCACCATCAAGGCGCAGTCGGTGACGCTGGACTACCACGCTAAGGACGGTAACACCTACCAGCTGAACTTCATCGACACCCCCGGTCACGTGGACTTCTCCTACGAGGTGTCGCGTTCGCTGTATGCCTGTGAAGGGGCACTGCTGGTGGTCGATGCCGGCCAGGGCGTCGAGGCCCAGTCGGTGGCCAACTGCTATACCGCCATCGAGCAGGGGCTCGAGGTGCTGCCGGTGCTCAACAAGATGGACCTGCCCCAGGCCGACCCGGACAAGGTCTCCCACGAGATCGAGGAGATCATCGGCCTGGATGCCACCGACGCCTGCCAGGTCTCGGCCAAGAGCGGGCTGGGGATCGACGCGCTGCTCGAGCGCCTGGTGCGCGACATCCCGCCCCCCAAGGGGGACCCCGAGGCACCGCTGCAGGCGCTGATCATCGACTCCTGGTTCGACAACTACCTGGGCGTGGTCTCGCTGGTGCGGCTCTTCGACGGCACCCTGAAGAAGGGTGAGAAGATCCGCATCAAGTCCACCGGGCGCGACTGGCAGACCAACGAGGTGGGGATCTTCACCCCGCTGCGCCACGAGACCGGCATCCTGCGTGCCGGCGAGGTGGGCTTCATCGTGGCCGGGATCAAGGAGATCCACGGCGCGCCGGTGGGCGATACCATCACCCATACCAGGACGCCGGATGTCGCCCGCCTGCCCGGCTTCCAGAAGGTCAAGCCGCAGGTCTATGCCGGCATGTTCCCGGTCAGTGCCGACGACTACGAGGACTTCCGCGACGCCCTCGAGAAGCTGGCGCTCAACGATGCCTCGCTGGATTACGAGCCGGAGAATTCCGATGCCCTGGGCTTCGGCTTCCGGGTCGGTTTCCTCGGCACCCTGCACATGGAGATCGTCCAGGAACGCCTCGAGCGCGAGTATGGCCTGGACCTGCTCACCACGGCGCCCACCGTGGTCTACGAGCTGCTGCTCAAGAATGACGAGGTCATCTACGTCGCCAACCCCTCCAAGCTGCCCGACATGGCCGACGTGGAGGAGATGCGTGAGCCCATCGTACGCGCCAGCATCCTGGTGCCCCAAGACTTCGTCGGCAACGTCATCACCGAGTGCGAGCAGCGCCGCGGCACCCAGCTCGACATGCAGTTCCTGGGCAGCCAGATCCAGCTCACCTATGAGCTGCCGATGAGCGAGGTGGTGATGGACTTCTTCGACCGCCTGAAGTCCATCTCCAAGGGCTATGCGTCCCTCGAGTACAACTTCGAGCGCTTCCAGGCGGCCAAGCTGGTGCGCCTGGACGTGCTGATCAACGGCGACAAGGTCGATGCCCTGGCGGTGATCATCCATCGCGACCATGCCCACAGTCGCGGCCGCCTGCTGGTCGAGAAGATGAAGGAGCTGATCCCGCGTCAGATGTTCGACGTGGCGATCCAGGCCGCTATCGGCGGCCAGGTGGTGGCGCGCTCCACCGTCAAGGCGCTGCGCAAGAACGTCACCGCCAAGTGCTACGGCGGCGACGTCAGCCGCAAGAAGAAGTTGCTCGAGAAGCAGAAGGCGGGCAAGAAACGCATGAAGCAGGTTGGCCGGGTGGAGATTCCCCAGGACGCCTTCCTTGCCGTGCTCAGGGTCAACGACTAGGGACTAACAACCGCATGGACTTCTCTCTGATGCTGGTGGCGGCGGTGGCCGTCAGCGGCGTGATCTGGCTGCTCGACCTGCTCTGGTGGCGCCCTGCCCGTCAGCAGCGACTGGCCACGGCCGAGGCCGGCACCACCGAGGGGCTCGGCGAACGGGCCCGCGAGAAGGCGCTCAAGGAGCCCTGGCCGGTGGACTACGCCCGCTCCTTCTTCCCGGTGCTGCTGGTGGTGCTGGTGCTGCGCAGCTTCGTGGTCGAACCCTTCCAGATCCCGTCCGGCTCGATGCGCCCGACCCTGGAGGTCGGTGACTTCATCCTGGTCAACAAGTTCGCCTACGGCCTGCGCCTGCCGGTGGTGCATACCGAGATCGTCGACCTGGGCGAGCCCGAGCGGGGCGACGTCATGGTGTTCCGCTTCCCCGACGAGCCGGCGGTGAACTTCATCAAGCGGGTGGTGGGCCTGCCGGGTGACCGCATCCGTTACGAGGACAAGCAGCTCTTCGTCAACGGCGAGGCGGTACCCAAGCGGCTGCTCGAGGCCGGTCCTGTGGCGGCGCCCACCGAGCTGCTGCTGGCCGAGCAGCTGGGCGAGCTGGAGCACCGTATCTACAATAATCCTCGGGACCCCGGTCCCCAGGTGCGCGAGCTGGTGGTGCCCGAGGGGCACTACTTCACCATGGGCGACAACCGTGACCACTCCAACGACAGCCGCTACTGGGGCTTCGTTCCGGAGACGAACGTCGTGGGCCGTGCCTTCGCTGTCTGGATGCACTGGGACGGTGGACTGCCGAGCTTCACCAGCGTGCGCCGTATCCACTAGGGCGCCCCCCTGTCGCCCCTCGGGCCCGGCGGCTTGTGTGGGTCGCCGGCGCCCAGGACACCATTACCCACGTCCTCATCGAATAGTCAGGAGCTCCGTGAGCAACTCCCTCAACGCCTTCAGCCGCCGCATCGGCCATACGTTCGCCGACCCCGGTCTGCTCGAGCTGGCCATGACCCATCGCAGCTACGGCGGCCAGAACAACGAACGCCTCGAGTTTCTCGGTGATTCCATCGTCAACTTCATCATCGCCGAGGCGCTCTTCCAGCGCTTTCCCCAGGCCCGGGAAGGGCAGCTGTCGCGGCTGCGTGCGCGCCTGGTCAAGGGCCAGACGCTGGCCGAGCTGGCCCGGGAGATGGCCTTCGGCGAATGCCTGCGGCTGGGCTCCGGCGAGATGAAGAGCGGTGGCCATCGCCGGGAGTCGATCCTCGCCGATGCCGTCGAGGCGGTACTCGGCGCGATCTACCTGGATGCCGGCATGGAGGTCGCCCGGGCCCGGGTGCTCTCCTGGTATGCCGAGCGGCTGGAAGCCATCAGCCTCGATGATACCCAGAAAGACCCCAAGACCCGACTGCAGGAGTTCCTGCAGTCACGCCAGGTGCCCTTGCCGCGCTACGAGGTGACCTCGGTGGAGGGCGAGGCCCATGCCCAGACCTTCACCGTCGAGTGCCATGTCGAGGTGCTCGAGAAGCATACCCTGGGCGTCGGCTCGAGCCGACGCCATGCCGAGCAGCAGGCCGCCGCCCAGGCGTTGTCGCGGCTCGAGCCGGTCAAGTCCAACAGCACGGGAGGCCGCCCATGACCACCACCTGCGGTTTCGTGGCCATCGTCGGCCGCCCCAATGTCGGCAAGTCGACACTGATGAACCGGATCCTCGGCCAGAAGGTCTCGATCACCTCGCGGCGTCCCCAGACCACCCGCCACCAGGTGATGGGCATCAAGACCGAGGGGGAGGCCCAGTTCATCTACGTCGACACCCCCGGCATCCACATCATGGCCAAGGATCGCAACAAGGCGATCAACCGCTTCATGAACCAGGCCGCGGTGCAGGCCCTGCGCGACGTGGACTGCGTGGTCTTCATCATCGACCGGACCCGCTGGAGCGACGAGGACCAGGTGGTGCTGCAGCGCCTCGAGCACGTCGAGGCGCCGGTGATCCTGGCCGTCAACAAGGTCGACCGCCTGCAGGACAAGGCCAGCCTGCTGCCCTGGCTGGAGCAGGTCGGCGCGCGCCGCGACTTCGCCGCCATCGTGCCGATCTCCGCCAAGCACGGCACCAACGTCCCGGAGCTCGAGGCCGAGGTCGCCAAGCACCTGCCGGAGAGCGTTCACTACTTCCCGGAGGACCAGATCACCGACAAGAGCCAGCGCTTCCTGGCCGCGGAACTGGTCCGCGAGAAGGTGATGCGCCAGCTCGGCGACGAGCTGCCCTACCAGATGACCGTGGAGATCGAGGAGTTCCGCGATGAGGGGCGAGTGGTGCATATCAGCGCCCTGATCCTCGTCGAACGGGCCGGACAGAAGAAGATCCTGATCGGCGAGAACGGCGAGCGTATCAAGAACATCGGCCGCGAGGCGCGCCTCGACATGGAGCGGGCCCTGGGGGCCAAGGTGATGCTCAACCTCTGGGTCAAGGTCAAGCGTGGCTGGTCCGACGACGAGCGGGCGCTCAAGAGCCTGGGCTACGACCTGGACTAGATGCAGCCCGAACCCGCCTTCCTCCTGCACAAGCGGCCCTATCGCGAGACCAGTGCCCTGGTGGAACTGCTGACCCTGCACCACGGGCGCGTCAGGGCCGTGGCCCAGGGCGTCCAGCGCCCCGGGTCGCGTTCGCGAGGCCGGCTGCAGCCCTTCGCCCCGCTGCACGTTACCTGGGTCGGCGAGGGCGAGCTCAAGCGCCTGCGGCTGATGGAGGGGCGCGGCAGTGCGGCCCTGCTCGCCGGCGAGGGGCTGCTCTGTGGCCTCTATGCCAACGAGCTGCTGGCGCGGGTGCTGCCGGTGGAGCTGCCGGTTGCCGAGGTCTTCGCCTTCTACACTGCCATGCTCGAGGTGCTGCCGCGTCCCGAGGGGCGCGCCGGGGCGCTGCGTCGGCTCGAGGTGGCGGCACTCGAGGCGCTGGACGCCTGGCCACGCTTCACCGATCCCGAGGGGGGCGAGCTCGACCCCCAGCGTTGCTATGTCCTCGATCCGGCCTCACGGGCCTTCGTGGCCGGCGAGGGGGGCATCGACGGACGGACCCTGCGCCTGCTGGCTCGCGGCGGCTGGGCCGAGCCCGGGCTGGCTGGCCCCGCCAAGGCGGTCACCCGGGCGGCGCTGGCGCCGCTGCTCGGCAGCCGTCCGCTTCGCTCCCGCGAGCTGATGCGACAGCTTGCCCAGCGCCGTCGCAACCAGGAGGAAGCCAGGCAGCAGCCGTGAGAGCCTTGACTTGCAGCTTGGCCGCTTGGCCGCTTGGCCCTTACCCTTCTTCCTTGATCCCTGATTTCTTGATTACTTGACCCTCGACTCCTGGAGCCCTTCATGCACCCCCCGCGTATCCTGCTCGGCGTCAACATCGACCATATCGCCACCCTGCGCCAGGCCCGTGGCACTCGCTACCCGGACCCGGTCCAGGCGGCCCTGCTCGCCGAGGAGGCCGGCGCCGATGGCATCACCGTGCACCTGCGCGAGGACCGTCGCCATATCCAGGAGCGCGACGTGCGCCTGCTGGCCGAGGTACTCAATACCCGCATGAACCTGGAGATGGCGGTCACCGAGGAGATGCTGTGCCTGGCAGAGGAACTGGGCCCGGCCCATGTCTGCCTGGTACCCGAGAAGCGCGAGGAGCTGACCACCGAGGGCGGGCTCGACGTGGCGGGGGGCTTCGAGGCCATCGCCGCGGCCTGCCGACGGCTCGCCGCGGCGGGCTGCGAGGTGTCGCTGTTCATCGACCCCGAGCCTGCCCAGATCGAGGCGGCCGCCAGGGCCGGCGCGCCGGTGATCGAGCTGCATACCGGTGCCTACGCCGAGGTCACGGGCGAGGCCGCCCGTCGCGAGCATGCCCGGCTCGCCGCCGCCGCCGAGATGGCCCATGAACTGGGCCTCACCGTGAACGCCGGTCATGGCCTCAACTACCACAACGTCGAGGCGGTCGCCGCGCTGCCCGGCCTCCACGAGCTCAACATCGGCCATGCGATCATTGCCCGGGCGCTCTTCGTCGGCCTCAAGGAGGCCGTGGTCGAGATGAAGCGGCTGGCCATCGCCGGCCAGGAAGCGGGCTTCGTGGCCTCGCTCGAGGCGCACGACCACGATCATGATACTCAGTCCGACGGCTGCCGATGATCATCGGGATCGGCACCGACCTCGCCCGGGTGGCCCGTTTCGAGCGGGCCATGAAACGGCATGGCGAGCGCTTCGCGCTGCGCCTGCTCGGTGAACGGGAACACGAACGGTTACGGGGGCATGTGCTGCCCGCGGCCTTCCTGGCCAAGCGGTTCGCCGCCAAGGAGGCCTTCGTCAAGGCGCTGGGCACCGGCCTGCGCCGGGGCATGCGCTGGACCGAGATCCAGGTGGTCAACGATGCCCTGGGGCGCCCGTCACTGGTGCTCTCCGGCAAGGCCCATGAGCTGGCCGAGGCGGCCGGGGTCAGGTCGGTTCACCTGTCGCTCTCCGACGAGGAGGCCCTGGCGATGGCCTTCGTGGTGCTCGAGGGCTGAGCCGCCTGCCAGGCGCGCAGCTCGCCCATGGCCGCATAGAGGTCGGGTAGCTGCGGCACCACGGCGGACATGCCCCTCGAGCGCAGGCGGGTCTCCAGGGTCTCCGCCAGCAGCCCCAGGCGCGGCGTGCCGCAATAGCGACAGGCGCCATTGAGGGCGTGCAGCGCGTCGAGCAGGGACGTCTCGTCGTCGCGGGCGATGGCGTCGCGGATGGCCTGCTCGCTGTGCGCCAGGGAGTCGGCCAGCGTCTCCAGCAGCTCCCGGGCGAGAGGCTCGCGTCCGCCGGCCAGGCGGACGCCCAGTTCCAGGTCCACCACCGCCAGCTCCTGCTCCTCTGCCTCCGGGGTGTGCCCGTGTGACGGCCCGCTCTCCGCGTGCCGCGGCGGCAGCACGATGCCCAGGTGCTCCTCCAGCAGCCGGATGAGGCGTTGCGGCTGCAGCGGCTTGACCAGCACGTCGTCGAGCCCGCTCGCGCGCAGCACCCGGTGCTGCTCACCCTGTACATGGGCGGTGACGGCGATGATCGGCACCCGCCGCCAGGCGCTGCCGAGACGCCGCAGTGCCCGGGTCGTCTCCACGCCGTCCATGCCGGCCATGCGGATGTCCATCAGCACCATGTCGAAGTCCCGCTGATGCGCCAGCGCCAGGGCTTCCTCTCCGCTTGCCGCCTGGGTCACCGTGAGTCCGGACCCGGCCAGCAGCTCGCCCAGCAGCAAGCGATTGGGCTCGGTATCATCAACGACCAGCAGCCGGACCGGCGACGCCGACGGCCGGCGCTGGGCGGGAACCGGCAGGGCCCCTGGCGTTGCCGCCAGGTGGCGGGCTACCGCATCGGCCAGGGCCGAGCGGGAGACCGGCTTGCCCAGCACCTCGCCACCATGCGGCAGGGGCAGGGGCGGCAGGTCGGGGGGGCTGGCGTTGACCAGCAGCAGGGCAGGGCAGCCCAGCCGCTCCAGCCGGTGACGCCATCCCGCCAGGCGCGCCTCGTCGAGGTCCTCGCGGCCCAGACCCGCCACCACCAGCGAGGCGGCAGTTTCGTTCCCGGTGGTGGCCTGGGTGGTGACCCGGGCGCCCCAGCGGGCCAGCAGGTGGGTGAGGGCGCGATGCGTGGGCGGGTGGGGGTCCTCGACCACGACGACCTCCCCGTCAAGGTTGAGCTCCGGGGGGCGCTCGCTCTCCGCGCTGCCCGACAGCGGCAGGGTGAAGGAGAAGGTCGAGCCCTGGCCGGGCATGCTCTCGACGTCGATCTCCCCGCCCATCTGCTCGACCAGCTGCCGGCAGATGGCCAGCCCCAGGCCGGTGCCGCCGAATTCCCTCGGGTGGCTGACGTCGGCCTGGTGGAAGGCCTGGAACAGGCGTCGGCGGGCCTCGTCGGTCAGGCCCATGCCGGTGTCGCTGATGCCGACGCGCAGGACCACCCGGCTGGCCTCGGCCTGTTCCAGCATGACGCGCACGATCACCTCGCCCTGGTCGGTGAACTTGAGCGCGTTGTGGACCAGGTTGGTGAGCACCTGGCGAATCCGCAGCGGGTCGCCCTCGAGGTCGGCCGGCACGTCGTCGTAGACCAGGCCAAGCAGCTGCAGTCCCTTCTGCTGGGCCAGCGGGGCCTGCAGGCCGAGCACCTCGTCGACCAGGCCGACCATGTCCAGCGGCAGCCTCTCGAGCTCCACCCGGCCGGCCTCCAGCTTGGAGAAATCCAGGACATCGTTGACCAGCATCAGCAGGTTGTCGCAGGCGCGCTGCACATGATCCAGCCATTCCCGCTGGCGCGGATCCAGCCGCGAGCGGCCCAGCAGCCGGCAGAAGCCGATGATGCCGTTGAGGGGGGTGCGGATCTCGTGGCTCATGTTGGCCAGGAACTCCGACTTGACGCGGTTGGCCTCCAGGGCCCGGCGGTGGGCCAGGTCCAGCTCGATGTTCTGGACCTCGATGGTCTCCATGGATTCCTGGAGCTCGTCGGTGGCCTGCTCGATCTGGGCCTGCATCTCCTCCCGTGCCGTCTCGAGGTGGTCGGCCAGGTCGTTGACGCGTCGAGCCAGCTCGGCCAGCTCCGGTGCCGGGGGGATGGCCAGCCGCTCGGGTACCACCCCGAGGGCCAGGCGGTCCAGGGCACGGCCGGCATCCTCCAGCGGCTGGCTCAGCCGTCGCGTGGTGGCATAGGCCGCCAGGAACAGCAGCAGGCCGACGAGCATCAGGATCAGGCCGGCGCTGGCCAGGTGGCGATAGCGGGTGAGCAGCAGGGGGGTGGTGTCGATGTCCAGCACCAGCCAGGTCGGCGTCGATTCGCCCCCGGGCAGGGGGGCCTGCAGCACCCAGCGATTGTCGCGTTCCATCAGCTGCAGGGCCTCGGGGTCGGGGGGTGCCGGCAGGTCGCGAAGCCTGCCGCGCTCCAGCAGCGGCGAACCCTGGCCATCCCGCAGGCTCAGCGCCTGGACATGGGGCTGCGCCAGCAGGCCGTCGGTGAGGCGCGTCAGCGCCCGTTCGTCCTGCGTCGCCAGGGCCTCGCCCAGGGCCGGCGCAACCAGCTCGGTGCCGCGGGTCAGCTGGTCGCGAAGTGCCTCATGGCGCTGGTGATCCTCGAGGGCCAGGGCCACGCCGACCAGCAGGGTCAGCAGCAGCAGGGGCAGGCCGAGGATCATCAGCATCAATCGGGTCTTGAGGGGCATCGGCAGGCTCGTCGGGCGATGAATCGGTATCCAGTATGCCACAGGGCGGGCAGATGCCTGTCCAGTGTGCAGCCGCAGGGATATAATGCCGAAAAGGCGTTTCCATCAGGAAGGTTACATGCATTTCCCCACTCTCGAGGAGACCGTCGGCCACACGCCGCTGGTCCGTCTCAAGCGCATCACCGCCGGGCGCGGCAATACCCTGCTGGCCAAGCTGGAGGGCAACAATCCCGCCGGATCGGTCAAGGATCGCCCGGCCCTCTCCATGCTCCAGCAGGCCGAGGCACGCGGCGAGATCGCTCCCGGCGACACCCTGGTCGAGGCGACTTCCGGCAACACCGGAATCGCCCTGGCCATGGCGGCCGCCATCATGGGCTATCGCATGGTGCTGATCATGCCGGAAAGCGCCTCCGCCGAGCGCAAGCAGGCCATGGCCGCCTACGGTGCCGAGCTGATCGAGGTAAGCAAGGAGGGGGGCATGGAGGAGGCTCGCGATGTGGCCGAGGCGATGGTCGCTCGCGGGGAGGGCAAGCCGCTGAACCAGTTCGCCAACCCTGACAACCCCCTGGCGCACTACCGCACCACCGGCCCGGAGCTCTGGGAGCAGACCGGTGGCACCATCACTCACTTCATCAGCTCCATGGGCACCACCGGCACCATCATGGGCGTGTCGCGCTACCTCAAGGAGCGCAACCCCGAGGTGCAGATCATCGGCCTGCAGCCCGAGGATGGTGCCAGCATCGCCGGCATCCGCCGCTGGCCGGCGGAGTACTTGCCGAGCATCTTCGATCCCCGCCGCGTCGACCGGGTGCTGGACATCGGCCAGCAGGAGGCCGAGGAGCACATGCGTCGCCTGGCCCGGGAGGAGGGCATCCTGTCCGGCGTGTCGTCCGGCGGGGCCCTTGCCGGGGCATTGCGTGTCGCCGCCGAGGTCGAGAACGCGGTGATCGTCTTCATCGTCTGCGACCGCGGCGACCGCTACCTCTCCACCGGCCTGTTCGCCCCGGAGCGCTGAGCATGGCCATGCTGGGCAAGCGTCGCCCCGGGCGCGCCTCATCGGGTGTCTCGGGGCTTCAGGGGCGCCAGGCAGAGCGCCGGGAGGCCGCCGGCGGGGAGCAGGACGTCCTGGAGATCCGGGGACTGGCCCATGACGGGCGGGGGGTGGCGCGCGCCACCCTGGGCAAGACGGTGTTCGTCGAGGGCGCACTCCCGGGCGAGCACGTGAGGGTCGCCGTCCATCGCACCCGCAAGCGCTTCGATGAGGCCCATGTGCGGGAGCTGCTGGTGGCCTCGGCGGAGCGCGTCGCGCCACCCTGTCCCTACTTCGGGCGCTGCGGCGGCTGCGACCTGCAGCACCTCGCCCTGCCGGCGCAGCGCCGCCACAAGCAGGCGGTACTGGAGGAGCTGCTGGGGCGCCAAGGCATCATCCTGGCCGCGTCGCCGGCGCTGCTCGCCGGCGCGGGGGAGGGCTACCGCCGCCGCGCCCGCCTGGGCGTCAAGGTGGATGCCGACGGCGGCGTCCACCTGGGGTTTCGCGCCCGCCACAGCCACCGCCTGGTCGACATCGATGCCTGCACCGTGCTGGTGCCGGCCCTGGACGCCCTGCTGGTGCCGCTGCACCAGTTGCTGGCAGGCCTCGAGGCACCGCGCCAGGTGGGGCACCTCGAGCTGCTCGAGAGCGACCAGGGCGTGGTGGTGGTCGTGCGCCAGCTGCGTGACCACCCGGGGGACGCCCGACGCTGGCAGGCCTTCGCCACGGCCCATGGCGTTCACCTGGCCCGCTGGCTGGGCCGCGAGGCGGCCGAGTTGGACTGGCTGACGCCCGCGCCGGCGCTTCGCTGCCGGGTGCCTGGGCCCGATGGGGAGCTCTCCCTGGGCGTCGGCCCCGGGGACTTCCTGCAGGCCAATGCCGAGGTCAATGGCCTGATGGTGAGGACCGCCCTCTCCTGGCTGGCGCCGCTGGCCGCCGGTGAGCGGGTGCTGGACCTGTTCGCCGGGGTGGGCAACTTCAGCCTGCCGCTGGCCGCCGCCGGTGCCCGGGTGACGGCCGTGGAGGGCAACCCGGCGATGGTCGCGCGGCTTGGCGACAATGCCCGCGCCAATTCACCAGGGTGGGGCCTGGACCTCGAGGCCCGCCAGACAGACCTCGCCGAACCGACGGCCGTGCGCGAGCTGCTTCAGGAGGTCGTTCCCGAGGTGGTGGTGCTGGACCCGCCCCGGGAAGGGGCGGAGGTGGCGAGTCGGGCACTGGTGGAACATCCGGTGCCTCGCCTGCTCTACATCTCCTGTGACCCGGCCACCCTGGCCCGGGATGCGGCACACCTTGTGCATGGTGGCTATCGCATCCGGCATGCGGCCGTGGCCGACATGTTCGTGCACACTTCACACCTGGAATCCATGCTGCTGTTCGAGTATTCCGGCTCGGGGCGGCAGGCCCGAGGAGCGTCAAGCGATGGTTAAAGTGCGTGAAGAGCAGCCGCTGACCCGGGACGGGCGGGTCGACATCGACCAGTGGCTCACGCGCCTGCAGGACGACGTCAAGCTGCGCGACGTCGACGAGATGCGCCGTGTCTGCGAACTGGCCCAGCAGCTGGAGCTGGTCTCCGACCGCCCCCACAAGGCTTGGCTCAAGGATGGCTCGAGCTTTCGCATGGGCCTGGAGATGGCCGATATCCTGGGCGAGCTCAAGCTCGACCAGCCAGCGCTGGAGGCCGCGGTGCTCTACCGTGCCGTGCGCGAACAGCTGATCGGTCTCGAGGAGGTCGACAAGCGCTTCGGCCACGAGGTCGCCGGGCTCATCGACGGTGTGCTGCAGATGGCCGCCATCAGCACCTTCCAGGCACCCAGCCAGGGCCTGAGCCAGCATGACCAGCAGGACAACCTGCGCAAGATGCTGGTCAACCTGATCGACGACGTCCGCGTTGCCCTGATCAAGATCGCCGAGCGCACCTGCGCCCTGCGTCAGGTGCGCGACGCCCCGCGCGAGAAGCGCCTGCAGGTGGCCAGGGAGGTCTTCGACATCTATGCGCCCCTGGCTCATCGCCTGGGCATCGGCCAGCTCAAGTGGGAGCTCGAGGACCTCTCCTTCCGCTATCTGCACGAGGCGGAGTACAAGGCCATCGCCCGCCAGCTCGCGGAGAAGCGCCTGGACCGTGACCGCTACATCAGCGAGGTGGTGAAGACCCTCAAGTCGCTGATGACCGCCCAGGGAATAAGCCGCTACCAGGTCGACGGGCGCGCCAAGCACATCTATTCGATCTGGCGGAAGATGAAGCGCAAGCGCATCGACTTCTCCCAGGTCCACGACATCCGGGCGGTGCGCATCCTGGTTCCCGAGGTGACCGACTGCTACACGGTGCTGGGCATCGTCCATTCGCGCTGGCATCACGTGCCCAACGAGTTCGACGACTATATCGCCAACCCCAAGAAGAACGGCTACCAGTCGCTGCATACCGCGGTGCTGGGCCCCGAGAACAAGGTGCTCGAGATCCAGATCCGCACCTTCGCCATGCACGAGGAGGCCGAGCTCGGGGTCTGTGCCCACTGGCGCTACAAGGGGCACGACACCAGCGCTCGCAGCGCCAGCTACGAGGAGAAGATCGCCTGGCTGCGCCAGGTGCTGGAGTGGCACGAGGAGGTGGGCGACTTCGGCGACCTGCGCGAGGGGCTGACCAGCGACGTGGCCCCGGACCGCATCTACGTCTTCACCCCGGACGGCCACGTCATCGACCTGCCCCGGGTCGCCACGCCGATCGATTTCGCCTACCGGGTGCACACCGAGGTGGGCCATCGCTGTCGAGGGGCCAAGGTCAACGGTCGCATCGTGCCGCTCACCTACCGGCTCAAGACCGGCCAGCAGGTGGAGATCCTCACCGCCAGCAAGGGTGGACCGAGCCGCGACTGGCTCAACCCCAACCTGGGCTATGTGCGCACCTCCCGGGCGCGGGCCAAGATCCAGGCCTGGTTCAAGCTGCAGGCCCGCGACCGCAACCTCGAGGAGGGCCGGGCGCTGTTCGAGCGCGAGATGAAGCGCCTCGACGTCGAGGACATGGACCTGACCCGCCTGGCCAACAAGGTCAACTATCCCACCCCGGACGACATGTATGCCGCCCTGGGCGCGGGCGACCTGCGCATCGGCCAGGTGCTCCACCAGGCCCAGCAGCTGTTCGGCGAGAGCGACGACCAGGAGCAGCTCGACCGCCTGCTGGCCAAGCCCCGCAAGGCCCCGGGCAAGGGCGGCGGCAGCGACATCACCGTGCTCGGGGTGGGCAACCTCAAGACCAGCATGGCCAACTGCTGCCATCCGGTGCCCGGTGACGCCATCGTCGGCTTCATCACCCAGGGGCGCGGGGTCACCGTGCACCGCCAGGACTGCCCCAATATTCTGCAGCTGCGCCTGGACGAACCCCAGCGCATCATCGAGGTGGAGTGGGGCGAGCGTGCCCGTACCCAGTACCCGGTGGACATCGAGATCCAGGCCTGGGACCGTTCGGGCCTGCTGCGCGATGTCACCGGCGTGCTCAGCAACGACCGCGTCAACGTGCTCTCGGTGAACACCCTCACCGATACCGAGGACGGCATCGCGCGGATGTCCATCACCGTTGAGGTCGATGGCCTGGAGACCCTGGGGCGCCTCTTCTCGCGCATCCAGCAGCTGCCCAACGTCATCGAGGTGCGACGGCTGCGCAGCGGGGGTGGCCAGGGCAAGTCTGGCAAGCGCAGGAGGAGGATGACATGAGCAAGCCGCGGTATGACCTCGACGACCTGCTCGCGCTGATGGCCGTGCTGCGCGACCCCGAGCAGGGCTGCCCCTGGGACGTGAAGCAGGACTGGTACTCCATCGTGCCCCATACCCTGGAGGAGGCCTACGAGGTCGCCGATGCCATCGAGCGACGGGCCTGGGACGAGCTGCCCGGCGAACTCGGCGACCTGCTCTTCCAGGTGGTCTACTACAGCCAGTTCGGGGCCGAGGAAGGACGCTTCGACTTCCCTGAGGTCGTGCATGTCCTCACCGCCAAGATGCTGCGCCGCCATCCCCACGTCTTCCCCGACGGGACCCTGGCCTCGCGCCGCCCACCGGGTGTCAGCGCCGATGCGATCGAGACCCGGCAGGTCCACGCCCGTTGGGAGTCGCTGAAGGCCGAGGAGCGCGCCGAGCGGGCAAGCGACACGCGCGACATCGGCGCGGCGTCGGTGCTGGACGACGTCCCCCGCACCCTGCCGGCCCTCTCCCGGGCCGCCAAGCTCTCCAAGCGCGCCGCCCGGGTCGGCTTCGACTGGCCCGATGCCCGCGGTGTGCTGGCCAAGATCCGCGAGGAGCTCGACGAGGTGGAGCAGGCCCTGGCAGAGGGAGACCGGGCGCATGCCGCCGAGGAGGTGGGCGACCTGCTGTTTGCGGTGACCAACCTGGCGCGCACGCTCAAGGCCGATCCCGAGCAGTGCCTGCGTGCCACCAATGCCAAGTTCGAGCGGCGCTTCCGCCACGTTGAAGCGGCCCTGGCCAGCGCCGAGGTACCGCTGGAGGACGCCGGCCTGGAGGCCATGGAGCGGCACTGGCAGGCCGCCAAGCACCTCGATCCCCCCGTTCAGGAACCGCCGCAAGGAGAGTCCCGGTCATGAGCCACGACCTGCATGAATCGCTGCGCGACAATGTCCGTATCCTGGGCGACAGCCTGGGCCGCACCATCGCCGATGACCTGGGCCCGGGTTTCGTCGACCGCATCGAGACCATCCGCAGCTTCGCCAAGCGCGGCCGCCAGGGCGAGGACGGTAGTCAGCGCGCGCTGATCGAGTACCTGCGCAAGCTGCCTGACCGTGACCTGCTGCCGGTGACCCGGGCCTTCAACCAGTTCCTCAACCTGGCCAATATCGCCGAGCAGCACTACCGGGCGCGATTCCGCCGGGTCGAGGACTACAAGCCCGGCTCCCAGCCGGTGCTCTCCGAACTGCTCGAGCGGGCCCGGGGCGAGGGGCACTCGCCGCGCAAGCTGGTGGAGACCCTCTCCGGCATGCGTGTCGAGCTGGTGCTGACCGCGCATCCCACCGAGGTCATTCGCCGCACCTTGATCCAGAAGTATGACGCCATCGACGACTGCCTGACGGCCATCGAGTCCTCCGCCGACTATCCGGAGCGCGGGGTGCGTGCCCAGGGCCGCCTGGAGGAGCTGATCAGCCAGGCCTGGCACACCGACGAGATCCGCCACGAGCGGCCGACCCCGGTGGACGAGGCCAAGTGGGGCTTCGCGGTGATCGAGAACTCCCTGTGGCAGGCGGTGCCCGACTTCCATCGCGACCTGGACAACCTGCTGCTGGAGACCGCCGGCGAGCGCCTGCCGCTGGATGCCGCGCCGATCCGCTTCGCCTCCTGGATGGGCGGCGACCGCGATGGCAACCCTAACGTCACGGCGAAGGTGACCCGGGAGGTGCTGCTGCTGGGCCGCTGGATGGCGGCGGACCTCTACCAGCGCGACCTGGAGCAGCTCAAGGCCGAGCTCTCCATGTGGAAGTCCAACAGCGCGCTCAAGGCCGAGGTGGGCGATGTCGCCGAGCCCTACCGCGAACTGATCAAGCGCCTGCTGGCGAGGGTCGAGGCAACCCGCGACTGGGCCAAGGCCGAGCTCGACGAGCGCAGCTACGAGGGCGGCCCCATCATCGAGACCCGCGACCAGCTCTATGCCCCCCTGCTGGCCTGCTATCGCTCGCTGTGTGACGTGGGCCTCGACACCATCGCCAACGGCGTGCTGCTCGATACCCTGCGCCGCGTGGCGGTTTTCGGGGTGACCCTGACCAAGCTCGACCTGCGCCAGGAGGCTGGTCGCCACGCCCAGGTGATGGAGGAACTCACCCATGGCCTGGGGCTCGGCCACTACCGCGACTGGGGCGAGGCGCAGCGCCAGGAGTTCCTGCTCGAGGAGCTCGCCTCGCGGCGTCCGCTGATCCCGCGGCGCTGGGAGTGCTCCGCCGAGTCCCGCGAGGTCATCGACACCTTCCGGGTCATCGCCTCCGAGCACCGTGAAGCGCTGGGGACCTACATCATCTCCATGGCCGGGGAGCCCTCCGACGTGCTCGCCGTGGCGCTGCTGATGAAGGAGGTGGGCGGCACGGTCAGCCTGCCCATCGCGCCGCTGTTCGAGACCCTTGCTGACCTCGACCACGCCGGCGAGGTCATCGACCACCTGCTGGCACTGCCGGGGTATCGCGCCCTGGCCGGCGACAGCCAGGAGGTGATGATCGGCTATTCGGACTCCGCCAAGGACGCCGGCCAGCTGGCCGCGGCTTGGGCGCAGTACCGCGCCCAGGAGAGGCTGGTGGAGGTCTGCGAGCGCCACGGCGTCGACCTCACGCTCTTCCATGGCCGCGGCGGTACCGTGGGCCGAGGGGGCGGGCCCGCCCATGCGGCCATCCTCTCCCAGCCGCCGGGCTCGGTGAACGGCAGCCTGCGGGTGACCGAACAGGGCGAGATGATCCGCTTCAAGTTCGGCCAGCCGGAGATCGCCCTGCGTTCCATGGAGATCTACGCCTGTGCGGTCCTCGAGGCGAGCCTGCTGCCGCCGCCGGCGCCGAGGCCGGAATGGCGCGAGGAGATGGACCGCCTGGCCGAGGTGGCCCATGGCGCCTATGTGGGGCTGGTGCGCGAGGATCCCGATTTCGTCCCCTACTTCCGCGCGGTGACCCCGGAAGGCGCGCTCGGGCGGCTGCCGCTGGGCTCGCGCCCCACCAAGCGCCGCCAGGACGGTGGCGTGGAGACCCTGCGGGCGATCCCCTGGATCTTCGCCTGGACCCAGATTCGCCTGATGCTGCCGGCCTGGCTGGGCAGCGGTGAGGCCTTCAGCCAACGGCTGGAGGCGGAGGGCGGTCTCGAGGTGCTCCGCGAGATGCGCGACCAGTGGCCCTTCTTCGGGACCTACCTGGACATGCTGGAGATGCTGCTGGCCAAGGCCGACGTGGGGATCGCCGCCTACTACGAGCACCGGCTGGTCGACGAGCCGTCCCTCAAGGCGCTCGGGGAGCGGTTGCGCATCCGTTTCGGCCGACTTCACGAGGCGCTGCTGCAGGTGCTCGACCAGCAGGAGCTGCTGGAGAAGACGCCGCTGATCCGCCAGGCCATCGAGGTGCGCAACCCCTACATCGACCCGCTACACGGCCTGCAGGCCGAGCTCCTGCAGCGTAACCGCGATGCCGACGGGGCGATCAGCGCGGATCTCTCCCGCGCGCTGATGGTGACCATGGCGGGGATCGCCGCCGGGTTGCGCAATACGGGTTAGGCCTTCGGCCAGCGACAAGCGTCAAGGAGCAAGCTTCAAGGACAATCCTGGCGGCCCTGAGGTAGGGGAGTGCCACCGTACTTTCTTGCTACTTGCTACTTGCTACTTGCTCCTTGCTCCTTGCTCCTAGAAGGGAAAGTGCAGCGAGGCGGTCAGCAGGTTGAGGTGGTTCATGGCCGGGGCATCGATCTCCTCGAACTCCAGGCGGCTTACCAGGTGGCGCAGCTGCAGGCGGGCTCCGAAGCCCTGCACCCTGGCCGTCCCCCCGCCTTCGCGAAGCTGGTCGCCGCCTCCGACGGGGTCGCCCTGCCATTCCGCCAGGCCCGACTTGGCATAGAGGCCGAGCGGCCCCAGGCGCACCCCGGCCACCAGGCTGCCGCCCAGGCTGGTGGTATCGAGAAGCTGCTGGCCATCGGCGAGGGAGACCGGCACATCATCGCTTTCGCGATAGCTGAATTCGGCGCCGAGATCGAGGTGTGGCAGGTGCGGCGGCGTGAAGCCTGCAATCAGGCGGAAGCCCGACGTATAGCCGTCGGGCGTCTCGACGTCGCTTCCCTGGACGATCATGCCGTTGTCGAGGTGCACCAGATTCTGCGCCATGCCGCCGTAGGCGGGCATGGTCGAGTCGGCCTGCGCGGGTAGCGCCACCAGGGCCAGGACACTGGCCAGAACGATGGCGAGGCGTGAATCCGGTTGCATGTTCCCCGACCTTGAGTCGGCAGTATGAAGAATCGCCGGCCCGGAATCATTGTTATCCCAGCCTAGCAAGCCGCCGGCGGTTCCGCCAATGCCGCCGCCCGGAGGCGCAGTTCATCAAGATGTCCGGCCAGGCAGGGGGCCGGCAGCCGGTGTCGAGAAGCGGCCGCCAGCAGCGGGGCGAGGATCGCCTCGTGCTCGGTGAGGCGGCCGGCCAGCACGTCCTGGAGCATGGAGGCCCGGTTGCTCGCCGTGGCCTCGACGACCTGCCAGACCAGCTGCCGCCAGCCCTCCAGGCCGTTCCCGTCGGGCGGGGCGACATCCTCGGCGGACAGGATCGCCGCGACCTCGGTAATCAGCCTCTCGACCATGGGGCGGAAGGGACGGTCGCGCAGCTGGCCGTTGCGGATCGTGTAGCGGGCGACCAGGGGGTTGATGGCGGCGTTGACGGCCAGCTTGCGCCACAGCCGCACGCGAATGTCGTCGACCGTCTCGGCGGGGAGCCCGGCGGCGGTCAGGGTCCGCGCCAGCGCGCCGGCCAGTTCCCTGTGGCGTCCGTCGAGGGCACCTAGGTAGGTGTGGCCATGGCCGGCATGGGTCACTCGATCGTCGGCCTGCACATGGGCGCCTTCGGTGGTGGTGGCGCAGAGCACCGGGCCGTGATGGCGTTCGGTGAGCCGTGGCTGGCAGGCGAAGCCGTTCTGCCACAGCACCAGCGGCACCCCCTCGGGCAACCGGGTGGCCAGGGCGGCGTGGGCCGCCTCGGCGCCGTGGGCCTTGGTGGTCAGGTGCACCACGGCCGGGGTTTCCGCGGGCAGGGCCTCGACCCGGGCCATGTCGAGTGACCGGGCCAGGGTGTCGCCCTCCGGGGTGATCAGGGTCTGGTGGCCGGGAAGCCGGCGGCGGCCGACCAGCCTCACCGGGACCCGGCCGGCCAGCCGCAGGGCGATCAACCGCCCCAGGGCGCCGGGGCCGACGATCCAGTGCGTCTCTGGGGTCATGGGGCTCCTCCCGGGATCATGAGCGGCGGGTGCGACGTGCCTTGGCCGGTTGGCGTCGCGGCCCGCCGCGCCGGTTGCCGCGGGGCGAGCGTGCCGCCGGGCCCGGCTCGCCGCGGGCGCCGTGCAGCGCCTCGCGCATCCGCCCCGCGTCGGCGGCGGCCAGCAGGCCATGCAGGTCCTCGATCAGGGCCGCGAGGAAGGGCGCCGGGGCCTCGCCCTGTTCGGCGATGGCCCCCAGGCGCTGCTCCCAGAGCGCGGTACGCTCGGGGCGGTTCACCGCCTCGGGCAGCGAGGCGATCAACGCGCTGCCGAGCCGCGTGGCCCGCAGCGCCTTGGCCTGGCGGACCAGGTAGCCGCGCTCCACCAGTGTCTCGATGATCCCGGCCCGCGTCGCCTCGGTGCCCAGGCCGTCGTGCTCGCGCAGGGTGCGCCGCACGGCCGGGTCCTCGACATAGCGGGCAATGTTCATCATCGCCTTGATCAGGCTGGCATCGGTGAAGGGCTCCGGCGGGCGAGTCTCGCGGTCCTCGACCCCTGCCTCCTGGACCCGGCACGCCTCGCCCTCGGTGAGCGGTGGCAGCGGTGGCGCCTCGTCACGGGTGGTGAACAGCGGCTTCCAGCCGGGGTCGAGGATCTCCTGGCCGCGGGCGCGGAAGGTTTCGTCGAGCAGGCAAAATTCCGCTTTTACCTCGCGGGTGGAAAGCGCGGGATAGAACTGCGCCAGGACGTTGCGCGCGATCAGCCGGAAGACCTCGGCCTCGGCCTTGTCCAGTCGCGTGAGGTCGGCGGGCTTGCCGGTGGGGGCCAGGGCGTGGTGGGCGCCGACCTTGCGGTCGTCCCAGGCCCTTGATCGCCGCGAGAAATCCGCGCCGGCCAGCCACTGGCCGAGCGTCTCGTCCTGGCGGCAGGCGCCCTCCAAGGTAGTTCGCGCCGCGGCGAAGTGCTCCTCGGGCAGGTAGCGGCAGTCCGAGCGCGGGTAGGTGATCAGCTGGTGGCGCTCGTAGAGGCGCTGGCAGATGTCCAGGGTGACCTTGGCGGAGAGGCCGAAGCGTCGGGCGGCGTCGACCTGCAGCGCCGAGAGCGAGTAGGGCAGGGGAGCGGCCTGGCGCCTGTCGCGGCTCTCGAGAGCCGTGAGCTGGCCCTCGGCCCCGGGCAGGCGCTCGGCCAGGGCGGCGGCCGGTTCGCGGGCCAGCAGGCGTCCCTGGTCGTCGAGGGGATGGGGCTCCCCGGGCACCCACCAGGCGCGCAGCCGTCCCTGTGCGAGTTCGAGGTCGGCCCACAGCACGAAGAAGGGTTTCGGCGCGAAATCGCGGATCTCGGCGTCGCGGCGTACCACCAGCCCCAGCACCGGGGTCTGGACTCGGCCCACCGAGAGCACGCCGTCATGGCCGGCCTGGCGGCCGGTGAGTGTCCAGGCGCGGGTCAGGTTGATGCCGTACAGCCAGTCGGCCCGGGCGCGGCACTGGGCCGCCCGGTAGAGCGGCTCGAAGCGGCCGTTGTCCTCGAGCCGGGCGAGGGCGCGCTGCACTGCCGGGCGGTTGAGGTCGCTGACCAGCAGCCGAGACACTTTCCCCTTCCAGCCCAGGTGCTCGATCACCTCCTGCACCAGCAGCTGGCCCTCGCGGTCGGGGTCGCCGGCATGCACCACCTCGTGGGCGGACTTCAGCAGCCGGCGGATCACCGCCAGCTGGCCGCGGGCCTTGGGGCGAGGCATCAGCTTCCAGCGACTCGGCAGGATCGGCAGCTGGTCGAGGCGCCACTGCTTCAGGGCCGGGTCGTAGGCATCGGGCGGAGCCTGTTCCAGCAGATGGCCCAGGCACCAGGTGACCGTGGTCTCACCCACCGCCAGTGAGCCCTCCTGCTTGCGGGGCGAGCCAGGCAGGGCCTCGGCGATGGCCCGGGCCAGGCTCGGTTTCTCGGCGATGATCAGTCGCATGATGACTCGTCGCGGCGAATGGCATGGACATTCTTCCAGTATTCGCCACGCCTCGCCAGGTGTAAGCTGCATCAGGATATGTACAATGCTTGTACAACAGTGACCATGGGAGAAAGCGCATGCGCGAACGTGGCCGTACCCGGCGCCTGCTGGGGCTCGGGGCCCGCACCGGCGGAGCGCTGATCCGCACCCGAATGGGCGGCCAGGCCGACTGGCGGGCCCTGGGCGAGGCCCTCTTCGAGGGGCTCTCCGAGCTCAAGGGGCCGGCGATGAAGCTGGCCCAGATCGTGTCGCAGTGGGATGACCTGCTGCCGCCGGACCTCGCCGAGGAACTGGCCCGCCTGCAGCGACAGGCGGAGCCAATGCCCTGGGCGGGCATCCGCCGCACCCTGGTCGCGCAGTACGGCGACCTGGAGGCGGTGTTCTCCGGCATCGAGGAGACCCCTTTCGCCAGCGCCTCCATGGGCCAGGTGCATCGCGCCACCACCCGGGAGGGCGAGACCCTGGTGCTCAAGGTGCAGTATCCCGGCCTCGCCGAGGTGCTGGAGAGTGACCTGGCGCAGGTGCGACGCCTGATGCGACTGGGGCGCTGGTTCAAGGTGCCCCAGGCGCGACTCGATGCGCTCTTCGAGGAGCTGGCGGTCAGCCTGCGCGGCGAGCTGGACTACCATGCCGAGGCGGAGTCGCTGGCCCGCTACCGCACGCGCTATGCCCACCTCGACAGCCTGGTGATCCCGGAGCCGCTGCCGGCGCTTTCCGGCCCCCGGGTACTGGCCATGCGCTACGTCGGCGGCACCCCATTGCGCGACCTTGAGGCGGCCGACGACGCCCTGCGCCAGCGGGTGGCGACGACGCTCGCCGACTGGCTGACCGAGGAGCTCTTCACCCATGGCGAGCTGCATGCCGACCCCCATGCTGGCAACTTCGCCGCCGACCCGGCGGGGCGACTGGTGATCTACGATCTCGGCGCGGTGATCCCGGTGCCCGAGGCCCGCCTGGCCGCGATGATGCGCCTGCTCGAGGCGACCCTGGCGGGGGATCCCATGGCCATGGATTCGGCGATGCTCGAGCTCGGTGGCCGCCAGGGACAGGGCGCGCCCCTGGCCCTCTATCGTGAAGCGGCCGAGGCGGTCTCGCCGCTCTTCCGCCCTGGCGAGCAGGACTTCGGCGACGTGCGGGTGCACCGTCGCCTGCGCGAGCTCTCCCCCAAGGTCTGGGCGGCCATGGACCGCCTGCAGCCCCCGGCGGACACGCTGCTGCTGTCGCGCACCCTCAACGGCCACTACTGGAACCTGGTGCGCCTCGGCGCGCGACTCGACATGGCCGAGCGTACCCGGCCGCTGTTCTCCAGAGGGTACGCCTGATCCTCCTGGACCGGCGACTGACCACCTGCCCAGCCTGGCGCCGGACTGGTAGACTATGCCGTTTTCCAAAGGTTGGAGTGCGCGATGCTGGCAGTATGGGTAGAACAGCTGCTGGGCTTTGCCTCGGGTGCCCTGGCGGCCATTCGCCAGGACGAGCGCTACCCCACGCTGATGGCCTGGGCCCGCGACGAGGGGCCGGCCCTGGTCGGCGGCGACCTGGCGCTGGCCCAGGCGCTGGCCCCGGAGCTGTGGTCGCAGACCCCGCTGGCGCGACTCGACTTCGCCGCCGAGCCGCTGGCCCGGCCCGGACGCAACGAGCCCTGCTGGTGTGATTCCGGGCGCAAGACCAAACACTGCTGCGGGGCGGTCAGTCTGCCCGGGCATGTGCCGCCGCACCTGATGTGGATGCTATCGCTGCGCGACTGGAAGGGCGATACCCTCAAGGCCGCGCTGGCCAGCGGCCGCGCCCCGGCCCAGGCGCTGCTGGAGGCCGGCCTGATCGCCGCCGAGTCCGGCCAGCGCGGGCGGGCCCAGCAGATCCTCGAGTCGCTGTTCGAGCGCGCCGACTGGCTGACCCTTCCCGAGCAGGCCGAGCCCGCCTTCGAGATCCTCATCGATCTCTACCAGGAGCGCGGTTTCCACCGCAAGCGCGAGGCGCTGCTCGACGCGGTGCTCGACCGCGGACCGCTGTTCCTGCGCGGCGTGGCCCTGGAACGGCTCTGCCTGATGCACCTGGACAACGACGACCTGGACAGCGCCCGGGCGGCCTTCGTGCGCGCCCAGCAGGCGCTGCCCGACTCGCCGACCCTGGCCTATATCGAGGCCATGCTGCTGCTCCACGAGGGCCACGAGCAGGAGGCCGCCGAACGGTCGCGCTTCTGGTTCCGGCGCCTGGCTCGCCAGGGCGACCTGGACCCCGACCAGTTGCAGTTCCTGGCCGACCTGGCCGAGAACCCCGGGGCGACCCTCGCCGACCAGCTGCTCAGCGCCGAGGAGGACCTGGCCGAGCCGCTGGTGGCCCTGCAGGCGCTGCTGGAGTCGCTGCCCGTGGCCCCGCGCCTGGAGATCCGCCGCGGCGATGATGGCGGCCTCGAGTACCACACCACCGCCCGCGAGGACACCCTGTTCGCCGCCTGGCAGAAGGTCTTCCGGGCCCGGGTCGAGAGCGAGGCCCCGATGGGCTTCGACGAGGATCCCTGGCCCCATGCCGGCGAGTGGCTGCCGGCGCTCTGCGCCCATCCCGAGTGGCTGGATGCCCCCGCCGTGGTGCAGTCCCTGGCGCTGGCACTCGCCAGCCGCTTCGGCAGCCTGCCGTGGATGGCGCCGAGCCTGTTCGAGCCCCTGGCCAGCCGGCTGGAGCGCTGGCTCGAGCAGGTGCGCGCCGAGGGCGAGGGGGCCTTCCTGTGGGACAGCGCCGACAACGCCGTGCTGCTGCGCACCGGCCTGGCGCTGGTGGTGGGCATGGAGCGCGGCGCCCGGGCACGCTCCCGCGAGCTTGCCGAGCGGCTGCTCACCCTGGACGACCAGGACAGCCTGGGCCTGCGCGAGCTGGTGCTCGACCAGCTGCTCCGGGAGGGGCGCGACCGTGCGGCCCTGGCCCTGAGCGAACGCGAGCTCGAGGGCGATGACGACGAGACCCCGCCGCTGGGGCTGCTGATGGGGCGGGTGCTGGCGCTCTACCGTCTGGAGCGCCGCGACGAGGCCGCCGAGGCGCTGCGGGAGGTGGCCCGCCACAATTTCCACGCGGTGGCCATGCTGTGCGCCGATAATCCGCGCCCGGTCGGCGGCGAGGGCGTCGCCGAGCCCGGCTCCCGCGCCGAGGCCTGGCAGTACCGCACCCTGATGCGCGACCAGTGGCGGGCCACGCCGGGGGCGCTGGCCTGGCTGCAGGCGCGGCTGGACGACTGATCGGCGGTCTCGCCTGGCCTCAGGCGGCCCCGGGCACCGGCACCAGCTCGCGGTCGCGGCTGATCCAGATCGCCAGCAGCACGGCCGGCAGCCCCAGCAGCGTGGAGATCAGGAAGAAGGTGGCATAGCCTTCGCCGCTGACCACCAGCCCACCGAAGCCGCTGAGGAACTTGCCCGGCAGGGTCATCAGCGACGAGAAGAGCGCGTACTGGGTGGCCGTGTAGGCGCGCGAGGTGAGACTCGAGAGGAAGGCGATGAAGACGGCGCTGGCCAGGCCGTTGGCCAGGTTGTCGCCGATGATCGCCATCACCAGCATCGTCAGGCTCTGGCCGGCCAGCGCCAGGGCCGCGAACAGCAGGTTGGTCAGCGCCGCGGCCACCGCGCCCAGCACCAGGATCGGCCCGATGCCGTAGCGGGCCACCAGCAGCCCGCCGAGGATCCCGCCGCCGATGCTCATGGCGATGCCGAAGACGTTGGTGACATTGGCGATGGTGGCAAGCGTGAAGCCGAGGTCGATGTAGAGCGGGTTGGCCATGGAGGCCATGGCCAGGTCGCTGATCCGGAACACCGCCACGAACACCAGCAGCCACAGCGCCTTGCGCCGATGACGGGTGAAGAAGTCGGTGAAGGGGCAGACGATCGCCCCGATCACCCAGGCCCCGAGCCGGCGCAGCGGCCTGGGCCGGCCGCGGGAGGTTCTCAGGAAGGCCCGCACCCGGGGCTCGTGGATCAGCTGGGTGGTCAGCGAGAGTCGCTCGGGTTCCGGGCGCAGCAGCACCGTGACCACGCCGATGCCCACCAGTGCCGCCATGGTCAGGTAGGCCGCCTCCCAGGAGGCCAGCGAGGCCACATAGAGGGCGCCGGCACCGGCCGCCAGCAGCCCGCCGCGATAGCCGATGATGTAGGTCGAGGCCATGGCGGCCTGGATATCGTCCGGGGCGGACTCGATGCGAAAGGCGTCGATGGCGATGTCCTGGGTCGCGCTGCCGAAGGCCACCAGCAGGGCGAAGGCCGCCACCAGGGGCAGGTGGCCCACCGGGTCGACCCCGGCCAGCCCCACCAGGCCGGTGGCGATCATCGCCTGGGCAAGCAGCATCCAGCTGCGGCGCTGGCCGAGGGTACGAGTCAGCAGCGGCAGGGCGAGCCGGTCCACCACCGGGGCCCAGAAGAACTTGATCGAGTAGAGCATGCCGATCCATGCGAAGAAGCCGATGGCTGCCACCTCGACCCCGCTGCTGCGCAGCCAGGCCGAGAGGGTCGAGAACACCAGCAGGAAGGGCAGGCCGGCGGAGAAGCCCAGGAACAGCATGGTGATGACCGGTGCACGCAGGTAGATGGCCAGGGCGTCGCGCCAGCTGCGTCGGGCGATGGGGGTCGGCATGTCGGGCAGCACTCCTTGCGTTGGGCTCGACGGAGGCCACGCAGGCCTCGATCATCGATGGTAAAATTCCGGATTGGCAGCCGGGCCGGGCCGGCCAGTGTCCGACCCATGTCATCCGTGCGATATCCTCGGACTGGCATGCGGTGGGATTGTTGCAGAGCCCCGGCAGTGATACCAGGAGCCCTTAATCAGGAGCCACATGAGCGATTTCGAGATTCGCCAGGCCGAGGCCGACGATGCCGTGCCCCGCTGGTACGTGATCCAGTGCAAGGGCGGAGAGTCCTTTCGCGCCGCCGAGCACCTGGCCAACCAGGACTACGAGGTCTTCCATCCCGTGCTGCAGGTCCAGAAGAAGCGCCGCGGCAAGCTCGAGTGGGTCAGCGAGCCGCTGTTCCCCTACTACCTGTTCATCCGGCTCGACCGCCTGGCCAGCAATTGGCGGCCCATCCGCTCCACCCGCGGCGTGCTGAAGATCGTCACCTTCGGCCTCGACATGCCGGTGCCGGTCAGCGATGAGCTGGTCGAGACGCTGCTCGCGCATGGCAGCGGGGAGGAGGACGCGACCTCGAACGTCTACTTCCGTGCCGGCGAGGCGGTGGAGATCACCGAGGGGCCCTTCAAGGACCTGCAGGCCGTGTTCGCCAGCCACAAGGGCGAGGAGCGCGCCATCGTGCTGCTCAACATGCTGCACAAGCAGCAGCGCCTGGAGATGCCCGTCGGCCAGCTGCGTCGCCGTGATTAGGAGTCTGTCGGACTTAACGCTGATCTACTGCGAGAACCGGTCTTTCGGCCAATTTCATTCGATCTGATTCGTTAAATAGCACGCTATTCACCTCATCAGATCGATAAACTTGTCTCGAAATCCGTCTCTCTCGCGACGATCGGTCAAATCCGGCAGGCTCCTGGCGACGCACTCCCTTCTCCCACCTACTCGCCTCAGGAGAACCCATGACTATCGCTCCCCAACGGGTCGTGACCCTGCACTATGTGCTCAGCGACCGGGACGGCAGTGTCCTCGACGATTCCCATGCCCGCCGCCAGCCCCTCGAATACTTGCATGGGCACGGCAATATCATGGCCGGCCTGGAGCGCGCCCTGGCGGGCCAGGAGGCCGGCGCCCGGCTCTCCGTTACCCTGATGCCGGCCGAGGCCTATGGCCTGCGCGACGAGGCGCTGGTGCGCGAGGTCGGCCGCCATGCCTTCCCGATGAAGGAGATCGCGCCGGGCATGCGCTTCCAGACCCCGGGGGACGATGGCCCCGAGATCGTCACCGTGCTCGAGGTCCGCGATGACGCCGTGGTCATCGACACCAACCATCCGCTGGCCGGCCAGGTCCTGCGCTACCGCCTCGAGGTGCTGGCGGTGCGCGATGCCACCCGTGCCGAGCTGGCCAAGGGCCATCCGCTGCCCCCGGGCACCGATCCCGGCGAGGTCGAGGACAAGAAGCTGCCGTGAAAACTGACTTGGATCAACGGATTTCCCGCGACCCTGCGAGCTCGCGGGGAAACTTGATGCAGGTCAGCTTTCCCTCCCTCCCCACGGGCTAGAGTTCTCCCAACATATCGAGACGGGAGGACACCACCATGTATCTGGATGACGCCGTAATCTTCGGGCTGGTCACCGTCGCGATGATGGTCGCTTTCATGGGGGGCTGGATCGCTTTCATCGTCCGCGACCACCATCGCAACAAGAAGCACTGATCCAGCCGCTTCAAGAGTCGTCAGGGGAGGGGGGAGCTTTCCCCCCAGTAGCCGACCCGCTTGGGTCGGCTTTTTTTCGCCTGCATCTTGCACCTGTCTGCCCGTAAGGCCAGGCGATGCCCAGAAAGGAGGGACGCACGAGCGGCTGGCCAGAGCGGTCGTCCCGGCCCGAGGTCAGCGTTCGGCGGTGGTGCGTACCGGGGCGGGGCTCGTCGGTGACCAGTGGCGGGCCAGGGCCCGCATCACCCGTTCTGGGTACCAGGTCTTGCCCAGGCTGCCGTTGTAGCGTGCCAGCGCCCTGGTCAGGTCGCCGTCTTCCACGGCCAGGTAGTGGGCGAGGATCGTGCACCCATAGCGCAGGTTGCGACGCGGGTCCTTGAGGTCGTCGGCGGGGAGGCCCAGCTCGCGAATCCAGAACGGCATGATCTGCATCAGGCCCACGGCGCCGGCCGAGGAGACAGCCTCGGCCTGGAAGGCGCTCTCCACCTGGATGACCGCCAGCACCAGCTCCGGCGCCAGGCCGGCCAGCCGTGCCTCGTGATGGATGCGCCCCAGCAGTTCGCGGCGCTCGCCCGGGTCCGGCAGGTAGCGGGCGAGGCGCGGCTCCATCTCATTGAGCCACTGGCGGGCGGCCCAGATCTCGGCGGGCGCCACGGGTGCTCCGCGGATGCTGTCGAGGGTGCCGCGCAGGCTGGCGGGGGCCTCCGGCAGGGCCCGCACGAACGGCGCGGGCTGCTCGGGCGAGAGCGAGGCGGGCAGGGCGGCGATGAAGTCCCCGTCGCCCTGGGCCAGCGCGGCGGAGGCCCAGAGGCCGCAGGCCGCCGCCCGGGCGACGGCCCGGCCGCCCTCAGCGAGCGACCTTCTCGCCCAGGAAGTCGAGGATCTGCTCGGCCGGTACCATGGTGGCATCACTGTCACGGCGTCCCTTGTACTCCAGTTCCCCCTTGTCCAGGCCGCGGTCGCCGACCACCAGGCGGTGGGGAATGCCCATCAGCTCGTGGTCGGCGAACCGCACGCCGGGGCGCAGGTCGCGGTCATCCAGCAGTACCTCGAAGCCGGCGGCGGTGAGGGCCTGATAGAGTCGCTCGGACTCCTCGCGTACCCGCTGCGACTTGTGGGCGTTCATCGGTACCATCGCGATCTGGAAGGGGGCGATGGCATCGGGCCAGATGATGCCGGCGTCGTCGTGGTTCTGCTCGATGGCGGCAGCCACCACGCGGGTCACCCCGATACCATAGCAGCCCATCCAGGGATGCACGGCACGACCTTCGTCGCCGAGCACGGTGGCGTTCATCGCCTCGCTGTACTTGCGCCCCAGCTGGAAGACGTGGCCCACCTCGATGCCGCGCTTGATGGCGAGCACGCCCTTGCCGTCCGGCGAGGGGTCGCCCTCGACCACGTTGCGGATGTCGTAGGCCGGGGGCAGCGCCACGTCGCGCTCCCAGTTGATTCCGAAGTAGTGCTTGCCATCGACGTTGGCACCGGCGCCGAAGTCGCTCATCAGGGCGACCGAGCGGTCGATGATGATCGGCATGTCCAGGTTCACCGGGCCGAGCGAACCGGGACCGGCGCCCACCGCGGCGCGGATCTCCTCTTCGCTGGCCATGGTCAGCGGGGCGGCCACCTGGGGGAGGTTCTCGGCCTTGACCTCGTTGAGCTCGTGGTCGCCGCGCACCAGCAGGGCCACCAGGCCACCTTCGGCACCGTGGACCATCAGGGTCTTGAGGGTCTTCTCGATGGGCAGGCCGTGCTGCTCCACCAGGGCGGCGATGGTGCGGGCATTTGGGGTATCGACCAGGCGCAGCTCCTCGGCGGGGGTCGGGCGCCGGACGTCGCTGCCCAGTGGCGCGGGCAGCGCATCGGCCTTTTCCATGTTGGCGGCATAGTCGGACTCGGTGGAGAAGACGATGTCGTCCTCGCCCGAGTCGGCCAGCACGTGGAACTCGTGGGAGCCGGTGCCGCCGATGGCGCCGTTGTCGGCGATCACCGGGCGGAAATCGAGACCCAGGCGAGTGAAGATGCGCACATAGGCGTCATACATCACCTGGTAGGTCTCCATCAGCGAGGCCTCGTCGACGTGGAAGGAGTAGGCGTCCTTCATGATGAACTCGCGGGAGCGCATCACCCCGAAGCGTGGCCGGATCTCGTCGCGGAACTTGGTCTGGATCTGGTAGAAGTTGGCCGGCAGCTGCTTGTAGCTGGCGATCTCCTTGCGCACCAGGTCGGTGATCACCTCCTCGTGGGTGGGGCCGACGCAGTAGTCGCGCTCGTGGCGGTCCTTGAGGCGCAGCAGCTCCGGGCCATACTGCTCCCAGCGGCCGGACTCCTGCCACAGCTCGGCGGGCTGCACCGCCGGCATCAGCACCTCCTGGGCCCCGGCGCGGTCCATCTCCTCGCGCACGATGCGCTCGACCTTGCGCAGGGTCTTGAGGCCCAGCGGCAGCCAGGTGTAGAGGCCGGAGGTCAGGCGGCGGATCATCCCCGAGCGCAGCATCAGCTGATGGCTGATGACCTCGGCGTCGGCGGGGGTTTCCTTGAGGGTGGCGATCAACAGTTGGCTAGCGCGCATGGGTCCGGCGGTTCCTCGAGCGTGTTCGTGCGGGTGACGGAAGCGGGGCCGCGCAGGTCGGCGGCAATGACCGAGCATTGTACGGCCCGCTGTCCAAGGCGGCAAAAGCTTGTGTGTTCCCGGCGCTTCGGGCTCGGTGAGCCGGTAAGCATCGGCCCGTTCAGCCCTCGAGCAGCAGCAGGCGCACCAGCATGCCCAGCATCAGGGTGGTGGAGACGCTGAGCAGGGTGCCGAGCAGCACGTACTCGGTGAGCTTGCGATCGCGTGAGTCGCGCAGGTCGCCGAAGCGCAGCACCGACTTGGCAGCGAGCAGGAAGCCCACCGCGGTGAGCTGGTCCAGCAGCACCAGGGTCAGCACCAGCAGTCGCTCCAGCACGCCGATGCGCGCCCCGGCGCTGGCCAGGGTTCCGGTCTCCTCGAGCTGCGCGCTCCAGCGCTGCATGACTAGGGCGATGGCGATCGACAGCGGGCGGGTCACCAGCAGGTAGGCGGCGACGACGCCCAGCACCGCCGGCGAGGCGAGCCAGGCGGCAAGCTCGCGCAGCGGGGCCAGGCTGCCGAGCCAGGCCAGCCAGAGCCCCAGCAGCACCAGCATGTGAGCGGCCTGGTCGGCCAGGAACCAACGCAGTTCGCCGGCCGGCAACCGGGCCTTGGCCAGGTCGATCAGCCAGTGGCTGGCGGCGACCGCCAGGGCACAGAGCAGCACCGCGGCCAGGCCCCGGGGCATGGCCGCATTCGCCACCAGCAGCACGCCGCCGGCGAGCAGGCCGTGCAGGCCGGCATGCTGGAGCAGTCGCGTGGAGCGGTGGCGCAGCCGATAGCGCTCCTCCACCCAGGAGCGCGGCTGCAGCAGGAAGTCGCCGATCAGGTGGGCGAGGACCAGGCCCATGAGCAGCGAGAGGGGGTCGTCACTCATGGCCTGCCCTCCTCGTCGGCGAGGCGTTGTCGCAGGTAATCGAGGGTATCGGACAACAGGGTCCAGCGGGCGGCGCGCAGGCGTTTGTGTACGCTGGGCTGGCGGATGCCGAGCCGCTCGGCCAGGGCCTGCTGGGAGACCTCATGGCGCAGGCTCAGGCCGACGACCTCGGCGGAGTAGGGCGACCAGCCGTCGAGCAGGTCGTCGACGAAGCGCACTAGCAGGGTGAGGCCGGGATCCTCGGGTTGCGCGAGCCGGGTCAGCGACAGGTGGGCGGTGGTGCCGGCCAGGGCATCCAGGGCGCGACCCGAGGCGACGAAGGTGGCGCCGTCGGCCGCCGCGATACCGGGCTCCGCCGGCCCGGCCGCCACGGCAATACGGGCATCCCAGCGCTGGTCGGGGTCGGAGTGCTCGATCAGCGCCGCCCGCAGGGCCACTGCTACCTCCATGGCCGGCGCTGCATGGGGCAGGGCGAGCTGGAAGCCGTCGCCACGGTAGCGTTCGCCGTGGCCGCCATGCCGGGAGGCCAGTTCCGCCAGGCGATCATCCAGCAGCCGGTAGAGGCGAGCTCGGACCTCGACCTTGCGCGAGTCGATCACGTCGCCGGTCAGCACCGCGATGCGCTGTGGCATGGCTTTTCCTCCGGGATCCTGCCTCGAGTATAGCCTTTAAGGGCTATTTATCAATCTAATAGCCCTTATGGGCTATACTCGAGGCAAATAGCCTTGAAGGGCTAGCCCATGCGAGCCATGAAGGAAGTGCCTACCGGGCCAGTTCCCGCATGGCGCCCTCCAGCCCCTCCAGGGTCATGGGGTACATCCGGTCGTCGATCAACTGGCGGATCAGCGTCGTGGAGTGGGTATAGTCCCAGGTGCGCGGCGGCATGGGGTTGAGCCAGGCCAGGCGCGGGAACTTGTCGACGAGTCGCCTGAGCCACACCGCGCCGGGCTCGTCGTTGAAGTGTTCGACGCTGCCGCCGGGATGGGTCACTTCGTACGGCGACATGGCGGCATCGCCGACGATCACCACCTGGTAGTCGGACCCAAAGGTGTGCAGCACGTCCAGAGTCGGGATGCGCTGCTCGAAGCGACGCGCCTGGCTCTGGGCATTGCTGCGCCACAGCCCCTCGTAGACGCAGTTGTGGAAGTAGTAGGCCTCGAGGTGCTTGAACTCCGAGCGCGCCGCCGAGAACAGCTCCTCGCAGGTGCGGATGTGGTCGTCCATGGAGCCGCCCACGTCGAGCAGCAGCAGCACCTTCACCGCGTTGTGGCGCTCCGGGCGCATCTGCACGTTGAGCAAGCCGGCGTCGCGAGCGGTCTCGCGGATGGTGGCGTCGACGTCGAACTCCTCCGCCGCGCCCTGGCGGGCGAACTTCCTGAGCCGGCGCAGCGCCATCTTGATGTTGCGCGTGCCGAGCTCGAGGCTGTCGTCATAGTCGCGGAAGCGGCGCTCGTCCCACACCTTGACCGCCCGGCGGTGGCGCGAGCCGTCCTGGCCGATGCGGATGCCCTCGGGATTGTAGCCATAGGCGCCGAAGGGGCTGGTGCCGCCGGTGCCGATCCACTTGTTGCCGCCGGCGTGACGCTCCTGCTGCTCCTCCAGGCGCTGCTTGAAGGTCTCGATCAGCGCCTCGAGCCCGCCCAGGGACTCGATGCGGGCCTTCTCCTCATCAGAGAGCTGCTTCTCGAACTCCCGGCGCAGCCAGTCGTCGGGGATCAGCGCCTCGATGGCGGCGTCCATGTCTTCCAGGCCCTCGAACCAGGCGGCGAAGGCGCGATCGAAGCGGTCGAAGTGGCGCTCATCCTTGACCATCACGGTGCGCGCGATGCGGTAGAAGGCCTCCATGTCGGCGAATACCACGCCGCGCGCCACCACCGCGTGGAGGTCGAGCAGCTCGCGCAGTGACACCGGCACGCCGGCGCGCTTCAGGGTCTCGAACAGGCCGATGAACATGGCCTAGCGGCTCTTCCTGCGCAGCATGAACGCCAACCGCTCGAGCAGCTGGGTGTCCTGCTCGTTCTTGACCAGGGCACCGGCCAGCGGCGGGATCGCCTTGGCCGGATCGCGCTGGTAGAGCGCCTCCCGGGCCAGGTCGTCGGCCATCAAGAGCTTCAGCCAGTCCACCAGCTCCGAGGTCGAGGGCTTCTTCTTCAGGCCCGGTGCCTGGCGCAGCTCGAAGAACACCTCCAGCGCCTCGCCGACCAGGCGCGGGGCGATCTCCGGGAAGTGCACGTCGACAATCGCCTGCATGGTCTCGCGGTCGGGGAACTCGATGTAGTGGAAGAAGCGGTCGGGCCTTCGAGCTTCGCTCTACGTCCCTAAGCGGTTGATTAGGAAGAGAATTCGGGAGTGTCTTTCTCAGGTCCATTGGAGAGGTGGTACATAAAGTGAGGCATAGACATGTATCTGATGAGAGACAGACACAACACTTGGTACTTGAGAATTGTTCTCAGTGACCACATAGCTAGGCGTATTGGGCAACGGGAGATACGTAGGAGCTTGGGCACGAAGAGTAAAAGGCTCGCTTGGAAGAAGCTTCCATCACTGTATGCTGAAGCGATGAAGGTTATAGAGGGCTCTGGCTATCCCGTTGAAACGACGGTTCAGGAGACTCAGGGGATGCTTCTAAGTGAAGCCTTCGACCAGTACCTAGTAGCATTTGAAAGGACTGGTGTAAGACCCAAGAGTATACAGGACAAGTCTGTTATATTCCGGCTGTTGTTGTGTGTTGTTGGGGACAAGGCTAGTGAAGAGTTCTCGCTAATGGATGCAAGGATGTTTAAACAGGTTGCCCAAACACTACCACCAAGGGTTACTAATAAGTTGATAGACGAAGGGAAGAGTGTTGAAGAGATAGTTAAGTTGGGGCTTCCTTGTGTCACGGTATCCACGGTTAACAACTGGCTAAGGAACTTACAAAGTATCTTCCAGTGGATGAAGGATGAGGGGTACACACAAAGTAATCCCTTCCTTGAAGTAACTCAGATAAAGGAGAAAGTGAAGGCTAGTTCTCACAAAGACGTATTCACTAAGAGTGAGTCCCAATCTATCCTTGAAGCGACAAGGGACTTTGAAGGGGCTTTTTACTGGCTTCCTAGGCTTGGAATGTTCACTGGTGCTAGGCTAGGGGAGTTATGCCAACTCTATAAAGAGGATGTTTATACACACCAAGAAGTACCCATCCTGCACATACGGGACACTAACGAAGACCAACACCTTAAGTCTCTGTCGTCTGAAAGGATGGTGCCAGTGCATTCAAAGATCGCTGGGGAGTTCTTGAGGTATGTAGAGAGTTTGCCTGATGGTTCTCGTGTCTTTCCTGAGTTTACTTATAGTAAGTTCAATGGGTATCGGGGACAGTACTCGAAACACTTTAGTTACTTACTGAGTAAGAAGCTTGGGATACCTAAGACCTTTCACTGCTACAGGCACACTATCGCTAATGAACTGAAACAACAGTTAGTACCCGAGAATGTTATAGGTGCTTTGCTTGGTCATACAGTGGGCACGCTAACGAATAATAGATACGGGAAAGATTACCAAGTAAGTGTCCTGAAGAATGCTATTGAAGCCATCAAGATAAATGAGGATTAAGGGAATGGAAAATTACAAGGACTACCTTTGCAACGATGCTTTTAACAGGCTTGAGGAGTGCTTAGAAAGCGCTGAAACTGAAGGCATGAAGACTGTAGTTGAGTGGATGATAGAGTGGTTAGAGGAGATGTTATGAACACATTTCTTCTTCTGGCTACACTCTCAATCCCTGTTGATACGGGACAGCACCCCTACACTGTGGCTCTTGAGTACTGTCGAGATAAAGGGGGCTTGGCACAGTACACACCAAAAGGGGATGAAGTTCAGTTCTCTTGTGGTGATGATCTTGGAAGGGTGATAACTATTCAGAAGTAAAGAGTACCAACAAGGAAGCCTCTATGTGTTGAACGTAGGGGCTTTTTTGTGCTTGGTGGGTTGTGTTGGGTGGATGTGTACTCAGACAAGCTTGTAGGTAAGCGGCCGGTGAACACACCTTACGCGGGAGGCCCTGGCCGGCCACATTAGGTGCCCATCTATTAATAAGTGGGCACCTATCCATGACGTCCCCAAGTACCGAACGTGAGATCCGTCGTCGCCGT
>NZ_JAMJPK010000006.1 GCF_023554995.1 Halomonas gemina
GATCGACAGGCCATCGAGATGGCGACCGATCGAGAGGCGGTATTTTACCGAATCGGGCGTTTCCGTCAAGCGGGAATTTCGTCAACTTGCTCGAAAAACCCAAACTGAAACAACCACTTCTGCCTCTCATCACCGCCTGCAACGTTGCCCGTCGCCGGCAGCGTACTTTACGGATTCTCCCGGGGCCACGCAAGACCCTCGGGAAGAAAAATGTCACGGCGATGATCGGCGCGTGAACATGCCATGACGGCTCGCCCTCCTCGCCCCCTATCCACAGCCTCTTGCAGCCCACCACCTGTGGATGAAACACCCCGCGGGCAGAGACAAAGACGCCCGCGCAGGGCGGGCGTCACGGGAAGGCTTGCCGACAGGCGTCAGGCGATGGTCACCCGGGCATAGCGCTTCTTGCCCGCCTGGATGACATAGCTGCGACCGGTCTCCAGCATATGGTCGCGCTGGACCACGTCACCATCCACCTTGACCCGGCCGTTACCGAGCATGTCCTTGGCCTGGGCGCTGTTGTTGGTTAGCCCCGAGCGGTTCAGCACCGCGGCGATGGGCGCCTGGGCGCTGCCCTCGAAGTCGACCTCGACCTCGGGCAGGTCCTCGGGCAACTCTCCCTCGGCCAGCTGGTTGCCGGCGCTGCGGTGGGCGTTGGCCGCCGCCTCCTCGCCGTGATAGCGAGCGATCAGCTCGCGGGCGAGGAGCATCTTGATGTCTCGCGGGTTGGCACCGGCCTCGACATCGCGCTTGAGCGCCTCGAGTTCCTCGTTGGGCTTGAGCGAGAGCAGCTCGAAATAGCGCCACATCAGGCTGTCGGGCATGGAGACCAGCTTGTTGAACATCGCCCCCGGCGCCTCGTCGACGCCGACATAATTGCCCAGGGATTTGGACATCTTCTGCACGCCGTCCAGCCCCTCGAGCAGCGGCATGGTGATCACGACCTGGGGCGCCTGACCGAAGTGCTTCTGGATCTCGCGCCCCATCAGCAGGTTGAACTTCTGGTCGGTACCGCCGAGCTCCACGTCGGCTTCCAGGGCCACGGAGTCGTAGCCCTGCACCAGCGGATAGAGGAACTCGTGGATGGAGATCGGCTGACCCGCGCTGTAGCGCTTGTCGAAGTCGTCGCGCTCGAGCATGCGCGCCACGGTGCTCTGGCCGGCCAGCTCGATCATGTCGGCCGCGCTCATGGCGGAGAACCATTCGGCATTGAAGCGCACCTCGGTCTTGTCAGGATCGAGGATCTTGAACACCTGCTCCTTGTAGGTCTGGGCGTTGGCCTTGACCTCCTCCTCGGTGAGCGGCTTGCGCGTCACGTTCTTGCCGGTGGGGTCCCCGATGCGGCCGGTAAAGTCGCCGATCAGGAAGATGACCTCGTGGCCCAGGTCCTGGAACTGGCGCATCTTGGTCAGCAGCACGCTGTGGCCGAGGTGCAGGTCGGGGGCCGTGGGATCGAAGCCCGCCTTGATGCGCAACTTGCGCCCGGACTCCAACTTCTTGACCAGCTCCTCCTCGAGCAGGATCTCATGGGTGCCGCGCTTCAGCAGCGCCAGGGCGCCAGCAACATCGGTCATTGTCTCCTCTCCACTCAGCAGGCGGCCCGCGTTCCCGCGGGCACTCGGTAGTCGAATGGTCGAGGATGTTACCATGTCCGGCCATCCACGGTTGAGCCCGCCCGGGAGTCCCCATGAGCCTCTTCATCGGCCTGATGTCAGGCACCAGCCTCGACGGCATCGATGCCGCCCTCGTCGAGATCCGGGAGGGAGGCACACCACGCCTGGTCGCCACCCATGAGACGCCGATGCCCGAGACGCTGCGCGACCTGCTGTGGCGGCTCTGCCATGCCGACCGGGTGGCCTTTGCCGAACTGGCGGCCGCCGAGGACGCCTTCTGCCGCCTGCAGGCCGCCGCCGTCGAGGCAGTGATCGCCGCGAGCGGGGTGGAGAGATCGACCATCTCGGCCATCGGCAGCCATGGCCAGACCATCGAGCACGCGCCCGGGGGCCATGACGGCGGCCCGGCCTATACACTGCAGCTTGACAACCCGAGCCTGCTGGCCGAACTCACCGGTCGCCCGGTGGTGGCCGACTTCCGGCGGCGTGACCTGGCCGCCGGCGGCCAGGCCGCGCCGCTGGCCCCGGCCTTCCATGAGGCGCTGTTCCGGGCGCCCGGCGAATGGCGCCTGGTGCTCAACCTGGGCGGCTTCGCCAACCTGACCCTGCTGCCGCCCGCCAAGGACGAGCGAGCACCGCTGGGCTTCGACACCGGCCCGGCCAATGCCCTGCTGGATGCCTGGCATGCCCGGCATCGCGGGGGGCGCTTCGATGCCGGCGGCACCTGGGCGGCCTCGGGACGGGTCGACGAGGCGCTGCTGGAACGCCTGCTCGCGGAGCCCTTCTTCCACCGGCCACCGCCGCGCAGCACGGGCCGCGAACTGTTTCATCTGGACTGGCTGCAAGGGCAGCTGCAGGGAGGAGAGTCGCCGCAGGACGTCCAGGCCACCCTCGCCGAGCTGACCGCAGCCAGCGTGGCCCTCGGCGTGGGGATGGCCAGGGAGCGCCTCGATGCCCCGCCGGCCGCGCTGCTGGTGCCCTGCGGCGGCGGCGCCCACAACCCGGACCTGCTGGCCCGCCTGGCCCGCCGGCTGCCCGAGACGCCGTTGCTCGCCGGGGACGACTGGGGCTGGCCCGCCGCGTGGCTGGAGGCCGGTGCCTTCGCCTGGCTGGCGTGGCGGCGGCTGGCCGGGCTGCCCGGCAACCTGCCCTCGGTGACCGGCGCCGCCGGCCACCGGGTGCTGGGCGGTCTCTACGCCGCCTAGAAGTCGTCCTCGCCGCGCAGCGACAGGTGGCTGGCCGCCTCCCTGGCCCCGGCCACGCCCTCGCTGCTCTCGTCGCTGTACTTGATCATCATGCGCAGGTCATTGGCCGAATCGGCATGCACCAGCGCCACCTCCTCGGTGATCTTGCCGGCCTTGAAGAGGTCGAAGAGCGCCTGGTCGAAGGTCTGCATGCCCAGATCCCGCGAGCGGGCCATGACGTTCTTGATCTCGGAGACCTCGCCCTTGCGCACCAGGTCACCGATCAGCGGCGACTTGAGCATGATCTCGATGGCCGGGCAGCGCCCGCCGTCCGCCGTGGGCAGCAGCTGCTGGGCGACGATGGCCCGCAGGTTGAGCGAGAGGTCGAGCCACACCTGGGCGTGTCGCTCGATGGGAAAGAAGTTGATGATCCTGTCCAGCGCCTGGTTGGCATTGTTGGCGTGCAGGGTGGCCAGGCAGAGGTGGCCGGTCTCGGCGAAGGTCAGGGCGTGCTCCATGGTCTCCCGCGTACGCACCTCGCCGATCAGGATCACGTCCGGCGCCTGGCGCAGGGTGTTCTTCAGCGCCACCTCGAAGGATTCGGTGTCGATGCCGACCTCGCGCTGGTTGACGATCGCCTTGCGGTGCGGGTGCACGTACTCGATGGGATCCTCGACGCTGATGATGTGGCCGCCGAGGGTCTCGTTGCGTTGCTGGATCATCGACGCCAGGGTGGTCGACTTGCCGGTGCCGGTTCCCCCGACCACGAACACCAGGCCACGCTTGTTGTTGGCCAGCTCGCCCAAGGTGGAAGGCAGCGACAGCTCCTCCAGGTGGGGAATCTCGAAGCCGATGCGCCGGATCACCATGGCCATCTGGTTGCGCTGCTGGAAGGCACTGACGCGGAAGCGCCCCTTGCCTTTTAAGCTCAGCGCGAAGTTGGCCTCGTGCTCGACGCGGAAGCGTTCCAGCACCGTGTCGGGGATCGAGGCACAGACCAGTTCGGTGACCTGTGCCACGCTGAGCCCCTGGTCGCCCAGCGGGGTGAGCTGGCCGGCCATCTTCAGGGTCGGCGGGGCGTTCACCGAGATCAGCAGATCCGACGCCTCCTTCTGCACCATGATGTCCAGCAGCTGGTGGAGCCACTCTTTCGCCGTCATGTCCCTGCTCCTTGTTGTCGTTGTGTCTTCCTAGCTTGCCAGCACGCCCTTGGCCTTCGCCTGGGCCTCCTCGCGCGCCACCATGTTGTCCGCCACCAGTCGCGCCAGCGAGGCGTCCAGGGTCTGCATGCCCAGGTTGCCGCCGGTCTGGATCGCCGAGTAGATCTGCGCCACCTTGTCCTCTCGGATCAGGTTACGCACCGCCGCGGTGGCCACCAGGATCTCGTGGGCCGCCACCCGGCCGCCGCCCTGGCGCTTGAGCAGCGCCTGTGAGATCACCGCCTGCAATGACTCGGAGAGCATCGAGCGCACCATGGACTTCTCGTCGCCGGGGAAGACGTCGATGATCCGGTCGATGGTCTTGGCCGCGGAGGTGGTATGCAGGGTGCCGAACACCAGGTGGCCGGTCTCGGCCGCGGTCAGCGCCAGGCGGATCGTCTCCAGGTCGCGCAGCTCGCCGACCAGGATGATGTCGGGGTCCTCGCGCAGGGCGCTGCGCAGCGCCGGGGCGAAGCCATGGGTATCGCGGTGCACCTCGCGCTGGTTGATCAGGCAGCGCTTGCTGCGGTGGACGAATTCCACCGGGTCCTCGATGGTGAGGATGTGCTCGAAGCGGTTGTCGTTGATGTAGTCGATCATCGCCGCCAGCGTGGTGCTCTTGCCCGAGCCGGTGGGGCCGGTGACCAGCACCAGGCCGCGGGGCAGCATGGAGAGCTGGCGGAAGACCGGGCCCATGCCCAGGTCCTCCAGGGTCAGCACCTCGGTGGGGATGGTACGGAACACCGCCCCGGCCCCGCGGGCCTGGTTGAAGACGTTGACACGGAAGCGCGAGACGCCCGGCACCTCGAAGGAAAAGTCGGTCTCGAAGAACTCCTCGTAGTCGCGGCGCTGGCGGTCGGCCATGATGTCGTAGATCAGCTTGCGGACCTCTCGGTCCTCCATGGCCGGCACGTTGAGCCGGCGGATGTCGCCATCGACGCGGATCATCGGCGGCAGGCCCGCCGAGAGGTGGAGGTCCGAGGCGTTCTGCTTTGCCGAGAATGCCAGCAGTTCGGTAATATCCATGCGTTTCCCCTGCTCCCGGGATAAGGTTCCCTTCAGTATGACCAGTATGACAGACACTCAGACATGACGGACCTGGTACTTTCCGAGTCCCTGGCCGCGGCCCGCACCCGGCTCGCCGAGGCACTGAATGCCGCCGGCCGGCCCGCCGATGCCGCCCGGCTGCTGGCCGTCAGCAAGACCAAGCCCGCCGCCATGATCCGCGAGGCCTGGCACCTGGGGCAGCGCGAGTTCGGCGAGAACTATGTCCAGGAAGCCCTGGACAAGCAGGCCGAGCTGACGGACCTGGACCCCATCGTCTGGCATTTCATCGGTCCGCTGCAATCCAACAAGACCCGCGAGGTGGCCGAGCACTTCGCCTGGGTGCATAGCGTAGACCGTGAGAAGATCGCCCGGCGACTGAACGATCAACGCCCCGCGGCGCTCGGCCCGCTGGACATCTGCCTGCAGGTCAACATCAGCGACGAGGCGAGCAAGTCCGGCGTCTCGCTCGAGGCACTGCCCGCCCTGGCCGAGGCGGTCCTGGCGCTGCCGCGCCTGCGCCTGCGCGGGCTGATGGCGATCCCCGCGCCGGCCGAAGGGCGTGACGCCCAGCGCGCGCCCTTCGCCCGCCTGCGCGAGGCCCTCGAGGGGCTCCGCGAGCGCTTCCCCGAGGCGCCGCTGGACACCCTCTCGATGGGCATGTCCGCCGATCTGGAGGCCGCCGTGCTGGAGGGCGCCACCCTGGTGCGCCTGGGCACCGCGATCTTCGGGGAGCGCTCCGCACGAGAGTGACAACCACCCGACGCCGGTGCACCACGCCGGCCACATTCGTCGACCGACACAGGACAGACCCCATGGCCAGCAGAGTCACCTTCATCGGCGCCGGCAACATGGCCGGCGCCATCATCGGCGGGATGATCGAGAGCGGCTTCTCGCCCGACGACATCACGGCCACCTCGCCCAGCGACGACATCCTCGCCCCGCTGCGCGAACGGCTGGGCATCCAGACCGCAACCGACAACGCCGCGGCCGTCGCCGAATCCGACGTGGTGGTGCTGGCGGTCAAGCCGCAGATCATGCGCGAGGTCTGCGAGAAGATGCGCGATGCCGTCCAGGCGCGCCGGCCGCTGATCGTCTCGGTGGCCGCCGGCCTGCCCGCCGAGACCCTGGAACACTGGCTGGGCGGCGACCTGCCGCTGGTGCGCTGCATGCCCAACACCCCCGCGCTGGTCGGTGCCGGGGCCGCCGGACTCTATGCCAACGCCAGGGTCGACGACGCCCAGCGGCGGCTCGCCACCGAACTGATGGAAGCCGTGGGCCTGGTGGAGTGGGTCGACGACGAGGCCCTGCTCGATGCGGTCACCGCCGTCTCGGGCAGCGCCCCGGCCTACTTCTTCCTGATGTTCGAGGCCATGGAGGAGGCCGGCGCAGCGCTGGGGCTGCCCGCCGACACCGCCCGGCGGCTGGCCATGCAGACCGCCCTGGGCGCGGCAAAGATGGCACTCTCCAGCGACAAGCCACCCGCCGAGCTCAAGCGCAACGTGATGTCGCCCGGCGGCACCACCGAGCGGGCCATCGAGCACCTCGAGCAGGCCGGCCTGCGCCGCATCTTGGCCGAGGCGATGACCGCCTGTGCCGACCGCGCCCGCGAAATGGCCGACGAGCTCGGCCAGCGCTGACCCGTCAGCCCGCCACGCAGGCGGGCTGACACGACGACGTTTCAAGGACATGGAGGAGCCCCGATGGGCAGTCAACTGGGAAGCGCCGGCCTGCTGCTGGTGAACACCCTGATCAACATCTACATCTTCCTGCTGATGCTGCGCTTCCTGCTGCAGGCATCCCGGGCCGACTACTACAACCCCATCAGCCAGTCGGTGGTGAAGGTCACCCAGCCGGCGGTACGCCCCTTCCAGAGCTTCCTGGGTCCGGTAATGGGGCGCTTCGACCTGGCCACCCTGGCCACGGCCTTCGTCATCAAGGCGGTCGCCATCATCGTGATCCTGCAGATCGCCGGCTTCGGCATGGCGCCCATCGCCGGCGTGGCGATCGGCTCCGTGGCCGCCATCGCCAACGCCATCCTCAAGATCTACTTCTTCGCCCTGATCGTGATGATCATCCTCAGCTGGGTGGCCCCCCAGGCCAGCCACCCTGGCGCCCTGCTGGTGATGCAGCTGGTGGAGCCGATCATGGCGCCGGTGCGCAAGGTGATCCCGCCGCTGGGCATGATCGACCTCTCGCCCATCGTGGTGTTCATCGCCATCAGCCTGATCGATGGTATCGTGGTGGGCTCGCTGACCCGTGCCGCCGGCATCGCCGGTGCCCTGGTCGGCCTGTGAGGCCGGCCGACACCCACGACTGGACACGACACGACTGATGCCCGAGTACCCCCGCGATTCGGTCGGCCTGGTGACGCCCGAGACGGCCCACTTCGACGACCCCCTGGCCCTGGCCTGCGGCAGGACGCTGCCGGCCTATGACCTGGTGTACGAGACCTACGGCACCCTCAACGCCGAGCGCTCCAATGCCATCCTGATCTGCCATGCCCTCTCCGGCCACCACCATGCGGCCGGCTACCACGCGTCGGACGAGCGCAAGCCGGGCTGGTGGGATGCGCACATCGGCCCTGGCAAGTCGATCGACACCGAGCGCTTCTTCGTGGTCTCGCTGAACAACCTCGGCGGCTGCCACGGCAGCACCGGCCCCACCAGCGAGAACCCGGCGACAGGGCAGCAGTGGGGACCCGACTTCCCGATCATGACCGTGGAAGACTGGGTCAACAGCCAGGCGCGGCTGGCCGACCGGCTGGGCATCGAGCGCTTCGCCGCGGTGATCGGCGGCAGCCTCGGGGGCATGCAGGTCCTGCAGTGGACCCTCGCCTACCCCGAGCGCATCGCCAATGCGGTGGTCATCGCGGCGACGCCGAAGCTGTCGGCCCAGAACATCGCCTTCAACGAGGTGGCCCGCCAGGCGATCCGCTCCGACCGCGACTTCTTTGAGGGCTGGTACGCCGACCATGACACGGCGCCGCGCCGCGGCCTCAAGCTGGCCCGCATGGTGGGCCACATCACCTACCTCTCCGAAGACGCCATGGGCAGCAAGTTCGGCCGCGACCTGCGCAGCAACGACCTGAACTTCGGCTATGACGTGGAGTTCCAGGTGGAGTCCTACCTGCGCTACCAGGGCGACACCTTCTCCACCTCCTTCGATGCCAACACCTACCTGCTGATGACCAAGGCGCTGGACTACTTCGATCCGGCCGCGGCCCACGACGGCGACCTGGCCCGGGCCCTGGCCCCGGCCGCCTGTCCCTTCCTGGTGGTCAGCTTCACCACCGACTGGCGCTTCCCGCCGTCGCGCTCCAAGGAGCTGGTCAACGCCCTGGTCCGCGCCGACAAGGCGGTCAGCTACGCCAACATCGACTCACCGCACGGCCACGACGCCTTCCTGATGCCCGAGCCGCGTTACCAGGCGGTGTTCGCCGCCTTCATGAACCGCGTCGCCCGCGACCAGGGCCTGGAGGAGCGCCCATGATGCGTGCCGACCTCAAGCTGATTCACGACTGGGTCCCGCGGGGCGCGAGGGTGCTCGACCTGGGCTGCGGCGAGGGCACGCTGCTGGCGGCGCTGGCGCGCGACAAGCAGGTCACGGGCTATGGCCTGGAGATCGACCCCGCCGGCATCACCGCCTGCCTAGCCAAGGGGGTCAACGTCATCGAGCAGAACCTCGACGAGGGGCTGGCCAACTTCGAGGACGACGCCTGCGACCTGGTGGTCATGACCCAGGCCCTCCAGGCCCTGCGCCGCCCGGACCTGATGCTCGACGAGATGCTGCGCGTCGCCGGCGAGTGCATCATCACCTTCCCCAACTTCGCCTACTGGCGCCACCGCGCCTACCTGGGCTTCAAGGGCTACATGCCGGTGTCCCGGTCGCTGCCCCATGCCTGGTACGACACCCCCAACATCCACCTCTCGACCTTCAACGACTTTGAACGCCTGTGCCGCGACAAGGGTCTGAGCATTGTCGACCGGGCGGTGGGCATCGGTGACCACGAGGGACACTGGACCTCGCGGTGGTGGCCCAACCTGTTCGGCGAGATCGCCATCTTCCGGGTCGCCCGCCGCAGGGCGTGACGCCGGGGAGGCACAGGCGCGAGACCCCGAAGGAGGGAGAACCGACGATGATCCGACACAGCCTGGCGGCCCTGGCCATGGGCCTGGCGCTGCTGCTGACCCTGCCGGCCCAGGCCCAGCAGTTCGAACAGGTGGGGGACTACCAGATCCACTACAGCGCCGTGAACACCAGCTTCCTGCCGGAGGAGGTGGCCCGGGAACATGGCATCCAGCGCAGCCAGGTCATGGCGCTGCTCAACGTCAGCGTGATGGAGGAGCTCGAGGATGGCTCGACCCGTCCGATCACGGCCTCGGTCGACGGGCGCATCGGCGGGCTCGACGGGGGGGATGCCACGTCGCTGGCGTTCCGCCCCCTGCGCATCGGCGACACGCCCTCCCAGGTGGCGGTGTTTCGTATCCACGAGGACGAGCCGATGCGCTTCGACCTGCGCGTGCGCTACGACCGCAATGCCGAACCCGCCGAGGTCAGCTTCATCCAGCGCTTCTATATCGATCGCTGAACCGGCGAACCATCCGGCTCAGTCGACGACCACAGCCGGGCCCAGCTCGCGGAAGAGCGAGACCGGCAACCGGCGGCCCAGGCGGATCGCCACCGGCACGCCGGCCTCGCGGATCACCTCGCAGCGCCGCGCCAGCACCTCCACGCCACGACCCGCCACCTCGCGCAGGGTATCGGCATAGGCCGGGTCCAGGTGGGCCGCGGGGGCCACGTCCCCGATGCCCTCGTGAGCCACGCAGAAGAGCAGCACGGCGCGGTGCCCCTGTGCCGCGAGGGCGGCCAGCGCCTCAAGATGCTTGCGGCCCCGCGCGCTCACAGCGTCGGGGAAGTAGCCGTGGCCATCGGCCTCCTTCAGCGTCACCTGCTTGACCTCGACGAAGGTGCTGCCGCGCTCGTCGTCATCGAGGCGGAAGTCGAGCCTCGCCCCCGCCACCGCGGCCTCGCGCCGGATCGTCGCCTGGCCGGCCAACTCCTCGACCCAGCCGCCGCGCAGCGCCTCCTCAACGATGCGGTTGGCCCGTCCGGTATGCACCGAGGCCGCCGCCGTGGTGCCGTCGGGTTGCGGCAGTTCGATCAGCTCCCAGGTCCAGGCCAGCTTGCGGGCCGGGTTGTCGCTGGACGACAACCAGACCCGGCAGCCCGGCACGTTCACCGCCCGCATCGAGCCGGTATTGGGGCAGTGGGCCACCACCTCGCGGCCGTCATCGAGGCGCACGTCGGCCAGGAAGCGCTTGTAGCGACGCAGCAGGATGCCGGGCACCAGGGCCGGATACTCCATCAGCTGCGCGCCAGGAAGCGCTCGAGGCGGCTCACCGCCTCCTCCAGCCGCGCCTCGCCGGTGGTGAAGGCGATACGCACATGGTGCTCACCGCCGAGCAGGGCGAAGTCGGTGCCCGGAGTGATGGCGACGTTCTCCTCCTCGAGCAGCGCCCGGCAGAAGGCCTCGCTGTCGTCGCTGTAGCGCGAGATATCCAGCCACAGGTAGAAGGCCCCCTGGGGCGGCAGCGGCGGCGCCAGCCCCAGACGGGAGAGCCCCGCCAGCAGGGCATCGCGGCGGCGCCCGAGTTCGCTGCGCCGAGCCTCGAGGATGCCGCGGCAGGCGGGCGTGAAGGCGGCCAGGGCCGCGTGCTGGGCCGGGGTGGAGGCGGCCAGGAAGACGTTCTGGGCCAGCCGGGAGAGGGGCTCCACCGCCGCCTCGGGCGCCAGCAGCCAGCCCAGGCGCCAGCCGGTCATGCCGAAGTACTTGGAGAAGCTGTTGACCACGAAGGCATCCGCGGTGAGCGAGGCCACCGAGAGCGGTTCGAGATCAAAGCAGAGCCCCTGGTAGATCTCGTCCACCAGCAGGTGGCCGCCACGCGCCGCCACGCTCTCCGTGACCGCCGTCAGTCGAGCACGATCGAGCATGTGGCCGGTGGGGTTCGAGGGCGTGGCGAGCATCGCCAGGCGGGTATCGCTGCGCCAGTGGGCCTCGACGAGCCCGGCATCGAGCTGCCAGCCGCTGGCCGGGCCCACCGGCACGGCGTCCACCTCGGCGCCTGCCAGGGCCATGAAGTGGCGGTTGCAGGGGTAGTTGGGATCGGCCATCAGCACCCGGTCACCCGGGCCGGCCAGCAGCTGGCTGGCCAGCAGCAGCGCCCCGGAGGCGCCCGGCGTGACCAGGACGCGCCTCGGGTCGACCGCGGCACCGAAGTGCTCGGCATAGTGGCCGGCGATCGCCTCGCGCAGCGTCGGCAGCCCCGCCGCCGGCGTGTAGCGGGTGTGGCCCGCGGACAGCGCGGCACGACCGGCCTCGATCACCGGTTCGGGGGTCGGGAAATCGGGCTCGCCGACCTCCAGGTGGATGACATCGTGCCCGTCGGCCTCGCGGGCCTGGGCCGTCTCCAGCAGGCTCATCACGCGGAAGGGGGCGATGCGCTCGACGCGCGAACTCCAGGACATGCACGGCTCCTCTCGACACGTCGCGGCACGACGGGCATCTTTCCCGCGGCCGGGGGTCAAAACCGGCATGTTACGACTTTTGGCGTGTCGACGCAGTCCCGGCGGCAGAAGAGGTTGCACGGCTGCGCTATTTACGCTAAACAAGCACCCCTTTGGCGTGAGATACCATGCATCACGGCGGGTATTGATCAGTAGTCACTCAAGTAACGAGGCAGTCCCATGCCAGTAGCAGAAAAGAAGATGGATGCTCCCAAGAAATTCACCCCGTACGAGCCGGCGCCGGGTGAAGAGTACATGAACGATAAGCAGCTGGAGCACTTCCGACAGATCCTGCTGGGCTGGAAACAGGAGCTCATGGAAGAGGTCGACCGCACCGTACGTCACCTGCAGGAGGAGGCGAACAACTACGCCGACCCGGCCGATCGCGCCACCCAGGAAGAGGGCTTCAACCTGGAACTGCGCACCCGCGACCGCGAGCGCAAGCTGCTCAAGAAGATCAACGAGACCCTCGAGAAGATCGACGAGGACGACTACGGCTTCTGCGAGGCCTGCGGCGTCGAGATCGGTATCCGCCGGCTCGAGGCACGGCCCACCGCCACCCTGTGCGTGGACTGCAAGACGCTGGCCGAGCTCAAGGAAAAGCAGCTGGGCGGCTGAGGCGGCCATGCCGATCACCGCAATCCCACCCCGCGACGGGCACCCCAGGGTGCCCGTTTGCATGTCGGCCTTCTGCGAGAGGGGGAGCCGGTGAGCGCCTACCGCGGACGCTTCGCGCCGACCCCCTCGGGGCCCTTGCACTTCGGCTCCCTGGTGGCGGCCCTGGCCAGCTTCCTGGATGCCCGGCGCGCGGGCGGCGAGTGGCGGCTGCGCATCGAGGATGTCGACCCGCCGCGCTGCCCCGCCGGGGCCGCCGACACCATCCTGCGCCAGCTCGAGGCCTTCGGCCTGCACTGGGATGGCCCGGTCACCTGGCAGCATGACCGCCACGACGCCTATGCCGCCGCGCTGGAGCGACTCAGGGGCCTGGGGCTCGCCTACCCCTGCAGCTGCTCGCGCAAGCAGTGGCGCGACTACCCGATCTACCCCGGCTGGTGCCGCGACGGGGTGCGCGAGCCCGGCAAGCCGGTGGCCTGGCGGCTGCGCAGCGACCTGGGCCTGCGCCCGGTGGTCTGGGAGGATCGCCTGTTCGGCGAGCAGCGCTTCGACCCGGCCGCGCTCGGCGACGTGGTGCTCCGGCGCAAGGATGGCCTCTGGGCCTACCAGCTCGCCGTGGTGGTCGATGACGCCGACCAGGTCACCACTGACGTGGTGCGCGGCTTCGACCTGCTCGACAATACCCCCTGGCAGCGCCAGCTGCAGCACGCCCTGGGCTATCCCGAACCGCGCTACCTGCACCTGCCGTTGATAATAGGCGAGGACGGCCAGAAGCTCTCCAAGCAGAACCTGGCGCCGGCCCTGCCGGAGCAGGACGACGCCGTGCGCCCGCTGCTGCATGCGGCCCTGGCGGCGCTGGACCAGGCCCCGCCCCGGGAACTGGCCACGGCAGCGGTGGAGGAGCAGCTTCACTGGGCCGTCGCCCACTGGGAGATCGCCCGGCTGCGCGCCGAGGCCCACCGCCAGGCCGGCAGCGTCACGCCCTGAGAGGAGCCCGCCATGTACGTCTATCGCATCATGCTGTTCCTGGTCTTCGGCGGCTACCTGCTCTCGCCGCTGCTGATGAGTGGCTGGGCCAGCCCCGAGGTGGCCTGGTATCGCCCCTTCGTCATCTGGGGGGTGCTGATCGCCCTGACCCTGTGGCTGGAACAGAAGCGGAGGCTCGATGAACGCTAGCCTCGGCGGCCTGCTGGCGCTGGGCAGCGGCTACCTGCTGCTGCTGTTCCTCGGCGCCCTGGCGGTGGAGCGGCACTGGATCCCCACGCGCATCGCCCGCCATCCGGCGGTCTACACCCTGGCGCTGGGGGTCTACGCCAGCGCCTGGGCGATCTACGGCAGCCTGGAGCTGGCCGGCAGTGCCGGCTATGGCTACCTCGCCTACTACCTGGGGGTGGCGGGCGCCTTCCTGCTCGCCCCGGTGCTGCTGGTGCCGATCCAGCGCATGACCCGGACCTATCAGCTGGCCTCGCTTGCCGACCTCTTCGCCTTCCGCTTTCGCTCGCGCTGGGTGGGCACCCTGATCACCCTGGTCAGCCTGCTGGCCGTGCTGCCGCTGCTGGCCCTGCAGGTGCAGACCCTGGGCGACACCATCCACCTGATGACCGGCACCGCTTCGCCGGCCCTGCTGGCCCTGTTGTTCAGCGCACTGATCGCGCTGTTCGCGATCCTCTTCGGCGCCCGCCACACCCGGCTCCACGCCCGCCACGACACCCTGCTCGCGGTGATCGCCCTGGAGTCGCTGGTCAAGCTCACCGCCATGCTGGCCCTGGGGGCCTTCGCGCTGTTCGTGGTCTTCGATGGCCCCGCAGACCTCCAGGCCTGGCTGGACGGCCCGGGAGGCGCGGCCCAGGCGCGCGTCGCCCACCTCGACCCGGCCCAGTGGCGCACCCTGCTGCTGCTGTTCTTCGCCGCGGCCTTCCTGATGCCGCACATGTTCCACATCACCTTCGCCGAGACCCTCTCGCGGCGCACCCTGCTGCAGGCCGCCTGGACGCTGCCGCTGTTCCTGCTGCTGATGGCGCTGCCGGTGCCGCTGATCCTCTGGGCCGCCCAGCGCCTGGGGGTCGATGCCGGTGGGCTCGGCACCGCCTACCTGGCCTATGGGCTCTCCGAGTCGCTGTGGCTCCAGGGCCTGGTGTTCATCGCCGGCCTGGCGGCCACCAGCGGCACCATGATCATCATTTCCCTGGCGCTGTCAGGCATGATCCTCAACCACCTGGTGCTGGTCGCCCATCCCCCGGTGGACCAGCCCGACCTCTACCGCTGGCTGCGCTGGCTGCGCCGCGCCCTGATCGTGGCGGTGATCCTCGGCGGCTGGCTGTTCTATCGCCTGGTGGGGGTGAACCACGACCTCACCACCCTGGGGCTGGCCGCTTTTATCGGCATGGCCCAGTGCCTGCCGGGCATGCTGGCGCTGCTCTACTGGCCGGGCGCCAACCGCAAGGGCATGGTCAGCGGACTGACGGCGGGCGTGCTGGTGTGGCTGGCCGGCACCTGGGTGCCCCTGCTGAGCGACGTTCCGGCCCTGGTGCTGCTGCCGCCGGGCCTCGAGGCACTGACCGGCGAGCCGGTCTGGTACGTGGTGACCCTGGTCTCGCTGGCGGCCAACATCCTGACCCTGATCCTGGTCTCGCTGGTCACGCCCACCTCCGCCGGCGAGCGGGCCGCCGCCGAAGCCTGCTCGGTGGATGCGGTGATCCGTCCCAAGCGCCTGCCACTGGTGGCAGGCAATGGCGAGGAGTTCAAGCATCACCTGGCCCGCGCCCTGGGCGAGGAGGTCGCCGGACGCGAGGTCGACCGGGCCCTGACCGACCTGGGCCTGTCGCCGCTGGATGGCCGCCCCTATGCGCTGCGCCGGCTGCGCGACCGCATCCAGGCCAACCTCTCGGGGCTGATGGGCCCCTCGGTGGCCCAGGACATCGTCGACCGCCACCTGCCCTATCGCCGCGGCGGCCTGGAGCCCAATGACGATGTCCACTTCGTCGAGAGCCGCCTGGAGGCCTATCGCACCCGGCTGACGGGCCTGGCCCGGGAGCTCGACGGCTTGCGCCGCTACCACCGCCGCATCCTTACCCGGCTGCCGGTAGGCCTGTGTGCCTTCGGCGTCGACGACGAGCTGCTGATGTGGAACGACGCCCTCGCCGAGCTCTCCGGGATCGATGGCAGCAGCGTGGTCGGCTCGCGCCGCGATGGCTTGCCGCCGCCCTGGGGGGACCTGCTGGGTCGCGTGCTCCTCGAGCATCACGACCACCTCTACAAGCAGCCGGTGACGCTTTCCGGCACCACCCGCTACCTGAGCCTGCACAAGGCCGAGCTCGAGGCCGACGAGGAGATGCGCGGCGGCACCGTGATCCTGGTGGAGGACCACAGCGAGATGAAGTGGCTGGAGGACGAGCTGGTGCATGCCGCACGGCTGGCCTCCATCGGCCAGCTGGCGGCGGGGGTGGCCCACGAGATCGGCAATCCGGTCACCGGGATCTCCTCGCTGGCCCAGAACCTGCGCTACGACGCCGACGACCCGGAGGTGCTGGAGACCGCCACCCAGATCCAGCAGCTCACCGACCGCATCTCGCGCATCGTCGAGTCGCTGGTGGGCTTCGCCCACGGCGGCCGCCACGTGACAGGCCGGCCCTTCGCCCCGGTGTCGCTGGCCCCGCTGGCCGACGAGGCCCTGCACTTGATCCACCTGGCCCGCTCGGGGGAGGATATCCGTTACCACAATCGCTGCCCGGCGGGCCTCGAGGTCAAGGGCGATGCCCAGCGGCTGTTGCAGGTGATGGTCAACCTGCTCGGCAATGCCCGCGACGCCAGCACCCCGGGCGGCGAGGTGATCATCGATGCCGTCCCCGAGGGGGAGTGGCTCCACGTCACCGTCACCGACCAGGGCCACGGCATCGACGAGCGGGTGCGCGACCACCTGTTCGAACCCTTCACCACCACCAAGCCCCCCGGCGAAGGCACGGGACTCGGCCTGCCGCTGGTCTACAGCATCATTGCCGAGCACGGCGGCCAGATCGATATCGACTCCCCGCCCCCCGGGCAGGCCAAGGGCACCCGCATCCACCTGTGGCTGCCCCTCAACCCAGAGCATGGGGAACGCACCGATGAGCCGGATCCTGATCGTTGAAGACGAAGCCATCATCCGCAGCGCCTTGAAACGGCTGCTGGAGCGCCACGACCACCGGGTCAGCGAGGCCGGCTCGGTGGCCGAGGCCCTCACACTCGAGCCCCGGGGCTTCGACCTGGTGATCAGCGACCTGCGCCTGCCCGGCGAGCCCGGCACCGAGCTGATCGCCCGCGCCGCCCCCGTGCCGGTGCTGATCATGACCAGCTATGCCAGCATGCGCTCCGCGGTGGAGGCGCTGAAGCTCGGGGCCGTGGACTACGTGGCCAAGCCCTTCGACCACGACGAGCTGCTCGAGACCGTGGCACGGGTCCTCCACCGGCAGGCCGCGCAGCAGGGCGAGCCGCCCGACATCACCGAGCCCGGCGGCAGCCGCCAGCCGATGATCGGCAACTGCCCGGCCATGCAGGTGGTCTACACCCGCATCCGCAAGGCGGCACCGGCCGACGTCACCGTGTTGATCCAGGGCGAGTCGGGCACCGGCAAGGAGCTGGTCGCCCGCGCCCTGCACCAGCAGAGCCGCCGTGCCCAGGCGCCGCTGATCTGCGTCAACTGCGCGGCCATCCCCGAGACGCTGATCGAGTCGGAGCTGTTCGGCCACGAGAAGGGTGCCTTCACGGGGGCCAGTGCCGCGCGTACCGGCCTGGTCGAGGCGGCCGATGGCGGCACCCTGTTCCTAGACGAGATCGGCGAACTGCCGCTCGACGCCCAGGCGCGTCTGCTGCGGGTGCTACAGGAGGGCGAGATCCGCAAGATCGGCTCGGTGGAGACCCGCCATGTCGACGTGCGCCTGATCGCCGCCACCCACCGCGACCTGCAGAGCCTGTCGAAGACCGGCGAGTTCCGCCTCGACCTCTACTACCGCCTCAACGTGATGCAGATCGACCTGCCGGCGCTGCGCGAGCGCGAGGACGATATCCTCGAGATCGCCGATGTCCTGCTGGGGAAGGCCTGCCAGCGCCACGAGCGCGACAGGCTGCGACTCTCGCGGGCCGCGCGGCGCACCATCCGCGACTACCCCTGGCCGGGCAACGTGCGCGAGCTGGAGAATGCCCTGGAGCGCGGCGTGATCCTCGCCGAGGGCCACCTCATCCATCCCGACGACCTGGGACTCGCGCCGACGCTCCAGCCGCCGGGCCGGTCACCGGCTCCTGCACCTGTCCGCGACGGCCAGGAGGAGCAGGAGACCGGCGACGAGGAGGACCTCTCCCTGGAGGATTACTTCCAGCACTTCGTGCTGGAGCACCAGGACCAGATGAGCGAGACCGAACTCGCCCAGAAGCTCGGCATCAGTCGCAAGTGCCTGTGGGAGCGCCGCCAGCGCCTGGGCATCCCCCGCAAGAAGAGCCCGCGCCGCAGCACGGGCTGAGGCATCTAGCCATGCGACCATGGTGCAAGTACCCGCGGCATCGTCCACCGTCCTGCCTTGCCCCCCTCCCGCCACTCCGCCTGCACCATTTGTTACCTTCCCACACAGCCATTGCCCCGCAACGGGGCCGATCGGGTAACACTCCACCCTCATGCCGGGACGCGAACTTTTCTTCCTGTACGCAAATATCTGTTTTATAAATAATTTTTTATCATTGGCACGCTGCCTGCTATATCCAGGGCAAGAAAAACAAATCCGGATGTCACCCGCTGCCAACAACAACAACAGGACAGCCAGGCGTGACAGGGCCCGACCCGCGAACAACAACAAGACCCCGGGCCCCTACGACTTCGGCGCTTGCCGACAACAAGAACAGCATCGGCACGGCGCGAGGCCTTCGGGCCCCAACAACAACAAGTTGCTCGAAGCACCGGAGCCATCAGGACGCGACGCACCCGGGTACGGCCGACCAACAATGACAATGGCCGTCGAGGTGCACTCTCGGCAACAACATCAACAAGCCGGGAGGAGGCATGCTTCCATGCCGTCGTGGTTGGACTATTGTTTTGAATACGAGACGGTCGCCGTCAGGAGCATCAACAAACACAACAACACCGCTTGCCTGAACACTCCTTGGTGACTGTGGTGCGTATTCAGGGCGATGCGCCATCACGAAGAAGAATCAGCAGCAGGGATGCTGCATCCTGCTTACAGGGGAGGCCAATGGCCTCCCCTTTCTGTTTCCTGGTCGCCCTCGGCACCGTGCCACGCTTTGCAAGGTGTCAGTGGTCGGCTACACTCAACGCTTTCCGCGTCCCGCGAGTCGATATCGCCGCATGATCAAAGGTTTTACCCGCTTTCTGCAGAGTCCGGGCGAGCGCATCAAGTCGCTATTCGGCCCTCAGGATGCGCCGGCCGGCAGCACCGGACCGCGCATCATTCCCCGCCAGGAACACCCTGTCTCGCGTCAGCACTTCAGCGACGCCGCCCTCAAGGTGCTCTACCGGCTTCACAATGCCGGCTTCCAAGCCTTCCTGGTGGGAGGGTGCATCCGCGATGCGCTGCTCGGCCACATGCCCAAGGACTTCGATGTCGCCACGGATGCCACGCCGGAGCAGGTCAAGGACCTATTCCGCAACTCGCGCATCATCGGCCGGCGCTTTCGCATCGTGCATGTCCGCTTCGGGCGCGAGGTGATCGAGGTCACCACCTTCCGCGGCAAGCCCAACGATGACCATGCCGACCATATCTCCCAGCAGTCGGACGATGGCCTGCTGCTGCGCGACAATGTCTGGGGCAACATCGAGGAAGACGCCCTGCGCCGCGACTTCACCGTCAATGCCCTCTACTACAACATCGCCGACTTCTCGATCCACGACTTCGCCGATGGCGTGCACGACATCGAGGCCCGCACCCTGCGCCTGATCGGCGACCCGGCCACCCGCTATCGCGAGGACCCGGTGAGGATGCTCAGGGCGGTGCGCTTCGCCGCCAAGCTCGATTTCCACCTCGACCCGGCCACCGAGGCCCCCATCCACGACGCCGCACCGCTGCTGTTGCAGATTCCCCCGGCGCGGCTGTTCGACGAGGTGCTCAAGCTATTCATGGCCGGCCAGGGCGTCGCCACCTTCCACCTGCTGCGCGACTACGGGCTCTTCGCGATGCTCTTCCCCGAGGCCGACGAGGCCATGGAGGAGCTGCCCTGGGCCGAGCGCCTGGTCGAGCTGGCACTGGAGAGCACCGACCGGCGCATCGCCGAGGACCGCCCGGTAACCCCGGCCTTCCTGTTCGCCGCCCTGCTCTGGGCACCCGTCCAGCAGCGCCAGGCGCTCCACGAGGCCGATGGCATGCCGCCCATCCCCGCGCTCCAGGCGGCCTCCCAGCAGGTAGTCTCGCGCCAGCTCCAGCATATCTCCATCCCCAAGCGCTTCAGCCTGCCGATGCGCGACATCTGGGACCTGCAGCAGCGGCTGCCGCTGCGCCGCGGCAAGCGCGTCTTCCAGACCCGCGAGCACCCGCGCTTCCGGGCCGCCTACGACTTCCTGCTGCTGCGCGAAGGCGCCGGCGAGATCACTCCCGGCCTGGGCGACTGGTGGACCGCCTTCCAGCAGGCCGACGAGCACGAGCAGCGCCGCCTGCTCGGCAAGGTCGGCGCCGACCCGGCCGGTAGCGGCCAGCCACGCAAGCGCCGCCGTCGGCGCCGGAAGCCGCGGGGCCCCGCGAGCGACACATGAGCCCGCCACGGCACTCTGCCTGGATCGGCCTGGGCAGCAACCTCGACGGCCCGCGCGGGCATGTCGAGCGCGCCCTGGGTGAGCTCGACCGCCTGCCCCTGACCCGTCGCATCGCTGCCTCGAGGCTCTATGCCAGCGTGCCGGTGGGGCCCGCCGACCAGCCCGACTACATCAATGCCGTGGCGCACCTGGAGACGCGGCTCTCGCCGCTCGCCCTGCTCGACCAGCTGCAGGCCCTCGAACAGCGCCACGGCCGCGTGCGCGGCCGGCGCTGGGGTCCCCGGACCCTGGACCTGGACCTGCTACTCTTCGATGAGCACCGGGTCACTCTGCCGCGGCTGACAGTGCCCCATCCGCAGATGCTCCAGCGCGCCTTCGTGCTGGTCCCGCTGGCCGAGCTGGCCCCGCGCCTGGTGCTCGAGGGGCAGCCCCTGGCGCGACTGGCCGCCGAGCTCGACACCGGGGGCCTGCAACCCGTGTTACCGCAAGGCTGAGGAACACCCCGAACTGTTACCTATCGACACTTCGGCACGATTCAGGTAACAATCTCGGGTTACACCGAGGCAGGCCCGCCAGAGGCCTCCCACGACCAGACGATGAGAGCACGCCATGAAAACCGTCACCCTGAGCACGCTGCAGGCCTTCAAGCGCGCCGGTGAGCCGTTCAGCTGCCTGACCGCCTACGACGCCTCCTTCGCCCGGGCGGCCGGGGAGGCTGGCATTGAGGTGCTGCTGGTGGGCGACTCCCTGGGCATGGTCCTGCAGGGCCATGCCAGCACCCTGCCGGTGACCCTCGACGAGATCTGCTACCACACCCGCTGCGTGGCCCGCGGCAGGGGCGCCAGCCTGCTGATGGTCGACCTGCCCTTCATGAGCAACTCGAGCACCGAGCGGCTGCTCCAGGATGCCGGCGAGCTGATGCGTGCCGGGGCCGAACTGGTCAAGGTCGAAGGCGAGGCCTGGATGGCCGACGGCATCCGCGAGCTGACCCGGCGTGGCGTGCCGGTCTGCGCCCACCTCGGCCTGACCCCCCAGTCGGTCTATCAGCTGGGTGGCTACAAGGTGCAGGGGCGCGAGGCCGAACAGGCGACCCGGATCCTCGAGGATGCCCGCACGCTGGTCGAGGCCGGCGCCTCGGTGATCCTGCTCGAGTGTGTGCCGGCAAGCCTGGGGCGGGCGGTGAGCGAGGCGCTGGCGGTGCCGGTGATCGGCATCGGCGCCGGTCCCGACACGGACGGCCAGATCCTGGTGATGCACGATGTGCTGGGGGTGACCCACGGCCGCACGCCGCGCTTCGTGAAGAACTTCATGGTTGATGCCAACGATATCCCGGGCGCCTTCCGCCGCTACCACGAGGACGTCAAGGCCCGCCGCTTCCCCGCCCAGGAGCACTGTTTCTAAGCCACGTTTCGAGGAGCTCGCCGCGATGCGTACCCTGCGAGAGATTGTGCCCCTGCGCGAGGCCCTGGACGAGTTCCGTCGTCGCGGCCAGCGCATCGCCCTGGTGCCGACCATGGGCAACCTGCACGATGGCCATCTGGCCCTGGTGGCGGAGGCGCGTCGCCGTGGCGACGTGGTGGTGGCGACCATCTTCGTCAATCCGCTGCAGTTCGGCGCCGGCGAGGACCTCGACGCCTACCCGCGTACCCTCGCCGAGGACCAGGCCAAGCTCGAGGAGGCGGGCTGCGACCTGCTGTTCGCCCCCGAGACGACGACCCTCTACCCACGCGGCCTCGCGGCCCAGACCCGGGTCTGCGTACCCGAGGTCAGCGAGGGGCTCTGCGGTGGCGACCGGCCCGGGCACTTCGACGGCGTCGCCACCGTCGTCACCATGCTCTTCAACCTGGTGCAGCCCGATGTGGCCTGCTTCGGCGAGAAGGACTATCAGCAGCTGGCGGTGATCCGGCGCCTGGTGGCCGACCTGCACCTCCCCGTGGAGGTCGTCGGCGTGCCCATCGTGCGCGCCGCGGACGGCCTGGCCCTCTCCTCGCGCAACGGCTACCTGGACGCCGCCCAGCGCGCCACGGCCCCGGCGCTCTACCGCACCCTGTGCGCGCTGCGCGATGCCCTGGAGGCCGGCGCCGACCCAGACGACACCCTGGCCGACGGTCTCGCCCGGCTGAGGGAGACCGGCTTCGCGCCGGACTACCTCGAGCTTCGCGACGCCGACCTGGGACCGGTGACGACCACCACTCGCGACGCCGTGCTGCTCGCCGCGGCGCGCCTGGGCCCGACCCGACTGATCGATAACCTGAGCCTGACCCTGCCACGCTGAGGGCGTGGCGTCGTCAAACAGAGGAACATACGCCCCATGCACACCATCATGCTCAAGGCCAAGCTGCACATGGCCCGTGTCACCCATGCCGTGCTCAACTACGAGGGCTCCTGCGCCATCGACGGAGCGCTGCTCGACATGTCCGGTATCCGCGAGAACGAGCAGATCCAGATCTACAACGTCGAGAACGGCCAGCGCTTCACCACCTACGCCATCCGCGCCGAAGAGGGCTCGAAGGTCATCTCGGTGAACGGTGCCGCAGCCCACCTGGCGAGCGAAGGCCAGCGGGTGATCATCTGCAGCTATGCCCACTACAGCGACGCCGAGCTGGAAAACCACCACCCGGCTCTGGTCTACCTGCAGGAAGGCAATGTCGTCAGCCACACCAGCAATGCCATCCCCGTCCAGCTGGCCTGACATCCACCTGCCACGGCACCCCGCGCCCGGGGTGCCGGTACCACCGCCCATCCTGACGCCTCCCCCGACTCTTCCCGCGCATTCGGCCATGGAAGCATTGCCGCGATGCACAAGCGTCCCCTATGCTGAGAGACCCGGCTCTGTCTGAGACGTCTTCGAGCTCAGGCTGTCCCCCAGACACGGCCGCAAGCCCGCTAGTCATTCTTCAGGAGTATCTCCCATGCAAGACGTGGTGATTGTCGCCGCTCGCCGCACCGCCGTCGGCACCTTCGGTGGCTCCCTGGCCGGCATTTCTGCCAGCGACCTGGGTGCACATGTCATCAAGGACATCCTGTCCAGCACCGGCGTTGCCGGGGACCAGGTCGACGAGGTACTGCTCGGCCAGGTGCTCACCGCCGGGGTCGGCCAGAACCCCGCCCGCCAGGCGTCCATCAAGGCCGGCCTGCCGGATGCCGTGCCCGCCATGACCATCAACAAGGTCTGCGGCTCCGGCCTCAAGGCGCTGCACCTGGGTGCCCAGGCCATCATGCTCGGCGATGCCGAGGTGATCATCGCCGGCGGCCAGGAGAACATGTCTGCCTCGCCCCACGTGCTGCCCAACTCCCGTACCGGCCAGCGCATGGGCGACTGGAAGGCCGTGGACACCATGGTCCACGATGGCCTGTGGGACGCCTTCAACAACTACCACATGGGCATCACGGCCGAGAACCTGGCCGAGAAGTACGGCATCACCCGCGAGGAGATGGATGAGTTCGCCGCCGGCTCCCAGCAGAAGGCCGCCGCCGCCATCAAGGAAGGCAAGTTCAAGGGGCAGATCGTCCCGGTGGAAATCCCCCAGCGCAAGGGCGACCCGGTGGTCTTCGACACCGATGAAGGCCCGCGCGATGTGACTGCCGACAAGCTCGGCGGCATGCGTCCGGCCTTCAAGAAGGACGGCACCGTCACTGCCGGCAACGCCTCCTCCATCAACGACGGTGCCGCCGTGGTAATGCTCTGCTCCGCCGACAAGGCCAAGGCGCTGGGCCTGGAGCCGCTGGCCCGCATCAAGGCCTACAGCAATGCCGGCGTCGACCCCTCCATCATGGGCATCGGCCCGGCACCGGCCACCCGCCGCTGCCTGGAGAAGGCCGGCTGGAGCCTGGACGACCTCGACCTGGTCGAGGCCAACGAGGCCTTCGCTGCCCAGGCCCTCTCGGTCAACAAGGAGCTGGGCTGGGATGTCAGCAAGGTCAACGTCAACGGCGGCGCCATCGCCATCGGCCACCCGATCGGCGCCTCCGGCTGTCGCATCCTGGTGACCCTGGTCCACGAGATGATCGCCCGGGACGCCAAGAAGGGTCTCGCCACGCTATGCATCGGCGGTGGGCAAGGCGTCGCACTCGCAATCGAGCGCTAAAAGCGCCGAGCGCCGAGCGCCGAGCGCCGAGCGCCGAGCGAACAGCATGCCCCGGGAGCAATATCCCGGGGCATGTTTTTTATGTCCGCCAAAAAGCAAACCGCCGCCAGGGCTGAACCCTGGCGGCGGTTTTTCTTGAAGCTCGGCGCTCGGCGCTTGGCGCTTTCCGCTGTGCTTAGAGCTGGGGTTCAGCGGCCGCTTCGGCCTCGAACGCCGCCTTCTCTTCCGGGGTGATCTCCTTGATGGTGAGCTTCACCCGGTTGCGGTTGTCGATGTCGAGCACCTTGACGATGGGCTCGTCACCCTCGTTGAGGAAGTCGCGGACGTCGTTGACCCGCTCCGGCACGATCTGGGAGATATGCACCAGGCCGTCGGTGCCCGGCATGATGTTGATGAAGGCGCCGAAGTCGGCGATACGCACCACCTTGCCACGATAGAGCTTGCCGATCTCGGGCTCGGCGGTGATCGCCAGCACGGTGTCGATGGCCGCCTTGGCCGCCGACTTGTCCTCGGCATAGATGCGCACGGTGCCGTCGTCGTCCAGGTCGATGGAGGCGCCGGTATCCTCGCAGATCTTGCGGATGGTAGCGCCGCCCTTGCCGATGACGTCGCGGATCTTCTCCGGGTCGATCTTGATGGTCGCCATGGAGGGGGCGTTCTCGGAGACCTCGGCACGGCTTTGGGCGATCACCGTGTTCATCTGCTCGAGGATCTGCTGGCGGGCCTCATAGGCCTGCTGCAGGGCCACCTCCATGATCTCCTCGTTGATCCCCTCGATCTTGATGTCCATCTGCAGGGCGGTGACGCCCTCGGCGCTGCCGGCCACCTTGAAGTCCATGTCGCCGAGGTGGTCCTCGTCACCCAGGATGTCGGTGAGCACGGCGAAGCCATCCTCGTCCTTGACCAGGCCCATGGCGATGCCCGCCACCGGGGCCTTCATCGGCACGCCGGCATCCATCAGCGCCAGCGACGAGCCGCACACCGAGGCCATGGAGCTGGAGCCGTTGGATTCGGTGATCTCGGAGACCACACGAATGGTATAGGGGAACTCCGCCTCGTCGGGCAGCATCGCTTGCACGCCGCGCCGCGCCAGACGGCCGTGACCGATCTCGCGGCGCTTGGGGCCGCCCATGAAGCCCGCCTCGCCCACACAGTAGGGGGGGAAGTTGTAGTGCAGCAGGAAGCGGTCCTTGCGCTCCCCCTCCAGCGACTCGATCAGCTGGGAATCACGCAGGGTGCCCAGCGTTGCCACCACGATCGCCTGGGTCTCGCCGCGGGTGAAGATCGCCGAGCCATGGGTCTTGGGCAGGCTGCCGACCTCGATGGAGAGTGGACGCACGGTCTTGTGGTCGCGGCCATCGATACGCGGCTCGCCCTTGACCACGCGTGCCCGCACCACGCGCTTCTCCAGGCCGGCAAAGGCACCCTTGACCTCGTCGGCGTCGTACTTGCCTTCTTCCTCGCCGGCGAACTGCTCGACCGCCTGCTCCTTGAGAGCGGCAAGGGCATCCTGGCGGGCCATCTTGTCGGTGATGCGATAGGCCTCGCCGACCTTCTTCTCGAAGGCATCGGCCATGGCGCCCTTGAGCGCGACGTTATCGGCGGGCGGCTGCCACTCCCACTTCGGCTTGCCGGCCTCGGCGGTCAGCTCGTTGATGGCCTGGATGGCCACCTGCATCTCCTGGTGGGCATAGAGCACGGCGCCGAGCATCTCGTCCTCGAGCAGCTCGTTGGCCTCGGACTCCACCATCAGCACGGCCTTCTCGGTGCCGGCGACCACCATGTTGAGCTCGGAGCCGGCCAGCTCCTCGACGGTGGGGTTGAGGAAGTAGCCGTTGTCCTCGGTGAAGCCCACGCGTGCGCCGCCGATGGGGCCGTTGAAGGGCACACCGGAGATGGCCAGGGCGGCGGAAGTACCGAGCATCGCGGCGATATCCGGGTCATGGTTGCGGTCGGTGGATAGCACCGAGCAGACCACCTGCACCTCGTTCATGAAGCCCTTGGGAAAGAGCGGACGGATCGGGCGATCGATCAGCCGTGAGGTGAGGGTCTCCTTCTCGGTGGGACGCCCCTCGCGCTTGAAGAAGCCGCCGGGAATCTTGCCGACCGCGTAGGTCTTCTCCTGATAGAAGACCCCCAGCGGGAAGAAGGGCTGGGCAGGATTGGCCTCCTTCTTGGCCACCACGGTGCACAGCACCACGGTGTCGTCCATGGTAACCATCACGGCACCGGTGGCCTGGCGGGCGATGCGCCCGGTTTCCAGGGTGACGGTACTGCGACCGTACTGAAACGTTTTCTTGACCGGATTCACGGCGACTTCCTTCAACTTTTCTGTGTTTGGTTCGTTTTGACTCGGCGACCATTTTAGGGGTTGACGCCCGCTGCGGCCACCGGTTAGCGACATTTCCGGCTCTGCATTACCGGGGCTGATCCGGCGACAGGCCCCGAAGTGTCGGACTTCCCCTCCGACCTGCCACCGGTGCCCCTGACATTGGCGCCAAAAAACAAAACGGGCAGCCCCGTAGGGCTACCCGTTTCGTATGACCTGAAGAAAAGGAGGATTTCGCGTTACGAGCGATGAGAGGCTGGTTGCCACCGGAGCGCAGGAACCGGAGTGTAGCCTGCTACATGAGGATTCCGAGCACCGCCGGCGGCCAGGATATCGAGCGCAGTAGCGAAATACCCTTTTCTTAGCGACGCAGGCCCAGGCGCTGAATCAGCGACTGATAGCGCTCGAAATCCTTGCGCTTCAGGTAGTCCAGCAGTTTGCGGCGCTGGTTGACCATGCGGATCAGGCCACGACGGGAGTGGTGATCCTGCTTGTTGGTCTTGAAGTGGTCCTGCAGGCCATCGATGTTGGCGCTCAGCAGGGCCACCTGCACTTCGGGGGAACCGGTGTCGTTCTCGCCACGACCGTACTCGTTGACGATTGCGGACTTCTGCTCGGCTGTCAGTGCCATCTGTCTCTCCAGTAAGCAATATGCCTGAATGATGAGTGTGTGAGACCACGCATATTTGCAGTCTCGGGCGTCTCTCCCTTCAATCGGCTGCGGTGCTCAGCAGCCGTTTCGGCGCCACCTCCTGTGGCCCCGCCACCACGCCGAGGCCCAGGAAGGCCCCGTCGCAGTAGAGTCTTGCCGTCTCCCCCCCGGCCAGCTCGCCGGGCTCGACCCGGGCCGCCTGGCCATGGGCCAGCCGGCTGGCCGCCGCGGCATCGACCCCGATCCGCGGCAGGTGGTCGACCAGCACGTCGACGGGCAGCAGCACCGCCTCGCGCTCGGCCTGGCCGGGCAGGGCCTCCAGCGCGTCGAGGGTCAGCATGCCCTCGCTCGTGAAGGGGCCCGTCTCCAGGCGGCGCAGCGCGCTGATGTGCGCGCCGCAGCCCAGGACCTGGCCGATGTCCTCGGCCAGGGTACGGATGTAGGTCCCCTTGCTGACGCGCACCTCGAGCTCGAAGGCGGCGTCGGCAAGGGAAAGAAGGCGCGCATCATACACCCTCACGCGCCTGGCTGCACGCTCGATCGACTTGCCCTCGCGGGCCAGCTCGTAGAGCTTGCGCCCCTGGTGCTTGAGCGCCGAGTACATCGGCGGCACCTGGTCGATCTCGCCGCGAAAGCGCGCGAGCACGCCCTCGACGTCGGCCTCGGTCAGCCGGGGCACCGCGCGGCGCTCGACCACCTCGCCCTCGGCATCACCGGTATCGGTGATCGCGCCGAGCTCCACCCGGGTGCGGTAGACCTTGTCGGCCTCCAGCAGGTGGGCAGAGAACTTGGTCGCCTCGCCGAAGCACACCGGCAGCAGGCCGGTGGCCATGGGATCCAGGGTTCCCGTGTGGCCGGCCTTCTGGGCCTGGAACAGGCGCCGGGCCCGCTGCAGCGCATGGTTGCTGGACAGGCCCGCGGGCTTGTCCAGCAGCAGCACGCCGTTCACCGGCAACCCGCGACGCCGCCGTGCCATCAGTCGCGCTCGTCCCTGTCTGCCGATCCACCTGCCGAACCGTCGACCGGGTCGCGGTCATCATCCGCCGCCTCGTCGTGCTGGGCCTGGTCGCTGGCGACGGCCTCGTCGATCAGCGAGGAGAGCCGCTGGCCACGCACCACGCTCTCGTCGTAGTGGAAGCGCAGCTCCGGCACATGGCGCAGCTTGATGCGGCGAGCGATCCGGCTGCGGAGGAAACCGGCGGCCCGCTTGAGCACCGCCAGGTTCTCCTTGATGTGCTCCGGGGTCTGCTCGCCCAGCAGGGTCACGTGGACGTCGGCATAGCCGAGGTCGCGGCTGACCTCGACGCCGCTGACCGTGACCATGCCCAGCCGCGGATCCTTGACCTCGCGCTGGATGAGCACCGCCAGCTCCTTCTGGAGCTGGTCGGCCACCCGGTCGGTACGCTTGAACTCGCGCATGTACGACTCCTCGAGCCCTTAGAGGGTCCGCTCGACCTTGACCTGATCGAAGACCTCGATCTTGTCGCCGACCTGGACATCGTTGTAGTTCTTCACGCCGATGCCGCACTCCATGCCGTTGCGCACTTCCTGGACATCGTCCTTGAAGCGGCGCAGCGACTCGAGCTCGCCCTCGTAGATCACCACGTTGTCGCGCAGCACGCGGATCTTCTTGTGACGATGGACGGTTCCCTCGACCACCATGCAGCCGGCCACGGCACCGATCTTGGGTGCGCGGAAGACGTCGCGGACCTCGGCCACGCCGACGATCTCTTCCTTCCACTCCGGCGCCAGCATGCCGCTCATCGCCTGCTTGACCTCGTCGATCAGCTGGTAGATGACGCTGTAGTAGCGCAGGTCCAGGCCTTCCCGCTCGATGATCTCGCGGGCCGCGGCATCGGCACGCACGTTGAAGCCGACCACGATGGCGTCACTGGCCAGCGCCAGGTTGGCATCGGTACCGGTGATGCCGCCCACGCCGGAGGAGACCACTGCCACTTCCACCTCGTCGGTGGAGAGCTCTTCCAGGGCGCCCTTGATCGCTTCCAGGGAACCCTGGACGTCGGCCTTGAGCACGATGTTGAGCTTGGCGGCCACCTCCTGGCCCATCTGGCTGAACATGTTCTCCAGCTTGGCCTTCTGCTGGCGCGCCAGGCGCACCTCGCGGTACTTGCCCTGGCGGAAGTTGGCGACCTCGCGGGCCTTCTTCTCGTCGGCCAGCACCATGAAGTCGTCGCCTGCCTCGGGGGTGCCGTCCAGGCCCTGGATCTCCACCGGGGTGGAGGGACCGGCCTCGTCGACCTGCTTGCCCAGCTCGTTGGTCAGCGCGCGAACACGGCCGTAGTGCAGGCCGGCCAGCACGATGTCGCCCTTCTTCAGGGTACCGTTCTGGACCAGCACCGTGGCCACCGGGCCGCGCCCCTTGTCCAGGCGGGACTCGACCACCACGCCCTTGCCGGGCGCCTCGGGAACCGCCTTGAGCTCGAGCACCTCGGAGACCAGCTGGATGGCTTCCAGCAGCTCCTCGATGCCTTCCCCGGTATGCGCGGAGACGTAAACGAACTGGGTGTCGCCGCCCCACTCCTCGGAGATCACGCCGTGCTGGGAGAGCTCGTTCTTGATCCGGTCCAGGTCGATGCCGGGCTTGTCAATCTTGTTGACCGCGACCACCATCGGCACCTCGGCCGCGCGAGAGTGCTCGATCGCCTCGATGGTCTGGGGCATGACCCCGTCGTCGGCGGCCACCACCAGCACGACCACGTCGGTGGCCTTGGCACCGCGGGCACGCATGGCGGTGAACGCCGCGTGGCCCGGGGTATCCAGGAAGGTCACGCCACCGTGGTCGTCCTCGACGTGGTAGGCACCGATATGCTGGGTGATGCCGCCGGCTTCGCCGGTGGCCACCTTGGCCTTGCGGATGTAGTCGAGCAGCGAGGTCTTGCCGTGGTCGACGTGGCCCATCACGGTGACCACCGGCGAGCGGGTGATCTCCTCGCCCTCGTAGGAGATGCCCTCGAGGACCTCGGTCTCCAGCGCATCGTCCTTGACCAGCTTGGGCTTGTGGCCCATCTCCTCGACCACGATGGCCGCGGTGTCCTGGTCGATGGTCTGGTTGATGGTCACCGCGGCGCCCATGTTGAACATGGCCTTGATGACCTCGTTCGCCTTGATCGACATCTTGTCGGCCAGGTCGGCGACGCTGATCGACTCGGGGATGGAGACCTCGCGGACGATCGGCTGGGTCGGCTTCTGAAAGCCGTGCTTGCCGCCACCGCCCTGGCTGCCGCCGCCGCGGCGGCCACCACGACGCTCGGCGCGCTTGGCCTTCTTGCCGCCACGGCGACGCTCCTCGCGGTCACCGCGATCGTCCTCGTCACGCTCGCCACGCCCCTTCTTGCCGGCGCCGGCCTTGGTGGTCGCCTTCTTGACCGCGGCGCGGCGCGACTCGGGGCGACCCTCCTTGGGCGGAGCCGGAGGCTCCTCCGCGGGCGGGGCGGTCTCGAGCTCCGGCACCGGAATCTCGGGCTCAACCGCGGCCTTCTCGGCCTCGAGCTTGGCCGCGGCCTCGCGGGCGGACTCCTCGGCGGCACGCGCCTTGGCTTCCTCGGCCTCGCGGGCATCCTGGGCGGCCTGGGCCTGCTGGGAATCGGCCATGTCGCCGACCAGCTGGCGCGGCCCGGCGTCTTCCGTCGGCTCCGGCTTGGTCTCTTCCTCGGCACGCTTGACGTAGGTGCGCTTCTTGCGCACCTGCACCTCGATGCTCTTGCCACGCTCGCCGGTCTTGATGCGGCTGCGCGTCTTGCGCGTCAGGGTGATGCGGTTCTTCGCCCCCGCGCCACTGCCGCCGTGGCTCTTGGTGAGATAGTCGAGCAGCTGACGCTTGTCCTCCTCGGACACGGCATCGCCCTCGGACTTCTGACCGAGCCCGGCTTCCTTCATCTGCTCCAGCAGACGGGGCACGTCGCGCCCCACCTTCGCTGCAAAATCCTTAACGGTCATTTCTGACATTACGACCCTCCTCAGCCCGTGACCCGTTTACTGTTCATTCTCGAACCATGGCGCACGGGCAGTCATGATCAGTGCCGCGGCGCGCTCCTCGTCTATTCCCTCGATGTCCAGCAGGTCATCGACGGACTGCTCGGCCAGGTCCTCCATGGTGACAATGCCCCGGCTGGCCAGGATGAAGGCCAGGTGGCGCTCCATCCCGTCCATCTCCAGCAGGTCGTCGGCCGGCTGGGCGCCATCGAGCTCCTCCTCGGAGGCGATGGCCAGGTTCAGCAGTTCGTCCTTGGCCCGAGCGCGCAGCTCCTCGATGGTCTCCTCGTCGAACTCCTCGATCTCGAGCATCTCCTCGACCGGCACGTAGGCGACTTCCTCCAGGGAGGTGAAGCCCTCCTCCACCAGCAGGCGCGCCACGTCCTCATCGATCTCCAGGTGCTGGATGAAATGCTCGACCAGGCTGTCGATCTCCTGGTCGCGCTTGTCCTCGGCCTCCTCCTCGGTCATGACGTTGAGACGCCATCCGGTGAGCTCGGAGGCCAGGCGCACGTTCTGGCCACTGCGGCCGATGGCCTGGGCCAGGTTGTCCTCGGCGACGGCCACGTCCATGGCATGGGCCTCCTCGTCGACGAGGATCGAGGCGACATCCGCCGGTGCCATGGCGTTGATCACCAGCTGGGCGGGGTTGTCGTCCCACAGCACGATGTCCACGCGCTCGTTCTGAAGCTCCGAGGAGACGGCCTGCACCCTAGAGCCGCGCATGCCCACGCAGGCCCCCACCGGGTCGATGCGCCGGTCGTTGGTCTTGACCGCGATCTTGGCCCGCGAGCCCGGGTCGCGTGCCGCGCCCTTGATCTCGATGAGCTGCTCGGCGATCTCCGGCACCTCGATGCTGAACAGCTCGATGATCAGCTCCGGGCAGGTGCGCGAGAGGATCAGCTGGGCGCCACGCGCCTCAGGGTCGACCTTGACCAGCAGCGCGCGGACCCGTTCGTTCATGCGGTAGCGCTCGCCGGGGATCATCTCGCTGCGCGGCAGGAAGGCCTCGGCATTCTCGCCGAGATCGATGATCAGGCCGTCGCGTGTCGTCTTCTTGACGATGCCCGCGACCAGCTCGCCTTCGCGCTCGGCATACTGGCGCACCACCTCGGCCCGCTCGGCCTCGCGCACCTTCTGCACGATGACCTGCTTGGCGGTCTGGGCGGCGATGCGGCCGAAGGAGGCATTCTCGATGCGCTCCTCGACCACGTCGCCCAGCCCCAGGGGCGGGTCACGGCGCTCGGCGAAGGAGAGCTTGATCTGGGCATCGGGCCCGTCGAAGTCATCGTCCTCGACCACCTCCCAGCGACGAAACGTCTCGTAGTCGCCGGTCTCGCGGTCGATGTGCACGCGCACGCTGGCTTCCTCGTCCTCGAAGCGCTTGCGCGATGCACTGGCCAGGGCCGCCTCGACTGCCTCGAAGATCACCTCGCGGGGGACCCCCTTCTCGTTGGAGATCGCGTCGACGACCGCCAGAATTTCTTTACTCATGCCTTAGCCTCGCCAGTGAACCTGTCCTTATGCACCGAGCCCATCATGTGAACTGCGGGACGACCCGCGCCTGATCGATGCCCTCGATGGGAAAGCAATATTCCTCGCCGTCGATCTGCAACAACACCTCGTCGCTCTCGACCCCGGCCAGCAGCCCCTGGAACTTGCGCCGCCCGTCGAAGGGCAGGCGCAGCTTCACGGCCACCACATGACCGGCATAGCGCTCGAACTGATCGAGGGTGAACAGCGGCCGGTCCATGCCCGGCGAGGAGACTTCCAGCCGATACTCGCCGGGCACCGGGTCCTCGACATCGAGCACCGCACTGACCTGGCGGCTGACGTCGGCGCAATCGTCCACGCTCACGCCATCCTGGTGATCGATGTAGATCACCAGGCGGGAATGTTTGCCCTGGGACAGATGATCGATGCCCCATAGCTCGAATCCCATGGCGGAGACCACCGGTTCGATCAGCGCATGCAGCGCAGCATCCTTGATTGCCACGGAAGAAAGCTCCTACAGCCGTTGCATCAGGCACCTGGCCGGGAGTGAAGAGAAGAGTCAGGTGGCTGATTGGCGTTGCCCGGAGCAGCGCCGCCGTCTCCGGCTGGCAAGCTGCTAACAAAAAGCCCCTTCACAGGAAGGGGCTTTCACAAGAAACCTGTATACCACTTCGGCTCTCTGGCATGCCCCTCGAACCGCTGCATGCCTGCCAGGAAGATGGTAGCGGGGACCGGATTTGAACCGATGACCTTCGGGTTATGAGCCCGACGAGCTACCAGACTGCTCCACCCCGCATCAATCTAGGCCGGTGATTGTAAGCCCACATGACGATCTCGTCAAGCGGCAACACCGCATACTGCCAATCCTGCTTCGAAGTCCCGACGGTTGTGTCGATCACTTCGCATATGGTGCCGAAGGCGGGACTTGAACCCGCACGGCCATAAGGCCACTACCCCCTCAAGATAGCGTGTCTACCAATTCCACCACTTCGGCATCGGGGAGGCTGGATGACGACCTCAGTCGCCGCTTTCCTCCAGCGCTGGCGCCGTATTATCCACATCGCGGTCGGCATCGTCAAGTGTCGGCACGCTGTTCTGCTGCTCGATCAGCTCGGCATCGGGAATGCCGGCCTCGGGCGCCTCGCCCGCCTGGGAGGCGAAGTAGGCCAGGGTCAGGGAGGTGGCGAAGAAGGCCACCGCCAGCAGCCCGGTGAACTTCGCCAGGAAGCTGCCGCTGCCCCGCGAGCCGAACACTGTCTGGGAGGCACCGCCACCGAAGGCGGCACCGGCTTCGGCGCCCTTGCCCTGCTGCAGCAGGATCAGGACGACCAGGGCGATGGCGATCGCCACATGGGTCATGAGAATGGCAACTTGCATGGATTCAACCTGCTGACTGACAAATGGCTAGGAAATCGTCGACCTTGAGCGAGGCACCGCCCACCAGGCCGCCGTCGATATCGGGCTGGGCGAGCAGCTCGGCGGCATTATCCGCCTTCATGCTGCCGCCGTACAGCAGACGCATGCCGCCGGCCAGGCCGGCGCCGTAGCGCGCCAGGCAGTCGCGGATGGCCGCGTGCACCGCCTGGGCCTGCTCGGGACTCGCCGTGCGGCCGGTGCCGATGGCCCAGACGGGCTCATAGGCGACCACCAGGCGAGCGCGCTCAGCCTCGTCGAGGGCGCCGAATACCGCCTCGATCTGGCCCAGCACCACCGCCTCGGTGCGCTCGGCCTCGCGCTCCTCGAGCGTCTCGCCGACGCACAGCACCGGGGTGAGCTGTTCGGCCAGCGCCGCCTTGACGCGCGCCAGCACCGCGGCATCATCCTCCGCGAACAGGGTGCGGCGTTCCGAGTGGCCGACCAGCACCAGCCGGGCCCCGCACTCGCGCAGCATCGCCGCGCTGACTTCCCCGGTGAAGGCCCCCGAGGGACGGTCGCTGAGCGTCTGGGCGCCGACCGTCACCGACGTCTCGCCGAGTGCCCGGCCCGCCGCCTCCAGGAAGGGGAAGGGCACCATCAGCGACACCTCGACGTTCACGGGCAGGGAGACGTCGGCGAAGGCCCGGCCGAACTCCTCGACCAGGGCCAGGGAGCCGTTCATCTTCCAGTTGCCGGCGATCAGCGGCATGCGCATGGGGGTTCCTCTTTCAAGGTGGTGCGAAATGGTATAGGAGGGGCCCCGTCAAGACAACCGACCCCGGGGCGCCTGCCCCCCGATCAGCCGAGCAGCCCCTCGACGTCATCGGCCAGGCGACGCGCCAGGGCGTCGACGTCCAGGTGGGGACGCCCCTCGACCATCACGCGGATCAGCGGCTCGGTGCCCGAGGCCCGCAGCAGCACGCGCCCCTGGTCGCCCAGCTCCGTCTCCAGGCTACCTACCGCCTGCTTGAGCGAGGCCTGCTCGAGCAGCGCCTTGGCATCGCTGCCCGGCGTCAGGCGCACGTTGACCAGCGCCTGGGGCGCCTTCTGCAGACCGGCCAGCAGGCTACCCAGCGACTGCTGCTCGCGGACCATGATCGCCAGCACCTGCAGCGCCGAGACGATGCCGTCGCCGGTGGTCTGCACATGCCCGCAGACGATATGGCCGGAGGACTCGCCGCCCAGCTGCCAGCCGTTGGTCGCCAGCCGCTCCATGACGTAGCGGTCGCCCACCTTGGCGCGCTCGAAGGGAATCTCGAGCTCATCCATGGCCGCCGCCAGGCCGAAGTTGGACATCAGGGTACCCACCACGCCACCGCCCAGCTCGCCCCGGGCATGGCGATCCCTGGCGATCAGGTAGAGGATGTCGTCGCCGTCGATCTCGCGGCCTTCGGCATCTACCAGCAGCACCCGGTCGCCGTCGCCGTCGAAGGCCACGCCGAGGTCGGCCCCCTGCTGGATCACTGCCGCCCGCAACGCGGCGGGGTGGGTCGAGCCCACCTCCTGGTTGATGTTCAGGCCGTCCGGGTTGGCGCCGATCAGGCTGACCTGGGCGCCCAATTCGCGGAACACACTGGGAGCGATGTGGTAGGTGGCGCCATGAGCGCAGTCGATGACCATCTTCAGCCCGTGCAGGCTGACCCGGTTGGGGATGGTCGACTTGCAGAACTCGATATAGCGACCGGGAGCATCATCGACCCGCATCGCCTTGCCCAGGCGATCCGGCGCCACGGTGGTCAGCGCCTGCTCGAGCATGGCTTCGATGCTCGCCTCGACCTCGTCGGCCAGCTTGGTGCCGGCGGCGGAGAAGAACTTGATGCCGTTGTCCTGGAAGGGATTATGCGAGGCCGAGATGACGATGCCCGCGTCGGCGCGGAAGGTGCGCGTCAGGTAGGCGATCGCCGGGGTCGGCATGGGCCCCAGCAGCATCACGTCGACACCGGCGGCGGAGAGCCCCGCCTCCAGCGCCGACTCGAACATGTAGCCGGAGATCCGCGTGTCCTTGCCGATCATCACCCGGGCGCGCCCCTTGTCCCGGGTCAGCACCCGGCCGGTGGCCCAGCCCAGCTTGAGCATGAAGTCGGCCGTGATGGGGGGCTCCCCCACGGTGCCGCGGATGCCATCGGTGCCGAAATAGCGTCTAGTCATGCGTACTGCCTTCCTCGAGTACGGCCCAGGTCATGTTCACCGCATCCACGTGGGGCCCCACGTCGTGGACGCGCAGGATGCGGGCGCCACGCTCCACCGCCAAGGCGGAGAGCGCCAGGCCACCGGCGAGGCGCTCCTCCACCGGCCGCCCCAGCACCTTGCCGATCATGCTCTTGCGCGACATGCCCACCAGCAGCGGCAGCCCCAGCGCCTCCAGGCGATCCATGTGCCGGAGCAGCCGCAGGTTGTGCTCCACCGTCTTGGCGAAGCCGAAGCCCGGGTCGAGCAGCATGCGCTCGCGCCGCAGCCCGGCCGCCTCGCAGGCCGCCACACGCTCCGCCAGGAAGGCGGCCACGGCCTCCTCCACCGGCGCATCGTAGCGCGGGTCGTCCTGCATGTCGCCGGGCTCGCCGAGCATGTGCATCAGGCAGACCGGCAGCCCGCTGGCGACCGCCGCCGACAACGCCCCCTCGCGGCGCAGGTTGCGCACATCGTTGATCATGCCGGCACCGGCCTGGGCCGTCGCCTGCATCACCTCGGGGGTGCTGGTATCCACCGAGACCAGGGCATCGAACTCGCGCACCAGGGCCTCCACCACCGGCACCACCCGGTCCAGCTCCTGCTGGACCGAGACCGGCTCGGCACCGGGACGCGTGGACTCGCCGCCCACGTCGATGATCGCGGCCCCCTCGGCCAGCATCCGTTCGGCATGGCGCAGGGCGTCATCCGGCACCGCATGGCGGCCGCCGTCGGAGAAGGAGTCGGGGGTGACGTTGAGGATCCCCATGATGCGGGGAAAGGAGAGGTCGAGCCGGTGCCGGCCACACGGCAGATGCGTCGCTGTTCGGGTATCCATCATCTTCCTGTCGGTCGAACGGCAAAGGCGCCCCGCGGGGCGCCTGTGGTTGCTTGGCGGACGGCCTCAGCTGCCGGCCGGGCCACCCAGCGGGTCGGAGGGCCGACGCGAGGGTGTCTCATCGTCCTCGGCATCGTCGCTCGACTCCGGGGCGGCCTCGGCGCGCGGCTCGCCGCCCGAGGGCGCGCCGCCGCTCGGGTCGTCCCAGCCCTCGGGGGGGCGTGGATCACGCCCGTCCATGATGTCCTTGAGCTGATGGGAGTCGATGGTCTCGTACTTCATCAGCGCTTCGGCCATGGCGTCGAGCTTGCCGCGGTTCTCCTCGAGGATCTTCTTGGCCTGCTCGTAGCAACCGTCGATGATCTTGCGCACCTCCTTGTCCAGCTTGGAGGTGGTCTCGCCGGACTTGAGCTTGCCGCCCTGGCCGGGTCCGCCGAGGAACTGGTGGGACTCGTCTTCGTCGTACATGATCGGGCCCATCTCCTCGGAGAGACCCCACTTGGCGACCATGTTGTGCGCCAGCTCGGTGGCCCGCTTGATGTCGTTGGAGGCACCGGTGGTGACGCCGTTCGGCCCCAGCGTCATCTCTTCGGCGATGCGGCCGCCGAACAGCGAGCAGATCTGGCTGATGATCTGCTGGCGGGAGAGGCTATAGCGGTCCTCCTCCGGCAGGAACATGGTCACGCCCAGGGCCCGGCCGCGGGGAATGATGGTCACCTTGTAGACCGGGTCGTGCTCCGGCATCACCAGGCCGATGATGGCGTGGCCCGACTCGTGGTAGGCGGTATTGAGCTTCTCCTTGTCGGTCATGACCATGGACTTGCGCTCGGCGCCCATCATGATCTTGTCCTTGGCCATGTCGAGCTCTTCCATGCCCACCAGGCGCTTGTTGCGCCGTGCGGCGAACAGCGCGCCCTCGTTGACCAGGTTGGCCAGGTCGGCGCCGGAGAAGCCGGGCGTGCCACGGGCGATCAGCGACGGCTTGACGTCGTCGGCCAGCGGCACCTTGCGCAGGTGCACGTTGAGGATGTGCTCGCGGCCGCGGATGTCCGGCAGCGGCACCACCACCTGGCGGTCGAAGCGGCCCGGGCGCAGCAGCGCCGGGTCGAGCACGTCGGGACGGTTGGTGGCGGCGATGACGATGACGCCCTCGTTGGCCTCGAAGCCGTCCATCTCGACCAGCAGCTGGTTCAGCGTCTGCTCGCGCTCGTCGTTGCCACCGCCCATCCCGGCGCCGCGCGAGCGGCCCACGGCGTCGATCTCGTCGATGAAGATGATGCAGGGCGCCTGCTTCTTGGCCTGCTCGAACATGTCACGCACGCGGGAGGCGCCCACGCCGACGAACATCTCGACGAAGTCAGACCCCGAGATCGAGAAGAACGGCACCTTGGCCTCGCCGGCGATGGACTTGGCGAGCAGCGTCTTGCCGGTACCCGGCGGGCCCACCATCAGCACGCCGCGGGGAATGGTGCCGCCCAGGCGCTGGAACTTGGTCGGGTCGCGCAGGAAGTCGACCAGCTCCTCGACCTCCTCCTTGGCCTCGTCGCAGCCGGCGACGTCGGCGAAGGTGGTCTTGATCTGGTCCTGGGAAAGCAGCTTGGCCTTGGACTTGCCGAAGCTCATCGGGCCGCCCTTGCCGGCGCCACCGCCCTGCATCTGACGCATGAAGAACATGAAGATCGCAAGGATCAGCAGGATCGGGAAGCTGGCGATCAGCAGGCGCATCCACAGGCTCTGCTGCTCGGGCTCCTTGCCCACCACGGTCACGTTGTTGGCGAGCAGGTCGTCCATCAGCTTGGGATCCTCCGCCGCCGGGCGGATGGTCCGGAACTGGGAACCGTCCGCACGCTCACCGGTGATGGTGTAGCCATCGATGGTCACGTTGCGGATCTGCTCGTTCTGCACCTGCTGGACGAACTGGGAGTAGTTCATCGCCTGCGGTGAGCTGTCGACGCTGAAGTTATTGAACACCGTCAGCAGCACTGCCGCGATGACCAACCACAGAATCAGGTTCTTCGCCATGTCGTTCAAGGGACTACCCTCATTGCAAGAATCTGTCGGCCGAAAATGCCTGGTCCTTCGACACTACATGAGCGGCACATGTTCAACCAGCCCAGGACCGGAGCGGGAAACTGCCGTCACTGTGACACAGTCGCGGCGCCCTGTCCGGCAATCGGCCCGTTAGGCGCGGCCTATCGTGGCCGCGCCTCCTGTGCGGCGAGAGCGTGCCTCAGCCGCGAAACCCTTCTGCCAGCAGGTAGACCTCGCGGGAGCGTGCCCGGGAAGCCTCCGGCTTGCGGGTCACCACCCGCGTGAAGCTGCCGCGCAGCTCCTTGAGAAACGCATCGAATCCCTCGCCCTGGAACACCTTGGCCAGGAAGGTACCGCCGGGGGAGAGCGTCTGGCGCGCCAGGTCCAGCGCCAGCTCGACGAGGTACATCGCCTGGGGCTGGTCGATGGCCGCCATCCCGCTCATATTGGGGGCCATGTCGGACATCACAAGGTCCACCGGCCGGTCGCCGAGGGTGGCGAGAATCGCCTCAAGCACACTCTCCTCGGTGAAATCGCCCTGGATGAAGTCGACATCCGCCAGGGCATCCATCTCGAGGATGTCGGAGGCGATTACCACCCCCTCGGAGCCGACCTTCTCGGCGGCCACCTGGCTCCAGCCGCCGGGCGCGGCGCCCAGGTCGATCACCGTCATCCCGTGGCGCAGCAGGCGGTCTTTCTCGTCCAGCGCCAGCAGCTTGTAGCTGGCGCGGCTGCGATAGCCGTCCTGCCAGCTCTGCTGCACGAAGCGGTCGTCGAAGTGCTCCTTCAGCCAGCCCTTGCTGGTCTTGCTGGCCGGCGCCTTGCCGGCAGCGGCCTTGGAGCGGGAAGCGTTGGAACGTGCCACGGCATCACCTGTGAATGACCATGAATGACAGGCAGTCGAGCGGATTCCGGGAAGACCTTAAGGAGGTGCGACGGGGTGCTGACCTGTGGGCCCGGCCGGAGGAACCATGCGGGGACGCGGTGGCGAGCTTTCGCCGCGCGGCGTTTCGCCGTACCATGTGCGCTGCGCGCCAACCGGGAAGAAGCAAGATACCATGAGCTTGTCACAGGCACAAAAGAAAGCATTTCGCAGCATCGGCCACCACCTCGACCCCGTGGTCACCGTATCCGAGAACGGGGCCTCCGAGGGCGTCCTGGCCGAGCTCGACCGCGCCCTGGGCGACCACGAGCTGGTCAAGGTCAAGCTCGCCCTGCCCGACCGCGACGACCGCGCCGCCATGCTCGACGAGCTGGTCGCGACGAGCGGTGCCGAACTGATCCAGAAGATCGGCAAGATGGCCCTGCTCTATCGCCACAACCCCCGGGTCAACCCGAAGCTCTCCAACATCACGCGCTTCGAGAATCACCACGGGCGGCGCTGACGCCAAGCTGGATCAAGGATACGAAAGGCCCGCGGCAATACCGCGGGCCTTTTGCTTGGCACCCTGTAGGAGCTCAGCTCCGCTGAGCGATCCGCCGCGAAGCGGCGGCGTATGATATGGCATTGGCCGGGGCGCCTATCGGCGCCATTCGCGCAGAAAATCTGCGCTCCTACAGGCTCGGCGCTCGGCGCTTAGAGGTGCTCCACGCTTGCAATCTCGTACTCGACCTCGCCGCCGGGGGTCCGCACCACCACCACGTCACCCTCCTCCTTGCCGATAAGGGCACGGGCGATGGGCGAGGTCACCGAGATACGACCCTCCTTGATGTTGGCCTCGTCCTCGCCAACGATGCGGTAGGTCACCTCGTCGTCACTCTCCAGGTTGATCAGCCCCACGGTCACGCCGAAGATCACCTTGCCGGTCTGGGGCAGCTTGGTGACATCGATCACCTGGGCGTTGGAGAGCTTGCCCTCGATCTCCTGAATGCGCCCCTCGATGAAGCCCTGCTGCTCGCGGGCCGCATGGTACTCGGCGTTCTCCTTCAGGTCGCCGTGCTCGCGAGCCTCGGCGATGGCGGCAATCACCCTCGGCCGCGCCTCGCCCTTGAGCTCCTCGAGCTCCTTGCGTAGCCGCTTCTCACCGGCGACGGTCATCGGGACCTTGTTCATTGTGTAGCTCCTGCATGCAGTTCCTGTAGCCGCCGCACGGTGATGGCATTGCCGTACTCGAGCGCCATGCAAACGGCATTGGCCCCTGCCAGGGTCGTGGCATAGGGAACCTTGCGGGCGAGTGCGGTGCGGCGGATCACCGAGGAGTCATTGATGGCCTGGCGGCCCTCGGTGGTGTTGACGATATAGGCGACCTCGTCGTTCTTGAGCAGATCGACGATATGCGGACGGCCCTCATAGACCTTGTTGACGACCTCCACCGGCAGGTCGGCGGCCTCGAGGGCCTCCGCCGTGCCACGGGTCGCGCACAGAGTGAACCCCAAGGTTACCAGAGAACGGGCCACCTCGATAACTCCCGCCTTGTCCGGGTCACGCACCGAGAGGAACGCCTTGCGCTTGCCCTCGAGGGGCGGGATCGCCTCGCCGGCGCCGAGCTGTGCCTTGTAGAAGGCCTCGGCGAAGGTATCGCCACTGCCCATCACCTCGCCGGTGGACTTCATCTCCGGTGAGAGGATCGGGTCGACCCCAGGGAACTTGTTGAACGGGAAGACCGCCTCCTTGACGCTGAAGAAGTGCGGCACGATCTCGCGCGTGAAGCCCTGCTCGGCCAGGCTGGTGCCGGCCATGCAGCGCGCGGCGACCTGGGCCAGCGAGGTGCCGATGCACTTGGAGACGAAAGGCACGGTGCGCGAGGCGCGCGGGTTGACCTCGATGACGTAGATCTCGCCGTCCTGCCAGGCCAGCTGCACGTTCATCAGACCCTTGACGCCGAGCTCCACGGCCATCTGCCGGACCTGCTCACGCATCGCGTCCTGCACCTCGGCGGGCAGCGAGTAGGGCGGCAGCGAGCAGGCGGAGTCGCCGGAGTGCACGCCGGCCTGCTCGATGTGCTGCATGATCCCGCCGATCACCACCTGGGTGCCGTCGCTGACCGCATCGATGTCGATCTCGACGGCCGCATTGAGGAAGTGGTCGAGCAGCACCGGGGAGTCGTTGGAGACCTTGACCGCGTGGGTCATGTAGTTCTCCAGCTCCGAGGCGTCGTAGACGATCTCCATGGCGCGCCCACCCAGCACGTAGCTGGGGCGCACCACCAGCGGGTAGCCGATCGCCTCGGCCTTGGCGAAGGCCTCCTCGAAGCTGCGCGCGGTGGCGTTGGGCGGCTGCTTGAGGCCCAGCTTGTCGATCATCTGCTGGAAGCGCTCGCGATCCTCGGCGCGGTCGATGGCGTCCGGGGTGGTGCCGATGATCGGCACGCCGGCGGCTTCGAGCGCGCGGGCCAGCTTCAGCGGGGTCTGGCCGCCGAACTGCACGATCACCCCCACCGGCTGCTCCTTGTCGGCGATCTCCAGCACGTCCTCCAGGGTCACCGGCTCGAAGTAGAGGCGGTCACTGGTGTCGTAGTCGGTGGAGACGGTCTCCGGGTTGCAGTTGACCATGATGGTCTCGTAACCGTCGTCGTGCATGGCGAAGGCGGCGTGGACGCAGCAGTAGTCGAACTCGATGCCCTGGCCGATGCGGTTGGGCCCGCCGCCCAGCACCATGATCTTCTGGCGGTCGGAGACCTCGGCCTCGCACTCCTCCTCGTAGGTGGAGTACATGTAGGCGGTGTCGGAGGCAAACTCGGCGGCACAGGTATCGACCCGCTTGTAGACCGGGCGGATGCCGGCCTGCTGGCGAGTCTTGCGGAACTCCTTCTCGGCGACCCCCAGCAGGCTCGCCAGGCGGGCGTCACTGAAGCCCTTGCGCTTGAGGGCGTACAGCTCGCTGGGGCTGAACTCCGAAAGCGAGCGCTTCGCCACCGCCTGTTCGGTCTTCACCAGGTCCTCGATCTGCACCAGGTACCAGCGGTCGATGTTGGTCAGCGCGAAGACCTCCTCGACGCTCATCCCGGCGCGCATGGCGTCGGCGACGAAGAAGATGCGCTCGGCCCCGGCGGCCTGCAGCTCGCCCTTGATATGCGACAGGGCCTCGTCGCTAAACTCGCCGGCCTTGAACTCGGGAAACTTGGGGTCGAGGCCGTCGTTGCCGGTCTCCAGGCCGCGCAGCGCCTTCTGCAGCGACTCCTGGAAGGTGCGGCCGATGGCCATCACCTCGCCCACCGACTTCATCTGGGTGGTCAGGCGATCATTGGCCTGGGGGAACTTCTCGAAGGTGAAGCGCGGGATCTTGGTGACCACGTAGTCGATGGCCGGCTCGAAGGAGGCCGGGGTGCGCCCGCCGGTGATGTCGTTCTGCAGCTCGTCCAGGGTGTAGCCCACCGCCAGCTTGGCGGCGATCTTGGCGATCGGGAAGCCGGTGGCCTTGGAGGCCAGCGCCGAGGAGCGCGACACCCGCGGGTTCATCTCGATGACCACCACGCGCCCGGTGTCGGGATCCACGCCGAACTGCACGTTGGAGCCACCGGTCTCGACGCCGATCTCGCGCAACACCGCCAGCGAGGCGTCGCGCATGATCTGGTATTCCTTGTCGGTCAGCGTCTGGGCCGGGGCCACGGTGATGGAGTCGCCGGTGTGCACGCCCATGGGGTCGAAGTTCTCGATGGCGCAGACGATGATGCAGTTGTCGTTCTTGTCACGAACGACCTCCATCTCGTACTCCTTCCAGCCCAGCAGCGACTCGTCGATCAGCAGCTCATGGTTGTTGGAGAGCTCGAAGCCGCGGGTGCAGATCTCCTCGAACTCCTCCTTGTTGTAGGCCACGCCGCCGCCGGAGCCGCCCATGGTGTAGGAGGGACGGATGATCACCGGGAAGCCGAACTGCGACTGGATGCGCCAGGCCTCTTCCATGCTGTGCGCCACCTCGGCCTTGGGGCACTGCAGGCCGATGCGCCTCATGGCCTGGTCGAAGAGGTCACGGTCTTCAGCCATGTTGATGGCATCGGCGTTGGCGCCAATCATCTCCACGCCGTACTTCGAGAGCACGCCGTGCTTGTCCAAGTCCAGGGCACAGTTGAGCGCCGTCTGGCCGCCCATGGTCGGCAGCACGGCATCCGGGCGCTCGGCCTCGATGATCTTCTCCACCGCCTGCCAGGTGATCGGCTCGATATAGGTGGCGTCGGCCATCACCGGGTCGGTCATGATGGTGGCCGGGTTGGAGTTGACCAGGATGACCCGGAAGCCCTCCTCGCGCAGCGCCTTGCAGGCCTGGGCGCCGGAGTAGTCGAATTCGCAGGCCTGGCCGATGACGATGGGGCCAGCACCAATGATCAGGATGCTCTGGATGTCGGTACGCTTGGGCATGACGGTTCCCGCGGCTAATCGATGAATGACGGTCTGATGGAGGGCGATGCGGCCTAGCGGCGTTCCTTCATCATGGTGACGAAGCGGTCGAACAGCGGCGATACGTCGCGCGGTCCCGGGCTCGCCTCGGGGTGGCCCTGGAAGCTGAAGGCCGGGCGGTCGGTGCGTTCGACGCCCTGCAGGGTGCCGTCGAACAGCGAGCGGTGGGTGGCCCGCAGGTTGGCCGGCAGGCTCGCCTCGTCGGCGGCGAAGCCGTGGTTCTGGCTGGTGATCATCACCTTGCCGGTATCGAGGTCCTGCACCGGGTGGTTGGCGCCGTGGTGGCCGTGGCCCATCTTCACCGTCCTGGCACCGGAGGCCAGCGCCAGCAATTGGTGCCCCAGACAGATGCCGAACACCGGAATCTCGGTCTCGAGGAGCTCCTGGATCGCCTTGATGGCGTAGTCGCAGGGCTCGGGGTCGCCGGGCCCGTTGGCCAGGAAGACGCCGTCGGGTTTCATGGCCAGCACCTCGGCGGCCGGGGTCTGGGCCGGCACCACGGTCAGGCGGCAGCCGCGGGAGGCGAGCATGCGCAGGATGTTGCGCTTCACCCCGTAGTCGTAGGCGACCACGTGGAAGGGGCGCTCACCCCGGGTAGTGTCGGCGTAACCCTTACCCAGGGCCCACTCGCCCTCGCTCCATTCGTAGGGCGTCTGGCAGGAGACCACCTTGGCCAGGTCCATGCCCTTGAGGCCCGGGAAGGCACGGGCCGCGGCCAGGGCCCGCTCCACGGCGTCGTCGCCCTCGGCCTCGGAACCCGCCAGGATCGCGCCGTTCTGGGCGCCCTTGTCGCGCAGGATGCGGGTCAGGCGGCGGGTATCGATGTCGGCGATGCCCAGCACGTTCTGGCCCTTGAGGTAGTCGGAGAGCGTCTGTTCGCTGCGGAAGCTGCTGGCCAGCAGTGGAAGGTCGCGGATCACCAGGCCGGCGGCGGCGATGGCGCCGGACTCGACGTCCTCGGCGTTGACGCCGGTGTTGCCGATATGCGGATAGGTGAGGGTGACGATCTGACGGGTGTAGGAGGGGTCGGTCAGGATTTCCTGGTAACCGGTCATGGCCGTATTGAACACCACCTCACCGCTGGTTTGTCCATCGGCACCGATGGCCGTGCCGTGGAATACACTTCCGTCTTCCAGGGCCAATATCGCGGGTCTGTTCAATGCAACGTCCTCCCATGCTCATCTAGGAATACTGCGGGGCCATGGCCGGGCCCGGGTGGCCGTACCGCGGATGGCCGCCCCGCAAAAAAGCGGGACGAAACCCGATGTAAGACCGGTTTCATCCCGCTTGTTGTCATTCGCTCGGAACTGATGCATTCAGAGCGGGGGGCCGAAGCAACAAGCGCAGCGAAGGGGGCTCTCGCCCAGGCGCCCGGCCAAAATTTTTGGGATATTACAGGAAATGGCGCCCGGCGGCTACCCCGGGGGGCTGCGAGGCCAGTCTTGCTCGGGGCTCATTCGGCGACAGGCCTACGGGGAGGCGCTGTGAACCCTTCCCTGGGCGCTACCGATGCCATCCCTGGCATAGGACCTCCCCTTTGGCCTGTCCCCGACGCCCCTCACGGCATGCAACTCTGCTCACCTCGCAATCAAAGACCCAGCACATCCTGCATGGAGTAGCGGCCGTTGGCCTGGCCGGCCACCCAGCGCGCCGCGCGCACCGCGCCCTTGGCGAAGGTCATGCGACTCGAGGCCTTGTGGGTGATCTCGATGCGCTCGCCCTCGGTGGCGAACATCACGGTGTGCTCGCCAACGATGTCGCCGGCGCGCACGGTGGCGAAGCCGATCTCCTTGTCACTGCGAGGCCCGCACTGGCCCTCGCGGGTGAAGACCCCGTGCTCCTTGAGGGTGCGGCCCAGGCTCTCGGCCACCACCTCGCCCATCTTCAGTGCCGTGCCGGAGGGCGCATCCACCTTGTGGCGATGGTGGGCCTCGATCACCTCGATGTCGTAGCCCTCGTCGCCCAGCGCCCTGGCCGCCGTCTCGAGCAGCTTCAGCGTCAGGTTCACCCCCACGCTCATGTTCGGCGCGAACACCATCGGCACCCGGTCGCGATAGCCATCGAGCTCGGCGAGCTCGTCATCGGACAGGCCGGTGGTACCGATGACGATGCGCTTGCCGTGCTCGGCGCAGAAGGCCAGGTTGGCAAGCGTCACCTGCGGCGCGGTGAAGTCGATCAGCACGTCGACGTCGTCGGCGATGGCGGCGAGGGAGTCCACGGCGGCCACGCCCAGCTTGCCGAGGCCCGCCAGCTCACCGATATCGGCGCCCACCAAGGAGCTTCCCGGCTCGACGATGCCGCCGGCCAGGGTGGCATTCTCATCCTGCTGCACGGCGTTGACCAGGGTGCGGCCCATGCGGCCGGCGACGCCGACGATGGCGATACGGGTCATGCGGACTCCTGCGAATTCGATGGCTGCGGAATGGGCGGCAGTATACCAGAGGCCACTCGACCGGGGTGGCCGCCCCTCGGCAATCCCCCCACACTGGGCATATCGATGCCGAGGGCGCCACCATGCCTGCACCGACCGAGCACCTCCCTGCGCACCACCCCCTGCTGGCCCTGCTGCAGCGCCATGAACGCGTGCTGGTAGCCGGCGCCCCGGGCAGCGGCAAGAGCACCCTGGTACGCGCCGCGTCGGCGACCCTGGCCGCCGAGGGCCAGCCGTGCCACTGCCTGAGCGCCGACCCGGGGCTGCCCGGCATCGGGCCGCCCGGCGCGGCCTGCCTGGCCCGCTGGGAAGATGGGGCGTGGCGGCTGGCAGCGATCGTCGCCCTGGCCACCCTGGATGCCGCCCGCTTCCGCCTGCCGCTGGTGCAGGCGGTACGCCGACTGGCCGAGCAGGCCCCCGCCGGGGCGCTGCTGCTGGATGCCCCGGGGGTGGTGCGCGGCGCCGCCGGGGCCGAGCTGCTGCCGGCGCTGGCACAGGCCGGCAGCGTCGGCGCCCTGCTGCTGCTGGCGACAGAGGACACCCCCTTCCCGCTGCACGAGGAGTGTCGCGCCCTGGGGCTAGAGACCGTCACCCTGGCGCCGGACCCGCGTGCCCGCCACCCCGGCAAGCGATGGCGCCGCGCGCGTCGCAGCGACGACTGGGCGGCCTGGCTGGCGACCGCCCGCGAGGCCGGGTTCGCGCTACCCGAGCTGGCCGTGACCGGCGCCGCCCCGCCGCGCAGCGCCCCCGAGGCCTGGGCGGGGCGCCAGGTCGGGCTGCTCGACGCGCGAGGCGACACCCTGGGGCTGGGCGAGATCCTGGCGCTGGAGGGGGAGCGGCTACGGATTCTCGCCCCCACGCACGCCGGCACGCCCCGCGCCCTGGTGATTCGCGATGCCCGCCGCGGCCGCGATGGCCAGCTGGGCACCGCGCTTCCCCACTCCCCTATCCATGAAACGCCGGAGCCGGACGACACCCCCGCGCCCCTGGAAAGCCGCGACGGCCCGCGCCCCCGGGCCGACCTCGGCAGCTTCACCGCGACCCTGGTCAACGGCGTCTTCGGCGACCCGCTGCTGCACCTGCGGCTGCGCCACCAGTCGCGCAGCCTGCTGTTCGACCTCGGCGACCCCGGCCGCCTGCCGGCGCGCCTCGCCCACCAGGTCAGCGACGTCTTCATCAGCCACGCCCACTTCGACCACATCGGCGGCTTCCTGTGGCTGCTGCGCTCGCGCATCGGCGACTACCCGCCCTGCCGGCTCTACGGCCCGCCGGGGCTCGCGGAGCACCTGCAGGGGCTGGTGAGCGGCATCCTCTGGGACCGGGTCGCCGAGAAGGCGCCCCGCTTCGAGGTCGGCGAGCTGCATGGCGAGCATCTCGTGCGCTGGCGGATCGTCGCCGGCGAGGCGCGCCCCGCTCCCCTGCCTTCGCGCCCGGCCCCCGGCGGCCTGCTGCACGAGGAGCTCGGCTTTCGCGTACGCGCCACCCCCCTCGACCACGGCACGCCGGTGCTGGCCTTTGCCCTGGAGCCCGAGCGGCAGGTGGCGGTGCGCAAGGAGCGGCTGGCGGCTCACGGCTGGCCGCCGGCCCCCTGGCTCGGCACGCTCAAGCATCATGTCCTGGCGGGCGAGGGAGAGGCCCGGGTCGAGCTGCCGGACGGCACCACCCGGACGGCGGCCTGGCTGGCGGAAAGACTGCTGATGACGCGGCCCGGGGAGCGGTTGGTGTATGCCACCGACCTCGGCGACACCGCGGAGAACCGCCAGCGCCTGGTCGCACTGGCGCGGGGCGCCCGGGTGCTCTTCTGCGAGGCCCCCTTCCTCGAGGCCGAGGCGGAGCAGGCCCGCCGCACCGGCCACCTGACCGCCCGGGCCTGCGGCGAGATCGCCGCCGCGGCCGGGGTGGCGCGCCTGGTGCCCTTCCACTTCTCGCGCCGCCACATCACCGACACCCGCCACCTGCACGACGAGATCCGCCGGGCCTTTCCCGGCAAGCCCGCGGAGGATGGCGAGACCGGCTAGGCGGCCGCGCGGCCGTTGCGCAGCAGCATCGCGATCGCCAGCAGGACCAGGGCGCTGCCCGGCAGCCAGACCCAGCCGACCCGCTCGGGCTCACGGATGAACAGCAGCAGCATGGAGACGAAGGGCACCAGGTAGCTGTAGGCGGTGACCGCCCCCGGTGTGAGCGCCGAGGTGGCGCGCTGCAGCAGCCAGAAGGTCAGGGCACTGGAGAAGAGCCCCAGATAGACCAGCAGCAGCAGGTCACGGCCGCTCATGGTGGCCAGGCGCGCCACCGGCTCCACGGCGAGCCCCAGCAGCCCGATCAGCACGGCGCCCAGGCCCAGGCTCCAGAAGGTGCGCACCGCCGCCGACTGCGGCAGGCGCCCGGTCGACAGCCCCCACTTGCTGAGCACCGGATAGAGCGCCGTGGAGAGACAGCCCAGGAAGAACACCCCCTCGCCGATACCGAACTGCAGGCGCCCGCCCTTGGCCAGGGATTCCGCGAACGCCAGCCCCAGCGCCCCCGACGCCCCCAGCGCCAGGATCAGTGGCAGGCGCCAGGCCAGGCGTTCCACGCCCAGGCCCAGCCCCAGCAGGAAGGCCAGCAGCGGCACCGTGACGAAGAGGGTGGCCATGGAGAGCGCCGTGGCATGGTGCGCCGCCCAGAACATGGCACCGAAGAAGCCGGCCAGGCAGAGACCCATCAGGGCATAGAGGGGAAGCTGCCGCCAGGCGGGCAGGAAGTCCGGCGAGCGCCGGGCCAGCCACCACAGGCCACCGCAGGCGATGACGAAGCGCAGCGCGGTAAGCGAGAACGGCGGCAGCTCGCTCATCGCCCCCACCGCCGGAAACGACAGCCCCACCAGCGCCGCCCACAGCAGCATGCCGAGGTGGGCAGTGCGGGGCGAGACGCCGTCGCTCAATTTTCCCAGACGATCTCCAGGGTCACGCCGGCCAGCCCCTCGAGCGCGGCGTTCACCTTGCCCTCGAGCCGATCCAGAGTCTCGTCATCCAGCGTCTCGACGGCCACCACCAGCCGGTCCGGCTCGGCCTGGAGCAGACAGAGGCCCTCATCGAAGGTGACCCGCGCCTGGGTTTCCTCGCGGTCGACTGGTCGCGCATCGGCCCACTCCCGGCACAGGCGCTCGACCAGCCCCTTGGCATCCTCGGCGGGAATCTCGGCTCGTGAAATCGGCATGGCGGCCTCCGCGTCTCGTTGGGTGAAATCCCAGACTATGACGACGCCCCGATGAACGCCACCCCTCCGCCGATGTGCCTTGTCATGACACCCCGCTCGCGCTGGGGGAAGACAGGAACCCACCTCCAGGCACTATGCTGTTGCACAGCGCACCACCACTGAACGGGAGAGTTCGGCAATGATCGTCAACTGCGTGGCCTACGAGAAGGGACATCGCCTGCACGATATCCAGCCCGACGAGATCGACGACTACCAGGGGCAGCCTGACCGTTTCGTGTGGGTAGCACTGCACGAGCCCGACGAGCAGGAAATGGCCCGGTTCCAGGCGGTGTTCGGCCTGCACGAACTGGCCGTGGAGGACGCCCTGAACGGGCACCAGCGCCCCAAGCTCGAGGAGTATGGAGAGTCGCTGTTCGTGATCATGCACATGGTCACGATGCGCGACGACCAGCTGGAGACAGGCCAGGTGGCGGTGTTCGCCGGCCCGGGGTACGTGCTGTCGGTGCGCCTGCATCCGGGCCGTGGCTTCGCCGAGGTCCGCCAGCGCTGCGAGCACGAGCCGAAGCTGCTCAAACATGGCCCCGCCTTCGTGATCTATGCCCTGATGGACACCATCGTCGACCGCTACTTCCCGGTGGTCGAGGCCCTGCAGGCCGAACTCGAGAGCATCGAGGACCAGATCTTCGTCAAGGGCTCGGCCCGCCGCAGCCTGGAGCGCCTCTACCAGCTCAAGCGCCAGACCATGCGGCTCAAGCATGCCGCCATGCCCCTGGGCGAGGCGGCGAGCCACCTGTTCGGTGGCCGGGTCCCGGCGCTGTGCCGCAAGACGCGGGAGTACTTCCGCGACGTGTACGACCACCTGAATCGCATCGAGTCGGCGGTGGATACCATCCGCGAGATGACCATCACCGCGATCCAGGTGAACCTCTCGATGGTGGCGATCGACGAGGGCGAAGTGCACAAGCGGCTGGCGGCCTGGGCCGCCATCTTCGCGGTAGCCACCATCCTCGCCGGCATCTGGGGCATGAACTTCGCCCACATGCCGGAGCTCGACTGGCGCCTGGGCTACCCGCTGGCGCTGCTGGTGATGGGCAGTGCCTGCGGCGTTCTCTACCGACGCTTCCGGCTCGCCGGCTGGCTGTAGCGTGGGCCATTGGCCTGCACACCAGCACATGAGTGATATAGGGTAGCCCCATGCCTGAGGAGCAATGAATCACAGTCTGGATCAAGCCCAGGGCAGCGGGAACAGGGATCGAAAGAGGGAGTGCAGATGGATACGCGGCTGGAGTACCTGACACGGCTCAGAGTGGGGCAACGCAAAGCCGGACCGGCGCCCAACAAGCCGTGCCTGCTGCTGGCCGTAATCTGCGAGATCCAGTCGGGGCATTTCAGCTCGCCCAGGGTGGCCATTAATAAGCGCCTGCTTGCCCGTTATCACGACCTCTATGAGGCCGCCACAGGGAACAGGCAAGCTGCCAATCCTCGGCTTCCCCTCTGGCACCTGCGCAATGACCGGGGTCCCGCCGGACCGCTCTGGTCGCCGGACTACGCGCCCGAGCTGGCCCCTCACGCGGATCAGCTTGGCCAGCCGAAGTCCCTGGATAACCTGCTGGCACGCTTTGCCTCGGCCTGCCTCGATGCGCAGCTGTTTGCCGCCCTGCAGGATAGCGACATTGCACGACAGGCCTGCGCGCTCCTGACCCACCACTACCTTTCCGACGACCCGCCGGCCCTGAAGCGCCTGACGGAATATCTCGAGCGGGCGCTGGCCAGTGGCGAATACGAGAAGGCGCCCGAAAGCCTGGCCGGCACCCTCCAGGAAAGCAGCCAGCAATATGCCCGCTCCGCGGCCTTTCGCTCCCTGGTGCTGGAGGCCTACGACTACCGCTGCGCGGCCAGCCGGCTACGCTATATCACGCCGGACTACCGCTACCTGGTGGAGGCGGCCCACCTGATCCCCTTCAGCGTCAGCCAGGATGATCGCCCCGTGAATGGCCTGGCGCTTACGCCCAACCTGCACTGGGCGATGGATACCCACCTGATTGCCCCGGGCCCCGATCATCGCTGGCATGTCAGTCAGGCGGTCGACACCCTGGTGCCCGACAACGACTGGCTCTGCCAGCTCGACGGTCAGCCGCTGGTACTGCCCAGGAACCCGCGATGGCAACCGACACCTGAAGCGCTGGCCTGGCGGATGGACCACCTGCAGCGCTGATCAGCATGGTCCGGACGCGACAGGGCCCCGGCATCACGCGATCCCGGGGCCCTGTGGTTTCCGCGCAGACTCGCCTTACGGCTTCATGTCCTCGAAGAACTTCTTCACCCCGTCGAAGAAGCTCGACTTCTTCGGCGAGTGGTGATGGCCGTTGCTGCCGCCCAGGCTGTCCTGGAAGGTGCGCAGCAGGTCCTTCTGCTCCTCGTTGAGCTTGACCGGGGTCTCGACCACGACCTTGCACAGCAGGTCGCCCGGCGGGCCGCCACGCACCGGCTTGACGCCCTTGCCCTTGAGCCGGAACAGCTTGCCGGTCTGGGTCTCGGGCGGGATCTTCAGCTTGACCCGGCCGTCCAGGGTCGGCACCTCCAGCTCACCACCCAGCGCCGCGTCGACGAAGTTGATCGGCACCTCGCACTGCAGGTGGCGGCCGTCGCGCTGGAAGATGTGGTGCGGCTTGATCGCCACCTGGACGTAGAGATCCCCGGGCGGGCCACCGTTGATGCCGGCCTCGCCTTCGCCGTTGAGGCGGATGCGGTCGCCGGTATCCACCCCGGCCGGAATCTTCACCGAGAGAGTGCGGGTCTCGCGCACCCGGCCCTCGCCATGGCACTTGTGGCACGGCACCTTGATGTGCTGGCCGCTGCCGTGGCAGGTCGGGCAGGTCTGCTGCACGGCGAAGAAGCCCTGCTGCATGCGTACCTGACCCATGCCGTTACAGGTCGGGCAGGTCTCCTTGCTGGAGCCCGGCTCGGCACCGCCGCCGTCACAGCGTTCGCACTCGATGTGGCGCGGCACGCGGATGTCCACGCTGGTGCCGGCCACGGCATCCTCGAGGTCGAGCTCGAGGTTGTAGCGCAGGTCGCTGCCGCGCTGCGGGGCGTTGGGGTGGCGGCGCCCGCCGCCCCCGCCGAAGATATCGCCGAACACGTCGCCGAAGATGTCGCTGAAGCCGCCGGCCCCGGCACCGCCGAAGCCGCCTCCGCCGAAGCCACCGGCCTGTTCGTCGACGCCGGCATGGCCGAACTGGTCATAGGCGGCGCGCTTCTCGCTGTCGCTCAGGACCTCGTAGGCCTCCGAGACCTCGCGGAACTTCTCCGCCGCGCTGTCATCCTCCGGATTGCGGTCCGGATGGAATTTCTGGGCGAGGCGTCGGTAGGCCTTCTTGATGTCCTTCTGGTCGGCCCCGCGCTCGACGCCCAGTACTTCGTAGTAATCACGCTTGGACATGAGTCTGTCCGCCTCCGTAGGGACTCTGCGGAAACACCAACGCGGGAGTCAGGCCCCCGCGCTGGCGTCATCCGTGGTTCCGATGTCGTGGTTTACTGCTTTTTCTGGTCGTCGTTGACTTCTTCGTACTCGGCGTCGACCACGTCATCTTCCTGCTTGGCGCCAGCCTCGCTGCCGGCCTCGGCGCCCTGGGCGGCCTCGCCCTGCTCGGCGTACATCTTCTGCGCCAGGTTGCCGGAGGCCTCGGTCAGCTTGTCCAGCTTGGCCTGGATGTCGTCCTTGTCGTCGCCCTTGATGGCCTCCTCGAGCTCAGTCGCGGCGCTCTCGATAGCCTGCTTCTCCTCGTCGCTGGCCTTGTCGCCGGCTTCCTCGAGGGTCTTGCGGGCGGCATGGACCATGCCGTCGGCCTGATTGCGCAGCTGCACCAGCTCCTCGAACTTCTTGTCCTCGTCGGCGTGGGCCTCGGCGTCCTGCATCATCTGCTCGACTTCTTCCTCGGAGAGACCGCTGGAGGCCTTGATGACGATCGACTGCTCCTTACCGGTAGCCTTGTCCTTGGCGGAGACGTGCAGGATGCCGTTGGCGTCCAGGTCGAAGGCGACCTCGATCTGTGGCACACCGCGCGGCGCCGGCGGGATATCGCTGAGGTCGAAGCGCCCCAGTGACTTGTTGCCGCTGGACTGCTTGCGCTCACCCTGCAGCACGTGAATGGTCACGGCGGTCTGGTTGTCATCCGCGGTCGAGAAGGTCTGGGTCTTCTTGGTCGGGATGGTGGTGTTCTTCTCGATCAGCGGGGTCATCACGCCACCCAGGGTCTCGATGCCCAGGGTCAGCGGGGTGACGTCGAGCAGCAGCACGTCCTTGACGTCGCCGCCCAGCACGCCGCCCTGGATGGCAGCACCCACGGCCACGGCTTCATCCGGGTTGACGTCCTTGCGGGCGTCCTTGCCGAAGAAGTCGGCCACGGACTTCTGCACCATGGGCATGCGGGTCTGGCCGCCGACCAGGATGACGTCGTCGATCTCGGAAGCGGACAGGCCGGCATCCTTGAGCGCGGTCTTGCACGGATCCATGGAACGCTTGATAAGATTCTCGACCAGCGATTCCAGCTTGGCACGGGTCACCTTGACGTTAAGGTGCTTGGGCCCGGTGTTGTCGGCCGTGATGTACGGCAGGTTGACGTCGGTCTGCTGGGCGCTGGAGAGCTCGATCTTGGCCTTCTCGGCGGCTTCCTTGAGGCGCTGCATGGCCAGGTTGTCGCCGGAGAGGTCGATGCCGCTGTCGGACTTGAACTGGTCGACCAAGTAGTTGATCAGCGCCAGGTCGAAGTCCTCGCCGCCCAGGAAGGTGTCACCGTTGGTGGCCAGCACCTCGAACTGGGTCTCGCCGTCGACGTCAGCCACCTCGATGATGGAGATGTCGAAGGTGCCGCCGCCCAGGTCGTAGACCGCGATGGTCTTGTCACCGCGCGCCTTGTCCATGCCGTAGGCCAGCGCCGCCGCGGTCGGCTCGTTGATGATGCGCTTGACCTCGAGACCGGCGATACGACCGGCGTCCTTGGTGGCCTGACGCTGGCTGTCGTTGAAGTAGGCCGGCACGGTGATGACCGCCTCGGTGACTTCTTCACCCAGGTAGTCTTCCGCGGTCTTCTTCATCTTCTTCAGTATTTCGGCGCTGACCTGCGGCGGAGCGAGCTTCTTGCCCTTCACTTCCACCCAAGCGTCACCGTTGTCGGCCTCAGAGATGGTGTAGGGCACCATCTTGATGTCCTTCTGGACGACGTCGTCCTTGAAGCGACGGCCGATCAGGCGCTTGATGGCGTAGACGGTGTTATGCGGGTTGGTCACCGCCTGGCGCTTGGCCGCCTGGCCCACCAGGATCTCGCCGTCCTCGGTGTAGGCGATGATGGAGGGCGTGGTGCGTGCGCCTTCGGCGTTCTCGATCACCTTGGCCTGGTCACCGTCGAGCACGGCGACACAGGAGTTAGTGGTCCCCAGGTCAATACCAATGATGCGTCCCATAGGAAATCCTCGAAATTAGTGCAGTTGAATTCGTCGTCTGCGGCTTTCACCGCGGGGTTGCCGTCTATCTGGGGGCCCTCGAGACCTTTTCAAGACCCGAGGGCCGCTTTTGTATGGCCCGGCCTCAGCCGGCGGCCTGGCTGACCACCACCATGGCCGGGCGCACCAGGCGCCCGTTGAGCAGGTAGCCCTTCTGCATCACTTCCATGACGGTGTTGGGCTCCATCTCGGGGTTGGGCACCATGGCCATGGCCTCGTGGTACTGCGGGTCGAAGGGCTCGCCGTGGGGCTCCACCACCTCGACGCCGAACTTGGCCAGCACGTCGTGCTGCATCTTGAGGGTCATGGAGACGCCCTCGCGGTGCGCCTCGCTGGCGCCGTCCTGCATGGCGTCCAGCGCCTTCTCCAGGCTGTCGACCACCGGCAGCAGCTCCTTGACGAACTTCTCAAGGGCGAACTTGCGCGACTTCTCGGCCTCCTGCTCCGCCCGGCGACGCACGTTCTGTGCCTCGGCGGCGGCACGCATGGCCTGGTCCTTGGCCTCGGCGACGCTCTGCTCGAGCTCCTCGACCCGGGCGGCCAGCACCTCGGCCTCGGGGTTGTCCGCGGCCTGGGCCTCGGTGGCGGCCTGCTCGGCGCCCTCGATGGCGTCCTCCAGCTCACCCTCCACGGTCTCGGGCTCGGCCTGCGGCTCGGCTTCCTGCTCCTCGCGAGCGAGTTCGTCGTCCAGCGGGGTCTGGGGGTCTTTGGCCATGTGGGTCTCCTGAATGGCAATCAGCGGCCAGGGGCCGCTGGCAAGGCATGAATGATGGCTTGAGTGCGTGTCTGCGAGGTATATGGGGCTGGCCGTGGCGAACTCAAGGCATCATCGGGCGACGATGGCGAGCGTGCATTGTGGGCGAACCTTGACTACTGTATAAACGCACAATACGTGTATGGATAACCAGTAGCCACAGACAGAGTATTCCGAGACAGGCCCCGGGAGGCACCATGCTGACAGAGCTTGCCATTCGCGACTTCGCCATCGTCGACCACCTCGAGTTGGAGCTCTCCGGCGGCATGACCGCCATCACCGGTGAGACGGGGGCCGGCAAGTCCATCCTGCTGGGTGCCCTGGGGCTCTGCCTGGGCGAGCGCGCCGACAGCGCCAGCGTGCGCCATGGCCGCGAGCGCGCCGACTTGAGCGCGCGCTTCGACCTCCAGGCGCTGCCCGCGGCCCGCGCCTGGCTCGAGGCCCGCGAGCTGCCCACGGACGACTGCCTGCTGCGCCGGGTGGTCACCCGGGCCGGGCGCTCCAAGGCCTGGATCAACGGCCAGCCGGCCACGGTGGCCGACCTGCGCGCCCTGGGCGAGCACCTCATCGAGATCCACGGCCAGCATGCCCACCAGGCACTGCTGCACGAGGAGACCCACCTGCGCCTGCTCGACGACTTCGCCGGCCACCGCGAGCAGGTGGCCGCGATGCGCCAGGCCTTCCGCGACTGGCAAGCGACCCGCCGCCGCCTGGAGCGCCTCACCGAGGACGGCGACGAGATCCGCGCCCGCCGCCAGCTGCTGCGCTACCAGGTCGAGGAGCTCGACCAGCTGGCGCTGGCCGAGGACGAGCTCAAGGGGCTGGAGGAGGAGCAGGAGGAGCTGGCCCACGCCGAGGAGCGGCTGCGCGAGGCCCAGTTCGCCGCCGAGTGCTGCGACGGCGACGAGGGCGGCGCCCTGTCGCTGCTCAACCAGGCGATCCAGCACCTCGCGGCGCTGCCGGGCAGCGAGCGCGGCAGCCTGGCCGACACCCTCGCCATGCTCGGCGATGCGCGCATCCAGGTCGAGGAGGCCAGCCGCGAGCTAGGCCATTTCGCCGCCGGCGTCGAGCTGGACCCGGAGCGGCTGGCCTGGGTCGAGGCGCGCCTGGGCGAGGTGCATCGCATCGCCCGCAAGCACCATGTGCTGCCCGAGGAGCTGCTCGCCCTGCACCGGCGGCTGGCCGAGGAACTCGAGGGCCTGGAGGGCGGCGACGGCGACCTGGAGGCGCTGGCCGCCGAGGCCGAGACCCTCAAGCACCGCTGGCAGGAGCAGGCCACCGCGATCTCACGGGCCCGCCGCCAGGCCGCCCGTCGCTTCGGCGAAGCCGTGCAGGAGCAGCTGGCCTTCCTGGCCATGGACAAGGCGACCTTCGAGGTCGAGCTGGAGCCCCGCGAGGCCCCGGCCGCCGAGGGGCTCGAGGTGGCCCGCATGCTGATCAGCGCCAACCCCGGCCAGCCGGCCCGGCCGCTGGCCAAGGTCGCCTCCGGCGGCGAGCTCTCGCGCATCAGCCTGGCGGTCCAGGTGGTGGCGGCCCAGCACTCCACCATCGCCAGCCTGGTGTTCGACGAGGTGGACGTGGGCGTCTCCGGCGCCACCGCGGAGATCGTCGGCCAGCTGCTGCGACGGCTCGGCCACAACGGCCAGGTGATGACCGTGACCCACCTGCCCCAGGTGGCTGCCCAGGCGCACCATCACCTGCACATCGAGAAGCAGGCCGGCGAGGCCTCTACCCTGACCCGCATGGCGCTGCTCGACGAGGCCGGCCGGGTCGGTGAGCTGGCCCGCATGCTGGGCGGGGTGAACCTCTCCGACCGCACCCTGGCCCACGCCCGGGAGATGCTCGACGCCAGCCAGCGCGCCCACCACTGAGCGCCCCGATCGCCCGGCCCTGACGTCAAGCCCTGACGCAACGCGGCCCCGATCCTGGGATCGGGGCCGCGGTCGTCTGCCTGGCGGAATTCAGCGAGGCGGGATCACTTCTTCTGGATGCCTTCCTGGCGGGTCGCCCGTGAGCCACGGGGCCTCACGTAGAGCACCAGGGCATGGTCGACCAGCTCGAAGCCGTGTTCCTCGGCGAGCTCCTGCTGGCGACGCTCGATGGTCTCGTCGAAGAACTCGATGATCTCGCCGCTCTCCAGGCACACCATATGGTCGTGGTGCTCCTCCTGGGAGAGCTCGAAGACCGCATGACCGCCATCGAAGTTGTGGCGGATCACCAGGCCGGCGGACTCGAACTGGGTCAGCACGCGATAGACGGTGGCCAGGCCCACGTCCTCGCCCGCATCCAGCAGGGTCTTGTAGACATCCTCGGCACTCAGGTGGTGCTGCTCGGAGGCATTCTCGAGGATCTGCAGGATCTTGACGCGCGGCAGGGTCACCTTGAGACCGGCCTTGCGTAATTCATGGTTCTGGTCGGCCATGGTCGCTCTTCGCAGTATCGGGTAGGGTCGGTTATGATCGACCGAATCCACGATAGTGAAGAACAGGCGCAAATGCAAAAGCTGACCAGAATCGTCACCCTTTCCCTCGCCCTGCTGATGATCAGCGGTTGCAGCTATTTCGGCGTGTACAAGCGCGACCTGCCCCAGGGCAACCTGGTGACCAAGGCCATGGTCGAGCAGCTGCGGCCGGGCATGAGCCGCCAGCAGGTGGTCGACCTGATGGGCAGCCCGCTGCTCGAGGCCCCCTTCGATGCCAGCCAGTGGGACTATGTCTACCGCCTCGACGAGGCCTATGGCGGCGTGGAGCAGCGCCGGGTCACCCTGACCTTCCAGGGCGAGCGCCTGGCCGGCATCGAGAGCGAGGGCAATATCGCCGGCGACATCCGGCTACCCAATGACCAGGGGGCCGGCCCCCGCGTCGAGGGGACGTCGGACACCGAGATAGAGCCCATCGACAACGTCACCCCGGACCGCCCCTGACCGCACCGAACGGCATGGTTCGCTGACGCCCCGTACCGGCCCTCGCCGGGCGGGGCGTCAGCGTTTCGCGCGGGCGGCCCGCTCGCTGCGCGCCACCTTGGGGTCGAGCTGCAGCGGGCGATAGACCTCGACCCGATCCCCGGCGCGCAGCCGCTCCGCGTCCGGGTCGCGCAGCCGTCTGCCGAAGATGCCCAGGTCGGCTTCACGGAAGGTGGCCGGCGGCAGTTCCGGAAACGCCTCTTCCAGCCCGGCCATCACCACCGCCTGGCGCGGCGTGGTGCCCTCGGGCACCGCGAGCGGGATGATGCGCTGCCGCTCGGGCAGCGCGAAGGCCACCTCGACCTCGAGCATGGCGGGCATGCTAGCGGCCATAGAGGTTGTCCGCCCGGCGGGTGAAGGAGTCCACCAGCTGGCCGGCCACCTGCTGGAAGAGCTTGCCGAAGGCCATGCCCAGCAGGCGGTTGGCGAACTCGAACTCCAGTTCGAGGCTCACCTTGCAGGCCCGCTCGCCCATGGGCAGGAACAGCCAGCGCCCTCGCAGGCGCTTGAAGGGGCCGCTGACCAGCGACATCTCGATGCGCTCGGGCTCGATCAGGTCGTTGCGAGTGGTGAAGCTCTGCTCGATGCCGGCCCGTCCCAGGGTCATCTCGCCGATCAGGTGCGAGTCGTCGCGCTCGAGCAGGCGTGCGCGCCGACACCCGGGCAGGAACTCCGGATAGCGCTCGAAGTCGTTGACCAGGTCGAACATGTCCTTGGGGGTGTGCCGCACCATGGCGGACCGATTGACCGTTGGCATTGAGCTCTCCGCTGACTTCACAGTGCCCAGGGCGTATCATGAGCGGTTATTTCAGGCCTTGAATGGTACCACGCTTCCCCCCACATCGAAGGGGCAGCGCCACCGGCAGATACAGGACACGAGGTTTCATGGCCAACAAGAAAGGCAAGAGCAAGGGGCCCGGCAACAACGTCATCGCCCAGAACAAGAAGGCTCGCTTCGAGTACCACATCGACGAGACCTTCGAGGCCGGCCTGGTGCTGGCCGGCTGGGAAGTGAAGAGCCTGCGGGCCGGCAAGGGGCAGCTCACCGATACCTACATCCTGGTCAAGAACGGTGAAGCCTGGCTGCTGGGCAGCCATATCATGCCGCTCAACACCGCCAGCACCCATGAGGTGGCGGACCCGACGCGCACCCGCAAGCTGCTGCTGCACCGCAAGGAGATCGCCAAGATCTTCTCGCGCAGCCAGGAGAAGGGCCACACCTGCGTGCCGCTCAAGCTCTACTGGAAGAACAACCGGGTGAAGTGCGAGCTGGCCCTGGTGACCGGCAAGAAGCTGCACGACAAGCGGGCCACCGAGAAGGACCGCGACTGGCAGCGCCAGAAGAGTCGCATCATGCGGGAACAAACCAAGGCCTGAGGTGTCACAGAATCGCACATCCTGTTAGGATACGCGTTACGGGGGCGACACGGTTTCGACGCCGGTGACAATCCCCGAGGTGCATGCCGAGAGCGTGATGTATCTCGTAAATACAACATCACGATTGAATAGTCGCAAACGACGACAACTACGCTCAGGGCGCGCTGGCAGCTTAAACGCCGCTAGCTTCTAGCCCGGCCCCGAAGTGATGTGCCCATTCATCACGGAGGGGATACGAGCGACGACTGATGGGATCGCGATCGGTGGTGTCCTCTCGCCGGTCGTTAAAACTCAGAGGAATCGCGTGGCTGGATCCTGCTCGTCGGAGCCAGTCGCGCTAAAACAAAAGACGAAACTAAGCATGTAGAGCCAAGGGGTGAGTGCCGGCGGACGCGGGTTCAATTCCCGCCGCCTCCACCAAACAGTCGACGAATCAAGCGCCTACGGGCGCTTTTTTCGTTTCCGGCCGACCGGCTCTGCCCCGCCCGCCCGTCGACCGGCAGACGGCTCGTGCAACGGGCTGACCCAGCCCGACTTTCGTCTTAGTCTTGACGCGAAAACCTCTTGCGACCAGCCTCAGGGGGCGCCATTATCAGCGCCCACTCGCCGGCCCATGCGTCCGGCCGGGCGAGAGTGAGACCGGGGTGGCATCGGGTCCGGACGCGCCAAGGCGCTCCCATTTCCGATAAGACCCTACCATTGTTGATATTTTCCCGATCTGGATTCGAACCCCCATGAGCAAAGTCCTGATTATCGGCGCCGGTGGCGTCGGCGGTGTCGTCACCCACAAGTGCGCCCAGCATCCCGAGGTGTTCAGCGAGATCTGCCTGGCCAGCCGCAACCAGGCGAAGTGCCGTGCCATCGCGGCCCAGCTGGAGCGCCCCATCCAGACCGCCGAGGTGGATGCCGATGACGTCGAGGCGCTGGTCGCGCTGATCGAGTCGTTCCAGCCCGATGTGCTGATCCACGTCGCCCTGCCCTATCAGGACCTGACCATCATGGAGGCCTGCCTGCGCACCGGCGTGCCCTACCTGGACACCGCCAACTACGAGCACCCGGACGAGGCCAAGTTCGAGTACAAGGAGCAGTGGGCCTTCCAGGAGCGCTACGCCAAGGCCGGCAACATGGCCACCCTGGGCTGCGGCTTCGACCCGGGCATGACCAACATCTACTGCGCCTGGGGCCAGAAGAACCTGTTCGACGAGATCCACCGCATCGACATCCTGGATGCCAACGGCGGCGACCACGGCTATCCGTTCGCCACCAACTTCAACCCCGAGATCAACATCCGCGAGATCACCGCCAACGGCCGCTACTGGGAAGAGGGCGAGTGGAAGGAGACCGCGCCGCTGGCCGAGAAGCGCACCTTCGACTTCGACGGCATCGGCGAGAAGGACCTCTACCTGCTCTACCACGAGGAGCTCGAGTCCCTCAGCCAGAACATCAAGGGGCTGAAGCGCATCCGTTTCTGGATGACCTTCTCCGAGAAGTACATCACACACCTCAAGGTGCTCGAGAACGTCGGCATGACCCGCATCGAGCCGATCGAGTTCGAGGGCCGCGAGATCGCCCCGCTGCAGTTCCTCAAGGCGGTGCTGCCGGACCCGGCCTCGCTCGGCCCGCGCACCAAGGGCAAGACCAACATCGGCGTGATCCTCGACGGCATCAAGGATGGCAAGCGGCGCAAGGTGCACATCTACAACATCTGCGACCACCAGGCCTGCTACCGCGAGGTGCAATCCCAGGCGATCTCCTACACCACCGGCGTGCCGGCGGTGACCGGCGCCATGCTGATGCTCGAGGGCCTGTGGAAGGGCGACGGCGTGTTCAACGTCGAGCAGCTCGACCCGGACCCCTTCATGGAGCGCATCGGCGACATGGGCCTGCCCTGGCAGATGGTCGAGCTCGACCCCGATGCCGACCCGCTGGCCTGAGCCCGACATGAGCCAGATCGCCTATCCGTTCGATGCGTATCCCTTCGACATTGGGGCCTGTCCGTCGCCCGCCTACGTGATGGACGATGCGCTCTTGCTTCGTAACCTGGAGCTGCTGCGCCAGGTCCAGGAGCGCAGCGGCGCGCGCATCCTGCTGGCACTGAAGGGCTTCGCCATGTGGGACAGCTTCCCGCTGGTCAGCCAGTACCTGGTGGGCACCACGGCAAGCGGCCAGGACGAGGCGCGCCTCGGCTTTGATACCTTCGGCGGCGAGGTCCACTGCTACTCGCCGGCCTTCAGCGAGGCGGAGATGGCGGTGGTGCTGCAGTATGCGGACCACCTCAGCTTCAACTCCCCGACCCAGTGGCAGCACTTCCGCGAGCGGGTGGCCCAGGCGCCGCGACGGGTCTCCTGCGGCCTGCGGGTCAACCCGGAGTACTCCGAGGGCAAGGTGGCACTCTATGACCCCTGCGCCCCCGGCTCGCGGCTCGGCACCCGGGCCGTGGACCTGGAGGGCGTGGACCTCGCCGGCCTGGAGGGCCTGCATTTCCACACCCTATGCGAGCAGAACAGCGACGCCCTGGAACACACCCTGGCCGCCTTCGAGGAGCGTTTCGGCCGGCACCTCGCCGGTCTCAAGTGGGTGAACTTCGGCGGCGGCCACCACATCACCCGCGAGGACTATGACGTCGAGCGGCTGGTGCGGGTGATCCGCGACTTCAAGGCGCGCCATCCACACCTCGAGGTCTACCTGGAGCCCGGCGAGGCGATCGCCCTCAACACCGGCTACCTGGTGTGCAGCGTGCTGGACATCGTCGAGAACGACGGCACCATCGCCATCCTCGACACCTCGGCCACGGCACATATGCCCGACGTGCTGGAGATGCCCTACCGGCCCGAGATCATCGGTGCCGGCGAGCCCGGCGAGAAGGCGTATACCTATCGGCTGGGCGGGCTGACCTGCCTGGCCGGCGACGTGGTGGGCGAGTACAGCTTCGACGCGCCGCTTGCGATCGGCGACCGGCTGGTGTTCACCGACATGGCCCACTACACCATGGTCAAGACCACCACCTTCAACGGCATGCGCCTGCCGTCGATCTGCCGGGTCGACGCGGCCAGCCGCGAGGTGCGCACGGTCAAGACCTTCGGCTACGAGGACTATCGGCAGCGGCTGAGCTGACGCCCGCGCAGGGCCCGGCAGAACCAGAACAGGCACCCGTGGGTGCCTGTTCTGGTTCTGTCGGCGGCCGGCACGCCCTTTCCCCGGTCGGCAATTTCACGCAAGGTAGCACCCGTAACCACAGTGAATGGCGGGAGGATTCGGATGACCCAGGTCTTCAAGTTCGGCGGTGCCTCGATCCAGGACGCCGCCGCCATCCGCCGACTGGGCGAGCTGCTGGCCCGCTTCCGGGCGCGCCCCCTGGTCATGGTGGTCTCGGCCATGGGCAAGACCACCAATGCGCTGGAGGCGCTGCTGGCCGCAGCGCGGGAGGGCGAGGAGGCCGACTATCGCGACCGCCTCGAGACTCTGCGCCGGGAGCACCTGACCACGGTGGAGGCCCTGTTCGGCACCAGGGCCGGCCCCGTGGCGGAGCGGGTCGAGGCACTGATCACCGAGCTCGACCGCCGCCATCGCCGCCATGCGGGGCGTGAGCGCCCCTTCCACTACGACCAGACCGTCTGCTTCGGCGAGCTGCTCTCCACCACCATCGTCAGTGCCTGGCTCGACGAGGCCGGCATGGAAACCCAGTGGCTCGATGCCCGGGAGCTGGTGGTCACCGACGACTGCTACCAGGCGGCCAATGTCGACTGGCAGGCCACCGCCGAACGGCTACGCGGCCTGGACGCCGACGACGGCAGGATACGGGTCACCCAGGGCTTCATCGGCGGCGCCGCCGAGGGCGTCTCGACCACCCTAGGCCGCGAGGGCTCGGATTTCAGCGCGGCGATCCTCGCCCACTGCCTGGACGCGGAGGAGGTCACCATCTGGAAGGACGTCCCCGGGCTCTTCAATGCCGACCCGCGGCGCTTCGACAACGCGGTGCAGCTCGAGCGGATCTCCTACGACGAGGCCATCGAGCTGGCCTGGCACGGCGCCAAGGTGATCCATCCCAAGACCCTGGGGCCGCTGCAGCAGAAGGCAATCCCGCTGACGGTGCGCTCCTTCCAGGACCTCGAGGCGCCCCCCAGTACCATCGGCCGCGACACCCGGTTCGACACCCAGACGCCCTCCCTGGTCCTGCGCGAGGCGCAGACGCTGCTGGAGATCCGCTCCCGGGACTTCGCCTTCATGGACGAGGCGTGCCAGCACGACATCCTCGGCCGCCTGGTGGAGGCCGGGCTGCATGCCGGCCTGGTCGACGGCGGGGCCATGCGCCTCTCGCTGTGCCTCGACGGCCACCCCGAGCGCCTCGAGCCGCTGGTCGCCTCGCTGTGCGCCGACTATGCGGTGGCGCGCCACGATGACCTGACCCTGCTCACCGTGCGCCATGGCGACGACGCCCTGCTGGCGGCCCTGGGCGCCGGACGCGACAGCCTCGCCGAACGGCGCAACGCCGATACCGCCCAGCGGCTCTTCCCCGGCAGCCAGTGCCGGGGGACCTGGCACATCCCGAGTTGAGGGTCAGCCCAGCGCCCGAAGCAGCAGCTGCACGCCGACGATGGCCATGGCCAGGATCACCAGGCGGTAGAAGAGGCGCTCGCTGACCCGGTGCTGCAACCACAGGCCGCTCTTCACCCCGGCCCAGGCCACCGGCACCAGCAGCAGCGATGCCCCGGCACTGGTCAGGTTGATCTCGCCGAGCCACAGGTAGGGCGGCAGCTTCATCAGGTTCACCGCGGCGAAGAGGATCGCGCTGGTGGCGATGAAGGCCTCCTTGCTCAGCCGCCGGGGAACCAGGTAGAGGTTGAGCGGCGGCGCCCCGGCATGGGCCAGGAAGCTGGTGAAGCCGCAGCCGGCACCTGCCGGCAGTGCCCAGCGGGGCGAGAGGGGACGCCCCGCGCTGGGCTTGAGTAGCATGTAGGCGGCGAACAGCAACGAGATCACGCCCAGCAGCAGGCGCACGCCATCCTCGTCCAGGCGACCGATCAGCAGGGTGCCGATGACCACCCCGATGGCCAGCCCCGGGAGCACGCGACGCACCTCGGCGCGGTCGTGATGCCCCCACCAGGCCTTCACCGTGAAGGCGTCCATCACCAGCAGCAGCGGCAGCAGCAGGCCGGCCGCCTCGACGGGGCCGATGGCAAGCGCCATCAGCGGCACCGAGAGGGTGCCGAAGCCGCCGGCAAACCCGCCCTTGGAGACGCCGGTGAGGTAGGTGGACACCACGATGAGGGTCCAGGCCAGCCAGGAGTAGTCGGGGAGCGACATGGGCCTTCCTTGGGTTTCATCCATCCTTGTCACGAGACGACGCCGGGCCACGGTGGTGGCCCGGCGTCATGCTACCGCAAGGATAGGGCCGTCCGTCAGGGACGGCCGGAGATCAGGCGGCGTCGCGCTGGCGCCCGGCGGCCGCGTGCATGGCCAGGGCGGTATCCAGCATGCGGTTGGAGAAGCCCCACTCGTTGTCGTACCAGGCCATCACCTTGACCAGGCGGCCGTTCACCCGGGTGTGGTTGGCATCGAAGGTCGAGGAGTGGGCATCGTGGTTGAAGTCGATGGAGACCAGCGGCTGGGCGTTGACCGCCAGCACCGGGGAGGCCTCGGCCGCGCCGGCCACGATCTCGTTGATCTCCTCCCGGGTGGTATCGCGCCCGGCGGTGAACACCAGGTCGACCAGCGAGACGTTGATCACCGGCACGCGCACCGCCAGGCCGTCGAACTTGCCGGCCAACTCCGGCAGTACCTTGCCCACCGCGGCGGCGGCGCCGGTCTTGGTGGGAATCATGGAGTGCGTTGCGCTGCGCGCCCGGTAGGGGTCCGGGTGATAGACGTCGGAGAGGTTCTGGTCGTTGGTGTAGGCGTGCACCGTGGTCATCAGGCCGTTCTCGATGCCCACCGCATCGTTGAGCGCCTTGGCCACCGGGGCCAGGCAGTTGGTGGTGCAGGAGGCGTTGGAGACTATCTTGTGCTCGGGCTTTAGCATCTGCTCGTTGACCCCGTAGACCACCATGATGTCGGCATCCCCGCTGGGCGCCGAGATCAGCACGCGCTCGGCGCCGGCCTTGATGTGCTTGGCGGCGGCCTCGCGCTGGGTGAACAGGCCGGTACACTCCATCACCAGGTCCACGTCCAGCGACTTCCAGGGCAGCGCCGCGGGATCCCGCTCGGAGAGGATGGTGATGCGCTGGCCATCCACGCTCATGCTCTCCTCGTCATGCTCCACCTTGAAGGGGAAGTGACCGTGCACGGTGTCATGGCGCAGCAGGTGCGCATTCAGCGCCGGGTCGCCGAGGTCGTTGATGGCGACCACCTGCACGCGATTGCGGTAGCCGTTCTCGTAAAGGGCCCGCAGCACGTTGCGGCCGATGCGGCCGAAGCCGTTGATGGCGATCTTGAGCGTCATGGCGTTGTTCTCCTCGGTCCAATAGCGTCATCTCCCCCATAATGTGGACCAGTCCTGTCCGGGGCTCAAGCATTTTTTAGTAACTTTACAACATATGAGCCTTCGACCTGATGACAGCCGGTGTCGCCATAATCGACGCGCCCGATAGAATCCGCCAATAGAAGGGGCTGGTATCTCGGCATACAGGCAAGGCCAACACCGGCCATAATGTAGTAAACTTACCATAAAGACGTTATCGTGAACGGATAACAACCCGCGTCCACCGGAGGAGCCCGACATGTCGACCACCCCACTGCACACCCCCATCCGTCGCACCAAGATCGTCGCCACCCTGGGGCCGGCCAGCGACCGCGAGGGGGTCCTGGAGGCGATGCTCGAGGCCGGCGTCGACGTGGTACGCCTCAACTTCTCCCATGGCAGCCCCGATGACCACCGCCGTCGCCTCGAGCGGGTGCGCGCGATCGCCGACCGCCTGGGCCGGAGCGTCGCCGCCCTGGGCGACCTCCAGGGCCCCAAGATTCGTATCGCCCGCTTCAAGGAAGGCACGGTGGAGCTCGAGGAGGGCCAGTCCTTCATCCTCGACATGGGCCTGGGCAGCGATGAGGGCGACGCCCGCCGCGTCGGCTGCGACTACAAGACCCTGGCCGACGACGTCGCCCCCGGCGACCGCCTGCTGCTCGACGACGGCCGGGTGGTGCTCGACGTCAACCGGGTCGCCGACCACCTGATCCACACCAGCGTGGTGGTGGGCGGCACCCTCTCCAACAACAAGGGCATCAACAAGCAGGGCGGCGGCCTCTCGGCTCCGGCCCTCACCGACAAGGACAAGGCCGACCTGGAGACCGCCGTGGCGATCGGCGTCGACTACCTGGCGATCTCCTTCCCGCGCAGCGCCGCCGACATGCAGGAGGCCCGCGAGCGGCTCGGCGAGGCGGGTGCCGAGATCGGCCTGGTGGCCAAGCTCGAGCGCGCCGAGGCGGTGGCCGACGACGCCACGCTGGACGCCATCATCGAGGCCTCCGAGGCGGTGATGGTGGCGCGCGGCGACCTCGGCGTGGAGATCGGCGATGCCCAGCTGATCGGCACCCAGAAGCGCATCATCAAGCACGCCCGCACGCTGAATCGCGCGGTGATCACCGCCACCCAGATGATGGAGTCGATGATCGAGTCCCCGCTGCCCACCCGCGCCGAGGTGTTCGACGTCGCCAACGCGGTGCTCGACGGCACCGACGCGGTGATGCTCTCCGCCGAGACCGCCGCCGGCGACTTCCCGGTGGAGACCGTCGAGGCCATGGACCGGGTCTGCCTGGGCGCCGAGCGCGAGCGGCGCATCCAGGAGTCCGGCCACCGCATCCACGAGGGGTTCTCGCAGGTCGACGAGACCATCGCGCTCTCCGCCATGTACGCCGCCAACCACCTTTCCGGGGTGGCCGCCATCGCCTGCATGACCGCCTCGGGCTTCACGCCGCTGATCGCCTCACGGATCAGCTCGGGGCTGCCGATCGTCGGCCTGGCTCACAACCCCATCGCCCAGCGGCGCATGGCGCTCTACCGCGGGGTGGTCTCGCTGCCCTTCGACACCAGCGAGATGAGCGCCCAGGAGCTCAACGACCGGGCCCTTCAGCGGCTGGTGGAGCACGGCATCGCCGAACCCGGCGACCACGTCATCCTCACCCGGGGCGATCACATGAACGCCCACGGCGGCACCAATACCCTGAAGATCCTCGCCGTGGAGGCCAGCCATGAGTGACATCCGCCCACCGCGCACCGTGAAGCGCACCCTGCCGGCCCGCAAGCGCATCGCCCTGGTCGCCCACGACGGCAAGAAAGACGAAATGCTGGAGTGGGCGGCGCGCTGGCGGGAGACCCTGGCCGAGCACCAGCTGATCGGCAGCGGCACCACGGCGGGGCGGGTCTCGCGCACCCTGGGGCTCGAGGTGGAGGGCCTGATGAGCGGCCCGCTGGGCGGCGACCAGCAGATCGGCGCGCGCATCGCCGAGCAGCGGCTCGACCTGCTGATCTTCTTCTGGGACCCCTTCGCGCCGCAGCCCCACGACCCCGACGTCAAGGCCCTGCTGCGCCTGGCGGCGCTGTGGAACATCCCGGTGGCCTGCAACGCCGCCAGCGCCGACTTCCTGATCAGTTCCCCCTGGCTCGGCCAGGACTACGAGATGACCATCCCCGATGCCGGCGCCTGGGTCTCCTCGCGCACCGGCTGATCGCACCCCCTGCCCTGCCGAGACGTCGACAACCCTACCAACCCACAAGAGGTCGACCATGTTCCAGCTCACCCGCAGCGTCACCTGGCAGGCCCTCGAGGGCCTGCAGCAGACCACCGCCAACGACCGCATCCGCGACTATTTCGCCGCCGATCCCAAGCGCTTCGAGAAGATGAGCCTGCGCGTCGGCGGGCTCTTCCTCGACTACTCCAAGCAGCCGGTCTCCGATGAGGTGCTCGAGACCCTGATCGAGCTCGCCGAGCACTCCGCACTCGTCCAGCGCCGCGCCCAGATGTTCTCCGGCGACATCATCAACGTCACCGAGGACCGGCCCGTCCTCCATACGGCCCTGCGCAACCTCGGCCAGGGGCCGCTCAAGGTCGACGGAAAGGACGTGATGCCGGAGATCCAGCGCACCCGCGAGCAGATCCGCGCCTTCTCCGAGGCGGTGCGCAGCGGCGAGTGGACGGGCTTCGATGGCCAGCGCATCAAGGATGTGATCAACATCGGCATCGGCGGCTCGGACCTGGGCCCCAACATGGCCTGCCGGGCGCTGCTCAAGTACCGCCATCCCGAGCTCAGTTTCCATTTCGTCTCCAACGTCGACGGCGCCCACATCCAGAAGGTGCTCAGCCGCCTCGACCCGGCCACCACCCTGTTCATCGTCTCCACCAAGACCTTCTCCACCCAGGAGACGCTGCTCAACGCCCATACCGCGCGGCGCTGGTTCCTCGACAACGCCGGCCCCGACGCCGACGTGGGGGCGCACTTCATCGCCGCCTCCACCAACAAGGCGGCGGCCATGGAATTCGGCATCCGCGAGGAGAACGTCTTCGAGTTCTGGGCCTGGGTCGGCGGGCGCTACTCGATGTGGTCCTCCATCGGGTTGCCCATCGCGCTCTCCATCGGCTTCGAGGGCTTCATGGAACTGCTCGAGGGCGCCTACGAGATGGACCAGCACTTCCTCGCCGCGCCCTTCGCCGAGAACATGCCGGTGCTGATGGCGCTGATCGGCATCTGGCACATCAACTTCCAGGGCGCCGAGACCCAGGCCATCGTGCCCTACGACCAGGCGCTGCATCAGCTGCCGGCCTTCCTGCAGCAGCTCGACATGGAGTCCAACGGCAAGTCGGTGGACATCTTCGGCCACCCGGTGGACTACAAGACCGGGCCCATCGTCTGGGGCCAGACCGGCTCCAACGGCCAGCACGCCTTCTTCCAGCTGCTGCACCAGGGCACCCGCTACGTGCCCATCGACTTCATCGCCTCGCTCAAGCCCGAGCCGGGCATGGAGGAGCACCACTTCGCGCTGCTCACCAACATGCTGGCCCAGGCCAACGCCTTCATGGAGGGTAGCCTCAAGGGGGGCGAGGGAAGCGGCAGCCGGCCCGACCCCTACAGCTGCCCGGGCAACCGCCCCTCCAGCGTGCTGCTGCTCGACGAGCTGACGCCCAAGACCCTCGGCGCGCTGATCGCGCTCTACGAGCACAAGGTGTTCGTCCAGGGGGTGATCTGGAACATCAACTCCTTCGACCAGTGGGGCGTGCAGCTGGGCAAGCGCATCGCCGGCGAGATCAGCGAACGCATCGACGCCCACAGCCAGGACTTCGACGCCTCCACCCAGGGCCTGCTGGCGCTGGTGCGCGGGCACTTCCCCCGCGGCAGCGGCGAACCGGCTCCCGGGGGCGGCAAGAAGGGCAAGGCCAAGGGCTGAGGCCCCTTAGCCCCGGGCGACCGCCAGCCGATGCCCGGCGTAATATCCTCCCCAGGCGGCGCCAAGCCACACCACGAGGCTGACCGCCACATAGCCCAGGGCCGCCAACAGGCGGCCCTGATGCATCAGGGCCAGGGTCTCCAGGCCAAAGAGCGAGAAGGTGGTGAAGCCGCCACAGAAGCCACCCACCAGGAAGGGCTGCCAGCGCGCGACCCGGCCGTGGGTGCGGCGGGCGGCATAGGCGGCGAAGCCGACGATCAGCCAGGAACCGAGGCCGTTCACCGCCAGGGTGGCCCAGGGAAAGGCCGGCCCCGCCAGCGCCAGCGAGACGAGGTAGCGCAGCGTGGACCCCAGGGCGCTGCCCAGCCCCACGGCGCCATAGGCACGCCAGGCGATCATGTCAGGCCGCCCGCCAGCCAGGCCCCGACCAGCAGGGCAGCGAACCCGGTCCCCAGGGTCAGGGCGACGTAGCCCAGGGCAGCGGCCTTGCGCCGCTGCTGCCAGAGCGTCAGGGTCTGCAGGCTGAAGGAGGAGACGGTGGTGTAGCCCCCCAGCAAGCCGATGGCCAGCAGCGACCAGGCCAGACCCGCCTCGGGGCCAGGCAGGCCCAGCCCCCCGGCCGCGAGGCCCATCAGCAGGGCGCCACTCAGATTGACCACCAGGGTCCCCCAGGGAAAGCCGGCGCCCAGGTAATGGGCCACGAGGTTGCCCACCGCCAGGCGCGCCATGCCGCCCAGCCCCCCACCACCGGCCACGGCCAGCAGCACCAGCGGGTCGATGCTCATCCACTCTCCAGGCGTTGCGAGGAACCAAAAAAAAGCCACCCGATGAGGGTGGCCAAGAGTATCGCATGCTTGCCTTGCAGGTGGCAGTGACCCTCGGGTCGCTGCTGCAAGCAATATTGGCACATGCTGGTCGTGATGTACAATACATGTACATGAAAATGTGATCACAGCGTCCAGCTCGTGACCCCGAGACAAAGTCCGTATCATGCCGATACCCGAGCGCAACCCCGACACAACATCGCCAACACGCCAAGAGACGGAGGTCACAGCGTGAACCCATTGCGAGCCCTTCCAGCCATCCTCGGCTGGCTGCTGATTGCCCTGGTGGCACTCGCCGCCCCGGCCCATGCCCAGCAGGCCGATGCCGGCAGCGAGCCGCCGGCCTACTCCACCCTGGCCGACCTGCTCGAGAACGAGCAGTCTCGCCAGCAGCTGATCGACCAGCTGCGCGGCATGGCCGGTGACGTCGCCGCCTCCGAATCGACGGCCGCCGAGCGGAGCGCCGCCGCCGAGCCCTCGCTGCCCCGTCAACTGGCCGAAGCCACCAGCCGCATCGTCGGCGATGTCGGCAGCCAGTTCACCAGCCTGGTGGAGGTGCTCGGCGGGCTGTTCACCGGCAGTGCCGATGCGACCAGCAGCTTCGACACGGCCGCCTTCACCAGCGCCGCCATCAACCTCGGCCTGGTGATACTGGCCACCTTCGTGCTGTTCGTGGTGATCCGCCGCCTGGCCCGGCCGCTGTTCACACGCATTAGCCAGTGGTCGCTCAACGGCCAGGGGCTGACCCCGGTGCTGCGCCTGGTGCTCTGCGTGGCCCTGGCGGCGGTGATCGACGTGGCGGTGGTGGCCCTGTCCTACGTGGGGGGCAACCTGGTCGCGACCTTCGCGGTGGGCGAGACCGGCGAACTCTCGACCCGTGCCTCGCTGTTCCTCAACGCCTTCCTGGTGATCGAGCTGCTCAAGGCGGCCGTGCGCATGCTCTTCTCGTCGCGCTACGAGGGGCTGCGCCTGCTGCCTGTGGGGGCCGAGGACGCCGCCTACTGGAACCGCTGGATCGCGCGCCTGATCGGGCTGGTGGGCTACGGCCTGATGGTGGTGGTGCCGCTGGTCAATGTCTACCTGTCGCCGACCCTGGGCCAGAGCGTTGGCACCCTGATCATGATCGGCGCCTTCATCTATGCGGTCGGCGTGGTGCTGCGCAACCGGGTTCGCCTGCGCGACGCCCTGAACCACAAGGCCGACAACGCCACCATGGCCGCCAGCCGGGTCTCGCTGCAGCTGTTCGCCCGCACCTGGCACCTGTTCGCCCTGGCCTACTTCGTGATGGTGCTGGTGCTGGTGCTGACCCGGCCGGCGGACGCCCTGCCCTTCGTGCTCTTCGCCACCCTCAAGACCATCGCCGCGGTGATAGTGGGCCTGCTGGTCTCGAACCTGCTGACCCAGACCATCGGCCGACGCATCCGCCTGGGCGACGACCTGCGCCGCAAGCTGCCGCTGCTCGAACCGCGGCTCAACAGCTATGTGCCCAATGCCCTGCGGGTGATCCGCACCCTGATCCTGATCACGGTATTCCTAGTGGTGCTGAACGCCTGGGGCGCCTTCGACCTGGCGACCTGGTACGCCTCCGAGGCCGGCCGCGGCCTGGTCGGCAAGGTGATCAGCGTGGCGGTGATCCTGATGATCGCCGTGGCCGTCTGGCTGGGGCTGGCCAGCCTGATCGAGCACAAGCTCAACCCGGAGACCGGCGGCGGCATTCCCTCGGCCCGGGCCCAGACGCTGCTGGCCCTGTTCCGCAACGCCCTGGCCATCGCGCTGATCACCATGACCGCGATGATCGTGCTGGCCGAGATCGGCATCAACATCGGCCCGCTGATCGCCGGTGCCGGCGTGCTGGGCCTGGCCATCGGCTTCGGTGCCCAGAAGCTGGTGCAGGACATCATCACCGGCATCTTCATCCAGGTGGAGAACGCCATGAATACCGGCGATGTGGTCACGGTGGGCGGCATCACCGGCACCGCCGAGAAGCTCAGCATCCGCTCGGTGGGCATCCGTGACCTTTCCGGCACCTACCACCTGATTCCCTTTTCCAGCGTGGATACCGTCTCCAACTACATGCGCGAGTTCGGCAATCACGTCGGCGAGTACGGCATCGCCTACCGCGAGAGCATCGACGAGGCCATCGAGCAGCTCAAGCTCGCCTTCGAGGACCTCCAGGCCAGCGAGGAGCACGGCCACAAGCTGCTGGAGCCGCTCACCGTGGCCGGCGTCGTGGCGCTGGCCGACAGTTCGGTGAACATCCGGGTAGTCATCAAGACCACGCCCGGCGACCAGTGGGCCGTGGGCCGCGCCTACAACCGCCTGGTCAAGCTGCGCTTCGACGAGGCCGGCATCGAGATCCCCTTCCCGCATACCACTTTGTATTTCGGTCAGGACAAGACAGGATCCGCGCCACCAGCCAACCTGCGAGTAATGCAGCAGGCCTTCACCATCGATGGAAGCCCGGCTGGCCAGCCCAAGACCCTGGACAGGCAGACTGACGATCGCTTCGACCCCAGGGGAAACAAGCACAAGCGGCATGATGTGGAGGAAGTATCAGATCCCTCACATGAGAAACCGAGTGGTGATGACGTCGACGAGACCTGACGACCCGGCAACTCTCCAATCTCAGCGAAAAGCGGGGCTGCCGAAAGGCAGCCCCGCTGTGCACTCGGGTGGGCAGCGGCGATGTCTTAGTGGGTGGTCACCAGCATCAGCACGCTGAGTGCCGCCGAGACCCACATGGCCGGACGGATCGCCTCCAGGCGCCCGGTGAAGAGCTTGATCAGCACGAAGGAGAGGAAGCCGAAGGCGATCCCCAGGGTGATGGAGTAGGTCAGCGGCATCAGGATGATCGCCAGGAAGGCCGGGAAGGCTTCGTCGTAGCGGCTCCAGTCGATCTTGGCAATCGGTGAGAGCATGAACAGCCCCACCAGCACCAGGGCCGGGGCCGTGGCGATGCCCGGCACCAGCGAGAGCAGTGGCGAGAGGAACAGGAAGGGCAGGAAGAGCAGGGCGATGGTCACCGCCACCAGGCCGGTACGCCCGCCCTGGGCGACCCCGGCACCGGACTCGATGAAGGTCTGGGCCGCGCTCGTACCGAGCGGTGCCGCGATCATCGAGGCGAAGGCATCCACGGTCATGGAGCGCTTGAGGTTGCGCGGGTTACCGTCCTTGTCCTTGAGGTCGGCCGACTCGGAGAGCGCCATGAAGCAGGAGAGGGCATCGAAGAAGTTGGTGAACAGCATCACGAAGATGAACGGCAGGTAGGCCACCTTCAGCGCCCCCCAGATGTCCACCTGCATCACCGCGCTGAAGTCGGGCCAGGCGGCCAGGCCGCTCCACTCCACCATCACTTCTTCGCCCCACACGCGCCCCATGGGGGCCGCCAGCAAGGTGGTCAGGGCGATGCCGAGGATCAGCGCGCCGTTGAAGCGCAGCACCACCATGATGGCCGTGGCCATCAGCCCGATGAAGAAGGTCACCAGGCTGGCGTCGAAGTTGCCCAGGGTCACCAGGGTGGCCTCGCTGCCGACGATGAAGCCGGCGTTCTTCAGCCCGATGAAGGTGATGAAGAGCCCGATGCCGCAGGTGATGGCGTAGCGCAGCGAGGCCGGGATCGCCTCGATGATCGCCTGGCGCACGTTGAACATCGCCAGCACCGCGAACAGCACGCCGGACCAGAAGACGCAGCCCAGCGCCACCTCCCAGGAGAGGCCGGCGCCCAGCACCAGGGTGTAGGTGAAGAGCGCATTCATGCCCATGCCGGGGGCCACCAGGATGGGGTTGCGCGCATAGAGCCCCATGGCCAGGCTGCTCATGAAGCTGATCAGCACGGTGGCGGAGAGGGCCGCCGAGAAGGGGATGCCGGCATCCGAGAGGATCGCTGGATTGACCACGACGATGTACATCGAGGCCAGGAAGGTGGCGATCCCCGCGAGCACCTCGGTGCGCAGGGAGGAGCCGCGGTCACGTACACGAAAGTAGCGGTCGATCCAACGCCCCTCCGAGGCGTCGGCGGGAGAGGCGGCGGCGGTCGATGTCTGTTCCATGGCGGGGTCCCGTTGTTGTTGTGGGTCGTGGTGGAAGGTCTGTCGCCGACTAGGGTAGGCAATTCCTGACCGATTGGACAACACCCGAGGCGCCATCAGGGTATACAAAAAGGTCTAATACCTGGATACCGGATGGCCAGGCAGCAGAAGGGGCGCCCTAAGGCGCCCCATGGAGAGTGGATCACTGGCCGGCTCGGCGGCGAGCGCTCAGGCCGTCTTGCTCTGTTTCTCCTCGTGCGGCGCCTCGCTCGGCTGGGGCAGGGAGGGCAGCGACTTGTCGAGCAGCTCGACGCTTTGCCGATAGAAGAGCTGGCTCTTCTGGTGCTCGCCCAAGTTGGCATAGAGCCGGGCCAGCTCGGCACTGGCCACGCCGCTTGGCCGCTGGCGCTGGCTCGCCTCGAAGTACTCCTGGGCCTTGCCCCAGTAGGCGTTGCGCAGCGACAGGCGCCCCAGGGTCAGCAGCAGGTCCGGGTCGTTGGGCCGCTCCTGCAGCCACTTCTCCGCCACCACCAGCTGCCGCGGGGCATCCACGTCGAGCAGGCCATAGCGCAGCACCAGGCGGCTGTCCCAGTGCTCCTTGAGCGAGTGGCGCAGCAGCCGCTCGGCGATGCCCTCCTCGTGGCCCCGCACCAGCGCCTCGCCATAGAGCACGATCAGGTCGGTGTTGATACGCAGGTAGTCGGGCATGTCGGCCCAGAGGTTGCGGACTCGCTCGATGTCGCCGGGACTGCGCGCCTCCTGGCCGATCAGCTCGCGGTAGGCGCGCAGCTCGAGCTGTTCGCGCTCCTCGCGGGAGATCAGCTGCTGGGCCCCCAGCCGGGGCATCAGGCGGCGCAGGCCATCCCAGTCGCTGACGCTGAGGTAGGCCTGCTTGAGCTGCTTGAGCACCTGGGGGTGATTGGGCAAGTGGCGGTCCAGGCGGGTGAGGATTGCCAGCGCCTCCTCGTACTGCTGGCGGTCCAGCATCAGCTGGGCCTGCATCATGCCCACCGCGGTGTCGGCCCCCTCGGTACTCAGGTGGGCCCGCTTGAGCAGGGTGTCGGCCTGCTCGTAGCGCCCCTGGTAGTGGGCCGCCAGGGCCGCCGAGAGGTAGTTGACCAGCGGCGTGCTGGAGTCATCGGCCGCCTTGACCAGCGACTTCTCGGCCTTCTTCCAGCGGCCCTCGGCCAGCGCCACCAGGCCGCGCACGGTGCGTTTCATGGCGGTGCGGTTGCGGGCACGGCTGTTCCACACCTTGAAGCGGCTCACCGGCCGCGTCAGGCGCATCAGCAGCCGCAGGGCGAAGTGCAGCACGATGAAGGCGGCCAGCAGCAGGATCAGGCCGAACCAGAAGGAGGTCTGGAAGGAGGTATCACCCACCCGCACCAGCCAGTAGCCCGGCACCGACATCATCAGCTGGCCGAACAGCGCCCCGAGCGCCAGGCCCAGGACCACGATCAGGATCAGCTTTCTCATGCGTCATCTCCCTGGCCCTGGCCATCGTCATTTTCCTGGCTGTTGCCACGACCCTCGAAGCGCCGCTCGATAAAGGTCGCCAGCGCCTGCTGGGAGCCGCTGATATCGGGAAGCTCCGGGCGGATGCTCTGCTCCTTGAGCTCCTCGAGACGCTCGATCACCGACTGGACGCCGCTGGCGCTGGTGTCATAGTAGCCGCGGATCAGCGTCAGGGCCTTGTCGAGGCTGGCCTCATAGAGCTCCTGCTCCTCCTTGAGCAGCGCCAGCTGGGACTGCTCGAGCACCAGGCGCACGCTCTGGCGCAGATAGGACTCCTGCTCCGGCGAGATCAGCGCCTCCAGGGCCTGGTCGTGCTGGCGCACGGTGACCAGCTCCTTGAGCTCGCCGCCGAAGCGCGCCAACTGCTCCTGCCACCCGCCCGTGGGCGCCTCCTCGAGGGCGGCGGCGTCGGCGGTGATCTCCTCGATCTCCTGGGCCAGCGGCTGGCCGGCGAGCTGCTCCTGCTGGGCGTTGAGCGCCAGGTAGAGCCCGGTACGGTCGACCCGCGGCACCGAGTCCAGCGCGGCCAGCTCGGAAGCGATCTCGCGGCGCACCGGCACCAGGGCCGGGTTGTCGGCCTCGCGGAGCCGCTCGTCGGCGGTGCGCAACAGGGCGGCGGCGCCCTCGACATCGCGCTCCAGCTGCAGGCGCTGGTTGGCCAGGCGCAGCAGGTAGGCGGCCTCGGCGTGCAGCCAGTCGCGCTCGTCGGTGTCCTGCTCGCGGGAGAGCTCGTCGAGCACCTTGTCCAGGGTCTCGTCGACGCTGCCGCGATAGTCGGCGAATTCGCCGCGCAGGTCGGAGAGGGCCGAGTCGAGGGCCGCATCACGCTCGCTCTCCGCGCTCTCGAGCTGCCCCTGCAGGTCGCCGAGGTCCGACTGGCTGGCCACGTCGCCGGGCAGCGAGGCCAGGCGCTGCTGCTGGGCGTCGAGCTTCTGCCAGGCCTGCCAGCCGAACAGCACAACCCCGATGGCCAGCAGGATCACCAGCACCAGGGCCAGGATACCGGCCTTGCCCCCGCCCTTGCGGCCATCACCACCGGAGCTCCCCGTCGTGGCAGCGGACGCACCGCCACCCGCCGCGGCGGTCGAACCACCGCTGCCGGCGCTCTTGCCGATCTTGGCCGAGGTGTCGGCCTTGCCGGACTTGTCGGCACCGCCACTCGAGGCAGTCGGCTTGGGGCTGGCCGCCTGGCTCGCGGCGGGCTTCTCTGCCGCGGACTTCTCTGCCGCGGGCTTCTCTGCCGCGGGCTTCTCTGCCGCGGGCTTCTCTGCCGCGGGCTTCTCTGCCGCGGGCTTCTCTGCCGCAGGCTTTTCCGCCGCGGGCTTCTCTGCCGCGGGCTTCTCTGCCGCAGGCTTTTCCGCCGCGGGCTTCTCTGCCGCAGGCTTTTCCGCCGCGGGCTTGTCGCTGCCGGTTGCTGGCTTGTCGCCCTTTGCCGGAGGGCTGGCGGACGTGTCGGCGGCGCTGGACGACGTCTTACCGGCGCCGGACTCGCCGGCCGCAGCAGGCGCCTGCGTGGCGTCCGGCTTGCCCTGCGTCGCGCCGGCGGCCTGCTTGCCACCGGCCTTGTCATAGCGACGCGATCGACGCCTGCCGGAAGCGGCCGGCTTGCCGGCCTCGCCTCCCGAGCTCGCCGATTCCGCGCCGGAGGGCGCCTGCTGTTCGTCCTGATCGTGTGGTTGCTTGCTCATCTGTCGCTAGCCCTTTTCGAGATCATCATGATCGACATCGGCCTCCTCCGGGGCGCTGCTCCTGGCGACCGCGACCGCCAGGGCGGCAGGCGTGGCACCCGACGCCACGACGGGGAAACGAAACCCCAGCCTGCCGGCCAGTGTAGCCAACCGGGCACTGGAAACGATTAGCGGTTGGTTCAAGGCGGCGTCTGTGCACCATCTTGCCAGATGTTCGAGGATTTCTCCGCTGCTGACCACCAGCGCACGGTAATCGCCGGCAGCGAGTCGCGCCTGCATGGCGGGTTCGGGGTCGAGGAGGCGACGGCGATAGACCGCCAGGCGCCTCACCCGGGCACCGCGTGCCGCCAGAGTCTCGGCGATCAGCGCACGCCCTCCTTCGCCGGCGACCAGCAGCACGCGCCGCGCGTCGAGGGCCTGCAGGGAGGCGAGCCGCAGCAGCGCCTCGCTGGTGTCCTCACCGGCCGAGGGCGAGGGCACATGGACCCGCACGCCCAGGCGCCGGTGGAGCAGGGCGGCGGTAGAGGCCCCCACGGCATAGAAGTCGATGCCCACCGGCAACTGCGGCCAGTAGCGGTCCAGCGCCTCGACCAGGCACTCGGCGGCGAAGGGGCTCACCACCACCACCTTGTGGAAGTGGTCGATGTCCAGCCAGGCGGTGCGCGTCGCCGGGGCGTCCGGCAACGCCTCGAGGCGCATGACGTCCAGACGCAGGACGTCGAGGCCGCGGGCCTCGATGGCCGCGGCCAGCGGGCCAGCCCGCTCGCCCGGCCGGGAGATCAGTACCGGCAGGTCCGCCATCAGCCGGCGCCGTAGACCTCGGCGAGGATCTCGCCGGCGCCCTGGTCGAGCAGCTCCTCGGCGACACGAATCCCCAGGGCCTCCGGCTCGTGCATGGAGCCGCGCCCCTCGGCACGCAGCACCCAAGTGCCTTCCGGATTGCCCACCAGGGCCCGCAGCCACAGGGTCTGGCCGTCGTCCTCGAACACCGCATGACCGCCGATGGGCACCTGGCAGCCCCCCTCCAGGCGGGTGTTCATGGCCCGCTCGGCGCGCACCCGGGTCGCGGTGGCCGCATCGTCCAGGGGGGTGAGCAGCGCGAGCAGCTCGGGGTCGTGCAGCCGACACTCGATGCCCAGCGCGCCCTGGCCGCAGGCCGGCAGGCAGACCTCGGGGGGCAGCTCCATGGTGATGCGGTCGTCGAGGCCCAGGCGCCGGAGGCCCGAGGTGGCCAGCAGGATGGCGTCGAACTCGCCGTCGTCGAGCTTGCCCAGGCGGGTCTGGACGTTGCCGCGCAGGCTCAGGACCTCGAGGTCGGGACGTGCCTCGCGCATCTGCAGGCCGCGACGCAGGCTCGAAGTGCCGATGCGCGCCCCTTCGGGCAGCTCGTCCAGGGAGGCGTAGTGGTTGGAGATGAAGGCGTCGGTGGGCTCGGCACCCTCGAGGATCACCGAGAGACCCAGGCTCTCGGGAAAGTGCATGGGCACGTCCTTCATGGAGTGCACGGCGATGTCGGCGCGGCCGTCGAGCATCGCCTCCTCGAGTTCCTTGACGAAGAGTCCCTTGCCGCCGACCTTGGCCAGCGGCGTGTCGAGGATCTTGTCGCCGCGGGTGGACATGGCCACCAGCTCCACCTTCAGGCCGGGATGGGCGGCCATGAGTCGGTCGCGGACATGCTCGGCCTGCCACATGGCCAGTTGACTCTTGCGGGTGGCGATACGCAGGGTATTGATGGCTTGCACGTGGTTCTCCCGTACCGGTTGCCTGCCGTTGGCGCGCGTTGTGCCGCCGCCCGGTGATGACATGGATATCCTTCATCATAAAGCACCGCGCGAGGCAGGAAAAATCGCGTCGTCCCGCGGCGACCTTCCACTGCCGCCCCTCGCCAGCCCCACGGACTCTGGTACACTTTCCGCCATGTCAAGGCAGCACCGCCCCGGCGGCGCTGCGGCCGGCACGCCGGCCGTCACCCACCGCAATCGTCTAGCAGGATGCCCAGCCCGATGAGCCCTAGTTCACCGAACCCCGGCACCAACCAGTCCTGGGGCGGCCGCTTCAGCGAGCCCACCGACGCCTTCGTCGAGCGCTTCACCGCCTCGGTCGACTTCGACCAGCGCCTCGCCCTCCACGACATCCAGGGCTCCATCGCCCATGCCACCATGCTGGCCCGGGTCGGGGTGCTGACCGACGAGGAGCGCGACGCCATCATCGAGGGGCTCGGCGAGATCCGCGGCGAGATCGAGGCTGGCACCTTCGAGTGGTCCGTGGCCCTCGAGGACGTGCATATGAATATCGAGGCGCGGCTCACCGAGAAGATCGGCATCACCGGCAAGAAGCTGCACACCGGCCGCTCGCGCAACGACCAGGTGGCCACCGACATCCGCCTCTTCCTGCGCGACGAGATCGACGTGGTCGGCGCCGAGCTGGCCCGCCTGCGCGAGGGGCTGATCACCCTGGCCGACCGCGAGGCCGACACCATCATGCCCGGCTTCACCCACCTGCAGACCGCCCAGCCGGTCACCTTTGGCCACCACCTGCTGGCCTGGCAGGAGATGCTCGCCCGCGACCACGAGCGCCTGCTCGACTGCCGCCGGCGGGTCAACGTGATGCCGCTCGGCGCCGCCGCGCTGGCCGGCACCACCTACCCCATCGACCGCCACGTCACCGCCGAGCTGCTGGGCTTCGAGCGCCCCGCCGAGAACAGCCTCGATGCGGTGAGCGATCGCGACTTCGCCATCGAGTTCACCGCCTTCGCCAGCATCCTGCTGATGCACCTGTCGCGCATGAGCGAGGAGCTGGTGCTGTGGACCAGCGCCCAGTTCGACTTCATCGACCTGCCCGACCGCTTCTGCACCGGCTCCTCGATCATGCCGCAGAAGAAGAATCCGGACGTGCCGGAACTGGTGCGCGGCAAGACCGGCCGGGTCTACGGCCATCTGGTGGGCCTGCTGACCCTGATGAAGTCCCAGCCGCTGGCCTACAACAAGGACAACCAGGAGGACAAGGAGCCGCTGTTCGACAGCCTGGATACCGTCAAGGGCTGCCTGCGCGCCTTCGCCGACATGGTGCCGGCCATCGAACCCAGGAAGGCCAGCATGGCCGAGGCCGCCCGCCGCGGCTTCTCCACCGCCACCGACCTCGCCGACTACCTGGTGCGCAAGGGCGTGGCCTTCCGCGACGCCCACGAGATCGTCGGCCAGTCGGTGGCCTTCGGGCTGGCCGAGGGCAAGGACCTCTCCGAGATGCGCCTCGAGGAACTCAAGCAGTTCTCCGACACCATCGAGGCGGACGTCTTCGAGGTGCTGACCCTGGAGGGCTCGGTGGCCGCCCGCAACCATATCGGCGGCACCGCCCCGGACCAGGTACGCGCCGCGGCCCAGCGGGCCCGGGACGCCCTGGCGACCCTGACGGGCCAGGCCTGATGCGTGGCCTCGCCCCCCTGACCATGGGACTGGCCTTGGCGCTGGCCCTGGCCGGCTGTGGCCAGAAGGGCCCGCTCTACCTGCCCGGCGACGAGGCGGCCGCCGAGCGCTACGACCCCGCCGGCCAGCAGGAGGCGTCGGACGAGGACGCAGCCCGGCAGGACGACGACACCGCCCGAGACGACGAGAGCTAGGCATGGACCACTTCGAATACCGCGACGGCGTCCTCTATGGCGAGGACGTGCCGCTCACCCGCATCGCCGAGGAGTTCGGCACCCCCTGCTACGTCTACTCCCGCGCGACGCTATCTCGCCACTTCCGCGCCTATACCGAGGCGCTGGGCGGACACCCGCACCTGATCTGCTACGCAGTGAAGGCCAACAGCAACCTGGCGGTACTGGGGCTGCTGGCGAGGCTCGGCGCCGGCTTCGACATCGTCTCCGTGGGCGAACTGGAGCGGGTAGTGGCCGCCGGCGGCGACCCGGCCCGGGTGGTGTTCTCCGGGGTCGCCAAGCAGGAGGCCGAGATGGCCCGCGCCCTGCAGGTGGGCATCAAGTGCTTCAACGTTGAGTCGCGCCCCGAGCTCGAGCGCCTCGACGCCGTGGCCGGACGGCTCGGCAAGGTGGCCCCGGTGTCGCTGCGGGTCAACCCGGACGTGGACGCCGGGTCCCACCCCTACATCTCCACCGGGCTCAAGGACAACAAGTTCGGCATCCCGGTGGACGAGGCGCTGGCCGTCTACGAGCTCGCCGCCACGCTCCCCCACGTGCGCGTCACCGGCCTGGACTGCCATATCGGCTCGCAGCTCACCGAGCTCTCGCCCTTCCTCGACGCCCTGGACCGCCTGCTGCTGCTGCTCGAGCGCCTGCGCGAGCGCGGCATCGAGGTGGAACACCTGGACCTGGGCGGCGGCCTCGGCGTGCCTTACCGGAACGAGCGCCCGCCGGCGCCCTTCGACTATGCCACCGCCCTGCTCGAGCGACTGTCGAAATGGCCGGGCAGCGAACGCCTGACCCTGCTCTTCGAACCGGGTCGCTCCATCGCCGCCAATGCCGGGGTGCTGCTGACCCGGGTCGAGTTCCTCAAGCCCGGCGAGACGAAGAACTTCGCCATCGTCGACGCGGCCATGAATGACCTGATCCGCCCCGCCCTCTACCAGGCGTGGCAGGCGATCATCCCGGTCGACACCCGCCGCCCACGGGAGAGCGCCGTCTACGACGTGGTCGGCCCGGTCTGCGAGACCGGCGACTTCCTGGGCAAGGACCGCGCGCTCGCCATCGCTCCCGGCGACCTGCTGGCGGTACGCTCCGCCGGTGCCTACGGCTTCGCGATGGCCTCGAACTACAACAGTCGTCCGCGCCCCGCCGAGGTGATGGTCGACGGCGAGACCACCCACCTGGTGCGCCGCCGCGAACGCCTGGAAGAACTCTGGGCCGGAGAGTCGCTGCTGCCCGACGACGCCCCAGGCCGCGGGGGGGAGGCGCGCTGATGCTGCTGCACTTCACCAAGATGCAGGGGCTGGGCAACGACTTCATGGTGGTCGACCTGGTCACCCAGCGGGCCCACCTGACCGACGACCAGATCCGACGGCTCGCCGACCGCCGCTTCGGCATCGGCTTCGACCAGCTGCTGGTCGTGGAACCCCCGCGGGACCCGGAGATGGACTTCCGCTACCGGATCTACAACGCCGACGGCAGCGAGGTGGAGAACTGCGGCAACGGCGCCCGCTGCTTCGCCCGCTTCGTGCGCGACCAGCGCCTGACCCACAAGCGCGAGATCCATGTCGAGACCGCCGGCGGCCCGCTGACGCTGGTGGTCGAGGACGACGGCCAGGTTCGCGTCGACATGGGCGCGCCGCGCTTCGCGCCCGAGGCGCTGCCCTTCGAGGCCGCCGAGGACCGCCCGCTGCATCCGCTGCAAGTGGACGGCGAGCGCCTCGAGGTGGGCGTGGTCTCGATGGGCAACCCCCATGCGGTGCTGCGCGTCAACGACGTCGACACGGCCGCCGTCGAGCGCCTGGGACCGGCCCTCGAGGCCCATCCGTGCTTCCCGCGGCGGGTCAATGTGGGCTTCATGCAGGTGATTTCTGCCCATGAGATACGCTTGAGGGTATACGAGCGCGGCAGTGGCGAGACCCTCGCCTGCGGCACCGGCGCCTGCGCCGCGGTGGCCAGCGGCATCCGCCAGGGGCTGCTGGAGAGCCCGGTCACCGTGCACCTGCGCGGCGGCGACCTGCGCATCGACTGGGCCGGCGGCGACGCCTCCCTGATCATGACCGGTCCCGCCGAGCGCGTCTTCGACGGCCGCATCGTCCTGAACTGAGCCGCCCCGCCACCAGAGGAGAAGCTGCCATGACCCGAGCCGCCCCCGACCCGCGCAAGACCCTCGACCCCGACCGGGTGGCCCAGTGGCTGGCCTGCCACCCTGACTTCTTCGTCGGTCGCGAGGGCCTGCTGCAGCAGCTCAAGGTGCCGCACCCCGAGGCCCGCGGCGCCACCTCGCTGCTCGAGCGGCTGGTCCACGACCTGCGCTCCCGCGCCGAGCAGGCCGAGTGGCGTCTGGAGCAGCTGCTGGAGTCGGCCCGCCACAACGAGGGCCAGTATCGCCGCACCCGCGAGCTGGTGCTGGCGCTGCTCGAGGCCGAGGACAACGACGCCCTGGGCCAGGCGCTGGCCACCCAGCTCGCCGAGCGCTTCCATACCCCGGCGGTGGCGCTGTGGTGCCCGGCCAGCCTCACCGATGCCGAGCCCCGGCCGCCCCAGGCCCCGCGCCAGGTCCTCGACGACCATGCCGGCCAGCGTCTGGCCGCCCTGCTCGACGGCCGCACCAGCCGCTGCACGCGACTGACGCCGACCGACTGGAAGCGCCTGCTGCCCCATGTGCCGGCGCCCGACAAGGCCGGCTCCTGCGCCCTGTCGCGGCTGACCCTGGGCGAGCCGCTGGGCTACCTGGTGCTGGCGAGCCCCGACCCCGACCACTTCCGCGCCAGCATGGATACCCTGTTCACCGAGTACGTGGGCGAGGTGGTGGCGCGGCTGCTGGTGCGCCTGGCCCCGGCCTCGCCGTGACCGCTCGCGCGCTGGACCGCGAGGTCGACGCCTTCCTGGCCGGGCTGGCCCGCACCGCCAGTCCGGCGACCATCAGTGCCTACCGGCGTGACCTGGCGGCCCTGGTGAGCTTTCTCGAGGCCGAGGCCATCGACGACTGGTCGCGGCTGGATGCCGCCCTGCTGCGCCGTTTCCTGGGCAGCGAGCGCCTGCGGGGGCAGGCCCCGCGCAGCCTGGCCCGGCGCCGGGCGGCCATCTCGGGCTTCGCCCGCTATCTGGTGGAGGCCGGCCGGCTCCGCCACAACCCGGTGCCGCTGGTGCGGACACCGCGCCAGCCCCGGCACCTGCCGCATCCCCTGGACGTGGACCAGCTGGCACGCTTCCTCGACACACCCCACGACGACTCGCCCCTGGCCCGGCGCGACCAGGCGATGCTCGAGCTCTTCTACTCGAGCGGCCTGCGCCTGGCCGAGCTGGCGGCGCTGGACCTCGGCGACCTCCAGCCGCAGCGGGTGCGGGTGCTGGGCAAGGGCGGCAAGCCCCGCCAGGTCCCGGTGGGTCGCCGGGCGCGCCAGGCGCTGGAGGCCTGGCAGGCGGTGCGCGGCCAGCTGGCCGCGCGCGACACGCCGGCGCTGCTCGTCGGGGTGCGCGGTGCCCGGCTGGGCCATCGCGCCATCCAGAAGCGGCTGGCCGGCCTGGCCAGGGCCAGGGGGCTGGCCGAGCACCTCCACCCGCACCGGCTGCGCCACTCCTTCGCCAGCCACCTGCTGGAGTCGAGTCAGGACCTGCGGGCCGTGCAGGAGCTGCTGGGCCATGCGGACCTCGCCACCACCCAGGTCTACACCCGGCTCGACTGGCAGCACCTGGCGGCCAGCTACGACGCGGCCCACCCCCGGGCACGCCGCCGCACCGACGATGGCGGGGAGCCTTCATGAGCCTGCAGGCGATCACCTTCGACCTCGACGACACCCTGTGGGATAACCGCGGCGTGATGGCGCGCACCGAGAGCGGCCACTATGCCTGGCTCGACGAGGCCCTGGCCGCCTGGCTGGCGCGCCGCGGCGAAACGCATCTCGGCCGCTTCGCCGAGCGCTTCCCCCTGGCGGCCTACCAGGCCGGTCGCCGCGAGCTCGCCGAGCGGCACCCGCTGCGTCGTGGCGACTTCAGCTGGCTGCGCGAGCGCGCCCTCGTCGCGCTGCTGGAGGAGTTCGGGCTGCCGCGCAGTGGCGCCTGGCTGTGGGCCGCCGCGACCATGGCCCGCTTCCACGAGCTGCGCCTCGCGGTCTCGCCCCATCCCGAGGTGGAGCCGCTGCTCACCGAGCTCGGTGGCCGCTACCGGCTGGGAGCCATCACCAACGGCAACCTGGCAGTGCATCGCCTGGCGCTTTACCGCCACTTCCGGGTAGCCATCGCCGCCGGCGAGATCCAGGCGCCCAAGCCGGACGCCCGTCCCTTCCTCGCCGCCCTGGCATGGCTCGCCACGCCGCCCTCCCGGGCACTGCATGTGGGGGATTCCTGGCAGGAGGATGTGCTGCCGGCCCTGCGCCTGGGCATGCGCGCGGCCTGGATCGCCGCCGACACGCCGCATGCCGGCGAGCTCCCCGCGGGGGTGCACCGCCTGCGCCACGTGCGGGAGCTGCCGGCATTGATCGACCGGCTGGAGCGTAAGGGCTAGAGCCCTCCGGGGTCAGCTTGGCTCGGCATCGAGCAGCCACTGATCGAGGCGCTCGTGCACCTCTTCGATGCCCTGCTTCTTGAGGGCGGAGAAGAGCTGGATGCTCACCAGGTCCTCCCACTCGCGCAGCCGCGAGCGCACCTGCTGAAGGGCGCTCTTCGCCGCGCCGCTCTTGAGCTTGTCGGCCTTGGTCAGCAGGATGTGCACCGGCATGCCAGCCTCGTCGGCCCAGCCGAGCAGGGTCTGGTCGAACTCCGTCAGCGGGTGACGCACGTCCATCACCAGCACCAGCCCGCGCAGCGAGCCGCGGCGGCGCAGGTAGTCGGAGAGATGGCGCTGCCACTCCAGCTTAACCTGCTCGGGCACCTTGGCGTAGCCGTAGCCCGGCAGGTCGACCAGCCGGTGGCCGCTGTCCTCGCCCAGCGTGAAGAAGTTGATCAGCTGGGTGCGTCCCGGCGTCTTGGAGGTGCGCGCCAGCGCCTTCTGCCGCGTCAGGGCATTGATGGCGCTGGACTTTCCGGCATTGGAGCGGCCGGCGAAGGCCACCTCGGCACCCTCGTCCGGCGGGCACCTGGCCAGGGTCGGGGCGCTGGTGAGGAAACGCGAGGCCTGATAGTTGAGGCGAGAGTTGAGTCGCGACATGGCGGGAAAATCCTGACGTTGATCAAGGGCGCCACGGCTTGCATTCCCGCGGCTCGGGTGTTCCGTTATAATGCAGTGTCTTTGTCTGCGACCCGGGGCGCGCCAGTATATCACCGTGCTCCGGCCGTCAGCGACCGACCACAGGGCGTCGGCGACGATCGGCCTGAGGGCAGCCGGCCTCGAGGATCGGGCGGCACCCGGGGTACGTACCGGCCAACAACGTAACGGGATAGTGGAACAGCGATGAGAAAGCTACTGGCAAGCCTGGCAATCACCGTGGGCGCCGTCGGCGTGGCCCATGCAGACCTTCAAGCGGATGCCGATGCCGCAGCGGGCAAGGAGAAGGCGCAGGCCTGTGCCGCCTGCCACGGCCAGCAGGGCATCAGCCCGTCCGGCGCCTTTCCCAACCTGGCCGGCCAGCAGGCCTCCTACCTGGCCAAGCAGATCATGGACATCCGCGACGGTGATCGCGAGGTGGCCCAGATGGCCGGCCAGGTGGACAACTACTCCGACCAGGATGCCTGGGACGTAGCAGTCTACTTCGCCGACATGGACCCCGCCCTGGGCCAGGCCGATGCCGAGGAGGCGCTGGTCGAGCGCGGCCGCGAGCTCTATCGCGCCGGCGACATGGCCAAGGGCGTCCCCGCCTGTGCCGCCTGCCACACGCCCACCGGCGAGGGCATCGGCAGCGCTGTCTATCCGGCGCTCTCCGGCCAGCACCCCGAGTACACCCTGAGCACCCTGCAGGACTTCGCCTCTGGCGCGCGGAACAACTCCCCCGCCAACATGATGAGTGATATCGCCTCCAAGCTGAGCGATCGCGACATGGAAGCCGTGGCCAACTACGTGCTCGGCCTGCACTGAGGCCGACCCGGCGCAGGCTGCGCTGACACGCCGAGGGCGGCCGTTGGCCGCCCTCGGCGTCTGCGGGGAACCCCACCCCCGGTCGGGACTCAAAGCCTGGGTTGTACCGCCCTGGATCACGATTCATTCAAGGAGAACCCCATGCTCAAGCCCCTGATGCTCGTCCTCGCCGGCCTCGCCCTGCCGGGCCTGGCTACCGCCCAGTCGCTCGTCGAGGGCGAGCAATACGAGGTGCTCGACAATCCGGTGGAGACCCAGGTCGAGGACGGGCACATCGCGGTGACCGAGGCCTTCTGGTACGGCTGTCCCCACTGCTACAACCTGGAGGAGCCACTCAACGCCTGGGTGGCCGAGCAGCCTGAGGATGTCGCCTTCCAGCGCATGCCGGCCACCATGGGCGGCGACTGGAACACGCATGCCTTCGCCTTCTACGCGGCCCAGGAGTTGGAGATCCTCGACGACCTGCATGACGACTTCTTCCATGCCATCCACGAGGAGGGGCGCAGCCTGACCGACCCCGATGCCATCGCCGCCTTCTTCAGCGACTATGGCGTCAGCGAAGAGGAGGCCAAGGGGGCACTGGGCTCCTTCGCCGTCAAGGGCAAGGTGAACCAGGCCCATGCCCGCATGCGCCAGATGCAGCTGATGGGCGTGCCGGCGCTGATCGTCGACGGCCGCTACCTCGTCTCGCCGAGCTCGGCCGGCAGCCTCGACAACATGCCAGAGGTCGCCGGCGCCCTGGTCGAGCGGGTCCGCGAGGAGCGGGCAGACTGAGATGTCGCACCTGGCCGAGGCAAGGACGCCGCTGCTCGAGGGCGGCCACTTGAAGCTGCTCACCTTCAACCTGCAGGTGGGCATCCAGACCTCGGCCTACCACCACTACTTGACGCGCAGCTGGCAGCACCTGCTACCGCACCCGAACCGGCTGCGGCGCCTGGACATGATCGGCGAAGTGCTCGGCCGCTTCGACATCGTCGGCCTCCAGGAGGCCGACGGCGGGAGCTTCCGCTCGAGCCAGGTCAACCAGGTGGAGTACCTGGCCAGCCATGCCGGCTTTCCCCACCACTTCCAGCAGCTCAACCGCAACCTGGGCCGCATCGCCCAGCACAGCAACGGGCTGCTGTCGCGGCTGGCCCCGACCCGCATCAAGGAGTACCGCCTGCCCGGCACCCTGCCCGGCCGCGGCGCCATCCATGCCCGCTACGGCGAGGGCCCCGATGCCCTGCACCTGTTCGTCGCCCACCTGGCGCTGAGCCACCGTGGCCGGGTACGCCAGCTCGACTACCTCAGTGAGATCATCCAGCCGCTGCGCCATGTGGTGGTGATGGGGGACCTCAACTGCACCCCCGAACAGCTCCATGGCCACCGGCGCTTCTGCGCCTCGCTGCCGCTGCATCCGGTGCGCCCGCCGCTGAGCTACCCCTCCTGGCAGCCCCGCCGAGCCCTGGACCACATCCTGCTGTCGGACTCCCTCCAGGCCGACGAGGTGCGGGTGCTCGACCACCTCTTCTCGGACCACCTGCCCATCGCCGTGGACGTGCGACTGCCCGAGGCCTGCCTGGAAACCTGCCTGGCCGCCACCCGAGACAAGACCCGACGGCGGCAGCGCTGACGGCCACCGCGCGAGTATCGTATAGTCAACGTTGGCCCGAGTAGCTGCTGCCGGGACGCCGGTATGCAACAATATCGTCCATCAGACGCGAAGACCGAACAGCGAGACCCACACCCATGGCCCAACCCCGTGAGCTGCCAGGCGTCATCGCCTGGCTCGACCGTGCCTCGGAATGGCTCGGCAGAAGCCTCTCCTGGCTTGTCCTGGCGATGATGCTCATCCAGTTCCTGATCGTGGTGCTGCGCTACGCCTTCAGCTTCAACAGCATTCCCATGCAGGAGTCGGTGATGTACATGCATGCCACCGTCTTCATGTTGGCGGCCGCCTGGACCCTCAAGCACGACGGCCATGTGCGCGTGGACATCTTCTATCGTGCCATGACGCCGAAGCGCAAGGCGCTGGTCGACCTCTGCGGCACCCTCTTCCTGCTGCTGCCGGTGATGGTCTTCGTGATCCTGTCGAGCACGGGCTACGTGAGCAAGTCGTGGCGCATCTTCGAGGGGTCGCCCGATTCCGGCGGCATCCCCGGGGTCTTCCTGCTCAAGACGCTGATCCCGCTGTTCGCCGGGCTGATGCTCCTGCAGGCGCTGGTGGAGGCGAGTCGCCACCTCCTGGTCCTCACCGGGCGCATCGACCCGCCCGCCCATGACCACGACCACGCCGAGGAGCGCCTGTGATGCTGGAGTTCATGCCGCTGGTGCTGTTCCTCGTCATCTGCCTGGTGCTGATGGCCGGCTATCCCGTCGCCCTGTCGCTGGCCGGCACCGCCCTGGCCTTCGCCGGCCTGGGGCTGGGACTCGAGACCCTGGGGATCGATGCCCACTTCGACAGCGGGTACCTGGGTGCCTTTCCCAATCGCCTCTACGGCATCATGACCAACCAGACCCTGCTGGCGGTGCCGCTGTTCGTGCTGATGGGGGTGCTGCTGGAGAAGTCCAAGGTCGCCGAGACCCTGCTCGAGGCCATGGCTCTGCTGTTCGGCTCGCTGCGCGGGGGCCTGGGCATCTCGGTGACCCTGGTCGGCATGCTGCTGGCCGCTTCCACCGGGATCGTCGGCGCCACCGTGGTGACCATGGGCCTGATGTCGTTGCCGACCATGCTCAAGCGCGGCTACAGCATGCCGCTGGCCACCGGCACCATCTGTGCCACCGGCACCCTGGGCCAGATCATTCCGCCCTCCATCGCCCTGGTACTGCTAGGCGACGTGCTCTCCTCCGCCTATCAGCAGGCCCAGCTGTCGATGGGCATCTTCAGCCCCAAGACGGTCTCGGTAGGCGACCTGTTCATGGGCGCCCTGGTACCCGGCTTGCTGCTGGTGGCGTTCTACATCGTGTATGTGGCGATCATCGCCTGGCTCAAGCCCAGTGCCGCGCCGGCTGTCGATCGCCGGGAGCTGATGGCCGAGCTCGGTCACAAGGGCGGCCTCGGGCTGTTGCTACTCAAGGGGCTGGTGCCACCCGTCGTGCTGATCGTCATCGTGCTGGGCTCGATTCTCGGCGGCTTCGCCACGCCCACCGAGGCCTCGGCGGTGGGGGCCTTCGGTGCCCTGGTATTGGCCCTGGCCTATCGGCGCCTGGACCTCCAGACCCTCAAGGAAGTGCTGCGTTCGACGACCCATGTCACCACCATGGTGTTCATGATCCTGATCGGTGCCGCGCTCTTCTCGCTGGTGTTCCGCGCCTATGGTGGCGAGGAGCTGGTCACCGGCCTGTTCGAGAACATGCCCGGCGGTGTGGTGGGGGCCACCCTCATCGTGATGCTGGTGATCTTCCTGCTCGGCTTCATCCTCGACTTCATCGAGATCACCTTCGTGGTGGTACCGATCGTCGGGCCGATCCTGCTGGCCATGGGGCTCGACCCCATCTGGCTGGGCATCATGATCGCCATCAACCTGCAGACCTCCTTTTTGACCCCGCCCTTCGGCTTCGCGCTCTTCTACCTGCGCGGCGTGGCCCCGGACTCGGTGCCCACCTCGGCGATCTACCGCGGGGTCATTCCGTTCATCGTGCTGCAGCTTTGCATGCTGCTGGCCCTGGCCTGGTTCCCGGAGCTGGCCACCTGGCTGCCGGACCAGTTCTGAGCGGATAAATGACGACAGGATTGCCGGTGGCCGCTGTGGCCGCCGGACACACGCCGGCCCTCGCGAGGGCTTTCCACGACAACATACAACACGCACAACAAGCAGAGGGAAAGCACATGAAACTCAGATCACTCGCCGTCGCCGTGGCCATGAGCGGGGCCGTCTCCGGCCTGATGCTGGTCTCCAGCGTCGACAACACCGCGCAGGCCCAGGAAACCTTCGAGTGGAAGATGGTCACCTCCTGGCCGAAGAACTTCCCGGGCGTCGGCCAGGGGCCCGAGCGCCTGTCCAAGCTGGTCGAGGAGATGTCCGACGGCCGCCTGACCATCGAGGTCTTCGGGGCCGGTCAGCTGGTGCCGGGCTTCGAGGTATTCGACGCCGTCTCCGGGGGCACCGCGGAGCTCGGCCATTCCGCCTCCTACTACTGGAAGGGCAAGGCCCCGGCCGCCCAGTTCTTCGCCGCCGTGCCCTTCGGCATGAATGCCCAGGAGATGAACGCCTGGCTGCACTACGGCGGTGGCCTCGAGCTGTGGAACGAGCTCTATGACGACTTCGGCGTCGACGTGCTGGTCGCCGGCGCTTCCGGCGTGCAGATGGGCGGCTGGTACAACAAGGAGATCAACTCCGTCGACGACCTTAACGGCCTGAAGATGCGCATGCCGGGCCTGGGCGGCGAGGTAATGGAGCGCATGGGCGTGGCCATCGTCAACATGCCCGGCGGCGAGATCTTCACCTCGCTGCAGTCCGGCGCCATCGACGCCACCGAGTGGATCGGCCCCTACAACGACCTGGCCTTCGGCCTGCACCAGGCCGCCGACTACTACTACTACCCGGGCTGGCACGAGCCGACGGTGATGTTCGAGGCGATCATCAACGAGGAGGCCTATGCCTCGCTGCCCGCCGACCTGCAGGCGATCCTGCGCACCGCGGTGCGCGACATCAATGCCGATGTGCTGGACGAGTACACTGCGCGCAACAACGACGCCCTGGAGACCCTGGTCAACGAGCACGGGGTGGAACTGCGCCGCCTGCCGGACGACGTCCTCGCCCAGGCCAAGGAGCACTCCGCCGACGTGGTCGCCGAACTCGCCGAAGACAGCGAGATGGCCGGCAAGATCTACGACTCCTACCGGACTTTCCAGGACAAGGTGGTCGACTACCACGCCATCTCCGAGCAGGCCTACTACAACGCCCGCAACCCGGACGAGAGCACCGGCAACTGAGGCCGTTGTCTCGCCAGCGCAGGGGGCCGCCTACGGGCGGCCCCCGTGCGTTGCGGCAGTGATCCTGGGCCTGGCGATCAGCGGCACAGCGGCGCCAGCCAGGCCTGCGCGAACCACAGCACCAGGGCATAGCGCACCGCCTTGGCCAGGGCGATCAGCAGGATGGCACGCCACCATGGCAGGCGCAGGACGCCGGCCAGCACGGTGAGCGGGTCGCCGACCACCGGCGCCCAGCAGGCCAGCAGGCTCCACTCGCCGAAACGCAGGTACCAGCGCTCGGCCCGCTCCAAGCCGCGACGGGACACCGGGAACCAGCGGCGATCCTGGAAATGCCGCGCGTAGCGCCCCAGGGCCACGTTGACCAGGCTGCCCAGGGTATTGCCGGCGCTGGCCACCGCCCACAGCAGCAGGGCCGGCTCGCCGCTGCACCACAGCCGGGCCAGCCACACCTCGGAGCCACCGGGCAGCAGGGTGGCGCTGGCCAGCGCCACCAGGAACAGGGTCAGCATGGTACCGCCCCCCGTCGCTGCAGTAGGCTAGGGGCCCCCTTCGACCGCAATGACGTGACGCCGATGGCCGCCTCCCGCTCCATACCCAACACCCTGACCATCGCCGGCTCCGACCCCAGTGGCGGTGCCGGCATCCAGGCCGACCTCAAGACCCTATCGGCCCTGGGAACCTATGCTACCAGCGTGATCACCGCCCTGACCGCCCAGAACACCCGCGGCGTCAACGGGGTTCATCCGGTACCGGCAGCGTTCATCGCCGCCCAGCTCGAGACGCTGCTCGATGACATTGCCATCGACGCCGTGAAGATCGGCATGGTGGCCAGCCGGGAGGTGGCCGAGGTGATCCGCGAGGCCCTGGGCACCCGGCGGCCGGGCTGGATCGTGCTCGACCCGGTAATGGTGGCCAAGAGCGGCGACATCCTGGTCAACGATGCCGGCATCGCGGCGGTGCGCGAGTGCCTGGTGCCGCTGGCCGACCTGATCACCCCCAACCTGCCGGAGGCCGCGGTGCTGCTGGGCTGTCCGGTACCGGAGGACCGCGCCGGCATGGAGGCGCTGGCCCCGGGCCTGCGGGCCCTGGGCGCCGGCGCCGTGCTGCTCAAGGGGGGCCACCTGCATGGCGAGCACTGCCCCGACCTGCTGATCGAGGGTGGCGCCCTGCACTGGGTGGAAGGGGCTCGCATCGCCACCGGCAACCTGCACGGCACCGGCTGCACCCTCTCCTCGGCGATCACCGCCCGCCTGGCCCTCGGCGACGCGCCTCGCGACGCCGTGGCCGCCGCCAAGGCCTGGCTGTCGCGGGCGCTCGAGGAGAGCCACCAGCTTGACGTGGGTCAGGGCCATGGGCCGGTACACCATTTCCATGCTGCCTGGTAGCCCGACTGGCTTGCGCGCTCCCGCCCTGCCGCCCATGCTGAAGGCTGTGCCGTGGGGATCCACCTTCCCGGGAGGGAGCCATCATGAACCAGACCCTGCTCTTCGCCAGCGACCTCTCCGCCGAGAACCGGGCCGCCTTCGCCCGCGCCATCCGCCTGGCGGTGGAGAGCGGTGCCCGGCTCGATGTCATCCATGTGCTCGACCCCTACCTGCCGCGGCGGGTCCTGCACGACCTGGAAGCGGCCGTGGTGGAGGACATCCGCGCCACCCTCGTCGACATCCGCGAGGACTATGCCCTGCCCGAGCCCCAGTGCCTGATCCAGACCATGGCCGGCGCCCCCTATGCCGAGATCATCCGCGAGGCCCATGAGCGCGAGGCGGACATGATCATCCTCGGCGCCCATCGCAAGCGCGGCCAGCCTGATCTGGTCGCCGGCACCACCCTCGCCCGGGTGCTGCGCAGCGCTCCCTGCCCGGTGCTCTCGGTCAGCCACCTGGCCACCCAGGAGTGGCAGGACATCCTGGTACCGGTGGACTTCTCGCTGACCTCGCGGCATACCCTGCGCGAGACCCTCAAGCGCTTCCCCGGCGCCCGGTTGACCCTGCTCCATGCCTGGGACATCCCCGGCGAGCGGGAGCTGGGCTCCGACGGCGACTATGCCCGCTGGCGCGACCGCGAGGTGGAGCGCCTGCGCACGCAGCTCGAGCGCGAGACCGAGCAGCTGATGAGCGAGCTCGACGACGTCCCGGAGCTCGAGCTGGTGCTGGAGCAGGGCGAGCCCCTCGAGGTCCTGATGACCCGCCTGCGCCGCCAGCCGCCGGACCTGCTCGCCCTGGGCAGCCGCGGTCAGCTGGGCCGCCACAGCCAGATCACCGAGCACCTGCTCGCCGAGCCCCACTGCGACATCATGCTCTGCCGCGCCTGGTAGGGAACGCAAGATAGCTATACAAAACCTTTACCGATGGGTATTGTCCATGTCGGTAAATCCCCTGTCGTGAGAGGTTCGCCATGCCCCTTCCCAGCCTACGAGGCGCCCTCCTGCTGACGACCCTGGCAATCGGCCCCGCGGCGGCGGCCGAGACGGTGGAGATCAAGGGCGCGCGCTTCCCGGCCGCTCTGGAGGCCGACGAGCGCCGCTACGAGCGGATCGGCCACGGCCTCTTTCGCTACATGATCTGGGACGCCTATGCCGGTGCCTACTACCAGGCCCAGGGCTTCCCGCGCCCGGCCCCTCAGTCCAAGGTGCCGCGCCGCCTGGAACTCGAGTACTTCCACGCCATCGAGGCCGAGGAGTTCGCCGAGGCAACCCTCAAGAGCGTGCGCAAGTCCCTCGACGACGCCAGCTATGCCGAGCTGGCATCGCCGCTGGCGGCCTTCAACGAGCGCTATCGCGACGTCGCCCCCGGTGACCGCTACGCCTTGGGCTGGGACGGCGACGAGCTGACCCTGGCCCTCAACGGCGAGATTCTCTACGAGGGCGACAATCCGGCGCTGGCCAACGCCCTGTTCGGTATCTGGCTGGGGGAGGATCCGCTGGGCGAGGCGTTCCGCGACGACCTGCTGGGGCGCTGAGGCGGCAACATGCTAGGCTTGGCGCTCCGTGACGGCAGCCAAGGAGACCCCGCCCGATGAAGGCCCTGATCCAGCGCGTGAAACGCGCCAGCGTCGAGGTAGACGGTCGCGAGGTGGGCGCCATCGGCACGGGGCTGCTGGCCCTGGTGGGCGTCGAGAAGGGCGACGACGAGGCGACGGCCGACCGCCTGCTGCACAGGCTGCTGCACTACCGGGTGTTCCCCGACGAGGCGGGCAGGATGAACTTGAACCTCCAGCAGGCCGAGGGCGGCCTGCTGCTGGTCGCCCAGTTCACCCTGGCCGCCGATACCCGCAAGGGGCTGAGGCCCAGCTTCTCCAGCGCCGCGCCGCCCGCCGAGGGCGACCGGCTCTTCCACTACCTGCTCGCGCGCGCCCATGACGCCTGGCCACGGGTCGCCAGCGGCGAGTTCGCCGCCGACATGCAGGTCTCGCTGATCAACGACGGGCCGGTGACCTTCCTGCTGGAGAGTTAGCTACTTAGTTCTGCCTCCATGGCCTCCAGCGCCTCCTCGGCCTCCAACCAGGCCTGTTCCAGCTCTTCCAGACGCGACTTGAGCTCGCCCTGGCGACCGAGGCGGTCGGTGAGCTCCGCCTTGCGCGCGGGGTCGGTATAGAGCTCGGCGTCGCCCAGTGCCTCCTCCACGCTGGCAAGCTCTGCCTGGACCCTTTCCATGGCCTGCTCGGCACGGTCGCGCTGCTTCTTCAGCGGCCGCAGCCTCTCGCGCAGCTCGGCGGCGACGCGACGGGCCGTCTTGCGATCCTCCCTGGGGCCCTCCGCCTCGGCCTGGCGGTCGGCCTTGTCGGCCCGGGCCTCGCGGCGCTCGCCCTCCAGACGCGCCTTCAGCCAGGCCCGGTAGTCCTCCAGGTCACCGTCGAAGGGCTCGACGCGGTGGTCGGCCACCCGCCAGAACTCGTCCACAGTGGCGCGCAGCAGGTGGCGGTCGTGGGAGACGATGATCACCGTCCCCTCGAAACTCGCCAGCGCCTCGGTGAGCGCCTCGCGCATCTCCAGGTCCAGGTGGTTGGTGGGCTCGTCGAGCAGCAGCAGGTTGGGCTTCTGCCAGGCGACCAGCGCCAGGGCCAGGCGCGCCTTCTCGCCGCCGGAGAAGCGCCCCACCTCGGCGAAGACGTCATCGCCGTGGAAACCGAAGCCGCCCAGGAACTTGCGGATGTCCAGGTCGGCGGCCGCGGGCGACAGGCGCTGCACGTGCATGAAGGGGGTAGCGGCCAGGTCCAGCCCCTCCAGCTGATGCTGGGCGAAGTAACCGATCGCCAGGTGTTCGCCGGCCACCCGCCTGCCGGACAGCAGCGGCAGGTCGCCGGTCAGCGACTTGATCAGGGTCGACTTGCCGGCCCCGTTGGGACCCAGCAGGCCGATGCGTTGACCGGGCAGCAGGGTCAGCTTGACGCCGTCGAGCTGCACCGTCTCCCGGCCGGCCCCGTCACGGTAGCCCAGGCGCGCCTCGTCGAGCACCAGCAGCGGGTGGGAGACCTTGTCTGAGGCGGGAATGGTGAAGTGGAACGGCGAGTCGGCATGGGCCACGGCGATATCCCCCATGCGCTCGAGGGTCTTGAGCCGGCTCTGGGCGGCGCGGGCCTTGTTGGCCTGATAGCGGAAGCGCGCCACGAAGCGCTCGATCTCCTCGCGGCGCGCCTGCTGCTTGGCGGCCTCGGCCTGCTGCAGGGCCAGCTTCTCGGCCCGGGTGCGCTCGAAGGTGGAGTAGTTGCCGCGATAGAGCACCAGGCTGCCGCGATCGAAGTGCACGATGTGGTCGCACACCGCGTCGAGGAAGTCGCGGTCGTGGGAGATCAGCAGCAGGGTGCCGGGGTAGCGGGTCAGCCACTGCTCGAGCCACAGCAGGGCATCCAGGTCCAGGTGGTTGGTGGGCTCATCCAGCAGCAGCAGGTCGGAGGGCTTGAACAGCGTGCGCGCCAGGTTGACGCGCATCCGCCAGCCCCCCGAGAACGCGGCCAGGGGCCGGTCCAGGTCGGCCTGGACGAAGCCCAGCCCGACCAGCAGCTGGGCCGCCCGGGCCGGTGCGCTGTAGCCGTCCAGCGTCTCGATGGCGCCATGCAGCTCCGCCTCGCGGTGGTCGTCGCCCCGCTCCCGGGCAGCCGCCAGGGCCGCTTCCGTCTGGCGCAGTTCGCGGTCGCCATCCAGCACGTAATCGACGATGGAGCGCTCCAGGGCTTCCACCTCCTGGTCCATGTGGGCGATGCGCTGGCCACCGCTCATCTCCACCTCCCCCTTGTCCGGGGGGAGCTCGCCGAGCAGCAACTTGAACAGGCTCGACTTGCCCGCCCCGTTGGGCCCGACGATGCCCGCCTTGTGGCCGGCGTGCAGGGTCAGGTCGGCCCCCTCGAGCAGGGTCTGGGTGCCGCGTTGCAGGGAAACTTGGCGCAGTGCGATCATGCAGGCTCCACTCGGCAGTCCGTGAGGCTGCCGCCCACCGGGACGACAGCCATGTCATGAACCACGATTCTACCCAATTGCCGTCCGCTCTGCGGGCTCGACTGCGCGACGCCCCCCTGTGGGAGTTCGCCCTCGCCCTCTACGGGCGCGACGGCGTCGAGGCGGCCTGCCTGTTGCTCCAGGACGAGGCCGGGGTCGATGTCTGCGAACTGCTCTGGCTCTGCTGGCTGCACCGTCACGGAGTGTCGTGCGACGCCTGCCTCGAGCCGGTCCGCCGCTGGCAGCGCCATGTCACGGCCCCCCTGCGTCGGCTGCGCCGGGAGCTGAAGCCAGAGGCCCGAGGGCGCGAGACCGTGGCCTCGCTGCGCCGGACGCTCCAGCAGGCCGAGCTCCAGGCAGAGCGCGAGGCCCTGTCGCGACTAGAGCGGCTGGCGCTGGAGAGCGACCGGCTGGATGCCCTGCCGAGCCCTGCCCCCCGTCTGGCTGAACGCCTCGCCACGCATCTGCAAGTGCAGAAAAAACCTCATCTTAGCGCCCTGAGAACCCTGGAAAGCCAGCTTGACCCCCCATGTCGGCCACGCTAGCCTGAAATTAGCCGAGTGAATGTCATGTTCACCTGACACCCGTCGATGGTCGCATCCTCCATCACGGGACACACCTGCAGAGGGACCACAAGAATGAAGTCACACAAGCTGTTGACGGGCGCCGGAATCGGCGCACTGATGTTCGGCATGTCCACCGCTGCCATGGCCGACAACTGGCGCTACGCCCACGAGGAGTACGAGGGTGACGTCCAGGATGTCTTCGCCCAGGAGTTCAAGCGCTACGTCGAGGAAAACTCCGACCATAGCGTCCAGGTCTACCGCTTCGGTGAGCTCGGCGAGTCCGACGACATCATGGAGCAGACCCAGAACGGCATCCTGCAGTTCGTCAACCAGTCGCCCGGCTTCACCGGCGCCTTGATTCCCGAGGCACAGATCTTCTTCATCCCCTACCTGATGCCCACCGACATGGATCAGGTGCTCGAGTTCTTCGACGAGAGCAAGGCCATCAACGAGATGTTCCCGGAGCTCTATGCCGAGCAGGGCCTGGAGCTACTCCAGATGTATCCGGAAGGCGAGATGGTGGTCACCGCCGACGAGCCGATCACCTCGCCGGAGGACTTCAATAACAAGAAGATCCGCACCATGACCAACCCGCTGCTGGCGGAGACCTACAACGCCTTCGGCGCGACCCCCACGCCGCTGCCCTGGGGCGAGGTCTATGGCGGCCTGCAGACCGGCATCATCGACGGGCAGGAGAACCCGATCTTCTGGATCGAGTCCGGCGGCCTCTACGAGGTCTCCCCGCACCTGACCTTCACCAGCCATGGCTGGTTCACCACCGCCATGATGGCCAACCAGGACTTCTTCGAGGGCCTCTCCGAAGAGGACAAGGAGCTGGTGCGTGAGGCGTCGAATGCGGCCTACGACCACACCATCGAGCATATCCAGGGCCTGGCCGAGGAGTCTCTCGCCAAGATCCAGGAAGCCTCCGACGAGGTCACCGTGACGCGCCTGAACGAGGAGCAGATCCAGGCCTTCAAGGAGCGCGCTCCCCAGGTCGAGGAGGAGTTCATCGAGATGACTGGCGAGAGCGGCAAGGAACTGCTCGACCAGTTCAAGGCCGACCTTGAGGCCGTGAGCGAAGACGCGGAGTAATCACCGCCGGCTTCGACCTTGAAGGGGGGGTGGCCTGCCCGGGCCACCCCCCTGGTGTTTCTGGACATGAGATTTCTGGAAATGAGGTTGCTGGGCATGAAGTTTCCGGACAGGGCAGCGTGCACCCAGCGTTGACGTCGGTGGCCACCTGGCCTGGCATCCACGCGTATGCTGGCCATAAGGAAATCCTGATTTTCCCGCATCGCAGCCGAAGGGGAGTACGGACATGACCGACGACGAGTCCGAAAAGCACTATCGCTCGGGCCTTCCTGGCCCGCTCGGGATCATCGACACCCTGATCAGCAAGCTGGAGGCGGCGATCCTGGCGCTCGGCGTGCTGCTGATGGCAGTCAATACCATCGCCAATGTCATCGGCCGTTTCGTCTTTGGGGAAAGCATCATGATCTCCGGCGAGATCAACCGCATCCTGATCATCATGATCACCTTCGCCGGCATCGGCTATGCGGCACGCCACGGCCGCCATATCCGCATGTCGGCCATCTATGATGCCCTGCCGGCAGGAGGTCGCAAGGCGTTGATGATCGTCATTTCACTGCTGACCTCGCTGGTGATGTTCTTCCTTCTCTACTACTCGATCATCTATATCCTCGATATGTATTCCAAGGGCCGCGTGTTGCCGTCGACGGGCCTACCGATCTGGATCATCTACGTCTGGGTGCCGTTGGGCTTCCTGATCACCGGGATCCAGTACCTGCTCACCGCGATCAAGAACCTGACGTCACGGGACGTCTACCTGTCGACCGGCGTAATCGACGGCTACAAGGACACGGAAACGGAAGTCTGACGCAGGGCAGAATGCCCGGGGGAACGCACGATGACGACAATAATGGTTACCACCATGATCGCCCTGCTGCTGCTGGGCTTTCCCATGATGATCCCGCTGATCACCGCGGCGATCATCGGTTTCTACATGATGTTCAATGGCCTGGGCCAGATGGACACGCTCATCCAGCAGATGTTGGCCGGCATCCGCCCCGCCTCGCTGATCGCGGTGCCGATGTTCATCCTCGCTGCGGACATCATGACGCGCGGCCAGTCGGCCGAGCGGCTGATCAACATGGTGATGGCCTTCATCGGCCATGTGAAGGGCGGCCTGGCGGTCTCCACGGCCGCCTCCTGCACCCTGTTCGGCGCAGTGTCGGGCTCCACCCAGGCTACGGTGGTGGCCGTCGGCTCCCCCCTGCGCCCCAAGCTGCTCAAGGCCGGCTACTCGGACTCCTTCACCCTGGCGCTGATCATCAACGCCAGCGATATCGCCTTCCTGATCCCGCCGAGCATCGGCATGATCATCTACGGGGTCATCTCGGGAACCTCCATCGCCGAGCTGTTCATCGCCGGCATCGGTCCAGGGCTGCTGATCCTGCTGATGTTCTCGATCTACTGCGTGATCTACGCCACCGTGCGCAAGGTGCCCACCGAGCCGAAGTCAAGCTGGGGCGAGCGCCTGACCGCGGTCCGCTTGGCCCTGTGGCCGCTGGGCTTCCCGGTGATCATCGTCGGCGGCATCTACGGCGGCATCTTCAGCCCCACCGAGGCGGCCGCGGCCTGCGTGCTCTACGCCATCTTTCTGGAGTTCCTGATCTTCCGTTCGCTGAAGGTCAACGACATCTACGCCATCGCCAAGTCCACCGGCCTGATCACCGCCGTGGTGTTCATCCTGGTGGCCGTGGGCAATGGCTTCTCCTGGATCATCTCCTTCGCCCAGATTCCCCAGGAGATCCTGGCGGCAGCGGGCATCCACGAGGCCGGCCCCACGGGCGTGCTGATCGCCATCTGCATCGCCTTCTTTGTGGCCTGCATGTTCGTCGACCCCATCGTGGTGATCCTGGTACTGACGCCGATCTTCGCCCCGGCCGTGGCCGCCACCGGGCTCGACCCGGTGCTGGTGGGCATCCTGATCACCCTGCAGGTGGCCATCGGCTCGGCGACGCCACCCTTCGGCTGCGACATCTTCACCGCCATCGCCATCTTCAAGCGCCCCTACTGGGACGTGATCAAGGGCACGCCGCCCTTCGTCTTGATGCTGATCCTGGCCGCAGCCCTGCTGATCATGTTCCCGCAGATCGCCCTGTTCCTGCGTGACCTGGCGTTCCGTTGACCCAAGGAGTAACGACCATGTTCAATCGGATACTGGTCCCGGTGGATGGCTCCAAGGGCGCCCTCAAGGCGCTGGAGAAAGGCGCCGGCCTGCAGCTGCTGACCGGGGCCGAGCTCTACATCCTGTGCGTCTTCAAGCACCACAGCCTGCTCGAGGCCTCGCTCTCCATGGTGAGGCCCGACCGGCTCGACCTGCCCGATGACGCCCTCAAGGAGTACGCCACCGAGATTGCGGTCCATGCCAAGTCGCATGCCGTGGAGCTCGGGGTGCCGGCCGAGAAGGTCCGCGCCTTCGTCAAGGGGGGACGACCGTCGCGCACCATCGTGCGCTTCGCCCGCAAGCGCGAGTGCGACCTGATCGTGATCGGCTCCCAGGGCACCAACGGCGACAAGAGCCTGTTGCTGGGCAGCGTGGCCCAGCGGGTGGCCGGCTCTGCCCACTGCCCGACCCTGATCGTCTGACCCTCGCGCACGCCCCCGCCGGGCCGGTTTCCCCCGCATGCCATGCGGGTGCGGAACCGGCCCGGCCCTGTTAGAGTCCCATGAATTCCATGCATTTCGTGACATCCACCCGAGGCGCCTGCGCGCCAACGTACAAGGTTCCTTCATGAAGACACTGCTGACCTCCGCTTCCCTGGCGGCCCTGCTGGCCGCCGCTCCCCTGGCACTGGCCGCCGCCCCGGAGACCGACGACGAGAAGCTGGGCTACAGCCTCGGCGTGACCCTGGGTCAAAGCATCCAGCAGGACGTCGAGGACCTGGACATCGATGCCTTCACCCAGGCCATCCGTGACGTCTTCGACGGCGGCGAGCTGGAGATGAGCGACGAGGAGATGGCCGAGGCCCTGACGACGTTCCAGCAGGAGGCCATGGCCGCCCGTGAGGCCGAGGCCGAACAGCAGTCCGCGGCCAACCGCGCCGAGGGCGAGGCCTACATGGCCGAGAACGCCGAACAGGACGAGGTGACGGTCACCGACTCCGGCCTGCAGTATCGCGAGCTGGAGTCCGGCGATGGTGCGACCCCCGGCGCCGACGACACCGTCGAGGTCCACTACGAGGGCACCCTGATCGACGGCACCGTCTTCGACAGCTCCTACGAGCGCGGCGAGCCGGTGAGCTTCCAGGTCGGCCAGGTCATCGAGGGGTGGCAGGAGGCCCTCCAGCTGATGAGCGTGGGAGACACCTGGGAAGTGGTGATTCCCTCCGATCTCGCCTACGGCGCCCAGGGACAGGGGCCCATCGGCCCCCACGAGACGCTGATCTTTAAGGTCGAGCTGCTCGACGTGGCCGGTGAATGATCCGGTCCCGATGAAGGCCATCCGCCACCTGGCCGCCGCCAGCCTCTGTCTGGGGCTGGCGGCCCCGCTGGCCGCCCAGGAGCCGCCGGCACAGCTGCCGGGCCTGGGTGTCGACCGGGACGGGGTCAGCGTGCTCGGCGTCTCCTCGGGGGGCTACATGGCCACCCAGCTGGCAGTGGCCTGGCCCGAGCGGTTCGCCGGGCTGGGCGTTGCGGCCGCAGGGCCCTGGGCCTGCGCCCGCGGCTCCCTCGGCCTGGCCCTGGGCCAGTGCATGGCGACCCGGCGGGGCATGCCGGACCCGGCGGAACTGCAGAACCGCTACCAGGGGTACCGACAGCGCGAGCTGGTCGGCGACCCCGAGGCCCTGGCCGAACTGCGGGTCTTCGTCTGGCATGGCGCCAAGGACGAGACCGTGACCCCGTCACTGGGCCGTGCCCTGGCAGAGCAGTTCCGCGACTGGCTGGCCTCGCCCGATGACCAGCTGAGGTTCGTGGAGAGCGAGGAGGCCGGCCATGGCTGGCCGCTGGCGGCGCCACCGGGCACGCCCGTGGATGCCCTGGCGGACTGCCGCGCGGGCGGCGGGACCCATCTGCTGGCCTGCGACCTAGACATCGCCGGAGAGATGCTGGGCTGGCTACACGGCGACCTGGAGCCCCCCGAGCCGGGCGAGCCTCGGGGCGAGCTGGTGCGCTTCGACCAGTCGGACTTCGACGCCCGCGGGCTGGGCGATACCGGTTACCTCTTCGTGCCGACGGGCTGCGAGGACGGCGGCTGTGAGCTCAGCGTGGCGCTGCATGGCTGTGCCATGGATGTCGAGCAGATCGACGAGGCCTTCGTCCGCCACAGTGGCCTCAACGAGTGGGCCGCCGCCAATCGACGGGTGGTGCTCTACCCCCAGGCGGAAACCAGCCTGCCCAATCCTCAGGGCTGCTGGGACTGGTGGGGCTTCGCCGAGAGCACCTGGCAGCTCGACCCCCTGCATGACAGCCGGCAGGGCTCCCAGACGGGGGCGCTGATGGCCATGATCGAACGCCTGCAGCAGGCACCCGACACAAACTGAACCGGCCGGCGCATCATCCCTCGGCCAGCGCCTGCTCCAGGGCGGCCTGCAGCGGGCCTGACGTGGGAGAGTGCAGCACCCGGCGGCGAATCTCGCCGTCGCGGTCGACCAGGAACAGCGAGGCACTGTGGTCGATGGTGTAGGCCATGGCCGAGTCGGGGGTCTCCACCTTGCGCCAGATCACACCGTAGCGCTCGGCCAGTTCCTCGAGCGCTTCCTGGCTGCCGGTGGCACCGATGAACTCCTCCCCGAAGAAGGCCAAGTACTCCTCCAGTCGTGCCAGGGTGTCCCGCTCGGGGTCCACCGAGACCATCAGCGGGACCACCCGGCGCCGCTGCTCGGGGTCGAGGCGCCCCATCACCTGGCGCACCACGGCGAGGCTCATCGGGCAGACATCCGGGCACCAGGTGTAGCCGAAGAAGACCACCGCCAGCTGATCATCGTCGAGCTGGCTCAGCGAGAACTCGCCTTCGGTCGACGGCAGTTCGATCGGCCCTCCCTGGGGTTCGCCGTTCGCCTGTTCCCTCAGCTGCTGCTGATAGAGGCCGAGACCGACCGCCGCCACCACCAGTATCGCGCCCAGTCCCAGCCAGATGCCTCGCCGCTTCATGATCACCGCCTCGCCACTTCGAAGTCGAACCAGCTTCCCAGACGCCCCTGCGGGGTGTCCACCACCACCTTCGCGCGCCAGGGCATGACCGCTTCGGTGCAGATCGCCACCTGCCCCTCCCCGCGGAAGACGCCGCCCCCCATGGCCTCGAGGGGAAAACGGTGCAGCCCCATCTCCATGTCGCGGCCGACGAAGTCGACGCGGGCCGAATCGGCGCTAATGCCGGCCAGGCGCACCTCCAGCGGCAGACGCTCCAGGGCCCGGATGGGACCATCCGACTCGATCGCCAGGCGCAGCGTGATGCCCTGCCCCAGGCGCGCCGTGCAGGGGGCCGCATGGAGGTCGCAGCGGGCCTCCGCCGGCGGATGCCAGTGCACGCCCGCCTCGTCGCGCAGGCTGTAGCGGGTCAGGTACCAGAGCGCCACGGCAAGGGTCAGCAGGGTGAGGATGATCAGCAGGCGCAGCAGCGGGGGGCGAGCCGCGCCGGTCGACGACAGGATGCGCTGTGGCATGGCGGAGAACGGGGCCTCCATCGGTGGCAGGATGCAGGTAAGCTTATCAGCATTTGCCTGCGGCGAAGTGCGCAAGGATGTCGCAGGGGGGAGCATCGCGAAGGAGGTGTCATGGAAGGCGTGGGCAATGCACTGGGACCGCTGTTCCTGCTGATCCTGCTGGGCGCCGGGCTCGGCTGGTGGCGCCAGCCGGGCGGCGACTTCTGGCCTCGCATGGAACGGCTGATCTACTTCCTGCTGTTTCCCGCCATGCTGGTCTCGACCCTGGCCACCGCGGACGTTGCCCAGGTGCCGGTGGCCCGGCTGGCCCTCGCCCTGCTGGGCGCCATAGGCCTGTTCGGCCTGCTGCTGTGGGGGCTGCGAGCCCGGCTGCGTCTCGATGCGCCCGCCTTCACCTCGGCCTTCCAGGGGGCGCTGCGCTTCAATACCTATGTCGGCGTGGCCGGGGCCGCCGCCCTTCACGGCAGTGCCGGCGCCACGGTGGCCGCGGTAGCGGTCGCGCTGATGGTGCCGGTGGTCAACGTGCTCTGCGTGGCGAGCTTCATCGCTGCCGGCACCCTGGGTTCGGCGAGCCTGGGCAAAAGCCTCGCCGCCCTGACCCGCAATCCGCTGATCCTGGCCTGCCTGACCGGCATCGCCCTCAACGTCAGCGGCATCGGCCTGCCCGGCTGGAGCGAGCCCGGCATGGAACTGCTGGGGCGTGCCGCCCTGCCGCTGGGCCTGGTGGCCGTGGGCGTGGCGCTGCGCCCCGCCGCCCTGCTGAGGCTGGACCGCGGGGTCTGGGCCGCCAACCTGGTCAAGCTGGGCCTGATGCCGGCCCTAGTGCTCGCCTTCGCCCTGCTACTGGGCCTGGACCCGGTAACCCGCGACGTGGCGCTGCTCTTTGCCGCCCTGCCCACCGCCACCTCGGCCTATATCCTGGCCCGCCAGCTGGGCGGAGACGCCGAGCTGATGGCGGCCCTGATCACCGGCCAGACGCTGCTGGCCATGGTGACCCTGCCGCTATGGCTACGCCTCGCAGGCTGAAGCCACGCCGATAACGAAAAGCGTTCGCATTTGTATTGACAGAGCAAACGAGAATTATTACGCTTAAATCGTGGCGTTGATGAGGCGCCACGCCGGGCAGGAAGGCGCCAGTCTCCTGCCTTGGTTTCTCCCTCTCATTGCTAGTCACGGTCTTTTTTGCCGCCCCTACGGGGCGGCTTTCTTTTGCCCGCAAGATTTCTTCCCGGACGAAAGCGCCCCCGGCACCTGTTGAATGCCGGGGGCGCGGAAGGGGGGGCAGGCCCTGAGCGGTCAGTCGACCCGCTTGAAAATCAGGTCCCAGACGCCGTGCCCCAGCTTCTCGCCACGCGCCTCGAACTTGGTCAACGGACGAAACTCGGGGCGGGGCACATAGGGGGCCGTCTCGGGGCCGGCGATGTTGGCGAAGCCGGGGGCGGCGTCCATCACCTCGGCCATCCACTCGGCATAGGCCTCCCAGTCGGTGGCCATGTGCAGGATGCCACCGGGCTTGAGGCGGGTGCGTACCAGCTCGACGAAGGCGTACTGGACGATACGCCGCTTGTGGTGCTTCTTCTTCGGCCAGGGGTCGGGGAAGAACAGCTGCAGGGTATCGAGGCTCGCCTCGGGCAGGCACTGCTCGAGCACCGCCAGGGCGTCCTCGCGGTAGACGCGCAGGTTGGTCAGGCCACGCTTGTCGGCCTCGTCGAGCAGCTTGCCGACCCCTGGCGCATGCACCTCGATGCCGATGAAATCGGTATCGGGATGGCGCTCGGCCTGCTCGACCAGGGAGGCCCCCATGCCGAAGCCCACCTCCAGCACCCGGGGCGCCTGTCGCCCGAACAGGGCATCGAGGTCCTGGCGGCCATCGGCGAGGCTCAGCCCCAGGCGCGGCCAGACCTCCTCGAGCCCCCGGGTCTGGGCCTGGGTCATGCGGCCGGCACGCAGCACATAGCTCTTGATGCCGCGGCGGTGCAGCGGGGCGTCCGGACCTTCGGGGCCGGTCGTCTTGTCGTCGTGTCGCGGGTCGCTCATGGCGTAGGGAAACTCTTGCCTGGAAAACCTGAGGGGCGCGTATTGTAGCGGCTAACGCATTCGCCGGGTACGGTAGCGACCGATTCCACAGGCAGAGAGGAGACGGGTATGCAGGACAGGGGATGGTGGCTGGGCGCGGCGCTCTCCGGCGCCCTGATGGTGATGGCCGGTGCCTTCGGCGCCCATGCGCTGGAGGGACAGCTGGCCCCGCGGCTGGCGGCGGCCTTCGAGACCGGGGTGCGCTACCAGGCGTGGCATACCCTGGCACTGCTGGCCGTGCTGGCCTGGCGCTCCACTACGCCACGCGCCGGCCAGCGGCAGGCCATGGGGCTGTGGGCGGCCGGCATGGTGCTCTTCTCGGGCTCGCTCTACGCCATGACACTTACCGGCGCGACAGGCCTGGGGATGGTCACACCCATCGGCGGGGTGCTGATGATCGGCGGCTGGCTGGCCCTGGCGGTGGCGGTGCTGCGCGCACGGTCCTAATCACTGTCCGGCAGCGCGTAGGTGGCGGTGACCAGGGCCACCGGCCGCTCATCGCCATCGGAGAACAGCTGCACCTCGCCCACCGCCAGGCGGCGTCCCAGCTTGAGGATGCGGGCGTTGGCGATGACATCGCGATCGCCCCGCGGCCGGCGCAGGAAGCGGCAATGCAGGTCGCTGGTCACGGCCATGGGCTCGGGGCCGATCTGTGCCAGGATCGCCACGTAGAGACAGACGTCGGCCAGCCCCATCAGGGTGGGACCGGAAACGCTGGCCCCGGGCCGCAGGTGCTCGTCCTCGATGGCCAGGCTCATGGTCGCGCGCATCTCGTCGACGCCCTCGATGGTCCCCGTCCGCTGGGGAAAGATCTCGTCGAGGAAGTCCTCGATGGCGGCGGCGGTCATCACGGTCATCGGCAGGCTCCTTGCGGTGGTGGTGGTGATGGCGAGGCAGGCCCCACGATAGCCGAGCCTGCCCCTGGCCGACAGTCACCGAACGTCGAGCGCTTCAACGACGGCCCCATCATGGAAACGCCCCCGCGGCCGAAACCGCGGGGGCGTTCTGTCTCGGGGCCCGGCGCAGGCCGGTGCCCCATCGGGCGATGGCCTTACTTGGCCTTGTGCACGGCACGCCAGTGGTGCAGCAGCGGCTCGGTATAGCCGGCAGGCTGCTCGCGGCCCTTGAAGATCAGATCGCTGGCGGCCTGGAAGGCGGTCGAGGCGGCGAAGTCGCCGCTCATCGGCGTGTATTCCGGGTCGCCGGCGTTCTGCTGGTCGACCACCTTGGCCATGCGCTCCAGGGTCTCCCGGACCCGGGCGGCATCGACCACACCATGGTGCAGCCAGTTGGCGATGTGCTGGCTGGAGATCCGCAGGGTGGCGCGGTCTTCCATCAGGCCCACGTCGTGGATATCCGGTACCTTGGAGCAGCCCACGCCGTGCTCGACCCAGCGCACCACATAGCCGAGGATGCCCTGGCAGTTGTTGTCCAGCTCCTGCTGGCGCTCCTCGTCGCTCCACTGCGGTGACTCGGCCACCGGCACGGTAAGCAGGTCATTCAGGAAGTCCGTCTCGCCATAGCCCTCCATCTCGCGCTGCAGGGCCGCCACGTCCACCTGGTGGTAGTGCAGGGCATGCAGGGTCGCGGCGGTGGGCGACGGCACCCAGGCGGTGTTGGCGCCGGCCTTGGGATGGCCGACCTTCTGCTCGAGCATGGCGGCCATCAGGTCCGGCATGGCCCACATGCCCTTGCCGATCTGGGCGCGGCCGCGCAGGCCACAGGCCAGGCCGACCTGGACGTTGTTCTTCTCGTAGGCCTGGATCCAGGCGGAGCCCTTCATGTCGCCCTTGCGGATCATCGGGCCCGCCTCCATGGCGGTGTGCATCTCGTCGCCGGTGCGGTCGAGGAAGCCGGTGTTGATGAACACCACCCGCGAGCTGGCCTCATTGATGCAGGCCTTGAGGTTGACCGAGGTGCGACGCTCCTCGTCCATGATGCCCATCTTCAAGGTGTCGCGGGCCATGCCGAGGATGTCCTCGATGCGGCCGAACAGCTCGTTGGAGAAGGCGACCTCCTTCGGCCCATGCATCTTCGGCTTGACGATATACATGGAGCCGGTGCGCGAGTTGCGCGGCTCGTCCTCGCCCTTCTTCAGGTCGTGCAGGGCGGCCAGGCCAGTGACGATGCCGTCGAGGATGCCCTCGGGAAGCTCGTTGCCCTCGGCATCGAGAACCGCCGGGGTGGTCATCAGGTGGCCCACGTTACGCACGAACATCAGCGAGCGGCCAGGCAGAGTCACGCTGCCGCCGTCGGTGTTGTGCCAGGTGCGGTCGGCATTGAGGCGGCGGGTAATGGTCTTGCCGCCCTTCTCGACCTGCTCCTCCAGGTCGCCCTTCATCAGCCCCAGCCAGCTGGCATAGACCCCGACCTTGTCCTCGGCATCCACCGCGGCCACGGAGTCCTCGCAGTCCATGATGGTGGTCAGCGCCGCCTCGACCACCACGTCCTTGACGCCGGCCGGGTCGGTCTTGCCGATCGGGTGGCTCGGATCGATCTGGATCTCCAGATGCAGGCCATGGTTGACCAGCAGCACGGACTCGGGGCGCTCGGCCGGGCCATTGAAGCCCACCAGCTTGCCCGGGTCCTTGAGGCCAGTCTCGCGACCACCCTCCAGGGAGACCACCAGGTGGCCGTCACGCAGCGCGTACTTGACGGCATCATGATGGGAGCCGGTGGCCAGCGGGGCGGCGCGGTCGAGCACGCTGCGGGCATAGCCGATGACCTTCTCGCCGCGCTTGGGGTTGAAGCTCGCCCCCTTCTCGGCACCGCCCTCCTCGGAGATGGCATCGGTGCCATAGAGGGCGTCGTAGAGGCTGCCCCAGCGGGCATTGCCGGCGTTCAGCGCATAGCGCGGGTTGTTGACCGGCACCACCAGCTGCGGGCCGGCCTGGACGGCGATCTCGCGGTCGACGTTGGCGGTGGTCACCTTGACCTCGGACGGGGCCTCCACCAGATAGCCGATCTCCTCGAGAAAGGCACGGTAGGCGGCCATGTCGCGGATCGGGCCAGGGTGCTCGCAATGCCAGGCATCGAGCTTCTCCTGCAGGCGGTCACGCTCGGCGAGCAGTTCGCAGTTCTGCGGGGTCAAATCATGGAAGAGGGCGTCAACGCCGGCCCAGAAGGCCTCGGGGTCGACGCCGGTGCCCGGCAGGGCCTGTTCGTTGATGAAGCGGTCCAGCTCGGCGGCCACCTGAAGGCGATGGCGAGTGGTGCGTTGGGTCATGGGTCGTGCTCCTCATGCTTGGCTGCTCGGTGCCCCCTGGCACCGACCGGCCGGACAGGGAATGGTGACTGCGTAGCACCAATTTTGTGGAAAATACTTCCACATGTAAACCCGTAGCTGCCGCCTGCCGCCCGGCGCTAGACCAAATGATGAGGCCGACGCCGGCCACCGAGGCATTGCTGGCCGGGCCGTCGGCTTGGCGCTAGCATGAACGGGCATTGCGGAGAAACCGATGAGCGACTTCACCCCCCTGCAGGCCCTGGGGCCCCTGGCCCCGGCCGACCTGTCCGGCCAGGACCTCGAGCGCTACCTGGGCCACTACGGCCTGGCGCCCCTGCTTGCCGAACACGTGGGGCTCTATGTGGGGTACCTAGAGGCCGGTGACTTCCGCCTCTGGACCCAGGTCTGGAGTCCCGAGGCGCCCATCGGCACGGCCTTCGTGGTACACGGCTACTTCGACCATCTGGGCCTCTACCGTCACCTGCTGGAGTGCCTGCTCGCGCGGGGCTGGCGGGTCGTGCTCTGGGACCTGCCCGGCCACGGCCTCTCCAGCGGCCGCCGCGCCTCCATCGACGACTTCAAGGACTATGGCAGCTGCCTGCACCGCTTGCAGCAACATCTCGAGGAGGAGGGGCTGGCTCCCCGCCCCTGGCTGGGCGTCGGCCAGAGCACCGGGGCGGCGATTCTCGCCACCGATGCCCTGACCCGCGGCGACGACGGCGCCTGGTCGGGACTGGCGCTGCTGGCGCCGCTGGTGCGCCCCTGGGGCTGGAACCAGTCGAGCTGGCTGCACCGCCTGGTGGGGCCCTTCGTGGACTCGATCCCTCGCAAGTTCCGCGCCAACTCCACGGATGCCGACTTCGCCGACTTCCTGCGCGAGGGCGACCCCCTCCAGGCCGACCGCCTGGCGATGGACTGGGTCGGGGCCATGCGCCGCTGGATGCCGCAGCTGCTGGCGCTGCCGCCGAGCTCAGTGCCCACCCTGATCCTGCAGGGTGAGCAGGACCTGACCGTGGACTGGGAGTGGAACCTCGAGGTGCTGGCACGCAAGTTCCCCGGCGCCGAGATCCATCGCCACCCCGAGGCCCGTCACCACCTGGTCAACGAGGCAGCACCGATCCGCCGCGAGCTCTTCACGGTGCTCGACCGCTTCATTGCCGGACTCGAGCCGGCCGACACCCCGCCCCGGGAGATACCCTCACCATGAAGTCCTACCGTCTTCTGCTGCTGGTGCCCCTGCTGCTCGCCGGCTGTGCCGCTGCGCCGGAGCAGCCGACCACGCTGCGCCAGGCCCTGTTCGGGCTGGGCGAGCGCGCCGCCGAGCAGCTCACGGCAACGCCACCCATGCCCAGGCCGGCAACCGACCAGGTCCTGCTGCTGGCCAGGCCGGAGGTCGACAACCGCCTGGGGCTCGGCGACGAGCGCGTCCTCGAGAGCCTGACCCGCGCCCTGCTGGCGGTTTCCGACGGCCCCCAGGTGCTGGCGTGGCGGGAAGCCATGGCCGAGGGGGGCGGTGGCAACCAGTGGCGCCTGGACAGCCGACTCGAGGCCGACGGCCCCCGGCTGCAGCTCTCCGACCGCGAGCTGCTGCCCTATCGACTGAGCCTGGAGCTGCGACGCGCGGGGAGCGACGCGCCCGAATGGCGCAGCGAGATCAGCGGGGCCCTGGACGCCACCGCCCTCTGAACGCACGGATCCTCACCCCTTGAGCAGGCGATCGAGCTGGCGGTAACCGATCGCCTCGATCAGCTGGTCACGCCCGGGACGCGCCTCGCCGGCCAGGTCGGCCAGGGTCAGGGCCACCCTCAGCACCCGATGGTAGGCCCGGGCCGAGAGCTTGAGACGCTCCAGCACGCCGGCCAGCCAGGCGCGATCCGCCGCCTGCAGGGCGCAGGCTTCCTCCAGGGCCCGCCCGGCCAGCCGCGCATTCAGCGCGCCGCGTGCCGCCTGGCGTTCCCGTGCCGCCAGCACGCGTTCGCGCACCACCGCCGAGGACTCGCCCGGTTCGCGGGAGGTGAGCTGCTCCGGCGCCAGGGCCGGCACCTCCACCTGCAGGTCGATGCGGTCGAGCAGCGGTCCCGAGAGGCGTGCCTGGTAGCGCTGAATCTGCGCCGCCGTGCAGTGGCAGGCCTGGCGCGGATCACCCAGATGGCCGCAGGGGCAGGGATTCATGGCGGCCACCAACTGGAACCCCGCAGGGTAGCGCCGCTCGTGGCTGGCCCGGGCGATATGGATCTGCCCCGACTCCATGGGTTCACGCATCACCTCCAGCACGTGTCGCGAGAACTCCGGCAGCTCGTCGAGGAACAGCACCCCGCGGTGGGCCAGGGAGATCTCGCCGGGCCGCGGCCGGGAGCCACCGCCCACCAGGGCCACGGCGCTGGCGGTATGGTGCGGGGCACGAAAGGGGCGCACGCCCCACTGCTCGGCGTGCGAAAGCCCGCTGACCGAGCGGATCGCCGCCACCTCGAGGGCCTCCTCCTCGGAAAGCGGCGGCAGGATTCCCGGCAGGCGGCTGGCCAGCATGGTCTTGCCGGTCCCGGGCGGTCCGGCGAACAGCAGGTTGTGGCCGCCGGCCGCGGCCACCTCCAGGGCACGCCGGGCCTGGTGCTGGCCACGCACCTCCGCCAGGTCGGAGCCCGCCTCGAGTGCCGGGACGGCCCTCGGCGGCCGATGGGGCGCGATGGGCGCCTGACCCAGCAGGTGGGCCACCACTTCGAGCAGGTGATCCGCGGGTAGCACCTCGAGATCGCCGGCCAGGGCCGCCTCGTCGGCATTCTCCTGGGGCACGATCAGTCGTCGGCCGGCGCGGCGCGTCGCCATGGCCAGCGGCAGCACGCCGGTCACCGGGCGCAGACGCCCATCCAGGGCCAGCTCGCCGGCACACTCGACGCCCGACAGCGCCTCGGGCGGCACCTGTCCGGAGGCCACCAGCAGGCCGAGGGCGATGGGCAGGTCGAAGCGGCCGCCCTCCTTGGGCAGGTCGGCGGGCGCCAGGTTGAGGGTGATGCGCCTCAGCGGGAAGTCGAAGCCGGCATTGACCAAGGCACTGCGCACCCGCTCGCGGCTCTCCTTGACGGCGGCTTCCGGCAGGCCCACCAAGGTCATGCCGGGCAGTCCATTGGCCAGGTGAACCTCGACCAGCACCTCGGGAGCCTCGAGGCCGAGGCCGGCCCGGGTGTGGATGATTGCCAGCGTCATCGGCGATCCCTCGCAGCCCGTCTGACCTCAGGCTAGCCCAGGCCGCCGGGATGCGCCCGGCGCCGGCCGGGGATCAGCGGTCGCTCTCGCCGCCGCCGGCATCCTCCTCGGGGCTCGGCGCGTCCGGCAGCGCGGCCGGGGACTCGCTCGGTGCCGCCTCCTGCGAGGCCTTGCCATCCAGCGCCGCCTCGAGGGCCGCCACCTGCGTCTCCAGCGCCTCGACCCGCGCCCGGGTGCGCTGCAACACGTCCATCAGGATGTCGAAATCCTCCCGCGAGACCAGCTCCAGGCGATCGAAGGCGCCCTTCACCACCTGCTGGATGCCCTTCTGCATCTCCTCCGGGGCCTGGGAGGCGCCCTGCAGGCGGTCGCCGATCTGCTGGGCCAGGCGACTAAGGGGATCTTGTCTTGCCATGGTGTCTCTCCTGAATCGTGATGGGATGCCTGCCCACAGGATACGCAAGGCCCTCGCCCGGCGCATTCCCCACCGTCGCCCTCTTGTGGAGCATGCGCACCACGACAACGCACCACAACAGGGCAGTCACGGCGACACCAAGCTTCTCCTGCCTGGAAACCCGCCCCGAAAATCCATTCATCATGCTGATATAAAAACCATATTCTGCAAGGTGGCACGATTTGCGCTTGAACAGGGCAGCCACTCATCGCGCGGCATCACGCCGCCGACATCCAGCAGGGGAGATTCGGGATGAAGCTGATAACCGCCATCATCAAGCCGTTCAAGCTCGACGACGTGCGCGAGGCACTCGCCGACAACGGCGTCCAGGGCATCACCGTTACCGAGGTCAAGGGCTTCGGGCGCCAGAAGGGCCATACCGAGCTCTATCGCGGTGCAGAGTATGTCGTCGACTTTCTGCCCAAGGTGAAGGTCGAGGTCGCAGTGGACGACTCGCGGCTGGAGACGGTACTCGATGCCATCTGCAGCGCGGCCAACAGCGGCAAGATCGGCGACGGCAAGGTCTTCGTCACGCCGCTGGAGGACGTCATCCGCATCCGCACCGGCGAGCGCGGCGCCGATGCCGTTTAACGACGCCTACGATATTCCTGAACGGAGACTGAAGCATGAATGATATTCCACAACTGACCGAGCTGATGTACGCGGTAGATACCTTCTACTTCCTCATCTGCGGCGTGCTGGTGATGTGGATGGCCGCCGGCTTCTCGATGCTTGAGGCCGGCCTGGTGCGCTCCAAGAACACCGCCGAGATCCTCACCAAGAATATCGCCCTGTTCGCCATCGCCTGCACCATGTACCTGGTTCTCGGGTACTACCTGATGTATTCCAGCAGCGCAGGGGGCTTTCTGCCCAACCTGGGCTTCCTGATCGGCGGCGAGAACACCGTAGATGCGATCACGGCCGGCGGTGATGACGCGCCCTATTACTCGATGCGCTCCGACTTCTTCTTCCAGGTGGTATTCGTGGCCACCGCCATGTCCATCGTCTCGGGTGCCGTGGCCGAGCGCATGAAGCTATGGGCCTTCCTGGCCTTCGCCGTGGTCATGACCGGGGTGATCTACCCGGTCTCCGGCTATTGGACCTGGGGCGGCGGCTGGCTGGCCGAGGTCGGCTACTCCGACTATGCCGGTTCCGGCATCGTGCACATGGCCGGTGCGGCCGCGGCGCTGGCCGGCGTGCTGGTGCTCGGCCCACGCAAGGGCAAGTACGGCAAGGACGGCAGCATCTTCGCCATTCCCGGCGCCAATCTGCCGCTGGCCACCCTGGGTACCTTCATCCTGTGGATGGGCTGGTTCGGTTTCAACGGCGGTTCCGAGCTGAAGCTGTCCGACGCCGGATCGGCCAACAACGTCGCCCAGGTATTCGTCAACACCAACGCGGCCGCCGCCGGGGGCGTGATCGTCGCCCTGATCCTGGCCAAGCTGTGGTTCCGCAAGGCCGACCTGACCATGGCCCTGAACGGCGCCCTGGCCGGCCTGGTGGCCATCACCGCCGATCCGCTCTCCCCCAGTGCCGTTGGCGCTACCCTCATCGGCGCCGTGGGTGGCCTGATCGTGGTCGCCGCCATCGTCACCCTGGACAAGCTCAAGATCGACGACCCGGTGGGTGCCATCTCCGTCCACGGTGTGGTGGGTATCTGGGGTGTATTGGCTGTGCCGATCAACAATGGCGACGCCGGCTTCGGTGCCCAGATCATCGGTATCCTCGGCATCTTCGTCTGGGTCTTCGTGGCCAGCCTGGTCGTCTGGCTGATCCTCAAGGCCATCATGGGCATCCGGGTCAGCGAGGAAGAAGAGTACGAAGGTGTCGACCTGGCCGAGTGCGGCCTGGAAGCCTACCCCGAGTTCAGCGCCTCCAAGAAGTGAGCCAGGCCCCGGAATGAGCGGGCATGCTCCTCCTGGCCCCCTTCGGGGGGCCTTTTTTATTCCTCCCGCAGCGGGTGTATGCTCTGGCACAATGAATCCAGCAGGGGTGGCGGTCAGCGCCACCGACCAACGCACAGGACGAGGATCAAGACCATGAAACTGGTGACCGCCATCATCAAGCCGTTCAAGCTCGACGACGTACGGGAGTCGCTCTCCGAGATCGGCGTCCAGGGCATCACCGTCACCGAGGTCAAGGGCTTCGGGCGCCAGAAGGGCCACACCGAGCTCTATCGCGGCGCCGAGTACGTGGTCGACTTCCTGCCCAAGGTGAAGCTCGAGGTGGCCGTGGACGACGAGATGGCCGAGAAGGTGATCGATGCCATCACTCAGGTCGCCAACACCGGCAAGATCGGCGACGGCAAGATCTTCGTCACCGCCCTGGAGCAGGTGATCCGGATCCGTACCGGGGAAACCGGCAAGGATGCGGTCTAAGCACCAAGCGGCCAAGCGGCCAAGCGGCCAAGCGGCCAAGCGGCCAAGCGGCCAAGCGGCCAAGTGGCCAAGCGGCCAAGCGGCCAAGCGGCCAAGCGGCCAAGCGGCCAAGCGGCCAAGCGGCCAAGCGGCCAAGCGGAGTCTAGGTCCAGGTGACAAGTAGCAAGAAACCCCACCAGAGGTTAGCCCGGTGGGGTTTCACGTCTCTGCCTCGCTAGCGATCGCCCATCACCGAACAGCTTGGCGGCTCGGCGCTTGTAGCTCGGTGCTGCTTACTTCTCGACGAACGCCCGCTCGATGACGTAGTCCCCCGGCTCGCCCATGCGCGGCGAGATGGTGAAGCCGAGCTCGTCGAGCAGGACGCTGGTGTCGTCGAGCATCGCCGGGCTGCCGCAGATCATGGCGCGATCCTGCTTGGGGTCGATGGCCGGCAGGCCGGTGTCCTCTGCCAGCTTGCCGCTGCGGATATGGTCGGTCAGACGCCCCATGGTGTGGAAGGTCTCGCGGGTCACCGTGGGATAGTAGACCAGCTTCTCGCTGATCTCCTCGCCAAGGTACTCGTGGGCGGGCAGGTCCTTCTGTATGAAGTCGGCATAGGCCAGCTCGCTGACGTTGCGCACGCCGTGCACCAGCACCACCTTCTCGAAGCGCTCGTAGACCTCCGGGTCCTGGATCAGGCTCATGAACGGGGCCAGGCCGGTGCCGGTGGAGAGCAGGTAGAGGTTGCGTCCCGGCAGCAGGTCGTCGGTGACCAGGGTCCCGGTCGGTTTGCGGCTGACCATGATCTGGTCACCCACCTGGAGGTGCTGGAGGCGCGAGGTCAGGGGGCCATCGGGCACCTTGATGCTGAAGAACTCCAGGTGATCCTCGTAGTTGGGGCTGGCGATGGAGTAGGCCCGCATCAGCGGCTTGCCGTTCACCTCGAGGCCGATCATCACGAACTGGCCGTTCTTGAAGCGCAGGCTGCGCTCGCGGGTGGTCCGGAAACTGAACAGGGTATCGTTCCAGTGGTGCACACTCAGAACGTCCTCAAGCGCAAACTTGCTCATGCCGACTCCTTGATATTCCATAAGAGAATAGATCGGACAGCCAATCTTTGAGTGCAATTCTAAGAGCCGGGGGAATATCTGTTAAATGGATTGTGTGGATAACACTTATCTATACTATGGATATCAAGCCACCCGAGGAGCATCATGCGCTACACCCTGCGCCAGCTGGAAGTCTTCGTCGCCGTCGCCCAGCACGAGAGCGTCTCCCGGGCGGCCCGCGCCCTGGCGCTCTCCCAGTCGGCGACCAGCACCGCCCTCGCCGAGCTGGAGCGGCAATTCGACTGCCGGCTGCTCGACCGCATCGGCAAGCGCCTCAAGCTCAACGCCCTGGGCTTCCAGCTGCTGCCCAAGGCGGTGGCGCTGCTCGACCGGGCCGAGGAGGTCGAGGAACTGCTGCGCGGCCAGCAGGGCATCGGCACCCTGGACGTGGGCGCCACCCTGACCATCGGCAACTACCTGGCGACCCTGCTGATCAGCGACTTCATGCAGCGCCATCCGGGCAGCCGGGTGCGCCTCTCGGTGCGCAACACCCGGACCATCATCGACAGCGTTCGCCAGCACGGGCTCGACCTGGGGCTGATCGAGGGGCAGTGCGAGGAGGAGGACGTGATCACTCAGCCCTGGGTGGAGGACGAGCTGGCGGTGTTCTGCTCGCCTCGCCATCCGCTCGCCACGGCCGGCCCGGTGGAGCTGGACCGCCTGCTGCGCGAGGCCTGGATCATGCGCGAGCAGGGCTCCGGCACCCGGCTGACCCTGGAGCAGGCGGCCCGTCACCGCCGCGGGCGCTTCAACATCCTGCTGGAACTGGAGCATACCGAGGGCATCAAGCGGGCGGTGGAATCGGGGCTCGGCATCGGCTGCGTCTCGAAGCTGGCCCTGCGCGACGCCTTCCGCCGCGGCAGCCTGGTGCCCATCGCCACCCCCGAGCTGGACCTGAGCCGCCAGTTCACCTTCATCTGGCACCGCCACAAGTACCTGGCCACCGGCATGCGGGAGTTCCTCAAGCTGTGCCGGCAGATGACCGAAGGCATACGGCGCAGCGACCAGATCGACCTCCCACAGGTGCCCTGACGCAGCGCGGCCCGGCAACAGGGCCGGGCCGCGGGGAAGGCATCAGCGCGTGGCTAGCGCAGGTCGCTGACCGCCTCCTGGATATCGGCGAGAGAGGCCTTGGTGAGATCCTTGGCCAGGGTATGGATCACCAGCTTGGCGGTGGGGCCATCAACCTTGTCCCGCAGCTGGCCGAGGAAGCGCGGCGGGGCGACCAGGATCAACTTCTCCATGGTGTTGTCGACGCGGGCGCGATAGAGCCGCTCGGCGACCTCGCGGGCGAAGATCTCCTCGTGGTGCTGGATCGCCACGTTCTCCCCGCCGGCGCTGCGCGCCGTCGTCGAGGTAGACTCGTGGACGTCGCCGCCGCGGTCCGTCACCAGGTCGCCCTCGTGCATGCGTCCTTCGGCATGGACGAGGCTGTCCTTCTCGCTGACCTTGAGTCCATCGCGGGTGAACAGTCGAGCCCGCGCCGCATCAGCCACCACGATATAGGTTGTCATAGCCGCTCCTTGATGCCGGTGAGTTGACGGAAGTCCTCCCGACGGGACAGCCACTTCCGCCTCTCGTTCAACATTGGCAAGACCGCTCCCGTTGGTCAACCTGGCGAGACGCGAAGACTGCAGGACGGCGGGATCTGGGGTAGCATCCTGCCCTGGCCGGCACGGAAGTCGGCGCGACTCATCACCACGATGTGCATCCTCCGGGAGGACCCCGATGCGACAGTTCCTGTTTCCCCGCCGGCCGCTGGCCCGCACCACCCTGCTGACCTGCCACCTGCTGCTGCAACTCGGCCTGCTGGCCGCAGTGGCCCTGTGGCTGGCTCCCCGTACGCCCTGGCTGGCGCCCATCGACTGGGCCGCCGCCTGGCCGACCCTGGCACTGGGTGGTGGCAGCTGGCTGCTCGCCGCCGTGGCCCTGCGCCTGCTGGCCGAGCTCTGGCTGCTGCCCCACCACCTGGGCGCACAGCGCCCCGGCTTCGCCCCCGGCGCCGTGGTCACCCGCTCCTGGGCACGGCGCCCGGCGGTGCATGACCGCGAGGCCGCCTGGACCAGCGCGGCGAGCAGCGTCGCGCCCGAGGAGGAGAGCGTACTGGGCCACGCCCGGGTGCTGCGCCCCGCCGAGCGCCACCGCCCCGCCGCCAGCGAGCCGACCCTGGACCTGAGGGCCGACCAGGCAGAGCCTGCCTCGACCCGGGAGCCACGCTACTAGCGGGATGGCGCCTTACGCTCCTGCCGCGGCGAGCGACGCAGGCAGGCCCGACGGAAGGCATGCAGCCCCAGGGCCGCCGAGGCAGCACCCAGGCCGTTGGCCAGGATGTCGGCCCAGTCGCCGCCGCTGCGGCCGGCGACGGCGACCTGGGCAAACTCGATGGCGATGCCCAGCAGCAGCGCGGCCAGGAAGGCCAGCGACAGACGAACCCCGGCGAGCCCCAACAGGCCCGCCAGGCCGGCATAGCCGATGAAGTGGCTGGCCTTGTCCCAGGGCAGCGTCTCGGGCAGCTCGCTGCCGGGGGTCAGGCTGCCCCAGGCGATCACCAGGGCCGCCAGGCAGGCCAGCACCGCCCAGCGGCGGCGCCACCGCCGGTCCTCCCCGGCGGCCAGCCGGTACAGCCAGTCAGCCATGGGCAATGTTGCGATGGTAGGCCGGGCTCAGGTCATGCAGGGCCTCCATGAAGGCTGTCACATGATCCGGGTCGGTGAACTGGTTGATGCCGTGGCCCAGGTTGAAGACATGGCCGGGCCCGTGGCCGAAGCTGTCGAGGGTGCGCGCCACCTCGGCACGAATCGCCGAGGGGCGGGCAAACAGCACGTGGGGGTCGAGGTTGCCCTGCAGGGCGACGCGATGGCCGACCCGCCCCCGGGCATCGGAGAGCTCGGTGGTCCAGTCCAGGCCGACGGCATCGGAGCCGGCCGCCGCGATGTCCTCGAGCCACTGACCGCCGTTCTTGGTGAACAGGATCACCGGCACCCGGCGCCCCTCGTGCTCGCGGATCAGGCCGGCAACGATCTGCTCCATGTAGCGCAGCGAGAACTCCAGATAGGCCGGCGTGGAGAGCGCGCCACCCCAGGTATCGAAGATCTGTACCGCCTGGGCGCCGGCGCGGATCTGGGCGTTGAGGTAGTCGGTGACCGCATGGGCCAGAGTATCGAGCAGCCGATGCATGGTGTCCGGCGCGTCGTAGAGCATCGTCTTGACGTGGCGGAAGTCCTTGCTGGAGGCGCCCTCCACCATGTAGGTGGCCAGCGTCCAGGGGCTGCCGGAGAAGCCGATCAGCGGCACCCGGCCGTTCAGCTCACGGCGGATGGTCGAGACCGCCCGCATCACGTAGTCCAGGTCACGCTCTGCGTCCGGCGCCTGCAGGGCGTCCACCTCGGCCGAGGTGCGCACCGGCTTGCGGAATTTCGGGCCCTCGCCGGTCTCGAAATAGAGTCCCAGCCCCATGGCATCGGGGATGGTCAGGATGTCCGAGAAGAGGATGGCCGCATCCAGGGGATAGCGCTCCAGCGGCTGCAGGGTGACCTCGCAGGCCAGCTCCTGGTTGCGGCACAGGTCCATGAAGCTGCCGGCATGGCCACGCACCTCGCGATACTCCGGCAGGTAGCGGCCGGCCTGGCGCATCATCCACACCGGGGTGCGGTCGACGGGTTGACGCGCCAGGGCGCGCAGAAAGCGGTCGTTCTTGAGTTCCATGCGGGCGCTCGTCCACGGAAAATGTGGGCGCCATTGTACCCCATCGAACGACCCGGGGATGAGCCCCGTGACACAACGGTGAGCCGGCCCGGCCTTCCTGATAGAATGACCCTCCACCCGTCGGCAACGCCGTGGTCTTCCACCGAGGTACATCGTGACGATTCGATTCATCGCCGCCTCCCGGCTGCCCACCCCCTGGGCCACCTTCACCATGCACGGCTTCGAGGACGATGCCACCGGCAAGGACCATATCGCCCTGACCCTGGGCGACGTGGCCGATGGCGAGCCGGTGCTGGGACGGGTCCACTCCGAGTGCCTGACCGGCGATGCCCTCTTCTCCATGCGCTGCGACTGCGGCTTCCAGCTGCAGGAGGCACTCAAGCGCATCGCCGAGGAAGGGCGGGGCGTGCTGCTCTACCTGCGTCAGGAGGGCCGCGGCATCGGCCTGCTCAACAAGATCCGCGCCTACCACCTACAGGATGCCGGCGCCGACACCGTGGAAGCCAACGAGCAGCTTGGCTTTGCCGCCGACCTGCGCCGCTATGACCTCTGCGTGCCGATGCTCGACCACCTGGGGATCAAGGCGCTACGCCTGATGACCAACAACCCGCGAAAGGTCGATGCCCTGACACAGGCCGGCGTGGTAGTGGAGGAACGCGTCCCACTGACCACCGGTCTAAACCCCCACAACGAGCAATATCTCACCACCAAGGCCGGCAAGCTGGGCCACATGATGGCGCTAGGCGACTTCACCCAGGCCAGTGACGTGGATATCGAACGCAAGCCCTGAGCCACCGGGACCCGGGATCGGGCTGGCTCCTCGGCAGGAGGCTCCTCCGATGACGCATCCCCCCCGCAACGACGAGATACCCTTCAGTAGCCGCGAGGAGCTCCTTCACAGCATCAGCCATGGCATCGGCGCGGCGCTAAGCCTCGCCGGGGTGGTGGTGCTGCTGGTGCTGGCCAGCCTGGCCGCCCGGGTCGACCCCTGGAAGATCGTCGGCATCGGCTTGTATGGCGTCAGCCTGGTGCTGCTCTATACCGCTTCGACCCTCTACCATGGGGTCCGCCACCCGCGCCTGAAGCGCCTGTTCCAGTCGCTCGACCACTGCGCGATCTACCTGCTGATCGCCGGCACCTACACCCCCTTCCTGCTGGTCAACCTGCGTGGCCCGACGGGCTGGGTGCTGTTCGCCACCGTCTGGTCCCTGGCGCTGGCCGGCATCGCCTGCAAGCTGGCCTGGCCCCACCGCTTCGCCACGCTGCGTGTCGCGATCTACCTGGTGATGGGCTGGCTGATCGTCTTCGCCGGCGACGAGCTGGCCGCCCGCCTGTCCGATACCGGCCTCGCCCTGCTGGTCGCAGGTGGCGTCACCTACACCCTGGGCGTGATCTTCTATGCCATCAGCGCCATCCCCTTCAACCACGCGATCTGGCACCTGTTCGTGATGGGCGGCAGCACCTGCCACTACTTCGCGGTCTACACCGCGGTGCTGCCCTTCGCCGCCTGAACGCCCTCAGGTGGCGCGAGCCTTGCGGATGCGCTCGTAGGCGCTGCCGATCTCGCTGGTGCGCTCCTTGGCGACCTCGCGCATGCTCTCGGGCAGGCCCTTGGCGGCGAGCTTGTCGGGGTGGTTCTCGCTCATCAGGCGGCGGTAGGCCTTCTTGATCTCGGCGTCGCTGGCGTCCTCGTTGACCCCCAGCACCCGGTAGGCATCCTCCAGCGACGGGCCCTGTTCGTCCGCCGCTCGGGGACCACCGCGCAGCATGGCCTCGACCTGGGCAATCTCGGCCTCGCTGCAGCCCAGGCCACGCACCACTCGCATCAGCATCTCGTGCTCGGCGGGGTGCAGCTCACCATCCGCGGCGACCGCGGCCAGCTGCACCTGCAGGAACACCTGGCGCAGCGCGGGCTGGTGTGCCGCGATGCGGCGAATCTTGGCCAGCTCGGCGTCCAGGTCGAAGTCGGCGCCCTTGCCGCGGGTAAAGTCGGCGCGGGCCTGGGCGCGTTGGGCCTCATTGAGCCGCAGCCGATCCCACAGCTTGCGGGAGGCTTCCAGCTCGTCCTCGGAGACCTGGCCATCGGCCTTGCACAGACATCCCATGACGGCGAAGGTCGATTCCAGGAACTGCGACTGGGCGCCGAGGAGCTTGTTCATCAGGCGCTTTCGCAGGGTCTTGCCCAGCCAGTAGCCCAGGGCGCCACCCACCAGCAGGCCGATGGGGCCGCCGATGGCCAGCCCCAGCAGGGCACCGATCAGTATCAGAAACAGCATCGCAACCTCGTGAGAAAACGTGACGTATCAGGGCAGCCGGGCGCGGATCGAGGCCTCGAGGCCGTCCGCATCCAGGCCGCACTCGGCGAGCAGCTCGGCGGGCTTGCCGTGCTCGACGAAGGCATCGGGGAGTCCGAGGTTGAGCACTTCCACCTGAACCCCCTCGGCCATCAGCAGCTCGTTGACCGCGCTGCCGGCACCACCGGCGACCACGTTCTCCTCCAGGGTCACCAGCAGGTCGTGCTCGTCGGCCGCGGCCAGCACGGCATCACGGTCCAGCGGCTTGATCGAGCGCATGTTGAGGTGGCTGGCGTCGAGGCGCTCGGCCACCTCCGCCGCCGGGCCGTTGAGGCTGCCGAAGGCCAGCAGGGCCACCCGCGTCGCCTCCCCGCTGCCACGTCGCCGCCACTCGGCGCGGCCGATCTCGATCGGCTCGAGGTGATCCGGCGTGGCAACGCCCGGGCCGGTGCCGCGCGGGTAGCGCACCGCTGCCGGGCCGGGATGGTAATAGGCGGCGCTGAGCATCGCTCGACACTCGGCCTCGTCGGCGGGGGCCAGCACCACCATCCCCGGAATGCAGCGCAGGTAGGAGAGATCCAGGCTGCCGTGGTGGGTGGGGCCGTCCTCGCCCACCAGGCCGGCACGGTCGATGGCGAAGGTGACATCGAGCTCCTGCACCGCCACGTCATGGATCAGCTGGTCATAGCCGCGCTGCAGGAAGGTGGAGTAGATCGCCAACACGGGCTTCATGGCCTCGCAGGCCAGGCCCGCGGCAAGGGTCACCGCATGCTGCTCGGCGATGGCCACGTCGAAGTAGCGCTCGGGGTACTCCTTCGAGAAGCGCACCAGGTCGGAGCCCTCGCGCATGGCCGGCGTGATGCCGACCAGGCGCTCGTCCACCGCCGCCATGTCGCACAGCCAGTTGCCGAAGACACGGCAGTACTTCTGCTGGCGGCTTGCCGGTGGGCTCTTTGGCTTGAGCGGCGGTGGCGTCTCGCCGTTTTTTTCCAGCTTGGTGATGGCATGGTAGCCGATGGGGTCGGCCTCGGCGGGCAGGAAGCCCTTGCCCTTGCAGGTCTTCACGTGGAGGAACTGGGGCCCCTCGAGGTCACGCATGTTGCGCAGGGTCTGCACGAGCAGCGGCAGGTCATGGCCGTCGATGGGCCCGATGTAGTTGAAGCCCAGCTCCTCGAAGAGTGTGGCCGGGCTGATCATGCCCTTCATGTGCTCCTCGGTGCGCCGCGCCAGCTCCAGGGCCCCGGGCAGGTGGGAGAGCACCCGCTTGCCGCCCTCGCGCATGCTGGTGTAGGGCTTGCTGGTGAGGATGCGCGCCAGGTAGCTGGCCATGCCGCCGACGTTCTCGGAGATCGACATCTCGTTGTCGTTGAGCACCACCAGCAGGTTGGCATCCACATGGCCGGCATGGGCCAGGGCCTCGAAGGCCATCCCCGCGGTCAGCGCGCCGTCGCCGATCACCGCGCAGACCCGCCGCTGCTCGCCGCGGGTGCGGGCGGCCAGAGCCATGCCCAGGGCCGCCGAGAGTGAGGTGCTCGAATGGCCCACGCCGAAGGTGTCGTACTCCGACTCGGCCCGCCGCGGGAAGGCGGCGAGGCCGCCGTACTGGCGGATGCCGGTCATCGCCTCGCGGCGCCCGGTGAGAATCTTGTGGGGATAGGCCTGGTGGCCCACGTCCCACACCAGGCGGTCGAAGGGGGTCTCCAGCGCCTGATGCAGGGCCACGGTGAGCTCCACCACGCCCAGGCCGGCGCCGAAGTGGCCGCCGGAGACGCCCACGCTATAGAGCAGGTAGGCGCGCAACTCGTCGGCCACCTGGGCCAGCTGCCCGGCGTTCATGGCGCGCAGCGCGGCGGGGGTATCCAGGGTATCGAGCAGCGGCGTGGCCGGACGCTCGACGGGGATGTCATCGAACAGCTTCATGGGGGCCCTGTAGTATCAATGGTCACGCTCGATCATGTAGCGGGCCAGGTCGGCCAGGGGAGTGGCGTCCTCACCCAGCGGCGCCAGGGCCGCCACGGCCGTCTCGACCAGTGCGTCGGCCCGTCGACGGGCGCCCTCGAGCCCCAGCAGGCTCGGGTAGGTGGGCTTGGCCCGGGCGGCGTCGGCCCCGGATGTCTTGCCCAGGGTGGCGGTGTCGCCGGTCACGTCGAGGACATCGTCGTGGATCTGGAAGGCCAGGCCGATGGCATCGGCATAGGCGTCCAGGGCGGCCAGCCGGGGGTCGGCCACGTCGACGGCGACCAGCCCGCCGAGGCGCACCGCGGCGCGGATCAGCGCGCCGGTCTTGTGGCCATGCATGGCCGCCAGGGCCGCCGCGTCGGGATGCCCGCCGACGGCGGCGAGGTCCAGCGCCTGGCCGGCCACCATGCCGTCGCGTCCGGCGGCCCCGGCCAGGCTGGCGACCAGTGCCGGCAGCCGGGGGTGAGAGGCCTGCGCCAGCACCTCGAAGGCCAGGGCCTGGAGGGCATCACCGGCGAGGATCGCGGTGGCCTCGTCATAGGCCCGGTGCACCGTGGGCTGGCCGCGCCTCAGGTCATCGTCGTCCATGGCCGGCAGGTCATCGTGGACCAGCGAATAGGCGTGGACCAACTCCAGCGCCATGGCCGGGGCATCCAGGTCGTCGTCTGGCGCCCCCAGGGCGCGACCGGCCGCATAGACCAGCACCGGCCTCAGTCGTTTGCCACCCACCAGCAGGCCGTGGCGCATGGCCGCCTCGAGACGCGGCGAGGGGGCCGAGCGCGCCGCGAAGAGTGCCTCGAGACAGGCATCGACCCGGGCCCGGTCCACGGCCAAGCGACCGGCCAGGGAATCAACGCTCACCATCGGCCTCCGCGGCGGGCGCATCGAAGGGCTGCAGGTCAACGCCACCGGCCTCGCCCTCGGTCAGGGTGCGCACCCTAAGCTCCGCCTCGTCGAGCCGGCGCTGGGCGTCGCGGGTCAGGCGAACCCCCTGTTCGAAGGCGGCCAGCGACCCCTCCAGCGACAGCTCGCCGGATTCCAGTCGCTCGACGAGCTGCTCGAGCCGCTCGACGGTGGCGGCGAAGTCGGCCGGTGCCGGCTCGTCGCCGCTGCCTTGGCTGTGCTGTTCCGCCATCGACTCTCTCGCTGGTGGCTGATCCATGGGCGAACAGTATACACGCTCTCCCCGGGGGGTCGTCTGCCCCGGCCGGCCCGCGGACAAGGTGCATGCCATTCATCCATGGCGCCCAGCATTTTCATCCTCGCTCATGCCGGCTGTGGTAAGCTATCGGCCCTGTTTCGAGCCTGCCCTTGGGCCCCAGGCTCTTCAGCATCTTCACGACACATGCATGCGGCGCGCGCCGACGAAGGGGTTGAATCGACCATGGCCAAAACGTCCCTGGACAAGAGCAAGATCAAGATCCTGCTGCTCGAGGGCGTCCACCAGAGTGCGGTGGACAACCTACTCAATGCCGGTTACACCAACATCGAGCACCTGCCGACCTCGCTGGACGAGGCGACGCTGATCGAGAAGATCCGCGACGTCCACTTCATCGGCATCCGCTCGCGTACCCAGCTCAACGATCGCGTCTTCGACGCGGCAGAGAAGCTGGTGGCGGTGGGCTGCTTCTGCATCGGGACCAACCAGGTGGACCTCGATGCCGCCCTGGTGCGTGGCATCCCGGTCTTCAACGCCCCCTTCTCCAACACCCGTTCGGTGGCCGAGCTGGTGCTGGCCGAGGCCATCATGCTGCTGCGCGGCATCCCCGAGAAGAGCGCGCGCGCCCACCAGGGCGGCTGGCTGAAGTCAGCGAAGAACGCCCACGAGGCGCGCGGCAAGACGCTGGGCATCATCGGCTATGGCAGCATCGGCTCGCAGCTCTCGGTGCTCGCCGAGTCGCTGGGCTTCGACGTCATCTACTACGACGTGGTAACCAAGCTGGCGATGGGCAATGCCCGCCAGGTGGCCAGCCTCGAGGAGCTGCTGGCCCGCGCCGACGTGGTCAGCCTGCACGTACCGGACCTGCCCTCCACCCGCTGGATGATCGGCGAGCCCGAGATCGCCCTGATGAAGCCGGGTAGCATCCTGATCAACGCCTCCCGCGGCAGCGTGGTGGTGATCGAGGCCCTGGCCGAGGCGCTGAGGGCCGGCCGCTTGAACGGCGCCGCCATCGACGTCTTCCCGGTGGAGCCCAAGGGCAACGAGGAGGAGTTCGAGAGCCCGCTGCGCGGCCTGGCCAACGTCATCCTTACTCCGCACATCGGCGGCTCCACCCTCGAGGCCCAGGAGAACATCGGCATCGAGGTCTCCGAGAAGCTGGTCACCTACTCCGACAACGGCACCACCGTCAGCTCGGTCAATTTCCCCGAGGTGGCCCTGCCGGCCCACCCCGGCAAGCACCGCCTGCTGCATATCCACGAGAACGTGCCCGGGGTCCTCTCCGAGATCAACCGCGTGCTCTCCGAGAACGACATCAACATCCTTGGCCAGTACCTGCAGACCAACGAGCGCATCGGCTACGTGGTCATCGACGTGGACAAGGCCTACGGCGCGCGAGCGCTGGAGGCCCTGCGCCAGGTGAAGCATACCCTGCGCGTACGGGTGCTCTACTCGGAGAGCAGCTACGCCGGCTGAGCCCCGCCCCTCCTTCGGCAGACCAAAGCCGCCGCGTCGATGACGCGGCGGCTTTTTCATGGTTCTACCACGACTTGACAGATCACACTTCCCCTATCACTTTGTACACAATCCATGCCGCTCATTGACTGATACTGAAAGTACACACATGAAGCCGACTTCACAGACCCTATGGATCCGGGCCCCCCGCGCCTGCAGCGATGCGCGTGCCGCCGGCGGCGTGGTGATCCGCGACTCGCACATCGTCGAGGCCGTGCCGGCCAGCGGCGCCCCCGAGACGCCGATCGACACGACCTTCGACGCCTCGGCGCACGTGCTGCTGCCAGGGCTGGTGAATACCCACCATCACTTCTACCAGACCCTGACCCGGGCCTACTCGCCGGCCCTGAACAAGGAGCTCTTTCCCTGGCTGACGACCCTCTATGACGTCTGGGCCCGCCTCACCGAGCGCCAGCTGGCACTCGCCAGCGAACTCGCCATGGTCGAGCTGCTGATGTCCGGCTGCACCACCGTGGCCGACCATCACTACGTCTTCTCCGGCGCGCTGGAGAACGCCATCGATGTCCAGGTGGAGACCGCCCGCCGCCTCGGCGTGCGGGCCGCCCTCACCCGGGGGTCGATGAGCGTCGGCCGCGACGACGGCGGCCTGCCGCCCCAGTCGGTGGTGCAGGACGAGGCCACCATCCTCGACGAGAGCGCCCGGCTCATCGACGCCCACCACCAGCGCGGCGACGGCGCCATGACCACCATCGCCCTGGCGCCCTGCTCACCCTTCTCGGTAAGCCGCGAGCTGATGCAGGAGAGCGCCCGCCTGGCCGAGGAGAAGGACGTCCGCCTGCACACCCACCTGGCGGAGACCGAGGACGAGACGGCCTACTGCCAGCGGCTGTTCGGCATGCGCCCGCTGGACTACCTGGAGGCCACCGGCTGGCTGGGCCCGCGTACCTGGCTGGCCCACGGCATCCACTTCAATGACCAGGAAGTCGCTCGCTTGGGGCAAGCCGGCACCGGCATCGCCCACTGCCCGTCGTCGAACATGGTGCTGGGCTCGGGGCTGTGCCGCACCCTGGAGCTCGAGGCCGCCGGCTGCCCGGTGGGCCTGGCGGTGGACGGCTCGGCCTCCAACGACCACTCCAACCTGGCCGAGGAGATGCGCCAGGCCCTGCTGCTGGGCCGGCTGCGCTACTCGCCGAGCCGGGTAACCCATGACGACGTGATCCGCTGGGCCACCCGCGGCTCGGCGGCCTGCCTGGGGCGCAGCGACATCGGCGGGCTGGCACCCGGCCAGCAGGCCGACCTGGCGCTGTTCCGGCTCGACGAGGCGCGCTTCTCGGGTGCCGAGAACCCGGTCGCCGCCCTGCTGCTGTGCGGGGCCCACCGCGCCGACCGGGTGATGGTCGCCGGTCGCTGGCGTCTGATCGATGGCCGGCCACGGGACCTCGACCTCGACGCCCTGCTGGCCGCGCATGACCGAGCCGCCCGGGAGCTGCGCGGGTCGCGCTGATTCCCTTCCCGTTTCCAGCCCTGTTCTACCACGTCCAACAACGACAACAGGAGACACCCCATGACCACCGAGTCCCGCGCCGAAGCGACGGAGCACCGCGTGCGCAGCACCCAGGACGTCGATGCCATGCCACCCCTGGGGCGCGCCATCCCTCTGGGGTTGCAGCACGTGCTGGCGATGTTCGTCGGCAACGTCACCGTGCCCATCATCATCGCCGGGGCGGCGGACCTTTCCGCCGAGCAGACCACCTTCATGATCCAGGCCGCCATGTTCGTGGCCGGGGTGGCCACCCTGGTGCAGTCCCTGGGGCTCGGCCCGATCGGCGCCCGCCTGCCCATCGTCATGGGCACCAGCTTCGGCTTCGTGCCGGTGCTGATCCCCATCGCCGTGGGCATGGGGCTGCCGGCGGCACTGGGCGCTGCCCTCTGCGGCGGGGTCGCCATGGCCCTGGTGGGGCTCTTCCTGCCCTGGTTCCGCTTCCTCTTCCCGCCGGTGGTCACCGGCACCTTCGTGATCATGCTGGGCACCCTGCTGATGCCGGTGGGCCTGGCCTATGTCGGCGGCGGCTTCGGGGCCGAGGACTTCGGGGCCTCGCACCACCTGCTGCTGGCGGGACTGGTGCTGGTCATCACCCTGGGGCTGCACCAGTTCGGCCGCGGCATCTGGTCGGAGGCGGCCCCGCTGCTCGGCCTGCTGGCCGGCTACGCCACGGCCACCGCCTTCGGCCTGGTGGACTTCTCCGCCATCGGTGGCGCCGCCTGGATCTCGCTGCCCACCCCGCTGGCCATCGGCCTGGAGTTCCACTGGGCCGCGGTGCTGCCGGTGGTGCTGCTGGCCGTGGTGACCTGCGCCGAGTCGATCGGCGACATCGCCGGCACCACCGCCGGGGGTCTGGACCGCGCCCCGACCCCCAAGGAGCTCTCCGGCGGGGTGATGGCCGACGGCCTGGCCAGCGTCTTCGCCGCCATCTTCAACGCCTTCCCCCAGATCAGCTTCAGCCAGAACGTCGGCATGGTGGCGCTGACCGGCGTGGTCAGCCGCTACGTGGTGGCCATCGGCGGCGCCTTCCTGGTCATCGCCGGCCTGCTGCCCAAGCTCGGCGCCATCGTCTCCAGCATCCCCAACGCGGTGCTCGGCGGTGCGGTGGTGATCATGTTCGGCATGATCGCCAGCGCCGGCATCAAGATGCTCTCCCATATCGACTTCAACAAGCGCAACATGGTGATCATCGGCGTCTCGCTGTCGGCGGCCATCGGCCTGCCGGCCCAGGAGGGGCTCTACGCCAACCTCTCCGACAACCTCCAGGCGATCATCGAGTCGGGGCTGATTCCCGGCGCGCTCTGCGCCATCGTCCTCAATCTGATCCTGCCCCGCGAGGAGCGCCCCTTCCGCAGCGACGTCTGAGCTGACCCGAGCCCGCCCCGCCGCCTCGAGGAGGTGGCGGTGTTTCGCGTTCGGGGTATCAGAAGCAGGTCTCGAGGACCTCGACCACCGCCAGCGATGCGTCGACCCGGCACAGGCGTCGCCACTTGTCGAAGGTCAGGCAGGGATGGGAGATGCCGAAGGCGACGATGTCGCCCACGCGCACGTCGCTCGCCGTCTCGGGCAGGCCCACGAAGGCGTGCTGGTCCATGAGCTTCTCCACCCGCCAGCCTTCGACCGACAAGGTCCGGTCCGCCATCCCGCCTTCGCGATAGCGGCGCAGCGCCCGCGGCAGGCGGTCGCCGCCGACATCGCGACGCCCCATGGCGACGATGGCAAGCCCCGGCTCGGGCAACGACTGCACCTGGGCGAAGACCTCCAGGGCCGGGCGCAGCCCCTCGCCGAGGGCGGGCCGACGCCCCAGCACCCGGGCCTGGGCCTCGCCGTAGAGCCCGTGGTCGTGGGTCACGTAGCAGCCGGGGCGCATCACCCGGCGGACCTGGCCGTCCAGCCCGGCATCGCGGAAGGCCTCGGCGACGATGTCGTGCCAGGCGGAACCGGAGGCAGTGACCAGCGGCCGCGCCACCGCCAGCCGGCCGGCCCGCTGCAGGGCGGTGAGGGTGTCCACCAGGTCGGCCGCATAGGCCGCCACCGCTGCCTCCGGGGAGGCCCCCGCCTCGGCCTGGACCAGGCCCTCGTAGCCCTCCACGCCGGAGAGCTCAAGGCCGGCCGTCGCGTCGACCACGGCGGCCAGCGCCAGCACCTCCTCGCGGCTGCGACAGCCGCAGCGCCCGCCCGGAACGCCCCGCTCGATCAGCACCGGCAGGCGCAGGCCACGCCCGGCGAAGAAGGCGTCTAGCTCGCGGGCGTTGTCGGCGGAGTCCACCAGGCACCAGAGCTCGGCGCCGGCCTCGAGCAGCTCCGCCACGATGGCCATGTTGGCCCGCCCCACCAGCTGGTTGGCCAGCAGCAGGCGCGTCACGCCATGGGCGAAGGCGGCCCGGCACTGGGGGGCGGTGGCCAGAGTGATCGCCCAGGCGCCGCTTTCCCGCTGGCGGCGAAAGAGCGCCGGGGCCATGGTGGTCTTGCCGTGGGGTGCCAGCAGGGCGCCATGGGCATCACAGAAGGCCTGCATCCAGCCCAAGTTGTGGGCCAGCGATGCCTCGTGCAGCACCGCCGCCGGCAGGCTCACGTCCGCCAGCAGGCGGGGGCCGGTCTCGGGCAGCCCCTTGTGCTCGGCGCGTGCGGTGGCCGCCGGGAAGGCGGCGGACTCGGGGGAAACATCGCTCATGGGCACTCCTCGCCAGGGACCATCTTTGGTCGCAAGCCTAACGAAAGCGCTGCCCGGGACGCTAGGCTGGGGGCTCTTCCTTCCACCGGAGTTCCCACGATGCAGGATGACAGCCCCCTGGTCCGCCGCCACGATCTCGACGGCGTGACCACCCTGACGCTGAACCGGCCGAAGCAGTTCAACGCCCTCTCCGAGGAGATGCTCGAGGCCCTGGGTGGCGAGCTCGACCGCGTGACCGATGACATGCACGTGCGTTGCGTGGTGATCGCCGCCGAGGGCCGCGCCTTCTGTGCCGGTCACGACTTAAAGCAGATGCGTGCCACCCCCGACGAGGCCTACTACCAGCAACTCTTCGCGCGCTGCGGGGCCGTGATGCAGGCCATCGTCGAGCTGCCGGTGCCGGTGATCGCCCGGGTGCAGGGCATCGCCACGGCGGCGGGCTGCCAGCTGGTGGCCAGCTGTGACCTGGCCGTGGCGGCGCGCTCGGCGCGCTTCGCCGTCTCGGGCATCAACGCCGGGCTGTTCTGCTCCACGCCGGCGGTGGCGCTGTCGCGCAACGTGGCCCGCAAGCGGGCCATGGAGATGCTCTTCACCGGCGAGTTTATCGACGCCGACACCGCCCGCGACTGGGGGCTGGTCAACCGGGTCGCCGACGACGAGGCCCTCGACGAGACGCTGGGTGCGCTCACCTCAAGCATCTGCGCCAAGAGCGCGGTGGCGGTGCGCACCGGCAAGGCGATGTTCCAGCGCCAGCTGCGCATGCCGCTGGACGAGGCCTACGCCTTCGCCGGTGAGGTGATGGCACGAAACATGACGGCCGAGGATGCCGGCGAAGGGATCGACGCCTTCATCGAGAAGCGCCCACCCGAGTGGCGACACCGCTGAGGTCATGCACAACGCTGGATGGAAGCCATTTCCGCAACCGCGACAACGCCCGCCCGAGACGGTATCCTGTGGCCTCGAGAGAATGCGGCAGGAGGACGATCCGGGTGACCGAAGGCAAGCGCAGAACGGCGGGACGACCCGCGGGGTCGGGCAAGAGTACCAGCGGCCACAGCCAGTCGCTGGTCCGCGGACTTAACCTGCTCGAGCGCCTGGCGGCCAGCCCCGGCGGCCTGGCCCTCTCCGAGGTGGCCGAGCAGGCGGACCTCGCCCCCTCCACCACCCACCGGCTGCTGCAGGCCCTGCAGAGCCAGGGCTTCGTCGCCCAGGACAGCGAACTGGGTGTGTGGAAGATCGACGTCAAGACCTTCCGCATCGGCAACAGCTTCCTCGAGGCCCGCGACTTCGTCGGTACCAGTCGCCCCTTCCTGCGCCGCCTCACCGCCCAGACCGGCGAGACGGCCAACCTCGGCGTGCGTGACGACGGCACGGCGGTCTTCCTGGCCCAGAGCGAGTCGCCGCAGATGATGCGCATGATCACCCGGCTCGGCTCCCGGGCGCCGCTGCACGCCTCGGGCGTCGGCAAGGCGCTGATGGCCTGGCTGCCGGACGACGAGCTCCAGCGCATCCTCGACGCGCGGGGCCTGGCGCGCGTCACCGAGAACACCCTGCACACCCCCGCATCGCTGCGCGAGGGGCTGGCCGAGATCCGCCGTCAGGGCTTCGCCTGCGACCGGGAGGAGCACGCCATCGGCCTGCAGTGCGTGGCCGCCTGCATCCACGACGAGCATGGCACTCCGCTGGCCGCCATCTCGGTCTCCGGCCCCAAGGCGCGCATCCCTGAGCAGCGGCTGGCCGAGCTAGGCGCGCTGGTGCGCGACACCGCCACCGAGATCACTGCGCGGCTGGGGGGCAAGGTCCCGGCGGCCTGACCGCTGCCCTGCACCTGACCCACACGACAGAGCCCGGCCATGGCCGGGCGCTGTCGTGTGGAGGTTGGCGTCGAGGGCCGGCCTAGCCGATCCGCTCCAGCTGCCGCTCGAGCTTGCCCATGGCATTGAGCAGGTCACGGTACTCACCCGCACTCAGGGTCGCCACGAGCTCCGCCTCCCAGTCCTGGGCCTCCGGAATCAGGCGCGAGAGCAGCGCTGCCCCCTCGGGGGTCAGGTGCAGGTCATGCACCCGCTGGTCCCTTGCGGAGGGCGTCCGGGTCACCAGGCCACGATCGACCAGCGCCTGCACCGCCCGGGAGACCCGCGCCTTGTCCATATTGGTGTAGGTGCAGACCTTCTTGGCGGTCAGGTCATCGCAGTGGCTGAGCCAGGCCAGCACCCGCCACTGGGCCACGTTGAGGTCGTAGCGCTGTGCGTACATGCGTTCCAGCTCGTCGCTGATGCGGTCGGCCAGCCGGTTGAGCCGATAGGGCAGGAACTGGTTGAGGTCCAGTCGTCCGGGTCCCTGCTGCGCTACTCGTGGATGCTCCTCGCCTGACGACATCCCACCTTCCTCCTGGTCTGGGGAACTACCTTGATGCACAGGCAGATAGTTGCATATGAAACCATCCCGGTCTAGCATCGAGGAATTGGTTTCATGTGAAACTGCATCTCGGAGCACAATGACAATGACCGCCCCCCTCCTCTACCAGAACGGCTTTCGCAACCACTTCGCCACCGAGGCCCTGCCCGGTGCACTCCCCGAGGGTCAGAACTCCCCGCAGAAGTGTGCCTACGGGCTCTATGCCGAACAGCTGACCGGCTCGGCCTTCACGGCACCACGCCACCAGAACCTGCGCAGCTGGCTCTATCGCATCCGCCCGTCCGTGGTGCAGAGCGCCTACCAGCCGCTGGAGAACCGCCAGGTCCATACCTCGCCGCTTGACAAGCCCGCCGCCGACCCCAACCAGATGCGCTGGGATCCGGCACCGCTGCCCAATGAGCCCACCGATTTCATTGATGGCCTGCTGACCATCGCCGTCAACGGCGATGCCGGCGCCCAGACCGGTGTCGGGGTGCATGTCTACACGCTCAACCAGGACATGACCGAGCGCTTCTTCTACAGCGCCGATGGCGAGATGCTGTTCGTACCCCAGCTCGGCGCACTGCGGCTGCGCACCGAGTTTGGCGAGATCGAGATAGACAACGGCGAGATCGCCGTGATCCCCCGCGGCGTGAAGTTTCAGGTGTGTCGCGCCGCCGGCGTCGATGCCGCCCGCGGCTATATCTGCGAGAACTACGGCAGCCCGATGGAGCTGCCCGGCCTGGGTCCCATCGGCGCCAACGGCCTGGCCAACCCGCGCGATTTCCAGAGCCCCCTAGCCACCTACGAGGATGTGGAAGGCGACTTCTCCCTGGTGGCCAAGTTCTCCGGTCGCTTCTGGGAGACGCGCCTGAACCACTCACCGCTGGACGTGGTGGCCTGGCACGGCAACTACGCGCCCTACAAGTACGACCTGGCCAACTTCAACACCATCAACACGGTCAGCTTCGATCACCCCGACCCGTCGATCTTCACCGTGCTGACCTCGGCTTCCGACACGCCGGGGATGGCCAACCTGGACTTCGTGGTCTTCCCGCCGCGCTGGATGGTGGCCGAGAACACCTTTCGTCCGCCCTGGTTCCACCGCAACCTGATGAGCGAGTTCATGGGGCTGGTCCATGGCGAGTACGATGCCAAGGCCGAGGGCTTCCTGCCCGGCGGCGCCAGCCTGCACAACTGCATGTCGCCCCACGGCCCCGATGCCGAGACCTTCGACAAGGCCTCCAACGCCGAGCTCAAGCCGCAATATCTTGGTGATACCCTGGCCTTCATGTTCGAGAGCCGTTACGTCTACCACCCCACCGAGGCGGCGCTGGCCACGGACTTCCGCCAGCGCGACTACGTGGATGTCTGGTCGACCCTGCGCTCCAACTTCACCCCGGACAAGACCTGACCCACACCCATAATGCGCGGGGCTCAGGCAGCCCCACCCCTGATGAAAAGGACCGAATTCGAATGAAACTGGCAACGCTGAAGAAAGGCCGTGACGGCGAACTGATCCTCGTCTCTCGCGACCTCTCCCGCGCGGTAAGTGCGGCCGACATCGCCCCGACTCTCCAGCAGGCCATCGAGGCCTGGGACGCCGTAAGCCCGAAGCTCGAGGCACGCTACGCCGAGCTCAACGACGACAAGGCCGAGGGTGCCTTCGACCTCGACCAGAGCGCCCTGCACTCTCCCCTGCCGCGCACCTACCACTGGGCCGATGGCTCCGCCTACCTGAACCACGTCAAGCTGGTACGCCAGGCGCGTAATGCCGAGATGCCCGAGACCTTCTGGACCGACCCGCTGATGTACCAGGGCGGCGGCGACAAGTTCCTCGCCCCCACCGAGGATATCGAGGCGATCAGCGAGGAGCACGGCATCGACTTCGAGGGCGAGATCGCCGTGGTCACCGACGATGTGCCCATGGCGGTCACGCCCGAACAGGCGGCCAAGCACATCAAGCTGGTGATGCTGGTCAACGACGTCAGCCTGCGCGGCCTGATCCCCGGCGAACTCGCCAAGGGCTTCGGCTTCTTCCAGGCCAAGCCGGCATCAAGCTTCTCGCCCATCGCGGTGACACCGGACGAGTTGGGTGACGCCTGGCAGGAGGGCAAGGTACACCTGCCGCTGACCGTGCACCTCAACGGCGAGAAGTTCGGTGAGCCCGAGGCCGGTCCCGACATGATCTTCGGCTTCCCGCAGCTCATCGCCCACGCCGCCCGCACCCGCTATCTGGGCGCCGGTGCCATCGTCGGGTCCGGCACCGTCTCCAACCCGGATCCTGACGGCGGCCCCGGTAAGCCGATCAGCGAGGGTGGAGTGGGCTACAGCTGCCTGGCCGAGGTACGCATGGTGGAGAAGATCTTGCACGGCGACAGCAAGACGCCGTTTATGCGCTTCGGCGACCGGGTCCGTATCGAGATGTTCGACCGTGAGGGCAAGAGCATCTTCGGCACCATCGACCAGCAGGTCGTGAAATACGAGCCCAAGTAAGTCAGCGGAGACGCAACGATGACCACGCTCTACGGTTACTACCGTTCGTCGGCCGCGTACCGGGTTCGCATCGCCCTGAACCTCAAGGGCCTGGACTACGAGCAGGCCCCGGTCAACCTGGTCAAGGGCGAACAGCGCCTAGATGCGAATCTCGCCCGCAATCCCCAGGGACTGGTGCCTAGCCTGGTGACAGACCATGGCCTGGTGCTCAACCAATCGCTGGCGATCTGCGAATACCTCGACGAACGCCATCCCGAGCCGCCCCTGCTGCCGGCGGATGCCGAGGGGCGTGCCCGGGTGCGCTCGCTCGCCCAGCTGGTGGCCTGCGAGATTCACCCGCTCAACAATCTGCGAGTGCTCAAGTACCTGGTGGGCGAGCTCGGCCTCGACGACGAGGCCAAGCTCAGCTGGTACCGCCACTGGATCGCCGAAGGCTTCGCCGCCCTGGAAACCCAGCTCTCCCGGGAAGCCGGCAGCGGTGACTTCTGCCACGGCGACACGCCGAGCCTGGCGGATATCTGTCTTATCCCTCAGGTCTATAACGCCGAGCGCTTCGCGTGTGACCTGTCGCACTACCCGACGATACGACGCATCGCCGCCAACTGTCGTGCACTGCCGGCCTTCTCCCAGGCCGCGCCGGAGGCGCAACCCGACGCCCGCTGAGAATATACCGGGATATGATGCCGAGCATGACCCGGCGCGCGAGAGTCGGACGTGCACTGTTTCGACCGTGAAGCCCTCCCCCCGGAGGGTTACACTAGCGCCCGTCCCCCAGCCACCAGCCGAGGCCTGTGATGAGTTCCCACCTGCTCTCCATCGACTCCCTGTCCCGCGACGACATCGACCACCTGATGCGCGTCGCCGCACGAATGGAGCCCATCGCCCAGCGGCGCAAGATCACCCGGGTGCTGGAAGGGGCCGTGCTCGGCAACCTCTTCTTCGAGGCCAGCACCCGCACCCGGGTCAGCTTCCATGCCGCCTTCTCGCGGCTCGGCGGCAGCGTCTGCGACACCACCGGCTTCACCTTCTCCTCCATGGCCAAGGGCGAGTCGCTCTACGATACCAGCCGGGTGATGAGCGGCTACTGCGACGCCATCGTCATGCGCCACCCGGACCAGGGCTCGGTGGCGGAGTTCGCCGCCGCGACGAATGTGCCGGTGATCAACGCCGGTGACGGCCCCGGCGAGCATCCCAGCCAGGCGCTGCTGGACTTCTACACCATCGACAAGGAGTTCGCCCTCCAGGGCAAGGCGCTCAGGGACGCCCACGTGCTGATGACCGGCGACCTGAAGTACGGCCGCACCGTGCACTCCCTGATCAAGCTGCTGTCGCGCTACGCCCCGATGCGCATCACCCTGGTGGCGCCGCCCGGCCTCGAGATGCCGAACCACCTGATAGAGCGGGTCAGCCGCCAGGGGCTCAGCGTGGAGGTCCGCGAGAGCCTGGCCGGCGACTTCTCCGACGTGGACGTGGTCTACACCACCCGCATCCAGAAGGAGCGCTTCACCGCCGAGATGAGCGAGGGCTTCAACCTCTCCCGGGACTTCACCGTGGATCGCGCCTTCCTGGACAGCCGCTGCAACGCCTCCACCATTGTCATGCACCCGCTGCCCCGCGACAGCCGCCCCGAGGCCAACGACCTGGACGTGGACCTCAACGGCGACCCGCGCCTGGCGATCTTCCGCCAGACCGACAACGGCATCCCGGTACGCATGGCGATCTTCGCCACCCTGCTCGGGGTCGAGGAACTCATCGACAAGGACCTGCGCGACGTGCCCTGGTTCGTTCCCGACCGCCTGGGCGTTGACGACGCCTCCTTCTGAACGGCCTGCAGGTCGCGCCAGTTCACCTATGCTGGTGGGGAACGACAATCCGCGTCGCCGCGCATGGCGACCAGGCCTGGAGGCGCAACACCGATGAATCTGAAGCGTGCGTACCTGCTGCTGTGTGGCTTCTACACCCTGCTGATCCTGATCGGCGTCATCGCCCTGCTGAGTGGCGGGGGGTCGCTTACCGCCATGATCCAGTTGGGCGTGGGGGCAGTGGTGGTGATCGGGCTGTGGGGCTACTTCCTGGAGAGGGGATTCATGAATCCGCGGATGTGGCGCCCCCTGGCGGGGCTGCTGGCGCTGGGCATCGTCGTGCAGCTGGTCGCGGTGTTCACGGCGCATCTCTCCGGCGCGGCGATGACCTGGACCCTCACGACCGCCATCTTCTCGGTGCTGCCGATGATCTTCCTGTATCGCTACGGCGACCGTGACCAGCCCCTCTGGGCCTCGCCCGAGGAGCGCGAGGGGGGCAAGGTGCTGGGGGAGCTGCTCGAGGGGCAGCGCGAGCTGCTGGTCGAGAAGCGGGCCGAGGACAGCCAGGCGACCGTCAGGGTACGCAAGGCCGGTGACGCCTACCTGGCGAGCGTCGAGCGGGAACGGGAAGGAGAGGTGGAGGCCTTCGAGGAGCGCTTCCGCTGCCCGGCGACCCTGGCGTTCTTCATCGAGAAGTTCACCTGCATCTCGGTGGGCGACTTCGCCCGGAAGTACCGCGACGGCGGCACCAGCCCGGCCTGATCAGCGCGGCGGCAGGCCCTCGCGCCGGGCGAAAAAGCCCTCCAGGATCAGCACCGCGGCGATGCCGTCGACCCCCTGGTCGCGATAGTTGCCGCGGTGGCCGGCTTCACGGGCGATCGACTTGGCCTCGCGGGTGGAGCCGCGCTCGTCGACCATCTCGCAGGGGATGCCGTAGCGGCCGTAGAGGCGCTTGCCGAACTTGCGTGCCCGGGTGCTCATGACCGACTCGCTGCCGTCCATGTTGAGCGGCAGCCCCACCACGAAGAGGTCGGGGCGCCACTCGTCCACCAGCCGCGCCACCTGCGCCCAGTCGGGGATGCCGTCCCGGGCCGGCAGCGGCTCGAGCTCCCGGGCGCTGGCGAGCAGCTCGTTGCCCACCGCCACGCCGATGCGCCGGGTGCCAAAGTCGAAGACCAGGATCAGTCGCGAACCGGCGTCGGCCATCACGCCGGCTCCGTCATCGCGAGCCGTCCCCTCATCACGCGCCGACCCTTGATCAAGAGTGGCCCGCCTCGCGGGTCATCAGGTTCAGGTCGATGCCCAGGATCCCCGCGGCGGCGCCCAGGCGCTGCTCGGGCGGCACCGTGAAGAGGATGTCGGCACGTCCCTCCACCGTGAGCCAGGCGTTCTCCTTGAGCTCGGCCTCCAGCTGGCCCGACTCCCAGCCGGCACAGCCCAGGCAGACCAGGAACTGCTCGGGCCCCTTGCCATCCGCCAGCGCCTGGAGGATGTCCATCGAGGTGGTCAGGGCGATCTCATCGGCGACCTGGATGCTGGAATCCCAGGCGTCGCTGGACCCGCGATGCAGGATGAAGCCGCGATCCTTGTGGGTCGGGCCGCCATAGTAGACCGGCGCCTGGCGATGGGGACTCTCGTCGCCGCCCAGCTCGAGCTGCTCGAAGAGGGCGTCCAGGGTCAGCTCAAGGGGCCGGTTGACGATCACGCCCATGGTGCCGTTCTCGTCATGGTCGCAGAGGTAGCTGAGGCTGCCGGCGAAATTGGGGTCTTCCAGGTGCGGCATCGCCAGCAGGAAGTGGTTTTTCAAGCCGAAGTGTTGCACGGATTGCATGAGACTCCCCGGCGGACCTATTGCACGCCGTAATGATTGCCTTGGCCGAACCGCCAGACCCGAGTGATGGACAGGCTGTCCAGGTTGCCCATGCCCCGGTCGAAGGGGCGATAGGGCGCGGCACCGTGCACCGTGTCCAGGGCCGCCTGGTCGAGTTCGGCATGTCCCGAGGATTGTACCACCTCTGCCCGGCGAACCTGACCGTCGCGGCCGATCACCACCCGGATGCGCAGCTGCCCCTCCAGGTGACGCGGCGCCGGGTGCACCCGGTTGCCGTAATCCTCGACCCGGCGGGTCCAGTCGTCGATGTAGCGCGCCTCGGCGGCCTGCTGGGCGGCCTGGCGCCCCTCGCCCGGCTGCTCGCCGGCGAACTCCGACGAGAGGCCCTGCTCGCGGATGCTGGAGGTAGCCTGGGCGAGCAGGTCGCGCCCCGAGGCGGAGGGAGCCGAGGCGGTGGGCGGTGCCGAGGTCTCGGCCGACTGGGGGGCACTGTCGCGAGGCTCGGGGGTTGCCTGGGCCTCGCGGGGGCGCTCGGCCGCCGGGGGCTCGGGCGCCTCGCTGGCGCGCTCGGGCTCGGGGCGGGCGGCACTCTCGGGCTCGGCCGGGGTGGCCGGGTCCACCTCGGGCTCGGCCGCCTGCAGCTCGGGGAGCTCGTCCATGGGCGCGGCCCGGGCCTCCGCCGGGGCCTGCTCCTGGGGGGTACCCGCCGCACGCTGGTCGGCCTCGGCGATGGCCGCGGCCTCCACGGCCTCCGGCGACGGCCGGCTCACCAGCACCACGTCGATGCTGGAGCGCTCGACGGGCGCCGGCGCGAACTGGCGGCTGGCCACCACCCCGATGACCACCAGGTGCAGCAGCAGCGCCAGCGACCAGGCCAGCCAGTGCCGGTACGGCCGGGTCACCGGGGCATACTGGATGGGGTCGCTGAGGGGGCTGCTCATGGGCCGCAGGCCTCCCGGATCAGCGCCGCTCGACGAGACGCCGCTGGATGGCGTCCATCAGGGTACCGGCGATATCGGTACCGCGCTGGTCGTCGATCTCGCGCACGCAGGTAGGGCTCGTGACATTTATCTCGGTGATGTAGTCGCCGATCACGTCGAGGCCGACGAACATCAAGCCCTTCTCGCGGATCGTCGGCTGGACCTGCTCGATCAGCCAGTGGTCGCGGGCGGTGAGCTCGCGACTGACGCCCGTGCCGCCGGCGGCCAGGTTGCCGCGGGTCTCGCCGGCCATGGGCACCCGCGCCAGGCCGAAGGGGATCGGCTCGCCGTCCACCAGCAGGATGCGAGTATCGCCCTCGCTTATCTCTGGGATGTAGCGCTGGGCCATGATCTGGCGCCTGCCACGCTCGCTCAGCATCTCGATGATGGCGCCCAGGTTGCGGCCCTCGGGGCGCACGTGGAAGATTCCGGTGCCGCCCATGCCGTCCAGCGGCTTGAAGATCACGTCGCCGTGCTCGGCGTGGAAGTCGCGCAGCACGGCCTCGTTGCAGGAGACCAGGGTCGGTGTACAGCAGTGGGGAAACTGCTGGGCGAAGAGCTTCTCGTTGCACTCCAGCAGTGCCTGGGTGGGGTTTACCACCAGCACCCCCTCGCGCTCGGCGAAGCCCAGCAGGTAGACGGCGTTGAGGAAGTAGCCATCGACCGGCGGGTCCTTGCGCATCAGGATCACGTCGAGCTCGGCCAGGGGCGCCACCTCGGGCTCGCCCAGGTCGAACCAGTGGCCTGGGTCGCGATGCACTTCCAGCGCGCGCATCCGGCCGAAGGCGCGCCCCTCGCGCAGGAAGAGGTCCTCCTGCTCGAGGTAGTACAGCGGCCAGCCGCGGTCCCTGGCGGCCCACAGCATGGCCAGGCTGGTGTCCTTCTTGTAGGTGAGATCGGCGATGGGGTCCATCACCACGCCGATCTTCAGCGCGCGTTCGCTCATGGCGTCGGGTTTCCGGTCGGAGAGTGAATGCGGTCAGTATGCCGCAGGGCCGGCGAGCGCACCAAGTTGCCAGGCCAGTAACAACAAGGCTACTCCCCGCCCGGCACCAGACGGATCCCGCCGGGCTCCAGGGTGATCAACTGGCGCTTGTAGAGGCGGCCGATGGCCTGCTTGAAGGCGTTCTTGCTCACCCCCAGCCGCGCCTTGATCTCCGCCGGGTCGCTCTTGTCGCTCAGTCGCAGGTAGCCACCGCTCTCGCGCAGGGCCTTGAGCACACGCTCGCCGACCACGTCCAGCCGCGCTTCCCCCGGCGGAAGCAGCGAGAGGTCCAGGCGGCCGTCGTCACGCAGGCGCTTGACGTAGCCGGTGAGGCGCTGGCCGCGACGCAGCGGCCGGTTCGCGTCGTCGCGGAAGAGCAGGCCCCAGAAGCGGTGGTTCACCACCGCCTTGACCCCCAGGTCGGTCGCCTCGGCGATCACCAGCGACACCTCGTCGCCCGCTTGCAGGCCCACGGCCTCGTCGGCGATGAAGCGTTCGAGCTTCTGGGAGGCCACCGGCCGGCCCTGCTGGTCCTCGTAGATCATCACCAGCACCCGCTTGCCCACGCTGGGACGGAAGCGCTGCTCGCCGTAGGGCAGCAGCAGGTCACGGGGGTGGCCCCAGTCGAGGAAGGCGCCGGTATCATTGACGGTCACCACCTCCAGGTAGGCCACGTCGCCGACTGCCGCCCTGGGGGCACGATAGTTGCGGGTGCCGGCCGGGCGAGGCGAGGGGGATGTCCGTGGGTGACGGTCTCGGGAATCGGGCATGGGGAGCTCCGGTGAGGGGAGAGGCGCAAGGCGTCGGGGATGCGTCGGCGCTCACAGATCCCCGAAGCGGGATTGCAAAAGCGACAGCGCCACCACCGGCGCGGTCTCGGTGCGCAGGATACGCGGACCGAGGGAGAGGGGGACGAAGTCGCCGGCCAGGGCCGCCTCGACCTCGGCCTCGGAGAGCCCACCCTCCGGCCCGATCAGCAGAGCGGCGGTGGCAGGCGCCTCCCGCTGTGCCAGGGCCCCGGCGGTGCCGGGATGCAGCACCAGGCGAAGCGCCTCGTGGCGACCCGCCAGCCAGTCGACCAGGCCCGCGGGGGGATACACGGGCGGCAGGGTCGCGCGACCGCACTGCTCGCAGGCGCTGGCCGCCACAGCCTGCCAGTGGGCGAGCTTCTTCGCCTCGCGCTCGCCCCTGAGGCGCACGTCGCCGTGCTCGGTGTAGAGCGGGGTGATCGCCGCCACGCCGAGCTCGACCGCCTTCTGGATGGCGTAGTCCATGCGGTCGCCCTTGGAGATCGCCTGTCCCAGGTGCACCGCGAGCGGCGACTCGCCGCTACCGGGGGCCACGGCCTCGATACGCGCTACTACCCGCTTGCGAGAGGCCTCGGTGATCACCGCCCTGGCCTCCAGGCCGGCGCCGTCGAAGAGCCGCAGCGACGCGCCCTCGGCCAGGCGCAGCACCCGGGCCACATGGCGAGCCGGCCCCTCGGGCAGAACGACGTTGCCGCCGACGGCAAGGTCGGCGGCAACGTGGATGCGCGGGGCCTTCACTCGCAGGGCGCTCACTGGCATTGGCCGCTCACCCTTACTGGGTCGCCTGCTCGCCCGACTGCTGGGCCTGTTCGGCCTCGCGCTTCTTCTTCTGGGCGTAGATCGCCTCGAAGTTGACCGGCGCCAGCATCAGCGGCGGGAAGCCGCCCCGGTTGACCAGGTTGTCGATGCACTCGCGGGCATAGGGGAAGAGCATGTTGGGGCAGAAGGCGCCCAGGGTGTGGTCGAGCTGCTGCCCCTCGATGCCGCTGATACGGAACAGGCCGGCCTGCTCGATCTCGGCCAGGAAGGAGGTGGTGCCTTCCTCGCTGTGGGTGACCTGGGCGGTGACCTTGACGACCACCTCGTAGAGGCCTTCCCCGACCTGGCGGCTGGTGGTGTTCAGGTCCAGGCCGACCTTGGGCTTGAACGGCTGCTGGAAGACCGTCGGCGAGTTGGGGGCCTCGAAGGAGATGTCCTTGACGTAGATGCGCTGCAGGGCGAACTGCAGCTGGGGCTTGTCCTGCTGGCCGGCCGCCTGGCCGTTGGCGCCGGCGTTCTGGTTGTTCTCTTCCGCCATGGGAAAGGTCCTTTGATTCGATGAACGAAATTTACTTCTTGACGACCGGCAGGCCATCGGCCTGCCACTGGGCCATGCCGCCCTTGAGCTTGAGCACCCGCTCGAAGCCTGCCTTGGTCAGCTTGGCCTGGGCGACGCCGGCGCTCTGGCCATGCTTGCAGGCGACGATGATCGGCTTGCCCTTGAACTTCTCGAGTTCGCGCATGCGATCGTCGAGCTTGCTCTGGGGGATGTTGCGCGCCCCGGCGATGTGGCCCGCCTTGAATTCGCCGGCCTCGCGCAGGTCCAGCACCACGGCGTCCTCGCGATTGACCAGCTGGGTCGCCTCGCCGGAGGTCACGCCTCCGCTGCTGCTGTTGCGGACCTCGTAGGCGATCCAGGCGGTCAATACCAGCAGGAAGGCCCCCACCAGCAGCGGGTGATTCTGCACGAATTCGAACAGCTGATCGATCATGGGTTCGGCTAACTCTTTTCTCGGGTGCACGGTGAACGGGGCCGGCCAGTCGCGGCGGCACCCAGTATACATGAAGCCAGGTCATGACGCGGCCCGCGGGGCCGGTCAAATGACGTCCGGCGGTGCCCTGCGATATGATGCCGCAAGCAGATACAAGTCGCGACCCCGGTGACCGGCCCCGCGCCTCCCGGGGCTGACAAGGACAAAGAGGCCCTCCCCATGACCGAACCCCGCACCCCTACCCCGCGTCCGGTGGCGCTGATCATCCTCGACGGCTACGGCTACAACGAGGACGCCAGTGACAACGCCGTGCTCGCCGCCCGCACCCCGGTGATGGATCGCCTGTGGCAGGAGCAGCCGCATACCCTGATCCATACTGACGGCCGCCACGTGGGCCTGCCGGATGGCCAGATGGGCAACTCCGAGGTCGGCCACATGAACCTGGGGGCCGGGCGCATCGTCTACCAGGACTTCACGCGCATCACCAAGGCCGTCGAGGACGGCGACCTGGACACCATCGAAGCCCTCACCGCGCCGGTTGATACCGCCGTGGCGGACGGCAGGGCGGTACATCTGCTGGGCCTGCTCTCGCCGGGCGGCGTGCACAGCCACGAGGAGCACTTCCTGGCGATGGCCGAGCTGGCCGCCCGCCGCGGCGCGCAACGAATCTACGTCCACGCCTTCCTCGACGGCCGCGACATGCCGCCCAAGAGCGCCATGGCCTCGCTGGAGCGCACCAACGCGCGCCTCGCCGAGCTGGTAGGCCCCGAGAATGGCTTCGTGGCCTCGATCATCGGTCGTTACTACGCCATGGACCGCGACAACCGCTGGGATCGCGTCGAGAAGGCCTACCGCCTGATCACCGAAGGCGAGGGCGAGTTCGAGGCGATCGGCGCCGAGGAGGGGCTGCGCCGGGCCTACGAGCGCGACGAGACCGACGAGTTCGTCACTGCCACCAGCATCCGCCCGAGCGGCGCACCGGTGGCCATGGCCGATGGCGATGCCGCCATCTTCATGAACTTCCGTGCCGACCGCGCCCGGGAGCTGACCCGTGCCTTCGTCGAGGAGGGCTTCAGCGGCTTCGAGCGCCGGGCGCGCCCGAGGCTCGCCGCCGACGGCCTGGTGATGCTGACCCAGTATGCCGCCGACATCCCGACGCCGGCGGCCTTCCCGCCGGCGGAGCTGGTCAACACCCTGGGCGAGGTGATGGAGCAGCGCGGCCTCACCCAGCTGCGCATCGCCGAGACCGAGAAGTATGCCCACGTCACCTTCTTCTTCTCCGGCGGCCGCGAGGAGGAGTACCGGGGCGAGACCCGGGTGCTGGTGCCTTCCCCCCAGGAGGTGAAGACCTACGACGAGAAGCCCGAGATGAGTGCCGAGGAGGTCACCGACCGGCTGGTGGAGGCGATCGACGCCGGACGGTTCGACCTGATCGTCTGCAACTACGCCAACGGCGACATGGTCGGCCACACCGGCGACTTCGAAGCCGCCGTCAAGGCCATCGAAGCGGTGGACGCCTGCGTCGGCCGCGTGGTCGAGGCGATCCAGCGCGCCGGCGGCGCCTGCCTGGTCACCGCCGACCATGGCAACGCCGAACAGATGGTCCACCCCGAGACCGGGGCGCCGCAGACCGCCCACACCACCTTCGAGGTACCGCTGATCTATGTCGGCGAGCGCCCGGCGCGACTGCTGGACGACGGCAGCCTGTGCGACATCGCCCCGACCCTGCTGACGATGATGGACCAGCCGATTCCCGAGGAGATGACCGGCCGGGTGCTGATCGAGCGCGACTGAGCCGGGCAGGGAGGCCAGGGCATGGCGAGAGTCGGCGCGACGCTCGGCGCATGGCTGTCGGGACTGGCGCTGGTGCTGGGCCTGGCTTCCCCGCTGGCCGCACAGCCCTCCGAGCGCGAGGCACAGGCCCGCCTCGATGCCCTCGGTGAGGAGCTCCGGGAGGTTTCCGAGCAGCTCTCCACCACCCGGGAGGCCCGGGACGAAGCCAGCGAAGCGCTGCGCGAGGTGGAGACCGCCCTGGCCGAGACCCACCGCCGTCTCGACACCCTGCAGGCCGAGCGGCGCACCCTCGATGACGAGATCATCAGCCTCGAGGCGCGCCGCGAGCAGCTCGCCGCCGAGCGCGCCGAGCAGGTCGAGGCCCTCTCGGCCCAGCTCGACGCCCTCTACCGCCTCGGCCGCACCCCCCAGCTCAAGCTGCTGCTCAACCAGGACGACCCGGCGCGGCTCGACCGCCTGCAGACCTACCTCAACCGCCTGGCCCGGGCGCGCAACGAACGTCTCGACGAACTGGCGAGGCTCGATGCCGAGCTGGCCGACACTCGCCGGGCCCTGGCTGCGCGCGACGAGCGCCTCGAGGCCGTGGCCGAGGAGCTTGCCGCACGCAGCGCCACCCTGGCCGAGCAGATGGCAGAACGTACCACCCTGGTGGCCGAGCTAGACGAGCGCTTCGCCAGCGAACAGGCCCGTCTGGCTAGCCTCGCCCAGGACCGGGCCCATGCCGAGCGCACCCTGCGCGAAGTGCAGGAGCGGCTGGCTCGCCTGGAGCGGCCACCGCCCTCCACCGCCATCGAGCAGACCCGCGGCGAGCTGCCGTGGCCGGTACAGGGCCGCATCGCCTCCACCTTCCACGAGGGGGCTGGCGTGCATCGCAACGGCCTGCTGATCCAGGCCGCCGCGGGCACCCCGGTCAGGGCCGTGCACGCGGGCCGGGTGGTATTCGCCGACTGGATGCGCGGCTTCGGCAACCTGCTGATCGTCGATCACGGCGACCGGGTGATGACCCTGCATGCCCACCTGCAGCACTTCGAGGTGCCGGTGGGGACCGCGGTTTCCCGCGGCGACACCCTGGGCGCGGTGGGGGACAGCGGCGGTCAACAACGGCCGGGGCTCTACTTCGAGGTACGCCGCGGCGGCGACCCCATCGACCCGCGGCGCTGGATCGCCCGCCAGCCCTGAGACCCCGGCTATTCCATAGACGCCCGGCCACGGGCTATGCTGGGCGGCCACCTCCGGAACCGCGAGAACCTGCATGCCCCTACGTCCCGCCGCTCTGCCCACCGTGACGCGCCGCCTGGTGTCGGCACTGCTGCCGGCCGCCCTGCTGGCACTCGCTCCCCTGCCTGTCGCCGCCCAGGGCCAGAGCCCGGAGGATGACCTGCCGGTCGCCGAGATCCAGGCCTTCGCCGAGGTGTTCGAACGCATCAAGCGCGCCTACGTGGAGGAGGTCGAGGATGCCGATCTGCTGCGCAATGCCATGCGCGGCATGCTCAGCGAGCTCGACCCTCACTCGGCCTACCTGGACAGCGAGGAGTTCGAGAGCCTGCGCGAGTCCACCGAGGGAGAGTTCGGCGGCGTGGGCATCGAGGTGGGCATGGAGGATGGCCAGCTGACGGTGATCACGCCCATCGACGACACCCCGGCCTCCCGGGCCGGCTTGCAGTCCCGGGACAAGATCCTGCGCATCGATGACACGCCCACCGACCGGCTCTCGCTGCAGGAGGCGGTCAACCTGATGCGCGGCGACCCCGGGACCGAGATCCGCCTGACCATCCTGCGCCAGGGCGAGAACGCCCCCCAGGAGGTCACCCTGACCCGCGAGGTCATCCGCACCGAGAGCGTCAAGAGCGAGCTGCTGGAGGCGGGCTATGGCTACCTGCGGGTCAGCCAGTTCCAGACCCGCACCGGCGAGCAGGTCGGCAGCGCCATCCGCCGCCTGGAGCGCGACGCGCCGCTCAAGGGCCTGGTACTCGACCTGCGCAACAATCCCGGCGGGGTGCTGCAGGCCGCGGTGGACGTGGCCGATGCCTTCCTCGACGAGGGACTGATCGTCTACACCGAGGGGCGCCTGCCGGACAGCGAGATGCGCTTCTCGGCCGGTCGCGAGACGGCGGCCGCCGAGGTGCCGCTGGTGGTGCTGATCAACGGTGGCAGCGCCTCGGCGGCGGAGATCGTCGCCGGCGCCCTGCAGGACCAGCGCCGCGGCGTGGTGATGGGTACCGAGAGCTTCGGCAAGGGCTCGGTGCAGCAGATCATGCCGCTGGGCAACGGCGAGGGGCTCAAGCTGACCACGGCGCTCTACTTCACCCCCGACGGCCGCTCGATCCAGGCCCAGGGCATCGAGCCCGACGTGGAGGTGATCCGCGGCCGCCTGGAAGTCGCCGAGGGCAGCGGCCTGGACGTGCGCGAAGCGGACCTGGAGGGCCACCTGGGCTCCCGTGACGAACAGCGCATCCGCAGCGAGATGAGCGAACGCCTGCGCGAGGACTACCAGCTCGGCGAGGCCCTCAACCTGCTCAAGGCCCTCAACGTGCTCAGCCAGCGTCGCGGCGGCTGAGCGGTCGGCAGACGCGAGGCAGGCGACCGCGATGTCCCGTCGCCTGCTGCATCAGCAGCCGCTTGAGCGGTCCGAGCCGGTCGACGCCCGAGAGCCCCAGGTTGCGCGCCAGAGTCAGCGCCGGGTGGCGCGCCCCGAACAGCAGCCGGAAGCCGTCCATCAGCGCCAGCATGGCGGCATTGTCGCCGCGCCGCCGTCGGGCGTAGCGGCCCAGCAGCGCCGCATCCCCCGGGGAGAGCCCCCGCCGCCGGCCCGTGACCAGCTCCTCGGCGAGCACCGCCGCATCCATCAGCCCCAGGTTGACCCCCTGGCCCGCCAGGGGGTGGATGCTGTGCGCCGCGTCGCCCACCAGGGCGAAGCCCGGCAGCACGTAGCGCTCGGCATGGCGCTGGGTGAGCGGCACCGCCAGCGCACGGTCCGTCACCGTCACCTCGCCCAGCCGGTGGTCGATGGCGGCCGCCAGCTCCACGCCCAGCGCCTCCCCGGGCAGCGCCACCAGGCGCTCGGCCTCCTCCGGGGTGGTGGACCAGACGATGGAGCAGTGGCGGTCATCGCCTTCGATATGCAGCGGCAGGAAGGCCAGCGGTCCCGTGGGGAGGAAGACCTGGCGCGCCACGCCGCCATGGGCGAGGCGGGTACGCACCGTGGTGACCACGGCCACCTGGCCGGTATCGCGGGAGCGGACGCCGATGCCGGCCATCTCGCGCAGCGGTGACCGGGCCCCGTCGGCGGCCACCACCAGGGGGGCCGTCAGCCGGCCGCCATCCTCCAGCCGCACCGTTCGCCCGGCGTCGCCTTCCTCGAGCCCGGCTACCCGGGCGCCGAAGTACAGCTGGACGCCCGGCAGCTCGGCCAGGCACGCCTCCAGCGCCGCCAGGGTGACGTCGTTCTCGACGATATGCCCGAGCACCGGTACCCCGGCCTGCTCCGCGGAGAAGTTCACCTCGCCGCTGCCCTCGCCATCCCAGACCTGCATGAAGCGGTAGGGGCTCACCCGGCGCGAGGCCATCCACGCCCAGGCCCCCAGCCCCTCCAGCAGCTGCCGCGATACCGGGGTCAGGGCGCTGACGCGCATCGAGGGCGGTCCCTCGCCCACGGCGTCGTGGTCGAGCGGTGCCTCGCGGGCATCCAGCAGCGCCACCTCCAGCCCGGCCCGGCCCAGCAGGCAGGCCAGGGCCGTGCCCACCATGCCGCCGCCGACGATGATCACCTCTAACGGCGCCGGCGCGCGTCCCTGTTCTGCGCTCATGACCTCTGCTCCTCGTGATGGCCCCGATGGCCATGCTCTCTGTTCAGCGTGTCGATGCCCAATCTTCGCGCTCCTGTGTCTTTCCAGGCCTTGACGTTCCGGCGCCCAGTGTTCCGGCCGCTATCTTTCCAACCGCTATCTTTCCAACCCCATGGCCCGGCGGGCCAGGTCGCGACGCAGCGGCCCCATCAGGTTCAGCCCCACCAGGCCGGCGCCGCGGGCATGGGAGAGCAGGGGAAGGTCGAGCCCGAACAGGCGGATCAGGCCGTCGCTGAAGCGGATGACATTGCCACGGTCGGCGTCCCGGCGCGCCTCGAAGTCCTGCAACACCGCCGGGCTCCCCGGGCGCTGGTCGCGCTGGCTGCCGGCCTCGATGGCCGCCACCAGGTCCATGACCCCGCGCAGCGCCAGGTTGAAGCCCTGGCCGGCCACCGGGTGCAGGGCATGGGCCGCATTGCCCAGCACCGCGAGCCCCGGACGAGCGGTCTCGCGGGCGGTGATCAGCGACAGCGGGTAGGCATGGCGACGACCCACCCGCCGGAAGTGTCCGGCCCGGTCGCCGAAGGCCTGCTGCAGCTCGGCCAGGAAGTCCCCGTCGGAGAGGGCCAGGCGGCGTTCCTCCTCGCCGCGCGCGTGGGTCCAGACCAGCTCCATGGCCTGGCCCCGAAGCGGCAGCAGGGCGATGGGTCCCGCCGGCGTGAATCGCTCGTAGGCGACGCCCCCGTGGGGGCGGCTGACCTCGACGCTGGCGATCAGCGCCACCTGGTCATAGGGCCGCTCGCGGCTCTCGATCCCCAGCCGCTCCTTGAGCCCCGAGCGACCGCCATCGGCGAGCACCGTCAGCTCGGCCTCCAGCGAACTGCCATCCGACAGCTGCAGCCGGTGCCCCTCGGCGGCGGGGTGAATCGCCTCGACCCTGGCCGGACAGTGCCAGGCCAGCGGCAGCTCGCTCAGCCGGCCATGCAGCACTCGCCCCATCCAGGCATTGGGGATCACGTGGCCCAGCGCCTCGACGTCCAGCTCCGCGGCGCGCAGCCGCGTCACGCCCAGCCGGCCCCGCTCGCTGACGTGGATGGTGCGGATCGGAGCGGCCATCTCGGCCATGCGCTCCCAGACGCCCAGGCTCGCGAAGTGCCGGGCGGAGCCACCGGCGATGGCACTCGCCCGGGCATCGAAGCTGGGCTGCCAGGGCTCGGCCTGCTGCGGCGCCAGCGGTGCCGCCTCGATCACCGCCACCCTGAGCCCCCTCCGCTCGACCAGCGCGGCCAGGGCGCAGCCGAGGCTGGCCCCCACCAGGCCGCCGCCGATGATGGCGATATCCACCTTCTCTTCCCGCATCGCCGTCATGGCCATAGCCCGGCTATTTCATAACGTACATTACATAAAGGCATTTCCTGACACTCCTAGGCTGGTCAATTCCTGTCCATCAGGGCTTCGATATCTGCCGCCCGCTTGGGGACATCCGCGGTCAGCACCTCGTGGCCATCGGGAGTCACCACCACGTCATCCTCGATGCGGATGCCCTGGCCGCGGAAGGCCTCGGGCAGGTCGTCGTCGGCCGGCACGTAGAGGCCGGGCTCCACGGTGAGCACCATGCCGGGCAGCAGGGCACGGGGCTGGCCCTCGTGGCGGTAGGCACCCACGTCATGCACGTCGAGTCCCAGCCAGTGGGAGGTCGAGTGCAGGTAGAAGCGCTTGTAGCTGCCATCATCGATGCGCGCCTGGACGTCGCCCTCCAGCAGCCCGAGTTGGACGAGACCGGCGGTGAGGTCGTGCACCACGCCCTCGTGGATCGTCGCCAGGGTGACGCCGGGGCGGACCGCGGCGACGGCGCGCTCCTGAGCGTCCAGCACCACCTCGTAGAGGGCACGCTGGGCCTCGGTGAAGCGGCCGTTGACCGGGAAGGTACGGGTGATGTCGCCGGCATAGAGATCGAACTCGGCACCGGCATCGATCAGCACCAGAGCGCCATCCTCCAGGGGGGCGTGGTTCTCGATGTAGTGCAGCACACAGGCATTGATGCCGCCACCGACGATGCTGGCGTAGGCCGGGCCGCTACCCCCCTGCCAGCGGAACTCGTGCTCGAGCTCGGCCTGCAGCTGCCGCTCCATTAGCCCCGGGCGAGCCGTGCGCATGGCCCGCACATGGGCCCGGGCGGAGATCGCCCCGGCATGGCGCATCAGGGCCAGCTCCGCCTCGCTCTTGCGAAGGCGCTGCTCGTGGATCAGTTCGCTGACGTCGGCGAAGGCCGATGGCGCCACCGCCCCACGACGGGCGCGGCCGGCCAGCTCGCCGCGCACCTCCTCGGCGAGTGCCAGGGCCTCGGCATCGCCCAGCGGAAGGTAGAGCGCCTGACGTCCGTCGAGCAGCTCGGCCAGCCGCGCCTCGCGCTCGGCATTCTCGAAGGCCTCGCCGACGCCATGCTCACGCACGGCGCCCTCGGCGCCCAGGCGGATACCGGTCCAGGCTTCCAGGGTCGGGTCACGGTCCTGGCAGAACAGCACGCTCTCGCCGGCCTCGCGGCCGGGCAGCAACAGCAGCAGGGCCTCCGGTTCGGGAAAACCGGTCAGGTAGTGGAAGTCGCTGTCCTGGCGGAAGGGGAACTCGCTGTCCCGCGAGCGGGTAACGAGTGCCGCACCGGGCAGCAGCACGGCACTGCCGGCGGGCAGCCGATCCATCAGCGCCCGGCGGCGGGCGCGATACTCGTCATTGGTGATCGGGGCGGGGCGGGGCAGGGTTTCGGGGTGCATCGCGGCTCCTGGAAGGGTGGGGTTCTCTGATCGGCCTCAGTGGCGGGTAGGCTCGTCGACCTGCTCGACCTGGGGCTTACCGGGGTGCTGCTCGGTATAGAGCAGCATGGCGGCCATCCGCGCGTGCTCGGTGAGGGCGAAGAGGTCATTCTCGTTCTCCGGGTTTTCCTCGATATCGGTCTCGATACTCGTCAGGCCCTGGAGGTCCTCGAGGGCCTCGCGCAGGGCCGGCGACCAGGCACGACAAGGCTCCTCGCCGGCATCGGCCACCACCTCGAGGAAGCCCAGCGTCCACTCCTGCAGGCCCAGGGCGCGCTCGGCCAGGGAGAAAAGCTCGTCCGGCAGCAGGGGCTCGAAGTTGAGCTCGGCGGCGGAGAGGGCCTCGAGGGTCTGGCGGCGCCAGCCCAGCAGCCGTTCGGCACTGGGCTCGTCGCGGGGCTGGTCGACGCCGAGGCTCAGGCAGACCTCTTCCAGCCAGGCCTCGGGGGTCAGGTCATGCAGCGCGAGTTCGGCGCACAATCGCCCGTCGAGGAAGGCCGGCGACTGCATGCTGCCGTGGAGCAGGAAGGTGTCGGCAATGGTCGAGAAGTCCTGGCGTTCGTTGATCAGTGACATGGCAAGATCCGCTGGTGGGGCCGCCGGGCGCGTTGACCGCCCGCAAACGGCTCTCTTATAGTGACTGGCGTTCAATCTGTGGCCTCGATGTTAACGCATCGGCTCCCCATGACGCGCACCCGGCGTGCGCCACCTTCCTCTGGCCCTTAGCGGAGCCCGCCATGACCGAGCCCAAGCGGCCCACCACCGAGATCACCCTCCTGGAGCGCAGCTATGCCATCGCCTGCCCGCCGGAGGAGCAAGACAAGCTCGAGCGGGCTGCCCGCTACCTCGACCGCGCCATGCAGGGCATCCACTCCCGTGGCCGGGTGATCGACCGCGAGAAGATCGCCATCATGGCGGCCCTCAACATCGCCCACGAGCTGCTCGAGGCCCTGGATGACCAGCGGGCCGGCGAGCAGAGCCTCAACGAGCTCAACGCCCGCCTGGAGAAGGCGCTGGACGACATGCCCGAGCGCTGAGCCGGCGCAATCATCCCTTTGGCCCCGCCCGAGCCTCTGATAGGATGAAGATGTTCCCTGGGGTGTTTGCCAGTCGTTATCGTCCCTCGAGCCTATGCGCAGTACCCAGGGGGCCAAATGCTAGCCGGACCCGTGTGCATGTCCGTGCGTCGGAAAGCCTGACGGTTCGGCTGCGGCCACCCACCTTGAACCACTGGGTTCAAGGGCCAGAACGACAGCGGCACTCTGGGGAACCCTCATCCGACATGAACCACATGCAGGATACCGCCGCCGCCCCTCCGACCGACGACGCCCGTCGCCGGCTGAGACGTGAATTGCGTCTTCGCAGGCGCGAACTGAGCGCCGACGCCCGCCGTGACGCCGCAGAACGGCTCTGCCGACACCTCCGCCAGCTGCCCGAGATCCAGCGTGCCCATCGCGTGGCCCTCTACCTGCCCAATGACGGCGAAATCGATCCCACTCCGCTGATCCCCTGGCTCGAGCGCCGCGGCACCCGCGTACACTTGCCGGTTCTCAAGCCGCTCTCCCGCAACCAGCTGTGGTTCGTGCATTACCATTCGGGGACGCCCATGGTGGCCAACCGCTTCGGCATCCCGGAGCCCGAGGCCCGCCACGGGGCGCATCGTGCACGGCGCACGCCGGCCTGGGCCCTCGATGTGATCCTGCTGCCGCTGGTGGGCTTCGACGCCCAGGGGCAGCGGATGGGCATGGGCGGCGGCTTCTACGACCGCACCCTGGCCTTCACCCGTCGACCGGGACCGCGCCCTCGGCTGATCGGCCTGGCCCACGACTGCCAGCGTGTCGAACGCCTACCCGCCGCGCCCTGGGACGTGCCGCTGGACGCCATCGTCAGCGACGCCCGGGTGATTCGCCCCTGAAAGACCCCGCTGCACGAACGACGAAGGCCGATGCAGATGCATCGGCCTTCGTCATCAGGCGGTTCCGGTCGTGGTGCTCTCCACCCGGCCTGAGGGGGATTCAGCCACCCGCCAGCGCCTGGGCATAGCCGGTCGCCACGACCCCGATGCCGAATACCAGCACCAGTGCCATGACCAGATCGGGCTTGCGCTTCATTGTCGACTCCATGGGAGGCAGGACCGCGAGGGTCGTTGTGGATATTGTTCTCGGGTCACCGCGAGGGAGCGATGACGCCGTGACTATAGGGCCTGATGCCTGCGTATGACAACCAGCATACTTAGGGTGTTACATATTTAAACACTCGGCATTGCCCGGCTCCGCGGTGAGTCAGCGCTTACTCGGTGCTTCGAGGATGGCCCGACGTCAGGCCATGAAGAGCCGGTAGGCCGGGTTATCGCTCTCCTTCCAGTAGCGATAGCCGATGTCGTCGAAGTACTCCTCGACGTGGGTGCGATCACCATTGGGGACCTGCATGCCCACCAGCACCCGACCATAAGCGGCCCCGTGGTTGCGGTAGTGGAACAGCGAGATGTTCCAGTCGTGGGGCAGGTGGGTGAGGAAGTTCATCAACGCCCCGGGTCGCTCCGGGAACTCGAAGCGGTAGACCTCCTCGTCGAAGTGCTCCTTCGGCCGACCGCCCCCCAGGTGGCGGATATGCAGCTTGGCCAGCTCGTTGTCGGTGAGGTCCTCCACCGGGTAGCCGGCCCCACGGAGCTTGTCGATCACCGCCTGGCGGTCCTCGCCACCGGGCTTCACCTGGACGCCGACGAAGATATGGGCCTTCTCCGGATCCGCGTAGCGGTAGTTGAACTCGGTGACCATCCGCTTGCCGATGGTGCGGCAGAACTTCTTGAAGCTGCCGGGCCGCTCGGGGATGGTCACGGCGAGGATCGCCTCGCGCTGCTCACCCAGTTCGGTACGCTCGGCGATGTGCTGCAGGCGGTCGAAGTTGGTGTTGGCCCCGGAGTTGATGCAGACCAGCGTCTGGTGCTCGGCCCCGGTCTGCTGGATGTACTTCTTGAGGCCCGCCAGCGAGAGCGCCCCGGAGGTCTCGGAGACCGCCCGGGTGTCCTCGAAGATGTCTTTCACCGCGGCACACATCTCGTCGGTGTTGACGGTGATGACGTCGTCGATCAGGTCGCGCAGGATCGAGAAGGGCACCTCGCCGACCTGCGCCACGGCCACGCCCTCGGCGAAGACCCCCACCTGGTCCAGCACCACGCGCTCCCCGGCGGCCAGCGCCGCCTTGAGGCAGGCGCTGTCCTCGGACTCAACCCCGATCACCTTGATCTCGGGCCGCAGGTACTTGATGTAGGCCGCCATGCCGGCGATCAGGCCACCGCCCCCTACCGGCACGAAGATGGCATCGATCGGCCCGCCATGCTGGCGCAGGATCTCCACGGCGATGGTGCCCTGGCCGGCGATGACATCAATATCGTCGAAGGGCGGGATATAGGTGTAGCCGTGCTCGGCGATCAGCTCCTGGGCATGGGCCGCCGCCTCGGCGAAGGCATCGCCCTTGAGCACCACCTTGGCGCCGCGCGCCCGCACCGCCTGGACCTTGATCTCCGGCGTGATGCGCGGCATCACGATCACCGCCTTGACGCCCATCAGCTTGGCCGCCATGGCCAGCCCCTGAGCATGGTTGCCGGCAGACGCCGCGATCACGCCCTGGGCCTTCTGCGCCTCGCTGAGCTGGGCCATCTTGTTGTAGGCGCCGCGAATCTTGAAGGAGTAGACCGGCTGCAGGTCCTCGCGCTTGATCAGAATGGTGTTGTTGAAGCGACGGGAGAGGAAGGGGGCCGGGGAGATGGGGGTTTCCCGGGCGGCCTCGTAGACCCGGGCCTGGAGAATCTTCTTGACGGTAGCTTCGAGCATCCTGATATCCCAGAAGTGACGCGAGGGGCGCCGTGAGCGGCGCCGCGAGGAATCCTTATTGGTAGCATTGCGACGGCCATGGCGTCCAGCACCCGCCACCGGCATCGCCTATAATGGCGCGGCATTCGCCATCCACCCGACAGCGAGCACGACATGACCCAGGACGAACTCAAGGACGCCGTGGCCGCCACCGCCATCGACGAGATCCGCCCCCGCCTCGAGCGCGACACCATCCTCGGCATCGGCACCGGCTCCACCGCCGACCGCTTCATCGATCGGCTGGCGGCCCTGCGCCATGACTTCCGCGGCGCCGTGGCCAGCTCCGATGCCAGCGCCGCGCGCCTGCGCGGCCATGGCATCGAGCTCTTCGAGCTCAACGAAGCCGGCAGCGTGCCCTTCTACATCGATGGTGCCGACGAAGTGAACGCTCACCTCCAGATGATCAAGGGGGGCGGTGCGGCCCTGACCCGGGAGAAGATCGTCGCCGCCTGCGCCGAGCGCTTCATCTGCATCGCCGACGCCTCCAAGAGGGTCGAGCGGCTGGGACACTTCCCGCTGCCGGTGGAGGTGATCCCCATGGCTCGCTCCTACGTGGCCCGGGAGCTGGTCAAGCTGGGGGCCGATCCGGTCTATCGCCAGGGAGTGGTCACCGACAACGGCAACCAGATCATCGACTGCTTCGAGTTCATGATCGATGACCCGGTGGCCATGGAGGCACGGCTCAATGCCATCGTTGGCGTGGTCACCAACGGACTGTTCGCGGCGCGCGGTGCCGATGTGCTGCTGCTGGGCACCGAGCAGGGCGTGGAGCGCCTGCTGCCCGCCTGACCCCGCCTGACGAAGTGAGCACTCACTCCGTCGGCATGAGCCCTTCCAGGCCCGCCAGGGTGCGCGCCAGGGCGCCCCGATTGGCCGCGACCACCCCGCGGCCGGCCTCGGCGAGGCGGCGCCGCTCCTCCCGGTCGCCGAACAGGCGCCGCAGTTCGGTGGCCAGCGTCTCGGCGTCTTCGACCTCCACCAGGGCGCCGGCCTCGCGCATCACCTCGGCCACGTCCGAGAAGTTGGCCAGCGCCGGCCCGGTGAGCACCGGGGTTCCCAGTGCCGCCGGCTCCAGCAGGTTGTGCCCGCCGATGGGCACCAGGCTGCCACCCACGAAGGCCAGGTCGGCCACGCCATAGAGCGCCAACAGCTCGCCCATGGTGTCGCCCAGGTAAACGGCCGTGTCGTCCCGCGGCCACTCGTCGCGGGAGCGGCGCGCCAGTGTCAGGTCCGCCTGGCGGCACAGCGCGGCCACGGCGTCGAAGCGACGGGGATGGCGGGGCACCAGGACCAGCAAGGCATCGGGTAGCCGCTCGCGCAGGCGGGCATGGGCGGCCAGCAGCTGCTCGTCCTCGCCGGGATGGGTGGAGCCGGCTACCCAGACAGGACGCTCGCCCAGCCGGGTACGCAAGCGCTCACTCACCTCCCGGGCCTTGCCACCGACGGTGATATCGAACTTCAGCGAGCCCACCACCGTGGTGCGTGGCGGCGCCATGCCCAGCTCAATGAAGCGCCGGGCATCGGCCTCGGACTTGGCCGCCAGCCAGGCCACATGGGACAGCGCCTCGGCCATCAGCGGGCGCAGGCGGCGGTAGCCCCGAAAGCCGCGGGGCGAGAGACGGCCGTTGACCACCGCCACCGGCACCCCGGCCCGGTCGCAGGCGGCCAGCAGGTTAGGCCAGAGTTCGGTCTCGAAGAAGATGGCAAGCTCGGGGCGTAGCCGGGCGACGAAACGGCGGGCCGCGCCGGGAAAATCCAGCGGCACGAAGTGATGGCTCACTTCGCCCCCGCTTCCCGAGCCGCTGCGGTTCCCTGCCAGCGCCAGCACGCGTTCGGCGCCGGTGGCGGTCATGGTGGTAACGACCAGGCGGTGGCCGGGCCAGCGTTCGAGGAGCACCTCGATCAACGGGCGGGCGGCCTGCACCTCGCCTACCGAGGCGCAGTGTAGCCAGAGGGTGCGCTCGCCCTCGCCGGCGGGCGGGATCAGGCCCAACCGCTCGCGACGCGCCCTCCCGGGCAACTGCTCGCGCCAGACGCGTCGCCAGATCAGCGGCGCAAGGAGGTAGAGGGCCGCCGCATAGCCCCGACGCGCCCAGGGACGTGGCGCCGGCATCAGGCCTCGCGGTCGAGGATGGTGGAGATCATCGCCGTGGTGGAGACGCCATCCTCGAAGCCCAGCACCCTGACCTCGCCCCCCGCCTCGCGGACGGCCGCGCCACCGGCGATTTCCTCGGGGCGATAGTCACCGCCCTTGACCAGCACGTCCGGCAGCACCGCCTCGATCAGCCGCTGGGGGGTGTCCTCGCCGAAGGGCACCACCCAGTCGACGGCGCCCAGGCCGGCCAGCACCTGCATGCGCCGCGCCAGGGGATTGATGGGCCGCTTGGGGCCCTTGAGGCGGCCGATGGAGGCATCATCGTTGACGGCCACCACCAGCCGGTCGCCGAGGCGGCGGGCCTGCTCCAGGTAGGCGACGTGGCCGGCATGCAGGATGTCGAAGCAGCCATTGGTCATCACTACCCGCTCACCGCGGGCCTGGGCGGCACGTACCGCCTCGATCAGCACAGGCTCCTCGATCACCCCGAACTCGGCCAGCTTGTCGCCGTGCAAGGCGGTATAGAGCTCGGCAATCGACAGGGTCGCGGTGCCAGGCTTGGCCACCACCAGGCCGGCGGCCAGGTTGGCCAGGGTCATCGCCTCGGCGAAACCGTGCCCGGCCGCCAGCGCCAGGCCCAGCACGCCGATCACGGTGTCGCCCGCCCCGGTGACGTCGAAAACCTCGCGGGCATGGGTCGGCAGGTTCAGCGGCTCGTGTCCCTCGCGGATCAGCGTCATCCCCTTCTCGCTGCGGGTGATCAGCAGCGCCTCCAGCTCCAGCTCGGCGCGTAGTGCCTCGCCCCGGACGGCGAGTTCGGCGTCGTCCCGGCAATGGCCTACCACAGCCTCGAACTCCCCCAGGTTGGGGGTGATCACGCTGGCCCCGCGGTAGCGGCTGAAGTCGCTGCCCTTGGGATCCACCAGCACCCGTTTGCCGGCGGCCTTCACCAGCCGGATCAGCGCCTCGACCCGATTCAGGGTCCCCTTGCCGTAATCTGAGAGGATCACCAGGTCGCAGTCGGGCAGGGCCGCCTCGACCTTCTCCAGCAGCCCGCTGGTGTCGACGTCGCCGAGCCCCTCCTCGAAGTCCAGGCGGATCAACTGCTGGTTGCGGCTCATCACCCGCAGCTTGGTGATGGTCGGAATGCCGGGGCTGCGGTCGAAGTGAGTACTCACTCCGGAATCCTCTAGCCGGGAGGACAACCGCTCGGCATTGTCGTCGTCACCCACCAGGCCGGCCAGGGCGGCATGGGCGCCCAGGGAGGCGATGTTGAGGGCCACGTTGGCGGCGCCGCCGGGACGGTCCTCGGACTCGTCTACCCGGACCACCGGCACCGGCGCCTCCGGGGAGATGCGCGAGGTGCCACCATGCCAGTAGCGATCGAGCATGACATCGCCCACCACCAGCAGGCGGGAGCGCTCCAGGGCGGTCAGGTCAAGCTTCATCAGGGGACTCCGTGTCCGGTGGGATCTCGGGTTGGGCCAGCACTGCCTCGAGACGGTCGATCACGTCCTCGGCACGAATCAGCGACATGGCGTCGGGGTGACGGACCCGCTGGCCCCAGGAGAGTTCCGTGGGTTCCTTGTGCAGGAAGGTACGTACCGCGTCTGCGTAGCGATTCACGGCGAATTCCCGCCATAGGTAGGGGCCCGTCCTGTCCACATTCGATGTGGCATAAAGTCCGACCACGGGTGTTCCGAGGGCATTGGCCATGTGTACGGGCCCCGTGTCGGGAGCGATCACCAATCGAGCGCTGCGAATCAGCGCCAGCAGGCCCTTGAGCGAGGTCTGGCCGATGGCATCGATCACCACGTCGTCAGGACAGAGGGCCTGGATGCGCTCGCCGAGCTGGCGCTCCTGGGTGCTACCGCCGCCAGTGAGCACCGTCTTCAGGCCATACTGGCGCCAGGCATGCTCGATCACCGCCGCATAGCCCTCGGCAGACCAGTTGCGAAAATTTCGCAGACGTACGCTGCTGCAAGGGTTGATCATCACATAAGGTGTCTCGCCGGTGATGTCGGCGGCCTCCTCGACAGCGGCCTCGGGTACCGGCAGGTCCCAGGCCAGCGAGAGGTCCTCGACGCCCAGCAGGCGTGCAAAGTCGAGGAAGGACTCCAGCACATGGGCTCGAGGATGGGGCGCCAGGTGGCGCTGGGTGAACCAGTGCTGGGCATCCTTGGCACGGGCCCTGTCGTAGCCCACCCGTACGTCGACCTTGAGTCCCAGGGAGAGCACGCTGGCCCGCAGCGCCTGCTGCATATGCAGCAGGACGTCGAAGCGGGTATCGGCCAGCTCGCGCCACAGGGCCCGCATGCCCGCTACCCCCGTCGCCTTGTCGTAGACGATGAACTCGACCCCGGATAGGCCCGCCAGTAGACTGTGCTCGCCCTTGCCGATGATCCAGGTGATCCGCGCCTCGGGCCACTGACGCTGCAGGGCACGCACCGTCGGCACCAAGTTACAGACATCGCCCAGGGCGGAGAGCCGCAGTATGCAGATATGCTCAGGTCGGGCGGGCAGAGGATGCTTCATGCGGTTGGCAACGTATCGAGCGGGAAAGATTTTCATTCTATATGATGCAGACAGTTTATGTGACGCCGACCGGGCGTCACAAACGGCACCGCCCATCCCGCCCCGCGCCTTCGAATCCGCCTACTGGCGCGACGCCGGCCGGGTCATTGGCGAGGCCCCCGGCCGCGGGGCCAGCCTCTTCCTGGATGCCAGCCCCTTCGAGGAGGGCGCCCAATGGGTGCTCAGGCCCTATCGTCGCGGTGGCCTCATCGCCAGGCTCGGCGACACCCGCTACCTGTGGACCGGCCTGGAGCGGACCCGCGCCTTTCGCGAGTGTCGCCTGACCGCCGAGCTCTTCGAGCAAGGCCTGCCAGTGCCACGACCGGTCGCCGCTCGGGTGACCCGCCAGGGGCTCGCCTACCAGGCGGCACTAATCACGGAGCGCATTCCCGGCGCCCGTGCCCTGGCCAGCCTGCTTCAGAACGACGAAGCCGATGACCGCCTGCTTGCACGCGTCGGCGCCACCATCCGGCGCTTCCACGATGCCGGCCTGGATCACGTGGACCTCAACGCACGCAACCTGCTGGTCGACCCGCAGCACGCGGTGTGGCTGATCGACCTCGACCGCTGCCGGCTGCGCCTCAAGGGCGCCTGGCAGGCGGGCAACCTGGCGCGTCTCGAACGCTCGCTGGTGAAGTTCGAGGCCCCCGCGGCCATGGCAGTCATCCGAGCCGGCTATGACGCTCACTCCCAGGCGTCGATATAAGCCCTCTCCAGCCCCTGCACGTGGGCATTCAGCGTGAAGTGAGCACTTACTTTCTCGCGAGCACCCTCACCCAGGCACTGTCTCAGCGTGGCATCGCCGGCCAGTTCCCCCATGGCGTCACGCCAGGCCAGGGGATCATCGGGCGCGGCCAGGCGGCCCGTCCCCTCATCGATGAGCTCGGGAATGGCCCCACTGTTGGCACCGACCACGGCCTTGCCGGCGGCCATCGCCTCGATCACCGTCAGGCCGAAGGCCTCATTGCGCGACGGCACGCAGACGATATCGAGGGCCTCGAACAGCCTCGGCAGGTCAGCCCGGAAGCCGGCGAAGGTCACCCGCTCCGCCAGGCCGAGTTCGGCCACGCGCTCGTGCAGTTCGGCCACGAAGGCCTCGCTGCTGCCCTCAGCGGCGGTCAACCCGCCGATCAGCACCCCGTGCCAGGCCAGCGCCGGATGACGCTCGGCGAGCCCTGCCAGTGCCTCGATCCACAGGCCCTGGCCCTTGCCAGGCGTCAGCCGACCTGCCAGGCCGATCACCACTGCCCCGGGCGGAACACCGAGCGAGTCGCGCAGGGCCTGCCGCTTGGTCTCGGTGAGGCGCGGCGCATAGGGTGCCGGGTCGATGCCCAGATAGAGCCGGCGGATGCGCCCGGGTGGCAGCGGGAAGGCAGCCAGATTGCGTTGACGAGTCGTCTCGCTGATGGAAAAGACAAGCGTCACCTTGCCGTAGGCCCAGCGATGGTAGGGATCCTTCTTGGGACGCGTGACGCCCATATGGTCGGTGAAGAAGAGTCGCAGCGAGGGACGCAGGGTCACCAGCAGGGCCCCCAGGCGCAGGTCGCTGGACTTGTGGCAATGGAGGATCCGGATATCGTGGGCCTTCAGGTATTTGAGCAGGCGCCCCACCTTCAAGAGGGCCTTGCCACGGGAAGCCACTGTCAGCGGCGTGATGTCGGCCTCGACAAGGCTCGCGGCGACCCGAGAACCCGCTAGCGCCAGGCCGTGGGCCTCCCACCCCTGTCGCCTCAGCTCGGGTATAATGCGCGATGGATACATTTCCAGTCCGCCCCAGCCGTTCGAGAGGCAGATATGCATGACCTTGCGGGACAAGAGGGTCTCCTTTGCGGTTACGGGGCTCGGGAGCCCGGATGATGACACTTCGCCCTGCCAACGGTGATGGCGACAGCCCCCGTCTGCTGGTGGTTCGCAACGACAAGCTCGGGGATTTCATGCTCGCCTGGCCGGCACTGGCCGGTCTCAAGGCGACCGATCCTAGCCCCCATGTCAGCGTGCTGGTACCAGCCTACACCGCGCCCCTTGCCAGGCAGTGCCCCTGGATCGACGAGGTGCTGATCGACCCGGGTGAAGCAGGCGGCCGCCCGGGTCGACAGGCGCTGCTACACCAGCTGCGCGAGGCGCGCTTCGATGCCCTGCTGACGCTCTTTTCAACACCGCGCATCGGCTGGCTGGGCTGGCGGGCTGGTATTCCCCTGCGTCTGGCCCCGGCCACCAAGTGGGCCCAGCTATTCTACAATCGACGCATCGTGCAGCGCAGGTCCCGCTCCGAGAAGCCGGAATACCTCTACAACCTGGAGCTGGCCGAGGCCCTGCTGGCAGAACTCGGGCTCGCGGTGCCGGCACGCCCCGAGCCGCCCTACTGGCCGCTTCCCGAGGGGGTCCGTGAGGCGCAGCGGGAGCGAATTTCCGACGAGTTGGGCCTGGATAGCTCGCGCCCCTGGTTCTTCGTGCATCCCGGCAGCGGCGGCTCGGCCGTGAACCTATCCCTCGAGCGCTATGCGACCCTGGTACTGGGCGTGGAAGCTCGACTGGCCAAGGCGAATCTTCCCGCCCCGGCCTGGGTGCTCACCGCCGGCCCCGGCGAGGAGGCCGCAGCCGATCGACTCCGCGAGCGCCTGGTCGGCGACGGGGTAACGGCATGCCTGCTGCCGCCCCGCCACGGGCTCGAAGACTTTGCCCTCAGCCTGTCCGCCGCCGACCTCTTCATCGCCGGCTCTACCGGCCCCCTGCATATTGCCGGCTGCCTGGACCGCCCTACCGCGGGCTTCTATCCCTCCCGGCGCTCGTCTACCCCCTTGCGCTGGCAGACCTGCAATGCCGAGGCCCGTCGGCTAGCCTTCTGCCCGCCACCCGGGGCCGGTGAGCGCGACATGGACAGCATCGACCTGGAGGCCGCAGCGAGCCGGATCGCCGACCACCTATACCACTTCCCGACCAGCGAGACGACGTCATGACCCCGATCACCGGCATCATCATCACCCTCGATGAAGCGGAGAACATCGCCGACTGCATCGCCTCGCTGAAACCGGTCTGCGACGAGATCATCGTCGTGGACTCGGGAAGCCGGGACGATACGATGGCGATCGCCGAGCGAGAGGGCGCCAACGTCATCCATCAGCCCTACCTCGGCGACGGCCCACAGAAGGCCTTCGCCGTGCCTCGGGCGCGCAACGACTGGATCCTCGCCCTGGATGCCGATGAGCGACTCGAGGAGGATGCCATCGCTGCCATCCGGGCACTGGAACTGGATGATCCCGACAAGGCCTATCGCTTCAATCGCCGAAACTTTGCCGGCAACCACTGGATCAAGGCCGCTGGCTTCTATCCAGACCCGGTGACACGGCTTTACAACCGCACCACCTCGGGTTACCTGCCGAAGAAAGCACACTCTTCCGTAAAGGCCCCACAAGCCCTGGACACTGGGACGCATATCCGTCATTTCACCTACCGGGACCTGTCCCACTGGATCATCCGCATCGATCAACTTTCGAGCCGAGACGCCTGGGCGATGAAGCAGCAAGGGAAAGGGCCCTCCCGTAGCCGGCCCACCTGGCATGCACTGAGTGCCTTGTTGAGAAAGCTCATACTCAAGGGAGGGCTGTTCCAGGGCGCCGACGGGATGACGGTGGCCGTGACCACCGCGTTTCATGCCTACATGAAGTACGCGAAGTTGAATGAGCTGTACGAGAACGAACGAGCGCGCGTAGCTTCTGATCATGCCTAGAGAAGTGATCCAGTTTCGCCACCCCCGCTGGTGGGCCCTGCTCGTCATCGGGCTATGGCTGGGGTTTGCCGTGGCCACCCTGCCCCATGTTCCGCTCTGGGCCATGGTGCCGGTCACCGGGGGATGGCTGCTGCTAGCCCGCTGGTGGCGCTGGGGCGCGCCATCACACCCTCGCCCCGTGCGCAGGGTGTGGCCCTGGTCGCTGTTTCCGATCGCCTTGTGGGGGCTCTACGTCTTCCTGGCCAACAGCTTCGGCAAGGTCGATCTCGGGGCTGTCTTCTTTCACCTGCAGGCCGGCATGGAGGAGCATGGTGGCGGAGAGCGCATCGGCGCCGCCATCCTCTACACCCTGTGCATGATCCTGTTGCTGGCCTCCTTCACCTGGCTGGTACGGGTCGACCATCGCTGGCGGCTGGCGGAGCGTCTGCTGGCCCTGGCGCTGCTGGCGAGCAACCCGATGCTCTATGGGATCGGCCAACGCGGTGCCGCCATCGTCACCGACGATGGCGCCTGGCTGGAGCGCCAGTATGTCGAGCCGGTCATCCTCGAGGCCCCGCGCGACCCGCCCAACCTGCTGCTGCTCTACCTGGAGAGCATCGAGCGCACCTATGCCGACCGGGAGCGCTTCGGGGATGCCTATGCCCATCTCGAAGCCCTGGGCGAGAAGGGCGTGGTCTTCGAGGGTGTCCGCCAGGTCGACAACACCGGCTGGACCATGGCCGGCATGATCGCCAGCCAGTGCGGCACGCCGCTGATGCCGGCCGGCCTGCTCCATGACAGCCAGTTCGAACCCCTCGGCAAGGTGGTGCCGGGCGTCGACTGCCTGGGCGACCTGCTCGACGCCCAGGGCTACGCCCTGTCCTACATGGGCGGCGCCAGCACCCGCTTCGCCGGCAAGGGCGTGTTTTACGAAGACCACGGCTTCGACCGGATATTGGGGAGGGAGGAGCTGGAGCCCCGGCTCGAGGCGCCCGACTACGTGAACAGCTGGGGGCTCTACGACGACACGCTGTATGACCTCACCGTCGAGGAGATCCGCCGGCTGGAGCGGCAAGACGACCCCTGGGGGCTGGTCAACCTGAGCATCACCGGCCATGCCCCCAACGGCTACCCGGCCCGCGACTGTCGGGAGCGGCAGGGCGAATTCGACGGCGTGGATATCCTCTATTCGGTGGAGTGCTCGGCCTGGCTGGCCCGCCGGCTAGTGGAGCGGCTCGAGGAGGAAGGGCTGCTGGAGAACACCCTGGTGGTGGTCGCCAGTGACCACCTGACCATGCGCGTCTCCGCCTGGGAGCAACTGGTCGCCGGGGAGCGGGACAATACCTTCATGCTGATCGGGGAAAAGCTCGAGCCTCGCCGGCTGGACGTCGAGGCATCGACCATGGACGTCCTGCCCACAGTGCTCGAAGCCATGGGCTTCGTCATCGACTGGCACCGTGCGGGGCTGGGGGTCTCGCTGCTCTCCGCCGAGCCGACCCTGGTCGAGGAGCACGGGCTGGATACCATCAACAACCGCCTGCGGGAGGAGACGGCCCTGCAGGAGCGCCTGTGGGAAGGCCTGGCGCCTCCGCAAGGCCCGCCGCCACCGCCCGAGCCGGTCGTCGAGCAGGTCGTCGAGACCCCCGAGGACCAGGCGCTCGAGGCGCCCGAGGAGCTGCCCTAGCCGGCGCTCGCCAGTATCGCCTGCAGGATGCGCTCGGGCATCAGCTGCTTCAGGCAATTGGTATGCCCCAGCGGGCAGGTGCGCTGGAAACAGGGCGAGCAGTCGAGGGCGAGGTAGTGCACCTCGGCATTCTCGGTCAATGGCGGTGTATAGGCAGGCGATGACGACCCGTAGAGGGCCTGCACCCGGGTCCCTACCGCGGCCGCCACATGCATCAGCCCGGAGTCGTTGGTCACCACCTGCTGACAGTCACCGAGCAGGTCGACGGCGTCCGCCAGCCGCGTCCTGCCACACAGGTTATGGGTGTGAGGTAGCGCATCGGCGATCACCTCGCCGGAATCCACGTCCTTGGGGCCTCCCAGGACACGGACCTCGAACCCCTCCACCACCAGCGATCTCGCCAGCTCCCGAAAATAGGCGAGCGGCCACTGCTTGGCGGGGCCATATTCTGCCCCCGGCATCATGCCGATGGCCGGGCGCGACGAGAGCCCCAGTTCGACGCGGCGCTCGACCAGGTTCTCGGTATCCAGCCGCAGCCGGGGCCGGGGTATGGGGAAGTCGCCCCGGGCGGTCTCTTCCGCGGGCAGGCCCAGGGCCACGAAGCGCTTCACGGTCTGGTCCAGCACCGCCTTGTCGAGCCGCCTGCGGTCATTGAGCAGCCACAGGCGCTGCTCGCCGGTGAAGCCGGTACGTCGAGGGATACGCGCCAGGAAGGGCACCAGCGCCGACTTCCAGGAGCGTGGCAGCACGATGGCATGGTCGAAGCGCCCCTGCAGGGAGCGGGCGAGCTGCCGCCGGGTGGCCAGGCCGAACTGGCCATGCCCTACCTCGAGGCTGGCCACCTCGTCGACCTCGTCCATCCGCTCGAGGATCGGCCGTGACCAGGCGGGGGCCACCACGGTGATCCGGCTGCCCGGCTGCCTCGCCTTCAGGGTCTTGAACAGGCTCTGCGCCATGACCATGTCGCCGACCCAGGAAGGCCCCACCACCAGGATGCGAGGCTCCCGGGAGGCCGGCATCTGCGGGGCCTCAGCCATTCAGCCACTCCAGGTACTCGTGCACCCCCTGGGCCACGGTACGGAACTCGCGATCGTAGCCGGCCTCGCGCAGGCGGCTGATATCGGCGCGCGTATAGCTCTGGTAGCGCCCCTTGAGTTCCTCGGGAAAGTCGATGTACTCGATCCTGCCGTGGCCGTAGTAGTTGACCACGGTCTCGCCGATGGCCTTGAAGGGCTCGGCGCGGCCGGTGCCCAGGTTGAAGATCCCGGAGGCCTCGGGGTGATCAAGGAACCACAGGTTGACGTCCACCACGTCGCCCACATAGACGAAGTCGCGGCTCTGCATGCCGGCCTCATAACCCTCCCAGGCGCCGAACAGCTTCACGTTCTGCCCGGCGCTAATCTGGGTATGGTGGTGGTAGGCGACGCTGGCCATCTTGCCCTTGTGCTGCTCCCGGGGCCCGTAGACGTTGAAGTAGCGGAACCCCACCACCTGGCTGGTGAAGTCGTCGTGGCGGGCGCGCACGTACTGGTCGAACAGCAGCTTGGAGTAGCCGTAGACGTTAAGCGGCTTCTCATGCTCCGGGGCCTCGAAGAACACCTCGCTGCCACCGTAGGTGGCCGCCGAGGAGGCGTAGAGGAAGGGGATGCCCTCGCGCTGGCAGAAGTGCAACAGCACCTTGGAGTACTCGAAGTTGTTCTCGAGCATGAAGCGCCCGTCCCACTCGGTGGTGTCCGAACAGGCGCCCTCGTGGAAGATGGCCTCGATAGGCGGCAGGTGCGAGGCCTCGCCATTCATCGCCGCCCTCACCCGGGCGAGGAAGTCATCCTTGTCCAGGTAGTCGCCGAGGGTGCAGTCGGCGAGGTTCACGAACTTGGTGCCGTCGCTGAGGTCGTCCACCACCAGCACATCGTCGTGGCCGCGGGCATTGAGTGCCTTGACCAGATTCGAGCCGATGAAGCCGGCCCCGCCTGTCACTACGATCATGGGAATCCTCTCGTCTCCGGGCCTGCGCCTATAACCGATCTTCCGGTGATTGTATACTTGACGGCTCGTGAATTCATGGCCAACGGTGCTTCCAATGACACAGTCGACGCCAGACGTGACAACCTTCCAGGGCCTGATCCTCGCCCTGCAGCAGTACTGGGCCGATCAGGGCTGCGTGATCCTCCAGCCCCTGGACATGGAGGTGGGAGCCGGCACCTTCCACACCGCCACCTTCCTGCGCTCCATCGGCCCCGAGACCTGGAACGCGGCCTACGTGCAGCCTTCACGCCGCCCTACCGATGGCCGCTACGGGGAGAACCCCAACCGCCTGCAGCACTACTACCAGTTTCAGGTGGTGATGAAGCCCTCCCCCGCCGACCTGCAGGAACGCTACCTGGGCTCCCTGAGGCACCTGGGGCTCGACCCGCTGGTCCATGACATCCGCTTCGTCGAGGACAACTGGGAGTCCCCCACCCTCGGCGCCTGGGGCCTGGGCTGGGAGGTCTGGCTCAACGGCATGGAGGTGACCCAGTTCACCTACTTCCAGCAGGCCGGGGGCCTGGAGTGCTACCCGGTCACCGGCGAGCTCACCTACGGCCTGGAGCGGATCGCCATGTACCTGCAGGATGTCGACAGCGTCTACGACCTGGTCTGGACGGTGGCCCCGGATGGCAGCCGCGTCACCTACGGCGACGTCTACCTGCAGAACGAGCGTGAGCAGTCGGCCTACAACTTCGAGCACGCCGACGTCGACTTCCTCTTCGCCTCCTTCGACCACCAGGAGCGCGAGTGCACCAAGCTGCTGGATGCCAGCCTGCCGTTGCCCGCCTACGAACAGGTGCTCAAGGCATCGCACACCTTCAACCTGCTGGATGCCCGTCACGCCATCTCGGTGACCGAACGCCAGCGCTACATCCTGCGCGTGCGCACCATGGCCCGTGACGTGGCCCAGGCCTACTACGACTCGCGCAAGGCCGCCGGCTTCCCGCTGGCCCCCGAGGCCTTGCGCCACGAACTGCTTGCCGAACAGGGAGAAGCTTGATGGCTGCCAATACCCTACTGGTCGAACTGGGCGTCGAGGAGCTGCCACCGGGCGCCATCGATGACCTCTCCGACGCCCTTGCCGAGGGCATCCGCAGGGGGCTCGTCGAGGCCGACATCGACTTCGGTGAGGTCCTCGCTCATGGCGGCCCGCGCCGGCTGGCCGTCCAGGTGGGCGAACTGGCCGACAAGCAGCCCGACCGCGAGGTCGAGCGTCGTGGCCCGGCCCTGGCCGCCGCCTTCAAGGAGGGCCAGCCGACACGAGCCGCCGAAGGCTTCGCCCGCTCCTGCGGCGTCGGCGTCGACGACCTGATCCACCTGGAGACCGACAAGGGCACCTGGCTCGGTTACCGCGAGCTGCAGCAGGGTGAGGCGACCACGGCCCTGCTCCCCGCCATCGTCGAGAAGGCCATCGGCGCCCTGCCGGTGCCCAAGAACATGCGTTGGGGTGCCTCACGGGTAGAGTTCTCCCGACCCGTCCACTGGCTGGTCATGCTCTACGGCAGCGAGGTCGTCGAGGCCAGTGCCCTGGGCCTGCAGGCAGGACGCACCACCCGCGGCCACCGCTTCCACGCGCCGGCCCCCATCGAACTGGCCCACGCCGACGACTACCTCGGCGCCCTGGAACAGGCCTGGGTGCTGGCCGACCGCGACAAGCGCCGCGAGCGTATCCGCGAGCAGGTGCTGGCCGAGGCCGAGGTCCAGGACGCCGCGGCCGTGATCGACGAGGAACTGCTCGTCGAGGTCAGCGGCCTGGTGGAGTGGCCCGTGGCCCTCACCGGCAGCTTCGACGAGCGCTTCCTCGAGGTGCCCGCCGAGTGCCTGATCTCCTCCATGAAGGCCAACCAGAAGTACTTCCACCTGCTGGATCACCAGGGCCGCCTCAAGCCGCTGTTCATCACCATCTCCAACATCGACAGCCACGAGCCGGAGCAGGTGATCCAGGGCAACGAGAAGGTGATCCGTCCACGCCTGGCCGATGCCGCCTTTTTCTACGACACCGATCGCCGCCGCCCGCTGGCGGACCGCGCCCCGGAACTGGCTGGCGTGGTGTTCCAGAAGAAGCTCGGCACCCTGGAAGACAAGGCGCATCGCAGCGCCGCCGTGGCGGCCTTCATCGCCGGCCGCATCGACGGTGACGTGGCCCAGGCCCGCCGCGCCGCGGAGCTCGGCAAGTGTGACCTGGTCACCGAGATGGTCCTCGAGTTCCCCGAGCTGCAGGGCATTATGGGCCGCTACTATGCCATCAACGACGGCGAGGCCGCCGAGGTGGCCCAGGCCCTGGAGGAGCAGTACCTGCCCCGCTTCGCCAGCGATGCGATCCCCCAGAGCCACACCGGCCTGGCACTGGCGCTGGCCGATCGCCTCGATACCCTTACCGGCATCTTCGGTATCGGCCAGCGCCCAAGCGGCACCAAGGACCCCTTCGCCCTGCGCCGTGCAGCTATCGGCGTGATCAATATCCTGGTCAAGGGCAAACTGGCCCTCGACCTGCGGGAGTTGCTGGAGCTGGCCACGGCACAGCACCAGGAGCTGCCTTACGCTGAAGGGCTGGTGGACGAGGTACTCACCTACATGCTCGACCGTTTCCGCGCCTGGGCGCGCGACGAGGGTATCGATACCGAGGTCTACCTCGCCGTGCGGGCCCGCCCGGTGACCCAACCCCTCGATTTCGCGCGCCGCCTGCGGGCCGTCCAGGGCTTCTCTCGCCGCGAGGAAGCCGCGGCCCTCGCTGCCGCCAACAAGCGGGTCTCCAACATCCTCAGCAAGCAGCAGCATGACGGCAGCACCGAAGTGGAGGCGGGACTGTTCCAGGAGACTGCCGAGAAGGCACTCTACGAGGCCCTGGCATCGCGCCGACAGGCGGTGATGCCGCTCTTCGCCGAGGCGCGCTACAGCGAGGCACTGGACGCCCTGGCTGGCCTGCGGGAACCGGTGGACACCTTCTTCGACCAGGTGATGGTCATGGCCGAGGATCCCGCCGTGCGCCGCAACCGACTGGCCCTGCTCGCCGGCCTTCAGGGCCTCTTCCTGGAGGTGGCGGATATCGCCCTGCTCCAGCAGTGACGCCATCCCCGAGTGACCAACCGAGGCCGGCGAGCAATCGCCGGCCTTTTTCATGCACGACACCGCTTGTTCCACGTGAAACACTCCTGCACAACGGACAATCCGCCCAAGGAGATCACCACCATGCCCGCAGCCGACCGGCTCGTGATCCTCGACCGTGATGGCGTCATCAACCAGGACTCCGACGACTATGTGAAATCCCTGGATGAGTGGATCCCCTACCCTGCCGCCATCGAGGCCATCGCCCGGCTCAATCGTGCCGGCTGGACAGTGGCCATCGCTACCAACCAGTCCGGCATTGCCCGCGGTTACTATGACGTGGAGGAGTTGGAGGCCATGCATGACCGGCTCCATGAGCTGGTTCACGACGCCGGCGGGGAGATTGCCCATATTGCCCACTGTCCCCATGGCCCGGATGAGGGCTGTGAATGCCGCAAGCCCTTGCCCGGCCTGCTGGAAGAGATTCGGGAGGCTCTGGCGATGGACAGCCTCGAAGGCAGCTGGATGGTCGGCGACAGCCTGCGGGACCTGCAAGCCGGCGAGCCGATGGGTTGCCGGCCGGTACTGGTCCGCACCGGCAAGGGGCGCCGGACGGAAGAGAAGGGGGAGGGACTCGAAGACGCGCTGGTCTTCGATGATCTAGCGGCCTTCGTGGACTGGCTGCTGGCGCACTAACTAGGCACTGACACAAGGAGCAAGAAGCAAGAAGCAAGGAGCAAGGAGCAAGGAAGGCTCGCCTGCAGCATATAGAAAAGCCCCACCATCGAGAAATGGTGGGGCTTTTCTTTGGTGCTGGGCGCTGGGCGCCTTCAGTAGTGTTTCACGTGGAACATGCTACCTCGGCCATCAGATATCCAGGTTGGCCACCAGCGCATAGCGTTCGATGAAGTCGCGGCGGGGCTCGACCTCGTCACCCATCAGGGTATTGAACATCATGTCGGCGGCGACCGCATCCTCGATGGAGACCCTCAGCATGCGACGGGTATCCGGGTTCATGGTCGTCTCCCAGAGCTGGTCCGGGTTCATCTCGCCCAGCCCCTTGTAGCGCTGGATGGATAGGCCTCGCTGGGCCTCGGCCATCAGCCACTCCAGGGCATCATAGAAGGTCGCGACGGGCTTCTGTCGTTCACCACGAGCCACATGGCTGCCCTCCTCCAGCAAACCGTCCAGCGTCTCGCCGAGGCTTGCCATGGCGCGATAGTCGGCACTGGTGAAGAACTCGATACCCCAGACATAGTCGGTAGTGACACCATGCGCCGTCAGCGTCACCGCCGGCAGGAAGACACCACGCTCCCCTTCCTCCTCGAGGCGGAAGGTATATCTCGGGCCACCCTCGTAGGAGACCAGCGCATCCATCTCGGCCTGCAGGTACTCTATCCAGTTCTGCATGGTGACGCGATCACGCAGGCTTTGCTCGCCGTCGAGATGCGCCGCATGGACGATCTTGCGCAGCACCACATTGGGGTAGACGCGCGACAGGCGATCGATGCGCTTCATCACATCGCGATACTGGTTGACGAGGGCTTCCAGCTGGGCACCGCCGATGCCGGGTGCATCCGCATTGACATGCAGCCGGGCTCCGTCGAGCGCCGTCGTCGTCAGGTAGTCGATCATCGCCTGCTCATCCTTGAGATAGAGCTCCTGCTTGCCACGCTTGATCTTGTAGAGCGGCGGCTGGGCGATGAAGACATGGCCTCGTTCGATAAGCTGCGACATCTGGCGGAAGAAGAAGGTCAGCAGCAGGGTCCGGATGTGCGACCCGTCCACGTCGGCATCGGTCATGATGATGATGGAGTGATAGCGCAGCTTGTCGGGGTCGAACTCCTCCCGGCCGATACTGCAGCCCAGGGCCGTGATCAGGGTGCCGACCTCTGCCGAAGAGAGCATCTTGTCGAAGCGCGCCTTCTCGACGTTGAGGATCTTGCCCTTGAGCGGAAGGATCGCCTGGGTACGACGATCCCGCCCCTGCTTGGCACTTCCGCCGGCCGAGTCACCCTCGACGAGGAAAAGCTCGGAGAGGCTGGGGTCCTTCTCCTGGCAGTCGGCCAACTTGCCGGGCAGGCCCGCGATGTCCAGGGCTCCCTTGCGGCGGGTCATGTCACGCGCCTTGCGCGCCGCCTCGCGGGCACGTGCCGCATCCAGCATCTTGTTGACGATGGCCTTGGCTTCGTTGGGCTTCTCGATCAGGTATTCCGAGAACAGCCGCCCCATCTCCTGCTCAACCGCGGTCTTGACCTCGGAGGAGACCAACTTGTCCTTCGTCTGGGCAGAGAACTTCGGATCCGGCACCTTCACGGAGATGATCGCGGTCAGTCCCTCACGGGCATCGTCGCCGGAGGTATTGACCTTGGCCTTCTTGAGCAACCCCTCGGCCTCGATGTAGTGGTTGAGGGAGCGAGTGAGGGCCGCGCGGAAACCCGCCAGATGGGTGCCGCCATCCCGCTGGGGGATGTTGTTGGTATAGCAGAAGATGTTCTCGGAGAAGGTGTCGTTCCACTGCATCGCCACCTCCACGCCGACGCCATCCTCTCGTTCGGCATTGAAGTGGAACACCGGGTTGAGCACCGTCTTGTTGGTGTTCAGGTGATTGACGAAGGCCTTGAGACCACCCTCGTAGTGGAACAGCTCCTCCTTGCCACTGCGCTCGTCCATCAGGCGGATGGCCACGCCGGAGTTCAGGAAGGAGAGCTCCCTGAGGCGCTTGGCCAGGATGTCGTAGTGGAATTCGATGTTGTGGAAGGTCTCGGACGAGGGGCGGAAGTGCACGCGCGTCCCGCTCTTCTCCGTCTTGCCGACCAACGACAGCGGCGCATCGGGAACGCCATGGTGATAGATCTGCTCATGTATCTGGCCCGCACGCCAGATGGTCAGCTTGAGCTCCTCGGACAGGGCATTGACGACCGAGACGCCCACGCCATGCAGGCCACCGGACACCTTGTAGGAGTTGTCGTCAAACTTGCCGCCGGCATGCAGCACCGTCATGATCACTTCGGCCGCCGACACGCCCTCTTCTTCATGAAGCTCGGTCGGAACGCCACGGCCATTGTCGGTGACGGTTACAGATTCGTCGGGATGGATGATGACCCGGATCTCGCTGCAGTATCCGGCCAAGGCTTCATCGATGGAGTTGTCCACCAGCTCGAACACCATGTGGTGCAGGCCCGTGCCGTCGTCGGTGTCGCCGATATACATGCCCGGCCGCTTGCGTACGGCATCCAGACCCTTGAGGACCTTGATGCTCGATGAGTCGTAAGCCTGTTCGCTCATTGACTACTCCGTCATGAAGTCTGTCTGTCCAGTGGCAGCAGCTGTCCCTGCCCCGATTCGGAATGTTTCACGTGGAACATCGCCACCTGGGTGTCCGGCTGCCAGAGGCCTGCCAGGGCATCGGGGTCGACGCTGGTGACGAACACCTGGCAGCGCATCCGCTCCAGCCAGCCGCAGAATACCCGGCGGTGCTCGAGATCCAGTTCGGCAGGCAGGTCATCGATCAGGTAGATGCAGGTGCGGCCGGTGATCTGCTCGAGCAGGCGCCCCTGGGCCAGCTTCAGGGCACTCACCACCAGCTTCTGCTGACCGCGGGAGAGCACGTCCACGGCCGGACGCTTGCCGAGACGGATACCCAGCTCTGCCCGCTGAGGCCCCTGCTGGGTAAAGCCCATCTGGCGATCGGTGTCGCGTGCCTGATGAAGGATGTCCGCCAGTTCTCGCCTGCGGTCCCAGCCGCGCGTATAGCGCAGCGAAAGCCCAGGCAGGGTGATCAGCTCGGCCAACGTGTCCTCGAACACCGGAACGAACATCTCGATCCAGTCGCGACGCATGCCATCCACTCGGTCGCCCCAGTGCACCAGTTCCTGTTCCCAGGCATCCAGGGAAGCATCCGTCATTCTACCATGCCGGAGAAGGGCATTCCGATGTTTCAGCGCGCGCCGAAAGCGTCGCCAGACATCGAGAAAGCCATGTTTCACGTGAAACACGCCCCAGTCGAGGAACTCGCGTCGCCCAGACGGCGGCCCCTCCAGGAGACGGAAGGCGTCGGGGTTGATCAGCTGCAACGGCAGGGCCTCCACCAGGCGCGAGACGCGTTCCAGACGCTCTCCCGCCAGGCGCATCTCCAGCTCACTACCCTCGCGGTGTCGGCGTATGCCGATGGTCATCGCCGGATCACCGGCCAGGCGTCCATGCAGCGTCATGGCGTCGGCATCGTGAGCGATGACGTGACGCAGCTGACGGGCGCGAAAGGAGCGCCCCATGCCGAGGACATGGATGCCCTCCAGCAGGCTGGTCTTGCCGCTGCCGTTGGCGCCGGTGAAGAGGTTGATGCGAGGGCCCGGGGTCAGGTCCACGGCCTGCAGGTTGCGCAGGCCATGGAAGGCAAGGCGTTCGAGAGGCATCAGGCAGAATCGACCGCAGCGGCGGTGACGCCCGGCATGGGCGCCACCGGCCGGCGCCTCAGAGGCGCATCGGCATGACGACGTACATGGCGTCGCCGCCGCCGGGCTCTTCCATCAGCGCACTGCTGTTGGGATCGGCCAGGGTCATCTGCACCCGGTCCTCGTCCAGCACGCTGAGCACGTCGACGAGATAGCCGACATTGAAGCCGATCTCCATGACCGGCCCGCTGTACTCGATGGCGACGTTCTCCTCGGCCTCCTCTTGCTCGGGGTTGTTGGCCATCACTCGCAGGTTGCCCTCCTCGAGATTCAGGCGTACGCCGCGATACTTCTCGTTGGAGAGGATGGCCGTGCGCGACAGGACCTGGCGCAGCTCGGCACGATCGGCGATGAAGACCTTGTCACCTCCGCGCGGCACGACCCGCTCGTAGTCGGGGAACTTGCCGTCGACCAGCTTGGACGTGAAGGTAAAGTCGCCGGTATGGGCACGCACATGGCTGGCACCGAGGGTCAGACTTACCGGCTCCTCGCCATCATCGAGCAGGCGCACCAGCTCCAGGACCCCCTTACGCGGCACGATCAGCTTCTGGGCGGGCTCCACCTGGATCTCGGCCGGACGCGAGCAGACGGCCAGGCGATGGCCGTCGGTGGCCACGGTGCGCACCAGGTTGTTGCCCAGTTCGAGCAGCATGCCATTGAGGTAATAGCGGACGTCCTGCTGGGCCATCGCGAAGGAGGTCGCATCGATCAGGTGCTTCAGGACGCCCCGCGGCAGGCTGAGCTCCACGTTTCCCGGGTCATCCTCGATATTGGGGAACTCGGCCACCGGCAGGGTCGAGAGGGTAAAGCGCGAGCGACCGCTGCGCAGTACCGCCCTCCCCTCTTCGAGGGAAAGCTGTATCTCGGACTGGTCCGGCAGTGACTTGCAGATATCCATGAGCTTGCGCGCAGGTACCGTCGCCGATCCAGGCTCTTGCACCTGGCTGGCGGCGGTACGGCCGATCAGCTCGACCTCGAGATCGGTACCGGTGAGTGATACCTGATCCTGGTCGACCTGAATCAGTACGTTGGAGAGTACCGGCAAGGTCTGGCGTCGCTCCACCACGCCGGCAACCAGCGTCAGCGGGCGCAGCAGCGCTTCTCGGGAGATGGAAAAATTCATGTCGGCTCCACTACTTGTCCTGGAGGGATTGAGGCCGGCGACCCGACCGCTGGTGTTCCGTTCAGCTGGTCAACAGCCGCAGCAGATTCTTGTAGTCCTCGCGGATGTCCGCGCTCTCCTCCTGCAACGCCTTCACCTTGCGGCAGGCATGCAGCACCGTGGTGTGATCCCGGCCACCGAAGGCATCACCGATCTCCGGCAGGCTATGGTTGGTCAACTCCTTGGCCAGGGCCATGGCGACCTGTCGGGGCCGGGCCACCGAGCGGGAGCGACGCTTGGAGAGCAGGTCGGCAAGCTTGATCTTGTAGTACTCGGCCACGGTGCGCTGGATGTTGTCCACACCGACCTGCTTGTCCTGGAGCGCCAGCAGGTCCTTGAGGGATTCGCGGATGAAGTCCTGGGTGATCGTCTTGCCCATGAAGTGGGAGTCGGCGATTACCTTCTTCAGGGCACCCTCCAGCTCACGCACGTTGGAGCGGATCTTCTGGGCGATGAAGAAGGCGGCGTCGTGGGGCAGGTCGACCTTGGCCTGGTCGGCCTTCTTCATCAGGATCGCCACCCGGGTCTCCAGTTCTGGCGGCTCGATGGCCACCGTCAGACCCCATCCGAAACGCGACTTCAGGCGTTCCTCTACCCCACTGATTTCCTTGGGGTATCGATCGGAGGTCAGGATCATCTGCTGGCCACCCTCGAGCAGCGCATTGAAGGTATGGAAGAACTCCTCCTGGGAGCGCTCCTTGCCGGCGAAGAACTGGATATCGTCGATCAGCAGGGCGTCGACGCTGCGATAGAAGCGCTTGAAGTCGTTGATGGCGTTGAGCTGCAGCGCCTTGACCATGTCGGCCACGAAGCGTTCGGAGTGCAGGTAGACGACGCGGGCATTCTCGCGGCGCGTTGCCAGGGCGTTGCCCACGGCGTGCATCAGGTGGGTCTTGCCGAGGCCGACCCCGCCATAGAGGAACAGCGGATTGTAGGCGCCGCCGGGATTCTCGGACACCTGGCGGGAGGCGGCCCTGGCCAGCTGGTTCGACTTGCCCTCGACGAAGGTCTCGAAGGTGAAGTTAGGATTGAGGCCACTGCTGTGCTTGAGGCTCCCCTCCACCTGCACCTGCCGCTCGCCGCCACGCCGCTGCCCAGCGCCTTCCTCTCGCAGCTGGTCGATCTCGCGCTCGTCCCCCACATCCCCCCGCGGAGGCACCTGGACTGCCGGTGAAGCCGGAGCTCGTGACGCCGAGACGGGATTGCCCAGCTCACGAGGCTGAGGAGCCGGCGCCGCGCGGCGACTGCCGACTGTCAGCACCACCTTGGGTGGCTTGGCGGGCGAGAGTTCACGCATCAGCTCGCTGATCCGCTTGGCATACTTGTCGCTGACCCAGTCGCGCACGAAGCGGTTCGGCGCCAACAGGCGCAACTGGTTGGACTCCCCTTCCTCCGCCTGCAGCGGGCGGATCCAGGTATTGAACTGCTGTGAATTCAGTTCATCCTGCAGGGTATCCAGACATTGTTGCCAGAGAGCCAGTGACACGCGACCTCACCATTGCATTGAAAACGACCGCCCATTGTATCGTTCAGGTGACGGGTTATCCACATGCCCCATATTGTGACATTCTCTGTGGAAAACCCTCGGAGGCCTGATGGAGGAAGGTCTGATGGGAGACTGTAGGTCGACGATCTCGGCACCCACGTCATCGGCATGCGATGCCGGCGGCTGGTGCACGTCATCCCCGCAGCATCCCCACCTTGTCCACAGCTAAACATTTAAAGCAAAATACTGATATTAAATGCCTATAGCAACTTACTCACAATACATATCCCCAATAGTGATAACAGGGCCTGATCACTGCCGGTGATTGCCCGCGGCCGCGACGAGCGCCCAGGCGCGCGCCACACCCTGCCGGCAGCATCGTGACGCACGGAATAATTGCACCGCGGGCCTGAAATCACTACAATTTCCGGTCTTGAACCGAACACCCCCGGGTCCGCCAGCGGCATCCGGATCTCTCCGAATGATCGATTCGTTCCAAAAACCACGTGGGAATAACGAGTTATGAAACGTACTTTTCAACCTAGCGTCCTCAAGCGCAAGCGCGTGCATGGCTTCCGTGCACGCATGGCCACCAAGAATGGTCGTGCCGTACTGGCTCGTCGCCGTGCCAAGGGCCGCAAGCGCCTGAGCGCCTGACCGCGGCCCTCGCGTGTCCAATCAGGGCTATCCCCGGCAGCTGCGACTGCTGACCGCCGGGGATTATCGACGTGTCTTCGAAACGGCTGCATTCAAGGTCCACGGCAAAGGGCTGATGGCCCTCGCCTCTCCCAACGAGCGAGGTCATCCGCGACTCGGCCTGATCTTCAGCAAGAAGAACGTCCGCAGAGCCGTCGACCGAAACCGCCTCAAGCGCATCGTGCGTGAATCCATCCGGCTTCAGCAGCATCGCCTGCCCTCGGTGGATATCGTGGTGCTGGCAAGACGAGGTGTCCATGAACTGGACAATGCCACCGTGCATCGCCAGCTCCACGGCATGTGGCGTCGCCTGGAGCGAGAGGCACGCAGGTCGTCCCACGGGACGGACTCGCCCAGCCCGGAGAACGGTAACGCGGGCCGCGCACGATGACCGGCACCTCAGCGTGCCGATGTATCCCGGAGCCGGCATGGGCATGACCCCTGCCATCCTCGCTGCGCCCCTCCACGCTGACGCCTTGGATGCAGCCAGCCTGCACGCGTTGTCCAGCCTGCCCCCGGCAGGCTTTCGTGTATCTCGGGTGGGCGACCTGCGTTGCACCATCGGAATGTTCACTACCCATCGGGCAGACCCCTCATGGACGTAAAACGACTTCTCCTCGTGATTCCCCTGGCGGTACTCGCCTACCTGCTGATCGTCCAGTGGAATCAGGACTACGGACAGGTGACCCCTGAGCCGCAAGCTCCCGCCATCACCAGCAGCACCCAGGAAGGGGCCCGCCAGGACTCGGCTTCCTCGGGTGGTGACGACCTCTCTGTCCCCGCGACAGCCGGTTCGGCGGACGACATGACCGGCGAGATTCCCGGCGAGGCCGCTTCGGCATCAGGCAGCCGTGACCTGGTGGCCGTGGTCACCGACGTGCTCGATGTCCGCATCGACCCCCAGGGCGGTGACATCGTCTATGCGGCGCTGCCCCAGCATCGCTTCAGCCTCGACTCCAAACAGCCCTATGTGCTGCTCTCCAACAGCGAGGGTCGCAGCTATGTGGCACGCTCCGGCCTTCAGCTCGAGGGCCACGAGGGACGCATCACCTTCGCCCCGGAAGCGACCGAATACCGGCTGGGCGAGAACGACGAGCGTCTCGAGGTCGACCTTACCGCCGAGGTAAATGGCGTGGAAGTGATCAAACGCTTCACCTTCGAGCGTGACAGCTACGCGGTGGACGTGAACTACTACCTGGCCAACAACACCGAGCAGCCGGTCACCGCCCGCTTCATCGGCCAACTGGCCCGCGACAACAGCAGCGACCCCTCCAGCGGTCCGGCCCTGGGCATGCAGTCCTTCCTCGGCGCCGCCTACTCCACCCCGGAGGATCGTTACCTCAAGGTCGACTTCGAGGAGATTCAGGAGGGCGCCTTCAACAACCGCGATGTCGAGGGTGGCTGGGTCGCCATCATCCAGCACTACTTCACCTCGGCCTGGGCCCCTGCCCAGAACCAGCAGAACCTCTACTACGCCACCACCGACTCCCGTGGCCGCAACGTGGCCGCCTTCGCCGGCCCCACCATCAGCATGGCCGCCAACGGCGAGGCTACACTGGGCGCGACCCTCTACATGGGGCCCAAGGTGCAGGAGCGACTCGAGGCCGTGGCCCCCCACCTGGAGCTGACGGTGGACTTCGGCTGGCTGTGGTTCATCGCCAACCCGCTGTTCTGGCTGCTGGACCAGATCCACGACCTGATCGGCAACTGGGGCTGGTCCATCGTCCTGCTGACCCTGCTGGTGAAGCTGGCCCTGTGGCCGCTCTCCGCCAAGGCCTACAAGTCCATGGCCCGCATGCGCAAGCTGGGCCCGGAGATGCAGCGCCTCAAGGAGCAGTTCGGCGATGACCGCCAGAAGATGTCCCAGGAGATGATGAAGTTCTACCAGAAGGAGAAAATCAATCCCCTGGGCGGCTGCCTGCCGATCCTGGTGCAGATGCCGGTGTTCATCGCCCTCTACTGGATGCTGCTGGAGTCCGTGGAGCTGCGTCACGCGCCCTTCATGTTCTGGATCCAGGACCTGTCGGTGAAGGATCCATACTTCATCCTGCCGATCCTGATGGGCGCCTCGATGTTCGTTCAGCAGATGCTCAACCCGACACCTCCGGACCCCATGCAGGCGAAGATCATGAAGATGCTGCCGATCGTCTTCACCTTCTTCTTCCTGTGGTTCCCGGCGGGCCTGGTCATCTACTGGGTGGTCAACAACTGCATCTCGATCGTTCAGCAGTATGCGATCACCCGCAAGATCGAGGCCGACCCGAGCATCGGCAAGGGCATGAAGACCAAGTAACGCGGTGCTTCTCCCTCACCTCCAGACCCCCGCTCCGGCGGGGGTCTGGCGTTTGCGGGGCCCGACCCGGAGAATATCCCCCTTCCAGCAGAGGAGCCGCCGATGACCGCCAGCCTCCATGATCAGGACACCATCACCGCCCTGGCCACCCCGCCGGGACGCGGCGGCGTGGGCATCATCCGCGTCTCCGGCCCCAGCTGCAGGACGATCGTCGAGGCCATGGTGGGCCACTGCCCGGCCCCGCGATACGCCCACTACGGGCCCTTCCGCGGCGACTCCACGGTGATCGACGAGGGCATCGCGCTGTTCTTCCCGGGACCCCACTCCTTCACCGGCGAGGATGTCCTGGAACTGCAGGGACATGGCGGCCCGGTGATCATGGACCTGCTGCTCGAGCGCTGCGTGCAGCTCGGGGCACGGCTCGCCCGCCCCGGGGAGTTCTCGGAGCGCGCCTTCCTCAACGACAAGCTGGACCTGGCCCAGGCCGAGGCCATCGCCGACCTGATCGAGGCCAGTTCCCGGGGGGCGGCCGAGAACGCCCTGCGCTCCCTGCAGGGCGAGTTCTCGCATCGCGTGGCGTCACTGGTCCAGCGGCTGATCGAGCTGCGCATGTACGTCGAGGCGGCCATCGACTTCCCCGAGGAGGAGATCGACTTCCTGGCCGACGGGCATGTCGCCGAGAGGCTCGCCGCGGTCCAGACGGAACTGGCCGAAGTGCGGGCCGCGGCCGGCCAGGGGGCGCTGATGCGAGAAGGCATGAGCGTGGTGATCGCCGGGCGTCCCAATGCCGGCAAGTCGAGCCTGCTCAATGCGCTGACCGAACAGGACACCGCCATCGTCACCGACATCGAGGGCACCACCCGGGACGTGCTACGCGAGCATATCCACCTGGATGGCATGCCCCTGCACGTCATCGATACGGCCGGGCTGCGCGATACGCCGGACGCGGTGGAGAAGATCGGGGTGGCCCGGGCCTGGGAGGAAATCGAGAAGGCCGACCGGGTGCTGCTGCTGGTGGATGCGGCCACCACCGATGCCATCGACCCCATGGCCATCTGGCCCCAATTCGTCGCACGCCTTCGGGACCCCTCACGCCTGACGCTGGTGCGCAACAAGATCGACGCCAGCCACGAGGCCCCCGGCATCGACGCCGACACCGGCACCCCGGTGATTCGGCTGTCGGCCAAAAGCGGCGCGGGGGTGGATGGCCTCAAAGAGCACCTCAAGTCGGTGATGGGTTATGCCACCACCACCGAAGGGCGCTTCTCGGCCCGGCGCCGGCACCTGGAGGCCCTGGACCGGGCGCGCCAGGCCCTCAGTAACGGCGAAACGCAGCTCGCTGGCTATGGGGCCGGCGAGCTGCTTGCCGAGGACCTACGCGACGCCCAGCAGGCCCTGGGCGAGATCACCGGGGAGTTCAGTGCCGACGACCTGCTCGGCGAGATCTTCGGTAGCTTCTGCATCGGCAAGTAGCCGCACCCCTACTCTCCGACCCACCAGTCGCCCGTATGGCGGCAGGTCGCTCCCAACAGCGGCGTAACCTGGCGCATGGCCGCGTCCAGCCGCGTATCGAGCCCCCAGGGCGGGTTGATCACCAGCATGCCGCTACCGACCATGCCACGCTCGCCCTCCTTCGCCTCGCGCAGCTTGAGCTCGCTGCGCCAGATCTTGCGCAGCCCCCCCTCACGCAGCCCCTCCAGCAGCTCCCGATGACGACCGGCCGGCAACAGGGGGTACCACACCAGCATGACGCCGTGACGTGCCCTGCGCATGGCCTCGAGCACCGCCTCGGCCACCTCGCCATACTCCGCCTTGCGCTCGTAGCTGGGGTCGACCAGCACGCAGAGCCGCGGAGTGGTTGCCGGCAGGCGCTTCACCAGCCCCTGCAGGCCGTCACCATGGATACGCTGCACATTGTCCGGCAGCGTCTGACGGGCCAGGTGGCCATGCTCGCCGGGGTGGAGCTCGAAAAGCATCAGACGGTCCTGCGGACGCAACCTGTCCGACAGCCACCAGGGTGAGCCGGGATAGTGGTCGAGCCGGCCGTTACGGGCCTGGACCCGAGCGACGGCGGCGAGCCAGTCGCCGAGCAGTGGGTCGTCACCCAGGCGCGTCCTCGCCTGCCATAGCCGGGCGATGCCCTCAAGGTACTCCCCGAGCCTCGCGGTCTCCTCGGCCGCCAGCGGGTAGAGGCCCCGACCGGCATGGGTATCCATATACGTAACGGGAGATTTCTTACGTAACAGATGGTCGATGACCGCGAAAAGCGTCAGATGCTTGTGAACGTCGGCGAAATTGCCCGCATGATAGGCATGCTGATAGGAGAGCATGGAAGGAGATCCGTGAGTCGGCAAGACGAAAGGGCCCGCCACTGCACGGCAGTGACGGGCCCGAAGGTACGGCGTTGGGAGACCGGCTTACTGCTGCTGGAAGCGGTCCTCGATGGGTGACAGGGTGACCTCGACCCGACGGTTCTGGGCCCGGCCCTGCTCGTTGTCGTTGCTGGCCACCGGCTGGTTCTCACCATAGCCGCGCATGTTCAGGCGGTTGCGCGATACGCCGGACTGGGCCAGGTAGCTGCCCACCGATTCGGCACGACGCTCGGAGAGCCGCTGGTTGTAGCTGGCATCACCCGTGCTGTCGGTATGGCCGGCGATGTTGACGCGCGTATCGGGATACTGCTGCAGCACCGAGGCCACGTCATTGAGGGCGTTGCGCGCGTTGGGGGTCAGGTCGCTGGAGTCGAAGGCAAAGGTCACCTCGCTCGGCATGTTGAGCACGATATCGTCACCGCGACGCTCGACACCGATACCGGTGCCCTGAGTGCTCTGACGCAGCTGCTCCTCCTGACGATCCATGTAGGCGCCGATGCCACCGCCGGCAGCGGCACCCACGGCAGCGCCGATCAGGGCGCGATCACGGCGGCTGGTACTACCGTCGCCACTGAGGGCACCGGCAGCGGCACCCACGGCGGCGCCGATGGCCGCACCCGTCCCGGTCTGGCTACGCTGGGTCTCCCCGCTATAGGGGTCGGTGGTGGTGCAGCCTACCAGCAGCGCGGCGGCAGCCAGCGGTGCGATCAGTCGGATGGATCTGCTCATGGTGTCCTCTTCTCCTTGGGTTGACGAATGTCATCCTTCACTGGCTCGCTCATCATCGATCAGAGCCAGCAGCTCGTTCAAGAATAGTAGACCCTGGGGTGATGCCCTAAGCCAGTCGGCATCTTCCACAAGAAGTCCTTTTTCACGGGCCGCGACCAGCCTGTCCAGCAGCGCCCGCGACCCGCGCCCCGTATGGGCCTGCCAGGTCGACAGGGGCACCCCCTCCACCAAGCGCAGGGCATTCATGGTGAACTCCAGTGGCAGCTCGCGCTCATCGATGTCGGCCCGACCGGCCACGAAGCCCCGTGGGTCGTGGAGCCGACGCAGATAGGCGTCGGGCAGACGCGATTTCCAGCGGCGCTGGATCTGCAGGCCCTCGGCGCCCGGAGCGCTGAGCTTGCCATGGGCACCGGCCCCGATCCCCAGATAGTCACCGAAGCCCCAGTAGTTGAGGTTATGACGCGACCCCCGCCCGGCACGGGCATAGGCGGAAATCTCGTAACGCTCCAGGCCGGCGGCTTCCAGCCGCTCGTGTCCCAGGTCCTGGATATCCCACAGCACCTCCTCAACGGGCAGCGAAGGCGGGAAGGCATGGAATTCGGTATTCGGCTCCAGGGTCAGCTGATACCAGGAGAGATGTTCCGGTGAGAGGGAGAGCGCCCGGTCGAGGTCGGCCAGCGCCAGTGCCGGCGTCTGCTGCGGAAGGCCGTGCATCAGGTCGAGGTTGAGGTTGTCGAAGCCTGCCTGACGCGCCTCCTCGATGGCCGCCACGGCATCGTCACCGCCATGGATACGACCCAGGGCCGCCAGCTGGGCGTCCTGGAAGCTCTGTACGCCCAGCGACAGGCGGTTGATGCCCGCCGCCCGGTAGTGGGCGAAACGTCCCCGCTCCAGGGTTCCGGGATTCGCTTCCAGGGTGATCTCGATGTCGGCGGCCAGCGGAAGCCGTCTCGCCACGGCCTGCAACAGCCGCTCGTAGAAGTCGCCCGACATCAGGCTCGGCGTACCGCCACCGATGAAGATACTCACCAGCTCACGCCCCGCGGCCAGCGGCAGGTCGGCCTCGAGATCCGCGATCAGCGCCTCGAGGTAGCTCGCCTCGGGGAGTTCGGCGCTTTGCCCCACGCCATGGGAATTGAAGTCGCAGTAGGGGCACTTGCGCACGCACCAGGGGACATGGACATACAGCGACAGCGGTGGCAGGGCAGAGGCGCTCATCGTTCTCCTTGCCCGCCGTCCATCGCCGCCACCAGCGCCTGCAGGGCCCGCCCCCGATGACTGAGACGATTCTTCTGCTCGGCGGTGAGTTCGGCGGCACTCGCACCGTGGTCGGGAAGCCAGAACAGCGGATCATAGCCGAACCCCCCCTCGCCGCGGGGCGCCAGCAGGATCTCGCCTTCCCAGCTACGCTGCACGATAAGCGGCACCGGGTCCTCGGCATGACGCAGCAGCACCAGAACGCACCAGTAGCGGGCCCGGCGACGCCCCTCCGGCACCTCGGCCAGGGACGCCAGCAGTCGGGCGTTGTTGCGCGCATCGCTCTTCGGCTCGCCGGCATAGCGCGCGGAGTAGATGCCGGGCGCCCCGTTCAGGGCATCGACCTCGAGGCCGGAATCGTCGGCCAGGGCCGGCAGACCGCTGAGGCGACTGGCTTCCCGGGCCTTGAGGAGGGCGTTCTCGACGAAGGTCAGGCCAGTCTCCTCGACGTCGGCCACGCCGAAGTCGGCCTGGGGTCGCACGGCGAAGCCAAATGGGGCGAACAGCTGATGAAACTCGCGCAGCTTGCCGGCATTGCCACTGGCCAGCACCAGCAGGGCTGGGGTCATGTTGGTTCTCCAGACGAAGAGGTATGTCCCATTCTACGAGCCGAGGCCATCAGGGGGAAATGGCCGGACCGGAGAGGTTGTAAAATGTCATTCATAGAAATGACTAATCTCATTCTGAATTCTGATCTCTTGAACCACGAAACCTTGAGTACTAGGCTGATTTTTCTTGTATGACCTCCTTTTCAGGCCAAGATACTTTTTTACGCACATCCCCCAACATACTGATTATATTAGGTTAATACAGATTCAGCTTCAAAAATTAATACAAGTGAATAAGTAAATAACCAAAAGTTAGTAACTAAAAGTTACATTCTGACCAAGACTGAGGGCCAGTGTGGCGCTTGTGCCACAAATGGCTGATTGCCTCATCATGAAAGTTAACCGCGTCTTGCGAAGGGGTCGGACCATGGAACAGGAGAAGAGCCTGGTATTGCTGGTTACCGCCAACAATCCTCAGTCACAACTCTTCATCAACTATCTCCACGATCAGCTCGACTGCCCGGTCTCGGTGGTCGCGCCGGGAACGGAGTGGAAAGGCAAGGATGCCTCGCCGACCGTGGTACTGCTCGATGCGGATCATATCGACGAGGCCACCATGCAGCAGTGGCATGTCAGGGCGGCCGAGGCCGGTGACTTGTCGCTGGCCGCCTTCAACCTGCGGGATGAGGAGCATGCCGTCGAGATCCTCTCGGCCATGAACCTGCAGGGCGTCTTCTACCGCAGTGATTCGCTGGACATGATCTGCAAGGGGCTCTCGATCCTGCTGGAAGGCAACCTGTGGATGTCGCGCTCGTTGATGACGCGAATGATCCAGTTCTTTCGCCGCCAGCAGCTCAACTCCTACCGGCCGGTCTGCGGCCTCACGCACCGGGAGCTGGAGATCATCGCCATGCTGGGTACGGGGGCCTCGAATATCGAGATCGCCGACCAGCTGTTCGTCAGCGAACATACCGTCAAGTCCCACCTCTACAACATCTTCCGCAAGATCAAGGTGCACAACCGCCTCCAGGCGGTGAACTGGGCCCGCCAGAACCTCGGCGCCCCACCTCCTCTGGTGGGGCGCCGCCAGCGCGATGCGACCCACCAGGGCTCGCCTCATCCCTCCTGAGCGATCCTCAGGTCAAGCGCACGTGATCCTGGATCAGGCCTGCCAGGGTCTCGGCGGCATTGTCCGCCGTGGTATCGAGGTGCAGCAGGTGCAGGCGCTCCTCGTCGCTGAATGCCTCGATGTCGGCCTGCTGACGCGCCAGGATGGCGAGGCTCTCCTCGACCGGGACACCGTGGCGCCGGGCACGCTTGTCGATGCGACGGCGCAGGGTGGCCTCATCGACCTCAAAGCTGACCAGCAGCACCGGCAGGCCCCTGGCCTCGGCCTGCTGGCGCAGGAGATCGCGCTGCTCCCGCCTGAGGAAGGTGCCATCGACGCAGGTCGGGAAACCCGCCTCTAGCAGCGTGCCGGCACATTCGGCCAGTCGACGATAGGTGCGCTCGGTGGCCTCCCGGGAGAAGATGTCCACAGGCAGTCGTGATGAAACCGCTTGTGGATCGATACCGTGCAGCCGTCGCCGCTCCACGTCCGAACAGAGACGAACGGCCCCCAGGCGGCCGACCAGGGTCCGGGTGAAGCGGCTCTTGCCGCTGCCCGAGACGCCAATGCCAATGATCAACGGGGGGAAGCGGAACTCGGCATAGGCCTCCGCCAGGTCCAGGTAGCCACGGCACTCCCGCATGGTCTCGGCCAGTAGGGCAGGGCGTTCTCCATCCTCACCGGCCGCCTGATGGCGCTGCAGGGCGCATCGCGCACCGGCCAGGGCCTCGACGACACGGAAGACCGAGAGCAGGCGCGCCAGCCCATAATCCCCGGACCGGCGCAGATAGCCATCGAGGGCCTGTCGAGCCAGGCCGGTCTCGCCATGAGATTCCAGCCCCACCAGCAGCGACGCCAGGTCACTGCCCGGATCGACGATGTCCTCAGCGCCGGGACCGTGGAGGTCCAGACCGATGGCATTGGCCAGCAGCACCCGGCCCTGGTCGCAGAGCCGACTATCGGGATGCGCGACGGCCCAGCTGCTCGTCAACAGGCGCTCCCGACGCGCCCTGAAGACCGGCGACAGCCGGGCAATGTCCTGCTCGAGCCACTGTTGGAGACGGGCAAGTCGCTGACGATCCTCCTCTCCGGCGAGCAGCGGCTCGATGGCCGTCACTTCCCCGTCGAGCCGTTCCCGGAAAGCGACCAGCCCGGCATCCTCGGGGTGGGGTGCTTCCGGCGAGCGGCGATGAAAGGCCACCAGCCGCTCGACCAGCTCCTCCAGCTGCAGCGCTTCCTCACAGGAGGCCGCGTGTTCGACATCTGTCTGGCTCATCTGGGGTCTCCCGCTATGGAGGGTGGAGTCTCAGGCCGGCTGCATCGCGGCGAATGCCTTCTCGGCACCGTCCAGGGTCAGCTGGATATCCTCCGGCGCATGGGCACTGGACATGAACCCGGCCTCGAAGGCCGATGGCGCCAGGTAGACCCCCTGGTCGAGCATCAGGGAGAAGAAGCGACGGAAGGCATCGGCGTCGCAGGCGGTGGCCTGGGCGAAGTTATCGACCCGGGTCTGGCCGGTGAAGAAGATCCCGAACATGCCGCCGGCACGCTGGGTGATCATGTCGACCCCCGCGGCATCAGCCCTCTCCTGGAGGCCGTGGCAGAGGGTCTCGACCCGCTGTGCCAGGGCGTCATGGAAGCCTGGCTGGCGAAGCTTGCCAAGAAGCGCGATGCCCGCCGCCATGGCCAGCGGGTTGCCGGAGAGGGTGCCGGCCTGATAGACGGGGCCGAGCGGCGAGATCATCTCCATGATCTCGCGACGCCCGCCGAAGGCGCCCACCGGCATGCCGCCACCGACGATCTTGCCCAGGCAGGTGAGGTCCGGCTCGATGCCGTAGTGGGCCTGGGCACCGCCCATCGCGACCCGGAAGCCGGTCATTACCTCGTCGAAGATGAGCACGCTGCCATGCTCGTCGCAGACGCGGCGCAGGGTCTCCAGGAAGCCCGGCTGCGGCGGGATGCAGTTCATGTTGCCGGCCACCGGTTCGACGATGATGCAGGCCACCTCGCTGCCGATCTCCTCGAAGCACTGCTCCACGGCATCGGGATCGTTGTAGGAGAGGGTCACGGTGTGCTCGGCCAGGGAGGCCGGTACCCCGGGGGAACTCGGCTCGCCGTGGGTCAGGGCGCCCGAGCCGGCCTTGACCAGCAGCGAGTCGGAGTGGCCGTGGTAGTTGCCCTCGAACTTGACGATCTTGTCGCGACCGGTATAGCCGCGCGCCAGGCGGATGGCGGACATGGTGGCCTCGGTGCCGGAATTGACCATGCGCACCATCTCGATGGAGGGGATCATCTCGCAGATCAGGTCGGCCATGGTGGTCTCGATGGCCGTGGGAGTGCCGAAGGAGAGCCCACTGTCGAGTCGTTCGCGCACCGCCCCCAACACCTCGGGGTCGGCATGGCCGGTGATCATGGGCCCCCAGGAGCCGACATAATCGACATAGCGCTTGCCTTCCACATCGAAGAGATAGGCGCCCCGCGCACGCTCCATGAACACCGGGGGGCGGTCCATCCCCTTGAAGGCGCGAACCGGCGAGTTGACCCCGCCGGGAATGTGGCGGCAGGCCTGCTCGAAGAGCTGTGCGGATGTGGTCATGTCAACCTCTTGCCCTGTTGATGCGTGCCCGCCCAGGCGGGCTGTGGATAGATCTCTGGATAACCTCGTGACGGACGGTGAAGGGTCGGTGAATGTCGTCGAACGACGCCTGTCCGCGCCTCAATCGGATTCACCCCATTCTCGTCTGCCGAGGAGGCGATGACCAGCCCGCCCCGTCATCCCGGCGGTGGCACCGCGTCGATGGCGAGAAAGGCGGGTCTCGCCGGCAACTGCCAGAGGCGCCGCGGCAGCCGCTGGTCATGGCCCGGCTGCCAACCGCGGGCCAGCGCCTGCCAGGTGAAGGCCTGCGCCTGCTCGCAGGCAGTGACCAGAGACTCGCCCGCCGCCAGGCGCGCCGCCAGCGCGCTCGCCAGGGTACAGCCTGACCCGTGGAAACGCCCGGCGAGTCGCGGCCAGCTCCACTGCCGGCTGGTCTCCGGCGCGTGCAGCGTATGCTCTACCCGATCGGCCGGCACCCGTCCCGCGGGATGGTCGGTGCCGGTGACCAGCAGTGCCTGGCAGCCGAGCGACATCAGCCTCACCGCCCGCTCGGTGTCATCGACGAACTCGACGCCCGCCAGCCGGGCCAGCTCCTGACGATTGGGGGTCAGGATATCCACACGCGGCAGCAGGTGGCGGCACATGCCATCGATGAGCTCGGCTGTGGACAAGTCACTGCCACCGCCGGCCCTGAGCACCGGGTCCATCACCACCGGCACCCCCGGTCGACGCCGCAGGATATCCACCACGGCATCCAGCACGGCGACATCCGGCACCAGGCCGATCTTGATCGCGGCGATCTCGAAGTCGTCCAGGGCCGCCGCCATGGCGCACAGGTCTGAGGCGGGGACGGTCCTCACCGCGCTCACGTCCCGGCAGTTCTGCACCGTCAGCGCCGTGGGTAGGGTCAACGCCCAGCCGCCGCAGGCCGCCACCGCCTCGCTGTCGGCGACCAGGCCGGCGCCACCGGTAGGGTCGTGACCGGACAGCACCAGCACCGTCGGCAGGTGGGGGGAGAGTTCAGGGGAATCGGCCATCAGAATGGCTTGAGCACGGCCAGGAAGATGATCAGCAGCAGGACAATCACCGGCAGCTCGTTGAACCAGCGGAAGAACACATGGCCGCGTCGACAGCGCGCTTCGGCGAACTGCTTCAGGTAGATCAGGCAGATATGGTGATAGCCCACCAGCAGCGCCACCAGCAGCAGTTTGGCATGGATCCAGCCCTGGGCGAGCCAGGCGGGATTGAGCACCAGCAGGGCACCCCCGAACAGCAGTACCGCGATCATCGACGGGGTCATGATCCCGCGGTAGAGCTTGCGCTCCATCACCAGGAAGTGATCGATGGCCTGCTGCTCGCCCCTGTCCCGCGCCATGGCGTGGTAGACGTAGAGGCGTGGCAGATAGAACAGGGCGGCGAACCAGGTCACCATGGCCACCAGGTGCAGGGCCTTCATCCAGAGATACATGACGACTCCTCAGCCGTGGGTCGAATCGGAAAAGCGGTAATAGCGCTCGATGGCGTCGCGGGTGATAATACCGGAAATCCGCTTCTGCTTCGGCCGGTGACCGTGCTCCACGTAGAGGGCATCCAGCGCCTTGTCGTTGAGCCGCTCGAAGGCCTCGGAAAGCGTCGCCTGCAGATGGATCGGTGCCATGTCCAGGCGCTGGCCGGGGATCTCCAGCAGGTCCAACAGGGCGCTGTCGTCCTCCGACTCGGGCGCGTCGTGCTCCAGCAGCCAGCGGGCCAGGTCGGCCGCCTTGAGCGCCAGGGTCGGCTTGTCGTCCGTGGAACGCTCGATCAGCACCCAGGCAGGATTGGACTCGAGCAGGGCACTGGCCTGATCACGGGTCACCATGCGCGAGGTGCGCACCAGGCGACGCTCCATCACCGCCGGGACCGAGACCCGGGACAGCGCCTGCATCAGGGGCTGCTGTAGCGGGTGCAGCCCCTGACGGGTCTGGGTGAGGAAGAAACCTTGAGTACGCCCCAGCTGTCTCGCCGTGAGGCCGGCCACCACCACCGCCAGCATCCCCGGCATGATGATGCCGGGATTATGGGTGAGCTCGAGCAGGGCCATCAGCGCCGCCAGGGGCGCCTGCAGCACGGCCCCCATCATGGCGGCCATGCCCAGCAGGGCATAGACCTCGGGTGCCGAGGCCCCCACCGGCAGCAGGGCCTGGCCGGCCAGGCCACACAGGACACCAGCCGCGCCGCCGACCACCAGGATGGGGCCGATGATGCTGATCGGGATGCCGCAGGCCACGGTGAAGGCCGTGAGCAGCAGCTTGCCGATGGCCACCGCCAGCAGCACGTCCACCGCGACGGCCCCGCCCAGCGCCAGCTGCAGCGTGTCATAGCCCATACCCTGCACCTCGGGGTACCACCAGGCGACGCCGGCCACCGCCAGCGCCGCCAGCGCGAAGCGCAGCGCCATGGGCAGGCGCTGAAGCCGCTCGTGCCCCCGGGCCACGCGCACGAAGAGGGCCGCCAGCAGCCCGATCAGCAGGGCACTGACCAGAATCCAGGGCAGGTCCAGCAAGGATCTCAGGTGCAGGTCGGGGATGCCGATGGCGGGTTCGGGCCCGTAGACCAGCTGAGCCACCACGGCGCCCATGGAGGAGGCCAGGATCACCGGCATGAAGCCGATGATGGTGTACTCCATCATCACCACTTCCATGGCGAAGATGACCCCGGCAATGGGCGTATTGAACGAGGCCGAAATGCCCGCCGCCGTGCCGCAGGCCACCAGCACCCTGAGGCTGTTGTGGGGCAGGCGCAGATACTGCCCCAAGCCGGTGGAGGCCGCCGCCCCCAGGTGGATGGCCGGCCCCTCGCGACCTGCGGAAAGGCCACCGATCACCGACACCACGCCTACCCACCACTGGGTCAGCCAGTTGCGCAGCGGAAAGCGTCCCTGATGATAGGTCAGCCGGTCGATGACGTGAACCACGCCGATACGCCGTCCCTCCGGCGGCAGGCGAAGGAGCCACAGACCGATCAGGGCCGCCGCGGCCAGGGGCATCAGCACCCGCAGGACCGACGGCAGGGCCTCGAAGGCCTCGGGGTCGCCGCCGGGAAACAGCAGCATGCCGCCCAGCGACAGCAGCAGGCGAAACACCACCATCAGCCCGCCCGTCACCAGACCCGATACCACCCCCAGCACGCAGAGCTGCGGCAGGGCATCGACGTTGGCCAGCTTGCGACGGAAACCCTCCAGGCTGAAGTCGGGTAGCGAGAGACGCGGCACGGCGACGATCCTGTTCGGCCTTGCGGGGGAAGACCCGCCCATCTGGGTAGGTCGCGTCTCTCTTGTGTATCATATCCGGGGACACTGGTCCCAGCGTCACGTCACCAACCCCAGGAGGCCATCGTGATCAAGGTCGGAATCGTCGGCGGCACCGGTTACACCGGCGTCGAACTGCTCAGGCTGCTGGCCCGTCACCCGGACGTGGCGGTGAACGCCATCACCTCGCGCTCCGAGGCCGGCATGGCCGTCAGCGAGCTCTATCCCAACCTGCGCGGCCACTATGACGACCTGGCCTTCAGCGAGCCCGATGCCGACCGGCTGGCCCGCTGCGATGCCGTCTTCTTCGCCACCCCCCACGGCGTGGCCCATGCCCTGGCCGGCGAGCTGCTCGAGAGAGGCACCCGGGTCATCGACCTCTCGGCCGACTTCCGGCTGCGTGATACCGAGGAGTGGGCCCACTGGTACGGCCAGCCCCACGGGGCGCCCGAACTGCTCGGCGAGGCGATCTACGGCCTGCCCGAGGTCAACCGCGAGCATATCCGCCAGGCACGACTGATCGCCGTGCCCGGCTGCTATCCCACCGCCGTGCAGCTCGGCCTGCTGCCGCTGCTGGAGGCGGGCATGATCGATGCCGATCATGTCATCGCCGACTGCAAGTCCGGGGTGACCGGTGCCGGCCGCGGCGCCAAGGTGCCGTCGCTGCTGGCCGAGGCCAGCGAGTCCATGAAGGCCTATGGCGCCTCGGGCCACCGCCACCTGCCGGAGATCCGCCAGGGGCTGGCCGATGCCGCCGGAGGCCCGGTGGGCCTGACCTTCGTGCCCCACCTGACGCCGATGATCCGCGGCATCCACGCCACCCTCTATGGCCGCCTGACCGCCGACCCCGGCGACCTCCAGGCGCTCTTCGAGCGGCGCTTCGCCAGAGAGCCCTTCGTCGACGTGATGCCGGCCGGCAGCCATCCCGAGACACGCAGCGTCAAGGGGGCCAACCTCTGCCGCCTGGCCGTGCACCGTCCCGGTGACGGCGACACCGTGGTGGTGCTCTCGGTGATCGACAACCTGGTCAAGGGCGCCTCGGGGCAGGCCGTGCACAACCTCAACCTGATGTTCGGCCTCGACGAGCTGGCCGGCCTCGACGCCCCGGCCATCATGCCCTGAGCCGCACTGCACGCGGCTCACTCCCCAGCAAAAGTTGACCCTTTTGCTGGGGATTGTGGATAATCCCCCCAGGCAAGACATTCATCGATCCAGGGGAGGTCACCCATGAGCGGTGCCGAATCCTTCGTTCCCACCCCCTTGTTGCTCTCGGACGGGGCCCGTGCCCGTCTCGCGGCGCTCATCGAGGAACAGGGCAACCCCCGGCTCAAGCTGCGGGTCTACGTCACCGGTGGTGGCTGCTCGGGCTTTCAGTACGGCTTCGACTTCGCCGAGGAGGTCGCCGACGACGACACCCTCGTCGAGTTCGGCCAGGTGGCCCTGGTGGTCGACCCGCTCTCCTACCAGTACCTCGTCGGCTCCACCGTTGACTACGAGGAGGGGCTCGCCGGTGCTCGCTTCCTGGTGCAGAATCCCAACGCCACCACCACCTGCGGCTGCGGTGCCTCCTTCATGGTCTGACCCCCAGCGTTGGCTCAGCGGCGACAGCACGCTTTTCCCTCCACTTGACGCTTCCCCGGGAACTCGCCATGGTTTAAGGCGTAATCCACAACAAATTCTTCCATGGGGAATTATATGAAACGCCAACTGAAGACCGCCTCCCTGGCCGCCAGCGTCGCTTTCGGGCTGGGGCTTTCCGGTGTGGCCAGCGCCGATGACCATGTCCTCGAGGTCGTCACCGACCCCAGCTTCGTGCCCTTCGAGATGATGGACCAGGAGACCGGCGAGATGGTCGGCTTCGACATGGACATCATCAGCGAACTGGCCGAGCGTGCCGGCTTCGAATACAACCTGCGCACCATGGACTTCAACGGCATCATCCCCGCCGTGCAGACCGGCAACGTCGATATCGCCATCGCCGGGATCACGATCACCGAGGAACGTGCCGAAATCGTCGATTTCTCCGACCCCTACTACGACAGCGGCCTGCGCATCCTGGTCGGCGCCAACGACGACAGCGTCGAGGAGCTCGAGGACCTGAAGGGCAAGAAGATCGGTACCAAGGTCGGCTCCACCAGCTACGACTTCCTCGAGGAGAACCTCGGCGACGAGGCCGATATCACCCCCTACCCGGGCAGCAGCGACATGTACATGGCCCTGCTCGGCGGCAGCGTCGATGCCGTCTTCTACGACGCTCCCAACGTAGGCTACTTCTCCAAGACCCGCGGCGAGGGCCGCGTCAAGGTCGTGGGGGACCTCTACGAGGGGCAGCAGTACGGCATCGTCTTCGTCAAGGACAGCGAGTGGGTCGAGCCCGTCAACGAGGCCCTGGCCGAGATGAAGGAGGACGGTACCTACGACGAGCTCCACGAGAAATGGTTCGGCAGCGCCAGCGACGAGTGAGGCACACCGCTCCCTGATCGCGCGGGGTCGGGTCGAATGACCCGGCCCCGCTGCGTTGCGAACCCCGACACGCTCGCCCTGTCGTCATCCCTGCGTCTTGACGGAGAAACCTTGTGGACGTCACCTTCCAATTCGACTGGCAGGCGGCCTTCGCCTCCATCCCCTTCCTGCTGAAGGGCATTCCCTACACCCTGCTGATCTCCTTTGGCGGCCTGGCCATCGGTTTTTTAATCGGCATCCTCTTCGGCCTGCTGCGGATCAGCCCCTTCGCCTGGCTGCGTATCCCGGCCGTGACCTACATCGAGATCTTCCGCGGCACCCCGGTGCTGGTGCAGGTGCTGTTCATCTTCTATGGCCTGCCCCAGCTCCTCGGCGGGCCGATCAACGCCCTGGTGGCCGGTATCGTCGCCATCGCCGTCAACTCCGGCGCCTACATCTCCGAGATCGTGCGTGGCGGCGTGCAGTCCATCGAGCGCGGCCAGCGCGAGGCGGGCCTGTCACTCGGCCTGTCGCGACGCCAGACCTTCCGCTACATCATCTGGCCCCAGGCCTTCCGGCGCATGATCCCGGCACTGGGCAACCAGGGCATTATCAGCATCAAGGACACCTCGCTGTTCTCGGTGATCGGGGTCGGTGAGCTGGTCCGTCAGGGCCAGGTCTATATCGCCACCACCTTCAATGCCCTGGAGGTCTATCTGATGGTCGCCCTGCTCTACCTGGTGATCACCCTGACCCTTTCGTTTGCGCTGCGCCAGCTGGAGCGCAGGGGCCTGGTCGGACAATAAGGAAAGCGCGACATGAACCAAGACAAGTCCCCTTCCGGCGCAGACCCCATCGTGCGCCTGGAGAAAGTCAACAAGCACTTCGGTGAGCTGCATGTGCTGAAGGATATCGACCTGGAGATCTCGCCCGGGGAAGTGGTGGTGATCGTCGGTGCCAGCGGTTCGGGCAAGTCGACGCTGATCCGCTGCGTCAACGGCCTCGAGGAGTTCCAGCAGGGCCATATCGAGGTCGACGGCAACGAGCTACTGCCCCATGGCAAGGCCGGCCAGGCGCTGCAGAAGATCCGTACCGAGGTCGGCATGGTCTTCCAGCAGTTCAATCTCTTCCCGCACCTAAGCGTGCTCGACAACGTGACCCTGGCGCCCATGAAGGTACGCGGCTGGAGCCGTGCGGATGCCACCGAGACGGCCGAACGGCTGCTCGAGCGGGTGGGCATCAGCGACCAGGCGGCCAAGCATCCCGGGCAGCTCTCAGGCGGTCAGCAGCAGCGGGTGGCCCTGGCGCGTGCCCTGGCGATGGAGCCGCGCCTGATGCTGTTCGACGAGCCGACCTCCGCGCTCGACCCGGAGATGATCGGCGAGGTCCTCGATGCCATGCGTGAGCTGGCGAAAGAGGGCATGACCATGATGATCGTGACCCACGAGATGGGCTTCGCCCGGGAGGTCGCCGACCGGGTGATCTTCATCCACCAGGGCGAGATCGCCGAGGAGGGTCCACCCGAGGAGGTCCTCGATCATCCCCGCAACAAGCCGACCCAGCAGTTCCTGTCGAGGGTTCTCAAGCACTGATCCACCCTCACGTGCACCGTCACGGAAAGGCCCTGTCGTTATCGACAGGGCCTTTTTTTGCCTGTGGACAGAAAAATCGGAAAACCCGGTCCGATCGCACGACAACCCCCGTCACGCGGGGCAATGGAAGGATCACGGCAGGGTGTTCACCGTCATGGTGACAAGCCGGGTAGGCAGCGGTGGACAAGCGGTGTCCGAATCGGGCTGTGGACAAGCGAGCTTTCCGTCCACAGGATCCCGACACCTCATACGCAGCCAGTCACCCTCCTGTCCCGCCAGGCGTCAACAACGCAACCTTCTGAAAAAAATGAGGTTAATGCGGTTATCCACGGAAAATGTCCACACCAGTAGTTACTACCACAACAGAACTTCTCTTTTATATTCTGTTTTATTGTATTGGAGTGCAGCAGTGACCATCGGTAAGGGCAATCGGATGTGGAAAACCCTGACGATTACCCACAGGAGGTTTATACTGGCCCGCTGATTTCCACTCCTGACTGCAACATCGGCGCCATGCGCCAAGAGGTGACCCTTGGAGTACCCCGACCGCTTTGACGTCATCGTCATCGGCGGCGGCCATGCCGGAACCGAAGCCGCCCTGGCCTCGGCCCGCATGGGCTGCCGGACCCTGCTGCTGACCCACAACATCGAGACCCTCGGCCAGATGTCCTGCAATCCCGCCATCGGCGGGATCGGCAAGAGCCATCTGGTCAAGGAGATCGATGCCCTGGGCGGTGCCATGGGCCTGGCAACCGACCTGGGCGGTATCCAGTTTCGCGTGCTCAATGCCCGCAAGGGACCGGCGGTACGTGCCACCCGGGCCCAGGCCGACCGGGTGCGCTACAAGGCGGCGATTCGCACCATGCTGGAGACCCAGGCCAACCTGACGCTCTTCCAGCAGGCGGCGGGCGACCTGATCGTCGAGGGTGATACCGTGCGCGGCGTGGTCACCGAGACCGGTATCCGCTTCCTGGCCGAGACCGTGGTGCTGTGTACCGGCACCTTCCTCGGCGGGGTGATCCATATCGGCCTCGACACCAGCCGTGGCGGCCGTGCCGGTGACCCGCCCTCCAATGCCCTAGCCGAACGGCTTCGGGCGCTGCCGTTCCGGGTCGACCGCCTGAAGACGGGAACCCCCCCCCGGCTCGACGCCAAGAGCGTGGATTTCTCTCGCCTCGAGGAGCAGCCCGGCGACAGCCCGACGCCGGTGATGTCCTACCTCGGCAACCGCGGGATGCACCCCCGGCAGGTAAGCTGCCATATCGCGCACACCAACGAGCGCACCCACGAGATCATCCTCGCCAACCTGGACCGTTCGCCGATGTACTCGGGGGTGATCGAGGGGGTCGGGCCACGCTACTGCCCCTCCATCGAGGACAAGGTGCATCGCTTCGCCGACAAGGCGAGCCACCAGGTGTTCATCGAGCCGGAAGGCCTCGACACCCACGAGCTCTACCCCAACGGGATCTCCACCTCGCTGCCCTTTGACGTCCAGCTGCAGGTGGTCCGCTCCATCGCCGGGCTGGAGAACGCCCATATCACCCGGCCGGGCTACGCCATCGAGTACGACTTCTTTGATCCCCGTGACCTGCGTCACTCGCTGGAAACGAAGTTTATCCACAACCTCTATTTCGCCGGCCAGATCAACGGCACCACCGGCTACGAGGAAGCGGGGGCCCAGGGGCTGCTGGCCGGCCTCAATGCCGCACGGCGGGCCCGTGGACGGGAGGCCTGGTCACCACGGCGAGACGAGGCCTACCTCGGCGTGCTGGTCGATGACCTGATTACCCTGGGCACCAGGGAGCCCTACCGGATGTTCACCTCACGGGCCGAATACCGCCTGCTGCTGCGCGAGGACAACGCCGACATGCGTCTCACCGAAACCGGTCGCGAACTGGGACTGGTGGATGATGCCCGCTGGTCGGCCTTTGCGGCCAAGCGTGAGGCCGTGGAGCGCGAGAGCGCGCGGCTGCGGGCCAGCTGGGTGCAGCCGGGAACCCCGGCGGCCGCCCGGGTCGAGGTCAGGACCGGCACGCCGCTGGCGCGCGAGTACAGCCTCATGGACCTGCTGCGGCGCCCGGAACTCGCCTATGGCGACCTCGCCGACCTGCCCGGCATCGAGGGCCAGGCGGTCGAGGACGAGGCGGTGGCCGACCAGGTGCAGATCCAGGCCAAGTACCAGGGCTACATCGCGCGACAGCAGAACGAGATCGATAAGCTCAAGCGCCACGAGGCCACGCCGCTGCCGGACGATCTCGACTACCAGCGCGTCGAGGGGCTCTCCAACGAGATCCTCCAGAAGCTCGAGGAGGCCCGCCCCGAGACCCTGGCCCAGGCGGGACGCATCTCCGGCGTGACCCCCGCAGCGGTCTCGATCCTGCTGATCCATCTAAAGAAGCGGCGGCTGCTCGATGACAGCCGGGCGGCCAGCGCATGACGTCAGGCGCGGGGATCGTCGAGGCGCGCCTCGATGGCGGACTGGCGGCGCTGGGCATCGCCGTGGATGGTGAGCAGCGGCATCGGCTGCTGGCGCTGGTGGCACTGTTGCACAAGTGGAACCGCGCCTATAACCTCACCGCGGTACGCACGCCGGAGGAGATGGTGACCCGCCACCTCCTCGACAGTGCCGCGGTGCTGCCCTTCGTCCGGGGCCCCGAACTGCTCGACGTGGGCTCGGGACCGGGCCTGCCGGGACTGGTGCTGGCGATCCTCGAGCCGACGCTCTCGGTCACGCTGCTCGACAGCAACGGCAAGAAGGTGCGCTTCCAGCGCCAGGCCGTGATGGAGCTGGGCCTTGGCAACGTCACCCCGGTTCAGGCCAGGGTCGAAGCCTTCGAGCCCGCCGCCGGGGGCTATTCCCAGGTGATCTCGCGAGCCTTCTCGAGCCTGGGCGACTTCATCGCGCTGACCGCGCGCCTGGTGGCCCCCGATGGTGAATGGCTGGCCATGAAGGGGCCCGCCGTGGATGATGAACTGGCCGGACTGCCCGAGGAGATCAGCGTGGCGGCACGACACGACCTCGCGGTGCCCTATTCAAACGGCAGCCGGCAGCTCGTGGTCCTCCGGCACCGGGATGTGACCCAGGCCTGACCCAGAGGCGTCTGTTTCCCCAGCAAGGGAGTTGCCCGTGACCAAGATCATAGCCTTGACCAACCAGAAGGGCGGCGTGGGCAAGACCACCACCGCCGTCAACCTCGCCGCCAGCCTGGCGGCGCTGGACCGCCGCGTGCTGCTGGTCGACCTGGATCCCCAGGGCCATGCCACCATGGGCAGCGGCGCCGACAAGCATGATCTGGATGGCAGCGTACTCGACGTAGTGCTGGGCGAGAAACGGCCTACCGAGGTGATCCTCGACTGCCCCCAGGCGGGCTATGCGCTGCTGCCCGGCAACGGCGACCTGACCGCCGCCGAGGTGGAGCTGCTCGACCGCCACGAGGGGCGGGAGCGCTGCCTGGTCAAGGCCCTGGAGGAGGTGGCCGGCGAATATGACGTGGTGCTGATCGACTGCCCACCGTCGCTGAACATGCTCACCGTCAATGCCCTGACCGCCGCCGACGGCGTGCTGATCCCGCTGCAGTGCGAATTCTATGCCCTGGAGGGACTGTCGGCGCTGCTCGATACCGTGGAGCAGATCAAGGATAGCGTGAATCCCCAGATCGAGATCTTCGGGATCCTGCGCACCATGTTCGATGCCCGCAACAGCCTCACCCGCGACGTCAGCAAGCAACTGCGCGACTACTTCGGCGATGCGCTGCTCAAGACCACCATCCCGCGCAACGTGCGGGTCGCCGAGGCGCCGAGCCACGGGCTCCCGGTGACCAAGTACGCGCGCTTCTCGCGCGGCAGCCAGGCCCACCGGGTGCTGGCCAAGGAACTGATTCGGCGCCTGTCGCTGTAGGTCGGCCGCCGAATACCGCTGGTAGTGATGAGGGAATGTCGATGACGCGTAAACGCGCCCTGGGACGCGGCCTGGATGCCCTGATCGGTGCCAATGCCCGCCGTCGTGAAAGCCTCGACCTGCCCGAGGTCGATACGAGCGAGGCCACGCCGGTCGCGGAAGCGCCGGAGAGCCCCGCCGAGGAGCGCCTCGAGCGGCTGCCGCTGGGGCAGCTCTCCCGCGGCAAGTACCAGCCGCGTCGTGACATCCAGCCCGAGGCCCTCGAGGAGCTGGCCGACTCGATTCGCGCCCAAGGCGTGATGCAGCCCATCGTGGTCCGTCCCGTCGGCGAGGCGCGCTACGAGATCATTGCCGGCGAGCGTCGCTGGCGCGCCGCCCAACTCGCCGAGCTCGACGTGATTCCCGCGGTGATCCGCGAGGTCAGCGACGAGGTTGCGCTGGCGCTGGCGCTGATCGAGAACATCCAGCGCGAGGACCTGAACCCCGTCGAGGAGGCGATGGCCCTCAAGCGGCTGCTCGAGGAGTTCGCCCTGACCCAGCAGCAGGTGGCCGATGCCGTGGGCCGCTCCCGTGCCCAGGTGGCCAACCTGCTGCGGCTGCTGACGCTGGATCCCGAGGTCCAGACCCTGCTCGAGCGCGGTGACCTGGACATGGGCCATGCCCGTGCCCTGCTGGCGCTCTCCGGCGCCAAGCAGCGCAAGGCCGCCCATGAGGTGGTCAACAAGGACCTCACGGTCCGAGACACCGAGGCGCTGGTCAAGCGCCTTGCCAATGGGGAGCCCGCAAAACCACGGCGCGACGCGCCATCCGCGGACGTGGCCGGCCTCGAGACACGGCTCGCCGAGGTACTTGGCGCGCCCGTGAAGATCCAGCACGGGCGCGGGGGCAAGGGACGGGTCACCATCCGCTACGCCAGCCTCGACGAGCTCGACGGTATCCTGGAGCATATCCGGTGAGGCTGTCGGTGGTGGGTCCTCGTCGGTGCTGTCGACAATCTGTCCCCCTTTGGTCGAAGGCGGATCCTATATCGCCGGAATCGCCGTCACTCTGGTTGAAGGGCCGGGGGGGGTTCCCTATAATCCGCGGTTGTTTGCCTGTGGGTCGGGGCCCGACGCGCAGGGCGTGTCGAGTGAGGCATGACTAGCCACCCGGCAATGAGACGGCGACCGAACTATCGCCGACTGCTGCAGGCTCAGGGAGGCGTCGTCGTCGCCATTACGCTCCTCGGCCTGGTGGCCGGTGGGCAGGAGGTTGCCCTCTCGGCAGTGACCGGCGGGCTGGTCTGTTTCCTGCCCAATCTGTACTTTGTCTGGCGACTCGGCGTTCTGGGGGACGGCCGACAGACAAGGCGCTTCGTGTCCAGCTTCTATCGGGCCGAGGCGGGCAAGCTCGGTTTGACGGTGGCACTGTTCGCCCTGGTGTTTGCGTCAGTACCCCCTTCAAACCTGGCTTTTTTCTTTGGCGCATACGTGGCGGTCCACTTCATGCACTGGCTGGCTCCCTGGCTACTGCGTGGATGACCGACCCCAACGAGAGGCAGATCCATGGCTGGCAACAACCCCTCGCCGACCGAGTACATACAGCACCACCTGCAGAATCTGACCTTCGGTTACCATCCCGAGAACGGCTGGTCGATGGCGCACTCCGCCGCCGAGGCGCAGGAGATGGGCTTCTGGGCCCTGCACCTGGATACCATGGGCTGGTCCATCGCTATGGGTGTGCTGTTCATCTGGCTGTTCCGCAAGGCCGGAAAGGTGGCGACCACCGGGGTGCCCGGCACCCTGCAGAACATCGTCGAGATGGTCTTCGAGTTCGTCGAGAACACCGTCCATGGGGCCTTCCATGGCCGCAACCCGGTCATCGCGCCGCTGGCGCTGACGCTGTTCGTCTGGATCTTCCTGATGAACCTGCTCAAGCTGATCCCGGTGGACTATGTGCCCGAGATCTTCCTGCGCCTCGGCATCGACTACATGAAGATGGTGCCCACCACCGATCCGAACGCCACCCTGGGCATGGCGATCGGCGTCTTCCTGCTGATCATCTACTACAGCCTCAAGGTCAAGGGCGCGGGCGGTTTCGCCAAGGAGCTCTCGCTGACGCCGTTCAACCACTGGTCGCTGATCCCCTTCAATTTGGTCATGGAAGTGATCGGCCTGCTGGTGAAGCCGCTCAGCCTCGGCCTGCGTCTGTTCGGCAACATGTTCGCCGGCGAGGTGATTTTCATCCTCATCGCCCTGCTGCCGTTCTGGGTGATGTGGACGCTGAACGTGCCCTGGGCGATCTTCCATATCCTGGTCATTACCCTGCAGGCCTTCATCTTCACCGTGCTGTCCGTCGTCTACCTGAGCCAGGCGCACGAACATCACTGAAACGCGCAACACTTGATCAACCCCCAACCCTTTAACCTCAACTCGAGAAACTAGGAGCACCACCATGGAACTCGTCTACATTGCTGCCTCCCTCATGATCGGTCTGGGCGCCCTCGGCACCGGCATCGGCTTCGCCATCCTCGGTGGCAAGCTGCTGGAATCCACCGCGCGCCAGCCGGAGCTGGGTGACCAGCTGCAGACCAAGACCTTCCTGATGGCCGGCCTGCTGGACGCCGTGCCGATGATCGGTGTCGGTATCGCGATGTACCTGATCTTCGTTGTCGCCGGTTAACGTGCTGCATACCGGGCGCCCTGCGCTCGGTTTGCCTGTTTCCGGTCGCCACGAACCAGTCAGAGGTACATCCCTGTGAATATCAACATGACGCTTATCGGGCAGACGATCGCCTTCGCGATCTTTGTCTGGTTCTGCATAAAGTTTGTGTGGCCGCCGATCAGCAACGCGCTCCACGAGCGGCAGCGCAAGATTGCCGATGGTCTCGATGCGGCCAGCCGGGCTTCACGCGACCTCGAGCTCGCCCAGGAGAAGGCAGACGCCACCCTGCGCGAGAGCAAGGAGCAGGCTTCCCAGATCCTCGAGCAGGCCAACAAGCGCTCCTCGCAGATGATCGAGGAGGCCCGCGAGCAGGCCCGCGCCGAAGGTGAGCGCATCGTGGCTTCCGCGCGTGCCGAGATCGACCAGGAAGTCCAGCGTGCCAAGGACGAACTTCGCGCCCAGGTGTCGTATCTGGCGGTCTCCGGGGCCGAGCGGGTTCTTGAAGCCTCCGTCGACGAGAAGGCACATCGCAAGCTGCTCGACAAGCTTGCTGCCGAACTGTGAGGAGGTGATCCATGGCGGAACTGTCTACCGTCGCACGACCCTATGCCAAGGCAGCGTTCGGCTATGCCCGTGACCAGCAGGTGCTGGATGCCTGGTCCGGCTGGCTGGTCACGCTGGGTCGAGTCGTCGCCGTGCGTGATGTCGAGAAACTTCTGACCCATCCGGGACTGACCGCCGAGCGCAAGGTGGCCCTGCTGCTGGAGCTGGCGGAAGTCGACATCGACGAGGCGGCGCGTCGCTTCCTCGACACCCTGGGCGAGAAGGGCCGCCTGCCGGCCCTGACGGCCATCGCCGAACAGTTCGAGCGGCTGCGCGCCGAGCTCGAGAAGCGCGTCGATGTCACCGTGGTCTCGGCCTACCCGCTCGACGACAAGCAGCAGAACAAGCTCGCCGGTGCGCTCAAGAAGCGCCTGAATCGCGAAATCTCCATTACCACTCAGGTGGACTCCGCGCTTCTCGGTGGTGTCATCCTGCGTGCCGGCGACACCGTCATCGACGGGTCGGTACGCGGTCGACTGACGCGCCTTTCCGAAGCCCTTACCGCTTGAGTCTGAGGGACATGGCATGCAGCAACTGAATCCTTCCGAGATCAGCGACATCATCAAGCAGCGTATCGAGAAGCTGGATGTCGCATCCGAAGCCCGCAATCAGGGCACCATCGTCAGCGTCTCCGACGGCATCGTGAAAGTGCACGGCCTCGAGGACGCGATGTTCGGTGAAATGATCGAGTTCCCCGGCAGTATCTTCGGCATGGTGCTCAACCTCGAGCGCGACTCCGTGGGCGCCGTGGTGCTGGGCGACTACCTGCAGCTCGAAGAGGGCATGACCGCCCAGTGTACCGGGCGCATCCTCGAGGTCCCGGTGGGCCCCGAGCTGGTCGGCCGCGTGGTCGACGCCCTGGGCAATCCCATCGATGGCAAGGGCGATATCAACGCCAAGCTGACGGATGCGGTGGAGAAGGTCGCCCCCGGCGTCATCACCCGCCAGTCGGTCGACGAGCCGGTGCAGACCGGCCTCAAGTCCATCGACGCCATGGTGCCGATCGGCCGCGGCCAGCGTGAGCTGATCATCGGCGACCGCCAGATCGGCAAGTCGGCCATCGCCATCGACGCCATCATCAACCAGAAAGGCAAGGGTATTACCTGCGTCTACGTGGCCATCGGCCAGAAGCAGTCGACCATTGCCAACGTGGTGCGCAAGCTCGAGGAGCACGGCGCGATGGAGCACACCATCGTGGTCGCCGCCGGCGCCGCCGACCCGGCCCCGATGCAGTTCCTCGCGGCCTATTCCGGCTGCACCATGGGCGAGTACTTCCGCGACCGCGGTGAAGACGCGCTGATCGTCTATGATGACCTCTCCAAGCAGGCCGTGGCCTATCGCCAGGTCTCCCTGCTGCTGCGTCGTCCGCCGGGCCGTGAGGCCTATCCGGGTGATGTCTTCTACCTGCACTCTCGCCTGCTGGAGCGTGCCGCCCGCGTGAATGCCGACTTTGTCGAGAAGTTCACCAATGGCGAAGTGAAGGGCAAGACCGGCTCGCTGACGGCCCTGCCGATCATCGAGACCCAGGGCGGTGACGTCTCGGCCTTCGTGCCGACCAACGTGATCTCGATCACCGACGGTCAGATCTTCCTCGAGACCGACCTGTTCAACTCGGGCATCCGTCCGGCGATCAACGCCGGTCTCTCGGTCTCCCGTGTCGGCGGTTCGGCTCAGACCAAGATCATCAAGAAGCTCGGCGGCAGCGTGCGCCTGGCCCTGGCCCAGTATCGCGAGCTGGCGGCCTTCGCCCAGTTCGCCTCCGACCTGGACGAGGCCACCCGCAAGCAGCTGGAGCATGGTCAGCGCGTCACCGAGCTGATGAAGCAGAACCAGTACTCGCCGATGTCCGTGGCCGAGATGGCCCTCTCCCTGTATGCCGCCAACGAGGGCTACCTGGAGGAGGTCGAGGTCAACAAGGTGCTGGACTTCGAGCGCGCCCTGCGTGACTTCATGAAGGCCGAATACGCCGAGCTGCTCGACAAGATCAATCAGACCGGCGACTACAGCGACGAGATCCAGCAAGGGCTGAAAGAGGGTCTCGACAAGTTCAAGGCCACTCAGAGCTGGTAATCCCGTTGGCCCGTCCCGCATGCGGGGCGGGCCCTGGAGCTTTCTGAGTGCCACGAACGGAGTAGATCGCTATGGCAGCTGCAAAAGAGATACGCACCCAGATCGGGAGCATCAAGAACACGCAGAAGATCACCAGCGCCATGGAAATGGTCGCGGCGTCGAAGATGCGCAAGGCCCAGGACCTGATGAAGGCCAGCCAGCCCTATGCGCGTCAGATCCGCAACGTGGTCTCGCATGTCGCCGATGCCAACCCGGAGTACCGTCACCCCTGGATGGTCGAGCGCGACGCCAAACGGGTCGGCTATATCGTGGTCTCCACCGACCGTGGCCTGTGTGGCGGCCTGAACGTCAACCTGTTCAAGGCCGTGGTCAAGGATGCCAGGGCATGGCGCGACCAGGGCGCGGAGCTCGACTTCTGTGCCCTGGGCTCCAAGGCCGGCACCTTCTTCAAGAGCTATGGGGGCAACCTCGTCGCGGCGAAGAGCGGCCTGGGCGAGTCGCCCGAGGTCGAGGACCTGATCGGCAGCGTGAAGGTGATGCTGGATGCCTATGACGAGGGCGAGCTGGACCGCCTGTTCGTGGTGTACAACGAGTTCGTCAACACCATGACCCAGAAGCCGGTGGTCCGCCAGCTGTTGCCCCTGTCGCCCGACATGGGAACGGATCCGCACGACGAAGAAGACAAGCGTCCCGGTAGCTGGGACTACCTGTATGAGCCGGATGCCAAGGCGCTGCTGGATAGCCTGCTGGTGAGATTCGTCGAATCGCAGGTCTATCAGGCGGTGGTCGAGAACGGGGCCTGTGAGCAGGCCGCGCGGATGATCGCCATGAAGAGTGCCACCGACAACGCCGGTAACCTCATCGACGACCTGGAGCTGGTGTACAACAAGGCCCGTCAGGCGGCCATTACCCAGGAAATCTCCGAGATCGTCGGTGGTGCCGCCGCCGTATAGCGCCAGGGGAGGCCATGGCCCTCCCGGCATGCAGGTTTCATTTTCAGGTATTTGAGAGGAACCAAGATGAGCGGACGTATCGTACAAATCATCGGCGCGGTGATTGACGTAGAGTTTCCGCGGGACGATGTTCCCAAGGTCTACGACGCGCTGAAGGTCTCCGAGAAAGAGACCATTCTCGAGACCCAGCAGCAGCTGGGTGACGGCGTGGTGCGCACCATCGCCATGGGCTCCACCGAAGGGCTCAAGCGCGGCATGGACGTCACCAACACCGGTGCCGCCATCTCCGTGCCGGTGGGCACGGAGACGCTGGGTCGCATCATGAACGTACTCGGTGAGCCCATCGACGAGGCGGGGGATATCGGCGAGCAGGAGCGCATGCCGATCCACCGCAAGGCGCCGGGCTACGCCGACCAGGCGGTCTCCAACGAGCTGCTCGAGACCGGCATCAAGGTCATCGATCTGGTCTGCCCGTTCGCCAAGGGCGGCAAGGTCGGCTTGTTCGGCGGCGCCGGCGTGGGCAAGACCGTCAACATGATGGAGCTGATCCGCAACATCGCCACCGAGCACAGCGGCTACTCGGTCTTCGCGGGTGTCGGCGAGCGTACCCGTGAGGGTAACGACTTCTACCACGAGATGACCGAGTCCAACGTCATCGACAAGGTGTCGCTGGTCTATGGCCAGATGAACGAACCGCCCGGCAACCGCCTGCGCGTGGCCCTGACCGGCCTGACCATCGCCGAGAAGTTCCGCGATGAAGGCCGCGACGTGCTGCTGTTCGTCGACAACATCTACCGCTACACCCTGGCCGGCACCGAGGTCTCCGCTCTGCTGGGCCGGATGCCCTCCGCGGTGGGCTACCAGCCGACCCTGGCCGAGGAGATGGGCGTGCTCCAGGAGCGCATCACCTCCACCAAGACCGGCTCGATCACCTCTGTGCAGGCCGTCTACGTGCCCGCGGACGACCTGACCGACCCGTCGCCGGCGACCACCTTCTCGCACCTGGACGCCACCGTGGTGCTGGCGCGCTCCATCGCCGAGTTGGGTATCTATCCGGCCATCGATCCGCTGGACTCCACCTCGCGTCAGCTCGACCCGCTGGTCGTCGGCGAGGAGCACTACAACACCGCCCGCGGCGTGCAGAACGTGCTGCAGCGCTACAAGGAGCTCAAGGACATCATCGCGATCCTGGGCATGGACGAGCTGTCCGACGAGGACAAGCTGGCCGTGAACCGGGCACGCAAGATCCAGCGCTTCCTGTCGCAGCCGTTCTTCGTGGCCGAGGTGTTCACCGGCTCGCCCGGCAAGTACGTGTCCCTCAAGGACACCATCCGCGGCTTCCAGGGCATCCTCGACGGCGAGTACGACGAGCTGCCGGAGCAGGCCTTCTACATGGTCGGCACCATCGACGAGGCCGTCGAGAAAGCCAACCAGATGAAGTAATCCCGTCTACCTGGGAGACGTCGTCATGACGAAAAGCTTCAAGTGCGAGATCGTCAGCGCCGAGGAGGGGATCTTCTCCGGCCAGATCGAGCGGATCATCGCCACCGGTCGCATGGGTGAGCTGGGGATCCTCCCCGGCCACGCCCCGCTGCTGACCGAGCTCAAGCCGGGCCCGGTGCGTGTGATCCATGATGGCGGCCAGGAGGAGAACTACTATGTCTCGGGAGGCTTCCTGGAAGTCCAGCCGGATGTGGTGACCATCCTGGCCGACGCGGCCACCCGCGCCCATGACCTCGATGAGGCGGCGGCCGAGGAGGCACGTCAGCAGGCGCTGAAGAACCTCAACGATAAGTCCGCCGAGCTGGACTACACCCGGGCATCGGCCGAGCTGGCCGAGGCTGCGGCCCAGCTGCGCACGATCCAGCAACTGCGCAAGAAGGCCGGCAAGGGCTGATCCCGCCTGGTGCCGTCGACCGCGCCCCCCGTACCCAGTGTCCGGGGGGCGTTGTCGTCTCTGGCGGCCCCGGCTGACGACACGGCGTTCACAGGAGGATAGCCATGTCCCTCGATGACACCCTGCAGCCGCACCGTGCGGCGCTGATGACCGCCCTGGAGGAGGAGGACGGCGATCGACTCGGCATGCTGCTGCGCGAGCTGCGTTCGGCGGACATCGGCGAGATCGTCGAGAACGCCCTGGGCGAGGACGAGGAGGGCCTGCCGGTGGCCCTGGCCCTGCTCGATGGCCTGCCCCTCGAGCGGCGTGCCAACGTGCTGGGCTACCTGCCCGGCGAGGAGCAGCGGGCGGTCGCCGAGGCGATGGAGGACAAGGCGCTGCTGCTGCTGCTCGAGGAGATGGGCTCCGACGAGCGGACCGACCTGTTCAAGGTGCTGGACGAGGATCGGCGCGAGGCCCTGCTGCGTCGCATGGCCCACCGCGAGCGCGAGGAGCTCAAGCGGCTGGCCAGCTACGAGGAGGGCACCGCCGGGGCGATCATGACCGCGGACTACGTGGCCATCCCGACGGGGATGACCGTCTCCCGTGCCCTGATGCGGGTGCGGCAGACGGCCCCGGATGCCGAGACGGTCTACCAGCTCTATATCATCGACCCCGAGGGGCGCTTGGCCGGCACCCTGTCGCTGCGCCAGCTGATGGTGGCGCGCCCCGGGGCGCTGATCGACGAACTGATGATCAAGGACGTGATCAGCGCCAGCGTGGACGAGGCCCAGGAGGAGGTGGCACGGACCGTCGCCCGCTACGACCTGCTGGCCCTGCCGGTGGTCGACGCCGACCGTCGCCTGGTGGGTATCGTCACCCATGACGACGCCATGGACGTGGTCGAGTCCGAGGCCACCGAGGATATCCACAAGGGGATGTCCATCGGTGCGCTGGAGGACGGGGTCAGCCGGGTGCCGCTATGGAGCCTCTATCGCAAGCGGGTCACCTGGCTGGTACTGCTGGTGTTCGGCAACCTCTTCTCCGGGGCCGGCATCGCCTACTTCGAGGAGACCATCGCCGCCCAGGTGGCGCTGGTGTTCTTCCTGCCGCTGCTGATTGGCAGCGGCGGCAACGCCGGTGCCCAGGCCGCCACCCTGATGGTGCGCGGCATGGCCACCGGCGACGTGGGCGTCAAGGACTGGGGCAAGCTGCTGGGACGCGAGCTGCTGGTGGCCGGCTCCCTGGGGCTGACCATGGCGCTGGCCGTGGCACCCATCGGGGTGATCCGCGGCGGCGAGGCGGTGGCGATGGTGGTGGCGGTGAGCATGATCTGTATCGTGCTGTTCGGCAGCCTGCTGGGCATGTGCCTGCCCTTCGTGCTCGACCGCCTCGGCTGGGACCCGGCCACCGCCTCGGCGCCGCTGGTGACTACCGTGATCGATGCCTCGGGGGTGGTGATCTACTTCGGCTTTGCCACCGCCATGCTGTCGGGAGTCTGAGCCCCTGACGGCGGACAGCCGGGCCGAGGATGTGTATCCTCTGCTTCCGCCGAGATGCCGGCGTCCTCCACCCACATGGACCGTTTCATGGACTGGCTACAGATCTTCGTCCTCTCGATCGTTCAGGGTTTGACCGAGTTCCTGCCGATCTCCAGCTCCGCCCATCTGATCCTGGTGCCGGTCTTGACCGACTGGGACGATCAGGGCCTGGCCTTCGACGTCGCCCTGCACATCGGCAGCCTGAGCGCGGTGGTGCTCTACTTCCGCCATGAGCTGGCCGGGATGACCGCCAGCTGGTGTCGTAGCGTGGCGGGCCGGGGCTGTGACGAGGACGCGCGACTGGCCTGGTGGGTGATCCTCGCCACCATCCCGGTGGGGCTCGCCGGGCTGGCCTTCCAGGACACCATCGAGGTCGTCATGCGCTCGCCGCTGGTCATCGCCGGCGGCCTGATCGGGTTCGGCCTGTTGCTCGCCTACGCCGACTGGCACCGCCGCGGCTCGCGAAACGAGTACCACCTGAGCTGGCAGGATGCCCTCTGGATCGGCCTGGCCCAGGCCCTGGCGCTGATCCCGGGAACTTCCCGTTCCGGCATCACCATGACCGCCGGGCTGCTGCTGGGCCTGAATCGGGAGGGCGCGGCGCGCTTCTCCTTCCTGCTGTCGATCCCGGTGATCGTGCTGGCCGGTGGCCTGGAGATCCTGGGACTCGCCGGCGCTCCCGGACCGGTGGACTGGGGCGCCCTGATCATGGGGGCGCTCCTCTCGGGCATCAGCGCCTATCTCTGCATCCACTTCTTCCTGGTCTTCATCAAGCGCATCGGCATGCAGCCCTTCGTGGTCTATCGCCTGGTGCTGGGTGTGGCCCTGATCTGGCTATTCGGAGGTTCCCCGTCATGAGCGTGTGGCGTCCCCTGTGGCTGCTCCTGCTGATTACCCTGCTGGCGGGCTGTTCCGAACGCGACCGGCCGCTGGAGTCGCCGGTGACCCTGGAGGGGGAGACCTTCGGCACATTCTACCAGGTGACCATCGCCGACCCCCTGACCCAGGGTGAGGCCAATGAGTTGGAGGAGGGCATCCAGGCCGAGCTCGAGGCGGTCGATGCGGCCATGTCCACCTGGCGCGAGGATTCCGAGCTCATGGCCTTTAACGAGGCGCCGCTGGGCAAGTGGCAGCCGCTCTCCGACGAGCTGATCGAGGTGATGGCCATCGGCCAGTCGGTGGCCGAGGCCAGCGACGGGGCCTTCGACATGACCATCGGCGGACTGGTCAACCTGTGGAGCTTCGGGCCCGAGGCGCGGCCCCGCGAGATACCGGACGAGGCCACCCTGGCCGCCCGACTGGCCGAGATCGGCCCCGGCAGCCTGGAGGTCGACGAGCGGGCGTTCCAGGCGCGCCGCCTGCGCGATGTCTTCGTCGACCTCTCCGGCGTGGCCAAGGGGCACGCCACCGACCGGCTGGCGGCCTACCTGACCCAGCAGGAACTCGATCACTACCTGGTCAACCTCGGCGGCGAGGTCAGGGTGCGCGGCCATCGCGACACCGAGTCCGCACCCTGGCGCATCGGCGTCGAGATCCCCCAGGACGGCCCCCGAGAGGCCCAGCACGTGCTGGGCCTGGAGGATATCGCTGTCGCCACCTCCGGCGACTACCGCAACTACTTCGAACATGACGGCCAGCGCTACTCCCACACCCTGGACCCGCGCACCGGCCGGCCCATCGACCATCGCCTGGCTTCGGTGACCGTCATCCACCCCTCGGACGCCTGGGCCGATGCCTGGGCCACCGCGCTGCTGGTGCTCGGCGAGGAAGCCGGTATGGCGCTGGCCCTGGAGCGGTCGCTCGCGGTGCTGATGCTGGTGCGCCAGGACGAGGGCTGGACAAGCCTCGCCAGCCCGGCCTTCGTGGACCACTTCGGCCGCGAGGTCGTCGACGAACTCGGCGTGACCGTATCCGATGGACCGGCATCCGGTGCGGCGGCGGAGGCAGGACGCCCCTAGGCTTCGTCAGAAAAGTCGGCGAGCGAAGGTCAGATAAGGCAAAAATCGCCGAAAAGACGGAGTTTACGGGTTGTAAATGAGTACTTTGAGTCGATTTTTAACGCCGAATGGCCGAGCGTAGCCAGTTTTCGGACATAGCCTAGACATGGCGGCAGAGGCGGGACGCCCCTTAGAATAGACGGGATGAGATGAACCAGCACAAGGAGTCATGATGACGCTCGACGTGGTGATACTGGCAGCGGGGCAGGGAACCCGCATGCGCTCGACCCGGCCCAAGGTGCTGCACCGCCTGGCCGGCAAGCCGATGGTGCGTCACGTGATCGACACCGCTCGCGGGCTCGAGGCCGAGCGCACCCATGTGGTGGTCGGCCATGGGGCCGAGCTGGTCCGCGAGGCGCTGGCCGACTGCCGGGTGCACTTCGCCCTGCAGGCCGAGCAGAAAGGCACCGGCCATGCCGTGGCTCAGACCCTGGAGGCACTCGGCGAGGGCCGGGTGCTGGTGCTCTATGGCGACGTGCCGCTGATCCGCCGCGAGACCCTGGTCGAGCTGCTGGCCCATGTCGACGAGCGGCACCTGGGCCTGCTCACCGTGACCCTGGAGGATCCCGCGGGCTACGGGCGCATCCTGCGCAACGCGGCCGGTGAGGTGGTGGCCATCGTCGAGCACAAGGATGCCTCCGAGACCGAGCGAGCCGTGCGCGAGTGCAATACCGGCATCATGGCCATGACCGCCGCCCAGCTTCGGCGCTGGCTGCCGCGTCTCTCCGCCGACAACGCCCAGGGCGAGTACTACCTGACCGACATCATCGCCATGGCCGCCGCCGAGGGCGTGAGGATCGCCACCGCCCAGCCGGCGCGTCCGCTGGAGGTCGAGGGCGTCAACAACCGTGCCCAGATGGCCCGCCTGGAGCGCGCCCACCAGCACGACATCGCCGAGCGGCTGATGGAGCAGGGGGTGGCGCTGGCCGACCCGTCGCGCCTCGACGTGCGCGGCCACCTGACCTGCGGCCATGATGTCGAGATCGACGTGGGCTGTGTCTTCGAGGGCGAGGTGGAACTGGGCGAGGGGGTGCGCATCGGGCCCCACTGCGTGATCCGCGACAGCCATGTCGGCGCCGAGAGCGTGATCGAACCCCACAGCGTCCTCGACGGCGCGGTGGTGGCCGGCCGCAATCGCATCGGTCCCTTCGCCCGGCTGCGGCCCGGCTCGCGGCTGGCGGTGGGCGCCCGGGTCGGCAACTTCGTCGAGACCAAGAACGTCGAGGTGGGCGAGGGCAGTAAGATCAACCACCTGAGCTATGTGGGCGATGCCCGGCTGGGGCATGACGTCAACGTCGGCGCCGGCACCATCACCTGCAACTATGATGGCGTCAACAAGCACCGTACCGAGATCGGCGACGAGGCCTTCATCGGCTCCAACACCGCCCTGGTGGCGCCGGTCAGCATCGGCCGCGGCGCCACCGTGGGCGCCGGCTCGACCATCAGCAAGGATGTCGCCGACAACGCCCTGGCCGTCTCCCGGGGCCGCCAGGTCAGCAAGGCCGACTGGCCGCGGCCGACCAAGCGTCAGGAACCCTGAGGAGAGTTCATATGTGTGGAATCGTCGGTGCCGTTGCCGAACGCAACGTCCAGGGCATCCTGCTGGAGGGGCTCAAGCGCCTGGAGTACCGCGGCTACGACTCCGCCGGCATGGCGGTGCTCGACCCGCAGGGTCGCCTGCGGCGGCGGCGTGCCCTGGGCAAGGTGGCGGCCCTGGAGGAGCGCCTGGTCGCCGAGCCGCTGCCGGGACATAGCGGGATCGCCCATACCCGCTGGGCGACCCACGGCCGCCCCAGCGAGGTGAATGCCCATCCCCACCAGTCCGGCGAGCGCCTGGCGGTGGTGCACAACGGCATCATCGAGAACCATGAGGCCCTGCGACGCGAGCTAGAGGCCGAGGGCTACGCCTTCACCTCCGAGACAGATACCGAGGTGATCGCCCACCTGCTGGAGCGGGAGAGCCGCCAGGCCGGCGACCTGCTCACCGCCGTACGGCGGGTGCTGGCCCGGCTCGACGGCGCCTATGCGCTGGGCGTGATCCATGCCGAGGAACCTGACGTCGTCATCGGCGCCCGCAAGGGCAGCCCGCTGGTGGTGGGGGTGGGCATCGACGAGGCCTTCCTGGCCTCCGACCCCCTAGCCCTGCTGCAGGTCACCGACCGCTTCATCTACCTTCAGGAGGGTGACGCGGTGCGCCTCTCCGCCGGGGGGCGCATCGAGGTGTTCGACGCCCGGGGCAGCGCGGTCGAGCGCGAGGTGCAGACCTTCGAGCATGGCGACGGGGCGGCCAGCAAGGGCGACTATCGCCACTTCATGCTCAAGGAGATCCATGAGCAGCCGATGGTGATCGCCGCGGCCCTGGAAGGGCGCCTGGGCGAGCGCTCGGTGCTGGTGGAGAGCTTCGGCCCCGAGGCCGAGGCCCTCTTCCGGCAGGCCAGGCAGATCCATATCGTCGCCTGCGGCACCAGCTACCATGCCGGCATGGTGGCCCGCTATTGGCTCGAGCGCTATGCCGGCGTGCCGGTGCAGGTGGAGGTTGCCTCGGAGTATCGCTATCGCCAGGTGGTGGTACCCGAGGGGACCCTCTTCGTGACCCTCTCCCAGTCCGGCGAGACCGCCGACACCCTGGCGGCGCTGCGCTTCGCCCGGGAACGCGGCTATCTGGCCAGCCTGGCGATCTGCAACGTGCCGGGCAGCTCCCTGGTGCGCGAGTCGGACCTGAACCTGATGACCCAGGCCGGCCCCGAGATCGGCGTGGCCTCCACCAAGGCCTTCACCACCCAGCTCACCGCCCTGATGCTGCTGACCCTGGCGCTGGGCCGGGTGCGAGGCCTGGCCGAGGCCGAGCAGGCTAGCCTGGTCCAGGGGCTGCGTGAGCTGCCCGGCCTGGTGGCCCGGGTGCTGGAGCTGGACCCGGCCATCGAGCGGCTCTCCATGGCCTTCGCCGAGAAGCACCATGCCCTCTTCCTGGGTCGCGGTACCCACTTCCCCATCGCCCTGGAGGGGGCGCTCAAGCTCAAGGAGATCTCCTACATCCACGCCGAGGCCTACCCGGCGGGCGAGCTCAAGCACGGCCCATTGGCGCTGGTCGATAGCGAGATGCCGGTCATCTCCGTGGCACCCAACGACGAGCTCCTCGACAAGCTCAAGTCCAACCTCCAGGAGGTGCGGGCCCGCGGCGGCGAGCTCTTCGTCTTCGCCGACGAGCAGGTGGGGCTGGCCGAGGAGGAGCACGTGCACGTGCTGCGCCTGCCCCATGTGCACGAGGCACTGGCGCCGATCCTCTATACCCTGCCGCTGCAGCTGCTCAGCTACCACGTGGCGGTGCTCAAGGGCACCGATGTGGACCAGCCACGCAACCTGGCCAAGTCCGTCACCGTGGAGTGAGTCCGCGCGACACCTCGCCGCGCCTTCACCTGGGCCTGCCCATGTGGGCCAATCCCGACTGGCGCGGCGGCCTCTATCCGCCCCATGGCGGCAGCGACGGCTGGCTCGCCGATTACGCGCGGGTGTTCGCCACCGTGGAGGGCAACACCACCTTCTACAGCGGCGCTCCGCGGGAGGCGACGGTGGCGGCCTGGGCCCGCCAGGCGCCGCCGGGCTTTCGCTTCTGCTTCAAGCTGCCGGCGAGCCTGACTCATGAGCGGCGCCTGGTCGGCATCGAGGCGGCGTTCGACGGCTTCCTCGAGGCACTCACTCCGCTGCATGACCGGCTCGGCCCGATGATGGTCCAGCTGCCCCGGGATTTCGGTCCCGACGAGCTGCCTCGGCTGGACCATCTGCTGGCACGCTGGCCGGCAGGGATTCCCTGTGCCGTGGAAGTGCGTCATAGGGAATTTTTCCACAAGGGGAGGGCCGAGCAGGCCCTCAACCGAATGTTGATAACTTATGGCGCTAACCGCGTGATGCTCGACGTGCGCCCGCTCTTCGCCACCGCTCCCGGCGGCCATCCGGGACTCCAGCACGCCCAGGCCGAGAAGCCGAGAGTCCCATTACACGTGCTTTCCACGGGAGACTGCCCGCTGGTGCGCTTCATCGGTCACCTGGACGGCGACCTCAACGAGCGCTGTTTCAGGCCCTGGATCGAACGCCTCATCCTGTGGATAGATCAGGGGAAAACCCCTTACCTGATGGTGCATACCCCAGACAACCGCGGGGCACCGCAGCTGGCGCGTCGCCTGTATTCGCGGCTTTGTGAACACCGTTCGCTCCCTCCCCTCGAGGCGTTCGCAGGCGAAGCTCAGGCGTCGCTTTTCTAGCTCGTTGTCTACGCCTAAAGAGGGGTGGGCAATCTCGCCATGGCGTCTAGCCACCAAGCGTTTGATCGGATAGTTTTATGGGTCGGAGTGCCAATCCCCATGGATATTGACTGGATCCTGCGTACAACCCGCGTGGATCTTGCGAATATCGGGCACCCGGGCATCTCCCGTTCCTTGCCGCACCGGCCCGGGACGCGCGAAGTGCGACACGGCAGCGATCCTGCCTGGATCCTGTCATGCTCTGGACGGCGTCGTGTGACCCATGGCGCCCTGGACGTGGCAATGACAAGCACAAGCCGTCATCGCGCCGGATCGGCCGTTGGCGACACGTACACTCAGGGTGAAACATGTCGAAACTCTCCCACGCACAGTGGTCATCGAAGATGGCCTTCATTCTGGCAGCCACCGGCTCGGCGGTGGGGCTAGGCAATATCTGGCGTTTTTCCTACATGGTGGGTGACAGCGGGGGCGCGGCCTTCGTGCTCATCTACCTGGCCTGTGTGGCCCTGGTGGGTCTGCCGATCCTGGTGGCGGAATGGCTGATCGGTCGCCGTGGCCAGGAGAACCCGATCAATTCCATGGTCGACCTGGCCCGCAAGAACGGCCGACTGCCCGCCTGGGCGCTGGTCGGCGCCAGCGGGGTGCTGGCCGCCTTCCTGATCCTCTCCTTCTACAGCGTGATCGGTGGCTGGTCGCTCTCCTACACCCTCGGCTCGGTGACCGGGGCCTTCAGCGGCCAGGACGCCGATGGCGTCGGCGAGATCTTCAGCGGCCTGCTGGGCAACCCCGTGGCCCTGACCCTGTGGCACACCGCCTTCATGGCGCTGGTGATCTGGATCGTGGCGCGTGGCGTCACCAAGGGCCTGGAGGGCGCCGTGCGCACCCTGATGCCGGCCCTGGTGGTGCTGATGCTGGTGCTGGTGGGTTACGGCATGACCACCGGCCATTTCGGCGAGGCGCTGGCCTTCATGTTCAGCCCCGACTGGGGCGCGGTCACCGGCGAGGTGGTGCTGGCCGCCATGGGCCAGGCCTTCTTCACCCTGTCGCTGGGCATGGGCATCATGATGGCCTACGGCTCCTACCTGGGCGAGGACGTCAACCTGATCGGCACGGCCCGCACGGTGATCATCCTGGATACCACCATTGCCCTGCTGGCGGGCCTGGCCATCTTCCCCATCGTCTTCGCCAACGGCCTGAGCCCGGGGGAGGGACCCGGCCTGATCTTCGTCACCCTGCCGCTGGCCTTCGGCAACATGACCGGAGGCATGATCCTCGGCCTGATGTTCTTCCTGCTGCTGACCTTCGCTGCCCTGACCTCGGCGATCTCGCTGCTGGAGCCGGTGGTGGAGCTGATGGAGGAGCGCACCCCGCTCTCCCGCGTGGCGGCCACCCTGGTGGGCGGCGTGGCAGTCTGGGCGTTGGGTATCGCGGCGCTGATGTCGTTCAACGTCTGGGACAGCTTCCTGATCCTGGGCCTGAACGTCTTCGACCTGCTGGACACCTTCACCAGCAAGTTCCTGCTGCCGCTGACCGGCCTCGGGGCCATCCTGTTCGTGGCCTGGCGGCTGGACCGCGACAGCGTGGTGGCCGAGCTGAACCTGACCGGCGGCCAGGCGACGCTGTGGCATGTTGTGTCCCGCTTCGTGGCGCCGATCGGCGTGATCCTGGTCTTCGTCTCGAGCCTGTGAGACGCGAGCGCCGGACGGTTCGGCGCATTGAACCCTCAGCGAGCCCCGCCCCGGCGGGGCTCGTTGCGTGATGTGGTGTCAGTGCATCTCGTCTTCCGCCAGCTCCTCGTCGGGCAGCGGGGCGATGTCCCGAGTCAGTCGCTTGAATTCGTTGTGCAGTTCGATACCGCGCCGGGCGCGCAGGTTGCGCTGGGCGGCGGTGCGTGAACGCTGCTCGTGTTCGACGACTTCCATGCTCATGAAGATGTCGAGAAGTTCACTCTTGAGGGAGGATATCCGTTCGACATTGCGCATGTTCGACTCTCCTGAAAGATTCGCGACACTGCATGTCTTACTATATATCACTTGACAGAATGATGACGGCGCATGCTGCGAATGCACAACGCTGTGCCAACGCTCGCCGGAGGAGATGGCACTTGGCCGTACGCGGGTGCCGAAGTGCGCATCGGTCGTCGGCTTGGGGCATACTGTGGGCATGAGTCCGCCAATCGTTCCGCCGTTCCGCCCTCGTCGCGGGACGGCCAGCCCGCAAGGAGTCCCGCGTGAGCCGCGCCCTGTTCGATGAGATGAGACGTCGCATGGAGCACTTCCGCCGCTCCGAGCAGAAGGTGGCGCGCTTCGTGCTGCGCCAACCCGAGGAAGTGATCCACATGCGCATCGTCGACCTGGCCACCGAGGCCAAGGTCAGCGAGCCCACCGTGGTGCGCTTCTGCCGCGCCCTGGGATGCAACGGCTTCCAGGACTTCAAGCTCCAGCTGGCGCAGATGCTGGCCTCGGGCAGCCAGTTCGCCCAGTTCTCGATGAACGACAGCGACTCGGTGGCGGAATTCTCCCAGAGCATCTTCGACTCCACCGTGGGCACTCTGCTCTCGGTGCGCGACCGGCTCGACAACGAGGCCCTGAGCCAGGCGATCAATGCCCTGGCCATGGCCAACCGGGTGGAGTTCTACGGCTTCGGCGCCTCCGGCGCCGTGGCCTTCGATGCCCAGCACAAGTTCTTCCGCCTGCAGATCTCCACCGCGGCCTACGCCGACCCGCACATGCAGAACATGTCGGCGGTGACCCTGAATGAGGGCGACGTGGTGGTGGCGATCTCCCAGACCGGCCGCACCCGGGCGCTGGTGGCCAGCGTGCGCCTCGCCCGGGAGGCCGGCGCCACGGTGATCGGGCTCTGCCCCAGCGGCTCTCCGCTGGCCGAGGAAGTCACCCTGCCGCTCTACATCGACGTCCACGAGGACACCGAGATCTATACCCCGATGAGCTCGCGCATCGCCCATCTGGTGCTGGTCGACGTGCTGGCGGTGGGCGTGGCCAAGACCCGCGGCCCGAAGCTCGCCGAGCAGCTCCGCGAAGTGAAGAAGAGCCTCAACCCGCTGCGCTTCCCGGAGCAGGAGGGCAAGCCCTAGGCCTTCGGCCAGCTACAAGCGCCCTTCGGGCAGCTACAAGCTACAAGGAGCGAGCTACAAGGAAACTCATGGCCTTCGGCCAACTAAAGGTTCAAGGGGCAAGCGAAAAGGAAAATCCCTTGTGGCTTGCAGCCAGGGATGGATACTGCCTTGCCCCTTGCCCCTTGCCCCTTGCCCCTTGCCCCTTGCCCCTTGCCCCTTGCCCCTTGCCCCTTGCCCCTTGCCCCTTGCCCCTTGCCCCTTGCCCCTTGCCCCTTGCCCCTATGCTAAGCTGTCGGCCCACTTTCCGAGCAGCGATGCCTTCCCCATGGACGACGTCACGGCGATTCTTGACCACATGAACCCGGCCCAGCGCGAGGCCGTCAGTGCGCCCCAGGGCAACATGCTGGTGCTGGCCGGGGCCGGGTCCGGCAAGACCCGGGTGCTGGTACATCGCATCGCCTGGCTGATGCAGGCCGAGGGCCTCTCGCCCTACGCGGTGCTCGCCGTGACCTTCACCAACAAGGCGGCCCGCGAGATGCGCACCCGCCTGGAGGCGCTGCTGGGCATCTCGCTGCGCAATGTCTGGGTGGGCACCTTCCACTCCATCGCCCACCGCCTGCTGCGCACCCACTGGCAGGATGCACGGCTGCCCCAGCACTTCCAGATCATCGACAGCGACGACCAGTTGCGGCTGGTCAAGCGGCTGCTCAAGGACCATCGCATCGACGACGAGCGCTTCCCGCCGCGCCAGGTGCAATCGTTCATCTCTGGCTGCAAGGAGGAGGGGCTGCGCCCCCACCAGGTCGATGTCCACGGCGATGCCTATCTGGCCCAGATGGTCGAGCTCTATGAGCGCTACCAGCTGACCTGCGAGCGCGGCGGCCTGGTGGACTTCGGCGAGTTGCTGCTGCGCAGCCTTGAGCTGTTGCGTGACAACCCCGAGCTGCTGGCCCACTACCAGCAGCGCTTCGGCCATGTGCTGGTCGACGAGTTCCAGGACACCAATACCCTGCAGTATGCCTGGCTCAAGCTGCTCACCGGCATGCAGACCCCGATGACCGTGGTGGGCGACGACGACCAGTCGATCTACGGCTGGCGCGGGGCGCGCATCGAGAACATCCGGCGCTTCGAGCAGGAGTTTCCTGGCGCGAAGACCGTGCGCCTGGAGCAGAATTACCGCTCCACCAGCGCCATCCTCGATGCCGCCAATGCCCTGATCCGCCACAACAGCGAGCGCATGGGCAAGGAGCTGTGGACCGAGGGTGCCAGGGGCGAGCCGATCTCCGTCTACTCGGGCTTCAACGACCTGGACGAGGCGCGTTTTATCGTCGACACCATTCGCGAGAAGGTCGAGGAGGGCACCAACCGGCGCGAGATCGCCATCCTCTACCGCTCCAACGCCCAGTCCCGGGTGCTGGAGGAGACCCTGATCCGCCAGGGCGTGCCCTACCGCATCTACGGTGGCCAGCGCTTCTACGAGCGCCTGGAGATCAAGAACGCCCTGGCCTACCTGCGGCTGCTGCTCAACCGCGACGATGACGCCTCCCTGGAGCGGGTGATCAACGTCCCGGCCCGAGGCATCGGTACCCGCACCGTGGAGGTGCTGCGCACCCGCGCCCGGCAGACCGAGGTCTCGCTGTGGCAGGCGCTGCACGACGCCCTGCTGGATGCCTCGCTCAAGGGGCGGGCGGCCACGTCGGTGCGGGCCTTCGCCGAGTTGATCGAGGGGCTCGACAACGACACCGCCGGCCTGGCGCTCCACGAGATCATCGACCATGTGATCGAGCGCAGCGGCCTGATCGAGCACCACCGCAGCGAGAAGGGCGAGAAGGGGCAGGCCCGGGTCGAGAACCTCGAGGAGCTGGTCACCGCCGCCAAGGCCTTCACCCAGGGCGAGACCTTCGAGCCCCCCGAGGCCGGCGAGGGGGCGGTGGCCCTGGAGGCCTTCCTCTCCGAGGCTGCGCTCAACGCCGGTGACCACGAGGCCGACGAGTTCGAGGACTGCGTGCAACTGATGACCCTACACTCGGCCAAGGGCCTGGAGTTCCCGGTGGTGTTCATCGCCGGGGTCGAGGAGGGCCTGTTCCCGCACAAGATGTCCATGGAGGAGCCGGGTCGCCTGGAGGAGGAGCGGCGGCTCTGCTATGTGGGCCTGACCCGTGCCATGCGCAAGCTCTACCTGACTCATGCCGAGCTGCGGCGTCTGCACGGCAAGGAGACCTTCCAGCGCGCCTCGCGCTTCCTGCGCGAGCTCCCCGAGGAGCACCTCGAGGAGGTGCGGCTGCGCGGCCAGATCTCCCGGCCGGTGACCGCCGGCCGCCCGGCCGTGGGGCTCTCGCGGCAGACCTCGGTCGATGGGGGCGCTGAACTGCCGTCGCTCTCGCTGGGCCAGCGGGTCAGCCATCCGGTGTTCGGCGAGGGGGTGATCCTCAACGCCGAGGGCGAGGGCGAGCGCGCCCGGGTCCAGGTCAGCTTCGAGGGCGAGGGCGACAAGTGGCTGGTGCTGGGCTTCGCCAAGCTGACGCCGCTCTGATTTTCGTTGACGTTGACGTCAGCTGCAGGCACTTGCCGGGCAATTCGGCCTTGACGCATACTCTTGAGCGGACACGCCTTATCCCGCGATCACAGCGGGAACAATAATCATCCTGGAGTCACGCTCGCATGCAACGTCGCCTCTTTCTAAAGAATAGCCTCAAGACCCTGGGCGCCGGTGCCGCCGCCGGCGCCGCCGCCCCCTTCATCTCCACGGCCAGTGCGCAGGAGACCATCACCTGGGACATGGTGACCTCCTGGCCCAAGAACTTCCCGGCACTGGGCACCGGGGCCAACGATTTCGCCGCGCGTATCGAGCGCCTCTCGGGCGGCCGCATGAAGGTCCGCGTGCACGGCGCGGGTGAACTGGTGCCCGCCATGGAGGTGTTCGACGCGGTGGGCGAGGGTACCGCCCAGATGGGCCACTCCGCCTCCTACTACTGGCGTGGCAAGACCCTGGCCTCCCAGTTCTTCACCGCCGTGCCCTTCGGCATGAATACCACCGAGACCAACGCCTGGCTCTACCATGGCGGTGGCCTTGAGCTGTGGGACGAGGTGTACGCCAAGCACAACCTCAAGCCCTTCCCGGTGGGCAATACCGGCACCCAGATGGCCGGCTGGTTCAAGAAGGAGATCAACTCGCTGGAGGATATGCAGGGCCTCAAGCTGCGCCTGCCGGGACTGGCCGGCGAGGCCATGAACGGCATCGGCGTGACCACCGTAAACACCCCGGGCTCCGAGATCTTCACCTCCCTGCAGACCGGCGTGCTGGATGCCGCCGACTGGGTCGGCCCCTACAACGACCTGGCCTTCGGCCTGCACCAGGTGGCCAAGTACTACTACACCTCGGCCTGGAACGAGCCCAGTGCCATCCTCGAGGGCACGGTCAACCTGGAGGCCTGGAACGCCTTGCCCGACGACCTCAAGGCGGTGGTCAGCGAGGCGGCCATGGCTTCCAACCTGGCGATGATCAGCGAGTTCGCGGTGCGTAATGCCGAGGCGCTCGATACCCTGGTCAGCGAGCATGGCGTGGAACTGCGCGCCTTCCCGGAGGAGGTACTGGAGGCGCTCTACGCCTCCTCCCAGGAGGTGCTCCAGAAGCAGGTGGAGGCCGACGAGGAGTCGCGGAAGGTCTACGACTCCTACACCGCCTTCCAGCAGAAGGTACGGCGCTTCACCGACGTGGGCGAATTCGCCTACCTGAAGACCCGGGAGAAGGTCGGCGTCTGAGGCCCGGCCTCTCTCGCCATCCTGCCATGGGCGCCCCTGGGGGGCGCCCATTCTCGCTCCGGAACTGGCACGGGGCACGGCATCAGTCGCCCTCTCGGGCGGCACGGATTCGCCCGTTGTCGTCCAGGGCCACCATAACGAAGCGGGCCTCGGTGACCTTGTGCAACTCGTCGGGGTCGCGTTCATGGGGGGCACGGATCCACACCTCCACGTCGATCTTGATCGAGCTGTGGCCGATCTCGCTGACCCGGGTGAAGATGTTGACCATCGAGCCCACCCGCACCGGGCAGAGGAAGTCCATGGCCTCGATGGCCACGGTGGCCGTGCGCCCCCGGGCCTCGCAGCCGGCGGCCACCTCGGCGGCCTGGTCCATGCGGGCGATCAGCCAGCCACCGGGAATGTCGCCGTGCAGGTTGGTATCCTGGCGACTGGCCAGCAGCTTGAGGGTCAGCCGACCCTGGGGGGCGGGAATATCGTCGATGTCTGTCATGAAAGCCTGAGCGACTCGGGTTGTTGTTGTGGGGCGTTTATCAGCTCGCCATGGTATACGGCGAGGCCATGGGTTCACCACCATTGCGACACGATGCCCCACTGCCGGCCCGGTTCACCCCTTCATCGAGGAAGCTGAGATGTCTGCCGCCCTGCGTCGTTGCCTGACTCCCTGGTTGCTGCTGGTCATGCTCTGGGCGCCTCATGCCCAGGCCCAGACAGAGGAGATTGCCGGGAGCCTGGGCACCGTGGGTTCCGATACCATGGCGGAGCTGATGCTGCGCTGGGGTGAGGCGCTGACCCGCCAGCATCCCGGCATCCGCCTGCAGCTGCAGGCCAGCGGGTCGGCCAGCGCGCCGCCGGCCCTGGTGTCCGGTACCACCCGGCTGGGGCCCATGTCCCGGCCCATGAACGAGGCCGAGCGTCGGACCTTCATCGAGCGCCATGGCTATCCGCCGCGGGAGCTGGCGGTGGCCCGGGATGCCCTGGTGGTCGTGGTCCATCGCCACAACCCGCTCGAGAGCCTGGGGAGGCGCGAGCTGGATGCCATCTTTTCCGACTCACGGCGCTGCGGGGCGAGCGAGGGGATCCGCCGCTGGCAACAGCTGGGCCTCGACAGGCCGGAGGGGCGCATCCGCCTGCATGGTCGCAATGCGGCGTCCGGCACCCAGGGGCTGTTCCGGCGGATTGCGCTGTGTGACGGCCACTTCCGTCCCGAGGTCAACGAGCACCCGGGGTCCGCCGCGGTGGTGTCAGCGGTGGCGGAGGACCCGCGGGCCATCGGCTATGCCGGGCTCAACCACCTCACGCCGGGCGTCAAGGCCCTGGCGCGCCGCGATGCCGAGGGGACGCGCCACTTCCCCGACCCCGAGGCGGTGCGGCGCGGCGACTATGCGCTTTCCCGCGACCTCTACCTCTATCTCAACCTGCCCCCCGGCGAGTCGCTGCCGGCCCCCGAGCGGGCCTTCCTCGACCTGGTGCTGTCCCCGGCCGGGCAGGCGATCGTCGAGGAGCTGGGTTTCGTGGCCCTGCCCGAGGCGAGGCGGCAGCATCAGCGACAGAGGCTGGCGCTGGGCGAGGCGGACCCCTGATGCTGTCATCTCCCTGTCATCACTCTGTCGTACGATTCCGCTAGCCCCCGTTTCGCGCAGGCCTGGTCATGCCCGACTCCTCCTCCCCGCCCTCCGTTCGACGCCGCCTGCGTCAGGGGCGCGATCGCCTGGCCACCGTCCTGGTCACCGCGGGCGGCATCGGGGTGATCGCCGCGCTGCTGGCCATCGGCGTCTTCCTGGTGGTCGAGGTGGTGCCGCTGTTCTGGCCCTCCGGTGCGACGCAGGCGGTCAGCCCCCAGGCGCTCTGGCTGCCCCTGGAGGGAGCAGATGACTCGGTCCGCTTTCGCTGGGACCCCACCGCCACCCTGGGGACGGACGAGCCGGCCCGGATCAGCCTGGTGCCCCTGGCCTGGGGCACCCTGGAGGCGGCGGCCTGGGCCCTGCTGATCGCCGTGCCCCTGGCCCTGGGCGCGGCCGCCCACTCGGCCCTGTACATGTCGCCACGCCTGCGCAGCCGCCTCAAGCCGACGCTGGAGCTGATGGAGGCGTTGCCCGGGGTGGTGATCGGCTTCGTCGCTGGCCTGGTGCTCGCCCCCTGGGTGGAGCGCCACCTGGCGGACGTGCTGGCCATGCTGGTGCTGCTGGTGCCCGGCCTGCTGCTGGCGGGTGGCCTCTGGTCGCGCCTGCCTCCGCGCCTGCAGCAGGCGCTGCCGCTGGGCTGGGCGGGGCTGTGGCTGCTGCCCTGGCTGCTGCTGCTGCTGGCCGCCTCGCACGCGCTCTCGCCCTGGCTCGAGGCCTGGGCGTTCGGCGGTGACCTGCGCCGCTGGCTGGAGGTTCACCTGGGGCTCGATGTCGCCGTGCGCAACGCCATGATCGTCGGCATGGCCATGGGCTTTGCGGTGATGCCCAGCGTCTACGCATTGGCCGAGGATGCCCTCTCGAGTGTACCGCGAAGCCTCGCGGAGGGCGCCCAGGCACTGGGGGCGACCCGCTGGCAGACCCTGTGGCGGGTGGTGCTGCCGGCGGCGTCCCCCGGGATCTTCTCGGCGGTGATGATCGGCGCCGGACGAGCCGTGGGCGAGACCATGATCGTGCTGATGGCCAGCGGCAACACGGCCCTGATGACCTGGAACCCCCTGGACGGGCTGCGCTCCCTGGCGGCCACCATCGCCATCGAGCTGCCGGAGGCGGGCCCCGAGGGCCCGCACTATCGGCTGCTGCTGCTGGCGGCCCTGCTGCTCTTCATCTTCACCTTCCTGGTCAATACCCTGGCCGAGCTGGTGCGCAGCCGCCTGCGACGGCGCTACCGGCGCCTGGGGGGCGGGGCATGAGGCCGGTTCCCGGCTCACGGGCGCGCCTGCCCCGGGGCGAGGGTCCCGGCGACTGGCTGGCGGCAGGTAGCGTGGCGCTCTCGCTGCTGGCGCTGCTGGCGCTGCTGGCGCTGCTGGCGGTTCGCGGCCTGGGACACTTCTGGCCCGCTCCCGTCGCCCTGGTGACGCTCGACGATGGCCGACAGCTCGCCGGCGAGCGGGTCCGCGAGGTCCCGCTGCCGGAGGGAGAGGGGCATGAGCGGCTCTACCGGACCGGCAACCGTGACCTGGATGGCGCCCGCTGGGCGTGGGTGGCGGTGTCGGCCATCGCCGCGGTCAGCCATCCGCCCGACCTGGTGGTGCTGGAACGCCGACGCTGGGGGGAAGCGATCGGCCGGCTCACCGTGCTGGAGAGCGCGACCGGAGAGCGCCTCGAGGGCGAGGCTGCCTGGGCGGCCCTCGAGGCGCGGCTGGCCGAGCTGGCCTCGCTGCGCCGGGCCCGCGACACCCTGCGCGACGAGGTCATCCTGCCGCGGGTCCGGGCCCTCGCGGAGGGGGCCGGCGTGGATCCCGAGCTGGCCGCGGCCAATGCCCGGCTGCGCGAGCTGCAGGCGGCCATGGAGGGGGGGCGGCTGACCCTGGCGACCGCCGAGGGGGAGCGCCTGGTGGTAGCGCTGGAGCAGATACTGCGGGCGCGGCGTCCCAATGCCATGTCGTCGCTCGACAAGCTGGCCGCCTGGGGTGAGGGCGTGTGGCGCTTCCTCTCGGAGGGCCCGCGGGCGGCCAATACCGCCGGCGGCGTCTGGCCGGCGATCTTCGGCACCGTGCTGATGGTGATGCTGATGTCGCTCCTGGTGACGCCCTTCGGGGTGCTGGCGGCCATCTACCTCAACGAGGTGGCCCATCAGGGGCGGCTGACGCGCCTGGTGCGGATCGCCGTGCGCAACCTCGCCGGGGTGCCCTCCATCGTCTATGGCGTCTTCGGCCTGGGGGTGTTCGTCTACGGCATCGGCGGCACCCTGGACGAGTGGTTCTTCGACGCGACCCTGCCCTCGCCGACCTTCGGCACCGGCGGCCTGTTGTGGGCCTCGCTGACCCTGGCCCTGCTGACCCTGCCGGTGGTGATCGTGGCCACCGAGGAGGGGCTGGCGCGAATCCCCGACCAGCAGCGCGAGGGCGCCCTGGCGCTGGGGGCCACCCGGCTGGAGATGCTCACCCGGGTGGTGTTGCCCATGGCCGCGCCGGCCATGCTCACCGGGGTGATCCTGGCCGTGGCCCGCGCCGCCGGCGAGGTCGCGCCGCTGATGCTGGTGGGCGTGGCCAAGCTGGCGCCCCAGGTGCCGGTGGACGGCGACTTCCCCTTCCTGCATCTTGACAGGAAGTTCATGCACCTCGGCTACCACATCTTCGATGCGGCCTTCCACGGCGGCGATGTCCAGGCGGCGATGCCGCTGGTCTATGCCACGGCGCTGCTGCTGGTGCTGGTGATCCTGGTGCTTAACCTGACTGCAATATTTCTGCGTCATCATCTCAGTATGCGTCACGGGGCGCTCACCCGCCGATGAGCCCACTACCGTCGCGCCACCCGGGAGCCTCGATGCCATTCGTCCAGGACCAGCGCCCGTCGTCCGACCCGGCGGCGGTCATCGACTTTTCCCCCGAGGCCAGCAGCCTGGCCATCCGGGGGCTGAGCCTCGCCTACGGGGATAAGCCGGCGCTGCGCAACCTGACGCTGCGCATCCCGCGCCACCGAGTGACGGCCTTTATCGGGCCCTCCGGCTGCGGCAAGTCGACCCTGCTGCGGGTGCTCAATCGCCTCCACGACCTCAATGACGAGGTGGTGCGCACGGGCGAGGTGCTATTCGAGGGCGAGGAGATCCATGCGCCCGGGGTGGCGGTGGCGGAACTGCGTCGGCGGGTGGGGATGGTGTTCCAGGCGCCTAACCCCTTCCCCATGTCGATCCACGACAACGTGGCCTTTGGCCTGCGCCTGCAGGGCGGGCTGAGCAAGCGCAAGCGCGACGACATCATCGAGTGGGCGCTGCGTTCGGCGGCGCTATGGGATGAGGTGAAGGACCGGCTGCGCGCTTCGGCCTGGTCGCTCTCCGGGGGCCAGCAGCAGCGCCTAGTGATCGCCCGGACCCTGGCGGTGGGGCCCGAGGTGCTGCTGCTCGACGAGCCGGCCTCGGCGCTCGACCCCATCTCCACGCTGAAGATCGAGGAGCTGATCGGCAACCTGAAGTCGCACCTGACCCTGGTGCTGGTCACCCACAACATGCAGCAGGCGGCCCGGGTCTCCGACTACACCGCCTTCCTGCAGGACGGCGAACTGGTGGAGTATGGCCCCACCGACACCCTGTTCACACACCCGCGCCTGCGGCGTACCGAGAACTACATCACCGGGCGCATGGCCTGACGGCCGGCCCCAAGGAGAGGTCCCATGGACATTACCAGCGATATCCACAGCCAGCATATCTCCCGGCAGTTCAACCAGGAGCTCGAGGAGCTCAAGACCCACCTGATGGCGATGGGGGGACTGGTCGAGAAGCAGGTGCAGGACGCCGTGGCGGCCCTGCTCGAGAGCGACTCCGAACTGGGCCAGCGCGTGGTCGACAACGATCGCGCGGTCAACGACATGCAGATCAAGATCGACGAGGAGAGCACCCAGGTGCTGGCAAGGCGCCAGCCCACCGCCTCGGACCTGCGCCTGGTGCTGGCGGTGATCCGCGCGGCCTCCGACCTGGAACGGATCGGCGACGAGGCGAGCAAGATCGCCCGCAATGCCATCGAGCTGATCGACGCCAACAACGGCAACCGCGGCTTCGTCGAGGTGCGGGTGATCAGCGAGCACGTGCGGCGCATGGTGCGCGACGCCCTGACCTCCTTCGCCCGCCTCGACACCGAGCTGGCACTCAAGCTGGTGCACGAGGACGAGGAGGTGGACAACGAGTACCGCAGCGCCATGCGCTCGCTGATGACCTTCATGATGGAGGATGCCCGTTCGATCTCCCCCATCCTCAGCCTGATGTGGATCCTGCGCGCCCTGGAACGCATCGGCGACCATGCCAACAACCTCGCCGAGTACGTGGTCTACTTGGTGAAGGGGCTGGATATCCGCCACACTGACCCGGACGACCTCGACGAGCAGGCGATCACCCGCAAGGGTTAGGTCCTTCGCCGCTGACCAGAAAGCTCGAGGCTGTTCCGGGGGCAGGTCTGCGAGGGGGCGCTGTGAACCCTTCCCTGGGCGCTACCGACGCCATCCATGGCGTAGGACCCCCTCTCCGACCTGTCCCCGGCGCCTCTTGTCGCGCAGTGTAACGGTGCAAGGGTTGACGGTTCACCACGATTGGCCGTCAATGACGCAGGCCGCCGCCCCATCGGGCGGCGGCCTGCTGCGTGACATGAGGACGTGACGGATGCTCGATGCCTTGACGGCGCTGACCCGCGGGACCCGCCTGGTCTACTCCCGCGGCCTGCGGCGCTACGTGTTCCTGCCGATACTGGTCAACCTGCTGGTCTATACGGCCATGCTCTGGTACGTGCTGGGCCACTTCGGCGGCTGGCTGGATGGCTGGATGGCCATGGTCCCCGGCTGGCTGGACTGGCTCTCCTGGCTGATCTGGCCGCTCTTCGTGGTCAGCCTGGTGCTGATCGTCTTCTTCACCTTCACCCTGGTGACCCACCTGATCGCCGCGCCCTTCTACGGCTTCCTGGCCGCCCGGGTGGAGGTGGAGGCGACCGGGCGCCCCCCGCTGGACGACCGCGGCCTGGCGAAGACGGCGGTGGATGCCATGGGGCGCGAGCTGGTCAAGCTGGGCTATATCCTGCCGCGCATGGCGCTGCTCTTCGTGCTCAGCTGGATCCCGGTGCTCAACCTGGTGGCGCCGCTGCTGTGGGCGGCCTTCTCGGCCTGGATCATGGCGATCACCTACCTCGACTACCCCATGGACAACAACAAGGTCAGCTTCCGCGACATGCGGCGCCGGCTGAGGGCGCGCTGGTGGCCGACCCTCACCTACGGCGGCTGGGTGACCCTGATTACCTGGATCCCCCTGGCCAACCTCTTCCTGCTGCCCGGCGCCGTGGCCGCGGCGGTGCTGATGTGGGAGCGCCATTACCGCGGCATCGAGGCCGACGTGGCGCCCGGCGGGCCGCCTCAGGCGCGCTGAGCGCTCTCGGCCGTCTCGCGCAGGCGCTCGGCGGGGAAGAGGCAGCGGAAGGTGGCGCCGCGGCCGGGGTGGGAGTCGATCTCCAGCCGGGCATCGTGGCGCAGCAGCACGTGCTTGACGATGGCGAGCCCCAGGCCGGTGCCGCCGGTGGCGGTGCTGCGCCCCTTGTCGACCCGGTAGAAGCGCTCTGTCAGGCGCGGGATATGCACCGGGTCGATGCCTTCACCGTCGTCCTCCACCTCCAGGCAGGCGCCCTCGCCATGGGGGCGCCAGCGCAGCACGATATGGCGCCCCTCCCCGGCATAGCGCACGGCATTGAAGGCCAGATTGGAGAGCGCACTGCGGATCTCCTGCTCGCTGCCGACCAGGAGGCGGGACTCCTCGACCTCCACCGCGATCGACTGGCGACCGGCGGAGAGCGCCGCGGCGTCGCTCTGCACGGCCGCGAGCAGCGTGTCCATCGCCAGCGGGGCGTCATCGCGCCCGCCCCGGTCGATCTCCAGCCGCGACAGCAGCAGCAGGTCGTTGACCAGGTTCTGCATGCGGTCGGTCTGGGCCTTCATCTGCGACAGGCTGCGGCCCAGTCGCGGCGGCAGCTGGCCGGCCATGTCGCCATAGGTCTCCAGGTAGCCGGCCAGCACGGTCAGCGGAGTGCGCAGCTCGTGGGAGACGTTGGCCACGAAGTCCCGACGCATCTGCTCCAGGCGATGCAGCCGGGTGATGTCCCGGGCCATCACCAGGCGCTCGTCGTCGCCGTAGAGGGTGATCTGGAACTGCAGGATCAGTCTCTCGTCGATGGGTGAGGGCAGGGTCAGCGGCTCGCGATAGTCGCGGCCATGGAAGTAATCGACGAAGCGCGGGTCACGCAGCAGGTTGGTGATGTGCTGGCCGCGGTCGAGCTGGGGCTTGAGGCCGAGCATCCGCTCGGCGGCGCTGTTCCACCACTCCAGGTCGCCGTGGCGGTCGAGCATCACCACGCTGTCGCGCATCGCCTCGGAGGACTCCTGGATGCGCTGCAGCGTGGCCCGCAGCCGCTGCTGGGTGAGGCGCTGGCTCTTCTGGTAGCGGTAGAGGCGGTCGAACAGCTCGCCCCACAGGCCGCTGGCGGCGGGGGGCTCCTCCTGGGGGCGCAGGGTGAGCCACTGGTAGAGGGCATGCAGCTGGCGCAGGTGGAAGGCCAGGCATAGCAGCAGGCCGGCGGCGATGCCGGCCACCGTGGCGGAGAGGGGCCAGCCGACCAGGGCCCCGATGGCGACCAGGGTCGCCAGTCGCCAGAACTCGCGTCGCCAGAGCCGCCCCACGTCAGCCCTTGGCGGAGAACCGGTAGCCGGTGCCACGCACGGTCTGGATCAGCTGGTGATGGGGTTCGCCCAGCGCCTTGCGCAGGCGGCGGATATGCACGTCCACGGTACGCTCCTCGACATAGACATTGCCGCCCCACACCTGGTCGAGCAGCTGCCCGCGGGTGTAGGCGCGCTCCTGGTGGGTCATGAAGAACTGCAGCAGGCGGTACTCGGTGGGCCCCATCTCCAGCGAGCGGCCATCGACGCTGACCCGGTGGCTGACCGGGTCGAGCAGCAGCCCGCCGACCTCCACCGGGTCCTCGATGCCCCGCGGCGTGGCACGGCGCAGCACCGCCTTGAGGCGCGCCACCAGCTCCCGCGGCGAGAAGGGCTTGGTGATGTAGTCGTCGGCCCCGGCCTCGAGCCCCTGGATCTTGTTGTCCTCCTCGCCCTTGGCGGTGAGCATGATGATCGGCAGCTCGGCGGTGGCCTCCTCGCGCTTGAGGCGACGGGCTAGCTCGATGCCGCTGGTCCCGGGCATCATCCAGTCGAGCAGCACCAGGTCGGGCTGGTGGTCGACCACCATGGCGTGGGCATCCTGGGCATTGTCCGCCTCGAGGACGCGATAGTCGGCCATCTCCAGCGCCACCGCGATCATCTCGCGGATCGGCGCCTCATCATCGACGATCAGTACGGTCTTGGCGGTCATCCCGGAGCCTCGTGGTCAATGACAGATCGATGACGATGACAGCACGTCATGATGACAATAGCGTGACAGCTCCTGCCTGTCGCTCTATCAGCCGCCGTTCACCGCCGGCCACAGGGAGAGCGCGATGCCGGCGAAGACCAGCAGGCCCGACCAGTGGTTGTTGAGGAAGGCCTGGAAGCAGCGGTCCCGGTCCCGCTCGCGGATCAGGAACTGCTGGTGCACGAAGGTCGCCGCCATGGCGGCCAGCCCCAGCCAGAAGAAGCCCCCCAGCGCCAGCAGTCCGCCGGCCCAGGCCAGCAGCCCCAGGGTCAGGCCCTGCAGCAGGCCGATCATCAGCCGGTCGGCGCGGCCGAACAGCACCGCGGTGGACTTGATGCCGATCTTCAGGTCGTCGTCGCGGTCGACCATGGCGTACTCGGTGTCGTAGGCCACCGTCCAGGCCACGTTGGCGGCGAACAGCAGCCAGGCCACCGGGGGCAGCGTGCCCAGCACAGCACCGAAGGCCATGGGGATCGCCCAGGAGAAGGCCGCGCCGAGGAAGGCCTGGGGCAGATGGGTGTAGCGCTTCATGAAGGGGTAGATGAAGGCCAGGATCACCCCCACCACCGAGAGCATCACCGTGAAGAGGTTGGTGAACCAGACCAGCACGAAGGCGGCCATCACCAGCATCAGGAACAGCGCCTGGGCCTCGCCCTCGCTGATCCGCCCGGTGGCCAGGGGGCGGTTTCGGGTGCGCTTGACGTGGCCGTCGAAGTGGCGGTCGGCGTAGTCGTTGACCACGCAGCCGGCGGCACGCATCAGGTAGACCCCGGCGACGAAGATCAGCAGCACCTTGCGGCCGGGTATGCCCTCGGCGGCGACCCACAGGGCCCAGAGGGTGGGCCACATCAGCAGCCAGGTGCCGATGGGGCGGTCCAGCCTCGTCAGGTGCAGGAAGTCGGGCACCCGGGCCAGGCCCCTGGGGTGCATCAGGGATCGGTCCATCTCGTCCTCGTCATATCCAGTTAGGCTGCACGGGAGCCTAGCGCGAAGGCAGCCCGAGGTCATCCGCCATGCGGTCGAGGAAGAACTCCTGGACCAGCACGGCGAAGCGCCGGTGGCGGAACAGCGAGCGGCGCGCCCAGGGGCCCGAGGCGGCATGGAAGGGGGCCGGGTCGGCACTGACCTCGAGGGGGCCGCGCTCAAGGTCCGGCTGGCGGAACAGCCAGCTGCCGAGCGAGCGTTCGCCCAGGCGGTCGAGCCGCTGGCCGTGCAGCCCGGAGAGCGGCACCACCGAGCGGGCGACCACCCAGGGGCGCTCGTCCAGGCACAGTGCCACCTCGCGCAGCCAGGCATGGCGGGCCGGTGGCAGGCCCAGGGCCAGCGCCTCGTCGCGACGCGGCCGACCGAGGCGCTGGTCCAGCAGCCGGACCCGGAAGGCCCGCTGTCCGCCGGCGCTGACCAGCCTTGCGGTGAGCGAGTCGCGGGAGGCGACCCACTGCCACCAGGCGGCGCTCATGGCAGGGCGTGCCGCCGCCAGGGGGCGCCAGCGGGGATCGCTTCCCGGGCCGTTGCTCACCGTCTCTCTCCGCGTCGATTTCGGGGGCGGCTAGTGTACCATGGCGAATTTGAACTCTTATGGTGGCCGGCCGCCATCACCTGATCTCGACGGCCCCTGCAGGAAGGATTGCCATGGCTGCACCCCTGACCATCATCGGCTCCGGCATGGCGGGCCTGGGCCTGCTGCGCCAGCTGCGCGCGCAGGACCCGACGCGACCGGTGACGCTGATCACCGCCGACAGCGGCGATGACTATTCCAAGCCGCTGCTCTCCACCGGGTTCGCCAAGCGCCTGCCGCCGCAGCGCCTGGCGGCACGTTCGGCCCTGGAGGTTGCCGACGACCTCGGCGTCGTGGTGCGCACCCACACGCGGGTGGAGGCCATCGACCCGGTGGAGCGCACCCTGACCCTCGGCACCGAGACCCTGCCCTGGAGCGAGCTGGTGCTGGCCACCGGCGCCTCCCCGGTGCACCCCTTCGCGGTGCCCGACGCCGTGGCCGACCGGGTGTTCAGCATCAATGACCTGGACGACTACCGCGCCTTCCATGCGGCCCTGGAGGCGCTGGGCCGGCCGGCGCGCGTGGCGGTCATCGGCATGGGCCTGGTGGGTTGCGAGTTCGCCAACGACCTCACCGCCGGCGGCCACGCCGTCGAGCTGGTCGCCCCGGAGCCCGCGCCCCTGCCGCGCCTGGTGCCGGAGCCCCTGGGACGCGCCCTGGGCGAGGCCTTCCGGGAGGCCGGGATGGTGCTGCACAGCGGACGCCAGCTGGTGGCCCTGGGGGCCGAGGGTGCCTGTGTCGGCCTGGAACTGGACGGTGGCGCCTCGCTGGCGGCCGATCTGGTGCTGGTGGCCACGGGGCTGCGGCCGCGTAGCGTCCTGGCCGAGTCGGCCGGGCTCGAGGTCAGCGAGGCGGGCATCCACGCCGACCGGCACCTGGCCACCTCGGTGCCCGGCATCCATGCCCTGGGCGATGCGGCCTGCGTCGATGGCGTCAATGCCATGTACGTGCAGCCGCTGCTGGCCAGCGCCAGGGCCCTGGCCCGCACCCTGACCGGTACCCCCACCGCGGTGACCTATGGCCCCTGGCCGGTGCTGGTCAAGACCCCCCTGTTGCCGGTGGTGGCCCTTCCGCCGGCGCGTCCCCCGTCACGCTGGCGCCTCGAGGGGGAGGGCGGTGACCTGACGGCCCTGGCCGAGGCCGAGGACGGACGTTTGATCGGATTTGCGTTGACAGGACGCTGCGTCCGTCGGAAAGTCGAACTGGCGCGAGCCGCGCCGCCGTTGCTAGGCTAGTCTCGTCTACGGCGGGGCCTGCCGCGGACAGCGAGCCGACAAAGCAGCGGCGTTGAGGACCGGTATCATCCGCATGTCGTTTCCCGAGATCTCCCCGTCTGTGGCACGAGGCCCCGGGATCGAGAGAGCCGGCATGCGCGTGATGCAGTACTCGTTCATCTGCCATAACAACACCGCCGGTGGTGATCGCCGGCATCATGATGCCAATACCAGGAGGGCTGTATGCGCAAGCCAGAACTCGCCGCGGCGATTGCCGAGCGTGCCGATCTTTCCAAGGACAAGGCGAGCCAGGTGCTCAACGTGATCCTCGACGAGATCACCGGTAGCGTTTCCCAGGGGCAGGACGTGACCCTGATCGGCTTCGGTACCTTCAGCGTGCGCGAGCGCGCCGCACGCACCGGCAAGAACCCCCAGACCGGCCAGCCGCTGACAATTCCGGCCAGCAAGACCGTCGCCTTCAAGCCGGGCAAGGGCCTCAAGGACGCCGTAGCGAAGTAAGGCATTGCGGCCCGTTCCATGCGGGTCGCTCACTCGACATTCCCGGTGGCGGAGCCGATATGAAGCTGCGATTGATGCTGTGGCTGCTCGGGCTGATGCTCAAGCGAGCCCTGCGCCGCAAGGCGCGGTTCCGCGAACTGCTCGGCGAGATGCGTGGCCTCGACTGGGGCATCGCCACCGAGGACCTCTCCATCGCCCGCCACTACCGCATGTCGCCCCGCGGCATCCGCGCGGGCCGAGGCCTGCCGGTGGACCTCGACCTGGAACTGCGCTTCGAGGACGAGGCCACGGCCATCAGGGTCCTCAAGAAGCCGACCCAGCAGGCCTTTCTCGACGGCATGATGGCCGGCAGCGTGCGCCTGGTCGGCGACTCCGGCGACCTGCAGAAGCTGCAGCGGCTGCTCAAGCATCTATAGCTGAAAGCGCCGAGCGCCGAGCGCCGAGCGCCGAGCTACAAGTAAACCCCTTGTAGCTTGCCTCGGTGGCATACACTGCTTGGCCGCTTGGCGCCGTCACACCTGCCCATAGCGCCCCGCTTCCTCGCCCAGCCAGCGGCGGATCAGCGGGCGGCTGGCCTGGGGATGCGCGTCGAGGAGCGCCTCGGCCAGGGGAGCCACGCGCTCCAGCAGGTCGGCGTCGCGCTCCAGGTCGGCGATCTTCATCTGCGCGAGCCCCGTCTGGCGGGTGCCCAGCACCTCGCCGGGGCCACGGATCTCCAGGTCCTTCTCGGCGATGCGAAAGCCGTCGGTGGTCTCGCGCATAACTGCCAGGCGCTCCCGGGAGTGGGCCGACAGCGGCGGGTGATAGAGCAGCACGCAGAAGCTCTCGACGGCGCCGCGACCTACCCGGCCGCGCAGCTGGTGGAGCTGGGAGAGGCCCAGGCGCTCCGGGTTCTCGATGATCATCAGGCTGGCATTGGGCACGTCGACCCCCACCTCGATCACCGTGGTGGCCACCAGCAGGTCCAGCTCGCCGGCCTTGAAGGCCTCCATCACCGCGGCCTTCTCACTGGCCTTCATGCGCCCGTGGACCAGGCCGATGGCCAGTTCCGGCAGGGTCTCGACGAGCTCGTCGCGGGTCGCCTCGGCGGCCTGGCACTCAAGGACTTCGGACTCCTCGATCAGGGTGCAGACCCAGTAGGCCTGGCGGCCCTCGGCGCAGGCGTGGCGGATGCGCGCCATCACTTCGGGGCGCCGCTCGTCGGGCATCACCACCGTCTTTACCGGGGTCCGGCCCGGGGGCAGCTCGTCGATCACTGAGACGTCCAGGTCGGCATAGGCGCTCATCGCCAGGGTGCGCGGGATCGGGGTGGCGGTCATCACCAGCTGGTGGGGGGTCAGGCCGCCGGCCTCGCCCTTCTCGCGCAGCGCCAGGCGCTGGTGGACGCCGAAACGGTGCTGCTCGTCGACGATCGCCAGGCCCAGGCGCTGGAAGTGGACGTCGCCCTGGAAGAGCGCATGGGTGCCCACCACCATGCGCGCCCGGCCATCCTGGATGGCCGCCTTGGTATCCAGGCGCGCCTTGCCCTTGAGCTTGCCGGAGAGCCAGGCGACCTCGATGCCCAGCGGCTCGAACCAGGCGCTGAAGGTGCGATAGTGCTGCTCGGCCAGTATCTCGGTGGGGGCCATCATCGCCGCCTGGCAGTCGGCGGCGATGGCCGAGAGCGCCGCCATGGCGGCAACCACCGTCTTGCCCGAGCCCACGTCGCCCTGCACCAGCCGCAGCATGGGCACCTGGCGTGCCAGGTCGGCGGCGATCTCGTCGAGCACCCGGCGCTGGGCACCGGTCAGCGCGAAGGGCAGCTGGGTCAGGAAGCGGGCCTGCAGGCTGCGTCCGCCGGGCAGCGCCGGGGCGCCGTCCTCCTGGATGCGCTGGCGCACCTCCTGCAGGCTGAGCCGGTGGGCGAGCAGTTCCTCCAGGGCCAGGCGGCGCCGCGCCGGGTGCCGGCCGGCCGCCAGCTGCTCGGCGTCGGCCTCCGGCGGCGGGCGGTGCAGGGTGTCCAGGCAGTGGTGAAGCTCGGGCAGGTCGAAACGCTCGCGCAGGGACGCGGGAATGCCGTCGGGGAGGGCGTCCGGGGCAGCATCCAGGCGGGCCAGGGCCTGGTCGATCAGCGCCCGCAGGCGAGTCTGATGGAGGCCCTCGGTCGCCGGGTAGATGGGCGTCAGGTGGTCCTCCACCGGCGCCTCGCCGCTGGCCAGCAGGCGGTACTCCGGGTGATAGAGCTCCAGGCCGGTGGCGCCGGCACGGGCCTCGCCGAAGGCGCGCACCCGCACCCCAGGCTGGAACTGCTGCTGCTGTGCCGGGGAGAAGTGGAAGAAGCGCAGGCTGAGGATGCCGGAGCCGTCACGCAGGCGCACCAGCAGGCTGCGCCGACGGCCGCGCACTACCTCGCCGGCCACCACCTCGCCCTCCACCACGGCCTCGTGGCCCGCGCGCAGGGTGGCGATGGGGGTGATGCGGGTGCGGTCCTGGTAGCGCAGCGGCAGGTGGAACAGCAGGTCGCTGACTCGCTCGATGCCCAGCCGGGCCAGCTTGAGCGCCAGTGCCTCGCCGACGCCCTTGAGCTCCGTGACGGGCGCGTCAAGAGAACTGATCTCAGTGCTCATGCCGGATCGAGCTCTGCCTGACGGCAGCGCTCGATGGCGTCGGTGACGGCATCGATGGCCCGGGGCCGCGGGAAGCTGGCGCGCCAGGCGATGGCCACGGTCCGCGAAGGTGCCGGGGCAGAGAAGGGGCGGCTGATCAGCATGCCGCTCTCGTAGTGGCCGGTGCCGATGGCCGAGTGGGGCAGCACGGTGATGCCGAGCTTGGAGGCCACCATGTGGCGGATGGTCTCCAGCGAGCCGCCCTCGGCGGTGAGGGTATTGCTGGGGCTGGCGAGCTGGTGGCTGATCGCCGGGCAGGCCTCGAGGATCTGGTCACGGAAGCAGTGGCCCTCGCCGAGCAGCAGCAGCCGCTCCTCCAGCAGGTCCTCCTTGTCGATGTCCTCCCGGGAGGCCCAGCGATGGTCGGCCGGCAGCAGCACCTCGAAGGCCTCCTCGTAGAGCGGCTTGGTGACCACGTCGGTCTCGGTGAAGGGCAGCGCGATGATGATGGCATCCAGTTCGCCGCTGCGCAGCTTGCGGCGCAGGTTACCGGTGAAGCCCTCCTCGATATAGAGCGACATCTGCGGGGCACGCCGCGAGAGCTCCGGGATCAGGTGAGGGAAGAGGTAGGGGCCGATGGTGTAGATGGCGCCGATGCGCAGGGGGCTCGCCAGCTGGTCGCGACCGGCCGTGGCGAGTTCCTTGATGACGCTGGCCTGTTCCAGCACGCGCTGGGCCTGTTCGACGATTCGCTCGCCCATGGGGGTGACCTGCACGGTGGATTTGGAGCGCTCGAACAGGGCCACGCCCAGCTCCTCCTCGAGCTTCTTGACGGCCACCGAGAGCGTCGGCTGGGAGACGAAGCAGCGCTCCGCCGCGCGTCCGAAATGGCGCTCCTGGGCCAGTGTCACGATGTAGCGGAGTTCTGTTAGAGTCATTGTGGTGCCGGCAGGCATCCTCTTCCGAACGGGTGATGGTCACAGGCGATCTCGCCCGACACCAAGGGACACAATAATGCCAATAGGGACTTTTTATCAGGGGGCGAGGGAAAGGTGAAGACGACGACACTGATTCTGGGCTGCGGCGACATCGGCATGGCACTGGGACGCGAGCTGCACGAGGCGGGGCACCGGGTGATCGGGGCGCGCCGCAACCCGGGCGCACTGGAGGGCAGCGGGCTGGAGGCCGTCGCGGTCGACCTGAACGAGCCAACCACCCTGGCCGGGCTGCCCGATGCCGAGACACTGGTCTACGTGGTCAGCGCCGACCGCTTCGACGAGGCGGCCTATCGCGCCGCCTACCTCGATGGCCTGACCGCGGTGCTGGCCGAATTCGCCGCCCGTGACACGCCGCCCGGGCGGGTGTTCTTCGTCTCCTCGACCAGCGTCTACGCCCAACGCGATGGCGAGGTGGTCGACGAGACCAGCCCCGTCGAGCCCTCGGGCTTCTCGGGCCTGCTGATGCGCGAGGCCGAGCAGGCGCTGATCGACCATGACCTGCCGGGCACCGTGGTGCGCTTCTCGGGCATCTACGGCCCGGGCCGTGACCGCCTGATCCGCCAGGTCGGCGAGGGACGTATCGCCCCGGCGAGCCCCGTCATGTACTCCAACCGCATCCACCGCGACGACTGCGCCGGAATCCTGGCGCACCTGATTGGCCGGCAGCTGGCCGGCGACCCCCTCGAGGCGCTCTATCTCGCCAGCGACTGCGAGCCGGCGCCCCTGCACGAGGTGATGGCCTGGCTGGCGAAGCAGTTGAAGGTCGAGGCCACCGAGACCATCCAGTCGCCGCTGCGCCGGCGTGCCAGCAAGCGCTGCGACAATACCCGGCTTCTCGAGAGCGGCTATCGCTTCCACTACCCGAGCTTCCGCGAGGGCTATGCCCAGGTGCTGAAGGCGGGGGGCTTCCTGCCCGAGAGGGCGTGATGGAGCCCCGATAGGAAGACGGCCCGCTCAGGCCACCGGTGAACGAGCCAGGGTCTGGTAGCGGGCGCCGTCGTTCTCGGTGAAGGAGCGCACCAGTGAGAATCGCCGCCACGGCCAGGCCAGGTCGATCGTGGGCAGGCCCCGGGTCTCCAGTCGGCGGGCGCGGCGCAGCAGGGTGACGTGGGGCACGAAGTGCTCCAGCCTGTGGTTGAACCCGAACGCTGCGAGCCCGTCCCACAGTGACCCATGGAGCCGCGCCAGCGCCGTGTCGGGTTCCCGGCCGCCGACCCAGACGATGCCGGGGCGACGGAAGGTGCCCCAGGCATCGAGCCGCCACTCCCCCGATGGGATCGACCGCTCACCGACCCAGGCCGAGAGCGCCGTCACCCGCTCCTCGGGCACCTCGCCGAGGAAGGCCAGCGTCAGGTGCAGGCTTTCGTCTGGCATGCGCCGCCCGCCGCAGCGGGCCTGGGCGAGATCGGCCAGTTCCCCCAGCCGCTCGCGAAGTGAATCAGGCGGCTCCAGCGCCAGAAATAAACGCAATAAGATCGTCCTTCCGCTCAGTCGCCGATGACCATGATCCCCTCCGCCTCGAACTGCGCGCCCTTGGGCAGCGCCTTGACGCCGATGGCGGCGCGGGCCGGATAGGGCCTCTCGAAGAACTCTTCCATCACCTCGTTGACCACGGCGAAGTTGTCCAGGTCGACCAGGTAGAGGTTGAGCTTGACCACGTCCTGCAGGGTGCCGGCGGCCTCCTCGCAGACGGCCCTGAGGTTGGTGAAGACCTGGCGCGCCTGGGCCTCGAAGTCGTCGGAGACGAGCGTCATGGTGGCCGGGTCCAGCGGGATCTGCCCGGAGAGGTAGACGGTGTTGCCGGCCTTGATGGCCTGGGAGTAGGGGCCGATGGCGGCGGGAGCCTGGTCGGTGTTGATCACGGCCTTGTTGCTCATGGTAATTCTCCTTTCAGTCCAGCGTCGCGAAATGGGAAAGCCGCCGCCGTCGCGTCATGCGGCCGGCGGGCGACAAGGGTTCAGTTGCCGAGGCGGGTGATGCGGCCTACGTGGGCGAGGTTGCGCAGGCGCTTGATGATGCGCGCCAGGTGCACGCGGTTGCGCACCGAGAGGATGAGGTTGACGATCGACAGCCGCGCATCGCGTTCCTCGATGCCGATGTGCTCGATGTTGGCGCCGGCGTCGGTGACCAGCGCGGCGAGTTCCGCTACCAGGCCGCGGCGGCTCTCCACCTCCAGGCGCAGGGCGGCCGGGAAGTCCTCGTCGATGTCGTCGGACCACTCCAGGGCGAACAGCTTGTCCGGGTCGTTCCTGAGCTCGGCGAGGTTGCGGCACTCGGTGCGGTGGACCACGATGCCCTTGCCCGCGGAGAGGTGGCCGACCACCGGGTCGCCGGGCAGCGGACGGCAGCAGCGGGCGAACTTGATCACCATGCCTTCCGCGCCGCTGATCACGACCGGTCTCTGGGCATGCGACGGCTGCGCCGCGGGCTGGCCCGTCTCGCCCTGCTGCAGCTCGAGCAGCCGGCGGGCCACCACATGGGCAACCCGGGTGCCCAGCCCGATGGATTCCAGCAGGCTCTCCTGCCCCTTCAGCGAATGCTCCTTGAGCAGGCTCTCGAGCAGGCCCTCGGGCAGCTCCTCCAGGCTGGTCTCGAACGGCGCCAGGGCCTTGTTGAGCAGGCGTCGGCCCAGCTGTACCGCCTCGGTGTGCTGCTGGTGCTTGAGCGCGTGGCGGATCGCCGAGCGCGCCTTGGCGGTGACCACGAAGTTGAGCCAGGCCAGGTTGGGCCGCGCCCCGGGAGCGGTGATGATCTCCAGGGTCTGGCCGCTCTCCAGGCGGGTGGAGAGCGGCGCCAGGTGGCGGTCGATGCGACAGGCGATGCAGCTGTTGCCGATGTCGGTATGCACGCTGTAGGCGAAGTCGATCACCGTGGCGCCCTGGGGCAGCTCCATGATGTCGCCCTTGGGCGTGAACACGTAGATGTCGTCGGGGAAGAGGTCGTTCTTGACGTGCTCGATGAACTCCAGCGAATCCCCGGCGTGGCGCTGCATCTCCAGCAGGCCCTTGACCCAGGCCCGGGCCCGGGCATGGCTGCCCTGGGCGATGGGGTGCTCGGTCTGGCCGGCCTTGTAGAGCCAGTGGGCGGCGATGCCGTTGTTGGCCAGGGCCTCCATCTCGCGGGTGCGGATCTGCACCTCGATGGGCATGCCGCCACGGCCGAACAGGGTGGTGTGCAGGCTCTGGTAGCCGTTGGCCTTGGGGATGGCGATGTAGTCCTTGAAGCGACCCGGCACCGGCTTGTAGAGGTTGTGCACCACGCCGAGGATCCGGTAGCAGCTGTCGACGTTCTCGGTGATGATGCGAAAGCCGAAGACGTCCATGATCTCGGCGAAGGACTTCCGCTGGTCGCGCATCTTGCGGTAGATCGACAGCAGGTGCTTCTGGCGGCCGATCACCGTGCCCGGCAGCCCCTCGTCGTCGAGGCTCTGCTGCAGGCTGGTCTGGAGTTGGCGGATCGTCGAGCGGCGATGGCCCCGGGCGCTGGAGACGGCGCGCTTGATGCGCTCGGCGCGCATCGGATAGAGGGCCTGGAAGGAGAGGTCCTCGAGCTCGACCCGAATGGTGTTGATGCCCAGCCGACTGGCGATGCGGGCGTAGATCTCCAGGGTCTCGCGGGCGATGCGGCGTTTCTTCTCGGGGCGCAGCGCGCCCAGGGTGCGCATGTTGTGCAGGCGGTCGGCGAGCTTGACGATGATCACCCGGATGTCGCGCGACATCGCCAGCACCATCTTCTGGAAGTTCTCGGCCTGGGCGACCGCCTTGTCCTCGAAGGTGATCTGGGTCAGCTTGGAGACGCCGTCGACCAACTCGGCGACGGGCTTGCCGAACTGTTCGCCCAGGGCCTTCTTGGAGACCCCGGTATCCTCGATGACGTCGTGCAGCATCGCGGCCATCAGGCTCTGATGGTCCATGTGCATGTTGGCCAGGATGTTGGCCACCGCCAGGGGGTGCGTGACGTAGGGCTCGCCGGAGCGCCGCCGCTGGCCGTCGTGGGCCTGCTCGGCATAGTAGAAGGCGCGCCTGACCTGCCGGATCTCGTCCTGGGGAAGGTAGCCGCCGAGTCGGTCGGCCAGGTCATCGATGGTGAACATGCGGCGCGCCCTGACTGCTGCGTGATGGCCCTGAGGGAAAGCGCTCCTGCGCCGGGAGGGGCAGGATCACTCCTCGAGGTGGGTGCCCGGCTCGAACTCGGGCCGGACGCGCACCGGTGCGGCCTCGACGGGCTCATCGAGCACGCTGGCGTCGACCAGCCCTTCGGCGATCTCGCGCAGCGCCATGACGGTGGGCTTGTCGTTCTCCCAGGGCAAGAGGGCGTCGCGGGAGCCGCGGGCCAGCTGGCGGGCACGGTGAGTGGAGATCATCACCAGCTTGAAGCGGTTTTCGACGTTTTCCAGACAATCTTCGACGGTGACACGTGCCATGGCTGCCTTCCTGAATAGTGCTGACGGGCAAAACCCCGGCCGACGTGGGGACGTCCCGGGAATTCCACCGATGGGTAGACCGGATAGATTACTCGACGCCCGGCTGCCCTGACAAGCGCCGCGGCGGGGGCAGGACCGGCGCCGTGGCCGGATTCACGACCAGCGCCGCTGCCGAAGAGTCAAGACAAGAGTGCGGCGAGCAGCGGGGCATGGTGCTCGCTCACCTTCTCGCGGGTCAGGCGACGGGCGATGACCAGCGACTGCAGCTCGCGCAGGGCGGTGGTGAAGTCGTCGTTGATCACCAGGTAGTCGTACTCGTCGTGGTGGGTCATCTCGTCCACCGCATCGCGCATGCGTCGGGCGATCACCGCGTGCTCGTCGGTGCCGCGGCTGGCCAGCCGGCGCTCCAGCTCGTCCCGCGAGGGGGGGAGGATGAACACCGAGACGGCATCGGGCAGCTGATGGCGAACCTGGCGGGCGCCCTGCCAGTCGATCTCCAGGATCACGTCCTGGCCGGCGGCGAGCATCGCCTCCACGTTGCGGCGCGAGGTGCCGTAGTAGTTGTCGAAGACGCGGGCATACTCGAAGAAGTCGCCGTGCTCGATCATCGCCTCGAAGGCCGGCACGTCCACGAAGTGGTAGTTGACGCCATCCACCTCGCCCTCGCGGCGCTCGCGGGTGGTGTGGGAGACCGAGACCTGGATGCCGTCGAGGCTTTCGATCAACTCGCGCACCAGGCTGGTCTTGCCGGCACCGGAGGGAGCGGAAACGATGAAGAGCGTACCTTGGGCCATGAGCAGGGGTCCCCGACGTGACAACGGATGGTGAGCGGCTGCGCAAAGGGCGAAGTATCGCACACAAAGGCGCCCGGCCTGTAGCCGGGGCCTACTCGATGTTCTGGATCCTAAGATAGGATAGAGATAATAAGCTAATAAAAATCATATACTTATATTGGTCATGTTTCGTTTTATCCCAGGTATACTCCCCAATTCACTCCCCACCTGGCTGAGGCTGCTGAGATCGGTCAGAACGGTAGCCGGCATCGGGAGATTAGTGCGTGTCGTCTGTAAGGCGCCCAGAGCCAGATCTCTCGGCCAGTGCTCGCATCCGCGATCTTAATGTAGCGCCACCCGGCCGTGCCAGGTTCATGTCCTGCAGTGCCGCCTCCAGTTCCGTCAGCCGTTCTGAGACCAAGGCGCGGTAATCGTCAATCGATGTGCCTTTCAGTGGTGCGTCATCATCCCCCCCTATGCGGGCCTCCATACTGCACCGCTGATGGAGTTCCTCAGCCAAGACCTCGAGCAAGCTGTCGCTAATGCGGCGATATAGGGTTTTGTCCTGCTTGCGCTCTTCCCTGATCTTCTTGACCGCCTGCCTGTCGTGATCGTGCTGGTCTGCCGCGTCACTGATCACCTGACGAAGGGTCTCCACCTTCAGTTGTCCCCGTGCCTTGGCCAAACGGGCCAGATCCGCCCGTACCTGTTTGGGAAGTTGAAAACACACCGTGCCGTCTTGCTGCACTCTGGAGGTGAGGGGGGCAGAGCCACCACCAGCAGGGTAGGGTGCTGGGGCCTCAGCCCCACAGGTCCAGTAGCCGATACCAGTTGGTCATTGCCACGATGCCGAGTCGCCGCATCGAATAGAACGGGATCGCCTTGTGTGTCGTGATGGGGAGCGGCAGGCCTTCCTGGTTGCCGTCGATGAGATACTGGGCAAGCGGCTGGCCGATGGCGGTGCCCATGGCCACCCCGCGTCCCGAGTAGCCCAGCATGCATATGAGGCCGGGCTCTGGCTCGTGGAGGTGGGGCAGGAAGTCGGGGGTGACGGCGAAGCGGCCGAACCACCGCGACTCCCATTCCGTGCCCTTGAGCTGGGGAAAGATACGATCCAGCTTGTGCTCCACATCGCGGAAGGATTTCGCCGAGGCGGGATCGGCATAGGAGCCCCGGCCTCCCAGCAGGAGGCGACCCGCATCATCCATGCGCATGTAGGTCAGGACCCTGCGCGTGTCGGAGCAGCCCTGGCGTCCCGGGAAGATCGTGCGCTGGGCCTCGGCCGACAACGGCTTCGTGGCCACGATGAAGCTGGTGAGGTCGACGATGGACTTACGCAGGTCGGGGATCAGGTCATCGGAGTACCCGTTGGTGGCGACGACCACCTTGTCGGCGTTGAGGATCCCGGTGTTGGTGGTGACCTGCCAGCGGCCCTGGCGCTTGGAGATGTCCTTGGCCGGGGCGTTCTGGTAGACGTGGCCCCCCTTCTCGATGATGGTCCTCGCCAGCTCCCGCGCGAAGCTCAGGGGCTGGATGGTGCCGGCATTGGGATACAGGAAGGCGCTCTTGTAGAAGTCGCTGCCGATGCTTCGGGCCGCCTCGGCCTCGGAGAGCTCCTCCACGTCGACGCCATGTTCACGCCACTGCTCGGCGCGCTTCAGGGCAGACTCTCGGGCACTGGCGTTGTGGACCGCCTGCAACCAGCCCTGATCATGAAGGTCGCAGTCGAGCTCATGCCTCTTGATGATGTCGATGGCCTTGTTGGAGCTGCTCTTGGCAAACTCGAAGACCTTGCGCCCCTGATGCTCGCCCAGTTTCTCAACCAGCTGGTGCGGGTCCCACTTCAGGCCGGGAATGATCTGGCCGCCGTTGCGGCCCGAGGCCCCCCAGCCGGGCTCGTGGCTGTCGATGACGGCCACGCGGGATCCCTTCTCGACCATTGCCAGCGCCGTCGAGAGCCCGGTGAAGCCGGCCCCGACGATCACGACGTCATAGTCGGCCGTCCCCTCCAGGGTCCGGTATTCCGGTGCCGAAATCGCCGTTTTTGTCCAAAGAGAGTCCTCGAACCCAGCAAAGCCTGGCATGTGTCTTGTCCTCGTGGCCAGAAATGATATCCCGACATGTTAGCTGGGCCATCGCATAATCATAATGAATATATATCAATTGTTGATAACTAGAGGTTATGCACGTAACCTGAAGGCATCGGCTCAGGATATCCCCACGCATGACCATGAATATCAAGCACCTACGGCTATTTCACGAGATCATGACCACCGGCAAGATGTCTGTCGCTGCCAAGCGCATGAGCTTCAGCCAGCCGGCGGCCAGCAAGATGCTGGCGAGTCTCGAGGAGCAACTCGACTACAAGCTGTTCTTCCGACAGCAGGGGCGCCTGCTGCCAACGCCGGAAGCGATGTTCCTGCATGCGGAAACCCTGAACGTGCTGCAGAGCCTGCGTCGGCTGGAGGAGAGCTTCGAGCGGGCGCGCCATGGGCAGACGGGCAAGCTCACCATCGGCACCATTTTCGGGCCGAGCTACGGGCTCCTGCCCGATGTCGTGAGCGACTACATCGACGAGCACCCCGGCCTTAACGTCAGCCTGCAGGTCATGAACTCGGGGGCGGTATGCGAGTATGTGGCCTCTGGCCAGATGGAGGTGGGGCTGGCGGATCGGGTCAGTCCGTCGAATCGATACGAGGTTGAGGGCGTCGAACTGCCGGTCTACTGCGCAATCCACAAGGATCACCCCATGGCGCACCATGACACCCTCTCGCCTCGCCTGCTGGCGGATGAGCCCTGGATCACACTCGATCCGGAGTCCGGCCTGTATCACGCCCTTCAGGAGAGCTACCACGAGGAGGGCCTGACATTCCTGCCGACCATCGAGGTCAACACCAGCCTGAATGCCCTGTCGTTCGTGCAGCGCGGCTGCGGGGTCGCCCTGATCGACGCGGTGAATCGCCATTACTACACGCGCACCTTCATCCAGGGCGACGTGGTGTTCCGGCGGTTCTCGATACCCACGAGCGAACCGCTCAGCATCATCTGCTCGAACTTCAAGCCCCTCTCGAGGCCTGCTCGGATGTTAAGGAAACAGATTCTCGAGACCCTCGACCGGATCATCGCCGACCCGACCGTCTAGCGACGCCGTGCAGCGGTGGAGCCCACCGCCGCGGCCGGTGTTGCGCCGGGCCTTTCCGTCCTCTCCACTGCTCGCGCGACCGCAGGGAAGCCTGGGACCTCGCGCCCTCTCCCCGGGGCTGCGGAGCCCTTATTGCGGGCAGTAGCATAACCTCAAGTTAATGACTGTTTGTATATATTCATTTGGACTATGGGTGGGGGGTTGCTACCGTCATAGGACTTGCCTATTGAAGGTAACAAAGAAAACTAATATTAAGCACAGTTCTCGAGCGTTCTTCATTAGTTGAAACTCAAGGATAGTGGTATGGCTGTCAATAACAATGAACCAGGGCCAAGGCCCGAGCAGGGCGGCGCCGACCAGCGCATGGTCGTCATCGATTGCATCTCGCGCCGCTTCAGCATCGATGGCGGCAAGACCGTCGTCACGGCGCTCGATGACGTCTCCAACTACATCGACCGAGGCGAGGTCGTCGTCATCATCGGTCCCAGTGGTTCGGGAAAGAGCACGCTACTGCGCACCCTGAACGGGCTGGAAAGCATCGACGAGGGCAATATCGTCATTGACGGCGTGGACCTGGCCGACAAGAAGACCAACATGAACACTCTGCGCGCCGACGTCGGCATGGTCTTCCAGCACTTCAACCTCTTCGAGAACAAGACGTGCCTGGAAAATATCGTGTTGCCCCAGGTCGTCGTGCTCAAGAAGAACCGCGAGAAAGCGGAAAGGGTCGCCCGTGACCTGCTCGAGCGGGTGGGTATTCCGGATCGCGAGAACAACTATCCGCGGCAGCTGTCCGGCGGGCAGCAGCAGCGCGTGGCGATCGCCAGGGCCTTGGCCATGAAGCCGAAGATGATGCTGTTCGATGAGGCCACCTCGGCCCTGGACCCGGAAACCGTCAACGGCGTCCTGAGCCTGATGAAGGAGCTGGCCTACGACGGTATGACCATGGCGGTCGTGACCCACGAAATGGGCTTCGCTCGCGAAGTCGCGGATCGGGTCATCTTCATGGACGGCGGTCGTGTCATCGAGGAGGGCTCTCCCGGCCGGTTCTTCGACGCGCCGGAAAGCGATCGCGCGAAGAAGTTCCTCGAACAGATTCTCTGATTTGCCATGAAGGCAGATGAGGGTTGCCCGGAAGGCACCCCAAGCGAGCCCGTTGGCTCACATTGAAAACCAGGAAAACAACAACTCTGGAGGACTCTCCGATGTTAAACCTGAAACGCCTGATCACATCCGCCTTTGCCTGTGTCGTGGCCGTCTCGGCCCCCATGATGGCCAGTGCCGATGAGAGCACCATGGAAAAGATCATCAATAGCGGCGAGATCAGCATCGCCGTACAGACCCAGGGCCCACCCGTCAGCTTCATCGACATGAACGGCGAGCGCACCGGTCTGGCCGTCGAAATGGCCCGGACCTTCGCCGACGACATGGGGGTCGAACTCGTCATCAAGGACTATGACTGGAAAGGCCTGATTCCGGCCCTGACCTCCGGCAAGGTGGACTTCATCGCCGCGGACATGACCCCGACAGCCAAGCGTCACATGCAGATGCTGTTCACCGATCCGGCCTTCTATTCCGAGGTGGTGGTCTTCGCCAAGAAGGGCCTGGACCTCGACTCCTGGAAGGACCTCAACAGCGGCGACTACGCCATTGGCGCGGCCCAGGCTTCTTCATATGCCGAACAGGCGCGTGAAAAGCTGCCGGAAGCCGAGCTGAAGGCCTACGCCGGAGCGACGCCTCAGGTGGTGCAATCCGTGCTGAGCGATCGCGTCCAGGCCGGCGTCTCCGACCGAGCCGCCCTGGCGAGCTTCCTCAAGCAGAACGAGGAGCTCGAGATCATCGGCACGCTCAACAAGGAGCCCCTGGGCTTCGCCGTGCGTCCGGATTCGGTTCACCTGCTGCTGGCGCTCAACAACTTCCTGCGCCTGATTGAGCACGACGGTCGTCACCAGGAACTGCTGGACTACTGGTGGAACAGCACCGACTGGGAAGCCGACCACAAGTAATTTCCTGCATCATTGAAATGACTGACAGGCCTGCCTCGGCAGGCCTGCTTTGACTTTCACGCTTATCGTGTCGACTCCAGTGATAACAATGAATAGCTCATATGCTGTACCAAGAGGCCAAACATGAACTGGCTTAATGGAATATATAACTTTCGCATTGTTTCCGATTATTTCGAGACATTCCTCAACGGCATCTTCAATACCGTATGGATCACGCTGGTGTGCCTTGGCTTGTCAGTGTTTTTCGGAATCTTTCTGGCACTCATGCGGATGTCGTCGATCAGCGTGATGTGGCGCACCGCAGCCGCCTACATCCAGTTCGTAAGGGCAACGCCCCTGCTGATCCAGATCTATCTCGTCTATTACGGTCTGCCTGGCCTGATCGGTAATTTCTTCGATGAGACGCAGACCGGCATCATCGCGCTCACTCTGCACACGACGCCTTACATGGCCGAGATCATCCGTGCCGGCATCATCTCCGTGCCGAAGACACAGACGGAAGGGGCCCAGGCGGTCGGGATGAGCAGCGCCCAGGCGATGTACCACATCATCCTTCCCCAAGCCATTGCCAAGCTGATCTCGCCCTTGCTGGGGCAGGCTGTGGTGCTGCTCAAGGACACGTCGCTTCTGAGCATCATCGCCGTCTTCGAGCTGATGGGGGCGGGCCTGATCATGTTCTCGGAAACCGTCTCGGCCACGGAAAGCTACGTCACCACGGCGATCTGTTACCTGCTCATCTACCTGATGATGCTGGTCGCCTCGGGCTTCATTCAACGCAAGCTGGGTGGCACGGCCACTTACGCTACCTAGCGGGGGATCTCTCATGGAATGGTTCGCACAGAAATGGCAGGTGGTGGAAAGTCTGGCGCCCTTTCTCCTGCATGGGCTGTGGATGACGTTTCAGGTCTCCATGATCGCCATCATCCTGGGCAGTCTGCTCGGCGCCATCCTCGGCGTCATGAAGACCCTGGATTCCCGGGCGCTGCGTCTCTGCATCGATGCCTACATGCACTTCTTCCGGGGTACGCCCTACCTGGTGCAGCTCTACCTGATCTACTTCGTCCTGCCCTCGCTCGGCATTGCCTGGCTGCAGTTTGACAGCTATACCGCCGCCATCGTATCGCTGACGCTCTACACCGCCAGCTACGTGACGGCCATCGTGGCATCGGCTATCGATGCTGTGCCGAGAGGCCAGGAAGAGGCCGCTCGCGCCTGCGGCATGACCAAGGCCCAGCGGCTGTACCACATCATCGTGCCCCAGGCCCTGCGGCTGACGGTGCCGCCCATGGCCAGCGTGTACGTCATCGTGATCAAGAGCACGGCCGTGCTCTCCGTCATCGGGCTGTCCGAGCTCACCCGGCAGGGCGAGACCTCCATCCTCCGGATGCCACAGGACACCATGTTCATCTACGCCCTGATCGCGGGCCTTTACTTCCTGTACTGCTATCCGGTCCTGAGGTTCGCGCGCTGGGCCGAGCGTCGCGTGGGGTCCTCGGCGGCCGCCCAGGAGAATGCCTGATAGCGGGCCGGCAGCGGTCTGCATTCATCACCGTGTCGAGGGCGTAAACAGAGTGGAACCAGCAATCCCAGTGGCACCGGAAACCCAGCAGCGCGTGGCCGTGATCGGTGCCGGCATCATTGGTGTGTGCAGCGCCCTGGAACTGCAGAAGCGCGGCTATCGCGTCACGCTTCTGGACGCGCGCGACCCGGCGGCGGGTGCTTCGGCCGGCAACTGCGGACTGATGGCGGTGGGCGCCGTGGTGCCCTTCGCCAAGCCGGGCACCTTCAAGAAGGTTCCGGGCTGGTTGCTGGACGCCAAGGGCCCGTTGAGCATTCGTCCTAGCTACCTGCCGACGCTGCTCCCCTGGATGACGCGCTTTCTCATGGCCGCCCGACCCTCGCGCGTGAAGGCCAGCAGCCTCGGGTTGGCGGCCTTGACCGAGCGGGCCCTGGGAGCCTATGAGCCCTGGCTCGAGGCCGCCGGCATCCGCGATATCATTAAGCCTCAGGAAACCCTGGTGGTGTATGAAACAGAAGCGGACTTCCACCAGGATCGCGCCGATCTGGAGATGCGTCGCGAGCTGGGGTTCGAGCACGACTACGTGTCGCATGACGAGCTGCGCACCCTAGAGCCGGACCTGGCCGATGACTTTGCTTGTGCGGTGCGCCTCAAGGGCTGGGTCTACTTCGCGGATCCCGCGCGACTGGTGAGGTCGCTGCATGGCCTCTTCCTGGAGCAGGGGGGACGGTTCGTTGCCGGCAGGGTCGAGGGGATCGACCACGACAACGGCGTCGCCACCTCCCTGCGGGTGGAGGGGCAGGAGGACATGACCGCCGATCATGTCGTCGTCGCCGCCGGTGCCTGGTCCCGGACGCTGGCCGCCGGGCTGGGCGATGCCGTGCCCCTCGAGGCGCTGGCGGGCTATTCCACTACCGTCGGCGATTCCGGCGTCCGGCTCCGGCATCCCATCACCTATTCCGCCGGCGGCTTCGTGGTCACGCCCATGGAGGGCGGTCTGCGCATCGGCGGCACCATCGAGATGGGCGGGCTGGATCACTCGCCCGACTTCCGTCGCGCCAGGACCATCGCCCAGCAGGCCAGGCGCCTCTTTCCCGGAATCGCGTCCGTGGAAGGGAAGGAGTGGATGGGATATCGCCCCTTCTTGCCGGATACCCTTCCGGTGATCGACCGGGCATCACGCTGCCAAAATGTGGTCTACGCCTTTGGGCATGGGCAGGTCGGCATCACCATGGGGGCCATCACCGGGCAGCTGGTAGCACAGCTTGTAGCGGGCGAGCCGACCGACATCGATCTGCGCCCCTATTCGGCCCGGCGATTCTTGACGCTCAGCAGCCGACGGAATTGACTGTGACCACTTGGGCGAGGCAGCTGACAATGGCATCGCCCTGGGTCCCCCGGCATCTGAAGACCCGGGAGTCGACGCTCCCGGGCACTTCCATAGGCACATGATAATGCCCGCTCCATTGAGCGGGCACGGGTCATGTCGACATCACCTGAGGGCAGCGGGCCGCCTCAGGAGGCGTAGGCGCCGTCGGAATAGGTCAGCTAGTAGCTGTGGCTGTAGATCTTAAGGATATTGCCGAAGGGGTCTTCCATTTAGGGGATGCGGAACGGCTTCTCGCTGGGGAAGTACTCGCGGACTGGCATGCGCTGCTTGCCGTCAGTGGGTGATGCCCTGTTCGATTACCAGCGTGAACTGCAGGTCGCTGATCAGCGCCTGGCCGGTGACGATGGGGTGAGGAGGAGCTTAGCATCATGACGCCGGGCAGCATCGGCCTGGCAATCTACCCCACCTGCTGGCACTTCAACTTGAGTCTCCCGCGCTCTCCATTCGCCATTGGTTCGGCCCGACCACCGAGGTCATCGATGCCGTTCTCGACAACCGCGCGGAACTCGAGCTTGCCACCCCGCGTCCGGAGGATCCCCGGCTGGCGGTGTCGCTGTTCGTACGAGAAGAGCTGGAGCTGGTGGTACCGGCCAGCGAAAGGGTGCAGGGCTGGGATGACCTGGCGCGGCTAGGCTTCATCGATCACCCGGATGGGCATGACAATGCCACTCGCCTGTTGAGCCGGTGCTTCCCCGGTAACCTTGGGGCATCGCCCTCTTTGGAGGTACGAGCGACGCCCCGGTGTCGAGCCGGGGAGGATCCCGAGTTTAGCGATCATTCAGCGGCTTGACAGCCGACCATTGGGCGGCCCGGCAAGGGGCCTTCGCTCTATTGCCATCTCCATGATTTTGTGGGGTAAAAACACGACGAATCGGCGTGGTTGCGACCTTTGCCGCATAACGTCGGGCTATGGGTGCATAGCTGGTATGAGCTTTTCAGCTATGGGCGGTATCGCCAGAATGCCCAGGCACCAATACACAACAAATGGATATCGTATGAGCAATATCGACTGGGTGATGATAGTCCTGTACTTCCTGCTGATGATCGGCATCGGGGTGTACAGCGCTGTCAGGGTAAAAAACAGCGAGGATTTCGCTGTCGCGGGCAACAAGATCATCTGGCCCGTCCTCTTCGCTACGCTTTCTGCCTCCTTCCTGGGCGGCGGCTCCAGCCTGGGTCGTGCCGGTCAGACCTTCAGTGACGGCTACGTCTTCCTCTTCGCAGCCTCCGGCTTCGCCATCCAGACCTTCCTGTCGGGTTGGCTGATCGCGCCGCGGCTGAAGCGCTATCCCGGCGCCCAGACCCTGGGCGACATCATGCAGGCGCACTACGGCGGAGGGGCCCGCCTGATCAGCGCGGTGCTGTCGCTGGTGTTCTGCGTGGGCATCCTGGGTGCCCAGGCGCTGGCCATCGGCACCATCTTCCAGGCTATCCTCGGCACCAGCATCACCACCGGCATCCTGCTCGGTATGGTCATCGTCATGGTCTACTCGGTGGCCGGCGGCATGTGGGCGGTCATCCAGACGGACGTGGTGCAGTTCCTGCTGCTGGGCGTCTTCCTGCCCGTCACGCTGATCATCGGCCTGCAGCAGGTCGGCGGCCCGGCGGAGCTCGCCGCGGCCCTGCCGGACGGCCACTTCAGTGTCATGGGCAGCTACGAGATCACCACCTTCGTCACCATCTTCATCGCCTTCATGCTCGGCGAGGCGCTGGTGCAGCCCTATGCCCAGCGGGCCTTCTGCGCGCCGAACCCCAAGCATGCCCAGAAGGGCTATATGCTGGCCGGGGTGTTCGGCCTGATGTTCTTCACCGTCACGGCGACCCTGGGGGTCCTGGCCGTGGTCATGTTCCCGGACATCTCCCCGGACCAGGCCCTGCCCACACTGGTCAAGAACATCCTGCCAGTGGGGATCACGGGGCTCGTGCTGGCGGCGCTGCTGGCCGTGGTCATGTCGACCGCCGACTCCTACCTGAACTCGACGGCCGTGGTCTTCGTCCGCGACATCTACTCCAAGCACATCAACCGTGAGGCGACCTCGAAGCAGCACCTGAAGATCGAGCGCTGGGTCAGCTTGCTGGTGGGCGTAGCGGCCACGCTGTTCGCCCTGACGGCCACCTCCATCGTCGATGCGCTGCTGATGAGCTACGCCCTCTGGGCGCCCACCATGATCATCCCGCTGGTCGGTGCCGTGCTGTTCGACGTGATGAGCAAGCGTGCCGCGCTGTCCGCCATCGTTCTGGGCGGTGCCACCACCGCACTGTGGAACTGGGGGCCCTTCCCGCTCCAGGAGCTGACCGGGCTCACCCCGCTGCTCGCTGGCGTGTTCACCAACCTCGCGGTCTTCGTCCTGGTGGCGATGACCGACAAGCAGACCCAGAGCATCCACACCGTCCTGGAGGGCAAGTCATGATTCTCTTTTCCGCCGCCATCTATGGCGTGAGTGCCCTGTGCATCGCCACGTCACTCTACGTCGGCATCGTCAGCCTGAAGTTCTACGCAGACGACGCCAAGAACATGAAATGATCAGGAGCGACGGGGGAGCCATGCTCCCCCGTCGCTCTTTCAGGATGCATGAGTCATGGATCACTCAATCATTGTGGTAGGGGCGGGCGTCGTGGGGCTCAACACCGCGATCGCCCTCGCTAGGAAGGGCCACGACACCTGCCTGATGGACACCGGCGTGCCGGGCGCCGGCACGTCCTTCGGCAATGCCGGCATCATCGCCAACTATGCCGTCATGCCCTTGATCACCCCGAGCCTCAGGAAGAGCCTGGTGCCGATGGTGCTCGACCGGGACAGCCCGGTGTCCATCCAGTCGAGCTATGCGCTCCGGCTCTCGAAGTTCGGCCGGTACTTCCTCCGCGCCACGCGGCAGCGGGAGTGGGAGGCCAGCGGCCATTCGATGGGCTCGCTGATGAAGGATGCCTGGCGCTGCTGGGAAATGGTGCTCGAGGCCTCTGGCAGCACGTCGCTGGTGAAGTCCTCGGGGGTCGTCGTGGCCTTCGAGAAGCTGGCGTCGTTCCAGGAGTTCCTGGACATCGAGGTGCAGTACAAGAAGGCCTTCGACATTCCCTATGAGACCCTCGACGGCGACGAGGTCAGGGAAAAGGTCGGGGGGCTCAGGAACTCGCACAGTGGCGGGGTCTTCTATCCCGACGCCCGCTTTGCCGTCGATCCCTATGCCCTCAGTCGGCATCTCTTTGAGCACTACTTGGCCATCGGCGGCCAGTTCGAAGAGGCCAGCCTCGAGGCGATTCGCCCCGTCGACGGGGGACACACTCTCACGCTGAAAGACGGCGAGCTTTCGGCAAGGCAGGTGGTGCTGGCGACCGGCACCGCCACGAAGCAGCTGCTCAAGGGCCTCGGCGTCGACCTGCCCATCGCCTCCGAGCGCGGCTACCACGCCATCGTCGATGCGCCGCTGGAGATGGTGCGGCCGGTGGGGCTCGCCAACCACGGCGTCTTTGCCACGCCCATGCAGAACGGCGTGCGCATCGCCGGTCTCTCGGAGTTTGCGCGCCAGGATGCCTCGGCGAACCGGCAGCGCATCGCGCAGCTCGACCGCATCTCCCGGCATCACTTCGGAGCAGGAATCCGGACGCCTTGGGTGGGATCACGCTCCACCACCCCGGACGGCGTGCCCTATGTCGGGGGGCTTCGCCGCCATCCGGGGCTCTGGGTCAATACGGGGCATGGCCACCTGGGCCTGACCCTCGCCGCCGTCACCGCCCGGGCCCTCGCCGACGAGGTGGAATCCGGCGTGGCTGCCATGAATCCCTTCTCGCCCCACCGGCACCTTTAGCTCCTCGAATAACAACGGAAGGAGGCTCCATGAGTCACGCGACCCCGATCCTCGGCGTCTACCTGAGTGATTCGCTCGACCTCGAGGCCCTCTATGGCGACGCGCTGCGCGAGAGGGCCGACGACGTTGTCCTGCGTTATCCGCACGAGATCGACCACCCCGAGGATGTGCGATTCGCGATCTGCTGGCTGCCCGACGAGCGGGCCTTCGAGCCCTATCCCAACCTGGCGCTCGCCATGTCGACCGGCGCCGGCGTTGACGCCCTGCTGGCGCATCCCGGCCTGGATGAATCGGTGAAGATCGCCCGGGTGCGTGACCCGCACCAGGCCGACCTGATGGCCGGCTTTGCCGCGCACGAGGTGCTCCATCGGGAGCGGGAGTTCGCCACCCTGGAGCGCAACGCCGCCTCGGCGCGCTGGGCGCCGCTGCCCATGCGCGCGCCGGCCTCTGCCACGGTGGCGGTGCTGGGGCATGGCACCATGGGCCGTGCCGTGGTGCAGGCCATGGCCGCGCTCGGGTTTTCCGTGCGCGTAGCCTGCCGCGGCGTGCCAGAGGCGCCGGTTGAGGGCGTGACCTACTTGACGGGCGAGGGCGCCGCGCTGGCTGCGGCGAAGGGCGCCGACTACCTGATCAACGTGCTGCCGCTGACGGCCTCGACCGAAGACGTGCTCGACCGGACGCTCTTCGCGACCCTCGCCCCGGGGGCCTGGCTGGTGCAGATCGGCCGCGGCGAGCATCTGGTCGAGGAGGACCTGATCGAGGCCCTTGAGCGTGGCCGCCTGGCCGGGGCAAGCCTGGACGTGTTCCGCGACGAGCCGCTGCACTCCGACCATCCCTTCTGGCAGGATGACCGGCTGCGTATCACGCCGCACATCGCCAGCGACACCCTGACGGAGGTGGTGGCGGGGCAGGTGATCGATACCGCCCGTGCCCTGCGTGACGGTCAGCCGCTCGCCACGGGTGTCGACCGGGCCCGCGGTTACTGAAGCGCCGCCCGTTCACGCGCCACGACGACCCACCTGCCTCTATATACCTATTTAAAGGAGCGTCCCATGAGCCTGCACCAGCCCCGTCGCACCCCGATAAGCGACGCCGAGAAAGAGACCCGCATTGCCCTGGCGGCCTGCTACCGCCTGGCGGCGTACTACCGCATGACGGACCTGATCTACACCCACATCACCGCGCGGGTCCCCGGGGAGGAGGGGCGTTTCCTGATCAACCCCTATGGCTGGCGGTGGGAGGAGATCACCGCGTCCTCGCTGGTGAAGATCGACGTCGACGGCAACAAGGTGGATGACAGCCCGGAAAGGGTGAACCCGGCCGGCTTCACCATCCACTCGGCGATCCATCGGGCGAGCCACGGCGCCGCCTGGGTGATGCACACCCACACCCGCGCCGGGATCACGGTGTGCTCGATGGAGGCGGGGCTCGAGACCCGGCTCAACCAGATCTCGCTGCAGTTCCACGACCGGGTGTCCTACCACGACTACGAGGGCATCGCCCTTAACTTGGAGGAGCGCGAGCGCATCGTTGCGAGCCTCGGCGACAACCCGGTGCTGCTGCTGCGCAACCACGGCCTGCTGACTACCGGGGCCTCGGCCGCCGAGATGTTCAACAACATGTTCTATCTCGAGCGCGCCTGCGAGCTGCAGGTGGCGGCGCAGTCGACCGGCCAGCCGCTGCGGCTGGTGTCGGAGGAGGTCGCCCGTCACGTGGCCCGCCAGTACGATGCCGCCAACCACGAGGATGGCGACCTCGGGCTCGAGTGGGCGGGGCACCTGCGTACCCTCGAGGCGCTGGATCCGGGCTACAAGGATTGAGGGCGCTCCGGAGGAAAGCCGGATGACCGCCCGTGCGGTTGTCGCCGAGGGGGGATTCTGGCTTTAATGGCTCCACCCCATTTCACGCCCCAGCTACCCCCTCGGTCCTCCTGACATGCTGAACCCGCGGCAGCTCTCCCTCTTCCAGTCGATCGCCCTCACGGGCAGCATCAGTGCCGCGGCCAGGCAGCTGGGCATCTCGCAGCCCGCCGCAAGCAACATGCTGGGACGGCTGGAGGAGGCCGTCGGCTTCGTTCTGTTCAAGCGCATGCAGGGGCAGCTGGAGATCACGCCCGAGGGGTCCGCCCTTCTGATCGAGGCGACGCATGCGCTGGACGTCCTGAAGAACCTGGAGACCCGGGCCGAGCAGCTCGTCAGGCTGGAGCACGGCACGCTCACGGTCGGGGCGCTGGGCTGGGTGTCGACGGGCGTACTGCCCTACGTCGTCGCGGACTTCATGAGAGCCCATCCCGGCCTCAAGGTCTCGTTGCAGACCCATCCCTCGACCAAGGTGGTCGATACCGTCATCGCCGGCCATTTCGATATCGGGGTGGTGGAGACCCCCTCTCCGACGCCGTCGCTGAGGATCTCGCCCTTCCAAGTCGAGCTGATCGCCGTGCTGCCGGAGGGGAGCGACCTGATGGAGGCGAACACCCTGACGCCCGAGCAGCTGAACGGGGTGCCGCTGGTCACGCTGGACAGGTCGCATCCGACCACCCAGCGCCTGTTGCAGAACTTCAACCTGGTGGGGGCGGAGTGCCACATCGTTGCGGAGTCGCACCTCTTCTCGCCGGCCCTGGTCATGTGCCAGGAGGGCGTGGGCATCGCCATCGTCGACGAGCACACCGCGAAGCAGCATCATGTCGATCCCCGTCGGATCAAGAGGCTCTCGCCCTCGATCCCCTTCCCGGTCTCGGTGATCACCGCCCAGCACCGTCCACGCTCGCGGCTTTCCCACGCCTTCGAGCGCCTGCTCATGCAGCATATGGCGACCCTCTCGACGTCCAGCGAGACCGTCTGAGCTTCCATTCGCCCCAGCGGCTGGGCGCCAAGGCGACGCCCGGCCCGCCGCAGTAACGCGCCTGTCGGGGTTCCCGGCATCTCCCCCCGGCCGCCAGCGGTCAATGGTCGAGGTGGAGACACTGTTCTGGCGGGGCAGCTCGCTATCAATGATGCTGAAGTGCGCTGACTTGATCTCGGCACGTGTCTTCGGTGTCGTCTTCGCATATTTATGTAGCTAAAGTCCACGAATCTGCTACCGGATGAGTTGCTAAAGAAGCTTCCTGGCTGCTAGCAGGGGATAATTTCTATGGGTGCTATGATCATTCGGGCACCCAACAGTTGGGGGTTTTTGATCGCTGCAGACGCCCATGAACGAATTGTTCAGTCATTCATTAGCGTGATTAGTGTTTTTAGAGTCAACGAGTGAGTCAATTAGTGTCTGAAGGTATAACATGGCGACATTCCAGGAAAACAAAAAAGCATTTGATATTATATCTGTCTATGTCCAAGCTTTGTTCTACAAACTTATAAATGAATAAAAAACTAATGAAAAATGTTAACGGAAAAAAATTTGATGTTGTAATCATCGGCGGGGGGATTATTGGAGCTAGTACCGCCCGCGAAGTCGCTGCCGAGGGTTACTCCGTGCTGCTGGTGGAAAAAGATGATTTTGCATCTGGCGCCACCAGTCGTTCCAGTAGGCTTCTTCACTGTGGTCTCAGGTATTTTGAGGCGCCGAAGCCAGTAAGAACCTTCATGATGAATCCGACCAGGCTGTTAAATGCTTTAAAGATGTCAAAGCAAGCCATGAAGGCAAGGTACGAGATCGTCAAATCGGTCCCGCAGCGCGTCAACAAAATCAATTTCATCCTGCCGATCTACTCTGACGATGACTTCAAGCCATGGCAGATTGATATCGGCTTCTCCTTGTTGTCGCGCTTTACCCCTAACGACGTCCCGCTTGACTATCAAAGAATTGGGAAAAGCGAAGCTCTAGAAAATCCCCTCATCGCGTCACTATCTAACAAAGATAAACTGATTGGAGCCGCCAAGTTTACAGAATACCAGTTCAATTGGCCGGAAAGACTCTGTGTAGATGCAGTCATGGATGCCAAGCGCCTTGGCGCTGTAACACTAAATTATACGGTCGCCAAGATAAAGGACGCGTCAGGGTGTGAAAGGACGATTGAGTTGAAGGATCACGCAGGTAAGACGGCTCAAGTCAAGGCATCCCGCGTGATGGTAATGGCTGGTGCATGGATTGACCGAGTGCTAGCGGACGTTGAAAGCACCATGCCACGCAAGTCAACGGGGACAAAAGGTGCTCATATTGTCGTCAAGTTACCGGAATCCTGCAGAGGACAGGGGATCACCAAGTTAAACAGCCAAGGTGAACCCTTCTATTGCATTCCTTGGTCAGACTATCACTACATCGGGCCCACGGAGACTTTGTATGAGGGCAATCTCGATGAGGTGCATGCGGATAGCGCTGACGTAAGATTTCTCCTTAAGGAAACAGCCTCACTCTTTCCCGGTCTGAAAATCACCCATGAGGATGTTATCAGTACCTGGGCAGGGGTACGTCCTTTGACCTTCGACGAAAACCAGCTGAAAGGGGCGCGTAATAAGGTCCTTCATGACCTCTCCAGACATGGTCTGCCGGGCGTCTACGCGCTTACAGCGGGCCCTATCATGAGTCACAGAGATACAGGCAGGGAAGTCGTCACTAAGCTACTCCAGGAAATAGAGCCGCACGGACAGAAAATATCATTCGAGTATGTGTCCGATTTTTCCTTGAATTATGCGGACAATTTCTATTCCAAATTTAGCGAACAAAGTATCAAGAAGGCTGTTAACGATGAAGATGCCAGAACAATTTTCGATGTTATCTACAGGAGGTTAGGTATTGGATGGGATTACGATGCTTTACCTGAGCTTGACGTCGACCATGTCAGCCGCATCATGGCGAAGGAGCTTCACTGGGAAGAGGACGATAGAGAAAGAGAGGTAGAAAAATTTCTCAGAGAAACTAAAAAGTTATTCGATGTGCCGGATATCTGAGTGATCATGTTTTCATTAAATTACAAAAGGAAATAAAACAATGAGCGTACAAATGAAAGAAAAAAAGAATCAAGAGTTGAACATGAGTCGCCGGACACTCCTTAAGGCCGGAGCGGCCGGAGGTGTGTTGGCAATGATACCAGCCTGGGCCTCAAAGGCATTTGCTGAAACAGGATGCAGTGAACTGACAGCAGCGATTACTGGCTTCACTACTATCAATACCCTGGATCCATCGCAAGCGACTCTCATTCCTGAGTTCTACGTTCTCTGGGGTGTCTTCAATAGTCTCGTCAAGTTCAATGAGAACATGGAGATCGTTCCGGATCTGGCGGAAAGCTACGAAATTGTCAGTCCAACCGTACTGAGGTTCAAGCTTCGCGACGGCGTCAAATTCCATGACGGCCATGATGTCACGGCTGAGGACGTGAAGTTCAGTCTCGAACGTACAATGGATGAAAGCCAAGGTTCACCCCATCGTAACAAGTTTGAAGCGGTATCTGAAATAAATGTGCTGAATCGGGTTGAACTCGAGATTGTCACGCGTGAGCCTTTTGCGCCCATGCTGAGTTACTTGAGTAATACTAGAACAGGAAGCCAGATCGTTCCGAAACATCTTCTCGAAAATGGAACTCCGAGCGACTTCTCGACCTCACCGGTCGGAACTGGAGCCTATCGGGTCACCAACATGGAGGCCGGAGCTTCCGTGACACTGGAAAGTTTTAACGAATATTTTGTTGCCAATCAGCCAAAAGTATCTAAGATAAACATACCCTTGATTTCAGAAGAGAGCGCAGGCGTCAATGCTCTACTCGGCGGTAATGTAGATATAACGAGTACGGCCCCATTCTCTGATGTCAAAAATCTCAAGGACGATTCAAGGGTACAGGTGCTGAGCTCGCCCGGCGTCAATACACGCTTTATCAGCCTAAATACGAAGACTGCTCCCTTTGATGACGTCCACTTCCGGCGAGCAATCTCTATGGCTTTCAGCCGCCAGGCAATGGTAGATGTCGTGCTCTTCGGCGAAGGGAAAGTCGCCAAAGGAGTGATTCCAAGCTCGATCTCTTGGGCAAGCCGTGATACGTCATCTGACATCCTGAACATGGATGCCGAAAAGGCGAGGGAGGAACTATCAAAATCTGCATATCCTGCCGATATAGAAGTTAAGCTTCTGACATGGGGGTCTGGCTGGTGGAAACGGTTTGCTGAAGTGTTTGCTCTGCAGGTCAATCAAACGCTTGGCACCAATATTTCGGTTGAAGTGTCGGAATCGGGAGCGGTTTACCAACGAAAGCAGAGCGGTGATTTCCAAGCTAGTATTTGGGGGTGGCTTGGGCTGATCGACCCCGATGAGTATGCGTACGAGATATTGCATACCAAGGGATCGAGAAACTACGGCGGATATTCGAATCCTGAGGTCGATTCTCTGCTTGAACAGGCCCGGCGTGAATTTGACCAGTCCGTGCGTGGCAACCTTTACCGTCAAGCAGAGTCGATCATGCAGGAAGATTGCCCTGTCATCCCGTGTTTCGAAAGTAATATACATAATTTGCTTGCTCCTGATGTTCGCGGTTTTAAGCAATTGCCTTATTCAGCTTTCGGCTCACAGTTTGCCTCTATAAGCGAGTGTTAAAAGAGGGCGACAAACCAAAGGGCTCGATAACAGCCTTGTTACTATCGAGCCCAAACCTTAATGGGTAAACTATGCCTGCACATTTAAAATACTTCTTATCGCGTTTTCTGGGTGCCTTAGCTACTATTGTGGTTGGGTCCTTTCTAGTCTTTATGGTCATGAAAGCCGCGCCTGGAGATCCTGCTCTCACAGTACTGGGTGACTTTGCCACTCCAGAAACAATAGTGGAGTTTAATAAAAAACATGGCCTTGATAATCCTCTTATCATTCAGTATCTGGACTGGTTCAATGGCGTAATTCGCTTCAATTTCGGTCAGTCATTAACTATTTCCAGCGGTCAAGATATAAGCGACTTGTTGGCATATCGACTTCCCAATACCATCACCATCGGTATCTATTCCATTGTAATCGCTACTCTTGTTTCCCTCGTCTTGGGAACCGCCGCTGCACTGAATCGTGGCAAACTGACTGATACCGCAACGACATCCTTTTCTATCCTAGGCGTGTCAATGCCGGATTTCTGGCTAGGTTATATGTTGATATTGGGTCTATCCATTAATATCGGATTATTTCCAGCTTATGGTTTTATATCACCCTTCGAGTCAATCTCAGGGTCTTTGCATTCAGGGTTTTTACCAGCGCTGGCGATAGCAGCCCCCATGGCTGCCGTGTTTTCAAGAACGTTAAGAGCCTCTTTGGTTGAAAACCTTAATCGAGACCATGTGATTGTGGCCAAATCCATCGGTCATTCCTACAAGTTCATATTTTTACACCATGTCTTCAGGAACTCCATTATTCCATTCGTAGTGGTCATCGGGCTCCAGGTGCGTTATTTACTCGGTGGTGTTGTTATCATTGAAAAGATATTCGGAATTAATGGTATAGGGTCTCTCATGGTCGAAGCCGCCTTCGCAAGAGATTACTTTGTTGTCCAGGCGTGTGCAGTCGTCTTTCTAGCTACAGTCCTTGTCATCAATTTTATTGTTGACATGATTTGTGTTCTGCTAGACCCTAGGAGGGCCAGCTAAAATGAACTATAAATTTTTATTAAAAAATCATTCCGCACTTGCCGGAGCTGTAATTACTTTGCTGTTTTTGTTGGCCATCATTTTCTGGCCTGTAATTTCCCCTTGGAGCAGTAGCGCACATGATTTTTTAAACGTTCTGAAGCAACCGTCATTTCAGCATCCTTTTGGGACAGATAGTCTAGGAAGAGATGTTGCCACACGAGTATTCGAAGGTGCACAGGTCTCGCTATTGATTAGTCTGTCAGGCGTTATAATAGCGATGATCATCGGTGTGAGTATCGGGCTTTATGCGGGCTACCGAGGCGGCTACTTCGATCTGATCGTCATGCGCGTTGTGGACTTGTTTTTTGGCTTCCCCGCTTTCGTGCTGGCGCTTTTCCTCATGGTAGCGCTTGGCTTTGGAGTAACGAACGTGAGCCTTGCGATCATGCTGGTCTACTTTCCGATCTTTGCCAGGATTACAAGGAACACGACCGAGGTCGTCAAAAACGATCATTTTGTGCAGGCAGCAATGATCATGGGGCAGAGCACACGGCGCATACTGTGTCTTGAAATTCTCCCGAATATCTCGGCCCCGATACTTGTGCAGGCGAGCGTAGCCGTAGCCTTTGGCATAGTGATCGAGTCAGGACTGTCGTTCATTGGCCTGGGGGTACAGCCGCCTACCGCTTCACTGGGTGTCATCATGGCCGATGGGCAAGAGTATTTTCGTCGAGCGCCTTGGGTCATGACCCTGACGGGCCTGGTCATCACTGCCTTGCTACTTGGACTCAACTTGCTAGGCGACGGCCTGAGAGACCTTTCTGATCCTCGGCTAAAAACTCGGGAGTCTTGAACATGAAAATGCTCGATGTGAAAGGACTGAATATCAGCTTTGCTCTGGATTCCAGTTCGATAAATATTTGTTCTGATGTGTCGTTCAGCCTGGCCCAAGGGAAAGTGCTTGGCCTTATCGGCGAGTCTGGTTCTGGTAAAACGATAACATGCAAGGCCATTCTGGATTTGCTCCCAGAAAATGCGGAGGTAGAAGCCAAGGAAATCAGCTTCAAAGGTCAGAACCTTTTGGGCTTGAATCAAAAGGAATTTGATGCCATGCGAGGCACGGCCATGGCCATGATCTTTCAAGATCCCGTTGGTTCATTCAACCCCGTGAAGACGATCGGGTGGCACTTCTTGCATGCAGGAAAACGGCGAAACCTGAAGCAGTATGGTCGGGGTAGAATCTTCGATGACGCAGAAGCGGCCTTAAAGGAGGTTGAGATTGCTAACCCCAGAGAGGCACTGAAAAAATACCCTCACCAGCTGAGCGGTGGAATGTTGCAACGTTGCCTGATTGCTCTGGTGCTCTTCTTGAAGCCGTCTCTGATCGTTGCCGATGAGCCGACGACCAATCTAGACAATCTTGTCGAGCGACAAATTGTTGATATCTTTGACAAGCTTAGAAACAAAATTGATGCTAGCTTCATCTTTATTACTCACGACATGACCATCGCAGAACAAATCAGTGATGAGATTGCTGTCATGTATGCCGGACAAATAGTCGAGCATGGCAATACTGCAGACATTATCGACAATCCTCACCACCCCTATACCCGGGCCTTGATCAATACGGCCAGGGAGCTAGAGAGCGACGTCGACGTCTTGACGGAAATTTCCGGTGATATCACATCGGGTCTCGGTGTTCATGACAAATGCCGGTTTGGTCCGCGTTGCCCCCTCCACAGTGCGGAGTGTGATAAGCCGATCGAGCTGAGGAACATTGGAAACCATGGGCAAGTCCGCTGCATTAAAGCCGAGAGCTTTGAGGGCCATGTATGAATACCATACTCGAATTTGACGATGTCGTAGTGCATTTCCAAGCACGTGGGAACTTGCTTTCCACGTTGTCCGGAAGGAAATCAGGCTTCAATGCGGTGGATCATGTAAGCCTGACAGTCGATAAAGGTGAGATACTAGGTATTGCCGGGGAGTCTGGTAGTGGTAAGACGACAATTTGTAAAGCAGCTCTTGGCCTGCACAGTACAGCCAGTGGGGCTATCACCCAGGAAGGCAAGCCATTATCAATCAATAATGGATCACTGCAGATGATCTTTCAGGATCCATTGTCGTCTCTTAACCCGAGACAGACCGTGGCCAAATCACTCGAGACCCCCCTGAAGTTACACAAAGATGATAATAAAGAAAATATTGATGAGACCATCGACAAGCTTCTTAACGATGTTGGCTTGAATGAAAAGTTTCGTAACAGGTTTCCCCATGAGTTATCTGGAGGGCAACTGCAGCGAGTGGCGATTGCCCGTGCATTGGCAACAAAGCCGAAAATCATCTTCGCTGATGAAGCCGTCTCGAAACTTGATGTCTCTGTTCGGGCTCAAATTCTGAATCTCTTGAAGAGTCTCAGGGACAAGTACAATCTGACTATTATATTCGTTACCCACGACTTGCATGTTGCGCATTTTTTATGTGACAGAATTGCCATTATGTATTTCGGAAAATTGCTCGAGTTGGGGCCGACGAAAGAAGTCTATGCCAACCCCTGTCACCCCTATACGCGAGAGTTGCTGGGTACGCTAGACCGTGACAACCATGTCATTGCAAGTACGCGTGACATTTTCAATCCCCTCAGTGATGATGTCAGGCCTTGTCGATATCTAAATCGATGTCCTCATGTAATGGATGAATGCAGGAAACTGCATCCAGATCATTACCCTGTCGGCCCCGAGCATACGGCGGCCTGCTATCTATTCGACAATGAGGATGATTAAGGATATGAATAATTCAGAGGCCGATGTGAAAACGTTTACGGCCCTTATCACAGGAGGAGAGCGGGGGATTGGGGCGGCTATCACCCAGGCCCTTCGGCAAGACGGAATAACGTGTACCGTGACGGGGAGGTCAAAGGGTCGCCCAACAGATCTTCATCCCGATGTGAATTACGAACCATTGGACTTCCTTGTCCAACGCAGTGTTGAAGATTTTCTGGGGTATGCCTGTGAAGATTTAAAGCCAGATATTCTTGTCAACAATGCAGGTTTCAACTTAGTAGCGCCCATAGCTGAAATGTCTTCAAGCTTACTTCGAGACATCATGGAAGTAAACCTCATTGGTCCATACCTGTTAACACAGGCATGTCTCCCTGCCATGATTGCCAATGAGTGGGGACGTATTGTGAACATTTCATCCATCTGGAGTGTTATTGGAAATTCAGGGAACAGCGCATATTGTGCTTCGAAATTCGGTATTGACGGCTTCACGGCATCATTGGCGTCCGAGGTCGCCGACAAAGGTGTTCTGGTCAATGCCGTTGCGCCAGGATACACAGCTACGGAAGCTCTCAAGTCCAAGTACAGTCAGCGTCAGATTGAGGAGGTGTCCAGACACATTCCGGTGGGGCGCCTTGGTGAGCCCGAAGAGGTAGCCGAATTAGTTTCCTGGCTGGTAAGCCCAAAGAATGGCTATGTGTCAGGCCAGAATATCTGTGTCGACGGGGGGCTGACACGAACGTCTCATCCGCTTCGAAGATGGAAATGATCCGTTGAGGAACGGGACCTGTACGTTCGCGTACAGGTCCGAAAAAATCCTTTCTGGGGATTTGTCCTCATACAGCGTCCAGCATTTTTTGTGCATCGTTTATCACTAAATCTCTTTTTGCACGTAACAGCTGTAGAAATTCGGAAGCGGTACGAGATAGGGGCTGGTGTTTTGGGTACAGCAGCCCTACATGAAACATGATCTGTGGTTCGAATCTTCGGAACGCGATACTTTTTTCTGCATAATCATGAGCAGTGAACATATCCACCATTCCTATACCGAGTCCGCGATCAATTAGTTCGCACAGTCCTGAAGCATACAGGGTTTCACATACCACTCTTGGCCTTATGTTGTGTCTTGTCAAAGATGCATCGAGCAGCTTTCTTCCCACTGCTTCTGGTCCCAGACATACGAGTGGTACACCCGAGAGATCGTCGGGCCTGATGATGCGTTTCTTGGCCAACGGATGAGCCTCAGGTATGGCAATGACATAGGGTTCGACAGAAAAGTCCTCGCTATCGAACCCGAAGCCCTCGCACGGAAACTCAGCTAGCCCCAGATCGACTTGCTGTGAGGTTACCCATCCTTCAACCCGCATCGATAATTGTAGGTCGTAGCGAATCGCCACGTCTGGCTGCTTCCTCGAAAAATCGACGACTACATCGGGAATAAATGAAAGGCCGAGTGCAGGAAGGCAGGCGACGTGCAGGCTTCCCATACGTCCAAGACGTATGTCTTCTGCAACTGTTGAGAGTTGATCATAGCTGCTAAAAGCCTTCTGCACCTCTTTATAAAAAAGCTGTGCTTCTACTGTAGGGAGCAGTCTTCCAGATCGTCTGTCAAAGAGGGTTATAGATAATGTCTGTTCCAATGAATCAATTAATCGGCTGACAGCAGGTTGGGAAATGCCCATCAACTCTGCTGCACCGCTGACTGTACCTGTTACCATGGTTTCCCGAAAAGCCTGAAGCTGCCGCCAGCGCATTGTTGTATTTCCTCTGAAATCTCGTTCACTAGTTGTGGTCTATAGATAGTTTGTTCATCCTGAGTTTACCCTGCATTAATCGCCCCGGGTATTTTAGACACTCATCAGGCTCTACATGTTGTGCCAGTGGTATTCGATGGTGAGTGCTCAGCTCTCCTCACGTGCTTCCTGGGCTTCGTTGATGGCGGGCTCCACCAACTCGGCCACTTTGGTCAGGGCCTCTTTCCTTTCATCGAAGTAATCGTGGCGGTCGTAGATGCCCTGTACTCCCTTGAGCTTGTGATTCAGGCAACGCTCCGCGACATGACCCGGCACGCCAGCAGCAGCCAACAGGCTACGGAAGGTACGGCGCAGGTCGTGCACGGTGAACTCGGCGATATCGCCCATTCTGTTCTCTGGCTGCGGCTTCTTTCCGGGCTCCTTGCCGAAGAGCTTCGCGATGGCGCGATTCAGGGTGTCCTTGCCCATGTGGGGCCGCTTGCTGCTGCGGCGGCTGGGAAAGACGTAGGGCGAACCGCAGGCGCGGGTCTTGAGCTCTTCCAGCCATCCGATGGTTTCCGGGGGGAGGGGAATGACAATCCGGGTGCCTGTTTTGCTGCGCTCTCCGGAGAGCTTCCACTGGCCTTTCTTCAGATTGAATTCTGACCACTGGGCTTCGGTCAATTCGGTCTTGCGCACCCCCAAGACGAGCAGAAGCGCACAGGCGAGGTAGTTGTCGCGACTGAAGCCGTCGCTGTTTTCCCTGAAGACCTGGAAGACATGGCGAATCTCATCGAGGCTCAGTGCTCGGTCGCGGCTTTTCTCGATGCCGCCTGCGTCGTTGACGTTGAAGGCCGCTGCTGGGTTGTAGGTGAGTAGACCCAGCTTGATGGCGTGGTTAAACAGCTGCTTCAGGTACATCAGGGTGTCGTTTGCGATGGCCGGGCGGCCACTATCGGCGACCTTCCTGACGATGGCCCGCACGTCCATGGGGGTGACGCTATCCAGGGTGAGGTGCCCGATGGAGGGCGCGACCTCCTTTTCGAAGATCCGCTTCGGGATGTTGGGGTGCTTGAGGCGCTTCTCCAAGTCCTGGAACCAGTCGCTGAATAGCTCCTTGACGGTGTGGATGGCGACCTGCTCTTTACGCTTACGCTCTTCGATGGGGTCGGCGCCGTTGCGGATGGCCTTCCGGGCCTCTCCAGCCTGCTCGCGCGCCTCAGCTAGGGACAGGTCCGCGAATTTATCCAGCGTCATCTCACGACGCTTTCCAGCGACGGTATACCGAAGCATCCAGTAGGGCGCTCCCTTACCGGGGATCATCAGGTACAGGCCGTTGCCGTCGTTGTAGCGTCCCGGATTGCCGTCCTTGATCAGGGCCTGGACCTTCTTGGCAGTGAAGCTACCCATTACCCCTCCCAGAGAGCGCCATCAAAAAATTTGAAACAAATGTTTGAGTACTTGGCGACCAGGGTAGGGCACGCCGCATCAAGTGCATGTTTACACAGCCTATGGCGCCTGGCTGGCAGGGGAGGGCTGTCACTGGAAAGGGTGGCCAGGCTCGGGGTGAGCGTTTGAAGTGGGGAGTACATTTTGGGAAAAGTGCCTTTTGGGTGGGGAGTAAGCCAGTGTACTCCCCATTGTACTCCCCACTTGGCGGTGGCTTAAGCTAGATTTTCGTAGACATCCATAGACAGTCCACACTTGATATTGCATAAAAAACAATATGATATGGATGGTGGTAGAAGTCTGTGGACATCATTCGATGTTCTGGATCTGCTCGCGCATCTGCTCGATCAGCACCTTGAGCTCCACGGCGCAGCGGGTGGTGGCCGCCACCACCGACTTGGACGACAGGGTGTTGGCCTCGCGGTTGAGCTCCTGCATCAGGAAGTCCAGGCGGCGTCCCACCGGGCCCGGCTGGTCGAGCTGGCGCTCCACCTCGGCGACATGGGTGGCCAGGCGGTCGAGTTCCTCGTCGACGTCGGCCTTCTGGGCGAGCAGCACCAGCTCGGCTTCCAGCCGCTGGGGGTCCAGCTCGGCGCGGATCGCCTCCAGGCGTTCCAGCAGCTGGGCTCGCTGGCGCTCGAGGATATGGGGCATCAGCCGTCGCACCTCGGCCACCTGAGTGTTTACTGCGGTGAGCCGCTCGCGGATCAGTGCGGCGAGCTTCTCGCCCTCCCGGGCGCGGCCCGCGACCAGGTCGTCCAGGGCGGCCTGGAACAGCGCGAGCGCCTGCTGCTTGACGGTCTCCATGTCGGGACCGCGACTCTCCAGCACGCCGGGATGGTCGAGCAGGCTCAGGGCATCGGGCATGGCGGTCCCGGGGACGCTTTCGCGGACCTCCTCCAGCGCCGTGGCCAGCGCCGCGAGACGATGGCGGTCCACGGCCGGGGCGGCCTCGTCGCCGGCCGGCTCGAAGCGCAGGGTGCACTCGACCTTGCCGCGGGCCAGGCGCGTACGCAGCGCCTCGCGGAACATCGGCTCCAGGTCGCGCAGCGCCTCGGGCAGGCGGAAGTGCGGTTCCAGATAGCGCTGGTTCACCGAGCGCAGCTCGAGCTGCAGGGTGCCGGCCGCGGTGTCGCGATCCTGGCGTGAAAAGGCGGTCATGCTGTGGGTCATGGTGCCTCCCGATGCGCCGTGATCTCTATGGGGCGGGCAGTGTAACCGATTCCCCGCCGATAGCGTGTAGAATGGCCGCCATCCCACAGCGTGACATCCCGTCACTCTTCCGGTTCAAGAGAGGTGCCATGTCTTCGGAGATCCGGCGTCCTAGCGGACGCGCCCCCGACCAGCCCCGCGAGATCCGTCTCACTCGCGACTATACCCGCCACGCCGAGGGCTCGGTGCTGGTGGAGTTCGGCGACACCAAGGTGCTGTGCAACGCCAGCGTCGAGGTCGGCGTGCCGCGCTGGCTGCGCGGCAAGAAGCAGGGCTGGGTGACCGCCGAGTACGGCATGCTGCCCCGCGCTACCCACACCCGGGGCAGCCGCGAGGCGACCCGTGGCAAGCAGGGCGGCCGTACCCTGGAGATCCAGCGGCTGATCGGCCGCTCGTTGCGGGCCGCGGTGAACCTCAAGAAGCTCGGCGAGTTCACCATCACCGTGGACTGCGACGTCATCCAGGCCGATGGTGGCACCCGCACCGCCTCCATCACCGGCGGCTGCGTGGCGCTGATCGATGCCATTCGCCACCTGCAGCGCGAGAAGCTGATCAAGGGCGACCCCTTCCACCAGCTGGTGAGTTCGGTCTCGGTGGGGCTGTTCAAGGGGCTGCCGGTGGTCGACCTGGACTACCCCGAGGACTCCAGCGCCGATACCGACATGAACGTGGTGATGGCCGAGGGTGGCGGACTGATCGAGGTACAGGGCACTGCCGAGGCCGGCACCTTCAGCCGCGCCCAGCTCGACGCCATGCTCGACCTGGCCGAGAAGGCCGGCAGCGAGCTGTTCGAACACCAGCGCGCGGCCTTGGGCATTCGCGGCTGAGCCAACCTATTGGCCGAAGCGCTGTCGCGCCTCGCCCCGTAGGAACGCATCGCGCCGGCCCGAGGGCCGGCGCGATGCGTTCCGGGCAGGCCGGAACGGCGACGAAGGGAGCGGACTCAGAGCGTCAGGTCGTACTCGACGATCAGCGGGGCGAACTCCGAGAAGGTGGCATCGTAGTCGATCCAGGCGTCCACCACGTGGCGACGGAACTCGGGGCCCACCACCTGGTAGTCGATGCGCCAGCCTTCCTGGCGGGAGCGTGGCACCTCCTGGTCGAGCTTCGGCCACCAGGTATACTCGCCGGCGTCGCGGTTGATCTCGCGGAAGGTGTCGATGAAGCCGGTGGGGCCGAACACCTGGTCCATCCAGGCGCGCTCCTCGGGCTTGAAGCCGGGCGTGGTCTGGTTGTCGGCCCAGTTCTCCAGGTCGATGGTCTTGTGGGCGATGTGCCAGGTGCCACAGATGATATACTCGCGCCGCTTGCGGGCCATCTTCGACAGGTACTCCTGGTACTGGGCCATGAAGGCCTGCTTGGCGGCAACGTCGCTGCCGTCGGGCATCAGGAAGCTGGCGATGCTGAAGCGGTCGTAGTCAGCCTGCAGGAAGCGCGCCTCATGGTCGCACTGGGGAAAGCCCAGCCCGTACATGATCGCCTTGGGGATCTTGCGGCAGTAAAGGCCGACCCCCGAGAAGCCGTCCTGTTCGGCATCGAGGAAGTAGCCCTCGTAGCCTTCCGGATAGAGGATGCTGTCGTCCAGCTCGAAGCTCTTGGCCTTGAGATTCTGCACGCAGACGACGTCGGCGTCCTGGTCGGCCAGCCAGTCGAGAAAGCCTCGACCGACGGCCTCGCGGATGCCGTTGACATTGATGGTGGCGATTTTCATACATGGTCCCTTTTGCGTCGCGCGTGTATGATACCCGACGTTTCGACGTTTGGGTAAATGGCCCCGGTCGATAGACGTGATATAGGCCCTTGACCGTGTAGAGGAGGCCCTGTGGCGGACCAACCCGGCGCGCAGCGCATGCAAGACTACCAGCGGGAGTTCATCGAGTTCGCCATCGAGCAGGGCGTGTTGAGCTTCGGCGAATTCACCCTGAAGTCCGGTCGGGTCAGCCCCTATTTCTTCAATGCCGGCCTGTTCCGGACCGGGGGCGCCCTGGCGCGGCTGGGGCGCTTCTATGCCCGGGCCATCCAGGCCAGTGGCCTCGAGGTCGACGTGCTGTTCGGGCCGGCCTACAAGGGCATCCCGCTGGCGGCCACCACCGCCGTGGCACTGGCCGACCACCATGACCGCGACCTGCCCTATGCCTTCAACCGCAAGGAGGCCAAGGATCACGGCGAGGGGGGCAACATCGTCGGTGCCGCGCTCGAGGGACGGGTCCTGATCATCGACGACGTGATCACCGCCGGCACCGCCATCCGCGAGGTGATGGGCCTGATCGAGGGCGACGGCGCCCGGGCGGCCGGCGTGCTGATCGCCCTGGATCGCCAGGAGCGTGGTCGGGGCGAAACCAGTGCCATCCAGGAAGTCGAGGCTGCCTACGCTATGCCGGTGGTCAGCATCGTCACCCTGGACATGGTGCTCGAGTACCTTGAAGAGCACGCCGGCGAGGCGATGAAACCCCATGCCGAGGCGATCCGCGCCTACCGTGCGCGCTATGGCGTAGGAGGCGATTGAGCGTCACGCGGCGTGCGGTAGGCGCTTGGCGACCGACCCTCGGGCCCCGCACGGGGCCCGAGGGCGTTGCGTGCCCTTCATATCAGGAGTCGTTGATGCTCGACGTGGTGCTCTACCAGCCCGAGATCCCCCCCAACACCGGCAACCTGATCCGGCTGTGCGCGAACACCGGGTTCCGCCTGCACCTGATCGAGCCCATGGGCTTCGTGCTGGACGACAAGCGCCTGCGGCGTGCCGGGCTCGACTACCACGAGTGGGCGCGGGTAACGGTCCATGCCGACTGGGCGGCCTTCCTGGCGGCGGTGGCCCCCGAGCGGCTCTTCGCCGTCTCGACCCGCGGGCGCACCGGCTACCATGAGCCCGCCTATCGCGAGGGCGATGCCCTGGTGTTCGGCCCGGAGACCCGTGGCCTGCCCCAGGCGCTGCTCGATGCCCTGCCCGAGGAGCAGCGCCTGCGCATTCCCATGCTGGCGGAGAGTCGCAGCCTGAACCTCTCCAACGCCTGTGCGGTGGTGGTCTTCGAGGCCTGGCGCCAACTGGGATTCATGGGGTCCGGCCTTCCGGGGGCCGGCCTGCCGGAGGGCGACGACCCCGAGTCTGCGAGGAAGTGCTGATGTCACCGACCATCGCCAGCCGGCTCGCCGGCCTCAACCCCCGCCAGCAGGAGGCCGTGCGCTACATCGACGGCCCCTGCCTGGTGCTGGCCGGGGCGGGCTCCGGCAAGACCAGCGTGATCACCACCAAGATCGCCTACCTGGTGCAGGAGTGCGGCATGAGCGCCCGGCGCATCGCCGCGGTGACCTTCACCAACAAGGCCGCCCGGGAGATGAAGGAGCGCGTGGGCAGCATGCTCAAGGGCAAGGAAGGGCACGGGCTGACCGTCTCCACCTTCCATACCCTGGGGCTCAATATCATCCGCAGCGAGCTCAAGGCGCTGGGCTATCGGCCGGGCTTCTCGCTGTTCGACCCGGAGGATGCCAAGGCGCTGCTGCGCGACCTGATGAACAAGGACGCCCAGGTCGATGCCGAGGCGATCAACGGCGTGCAGCACCAGATCTCCCAGTGGAAGAATGACCTGGTGCTGCCCGGCCAGGCCCTCTCGCATGCCGCGGACGACGACGAGCAGTACGCCGCCCGGGTCTATGAGGCCTATGTGCGTCACCTCAAGGCCTACAACGCCGTGGACTTCGACGACCTGATCCTGCTGCCGGTGGTACTGCTGCGTGACGATCCCGAGGCGCTGGCCCGCTGGCGGCGCAAGATCCACTACATGCTGGTCGACGAGTACCAGGACACCAACATCAGCCAGTACCTGCTGGTGCGGCTGCTGATGGGCGAGCGCTCGACCTTCACCGTGGTGGGCGACGACGACCAGTCGATCTATGCCTGGCGCGGGGCTCGCCCCGAGAACCTGGTCACCCTCGGCGAGGACTTCCCGCGCCTCAAGGTGATCAAGCTGGAGCAGAACTACCGCTCCACCGGCACCATCCTGCGCGCCGCCAACACCCTGATCGCCAACAACCCCCACGTCTACGAGAAATCCCTGTGGTCGGAGATGGGCGAGGGGGCGGCGATCCGCGTGGTAGTCAACCGCCATGAGGAGGCCGAGGCCGAGCGCGTGGCCAGCGAGATCCTCACCCGGCGCATCAAGGAGTCTGCCGAGTGGCGCGACTTCGCGGTACTCTATCGCGGCAACTTCCAGGCTCGGCTGCTGGAGCTCAAGCTGCAGCACTACCAGATCCCCTACAAGCTCTCCGGCGGCACCTCCTTCTTCTCGCGCAATGAGATCAAGGACGCCATGGCCTACCTGCGGCTGCTGATCAACCCGGCCGACGACAACGCCTTCCTGCGCATCGTCAACGTGCCGCGCCGCGAGATCGGCCCCAGCACCCTGGAGAAGCTCGCCAACTATGCCAACGACCAGGCCTCCGGCCGCAACATCTCGCTGTTCGCCGCCTGTCATGAGCTGGGCCTGGAGCAGCTGTTGCCGGTCAGAGCGGTCGAGAGGTTGGGGAGGTTTACCCACTTTATCGACGGTGTGCGGCGGCGCATGGACCAGGGCGACGCCATCGACGCCATCCGCGGCATGCTCCACGAGATGGACTACGAGGCCTGGCTCTACCAGAACGCCAGCGCCCCGACCATCGCCGAGCGGCGCATGGCCAATGTCTGGGTGCTGGTCGACCAGCTCGAGAAGTCCATGAACCGTGACCCCGAGGACACGGCCAGCACGGAGACCGAGACCGATGACGTGGAGGCGGCCATCTCGCGGCTGGTGCTGCGCGACATCCTCGAGCAGCAGGCCGAGGAGGACGACTCCGACCGGGTCCAGCTGCTGACCATGCACGCCTCCAAGGGCCTGGAGTTTCCCCATGTCTACCTGATGGGCCTGGAGGAGGAGCTGCTGCCCCACCGCAACGCCATCGAGGCGGGCACGGTGGAGGAGGAGCGGCGTCTGGCCTATGTGGGCATCACCCGGGCGCGGCGTACCCTGACCCTGACCCTGGCGCGACAGCGCAAGGCCTACGGCGAGCTGATGGACTGCACGCCCAGCCGCTTCCTCGACGAGTTGCCGGAAGGCGACCTCGAGTGGGAGGGCCGCGCCGACCGGGAGGACCCCGAGAAGAAGCAGGCGAGAGGCCAGGACGCCATCGCCGGGTTGCGCTCGTTGTTGGGCTGAAGCCTTTTTATTGGGCGGAGGGCCTCATCCTCGAACGCAAGCGGGGCGCCCGAAGGCGCCCCGCTTGTTGTCCTGTGGCCGGGAGCTTACTGCACCGGCTCGACCAGGTAGTCGGTGGCGGCCTTCACCTCGTCATCGGAGAGGCTCGGGTTGCCGCCCTTGGCCGGCATGGCGTTGAAGCCATTGATCGAGTGGTCATAGAGGGTCTCCATGCCCTGCTCCAGGCGGGCGGCCCACTGGTCGGCATTGCCACGTACCGGCGCACCGGCGGCGCCGGTCTCATGGCAGGCCATGCAGATCTGGTTGTAGATGGCCTCGCCGTCGATGCCGGCATGGGCCGGTTCGTCACCGGAGGCGGCGCCTTCCTCGTCTGAGGTCGCTGCTTCCTCTTCACCGGAGGCGGTACCTTCCTCGTCGGTAGCAGCCTGTTCCTCGCCAGAGGACGCGTCTTCTTCGTCTCCGGCAGCCTGTTCTTCGCCGGACGCCGCATCTTCCTCGTCGCCACCCAGTTCGGGCACGTCCATCACCGGTTCGACCAGGTAGGCGGTCGCCGCTTCCATCTCCTCATCGGAGAGGTTGGGGTTGCCGCCGCGGGCCGGCATGGCGTTGAAGCCGTTGATGGAGTGGCTCAACAGGGTCTCGAAGCCCTTGCCGGTGCGCTCGCTCCAGGCGGCTTCGTCGCCGCGCACCGGAGCGCCGGCGGCGCCGGTCTCGTGGCAGGCCATGCAGACATTGTTGTAGATGCCTTCGCCATCCACGCTGCCGCCACCGTCGGAGGTATCATCGCCACCGCTGCTGGCTGCCATGGCCGTACCGCAGTCCTCGCCCTGCAGGCAGAGCTCCCCGACCGGCTTCAGGCGTTCCGCGATGGCCTCGCGCTCCGCGTCGTCCTGTGCCACGGCGATACCTGCGGTCAGGCCCAGGGTGGCCAGACACCCCATGAACAGCTTGCTGGATTTCACTCTCACCACCTCTCGACGGTCCTGTCTTCGGAATCACGCTCGGCATCACGTCAGCCGGTGGACGCCATGGCGCGCATAAGTGCTAGCCAGTATACCGGCATCACCTACGCCTGGAAAATGTCTCGGCTCATACCATGGCCGGAAGCGAGCGGGTTGGCCGCTGGACAGCGGCGGGGCTGGCGGGTACGATGTCGACCGCCTGGCACCCATCGCCAGGCATGTGCGCCCGTAGCTCAGTTGGATAGAGTATCGGCCTCCGAAGCCGAGGGTCGCAGGTTCGAATCCTGCCGGGCGCGCCACGAATTCAAGGACTTACGGAAATTCCGTAGGTCCTTTTTTCTGCCTGTGCCCAAATCGTGTCCATACCGTGCCCAGGTCAGAAAGCAAATCAGCCATATTCTCTTTTGCTGATTGACCCGTGGCTTCTCTGGGGCACGGGTTTGGGCACAGGCTCCGAGTAACGACGTTCAACAACTCGAGACACCTTCTGGAAGGAATCGGGAGCAGGATCGCACTCGCATGACATTGACTGTTCAGGAGCGCCTCCGTCGCTCTTGCATCACCAGAACGGCCAACGTTAGCGCCGTCAGTGGCAACGCGAAATAATAGAGCAGGGTGGCACTGAAGGCTGGCAGGGCGTCGTGGTAGGTGGCCGCGAGAATCAGATAGAGGGTATAGGCCAGGTGATAGGCCAGCAGCATGGCGCCCTCCCAGCGGTTGATCAATCCGCCGGTGAAGCAGATGGGTAGGCAGGCCAGGGCGACGACGATCATCTGCCTCGAGCTTGGCGTCAAGCGCATCGAGGTGTTCTGGGCGCGGCCGGGTAGTGACTTCACCTTGCTGTTCGAGCAGACCGCCATGTCCCTGGTCAAGGAGATGCCAGTGATGGCCGCCTCCCGGCAGCTGGAGATCTCATACAAGGGGCTATGGCGAATCGTGCATCACTACGTGGTCCGCATGCTGGGAGAGCTGGATCTGCCCAGTGTGGCCACTGTCGGCGCGGCCAACGCTACGTTACGGTGTTCCTCGAGATGCAGCGCAAGCAGGAGCCGGTCATCTTCGCTGTGCCCGGGTATGGCAAGGCCACCATTACGGCCTTCAGCTCCTTTCTGGCGGAGCATGACGGCAACCCGGACAATCTTCAGGGACGTTGACGGGGGGCTGGGATATGTCGCAAGCCTTCCTGAGCGGGATTGCCGAGAACCTCCCCAACGGCGAAGTTACGGTCTTCTGGTTCCACACCTGCAGACCGCGCTGGACGAGGTCCGCAAGAAAGGGCGCCGTGAGAAGGGGTATCCCAAAGTGCTTCGGTGGGCGGTCTTGAAGCGCCTGGATAGCGGTAACCTGACGGCCAGGCAGATTACCTTGCTTCAGGAACTGTTGAGTGACTGGAGCGCCTCGGCCGATGCCTGGGTCATCACCGATAAGCTGTGCTGGATTCAGCATGCTCTGACGCCGCGTGCCTCCTGTGGCGCATCATGAACTACCTCAAGGTCATGCGGGAGGCCGTCCCCGGCCAAGCATTGCTCAAGCCGATAACGAAGGCCCTGACGGCGCTGAAGCGGCATGCTGAGCAGGAGGTGAGGCTCTGGATCCCCGGCCTGAGAAGGATATTCCAGGTGGCCTGATTAAGCACCCGTGGCTACCTGAGCGAAGCCAACGTCATCGTGATGATCTACCTGATCGGCAGCACCGTCGGTCATCTTTTTGATCAGGCCAAACCCACATTATGTGACGAAGAATCTTTCATAGTGGTGGCACCAGTACAAAGTTTCCAAAATGTTCCTTCTTGAGAAATTCCTTTTGCGCAGTCGCTATGTCTTTTAACTCGAACGTTCTTGCGACCAGCGGGCGTATGTCATCTTTTTCAATGTAATCTATGAGGTTTGAAAAGATTGGTTCATCCCAGGCTGTGCAGCCAATAAGCGTTAAATCCTTGAGATAAAAATCGCGCATATCGATGGTGGTCATCGCCCCGGCAATTGCTCCAGACGAAGCATATCGACCACCGCGAGCCATCAGCTTTAAAAGCTTTCCGACCTGCTCACCAGCGACATTGTCGATAACAACATCCACCGATGAATCCTGAACCTCAGTGCTAAGGTCCGAGCCTCGGGGAATCACTTGGTCGGCTCCCAGACTCCGGACAACATCCAGCTTACTTTCGCCGGTTACGGCGATAACATAAGCACCCCGACGTTTGGCCAACTGCACGACTGCTGATCCGACTCCACCCGACGCTCCAGTAACCAACACGCGATCAGCTTCTTTAACGTCTGCACGGTGCAGCATGTTTTCCGCCGTTCCATAGGCACAAGGTATTGTCGCAAGCTCTACATCGCTCCAATCGCAATCGATTTCAAATACTTCGCTGGCCGGAGCCGTGACGTATTGAGCAAACGCTCCATCAAAGTCCGAAGCGATCCAAAGATTATCCAGATAATCAAAGCCGTTAAGACGCATGCAGGCCCTGACAAGAACTCGCTTCCCAATATCCGGCCAGTTAGTACCCTCACCCCAGGCAACAACCTCGCCACAGCAATCCGTACCCTGAATAAATGGAAAAGGAGTTTCTTCGTTCCAGCCGCCGTCCTTGATATCTGGCTCATGAACGTTTTCAGATAAGTGCTCGGTCCCACCCTGAACCGATGAAGAATACCAGCCAAGTCGGGTGTTGATCTCTGTGTTATTGACCCCGGCCGCCAAGACCCTGAGTAACACCTCGCCTGGCCTCGGTATGGGAATCGGGACATTGCAGTAGTCAAGTTTCTCATAACCGCCGTTGCCCGTCGTCACTACTGCTTTCATCGTCGGTTGGTCACCATGAATTTTGAAACGGTTGGGATCGAGTGTTCGCAGGTAACTTAAATCAGGCATTTTTACCCCATAGAATAATGTGAGAATTCCGTGACTAAAGAGTCTTCGTTCACAACTATTGTAAATCATTGAGCCATAGTTTTGAAATGATCTGTCACCAAGGGGAGTGACCCTTCCGCTTGGGCTCAGCCGCCGTTTTGGAGGCGCAGCGCGCTGGAAAAGCAGTCGGCTTGCAGCCTCTAGTTAGGCATGTTTACCACGGTTCTCCACAAGCCGGCACAAAATCTGGTTCTTCGCAGACTGGAGTGAAAGAAAAGTGATCTTAGGGGACGTCGGAACAGAGAAACGGCGGTAAATCCGATTAAGCTGATGTTCACTACAAATGTCAGCCTACTGATACCGCCGTTGCCATGGATGCTACCCCGCTCTGCCTGTTCTGGAAAAGTTTCACCGTCGTCCATCATTAGCTCCTGGACCCCCAGACGCTGAGGCTGCAACTGGAGCCGGAGACCGCGTGCCGCCTGCTCTGCCCCGTCTGTGGCCCGACTCACGAAGTATCGACTGGCTGCCGGGCCGTTCACCCGTGCATCACGCTGCGCCAATGGGTGGAGGGCCTGATGACCCTGCTGCCGGTCCGGCACGTCGCCGACCTGGTTGGGCTGCACTGGCATACCCTCAAGGCCAACGACAAGCAGCAGCGCCCTTCAGCGCGACCTGCCGGCGCCGGACCCGACATGGCGTACTTCTTCCTGAAGATCCGTGCCGCGTTTCCCGGTAAAGTGTGGTGAACCAAAAAGGAGGCGATCCTCGTTCTATCCAGCACGCAGAGTGCGCTTTCTCACCCAGCAGGCCGACCTCGCGACACTGATGCAATATTCGAGCTAGGCAGGCAGCTGCTACATTTGGCACGCTATTAATATCTTGTGCCCGAGAAGTGACTGCCCACGTGAGCCAGCGTCCCCCTTCCATGGCCTCTCTCATCGCGTTCGAAGCCACGGCGCGCCTAGGCTCCATGACGTCGGCCGCCGACGAGGAGCGCACCACCCAGCCGACCATTTCCCAGCGCATTCGGGCTCTGGAAGAGCGGCTGGGGGTGCCGCTTTTCCACCGTCAGGGAGGCCGCTTGACCCTGACTGCCCAGGGCGAGCGTTTCTATGACGAGATAGCCCCCGGCTTGAAGCAGATCCGGGAATCCTGCGAGCGGTTGATACAGGATGGCAAACGTCCCTCTCCTTCCGTGGTGATCGCCGCCGGCTCCGGCTTCACGCACCTGTGGCTGCTGCCGCGCCTACCGGCGCTCAAACGGGCCTTTCCGGACTTGACCTTCAAGCTGATGCCGATAGATCGCGCCGACGCTCCAGAGCTACAGGGGGCCGATATTGCGATTCGCTTTGGCCCTTACGTACCGCAGGATCGGGGACGCCTGGTGGCTAGTGAAGCCGTGTTCCCCGTGTGTAGCTCTGACTATGCCCGCCAGTACGACCTGAAGGACACGCTGACCACTGCGGATCTGCCGAGGATTTCCCTGCTTCACCAAGACATTCGCGACCCCCGCTGGCTGAACTGGGCGCAGTGGTGCCGGCATGCCGGCCTGACCCTGGCGCCCCGGGACGACCTCTTCGCCTACCACAACTACGCCCTGCTGCTGAATGCTGCCCTCGCCCATCAGGGCGTTGCGCTGGGCTGGTCGATCCTCGTTCAGGACTATCTGGCGAGCGGCCAGCTGGTTGAGCTGGGGCCCCGGGTCACGCGCAAGGACTACGGCTACTGGCTCAGCGTCAAGCATCACCGCAGCGCCGTGGTCGAGCCGGTCAGCGACTGGCTGCTCGAGGCCGTCCCGACGCTGCCTTCCTGAGCCCGGCGAACCACCGCCTTCCCGGGAGCCGACTCATGGCTCCAGCGGCCGCTCCTCGCCGATCACCGCCGGATCGAAGGGCGTGCGCGAGAAGACCCGCCGCAGCATCGGCTCGAAGTGCTCAAGCGACGGCGTCGGGTAATCCGGGTCGAAGGCGGCCTGGTCGTAGCGCTCGCAGAAGTCGACGCAGCTCTGGTACCAGGGATGGTCGCGGTAGCGATCACGCTCATGCGGGTCGTCGCCGAAGTGGTGCGCGTAATAGACCTTCTGGAACAGGCCATGGTGGTGCACTACCCAAGTCACCTCGCCGCGCACATAGGGGCGGATGATGGCCGCGGCCAACTGGGAGTGGTTGTAGGGCGCCAACTCGTCGCCGAGATCGTGCAGCAGGGCGCCGATGATCATGTCCTCGTCGGCGCCGTCCGCCTCGGCGCGCCCAGCCGATTGCAGGGAGTGCTCCAGCCGCGTGACCTGGTAGCCGCTCAGGGTGTTCTCCAGGTTGCGCAGCGCCTGCAGTAGACGATCCACCAGCCCCTGATTGAACGCCTCTTCCAGGCGGTCGAGAAAGACATACTCCTCACGGGTGCCGTCCTTCATCTGTCGAAATGCGACCTTGTCCATTCAGGCCACCTCCTCGATGGATTCATGATGTTTCAGCAGGCTGGCGAATCGTTCGCGCGGACCGTCGGTGTCCAGGTAGCAGCCCTGCAGGTGACGCTGCCCTTCGCTGGGGTCGTAGCTGGTGCGCCCATGCAGCACACGGCTGTTGTCGAACAGCATCAGCTCGCCTGCATCGAGGGTAAAGCGTGCCTCGTAGGTGGGATCCGCCAGCAGCTCGCCGAGCCGCTGACGCGCCCGGTGGAACTGCCGGGTCTGGGCATCGGAGAGCAGCGGCAGCGCGTCCAGACGAGGGCTGTAGTGAACCCCGGTGGGATGGCCATCATCGTCGGTCTGGATCATGGTGCGCTGGGTGACCAGCTCGGTACCGGCGTCGACGAAGCGAAAGCGCACCGGCGTGGTCTTGAGCAGCGCATAGCCCTCGGGCTCTTCCCGGCGCAGCCGCTCGAGAACCTTGAGGCTGTCAGCCAGGGTCGACAGCCCGCCGCTGGTCTCGTTGACCAGGCAGTGCAGCAGCTGGATGCCCGGCACCGGGTTGCGATAGGGGTTATCGGTATGCGGCCCCAGCGCCACGCTGCGATAGGCCAGATCGTTGCCGCTGGGCCGCGAGTAGACCTCGAAGTAGCGCCCGAAGTTGGTCTCCTTCACGTAGCCGTAGTGGCTGCCCACCTGGAGGATACGCTCGGGGTCGGTGGGCACGCCGTAGAGGATGAGATAGCCATAGCGCAGGTAGGCGTCCAGGGAGTCGCGGAAATAGGCCGGTTCCTTGAGCACCCGCCGCCAGTCGAAGCGCACCCGCGCCTGATCCAGGCTGGCATCCCAGGGTTCGGCGGCAGGAAAGATCGCCGCGGCGTCGTCGAGCTCATCGGCCAGTACGCGGAGATCATACGTCTCGCGATGCCCATCGCTGAACGCCAGCGCCACATGCTGCTCATCGACCCGTGACGCACTCTCCAGCGTCAGGGCCGCGTCGATGGCGTGGGAATCGAATAGGCGCTGCCGGGTCATCGCCTCCAGCTGGTCCGACGCCTGGGTGCGCTCGCGCAACCACAGCGGACTGATCTCTCGCGTCTGCTGGCCGTCGTCGAGGACGACCGCCGGGGGCTGCTCGTGAATGACAAAGGCGTAGGGGGTGGACATCTCGGGCTTCCTCGGTTGGCTTCGGTCATCACGCTAGCGCTGGTGAGCATGATGAGCCCCATGCCGGGAAGCGAGTAGAGCTCATCGCTTATCCCGATGCATGCAATTTTCTTATGCCCTTGAGTTAAACATGATCGTCAGGCCTCCCAACTCATAGGGGAAATAGGGAAGGAGTGTCACGGGACCAGCCCGGTGCAATTTCCGGGCTAAGGCTCATCACCGCGGAGAATATAATTCCATATATGGAATTATATTTTTACATGCGGAATTCCATTGACAGCCCTGGGCCCGCTTCTTAGTCTGGCGCAACATATTTCAGGAGTGAGCAATGAGCACCGACGGGAATTTCATCAACAACGACTTTGTCACCTCTCCGCAAGGCGCCATGATCCCGGTCTACAACCCTGCCACCGAAGGGCTGGTGGGGCAGGTGCACGCCGCGACTTCCGAGCAGGCTCTCGAAGCAGTTGACGGTGCTGCCAAGGCTCAGAAGGCGTGGCGCCGCCTGACGAGTGCCGAGCGGGCGAGCTATATGCACAAGCTTGCCGAAGCCTTGATGGAACGCCGAGACGCGATCGGACGGGCATTGGCCGACGAGTCGGGCAAGAGTCTCGAGGATGCGACGAACGAAGCGGTCTACGCCGCGGACATCACTCGTTACCACGCTGAGTGGGCGCGCCGCATTGAGGGCGACATCGTGCCAAGCGACACGCCGGACGAAAGCCTGCTGCTTCAACGCGAGCCGATCGGGGTGGTGGCCTGCCTGATTCCGTTTAACTACCCTGTCTTCACCCTGCTTAGAAAGATAGCTCCGGCGCTGATTACCGGCAATACCGTGGTGGTGCGACCCAGCAATAACACTCCCTGCTCGGCCTTTGAGATCGCCAAGGCGGTCAAGGATGCGGGGATCCCTGCCGGTGTGGTGAACATCCTGACAATGGATCACGCTACCGCAGAAGCTGTTTGCACTCACCCGAAGATCGGCATGATTACGTTGACCGGCAGCGTCGGCGCGGGCCGCAAGGTGCTTGAGTATTCTCAGGTCAATATCGCCAAGGCCTCACTGGAACTGGGCGGTAAGTCACCGGCCATCGTCGAACCGGATGCAGACCTTGAACAGGCCGCACAACAGATCATCGGTTCCAAGACCACCAACTGTGGTCAACTCTGCACAGCTATAGAGCGTGTCTATGTGCATGAATCGGTCTCCAAAGAGTTTATCGGTCTACTGAAATCGAATCTCGAGGCATGCTCATTCGGCAATCGCGCCGAGAATAGCAGGCTCATGGGGCCGCTGATTAATGAGAATACTCGCCTTAACGTTCATCAGATGGTAGAACGGGCAATTGATGATGGTGCGAGCCTGCAAAGCGGGGGCTATATTCCAGAAGGTCCCGGGTACTTCTATCCTCCGACCTTGCTGACGCAGTGCCGGCAGGATATGGAAATCGTTCAGGAAGAGATATTTGGTCCCGTGCTACCGGTACTGACCTACGGCAATATCGATGAAGCACTGGCCATGGCGAATGACCATCAGTTCGGTCTCGCGTCAGTTATCTTCACCGAGAACTACCGTACAGCCATGAAAATTGCCAACAATATTGAGGCAGGCGAAGTCTACATCAATCGTACGCCCTCAGATCCTTTTCAGGGCTATCACGCTGGCTGGAAGCGTTCCGGCCTGGGCGGAGATGACGGCAAGCATGGCATGCTGGACTACACCCAGACGCGCCTGGTAGTGATGAGTTACTGACCGATGTTTCTCGGTGATGTCGCTGACGTTCCGAACAGGTCATTCTCTTAACATCCTGATTTCATCAACTTCCAGGACCGTTAGTCCCTACCTGGTTGAAGAGGCCTTCTTCGACCAGGTAAGAAAATGCTAGATACAGCGGCGGCGGCAAGATGACTCAATGCCTGAATTTGTAGGAGGACTTAGGTGCTTTTTCGGCTAATGGCTGGCTTACCCTTCGCACGCTAGTCACGTCATCTTCCAGCATGCCAGCTTGAAAAGGATTCTTTCATGAAAATTGTCAGTTGTGAGACCTACGTTGTTGCAACGCCTCCACCACATGTCGGAGGTATGTATTGGATATTCCTCAAGCTTGGTACGGCGTGCGGCGTCGAGGGCGTCGGAGAAGTCTATGCTGCTTCGTTTCATCCACAGGTCATGACAGCGGCTATCGAGGATGTTTTTGATCGCTATCTGAAAGACAAGAATCCGCATCAAATCGAGCGTCTATACCGTGAAGCTTACTCGAGTGGGTTTACCCAGCGTCCAGACCTTACCTTGATGGGCGTACTCAGCGGCCTCGAAATTGCTTGCTGGGATATAGTGGGAAAGGCCTTAGGCAAGCCTGTCTATGAACTGATTGGTGGCAAGGTTCATGACAAGCTGCGTTCCTATACCTACCTCTACCCAAGTGATGCCAGAGGTAACTACGACTACGACAACGTGGAACTGGCTGTTGAGTGTGCGCAGGAAAACAGAGCGCTTGGCTTTACCGCACTCAAGTTTGACCCGGCCGGTCCCTACACCGCCTACTCGGGCCATATGCTTTCCCTGGAAGCCATGGCGAAGAGTGCCACCTTCTGCCAACGCATCCGGGAAGCAGTAGGTAACGACTGTGACCTTCTGTTTGGTACTCATGGCCAGATGACGCCAGCGGCGGCTATCCGTCTTGCCAAAAGGCTCGAGCCTTTCGATCCATTGTGGTTCGAGGAGCCGGTGCCGCCGGGCCAGAGTGAAGCTATGGCCCGGGTGGCGGATAACACGACCATCCCGATTGCGACGGGTGAGCGCTTGACAACAAAGTATGAATTTCACGACTTGCTCACCCACAAGGCGGCATCCATTCTGCAAATGAACCTGAGTCGAGTTGGTGGCATTCTAGAGGGAAAGAAGATCGCTGCCCTGGCAGAAGTTCACTACGCTCAGATCGCTCCTCATGTCTATAACGGTCCGATTGGTGCAGCAGCAAGTATACAGCTGGCAACTGCCACTCCTAACTTTCTTATACAGGAAAGCATCGGAACCTGGGAAGGGTTTCATGCAGATGTTCTCGAAGAGAAGATCGAATGGCGTGATGGCTACATCATCCCTTCGAACAAGCCGGGGCTGGGAGTGGAACTCGACATGGCCGTGGTCAGAGAGCACTCGCCTTATTCCGGCAGGAGGCTTCACCTGAGCATGGATCCAAAACCTTACGACTACAAAGACCAGTCGGCCACAGACTGGAAAAGCATTCCGGAGAAATGATGTGATGGAATACGACTTCATCATCGTCGGAGCGGGGTCGGCAGGGTGTGTCCTGGCCGATCGCCTTAGCGCCTCTGGGCATAATCGCGTGCTAGTGGTCGAAGCGGGTGGGCGCGATGCTTCCCCGTGGATCAAGGTGCCGGTAGGTTTTGCGAAAACTTATTATAATCCGAAATACAACTACATGTACTATAGCGACGCACAAGCGGCGTTGGGCAATCGCAGGATTTATGCTCCTCGAGGAAAAGTTCAGGGCGGCTCTGGCTCTATCAATGCCATGATCTATGTCCGGGGGCAAGCCTCGGACTTCGATGATTGGGAGCGTGCCGGTAACAAAGGTTGGAACTACTCTTCCCTGCTTCCCTATTTCAAGAGGCTCGAAGAACATCCTGCTGGTGACACCGAGTATCACTCCAGTCAGGGGAAGATCGGTATTACGCAGCTGAAGGACGGTGCCCATTCGATCTGTCAGTCATATCTTCAGGGTGCTCGCGAATTTGGCTACCCGCTAAATGAGGATTTCAATGGTGCTTCGATTGAAGGGGCAGGTATTTACGAGGCGAATATTCGTAATGGACAACGTGACTCCAGCAATACTGCCTATCTGAAGCCTGCCTTGTCACGATCGAATCTCGATTTGAAGCGGGTTTGTCAGGTGGAGAGAATTCTCCTAGACGACGACCGTCATGCTACGGGAGTCGAATATCGCGTCGAAGGGGGTACAAGAATTGTTACGGCTAAGCGCGAGGTTATTCTCTGCGCTGGTGCGGTAGATTCCCCCAAGATTCTGCAACTTTCCGGTATCGGAGATGCCGAGCTCCTGGCAAGGGTAGGTATCAAGCTAGGCTTACACTCACCAGCGGTAGGAAAAAATCTCCAGGACCATTTGGCTGTCAGCTACTATTATCGGGCCAATCGAAGAACTCTGAATGACGATTTTTCCTCTTTCTGGGGTAAAGTCAAAGCAGGCATACAGTATTTGGTAAATCGCAGCGGCCCTCTGGGAATGAGTGTTAACCAGGCGGGTGGGTTCTTCAAGGGGCGGGAGCAGGAAACGCAGCCAAATATCCAGCTCTACTTCAATCCTATGTCTTACCAGATACCCAGCAACCCGAATGCCAAGCTGTCACCAGAGCCTTACTCTGGTTTTGTGCTGGCGTTCAATTCCTGCCGCCCAACGAGTCGTGGTAAAGTTGAAATTTCATCTTCTGACCCGACTGTTCCACCGGCGATTTGCCCCAACTATCTCAGCACGCAAAGGGACGTGGATGAGGCTATACAAGGGAGCAAACTGATCAGAAAACTGATGAGAGCAAAGGGATTGCAGGCGATCACGGAGGCTGAAGTAGCACCAGGCGCGGACGTTAACGACGAGGAGAGTATGCTGGAGTATTTTCGTGCTAACGCAGGCTCTATCTATCACCTTTGTGGTACCTGCACCATGGGACCGGATCCGGATAAGGCGGTTGTGGACAGTCGCCTGAGGGTACATGGTATTACGGGGCTGAGAGTGATTGATGCCTCAATTTTTCCCAACATTACCTCCGGCAACCTCAATGCCCCTGTGATGATGGTAGCCGAAAAGGGCGCTGAGCTGGTATTGGAAGATCACGACACCTGAGGGGCGAATGGCGTAGACTACCCTTGATCGACAAGGCCTGTTGAAGGCAAGAACGTCAAGGCCCGTCGGCCTCCGCTTACACGTTTTGGAGCGTCATCCTGATCATGAATTCTGAAAAGACCAAGGCACCAGCGGTCGATCATAGCGTCATGATCCTGGACCTTCTTGCCGCATCGTCCTATCCGTTGACCTTGTCTGAAATCTGCGAAGATACTGGTATTGCGCCTGCAACGGGTCATCGAGTCATCAACTCCCTTTTGCATCACCAACTGGTTGCACAGGATCCTGGCAGGAAAAAGTCATACTGCATCGGGTCCAGGATATTCCAGATATCATCTACTATCTACAATAAACAGAGTGTGATACCATTTTTTTACCCAATTGCTGAAATTCTCAAGAATGAAATTCATAAGTCTATTTTCTTGAGTGTGCCTATCGGAAGCAAGGTGGTTGTCGTGTCCAAGGTGGATAGCTCATCTAATAATAACTTTAGCATCTACATTGGTAAGACCATGGGGTTTAATGAGGCGGCTGCCGGGAAGGCGATACTTGCCATGCGCCCTGAGGCATCGTGGAAATATTACCTTGAAAAAGAACTGTGTCTAGCACGAGAAGGCAATAGCTATGAAGGCCTCATGTCAGAGCTTCAACGGACGCGTCGCCTTGGCTACGCGACCTCGTCAGGAGAGACACAGAAGGGTATGAACTGTTTAGCAACACCGGTTCTAAACTTTCGCAACGAGCCCATTGCGGCAATCAGTGCAGCAATCAGCAGTGACTTCTTGAGTGCTCAGGATGCCCGTGATTACTCAAAATTTCTCGTTCAGGCTGCTCGCCAGCTATCATCCCGTGTTATTTGATAACCATGCTTACACCCCTGCCACTTAACAAGCTTCCTCCACTGAGCTCTCTGAGAGGGTTTGAAGCCGCAGCTCGTCTGCAAAATCTTCGTGCAGCTGCTGAGGAACTGCATCTGACTCACCCTGCTATTGCCAACCAGATTCAGCGCCTTGAGGAGAGCCTGGGCGTCAAGCTGTTTGAACGCCAGGGGCGTCATGTCGTTCTGACGGAAGCGGGCCATCGCTTTTATCCTCATGTACGAGAAGCCATCTCGACCCTGATCAATGGTGCCGAAGCGGCTCGCCAGTTGCATCATGCTGACCCACTCCGCATGCAGGTCTACGTCACCACATCTATACGCTGGTTGGCGCCTCGTCTTGTCCATTTTTATGAAAGTCATCCTGACGTAGAATTACAGGTGATGACTTATAGTGTGGGTTGGGAGTTCGATGAAGCCAACGCCGATATTGCTATTATATATCGTGATAAGCCTCTCCCTTCACACCTTCATTGGGTGCCCTTGTTTCCCTCTCAGATTTTCCCGGTTTGTAGTCCGGACATGGTGAAGGCGCTTGCTCCTTCTTTGCCCTTGGAGGAACTGATGAACTACCCACTCATCGAAGTCTATACAGAAAGCTGGAGCTGGGAGAGCTGGTTCAGCGCACTATCGCCATCGCTGCCGACATACGAGTCTGATTTTCCTCGAGGGAAAATTGTCGTTGATACCTTGGCTGCTGCTCTCGAGATGGCCGAGAGAGGTGAAGGGGTGGCACTTGTCAATGGTCCCTTTGCCGATGACGCTCTTGCTGAAGGTCGCTTGATCAATCCTGCAAATCAGGTAAACGAGTCTCAAGGTGAATGGGGTATCGTATGCCATAAGGATATTGCCTTCAACAGAAGGACCAGCTCCCTCATCAGTTGGCTTGCTTCTCAAACCTCCTGATCTATCAAAGTTTTTTCGGTTCTCATTAATTAGGAGATAAAGTTTTTTTCGGCATTGTCATGTCAGGAAGAGTTTATTTTCGGCCATCTAAAGGGATTTTACCAATACCAAAAAAAACGTGAATTGTCTTGGCGCCCTGTCTTCCATAGCCTTCCTTCGTATCGGCTTGACAGCGACAAGGCTTGAGAAATTTCTACTTCGAATTTCTCTTCGTGTTGTCTGTGATGAAGCGCGATCCGCCGAACGTGAATCTGGATGGGAAGGCAGCACATGAAAATCGGTTTTGTAGGTCTCGGAAACGTGGGGGGCAAGCTTGCAGCCAGTCTGCTCCGTAATGGTCATGATGTGACAGTCCGTGATCTGGATCCTCAGCTCGTACAGACCTTCATCGATCAAGGTGCTTCCCGAGCCGACTCTCCCAGGGCGCTTGCAGAAGCCTGCGACCTGATCATCACCTGTCTTCCGTCACCAGCAGCCTGCAGCGCCGTGATGGAAGCCGAGGATGGCATCATTGCCGGGCTTTCGGAGGGCAAGGTATGGCTCGAGATGAGTACCACCGACGACAAGGAACTCATCCGCATTGCCGATAGAGTGCACGAGACTGGCGCCATGGCCATGGAGACGCCGGTATCCGGTGGCTGTCATCGTGCCGCCACCGGCAACATCTCGATCTTTGCCGGGGGTGACCGAGCTACGTTTGACCGTGTGCTACCGGTGCTGACCACACTTGGTCGCCGTGTCCTGCATACTGGACCGCTGGGCTCGGCCTCGGTGCTCAAGGTCCTGACCAACTATCTGGCAACCGCCAACCTGTGTTCCCTTGCCGAGGCCCTGACCGTGGCGCGTAAGGCCGGTATGGACATGAATACGACGTATGAGGCGATTCGCATCTCCTCGGGAAATTCCTTCGTTCATGAGACAGAGTCTCAGGTCATCCTTAACGGCAGTCGTAATATCAGTTTCACCATGGATCTTGTCCTCAAGGATGTTGGCCTCTTCGACTCACTGGCCAGGAGTCTGGATATCCCGCTGGAAATCTCACCCTTGCTACTGGATATCTTCCATGACGGCCAGGAAGCCTTTGGTGCCCGGGAGTGGTCTTCCAATATCATCCGCCGTCTCGAGGAGCGTTGTGATATCAAGGTGCTTGGCGAGGGGTTTCCTGCCGAGCTGACCGACGACGAGCCGGAAGAGGTTGGACACGAAGTCCACGTAAGAACTCAGCAGGCCACAGAAGCGTCGCGCTGAGGTTCCGCGACAGGGCTGACTTCTTGCCCTTACCTGACACAAGCTGTCGTTTTTTCGATCCACGGTACGAGCGGAAAGGAACGCAACGTAGCGTCTTCCACCTCGCGCCCAGCGTCATCGGAGGTCGCGCATGCAACATAGAGACCATTTCTATCTCAACGGCCAATGGCAGGTCCCTATCAGCAGCGAACGTATGGAGGTGCTGGATCCGGCCACCGAAACGCTCTGTGCTTCCGTACCTCGCGCAGGCTCGGAGGATGTCGAGAGGGCCATCTCGGCAGCGCGTGAAGCGTTCCCCGCCTGGGCAGCCACACCGGCACAACGTCGCTACGAGCTGCTGATGGCTGCCGCGGACGAGATGCAGCGCCGCTACGATGAGCTTTGCGATGTCCACATCATGACCCTGGGCAGCCCGGTCCAGGTAACTGGAGCCATCCATGTGGATGGTCCTATCGAAGGCATGCGCTACTACGCGGAACGTGCCTTCAGGATGGAGCAGGTCGAACGCAAGGAAGGCGTCGCCATCGTTCGTGAGCCTATCGGCGTCTGCTCCCTGATCAATCCCTGGAACTATCCATTGCACCAGCTCATCGGCAAGCTGGCGCCCGCCCTGGCGGCAGGCTGCACCGTGGTGGCCAAGCCCGCGGAGCAGACACCCTTGCAGGACTTCATCATGGCCGAAATCTTTGACAGTGTCGGGGTGCCGCCGGGTGTCTTCAATCTGGTGACCGGCGTGGGGAGCGAAATTGGCCCGGTCATGGCGGGCCATCCGGACGTGGATATGGTCTCCTTCACCGGGTCCACCGCGGCCGGTATAAAGGTAGCGGAAAACGCGGCGCCAGGCGTCAAGCGAGTCTGTCAGGAGCTTGGCGGGAAGTCCCCGCTGTTGATCACCGAAGAGGCAGACATCAACGCGGCGGTCCGCCTGGGCGTGGAAAACGTGATGGCCAATACCGGACAGACCTGCGATGCCCTGACACGTATGCTGGTACCGAGGTCGCAACTTCAGAAAGCCGCCACCCTGGCCGGCGAAATCGCAAGGGAACAGGTGGTCGGTGATCCCGGGGATAAGCGAACGACGATGGGACCCTTGGTTTCTCGCCGCCAGAAGGATACTGTACTGCGGTTCATTCGAAGAGGCCTGGAAGAGGGCGCCACCTTAATCGAAGGGGGAGCGCAGGAGCCCGAAGGGCTCTCCCGGGGCTACTATGTTCGCCCCACCATCTTCAGCGATGTGCACAATGACATGGCAATCGCTCGCGAAGAAATCTTTGGTCCGGTGCTGTGCATCATTGCGTACGACACGCTGGAGGAAGCGATCGAGATTGCCAATGACTCGGATTATGGACTTTCCTCGGCGGTGTTCGCCCGCAGCGTCGATGATGCACTTCCCATCGCTCGACGCCTGAAGGCTGGCCAGTGTTATCTTCAGGGCGCGGAATTCTCGTTCGATGCCCCCTTCGGCGGCTACAAGCTATCGGGTAACGGTCGCGAGTGGGGGGACGAGGGCCTTCTCGAGTACGCCGAGACCAAGGCGCTACTCGGCGCCTGATACCTCGGCGCTGTCTGACACGCTCCCCCTCCGCGGGGAGCGAACGATCGCCAACAACCTCGTGGTGAAAGGGAAGGGCGGTGTCGTTACCACACCGCCCTTGAAACGTTGCCGACACCTCCTTTCCCTCGGTTTTCGTCACGCCTTCATTGCTTGCCCTTTTCACGGCGACCGGGAGCGATCGCCGTGCGTCTGTCCGAACCGGCCAGGCGCGAGCGTCGACGTTCATGCCCCGCCAAAGTACTGGAAAGCTACGGTGGCCAAGCATCTCGCCATGCAACAGTAGCGAGCCATGCGTATGGCGCACGACCCTTCGATCAAGAGGAGAGTTGACTTGGAACTGATTCAGTACGCACTGGACAACCTCGACCTGCTGGTCACGCGCACCCTGGAGCACATCTCGCTGGTCGGCGTGGCCGTCGGCATCGCCACCCTGACCGGTGTACCGATCGGTATCGCCATCACCAAGAACGAGCGTGCCGCCAAGAGCGTGCTCTACGCCGCCTCGATCATCGTCACCATTCCGTCGATTGCGCTGTTTGGCATCATGATCCCGGTGCTCTCGCTGATCGGCCAGGGCATCGGCTACCTGCCCGCGGTGATCGCCGTGCTGCTCTACTCCCAGCTGCCGATCATCCGCAACACCTATACCGCCATCAACAACGTCGATCCGGCGCTGCGCGAAGCGGCCCGGGGGATCGGCATGAGCCCCAACCAGCGCCTGCGCTTCGTGGAGATTCCGCTGGCGGTGCCGGTGATCATGGCCGGCGTGCGCATCGCCGTGGTGCTCAACATCGGGGTGATGGCGATCGCCGCCTACATCGGCGCCGGGGGCCTGGGCACCTTCATCAGCCGCGGCATCTCGCAGTCCGACCCGCGCCAGCTGATCGTCGGCGCCGTGGCGGTGAGCCTGCTGGCGATCATCGTCGACTACACCCTGCTCTTCGTGCAGAAGCGCCTGACGCCCCGCGGCATGGAGCTCGACGCCTCCACCGCCTGATCGCGAGCCTCTGACGACCGAGACGACAAGGACACCCGAATGATCCAACTCGATAACCTGACCAAGGTCTTCGACACGCCCGAGGGCGCCGTGGTCGCCGCCGACCACATCAGCCTGGAGGTGCCCAGCGGCGAGATCTGCATCCTGCTCGGCCCCTCGGGCTGCGGCAAGACCACCACCCTGAAGATGATCAACCGCATCGTGACGCCGACCTCCGGCAAGGTGTTCATCAGCGGGGAGGACACCACCGACATGAATACCCAGGATCTGCGCCGCAATATCGGCTATGTGATCCAGCAGATCGGCCTGTTCCCCAACATGACCATCGAGGAGAACATCACGATCGTGCCCAAGCTGCTGGGCTGGGACAAGGCCAAGTACAAGGCGCGGGCCCGGGAGATGATGGCGATGATCTCCATGGAGCCCGACGCCTTCCTCAAGCGCTTCCCCAGTGAGCTCTCCGGCGGCCAACAGCAGCGCATCGGGGTGGCCCGCGCGCTCGCCGCCGACCCCCCGGTGATGCTGATGGACGAGCCCTTCGGGGCCATCGACCCCATCAACCGGGCGGTGATCCAGGACGAGTTCCTCAAGATGCAGCAGGAACTCAACAAGACCATCATGTTCGTCAGCCACGACATCGACGAGGCGATCAAGATGGGCGATCGGGTGGCGATATTCCGCGAGGGCAAGCTGGTGCAGCACTCCTCGCCCGACGACCTGCTGGCCGCGCCGAAGAACGCCTTCGTCGAATCCTTCCTGGGCGAGGACCGCGCGCTCAAGCGCCTCAACCTGGTCAAGGTCGAGGAGGTGGTCTCCGACGAGATCGCCACCGTTTCGCCCGGCGACACCCTGGAGACGGCACTCGCGCGTATCGAGGATTACGGCTACCAGAACGCCATCCTGATGGTGAACGACCGGCGCCAGCCGGTGGGCCTGATCACCCGGGCCAAGGCGCGCACCACCAAGGGCTACTGCCGCGACCACTTCGAGAGCGTGCCGGGGACCGTGACCCTGGATGACGACCTGCGCAAGGTCGCCTCACTGATGTTTTCACAGGACGCCACCTGGCTACCCTGCGTAGATGATCAGGGACGGGTCTGCGGCCAGATCACCCAGCGCGCCATGACGCACCACCTGGGGTCGCGCTTCCGCGCCCGCGAGGCCGCCGCCCGGAAACCCGACAGCGCCGTCAAGGAGTGAGCCGATGCCGATCCAGAGCCTGAACGGGGCCCTGCGCGCACTCCTGCTGGTGGCGATCTTCTTCGCCGGGGTATGGAGCCAATCGAGCGGGGTCATCGAAGACTTCCTGTGGTACCTGCCCGATGTGCAGTACCTGGCCATCCAGCACCTGTGGCTGACGGCGATCTCCGGCGGCCTGGCGATCCTGGTGGCCATCCCGCTGGGCATCGTGCTGTCGCGCCCCAGCATGGCGCGCTGGGCGGAATCGCTGATGCAGGTGCTCAACGTCGGCACCACCATCCCCACGCTGGCGGTGCTGGCCCTCTCCATGAGTTTCCTGGGCATCGGCGCGGTACCGGCGATCTTCGGGCTGTTCGTCGCCACCCTGCTGCCCATCACCCGCAACACCTATGCCGGACTCAAGGGCGTGGACCCCGCGCTGATGGAGGCCGCCGCCGGCATCGGCATGTCGTCGACCCAGCGGCTGATGCGGGTGGAGCTGCCCAATGCCCTCTACGTGATCTTCGCCGGCATGCGCACCGCCCTGACCATCAACGTGGGCACCGTGCCGCTGGCCTTCCTGATCGGCGCCGGGGGCTTGGGTGAACTGATCTTCACCGGCATCGACCTGTACGACCCGGTGATGATGCTGTCCGGCGCCATTCCCACCGCGCTGCTGGCGATCGTCGTCGATGCCCTGATCGCCACCGTCGCGTTTCTGGTGGTGCCACGCGGGGTCAACCCGTCACGTGCCTGACCGCTCGTGCCAGGCCACACCATCCACTCGCAAGACAAGGAGAAACCTCCATGAAACACCTGATGACCACCCTTTCCGGCCTGGCCCTGGCCGGTGCCATGACCACCGCCGGTGCCGCCGAGATCACCGTCGGGGGCAAGAACTATACCGAGCAGCTGATTCTTTCCAACATGACAGAGCTGTATCTCGATGCCCTGGGCCATGACGTGACCCGGCGTGACGGCATGGGTTCCGCCGTGCTGCGCCAGGCTCAGGAGAACGGCCAGATCGACCTCTACTGGGAGTACACCGGCACCTCGCTGATGGTCTATAACGATATCAGCGAATCACTGTCACGTGAGGCCACCTATGAACGAGTCAAGAAGCTGGACGGTGAGAAGGGCCTGGTGTGGCTGAAACCCTCTGATGCCAACAACACCTATGCCCTGGCCATGCGTGAAGACGATGCCGAGCAGCGCGGTATCGAGACGATCGATGATCTGGCCAGTGCAGTCAATGACGATAGTATGCTGACTTTCGGCATCGACACCGAGTTCTATTCTCGGGATGACGGCTGGCGACCGCTACAGAAGGCCTACGACTTCAACGTTCCGCGTAGCGAGATCGTTCGCATGGACACCGGCCTCATGTATTCAGCCCTGCGTGATGGTGATGTCGATGTTGCGGATGTCTTTTCTACCGACGGTCGTGTGCCGGCCTTCGATTTACGGATCCTGGAAGACAACCGTAGCTTCTTTCCGGCCTATGCGCTGACCCCGGTGGTACGCGAGGAAACACTTGAGACCACCCCCGAGCTGGCCGAGCAGATGAACGACCTATCCGCGCTGCTTGATGACGCGACCATGGCCTCCCTTAACGCCCGCGTCGACGTGGAGCGCGAGACCATCGAGGACGTGGCCGAGTCCTTCCTCGAGGAGAACGAGCTGCTGTGAAGGGCCCCAGCAGGGCTGGCATAATGCCGGCCATTGCCTACGGCAAGGGAGGCCGCCCACGGGCGGCCTTCCTTGCCGTTAACGGGAGGGATGAAGAATGCATACCGCCTGAGACTGTGTACCGTGCAGATCAACGCCCAACTCGGCGCCTCTTCCAGTTGCCGGCGGCGTACTTCATGAAACCGAAGACCCGCTGCTTCTCCCAGGTCTCTCGAAGCGGATGGCCGACGCGTAGTCGATGTCCAGGGCCAGCTTGGTCTCAGGGACAGGGCCGATGATGACGCGGCGAGGGTTGATGGGCAGCGTAGCTCACCTGCCGCAAATGCGAATAATTCTCCATAAGTGCCTTGCTGCCGATGGTCATCTGTCCGGATTGTGACACCTGGCGATTTCAATGACCAAGCACAACACCACCGCCCGATGGGGCGGTGGTCTGGTTCGGGCACTCAGGTACAGCAGGGGTCAGCGCAGCGACAGGGCGGCACCTCCCTGACTGGCCTCAGCCTCGCGGTAGGCGCTGGCTTCCTGGGCCTCGACCTCCGGCGTAAAGCGCACCAACAGGGTACACAGGGCGGCGATGATCACGGCCACGCCCAGGTAGAAGAGCCCCTGCTGGTAGCTGAGCGACTCGGAGCGGAACAGGAAGCCAGCGGCTACCGCGCCGGCATTGCCGCCGGCACCAACGATCCCGGCCACGGCGCCCAGTGCCCGCTTGTTGATGAAGGGCACCACACCGAAGGTGGCGCCCTCCGCCATCTGCACGAAGAGACTGAATACCAGCATGATGCCGATGGCCAGGGCCAGCACATGCATCTGCGAGAAGAACATCAGGGCGGTGCCCTCGCAGAGCATGGCGATGAACAGCCAGCGCACACGCCCCTTCAGGCCAGCCTGCCGGGCGAAGAGGTCCGAGAAGATGCCGCCCAGGGTGCGGGCGAAGATGTTCATCAGGCCGAAGAGGCCGGCGATCATGCCGGCGGTGGCCAGGGTCAGCTCGAAGTTGTCGAAGAAATAGATGGCGGCGATGTTGTTGATGGTCAGTTCGACGCCGAAGCAGGCGGCATAGACCACGAACAGGGCCCAGACCCGGATGTCCTTGGCAGCGGCCAGGAAGGTCTGGCCGGCACCACTCTCGCCGCTGGCCGCCGGGAGCTCGCCGCTAGCACGTAGCTCATCGAAGTTGCCGTTGGGGGCATCCTGGGTGAAACGGTAGTAGGCGATGCCGGTGAGGAACAGCACCACGCCCGGGACCACCATGGCCAGGCGCCAGCCGAAGGCCTCGTTGACGCCCAGCATCAGCAGGCCCGAGAAGATGAGCGGCATGAGAATCTGGGTGGTACCGCCACCGAGGTTGCCCCAGCCTGCCGAGGTGGCATTGGCGGTGCCCACCACGTTGGGCGCAAACATGATCGAGGTATGGTACTGGGTGATCACGAAGGAGGCGCCGATGGCGCCGATCGCCAGGCGGGCGAGGAGGAAGGTCTCGAAGCTGTTGGCGAAACCGATGCCCATCACCGGCAGGGAGCCGAGGCAGAGCAGCCAGGTATAGGCCTTGCGCGGCCCGATGCGGTCGCAGAGCACGCCGATCAGTAGCCGAACGACCACGGTGATGGCCACCGAGGCGATGATGGTGTTGCCGATCTGGGTCTTGGTCAGGCCCAGATCGTCTCGTACCACTGCCATGAGCGGGGCGATGCCGAACCAGCCGAAGAAGCAGATATGGAAGGCGAACCACGAGAAGTGGAAGGCACGCATCTGTGGCGTATTGAGGGTGAACAGGCGAATCCTGTTGGCCTTGTTGCGGATCTCCATGGGAGTACCTCGTCGAGTGATGGTCGAACACACGATCCTGGGCCTTCGCCATTGAAGGTCGGGTCCGACGCACTCGTACTCCCCGGGAGCCTGGTCCACGCCTGCCTTGCTGTACATGGATAAAGCAAAGTGACTGCCAATCCATTAAAACTCTTTTATTATCAGATAATTGTTGCTGGGATAGATGATGTCGGGCAGCGATGCATGCCCCGAGGGCGGTGCAGGTGAGGGCAACAAAGCGCTCAGCTGCCCTGCCATGGTGCCGCCCATCGTGGAGCTCGGGTCAATTCAGGGTCGGTCGTGCCTGGTTCATGCCTCGATCCATACCGCATTGCCCTTGAAGCTTACCGCCCAGGTGCGCAGGCGTACGCCGGGGTTCTCCAGGCACTGGCCGTCCGCCAGCCGGTAGTGGTGCTTGTAGAGCGGCGAGGCCACGACCGGCTCGCCCTTCAGGTCACCGACGATCCCCCGGGCGTTGACGTTGGCGCCCGCCATGGGGTCGTGGTGGTCGAGGGCATAGAGTTCGGGATCCTTGCCGGGGAGATAGAAGAGGGCCACCTGGGCGGGGCCCTCGGCGGTCTCCACCCAGGCGGCGACGCCGGAGTATTCGACCAGATCGGCCTTGGTGCACAGCTTTTGCCAGGTTTGAGTCATGGTCTTGGCCGTTGCGGTGTTCATGAAATGCTTCCTCGGTTGATATAGGGCGCCTGCCGGCGCCAATCACCCAATGAAGTGGGCTCCCACAACCCCAAGTGACCAGGGGCATGGGAAGTGTCGGTCAAGCGGGGCGGAGCTGGCCGCGCTCTTCGGTCACGATGATGTCCGGGTCGGGGCGGCTGTCGTTGACGAAGCTGCGAAAGCGCTTGAGCTTCTCCGGGTCGTCGATGGCATTGGCCCACTCGCACTGGTAGGTGTCGACCACGGTCTGCATCTGGCGCTCCAACTCCTCGCCTATCCCCAGGCTGTCGTCGATGACCACCTCCTTGAGGTAGGCCAGGCCGCCCTCGAGATTCTCGCGCCACACCGAGGTGCGCTGCAGCCGGTCGGCGGTGCGCACGTAGAACATCAGGAAGCGGTCGATGAGCTGGACCAGCCGCTCGTCGTCGAGGTCGGTGGCGAAGAGCTCGGCATGGCGCGGGCGCATGCCGCCGTTGCCGCAGACATAGAGGTTCCAACCGTGCTCGGTGGCGATGACGCCGATGTCCTTGCCCTGGGCCTCGGCACACTCGCGGGTGCAGCCGGAGACACCGAACTTGAGCTTGTGGGGCGAGCGCAGGCCCTTGTAGCGATGCTCCAGCTGGATCGCCATGCCCACGCTGTCCTGCACGCCGTAGCGACACCAGGTGCTGCCCACGCAGGACTTCACCGTGCGCAGCGACTTGGCGTAGGCGTGGCCGGTCTCGAAGCCGGCGTCGAGCAGTTCGCTCCAGATGTCCGGGAGATCCTCCAGGCGGGCACCGAAGAGATCGATGCGCTGTCCGCCGGTGACCTTGGTATAGAGGCCATATGTCTCGGCCACCCGGCCGAGCACCACCAGCTTGTCCGGGGTGATCTCGCCGCCGGGCACCCTGGGCACCACCGAATAAGTGCCGTTCTTCTGCATGTTGGCCAAGAAGGTGTCGTTGGTGTCCTGCAGCGGGATATGGGCGGCATCGGTGATCGGCTCGTTGAAGCAGGAGGCGAGTATCGAGGCCACCGCCGGCTTGCAGATATCGCAGCCGAGGCGGTGGGTCTCGGGGTTGCCGTGCTTCTCGATCAGCTCGCTGAAGGTCTTGATGCCCTCGACACGCACGATGTCATAGAGCCCCTGGCGGGTATGGGCGAAGTGCTCGCAGATCGAGCGGTCGACCTCCACGCCTCGACTCTCCAACTCGTGCTCCACGACGCTCTTGAGCAGTGCCGCGCAGCCGCCGCAGCCGGTGCTCGCCTTGGTCTCGCCCTTGACCGCGCCCAGGTCCACTGCCCCGCCATCCAGCGTTGCACAGATATCGCCCTTGTTGACGTTGTGGCAGGAACAGATGGTGGCCGTGTCAGGCAGGGCATCCGGCCCCAGGGTCGGAGCGCCTTCACTGCTGGGCAGGATCAGCGAAGCCGGGTCCTCGGGAAGGTCCAGGCCGTTGCTGTAGTACTGCAGCAGGGTGTCGTAATAGCCGTTGTCACCCACCAGCATGGCGCCGACCAGGCGCCTGCCGTCGCCGGAGACCACCAGCTTGCGGTACTGCTGCTTGAGCTGGTCGAGGTAGCGGAATACCCGGGCACCGGGTGTCCGGTCGCCATGGGCATCGCCGATGGCACCGACGTCGACCCCCAGCAGCTTGAGCTTGGTGCTCATGTCGGCACCGCGGAAGCTTTCGCCCTGGGGTTGATCAGGAGAGGCGAGCAGGGTGGCCGCGGCCACCTTGGCCATCTGGTAGCCGGGGGCGACCAGGCCGAAGATGCTGTTGTTCCAGAGCGCCACCTCGCCGATGGCCAGAATCGCCGGGTCGCTGGTCAGGCAGCGGTCGTCGATCACTACACCGCCGCGCTCGCCCATCTCCAGGGCGCTGTCGCGGGCCAGTTCGTCACGCGGGCGGATGCCGGCGGAGAATACGATCAGGTCGGTCTCCAGAATCTTGTCGTCCTGGAAGACCATGCGATGTGTGGCATCCACGCCATCCTCGATGCGTTGGGTGGCTCGGTCGGTGTGTACCTGGACACCCAGCGCCTCGATCTTCTCGCGCAGCAGTTCGCCGCCCTCGCTGTCGACCTGCATGGGCATCAGCCGCGGCGCGAATTCCACCACAGCGGTCTCCAGGTTCAGGCCGCGCAGGGCATTGGCGGCTTCCAGGCCGAGCAGGCCACCACCCACCACCACGCCGGTAGAGGCGTGCTCGGCGGCGGTGCGAATGGCATCCAGGTCATCCAGGGTGCGGTAGACCAGGCAGCCCGGACGATCGCTGCCGGGCATCGGCGGCACGAAGGGGTAGGAGCCGGTGGCCAGCACCAGGCGGTCGTAGGGGGTGCGGCCATTGGCGGTCACCACTTCCCCGGCGTCGCGGTTAATGGCGGTCACGGACTCCGAGAGGCGCAGCTCGATGCCGTTGGCGGTGTACCAGTCGACGTCGGAGAGGGCCAGGGAGTCGGCATCGCAGCCGGAGAAGTACTCGGAGAGGTGCACTCGGTCGTAGGCGCGGTGACGCTCCTCGCCGAAGACGGTGATGGCGTAGCGCTCCGTGGCACCGCGCTCGATGAGCTGCTCGACCAGGTGATGGCCGACCATGCCGTTACCGATGATGATGAGTCGTTGGGCGTCGCTGTTCATGCGGCCTCCTTGGCGGGGCGGTCCGGATTGTCGGAGTGGTGGGCATCGAGCAGGGCGTCGGCATCGGCCGTGCCGAGCAGCAGTGCCCGGCGACAGGCGGCGAGATCGCTGCCCGCCTGGGCCTGGCTGAACAGCCAGGGGCCCATGGCGGTGTCGCCGTAGAGCACGGCGCCCTCCAGTCGGCCATCGCGCAGCAGCAGTCGGCGGTAGTCGCCCTGCTCGGGGTCGTGGTAGGCGAGCACGTCGTGGCCGGCGTCAGCCTCGGTAGGGCCGAAGGCAAACAGCGAGATGCCGCTGACCTTGAGCTTGGTGGCGCTGGGCCTTTCCTCGTAGCGGGCGCTCTCGGCCGGATTCGCTGCCAGGTGCTCGGCGAGCACCTCTACCTGGCGCCAGATCGGCTCCACCAGCCCGTAGGTGGTGCCCTCGAACTGGCAGCACTCGCCCAGGGCGTGGATCGCCGGGTCGCTGGTGGTGAGATGGTCATCCACCACGATGGCGTGCTGCGTGGCCAGGTCAGCCTCACGTCCCAGCTCGACGTTGGGGGTGATACCGGCGGCAACCACCACGCAGTGGGCGGCCAGACGTTGACCGTCGGCGAGGCGCACCCCGGCCACCCGGCCGTGATGGTCGCCCTCGATCGCTGCCAGCTGCGCGCCGGTGTGGATGGCCAGGCCGCGACGACCGAGCTCGGCCTCGAGCAGGGTGGCGGCGGTGGCATCGAGCTGTCGGTTCATGAGGCGCGCAGAGCGCTGCAGCACGCTGATCCGAGCACCACGCTTGCGCATGCCCTCCGCGGCCTCCAGGCCGAGCAGCCCCCCGCCGATCACCACGACGCGGCCGCCACGCTCGGCGATGCGTGCCAGGGTCTCGGCGTCCTCGAGGTCACGGAAACCGTGGACGCCCGACAGCGTGATGCCGGGCACCGCCGGCATGGCTGGGCGTGAGCCGGTGGCCAGCACCAGGCGCTGGTAATCGAGGGCACGACCGGCATCGGTGGTCAGCCGGCGCGCCGCGCGATCGATCGACGTGACCCGCTCGCCGAGCACCAGCTCGATGCCCTGCTCGGCATACCACTCGGCCTCGCGCAGGGTGAGGGCCTGGCGCTCCATCTCGCCGGCCAGCCAGGGCGAGAGCAGGATGCGGTTGTAGGCGGGGGTTGCCTCGTCGCCGATCACGGTGATCCGCGCCGGGCGGTCCGGACGCTTGAGCAGGGCCTCGACCAGGCGGTGGCCGGCCATGCCGTTGCCGATGATCACCAGGTGTTCGGTCTCGTGCGGGGCTGGGTGCATGATCAGGCACCTCCGAGGTGACAAAAAAAGAAGACGTCTCGGTGCTGCCCCGGCATCGGGGAGCACTGAGACGTCTTCGTCCAGGAGGGGCAATCACCGTTGATCGCCATTGTTACCCATGAAGCTACAAGAACCCGGCCAGGAGGCCGGGTTTATGATATTTATTTTGTTATTTCAGCAGGATGGCGATGTCGGCATGGGGTGGCAGAGCATCGTGCGCCGGCCCTGGCTGCACATCACTGGTGCAGGGCGGCATCATAATGCACGGGGGCGTGGCACTCGTGCAGGGTGCGGATATCGAGCGAGCGGCCCCTGGCGTGCAGCTGGCGTTGCAACGCCTCGGCAATCCGGCCCATGGCCTCGACGTCGGGGCGCAGCAGGTCGTCACCGTAGAGGCGCTGGCGGATGGGTGCCTGCCCCGCGGGCAGGCTGTCGAGATGGCTGACCGAGCGATCCAGGTAGGGCGGCAGTGCTAGCCAGTCGCGGGCCTGGCGACGGTGCTCGGGCCTCTCGGCGAGCCAGTCGCTGGCGTTGTTCAGCGCACGCAGCAGCGCCCCGAGCGTGGCCGGGTAGCGTCGTGCCCAGGAGCGGGTCACGCCCAGTACCTTCTCGGGGTGGTCGGCCCACAGCTGGGCGCCGCTGGCCACCAGTCGGCCGACTCCCTCATGCTCGGCGAGGCTGCCCCAGGGTTCGCCGACGCAGAAACCGTCGATCTGCCCCTCGCGCAGGGCGGCTACCATGCGCGGCGGCGGCAGGGCGATCAGGTCGACGTCGCGATCGGCGGCGAGCCCGCCCAGGGCCAGCCACTCGCGCAGCAGGAAATGCTGGCAGGAGAAGGGGTAGACCATGGCCAGGCGTGGCCGCGCTGCGTCCGGATGGCGGGCCCGCCACTCCCCCAGCGCGCGGGCGCTATGGGCCGGGTCGTCGCCCAGCGCCGCACCGCTTCGCTCGCACAGCCACCAGGAGAGCACGAGGGTGTTGCCGTTATGGCTAAGGGTGGCGGGTGCCAGGGTGTCACAGGGGGCGCGTTCCATGCCCAGGCTCATGGCGAGCGGCAAGGGCGCGAGCATGTGGGCGCCGTCGAGCAAGCCGGCAGCGACCTTGTCGCGCAGCGTCGACCAGGCGTTCTCCCGTGACAGCGTGACCTCCAGGCCCTGCCCGGTGAAGAAGCCCTGCTCACGGGCCACGATCAGCAGAACCGCATCGACCAGCGGGATGAAGCCGAGCGTCAGATGTTCGAGTTCCGGTGTCGCGGCAGACGACATGGTGGTGTCCCTCATGACAATGACCCCTTGTCCAGGTGCTCCAGGATATCGATGACGCTCTCGGCCACTTTGGCGATGCGCTGGCCGCGGTCCATGGCGATCTTGCGCAACATGCGGTAGGCCTGCTCCTCGTCACAGTCCTGGTGTTTCATCAACAGCCCCTTGGCGCGCTCGATGCGCTTGCGGTCGGTGAGCTGGTTGCGCACCTTGTCGAGCTCCTGGCGCATCGATTGGAAGGCGTCGAAGCGGGCGATGGCGACCTCGATGATCGCCCTGACCCTTCCGGGCACCAGGCCGTCGACCACGTAGGCGCTGACGCCGGACTTGAGTGCCGCCTGCATGGTGTCGGGGTCGTGCTGGTCGGCGAAGAACACCACCGGCCGGGGGTTCTCGCGGTTGAGCAGCGCCATGCTGTCGAGGGTATCGCGGTCGGGCGATTCCATATCGATGATCACCACGTCGGGTTGGTGACGGGCAACCATCTCGTTGAGGCTGGCCGGGCCTTGCAGCCGACAGGCCACTTCATGACCTTCCTGGGTCAGGGCCTCCTCGACCATCGCGGCCCGCACGAGCTCGTCGTCGACCAGCAGGATCTTCAGGGGTGGGGACATGGTGACATCGCTCGTCGTTTGGCGTCTGACCGACCTGCTAGCAAGATGCATTCCAGATTCGCCTTTTTACGGTAGGGAGCGGCCTTGGCGATGCGGCGACACCACTGGGCCGCCTCATGCTGCACTGCAGTGGTGCGGATGCTTGCCCGGGCGTGTCGCGACTGGTGCAGGCGGGGCGTTCATGATGCGCCGCGAACGACCCGCTGGGCAGGGCAACCGATCAAGATGGCGAAGGTTTTCGTCGCCTGGCACATGGCTTGCTTGAGATAGAGGTAATAACCCGGGGTGGCCAGGCGGTCATCCCCGCGGCAGACGGCAACGACGCCCACCTGCGCCTTCCCGACCGGGACGACGCGGTGGGCGTCTTCGTTTGCCCGCTCATTCTTGGCAAGTCTCGAGGAGGTCGACATGCAACAGGCCCGAACCACCTGTCCCTACTGTGGCGTCGGCTGTGGCGTTCTGGCCCAGCTGGATGACGAGCAGATGACCCACGTGGAGGGGGACGGCCAGCACCCGGCCAACTACGGTCGCCTGTGCGTAAAGGGCTCGGCGCTGCACGAGACGCTGGGCGATCACGGCCGCTTGACCCGGCCTCGGGTCGACGGCGCCGAGGTCGACTGGGCCACCGCGCTGGACAGCGTGGCCACTCGCCTGGCGGCCATCCGCGAGGCGCAGGGGGCGGCGGCGATTGGCGCCTATCTCTCCGGGCAGCTGCTCACCGAGGACTACTACGTCGCCAACAAACTGTTCAAGGGCTTCGTCGGCACGCCGCATCTCGATACCAACTCGCGGCTGTGCATGGCCTCGGCGGTGGCCGCCCACAAGCGCGCATTCGGCGCCGACGCCGTGCCGTGCTGCTACGAGGACCTGGAAGAGGCCGAACTGGTGGTGCTGGTGGGTTCCAACCTGGCCTGGAACCACCCGGTGCTCTACCAGCGCCTCAAGGCCGCCAAGACCCGCAACCCGCTGCTGCGCGTGGTGGTGATCGACCCGCGCGTCACCGATAGCTGCGAAATCGCCGACCTCTACCTGGGCCTGGCGCCGGGCAGCGACGGCCGGCTGTTCACCGGCCTGCTGGCCAGGATGGCCGACACCGGCAAGCTCGACCGGGTCTATCTCGACCGCCACACCGCCGGCCTCGAAAAGGCGCTGGCCGCGGCGCGGGAGGACGACACCAGCGTGGAGGTGATCGCCGCCGACTGTGATCTCGACCCGGAACGGCTGGAGACCTTCTACTACTGGTTCGTCACCCAGCTGCATGTGGTGACGCTCTTCTCCCAGGGCATCAACCAGTCCTCCAGCGGCACCGACAAGGCGGGCGCCATCATCAACTGCCATCTGGCGGGCGGCAAGATCGGCCTGCCTGGCGCCGGGCCCTTCTCGATCACCGGCCAGCCCAACGCCATGGGGGGCCGCGAGGTGGGCGGGCTGGCCAATCAGCTCGCCGCCCACATGGACTACGACACGCCCGGCGCCATCGACCGTGTCACGCGCTTCTGGACCACACCGGGACTGCTGCCGACCCTGCCCGAGGGGCCCGGCCACAAGGCACTGGCGCTCTTCGAGGCCATCGAGAGTGGCGAGGTGCAGGCGGTATGGATCATGGGCACCAACCCGGCGGTGAGCCTGCCCGATGCCAACCGCGTGCGCCGTGCCCTCGAGCGCTGCCCGCTGGTGATCGTCTCCGACTGCGCGGCCGCCACCGACCTGCTGCCCTTCGCCGATATCGTGCTGCCGGCCTCCGGCTGGTCCGAGAAGGATGGCACCGTGACCAACTCCGAGCGTTGCATCTCGCGTCAGCGCGGCCTGCTGCCGCCGCCGGGAGAGGCACGCCACGACTGGTGGATCATGGTCGAGGTGGCCAGGCGCCTGGGATTCGGCGAGGCCTTTGCCTACACCCATCCCGCCGAGATCTTCGATGAGCACGCGCGTCTTTCGGGCTTCGAGAACCCTTCAGACCCCCAGGGGGAGGGCTCGCGGCTCTTCGACATCTCTGCCCTGGCCGGCCTCGACCGTGCCGCCTATGATGCCCTGGCCCCCATCCAGTGGCCGGTGACGGCCGACGCCCCTCATGGCACCCGCCGGCTGTTCGAGGAGGGTCGCTTCGCCACCCCCGATGGGCGAGCCAACCTGGTGCCGGTGCGGCCTCGCGGCCCCGCGCAGTCGCTTGGCCCGGCCCGTCCGCTACGGCTCAATACCGGCCGGGTGCGCGACCAGTGGCACACCATGACGCGCACCGGCCGGGCCCCAAGGCTGATGAACCACCGCGCCGAGCCCTTCATCGACCTGCACCCGGACGATGCCTCTTCCTACGGCATCGAGGACCAGCAGCTGGCGCGGCTCTGCGGTGCCGGCGGCGACTACGTCGGCCGGGCACGCCTCTCCCGGGGCCAGCGCCGCGGTGAGCTCTTCGTGCCCATCCACTGGACCGACCAGTTCAGCGGCAGGGCGCGCATGGGCTCCCTGCTCGAGGGACACCCCGACCCGCTGTCGGGCCAGCCGGAATCCAAGCACGGCGCCGTTTCCCTCGCGCCCCTGGCCTGTGACTGGGAGGCGACCCTGCTGGTCGCCGATGATCTGGCCGTCGAGCCGGCCTGGTGCGGTGAGGTCGACTACTGGGCGCGCATCCCCCTGGCCCGGGCGCAGCGCTGGCAGCTGGCCGGCAGCGAGGCGAAGGATTGGCTGGCCTGGGCCGCCCGGCGGCTGGAGGTGGTGGCGTCGCTGTGGTGTGACGACCCGGTTCAAGGCCGCCTGCGTGCGGCGGGCCTCGAGGAGGGGCGTCTGCGCTGGTGGCTGATGGTGGGACCGCCTGTCGAGTTGCCCGGTCTGGCCTGGCTCGATGCCCGCTTTACCGAGGCGGCCAGCGGCGAGAGGCTGTCCACGAGTCAGAGGCGTCGGCTGCTGGCCGGCTGCGACGACGGCGCCGGTGACAGCGGGCCATTGGTCTGCAGCTGTCATCAGGTGGGACAGGAGGCCATCGTCGCCGCCATCCGCGAGGGGGATGCCAGCGTCGAGGCGCTGGGTGCCCGTCTCGCCTGCGGTACCCAGTGCGGCAGCTGCATTCCCGAACTCAAATCCCTGATCGAAGAATGTGCCAAAGAGGAGGGGAGCCATGCCCGTGTCACGACGCATCCCGAAGCCATCGATGTTGCTTGAGTCGGCAAGTACGGTGTGCATGCAGTTGGCGCGTCTCGCCCAGGGGTCCGGTCGCTGGCTGGCCGGGCGTTTCGGTGGTACGCGGCATCTCGAGGAGGAGCCGCTGGTTGGCGATTGTCGTAACGGCAGCGTCTATCTGGTGGGCGCCGGTAGCGGGGTTGCTGATCTGTTGACGCTCCGCGCCGCCCGGCTGCTGCGGCAGGCCGATGCCGTGGTCTACGACCGCCTGGTCGGGGATGAGGTGCTGGCGCTGATTCCCGCCGGACGGGGGCGCTACGATGTGGGCAAGGCCCGTGGCCACCATAGCGTCCCCCAGGCCGAGATCGGCGAGCTGATGGTCAGGCTGGCACGCCAGGGCAAGTCGGTGGTGCGCCTCAAGGGTGGGGACCCTGGCGTGTTCGGGCGCATGGGGGAAGAGCTCGCCGCCCTGGGTGAGGCCGGCGTCCCGGTCGAGATCGTACCCGGCATCACCGCCGCCTCGGCAGCCTGTGCCGCCATGGGCATTCCGCTCACCGATCGCGCCCATGCCCAACAGTTGCGTTTCGTCACGGCCCAGCGCTGCCGGGAAGACGGCGAGCCCGACTGGGCCTCGCTGGCCCGCCGGGACGAGACCCTGGTGTTCTACATGGGACTCAGTAAGGTGTCGGCGATCTGTGAGGGTCTGCGTGGGGCGGGGCTCCCCGACGACTGGCCGGTGATGCTGGTGGCCAATGCCAGCCTGGCCGGGCAGCGCTCGCTGGTCGGGGGGCTGGCTGACATGCCGGCCAGGCTTGCCGCCCAACCGCTGCCCTCGCCCTGCCTGATCGTGGTGGGCAGCGTGGTGCGCATGGTGGCCTCCACACCGGCAGGCCATTCGATAGCGTCTGACAGGTTATCGAGGCATGCAACCGTAGGCTCTTGATGCAGGGAAGTAAGTGAGATCGAGGTGAGTCGGAAGTCATCTCCCGTCGGGCAGTCACCTCGGTCAGAGGCCCTGCTCCGTCACCCGCTCGGCTGCTTGGATCTTGAATTCTTCGATATATCGCTGGCAGCTCATGGGCCTGCTGGAGAGTCAGTGTAGGCCCTGGAGGTATCTCCCGGAACCCGCGGCGATTCAGGCCTCGGAGCGGGCGCGATCATCGACAGACGCAGCGGCTATACTGTGCCTACCTGTCGCGTGCCGGGGCATGGCGGCCCAGGCTCGAGTGAGCGGTGGGCGCCTGGTCGGGAGGCATCACCCGGGACGTCGGAGGCGACATGTCGGATATCCAGGTGGCCGTGCTGTTGGGCGATCCGCGTCTTCCTTATGCCTATGCCATCGATGGCGGCTTCGGCGAGGAGGAACTGGCCGCGGTCGTGCACCTACGCAAGGCCCTCGCGCGGCTCCGGGGGTATCGTTTTACCTTTCTCGACGACCATGGGGCCTGGATCGACGACCTGCGGGCCAATCCCCCCGACCTGGCACTGAACCTCTGTGATACGGGCTTTCGCAACGACTGGGAGCTGGAGCGTGATGTGCCGGCGCTACTGGAGATCCTGGGGATTCCCTATACCGGCGCCGACCCCATGGGCATCAGCCTCACCACCGACAAGGCCCTGGTGCGCGCCCTGGCGGCGGGGCAGGGCATTCCCATCCCCAACGAGACCTACGTGGACCTCAGCGCTGCCCCGCTGGTCCTGCCGGCCATCTACCCCTGTCTGATAAAGCCCAACAGCAGCGGTGGCAGCTTCGGCATCACTCGGGACTGCGTGGTACGGGATGTCGGGGAAGCCGAGGCCTATCTGCGCTGGCTGGCGGAGCAACCCGGCGTCGTCGATGCCCTGATTCAGGACTTCCTCACCGGCCCGGAGTATACCCTGGGGCTGATAGGCAACGGTGCGAGCGGCTTCACCGTGCTGCCCCCGCTGGAAGTCGACTACTCGGCACTGGATCCCGACCTGCCCCCCATTCTGACGTACGGCTCCAAGGCCGATCCCGCCTCGCCGTACTGGGAGAAGCTCAGTTTCCGCCAAGCCGAGATCGATGATGTCACCTGGAGTCAGCTGATTGATCATTCGGTCAAGCTGTTCCGCCGCCTGGGGCTTCGCGACTATGCGCGCATCGACTTTCGTGAGGGCGAGGATGGCCAACCGCGATTGCTCGACGTCAACACCAACCCGACCTGGTACTGGGACGGCAAGCTGGCGCTGATGGCCGAGTGGGCGGGCCATCCCTACCATGAATTATTGCGGCTGATCCTCGAGGCGGCGGTTACCCGCCACGGCCTTCGCCGTCCCGCCTGAGCCCCGTCACAGCAGCCGGCGCATGACCTCCTCGTCCCAGTCCCGGCGTGCGAAGAGCACCTCGTCCTCGTAGGCCTTCAGTACCCCGCGGATCCGGAAGCTCCGAGGGGTGGCGGTCAGGCTGGTGCGGCATTCCAGACGGGTGGACCAGTCGCCCCGTTGGTGAGTAGTGGTCTGTTCGACGGTCACCTCGGCCGTATCGGGGTCGTAGTCGTGGATACGGTAGGTCTTGGCGAGGGTATAGCCGACCGTCAGGTCGATGTCTTCGATCCGCGCCAGCGCGGCGTCGCCGAAGTCGCCGCCGGTGGTGGCGATCCGGTAGGTCGACATGCCGGTGGTCAGGTCGCGCTCCACCCGGCGCTGGAAGGGGGCCACCTCGAGGGTGGTCATCTCCGGCATGGGGCCGCGTTCCGGTGGATCGAAGGGCCGCAAGTCGGCGTCCTCGGCGCGCGGCGGCCGTACCGGCAGTGTGAGCCGGCTGGTCCCGGTATGGAGGGTGAGATTGACGGCGGCCGGTGCCGGCCAGATCACCGGCCAGTAGCTGGTCGAGATCGCCAGCCGGATGGTGTGGCCGGGGGCGAAGGCATAGGCGATGTCGTTGAGCCGCACCTCCACGCGATAGCGCCGTCCCGGTTCCAGGGGGCTGGGATCCTCGCGGCTGTCGCGCTGGGTGAGGTTGAGCAGGCCGTAGCTCACCCTCGCCGAGGCGCCGTCCGGGGCGACGTCGTTGAGGCGCACGATGACGTAGGCCACCGGCTGGTCCACCGACAGCTCGAGCGAGACACAGGGGGCACCGAGAATCTCGAGACGCTGATCGAGGGGATCCGAGTCGAAGACCAGGGACTTGCCATCGTCCTCGCGCTGGTCGATGGGCGCCTCGCCCTCGGACCCGAAGCCATACCAGTCGCCGGCGCCCAGGCCGGTGGTCTGGGGCGAGGCGATGCGCATGCGGTCCTCGCCATCGGCCTTTTCGCCCAGCGACAGCACGTTCAGGTAGAGCGTCTTCGGCTGGATTCTCGGCGAGGGCCAATTCGTCTCCGCCACCCAGCGACCCGGGCGCTCGGCATACATCGGGGCGGGCGGGATGTACTCCTCCATCCAGACCCGCAACAGGGGCTCGTTCATGATGCCGGTGTCGCGGCCCTTCAGCCAGTGGTCCCACCAGCGCAGGGCCTCCTGGAAGAAACCGATCGCCGGGCCGGGCAGGGCGGCGTGGGGGAAGGCATGGGACCAGGGGCCGATCAGCCCCCTGCACGGCACCTTCAGTCCGGCCAGCAGGCGGGGGATGGCGTTCACATAGCCGTCGGCCCAGCCGCCCACCGCGAACACCGGGCAGGTCACCGCGGCGAAGTCCTCACAGACCGAGCCATGCTGCCAATAGGCGTCGCGGTGGGGGTGGCGCATCCATATCAGGGGGTAAAAGGGCGCCTGTTCGATGCGGTGCTTCCACTTGGCTCGCCACTCTTCACCGACGATGTCGGGATCCGGTGGGGTCGTGGCGCACGACAGCAGCACGGATCCCCAGCCGAGGTTCTCATTTAGCAGGCACCCGCCCTGGTAGTGGACGTCGTCGCTGTAGCGGTCGTCGGTGGAACACATGGAGATGATGGCCTTGAGCGGGGCCGGCCGCAGGGCCGCCACCTGTAGCGCGTTGAAGCCACCCCAGGAGATGCCCATCATGCCGACTTCACCGCTGCACCAGGGCTGGGCGACCAGCCAGTCGATGGCCTCTACGGCGTCATCGAGCTCCTGCTGGAGATACTCGTCCAGCAGCAGGCCATCGGAATCGCCGCTGCCGCGCAGGTCGAGGCGCACGCAGGCATAGCCATGCCCGGCGAAATAGCGATGCAGCGGCTCGTCGCGCAGGCGGGTGAAGTCACGCTTGCGGTAGGGCATGTACTCCAGAATGGCCGGCACCGGCTCGGACTCCGCGTCGGTGGGGCGCCAGATGCGGGCCGCCAGTCGTGTCCCATCCGGCATGGGAATCCAGACATTCTCGATGACGCGAACCTCACGGGGAAAATCCTCGACGATCTTCATGGCGCTTCCCTCTGGTCAGCACCGGGAGTGGCGGTGCTTGCTGAAGCATACACGACGGCGGAAATTCCGGTGTCTGGTCTCGTTGCCCAGCCGTCGCGAAGGCGTCTGCCCAGCCTAGACCCCTGAGCCGAACAGGAAGCGCGACGGTCCCCAAGGCCGCGACGATCTATGCTGAAGCCTGTCGGCGTTGGTCCATGCAGGCGCCCTGTCGTGGCGCCGGATATCGCGGGAGGAGTGGGGATGCCAGATGCACAGCAGGCCGGGGTGACGGTTATCGAGAATGTCTGGATTCCCATGCCGGATGGCGCCCGGCTGGCCGCCAAGCTCTGGCTGCCGGCGGGCGCCGAGTTGGCCAGCGTGCCCGCGGTCCTCGAGTACATCCCCTATCGCAAGCGGGACTTTCGGGCGATCCGGGACAGCCAGGTCCACGGCCACTTTGCCCGTCACGGCTATGCCGGGGTACGGGTGGACCTGCGCGGCAGCGGCGACTCCGATGGCGTGCTCCATGACGAATACCTGTCCCAGGAGCTGGAGGACGGCGTCGAGGTGATCCGCTGGATCGCCGCCCAGCCCTGGTGCAATGGTCGGGTGGGGATGATCGGCATCTCCTGGGGCGGCTTCAATGGCCTGCAGATCGCCGCCTTGCAACCCCCCGAGCTGCAGGCCGTGATCACCGTTTGCTCCTCGGACGATCGCTACACCGACGATGTCCATTACATGGGCGGCTGCCTGCTTACCGACAACCTCTCCTGGGCCTCGGTGATGCTGTCCTACAATGCCTGTCCTCCGGATCCGGCCATCGTCGGTGAGCGCTGGCACGAGCTGTGGTTCCGGCGGCTCGAGCACAGCGGACTCTGGCTAAAGACCTGGCTGGACCACCAGCGGCGGGATGCCTACTGGCGCCACGCCTCGGTCTGTGAGGACTTCGCGGCGATCCGCTGTCCGGTGTTTGCGGTCAGCGGCTGGGCCGATGGCTACTGCAACACGGTGTTCCGGCTGATCCACCACCTGAAAGGGCCACGCAAGGGGCTGGTCGGGCCCTGGAACCACAAGTATCCCCACCTGGGTGGACCAGGTCCCTCCATCGACTTCCTCGGCGAGTGCCTGCGCTGGTGGGATCGCTGGCTGAAGGATTGCGATAACGGCGTGGATCGGGAGCCCCTGCTAAGGGCCTGGATGCAGGACAGCGTCTCGCCGATCAGCGACGACCGTCCAGGGCGCTGGGTTGCCGAGATGCAGTGGCCCAGCCGACGTGTGCGGCAACGGGTCTATGCGCTTTCCCGGGACGGTCTGGTCACTGATGAGGCACCGGCGGAGGAATCTCCCCTGTCGATCCGCAGCCCGCTCAGCGTGGGGCTGTTCGCCGGCAAGTGGTGCAGCTATGCGGAGAGCACCGATCTGCCCACCGACCAGCGCCTGGAGGATGGCGGCTCGCTGTGCTTCGATACGCCCCCGCTGACCCAGGACATCGAGATCCTCGGCGAGCCCCTTGTGGAACTCGAGCTGTCGGCGGACCAGCCCCAGGCGATGGTCGTCGTAAGGCTCTCCGACATCGGTCCCGATGGCACCGTCACCCTGGTGACCTACGGGTTGTACAACCTCAGCCATCGCCACGGCCACGACCGCCCCGAGCCGCTCCGGCCAGGTGAGACCTGCCGGGTCACGGTCCGCCTCAACCACGTTGCCCAGTGTTTCCCCGCGGGTAACCGTATCCGGGTGGCGGTCTCCTCCTCGTACTGGCCGCTGGCCTGGCCATCGCCGTCGCCGGCGACGCTGACGCTCCATCCGCGAGGCTGTCGCTTGACCCTGCCCCAGCGCCCCCGGCGGGCCGCGGACCGGACACTGCCTGAGCTCGGCGAGCCGCGCATGGCGCCGGGCCCGGCCACCACCCTGCTGGTACCGGCCCACCGGGAGTGGACGGTGCTCTTCAACCTGGCCACCAACGAGGCCACGCTCGGGGTCATCGACAACGATGGCAGCTGGCGTCTCGACGACCAGGGTTTGACGCTAGGCTATGACGTCACCGAGCGTTACACCCAGGCCAACGACGACTACGCCACGGTGAGCGGCGAGGTCATCAATCGGCGAACGTTCGAGCGCGGCGACTGGCGGGTGGACATCGTCACCCGCACGGTGATGACCAGCACGGCGAGTCACTTCCATCTCAACGCCACCCTGGATGCCTACGAAGGCGACGAGCGGGTCTTCTCCCGGACCTGGAACGAGGTCATCTCCCGTGACCATCTTTGAGCCCCTCCGGCCGAAACGTCGACCACCGGGCGCTGGAACAGTGTCAGGCACCTCGACGCCTTGTGCCAATCTGGACCTTTTAGGTACCATTTATTCAACGCCACCAATGCGATTCCCATAAGGGGCGTCCCAGAACCGACCATGCAGACCAATCTCGAGAAACACCAAGCCACCCGTCGCGTCACCTACCTGTCCGTGGTGGTGAACACCGTCTTGGGTGTGGCCAAGATCATCGTCGGCTGGCTCGTCGGCTCGGCCGCGCTGGTTGCCGATGGCGTGCACTCCTTCTCCGACCTGGTGACCGACGGCTTCGTGCTTGCCGCCTCTCACTATGGCCATCAGGGGCCCGACCACGACCACCACTACGGTCACGGGCGCATCGAGACCCTGGCCACCCTGTTCCTGGGCAGCGTGCTGATCTTCGTGGCCGGCGCCATCGCCTGGTCGAGCCTGGATCGCCTCTCCTCTACCGCCGAGATTCCGCCGCCCGGCGTCTGGGCGATCCTGTTGACGGCCCTGGCGCTGCTTTCCAAGGAGTGGCTCTTCCACCTGACACGCCGGGTGGCGCGCCGTATCGGCTCGAAGATGCTGGAAGCCAACGCCTGGCACCACCGCAGCGACGTGCTTTCCACCGGCGTGGTGATGGTCGCCCTGGTGGGCAGCCAGTTTGGCGCCACCTGGATCGATACCGTGGCGGCGGTGATCGTCGGCCTGATGGTCGGCAAGGTGGGCTGGGACCTGCTGTGGGAGTCGGGACGAGAACTGGTGGACACCGCCCTGCCCGTGGCGACCCAGGAGGAGATGCGCCAGGTGGCGATGAACGTGGCCGGCGTCGAGGGCATACATGACCTGCGCACCCGCCTGTCGGCCGGGCATACCATGCTCGATCTGCACGTGGTGGTGTCGCCGCGGATCAGCGTCTCCGAAGGTCACGAGATCGGCAACGAGGTGAGCCGCCGCCTGCGCAATGCCTTCCCCGCCCTCACCGACCTCACCTTCCATATCGACCCCGAGGACGACGCCGGAGAGGGCGACCCCAGCCGCTTCCCGGGGCTGCCGCTGCGTCCCGAGGTAGAAGCCGCCCTGGCGCAGCGTTGGGAGGCGCTGGACGTCTGGCCGGCGATCCGCGAGATCGAACTGCACTACCTGGAGGGCGTGGTCACGGTGGTGATCTGCCTGCCCGAGCAGTCGCCCTTCGACAGCGACGCCGTGATCAGCCGCCTCGAGGAGCGTGCCCAAGACCTCGATTGGTTCTCCCACGTCGAAGTGCGACGCCTGGCGGGCGCCCCGTCCCCGTGCAGCGTTTCCCTGAAGGCATGAACGCGAGCGCCGGGGCTCATGGCCCCGGCGTGTTGGTTGGCAAGCCCCCACCCTGCAAGAAGTTGCCGCGCTTCCCTCGGGTGGATGTCCCCCGAGCCTATTCGGCCGTCGCCAGCAGGCTGGCGTTGCCCCCCGCGGCGGTGGTGTCGATGCACAGGTGGCGTTCCACCACGTAGCGCTCCGGGGCGATGGTCTGGGTCTCGAGCGACACGATGGCGCCGTCGCGCTCGGCGAGCGCCAGGCGCAGCTCGCGGGTCCAGTCGCTGTCGCCGGCCGCGGCCACGGTCTCGATCTCCCTGATCGCGGTCAGGGTGTCGGCCGCGACGCTGCCGTCGAGCGCGGCGACGGGCGCCCCGGCATCGATCAGCGGCTGCACGGCCTGAGTCGCGCCGGGGGCGACGACGACGGCCGGTGAGCCTGCCCCCAGCGCCTGCACCGCCTGGGCGATGGCGATATCCAGGCTCGGCCCGAGGCACAGGGCCGGGCCCTTCGGGTACATCGCCAGGCGATTGCTTTCGCCCGTCGGCCCCGGCAGCGTCTGGGGCGTCATGTCCAGCGCCGCGGTCTCGGCGAGCGCCTTGCGGACCACGCCACCCTTGCCGGAGAGCGCCTTGCGCAGAACTTCGACCCGATCGCGACGCGCCGCCCAGTTGCGTGAATCCAGCCCGTCGAGGGCCGACTGCAGATCCCCGACGGTCACGGCATTCCCTTTCGGCGCCTCAAGGCGCTCGACGGCAGCGGTACGGCGGAAGCGGTTGACGTAGAGCGGGCCGCCGGCCTTGGGGCCGGTACCCGAGAGGCCCTCGCCACCGAAGGGCTGGGAGCCGACGATGGCACCGATCTGGTTGCGATTGACGTAGATGTTGCCGACATGGATGCGCTCGACGATCTGCTGCACGCGGTCGTCGATGCGGGTATGCAGGCCGAAGGTCAGCCCGTAGCCCCTTTCGTTGATGTCATCGACCACCTTGTCGATGTCCCGCGCCTTGAAGGTGGCCACGTGCAGCACCGGGCCGAAGATCTCGCGCTCGAGGTCCTCGATGCCGCCGACCTCGACCACGGCCGGGGTGACGAAGGTGCCGACGTCCGGCGCAGGCAGCTTCTTCAGCACCTTGCCGGCCTTTTCCTTCTCCGCCACATAGGCGCCGATGTCGGCCTGGGCCTCGGCGTCGATCACCGGCGAGACGTCGGTGTCGGTGTTCCAGGGGTCGCCGATGGTCAGCGCGTCCATGGCGCCATCGAGCATCGTCAGCAGCCGCTCCCGCGCCTCTTCCTGGACGTAGAGCATCCTCAGCGCCGAGCAGCGCTGGCCGGCCGACTGGAAGGAGGAGATCAGGATGTCGCGCACCGCCTGCTCGGTCAGCGCCGTGGAGTCCACGATCATGGCATTCAACCCGCCGGTCTCGGCGATCAGCACGGCATCCGGCCCGGCATTCTTCGCCAGGGCCTTGTGGATGATCTGCGCCACCGGGGTCGAGCCGGTGAAACAGACGCCGGCGATCCGCGGATCGCTGGTCAGTGGCCCGCCCACCGTGGGCCCGTCGCCGGGCAGCAGCTGCAGCGCCGCCTCGGGCAGGCCGGCCTCGCGCATCAGCTCGACGGCCCGCGCGGCGATCATCGGTGTCTGCTCGGCGGGCTTGGCGAGCACCGCGTTGCCGGCCGCCAGCGCCGCGGCGAGCTGGCCGGTGAAGATGGCCAGCGGGAAGTTCCAGGGGCTGATGCAGACGAAGATGCCGCGGGCGCTACCCGGCTCTTCGGCGTCCAGTCGCTCGCCCTCGTTTGCGTAAAAGCGCAAGAAATCGACCGCTTCACGCACCTCGGCGATGCCGTCGAACATCATCTTGCCGGCCTCGCGGGTGCAGATCACCGTCAGCTCGGCGATGTGTTCCTCGTAGAGGTCGGCGGTGCGGCGCAGCACCTCGGCCCGCTCGGCCACCGGACGCGCCGACCACTCGCGGAAGCCCTCCTCGGCGGCGTCCAGCGCGGCCGCCACCTCCTCCGGGGTCGCCTCATGCACCTGGCCGACCACCCGCGAGCCGTCGGCGGGCGACACCACATCGTTGGCCGGCCCCTGGGGTGCCGGGTTTCCCGCCAGCATGGGCCCGGCGGTCCAGGTGGTGTCGGCGAATGTCTCGCGAGCCGCCAGCAGCGGCAGGATCGAGGCGGGTTCGTTGATCCGGTAGCCGCGGGAGTTCTTGCGCTCGGGGGCGAACAGCTCGCCGGGCTGGCGGATCATGGGACTGGCGATGGCATCACCCAGGCGTTGCATCTCTGCCACCGGATCCTTGGAGACCTCGCTGGGGGGAATCGAGCTGTCCACTACCTGGTTGACGAAGGAGGAGTTCGCGCCGTTCTCCAGCAGGCGTCGGACCAGGTAGGCCAGCAGATCACGGTGCGCACCAACCGGGGCATAGATGCGGCAATGCGTCCCTTCTGACTCCTTGACGATATGGTGCAGCGACTCGCCCATGCCGTGCAGGCGCTGGAACTCGTAGCTGTCCTTGTCATCGCCGGCCATGGCGACGATGGCGGCACAGGTATGGGCGTTGTGGGTGGCGAACTGCGGGTAGATGCGGTCGCGCCGGTCGAGCAGCAGCTGGGCGCAGGCCATGTAGCTGACATCGGTGTTGACCTTGCGGGTGAAGACCGGGAAGGTCTCGACGCCCATCTCCTGGGCCAGCTTGATCTCGGTATCCCAGTAGGCGCCCTTGACCAGTCGCACCATGATCTTGCGATCGTGTCGCTCGGCCATGTCGTAGAGCGCCTCGATCACCGGCCCGGCGCGGCGTCCGTAGGCCTGTACCACGACACCGAAGCCATCCCAGCCCTTGAGGCTCGGGTCGGAGAGCAGCGCCTCGATCACGTCCAGCGACAGATCCAGCCGGTCCTGCTCCTCGGCGTCGATATTGAAGCCGATATTGGCCTTGGCCGCCTGCCGCACCAGTTCCTGGGCGCGTGGCACCAGGGTCTCCATCACCGTATCGCGGTGGGTGTATTCGTAACGCGGATGCAGCGCCGAGAGCTTCACCGAGATGCCGGGGCTGCCGCGCACGTCGCCCTTGGCCTGCTTGGCGATGGCGGTGATCGCCTTGGCGTAGGCCTCATGATAGCGCTGCGCATCCTCGTCGGTGCGCGCCGCCTCGCCCAGCATGTCGTAGGAGTAGGTGTAGCCCTGCTTCTCGAGTTCGCGGGCATTCTTCATGCCCTCCTCGATGGTCTGGCCGAGCACGAACTGGCGGCCGAGAATCCGCATCGACTGGCCGACCGCCTTGCGCACCACCGGCTCGCCCATGCGGCGCACCAGGCCGCGCAGCGCCCGCGTCGGGCCCTTGGGGTCGTCATCCAGCACCTTGCCGGTCAGCATCAGCGCCCAGGTCGAGGCGTTGACCATCGACGACGACGACTTGCCCAGGTGCGCGCCCCAGTCGGAGGGCTCGATCTTGTCGTGGATCAGGTCGTCGATGGTCTCCGCGTCGGGCACCCGCAGCAGCGCCTCGGCCAGGCACATCAGGCCGACGCCTTCGGCGGTGGAGAGCCCGTACTCGGCCAGGAACGCCTCCATCATCGAGGGCGACCTCTCCTTGCGCACCCGCGCTACATAGTTGGCACCGACCTCGGCCACCCTGCGGCGGTCGTCTTCGGACAGCTTGATACGCTCGACCAGCTCATGCAGTACTGTTGCCTCGTCGGCCGAATAGTGGTCGCGGATGCGCGTTCGCAGCTCGCTCACGGCGCCCTGCGGGTGAAGGTTTGCTTGGTTCATGTTCGATACCCTTTTGCTGCTCGGAACGCATCGTCGATGCACAGGTGCGATTGCCGTCGTCTATGGTGGAAGGCATTTATCTAGCGTAGGCGTCGCGGCCGGAGTTGTGTCCACTGGCGATAGACACTTTATCAACGGACGACTCGTCGGGCATCGATCGCGGCAAGTATGTCGCTAAATGTGGATTTTTTGTCGTGCTGGATCAAAATGCCAGGCCGGGATGACCCCACACTGTAGGCACATCCTCGTTGAGCCACAGGAGGCCGAACGTGAACCGCAACGTCATCCTGACCTGCGCCGTCACCGGCGCCGGCGATACCGCCGGCAAGAACCCCAATGTGCCGATCACGCCGAAGCAGATCGCCGACGACTGCATCGAGGCCGCCCGCGCCGGCGCGAGCGTGGCGCATATCCACGTGCGCGACCCCGAGACCGGCGCCATCAGCCACTCCGTCGATCGCTTCCGTGAGGTGATGGCGCGGGTCCGCGAGGCGGACGTCGACATCGTCATTAACATCACCGCCGGCGGCGGCGGCGACTGGATTCCCGACGCCGAGGACCCCACCCGCGGTGGCCCGGGCACCGACATCCAGACCCCGTCCCAGCGCCATGCGCCGGTGGCTGCGCTGCTCCCGGAGCTTTGCACCCTGGACTGCGGCAGCCTCAACTTCGGCGACATGGTCTACGTGAATCCCGCCGACTGGCTGCGCGAGCACGCCCGGCTGGTGCAGGCCGCCGGCGTCAAGCCGGAGCTGGAGTGCTTCGACCTGGGCCATGTGTGGTTCGCCCGCCAGCTGCAGCAGGAGGGCCTGATCGACGGCGCCCCCCTCTACCAGCTCTGCCTGGGCATTCCCTGGGGCGCCGAGGCCGACCCCGAGTCCATGCTGGCGATGCGCAACAAACTGCCGGCGAACGCCAACTGGGCGGCCTTCGGCATCGGCCGTCAGCAGATGCCCATGGTCGCCCAGGCGATGCTGCTCGGTGGCCACGCCCGGGTCGGCCTGGAGGATAACCTCTACCTGAAGAGGGGGGTGCTGGCCACCAACGCTCAGCTGGTGGAGAAGGCCGGGGACATCATCGAGAGCCTCGGTGGCCGCGTCATGACGCCGGCCGAGACCCGCGCCCACCTGAAGCTGCGCGACCCGGGCACGGGCAAGACCGTTGAACAGGCCGCGGGAGGTCAGGCATGAGCCGTCAACTCTCCGTGATCGGTACCGGGGTGATCGGCAACGGCTGGATCGCCCGCGCCTTGGCACGCGGCTGGGACGTGGTGGCCTTCGACCCCGACCCCGAGGCCCCGGCGCGTACCCGCGCCTTCGTCGACAATGCCTGGGAATCGCTTGCGCGCCCGGGCCTGGCCGAGGGCGCCAGCCCAGCGCGGCTGCGCTTCGCGAATAGCCTCGAGGCCGCCGTCGAGGGCGCCGACCTGATCCAGGAGAACGTCCCCGAGCGCCTGGAACTCAAGCGCGAGATCCTCGCCGCCATCGACGCCGCGGCGGCGCCGGAGGTGGTGATCGGCTCCTCCACCTCGGGCTTCAAGCCCACGGACCTTCAGCAGGAGTGCCGCCGGGCGCCGGGACGGGTGATCGTCGCCCACCCCTTCAACCCGGTCTACCTGCTGCCGCTGGTCGAGCTCGTCGGCGGCGAGGCCACCGACCCCGCGCAGGTCGAGCGCGCCCGTGGGCTCTATCAATCACTCGAGATGCGCCCGCTGGTGGTACGCCGCGAGATCGAGGGCCATATCGCCGATCGCCTGATGGAGGCGCTGTGGCGTGAGGCGCTGCACCTGGTCAACGACGGCGTGGCCACCACCGAGGAGATCGATGCCGCCGTGGTCTATGGCTGCGGCCTGCGCTGGTCGCTGATGGGCACCTTCCTGACCTTCCACCTGGCCGGCGGCGAGCAGGGCATGCGGCATATGCTCGAGCAGTTCGGCCCGGCACTGAAGCTGCCCTGGACCAAGCTCGAGGCCCCCGAACTCACCGATGGGCTGATCGACCGCGTGGTCGAGGGCTGCGAGCATCAGGCCGCCGGGCGCCCGGTGGCCGAGCTGGACCGCCGCCGCGACGACTTCCTGGTGGAACTGCTCGACCTGGTGCAGAAGTACTGGCCGGAGGCCGAGGGCCTGGAGGGACGCATCTGATGGTGATACTGGAGACCCGCGTCGCCCCCGAGTGGGTCGACTACAACGGCCACATGAACGACGCCGAGTACGCGCGGGTGTTCTCGCTGGGCGTGGAGGCGCTGATGGACGCCATCGGCCTCGACGAGGCCGGTCGGGCGCGCCATGGCTACACCCTCTACACCCTCGAGACGCACCTCTGCTACCGGCGCGAGGCCCATGAGGGGCAGCCGCTGCGCGTCAGCCTGACCCTGCTGGATCGCGACGCCAAGCGGTTGCATGTCTTCTTCGAACTGCGTGACGAGGCGGACACCCTGCTGGCCACCAGCGAGCAGATGCTGATGGGGATCGACAGCGAGGCGGGGCGCCCGGCGCCCTTTCCCGCGCCCGCCGAGGCGGCCATCGCCGCGCTGCCCCATGCCACGCAAGACGCCTGGCCGGAACTGGCCGGACGCACCATCGGCATTCGCCGCTGACCCCGGTCGCCGAACGCCAGGCCCCGTCCCGGGCGGGCCTGGTGTATCCTCTCCCAGACCATGAGACTCCAGCCGCCCGACACCGTCCCTGAGCGCATCGGCTTCCTGCTGCTGCCGCGCTTCGCCATGGTGGCCGTCTTCTCGGCCATCGAGCCGCTGCGCATCGCCAACCGCATCGGCGGCCGGGCGCTGTTCGAGTGGGCGCTGATCAGCCGCGACGGCGAGCCGGTGGTGGCCTCCAACGGCATGACCCTGGCGGCGACCTGCGGCCTGGCCGAGGCGCCGATAACGCCCAGCCTGGCGGTCTGCGCCAGCTTCGAGCCCGAGCACGGCATCGATGACGAGCTGACCGCCTGGCTGCGCGAGCGTGCCGTGGCCGGCTGCGTGCTAGGTGGCATGGATACCGGCTGCTATGCGCTGGCCGCCGCCGGGCTCCTCGATGACCAGACGGTGACCCTGCACTGGGAGTGCCTGCCCGAGTTCCGCACCCGCTTTCCCCGGGTCGACGCCGTGGAGTCGATCTATGAGATCACCGCCGAGGGCTTCTCCTGCGCCGGTGGCAGCGCGGCCATCGACATGAGCCTGGACCTGATCCGTCGCCGCCACGGCGAGCCCCTGGCCGACCGGGTCCGGGAGCAGCTGGTCCACGATCAGGGGCGCCAACCGGCCAGCCGCCAGCGTGGCAGCCCGGGACAGGGCGTCGATCCCCTGCTCAACCGCGCCATCGCCCTGATGGAGGCGCATCTGGAGGCGCCGCTGAGCATCCAGGCACTGGCCGGTGAACTGGGACTCGGCTGGCGCGGCCTGGAGCGCCTCTTCGAGCGCTACCTGGCCTGCCCGCCTCAGCGGTTCTACGTGGAGCGCCGCCTGGCCCATGCCCACCGGCTGCTGCTGGAGACGCGGCACCCGGTCACCCAGATCGCCCTGGCCTGCGGCTTCGCCTCGGCCTCCAGCTTCACCCGCGCCTTCCGCCGCCACCATGGCCTGACGCCCAGCCAGCTTCGGCGGCGCCACAGGCCGGGCTGACTGTCGAATTGGGCACAGTTCCTGTCGAATCGCGTCGCATGAGGTCCCGCGTTGACGGGCACCCTGTAGGTCACCACCAACGCCATCGGGAGCCCCACCCTGCCATGACCTCGCTACCCCTGACCCCCGACTACGATGCCTGGCCCATCGAGGCCGATCTCGAGGCCGTCTCCTTCACACAGCGCCTGGTGACGGTGCGCTGGAGCGACGGACGCCAGAGTCGCTACCACGGCGTCTGGCTGCGCGAGAACGCCGCCGACGACACCACCGTCAACCCGGCGACACGCGAGCGCATCCTGGATCTCTCCACCCTGCCGGCCTGGCCCGAGATCGCCGCAGCCGAGATCGATGCCGCCGGCGCGCTGTGCGTGGAGTTCGTGCCCGAGGAGCGCCGACTGCGCTTCCACCCCGGCTGGCTGCACGCCCACGACTACGACAATGCCGGCGATCCCGAGGCACCGCTGGTGACGGTGACGACCTGGCAGGGCGGCCCCGGGGAAGGCCCGGAGAGCCTCGATGCCGCCGGCCTGCTCGACACCGAAGCGGGTGACGAGGCCGAGGAGGCGATCCTTGCCCCGGCCCTGGAAAGCGTGCTGGGCAGGGGGCTGGTGCGCCTGCGCGGCCTGCCCACCGAGCCCGGCTCGCTGGAGGCCATCGCCCGGCGCATCGGCCCGCTGCGGCCCACCAACTTCGGGCTGCTGTTCGACGTCAAGGCCAAGCCCGATCCTGACTCCAATGCCTATACCGCCATCGCGCTGCCGCCCCACGTCGACCTGCCGACCCGGGAGTACCAGCCGGGGCTGCAGATGCTGCACTGCCTGAAGAACAGCGTGGAAGGCGGCGAGGCGGTGATGCTCGACGGCTTCGCCGTGGCCGAGGCGCTGCGCGAACGCGCCCCGGAAGCCTTCGCCACCCTGACTCGGGTGCGCTGGTGCTACGCCAATACCGCCAGGACCACCGACTACGTCTGGTACGCGCCGATGATCCGCCTCGACGCGCGCGGCGAGCTGCTCGAGGTGCGCATCGCCGACTTCCTGCGCGGCCCGCTGCAGGCGCCCTTCGCGGAGGTGGAGCCGGCCTATGAGGCGCTGATGACCCTGCAGCGCATGCTGCATGAGCCCGCATTCGCCATCCGCTTCACCTATCGCCCCGGCGACCTGGTGATCTTCGATAACCGCCGCCTGCTGCATGCCCGCGATGCCTTCGAGGGCGCAAGCGGCCACCGCTGGCTGCAGGGCTGCTACATGGAGCGCGACGAGATCCGCTCGCGCTACCGCATGGTGCTGCGCGCGCGGCGCCAGCGGCGGGTCGCTGCCGAGGCCTGAGGCCTCGCGACAGCTTGCTTTCGCTCCCTTCCCCCTTTCTCTCACTATTCGTCGCTCCGCCGGCAATGGCCGTTCATGGCCCCAGCGGTTCGACGGCTTTTGCGTTTGGCACTCGCCAGGCTCATGGGTCGTGGTCTGGCGCACTCGAGTATGTGGGGGTGTCATTGATGTCGTGAAGGTAGTCCCCTTGTGAGGCTGCCACCTGAAGATGTCTCTTCCCATGCCCGAAATACGGCGGGCGTGGCCACCTTGAGTCGCGGGGTGGAGATTGGCGAAGGATGGCGGGGCTGATTCTGCTTTATGTGGTGCTGGCGCGGGTGGAGGGATACGCTGGATCCTTGGATCGAGTCCGGGATTGGAGATTTGCTTGTCATGACGCCTGGAGCCACTACGGGCCTCCTTCGCCAGGGAGAACCCCTGTCGGTCGGCTTCGTCCTGCTGCACCGCTTCACCCTGCTGCCCTTCGCCGCCTTCGTCGACTGCCTGCGCCTGGCCGCCGACGAGGGGGATCGCAGCCGTCAGCTGCGCTGCCACTGGACCTTCATGACCAGCACCGGGCAGGAGGCCCTCTCCAGCTGCGGTGCCGCCATCTCGCCCTGCCTGTCGTTTCGCGACCCCGGCGAGTTCGACTACATCGTGGTGATCGGCGGCGTGCAGGCTCAGAAGGAGCGCCAGGATTCCACCGCCCTGGCCTACCTGCGCCAGGCGGCCGAGGCCGGTGTGCCGCTGGTGGGCCTGTGCACCGGCGTCTTCGCCCTGATCCAGGCGGGGTTGATGAAGGGGCGGCGCTGCTGCGTCAGCTGGTACCACCATCGCGACATGATGCAGCGTTTTCCCGCCATCGAGCCGGTGGCCGATCGGCTGTTCATCGACGACGGGGACCGCCTTACCTGTGCAGGCGGGGCGGCGGCGGCGGATCTGGCCGCCTATCTGGTCGAGCGACACCTGGGCAAGGCCTGGGCCATGAAGAGCCTCAACATCATGCTGCTCGATGAGGCCCGCGTCGGCACGCACCCTCAGCCGCAGCCGGTGGTCTTCGGCAAGATCGAGGATCGCCTGGTGCGCCGGGCCATCGCCGTGCTCGAGCAGCACCTGGGCGAGGCCATCTCGATGGATGCGCTGGCCGAGCGGGTGGGCACCTCACGCCGGCACCTGGAGCGCCGCTTCCGCGAGATCCTCGGCGTCGGGCCTCAGAAGTTCGCCCGTGACCTGCGCCTGCGCTACGGCCTGTGGCTGCTGCACTACACCGGCAAGAGCATCACCGAGATCGGCGAGCGCTGCGGTTTCGCCGACACGGCCCACTTCTCACGCCACTTCCGCAGCGCCTTCGACATGACCCCCTCGGAGATGCGCAAGCGCGCCGTCGAGCCCGGCAGCGACCGGGTCGACCCCTTCTTCCTGCATATCGACGGCCGCCCCACACCCTGAGCCCTCGGTTATCCCCTACTGATCGCGTGCCCTCACGCCTGCCGTGAGGACGCCTCGGTCCGGCGCCTCCCGCTTGTCGAGCGGCCGTCAGTGTGCCCCGGCGTTCATGAATCCTGTCGCATCTGTTCAATCCCTTCCCGTAGCCGTCGTCTTTAATCGATGCGTACGCCGGACGCGCTGCATGGCGGTTATCCACGCATAAGGACTTCAAATTTTACCGCTGGCAGGTTGCCGACAGATTCAAGGAACACCCTGCCCGCTATCGATAACAACAGGAGTTAGTCATGAACCAGGTAGGTCTCGCCGCCTTCGATTCCCAGATCGCCGCCGCCATCGCCGATGAGGTGGCCCGCCAGGAGGCCCACGTCGAGCTGATCGCTTCGGAGAACTACGCCAGCCGCGCCGTGATGGAAGCCCAGGGCACCCAGCTGACCAACAAGTACGCCGAGGGCTACCCGGGCAAGCGCTACTACGGCGGTTGCGAGCACGTCGACGTGGTCGAGCAGCTGGCCATCGATCGCGCCTGCGACCTGTTCGGCGCCGATTACGCCAACGTCCAGCCGCACTCCGGGGCCCAGGCCAACGCCGCGGCCTTCATGGCCCTGATCAAGCCCGGCGACACCGTACTGGGCATGAGCCTGGCCCACGGCGGCCACCTGACCCACGGTGCCGCGCCCAACTTCTCCGGCAAGCACTACCATGCGGTGCAGTACGGCCTGAACCCGGAGACCGGCGAGATCGACTACGAGGAGGTCGAGCGCCTGGCGAAGAGCCACAAGCCCAAGCTGATTATCGCCGGCTTCTCGGCCTATGCCCGGGTAGTGGACTGGCGGCGCTTCCGTGCCATCGCCGACGAGGTGGGTGCCTGGTTCATGGTCGACATGGCCCACGTCGCGGGTCTCATCGCCGCCGGCCACTACCCGAGCCCGATTCCCCACGCCCACGTGGTGACTACCACCACCCACAAGACCCTGCGCGGCCCGCGCGGCGGCCTGATCCTCTCTGCCCACGGCGACGCGGATCTCTACAAGAAGCTCAACGGCGCGGTCTTCCCGGGCCAGCAGGGCGGCCCGCTGATGCACGTCATCGCCGCCAAGGCGGTGGCCTTCAAGGAGGCCATGAGCCAGGAGTTCGTGCAGTACCAGCAGCGGGTGATCGACAACGCCCGGGCCATGGCCGGCGTGTTCATCGAACGCGGCTATGACGTCGTCTCCGGCGGCACCGACGACCACCTCTTCCTGGTCTCGCTGATCAAGCAGGGCGTCACCGGCAAGGATGCCGACGCGGCACTCGGCCGTGCGCATATCACCGTCAACAAGAACGCCGTGCCCAATGACCCCCAGAGCCCCTTCGTCACCTCCGGCCTGCGCATCGGCACCCCGGCGGTAACCTCCCGCGGCTTCGACGAGGCCGAGTGCAGTGAGCTCGCCGGCTGGATCTGCGACATCCTCGATGTCCTGGCCGAGCGCCACAGCACCGGCGCGGTCGAGGACGAGGTGCGCGAGAAGGTCGCCGCGCTGTGCGAGCGCCATCCGGTCTACGACGAAGCTATCGCCGAGGGTCGCCAGGCCCATGCCCAGGCTGCAGCCGCGTCAGCGGTCTGATCGCCTTAACGAGTCAGGAGCGGTTTCAGGAGAGAGTCATGCAACGCTATTCAGGCTTCGGGCTGGCGAAACACGCGCTCAGCCATCATGAGAACTGGGAGCGCCAGTGGCGCAACCCCACGCCCAAGAAGCAGTACGACGTGATCATCGTCGGCGGCGGCGGCCATGGCCTGGCCACCGCCTACTACCTGGCCAAGGAGCACGGCATCACCAACGTGGCGGTGGTGGAGAAGGGCTGGCTGGGCGGCGGAAACACCGCCCGCAACACCACCATCGTGCGCTCCAACTATCTCTGGGACGAGGCGGCGGCGCTCTACGAGCACTCCATGAAGCTGTGGGAGGGGCTCTCCCAGGATCTCAACTACAATGTGATGTTCTCCCAGCGCGGCGTGCTCAACCTGGGCCATACCCTGCAGGACATGCGAGATATCCAGCGCCGGGTCAACGCCAACCGCCTGAACGGCATCGACGGCGAGGTGCTGGACGCCAAGGGCGTGCAGGAGATCGTGCCGATCATGGACTGCTCGAAGAACGCCCGCTATCCGATCCTCGGCGCCTCCTGGCAGCCGCGGGCCGGCGTGGCGCGCCATGACGCCGTGGCCTGGGGCTTCGCCCGGGCCGCCGATGCGCTGGGCGTGGACATCCTGCAGAACACCGAGGTCACCGGCTTCAAGATCCGCGACGGCCGGGTCTACGGGGTGCATACCAACCGCGGTGACATCGAGGCGAAGACCGTGGGCTGCGTGGCGGCGGGCAACTCGGGGGTGCTGGCGAAGATGGCCGGCTTCCGGCTGCCGCTGGAGTCCCATCCGCTGCAGGCGCTGGTCTCCGAGCCACTCAAGCCGGTGCTGGATACCGTGGTGATGTCCAACCACGTGCACGGCTACATCAGCCAGACCGACAAGGGCGACCTGGTGATCGGCGCCGGCATCGACGGCTACAACGGCTACGGCCAGCGCGGCAGCTACCCCACCGTGGAGCACACCCTGCAGGCCATCGTCGAGATGTTCCCGATCTTCTCGCGAGTGCGCATGAACCGGCAGTGGGGCGGCATCGTCGATACCTGTCCGGACGCCTGCCCGATCCTCTCCGCCACGCCGGTCAAGGGGCTCTTTTTCAACTGTGGCTGGGGGACCGGCGGCTTCAAGGCCACGCCGGGCTCCGGAAACGTCTTCGCCTGGACCCTGGCCAAGAACCAGGCCCATCCGATCGCGGCGCCGTTCTCCATCGACCGTTTCCACTCCGGGGCGTTGGTCGATGAGCACGGCGCGGCCGGGGTCGCCCACTAACTTCTGCGAGCTGCGCCACGCGATGGCTGCGTTGTCCGACTCATCTGCGTCCTCATGTACCTACCCCGTACACTGCGTCGCCTCTTTCGTCGGACGCCTTGCCCTCAAGCGGCTCGCTGGCGCAGAAGCCCAGAGTTCTTATCCCGATAAGGGGGAATAAAAAAATGTTCCATATCTACTGCCCCTACTGCGAGGAGCACCGCGAGGAAGAGGAGTTCCATGCCAAGGGCCAGGCGCATATCGCCCGCCCCGCGGACCCCGAGGCCTGTTCCGACGAGCAGTGGGGCGACTACCTTTTCTTCCGCGACAACCCGCGCGGCATCCACCATGAGCTGTGGGTGCACGCCGTGGGCTGCCGCAAGTTCTTCAACATCACGCGCAACACCGTGAGCTACGAGATCCTCGAGACCTACAAGATGGGCGAGCGGCCGCGCTTCACCGCCGAGCATCCCGAGGGCAAGCCCGCCGAGACAGTGGCTGCCGAGAAGGTCGCCGACGAGGCGGACATGGTCGAGCGTCAGGAAGGAGTCAAGGCATGAGCCAGTCGTCGAATCAGCCGAATCGTCTTGGCGAGGGCGGACGCATCGATCGCGCTCGTACCCTGAGCTTCACCTTCAATGGCAAGCGCTATCAGGGCCATGCCGGCGACATCCTGGCCTCGGCGCTGCTCGCCAACGGGGTGGACATCGTCAACCGCAGCTTCAAGTACTCGCGGCCGCGCGGCATCGTCGCCGCCGGCGCCGAGGAGCCCAATGCGCTGGTCCAGCTGGGCAGCACCGAGGCGGCCCAGGTGCCCAACGTACGTGCCACCCAGCAGGCGCTGTTCGAGGGCCTCACGGCACAGAGCACCAACGGCTGGCCGAACGTCCAGCGCGATGTCATGAGCCTGGTCGGCAAGCTGGGCGGTCGCTTCATGCCGCCGGGATTCTACTACAAGACCTTCATGGCGCCGGCCTCCATGTGGATGACTTACGAGAAGTATATCCGCAAGGGCGCGGGCCTGGGCCGCAGCCCCATGGAGCGCGACCCTGACAGCTATGACCACCTCAACCAGCACTGCGACCTGCTGGTGATCGGCGCCGGCCCCGCGGGCCTGGCGGCGGCGCTGACCGCGGCACGTGGCGGGGCCCGGGTGATCCTCTGCGACGAGCAGGAGGAGATGGGCGGCTCGCTGCTCGACAGCCGCGAGCTGCTCGACCACCAGCCCGCCGCCCGCTGGGCCGAGCAGGTGGTCGCCGAGCTGGCCGGGCGCGACAACGTCACCCTGCTGGCCCGCACCACCGCCAATGGCTATCACGACCATCACTTCGTGACCCTGCACGAGCGGCGCACCGAGCACCTCGGCGAGACCGCGCCGACGGTCAACGGCTATCGTCCCGCGCGGTCGCGCATGCATCGCGTGCGTGCCGGCCAGGTGGTGTTGGCCACCGGCGCCCACGAGCGGCCGCTGGTCTACGCCGGTAACGACGTGCCGGGCAACCTGGTCGCCGGGGCGGTCTCCACCTATATCCGCCGCTTTGGGGTGGTGCCGGGCGAGAAGCTGGTGCTCTCCGTCAGCAACGACCACGCCTACCGCGCCGCCCTGGACTGGGACGAGGCCGGCCGCGAGGTGGTGGCCATCGTCGACGCCCGCCTGGCGCCGGACGGCGACCTGGTGGAACAGGCCCGTGCCCGCGGCATCCGCATCATCGAAGGCGCGGCCGTGCTCGAGGCCAAGGGGAGCACTCGCGTGAGCGGCGCCCGCGTCGCCACGATCGACGCCGAGGCCTTCACGGTCACCGGCCAGGCCGAGACCCTGGCCTGCGACACCATCGCCAGCTCCGGCGGCTACAGCCCGGTGATTCACCTGGCCTCCCACACCGGCGCGCGGCCGACCTGGAACGACGAGATCCTCGGCTTTGTGCCCAGCCTGGTGAAGGGCGTGCACGCCGCCGGCAGTGCGCGTGGCATGCATGACCTGGCCAAGGGCCTGGCCGACGGGGTTGCCAAGGCGTGCGAGGCGCTCAGCGCGCTGGGCCTGTCGGCCGATGCCATCACGCTGCCCCAGGTCGATGCCATCCGCGAAGGCAGTGGCTGCGCGCTCTACCAGGTGCCCCACGAGAAGCCGACCCTGCGCGCGCCGAAGCAGTTCGTCGACCTTCAGAACGACGTCACCTCGGCGGCCATCGAGCTGGCGACCCGCGAGGGGTTCGAGTCCATCGAGCACGTCAAGCGCTACACTGCCATGGGCTTCGGTACCGACCAGGGTAAGCTCGGCAACATCAATGGCATGGCCATCGCCGCGCGCTGCCTGGGCAAGTCGATCCCCGAGGTGGGCACCACGGTATTCCGGCCCAACTACACCCCGGTGACCTTCGGCGCCATCGTCGGCCGCCACTGCCGCGAGCTGTTCGATCCCGAGCGCTATACCGCCCTGCACCAGTGGCATGTCGAGAACGGCGCCGAGTTCGAGGAAGTGGGCCAGTGGAAGCGCCCCTGGTACTTCCCGAAAACCGTCAATGGCAAGCAGGAGAGCCTGGACGAGGCCGTCGCCCGCGAGTGCCTGGCGGTACGCGAGAAGGTCGGCATCCTCGACGCCTCGACCCTCGGCAAGATCGACATCCAGGGCCCCGACGCCCGCGAGTTCCTGGGGCGCATCTACACCAACAAGTGGGCCAAGCTGGCGCCCGGCCGCGCCCGCTACGGGCTGATGTGCAAGGACGACGGCATGCTGATGGACGACGGCACCACCAGCTGCCTGGCCGAGAACCACTTCCTGATGACCACCACCACCGGTGGCGCTGCCGGAGTGATGGAGTGGCTTGAACTGTGGCACCAGACCGAGTGGCCGGAGCTGGACGTCACCTTCACTTCGGTGACCGACCACTGGGCGACCATGACGGTGACCGGGCCCGAGGCACGCAAGCTGCTCGCCGAGATCACCGACATCGACCTCGACCGCGACGCCTTCACGTTCATGGACTGGCGCGAGGGCAAGGTGGCGGACGTGCCGGCGCGGGTGTTCCGGATCTCCTTCACCGGCGAGCTCGCCTACGAGATCAACGTCCAGGCCAACTACGCCATGCACGTCTGGAAGACCCTGTTCGCGCACGGCGAGAAGTACGGCCTGACCCCCTACGGCACCGAGACCATGCATGTCCTGAGGGCGGAGAAGGGCTTCATCATCGCCGGCCAGGACACCGACGGCTCGGTGACCCCAGAGGATCTGGGTATGCAGTGGGCCGTCGGCTACGACAAGCCCAACTCCTGGGTGGGCAAGCGGGCCCTGTCGCGCTCCGACACCCGTCGCGCCGACCGCAAGCAGCTGGTGGGCCTCAGGCCCAAGGATCCCAAGGTGGTGCTGGAGGAGGGGGCCCAGATCGTCTTCGATCCGGATCACGCCATCCCCATGCCCATGGTGGGTCACGTGACCTCCAGCTACTACAGCCCGACGCTGGGCAGCGGCTTCGCCCTCGCCGTGGTCAAGGGCGGCCAGTCGCGCATGGGTGAGACCGTCTACCTGCCCATGGCCGACGGCAAGACCCACGCCGCGGAAATCGTCGGCACGATCTTTGTTGATCCCAAGGGAGAGCGCCAGAATGTCTGATCACACTGCGACCTGGTACAACCTCTATGACGCCCGGCCCCACTCCGAGGTCCCGGCCGAGTCCCCGCTGGCCTGGTCCTACCACCATAGTGGCCGCCCGTCGGTCAGTCAGAAGAGCCGCGTGGTGCTGCGCGAGCGCGCCATGGCGGGCCACCTGATCCTGCGTGGCGGGGCCATCGTCCTCGACGAGGCGGTGCGCGGGGTGCTGGGGTTCGGTCTGCCGGGCCGACCCAACACCCTGACCCTGGACGAGCGTGGCGAGCGCTCGATTCAGTGGCTCTCGCCCGACGAGTGGCTGCTGATCGTCCCCGGCGGCGAGGAGTTCGCCCTGGAGAAGCGGCTGCGCGAGGCCCTGGGCGACGCCCACTACGCCATCGTCAACGCCAGCGGCGGCCAGACCCTGATCGAGCTGACGGGCGACAAGGCCCGCGAGCTCTTGATGAAGTCGACGCCCTACGACGTCCACCCGGAGGCTTTCCCGGTGGGCAAGGGCGTGACCACGGTGTTCGCCAAGGCCAACCTGATCCTGCGCCGCCCCACGGAGGAGCGCTGGGAACTGGTGCTGCGCCGCAGCTTCGCCGACTACCTCTATCGCTGGATCCTGGATGCCGGCGCCGAGTACGCCATCGGCGTGGAAGAGTGACAGCTGTGGCTTGATAGTAGGGAGAGGGCCGGCATCTGTCGGCCCCTTTCGGGAGAGATGAGATGCAAGACAACAACAATCGCTGGATCCTGGCGGCCCAGTGCCCGAGCCGGCTGGGCACCGTGGACGTGGTCACCCGCTTCCTCAAGGAGAGCCGCTGCTACATCACCGAACAGCACTCCTTTGACGACCGGCTCAGCGGGCGCTTCTTCATCCGCACCGAGTTCCGTCCGGAAGATGAGGGCTTCGATGCCGAGGCCTTCCAGGCCGAGTTCGCCGCGCGCGCCGCCGAGTTCGAGATGACCTTCGAGCTGACCGCCCCCGGTACGCGGATACCGGTGGTGATCATGGTCTCCAAGGCCGACCACTGCCTCAACGACCTGCTCTATCGCTACCGCATCGGCCAGTTGCCCATCGAGATCCGTGCCATCGTCTCCAACCACCCGGACCTGGAGAACCTGGCGACGTGGCACGGCCTTCCCTACCACCACCTCCCGATCACGCCGGAGACCAAGCCCGAGCAGGAGGCGCAGGTGTGGTCGGTGGTCAAGGAGTCCGGGGCCGAGCTGGTGATACTCGCCCGCTACATGCAGGTCCTTTCCAGCGACATGTGCGAGAAGCTCAGCGGCCGCGCGATCAACATCCACCACTCGCTGCTGCCGGGCTTCAAGGGGGCGAAGCCCTATCACCAGGCCTACGAGAAGGGCGTCAAGCTGGTCGGTGCCACGGCTCATTACATCAACGACGACCTCGATGAGGGACCGATCATCACCCAGGGCGTGGAGCCGGTGAGTCACGCCGACTACCCCGAGGACCTGGTGGCCAAGGGGCGCGACGTCGAGTGCCTCACCCTGGCCCGAGCGGTGGCCCTGCATGTGGAGCGGCGCGTCTTCCTGCACGCCAGGCGCACCGTGGTCTTCGACCGCTAGCTGAGAGTTCTCGGTAGGTAGGCGCGAATCGCCCCGGCACTGGCCGGGGCGAAGTCGTGATGGATGATCGGGATGGGCCCTCAGAGCGTCATGAAGGCAGCGTCCTGTCGGTCGGTGAACTGGTAGACCTTGTAGGGCGCCTGCTGGGGGCCGGGCATGCCGGGTGTGCCGATGGGCATGCCGGCGAGGCCGATGCCATCGATGGCCGGCCGTTCCTCGAACAGCTTCTCCACCGCCGCCAGCGGCACATGACCCTCGATCACGTACCCGCCCATCTCGACGGTGTGGCAGGAGCCGAGCCCGTAGGGCAGGCCCGCGGCCTCCTTGATCTGGCCGAGATCCCGGTCGTCGATGACGGTGACCGCGATGCCCATCTCCTCGAGATGTTCGGCATAGCCATCGCAGCAGCCGCACTGGGGGTTCTTGTAGAGCATGGCCTCGGCCGGCAGGGCGGCCTGGGCGGTGGTGGCGCCGGCGAGCAGCGCGCCGGAGAGGAACAGGGTGGGGGCGAAGCGGTTCATGAGCGATTCTCCTGGGAACGACGGGACGTGAACACATATTTGGCCAGGGCGGCGATGCCGAGGCCCAGCAGTAGCATGAAGGCCAGCGGCATCAGCCAGCCGATCCAGCCCATGAGGGCGAAGCATTCGTTGCTCATCATGGTGAGACTCCTGACGAAGGTGCAGCGCAGTCGGTTAATGGCCGGCGTGCCGGCGTCATCGTGTGACCGGGGTGAGCGTCAGGATCTGGGAGGTTCGCGGGGTGGCGGGGCGATGAATTCGACCGCGGCAGCGCCGTCGGTGTCGGCCATTGTATCCGGGGTGGCAGGCATGACGAGTGGCGTCGCCGCCATGGCCGCGCAGCCAGCGCAGTCGGGGTCGGCGTGATCGAACATCTCGACCTCGGCCGTGCTGCACTCAGCGGCGCAGCTCTCCATGGCCGCCTGGTCGGCCAGACTGGTCACCGACAGCAGCAGCACGAGCAGCAACGCCAGCAGGCGTCCTCCTCGGGTGCGGCGCAGCGCTCTGGCCTGTTCGGTCATGGTGAGTTCCTCGTCATCCTGGCGTCATTCTGTGCCCGTCATGCGATCAACCACATTGACCCAGCGCAATATCGAGCGAGATGGCTGGGGTATGCCCGCCAGGCGGCGGGCACCGGGTATCACTGCGGGCTGTTGCGGGAGGAAGAGCCCTGTTTCAGCTGCTCGCGCTGCTCGTCGGTCAGCAGGTCCTGCATTCGATTACGCATGCGTACCTTGTCCGCCATCATCTCGCCATGGAGGGTGGCCATCTGACCATGGAGTGCCTGGACCTCCTCCGGATCCGGGCGCTCTGCCTGCATCAGCAGCTGCATGTCGTCACGCAGGTTCATCAGCTCGGCCATGCGCTCGAAGTGGGCGGAACGGTGCTCCTTGCGCATCTCGCGCAGGGAACCCAACTGCTCCTCGTCGAGCATTCCGGACATGCCGCCCATGCCGGACATCATCGGGCAGGGCATCATGCCACCTTGGCCCCCCATCATCATGCCGGGGCCCATACCGCCCTGGCCGCCGCCCATCATGCCGGGCCCCATGCTGCCCTGATTGCCCATCATGCCGGGCCCCATGCTGCCCTGATTGCCCATCATGCCGGGCCCCATGCTGCCCTGATTGCCCATCATGCCGGGGCCCATGCCGCCCTGGCCGCCGCCCATCATCATGCCGCCGGAACCCTGGCCGCCCTGATGCATGCCTTGGGCAGACGCGGCGCCGCTGGCGGCGATGCCCAGGCCAGCGGCCAGCGCAATGGCGATTACCTGCTTGTACTTGACCATGGTGTTTCCCCTCATCTTGCGGATGGTAGAGAAGTCGCCTTCCCTGATTGGGGAAGGTGGGGCTAGCGTTCGCATTGAGCTTACAACCTATGGGTCGCCCCAAGGTCAAGGTGTTTCAATGGCGCGAAACCCTTCTGGCCGAACTCAGTCTCATTTCAGGTTGTTGCGGTACAACCAACGCTTCCCTGATACGACACACGAGGTAACATCATGCGCAAGACGCTACTGGCCCTCGCCCTGGGGCTCGTGACCACCGCGGCCTTCGCCGCCGGCGAGCATGAGTCGTCACACGCTGCGGCAAGCGATGCCGATATCGATCGCACCATTCGCGTCGAGGCGGGCGACATGTGGTTCGATCCCGAGGGACTCGAGGTGGCGCCGGGCGAGACCATTCGCTTCGAGATCACCAACATCGGCAATATCGAGCACGAGTTCATCATCGGCGATGCCAAGGCCCAGGAAGCACATCGCGAGATGATGCAGGAGATGGGCGGCAGCCACGGTGACGGCCACGAGGGGCACGGCGGCCACGACATGGCCGAGGGAGAGCATGGCGGCGAGATGCCTGCCGTGACCATCGCGCCCGGTGATACCGCCGAGCTTGTCTGGACCGCTCCCGACAACGTGGAGCGCCTCGAGTACGCCTGCAACATTCCCGGTCACTACGAGTCAGGCATGTCGGGGAGTATCGACTTCCAGGGGTGACCCGCCGTCATGCTCGCCGCCCCCTTGGCGCTGTTCATCGGCACGGTTGGCGCCATCTCGGTCTTCAAGGCCGTGTATATCGACAAGCGCGAGCTGAAGTGCGCCTGTGTCGGGGCAACAGCAATGTCCCCCTGGGGTTCGTGTCCTTGACCGAGAACCTGATCATGGTGGCCATGGGGGTCTGGATGCCGTTGAAACAGCTCCTCCTGTGATGACAGGGAGGCATGGATGACTGAATCCGCCGAACGCAGGATTAGCCTCCGTGCAACCCCACACCGCCGGGCCTCTCTTACGGCTCTCCTATAGGAGGAGCGCGCGTTTACCCTGCCTGCCATTCCTGTCATCTTGTGAGCCGAATTCCGACATGGCGCCGGCATCACGGGTCGGGCAGCAATGCGGAGATGGCCATGAGGGAGCACGGCAATGCAGTCACGGATGGAGGCTGAAGAGGCCTTTCGCCAGCTGGCGAAGGGCCTCGGCAGGAGCGGGGCGCCGGACTTCTACGACACTCTGGTGGCGCGGCTCGCGGCCATCCTGGGGGTCGACCATGTGCTGGTGGCGCGGGTCACCGGGGATGCCATGGTCCGCACCCTGGCGGTCTGGTCGCAGGGCAGGCCTCGACCGAACATCGCCTATTCGCTGGCGGGCACGCCCTGCGAGGCCGTGCTCGGCGAGGAGGTCTGTCTCTACGCGGATGACGTCCAGGCCCGCTTTCCCGACGACGGGCTCCTGAGTCAGCTGGGCGCGGTCAGCTACCTCGGCCTGCCGCTCCTGGCTGCGGACGGGGCGTCCCTGGGCCTGCTCGCGGTGCTCAAGAACGTGCCCATGCAGGCCGCTGGACTGGAGAAGGAGGTGCTGCGCATTGCCGCGGTCCAGGCCGGCGCCGAACTTGACCGCAGCCGGGCCGAGCTGGCGGTGCAGGAGAGCGAGCGTCGTCTCGACACCCTGCTCAACCACCTGCCCGGCATGGCGTATCGCTGCCTGAATGATCGCGACTGGACCATGCGCATCGTCAGCCAGGGGGCACAGGCGCTGACCGGCTACCGCGCCGAGGAGCTGCAGGACAACCGGGTCGCCAGCTATGCCGCGCTGATCCATCCCGCCGACCGTGAGCGAGTGTTCGAGGAGGTCCAGGCCGCCGTTTCACGCCGAGCGCCCTTTCGCGTGATCTACCGCCTGCACCACGCCGGGGACGGTACCCGCTGGATGTGGGAGCAGGGCCAGGGGGTCTTCGATGCCAGCGGAGAGCTTCTCCACCTGGAAGGCTTCATCACCGATATCACCGAGCAGCACGAGGCGCAGCGCGTCCAGGAGGCGGTGATGCAGGTGGCCTCGACCGTCACCACCCGCATCGGCGACGACTACTTCCATCAGCTGGTCAGCACCCTGGTCGAGATCCTCGAGGCGGATGCCGGCTTCATCGCCCTGCTCGACGCCTCCCGGCCGGACGACGATCCCTTGAGCGGTCGTGCCTCCGCGACCATGAGCATGGTCAGCGTGGTCTCGGCGGGACAGCGGCTCGAGAACTACACCTACCCCCTGGCAGGCACTCCCTGCGAGCAGGTCCTCGACGAGCGGGAGGCCATGGTCGAGGGCGGCAGCACCGCGCTGCTGCCGGGTGGGGCCGAAGTGGCCAGGGCCTGGATCGGTCGTCGCCTGGACAACGCCAAGGGCGAGCCGATCGGCGTCATCATGGTGCTGTATCGCCGTTCGCTGGAGGCCAACGCCTTCGCCACCTCGGTGCTGCGCATCCTCTCCACCGGGGCCGCGGCGGAGCTGGAGCGGCGACGCGACCACCGTCGCATGCACCAGCTGGCCTATACCGACGGCACCACCGGCCTGCCCAACCGGGTACGCTTCATGGAAGAGCTCATGCGCCTGAGGCAGGAGGCCGAGAAGGGCCAGCATCCCCTGCTGCTGCTGCTCCTCGACATCCGCCGCTTCAAGGAGATCAATGACCTCCACGGCCATCAGATCGGTGACCAGCTGCTGTCGACCACGGCCGGGCGTCTGGCGCGGGCCATGGGGCCGAACGAGGTGCTGGCGCGGCTCTCCGGCGACGAGTTCGCGGTGCTGGTGCCCGAGGCGCAGGCCACCGCCCTCGAGCAGAGCGTCCGGCGACTGCGAGACGCCGTGAGCAGGCCCATCGCGCTCGGGCATCGCAGCTTCGTGCTCGAGGTCAGCATCGGGTCGGCCCGCTACCCGCAGGATGCCGTCAGTCCCGGGGAGTTGTTCAAGTCCGCCAGCATCGCGCTCTATCACGCCAAGCAGCAGGATGACGGGACCTGCCCCTTCGACGAATCGATGACCTGGGCGCTGCAGCGCCGCCAGCAGATGACGGAACGGCTGAGCGCGGCGATCAGCGGCCAGCGCCTCGAGCTCCACTTCCAGCCCCAGGTCGACCTCCGGACCGGCGAACTGGTGGGCGCCGAGGCGCTGTGCCGATGGCACGACCCGGTCTGGGGCTGGGTCAGCCCGGGGGAGTTCATCCCCCTGGCGGAGGAGCGTGGCCTGATCCGCCCGCTGGGTGACTGGGTGCTGCAGGCGGCCTCCCGGCAGATGGCCGCCTGGCGGCGGGAGGGCATGGCCCTGCCCGGCCGGCTCTCCCTCAACGTCTCCGCCCAGCAGTTCGCGGATCCGCAGCTGGCCGAGCATATCGCCACCCTGACCCGGGACGTCCCCGCCTCGGCCATCGGCCTGGAGCTCACCGAGAGCGACTTCATGCGAGACCCCGAGCAGGCCGTCGGCATCACCCAGGCGCTGCGCGAGGCCGGCTATGCCCTTGCCATCGACGACTTCGGCACCGGCTACTCGTCGCTCTCCTACCTGCGCCGATTCTCGGCCGATGCCCTGAAGATCGACATCTCCTTCGTTCGGGACATGCTCGAGAGCCGCCATGACCGGGCCATCATCCAGACCATCATCGCCATGGCCCGCACCCTGGGGATGAAGACGGTCGCCGAGGGCGTCGAGTCCCCGGAGCAGGCCGAGGCCCTGGCCGGCATGGGCTGCGAGCAGGCCCAGGGGTACCATTACGGCAGGCCGCTTCCGGCCGCCGACTTTGCCGCTGCCTGGGCCCGGGCCATGCGCCGCGAGGCGCCGCGGTAGCGGCAGCGTCCGATAGCCTCCTGATGGTCACGGCCTCATTACGGACAAGAGGGAGGTAGTGTCGGCCTGAGCGCCCCGCCTTGCCTGGGAGCGACACCCCGCCGCCCTGAAAACGACACCATAGTCGTTAACAACTGGCGGCCCGCCGGCTGATAGGCAATGGTGACATGCCAGATCACGACGCCTTGCGGTATCTTGCGGGACGGACTTGCCTGTTCGCGACAGCCAGACATCGGCGGGCGTCCGGATACGGACATAACAACACCACGTGCACGACCCCGTACAGGAGGCTCGCCATGACGCCCCCCTCCCAGGCACCGAACAAGCCGGCCGCTTCCCAGGCCATCGGCTTCCTGCTGCTGGAAAACTTCACCCTCTTCTCCCTGGCCTCGGCCATCGAGCCGCTGCGCATGGCCAACCAGCTGGCCGGTCGGGAGCTCTATCGCTGGTTCACCCTGAGCCTCGACGGCGAGCCGATCTCCGCCAGCGATGGCCTCAAGGTCACGCCGGATGCGGCGATCACGGTGCCGCTGGCGCTGGACATGGTGGTGGTCTGTGGCGGGGTGGGGCCGGCGCGGGCGGTGCAGCGCGAGCACGTCGTTTGGCTACAGGGCCAGGCACGCCTGTCGCGGCGGCTGGGTGGGATCTGCACCGGCAGCTGGGCGCTGGCCAAGGCGGGGCTGCTGGATGGCTACGAGACCAGCGTCCACTGGGAGTGCCTGGCCGCCATGCAGGAGTCCTTTCCCCGCACCCTGCTGACGACCCGGCTGTTCTCCATCGACCGCGAGAGGGCTACCGCCTCGGGGGGGACCGCCCCCCTGGACATGATGCTCACCCTGATCGGGCGGGATCATGGTCGCGAGCTCGCGGCGGGGATCTCCGAGATGTTCATCTGTGACCGCGTGCGCGGGGAGCAGGACCAGCAGCGCGTGCCGCTAAAGCATATCCTCGGCACGACACAGCCAAAGCTGCTGGAGATCGTCGCGCTGATGGAGGCCAACCTCGAGGAGCCCATCGGGCTCGAGGAACTGGCGGCCTATGTCGGCTTGTCGCGTCGCCAGCTCGAGCGGCTCTTCCAGAAATACCTGCTCTGCTCGCCGTCGCGCTACTACCTCAAGCTGCGGCTGACCCGCGCCCGCCAGCTGCTCAAGCAGACCTCGATCTCGATCATCGAGGTGGCCTCCGCCTGCGGCTTCGTCTCCACGCCGCACTTCTCGAAGTGCTACCGGGAGTTCTTCGGCCAGCCGCCCCGCGACGAGCGGCTCGGCGCGAGCTCGGTCAGGGTGCCGGTGCCGCCGCCCTGCGAATCGGTGGGGGCCAACCTGGAGCTGCTGAGCTTCGAAGCCTATCCGGCCGAGCCGGTCTCCTCGGCCATCATGGCCCTCGATCAGGCGCGCGGCGAGCCGACCTACGCTAGCGTCCTGCTGCGCTCCTGATTACTGTCTTACCGATATCTCCTGCCGAAGCGATCGCCCTGCCGGCCCGTCACGGGCCGGCAGGGTGTCGTCGTGCGTCGCAGGCGCGACAGTCATGACGTTTTTGGAATTCTCGTCGTCGCTTCCAGGCGCCGAGCCGGGGTAGGCCGGCGCTATGCTGCCGTCGAGTCGAACACATCCCCGGAGCGGTAAACATGACACCAAGAGAGCTGCACGACGACGCCATCGTCATCGATGGCCTGATCATCGCCAAGTGGAACCGCGAGCTGTTCGAGGACATGCGGCGCGGCGGCCTCTCGGCGGCCAACTGCACGGTTTCCGTCTGGGAGGGATTCCAGGCCACCGTCGACAACATCGTCCGCTCCAATGCGCTGATGGCCGAGTGCAGTGACCTTGTCCGTCCCGTGCGCACCACCGCCGACATCACCCGGGCCAAGGAGGAGGGCAAGACCGGCATCCTCTACGGCTTCCAGAACGCCCATGCCTTCGAGGATCAGATCGGCTACGTGGAGGTCTTCAAGCAGCTGGGCGTGGGCATCGTGCAGATGTGCTACAACACCCAGAACCTGGTGGGCACCGGCTGCTATGAGCGCGACGGCGGGCTTTCCGGTTTCGGTCGCGAGATCGTCGCCGAGATGAATCGCGTCGGCATCATGTGCGATCTCTCCCACGTGGGCGCCAAGACCTCCGAGGAGGTGATCCTCGCTTCCGACAAGCCGGTCTGCTACTCCCACTGTCTGCCCTCCGGGCTCAAGGCGCACCCGCGCAACAAGTCCGACGCCGAGCTCAAGTTCATCGCCGACCACGGCGGCTTCGTCGGCGTGACCATGTTCACCCCCTTCCTGCGCGCCGGCATCGACGCCACCGTCGACGACTACGTCGAGGCGATCGAGTACGTGATGAATATCGTTGGTGAGGACGCCATCGGCATCGGCACCGACTTCACCCAGGGCCACGACCAGGACTTCTTTGAGTGGCTCACCCACGACAAGGGCTATGCCCGCCGCCTGACCCGCTTCGGCAAGATCATCAACCCCGAAGGCATCCGCACCATCGGCGAGTTCCCCAACCTCACCGAGGCACTCCTCCGGCGCGGCTTCAGCGAGCCCCAGGTACGCAAGATCATGGGCGAGAACTGGGTGCGCGTGCTCAAGGATGTGTGGGGCCAATAGGCCGCAGGGTACAAACCTGACGTGTCCGATGCTCATAGCGAGGGTCGCCGGGGGCAGGCCGAAGAGGAGGTCATTTGCCATGGATGGCAAATGTAGCGCCCAGGGATGGGTTCACAGCGCCTCCTCGCAGGCCTGCCGACGGATCAGCCCCGAGCGGTGCCGCTGAGTGCAATGGCCCGGTTGCAGCAGCATAACAATCAGCAAGATTCGAGGAATACGACCGTGACCAAGATGGCCCCTGAACTGCCCATCGAAGTGGATGCCGAGACCGGCGTCTGGACCACCGACGCCCTGCCGATGCTCTATGTGCCGCGCCACTTCTTCATCAATAACCATCTGGCCGTCGAGGAGGCACTGGGCGTGGAGCAGTACGCCGAGATCCTCTACCACGCCGGCTACAAGAGCGCCTGGCACTGGTGCGAGAAGGAGGCTGAATTGCACGGCCTTCAGGGTGGGGCGGTGTTTGAGCACTATATGACGCGGCTCTCCCAGCGCGGCTGGGGAAGGTTCATCGTCGAGGCCATCGACCTGGAGGCCGGCACCTGCCGGGTGCGCCTCGAGCACAGCGCCTTCGTCTATCAGCTGGGCAAGGTGGGGCGCAAGGTGGAGTACATGTTCACCGGCTGGTTCGCCGGCGCCATGGACCAGATCCTCGCCGCCCGCGGCAGCGCCCTGCGCACCGTCGCCGAGCAGGTCCAGAGTGCGGCCGAGGAAGGCTGCGACGTGGGCCGCTTCGTCACCCGTCCGCTCGATACCCTCCGGGGCTGAGGAGTTACCACCATGGCATTCGACGCACTCTTCCAGCCGATCGAGATCGGCAAGCTCACCATCCGCAACCGGGTGGTCAGCACCGCCCACGCCGAGGTCTACGCCACCGACGGCGGCATGACCACCGAGCGCTACGTCAGGTACTACGAGGAGAAGGCCAGGGGCGGCTGCGGGCTGGCCATTTGCGGCGGCTCCTCGGTAGTCTCCATCGACAGCCCCCAGGGCTGGTGGAGCTCGGTGAACCTCTCCACCGACCGCATCATCCCGCACTTCCAGAACCTCGCCGATGCCGTGCACAAGCATGGCGGCAAGATCATGATCCAGATCACTCATATGGGGCGCCGCTCGCGCTGGGACGGCTTCGACTGGTCGACCCTGCTATCGCCCTCCGGCATCCGCGAGCCGGTGCACCGCTCCACCTGCAAGACCATCGAGGAGGAGGATATCTGGCGCATCATCGGCGATTTCGCCCAGGCCGCGCGCCGGGCCAAGGAAGGGGGCCTCGACGGCGTCGAGCTCTCCGCCGTGCACCAGCACCTGATCGACCAGTTCTGGAGCCCGCGGGTCAACAAGCGCGAGGACCAGTGGGGCGGCAGCTTCGAGAACCGCATGCGCTTCGGCATGGAGGTGCTCAAGGCGGTTCGCGCCGAGGTCGGCGACGACTTCGTGGTGGGCATGCGCATCTGCGGTGACGAGTTCCACCCGGACGGCCTCTCCCACGACGACATGAAGCAGATCGCCGCCTACTACGATGCCACCGGCCAAGTCGACTTCTTCGGCGTGATCGGCTCCGGCTGCGATACCCACAACACCCTGGCCAACGTCATTCCCAACATGTCCTATCCGCCGGAGCCCTTCCTGCACCTGGCGGCGGGCATCAAGGAAGTGGTCGGCGTGCCGGTGATCCACGCCCAGAACATCAAGGACCCCAACCAGGCCCAGCGCATTCTCGAGGGCGGCTATGTGGACCTGGTGGGCATGACCCGGGCGCATATCGCCGACCCGCACCTGATCGCCAAGATCAAGATGGGCCAGGTGGACCAGATCAAGCAGTGCGTGGGCGCCAACTACTGCATCGACCGCCAGTACCAGGGCCTGGACGTGCTGTGCATCCAGAATGCCGCCACCTCCCGCGAGTACATGGGCCTGCCGCATATCATCGAGAAGAGCGAAGGACCCAAGCGCAAGGTCGTGGTGGTGGGCGGTGGTCCCGGCGGCATGGAGGCGGCCCGCGTCGCCGCCGAGCGCGGCCACGACGTCACCCTGTTCGAGGCCGCCGAGGCGCTCGGCGGTCAGATCACCATCGCCGCCCAGGCCCCGCAGCGGGACCAGATCGCCGGCATTACCCGCTGGTACCAACTGGAACTGGCGCGTCTCAAGGTCGACCTGCGCCTGGGAACCCGCGCCGACGAGGCGACGCTGCTCGACCTGCGCCCGGACATCGTGGTGCTGGCCACCGGCGGCCAGCCCTTCCTGAGCCAACACCCGGAGTGGGGCTACTCCGAGAACTCCGAGGAGAGCATGGTGGTGAGCACCTGGGACATCCTCTCGGGCAAGGTGGCCCCGGGCAAGAACGTGCTGATCTATGACGCCATCTGCGAGTTCTCCGGCGTCTCGGCGGCGGACTACCTGGCCGACAAGGGCGCCAAGGTGGAGATCGTCACCGACGACATCAAGCCGGGCGCGGCGGTGGGCGGCACCACCTTCCCCACCTACTACCGCAGCCTCTACGAGAAGGAGGTGATCATGTCCTCCGACCTGATGCTGCACAAGGTCTACCGCGAGGGCGACGGCCTGGTGGCGGTGCTCGAAAACGAGTACACCGGCGCCCTGGAGGAGCGGGTGGTCGACCAGGTGGTGGTGGAGAACGGCGTGCGTCCCGACGAGGATCTCTACTATGCCCTCAAGGCGCAGTCCCGCAACAAGGGCCAGCTGGACCTGGAGGCGCTCTACGCCATCCAGCCCCAGCCTAGCCTGAGCGAAACAGGAGACGGCTTCCTGCTGTTCCGCCTGGGCGACTGCACGGCGCCGCGCAATACCCATGCGGCCATCTATGACGCCCTGCGGATCTGCAAGGACTTTTAACCACCCGCTGGAAGCCAGAAGCTTGAAGCTGGAAGTGAAACGCGGCGCTTCGCCCTTTTCTTCCAGCTTCCGGCTTCCAGCTTCCAGCTCGCCTGTCAGGTGAGCTGTGATGCTAAATACAATTCTTCCGATCCTGATCTTCGCCGCCCTGGCCCTGGCGGCGGTCGGCGCCGGGCGGCGTGTCCGCCTGTGGCGCCAGGGGCGGCCTTCTCCAGTGCCGCTGCTCAAGGGCCTGGCGGCCCTGCCGCGCCGTTATCTGGTGGACCTGCATCACGTGGTGGCCCGCGACAAGGTGATGTCCAACACCCACGTGGCCACCGCCGGTGGCTTCGTGGCCGCCGCCGTGCTGATGATCCTGGTGCATGGCCTGGGGCTCGCCAACCCGGTGCTGGGCGCGCTGCTGCTGGCGGCCAGCGCCTGCATGTTCGTGGGCAGCCTGTTCGTGGCCCGGCGCCGGCGCGACCCGCCCGCGCGGCTCTCCAGGGGCCCCTGGATGCGCTTGCCCAAGAGCCTGATGGCCTTCTCGCTGGGCGTCTTCCTGATCACTCTGCCCACGGTAGGCATTCTGCCCCCCGATGCGGGCAGTTGGATACTGGCCCTGGTACTGGCCGCCGTGGTGGTCTGGGGCCTGGCTGAGATGGTGGTCGGCATGACCTGGGGCGGGCCCATGAAGCACGCCTTCGCCGGCGCCCTGCACCTGGCCTTCCATCGCCGCCCGGAGCGCTTCTCCAGCAAGGCGGGAGGAGAGGGGCGTTCCACCGGCCTCAAGGCACTGGACCTGGAGAACGAGGCGACGCCACTGGGCGTCGAGACGCCCAGCGACTTCACCTGGAACCAGCTGCTCGGCTTCGATGCCTGCGTGCAGTGCGGGCGCTGCGAGGCGGTTTGCCCGGCCTTCGCCGCCGGCCAGCCCCTCAACCCCAAGAAGCTGATCCAGGACATGGTGGTGGGCCTGGCCGGGGGCAGCGATGCGGGCTACGCGGGATCTCCTTACCCTGGAAAGCCGGTGGGGGAGCACCACGGTAATCCCCATGGCCCCATCGTGGCGCGACAGGGTACCGCCCTGGTCGATGCCGAGACCCTGTGGTCCTGCACCACCTGCCGGGCGTGCGTCGAGGAGTGCCCGATGATGATCGAGCACGTCGACGCCATCGTCGACATGCGTCGTCACCTGACCCTGGAGCACGGCAATACGCCGGGCAAGGGGGCGGAGGTGCTCGACAACCTGATCGCCACCGACAACCCTGGCGGTTTCGATCCCGGCTCGCGGCTGCACTGGGCGGCGGACCTCAACCTGCCGCGGATGGCCGATCTCGGCCAGGTCGATGTGCTGCTGTGGCTGGGTGATGGCGCCTTCGATATGCGCAATCAGCGCACCCTGCGGGCCCTGGTCAAGGTGCTGCGTGCTGCCGAGGTGGACTTCGCGGTGCTCGGCGACGAGGAGCGCGACAGTGGCGACGTGGCGCGGCGCCTGGGCGACGAGGCGACCTTCCAGTCCCTGGCCAGGCGCAATATCGCCACCCTGTCCCGGTATCGCTTCCAGCGCATCGTCACCTGTGACCCGCACAGCTTTCATGTGCTGGGCAACGAGTATAGCGAGCTGGGCGGGCACTATGCGGTCCAGCATCACAGCACCTTTATCGCCGAGCTGTATGACGCCGGCCGATTGGCCTTCTCGCCCTGGAAGGGCGGTAGCGTCACCTATCACGACCCCTGCTACCTGGGGCGCTACAACGGCGAATACGAGGCGCCGCGTCGGGTCCTCGAGGCCCTGGGTATCCAGGTCGCCGAGATGGAGCGCTCCGGCTTCCGCTCGCGCTGCTGCGGCGGCGGTGGTGGGGCTCCCATCATCGATATTCCCGGCGAGCGGCGGATTCCCGATATGCGCATGAACGACGTCAAGGAGACCGGCGCCGAGCTGGTGGCGGTGGGCTGCCCCCAGTGCACCGCCATGCTGGAGGGCGTGGTGGATGCCAGCGCCGAGGTGCGTGATATCGCCGAGCTGGTGGCCGATGCCCTGGTGGCGCGCCCCGCCGCCGCTGCGCCCCGCCGGTCTGCTGACAAGACGACCGCCGAGGAGGTGATCTGATGAGCGAGAATCGTCGCCGCGATCCACGTCGCGAGTGGATTGCCCGTAACCGCCTGCATCCGGAGCACGCCAGCGTGCTCGCCGCCCTTGGAGAAATCGGGGGTGGCGCCGCCGCCAGCGAGTGGCTGGGCCCCAACGGGGTGATTCGCAGGAACCCCCGCGCCATCGGCTTTATTGGCCCCAATGGTGTCAAGCGTATCGACCGCAGCGGTGCCCAGCAGGGTGGCCAGGCCGCGGGCGGTACCCGCCAGGCGGCCCAGGATAGCCGTCGCCAGGTCACCATCGAGGCCCCGGCCTTCCTGGTGGCGGTGGTGCCGGACCTCTCCGGCGGTCGCCTCTCCGGCCATGACAAGGACCTGCTGGGCCTGGCCCGGCGCCTGGCGGATGCCGACCCTGAGCGTCCCGGTGCCGTGCTGGCCGTGGTGTTCGGCGAGCACAAGGAAGACAGTTTTGGCGAGGCGGGCATCGATCGGCTGCTGCACCTCGCCGACGACGCCTATGCCGGCTTCGCCCCCGAGGCGCGCCTGGCGGCACTGGCCGCCGTGGAGCGGGAGCTGGCGCCGCGTCACTGGCTGCTCCCCGATTCGCCCCTGGGCGGGGCCGACCTGGGGCGGCGCCTGGCCTTGCGTCTGGGCGAGCGGCCCGCTACCGGGGTCTGGCAACTGGAACCCGACGTCGGGAGTCCACTTGGCTGGCGCTGCACCGCCCGCGGCGCGGCGGAGAGCCTGGATATCCAGCGCCCCCTGCCGCGGGTCGCCCTGGCGCTCGCCGAGTGTGCCGAGCCGGTCGACGAGACCCGTCATGCCGCCGTGCCTCTGAGCCTGGCGGAGGCGATTCCCAGCGCCCTGTCGCGGATCGAGGATCTGGGACAGGTGGCGGTGGATCCCGCCGGGGTGGCCCTGGCCGAGGCGGAGTTCATCGTCTCCGGCGGCAACGGCGTCAAGGACTGGGACGGCTTCCACTACGCCGCCAGGGTGCTGGGGGCCACCGAAGGGGCCTCCCGGGTCGCCGTGGATGATGGTTTCATGGCGCGCCATCGCCAGGTGGGGGCCACCGGCACCTGGGTCACCGCCCGGGTCTACCTGGCGGTGGGCATCAGTGGCGCCATCCAGCACCTGCAGGGCATCCAGAGCTGCGACAAGGTGGTGGCCATCAACCTCGACCCCGGTTGCGACATGATCAAGCGCGCCGACCTGGCGGTGATCGGCGACAGCGCCGCGATCCTTGCCGCCTTGGTGGCCAAGGTGGAACAGCAGCGAGGAGGGCAGCGCGATGCGGCCTGAGCAGCAGGGAGTCGAGGTGGCGGTACTGGTCTCGGTGGGTCGCCACCCCATTACCGGGCGCGCCCGCCGCGCCGATCAGGATGCCCGGGGCCTGGAGTTGGCCCTGGGCCTGGGGCACCAGTTGCCCGGCAGCCGGGTGAGCCTGTTGCATGCCGGCGTCCTCGACGAGGCCAGCGAGGCGTCACTGCGCGGCTACCTGGGCATGGGGCTGGAGACCCTGACGCTGCTGGAGCAGACCGAGGGGGCCGATGCCATCCCGGCCCTGGCCGAGCACCTGGCCGCGGCGCCGCCGCAGCTGGTGATCACCGGCGCCCGGGCTGAGCGGGGCGAGGGCTCGGGCCTGCTGCCCTATGCCCTGGCCGAGCGCCTGGGCTGGCCGCTGGTCAGTGGTCTGGCCGCGGTGGAAACGGTCGAGAACGGCGTGGCGACCCTGCTCCAGGCCCTGCCCCGGGGCCAGCGGCGGCGCCTCAAGGTACGCCTGCCGGCCATCCTCACCGTGGACGCCGCGGCACCGGCACCGCGCCAGAGCGCCTTCGGCCCGGCCCGCCGGGCCGAGCTCGAGGTCACCCCGGTGGCCGCCGAACCCGACCGGGAGCTGGCCCAGTGGCGGCTGGCGCCGGCCCGCAAGCGGCCCAAGCGCCTGAAGATCGTCAAGGCCGCCTCGGCGCGGGATCGCTTCAAGGCCGCCGCCGCCAAGGCGGAGGGCGGCAGCGGTCAGGTGCTGGAGGGCGTCTCGGCGGAGCAGGGCGCCGAGGCCATCTACAAGCTGCTGAAAGAGGAGGGCGTCCTGCCCCGCTGACCATCGGACGGTCAAACGACGACAGCCCCGGCCAGGTGCCGGGGCTGTCGTCTGTGCGGGGCAGGCGTGACCGTCAGGGTGCGATGCGCTCGCTGGCGTCGGTGAAGCCCATCAGGGAGATGTCCAGGTCCATGCGATTACCACGCGGCCCGATCAGGCTGAGGGTCGCGCTGCTGCCGCCGCGCAGCGACTGCAGCAGCGACGGCTCGAGGGGCAGGTCGGCGCGGCAGCTCTGCTCCAGGCAGACCTGATAGGGGAACTGGGCCGGCTCGCCGCCGCCCACGCTCAGCTGCAGGCCCGGGGCGAGGCGCACGCCCAGCGGCAGCAGGAAGGTCATCGCCGGGCGCCCCTCGAGCTCGGGGGGATAGCCCACGATCACCCGCATCAGGGGGGCGTTGCTGTCCGGGTTGGTGACCAGCTGGCTCATGGTGCAGGGCCCCTGGCTGCTCTCGGGCGGGCAGATCACCTCCCAGTCGCGGAACTGCTCAGTCTCGACATCGGCCCCCGGCGATGCCTGCTGGGCGACGGCATGGGAGGCCAGCGCCAGCAGCGACAGCAGGGCGGTCAGGCACAGGCGTGTTGTGAAACGGTTCGACATGGGGGTAGTTCCTCCTTGGCTTGGGTGGCCATGAACGCTGGGTCGGGTGGTGGATCCCCGGTCTCCTCCGGCGTCGCCAGGACGCCGTCTCGGTGAAAACTCCGAGTGACGAGAATCCCCACGGGAGAGCACAACCATGCCTGTTCACCCGCGCGAGGTCGAGCCCTGCTGCTGCTGGGTTGGATGGTGCCGGTGGCCTCGACACGAAAACCCCCGGCGGGTGCCGGGGTTCTCGCGTCGGGGACAGGGTAGGGTCAGGCGGTCTGGACGAGTCCCGGGTTGCGCAGTTCCTCATGCAATGCCTTGACCAGGCTGAAGGCCATCACCAGCAGGATCAGGGTGAAGGGCAGGCCGGTGGCCACGGCGCCGGCCTGCAGGGCCCCGAGGGCCTTGTCGCCGCCGCCGTAGAGCAGCACGCCGGCGATGACCCCCTCCAGGGTGGCCCAGAACACCCGCTGGGTGCGTGGCGCATCGACCTTGCCGCCGGCGGTGATGCTGTCGATCACCAGGGAGCCGGAATCCGAGGAGGTAACGAAGAACACCAGCACCAGGACGATGGCCATGGTGGAGGTCAGGGTGGTCAGCGGTAGCTGCTCGAGCATCTGGAACATCGCCAGGGAGACGTCGCCGATGCCATTGGCGAGTTCGCCGACCCCGGCCGCGGACTGGGCCAGGGCGTTGCCGCCGAAGGCGCTCATCCAGACGATGGTGACCAGGGTCGGTACCAGCAGCACGGCGGTCAGGAACTCGCGTACGGTGCGACCGCGCGAGACCCGGGCGATGAACATGCCGACGAAGGGCGACCAGGAGATCCACCAGGCCCAGTAGAACACCGTCCAGCCGTGGTACCAGGTGGTGTCATCGCGGCCGATCCAGTTGGAGAGCGGCACGATATGGCTGGCATAGGCCAGGGTGGTACCCCACAGCCCATTGAGGAACAGCAGGGTGGAGCCGGTCAGCACCACGAATAGCAGTAGCAGCAGGGCGATCACCATGTTGATGTTGGAGAACAGCTTCACGCCGCCGTCGATGCCCCGCCACACCGAGAACAGCGCCACCGCGGTGACACCGACGATGATGGCGATCTGGGTACCGATGGTGTTGGGCACGTCGAACAGGTAGTTGAGGCCGCCGGCGGCCTGGGAGGCGCCAAAGCCCAGCGAGGTGGCCAGGCCGAAGATGGTCGCCAGCACCGCGGTAATGTCGATCAGGTGGCCGATCCAGCCGCGTGTCCGGTCGCCGAGGACCGGAGTGAAAGCCGAGCGCAGGGTCAGTGGCAGCCCGCGGTTGTAGGCGAAGAAGGCCAGGGAGAGGCCCACTACGGCGTAGATGGCCCAGGGATGCAGGCCCCAGTGGAACATGGTGGCGCCCATGGCGGCGCTCGCCCCTTGTGGCGTTCCGGCGGCGGCGTTCAGCGGCGTGCCGTACCAGTCGGTGTAATAGGCTACCGGCTCGGCCACGCTCCAGAACATCAGGCCGATGCCCATGCCGGCGGCAAACAGCATGGCGAACCAGGAGAGAGTGGAGTGTTCCGGGCGTGCCTTGTCGCCCCCCAGTCGGATCCGCCCCACGGGCAGCACGATCAGCGTCAGGCAGAGCAGCACGAAGAGGTTGCCGGCGATCATGAACAGCCAGTCGAAGTGCTCGATGGACCAGCCCCGGGCCTCGGTCAGCTGGGTATTGGCGGCATCGGGGTAGATCAAGGCGTAGAGGATGAAGGCCAGGATGGCCAGGGCAGAGAGGGGAAAGACGGGATTGTGGAAGTCCAGCCCCAATATCTGTGTGTTGTCCTGTCCCGGGGACAGGACAGGGTCATCGTCGTTGTGGTGCATCGAGGCATCTCGCTGTTGTTGTTGGACGCCGCTTTTGGAAACGGCGATGGGGAACCCTCGGTAGTGTGGCTACCCGCGGGCCCGAGCATTGTTGGGCCAGGGAATGGGCAGCAGTGTCCTGAAAACGACCTGCAATGGCCTGTCGGCTCATTAGCCAGCGACGATGTCTCGAACAGGCATGCGGGTGCCTTTGTGGGGAAAGTGGGCCGCCCGGGAGCGCTTAGGCTGGAGCAGCGGAATCCTCCGCCATGCTACAGCGCAGTCAGTTACAACAACATCGAGGAACCAGCCATGAGTGCAGCCAACCGCGGAGTCGTCTACAAGGGCCCGGGTAAGGTCGACGTCGAATCCATCGCCTATCCGGAACTTGCCCTCGGCAATCGCAAGTGCGACCACGGCGTGATCCTGAAGGTCGTCACCACCAACATCTGTGGCAGCGACCAGCATATGGTGCGCGGCCGCACCACTGCGCCGTCCGGCCTGGTGCTGGGCCACGAGATCACCGGCCTGGTGGTCGAGTGCGGCCGCGATGTCGAATTCATCCAGCCCGGCGACCTGGTCTCGGTGCCGTTCAACATCGCCTGTGGCCGCTGCCGCAACTGCAAGGAGGGCCGTACCGGTATCTGTCTGAACGTCAACCCGGCGCGGCCCGGCGCGGCTTATGGCTACGTCGACATGGGTGGCTGGGTCGGCGGCCAGACCGAATACGTCATGGTGCCCTACGCGGACTTCAACCTGCTGAAGTTCCCGGATGCCGACCAGGCTATGGAGAAGATCCGTGACCTGACCCTGCTCTCGGATATCTTCCCTACCGGTTTCCATGGCTGCGTCACCGCCGGCGTCGGGCCGGGCAGCACCGTCTATATTGCGGGTGCCGGCCCGGTGGGCCTGGCTGCCGCCGTGTCCGCCCAGCTGCTGGGGGCCGCCTGCGTGATCGTCGGCGACATGATCGAGGAGCGGCTGGCCCAGGCCCGCAGCTTCGGTTGCGAGACCCTCGACCTCACCCAAGAGGGCGACATGGCCGACAGGATCGAAGCGATCCTCGGCGAGCGTGAAGTCGATGCCTTCGTCGACTGCGTTGGCTTCGAGGCCCATGCCTGTGGCTGCAACCATGGCAAGGAGGCACCCGCCACCGTGCTCAACTCGGCGATGCAGATGACCCGCGCCGGCGGCCAGATCGGCATCCCTGGCCTCTACGTGACCGAAGATCCCGGCGCGGCCGATGATGCGGCCAAGCAGGGGGCGCTGAGCATGCGCTTCGGCCTGGGTTGGGCCAAGTCGCATAGTTTCCACACCGGACAGTGCCCGGTGATGGCTTACCATCGCCCGCTGATGCAGGCGATACTCTTCGGCAAGGTCAAGATCGCCGATGCGGTCAACGTCCAGATGATCACTCTGGACCAGGCCCCCCAGGGCTACGCCGACTTCGACGGTGGTGCGGCGAAGAAATTCGTCATCGATCCCCATGGCAGCGTCACCGCTTAAAGAGACCCCTGCCCGGCCGACAGTTCGCGCCAATCGGCGGCGCGGCCAGCCAGTTCGGGTATCGCCCTCCACGGCAGCGTCGCTGCCTGAGCGACAGCGACGCAGGCAGCCCCGGTCGAGCCAGCGCTCGACCGGGCCCGTCCCCTCCCTCACGTTTCTCGGTCTGCCAGGTAGGCCATCACATGCCGCTGCATCGCCGCTGCCGCCGGCGACAGGCTGACGCCAGCCCGGCAGATCAACCCGATCCGGCGCTCCAGGCGGGGTTCTGCCAGCGGCACGAAGCGCAGCCGGACATGCTCCTCCTGGAACGCCAGGCGCGGCAGGGTGGTGATGCCGATGCCCGCCTCGAGCATCGCGGTCAGCGAGATCATGTTGGAGATGTATAGCGCACTGCGATCGAGCAGTCCGGCGGTCGGTGAGCCCTCGAGCAGACGCGAGGTGCCGTTGCGGATCAGGGTGTGCCCGGCGAGCTCCTGCCAGTGCAGGCGGTCCTTCGTGGCGAGTGGGTGGTCGTCCCGGCACACCACGCCGATCTCATCGTGCAGCAGCGGGGTGAATTCCAGTCCCTCCTCGGGTTGCCAGAGGCTGGTGATGCCCAGCTCTACCTCGCCGGTCACCACCATCTGGCTGACCAACTCGGAGTGTCCATCCTGCAGGTTGATCTCGATGCCCGGATGGTTGATTACGAAGCTAGCCAGGATGCCGGGCATCAGGCGGCTGGCCACCGAGGGCACCGTCGCGATATCTACTCGACCGGACTGGTGGCAGGCCATGGCCAGGGCATCGCGGCTTACCCGGTCGTGGTGGGCGACCAGTTCGCGAAAGCGCGGCAGGCACCATTGCCCGTAGGGGGTCAGCGCTGCCTTGCCATTGCCCTTTTCGAAGAGTGGCTGGCCGAGGCGTTCCTCGAGTTCGCGCACCGCCATGGAGACCGCCGGCTGGCTGCGATGCAGATGCTTGGCCGCGGCATGGAAGCCTCCCTGGTCGAGAATGGCCAGCACGCAGCGAAGCGGCTGTAACTTCAGTTCCGGCAGCATGGTAAGCCTTCCTGATCATTTTATTGAATTTATTGATTATCCTTATCTTGGTGTCTCTCCTAGGATGACGTCAACGCAATCCAGGAGGTGTTCCATGTCGCAGTCTTTTCCACTTTTCATCGATGGCCACTGGGTCGAGGGCGAGAATACGCTCGCCAATCTTAGCCCATCGGATTCTCAGGACCTCATCGGTCACTATGCCCAGGCCGGTGTCGCCCAGGTCGGTGAGGCCATCGCCGCCGCACGGCGCGGCCAGCGTGAATGGGCCAAGACCGGCCTTGAGCAGCGCTATGCCGTGCTGATGGCCATTGGTGATGAGTTGGTCTCACGCAAGGACGAGTTGGGTGAGCTGCTTTCCCGCGAGGAGGGCAAGCCGCTCGCCGAGGGCAAAGGGGAGGTCTACCGCTCCGCGCAGTTCTTCCACTACTACGCCGCCGAGGTGCTGCGCCAGATCGACGAGCGAGTGGACTCCGTGCGACCCGGAGTCGAGGTCGAGACCCGTCGCGAGCCGGTCGGGGTGGTGGGCGTGATCAGCCCCTGGAACTTCCCCATGGCCACGGCGGTATGGAAGATCGCTCCGGCGCTGGCCTTCGGCAACGCGGTAGTCTTCAAGCCGGCCAACCTGGTACCGGCCAGTGCCTGGGCGCTGACCGAGATCATCAGCCGCCAGTCGCTGCCTCCCGGCACCTTCAACCTGCTGATGGGCCCCGGCAGCAGCGTAGGTGACGCCCTGATCTCGAGCCCCGAGATCCAGGCCCTGACCTTCACCGGCTCACTGGAAGTGGGACGGCGCGTGGCGGCCGCCACCGCCGGTAACCTGGTCAAGTGCCAGCTGGAGATGGGTTCCAAGAACGCGCTGATCGTGGCCGATGACGCCGATCTCGACCTGGCCGTCGAGGCCGCCTTCGCCGGCGCCTACTCCGGCACCGGGCAGAAGTGCACGGCCTCCTCGCGGCTGATCGTTACCGCGGCGGTCCACGACGCCTTCGTCGAGAAGCTCATCGCGCGACTGGACCGGGCGACGGTGGGCCATGCCCTTGCTGAGGGCGTGCAGATCGGCCCGGTCGCCGATGCCCGCCAGCTGGAGTCCAACCTGGCCTGGGTCGAGCGGGCCAAGCAGCAGGGCGCAAATTTGGTCTTCGGCGGTGAGCGCCTCGAGCGCGAGACCCAAGGCTATTACATGGCGCCGACGCTGTTTACCGAGACCACCAATGATATGGCGATCAATCGCGAGGAGGTCTTTGGCCCGATCGCCTGCGTGATCAAGGTGGCGGATGCCGACGAGGCCATCGAGACCCTCAACGACACCAACTTCGGCCTCACCGCCGGCATCATCACCAATTCATTGAAACTCGCCAGCGAGTTCAAGGCCCGCGCCGAGACCGGCTGCGTGATGGTCAATCTGGCCACGGCGGGGACCGATTACCACGTGCCCTTCGGCGGTCGCAAGGACTCGAGCTTCGGCCCTCGTGAACAGGGTCGTTATGCCCGCGAGTTCTACACCGCGGTCAAGACCTGCTACGTCAAAGCCTGAGGAGCGCTTCATGTCCAAGCAAATGCTGACCGTCGATGGCCTGCAGTATTCGAACTGGTCCCGCGATATCTTCCAACAGATGCGCGAGGGCGGCCTGGATGCCGTGCATGCCACCCTGGTCTATCACGAGACCACTCGCGAGACCCTGTCGCGGCTCGGCGAATGGAATCGCCGCTTCGAGCAGCATCACGACCTGATCATGCCGGTGCGCGAGCCGGGCGACATCGAACGTGCCCGTGCCGCCGGCAAGGTAGGCATCTTCCTCGGTGCCCAGAACTGCTCGCCGATCGAGGACGATATCGACATGGTGGCGGTGATGCGCCGGCTGGGCCTTTTGATCATGCAGCTGACCTACAATAATCAGAGCCTGCTGGCCTGTGGCTGCTACGAGAGTGAGGACAGCGGCATCACGCGTTTCGGCCGCCAGGTGATCCGCGAGATGAACCGGGTCGGCATGGTCATCGACATGTCCCACAGTGCCGAGCGCTCCACGCTCGAGGCAATCGAGCTCTCCGAGCGCCCGGTGATCATCTCTCATGCCAACCCCGAGTTCTTCCACTCGGCCAAGCGCAACAAGTCGAATCGCGTGCTCGAGGCCATCGCAGAGTGCGACGGCCTGCTGGGGTTCTCGGCTTACCCCTTCCACCTCAAGGATGGACCGGACTGCACCCTGGAAGCCTACTGCGAGATGATCGCGCGAACCGTTGATCTCATGGGGATCGACCATGTGGGCCTAGGCACCGATCTCTGCCAGGACCAGCCGGTGTCGATACTCGAATGGATGCGTAATGGCCGCTGGTCCAAGGAGATGGACTACGGCGAGGGCAGTGCCAGCAACGCCGGCTGGCCGCGCCCGCTGCCCTGGCTGCGCGACAGCCGGGACTTCCCCAACCTGGTCGAGGGGCTGCGCGAGCGCGGCTTCGCCGACGATGAGGTCGAACGCATCATTGGCCGCAACTGGGTGGCACTGCTCGAACGTGCCGCTACCCCTGTCGCGGCCTGACGTCCCCTATCCCTGGCTTCTCCTGAAAGACGCTTCATCCCATAACAAGGAAAACACCATGAGTACGCCTGACCATCATTCATCGGAAAGGCCGAGCACCGGCTTCATAAATCGCTTCGGCGATCCCGTCGTCCTCGTGCTGAGCGTGGGTTTCGTCGTGCTGTTCGTCCTGCTGTCGATCATCGACATCGAGGGTGTGGCCGGCGCCATCGGCAGCGGCTTCGCCTGGACCGCTTCCATCCTCGGCTCCTACTTTCAGCTGCTGCTGCTGCTGACCTTCTTCATCGCCATGGGACTCGCCGTGTCGCCGGCGGCCAGCGCCAGGGTCGGCGGTCTCGATACGCCAGAGCTGAGCACCTTCAAGTGGCTGGCGATCATCATGTGCACCCTGCTGGCAGGGGGTGGCGTCTTCTTCGCCGCCGGCGAGCCGGTCTATCACTTCGTGGTCACGCCGCCGGCCTTCGACACCGAGGCGGGTACCGTAGAGGCGGTGGCCGGGGCGTTGGCTCAGTCCTTCATGCACTGGGGGTTTCTGGCCTGGGCGGTGCTGGGCTCGCTGACCGCGGTGGTCCTGGCCCATTCCCACTACGACAAGGGATTGCCGCTGCAGCCCAGGACGCTGCTCTATCCGGTGTTTGGGGAGCGCATCATGAGCGGCTGGATCGGCGGCGTGGTCGATGCCTGCTGCGTGATCGCCGTAGTGGCGGGCACCGTGGGACCGATCGGCTTCCTCGCGACCCAGGTCAGCTTCGGGCTGCATGAACTGGTCGGGGTCGCCGAGGGCTATGGCACCCAACTGGTGATACTGATCTTCCTGGGCGCGCTCTATGTCACCTCGGCGGCCACAGGCATCCATCGTGGCATCCAGTTGCTCAGCCGCCTGAATGTCTTCCTGGCCCTGGGCATCGCCGCGGTGATCTTCGTCTTCGGCCCTACGCTGTTCCTCACCAACGCCTACCTGCAGGGTTTCGGCGAGTACCTGAGTTCCTTCCTGGCCATGGCCACCATGACCTCGGAAACCGCCCCCGCCTGGTGGATGCAGTGGTGGACGGTGTTCTTCTTCGCCTGGTTCATCGGCTATGGCCCCCTGATGGCGATCTTCGTCGCGCGGATCTCGCGTGGCCGCACCATCCGCCAGATGATCCTCGCCGTGGCGGTCATGGCGCCGATCGCCACCACCGTCTGGTTCACCCTGCTGGGTGGCTCGGGGATCCACTATCAGTTGACGGGTGTGTTCGATCTGACCGAGGCACTGAACAACTTCCAGTTCGATGTGGCGACGCTCACCGTGGCCCAGGCCTTGCCGGGCGGTACCCTGATGGCCCTGGCCATCCTGCTGCTGACCACCATCTTCGTCGCCACTACCGGAGATTCCATGAGCTACGCCATCGCCGTGGTCTGCACCGGGCACGATCGGCCGCATGTCGGGGTCCGTGTCTTCTGGGGTGTCGCCATGTCGTTGATGGCCGCCATCCTGCTCTACATGGGCTCCGGTCAGATCAGCGTATTGCAGCAGTTCATCGTGATTACCGCGATTCCCGTCTCGCTGGTGCTGCTGCCCTCGCTGTGGTGCGGGCCCCAGGCCGCCTACGCCATGGCGCGTCAACAGGGTCTTACCACCCGTCCCAAGGTGATGATCAATGACTGAAGTCGAAACCCTGGCGGCGACGCCAATGGGCCTGCGTCCCGCCGACGAGGTGATGCGTCTCGAGCGGCTCGGCAGCCTGCATGCCACCCGGCTGAGCTTCGTGCGCAGCCTGGTGCGCCAGATGGCCCGGCAGCGCTGGCAGATCAGCCGCGAGCGCTTCGACCTGGATGCCGACGGCAATGGTACGGCCATCTACCGACTGCAGACGCCTCATGGTCGTTACCACGGCGTGATGTTCGCCCAGCCGCTGGATGACACCCAGCGTTCCGACCGGGTGATCGCCGAGGCTTGGGACGTGACCTTCGGCCTGGTGGAAGGGGACGTCGACGACAGCCTGCTCGACCAGATGGCCGCCAACGTGCCGCTCCAGGAGGCGGGGCGCCAGCATCCTCGCGTGCTGGTGCTGTCGCGGGCCAACAAGAGCCTGCGCAACTTCGCCCACTTCGTCGAGGCACTGACCCGCGGCGAGCAGCCGGACCCCGCCTGGCTGACCCGGGTCGGCTACCTCTATCGAACCACGGCGGTCTACGGCAACGGCAAGTTCGGCATCGCCGACTTCGCTCGTTTGCTGGACAACTCCGACTTCCGGAGACCCTTCTCGGCGCAGATGGCCGGGGTCTACCTGCTGCGTCACTTCTCCATCGAGCAGGTGGAGCACCTGGCGGCCTGCCGTTCACCAGATACCGCCTGCGGGCTCGCCACCGAGTTGCGCCGCTACCTCGGCATCGGCAACTCCACTGGGCTGGGCATGGCGCCCTTCCTGATCAACCATCCACAACTGATCGCCCAATGGGTCGCCCAGCGGGAGACGGCGTTGACCCTGGCTCTGCGCCAGGAGCCAGAGGAAGCCGATCGTGCCCGTCTGATCGCGCTGACTAGACGCGCCATGCACCATCTCGACGAGACCGTCACCGAGGATGCCGAGCAGAGCGAGCGCAATGCCGCTACCGTGGCCGCCCTTCCCGATGTGTTGACCTGGCTTTCCAGCGTGCCGCTGGAGGAGGATATCTGGCAGCAATTGGTCGAGTGGAGCGCTCGAACTCTGCCACTGGAGGCCCAGGAGCTGATCAATACGCTGCTGATCGAGCTCTATCCGGATCAGGTGGATTCCCTGGAGGATCACATGGGAGTCGAGGAGAAGCTTGATCTCGAGCCCGACATGCCGCTGATGCGCCTGCGCCAGTTGATCGAGACCCACTATGGCTGGGCCCTGGACCACGACTATGGGAGTGAAGAAGGCGCCTACTGGTTCTGGTATCGCTCCGCCGAGAAGGAGGAGCCGCGGCTCGGGGTGCGCCATGCCGAACCCGGTACCGAGAAGGAGATGCCCATTGCCATCGGTCCGCGAGTGGCGCGCGCACACTCGGACATCTGCACCTTCCTCGAGGCTCATCCGCGGGCCACGGTGGTCGACTTCCTGCTCGAGCATCCCCGCCACAAGGAGATCGTGCGTCGCGTCCAAACACTGGTGAAGCTGCCCTACGGGGATATCCACGCCAACCTCTGGCATCGCGACATGAAGCCGATGCACCTGCTGCGCACCAAGCTCTCCTTCTTCGGGGCCAGCCGCTTCGATCCCAAGTCGGACCTCTGGGTGCGCATCACCCTCTTTCAGGGCGCGCCGCTGGTCGAGGAACTCAATGCCGAACCGGAAGATCTCGCCGATTTCGACGACTGGAGCTTCCCCCTCGAGCCCGCTCGTGAGGGAGAGGCAAGGCAAGCCAATGGCCGCTCGGGAGGGTCAGACGAATGAAGGTGTCCTACAACGAACTTCAGGGTCTATGCCGCAAGGCCTTCAGCGGTATCGGCTTCGAGGACGGTGACGCCGCCGATGCCGCCGACATGGTGGCCTGGATGCAGTGTCATGGCCTGCACGGCGTCGAGCAGCTCAACCGAGGCCTGGACTATCTGCTCGCCGAGGATCCCGAGGCACTGACACGGGTGATCTACCAGGATGGCGACCTGGCGGTGCTCGATGGCCAGGGCCATAGCGTGCTGCGCAGTATCAGCCTGGCCACCGAGCTTGGTTTCGCCAAGGCCCGGGCCCGCGGTCTCTCGGTAGTCAAGATTCGCCGCTGCCACAATCGCCAGCTGATCATGGGCTACCTTTCGCGCCTGGCCGGGCGTGGCATGAACATCACCGCCTTCTGGCGCAATGCTCAGGAGCCTCTCACCGAGCAGGTGGTGGGCTTCCGTGCGGGTCACTCCACGCCTGAGGTGCGCGTCTACTCGGTACGCGACGTGCCCGAGGAGAACGAGCCCAACGACGGCATCACCCTGGTGATGGCCAACCATGTGGAGCTGCTACCGTCGCTGGGCGCCGACCACGATCTCGACCTGCTTGCCCACCATCCCGAGTCGGAACTGCTGGCCTGCCGACAGCTGGCCCTCAAGGAGGGCATCGAGGTGGACGATGCCATCTGGGCGCGCCTTAAAACACTGGCGCACCGTATCCTGGTGGAGTCCAGTGACGCCTCAAGAGGTGGCGCCGGTGCCGGCGTCAATGACAACGATTGACCCTTCCAACTTCGCGAGACGTCTCCATGATCCACCCCGTTGCAACCGACCTCTATGCCGCCAAGGCCCCGCTGGAGTGGGCCGTGATCGGTAACGGCATCCTCTTCACCGCTCAGATCCCCATCGGCGCCGATGGGGCCGTGGTCGATGGCGGGATCGAGGCCCAGACCCGCCAGACCCTCGATAACCTGCGCCACACCCTGGTCCGTGCCGGGGGTGACATGGCCAGCCTGACCCAGGTTCTGATCTACGTGACCCGTCGCGAGGACCTTGCCACCGTCAATCGCCTCTACGCCGAGTATGTCAGCGCACCCTATCCCAACCGCGCCGCGATCATCGTCTCGGGATTCGCCCGGGAGGAGATGCTCGTCGAGATGGTGGCCTATGCTGTCATGCAGGAGTCAGCCGATGGCGAGATATGCTGAGAGCGACATCCTCGTATCCATCTGCTCACTGGCTTGGTGCCCGGCCATTGTCCTGATGGTGGGTGGGTGACACCATGCCGAGGATGCCTGTCGTTCCCCGCAAAGTGGCAGGAAGTCGTCGATATCGCGCCACCTCAAAAGCACAACAACGAGCACGCCATGACCGTAGAGACCGTCACTCCCCCGCGCCGTTTTCGCGGCAGGCCCCGTGGCCGCGACCTGCCCCCCGTTGCCCTGGCCTCGCTGCGCCAGCTGCTCGGCGACGAGCGCAGCGACCCGGGGTTGCGGCGACGCGACCTCTTGATCGAGCACCTGCACGCCCTCCAGGACGCCCACGGCCACCTGTCGCTGGTGGCGCTGCGGGCGCTGGCCGCCTACATGAACCTGCCCATGGCGGCGGTCTACGAGACGGCGACCTTCT
>NZ_JAMJPK010000007.1 GCF_023554995.1 Halomonas gemina
AAGGTTCAAACGTCTCATTTGACGAGTCGCTTGCCTTGAATGTTGCAGTGACTGGTCACCAACATCCCGACAAGCGCCCACATGAATTACCTGATCGATTGTTAAAGAGCGGCTCCGATCTCGATGAAGGGAGCGTCTCGCTTGCTGGCGTGGCCGGCTCTAGCGAGCGGCGGCCTCGTCAGCGCCCTGCGAGGAAGGCGTATTCTACGTGATCGGCTGTCCGTGTCAACCCTGCGAGGCGCGCCGTGGCACCCTGCGGCTGATCGACAGGCCATCGAGATGGCGACCGATCGAGAAGCGGTATTTTACCGAACCGGGCGTTTCCGTCAAGCGGGAATTTCGTCAACTTGCTCGAAAAACCCAAACTGAAACAACCACTTCTGCCTCTCATCACCGCCTGCAACGTTGCCCGTCGCCGGCAGCGGATGCGTACTTTACGGATTCTCCCGACACCACGCAAGACCCGCGGGAAGAAAAATGTCAGGGCGCCCCGCTGGCCCGGTCGAGGAGCGAGAAGATCGAGCGATAGGGGATCTTGCCGTGCTGGCTCAGGCCGATCTCGCAGGTGCGCGAATTCGAGTAGCCGGCACTGCACTCCGCGACCTGCTCGGCCAGCCCGTCCAGCGCGGAGGCATTCAGCTCCGGGGTAGTGAAACCCTTGTCACCGGCAAAGCCGCAGCAGGTGATCTCCGCGGGCACCACCACCTCCCGGGCACAGGCCCGCGCCAGCCCGACGAACTTGTCGGCCAGCCCCATGCGGGTGCTCGAACAGGTAACGTGCACGGCGACCCGCTCGTCCAGCGGCGTGACGGCCAGCCGGGGCAGCAGGTGGTCATGGGCGAAGGCGACCGGCTCCAGCATCTCGAGCCGCTCATCCAGGTGTTCCTGCATCTGCAGCGTGCAGGGGCTGGTATCGCAGAGCACCGGATAGCGTCCGTTCTGGCTCGCGACCAGCAGTTCGCGGTTGAGTTCGCGCGCCTTGTGGTTGGCCTCGTCATACTGCCCCTTGGACTTGAAGGCCATGCCGCAGCAGAGGTGGCCGATCATCTCCGGGAGGATGACCTCGTAACCGGCCTTGTCGAGCAGCGCCAGGGTGATCTCCATCACCGAGCGTGCCTCGGTCTCGTCGTCATGGGCCGCGCCGAAGATGCGAGTGGCACAGGAGGGCAGGTAGACCACCTTATCCCTAGAGGCATCCCCCGACGGCGCCTGCTCCAGCACCCGGATCGGCGCCGACCTGGGCAGGGCCGGGCTCCACTGGGGCAAGCGCTCTCCGCTCAGCCGGCGCGCACCGGTACTCACCTTGCCCATCAGGTTGACGCCCAGCACGGCCCGCGCCGCGCCCGCCGCGGCCAGACCGCCCCGCGCCGCACGCGTTGCCCCGGAGAAGTGTCGGCCGATACGCCTGGCCAGGGAGGCCTTGTCGAGCGCCCGGTCGCGGCGCAGCTGACGCACCATTTCACCGGTATCGATGCCTACCGGACACTGGGTAGCGCAGAGCCCCGTGGCCGCACAGGTGTCGATGCCGTGGTAGACATAGGCCTTCTCGAGCTGTGCCATGCGTGCCCTGTCGGCATCGCTGGCCTGGTTCCCCAGCGCCTCGAGCCTGGCCAGCTCGCGCCGGATGACGATGCGCTGGCGTGGCGTCAGCGTCAGGTCAGTCGAGGGGCAGACCGCCTCGCAGAAGCCGCACTCGATGCACTTGTCGACGATCGCGTCGGCCGCCGGCAGGGGCTTGAGGTTCTCCAGGTGCAGCGTCGGGTTGCGGCTGAGGATCACCTCGGGGTTGAGCAGGTTACCGGGGTCGAAGAGCGCCTTGATCTCCCACATCAGCGCATAGGCCTCGGGTCCCCACTCCAGCTCCACGTAGGGCGCCATGTTGCGCCCGGTGCCATGCTCGGCCTTGAGCGAACCGCCATACTCCACGCCGACCAGCTGCGCCACCTCGTCCATCAGCGCCTGGTAGCGCTCCACCTCGCCGGGCTTCTCGAAGCCCTGGGGAAACACGAAATGCAGGTTCCCTTCCAGGGCGTGGCCGAAGAGGATGGCGTCCCGGTAGCCATGCCGATGGAAGATGTCGGTCAGCGCCAGCACGCCCTCGTCGAGACGCTCGATGGGAAAGGCCACGTCCTCGATGATCACCGTGGTGCCGGTCTCGCGCACCGCTCCCACGGCCGGGAAGAGCCCCTTGCGGATCTTCCAGTAGAGGGCATAGGTATCGGCGTGACGGGTGAAGGTGACCGGCTCCTGAGTCTGGATGCCCTCGAGAGTCGCCTGGACCGCCTGCATGCGCGCCTCGAGCTCGGCCTCGTCGTTGCCGCGCACGTCGACCAGCAGCGCCGCCGCCCCCTCGGGCAGCGTCCTCAGTACCGCGGGCATGCCCGGCTGGTCCTGCACCGAGCGCAGCGCGGCCCGGTCCATCAGCTCCACGGCGGAGACCGGCGCCCGCTTGAGGGCGATGGTCGCGCGGCAGGTGGTGCCCATGTCGGGGAAGAAGGCCAGCGCCGCGGCCTTCAGGGGCTCGTCGACCACGGTGTCGTAGGTGATGGTGCTGATGAACCCCAGGGTGCCCTCGGAGCCGATCATCAGGTGCTTGAGGATCTCGATGCCATCGCTGAAGTCGACCAGGCTGTTGAGGGCGTAGCCGGTGGTGTTCTTGAGCCGGTACTTGTGGCGGATCTTCTCCGCCAGCGCGGCGTTGCCCTGCGTCTGGGCAGCGAGCCTTTCCAGGCCGGCCAGCAGCTCCCCATGGGAGGCCCGGAAGGCGGCGACGCTATCGGCATCCGCCGTGTCGAGCAGGCTGCCGTCGGCCAGGATCACCCGGATGTCGCGCACCGTGCGATAGCTGTTCTGGGCGGTGCCGCAGCACATCCCCGAGGCATTGTTGGCGGCGATGCCGCCGACCATGCAGCTGGCGATCGAGGCCGGGTCGGGGCCGATCTTGCGACCGAAGGGGGCCAGCAGCTGGTTGGCTCGGGCCCCGATGACCCCGGGCTGAAGGCGGATCGCCTGGCCCTCGTCGAGGATCGCATGGTCCCGCCAGCCGCGGCCGAACTGGATCAGCACCGAGTCGGTCACCGCCTGGCCGGACAGCGAGGTGCCGGCGGCGCGAAAGGTCACCGGCAACTCGCGCTCGCGGCACTCCGCCAGGGTGTGCTGCAGCTCCGCCTCGCTCTCGGGGCGCACCACCAGCCGCGGTATCAGCCGATAGAAGCTGGCGTCGGTGCCGTAGGCCAGGGTGCGCAACGGGTCATCGATCAGCCGCTCGACGGGTATCGCCGCCGCCAGCGCCGCCTTGAGATCGCGCCATGTATCCGTGGCCATCAGGCTTGCTCCTCCGTGGCAGCAGGATGGCGCACCAGCACCACCAGCTCGCGGGGCCCATGGACGCCGTAGGCCAGGGTCTGCTCGATGTCGGCGGTCTTGCTGGGCCCGGAGATCAGCAGGGCGTTGGTGGGCATGCCGTCGGCCCAGCCATGCGCCTCGACGACATCGAACAAGGTGTCCTCGAGGGTATCGGCATCCAGCACCGCAACATGAATTGGCGGCACCAGGCTGATCAGGCGCGGCTCGTCGGGCGTCGGCCACAGCCACAGGCTGCCGGTCTCGGCGATGGCGCCGCGGGTCGAGGTCAGGCCGGCGTCGACCCGCTCGAACTGCTCGCGCTGCCACTGCTCGATATCGCGGTCGACGTCGACCAGCTCCATCTCGGCATCGGCCAGGGCGCGGCGCGCCTCGGCGGCCACCGGGTGTTCCTTGCCCAGCGCCAGCCGCCGCACGCCCTTGTCGGCGAGCACCCTGGCCAGCGCCTCGGTCCAGGTCTCCCGGGGGGTATGGACCACCTCGCCGTGCACCGAGGCGATCCAGCGCTCGAAGCGGGCCAGGCGCTCTTCCTGGCTCCAGCCGCGGTGGGTCACCACGGCGAAGTCGCTCTCGGGCGCGCTCAGGGGGCCGTCGGCCCGCTCGCGCAGGCGCTTGAGAATGGCGTCGCGAGCACGCATCAGCGCTCCTCCTCATGGGTCTTGTTCGCCTGATGGCGCTTGACCAGCGCATGCAGGGTGGTGCCGGCTGGCTTGGGGGCGGTGCGGTAGTCGGTCCAGGCGCCCAGCTTGGCAGGCATCAGCGCCTTGAGCTTGCCGGCCACCGAGGTGCCGGCGCGCCAGGCCGAGGGGTGGGTCGCCAGCCACTGGAAGCCCTTCCAGGCCGCGGCCTCCTTGCGGGTGCGCTTGACGCCGGCGCCGGGCACGTTGCCGCGCCCCTCGCCCACCGATTCACGGCGCAGCCTTACCAGCAGGTCGGGAATCGGGATCTTCACCGGGCAGACCTCGCCGCAGGCGCCGCACAGGCTCGATGCCGTGGGCAGGTCCTTGGTGTCCTCCAATCCCATCAGGTGCGGCGACAGGATGCTGCCGATCGGCCCCGGGTAGGTGGTGCCGTAGGTGTGCCCGCCCACCCGCGTATAGACGGGGCAGTGGTTCATGCAGGCGCCGCAGCGGATGCAGCGCAGGGTGTCGAGCAGCTCGTCGTCCTGGTAGATGCGGGAGCGGCCGCTGTCCACCAGCACCAGGTGCACCTCCTTCGGTCCGTCATGCTCCCCTTCCTTGCGCGGCGAGCTGATCATGTTGAAGTAGGTGGTGACGTGCTGGCCGGTGGCCGAGCGGGTCAGCAGGGCATAGAGAGGCGGCACGTCGCGCAGGTGCTCGACAACCTTCTCGATGCCGGTCACGGCAACGTGCACCGGCGGCACCGTGGTGGTCATGCGGCCGTTGCCCTCGTTCTCCACCAGGCACAGGGTGCCGGTCTCGGCCACCGCGAAGTTGACCCCGGAGACCCCCACGTCGGCGGCCATGAAGCGCTCGCGAAGCTGGGCACGGGCCGCCGCGGTCATATAGTCGACGTCGCGGGTGCGCTCGGTGCCGGTCTTGTCGTGCATGATCTCGGAGATCTCATCGGTATTGAGATGGATCGCCGGCATGATGATATGCGAGGGCGTCTGCTCGTTGAGCTGCACCAGGTATTCGCCGAGGTCGGATTCCAGTGCCTCGATGCCCGCCTCCTCCAGGTGAGCGTTGAGGTGCATCTCCTCGGAGACCATCGACTTGCCCTTGATCACCGACCTGGCGCCGTGGGCGTCGCAGATCTCGCGGATGATCCGGCAGGCCTGGTCGCCGTCCTCGGCCCAGTGCACCCGGATGCCGTTGGCCTCGCAGTTGGCCTCCAGCTGCTCGAGCAGGTCGGGCAGCTTGGCGAGCGCCCGCAGGCGGATATTGGCACCCAGCTCGCGCAGGGTCTCCAGCTCCCAGTCGCCGAAGCTGTCACGGCGCTTGGTCATCAGGCCATCCATCGCCTTGCGGAAGTTGGCGCGGATCTGCGGATTGCCCAGGGCATCGTGGGCCTGGCGATGGAACTCGCGGGGGCTGTATGTCTGAACACCGGGGGTCTGGACTGCGCTCATGAGGTCCTCCGCCACAGGTAGCTGGCGATATGTTCGCCCTTGACCGGCTTCTTCTGCTGCTCGAAGCGGCCGCCGATGTTCATCATGCAGCCGCAGTCGGAGGTCACGAAGCGCTGGGCGCCGGCCTCCGCGATGGCCGTGGTCTTGTCCTCCACCATGGCCGCGGAGACCTCGGGATGGCGCACGGCGAAGGTGCCGCCGAAGCCGCAGCACTCCGCGGCCCGCGCCTGTTCCACCAGCTCGACCTTGCCGAGCTGGGCCAGCAGGGCCGGGCCGGTCTCGGCCAGCCCCATCTCGCGCCGGGCGCTGCAGGAGGTGTGCATGGCGACCTTCTCCGGTGCGCCGCGATCCTCGAGCTTGAGGTGACAGACATGCACCAGGAACTCGGTCAGCTCATGGACTCGCCCCGCCACCTCATTGGCCTGCTCCTCGAGGTCGGTGTCGGCGAAAAGCTGGGGGTAGTGGGTGCGCATCATGCCGCCGCAGGAGCCGGAAGGCACCACGATCGGCCAGGGCTCGGGGAAGAGGCCGAGCTGGGCCGCCGCCACCGCGCGGGCCTCCTGCTGGTAGCCCGAGGTGTAGGCCGGCTGCCCGCAGCAGGTCTGGTCCTCGGGAAAGAGCACCTCGATGCCCTCCCGCTCGAGCAGGCGGATACCGTCCAGTCCGGCTTCCGGATAGAAGAGGTCGACGAGGCAGGTCCCGAAGAAGTAGACCTTCTCCGGCTTCGGCGGATAGAGCTTGACTGGCGTCATGGGCAGGATCCTGGACAGCGCGGGGGCACGGCAGCGTTGCGCTGAAGTCGTTGATTCGGACTACGGTAAATTGGTAAGACCAATTGACATGAAAACGTTGCCGCACATTAGGAGGCGGAGCCTGCAGTGTCAAACGCGCGCCGCCCGCTTCCCAGCCCCGCCTGCCTATACTTTAGTCTATCGCCTTCAACGCTTCTCCCAACACCTTGATGTAGCTGAACAAATTCGAGTGGCCCGGAACGGCGGCAACGAGTCGTCGACGCGGTGTTTGGTAATACCAATTTGATGGCGATACCATGCCGACTTTCGCCACGTGTTCCGGAGCCGCCACCATGGCCTATCAACCCGTCCGACAGCCTCGTCTCGCCGATGTCATCACCGAGCGCCTCGAGGCGCTGATCCTCGAGGGTAGCCTGAAGCCCGGCCAGCGCCTGCCGCCGGAGCGCGAGCTGGCCGAGCGGTTCGGCGTCTCGCGCCCCTCGCTGCGCGAGGCCATCCAGAAGCTGTCGGCCCGCGGCCTGCTGACCAGCCGCCAGGGGGGCGGCACCTTCATAAGCGAGGAGCTCAACAGCGGCTACAGCGACCCGCTGCTGGAGATGCTCTCCCGCCACGGGGAGTTCCACCTCGACCTGCTCGAGTTCCGCGACGCCATGGAGGGCATCTCCGCCTATTATGCGGCCCTGCGCTCCACGCCCACCGACAAGGCGCTGCTGATCAAGCGCTTCGAGGAGCTGGAGGCCTGCTTCAAGGGGCGCGACCCGGCGCTCGAGGCCCGCGCCGACGCGGCCTTCCACATGGCCATCGCCGAATCGGCCCACAACGTGCTGTTGCTGCATACCATCCGCGGCATCTTCCACCTGCTGGAGAAGAGCATCGTCGACAACCTGGCCCACCTGTTCGAGAAGCCCGAGTCGCGCCCGCTGCTGATGAAGCAGCACCGCGCCCTGCTCGATGCCATCCTCGAGGGTCGGGCCGAGGACGCCCGCACCCGCGCCCACGAGCACCTGGTCTTCGTGGAAGAGGGGCTGCTCGAGGTCGAGCGCGCCGAGACCCGGGCCCAGCGCGCCCTGCGCCGCGCCCAGGTCATGCCGGCGACCTCCCGCTGAGGCCGGCCATGCCGATGCCCTCCCGCCGTCGGGCCCGCCAGCTGCTCTGGCTGCTGATGCCCCTCGGGCTGGTGCTCGCCATGTGGCAGGCCGCCCTGCTGGCCCGCGACCAGGCCCTGCAGGGTCTGCGCCAGGACGCCCAGAACGAGCTGCGCCTCTCGGCGGCGAGCCTGGTCGGCCACCTCTCTCGCCACGACTATCTGCCCGCCCTGCTCGCCTCGCGGGAGATGGTCAGGCGCTTCCTGGCCTCCCCGCAGAGCCAGGACCCCATGCCGCTCAACCGACTGCTGGACCGCTTCCGCGCCACCGCCGGCGTCTCCGACATCTACCTGATCGACCGCCACGGCGACACCCTGGCCGCCAGCAACTGGCACCGCCCCAACACCTTCATCGGCCAGAACTACGCCTTTCGCAGCTACTTCCAGGATGCCATCGCCGGCCACGCCGGGCGCTTCTATGGCCTGGGCGTGCAGTCCCGGGAGCGCGGCTACTACTTCTCGGCCCCGGTGTGGCTCGACGACACCGAACCGAATGCCAGCCCCGATGGCGTCATGGTGGTGAAGGTGCTGCTCGATACCCTGGAGGCGAGCTGGGCCGAGCAGGATGCCGAGCTCTTGGTCACCGATACGGACGACATCATCTTCATGGCCAGCCGTCCGGAGCTGCGCATGCGGGCCCTGCAGCCGCTCTCCGGCGACGAGCGGGAGGCGCTGCTGGACACCCGCCGCTATGCCGATGAGCCGCTGGCCCCCGCCGGCATCGAGATCACCGGCACCCCGGGCGAGCACAGCCAGCGTGTCGGCTTCCGGCGAGGCCCGCTGGCCGGCGACGACTACCTGGGCCTGTCGCGCCCCATGCCGGCGTTCGGCTGGGAGATGCATATCCTCAAGTCGCTGGCGCCGGTGGTCCAGGCGCAGTGGCTCGCCGCGCTGCTGGCCGGCGGCCTCTACGGCGTGGTGGTCCTGGCCGGCGGCGTCGGCTGGCAGCGCCTGCGGCTGCGCCGCGAGCGTGAGCAGTTCGCCGAGCGGGAGCGGCGTACCCTGGCCCGGGCAAGGGACGAGCTGGAACGCAATGTGCAGCGCCGCACCCGCGACCTGGTCGAGACCAACCGGCGCCTCTCCGGCGAGATCGAGGAGCGTCGCCGCGCCGAGGAGCGGCTGCGCCAGACCCGCGACGAACTGGTCCAGGCCGCCAAGCTCGCCGTGCTCGGCCAGCTCGCCGCCGGCATCAACCACGAGCTCAACCAGCCGCTGGCGGCGATTCGCGCCTATGCCGAGAATGCCGCCGCATTCCTGGCCCGCAGCCGCAGCGAGGCGGCGAGCAGCAACCTGGCGCAGATCATCGAGCTCACCGACCGCATGGCCGAGATCAGTGCCCAGCTGCGCCAGTTCTCGCGCAAGAGCGGCGACCGGCCCACCAGTGTCTCGGTCCCCGCCTGCTTCGGCTACGCCCTGCGGCTCTTCCAGTCGCGGCTGCGCGACGCCGGGGTCGTGGTCGAACGCGACTGGCCCGGGGAGGAGGCCTGGGTGCGCGCCGACCTGGTGCGCCTGGAGCAGGTGCTGGTCAACCTGATCGGCAATGCCCTCCAGGCCATGGCCCGGACCGAGACGCCGCGACTATGGCTGAGCATCGAGCCCCACGGCGAGGAGGTAAGCATCCGGGTCATCGACAACGGCCCCGGCATCGCCGAGGCGCACCTGGGACGGATCTTCGAGCCCTTCTTCACCACCAAGTCGCCGGGCAGCGGTCTGGGCCTGGGGCTGTCGATTTCGGCGCGCATCATCGATGACCTGGGCGGCCGACTGGCCGCGGACAACGCGCCTGGCGGCGGTGCCCGCTTCACCATTACCCTGCCCCGCGACCCCGGTCCCGAGGCGACCGGCGACACCAGGCCCGAGGAGCACGACACCCATGCATGAGCCGGCGACCCTTCCGGTGATGATCATCGACGACGAGGCGCACCTGCGCATCACCGCCGGCCAGACCCTGGAGCTGGCGGGCTACGAGCCCCGCGCCTTCGAGAGCGCCGAGGCCGCCCTGGCGGCCCTGACGCCGGACTTCCCCGGGGTGATCGTCAGCGACATCCGCATGCCCGGCATGGACGGCATGGCCCTGCTGCGCGAGGTGCGCGGCCGCGACCCCGACCTGCCGGTGATCCTGATCACCGGCCATGGCGACATCTCCACCGCCGTGGAGGCGATGCGCGAGGGTGCCTGGGACTTCCTGGAGAAGCCGTTCGCCGGCGAGCGCCTGGTGGAGATGGTGCGCCGCGGCGTGGAGAAGCGTCGCCTGAGCCTCGAGAACCGTGAGCTCAAGGCCGAGCTCGAGGCCCAGCAGTCGGCGCCGGGACCGCGGCTGGTGGGGCGCACCCCGGCCATCCAGCGCCTCGCCTCCATGGTCCAGCGCATCAGCCAGGTGGAGACCGACGTGCTGCTGTTCGGCGAGACCGGGGCCGGCAAGGACCTGGTGGCACGGGCGATCCACGAGCGCAGCCCCCGCGGCGGTCACCCCTTCGTGGCCATCAACTGCGGCGCCGTCCCCGAGAGCATCATCGAGTCGGAGCTGTTCGGCCACGAGAAGGGCGCCTTCACCGGGGCCGTGGAGCGGCGCATCGGCAAGTTCGAGCATGCCCAGGGCGGCACGGTGTTCCTCGACGAGATCGAGTCGATGCCGCTGTCGCTGCAGGTCAAGCTGCTGCGGGTGCTGCAGGAGCGCTCCATCGAGCGGCTGGGCGCCAACGTGCCGGTGCCCCTGGACCTGCGCGTGATCGCCGCCACCAAGGTCGACCTCAAGGCCGCCGCCGAGGCGGGACGCTTCCGCGAGGACCTCTACTACCGGCTCGAGGTGGTCACCCTGCCGATCCCCCCGCTGCGCGAGCGGCGCGAGGACATCCCGCTGCTCTTCCAGCACTTCGCCGTGGTCGCCGCCAACCGCAGCGGCCTGGAGGCACCGCCGCTGGATGCCGCCGGCATCTCGGCGCTGCTCGCCCACGACTGGCCGGGCAACGTGCGCGAACTGCGCAACCTGGCCGAACGCTACGTGCTGCTGGGCGCCACCTGCGACCACCGCCTGGATGCCCTGCTCGAGGGGGTGGACAGCGACAGCGGCGACCTGGCCCTGCCCCAGCAGGTGGAGCTGTTCGAGAAGAGCCTGATCGACCAGGCCCTGGCCCGCCACCGCGGCCGCGTCTCCGATGCCTGTGAGCAGCTCGGCCTGCCGCGCAAGACCCTCTACGACAAGCTTCGCAAGTACGGCCTCAAGGCCGAGGACTACCGCCAGAGCGAGGCCCCGTGACGCAGCAGCTCGCGCAGCGCCGGCCAGGGGGGCAGCCAGGGTATCAGCGCGGCGGCGAGCGCCAGCATGAGCACCGAGTTGCCCGGCTGGCGATAGTCGAACAGCTTGAACGCCGTCCCGAAGGAGCGCTTGATACGCGTCCCGACCAGGTCGACGCTGTAGAGCTCATCGAGCAGCAGGTGGATCAGCGTACCCAGCACCAGCGCCAGCCCCTGGGCCCAGGCCATCCAGGCGTCCTGCGAGAGCCACTGGTAACTGGCCACCGTGGTCGCCAGCCCGCACAGCAGCGAGGCCAGCAGCGAATGCCAGATACCACGATGCACCGAGAAGCGCTTGAACACGGCACTCAGCACATAGCGCACGCCAACATACAGGCCGCCACAGGCGATGATGAGCCCCCCCGGGCCGAGCCACCCCTGCAACAGCAGGGCGCCCACCACCACCGACAGCACGGCGAACAGGGTGAAGATCAGGCGGATGGCATGGGAGTTGTCGGCATCGACATCCGGCAGAATGCCGCCGAACGCGGTCAGGATGGCCAGGGAGGCGGCGTCGGGGGCGGATAGCGGGGTGGCCTGCCAGCCGCCCAGAGCAAGCAGCGCGCCACCGGCAACCGCGACGCCGAGGTGAGTACGAAAGTCGGCCATGTGCAGAGACTCGAAAATACTGGATGAAAAACCAGATTATGCGCAGCATGGCCAGAAAAAACAATCAGTTGCCAATCGGCGACAGGCTCAGCCGACCAGGTATTCGTCCTTGAGCCTGACGTAGTTGCCGGCGGTATAGGGGAAGAAGGCCCGCTCCTGCTCCTTGAGCGGGCGCAGCGCCTTGGCCGGGTTGCCGGCATAGACATGGCCGCTCTCCAGGCGCTTGCCGGGCGTCACCACGGCGCCGGCGGCGATGATCACCTCGTCCTCGACCACGGCACCATCCATGACGATGGCGCCCATGCCCACCAGGATGCGGTTGCCCAGGGTGGCGCCGTGGAGGATCGCCTTGTGGCCGATGGTCACCTCCTCGCCGATGGTCAGCGGGTAGCCGTCGGGGTTGAAGTCGCTGGCATGGGTGATGTGCAGCACGCTGCCGTCCTGCACGCTGGTGCGCGCACCGATGCGGATGCGGTGCATGTCGCCGCGGATCACCGCCATGGGCCACACCGAGCAGTCGTCGCCCAGCACCACGTCACCCAGCACCATGCAGGCCGGGTCGATGTAGACCCGCGCGCCCAATTGCGGCTCGAGGCCCTTCCAGGGTCGCAGACTCGTTGCCTCGCTCATTGCTCACCTCTTCTTGTCAGGTCAGGCGTCTCAGATCAGTCCGGCCAACAATACTACCAGCGTCAGCGGGATCGACACCCAGCGCACCAGGGCGCGCCAGGCACGAAAGCCGTTGGGACCCGCATCCAGCGCCCGCAGGGTGGTCTCCTCGGGCATCACCCAGGCGGCGAAGATGGCGATCAGCAGCCCGCCCAGCGGCAGGAAGATCTCCGGCGGAATGGTGCTGACCAGCTCGAAGGGGTTCATGCCGAACAGCACCCGGGTCTCGGCCAGGCTCGAGAAGGAGAGTACCGAGAGCATCCCCAGCCCCCAGACCGCCAGCCCCACCACGGCCGCGGCGGCCCCCCGACGCAGGCCCCAGCCCTGCAGGGTGGCGACCATGGGCTCGGCCAGGTTGATGGAGGAGGTCCAGGTGGCCAGCAGCAGCAGCAGGAAGAACAGCGAGAGCCATAGCGGCCCGCCGGGCAGTTCGGCGAAGGCCACCGGCAGGGTGACGAACATCAGCCCCGGCCCCTCGCCGGGATCCATGCCCTGGGCGAACACCACCGAGAAGATGGCGATGCCCGCCAGCAGCGCCACCGTCACGTCCAGCACCGCCACCGAGACGGCGGCCCGGGGCAGGCTCTGGTGGTCGGGCATGTAGGCGCCATAGGCCATCAGCGCACATGCGCCCACCGCCAGGGTGAAGAAGGCGTGGCCCATGGCCTGCAACATCACCATGGGCGTCACCGCCGTGAGGTCGGGCAGGAACAGCCAGGCCAGTGCCGGGCCGAAGCCCTCGGTGGTGGCCGCATAGCCCGCCAGCACCAGCAGCAGCAGGTAGAGCATCGGCATCAGCAGGTTGTTGAGCTTCTCCAGGCCCTTGGCCACCCCGGCGGCGACCACCAGCATGGTCATCACCAGAAAGAGTGTATGGTTGAAGGTCATCCGCCCGGGGTCGGCGAGGAAGGCATCGAAGCCGGCGCCGATCTCCGCCGCGCTGCGCCCCACGAAGTCGCCATTGACCGCGGCCACCAGGAATTCGATGGACCAGCCCGAGACCACCGAGTAGAAGGAGAGGATGCAGAACACCGTGAAGGCGCCGAACAGGCCCAGAAGCCGCCAGTGGCGACTCGCCCCGGCCTGGCCGGCCAGGTGGCCCAGCGACTGCATGGGGCTGCGGCGCCCGGCGCGGCCGATCAGGATCTCGGCCATCATCACCGGCAGCCCCAGCAGCAGCACGAAGGCCACGTAGAGCAGCAGGAAGGCGGCACCGCCGTTCTCGCCGGTGATGTAGGGAAAGCGCCAGATGTTGCCCAGCCCCACTGCCGCCCCGGTCACCGCCAGGATGAAGGCGCGCCGCGTGCTCCAGCGCTCCAGCGTCTCGTTCATGGGCCCACTCCACGAGCTCGAAAAGGACGCAAGCCTAGCATATTGAAACCCGCCGCGGCCGCCCGCATCTAAGACCCACTCCCTAGCCCCGACCCGAGGTGTGCATGTCCCGCAATCCGCTGCTCGACCCCCACGAACTGCCCCCCTTCGATGCCATCCGGCCCGAGCACGTGGTACCGGCCATCGAGGCGCTGCTGGCGGAAAACCGCACGGCCATCGAGGCGCTGGTGGCGCGCGCCGACACGGCCGCCCCCAGCTGGGACAGCCTGGCCGCCCCGCTGGAAGCCCTAAACGACCGCCTGGCGCGGGCCTGGTCACCGGTCTCGCACCTCAACGGCACCATGAACAACCCCGAACTGCGCGAGGCCTATCAGGCCTGCCTGGCCAAGCTCTCCGACTACAGCACCTGGATCGGCCAGCACGAGGGGCTCTTCCGGGCCTGGCAGGCACTGCGTGACGGTCCCGCCTGGGAGACCCTCGACGATGGCCAGCGTCGCACAGTGGAAAATGCGCTGCGCGACTTCCGCCTGGCCGGCGTGGACCTGCCCGCCGAGAAGAAGCGGCGCTACGGGGAGATCAAGTCACGGCTCTCCGAGCTCTCCAACACCTTCTCCAACCAGCTGCTGGACGCCACCCAGGCCTGGCACCTGGACCTCGCCGACGCGACCCGCCTGGCCGGCCTGCCCGAGAGCGCCCTGGCCAGCCTGCGTGCCAATGCCGAGGCCAAGGGGCTGGCCGGCTACCGCATCACCCTGGACTTCCCCAGCTTCTTCCCGGTGATGACCTACGCCGAGGACCGCGAGCTGCGTCGCGAGATCTATACCGCCTTCGTCACCCGGGCCTCGGACCAGGGCCCCAACGCCGGCGAGTACGACAATGCCCCGGTGATGGAGGAGATCCTCGCGCTGCGCCACGAGCTGGCCGAGCTGCTGGGCTTCAGCGACTACGCCGACTACTCGCTCTCCACCAAGATGGCCGAGTCGCCCGACCAGGTGGTCACCTTCCTCGAGGACCTCGCGGCGCGCGCCGTCCCCCAGGCCCGCGAGGAGTATGCGGAGCTCTCGGCCTATGCCCGCGACGAGCTGGGCATGGAGTCTCTGGCGCCCTGGGACGTGGGCTTCGCCAGCGAGAAGCTGCGCGAGGCGCGCTACGCCATCTCCGATGAGCAGCTGCGCCCCTACTTCCCCGCCCCGCAGGTGGTCGACGGCCTGTTCCGGGTGGTCGAGCGCCTCTACGGCGTGACCTTCGCGGAGGACGAGACGGCCCCGCGCTACCACCCCGACGTGCGCTACTTCCGCATCCTCGAGCACGGCGCCCCCATCGCCGGTTTCTACCTCGACCTCTATGCCCGCGAGGGCAAGCGCGGCGGCGCCTGGATGGACGAGTGCCGGGTCCGCCGCCTGGAGGGCGACGCGGTGCAGCTGCCGGTGGCCTACCTGACCTGCAACTTCACCCGCCCGGTGGGAGACGCCCCGGCGCTGCTGACCCACGACGAGGTCACCACCCTCTTCCATGAGTTCGGCCACGGCCTGCACCACATGCTGACCCGCCAGACCGTCGCCGACATCTCCGGCATCAATGGCGTGGCCTGGGATGCGGTGGAGCTGCCCAGCCAGTTCATGGAGAACTTCTGCTGGGAGCGCGAGGGGCTCGACCTGATCGCCGCCCACGTGGAGACCGGCGAGCCGCTGCCCGAGGCACTCTTCGAGCGGCTGCTCGCGGCCAAGAACTTCCAGTCCGCCATGGGCATGGTGCGCCAGCTGGAGTTCTCGCTGTTCGACTTCCGCCTGCACCGCGAGCTCGCGGCGCCGAGCGCCGCCGACATCCAGGCGCTGCTCGACGCGGTGCGCGATGCCGTCGCCGTGGTCCCGCGGGCCGACTTCAACCGCTTCCAGAACGGCTTCGGCCACATCTTCGCCGGCGGCTATGCGGCGGGCTACTACAGCTACAAGTGGGCCGAGGTGCTCTCCGCGGATGCCTGGAGCGCCTTCGAGGAAGCCGGTATCTTCGACCCCGAGACCGGCCGTCGCTTCCGCACCGAGATCCTCGAACGCGGCGGCTCCCGTGACGCCGCCGAGCTGTTCCGCGCCTTCCGCGGCCGCGAGCCCAGCGTTGAGCCGCTGCTGCGCCACAGCGGCATCCGTGCCGCCTGAGCCCCTGACATCCATCGCCCCGGCCGCGCCGCCGGGGCCGCCACAGGAGACACCATGGCCGTCCAGAAACGCTTTATCGCCGGGGCCATCTGCCCGCGCTGCGCCGAGATGGACCGCATCCGCAGCTGGGAGCAGAACGGCATCCGCTATCGTGACTGCGTAAGCTGTGACTTCTTCGAGCAGCTGCCCATCGAGAACGAGGCCCTGCCCGAGCTCGAGACCCGGGTCAATCGCGAGCGCGAGGAGCAGACGCGCAGCGACCTGCAGACCGTGAAGATCCTCGACCCGAAAGGGCACTGAAACGCATGGGCCAGGGAGCGGCCACCGTCCTGCTGCCGCAGCGCCGCCTGCTCGAGCTGCTCGGGCTCGCGGCCGCGGCGGCGCTGCTGTTCGCGCGACTCGACCTGGCCACCCTGGCCGCCGGGCTGGGCCTCTTCCTGTGGGGCATGAGCCACCTGGAGGAAGGCATCAAGCGGCTCTCCGGCGGCACCCTGGACCGCTGGCTGCACGCCGCCACCCGCCGCACCTCACGGGCCATCGCCGTGGGCGCCCTGGCGACTGCGCTGGTCCAGTCCAGCTCGCTGGTCACCCTGCTGGCCATGTCCTTCGTCGGCGCCGGCCTGGTGGCCCTGCCCGCCGCCATTGCCCTGCTCTTCGGCGCCAACCTCGGCACCACCACCGGTGCCTGGCTGATCGCCGGCTTCGGCCTCAAGGCCGACCTCGCCCAGTATGCGATGCCGCTGCTGGCGCTGGGGCTGCTGGGCTCCCGGCTGCTGCAGGGCAGTCGTGCCGGCATCGCCGGCCTGCTGCTCGGCGTGGGCCTGCTGCTGCTGGGCATCGACTTCATGAAGCTGGGCTTCGAGACCTGGCAGGATGGTCTCTCCCTCGACGGCCTGGCCGGAGAGCACCTCTGGCACTGGCCGCTGCTGGTGCTCTTCGGCGTCATGGCCACCGTGGTCATGCAGTCCAGCCACGCCACCCTGCTGATCACCCTCACGGCACTGGCCTCCGGCCAGCTGCCCTACCTGCCGGCCCTGGCCATCGCCATCGGCGCCAACATCGGCACCACCGTGACCGCGGTGATCGGTGCCTTCGGCGCCAGCACGGCCGGCCGACGCCTGGCCGGGGCCCACGTGATCTTCAACCTGGTCACCGCGGCCGTGGCCCTGGCCCTGCTGCTGCCGCTGGCCGGGCTGGTAGACCGGCTCGCCGCGCTGCTGGGCCTGGCGGCCACCGCCTGGCCGCTCAAGCTGGCGCTCTTCCATACCCTCTTCAACGTTCTCGGCATCGTGCTGATGCTGCCCTGGATCCCGCGACTGGCCAGCGGCCTGGAACGGTTCCTCCCCGAGCCAGCAAGAGTTCCCCCGGCCCAGGCGCGCTACCTGGAGACCAACGCCCTGCAGCACGCCGATACGGCCCTCGCGGCGATCGAGCAGGAGTGCCGACGGCTCGACCGGCGCACCTACCACCTGCTCGCCGCGGCCATCCTGGTGCCCAGCGCCGAGGCGATCGGCCACCCGCCCGACCGGGCCGTGATCGAGGCCCCCATCGTTCCCGAGGAGTGGCCGCTGGTGAACGTGCGCTACCACGAGCAGATCAAGCCGCTGATGGCGGAGATCCTGGACTTCTACTCGCGCATCGACACGCCCCTCACCGCGGCCCAGGAGGCCCGCCTGGAGGCCCTCTATGCCCGCACCCTGCGCCTGGTCGAGGCGGTACGCTTCGGCGAGGTGCTGCAGCGCAGCCTGCTGCGCCATGCCGCGCCGGCGAGCCCCCTGCGCGAGGCCCACGACGACCTGCGCATGGCCCTCGCCGAAGGCCTCAACCGCCTGGCCAACGACCCGGACACCCGCGACATCGAGGCGCCCCTGGAGGATGTCCGTCGCCGCTGGCAGCACGAACTGGCCGAGCGGCTACGCCAACATCGCCTGGACCCCTGGCTCGCCTCCTCGCTGATGAACGACCTCCACCAGGCCAGCCGCCTGACGGCCGCCCTGACCTCGCCGCCCGACGCCGACGCCTGACGGCACCATTGCCGCGAGAGCCGTGCGGAAATCCGCACAGCCCGATCCCCGTCCCGTGCGGGATCCCGGCCCCACCTCGCCAGTGCCGCTTCGACCAAGGTCGAACAATATCTTCGCAATATCATGAAATACAAGGAATTCGACCAGACAGGCATGGCCATTGCTGTGTATTGGGCGTTGATGCCACCCCGGCCCGGTCCACGGCAGGTCCCGCCGCCGGTGACCATACTGGGTAACGGCATGCAGCCCCGGGGCACGACGGCCCGGGCAGATGACAAGAGCACAACCGCATACAGGAGACACGCCATGCGCAACGCAACCTCACGGATCCTCGCCGGCACCCTCGCCGGCTCCCTGCTGGTCGCCGCCTCGGCCTCGGCCCAGTCCGATCGCAGCGACTGGCCGGACAACTTCACCGTGGGTACCGCCAGCCAGGGCGGCACCTACTTCGTCTATGGTTCCGGCTGGGCTAACCTGGTGGCCAACGAACTGGGCATCTCCGGCGGTGGCGAGGTTACAGGCGGCCCGAACCAGAACCTGGCCCTGGTTCATACGGGGAATATCGCTCTTGGGTTGACCACCATGGGTCCGGCCGCCGAAGCCCTGGCCGGTCAAAGCCCGCTGGCGCCGGGCGTGCCGATGGACAATGTCTGTGCGCTCTTCCCGATGTATGAGACACCCTTCTCCATCACCGCCCTGGCCGGCAGCGGCATTACTTCGATCTCCGACATCCCGGAGGGCGCCCGTATCGGCTTCGGCCCGGCGGCCTCCACCTCCGATACCTACTTCCCGGCGATTCTCGAAGCACTGGGTGTCGACTTCGAGCGCCGTAATGGTGGCTGGACCGACCTCGGGGGTCAGTTGCAGGACGGCCTGCTCGACGTCATCGCCTTCGCTGCCGGCATTCCGATCCCGGCCGTCAGCCAACTGGAGGTCCAGACCGACGTCAACATCATCGAGTTCACCGAGGAAGAGCAGGCCCAGGTACTCGACGCCTTCCCGGTCGCCCCCTTCCAGATCCCGGCCAGCACCTACGAGACCCTCGAGGAGGATGCCCGTGCCGTTTCCATGTGGAACTTCACTATCGCCGGCTGTGATCTGCCGGAAAGCTTCATCTATGAAGTCACCAAGGTGAGCATGGAGAACAACGACCGCATGCAGGAAGTACACCGCAGCGCCGTCACATCCATCCCGGAAAATATCGACAAGAACACCGTGTTGCCCTTCCATCCGGGTGCGGTGCGCTGGTACGAGGAAAATGGCTACGAGATCCCTGAAGAGCGCAAGCTGAACTGATCGTCTCTCGAGCCTGATGCCTTGCCCCGCTCCCGGCCATAACGTCGAGACGGGGCATTTTCGACTCCTGCTATCCCACACTCGAAGGTGATATCCCATGAGCAACGCTCCCGATACCCGACCAGGGGAGTCCGAGGAGGCTACCGACAAGGTGCCCGACAGCATCGCCGAGGGTGTCGACGAAGAAGTCATCGAATCCAATCGGCGCCTCTTCACTGGCTGGCAGTGGGCACTCTTCGCCGGCCTGGCTATCGCCTACTCCGCTTTCCATCTGATATCGCTCAATGTCTATCCGATGGAAACCTGGTCATTTCGCATCGTGCATATCGCCGGTGCCCTGATTCTGGGTTTCGGCCTCTATGCCGGGTCCCGCTTCGCCGACGAAGGCCACGGCAAAGCCTCGCCGGTCTGGCTTACCTGGATCAGCTATGCCCTGCTGATACCCGCCCTCTACGCCCTGCTTCAAGTCTTCCTGATGCAGCAGCAAATCAGCAGCGGCGCCCTGCGCATCGAACCGCAAACCGAAACCTGGCACTTCGGCTACCCCCTGCTGCTGGCCACGGGCGGCGCTATCCTGCTCTCCTGGTGTTACCGTCAGGTGCGCAGTAAGCTCGCACCCAGCGACCTGGTACTGATGGTGTGTGCCATGGCCACGGCGGGCTACCTGATCCTGATTTACGGTACCCCGCTTCGGGCCTCAACCGGCACCTCCTTCGCGCCCGTGGGCATCTCCCTTGCAGCACTGGCCGGGTCGCTGTTGATCTTGGAGATGACCCGTCGCCTCACCGGATTGGCGTTGGTGGTGATCTCCGCCATCTTCCTGCTCTATGTCTTCTTCGGCCCCTATCTTCCCGGCTTCCTGGGCTATCCTGGCCTGTCGTTCAACCGGTTCTTCAGCCAGGTCTACACCGATGCCGGCATCCTCGGGCCGACGACCGCGGTCTCGTCCACCTACATCATCCTCTTCATCATCTTCGCGGCCTTCCTGCAGGCCTCCAAGGTCGGTGATTACTTCGTCAACTTCGCCTTCGCCTGCGCCGGTCGCGCCCGTGGCGGCCCGGCCAAGGTGGCGATCTTCGCCTCCGGCCTGATGGGCATGATCAACGGCACCAGCGCCGGCAATGTGGTCTCTACCGGCTCGCTGACCATCCCGCTGATGAAGAAGGTGGGCTATCCGAGCAAGAGCGCCGGCGCCATCGAGGCCGCGGCGTCGACCGGCGGGCAGATCATGCCGCCGATCATGGGCGCCGGCGCCTTCATCATGGCCGAAGTTACCGGCATTCCCTATACCGAGATCGCCGTAGCGGCGCTGATCCCGGCTATTCTCTACTTCGTGTCGGTCTACTGCATGGTCGACTTCGAGGCCGCCTACAAGGGCATGAGGGGCATGCGCAAGGACGAGATCCCGCTGTTCTCGAGACTGGTCAAGCAGGTCTATCTCTTTGCACCCATCATCATACTGATCGCGGCGCTGTTCATGGGCTATTCGGTGATCCGCGCCGGCACTCTGGCCACCGCCTCGGCCGCCGTGGTGAGCTGGATCTCCCCCAACAAGATGGGCATCCTGTCCATCCTGCGGGCCTTGCGGCTGGCCAGCACCATGGCGATTCAGATCATCGCCGTGTGTGCCTGTGCCGGCCTGATCGTCGGCGTGATCTCGCTGACCGGGGTCGGCGCGCGCTTCTCCTCGCTGCTGCTCGGGCTGGCGGGTGTCAGCCAGTTGCTGGCACTGTTCTTCGCCATGTGCATCTCGATACTGCTGGGCATGGGCATGCCCACCACGGCAGCCTATGCGGTGGCCGCCTCCGTGGTCGCGCCCGGCCTGATCAATATCGGCGTCCAGCCCCTGGTGGCGCACTTCTTCGTCTTCTATTTCGCCGTGGTCTCGGCGATCACCCCACCGGTAGCCCTGGCATCCTACGCGGCGGCAGGCATCTCCGGCGCCAACGCCATGGGAACCTCGGTGGCCTCGTTCAAGATCGGTCTGGCCGCCTTCATCGTGCCCTTCATGTTCTTCTATAGCCCGGCCATGCTGATGGAAGGCTCCTGGATGCAGATCCTGCGGGTCGGTGCCACCGCCACTTTGGGTATCGTGCTGCTGTCCGGCATGGTACAGGCCTGGTTCTTCGGGCCCATTAAGGTGTGGACAAGAGTTCTCATGCTGATCGGGGCGATATTCATGATCTATGGCGGTATCTATACCGATATTGCCGGTCTTGCCATCGCGGTGGCACTGTTCCTCATGCAGCGCAAGCTGTACCCCAAGGAGGACAAGGCGACGGCATCCTCAGGCTGAAACGATTTTTCCTTCACCAGCGATTGCACAGGAGCACAGAGGCCCCGCCATTGGCGGGGCCTCTGTCATGGCACCCTGGAAGTCCGAGCCTTCGCCTCAAGCCAAGATATTGTCGAGGATGCGCAGGCAGGGGGTCGACTGGTTCAGCGTATAGAAGTGCAGCCCGGGGGCCCCGCCGTCGAGCAGCCGCTGGCAGAGCCGCGACACCACCTCCTCGCCGAAGGCGCCGATGGCCTCGCTGTCGTCGCCATAGCTCTCCAGCTGCTTGCGGATCCAGCGCGGGATATCGGCGCCGCAGGCGTCCGAGAAGCGCGCCAGCTTGGTGTAGTTGGTGATCGGCATGATGCCGGGCACGATGGGAGCCTCGACGCCCAGCGCGCGCGCCCGGTCGACGAAGTGGAAGTAGGCCTCGGCGCTGAAGAAGTACTGGGTGATGGCGAGGTTGGCCCCGGCCTTCATCTTGCGGGCGAAGTTGGCCAGGTCCTGCTCGAGGTTCGCCGCCTGGGGATGGGACTCCGGGTAGGCGGCCACGGCGATCTCGAAATGGTCGCCGGTCTCCTCGCGAATGAACTCGACCAGCTCGTTGGCGTAGCGCAGCTGGCCTGTGCCACCCCCGCCCATGCCGGAGGGCATGTCACCGCGCAGGGCCACCAGGCTGTCGATGCCCTCCTCCCGGTAGCGCGCGAGCAGCTCGCGCAGCGCGCCCTTGTCGCTGCCGATGCAGGAGAGGTGCGGCGCGGTGGTGAAACCGGACTCGCGTACCATCCGCACCGTGTTCAGGGTGCGGTCCTGGGTGGAGCCGCCGGCGCCGTAGGTGACCGAGAAGAAGCGCGGCGCGCGGCCGGCCAGGGCGTCGCGGACGCCGACCAGCTTCTCCCGCCCGGCGTCGGTGTTGGGCGGGAAGAACTCGAAGCTGATCCCCAGCGGGTGTTCCTGCGTGCTCATCGGCTTACCTCATGAAAATGATGCATATTGCGGCTATTCTGACGGCTGGCCTGGCTGCCGACCAATGAAAGATACGCGACGCTGCATCAATCCTGTTCATGCAGAGGCGGTCCCACGGCCGCCATGACCCAGGGAAGGACATGACCCCGATCGACCCCGGCACCCTGATGGGCCCCCTCTGGACCCTGCTCGCCTATATTGGCCTGGGCTGGCTGGCCGCGCGCCGGCTGGCGGTGGACCCGCGCCCCGTCGCCACCCTGCTGATCTACCTGGTGGCGCCGCTGACCTTCTTCCGCGGCCTGGTCCAGGGCGGCCCCACGCCCGGCTACCTGCTGCTCACCGCGGCGCTGTTCGCGCTGGCCAGCCTGATCGCCGTGGTCGTCCACCAACTGGCGAGGCGCGGCTTCGCCCCCCAGGAGAGCGCCCTGCTGGCCTTCTCCTCCGGCACCGGCAACACCGGCTACTTCGGCCTGCCGGTGGCGCTGGTGCTGTTGCCGCCCCAGGGGGTGACGCTCTATCTCTTCTGCGTGCTGGGGGTGACCCTCTACGAGTTCACGGTGGGCTTCTACTTAAGCGCCCGAGGGCAGTTCTCGGTGCGCCAGAGCCTGGCCAAGATCGCCCGGCTGCCGCTGATCTATGCCTTCCTCGCCGCCCTGCTGGTGAGTGGCCTGGGGCTCGAGGTGCCGGATGCGGTGATGCAGGGTCTGGCCGCCTTCCCGGCGACCTATACCCTGCTCGGCATGATGATCATCGGCATGACCCTGGGGCGGGTCAGCGTACGGGAGTTCGATCTGCGCTTCATCGGCGCCTGCGTGGCGATCCGCTTTGGGCTCTGGCCGCTGCTGTCGCTGGCCGCGGTGCTGGGGCTGCAGGCCCTCTTCCCGCTGTCGGGGGAACTGGCCCTGGCGCTGCTTCTGATCGGCGTGGTGCCCATGGCCGCCAACGTGGTGGTGGTGGCCATGGAGCTCGGCATCGCCCCGGAGAAGGGCGCCCTGGCGGTGCTGATCACCACCCTGGCCGCGCCGCTGCTGATCCCGCTCTACCTGACGCTGATGATGCGCCTGACCGGGCTATAGCCGCGCTTTGACCGGCCGTCCTGGTGGCCGGGGCTACTCGCTTTCGTCGATCGCTAACCCACGAAACCCAGTACGGCCGCCAGCACCAACCCGCCTTCTGCGCCCAGACTCGCCGCGATGAGCAATACCCCACTTGTCAGCATGGTCAGCCAGGACCAGGTGCCGAGCACATGCACTTCACCCGCGAGCGGCTTGAACATGGTTACTGCGATCACTCGCAGGTAGTAGAACAGGGACAGAACGGTATTGATGGCGGCGACCACGGCCAGCCAGGTATAACCGCTGGCGATGGTCACCTTGAACAGCAGGAACTTGCCGAAGAAGCCCGCCAGCGGCGGGATGCCGACCAGCGACAGCAGTGCCAGGATCAGGATCAGGGTGGTGATCGATTGAGTGCGGCCAAGGCCGCGGTAATCCTCGAGGGCCGTGCGCCCGCGCAGATGGGTCACCACCGCGAAGGCAGCCAGATTAGCCAGGGCATAGGCGGCAAGAAAGGCCAGCAGCGCACCCGGCGCCTGGGGCTCGACGCCGATCACCACCACCGCCATCAGCGCATAGCCCGACTGGGAGACCGACGACCAACCGAGCAGACGTCGCACGTCGGTCTGCTTGAGCGCCGCCAGGTTGCCCAGGGTCATGGTCACCACGGCGATCAGGGCGACGATGACCGGCCATAGCTGCGACGCGGGCAATAGCGACACGAACCGCGCCAGCGCCACCGCGGCCCCGACCTTGGGTGCCACGGTAAGCAGCGCGGCGATAGGTGCCGGGGCACTCTGGGCGACATCCGGCATCCAGGCATGACCTGGAAACGCCGCCAGCTTGAAGGTCAGCCCCAGCACGATACAGGCCACCGCCACGCTTAGCGCCAGCGGTGCCGCATTCGGCGATGCCGCCAGAACCTGGGCCGTGCGTGCGTAATCGGTATCCCCCACCAGGCCGAACAGCAACACCACGCCGACCACCAGCAGGGAATTGGTCAAGGCGCCGATCAAGAAGTACTTCATGCCCGCCTCCAGCGCCGGCGCGAAGCCACGGTGGTAGGCCACCAGCGGGTAGCTTGCCGTGGAGGAGAGCAGGATACCCACCACCAGCTCCATGCTGTCGTTGGCCGAGGCCATCATGATCACGCCGAGCAGGGTAAACAGGCACAGCGCGTAGTATTCCCCGTGTCGTCGGTCGCGGCGCATCCAGTCCGGCGACAGCGCGACGGCAATCGCCCCGGCCAACAGCACCAGCAGCTTGGTGGCCACCGCCGCCGTGTCCAGTGCCCAGACGCCGGAGAAGGTCCGCATCGGGGGTTGCTGCCACTGCATCAGGCTGAATACCGCCGCAAGTGCCAGGGCGATCAAGGCCAGCCCAGCGGCCCAGGCCTGATGCTTGTGTGGCGCAAAGGAAGCAAACAGCACGATGATCACCGCGCCGACCAGCAAGACGATCTCGGGCAGCAGGTCACCGATGGGCATCAGCGAACTCTTACCAGGATCGCGCTTGATGCCTCGATGAGCGTCAGCAGAATGCGCGGGTAGACACCGATCACCAGGATGCCCAGGGACAGCACGCCAAGCACGCCCCACTCGGCGGGTTCGAGATCGCGGAATCCGCCCAGGTGTGCCGGCAGGCGACCGAAGAACAGCCGGCGCAGCAGATCCAGAAACAGCGCGGCGGTGATCAGGATGCCCAGCACGCCGAGCACCGTCAGCCAGGGATAGATGGCGAAGGTGCCGGCGAAGACCTGAAACTCGGCTACGAAGCCGGCCAGCCCCGGCATGCCCAGGCTGGCGAAGGCGGCCAGCACCGTGAAGCCGGTCAGCAACGGGGCCTGATGAGCTAGGCCGCCGTAATGATCCAGTTCATAGTCGCTGGTGCGCTGCCAGAAGGAGCCGCAGATCAGAAACAACGCCCCGGTGATCAGGCCATGGGCGACCATCTCCACCGTGGCCCCGGTCAATGCCAGCTGGCGGGCGGTCTGGTTATCGGCAAACAAGGCGGCCGCGGCGGCGATCCCCAACACCGTATAGCCCATGTGGTTGATCGAGGTGTAGGCGATGCGGCGCTTCAGATTGCTCTGCCCCAGCGCCACCAGGGCGCCGTAGACAATGGCGACCAGCGCGACGATACCGACGACAAGCGAATACTCGGCGAAGGTTTCCTGCATCATCGCAAACGGCAGGCGGATCATGCCGTAGGTGCCCATCTTGAGCAGGACCCCAGCGAGGATCGCCGAGGCCGGCCCTGGCGCATCGACGTGGGCCTGAGGCAGCCAGGTGTGCAGCGGCACCAGGGGTGTCTTGATGGCAAAGCCCAGCATCAGCGCCAGGAACACCAGGCCGGCATAGAGGCCGCTACCCGCCAAGGGCTGTTGCTCGATCAGCACGCGCATATCGAAGGTGAAGGGATCGAGGGAGAGATACAGGCCGATGATCGCCAACAGCAGAAACAGCGAGCCAGCGAAGGTGTAAAGGAAGAACTTGAGCGCTGAGACCTGGGGCGTGCCGTGCCCCCAGCGGCCGATGAGAAAAAACATGCCCACCAGGGACAGGTCGAAGAACACATAGAACAGCAGCAGATCCAGCGCCAGGAACACCCCCAGGGAGACCGCCTGCAGAAACAGCAGCCAGGCGTAATACTGGCGCGGTTGGCCCAGGGTATCCACCGGGTAGACGATGGCAGCAACGAACAGCAGCGCACTCATGGTCGCCACCGCCAAGGCGATGCCATCCACCCCGACCCGGTAGGCGACACCGATGCTCGGTACCCAGCGCATCTCATCGACGTGCTGAAAGAGCGGCCCCGCCGGATCAAAGCCGACCCAGGCAACCACCAGCGCCAGCAGAGACAGTGCGGCCACGCCCGCTGCGCATTGCCTCGCTCGCGCCTCACTCCAGCGCGGGAAGGCGGCGAGCGCGACGGCGCCCATCAGGGGTACGATCCAGGCGACGGTGAGAATCACAACCAGGCTCCTATGACCAGAATGGCAAGAATGACGGCAAGGCCCAGACTAATGCCGGTGTAGTAATGATGCGTCTGGCCGCTCTGTGCCCGACGCGCCCAGTAGCCGCCCCATTCGCTCAAGCGGATCACGAGCCCTGGCATGCCCTCGGAAACAGCCTCACCTTGTTGGGCATGTCGGCGCGCCAGCCACTGGCCGAAGCGCGCCGTTCCACGCAGCCCGGCATCCACGACCCGGTCATCGAAGCGCGCCAGTTGGCACCGTGCCAGCCATTGGCCGAAGCGCGCCGTGCCACGCAGCCCGCCATCCACGACCCGGTCATCGAAGCGCGCCAGGAAGTGGCCGAGCATCACGGCTCCTTGGGCGATTGCCTGGATGGCCACCGGCAGGCCGAACCAGCCGGCGGCGCGCTCCAACCAGATGCTCGACCGAGGTTGGCGACGCGTCATGACGAACCCCACCGCGATGCCCAGCACGACCAGTACCAGGGAGACGACCAGCTCCCAGGTCTTGCTTTTCGCCAACGCCAGAGGCAGTACTTCGGCGACCCAGTCCTGGGCCTCGGGCCACCAGACGACAGAGAGCAGCAGCGTCACCCCGGCCAAGAGCATGAGTGATCCACTTTCCGCACGGGAGGGGCGCGGGCCATCGGGTAGCCTAGAGCGCTCTCGACGCAACGGGCGACCGTAGGCCAGCAACTGAAAGCGCGTGGCATAGAGCGCGCTCAAGCCCCCGGCGAGGGACACCAGTAGCGCCAGCCAGACTGCCTGGTGCCCCGCCGCCGCCGCGATCTGCTCCTTGCTCCAGGCGGCGCCCAACGGGACCATGCCGGCCAAGGCCAGGCTCATCACGCCGACGGCCAGGGCAATGCCCGGCAATCGGCCTCCCTGGCGCATGTCGTGCAGTTGGTAACTGCCGGTCTGGCGCTCGGCGAGCCCCGCCGCGAGGAACAGTCCGGCCTTCAGGAAGGCATGAGCGACGAAGTGCAGCAGGGCCACGCCGGGGAAACCCGCCCCGACCGCGACCCACATCAAGCCGTATTGGGCGGACGTCGAAGCCGCCAGCAGCTTCTTGGCATGGCACTGGAATATCCCGACTACGCCTCCGACCAGAGCGGTCGCCAAGCCAATGGCGATGACCAGCGGGGCGAACCACTCGACGGTGGAGAGCGTTGGCTGCAATCGTGCAAGCAGGTAGATGCCCGCCGCCACCATGGTCGCCGAATGCAACAACGCCGACACCGGCACCGGGCCGGCCATGGCGGCGAACAACCAGGAGGAGAATGGCAGTTGCGCCGACTTGGCTGCCGCCGCCAGCAGAATGCCGGCTATCGCGACTCCTAAGAGCCCATCGTCCAAGGCCGCCAGGCCGGCATAGCCGAAGCCGCCGCTGCCGGCGAATACCGCCGCCGCGGCGATATACAGGCCCAGGTCGCCGAAACGCGTGACCAGGAAGGCCTGGGCCGCCTCCTTGGGCACCTCCACCTGGCCCCACTTGTGAGAAATCAGCGCCCAGGAGCAGGCACCGACCAACTCCCAGGCAATCAGCAGCGTCAGAAAATCATTAGCCAGCACCAACAACTGCATGGCGCCGACGAAGGCCAGCAGCACTGCCATCAGTCGCCGCCCCTGGGGTTCGGCACGCCGCTGGTCAAAACGCAGGGTCACCTCATGAGAGCCGGCGTAGGCGACGATCGGCAGGGCGATCAGCGGTATCGTCACGGCAAAGACGCTACCGGCGGCGGAGAGCTTGAGAGTCAGCGCCAGCGTCTCGCTCCAGGCAACACCGCCCTGCCAGCCGCTCATGACCGCCAGGCCGGCCAGCACCAGAGTGACCAGCACGACAAGCGCCGCCGATAGCGAGAGTCCGAAACGGCCAAGGCGTCGGCCACCAAGGTAAAGCAGGATCGCGCCCAGCAACGGCACCAGCACGAGGGTCCATAGCATCAGTGCTTCAACTCCGTGATGCCCTCGGTCACGTCCGCCTGCTTGGTGCGGAACACCGCCACCACCAGGGCGAAGCCCATCGCCATCTCGATGGCCATCACCGCCATGACCACGATGGTCAGCAGTTGCCCCTCCGGCGCACCGGCGCCACTCAATGCCCAGAACGCCACGGCGGCCAGCATGACGCCGTTGAGGATCAGCTCAAGGCCCATCATCAGCATCACGAAGGACTGCTGGGATAGCGCCCCGTAGAAGCCGATACCGATCAGTGCGGCGGCCAATAGCAATAGGGTAACCAGTGTCATTCTTGCCTCCTTTCGCGCCAGGCAATGGCAGTTGGACCTGACGAGGAGCGCCGAGGACAGGTCGAAGAGGGAGGCCTGCGCCATGAGGCGTAGGTAGCGACGAAAGGCGGATTCACAGCGCCCCTCCTGGACCTGCTGCCGGATCGGCTCCGCGCATCAACATCCACGGCGATGGCCCAGCTCGGCGCTCCATTCCCATCAGTGGCAATGGTGATGACCACCGCCCTCTTCTTCATCCTCCTTCGGCATGCCCGCAGGATCGCCCCCAGGCACCAACCCCGGCGGCATCGAGCCTTCATGGGCGCCCCCATAGCGCCCGCGATGGCTCGACAGCACCACCACGCCGATCATGGTAGTCAGCAGCACGATGCCCGCGGACTCGAAGATCAGCATCGAGTCACCTAGCAACTCATTACCCAGGGAGGTAACCGGATCGAGGTCCGCCGGCAGGGGGTTGGTGGGAAACTCCGCCAGCAGCGCCACACCGGCCAGTAACACGAAGATCACGACGCCGGCGGCAATAGAGAACTTATGCTGGTGAACCATCATCATCGGGTTCAGCCCTGCCGGATTCATCATGAACATGACCATGAAGGTCGCCATGACCATCATCTCCACGGCCATCATGAAGAACATCGCCACGCCCAGATATTCCGCCGCCAGCAGGATCATGATCACGCCCACGGCGATGAACGACACCAGCAGGAAGAAGGAGGCGCGCACCATCGAATCGGTACAGAACACGCGCCAACCGGAAACCACCGCGAGAATGGCCAGTAACAGAAACGCGATATCAACCGTGAGGGGATAATCCATTTCAGCAGCGCCTCCGCTTATTCTTGAAGCTACTTATTCATGAAACTACGTCTTACAACAATGCTTCCATGCCCGCCCAGATCAGGTCGATAAAGGACAATGGCAGCAATACCACCCACATGAGGGTGACGCAGCGCTCCGGCTGAACCCGTGGCACCAGCCGGCCGATCAGCAACAGCACGGCGAGCACCACCAGCATCTTGATGACCATCCACAGCGGGCCCGGCAACCAAGGCCCCAGCCAGCCGCCGAGGAAGGCGCTGGCCGCCACGCCGCTGAAGGCCACCAGCATCGCCGCCCGGGCCAGGTTCCAGACCAGTCGCGGCGGACCAGACACCGCCGACGCCGTGCCTCCGGCCAAGTCCCGGGAGTCTGCCAGGTTGAACGGCCCCCAGAAGGTCATGCCCAGACCGACGATCAGAAACAGCGGCAGGCCCAAGGGCTGACGAATGACATTCCACATCTCCGCCTGGGAGGCCACTACCTGGCTGAATTGCAGCGACTCCGCCGGTAGCGCCACGCCAATCAGCACGAACATGCTGATAAGAATGTAGGAGAGACCCAGGGCCACGTAACGGTAGGCGCCGATCAGCGCCAGCAGCGTGTTTGCGGACCAGCCATGCAGGAAGATCACCACCGTGGCCAGGGCCTCGACGCTGCCCCACAGCACCACGCTGGTCGTCAGATCGGTGGGAATCAGCGTCGGTGACCAGGGCACCACCGCCAGCCCGGTCGCGGCCAGGGCCAGATAGAGGGCCGGCGCCAATCGCCAGGCTCGCCAATCCGGCGCCTCGGTGGTGTTGGCCTGCTGAGTTAGCAACCAGGCGCCTTGGGTCAGCGGCGCCAGCCAGGCACTTTGGCCCCGGGGCGCACCCAAGGCAGCACCGATAGCGCCGTCGATCACCCCTACCAGATAGGCACCAACCGCCAGGGTCGCCAAGACTACGAACACCGGAAGGAGGAGTTCGCTTACGATCATGCCTGGCGCTCCTCATCGTCTTTTAGCGACGTCTCCGACAATGGCTCCAGGGGCCATTCGGAGACCCCGGCCAGGTCCAGGCTAGCGATGGTGGTCAGCGCCTCATCCCATTCCAGGCCAGGCAGAAGGTCCTCGAGTATGTCGCTGGCATCCTCGGGCCGGTAGTCATCCCAGGGGCCGCGCGGCGTCTCGACGGCCTCGGTCATCTCGCTGTACAGATCCTCCTGCTCGGCCCGGCACGCCAACTGCAAGGAGTGGTCGATTTCCGCCAGGGTCTGTCGCCAGCGAGCGTTGGTGTCACCACCACGTTGCACGATCGGCGTGAAGCCCAACCGGCGGTAGGCGGCATCTCGGCTGCGCAGATCCTCCTCGAGCCCTGCAGCCCTGGCAGCGATACCGCCTACTCGGCGAGCCTGGCCCGCCTCGAGGCGGCCCCGCCCGGCCGCCGTCAGACGAAAGAAGCCACAACGCGTCAACCAGCGATGCAGCCGTCCCACTCGGCTTTCGACATTCAGCCCTCGAGACAGACGCAATGCCACCAGCGCCAGGTGCTCAAGCCCGGACAGGCGCAAGGAAAACGCCAGACGTTGCAGATGATGGCGCGCCCGGGCAAGCTCGAGTTCCGCGATGGGCACCGGCCGCTGCAGCGCCTCGTGGAACACGTTCTCGAGCGCGATGGGATACGGGGCAAGCTGGGTCACCCAGCTCTGAACAAGATCGCCCTGCAGGGTCACCTTCGCGCCCAACCCCGGGGGCAGGACTGGCAGGAAAGGGCCGAGAGTGACGGTCAGCGAATCCAGCGTCAGCCCGTCACGAATGTCGTCGTGCATGTTCATGGCCATGGGTCGGCCGTAGGGGACACCGCCCATCATGCCTTCGCCGCCGTGCCCATCGTCACCCAAGCCCTCCCAGGGATTGGGAGGCTCATCCGGCAACAGCCGCGGCGAACTGTCGCGCCTTCCACTCATCAGCTCACGATGGAGGCGCTTCAATGCCTCGGGCAGGGCTTCGGGGTCATCAACGCGCAGGTCACCGGCGAGTTCGCTCAGGGGGGCACTGCGATACCACAGGGTGGCAAAAGGCGCGGGGAGTTGGTCGTGCAACCGACGCAGCGCCTCATGCAGGTCCGGCGGCACACCACCCGCTACCAGCAAGATGCTGGCATGCCGCGGCGAGTCGACCAGTTCGATGCCCGGCGTCAGGGCCAGCCGATGCAGTATCGTGTCGCCGTGCATACCCAGCGCGGGAAATACCGGTACCCTGGCCCGTGCCGCCAGGCGGGAAAGCCAGCTCACTGCCACTTGAACACCCCCTCGCGCCAGCCGTAAACGATGCCCACGGATAAAATGGCCAGGAACATGCCCATCTCCATTACCGCCTTCATGCCCTGCTCGACGTAGACGACCGCCCAGGGATACATGAACATCATCTCCATTTCGAAGGCGATGAGCAGCAGCGTCATGGGGTAATAACGAACGTGGTAACGGTTCCAGGCGTGGGTCTCGGGCAAGCCCCCGCCGAGGAAAGGCGCGCGCTGGGGATAAGTGGGCATTGTTTGATGGCACATAGCTAACCACTGCACTCCCAGGCCGGCACCCAGCGCGACCAACAGCACGATTAGCAGCGTCAGCAGTTCCATGTGCACCCCATGCCCACTCTCCCTATCGGTTTACCCAAGCTTAAGCATAGATCTTGGAGCCCGAATATAGGTCAAGGCGAGCAGTGGCACTGAATACGCCAGCCCGTTCCGGTCAAGGACCACTCAACAAGCGGTTGACCACGTAACTGATGGTCAGTCCTTGAATCAGGATCGAGAACAGAAAGATCAGGTAGTTCACGGTGAGCAATGCGACCCGAGCCTCGCCGCTGGGGCTGGGAATGGACTGCACCAGGGCCACCGAGACCCCACCGCGCAGACCATAAGATGACTCTGGTGAAAGAGCATCAGCGGCAGCTGCGCCGCCAGTTCGCTGCGCGAAGCTCATCCGCCGCCGCTTCTCTGATAGGGGTGTTGACCACCAGCAGGATCGAGCCCTGGCCGACGGCGTGATTCGATAGCAACGATGCGATCAGTAGCGATAGGCCTCCGGCTTGTAGGGCCCGTCGACGGCGACGCCGGTGTAGTCGGCCTGCTCCTTGGTCATGCGGGTGACCACACCGCCGAAGCCCTGCACCATGTAGCGGGCGACCTCCTCGTCGAGGTGGCGCGGCAGCACCGTCACGCCGAGGGCGTCCCGCCGGTCGCTCTCGGGCAGCTCGGCGAAGCGGCCATCGAAGAGGTGGATCTGCGCCAGCACCTGGTTGGCGAAGGAGCCATCCATTACCCGGGAGGGATGGCCGGTGGCGTTGCCCAGGTTCACCAGGCGCCCCTCGGAGAGCAGGATCAGGTAGTCGCGACTGTCGGGGTCGAAGTGTCCCGGCTTGCTGTCACGGTAGATCTGATGCACCTGGGGCTTCACTTCCTCCCAGTGCCAATGCCGGCGCATGTAGGCGGTGTCGATCTCGCTGTCGAAGTGGCCGATGTTGCAGACGACCGCGCCCCGCTTGAGGGCCTGGAGCATGGGGGCGTCGCAGGCGTGGATGTTGCCGGTGGCGGTCACCACCAGGTCGATCCGCGAGAGCAGGTCACGATCGATGCTCTCAAGGCCGCGATTGACGCCCTCCCGATAGGGCGAGACCACCTCATAGCCGTCCATGCAGGCCTGCATGGCACAGATCGGGTCGATCTCCACGATGCGCACGATCATGCCTTCCTGGCGCAGCGAGGCGGCCGAGCCCTTGCCCACGTCGCCATAGCCCACCACCAGCGCCTGCTTGCCCGCCAGCAGGTGGTCGGTGGCGCGCTTGATGGCGTCGTTGAGCGAGTGGCGACAGCCATACTTGTTGTCGTTCTTCGACTTGGTGACGGCATCGTTGACGTTGATCGCCGGCACCTTGAGCAGGCCGTCGCGCAGCATCTCCTGCAGGCGGTGCACCCCGGTGGTGGTCTCCTCGGAGATGCCATGGATAGCGTCCAGCAGTTCGGGGCGCTTCTCGTGGAGCAGCGCCGTCAGGTCGCCGCCGTCGTCGAGCACCAGGTTGGGGCTCCAGCCGTCAGGGCCCTCCACCGTCTGCTCGATGCACCACCAGAACTCCTCCTCGCTCTCGCCCTTCCAGGCGAACACCGGGATGCCGGCTGCGGCGATGGCGGCCGCGGCATGGTCCTGGGTGGAGAAGATGTTGCAGGACGACCAGCGCACCGTGGCCCCCAGGTCCACCAGGGTCTCGATCAGCACCGCGGTCTGGATGGTCATGTGGATACAGCCGGCGATACGTGCGCCGGCCAGCGGCTGCTCGCCGCGGTACTTGTCGCGGATCGTCATCAGCGCCGGCATCTCGGTCTCGGCGATGCGGATCTCACGACGTCCCCAGTCGGCGAGGGAGAGGTCGGCAACCTTGCAGTCGGTCGCCACGGGGGCAGAAACGGCGGGGTGGTTCATCGAGCGACACCTCTATCAGGACAAAAAGCGTGACCTCACTATAGGCAGTGAGCATGACCCCGGACAACCAACGCAGGCGCACGCCTAGAAGCCGTCGATGCCGGCCTCGCCCAGTCGCCGCGCCAGGACCCGCACCTCGGGATGGGCGAAGAAGTCGACCAGCGCCGCGGCGCGATCGGCTCCCACCCCGGGTAACGCCGCCCAGTCACGGTGGCCATGGCCGCTCAGGGTCGCCCAGTCCGCCGGCAGGGCGGCCTCGACGCCGGGCGGTGCCCCCAGCGCCTGCAGCCAGCGGGGAAACGCTGCCGTCCGGGTCGTCTCGAAGGCCGCCATCAGGGCCCCGGCACGCACCTCGCCGATGCCGTGGGCGCGGCGCAAGGCGCGTTCGTCCAGGGCCAGCCAGTCCAGCAAGCCGGTGACCAGCCCCGCCTCGACCAGAGAGCGCCAGGTGCCCGGCCCCACGCCGGGCAGGTCGAGCCCCTGGGAGCCGCCCAGCCAGGTGAGGCGCTCGAGGAACTGCGCCTCGCAGCCCGGCAGCGGATGAAAGCAGCTCAGGGCATGGTAGGCCGCCGGGTCGGGCGCCTCGACCGCCGGGCGCTCGGCGGCTCGCCAGGCCACGCTCTCCAGCCGGGGAATCGTCAGGCCGGCCAGGGCGACCACCACCTGGTCGCCCGGGCGGATGTCGAGCGCTTGCCAGCGAGCCAGCGAGCCCAGGCCGACCCGGCGGATCGTCCGGCCCTCCAGTTCGACGGGATGCAGGTGCAGCAGCGGGGTGATGCGACCGGTACGGCCGATGCGGAACGCGACCCCGCGCACCTCGGCGAGTGCCTCCCGGGGCGGATGCTTCCAGGCGGCGGCCCAGCCCGGCGGCTCGGCCCGCCACTCCCGTCCCGGTGGGCGGCGCCCCTGGCGCAGCACCACCCCGTCGGTGGCGAAGGGCAGTGGGCCGCGGTACCAGCGCTCCCGCCACAGCGCCACCTCGGCCAGGGTCGCCACCGGCCGGGTCAGGGCGACGGCTTCGTCGAAGCCCAGGTGCTCGAGCCTCTCGAGTCGTTCCTCCATCGTCGCCGGGCCATCCGGCCAGTCCCAAACGAAGAAACCGATGCGCCGCGCCGCGTCGGCCTCCAGTGCCTCGCGGGCCAGCAGCCCGGCCACCTCGCTGCGTGCCCCGGCGGTGCCCGTCTCGGCCTGGACATGCTCCGCCAGGCGCAGATGGAGCTCGCCCTGGAGGGTCGCATCGATCGCCTCCGGCAGCCGCACGGGGATCGCCGGTATGCGGCGGGCCGCCACCGTCCAGTCCTGGCCATGGAGCCCGTCCCCTCGGCTTACCGCCCTCGCCAGGCGCCCCCGCGCGTAGGCCAGGGTAACCGCTACGCCGTCCACCTTGGGCTGCATCCAGACGTCGTCGCGGCGGGACAGCCAGCGGCGCACCGCGGCCTCGCCCTCGAGCTTGGCGAGCCCGGTCTGTACTACGGGATGGCGCACCGGGCCGGCCGGCCGCGAATCGTCAGGCGCAGTGCCCTCGCCCACCCCCGGATAGCAGCGCCGCCAGGCCGCGAGCCGCTCCCGGGCCTGGTCATAGACGCCATCGGAGACCGGCGACTCGCCGCGGCGGTAGTAGGCGTCGTCCCACCCCGCCAGCCGTTCGGACAGGGCGGCTAGCTCGCGCTCGGCGCGCTCGCCTGTCCAGTCGGGACAGGCCACGGCCGGGGACGGGAAGAGCAAGGAGAGGGCCAGCAGCCAGCCGGCCAGGTAACGGGGCATCAGGGCGGCTCCCACGCGAGGACTGCCCTGACCATAGCAACGGGCCCCGCCTGGCGCTGCCAGCGGGGCCCGTCATCGGCTGTAAGCGATCTCCTACAGCCCGGCCGCCTGGCGCAGGGCGTGGGCGCGGTCGGTCTTCTCCCAGGGGAAGGCCGTGAAGGTCTCGGTATGCTCCTGGCCCTGGGTGTCGGTCCAGGTGTAGGAGGCCTCGAAGGGCTCGCGACCGAAGTGGCCATAGGCCGCCGTCAGCCGGTACATGGGATGCAGCAGGTCGAGCATGCGGGTGATGGCGTTGGGCCGCAGGTCGAAGTGCTCGCGCACCAGCTCGATGATGCGCACGTCGTCCACCCGGCCGGTGCCGAAGGTGTTGACGGCGACCGAGGTGGGCTCGGCCACGCCGATGGCGTAGGAGACCTGGATCTCGCACTTGTCGGCCAGGCCGGCGGCGACCAGGTTCTTGGCCACGTAGCGGCCGGCATAGGCGGCGCTGCGGTCGACCTTGGAGGGGTCCTTGCCGGAGAAGGCGCCGCCGCCGTGGCGGGCGGTGCCGCCGTAGGTGTCGACGATGATCTTGCGCCCGGTGAGGCCACAGTCGCCCACCGGGCCACCGATCACGAACTTGCCGGTGGGGTTGATGTGGTACTTGGTCTCGGCCGAGAGCCACTCGGCGGGGATCACCTGCTCGATGATCTCGCGCTTGACCATCTTGCGCAGCTCATCCGGGTCGATCTCCGGGTCGTGCTGGGTGGAGAGCACGATGGCGTCCACCGCACAGGGCTGGCCCGCCGCATCGTAGCGGAAGGTGATCTGGCTCTTGGCATCCGGGCGCAGCCAGGGCAGCAGGCCGTGCTTGCGCAGCTCGGCCTGGCGCTCCACCAGGCGGTGGGCGTAATGGATCGGCGCCGGCATGTAGGAGTCGGTCTCGTTGGTGGCGTAGCCGAACATCAGCCCCTGGTCGCCGGCGCCCTGGTCCTCGGGCTTGCTGCGGTCGACGCCCTGGGCGATGTCCACGCTCTGCTTGCCGATCAGGTTGAGCACGCCGCAGGTCTCGCCGTCGAAGCCGACGTCCGAGGAGGTGTAGCCGATACCGGTGATCACCTCGCGCACGATGGCCTCGAGGTCGACCCAGGCCGAGGTGGTGATCTCGCCGGCGACGATCGCCACGCCGGTCTTGACCAGGGTCTCGCAGGCCACCCGGGCCTGCTTGTCGCGGGCGATGATGGCGTCGAGCACCGCATCGGAGATCTGGTCGGCGATCTTGTCCGGATGCCCCTCGGACACGGACTCGGAGGTGAACAGGGAGTATTCGCTCATGGCGTCCTCGGCCCTCTTTATATCGGCAATAGGCAGTCGCGAAGTCTACACGCTGCGGCTGTCCCGGGCATCCGCGATTTGAGTCGGGGCGGCAAGTCGGCGACAATAGGCGCCCGAATTCGATCGCGCCGCCCCGTCCCGCGGCGTCACCCAGCCAGAAGCCACGTCCGGCCACTCCCCCTGGCCCGTGCGTGTCGTTGCCTACTTTCTGCCGCAGGCGAGGAGCACACCATGCCGTCCCGATTCGAACTGGCCAATGCCATACGCGCGCTGTCCATGGATGCCGTCCAGAAGGCCAATTCCGGCCATCCCGGCGCGCCCATGGGCATGGCCGACATCGCCGAGGTGCTGTGGAACGACTACCTCGTTCACAACCCGGCCGACCCGCACTGGCCCGACCGCGACCGCTTCGTGCTCTCCAACGGCCACGGCTCCATGCTGCTCTACTCCCTGCTGCACCTGACCGGCTACGAGCTCAGCCTCGAGGAGCTGCAGAACTTCCGCCAGCTGCATGCCAAGACCGCCGGCCACCCGGAATACGGCTATGCCCCGGGCGTCGAGACCACCACCGGCCCGCTGGGCCAGGGCCTGGCCAATGCGGTGGGCATGGCCCTGGCCGAGCGCACCCTGGCGGCCCAGTTCAACCGCCCCGGCCACACCATCGTCGACCACCACACCTGGTGCTTCGTCGGCGACGGCTGCCTGATGGAGGGCATCTCCCACGAGGTCGCCTCGCTGGCCGGCACCCAGAAGCTCGGCAAGCTGATCACCTTCTACGACGACAACGGCATCTCCATCGACGGCGAGGTCGAGGGCTGGTTCACCGACGACACCGCCAAGCGCTTCGAGGCCTATGGCTGGCACGTGGTGCCCAACGTCGACGGCCACAAGCCCGAGGAGATCAAGGCCGCCATCGAGCTGGCTCGCAGCCATGACGACAAGCCGAGCCTGATCATCTGCAAGACCATCATCGGCTTCGGCGCCCCCAACAAGCAGGGCAAGGAGGAGTGCCACGGCGCGGCGCTCGGCGAGGAGGAAGTCGCCGCCGCACGCCGCCAGCTCGACTGGCCGCATGCGCCCTTCCATGTGCCCGAGGAGATCTACCGCGGCTGGGATGCCACCGAGGCCGGCCAGGCCCGCCAGGACGCCTGGAAGGAGCGCCTCGCGCGCTACGCCGAGGCCTTCCCCGAAGAGGCCAGGGAACTCCAGCGCCGCCTCAAGGGTGACCTGCCGACCAGCATCACCAGCGAGGCGATGATCGAGGCCGCCCAGGCCAAGGGCGACAGCGTGGCCAGCCGCAAGGCGTCGCTTGCCTGCCTCGACGAGCTCGGCCCCCAGCTGCCCGAGCTGCTCGGCGGCAGCGCCGACCTGGCGCCCTCCAACCTGACCTTCTGGAAGGGCGCCCAGGCGATAAGCCCCGACGCGCCGGGGGGCAACTACCTGCACTATGGCGTGCGCGAGTTCGGCATGGGCGCCATCATGAACGGCATCGTGCTGCACGGCGGCTTCGTGCCCTATGGCGCCACCTTCCTGATCTTCATGGAGTACATGCGCAACAGCGTGCGCATGGCGGCGCTGATGGGCCAGCAGGCCATCTACGTCTTCACCCATGACTCCATCGGCCTGGGCGAGGACGGCCCCACCCACCAGCCCATCGAACAGCTGACCACCCTGCGTTCCACCCCCAACCTGGCCACCTGGCGCCCCTGCGACAGCGTGGAGACCGCCGCCGCCTGGGACGCCGCCATCAAGCGCCGTTCCGGCCCCACCGCCCTGGTCTTCTCCCGCCAGGGCCTGCCGCACCAGGCGCGCAGCCGGCAGCAGCTGGCCGACATCCAGCGTGGTGGCTACGTCCTGAAGGACAGCGAGGGCACCCCGGAGCTGATCCTGATCGCTACCGGCTCCGAGGTCGGCCTGGCCATGGACGCCGCGGCGCGGCTCGAGGAGCAGGGGCGCGCGGTGCGCGTGGTCTCCCTGCCCTCCACCGACCTCTTCGACCGACAGGATGCCGAGTACCGCGAGCGGGTGCTGCCCGCCGCCGTCACCGCGCGCCTGGCCATCGAGGCCGGCCATCGCGACTTCTGGTACAAGTACGTGGGCCTGAACGGCGCCATCCTCGGTATGACCACCTTCGGCGAGTCCGCGCCGGCCGGCGACCTGTTCAAGCACTTCGGCTTCACCGTGGACAATGTGGTCGAGCAGGCCGAGACGCTGCTGGGCTAACCCCGCCCGACAGTTCCTCGTCCCGAACGCAGGCGGGCCCGGCATCTGCCGGGCCCGCCTGCGTTGGTAGCCGCGATCGCCTCAGGCGATGGTGACGTCCTTCGCCAGGTAGACGTCCTGGATGGCGTTGAGCAGCTCGACGCCCTCGCCCGTGGGCTTCTGGAAGGCCTTGCGGCCGGAGATCAGCCCCATGCCGCCGGCACGCTTGTTGATCACCGCGGTGCGCACCGCCTCGGCGAGGTCGGAGGCGCCCTTGGAGCCACCGCCGGAGTTGATCAGCCCGGCACGGCCCAGGTAGCAGTTGGCCACCTGGTAGCGCGCCAGGTCGATGGGGTGGTCCGAGGTCAGCTCGTCGTAGACCCTGGCATGGGTGTGGCCGAAGGCGATGTCACGGTAGCCGCCGTTGGTCTCGGGCAGCTTCTGCTTGACGATGTCGGCCTTGAGGGTGGCCGCCAGGTGGTTGGCCTGGCCGGTCAGGTCGGCGGCCACGTGGTAGTCGGTGCCGTCCTGCTTGAAGTCCGGGTTGCGCAGGTAGGCCCAGAGCACCGTGACCATGCCCAACTCATGGGCACGCTCGAAGGCCTCGCTGATCTCCATGATCTGGCGACGGCTCTCGTGGGAGCCGAAGTAGATGGTCGCCCCCACGGCCACGCAGCCCATCTCGAAGGCCTGCTCGACCTGGGCGAACAGCGTCTGGTCGTAGATCGCGGGGTAGCTCAGCGTCTCGTTGTGGTTGAGCTTGAGAATCATCGGGATCCGGTGGGCATAGCGGCGCGCCACGGCGGCCAGCCCGCCGAGGGTCGAGGCCACGGCGTTGCAGCCGCCCTCGATGGCCAGCTCGACGATGTTGGCCGGGTCGAAGTAGCGCGGGTTCGGCGCGAAGGAGGCCCCCGCCGAGTGCTCGATGCCCTGGTCCACCGGCAGGATGCTGAGATAGCCGGTGCCGGCCAGGCGGCCGTGGTCGAACAGCGCCTGCATGTTGCGCAGTACGTTCGGGCGGCGGTCGCTCTGGGCCATTACCCGGTCGATGAAATCCGGGCCGGGCGGGTGGATCGTCTCGGCGGGCACGCCGCGGCAGACGTGTCCCAGCAGGGTGTCGGCCTCGCTGCCCAGCAGCTTGGTGATATCGTTCATGTCGTTCCTCTCCTTGGTACCGGTGAATACGCTCTTCCCAGCGTAGGGGAAAACGGTACCGAGAGGAGGCCGCGCATGCAACGGGAGCCCCTGCCCGCGCGGAGCAGGGGCTCCCGGGTCAGCGCCCGCTCAGGCCGCCTTGACCTCGATGCGCCGCCGGCGGTGGGTCTCCTTGCGCGGCAGGACCAGCTCCACCACGCCATTGTCGATGCGCGCCTGGATGGCCTCAGCATCGATCTCGTGGCTGAGGGTGAAGCGCCGCGCATAGCGCTGGGCTCGCACCTCGGCATAGATCGCGGTCAGCCCCTCGGGCATCTCGAGGCGTACCTCGCCCTCCAGGCTCAGCACGTTGTTGTCCACCTCGATATGCAGCGATTCGCGGGTCACGCCGGGCATGTCGGCGATCAGGTGCAGCGCGTTGCCGTCCTCGAAGATATCCACCGGGGGCAGCAGGGTCTCCACTTCCTGCTCGCGGTCGGCCGGCGCCTGGGGGGCATCATGACGTGTCACATCGTTCATCTCGCTCACCTCCTCGGAAGTCCTCGAACACACGACCTGTCTCACGCCGCCTGGATGGCGATGCGCCGCGGCTTGAGCTCCTCGCGCTTGGGCAGCAGCACCTCGCACACCCCGTCGCGAAAGCGCGCCTCGGCCCGCTCGACGTCCAGGCCATCCGGCAGCGCCAGCGAGCGGCTGAACTCGCCACGGAAGCGCTCGAGGCGGAAGTCGGTGCGCGCCGCCGCCGCCTCGGGCGCGGCGTCGGGCCCACGCCGGCCCGAGACGGTCAGCACGTTGTCCTGGAGGCTCACCTCCAGCTCTTCGGCCGAGAGGCCGGCGGCGAACACATAAACCCGTACCGCATCGTCGGTGCGCCCCACGTTGATCATCGGAAAGCTGCCGCGGGGCACCGAACGGATATCCGCGGCACCGGCCTCGGGCAGCATCTCGTCCATCCATTGCCGGAACCAGTCCAGGCCCTGGGTCCGGCCGGTATCGAAACGCCTGAGATCTCCGAACATCACGAACACCTCCTACGCTGATTGACCTCGTGTCGATGGGCGGGGAGAGGCCACTTGCAGCTGACATCGCCCCGCTAATCTGCACAATAGGAGCGCTTCGGCGTTTTTCAAGGGCCTCGGTTGCGCCCTCTACCCTGCTCGCGAAAGCTCTTCTCGTTTAGGACATCCCATGCCGGTATTGCGCGGTTTTCTCGGATCATCGCACTTCGGCGTGAAGACGGCGAAGTGCCCTGCGAGAGCGCAATTTATTGCCGGTGCGACGCCTCAACGAATGGCGCCGACAGGCGCCCATGGTGGCCACGGAACATCGATGCCCTTGGCCATCGCGCAGCAGAGCTGCGCTCCCACAATGGCCACAGGGCCTGCGGCTATCGCCTCGATGAACAGCGTTCTATTCATGCGATAGCCACTACTGGTGGGCCCCTAGAGCAGACGATCGGGGCGCAGATGCGCTAGAATCGCCGCTTCGTGTTTCCCGGTTCCGGAGTCCCTGTCACCCCCATGGCCCTTCGCATCGCCATCAACGGTTACGGCCGCATCGGCCAGTGCGTGCTGCGCGCCCTCGTCGAGGCAGAAGCGTCACGCCACGCCTCGCCCCATGAGCCGCGCCTGGAGATCGTGGCGATCAACGAGCTCTCGGATCTCGCCACCATTGCCTACCTGACCCGCTACGACACCACCCATGGCCGCTTCCCCGGCAGTGTGGAGGTGGAGGGCGAGCGCCTGGTGGTGAACGGCCGGGCCATCCGGGTGCTCTGCGAGCCCGATCCGGCAAGGCTGCCCTGGGGCGAGCTCGGCATCGACCTGGTGCTGGAGTGCTCCGGCAGCTTTCGCGACCGCGCCACCGCCCAGCGTCACCTCGCCTCCGGGGCCGGCCGGCTGCTGTTCTCCCAGCCCGCGGAGAGCGACGTCGATGCCACCATCGTCAGCGGCATCAACGACCAGACCCTGGCCGCGCACCACCGCATCGTCTCCGCGGCCTCCTGCACCACCAACTGCCTGGTGCCGGTGCTCACCGTGCTCGACGAGGCGCTCCAGATCGAGCACGGCGTGACCACCACCATCCACTCGGCGATGAACGACCAGCCGGTGATCGACGCCTACCACCAGACCGACCTGCGCCTGACCCGCTCGGCGATGCACTCCATCGTGCCGGTCGATACAGGCCTCGCCCGCGGCATCAACCGCCTGATGCCCCACCTGGCCGGTCGCTTCGAGTGCCTGCACGTGCGGGTGCCGACCATCAACGTCTCGACCATGGACCTGTCGATCTGCGTGCGCCGCGATACCACCGCCGAGGCGGTCAACGCCCTGCTGGCCGAGGCGAGCCGCGGCCGCCTCGCCGGGCGGCTCGGCTACACCGAGGAGCCGGTGGCCTCGGTCGACTTCAACCACGATCCGCGCTCGGGTATCGTGGACGCCACCCAGACCCGGGTGGCCGGTGGCCGCCTGGTCAAACTGCTGTGCTGGTTCGACAACGAGTGGGGCTTCGCCAACCGCATGCTCGATGTCGCCCGGCGCCTGGCCGCCCTGCCCCCGGCTCCGCCCGACACCCCCGACAGATGACGTCCCTTCGGCTTTCCCCAGACGAGGAACCTGCTTCCATGAACGTGCGCAAGATGACCGACCTCGACCTCAACGGCCAGCGGGTGCTGATCCGTGAGGACCTGAACGTGCCCGTCAAGCACGGCAAGGTGACCAGCGACGCCCGCCTGCGGGCCAGCCTGCCGACCATCCAGGCCGCCCTGGACGCCGGCGCCCGGGTGATGCTGATGAGCCACCTGGGCCGACCCACCGAGGGCGAGCCGGCCGAGGAGTTCTCGCTGGCGCCGGTGGCCGAGCACCTCGGCGAGCTGCTGGGCCGCCCGGTCCGCCTGGTCACCGACTATTTGGACGGCGCGGTCGAGGTCGCCGACGGCGAGGTGGTGCTGCTGGAGAACGTGCGCTTCAACCCGGGCGAGAAGAAGGACGACGAGGCGCTCGCCCGGCAGTACGCCGCGCTCTGCGACGTCTTCGTGATGGATGCCTTCGGTACCGCCCACCGCGCCCAGGCCTCCACCCACGGCGTGGCGCGCTTCGCCCCCACCGCCTGCGCCGGCCCGCTGCTGGCCGCCGAGCTCGACGCCCTTGAGAAGGCGCTCGCCACCCCGGCGCGCCCCATGGTCGCGGTGGTCGGCGGCTCCAAGGTCTCCACCAAGCTCGAGGTGCTCAACGCCCTCTCCGAGAGGTGTGACCAGCTGATCGTCGGCGGCGGCATCGCCAACACCTTCATCGCCGCGGCCGGCTACAACGTGGGCAAGTCGCTGCACGAGGCCGACCTGATCGACCAGGCGAAGGCGCTGATGGCCAGGGTCGAGATCCCGCTGCCGACGGACGTGGTGGTGGCCACCGAGTTCTCCGAGTCGGCCGAGGCCGTGGTCAAGCCGGTCGACCAGGTCAACGACGACGAGATGATCCTCGACATCGGCCCGGATACCGCCGGGCGCCTGGGCGGCCTGCTCAAGGATGCCGGCACCATCCTGTGGAACGGCCCGGTGGGCGTGTTCGAGATCGACCAGTTCGGCAAGGGTACCGAGGCGCTGTCGCTGGCCATCGCCGAGAGCAACGGCTTCTCCATCGCCGGCGGCGGCGACACCCTGGCGGCCATCGACAAGTACGCCATCGAGGATCGTGTCTCCTACATCTCCACCGGCGGTGGGGCCTTCCTCGAGTACGTGGAAGGCAAGACCCTGCCGGCGGTGAAGGCCCTGGAAGATGCCGCCGCCCGCTGAGGCACCGCCCCCCTCGAAATCCACTATCCGGCGTGGCCCTCGTGGCCACGCCGTCATGATCTCTATACACGACAGGTGACCCCATGGCTCTAATCAGCATGCGCCAGCTGCTGGACCACGCCGCCGAGCATGGCTACGGCGTGCCGGCCTTCAACGTCAACAACCTCGAGCAGATGCGCGCCATCATGGAGGCCGCCGACGAGACCGACTCGCCGGTGATCGTCCAGGCCTCCGCCGGTGCCCGCAAGTATGCCGGCGCCCCCTTCCTGCGCCACCTGATCCTGGCCGCCGTGGAGGAGTTCCCGCACATCCCGGTGGTCATGCACCAGGACCACGGCACCAGCCCCGGCGTCTGCCAGCGCTCCATACAGCTCGGCTTCTCCTCGGTGATGATGGACGGCTCGCTGGGCGAAGATGGCAAGACCCCGATGGACTACGACTACAACGTCGACGTCACCCGCCGCACCGTGGAGATGGCCCATGCCTGCGGGGTCTCGGTGGAGGGCGAACTGGGCTGCCTGGGCAGCCTGGAGACCGGCATGGCCGGCGAGGAGGACGGCATCGGCGCCGAGGGCAAGCTGGACCACGACCAGCTGCTCACCGACCCGGAGGAGGCCGCCGACTTCGTCAAGGCCACCGGCGTGGACGCCCTGGCCATCGCCATCGGCACCAGCCACGGCGCCTACAAGTTCACCAAGCCCCCCACCGGCGACACCCTCTCCATCCAGCGCATCAAGGAGATCCACGCCCGCATCCCCGAGACCCACCTGGTGATGCACGGCTCCTCCTCGGTGCCCCAGGAGTGGCTGGCGGTGATCAACGAGTTCGGCGGGCAGATTCCCGAGACCTACGGCGTGCCGGTCGAGGAGATCGTGGAGGGCATCAGACACGGCGTCCGCAAGGTCAACGTCGACACCGACCTGCGCCTGGCCTCCACCGGCGCGGTGCGCCGCTTCCTGGCCGAGAACCCGGCCGAGTTCGACCCGCGCAAGTTCCTCAAGGCCTCCACGGCGGCCATGAAGGCGATCTGCAAGGCGCGCTACGAGGCCTTCGGTACCGCCGGCAACGCCAGCAAGATCACCCCGATCAACCTCGAGGCGATGTTCCTGCGCTACGAGCGTGGCGAGCTCGACCCCAGGGTCAAGTGATCACGGCGCATTGAACCACAGGGGCGGCCGCGGGCCGCCCCTGTCGTTTGCGGCGACTGCCGCCCTCAGCGGATGCGGCCGACCACGTCCAGGCCCTCGGCACCGGGCCTTGCCACGACGATCTCGCCGGACCCGACGCCTCCGCCCACCAGGGCGGTGATGTTGACCTGGTGGGTGACCAGCACCAGGGCACCCTCGCCACCCCAGTCGCGGATCAGGGCGCGAGCGGCGCGGGTGCGGCCGTCGGCCTCGCCGCGATCGCGGAAGAAGGAGTCCAGCGCCGGGGTGGGGATGACCTCGCCGAGCCCCAGCAGCTCGGCGGTCTCCAGGGCACGGCACCAGCGGCTGGCATGCACCGCCGCCACCGTTATCCCCCGTTCGCAAAACCGTTCGCCGATGGCTCGAGCCTGGGCGCGGCCATCCGCGGAGAGGTTGCGCTGGGTGGTGCAGTCATCGAGCACAAAGCCCGGCGGATCGCCGATACCGGGCGCCAGGGCATGGCGCACCAGGGCCACATGCCCACCCTGCGCCAGGGCCCGCCAGGCCGCAGCCTCATCGTCCGTCCCGGCCATGGCCTGAGCGGCGAGGAGCATCGCCACCAGGCAGGTCCACCACCCGCCGGCGCGGCGGCACGCGCTGCGACCCGAGCCCATGGGCGCTATCGCCCGAGCCGGCGCAGCGCCCGCCGACCGCGGCCGGGACGGGGGGCACGATGCATCACCTCGCGGCCGGCGCGGCGTCCCACCACCCGGGCGACCCCCACCAGCACGCCGGTGGCCGCCCCCCAAAGCAGGGCCTGTCGCCAGCCCACATCCGGCTCGTCGGGATTCGCCGGCGGGGCTTCGCCGACCTCATGCCGATAGGCCTTGTCGGCGGTCCTGCGGGCCATCACGCTGGCGGCCACCGCCGCCGCGGAGCCGACCAGTGACCAGAGGGTCTCCTGCTTCATCCTTACCTCGCCTGCCGTGACATCATGCGCCGCAGGAGGTGCCCCCTGCGGCCCTCGCTTCATGCTAGCCGACCCTGGGCCGGATGACGCCCCCGGCAGGGCGGCACAGACAAAAAACCGCCCCGATCAACGGGGCGGCAACACCTCTTCGCTCTGAAGACTGCCATCACGAATCAGGGGCGAGCCACCCCGGGGGGCTCGCCCAGAGCCTTACCAGGTGGACTCCTCGTCGTCCTCGCCCTCTTCGGGCTCATCCCACTCTTCCTCTGCCTCCTCGTACTCCTGGTCGGAGCCGTCATCGGAGCCAGAGGTTTCCCACTCCGATTTCTCCTGCTCCTCGTTCTCGTACTCGGTGCTGGTAACGCTGGCGCCGGCATTGTCGCTGGAGCCCATGGCCTCACCGGAGTCGCTGGACTCCTCCTGCTCCGTGGTGGTGGCGGGTTCGTACTCCTCATCACCACCGCCAAAAGCCAGCGGGCTGGCGATCAGGCCGAAGGACACACCGAGGATACCGAGCTTCTTGAGAGTTTCCTTGGACATCATGTTCACACCTCCATCGAATCGTGGACTGGCGAGATTGTGAAAGCCGCCTGGCTTTACGTCCCGGCCGGTGCCCCCCTGTGATAGCGGGCGGCTCATGCCGGCCGTGTTGCTCACCCTACGAGCTGCACCCATCGGGCCAGGATGCCAAAAGGAAGATATAAAACCATTTATTTCAATAAGATAAATAATAGATGCGCACTGGGATCCACCGCCCTGATCCGCTTCACGGGTGGCGAGATCTGGCACATGGTCCCAGGTCGCACACTCACCGCAAGGCGTTCGGCCCCCTGCCCAGGCGGGGCATAACGCGCTACGCTCGTCTCGATACCCCGCCCCCAGGAGCCTCCATGGACAGCGCAGTGCTCTCGCCACGCCCGGCGGCAAGGGACACGACCGCCAGGGTCGGGAAACGAACCCCATGACGTCGCTGCTGGACGAGCCGTCCCTCGGCATGGCCCTGCTGCTGTTCGGCGGCTGCGCCCTGGTGATTGGCGTCGTGGGGACCCGGCTGACCGGGATCGTCGACGACCTGGCGGATCGCACCGGCCTCGGCGAGGCCATCGCCGGCGCGGTACTGCTGGGCATGGCCACCTCCCTCTCGGGCATCGTGGTGTCGGTCTCGGCGGCGCTGGCCGACCGTCCGACCCTGGCGATGAGCAACGCCCTGGGCGGCATTGCCGTGCAGACGCTGTTCCTGACCATCGCCGACATCACCCACCGGCGCGCCAACCTGGAACATGCCGCGGCCTCGCTGGGCAACCTGATGCAGGCAGGCCTGCTGCTGTGCCTGCTGTCGCTGGTGCTGGTGGGACGCTTCGCCCCCGAGTGGACGCTATGGCAGGTGCACCCCGTCACTCCGCTGCTGCTGCTCGGCTACCTGTTCGGCCTGCGCCTGGTGGATCGCAGCCGCGACAACCCCATGTGGCGACCCGCCCAGACCCGGGAGACCCAGCCCGACGTGCCCGACGAGCGGGCCATGAAGCGCTCGGCGACAAGGCTCTGGCTCTCCTTCGTGGCCCTGGCGGCGATGCTCGGCATCAGCGGCTGGCTGCTGGAGCGCTGTGCCGCGGTGATCGCCGAGCAGACCGGCCTCGGGCAGTCGGTGGTGGGGGCGCTGATGACGGCGGTGGTGACCTCGCTGCCGGAGCTGGTGACCTCGGTGGCGGCGGTGCGGCGCGGCGCCCTGACCCTGGCCGTGGCGGGCATCATCGGCGGCAACGCCTTCGACACCCTGTTCGTCGCGGCCTCGGACATCGCCTACAGGGGTGGCTCGGTCTACCACGCCATTCCCGACACGGTCGCGTTGTGGGTCGCCCTGTCGCTGCTGATGACCGGCATCCTGATGGTCGGGATGATCCATCGCGAGCGCCAGGGCCCTGGCCGCATCGGCTTCGAGAGTGTCGGTATCATCGCCTGCTACCTGGCCGGGGCGCTCGCCCTGCTGCTGGGCCCATGACTCGACGTCGCCTCTCCTCCAGCCATGCGAACAGGACCCCGCGCGGTGCATCGACCCCGGTGACGACATAGCGCAGCGTATAGGGATTATGCAGCGTCGCCTGCAGCATGTGTTCCACCCACTGGATGCCGCAGAAGAGGATCTCGTCACCGGCGTCGAGCGGACACTCCTCATCCGGCAGCATGATCGAATGGCCCGCCCGGCGAACGGCGAGCGCGACGCACGGGAGCGCTTCCGGGAACGCACGCGCATCGCGACACAGCGCACCCAACGTCACAACACCACCGGCTTCCAGATAGTCAGTCACCGCCGGGGCCTCCCCCGGGACCAGCCTGACCGACCACAGGTGCGGGGGTTCCGTGCCCGTGGCTACCTGCAGGCGGGCCACCAGGCCTTGCGTCTGGGCCGGTTCCTGTTCAGCGAGCCATTCGATCAGTTCCTGGACAAGCGGCGAGATCAGCAGCTTCAGGATCCGGCGCGCCGTTGTCAGGCTGTGCTGGAGGACCAGGTCGGCCCGCGCGGCATCGAACGCGACCTGGTTCTCATGACGGTTCTGGCGCACGATGCGAAACGCCTGCGGATTGAGCTCCGTCACCGACAGCAGCGTGCTGAGATTGTCGGCATCGCGATCGGTCGCGGCAACGACCCCGGCCGCATTCTCGATCCCCGCGGTCACCAGAGCCAAATGATCGGCGTGCGACTGGACCATGACCGCACCGTCTCCGGCCTCTTCGGTGTCCACTTCCGGATCGATGATCCGCACGCCGACGCCCTGGGCCTCGAGGTAGCGATGGATCCAGTGCCCCATCCGTCCGTACCCGCACAGGATCCAGTCGCCGCGCGGAACCTCTAGCGGTACCCCGAGCTTGACGCCACGAGCGCCCACGAACCACGAATTGAGGTTGTGCAGTTCGGGACGGACGATCGCCCAGTGAAGGAGCTGGGCGAAGATCTCGAACGGGTCGACGACCGTGACGTTGTCCAGTGCCCGCAGATTGGCCTCGTGGCGCGCCGAGGTCGAACGACAGATGACCCTGAGCCGCGGGTTCAGATGCCGTGCCATCACCGCGATCTTGAGATTGACGTCGTCATCGTTGGTCAGCGCGACCAGGGCCCGACACGCGGGATGTTCGACTCCCGCGGCCAGGAGGTGTTTCGGCGCACTGGTGTCCGCGCAGAGTCCCGGCATCGCGACCGAGTAATCGCGCACGCCCAGTGCCTTGATGCGTTCGGGGTCGGAATCGAGTATCACCGCGCGCATACGGTGGTCGCTCAGGCCCCGGGCAAGCAGGCTGCCGGTATCGCCGAAACCGCAGAGGATGACGAAAGGCTCCCTGTACTGCTTGACCTTGCGGGCGAAGCGGAACCCATCCATGGCCTGGCTGAAATGGGGGTTCTGAACCAGGCGAATCAGGGAGCCGATCGCATAGAACCAGGCGGTGGCGCCGGTATAGAGACAGAAGATCGTCCACAGGCGCTGCTCCTCGCTGAAGCCGTTGGGCAGTTCGCCGAAACCGGTGGTGGTCGCCGTGTAGGTGAAGAAATAGAAGGCGTGGAAGAGACTCATGTTGGTCGTCTCACCATCGACGACCTGGCCTGGCATCAGGGCCATGCCCATGATGCCCACCGAATACACGAACAGCAGCGCGAACAGCGGCCGGCGCATATAGCGCAGGACGATCATCGTCACCCGGTCGAGATCGGAGGTCGGCGTCATGCGTTCAACCCTCCATCTGCCTGTCCTGGATCGCGGCGGCCACGCTGAACCGATCCGCGCGGCCTGCTAGCGGCGCGAGAGCAGCGTATCGCCCACCAGAATCGCCGTCGCGACGATATTCGCGACCAGCGCTCCCGTGGCGATCGAGACGATATCGGCCATGTCCCCGGGCCCCGGTCCGCCCCCGCCAACGGGATCCGCGACGATCCAGACGACGCGCGCCGTGATCAGCAGAAGGCCGGCAACCAGGCCGGACGCCAGCAGCAACGCCCCAGTCTGCGAGCGATCCCCCAGTTTCAGGCCGATCGCGACCAGGTTGGCGATGATGGTGAGCGTGAGAATCCAGACATTGTGGTGGGCCGGGGACTCGACGCCACCCACGACGAACGCGTAATTGAGGCTCAGGGTAAGGATGATGAAAAAGCCGAAGACGACGCGTTCGAGATTCATGGTCCTGCTCCTGGCCGTGACGCGCCGTCAGTATAGGCATGAGCCTGCGGTGATCGCGAACGCCATCGCCGTGATGGGCTCGGGCAGCGGCCGGCACCCGGCGTCTCCCGGGCTCGCCGCGCGCTCGACCTCGTGCTTCGCCACACCCTGGAAGCCGTGAAGCCCTGACACCTGTTGTCACCCCGAGATTCAAGAACACTGTTCACAAAATAGGGAAACTGGACTTTAATATTGGGCAGGAAGACCCGATATCTGTAACAATGATCTTATAACGTTCTGATTCATCGTGAGGCCCGGTGATGGCACGCCCCCTCTGCCTGCTCTTCGATTGCGACGGTACCCTGGTCGACAGCGAGCCACTGCTCGCCGACGAGATGTCGTCCAGCCTGACCGACGCCGGCCTGCCCTTCCAGGCCAGCGACTACATGGGAGAGTTCCGCGGGGCCCGCTTTCGCCACATCGTCGCCGAACTGGAGCAGCGCCACGGCAGCGTAGACCCGGCCCGGCTCGACACCCTCGAGTGCCGCATGCGCGCCAACCTTAACCGGCGCCTGGCCAGCGAGCTGATCGCCATCGAAGGCGCCACCCAGGCCCTGGCCGCCCTCGCAGGCCACCCCATGGGGGTGGTCTCCAATGGCCCGGAGAACAAGATCCGTACCTCGCTTGCGGCCACCGGGCTCGCCGAGGTATTCGGTAATCGCCTGTTCAGTGCCTACACGGCCAACTGCTGGAAGCCCGACCCCTGCCTGTTCCGCCATGCCGCCAGCCTGATGGGCTTCGCCCCCGAGGAGTGCGTGGTCATCGACGATGCCCTGGTGGGTGTCAGGGGTGCCCTGGCCGCCGGCATGACGGTGATCCACCTCAACCGCTTCCCCGACGTCGAGGAGACGCCGGCGGGCGCCATCATGATCAGCAACATGTTCCAGCTGCCCACGGTGATCGGCCACCTGGAGAGTAGCCGCGCCCTGGCCGCCCACGCCTGATATCCACACCCTTCCCGCCAGACCGCCTGTGGACAGCGTCTTCACGGATGCAGAGCGCCGACGGCAGGGCTATCATCGCCCGGACACTCTCGACCGTGAGGAGGCCGACATGGCATCCCTGAAGGAACAGCTCGGCGGCCTGGTCTACTCCACCGAACATGGCGATACCTGCCCGGAGTGCCGCCGCCCCCTGGCCGAGTGCGACTGCGACGAGCGGGCCGAGCAGGCCCGCCTGGCCGACCTGGACGGCATCGTGCGCATCCGCCGTGAGACCAGCGGCCGCAAGGGCAAGGGCGTGACCACCATCGAGGGCATCCCGCTGCCCGCCGGCGAGCTCAAGGCCCTGGCCAAGGCACTCAAGAAGCGCTGCGGCACCGGCGGGGCGGTAAAGGAGGGCATCGTCGAGATCCAGGGCGACCACCGCGAGCTGCTCAAGGGCGAGCTCGAGAAGCGCGGCTACCAGGTCAGGCTGGCCGGCGGCTGATCCCTCGGGGCGAGGCATCCTCCAGCATCTCGCACAGCGCAGCCAGGGCCTCGGCGGGGGCCTGGACCTTCAGCGCGTAGAGATCATCGGCCCGGGTGCGGCCGAGGTTGAGACAGGCGATGGGCTGGCCCTCCCGGGCCGCCGCCCGGGCGAAGCGGAAGCCTGAGAAGACCATCAGCGAGGAGCCCACTACCAGCAGGGCATCGCTCTCGGCCTGCAGGGCGAAGGCGGCCTCCACGGTGGCGCGCGGCACGCTGTCGCCGAAGAACACCACGTCGGGCTTGTAGATGCCGTCGCCGCAGCGCGTGCAGCCCGGCACCCGGAACCCCGAGAAGTCGGCCTCCAGGTCGGCATCGCCGTCCGGGCCCGCCCGGGCACCGGCCTCCCGCCAGAGCGGATTGCGGTCGGCCAGCTCGGCATGCAGGTCATGGCGCATGCGCCGGGCACCGCAGCCCATGCAGCGCACCCTGTCGGCACGCCCGTGGAGGTCGATCACCCGCCGCGAGCCGGCCCGCTGGTGCAGGCCATCGACATTCTGGGTGATCACCCCGCCGACATGGCCCAGCGCCTCGAGCCGCGCCAGGGCCTGATGCGCCGCATTGGGCGTCGCGTCCTGCAGGGCACGAAAGCCCACCAGGGCCCGTGCCCAGTAGCGCTGGCGCGCCGCATGGCTGGCCATGAACACCTGGTGCTGCATGGGCGGCGGGCGCTTCCAGTCGCCGCGGTCGTCGCGATAGTCGGGGATGCCGCTGGCGGTGCTGATGCCGGCGCCGGTGAGCACCGCCAGCCGCGGGTGCCGCGCGACGAAGTCGGCGAGCGCCTCGAGGTCATGGGTCTGTGTCGCTGCTGTTGCCTGTCTCACGCCTGCCTCCTCATGCCCCATCGTTCATCCCTCGCCCGTCACGCCGAAAGAGCATGGCCCCGCGAGGGCTAGGTTGTCTAGAATGGACGCTCCCCCCTCAGGGCAAGGAATCCCGATGGCCTGGCTGGAATACCTGCTCCCGCTGATCTTCCTCTTCCCGCTGGCGGCCACCGCGGTGATCGTGGTGGCGCTGCGCAACCTGCATGATGCCCGGGTACGCTCGCCCTTCGACGCCCATCCGCTGCGCGAGCCCGGCCAGGCCCTGCGCGACCGCCTTGACCGCGCCTTCGCCGGCCTCTTCCTCGATGGCGCCCTGGGCCCCATCGTCACCCTGGCGCCACTGGTCTACGGCATGGGCCGCATGCTCTTCTCCAGCGAGCAGGACTGGATCGAGTGGGCGCTCTACGGGGCGCTCTGCACCCTGCTGGCACTGGTGTTCTGCTTCCTGCTGATCCGCGACTTCCAGCGCATCCGCCGGCTGAAGCTGGGACTGGCCTGTGAACTCGCCGTGGGCCAGGAGCTCGAGCGGCTGATCCGTCCCGAGGCGCATCCCTACTTCGTCTTCCACGACGTGCCCGGCGATGGCTATACCATCGACCATGTGGCGGTTACCCCCCACGGCATCTTCGCGGTCGAGACCCGCGCCCGCACCCCCGCCATCACCCCCGGCGGCCGCGAGGTCAACCTGGTCGCCGTGGAACCGGACCGCCTGCGCTTCCCGGGCTGGAGCGAGCGTCGCCCGCTGCGCAAGACCCGCCAGGCCACGCGCTGGCTGACCGGCTGGCTCGAGCACCAGGTGGGCGGCCCGGTACCGGTCAAGGGCGTGCTGGCCCTGCCCGGCTGGGAGATCGACAACAGCCAGGCACCGGACGACCTGCTGGTGGTGGGTGGCGTCGACCTGGCCAGGCGGCTCACCGCGACCCGGCTGGGCGAGGTCGACGACGCCACCCACGACGCCGTGATCATCGCCCTGCGCCATCGCGCCAGCCTGCTGGACCTGCCGCCCCTGGAGGGCCCCTCGGTCTGATCAGTCGAAGGTGGCGATGCGCACCCGGGTCGCGCAGCGGCCACGGTCCTGGCGCACCAGGCCCTCCGCCGCCGGGAAGGCCGCCAGGCGAGCGGCATCGATGCCGATGCGCACCTCGGTGAGCAGGCGATTGCCGCGCCCGCGGCACTCCAGGCGCAGCGCGCGCCCCGTGCCCTCGCCGAAGGCCGCCTCGAAGGCATTGATCAGCGCGTTGCGGCCCACCTCGCCGCCCTGGTTGAGGGTCACGAAGGCCGCGAAGGCACTGGCGTTGACCGTCTCCAGCAGCGCCACCGAGGCCGCGAAGTACGCCGCCTCGGGCAACGCCAGGCAGGCGGCGTGCTTGGCATACTGGTAGCGGTCCAGGCAGCTGGCGCGCCCCGGCATGGCGGCATCCAGCGCCTCCCCCAGTGCCGCCGGCAGCTCGAGGGGCGAGTGGGCACGGCACAAGCTGCCGTCGGGCCGCGGCGTCTCGAGAAAGCACCCTTCCCGCCACCAGCGGCGCCGGTCGATGCCCCGCGTGGCGAAGCGCTCGGGCAGCGAGGGCCACAGGCCGTGCAGCACGAAGCCCTGCTCCGTCCCGTCGCGCAGGTCCGGTTCACGGCACTCCCGGGGCGGGCGCGAGCGGCTCGCGCAGAAGCCGGGATGCCAGGTCAGCGCCAGGGTGTAGTGGTCGAAGCCCTCCCGCTCGAGCGTCTCGAGGGGCCCCTCGGCCAGCGACGGCAAGGCCGCCAGCAGCAGCGCCAGGCCCAGCAGCGCACTCCGCCAGCCGGCCGCGGCGGCCCATGGCAGCGCCATCTCAGTCGCCCCGCAGCCGGCCACCCATCTCCTGGGCCAGGTCCACGGCATAGTGGTCGGTCATGCCGCCGATGAAGTCGAGCATGCGCCGGTAGCTGTCGTAGAGGCTCCAGGAGGGGCGCGGGGTGTTCTCGCCGATCAGCGCCAGCACCCGCTGGTGCTTGAAGGTGGAGCGCCCGTGGTGGTGCAGCTCATGGGCCGCCCCGATAAAGGCCTCCAGAAGAATCCCCAACGTCGTATAAGCGCCAATTTCCAGCTTGGCCTTGCGCTCGTTCTGGAAGATCCGCTCGCGGGCCAGCTGCTTGGCCGCCTTCACCCCCCAGCCCAGGTCGGGGTGGCAGAGCTCCAGCAGGTCGTCCTTGAGGCGCCCGCTCAGCAGCTCCGCCTCGTGCTGCACGAACACCGCGCCCACGTCGTTGACCGCCCGCTCCATGGCCGCGCCGCGCAGGGCGGCGATGCGCCGCCGCTGGGAGACCCCGTGGCGCTGCATGGTGGCATAGTCGGCGGGTTCGCCACCGGCGATCTGGATCAGGATCCCGGCCACCTCGTCAAAGCGCAGGATGCCCATCTCCAGGCCATCCTCCAGGTCGAGCAGCGCGTAGCAGATGTCGTCGGCGGCCTCCACCAGCCAGGCCAGCGGGTGGCGGCACCAGCGCCCTTCGCCGCGGGGCAGCAGGCCCAGCCGCTCGGCCACCTCGGCGAGCAGCTCGCGCTCGCTCTGGTAGCAGCCGAACTTGCCGGCCACCCCGCCGTGCTCCACGGTCCAGGGGTACTTGAGCAGGGTGCCGAGCGTGGCCGTGGTCAGGCGCATGCCGCCGCGGAACTGGTTGTACTCCACCTGGGTGACGATGCGAAAGCCCTGGGCGTTGCCCTCGTAGGTCAGCAGGTCCTCGCGCTCGAGCTCGGTGAGCCCCTCGAGCAGGCCGCCGCCATCGGCCGCGGCGCGGGCGAACCAGTCGCGGATGGCGTACTCGCCGGCATGGCCGAAGGGCGGGTTGCCGATGTCGTGGCCCAGGCAGGCGGCCTGCACGATCACCCCCAGGTCCGCCGGGGTGATCCAGTCGGGCAGGCGGCCGCTCAGCCGCTCGCCGACGATCATTCCCAGCGAGCGCCCCACGCAGCCCACCTCCAGGGAGTGGGTCAAGCGGGTGTGGATATGGTCGTTGTCGGTCAGCGGGTGCACCTGGGTCTTGCGCCCCAGGCGCCGGAAGGAGCCGGCGAAGACGATGCGGTCGTGGTCCTTGTGGAAGGGGCTGCGGCCGATCTCGTCGCGGCCGCCGCCGGGGCGCTCGTCGCGCCGGTCGTGCAGGCGACCCGGGTCGAGCAGCCGCTCCCAGCTCATCTGCGTCATGGGCGTTCTCTCCTTGGATGGCCCATTCTGGCAGCCCCGGGCGCCGGCGCCCAGTCTTGCAGGCCTACTGCAGGCGCCCTCGTATCAGCCAGGCGTAGGCCAGGCCGGCGACGATCAGGATGACGGCGAACAGGTAGATGCCCACCGAGATGCCGCTGTTCCACAGGATGCTCCAGTCACCGCCGGAGATCGACATGGCGCGACGCAGGTTGAACTCCATCTGTCCGCCCAGCAGCAGGCCCAGCACCACCGGCACCGTGGGGATCTCCAGCTTGCGCAGCGCATAGCCCAGCACCCCGAAGCCCAGCATCATGTAGAGATCGAAGGCGCTGTTGTTGAGCGAATAGACGCCGACGAAGGCCACCATCACCACCATCGGCATCAGGAACCAGCCCGGCGCCTGCAGCACCTTAGCGAACAGGCTCACCAGCGGCACGTTAAGCACCAGCAGCACGAAGTTGCCGATCACCAGCGCCGCCACCAGCCCCCACACCATCTCCGGCTGCTGCTCGAAGAGCAGCGGCCCCGGGGTGATGTTCATCGACAGCAGCAGTGCCAGCAGGATTGCCGTGGTGCCGCTGCCGGGGATGCCCAGCGACAGCATGGGGATCAGCGCCCCGCCGGCGGCGGCGTTGTTGCCGGCCTCGGGCGCCGCCACGCCGCGCGGGTCACCCTGGCCGAAGCGGCCGTTGCGCCCTACCCAGCGCTTCTCAAGCATGTAGGCGAGGAAGCTGCCCAGCGCCGCGCCGGCCCCGGGCAGCACCCCGGCCACGAAGCCGATCAGCGAGCCGCGGGCGATGGTCGGCGCGCAGCGGCCGGCGGAGCGCACGCCGGGCATCGCCGAGCCCAGCGTCAGGGTCGGACGACTGGTGCCGCGGATGTCCTCCAGGTAGATCAGGCACTCCGAGATGGCGAACAGCCCCACCAGGGCGACGATGAAGTCGATGCCGTCGTAGAGCTCGTAGAGTCCGAAGGTGTAGCGCGGCACCCCGCTGACCGCATCGATGCCGACGCTGCCCAGCAGCAGCCCCAGGAAGGCGGCGATGAAGCTCTTGACCAGGCTGCCGCCGGTCACCCCGCCGATGGTGGCGAAGGCCAGCACGAAGAGCGCGAAGTACTCCGCCGGGCCGAAGCGGATGGCGAACTGCACCAGCAGGGGGGCGAACAGCGCCAGTCCCAGGGTCGCCACCCCGGCGCCGACGAAGGAGGCCACCGCGGAGAGCCCCAGCGCCTCGCCGCCACGTCCCTGCAGCGCCATCGGGTAACCGTCCAGGGTGGTCATCATGGCCGGCTCGTCGCCGGGGATGTTGAGCACGATGGAGCTGATGCGCCCGCCATACATGCAGCCGTAGTAGACGCTGACCAGCAGGATCAGCGCCCCCGTGGCCGGCAGGCTGAAGTTGAAGGAGAGCGGGATCATCAGCGCCACGCCGTTGACCGGCCCCAGGCCGGGCAGCGCACCAATCAAGGTGCCGATGACGCAGCCGATGAACGCCAGCAAGAGATTCTGGGGCTCCAGGGCCACGGCAAAGCCCTGGGCAAGGAAGGCGAGGATATCCATGTCGCGGCGCTACCAGTCCAGGCCCGGCATGTCGGGAAGCGGAATACCGAGGGCGAATTCGAACAGCGCGTAGAGGGCCAGGGCGAGCACGGCGCCGCTGGCCAGGGCGGGCTTCCAGGCGGCCCCGAACAGGCGGATCAGCAGCACCACCGTCACCAGGGAGGCCGGCAGGAAACCCAGCGGCTTGACCAGACCGGCGTAGCTGGCCAGCACCAGCAGGGTCAGCGCCTGGCGTAGCAGGGCGGCGCGCCCCGGCCAGCGCTGGTTGAAGCCGGGACGCAGGACAAGCAGCAGCGACAGCGCCGCCAGGGGGAGGCTGATCAGGCGCGGGTATTCTCCGGGCCCGATGGGCTGCATGAAGCCCGACTTCAGGTCATGGGAGAGCCACCAGGCACCCACCGCCAGCACCAGCAGCAGGGCCCCGGCGATGCGATCGCCGATGACGCCGGGCACGCGCCCGGCGTCGCCCTGCAGGGGCTCACTCACTGGATGACCCCGATCTCCCGGGAAATGGCCTCCACCTCGTCGATGGACTTACGGACGAAGGCGTCGAACTCATCGCCGCCGCGCCATAGCGGGACCAGGCCGTTCTGCTGGGCGACCTCCTTCCACTCCTCGCTGTCGTAGAGCGCCTGGAGGTCCTCCACCATGGCGGCATAGTCCTCGTCGGAGACCTCGCCGCCGGTGTAGAAGCCGCGCCAGTTGTAGCCCGCCACGTCATAGCCCTGGGAGGCGGCGGTGGGCAGCTCGGCGAAGGGCTCGGGCAGCGGCTCCTCGGAGAGCACCGCCAGCACGCGCACGTCCCCCGACTCGATGAAGCCGGCGATCTCCCCCAGGTCGGTGGAGACCACATCCACGTGGCCGCCCATCATCTGGGTCACGGCCGGGCCGCCGCCGTCGAACTGCACCCAGCGCAGGCTACCGATCTGGTCGTCTGGCATGCCGGCCGCCTTGGCCAGCATCAGCGCCCGGATATGGTCCCAGCCGCCGGCGCCGCTGGAGCCGGCAACGGCCAGGGCACCGGGATCCTCGACCAGGGTATCCAGCAGCTGCTCCAGGCTCTGGTACTCGCTCTCGTCATCGACCAGGATGACGCCCACATCGGTGCCCAGCATGGCCAGCCAGCGCATGGTATCGGCGCCGCCGGGATACTTGCCCTGGGCGATCTGGGTGACCCCCACGGTGCTGGTGGCGACGATCAGGTCACTGTCGTCGGCGCGGTTGCTCTCGACGTTGGCGAAGGCCACGGCGCCCACCCCGCCCGGCATATTGGTGACCTGTACCGGGCCGTCCGTCAGCTCCAGGTCGAGCAGCAGCCTGCCCACCGAGCGGCAGGTGAAGTCCCAGCCGCCGCCGGGATCCGCCGGGGCGATGCACTCGCTGATGGGCAGGGCATGGCCGGGCATGCTGGTGACCAGGCCAAGGCCCAGCAGGGCCGAGGCGGCAAGCCCCCGGGTAGCGTGCTTCATGGTTGGCATCTCGTTGATCCTCCGGTTGTTGTTATATCGACGGTTGTCATGGCCACGGGCCCCACCGGGCCCGGGACCCTCTGCAGGGTAGGTTCAAATCACGCCCTGCGCCTCCAGGGCCTTCAACTCGCCATCATCGAGGCCGAGCGCCGCCAGGACCTCGCGGGTGTGCTCGCCGAGACGGGGCACGGGATGGTGCACCGCCGCCGGCGCCTCCTGCATCTTCACCGGGAAGCCGGTCACGGGAATCCGGCCAAGCTCCCCCTGGTCGAGGTCGATCCGCATCTGCTGCGCCTGGACCTGCGGGTCGGCAAAGGTCTCGCGCAGGTCGTGGACGCGCCCGCACGGCACCCCGGCCCGGTTGAGGTGGTCGATCCAGGCGGCGACGCTGCGCGTCTCGGTCACCGCCGTCAGGCACTCACGCAGCGCCTCCCGGTTGGCCATGCGCCGGGCATTGTCGGCAAAGCGTTCGTCGTCGAGCAGGTGCAGCATGCCCAGGGCCTTGAGCAGGCGCTCCACCATAGTGTCGTTGCTGGGGGCGATGGCCACCTCGCCATCGCTGGCCTTGAACAGGCCATAGGGATAGAGCATCGGGTGGTCGTTGCCGGTACGCGCCGGCACGCGATCGGTGGCGAAGAACTCGGCGGCCAGGTACCCCATCATGCCGATCAGCCCGTTGGTCAGGGCGGTCTCGACGATGTCCCCCTGGCCGCTGCGCTCGCGGCGCACCAGGGCGGCACAGATGCCGAACGCCAGGTTCTGGCTGGCCACCATGTCGCTGATCGGTGGGGCCGCCCGCATGGGCTCGCCATCGGCCGGGCCATTGACGCCCATGAAGCCGCTCATGGCCTGGGCAATGAAGTCATAGGCCGGGCGGTCGCGATAGGGACCGCTGGAGCCGAAGCCGTTGATGCGCCCGACCACCAGCCGCGGGTACTGCGCCCGCAGGGTCGCGTCGTCGAGGCCCATCTTGCCCAGCACGCCGGGCCGGAAGTTCTCCACCAGCACATCGGCCTCCTCGATCAGCCGGTGAAGCACCGCCTTGCCCGCCTCCTGGCGCAGGTCCAGCGTCACGGAGCGCTTGTTGCGGTTGAACTGGGCGAAGTACCAGCTGAAGCCATTGACCATGTTGCCCTGGGAGCGCACGACGTCGCCTTGCCCCGGCGATTCCACCTTGATCACCTCGGCACCGTGGTCGCCCAGGATCTGGGTACAGAAGGGGCCGGAGATCACCCGGGTCAGGTCGATGACGCGAATGCCCGCGAGGGAACCCGCGGCAGGGGATTGATGGTCGGTCATCTTCAGCCTCTTGCGGTGGGAACGGCGGAGCAGTCGGCCAGGGCCAGGCGCGGCCCGGCCCTGGAGACCTGGGCGGGGAGCGGCCGCCCCATTAGGCGGGAGGCCAGTCGGCTGGCCTCGATCATGCCCTCGAGGTCGATGCCGGTCTCGATGCCCATCTCATCGAGCAGGTAGACCAGGTCCTCGCTGGCGATGTTGCCCGACGCCCCCGGGGCGAAGGGGCAGCCGCCGAGCCCGCCGATGGCGCTCTCGTAGCGGTCGATCCCCAGCCAGAGCCCCTGCATGACGTTGGCCAGGCCGATGCCGCGGGTGTTGTGAAAATGCAGGGTCGGCGACAGCGAGGGGACGACCTCGCGCAGGTGACGGACCCGCTCGCTGACCAGCGGGGGAGTGGCCATGCCGGTGGTATCGCCCAGCGACAGCCGCGTCGCGCCGAGGTCGGCGAAGTGGCGGGCGATACGCCCCACCACCTGGACGTCGACCTCCCCCTCGAAGGGGCAGCCGAAGGCGGTGGCGATGGCGCCGCGGACCTCGATGCCGCTTCCCTCGAGGCGGCGGGCGACCTGCTCGAAGGCCGCCAGGGAGTCCTCGATACGGCAATTGACGTTCTTGGCGTTGTGGGTCGCGGAGGCAGAGACGAACAGCACCACCGAGTCGACCCCGGCGTCCAGGGCACGCTCGGCACCGCGCAGGTTCGGAACCAGCGCGGAGAAGTGCAGGTCCGGGATATCGCGCAGGGCCGACACCAGCTCGGCGGCATCGGCCAGCGCCGGCACGGCCCGCGGGCTGACGAAGGAGGTCAGCTCGAACTGCCTGACACCCGCCGCCGCCAGCGCCCTGACCAGCCCGGCCTTGTCCCCGGTGGGGAGCTGCACGGGCTCGTTCTGCAGGCCGTCGCGCAGCCCCACCTCGGTGACCTGGACACGCGTCGGAAGCGCTTCTGGTACGGCGGACATGGGGGCATCCTGTTGAATGATAGGCTGCTTATGCATCGACGCTACGGCAGCGGCGTCACGCTCAACAATGCGCCTTTCGTCCTAGCCCGACCCGGCTACTCCCCCTCCGCCAGCGCCGGCAGTAGCGTCTTGAGCTTTCGCGTCAGCGTATTGCGCCCCCAGCCCAGCAGCTCGGCGGCCTCGCCCTTGCGCCCCCCGGTGTGCTTGAGCGCCGTCTCGATCAGGATGCGCTCGAAGTCCGGCACGGCCTCCTCGAGCAGGTGGGTGTGGCCCGCGGCCAGCGCCCGGTCGGCCCAGTCGCGAAAGGCGGTGCGCCAGTCACCGGTGTTGCCCTGGGTGGCCCCGGGCTCGCGCAGCTCCTGAGGCAGGTCCTCGACGAGCACCTCACGGCCGGAGGCCATCACCGTCAGCCAGCGGCAGGTGTTCTCCAGCTGGCGGACGTTGCCCGGCCAGGGCAGGCGGGTGAGGTGCGCCTCGGCCTCGGGGGTCAGCACCTTGACGTCGGTGGCGAGTTCCTTGGCCGCCTCGGCCAGGAAGTGGCGCGCCAGCCGCGGGATGTCCTCGCGACGCTCGGAAAGCCGGGGCAGGTGCACGCGGATCACGTTGAGGCGGTGGAAGAGGTCCTCGCGGAAGCGGCCGTCCTCCACCAGGGTCTCCAGGTTCTGGTGGGTGGCGGCGATGATCCGCACGTCCACCTTCACCGAGGTGTGGCCCCCCACCCGGTAGAACTCGCCGTCGGCCAGCACCCTCAGCAGGCGCGTCTGGGTCTCGGCGGGCATGTCGCCGATCTCGTCGAGGAACAGGGTGCCGCCGTCGGCCTGCTCGAAGCGTCCCTGACGCTGGGCGGTGGCGCCGGTGAAGGCGCCCTTCTCGTGACCGAACAGCTCCGACTCGATCAGGTCCTTGGGAATCGCCGCCATGTTCAGGGCGATGAAGGGCTTGCCGGTCCGCGGGCTGTGCTGGTGCAGCGCCCGGGCCACCCGCTCCTTGCCGGTCCCCGACTCGCCGTTGATCAACACGGTGATATGCGAGTGCGACAGCCGGCCGATGGCGCGGAACACCTCCTGCATGGCCGGGGCCTCGCCGATGATCTCGGCATCCAGCCCCTCGGGCACGCTGACCGGACGACGCCGCTCACGGGCATGGGCCACGGCGCGGCGCACCAGGGCCAACGCCTCGTCCACGTCGAAGGGCTTGGGCAGGTACTCGAAGGCGCCGCCCTGGTAGGAGGCCACGGCGCTGTCGAGGTCGGAGTGGGCGGTCATCACGATCACCGGCAGCTCCGGATGCACCTCGCGCACCTTGGCCATCAGGTCCAGGCCATCGATCCCGGGCATGCGGATATCGGTGACCAGCACATCCGGCGGCGCCTCGAGCAGGCGCTCCAGGGCACGGTCGGCCCGATCGAGGGTCTCGACCTCGAGGTCGGGCTGGGCCAGGGCACGCTCCAGCACCCAGCGAATGGCGCGATCGTCGTCGACGACCACCACGCGTGCGACATCAGTCATGGCGCTTCTCCAGCGGAATCAGCAGTCGGAATTGGGTATGGCCGGGCTCGGAGTCGCACTCGATCAGCCCCTGGTGCTGGTGCAGGATCGACTGGGCGATGGAGAGCCCCAGGCCGCTGCCCTCGGCGCGGCCTGAGACCATGGGGTAGAAGAGGGTCTCGCGCAGCGACTCGGGAATCCCTGGGCCGTTGTCGATGATCGCCACCTCGCAGACCAGCCGATGACGCTCGGCGCCCAGGGTGAACTGGCGGCGGGCGCGGGTGCGCAGGGTGAGCCGCGGCGAGGCGATGTCGGCCTCGGTCATCGCCTCCACGGCATTGCGCGCCACATTGAGCACGGCCTGGATCAGCTGCGACTCGTCACCGGCGAGGTCCGGCAGGCTGGGATCATAGTCGCGCTCGATCCACACCCCCGGCTGCTCGACGATCAGCAGCGCGCGGACCCGCTCCAGCACCTTGTGGATATTGAGCGGCTCGTGGCGAATCATCCGGTTGGGGCCCAGCATGGAGTCGACCAGGTCACGCAGCCGGTCGACCTCCTCGATGATGATGCGGGTGAACTCCTGCAGGCCGGGGTCGTCGAGGTCGCGTTCCAGCAGCTGGGCCGCACCGCGGATGCCACCCAGGGGATTCTTCACCTCGTGGGCCAGGCCCCGGGCAAGCACCTTGATGGTCTCCTGGCGGGTCTGCAGCGCCTCCTCCCGGGAGATGCGCAGCAGTCGGTCGCGGGGCTGCACCTCCAGCAGCAGCTCGTCGGCGGAGAGCGGCGAGACGGTGTAGTCGACGGTCAGCACCTCGCCGGTGACCAGGGTCAGGCGCGCCTCGCGCTGGGTGAAGGGGTGGAACTCGTCGCGGGCCTTGTCCAGCAGCTCGCCGATCTCCTCCCCACCATCCACCAGGGACGGCAGGGGCAGCCCCTTCAAGCGGCTCAGGCTGATCGCCAGCAGCGCCTCGGCGGCCGGATTCATCCAGCGCAGCCGCAGCTCGCCATCGAGCAGCAGCACCGCCGTGGTGAGGTGTTCCATCAAGCGTTGGTACATGGGGAGGTCCTGCCCGGTCCGATTGTGGCCTCCCGCAGGAGGCGCTTTCAGGAGCTATTGCAAGAAGTTCTTGTAAGAAGCTCCTGCAAGAAGCGCGCCACCCCATGGCGCACGGCATGGCGCCGTATCGGGGCAGGGCTGCACCGACATTGCGCACCACTTTAGTGCATGATGGCATCGAACGCCCATTGTCGTGCAGCGCTGACGGGGCGAGCGCGGGGCGGTCAGCGTCCCTCCGGGGGCGGGAAGGCGTGGGACGGATGGCGATGGGGCGTGGCTGCCGGCCACCCCCGCTCATCATCGTGGTGGCGTGGGGCCCGGTCGTCGCGCAACCGTTCCAGGTGATCGAAGGCGCTGCCCTCGCCCACCCGGTCAGCATGATCGAAGGCATCGAGGCGACCCTCGTCGCGGGGCGGGGGCTCGCGACAGGGCCTGTGGGTGCCGTCCGGACACAGCGGCCGATGTGGCCGGCGAGGGGGAAGCTAATTGCTGCCCGGGTTATTGGGGTTCTGGGGCAGGTTGACGCTGGCCCGCTGCACGTAGAGGGTCACCGGCGAAGTGCGATGGCGCACCGCGCCGCTGCCATCCAGCAGCTCGGCCTGCAGCACGTGCTCGCCACGCTCCAGGTTATTGAGCATGAAGGTATCGGTGTACATGGCCGTCTGGCTGACTTGGCCATCCACCAGCAGGCGCACCCGATGGTCCTCGCGCAGGTCCGGCTGGACGCCGAGGGACACCTGGACGTTGCCCGCGGCCCCGGTCGGCAGGGTCTCCTCCTGGCGTGGCGAGAGGATGCCGAAGCTGTCGTAGGGCATGAAGGGCTGCCCCGGCCCGGCGGCTGCCCCGCCGCCACTGCCGCTGCCGCCACCGTCAACAACCGCCGGCGCACCGGCCTCGCGGACCTCGCCGCGGCCGGGCACCACGGTAAGCGGCTTGAGGACGACCTCCTCACCGCCGCGCTCCGGGTTGTCGGTGAACACCACGTTGCCCTGGGCATCGGTGGTGCGGTAGATGGTCTGGGCCTGGGCCGCGAGGCTGGCCGACAGCCCCAGCGCCAGGATCACGAGTGCCTTGTTCATGCCTACCCCCTGCGTCGTTACCACCGCCGCCCGACGGCAACGGCCATGAGAGATTGCCTCATCCTGTCCTTGGCTCATTCTTTCCTTGGATAGTGTATGACAGAAAGGGGTTCCGCCATGGCGGAACCCCTTCTTCGCTCAACGCGCGTGACGGCGAGCCGCCCCGGACCGGCAGGCCCGGGCGGTCGGCCGCCCTCGATCAGCAGCTGTAGTACATGTCGAACTCGATCGGGTGCGTGGTCATGCGGATGCGCTCCACGTCCTCGCTGAGCAGTTCGATGTAGGCATCGATCATCTCGTCGGTGAACACTCCACCCTCGGTCAGGAAGCCGCGATCGGCATCCAGCGCCTCCAGGGCCTGGTCGAGGCTGTGGGCCACGGTCGGCACGGCCTTGCCCTCTTCCGGCGGCAGGTCGTAGAGGTTCTTATCCATGGGGTCGCCGGGGTGGATCTTGTTCTTGATGCCGTCGATGCCGGCCATCAACATCGCCGCGAAGGCCAGGTAGGGGTTGGCGGTCGGGTCCGGGAAGCGGGTCTCGACGCGCTTGCCCTTGGGGCTCGCGGTGTAGGGGATGCGCAGCGAGGCGGAGCGGTTGCGGGCGCTGTAGGCGAGCATCACCGGCGCCTCGAAGCCCGGCACCAGGCGCTTGTAGGAGTTGGTGGAGGCGTTGGTGAAGGCGTTCAGGGCACGGGCGTGCTTGATGATGCCGCCGATGTAGTAGAGCGCCATCTCGGAGAGGCCCGCGTACTCGTCACCGGCAAACTGGTTGACGCCTTCCTTCCAGAAGGACTGGTGGACGTGCATGCCGCTGCCGTTGTCGCCGACCAGCGGCTTGGGCATGAAGGTGGCGGTCTTGCCGTAGGCGTGGGCCACGTTGTGGATCACGTACTTCATCTCCTGGACCTCGTCGGCCTTCTTCACGAGGGTGTTGAACTTCACACCGATCTCGTTCTGGCCGGCGTTGGCCACCTCGTGGTGGTGCACCTCGACGGACTGGCCAATGGCTTCCAGGGTGTTGCACATGGCGCCGCGGATATCGTGGAAGCTGTCCACCGGCGGGACCGGGAAGTAGCCGCCCTTGACCCGCGGACGGTGGGCCAGGTTGCCGCCTTCCACCGGACGGTCGGTGGACCAGGCGCCCTCTTCCGAGGTGATCTTGTACATGGAGCCCTCGATGTCGGACTTCCAGTGCACCTCGTCGAAGATGAAGAACTCGGGCTCCGGGCCGAAGAAGGCGGTATCGCCCAGGCCGGAGGACTGCAGATAGGCCTCGGCGCGCTTGGCGATGGAGCGCGGGTCACGCTCGTAGCCCTGCATGGTGGCCGGCTCGATGATATCGCAGCGCAGCACCAGGGTGGCGTCCTCGGTGAAGGGGTCGAGGAAGGCGGTGCCGTCCTCCGGGCGCAGGATCATGTCCGACTCGTTGATGCCCTTCCAGCCGGAAATGGAGGAACCATCGAACATCTGGCCGTTCTCGAAAAATTCCTCGTCGACGTCACGGGCCGGGATGGTGACGTGCTGCTCCTTGCCGCGGGTGTCGGTGAAGCGCAGATCGACCCACTTCACGTCATGTTCTTCAATCAGGGCGAGAGTCTTGGCAGACATGATGTCCTCCACTGTGAGCTAGGCTCTAAGGTTTGGGCTGTTGGTAATGCACTGGCGCTGGCGATCCCAGCACGTGTTGTAGCATGCCGCGGCAGCGCTGCCCACGACCGCCATGCACGAACATGGCACTGCCCAGAACAATGCAGGCAGCGTGCCAACCTTGCACCGTTTCATTCCATTTACCCCTTATCCAATTGATTTAAAAAAACTTTCAATCCTGTCTTTCAGAAAGCACCTGCACCAGCATCCAGCCGGAGCCCCGGGAACCCGGCATGCCCCGCCCCCATATGCACCATATAAGTGCACAAACACCCCTTTTCGCACCATATTGAAACGCCCTGGCGCCGCCTTGCCCGCCGATGGCGCACCTCATGCTCAGGGCGGTCGGAAGGTCATGGCTCGCGGGCAGAAATATCAGTCCAGCGCCCCATTGATACGCTTCACAACCAAAAACTACACTCAATTACATGGCGGCGCCGGCCGGCGATGGCGCGGGTTCCGGAGATGGCGCCATGTCAGCCCGACCCGCGCACGACCTACCACTGGAGCCGGCACGAGCATGATCGTCTGCAGCATCCTCCTCGATGCCCGCGCCGCGGGTGCCGGCCTCCCCCGCCGCCTGGCAGCCCTCAGGCCGCTCCGTCAGCGTCGGGACCTGCGCCTGGAAGTGGTGCTTGCCGACGATACCGAGGATCCGCGCCTGCTGCGCCTGGCAAGCGGGGATGACATACGCATCGTGGCCACCGAGGGGACTCCCCTGGGGGATCGCCTCAATACGGCCGTAGCCCACTGCCAGGGGCAGGTGCTGCTGTTCCCGGCCCGGGGGCGCAGCATCCCCGTCGGCTGGCTGACGAAGGCGCTGGAGGACATCGACAAGCACAGCCGGGATGCCGTGGTGTTGACCACCTCGAACACCGGGCGACTGGTGCAGCTCTGGCAGCGCCTGCGCCACCAGACGCCCGCGGACACCCTCTGCGTCTCGCGGGCCTGGTTCGAGCGCATCGGCGGCTGCGACCCGGCACTCGACGCCGAGGCCCTGCCCGACCTGATCGAGCGCCTGCGTGCCTGCCAGGCCAGGGTCAGCGCCGTGGTGGCCTGAGCCGCGGTCGACATGGCGCTCCGCTGGAGCCCCCCAAGCCACTGATATCCCGTGGCAGCGCAAGATTCACCGCGACAACGCTGGTAGCCGTCATCGCCCTGCCCCTATAATGCGGCCCCAATTTTGTCAGCAGGATCCCGTCGTGATCGAGAATCTTCGCAACATCGCCATCATCGCTCACGTCGACCACGGCAAGACCACCCTGGTCGACAAACTGCTCAGCCAGTCCGGCACGCTCGACCGCAAGGCCGAGGGGCAGGAGCGCATCATGGACTCCAATGACCAGGAAAAGGAGCGCGGCATCACCATCCTGGCCAAGAACACGGCGATCCGCTGGCAGGCCCCCGACGGCCAGTACTACCACATCAACATCGTCGACACGCCGGGACACGCCGACTTCGGCGGCGAGGTCGAGCGCGTCATGTCCATGGTCGACTCCGTGCTGCTGCTGGTGGACGCGGTCGACGGTCCCATGCCGCAGACCCGCTTCGTCACCCAGAAGGCCTTCGACCAGGGCCTCAAGCCAATCGTGGTGGTCAACAAGATTGACCGCCCCGGCGCCCGCCCGGACTGGGTCATCGACCAGATCTTCGACCTGTTCGACAACCTCGGCGCCAGCGACGACCAGCTCGACTTCCCGATCATCTACTGCTCGGCGCTCAACGGCATCGCCGGGCCGGACCCCGACGAGCTGGCCGAGGACATGACCCCCATGTTCCAGTCCATCGTCGACATCGTCGAGCCGCCCAAGGTCGAGCTAGACGGCGCCTTCCAGATGCAGATCTCGGCGCTCGACTACAACAGCTATGTCGGCGTCATCGGCCTGGGCCGCATCACGCGCGGCGCGGTGAAGCCCAACCAGCAGGTCACCGTCGTCACCAAGGAAGGCAACACCCGCAAGGGCAAGATCGGCCAAGTGATGACCCACATGGGCCTGGAGCGCGTGCAGACCGACGAGGCCACCGCCGGCGACATCGTCTGCATCACCGGCATCGACAACCTGGCGATCTCCGACACCCTGTGCGATCCGGCCGCCGTCGAGGCGCTGCCGCCTCTCTCGGTGGACGAGCCCACCGTCTCGATGAGCTTCCAGGTCAATGACTCGCCTTTCGCCGGCAAGGACGGCAAGTTCGTCACCAGCCGCAACATCAAGGACCGGCTCGAGCAGGAGCTGATCCACAACGTGGCGCTGCGCGTCGAGCAGGGCGAGACCCCGGAGAAGTTCAAGGTCTCCGGCCGCGGCGAGCTGCACCTCTCGGTGCTGATCGAGACCATGCGGCGCGAGGGCTTCGAGCTCGCCGTGGGACGTCCCGAGGTGATCATCCGCGAGATCGACGGGGAGAAGCAGGAGCCTTATGAAGAGGTGATCATCGACTGCGAGGAGCAGCACCAGGGGGCCATCATGGAGGAGCTCGGCTATCGCAAGGGCGAGCTCTCCAACATGAACCCGGACGGCAAGGGCCGCGTGCGCCTGGACTTCATGATCCCCGCCCGCGGGTTGATCGGCTTCCGTGGCCAGTTCCTGACCCTGACCTCCGGCACCGGCATCCTCACCAGCCGCTTCGACCACTATGGCCCGCTCAAGCCCGATGCCTCCATCGAGCGGCGCAACGGCGTGCTGGTCTCGATGGTCTCCGGCAAGGCCCTGGCCTATGCCCTCTATGCCCTGCAGGAGCGCGGCAAGCTGATCATCGATCACGGCACCGAGGTCTACGAGGGCATGCTGATCGGCATCAACAACCGTGCCAACGACATGGTGGTCAACCCCACCAAGGGCAAGAAGCTCGACAACATGCGCGCCTCGGGCAACGACGAGAACATCGTGCTCACGCCGCCGGTGAAGTTCAGCCTCGAGCAGGCCATCGAGTTCCTCGATGACGACGAGCTGGTCGAGATCACCCCGCACCACATCCGGCTGCGCAAGAAGCACCTGACCGAGAACGAGCGCAAGCGCGCCAGCAAGAAGTAAGGTCCGCTGCCCGTGCCGCACCCAGAGCCCGCCATCCGGCGGGCTCTGTCGTTTCCGCCTGTGGCGTGCTGCCGTTCCCGTCCTCGGCGGCTATGCTGGAGGCTGGATTCCCCCTACCGAAGGAGACCCGACATGCACAAGCACGTGGAGTGGGACGACCCCGGCCGCGACAGCGTGCTGGCGCACTTCGCCAGCCATCCCGAGCAGCTCGTCGAGCCGCGGCCCGGCGACATCCTCTCGGCCCGCTACCAGGGCGCCATCGTCCGGATGAAGGTGGAGGCCTGGGTCGACGGCACCAGCATCGGCGAGGTGGCGGCGCTGATCGCCGCCGACAACGGCCGACGCATGAAGTCCCACGGCAAGCTCGCCCTCGGCGACACCGTGCGCCTGCCCGACAACTATCGAGCCCTGGAGCCCGAACCCAGTGACCCGGAGGAGGACAGGGAGTGATTGCGCGCGCGGATACCATCCCCGCCGCCAACGGCCCCTAAACGCAGGTCGACTAGCCAGGAAGGGGCCTTGTGCCGCAAAGTTGGCGCGTCAGGCCCACAAGGCCAACCAAGGCAATCCTGGATCCCCATGAGCACGCACAACGTCTGGACCCACAAGGGCACCTTCCTGCTGGCCGCCGTCGGCTCGGCGGTCGGGCTCGGCAACCTCTGGCGCTTCCCCTACCTGACCGGCGAGAACGGCGGCGGAGCCTTCATCCTGGTCTATGCCCTGACCATCTTCGCGGTGGGCATTCCCATCCTGATCGCCGAGATCATGCTGGGGCGCAGCAGCCGCCGCAGCCCGATCATGGGCATGCGTTTCCTGACCCAGACCCACCACACCTCGCGGGCATGGGAGTCGATCGGCTGGCTGGGCGCGGTCTCGGCCTTCCTGATCCTGAGCTTCTACTCGGTGATCGCCGGCTGGGCGATCCACTATACCGGGCTGATGTTCACCGGCACGATGGTCGACGTGGATGCCGCCGGCGTGGGAGAGAGCTTCGATGCCCTGCTCGCCTCGCCCGCGCTGCTGACGCTCTACCACACCCTGTTCATCGCCGCCTCGGCGCTGATCGTGGGTCTCGGCATCCACAAGGGCATCGAGGCGGGGCTTCGCGTGCTGATGCCCTCGCTGTTCGTGATCCTGCTGGTGGTACTGGGCTATGGCGCCATCATCGGCGACCTCGGTGCCGCTGCCGGCTTCCTGTTCACCTTCAACCTCGCCGATCTCAGCCTGGAGGGCTGGCTGCAGGCGATGGGTCAGTCCTTCTTCACCCTGAGCCTGGGCATGGGCGCGATCATGGCCTACGGCGCCTACATGCCCGGCGAGGCCTCGCTGACCCGCACCGCCTTCTCCATCGCCGTGGTCGACACCGCGGTGGCCATGGTCGCCGGCCTGGCGATCTTCTCGCTGGTCTTCGGCGCCGGGCTCAACCCCGGCGAGGGGCCGGGGCTGATGTTCGTCACCCTGCCGCTGGCGTTCGCCGAGATGCCCGGCGGGGCACTGGTCGGCGGGGCCTTCTTCATCCTGGTGCTGGGCGCGGCCATCAGCTCCTCGATCTCGCTGATCGAACCGGTGGCGGCCTTCCTAGTCGAGCGCTTCGACCTGACCCGGCCCCAGGCCGTGGCGGTCATGGTCATCGCCAGCTGGGCGCTGGGGCTGCTCACCGTGCTCAGCTTCAACCTCTGGGCCGAGGGCACCCTCTTCCATGCCCTCTTCGGGCGCAGCGCCTTCGACTTCATCGAGCTGCTGACCAACATCTTCATGCCGCTCGGGGGGCTGTTGATCGCGCTCTTCGCCGGCTGGGCGCTGACCCTCTCAGAGGTGATGAAGGAGATGCACACCAACGAGCGCTGGTTCCGCCTCTGGCGCTTCCTGGTGCGCTTCGTGGCCCCTGCCGCGGTCGCCTTCGTCTTCCTGCGCAGCATCCCGCAGGTGGAGGGCTACCTGATCCCGGCCATCGGCGCCGTGGTAATCGTCGGCGCCTTCGCCGCCGGCCGCACCTTCCTGGCCGACGACCGCCAGGAACTGTAAGAACAACAACCGACGGAACCCGACATGGCAGCCATCATCGACGTTCAGCACGTCCACAAGGCCTTCGGTGGCCTCAGGGTCATCAATGACTGCTCGATCCAGGTGGAGCAGGGCTCGATCACCGGTCTGATCGGCCCCAACGGCGCCGGCAAGTCGACGCTGTTCAACATCATCGCCGGGGCCCTGCCGCTGGACAGCGGCCGGGTCCTGCTCGACGGCGAGGAGATCACCAACCGCCCCGCCAACGAGCTGTTCCACAAGGGGCTCTTGCGCACCTTCCAGATCGCCCACGAGTTCTCGCAGATGACCGCGCTGGAGAACCTGATGATGGTGCCGCCGGCCCAGGCCGGCGAGAGCCTGGTCAACGCCTGGTTCAAGCCCGCCCTGGTGAGGATGCAGGAAACCGAGGTACGACGCCGGGCCCTGGAAGTGATCGACTTCATCGGCCTGCACCACGTGCGCAACGAGCTGGCCGGCAACCTCTCCGGCGGCCAGAAGAAGCTGCTTGAGCTCGGCCGCACCATGATGACCGACGCCCGGGTGGTGCTGCTCGACGAGATCGCCGCCGGGGTCAACCGCACCCTGCTCGGCGACCTGGTGACCAACATCGAGCGCCTCAACCGCGAGATGGGCTACACCTTCCTGGTCATCGAGCACGACATGGACATGATCGCGCGGCTCTGCGACCCGGTGATCGTGCTGGCCCAGGGCAGCGTGATGGTCGAGGGCTCGATCGAGGAGATCCAGAACGACCCTCAGGTCATCGAGGCGTACTTCGGCGCCGCGTCCTGACGGGAGAGCCGCCCGTGGGCAGGCACCCGGCCGGCGCATTCCAGCGCTTTCCAACAACGAGAACGAACGCAGAGAACGTCTGACAATGCCATTACTCGACGCACGCGACGTGCATGGTGGCTACGGCGGCATGAACATCCTCAACGGGGTGGACATGGCCATCGAGGCCGACGAGATCGGCGTGATCGTCGGCCCCAACGGCGCCGGCAAGTCCACCATGCTCAAGGCCATCTTCGGCCTGCTCCACGTCAGCCAGGGCGAGATCCTGCTGCGTGGCGAGCCGATCCACAACCTGGCCCCCAACAAGCTGGTGCAGAAGGGCATGGGCTTCGTACCCCAGGAGAAGAACGTCTTCCCGAGCCTCACGGTGAAGGAGAACCTGGAGATGGGGGCCTTCCTCAAGCCGGGCAACGTCAAGCGCATGCTCAAGCAGGTCTATGACTTCTTCCCGCCGCTGCATGACAAGCGCCATCAGCCCGCCGGCGAGCTCTCCGGCGGCCAGCGCCAGATGGTGGCCATGGGCCGGGCGCTGATGGCCGAACCCAGCCTGCTACTGCTCGACGAGCCCACCGCCGGCCTCTCGCCGCTCTACATGAACGAGATCTTCGAGCAGGTAAAGCTGGTCAACTCGGCCGGCGTGGGCATCCTGATGGTCGAGCAGAACGCCAAGCAGGCCCTGGCCATCGCCGACCGGGGCTTCGTGCTGGCCGCCGGCCAGAACCGTTTCACCGATTCCGGCGCCGCCCTGCTGGCCGACCCGGAAGTCGCCAAGAGCTTCCTGGGCGGCTAGCCAAGAAGGCAAGAGAAGGTGGGAGAGAACCGACGTGAATGAACTGGTCTTCTTTATCAACAACGTGGTGATCGCCGGCAGCGTGAGCGGCTCGATCTACGCCATCGGCGCGGTGGGCGTGACGCTGATCTTCAGCATCATGCGCTTCGCCCACTTCGCCCATGGCGACATGATGACCTTCGGGGCCTTCATGGTGCTGCTGCTGACCACCGCCTTCCCCGGGGCCGGGGCCGCCTTCGGCGTGCCTTCCGCGCTGGTCCTGCTGCCACTGGCCATGGCGCTCACCGCGCTGCTCGCGGTGGGCATCGACAAGGCGTTCTACAAGCCGCTGCGCGCCCACGGGGTCAAGCCGATCGTGCTGGTGATCGGCTCGCTGGGGGTGACCCTGATGCTCCAGGGCCTGATCCGGCTGTTCGCCGGCACCAGCGGCCAGAGCCTCTACATCGATGACCGCAAGGAGATCTTCCGCCTTGCCCTGCCCTTCGAGGGCGTGCGGGCCCCGGTGGTGGTCACCGAGCCACAGCTCTACCTATTCGTGATCACCCTGGTCGCGGTCGTCGGCCTGCACCTCTTCCTCAGCCGCTCGCGGCTGGGCAAGGCGATGCGCGCCATGTCCGACAACCCCGACCTGGCCCAGGCCTCGGGCATCAATACCAACACCATCGTCGCCGTGACCTGGGTGATCGCCGGGGGGCTGGCCGCCATCGCCGGCACCCTGCTGTCGCTGGACGTGACCTTCAAGCCCGACCTCAGCTTCTTCCTGCTGCTGCCGATCTTCGCCGCCGCCATCGTCGGCGGCGTGGGCCACCCCTACGGCGCCGTCGCCGGCGGCTTCGTGGTCGGCTTCGCCGAGACCCTGGCGGTCTTCAACTGGAGCGTGCTGCTGCGTCCCTTCCGCGACAGCCTGCCGGAGTGGCTGACCCAGTCCGGCAACCTGGCCTTCGTCGGCACCGAGTACAAGATCGTGGTGCCCTTCTTCATCCTGGTCGTCATCCTGGTGTGGCGCCCCACCGGCATCTTCAAGGGCAAGGTGATCTGATGGATACCAAACGCGCCGATACCGTCGCCGCGCCGGGCCGCTTCCCGCTGCGCGAACTGCTGCTCTTCGCCGCCGTGCTGGTGGCCGTGCTGGGCGTCTACGCCGCCATGGGTCCGGCCTACAGCACCCGCATGCTGGTGGAGGCCTCCTGCTACGCCATCCTGGCCCTGGGCCTGACCATCCAGTGGGGCTATGCCGGCCAGTTCAACGCCGGCGTGATGGGCTTCGTGGCCCTGGGCGGCTTCTGTGCCATGTTCTTCAGCATCCCGGTCAACGAGGCGTTCTGGGAAAGCGAGCTGCCCGGCGAACTCGGCCTGGTGCTGTTCTATATGGTCGCCGCCGCCCTGGTGGTGTTCGGCGCCACCCGGCTCGACCGGCTCGGGGTGCCGAAGAAGCTGCGCACCCTGATCGCCGTGGTGCTGGGGGTGGTGCTCTACCTGGTGGTGATCAATACCTTCCGCGGCGTGGCCGACCAGATCGAGTCCCGTGCCGGCTTCATCGGCGGCCTCGGCCTGCCGGTCGGCGTCGGCTGGATCGTCGGCGGGGCGCTGGCCGGCGGGGTGGGCTACTTCATCGGCCGCGTCTGCCTGGGGCTGCGCAGCGACTACCTGGCCATCGCCACCCTGGGCATCGCCGAGATCATCAAGGCCTTCCTCAAGAACTCCGACTGGCTGACCCGTGGCACCGCCACCGTCTCGCCGCTGCCCTGGCCGGTGCCGGGCCCGGCCGAGGTCGGCTTCACCCTGGCCCGGGCCCTCTACCTCTCGGTCACTGCCGTCATGATTGCGGTGATCTTCTTCCTGCTGAGCCGCGCCTACCACGCGCCCTGGGGGCGGATGATCCGCGCCATCCGCGACAACGAGATCTCCGCCGCCGCCATGGGCAAGGACATCAACAAGCGCCGCCTGGAGATCTTTGTGCTGGGCTGCATCCTGATGGGCATCGGCGGGGCGGCCCTGGCCAGCTTCAACAGCATGTTCGACCCCCAGGGCTACCTGCCACTCAACCACACCTTCCTGGTGCTGGTGATGGTCATCCTGGGCGGGCCCGGCAACAACCTGGGCACCATCTTCGGCGCCGTCGCGGTCTACATCATCTGGATCATGTCCGAGCCGCTGGCGCTGTTCCTGATGGAGCTGGCTGTCACCTTCGGCGAGGGCGCCTTCGGCTGGGATGCGCCCACCAACCTGGACAGCCGGGCGCTGCAGGCGCGGGTGTTCGTGATCGGCCTGCTGATCACCCTGGTGCTGCGCTATGCGCCCAAGGGGATGCTGCCGGAGAAGGTCCGCCACCACGGATAACGGGCATCTCCCCCACACCTGCAGTGCCCCATAATAGACGAGGCCCCGGCGGTTGCCCGCCGGGGCCTTGAATTGTGAGGAGAAGGTGCTGTCAGGGCGTGAACGCCCGGGTAAGCGTCCTACTCGAGTTCGCCGACCTGCACGAACTCGCCGCCCTCGACGGTCATCTCGACCACGATGCCCGGCACGTCGCCGTTCTCGTCGAACTCATGGGTGCCGGAGGCGCCCTGGTAGTCGATCTCGTTACCGGCGGCGATCAGCTCCACCGCCTTCTCCCATTCACCGGGCAGGATCACCTCGCCGGGCGCCATGGCGACACTGCGCAGCGCCGCGGAGAGCCCCTCGCGCTCGGCGCTGCCGTTCTGCTCGATGGCCAGCGCCAGCAGGAAGGCGGCATCGTAGGCCTGGGCCGCGAATACCGCATCGGGATCGACTCCGGCCTCACCGGCGGCCTCGGCGAACAGAGCGGTACCGGGCAGGTCCGGGCTGCCCGGCCGGGTGGCGATCATGCCCTCGAGGACATCGGCTCCCACGGCGTCCACCAGGCTGTTGCCGACCATGCCGTCGGCCCCCACGTACTGGGTGAACATGCCGCTCTCGTAGGCCTGGCGCAGCACCGTCTGGCCGGAGGTGTCGGCATAGGCCAGCACCACCAGGGTCGGCACACCGCTGGATGAGAGGGTGCCGAGCTCGGAGCGGTAGTCGGCGCGGTTGTCCTCGTGGGCCAGGTTCGCGGCGACCGTGCCGCCCTCGGCCTCGAAGGTCGTGGCGAAGGCGTCGGAGAGGCCCTGGCCGTAGTCGTTGTTGACGTAGGTCACCGCCACCTCGTCGATACCCTTCTCGATCAGCAGCTTGGCCAGCATCTCGCCCTGGAAGGCGTCCGAGGGCACGGTGCGGAACACCAGGTCGTTGTCGTCCAGTTCGCTGACCGCCGGCGCCGTGGAGGCCGGCGAGACCATGGTCACTCCGCCGGGGATGGCCGCGTTGTTGGCCGCGGCGATGGTGGCGCCGGTGCACAGGGCCCCGACGATCGCCGTGACCTGCTCGGTATTGACCATGCGGTCGGCCGAATTGGAGGCCGCGGAGGCGTCGGAGCAGGTGGTATCACCGGTGGGCATCTCGATCATCTGGCCGCCGAGCAGCCCGCCCTGCTCGTTGATCTGGTTCACCGCCAGCTGGGCGCCATCGAAGATCGGCGGGGTCAGGCTCTCGATCCCGCCGGTGAAGCCACCCAGGAAACCGATCTTGACCTCGGCCTGGGCCATGCCGGAAAGGGCCACCGTGGAGGCGGCGACTGCCATCGCCAGTACGCGTTTTTTCATGATTGTTCGTCTCGCTCAGGTTGCTCAAGTAACACACCTTCACAATCTGGAACGCTTGGCCGCAGAACACAAGCCTGCCTGGCCAACGCTCCCTGAGACGGCGCCTATACTGACAGGCGTCCATCGACCCTGGAGGCAGACCATGACCCATCCGCTTCACGCCACCCTGAGCCTCGCCGCCGCCCTGGGCCTCGCCACCGGCAGCGCCTTCGCCTTCGAGCCCGCCGGCCAGGACATCACCTATGAGGTCGGCGGCGAGGCCTTCGAGGGCTACCTCGCCACCGCCGAGGGCGAGGCCCGCGGCAGCGTGCTGGTCATCCACGACTGGGACGGCCTCGACGACTACGAGCGAGAGCGCGCCGACATGCTCGCCGAACAGGGCTATGACGCCTTCGCCGTCGACCTCTACGGCCAGGGCAATCGCCCGGCGGAGATCGAGGCCAGGAAGGCCGAGATCGCCCGGCTCTACGAGGACCGCGAGCGCATGCGCAGCCTGAACCTGGCCGGCCTGGCCGAGGCCCGCGACCAGGGGGCCGCCCAACCCACCGTGGTGATGGGCTACTGCTTCGGCGGCGCCGTGGTGCTGGAGCTCGCCCGCTCCGGCGAGGCAGAGGACGTGGCCGGCTACGCCACCTTCCATGGCGGCCTGGCGACCCCCGAGGGCCAGTCCTACGGCGGCGATACCGCGCCGATCCTGATCGCCCATGGCGGCGCCGACAGCTCCATCTCCATGGACGATGTCGCCACCCTCGGCCGCGAGCTCGAGGCCGCCGGCATCACCTACCAGATCGAGGTGTACTCCGGCGCGCCCCACGCCTTCACCGTCTTCGGCAGCGAACGCTACCAGCAGCGCGCCGACGAGAAGTCCTGGGAGGCCTTTCAGGATCTGCTCGACGAGGTGCTGTAACCATGCACATAACCCCCCTTTCCGGCAGCCGGGCCGAGATCGGCGAGGCCCATGGCCGCGCCCATGCCGGTCTGATCACCCGCAGCCTCGAGGTCTACGACCGGCTGTTCCAGGACTTCGTGGGCCTGGACTGGGCCCAGGCGCGCCAGACGGCCGGCCGCTTCCTGCCGATGATCGAGCGCAGCTTCCCGGCGATCCTCGAGGAGATGGAAGGCATCGCCCGCGGGGCCGGGCTCGAGTTCGTGGACATCCTCACCCTCAACTGCCGCAGCGAGATCTCGCTGACCCAGGCCAGCGGCGGCTGCTCCGCCTTCGCCCTGAACCGCGACGCCACCCAGTGGCTGGCCCAGAACTGGGACTGGCGCACCGACCAGTTGCACAACGTGGTGGCCCTGGAGATCGACGGCCTCGACGCTCCCGCCCTGATCAGCATCGGCGAGGCCGGCATGGTGGCCAAGATCGGCATGAACGAGCACGGCATCGGCGTCTGCCTCAATGCCATCCGCTCGCGGACCTGCGGCGAGGGGTTGCCGATCCATGTTGCCCTGCGCAAGATTCTCGAGAGCCCGGACATGGACGCCGCCGTGGCCGTAGCCAGCCGCGATCGGGTCTGCTCGCCCGCCCACTTCCTGATCGCCAGCGCTCGGGCCAGCAACGAGGGGGGCCAGGCCGCCGGCCTGGAGGTCCACCCCGGCGAACCCGGCCGGCTGGCCCCCGAGGAGGGGATGGTCACCCACACCAACCACCTCTATGCCCGCGCCGCGACCTGCCAGGTCGAGGACTTCCCGCGCCCCGACTCCCGTCCGCGCCTGGCACGGCTGGATAGCCTGCTGCGCGAGCGGCTACCCGCTGAGGGCGAGCTCGACGAGGGCGAGCTATTCGCCATCCTCAGTGACCATGACAACGCGCCGCTCTCCATCTGCCGCCACTTCAATCCCGACCAGCCCCCCGAGGAGCGCATGGAGACGCTGTTCTCGGTGGTGATGAACCTCACCCGCCGGCGCCTGACGCTACGCCACGGCAAGCCCTGCGAGAGTGACGAGAGCCTGACCGTGCAGTTCGGTGCCGAGTGATCGCACGCCGCGCCTGATCCAGGTCAAATGCGACAATGATGCAAGCGATAAGTCTTGTCACTTCTTGAGGAGGGTGATAGCGTCATTTATGCGATTGATTCTCATCACCATGAAGGACACCCCCATGAAGAAACTGCTGTTAGCCGCCCTCTGCACCGGCCTGCTGGCCTCCACCGCCCAGGCCGAGGAGCGCCCCGACCACTTCGAGGGCGAGGCCGCCGACACCCTGGCCGAGGCCGTGACCCAATTCTCGGAGACCAACCGCCAGCTGGCCCAGCTGCTTGCCCAGGACGAGCTGAGCAACACCGACCTCGGCACCATCCACGAGCTTACCTACACCCTGGAGAACGCCATGGCGAAGATCGACGAGGAGCTCGATACCATGGCGGTGGACCTGGAGGAGGTGCACCTGGGCTCCGAGAGCGTCGACCACGAGCGCGTGCGCACCCACGGTACCGCCTACCTCGAGGCCGCCCAGACGCTGGTGCCCTGACCCTTCACTGCGGACCGAGTCTTGCCGACACGACGCGGGCAGGCCATCTCGAGATGGCCTGCCCGCTGGCTTTCGCGTCTCTAATTGTTCGAGTCGCTACTGCGCCATCCGGGTCTACGAAATGTCACCAACGACAGGCTATGATGGGAGACACTGTTTGCTGCAATGCAATAATCACCATCGGAGCTGCTGACATGGATGCGCCAGACGAAGAACGCTATATCGAGAACCGGACCTTCGCCGAGATCCAGGTGGGCGACGAAGCACACCTCGAGAAGCGCCTCACCCTGGATGACATCAAGCTGTTCGCCATCATGTCCGGGGACGTCAACCCGTCACATGTGGACAACGACTTCGCGCGCAGCACACGCTTCCAGGAAGTCATCGCCCACGGCATGTGGGGCGGGGCGCTGATCTCCACCGTGCTGGGCACCCAGTTGCCCGGCCCCGGCACCATCTATCTGGGCCAGACGCTGAGCTTCCGGGCACCGGTCGCCCTGGGCGACAAGCTCAAGGTCAGCGTGCGCGTGACCGCCAAGGACGAACCCCGCTCGCAGCTGACCCTGGACTGTCGCTGCGAGAACCAGAAGGGCAAGGTGGTGATCGAGGGCGAGGCGCGGGTGCTCGCCCCCACGGAGAAGATTCGCCGGCCCCGCACCGTGATGCCCACGGTGCGCCTGGCCGAGCGCGGCCGCCTGCACGAGATCCTCTCCGCCGCCGACCACCCGCCCGCCATTCCCGTGGCCGTGGTGCATCCGGTGGATGATGTCTCGCTGACCGGCGCCGTGGCCGCCGCCCGCCAGGGCCTGATCATCCCCCTGCTGGTCGGCCCGAATGCGAAGATCCACGCAGCGGCCGATGCCGCCGACCTCGACATAAGTGAATTCGAGCTGATCGATGTGCCCCATAGCCATGCCGCCGCGGAACGTGCCGTGGCTCTGGTGCGGGAGGGACGCGCCGAGGCCATCATGAAGGGCGCCCTGCACACCGACGAGCTGATGCACGAGGTACTCAAGCGCGACGGCGGCCTACGCACCGAGCGCAGCATCAGCCACGTGATGGCCTTCGACGTGCCGACCTACCCACGGCCGCTGTTCATCACCGATGCCGCCATCAACATCAGCCCGAGCCTCGACCAGAAACGCGACATCATCGCCAACGCCATCGAACTGGCCCATGCCCTGGGCAATCACGACCCCAAGGTGGCCATTCTCTCTGCGGTGGAAACCATCAATCCCAGGATCCCCTCCACCCTGGATGCCGCCGCCCTGTGCAAGATGGCCGACCGCGGCCAGATCCAGGGCGGCACCCTGGATGGCCCGCTGGCCTTCGACAACGCCATCTCCGAGAGCGCCGCGCGCACCAAGGGCATCGACTCGCCCGTCGCCGGCCGCGCGGACATCCTGATCGCCCCGGACCTGGAAGCCGCCAACATGCTGATGAAACAGCTCACCTACCTGGCCGATGCTACCGGCGCCGGCCTGGTGCTGGGCGCCCGGGTCCCCATCATCCTGACCAGCCGCGCCGACGAAGCCATCACCCGCATGGCCTCCTGCGCCCTGGCCCTGCTGGTGGCCGACCACCAGAAGCTCAAGGGCCTACCCGACGCCGAGCAAGGAGCCTGAGATGAGTCATGTCCTGACGCTCAACAGCGGTTCGTCCAGCCTCAAGTTTGCCCTCTACCCGCTGACGGGTGCCGAATCCCTCGACACCCTCGCGCCCCGCTATCGCGGCAAGTTTTCCGGGCTGAACGGCGGCAAGCCCCGATTGACGCTGAAGGATGGAGAGGGCAATCCCGTGGAGGTCGACATGGGCGAGCTATCCGAGCGACTCGAGCTGCCCGGTGCCACCGAGCGCCTGCTGGGCTGGCTCGATGACCTCCCGGACCTGTCGCTGGCCGCGGTGGGGCATCGGGTGGTCCACGGCGGCCGTGACTACCACCGGCCGGTGGTACTCACGCCCGAGATCACCGCCGCGCTGGGCGAGCTCGAATCCCTGGCACCGCTTCATCAGCCCTTCTGCCTGGCTCCGGTGGCGCCGCTCGCCGAGCGCTACCCCGAGCTGCCCCAGGTGGCCTGCTTCGACACCGCCTTCCACGCCGAACAGCCCGAGGTCGCCCGCTGGTTTGCCCTGCCGCGGGAGATGACCGCGCGCGGCCTGATCCGCTACGGCTTCCACGGCCTCTCCTACGACTACATCAACGAGGTGCTGCCGCAGCTACTGGGCGATGCCCCGCGCGAGCGGGTAATCGTCGCCCATCTGGGCAACGGCGCCAGCCTGTGCGCCATCCGCCACGGCACCAGCGTCGCCTCCACCATGGGCTTTACCGCCATCGAAGGCATGCCCATGGGCACCCGCAGCGGCAGCCTCGACCCCGGGCTGGTGCTGCACCTGATCCAGCAGGAGGGCATGAGCGTCGAGGAGGTCACCGAGCTTCTCTATAAGCGCTCCGGCCTGCTCGGCGTATCCGGCATCAGCGGCGACATGCGCGAGCTGCTCGCAAGCCCCGCGGAAGAAGCCCGCGAAGCGGTGGCGCTCTACGCCTACCGCGCCGTGCGAGAGATCGGCAGCCTGGCCGCCGCGCTGGGCGGGCTCGACCAGCTGGTCTTCACCGCCGGCATCGGCGAGCGCGCCGGCCCGGTGCGCGAGGCCATCTGCCGGGGCTGCGAATGGCTGGGCCTCGAACTCGACCCCGACGCCAACCGTCGCGATGCCAGCTGCATCAGCACCGCCGACAGCCGCGTCGGCGCCTGGGTCATTCCCACCGACGAGGAGCGCATGATCGCCTGGTACAGTTCACGGGCCGTCGGCCAGGCATAGCTCGTTGCGATGGCCGGCTGAGCATGCGACCGATGCCTTCTGGCCCGAGGCGTCGGCGCTACCCCGCCAGCGCCTCCTCCACCAGGCCGCGGGCCTCGTCCGTCATCGGCAGTCCCAGCGCCAGCTCATGGGCCTTCGGCGACATCTTCTTCCAGGTCATCTGCACGATGCGAATCAGGTGGTCGTGGTCGATCTGCTTCGAGAAGTCGCCGAAGTAGTTCTCCAGGAACACCAGGCAGGCGCAGTCCTCCACCGCCTGGGTACCCGGGTCGCGCCCCAGACCCTGCTTGCGGATCATCCGCGCCACCGCCTCGGCGTCCTCCTCGCCATAGCCCGCCTCGCGCATCAGCCGCGCGGTAGTCTCGCCGGCGCGCTGGCCCTGGTCGCGCCGCCAGGTGAGATAGCCCACCCGCCCCTCGGGGTAGTCCGTGCGCGGCACCTGCCAGCGCTGCAGGTGTTGGCCGCGTACCGCCAGCCGCACCCGCTCGTCGGGCTGGTCATGCAGCCGCTCCAGCCAGGCGCTCATGCGCCCGGCGTGCCACAGCTCCTGGGGCACCGGCTCGCCGTTTACCTCCACACGACGCGGGTCCTCCGCGTGCAGGGCATCCAGGGCGGCCAGGGCCTGATCAAGGGGAGAAAGGGGCATCGATCTAGCCTCCGTGCTGAACAAGCTAGCCGGCCCGACAGCCACTACGCTGAAGGGCCAGCAGGACAGCCTGTTCTGACGCAAAACCCAAGGCAGGTCAACCTTCCGCGCCATCGCCCGACGCCTCTGGCGCCAGCCCCCAGCCTGCGGGCACCTTCGAGGCCTCCAGCCCTTCGAAGCGGTCGCTGACGTAGGCGCTATGACACGCCACGCAGGACTCGGTCATGCGTGCGAAGAGTTCCACCTGCCGAGGGGTATCTTCGGCGCGGCCGGCCTCGGCCAGTGACGCTGAGAGCTCATGCAGATAGGCGTCCATGTTCAGGAAGGCAGGCGGAACGGCGGCCTTGAGGTCCCGACGATCCGCATCGGTCAGCGACTGCTCGAGAATGAAGCTGTCGTGAATCGACTGGCCCTTCTCAGCCACCACGGCGTGTCGACCCTGTACGATGGCGCTGTAGGCCGTCTGCATCGCCTGCTCCACCTGGATCATCTCCTGCTTCAGCAGGCCCTGCAGCTTGGGGCTCAAATCCGGCCTGACGGGATCCGCGGCCAGGCTGGCCATAGTGGCCCCCATTGCGGCCAGGCTACCCAGGACAAGGGCAACTCCCCGACGACGACGACCGTGAGTAGGAAAAGTCGAACGGCTCGATATTGGAAATGGTATGACGGATCTCCTCTCATGGGCTCGCAACCAAGGCTCAGCCTTGAAAAGCGTAGTTGCCACCCGATGGGGCCGCCTTGAGGCAGATCAGTCCCGCCACGCTCGTTACTCACTCTCGCCACACGCCAGGCCGCTGAGGCGGGTCTTGCCCGGTCACCTGTCGACGAAAGCTTCTAACTCTCCCAGTTACTGGCGGGAATTCGTTGAATGTGGATGTGGCTGATGAGGCGGATGGTAGGGCGAATCAGGAACTGGAAACTGCCGATAATGAACAGCCAGATCGCCGCTTTCTCGTACTCGGGGAACAGAAACAGGATGCTGCCTGCCAGGAACCAGATGGCGATGAAAAAGTCGTTGACGATGCTGATCAGCTCGTAACGGCGACGAATGATCAGTTCTTCATGACCCAGCTTCATGGTCAGGGGATGATCTGTACGACGCTCAATCATGCTGACTGGAGTCTCGCGCGGGAAACGCGGCGGAAGCCGGGTTCCGCCACGCTTGGGGTTATTGCATGTCGTTAAAGGCCGCGTCGGTTCTTGCGGCGAGGACGAAATCATTTTTGTGCAGGCCGCCGATTTCGTGGCTCCACCAGCTAACGGCAACCTTGCCGTATTCCAGCACGATAACCGGGTGATGATCTTCGGCTTCTGCGAGATCACCAACCTTGTTGGTGAATTCCAGCGCCTTGGCGAAGTTTTTGAGCTTGAAAAGCCGGTGAAGCTGCTCTTCACCTTCAACCACTCGGATTTCCCAGTCCGGAACATCCTTGTGCAACTGCTGCTTTTCTTCATCGGTCGCCTTGGGCGCATCCGGGCTGCAGGCTTCACAGCTATGTTCTTTCAGATCGCTCATCTCAACCTCCAGGGTTGTTGGCTGTACTACCAAGGGTGGGGTGTACCCTTCGCATTATCAACACCTCCTGGAAATCTGCCGGCGCCAGAATACAGCATCCGGCGAGGGCCAATGTGAGCCGGAAGCCCGCCATGGGAGGGGTGCCAGGGCACAGGATGCGGGGAGCAGCGGCGTCGTGGATATCGCGCGGCGTAAAACACCAGACGCCGCATGTCCTTATATTTGGGCGATGGTCGGCATGGAAGGTTCTACCTGGCTTTCAGTGATGATGCCTGTCCTGGAGATGCCCTGGGGCATCGGGGTAAGAGCCCCTCTAGCATGACGCGCCGAGGCCATCACGACTCGGACGGCGGCTTGCACCCCGCACGCACCAGCGTCGGCGGGCGGTAGCCGTCATCCTCCTGCCAGCGGCGCCAAACCGAGGGATCCACGCTAACGCCCACCGCCGGGTTGCCCTGGCGGTCCTTGGCATAGCCCCGGTAATGCCTGCCATCGCCACCCCGATCCCTCAGTGAGCGGTACCAGCGATAGAGCCCCTTCATGAACTCCTCATAGGAATCCCTCGGCTGGGCGCGGTAGGCATCGGCCGGGGGCGGAGGCCGATACAGCTTCAGCCCCGCCACCTCCGCCTTGGCGCACAGCCAGCCATAGGCCAGGCTGGCCAACGGGTCGAAGCCACCCCCCTCCATCCGGTACCCGCCGCCCACATTGGCATGGGCGCCCATGAACCAGCGCTGCTCCACCTCCAGCTGGCTCGGTTTCTTCTCACCTCCGGGATGCGTCCAGAGGGCAATATCATAGGCCGCCCGGTGCTCGTCCAGCGCCACCGCCTGGTAGGCGTGATGCACGATAGAAGACAGCTCGGTATCGTGCCAGGCGAAACGTCCGTGCTCCGACAGGTTGGTGCCGGGAATGCCGAGCGCGCCGACGGTGTCCCACACGCCGACGAAGTGAATGTCGACCTGCCGGCTGTAGCGCTCGCGGAACGTTCGGCACCGCGCATCGTCCGGCGCAACCTGCTTGTCGCGGTAGAGAGTCTCGGCCTCCTCCACCAGGCTCGGTGTGGAAATCCGCAGCAGCCCGCACTTGCGGATCATTCCCACCAGGCTACGCGCCGTGTAGGCCCCCCGGCTGAAACCGAAGACGAAGATCTCCGTCCCCTCCATGTAGTGACGCACCAGCCAGTCGTACCCCTTCTGCAGGTTGCGACTCAGCCCCCAGCCGAAGGCGCCACCGGTGAGCCGTTCCCACTGCCGCGTACCAACCCCGGGCTCGTAGAAGAACCGCTGCCGAACGCCGTGGTCATCGTAATCATGGAGATCCCGAGCCAGGCGGTAGATGTTGGTGCGATCCTGGGGATCGTTCCAGGTGCCATCGAACAACAGAATCAACCGCTGCGTGGGTAGAGACATGTGCTCGCCCTCCTCGCATGCCCGGGCCACAAGCCCGGGCATGGAATCCTTCAACCATATGAATGGAGCCGTTGCCTGTCAGGGTAGATAAGGGGAGGAGGCGGCGCTATCGCATTGGCTCACCCGGCAGCCGCCTTGGCCTCGGTATCCAGTCGTTGCGCCGTCTGGTCCACCCGGCGCAGCCAGATCAGCAGCACCGCACCCAGGGCCACCAAGCCGCCGGCCCCGACAAGCGAGGATCCCGTCGAGCAAATGGCACACCGCTTGAAGACGCAGGCGGGCCGAGCGCTGTATGCGATACGCAAGCCTACGGTCGAACCCGTCTTCGAAATCATCAAACACGTGATGGGGTTTCGACAGTTCTCGCTGCGTGGTCTGGAGAACGTCAGAGGTGAGTGGCGATTGGCTACCCTGGCGTGGAATATCAAGCGGATGCACCGCCTGGCATCAGGCTGGGGGGAGAGCTCCCCCTCGCCTGACAGGGGGCCGCCACAAGCGCTCAGGCCACTACTGGAGCACCGAATGTACGACCGGCGCCAACACGAAAAACTGAGAGAAGTGAGCGTCGTCACCGTGCGCGGCCCATAACCCGACAGACTGCTAGCTTCGCCTCCTCGTCGTCCTGGTGGTGTTGGTGTGGCAGTTGCTGGAGCATTGCGCGTTTGACTTCGACAGAGAGAGGGTGGCGGGCGCTGTGGAGGCCCGAATCCCCACCGTTGACCGCTGTAATGAATGATGACTGAGATGGCATTTATATTGCCATAAACTGGTCATCAAAGTGACCCACTACTTCTGATAATTTCTCTAATTGTAAATTCCAATATTATAAGGACCTAAATGACATGAGAAATCTTATTTTCCTGTGCGGCACGGCTGCACTTTCTCTGACGGCCAGCGCTGCCATGGCGGCCGATATTGTCGCCGTCGAGTTCACCGATACGCCTGCGCCGAAAGAAGCCGCCGAAATGGTGACGACGCATTCAAAATCCTCGGCGATCGTACGCTATAGCGACGGCACCACCCAGGAATTCCCGCTCTCCTACATATCGATGTTCAAGAACACCGACAAGGTGGGTGGAGAGGCGGCCGGGCAGCTTTACAATGCCAAGGGCGAGCCGCTCGCCGACATGAACGGCGATCCGATCATCGCCGAGACGCCGGACGCCAACAGCCTGCTGGACATCGACGGCAATCTGTTCATGGTCACGCATTACGAATACGACTGGATCCTCGGCAACGGCGCCGAGGCCCGCCGCGCCGAGGGTTGGTATTCGCGCATGCCGATGTCGATGTCGCTGGCTGCGGTCGAGCAGGGCACCGATGGCGCGCTGAAGGCGACCTCGGTCAAGCCGATCGACTTCTCCGACGTGGATGGTCTATGGATCCCCTGCGCCGGCGGTCCAACCCCGTGGAACACCCATCTAGGATCCGAAGAGGACTACGACCTCTACTTCCAGGCCGTGTCGGGGGAGAAGAACCGCAAGAAGGCCACCGAAGGGGTGCGCGCGCTGGAAGAGATGTATCTCGATGGCGAAAAGGCCAACCCCTACGACTATGGCTACATCCCCGAGGTGACAGTCAAGGCCGACGGCAGCACCGAAGTGGTCAAGCACTACTCGATGGGCCGCGCCACCTGGGAACTGGCCCGCGTGATGCCCGACAGCCGCACCGCCTATTTCGGCGATGACGGCGACCATGTCGGGCTGTTCATGTATGTCGCCGACACCGCCGAAGACCTGTCCGCCGGTACGCTTTATGCCGCGCGCTGGAACCAGGTTTCCGGTCAGGGCGGCGGCGCCGCGACGCTGGACTGGGTCAAGCTGGGCCATGGCACCGACGCCGAGATCAAGGCGATCATCGACGGCGGCGTCACCTTCGACGACATCTTCGAGTCAACCACCGCTGAAGCCACCCCGGACTGGGCCGATCAGGGCTATCGCATGATCCGCGCCGGTCATTCGGGCGACGAGATTCTGCGCCTGAAGGACGGCATGGAAAAGGCTGCGGCCTTCCTGGAATCGCGCCGCTATGCCGCGTATCTCGGCGCCACGACCGATTTCAACAAGATGGAAGGCGTGACCGCCGACCCGAAGAAGAAAAACCTTTACGTCGCGATGTCCTATAACGAGAAGGGCATGCAGGCCGAGCCGGGCGCCGTGCAGGACCACATCCAGGTCGAGAAGATCAAGGCCGGCGCGACCTATGAAGTGGCGCTGGACGGTGGCAGCGTCGACACCAACGGCGCCGCGATCAACTCCGACTGGGTCGGCACCGCGATGCGCGTGCCTGCCGCGCTGCTGGGCGAGGATATCCCGGTCGACGCGCTGGGCAACATCGCCAACCCGGACAAGATCGCCAACCCCGATAACGTGTTCTTCTCCGACGAGATGCGCACGCTGTTCATCGGCGAGGACTCGGGCACGCACGTCAACAACTTTCTCTGGGCCTACAACGTCGATACCGGCAAGCTGAGCCGGATCCTCAGCAACGCGTCGGGCGCCGAGGCCACTGGCCTGCAGGTTGTCGATAACCTGAACGGCCACGCCTACATCATGGCCAACGACCAGCACCAGGGCGACTGGATTTCCTCGATGCCCGAAGATGTGGTGGCCGAGTTGGAAGCCGCTGCGATCGAGCTTTACGGCACCAATGATCACGGCACGCCGAACTACAAGCTCGACGCGCATATTGGCTATCTGGGCGGTCTGCCAGGTCTCTGATCTGCTGATACCGGGGCCGGGCCTGTGACAGGGCCCGGCTTTCTCACGTTCACATGCTAGAACAAGTGACACGCCATGAACCGTATGCCGCTTCGCCCCGCTCTTTTGACCGGCGCCGGCCTTGCCGCGCTGAGTATTGCCGCCTTAGCACAGAACGGCACCGCGCCGCTGATCGGCGACTACATCTCGCGCGCGGGCTTTGTGAATCCCTATGCCCATATTCCCGCCCAATGCTATATCGAGACCGCCGGCGGCACCCAGAACCCCTGCCAAGTCTGTCATACCGACGGGCTGGCCAATCGCCGCTTCGGCAACAACGCACCACAGGGCGGAGCTTCCCCGTTCATCGGCGATCTTACCGCGGAATATGCCTTCGCCGCGCTGAACTACCCGTTCCGGCCCAACGGCTCGATCAACCCCTGGGAGAACACGCTGTTCCCCGAAAAGCTGCGCGCCGCCGTCACCGAGGCCGGGCATGACCCGGCCAAATGGGACATGGAAGCCTGGATCCGGCAGGACAACTGGTCTGCCGCCGCCGCGCGCCGTCCCGGCGATGCCCGTGCCTGGGACAGCGGCGCCGAGGATGACCCGTTCCGCCTGTTCCCGGCGTTGTCGCCCGCCGACCTGCCGGCCGACGCGGATGGTTTCGTGCGCAGCACACGCCAAGAAGGCGCCTTATTCAACGATGGCCGCGGATGGATCACCGGCTGGCGGTCGGTCAATTTCGTCCCCCACGGGATCTTCACCCCGCTGACAGGGTCGGTCTCGGGCATCTATATCCGCCTGCCCGAGCGGTTCATGCGCGATGCCGCGGGCCGGTTCGATCTGGAGACCTATGCCGCGAACCTCGATCTGCTGGCCGCGGCGGTGTCCGATCACCTGCCTACGAACGCGCCTACCACGTATCAGGGCGCTGCTGCAGCAGAACCGGTCAAACCAGGCCTATACCCCGTCGGTACCGAGTTCGCGCATCCGCTGCATTACGTCGACACGCAGGCTGATGGCAGCGAGGGCGCACCGGGCCGATTCCCCGGCGCCCGCGCCGACCGGGTAAAGGAAATCCGCTACATGTACAAAATCCGGCGGTTCGACCCCGACTATGCGGGCCCCGAAATCAAGGAGGAAAGCGCCCCCGCCTATGCCAGCCGCAGCGAGGGCTGGATCGACAACGGCGCGGGCTGGATCCTCGCCGGCTGGATCGAGGATGCGGGCGGCGCGCTGCGCGCCCAGACCCCGTCTGAGCTGACCCAGTGCGTGGGCTGTCACTCGGGGCATGAGCCGCAGCGCGAAACCGGAGGCTGGGCAACCTTCCAGTCCGGCGTGGGCGTGACCATCGACAGCACCTGGGCGCTGCCGCGCCGGCTGCCCGGCGATGCCGGCTGGGGCGAGAATACCGCGATGGGCTATCGCGCACCGGGTGCCGAGGGCGGGAACGGCCACGCCGCCTGGCCCGATCCGATCAACCGCGCCATGCAGAACGGCGAATTCGCGCATTTCCTCGAGAATGTCGTGGGCGTCAGCCTCTACGGCGACATGCCTGCCAGTGTCGAGGCCTTCCTGGCGCGCACGATCCGCATGGAAAACGGCTATTCTGCCGACTGGCCGACGCTAACGACCGATTCGGCACAGGAGTATATGGGTGCGCAACGCCTTCGCGCCCGGCTTTTGAAGGAACTGACCGAGCGGAATGATCATCTGGACGCCGACGGAAACCTGTTCGGCGCGTTGCTTTACCCACCGCAATCGGCCGCACTGGCCACGGCGCAGGGATATCGCATGGTCGTGGCCACCCAGCGATATGATTTAGGCAAGGATGTGTTTCCCGATACGCCCGTGACCTTCCGCTATTTCCGCGAGGAGGAGACCGCCTTTACCCATCAGGACGGCACGCCCTACACCGTGGGCGAGATCGTCATCGACCGACCTATCGACGAGGATCGCACCAGCCTGACCTGGGGCGTCGGGATCACGCCGACCGAGATCACGGATTCACCCGACTACCAGCCGATCCTCGACTATTCACTCGGCAATTAAATCATTCAGATTACGTATATGGCTTGGCCAGCTTCAGGAGCCGGGGCTCACGCTCGATGGATGGAGGCTCCTCACCTTGCCGCTGCCTGCTTGGCCTCGGTATCCAGTCGTTGCGCCGTCTGGTCCACCCGGCGCAGCCAGATCAGCAGCACCGCACCCAGGGCCACGAAGCCGCCGGCCAGCCACAGGCCGGTGTCGTAGTGGCCGCTGGCCTCGGCGAGCATGCCAGTGAGCGCCGGGGCGATGATCTGTGCCGCGCCGTAGGCGAGCGTCATGCGCCCCATCAGCCGCGCCGGGCTCTGCGGGTAGAGCCGGCCGGCCATGGTCAGCACCAGGCTCACGCAGCCCAGGAAGGTGCCGCCGTAGAGCACGGCGCTCGCCAGCACGCCGGCTAGGCTATTGGTCAGCGCCGGCAGCACGATCCCCACCACCTGCAGGGCCATGGCACTGATCAGCGCGCCCAGGTAGCCGATGCGACGGGCGATCAGGTCCCACAGCATCACCGCGGGGGCGGCGGCGAGCCCCACCAGGGCGAAGGTCCAGTTGCCGGCGCCGGCCAGCAGCGGCTCGCGCTCGACGATGGCGACGATGAAGGTGGCGCTGATCACGTAGCCATAGCCGGCGCAGAAGTAGGCAGCGAGCATCAGCCGCATGAAAGTACGGGTGGGCGGCCTGGCCTTGCGCTGGCCGCCCGCGGCGGCGCCGGGAAGCGGCCTGGCCGGCCGCGGCAGCCAGGCCCAGGCGGGTACCAGCAACGCCGTGGCCAGGATGGCAAAGCCCCACCACTGGACCTGCCAGTCCAGCGCGAGGCGCCGCATCAGCTCCACCGCCAGGGCGGCCAGCAGGATGCCCAGCCCCAGGCCGGCGAAGTGGATACCCAGTTCGCCACGCTGCCGGTGGCTGATCAGCCAGTGCAGGATCAGCCCCGAGGCCAGCAGCATGGCGCCGCTGCTCGAGAACCCGGCCACGAAGCGCATGGCCGCCCACAGCCAGAAGCTCTCGGCCAACGCCATGCCGGCGGTGGAGAGCACCGCCAGGAGCAGGGTGAGGCGGTAGAGGGTGTCCTTGAGGCGGATGCTGTGGATCGAGGCCGCCACCAGCGCGCCGAGCATGTAGCCGGCGTAGTTGAGGGCGGCCAGCCAGCCACCCTGGGCGTCGCTCAGCCAGGCCTGCTGCTGCATCACCGGCAGCAGCGGCGTATAGGCGAAGCGTGCCACGCCCACGCACAGCAGCTGGCTGAACAGCCCGGCCAGCAGCACGCGATAGCGCGGAGAGAGAAGAGTAGGGTTGGCCAAACCTGGCGCTCCTGAGTCCGTATTATTGTCGTCGAGGCGCATTGACTGGGCGGCCGCGCGCCCAGCAGCGGCGCCGACATCACGGTGCCCAGCTTACCCGGCGGGCGATGGCCGCGTCCGACGGACGGCTGTTATTCTTTACTGATATCTTTCCATGAAATGGAAGAATCAAACGGGACCCCATGATGACGCTCTTCGCCCGCCTCAAGGAAGTGGCCTCACCGATGATCGGCCTGGGCTGCATGAACCTCTCCCACGGCTACGGCAGCCCGCTCCCCGAGCCCGAGGCGCTGCATGCCCTGGAGGAGGCCTTCGAGATGGGCTATCGCCACTTCGATACCGCCACCCTCTACGGGGCCACGGCCAACGAGCGGCTGGTGGGCAAGGCGCTCGCCGGCAAACGAGACGAGCTCCTGCTGGCCAGCAAGTGCGGCATGGCCATGGACCCGGAACTCGGCCGCAAGGTGATCGACGGGCGCCCCGAGACGCTGCATCGCCAGTGCGAGGCGAGCCTCGCACGGCTGGGCACCGACCACCTGGACCTCTACTACCTGCACCGCTGGGACAAGGGCGTGCCTATCGAGGAGAGCGTCGGCGCGCTGGCCCGGCTGGTGGAGCAAGGCAAGGTGCGCGCCATCGGGCTCTCCGAGGTGTCGGCGGCCACCCTGCGTCGCGCCCGGGCCGAACATCCCATCGCAGCGGTGCAGTCGGAGTACTCGCTGTGGACCCGCAATCCCGAGATCGGCCTGATCGAGGCCTGTCGCGAGGCCGACACGGCGCTGGTGGCCTTCAGCCCCTTGGGGCGTGGCTTCCTGGCGGGGGCCGTCAACGATCCCGCGCGCCTCGAGGAGAACGACATGCGCCGCGGCATGCCGCGCTTCAGCGCCGAGAACCATCCCCGCAACCTGCGCCTGCTGGCGGCGTTCACGGCGCTGGCGGAGGAGCTGGAGGTGACGCCAAGCCAGCTGGCGCTGGCCTGGCTGCGGGCCCAGGGCGACGACATCCTGCCGATCCCCGGCTCGCGCGCCATCGATCACATGCGCGAGAACCTGGCGGCGGAGCGCCTACGGCTGGCGCCGGAGACCATGACCCGGCTGGATGCCATGATGACCCCGGACCAGGTGGCGGGGGCGCGCTACGGCGAGGCCCAGCAGGCGGAGGTAGACACCGAGGAGTTCGGTGAACCTGGCGCTACTCCCTAGGAGGCTCCTAGTCATCTCCTGCCGCTCTGCGGGTAGGCGGCTACCAGGGCATCGGCCTCATCGAACTGCAGGCGGTAGCCGCGGCGCTCCTCGATGCGGGTGTCGGGTGCCTCGCCCACCCCATCGGCCGGGCGTGCGGCACCAACGACATCCGCCTGGCGAACCATGGCCTCGCCGGAGAAGTCGCTCTCCATCGATTCCGACCGCGGTGGTGCGATGTCGATACCGGGCCCGTCGCAGCCGGCGAGGCCGAGGGTGGCGACCAGCAGAAGAACGCAAGGAAGGCGGGGCAAGGCGGACATGGCAGGCGGTCATCCGTGACGGGTGACGAACCTCAAGCGTAGCACCCCCGCCCTGCCGCAGACGCCGTCCCCGAGCCTTGGTATTCTCGATGGCTATATCCATAGCTATTCAAGAGGGACTGCCATGTGGGATGAGCGCTACGACACCGACGACTACGTCTACGGCACCGAGCCCAACGACTTCCTGCGCGAACAGGTGGGGCTGATCGGCGAGCCGCCGCGGGAGGTGCTGTGCCTCGCCGATGGCGAGGGGCGCAACGGCGTCTACCTGGCCAGGCTCGGCCATCGGGTGCTCTCCGTGGATGCCTCGGCGGTCGGCCTGCGCAAGGCGGCCAGGCTGGCCGAGCGGGAGGGCGTGCCGCTGGAGACCCTGGTCGCCGACCTCACCGAACATACCTTCGCCGCCGAGGCCTTCGACGCGGTGGTGTCGATCTTCTGCCATGTGCCCGAGGCGGGCCGCCCGCACCTGCACCGCCAGGTGGCGCGCACCCTGAAGCCCGGCGGGTTCCTGATCCTGGAGGCCTATACCCCGGCCCAGGTGCCGCGGGACACCGGCGGACCAGACACCCCGGACCGCACCCCCACCGCTGCGGAGTTGGAGTCCGCCTTTGCCGAGTTCGAGATCCTCTCGAGCCGCGAGTTCGACCGCCAGGTGGTCGAGGGCCGCGGCCATACCGGCCTGGGGGCCGTGGTGCAGTTCATCGCCCGCAAGCGCTGAGCCCCCACCCCCAACGCTCGACGGGGCTCGCCAGGGCAAGGCCCGGCCGACAGCGGTCGATACCGAGACTTAAGTCGTCACACCCGCGTCTTCGGCAGCAGTGCCTCGCTCGGCTGTCCCAGCAGGCGCTTGAGCAGAGGCGACTCGAAGCGCCGGCGAATGGTGATGGCGTAGAACTCCTCGAAGACGCCCGGCAGGGCGCCGAAGTCGGTCAGCGTACCGGCGCGCAGCTCATCGCGCACCACCACCGGCGGCATCACCGCCAGGTGGAGCGTGTCGCGTGCCAGCAGGCGCATCATCGCCATGTCGTCCACCTCGGCGATGAGCGTGGGCGACAGGCGGTGGTAGTCACATAGCTGATCGAAGGCCTGGCGCACGGTGCTGTCGGGGCCGGGTACGATCAGGCCGCGACCGCGCAACCCATCGGGAAACGCCGGTAGTGGGGCGAGGCCCGACGCCCCAATCAGGCTGACGGGCTGGCGCGCCAGGCGCTTCGAGCGCCAGGGATGCTGGTCGTCGCCGCGCACGGACTGGTTGGCCAGCACGACATCCAGGCGGTGGGCGGAGAGGCGGCGCAGCAGATCGTCCAGGCCGCCACTCTGGAGGCTCAGCTCCATGTCCTCGCGGTCGAGCAACGGGCGCAGGAACTCCTCCTGGAAGTTGCGTGACAGTGTGGCTACTGCACCCACCCGGATGCTCTCGCGATGCGCCTGGCCGCCCTCGGTAAACAAGGCGGTCAGCTCTTCCCCCTGACGAAAGATGGCGTTGGCATAGTCGAAGGCCAGCCGCCCCGCCTCGGAAAGCCGCAGCTTGCGGCCTTCGCGGATGAACAGCTTCTGACCCAGACGCTCCTCCAGCTGACGGATCTGGTGGGAAAGCGCCGACTGCGAGATGTGAAGCGCCTCGGCGGTCTGCGTCAGGTGCCCCGACCGGGCGACCTGCCAGAAGTGGTAGAGATGGTGATAGTTGAGCTTCATTCCACTACCCGATGACATGGAATACTGTTCTTTTTAAACGAACGATACCTTCTTTATAAACTATTTTTAATAACATAACGACAACGACATAGTGCGTCCAGTTCTCACCAAGGAGCCGTACTATGACGAATCTGCTCGAAACGGCGACTCATGTGTCGTTGGCCATCTGGCTGGCACTGCCGGTCGCCCTGCTGATCCTCGCCGGCGTGTCCATTCGCCTGAGCGACCCCGGGCGCCAGCAGCGCTTTTGGCGAATCGGACAGACGCTGATGCTCGGCAGCTTCCTGGCCAGCGCACTGATCGGCGGCCTGCTGGTCGCCGATAGCGCGGGTGTGAACACCGGGCTGCCGGAAGCCGCCACCCCCCTGGGCCTCTATCCGGACGGGCTGGCGGTATGGATGGCGCTGCTGATCAGCTTCCTCGGCGTCGTGCTGCTGCGCTTCGCCAACGTCTACCTGCAAGGCGACCCGGGCCGCGCCCGTTTCCTGCCCTGGTGTCTGGTGGTGCTGGCCAGCGTGTTGCTGCTGGTATTCACCCACCACCTGCTGGTCATGCTGGTGGCCTGGGTGGGCGTCAGTCTGGCGCTTCACCACCTGCTGATCCTCTATCCGCAACGCCTGGAGGCGCGTCGTGCGGCCTGGCAGAAATTCGCCGTCAGTCGCCTGGGCGACCTCGCCCTGCTGGTCGCGGTGGGTTTGCTCTACCACCACTACGGCAGCTTCGAGCTGCCGATGCTGCTGGCCGCGGCAGCGGCCTCCACCGGTGAGGGCTGGGCGCTGCCGGCGGCGTCGATAGCTCTGTCGCTGGCGGCACTGTGCAAGTGCGCCCAGCTACCGCTGCACGGCTGGCTGATGAAGGTAATGGAGGCGCCGACACCGGTCTCGGCACTGCTCCATGCCGGGGTGATCAACCTGGGCGGCTACCTCTGGCTGCGCCTCTATCCGCTGTTCGACGGCATCACCCCGGGGCACCTGATGCTGGTCGCCATCGGTGGCACCACCGCCGTCGTCGCGGTGCTGACCATGCTCACCCAGGCATCCGTCAAGCACGCCTTGGCGTGGTCCACCTGCGCTCAGATGGGTTTCATGCTGATGGAAATCGGGCTGGGGGCTTACACCCTGGCACTGATTCACCTGCTCGCCCATTCCCTCTACAAGGCCCACTCCTTCCTCGCCTGCGGCCGCACGGTACGCGCGGCCAGCGTCTCACGGCTAACGCCGGCTCCGCTGCGCGAGCGGCTGACGATGGCCGGCCTCGGTACCGGGACGGCGGGTGCAGTGCTGATGGCATGGCCCGGGCTGGTCAGCCACAACCCGATCCTCGGCGCGCTGCTGATGCTGGCCGTGGGCGGGTCACTGCTGGGCATGCCGGTCGGGCTCGGCCGTGACCGGCGCCTGGCCCTGGTCGCCATGGCCCTGGCGCTGGTACCGCTCTATGCGCTGCTGCATGCCCTGGTATCGCCGGCGCTGCCGCGGGCCAGCGATGCGTTGACGCTGGGCACTGGCCTGCTGGGCAGCGCCGTGCTGGTAACGCTGGTGAGCCTGGCCCTCATCGTCGTGCTGAAACCCCAGCATTCCACGGTCGCATACTGGCGGATCCACTTCCGCCAGGGCCTCTACGCCCATCGGCCGCTGGAGCGCCTCATCGAGCGCCTGATGCGCCACCACCACCCGATTCCTGCTCCCCTCAACCGGGTCCTCGTCAAAGGAGAAGGGTCATGACTGCTGTCGCCCCCAGTCCTATCGCATGCGTCACCGAGGCACACCATCAGGCCATGGCCCTTGCCGCCGGGCGAATCGCTCCTACCTGGCCCCTCGATAGCTGGATCGCCGTCAACCCCTGGTGGGGCCTACGCGACCTACCCATCGAGGAGGCCGAGGCACGGCTCGCCCGGCGCGCAGGCGTGACACTGACTCTGCCGGCCGGCTTTTACCGAGACGCGTGGGAGAACGGACGGATTCAACCCGAAGATCTGCGCGCGGCCATCGCCGTGTGCGACTCGCCGCTGGACGAGGCGACACTCCTGGCCGCCCTGAAACAGCCCGACCAGCAAGCGATGCGCTGGACGAGCGCCTGGGAGTGGCTCGCCCATGACGCCCCGGCGACGACCGACGATAGCTTCGAGGCGGTAGCGGAGCTGTGTGCCGGCTATTTCGATCATCACCAGCAACGCTGGGAGACGGTGCCGGGCGAGACCCTCTACGGCTGGTGGCGGACCCAGAGTCGCCACGACCGGCGGCTGAGCGCCACCCAGCGTCAGCGAGTCGCGTCACTGCCTGCCGACACGGCGACCGCGCGGGAGACGCTGCTCGCCGACCTGGCACTCTCCCCGGAAGCCCTGGAAGCCCTGGTCCACACCCTGCTGCTACGCGTCAACGGCTGGGCCTCGTGGTGCCAGGGGCTGGCCTGGCACACGCCCGTCGCTACCCGTCATGCCGGCATCGACGAGCTTGTCGTCATCCTGCTGGCCTGGGAGTGGCTGGGCCTGGCCGAACTCGATGAGCCGCACCGCGCCCACTGGCGGGCCCAGTGGCACCAAGCCACGCCCGGCGCCGATCGCGATCTCCAGGCCCTGTGGTGCTGGCAGTGCGCCTATGAGCTGGGCTATCAGCGCCATTTGTCAAAGAAACTGGCAACGCGCCCTGCCTCGCGGCCGGAACCGGCCAGTGTTCAGGCGGCCTTCTGCATCGATGTGCGCTCCGAGCGCCTGCGGCGCCATCTCGAGGCCGCATCAAACGCGGTCGATACTCTGGGCGTGGCGGGCTTCTTCGGTATGCCGATCATCCATGACCCGGCCGGACCGGCACGCGCCCTGCCGCGGGCGCCCGGCCTGCTATCGCCGCGCTACCGCACCACGGAGTCGACGCCACTCGATGAGCTGCACCGCCGCCGCTATCGGCAGGAGGCCAGTCGCCAGGGCGTTCGTCACGCCAAGTACCATGCACTGTCGACCTTTACCTTGGTCGAGACCACCGGCCTGGCCTGGGGCTGGAAGCTGCTGAAGGACAGCCTGCCTCGCCGCGCCCCCGCGCCATCGCCGACACCGATCGAGGGCCCCTTCCACGCCGTGGGTGGCGAGCCGCTATCGCTGGCGGAGCGGGTCGCCCTCGCCCAGGGGCTGCTCGGCAGCCTCGCACTGGGCAAGGAGGTGGCACCGCTGCTGGTGCTGGTGGGGCATGACTCGGCGAGCGACAACAACCCGCACCACGCCGGGCTCGCCTGCGGTGCCTGTAGTGGCCAGGGTGGCGGCGTGAACGCCCGGCTCGCCGCTCGACTGCTCAACGACTCCGAGGTGCGTCGGGAGCTGGCGCTCCGCGGCACTCCCCTGCCCGCCACGACGCATGTGATGGCCGCCATCCATGACACCCTGACCGACCGCGTCACGCTGCTGGATAGTGACGCCGTCCCGTCGGAACTGAGCTCCCTGCTGGAGCACTTCGAGCAGGCCCTGAATCAAGCCGGCCGCGCCACTCGCGAGGAGCGCGCGACGGCGCTGGGTGTGCAGGCCGTCGGCGATGCACAGCGTCTCGAGGCCCTGCAGCGCCGCGGCGGCGACTGGTCCCAGCCACGCCCCGAGTGGGGACTGGCCAACAACGCGGCGCTGCTGCTGGCGCCGCGCGAGGCCAGCCGCGGCCTCGACCTCGATGGACGGGTCTTCCTGCACGAGTATGACCCCGGGTGCGACCCCGAAGGTACCGCACTGGAGGCACTGATGACCGCACCCATGTTGGTGGCCAACTGGATCAACCTGCAGTACTACGCCTCGGTGGCCGTCCCGAAGCTCTACGGGGCGGGTAACAAGGTGCTTCACTCGGTGGTGGGCGGGCACATCGGGGTGATCGAGGGAAATTCACCGCAGCTGCGCATCGGCCTGCCGCTGCAGTCACTGCACGACGGAACGTCATGGCGCCACGAGCCGCTGCGCTTGACGGTGGTGATCGACGCCCCGCGGGAGCGGATCGAGGGAGTGCTGGCACGCCAGCCCGACGTGGCGAAGCTAGTCCGAAACCGCTGGCTATGGCTGTGCCGGCGCACCGAAGCGGGCCTGGAGCTGTACACGCCGGCAGGCTGGCAGTGCCTCGCATGAGGCCGCTCGACGGAATAGGCTGACGCTGGCCGAGTGCCTGGCGGGCGCCTCGCCCGGGGCTGTGCCCCTGGCCTCGGCTCAGGACGGCTGTGGCGTGGCCGCGACCCAAACCGTCTCGAGGAAGGCCAGCAGCTCGGGCAGCTCCTCATCGATGTGCTGGCTGAGGTCATGATCGCCAGGCAGCAGGCGCAGCTCAGCCGGGGTGTCGCCGCGGCTGGCCAGGAGCCATTCGGCATCGCTCGGCGGGATCACCACGTCGTCACGGCCGTGCACCAGCAGCACAGGGCAGCGCACACGCGGCAGGGTGGTCACGGGCGCGATGGCGTCGAAGCGGTGACCGATCACGTGCTCCACATAGCGCAGCACGTACCAGCCCAGCGGGAAGAACGGTAGCCGCTTCCCGGCCAGCCAGCGGCGCATCATGCCATCCGGGTGGGCGAAGGCCGAGAGGCTGACCACGGCGGCGATGTCGTCGCGCCGCGAGGCCGCCAGCAGCACCGCTGCGGCGCCCACCGAGTGCCCAAGCAGCGCCACCGGTTCCTCTGCCATGCCCGGGCGGGCGCGCAGCCAGGCCAGCGCCGCGTCGGTATCCTCGGCGAAGCGCGGCATGGAGGAGAAGCTGTCGGCGTCGCTGTCGCCATGGTTGCGGGCATCGAACAGCAGCACGTTCCAGCCGGCCGCCTGCAGCGGCCTGGCCAGCGGCAGCATCAGCTCACGATTGGCCCCCCAGCCGTGGGTGATCACCACCGTACCCCGCTCGGCACCGGGTAGCCACCAGCCCGCCAGCGTCCTGCCTCTCCGCGTGGGGATGGTCACCCTCTCGCCCGTCACGCCGTGCTCGGCAAGCCCCCGCATGACCGGCACCCGCGGCGCGGCCAGGCTGATGCGCAGCCGCCGATGGAAGAGGTGCAGCAACAGCGCCAGTCCCGCCGGCAGCAGGCCCCACCAGAGCCAACCCGGGACCGCGGTCATCATTAGCCGCCGCCATTGAGCCACCAGGTGGCGGCATTGAGGTAGGCGGCGAAGCTCACCCAGGCCAGGTAGGGCGCGAGCAGCCAGGCGGCGAGGCGCGAGACCCCGGCGAAGCGGCGGATGGTGAGCACGATCAGCCCCCACAGCAGCAGCAGGTCGAGCAGCGCCAGGCCCATCCAGTGCAGCCCGAAGAACAGGATCGACCACAGGGCGTTGGCGGCCAGCTGGGCGACGAAGGGCCACAGGGTGTGCCAGCGCGCGGCGGGCGGAGCGGCCAGGGTGGCCCGCCAGGCGGCCAGCGCCATCAGCAGGTAGAGCGTGCTCCAGGCGATGGGGAAGACGAGGGCGGGCGGGGTGAGCGGCGCCTTGGCCAGGCCGGCGTACCACTCGCCGGGCGGGGTGGCGATGCCGGTCAGCGCGGCCAGCACGACCAGCGCCAGCCAGCCGAGCAGAATCATCAGGGAGCGAGTCGCGGTCATGCGCGGCCTCCTTGCCGGTCGGGGACCGTGCGAGATTAGCACACTCGACCTGCCTTCCCTGAGCCCCTGCCGCCAAGCCGCGTGACCGCGTGCCTACCACCTTGGTAATCTCGATCGCCATGATCATGGTGATCTCCAAAGCCGCCAGTTGGCACCCTGAGGAAGCAGCATGCGCGAGTACTTTGATGTCATCATCGTGGGCGGCGGGATGGTCGGGGCTGCGCTCGCCGCGGCCCTCGGCAAGGATCGATTGCAGGTCGCTCTGGTGGAAGCCGGTGAGGCACCGGCGCCCGTCGACGACGACCGCTTCGACCTGCGCGTCTCGTCACTCAATCTGGCCTCCCAGCGGCTGCTCGAGTCCGTGGGTGCCTGGTCACTGATCCCGGAAGAGAGACGCTGTCCCTTTCGGCATATCCTGGCCTGGGATATACAGGGCCAAGGCGAGACCCGATTCAGCGCCGAGTCCATCGGTCTGGAGAATTTCGGCAGCTTTGTCGAGAATCGTGTGATCCGCCATGCCCTCTGGGCAAGCCTTGTGGAGATGCCCAATGTCGAGTGCTTCTGCGAGGCTGCGCCGATTGCCCAGCTTAGCGGCCGCGACCGCGTCCTCCTGGAGTTGGACAACGGCCGCCTGCTCACGGGATCGCTGCTGGTAGGGGCCGAGGGTGCCGGTTCGCGAGTGCGCGAGCGGGCCGGCATCCGGGTCGATGTCACGGACTATCACCAGCGTGCCCTGATCATCAACGTGCAAACGGCGCTGCCACAACAGGACGTCAGTTGGCAGCGCTTCACGCCAGAAGGGCCCCAGGCCATGCTGCCGCTGACGGGCCATCATGCTTCTCTGGTCTGGTATGGCGACCCGGAGAAGGTCCGCGCCCGCGAGGCGATGGACGACGAGACCTTGAGAACCACCATCGAGAAGGAATTTCCCAGCCGCCTGGGAGGCCTGGAGCGAGTGCTTGGCCGCGCCAGCTTCCCGATCAAGCGCCAGCATGCGCGCCGCTACACCGCCTCCCGGGTCGTGCTGGTCGGCGATGCCGCCCATGTGGTCCATCCGCTGGCCGGCCAGGGCCTGAACCTGGGCCTCCAGGACGTAATTACCCTGGCCGAGCGGCTGGCCTACGCCCATGCTCACAACAAGGATCTCGGCGGCCTCGCCTCCATCGGCCGCTATGCGCTGGAGAGGCGCCCCCAGACTCTGGCCATGATGGCGGCCACCGAAACCTTCCATCGCGTCTTCACCGGGGGCGAGGGGCTGCGCTCCGCCGGGTCAGCAGGATTGGCCCTCGCCGAACGGCTTCCTCAGGCCAAACAATGGATGATGCGCCGCGCCTTGGGGATCTGAGCCATGCTTATAATGAGGTAACTATCCCTGACCAACTGCTGGAGTCCCCCATGACTACCCGCCTCCCACCGCTGCTCGCCGCCCTCTGCCTGCTGAGCCTGTCCGCCACCGCCCTCGCCCAGTCCGGGGAGGCGGAAGTCCGTGCCTACGAGGATGCCCTGGCCCGAGGCGCCCAGCAGGCCGACCTCTGGCAGGCGGGCTGGACCACCGTCTATGCCGGCAGCCTGGCGCTCAGCGCCTGGCAGGCCAGCGAGGCCAGCAACGACGAGGATCGCTTTGACGGCCGGGTGGGCGTGGTGAAGTCAGCCCTGGCGCTGGGCGGCATGCTGCTGGACCGCCAGCCCCATCCCGCCGCCTACCGGGCGCTGCAGGCGGGCGAGGCGAACGACATCAAAGGCGCCCGACGGCTGCTGGAGACGGTGGCAGAGGAAGAGCGCCGGCGGCGCAGTTGGCAGGCACGACTGGGGTCGCTCGCCGTAAACACCGCGGCGGGGCTGGTGATCGGCGTGGGCGACGACCGCCCCGACGACGGCGCCATCAACTTCGCCACCGGCATGCTGGTCAGCGAGCTGCAGCTGCGCACCCAGCCGGGTCAGGCCATGGCGGCGGTGAACCGCTTCCAGCCGGCGGCGGTATCATTCGGCGACGTGCACCTGGAGGGGGAGGTCGCCTTCCTGGTGGGGCCGAACCAGCTGGGGGTGGCGCTGCACTACTGAAAGGCAGAAGGCTGAACCCGGCATCGCGTCTCGCGGTGGCCAGCGCCCTTATTGTTATGTTATAACCTCCGCCAGTTTTCAGGAGGCTTCCCCATGGCTCACCATCGACACCGGCATCGCCCGGAAGGGCCCTGCCATTTCTCGCTGATGTCGCTCTCCGCGACCCGCCGCCTGGTGCTGGTCGCCGCGCCCCTCGCCGCCCTGTGGCTGACGGTCTCCTGGGCCGCGGGGTGGTGGAGCTGATGTCGCGCCTGCAACTGCACGACCTGCAGCTGGCCCGCGGCGGCCAGACGGTCCTCGAGCACCTGGACGGCCGCTTCATGGATGGCGCCATCACCGCCCTGATCGGCGCCAACGGCGCCGGCAAGAGCACCCTGATCGCCGCCATCATGGGCATGCTGGCCCCGGTGTCCGGCAGCGTGGAGTGCCGGGTGCCCCGTGAGCGTTGCGCCTGGCTCCCCCAGCAGCTGGCGCTGGACCTCACCTTCCCGATGAGCGTGGAAGAGCTGATCATGACCGGTACCTGGCCGAGCCACGGGGCCCTGAAGGGGTACTGTGCGGCCCACTATCGGCGCGGGCGCGAGATCATGGCGCGGCTGGGCATCTCGCACCTGGCCCACCGCCCGCTGGGCGAGCTCTCCGGCGGCCAGCGCCAGCGCGCCCTGTTGGGCCGCACCCTGATGCAGGAGGCCGAGCTGCTGCTGCTCGACGAGCCCTTCGCCAACGTCGATATCGAGACGGTGGACGTGCTGATGGAGGTGCTGCGCGACATGGCCCGGCGCGGCACCACCATCCTCGTGGTGATCCACGACATGGAGCAGCTCGGCCGCCTGGCCGACGATGTCCTGCTGCTCGCCGGCGGCCATGGCCGCTGGGTCAGCCCCGACGCCCTGCTCGACCACCACAGCGGCCTGGTGCCCCGGGCGCCGCGCCTGCCCCTGACCTTTCCGGATGCCTCCCATGCTGGCACTGCTTGACGCCTGGCTGATGGCCCCCCTCGAGTACGGCTTCATGCGGCGCGCGCTGGTGGCCGGCCTGGCGCTATCGCTGGCTGCCCCGCCATTGGGTGTGTTCCTGATGCTTCGCGGCATGAGCCTGATCGGCGATGCCATGGCCCATGCCATCCTGCCCGGCGTGGCGCTGGGCTTCCTGGCCGCCGGCTTCTCGCTGCCGATCATGAGCCTGGGCGGCATCCTCTCGGGGCTGCTGATAGCGTTGCTGGCCGGCAGCGTGTCGCAAATGACCGGCCACCGCGAGGACTCGGCCATGGCCAGCTTCTTCCTGATCTCGCTGGCCGCCGGCGTCATGCTGGTGTCGCTGGGCGGCAGCAGCGTGGACCTCACCCATGTGCTGTTCGGCTCGATTCTGGCCGTGGACTCCACCGCCCTGGTGCTGATCGCCGGCATCAGCAGCCTGATCGTGGTGACCCTGGCGGTGATCTTCCGCGCCCTGGTGGTGGAGTGCCTGGACCCGCTGTTCCTGCGCGGCCAGGGGGTGCGCGGCGGCGTGGTGCACGGCATCTTCCTGGGCCTGGTGGTGCTCAACCTCACCGCCGGCTTCCAGACCCTGGGTACCCTGATGGCGGTGGGCCTGATGATGCTGCCGGCCACCACGGCGCGCTTCTGGAGCCAGCGCCTGGAGGGGCTGATCGCCATCGCCATCGTCATCGCCCTGGTGGCCAGCACCGGCGGCCTGCTGCTCTCCTACCACCTCAGCCTGCCCTCGGGCCCGGCGATCATCCTGCTGGCCGGCGGCGGCTATGTGCTCTCCGCCCTGTTCGGCCGCCACCACAGCCTGACCGCCCGCTGGCGGCGCCATGCCGCGCCGCTGGGCGCTCCCGAACACGACTGATTCAGCAACTCCTGACACAACCACCGAGGAAGCCTGCCATGCGTCTCTCCCGCCCCTTTGCCCTGCTCGCCGGGGTTTCCACCCTGCTGGCGTTGCCCGCCGCCCTGGCCGCCGAGCGCGTCCAGGTGGTCACCAGCTTCAGCATCCTCGCCGACATGATCGAGAACGTCGGCGGTGAGCACGTCGAGGTGACCGCCCTGGTGGGGCCGGACAGCGATGCCCATGTCTATTCGCCGCGCCCCACCGACGCTCGCGCCCTGGCCGAGGCCGACCTGGTGGTCTTCAACGGCCTGCAGTTCGAGGGCTGGATCGAGCGGCTGATCGACGCCAGCGACTTCACCGGCCCCCTGGTGGTGGCCACCGACGGCATCGAGGCGCGGCTCTCCGCCCAGTCGGACGATGGCCACGACGACCACGACGACCACGACGACCACGACGACGATGCGCATGATCACGGGCATGAGGCGCATGGCGATGAGGGCAACGGCGAGCACGACGGCCATGACCATGGCCCCATCGATCCTCACGCCTGGCAGGACCTGGGCATGGGTCAGGTCTACGTGGAGAACATTCTCGCGGGCCTGATCGAGGCCGACCCGGACAATAGCGCGGCCTACCGGGCCAGCGCCGAGCGCTACCTCGAGGAGATCGCCGCCGTCGACGGCGAACTGCGTGAGCACCTTGACGAGATTCCCGCAGGCACCAGCGTGATCACCGGCCACGACTCCTTCGGCCATTTCGCCCGTGCCTACGGCCTGCAGTTTCTCTCGCCCCAGGGGCTCTCCACCGAGGCCGAGCCCAGCGCGGCCAATATGGCCCGGCTGATCGACGTAATCCGCGAGGAGAATGTCCAGGCACTGTTTCACGAGAACATGACCAGCCCGGCGATGATCGACCAGCTGGCCGAGGAGACCGGCCTGCCGGTGGCCGGCACCCTCTATGCCGACGCCCTGGCAAGCGACGGCGAGGCCAGCAGCTGGCTCGGCATGATGCGCCACAACGTCCGCACCCTGCACGACGCCCTGGCCGAGCCGGGTCATGATGACCATAGACATGACGACCATGGGCACGATGACCACGAGCACGACGATCACGGCCACGGCCACGACCACTGACCGATCGCCTTGCCACTCGACCAACGCCACCTTCGGGTGGCGTTGTCGGCCACTGCCGGCACAGTGCTAGACTCTTCATGAGCCTTTCACGCCCGGAATGTCCCCATGCGTCTCAATAGAGAGCAGCGCCAGCTCATTCTCTCCATCGCCAGGCGACTCGTCGATCACGACGTGGAGGTCCGCCTGTTCGGCTCACGCCTGGACGATACTCGTCGCGGCGGAGATCTCGATCTGCTGCTGATCTCGGATAGCCCGATCCCGCTCCTCGCCCGCGCCGAACTGAAACAGGCCCTGGAGGCACGCCTCCACCTACCGGTGGATATCGTGACTTATGCACAGGGCACCGAACCGACACCCTTCCAAGCCATCGCACTGAAACAGGCGCGGCCTATCGATGCCGAGGATGCGGCATGACCCTCGATATCCTCGACGAACAGCGCCACCATCTGGCCCAGCTACTGGAAGCCATTCAGCGCTGTGCCTGGTTTCTTCACCAGTCCGAGGCAAAGATCGACTGGGCAATTGATCCCGAGTGGCTGACAAAGCACAAGAAGGATGTCGATCTGTTCGAGACGCTCGCCGCCATCAACGAGCGATTCGCCAAACTCCAGGACTCGCTGGCCTCCGCCATGCGCCACAGCGCCCTGCTCGCGGGTGAGTCATCCGACAGTTTTCTCAAGGTTCTGGCCTTCTTCGAAAAACAGGGCGTCATCGACTCCACTAGCGACTGGCAACGCTGCCGCGCAGTTCGCAACATGGCCGCTCATGAATATGCGACCAACTACGCGGAAATCGCCGAGCATTTCAATCTGCTTAATGAACTCACCGAGTCGCTATTCCAGGCATCCCGACGCCTGATTGCCTGGAGTACCGATCAGCTCGGCATAGCCCCTGCAAGCCAGGACTTTTCACCGGAGTTCGAGCGGATCTTCGTCTGAGCCGGCGGCTATGCCACCATGATCGACGATTAAACGCCAGGAAGGCCGCCATGCTCGAGCTCCGCCAGGTCCACAAAGCCTATGCCACCCCCCAGGGCCCGCTCACGGTGCTGGCGAGTGTCGACCTGTCCCTGGCCGCCGGCGAGAGCCTGGCACTGATGGGCGAGTCGGGCAGCGGCAAATCGACCCTGCTGCACCTGGCCGCGGGTCTCGACCTGCCCGACCGCGGCGAGGTCAGGGTGGCGGGCCGGACCATCTCGTCGCTCGGCGAGGCGGGTCGGGCGCGGCTGCGTCGCGAGACCCTGGGGCTGGTGTTCCAGCAGTTCCACCTGGTGCCGAGCCTCTCGGTGCTCGACAACCTGCGCCTGCAGGCCCGCCTGGCCGGTCGCGAACGGCCCGACTGGACGGCCGAACTCCTCGAGCGGCTGGGCCTGGCCGGGTTGGCGAGGCGCTACCCGGAGCAGCTCTCCGGCGGCCAGCAGCAGCGCCTGGCCATCGGCCGCGCCCTGGCACCGCGCCCGGCCCTGCTGCTCGCCGACGAGCCCACCGGCAACCTGGATGAAGGTACCGCCGACGAGGTGCTCGAGCTGCTGCTGGCCCTGGTACGCGACACTGATTGCGCGCTGCTGATGGTTACCCACAGCCCGAGGGTGGCCGCCCCGCTAGACCGACGCCTGCACCTCACCCATGGCCGTATCGACTAGCAGGACATTCAGCGTCGAAAGGACACCGACACCGTGACTGCCCCCTCCGACTGGGTCTTCAGAGCCGCACTCATCGCCACCGTGGCGGCCATCATGGCCGGTATCTGGTGCCTCCTCCAGGAGCTGGGCCTGCCCATGAGCTTCTCCCCCTCCGGTATCGCCGGATGATTCAACAGTCAGGGCAGCCTGGGCCCGCTGCTGCTCCTGCTGTTGATGATGCTGGCGGTGGTGGTCGGCCCGATTCCCACCCTGCCGGTGACCGCGGCCGCAGGGCTGGCCTTCGAGCTGCACCCACTGCTCTCGATCTCGGCCGCCATCGCGATTCTCGCCGTGATGACCCTGCTGCCCTGGTACCTGAGCCGACGACGTGGCTCACGGTTGGCCCGCTGGCTGCACCTCGACGAGACGCCAGAGGAGTAGTCGGCAGCTGGCGGCTCAACGGCTATCGCCGCGCGGATCGCGCCGATAGTGCTCGGGGTCTCGCCCGAAACGCGACTTGAAGGCGGCGCTGAACTGGCTTCGACTGCGGTAGGCACAGCGCAGCGCCACCTGCTTGACTGACAACGAAGTCGCGACCAGCAGGTCACGCCCCTGGCGCAGACGTTGCTCGGCGAGGAAGCGCTGGGGCGGTAAGCCGTAGGCCCGCTTGAAGCGGGCGATAAAAGTCGTGCGGCTCATGTGGCTGAGCGCTGCCAGTTCCTCGATGCCGATGCGACGCCCGAGGTCCTCGGTCATGGCCGAGACGGCCGCTCCCAGTGCGGGATCCTCTAGCGCCAGCAGCCAGGCAGGATGCACCGAACTGGCCTGGAGCTCCCTGAGCAGCAGCACCAGGCACTGCTTCATCAACGCATCAATCATCGCCTGGCAGCCCAACGCCTGGGTGGTGAGCTCTTCGAACAGCGCTTCGAACAACGGCGAGATGGCCGCGTTCGCCGAGGCGATTCGCACCGGTGCCTGCAGACGGTCGAATGGCGAACCACCCAACTCAGGCGTCACGACATCGAGCATCCCGCAGAGGATCAGTACCCCGGGCAAGCGGTCGTCCCGTTGGCTGCTTAGCCACTCCAGGGTGCCACTGGCTGGCTCGCAGTGCGGCAGCTGGAAGGAATCACCCACCGTCTCGCTGACGGTCAGCCGCTGGTTCGGTGGACAGATCACCAGGCTGCCCGGTGCCAACGGCAGCGACTGATTCGAGCTATCTCGTAGGCTGCCCTTTCCCCGCAGGACGTAATGCAGCGAGACGCTACCCAAGGGGGGCGTCTCCAGGGGCCATCCGCGACGCACCTCGCAGACGGCGAAGGATCTCACCTCGATGGTCATGCGCTTTAGCAGTTGATCCCGCATGAAGCCCCCGGGTGGAAATGGCCGAAATGGCACCTGATACGAACAATATGGCACGGGCATGGCGCTAGCCTGACAGCGTACCGTTCAATCATCAGAGGAATACGCCATGTGCAATCACAATGATCATCCTACTACCACCGAGCCGACCTTCCATGTCGTCGACAAGGACCGCCGTCGCCTGCTCGCCGGCGGGCTGGCGGGCATCACTGCGGCCACCCTCGGTGGCATATCCAGCAATGCCGTCGCCGCCGATCATGCCGGCGCCCCCTACGCCCCACCCGAAAAAGCCGCCTTACCGGATGGCGGTTTCGAACTCGACCTCGCGCGAGCCGCCCTCGTGGTGACCGACCCGCAGATCGATTTTCTGAGCCCTGATGGTGTCACCTGGCAAGTGGTCGGCGAGAGCGTGCAGGAACACGGTACCGTCGAGAACATCCGGCGCCTGTTCGCCGCGGCCAAACAGCGCGGCATGACCGTGGCCGTCTCGCCCCACTTCTACTATCCATCTGACCATCAATGGAAATTCAACGGACCACTGGAAAAGCTGATGCACAACATCGGCATGTTCGATCGCCCGGATCCCCTGGCGGCACTCGAGCGCAACAGTGGGGCGGACTTCATGCCCGAGTACCGCTCGTTTATCGAGGATGGCAAGACCATAATCACCTCGCCCCATAAGATCTATGGCCCCGAGCAGAACGATCTGGTGCTGCAGCTGCGAAAACAACGCATCGACCAGGTCATCCTGGCCGGCATGTCGGCCAACCTCTGTGTCGAAGCCCACATGCGCGAACTGCTGGAACAAGGCTTCGAGGTAGTCGTAGTGAAAGATGCCACAGCCGCAGCGAAACTCCCCGAAGGCGACGGCTACCTCGCCGCCCTGATCAACTTCCGCTACATGGCCAATGCCTTGTGGAGCACCGAGGAAACCGTCGCGCGCCTGAATGCGTGAACGCAAAACGCAGGCGTCTTGCCGGCGCCTGCCATTCCCGCCCTGTCGCTTGTATGAGACGATAACGCCACGAGGGCCCCCACGGCCCTGCTGGCTCGCCACTCCGGTGCACCATGCTCACCGCCCTGCTCACCCTGCTCTCCCACTATCGCCGCCACCCCGGCCAGCTGGCCATGCTGCTGCTGGGCCTCTGGGTGGCGGGTGCGCTGTGGAGCGGCGTGCAGGCGATCAACGCCTCGGCCCGCGACAGCTACGACCGAGCCGAGGCGCTCTTCACCACCGGCCTGGACCGCCTCGAGCGCCGCGATGGCGAGCCCCTGGATCGTAGTGACTTCGTGACCCTGCGCCGCGCCGGCCTTGCCGTCTCGCCGCTGCTGGAGGGCCAGGTGGTCACGCAGGAGGGCGAGCGCCTGACGGTGATCGGCATCGACCCGCTGACCCTGCCCGGCGACAGCGCCTTCGCCACGGCGGGCAGCCGCGGCGAGCTGACGGCCTTCTTCACCCCGCCCTGGCAGACCCGGCTGGCCCCGGATACCGTCCCACTGCTGGGGCTCGAGCGGCAGGCGGCCCCGGGCGCCGAGCCCGCAATGGCCGATGGCCGGCGGCTGCCGCCGCTGGTGCTGGCCACGGCGCTGCCGCCGGATACCCTGGTGGTGGACATCGCCGTCGCGGCCCGGCTGCTGGAACGGGGTACCGCCCTCAGCCGGCTGGTGACCGCGGCCGGCGCGCTGGAGTCGGCCCCCGAGGGCTACCGGCTCGGCCGCGCCGATACCCTGGTCGACCCCGGCGAGCTCACCGCGAGCTTCCACCTCAACCTCACCGCCATGGCGCTGCTGGCGCTGATCGTCGGGCTGTTCATCGTCCAGGCGGCACTGGGGCTGGCGCTGGAACAGCGCCTGGGGCTGCTGCGCACCCTGCGCGCCCTGGGCGTGCCGGGGCGCACCCTGGTCGGCCTGCTGGCGCTGGAGCTCGCGCTGCTGGGGGTGATCGGCGCCCTGGCCGGCATCGCCAGCGGCGTCTGGCTGGCCCGTGCCCTGCTGCCCGACGTGGCGGCCACCCTGCAGAGCCTCTACGGTGCCGCGGTGGGCGCGCAGCTGCGCCTGCCCTGGCACTACTGGCTGGGCGGGCTCGGCGTGACCCTGGGCGGGCTCTTCGTCGCCGGCAGCGGCATCCTGTGGCGGGCCGCCCGGCTCGGCGTGCTGGGGCTCGGCCAGGCCCAGGCGTGGCGCGCGGGCTTCCAGCGCCAGCTGCGCGGCCAGGCCATCGCCGGCACCTTCGCCGCCCTGCTGGCCCTGGCGGTGTGGGCCTGGCTGGCCGCACAGCCCGCCGGCGAGGGGCTCCTCGCCGGCTTCGTGCTGGTCGGGGCGATGATGCTGGGCTGCGCCCTCTGGCTGTCGCCGCTGCTGGCGGCCGGACTGGCCGGCCTGGGGAGGCTCGCCCGAGCTCGTCCGCTGACCCAGTGGGCCCTGGCCGACCTGCAGCTCCAGCTGCCGCGCCTCTCGCTGGCGATGATGGCACTACTGATCGCGCTCTCCGCCAACCTGGGGGTAGGCAGCATGGTCGGCGGCTTTCGCCTCACCTTCCTCGACTGGCTCGACCAGCGGCTGGCCGCCGACCTCTACCTGCGCCCGCCGGCCGGGCAGTTCGATACGGTGCAGGCCTGGCTGGAGGAGCGCGACGAGGTCGCCGAGCTGCTGCCCACCGCCGACGCCGAGTCGACCCTGATCGAGGTGCAGGCCGGGGGCGGCGATCGACGCCTCGCGGTGCCGGTGACGCTGTTCGGCATCACCCCGGGCGCCCGCCTCACCCCGACCTGGCCACTGCTCGAGACCCGGGCCGGACGGGACGCCGCCTGGTCGGCACTGGAAGACGGCGAAGCCTTCATCAACGAGCAGCTGGCCCTCGGCCAGGGCATCGCCCCCGGGGACCGGCTGGTGCTGCGCTCGCCGGGTGACCACCAGCGGCTGACGGTGGCTGCCATCTACCCCGACTACGGCAATCCCCGCGGCGAGGTGTTGCTGGCCACGGCCGCGCTGCGGGAGCGCTTCGCCGCCGCACCGGGGTCGCTGGGCATCGTGCTCGCCGACACCGGCCCGCCGGGAGAACGCCAGGCCGAGACGCTCTCCCATGCGCTCGACGCCCGCTTCTCGCTGGGCCGCGACACCCTGCGCGACCAGCGCGAGGTCAAGGCGCTCTCCACCGAGATCTTCGAGCGCACATTCGCCATCACCCGGGCCCTCAACGCCCTGACCCTGGCCGTGGCGGCCCTGGCGCTGCTCGCCAGCCTGCTGGCCCAGGCCCGGGAGCGCCGCCGCCGGCTGGCGCCGCTCTGGGCGCTGGGCGTGACCCGGGGTCGCCTGGCCGGCATCCAGCTGGCGCAGCTGGGCGGGGCGGCGCTGGTCACGGGACTGGCCGCCGTGCCGCTGGGCATCGCCATCACCGCCTGCCTGGTGGCGGTGATCAACGTGGCCGCCTTCGGCTGGCGCCTGCCGCTGCATGTCTTCCCCACCGAGGTCGCGCTGACCCTGGCCACCGCCCTGGGGGTGGCGCTGCTGGCGGCCGGCCTGCCGGCCCTGACGCTGTGGCGCACACCGCCCCGCACCCTGCTGGCCGAGGAGGAGGCGACATGAGGCGCTGGCCGACCTGGTTGGCGGTGGCCCTGCTGGCCACCCTGCTGGCGGGCTGCGAAGGGGACGCGCCCGCCACCCCGTCCCAGGGCTTCGCGGGACTGGGCGCCGAGGCCGGCGGCTTCGTGCAGGCCACGCCCGGCACGCGCCTGCGCTTTCCCGAGGATCATGGGCCCCATCCCGACTACCGCCTGGAGTGGTGGTACCTCACCGCCAACCTGGAAGACGAGACCGGCCAGCCGCTGGGCATTCAATGGACCCTGTTCCGCCAGGCCCAGCTGCCGCCGGCCGAGCGCCCCGAGGCGCCCGGGCCCTGGGCCGCCGACCAACTGTGGATGGCCCATATGGCCGTCTCCCGGGGCGACACCCACCGCGTGGCCGAACGATTTGCCCGGGGCAGCTCGCAGGGAAGCGCTCCCGAACACGACCAGGCCGGCGTCATCGCGGCGCCCTTTCGCGCCTGGCTCGACGACTGGACGCTGGCCAGCCGGGTCGGCAACACGGACCGGGATGCCCTGTCGCGACTCGAACTGGTGGCCGAGGCCACGCATGACGGCGCTGCCTTCGGCTACCGGTTGGACCTGGAGGCCGAGGGACCCCTGGTCTTCCACGGCGAGAACGGCTTCAGCCAGAAGTCCGCCAACGGCCAGGGCTCGATCTACGTCAGCCAGCCCTTCTACCGCGTCGATGGCGAGGTCACGCTGGATGGCGTGGCCCGCCGGGTGACGGGCCGCGCCTGGCTCGACCGCGAGTGGAGCAGCCAATTGCTCGGCCCCGACCAGGCGGGCTGGGACTGGTTCTCGCTGCACCTGGCCGATGGCCATCGGCTGATGGCCTTCCGCCTGCGCGGCGGCGGCGAGCATGGGGGCGACTACTTCTCCGGCAGCTGGATCACCCCCGAGGGCAAGACGACGCCCCTCGATGACGGCAGCCTCGTCCTCGAGCCGCTGGCCACCTCGGCCGTGGCCGGCCGGGAGCTGCCCACCCGCTGGCGACTGCAGCTCCCGAACCAGGGCCTCGACCTGACGGTCGCGGCACCCCACGCCAATCGCTGGATGGCCACCGCGGTAAGCTACTGGGAAGGCGAGGTGAGGGTGACCGATCACGCCAGCGGTGCATCGCGCGGTCAGGGGTATCTCGAGATGACAGGCTATTGAAAGGAGCATCGCATTTTGACACCTCCTTTCGCGATCTGAAGATCGCTCCCACTGAAAGCACGAGGCCGCCCTTATGGGGCGGCCTCACGATCATGCCGTCATGACACCGCCATCAAGCGTCAGGGATCTCCAGCGCTTGCTGCACGGCCGGCCAGCCCGGCTCGCCGTCACGGGTGGTCACACCTTCCACGAAGGCCTGCACCTTGCCGGGATTGGCGCGGATCCAGTCCAGCGCCACCGCTTTGGGCTCGCGCTCCTCGTAGCTGAAGCCACGGATCATCTCGCTCTGATCTTCGGCGGTGAAGCTGAGCTGATCGAGCAGCCGGGTGGCGTTGGGGGCGGCCTCGGCGAAGTCGCTGGTCACCAGGGTACGCACGTCGCTGCGCCCGCCGCCGGGCCCCCACATGTCCTGGGTATCGGTCAGGTACTCGACGTCGTACTCGATGTTCATCCAGTGGGGCGTCCAGCCGGCGAAGACGATCCACTCCTCGCGGTTGATGGCCGCGTCCACGGCGCTGAGCATGCCCGGCGTGGAGGTCTCGGAGAGGTCCCAGTCGCCCAGGCCATAGGTGTCGTTCTCGACGGCCTCGTTGAGGGTGTCGCTCATGCCGGAGCCGACCTCGATGGAGTAGACGGTGCGTCCGAGCTTCTCGGCGATCTCCTCGTCGGCCAGGTCCTCGGCAGAGGTCACGCCGGCATCATAGACATAGCTCGGCACCGCGAAGCCCAGTCGTGCGCCCTCGACGTTGTTGCCGAGATCGACGATCAGGCCCTTTTCCATGGTGGCGTCGAACATCGACTGCTGGGCGGGCAGCCAGGCGGCGAGGAAGACATCCAGCTCGCGCTGGGTGAGGGCCTCATAGGTGATGGTGGAGCCGAGCTCCTGCTGGCGGCTCTCGTAGCCCAGGGCATCCAGCAGCTGGGCAGCCAGGGCGGTCTTGACGGTCACGCCGGGCCAGGCGGGCACGGAGAAGCGCACCTGGGCAGGCTCCTCGGCGAGGGCAGCGGAGCTCCAGGCCAGCGGGGCGGCCAGCAGGGCGCCGGCCAGCGCCAGGGTCACGGGGCGATCAAGCAGTTTCATCGGGTCTCCTTGGCAGGTCATGCCATGAACAAACACGGACGAGACCTTATCTCCCAGCGCCGTTTAAGGCAAAGACCGCCCCGCCGGAACGACACAGAGGGCTCAGTCGCCCATCTGGCCGAGGCGGTCGGCCTGCACGACCTCGATCCAGTAGCCGTCGGCGTCCTTGACGAAGACCACGTCCTTCATCTTGCCCTGGTCAGCGCGCTTGACGAAGGTCACGTTGTTGGCATCGAACCAGGCCTGGGCGGCCTCGAGGTCGGGCACGCTGAAGCAGATATGGCCGAAACCCTGGGGTTCGGCGTTGCCGTCGTGGTAGGCGAAATCCTGCTGCTCCTCGGTGCCCCAGTTGTGGGTCAGTTCGAGCACGCCGCGCTGGCTGAAGGTCCAGACGGTGCGCTCGCCGGTCTCCTCCGGGATGCGCTCGCCGGGTTCCGGCCGCGCCAGGAAGTAGAGCGAGAACTGCATCTCCTCGAAGTCGAGCCGACGCAGCACCCGCATGCCGAAGACCCGGGTATAGAAGGCCAGCGCCTTCTCCGGGTCCTTGATCCGCAGCATGGTGTGGTTGAGGCGAAAGCCCTCGCTGTCGGCGGTGGGCGCCTGCACGCCGGGGTGCTGTTCTCCCTGGAAGCTCATGGGGACTCCTTCTCTCAAGGGTGAATGTTCGATGTGCCCCGATGTGAGGGCGAGCGGCACGCTTTTCCACCCCGCCGGATGGATCCCGCCCGGCACCGCAGGCCGCCACTCCGTTTATAAGCCATATACATACATTGCACTCCCTGCCACGCCCCTGTTAGCCGCCAGCATGAAAGGCGCTTGATATGGGAGAACCACCTTCTACACTAGTTGTACATTCATGACCCCCTCACGAGGCAGCCCCATGTCCATCCCGGCCTATCAACTGGGTGACCATGTCACCCTGAAGCAGATCGCCAATGCCGTCGCCCATGGCCTCACGCCGATCGTCGAGGTCGAGTCGATGGATGGCATCTACACGGTGCGTTTCCACCACGCCAACGACGTCTCGGAGCTCTCCGACAACCAGGGGAGGACCCGCACCTTCCTGGGCACCGGCGAGATCCGCGACCTGCTCGGCGGTATCGGCCTGACCCATGGCGTGCTGACCTGGGGCGACCAGTGCGGAGACGAGATGATCGGCGTGCCGGGCCATGCCCTCTCGCCGGACGAGATGCTGGCCAGCGGCACGCGCATTGCCTTTCGCTGATGCATGCCGACGGGGTAAGCTGACGGCTTAACCGCCCGAGAGTGACCGCGACGGAGATGACCGAGACACCCGCCCTGCCCCGCCTCGCTCCCGGCCATGCCCTGACGACGGCCGGCTGTCACCTGCTGGCCATGATGTTCCTCGTCGCCCTGCTGACCGGCTGTGCGGGACGCGAGCTCGCCACCCGAGACACGCCGGGAGAGCTCTCCATCGACCGGGCGCTGATCCTCGCCGAGGCCAAGCGGGCGCTGGGCACCCCCTACCGCCTGGGCGGCACCACCGAACGTGGCATGGATTGCTCGGGGCTGGTCCAGCGGGCCTACTCCCGGGCCGGCATCCGCGTGCCACGCACCTCCCGGGAACAGTTCGAGGCCCTGCCACGGGTCGATGCGGCGCGCCCCGGCGACCTGCTGTTCTTCGCCACCGCCGGGGGCGGCAAGCCGAGCCACGTGGGCATCTACCTGGGCGAGGGCGAGATGATCCACGCCCCGGGGCGAGGCCGCCGGGTCACTACCACCGCCCTGGCCCTGGACTACTGGCAGGAACGCTTCCTGGGCGCCGCCGCGCCCGCGCCCTGACGCCAAGGCCGAGCCCACCCCGCCAGGCCTGCCTCCTCATGGCAGTGGCCGGGGCGCAGCTAATAACATATGTGTATAAAAAATTATTTTATATAATTATTTAAGTCATAACGGGCCGAGGCGCTAGGATGAAGGGCCGTGATTCACGCCTGGAGAGAGCCCATGCCCCGCATTCCCCGCCTGCTGGCCCCCCTGGTGGCCCTGCTGATCGCCGTCGGCCCGGCCCAGGCCGATGACCCCACCCGCCTCGAGGTGGGCTACATGCCGATCCTGCCGGTCGCCCAGCTGTTCGTGATGGAGGGTGAGGGCTGGTCGACGGAGGCCGGCCTCGAACTCGAGCTGACCCGCTTCTCCAGCGGCCCGGCCATGGTCCAGGCACTGGCCTCCGGCGAGCTCGACGTCATGTACTTCGGCATCGGGCCGGCGATGGTCGCCCGCGCCAATGGCGTGCCGATCAAGGTGCTGGCCGCGAGCATCCGCGAGCAGATCGGCCTGGTCGCCCGCGGCGAGCTGGCCGATACCTTCGCCCGCATCGAGGACCACGCCGAGGCCATCGCCCGCTTCACCGAGGCGCAGGGCCGCAAGCCGAAGATCGCCACCTTCCCCCGCGGCTCGGTGCCCGACACCGTGCTGCGCTACTCGCTGGTCGAACGGCTGGGCGTGGGCGAGGGGGCCGTGGAGATCGTCGCCATGGGGGCCGACCGGGTCCAGCAGGCGCTGCTGGCCGGGGCGGTGGATGCCGCCTCGATCCTCGAGCCGATCCTCACCACCGTGCAGGAGCGCGACGACAGCGCCCGGGTCGTGGCACGGGCCGACGAGATGCTGCCCGGCCAGCCCGGTGCCGTGCTGGCGGCCCGCGAGAGCGTGCTGGCGGACCATCCGGAGGCGATGCGTGCCCTGATGGCCCTGCACCTGCGCGCCACCGAGGTCCTGGTCGAGGAGCCCGAACGAGCCGCGCCCCACGTCCGCGAGTTCGTCGGCAAGCGCCTGATCGGGCTCGATACCGTCGAGGCCGCCCTGCGCTCGCCTTCCTCGAACTACCTCGCCGACCCCCACGCCATCCTGGACGCCACCCGCACCATGCACGACTTCCAGGCCGCCCAGGGCACGCTCAAGAAGCGCGTCGACCTGGAGGCGCTGTTCGACACTGGCCTCTACGATGCCGTCGCCGGGGAGCGTGCGGGATCATGACCGCGAGCTTCCCCCGCCATCACCGCAGCCTGCTCGGCGCCTTGGGCCTGGCCGCCTTCCTGCTGCTCTGGGAGCTGGCCCTGCGCAGCGGCCTGCTGCCCGGCAGCCTGGTACCGCTGCCCTCGGCGATTCCCTGGGTGCTGGCCGCCGAGATCACCGACGGCATCTGGCTCGAGGTGGTGACGGCGAGCCTCGCCCACTACAGCGTGGGCCTGCTGCTGGGCTCGCTGCTGGGCATCGCGGTCGGGGTGGCGGCGGCGCTGCTGCCGGCCGTCGACGCCCTGCACGCCTGGCTGGCCCGACTGCTGCGCCCGATACCACCGCTGGCCTGGATCCCCTTCGCCATCATCTGGTTCGGCATCAACCCCTCGGCGGCGGCCTTCATCATCAGCATCGGCGTGTTCTGGATCAACTACTTCGCCAGCTACAGCGCGGTGCGCTCGGTGGACCCGGGCTTTGACGAGGTCGCCCGGGCCTTCGGCCAGGGCGGCTTCCTGGCGCGACTGGCCAAGGTCAGCCTGCCGGCGGCCGCCCCAGGCATCCTCGGCGGGCTGCGCGCCGGCCTGGGCCAGGGCTGGATGACGGTGGTGGCCGCCGAGCTGTTCGGCATCCCGGGCATCGGCCAGCGCATGATGGAGGCGTCCAGCCTGCTCGCCACCGATATCGTGGTGGTCTACATGCTGACCATCGCCGGGCTCTACGCGGTCTTCGACCTCCTGTTCATGATGCTGCAGCACCGGCTGCTCAGGTGGCAGCCATGACCGCCTCCCAGACCACCCTGCCCCCGGTGCTTCGAGCGCGAGGCATCCGGCTGGGCTTCAGCGGCACGCCGGTGCTCGCCGGCGTCGACCTCGACCTCCACCCCCGGGAGTTCGTCGCCGTGGTGGGCGCCTCGGGGGTCGGCAAGTCGACCCTGCTGCGCGCCCTGTCCGGCCTGCTCGCCCCCCAGGAGGGCACGGTCGAGATTCCCGAGGGCAGGGCCCGCGACACCCGGGCCTGGTCGATGGTCTTCCAGGCGCCGCGGCTCTTCCCCTGGCGTCGCGTGCGCGCCAACGTGGAACTGGGCCTGGAGGGACTCGCCCTCTCCCGGGCCGAGCGGCGGCAACGGGCCCTGGAGCCGCTGGCACTGGTGGGGCTGGAGGAACTGGCCGAGCGCTGGCCGCATACCCTCTCGGGTGGCCAGCAGCAGCGGGTGGGCATCGCCCGGGCCCTGGCCGTGCGCCCGCGGGTGCTGTTCATGGACGAGCCCTTCTCGGCGCTGGATGCCATCACCCGGCGTCGCCTCCAGCAGGAGCTGGTCGACCTGCGCCGCCGCACCGAGGCGGCCATCGTCTTCGTCACCCACGACATCGAGGAGGCCGTGCTGCTCGCCGACCGGGTGATGGTGCTGGGCGGCCAGACAGAGGGCCAGCCGGCGGGGATGGTGGAAACCCTCGATATCCCGCTGCCGCTGGACGATCGCCGCGAGCACCCGGGCTTCGCCGACTGCCTGCAGGCCGTCGAGCGCCACATCGGCGCCGCCCACTGACGCCCTTCCCCCACCGCAAAGACCAGGAGGCCCCATGCCCGCGCTGCGCGTCCTGCTGCATGCCCCCACCGCCGAGGCCCTCGCCCGGGCACGGCGCAACGCCCGCAACCTAGGCAAGGCCCGGCCCGATGCCGAGGTGCTGATCCTGGCCAACGCGGGGGCGGTGGCCGCGGCCCTGGCGACCCCCGACGAGACCGACCCCCTGCTGCGGCTGTGCCGCAACTCCCTGGCCGCCCAGGGTCTCGACAACACCGCCGGCCTTGCTGAGGTCGAGGCAGCGGTGGTTACCCTGGCCGAACGGCAGGCCGAGGGCTGGGCCTATATCCGCGCCTGAAGCGGCGAGGCCGGGGAGTCTGCCGCGCCCTTAAGCGGGCGTTAAGTTGCCGGGGCCAGAGTATCGGGGAAACGTCATGGAGACGCCCCGATGCGACGCCCCGATACCCAACCCTCACTCGCGACCTCTCTCGCGCCATGCCAGCCGCCGCCGCTGGCCTGGCGCGAGGCCCATCACTGGCGCGAGCGACGCCGCCTGGAGCAGCTCGTGCGCCGCCGCTTCGCCGCCGAGCACGGCGCCCGCATCGGCCACTTCCTGCCACGCCTGTTCGGGCTCTGGCAGGCCGACACCCCCCTGGCGGCCGTGGGCATGCGCGCCGCCACCACGGGGCCGCTGTTCCAGGAGCGCTACCTGGACGACAGCGCCGAGACCTTCCTCTCCCGCCGCCTCGGCCAGGCGACCTGCCGCGACGAGATCGCCGAGATCGGCAACCTGGCGAGCCGGCGGCCGGGCCTGCAGCGTCCGCTTTACCTCCACCTGGTGGAGCAGCTGGCGGCGGAGGGTATCGCCTGGCTGCTGTTCACTGCCACGCCCGAGGTCCACAACGGCATCCGCCGGCTGGGCCTCGACCTCCACCCGCTGATGCCCGCCGACCCGGCCCGCCTGGGGGCCGGCCAGGCCGAGTGGGGGCGCTACTACGACTGCCACCCCTGGGTGATGGCCGGCGACCTGCGCCGGGCCCATCGCGAGCTCACCGGTCGCGGCCTGCTGCCGCTGGCGCGCCCTGCGGAGGTGACCGATGCCCGGCTCGTCTGAGACCCTCCTCGCGCGGCTGGCCCGGCACGCCGTCGAGCACCCCGAACACCCGGCGCTGGACGACGGCCACCGCCGGCTTGGCTACGGCGAGCTGGCCACCGCCCTGGATGAGCGCCGTCGACGCCTCGCCCGGGCAGGCGCCCGCCGGGTGGCACTGGCACTGGACAACGGCCTGGAGTGGGCCCTGTGGGACCTGGCCCTGCTGCGGGACGCGCGGGTCGCGGTGCCGGTGCCCGCCTTCTTCAGCGACACCCAGCGACGCCACCTGGTGGCGAGCGCCGGCCTGGATGCCTGGATCGGCCCCGGCGCCGAGGCACTCGGCTTCGGGGCCACGCGGGACCCGGCCATCGCCACCCGGCGGGTGGCCTCGCCCCCGGCCCTGCATCCCGGCACCACCCGCATCACCTTCACCTCAGGCACCAGCGGCTCACCGAAAGGCGTCTGCCTCGACGCCAGCGCCCCGCTGACGGTGGCCGAGAGCCTCGCCACGGTGGTCGCGCCGCTGGGTATCGAGCGGCATCTCGCGATGCTGCCGCTGGCGACCCTGCTCGAGAATATCGGCGGCCTCTATGTCCCGCTGTGGCTGGGCGCCACCGCCTGCCTGCCCGCGGTCGCCGAGTTGGGCTGGCGGGGCGCCAGCGGCTTCGATCCCCGCCGGGCCCTGGCGAGCATCGCGGCCTTCCGCCCCCAGAGCCTGATCCTGGTGCCCCAGCTGCTCGATGCCCTGATGGCGGCCAGCCCCGGGGCCCCGCAGAGCCTGCGCTTCGTCGCCGTGGGCGGCGCCCGGGTGGCGGCGCCACTGCTTGCCAAGGCGCAGGCCGGCGGCTGGCCGGTCTTCGAGGGCTACGGGCTCTCGGAATGCGCCTCGGTGGTCTGCCTCAACCGGCCCGGCGAGGCCGCCCGTGGCGTGGGCCGGCCGCTGCCCCATGCCCGGGTCCGCCTGGCCGCCGACGGCGAGGTGCAGGCCCAGGGCGCCACCATGCTCGGCTACCTGGGCGAGCCGGCCGCCGGCGACTGGCACCCCAGCGGCGACCTGGGCCACTGGCGGGGCGATGCCCTGGCGCTCGACGGTCGCCGTCGGGAGGTCTTCATCACCGCCTATGGCCGCAACGTCGCCCCCCAGTGGGTGGAGGGCGAGCTGTGCGCCCGGCCGGCCATCGCCCAGGCGCTGGTCTTCGGCGAGGCGCTGGCCGGGAACCGGGCGCTGATCGTGCCCGCCTCGCCCGGGGTCGATGACGCCGCACTGGCCGCCGCGGTGGCCGAGACCAACGCCGGCCTGCCCGACTACGCCCGGGTCCACGAATGGCGACGCTGTGCCCCCTTCACGCCGGACAACCACCAGCTGACGGCCAACGGCCGCCTGCGCCGCGACGCCATCCATGGCCGCTACCGCGACTGGCTGCTCGCCGGCCGGCCCCATCCCCCGCAAGGAGTGACCCCATGACCCCGTACCAGCAACTCCAGGCCGCCACCCGCGCCGAGCGCGACTGGCTGCTGGCCACCCCGCTGCTGACCCGCGCCCTGAGCGGCGAGGTGCGCGGGGACGAATACCTGGCCTTCCTCGGCCAGGCCTATCACCACGTGCGCTTCACGGTCCCGCTGATGATGGCCTGCGGCGCCCGCCTGCCGGACCGGCTGGGCTGGCTGCGCGCCGCCCTGGTGGAGTACATCGAGGAGGAGCATGGCCACGAGCAGTGGATCCTCGATGATATCCGCGCCGCCGGCGGCGATGCCGAGGCGACCGCCACCCGGACGGCGGACCCCGCCACCCGGCTGATGGTGGCGGCGGTACGCGACGAGATCACCCACGGCAACCCGGTGGCCTTCTTCGGCATGGTGCAGGTGCTCGAGGGCACCAGCACGGCACTGGCCACCCAGGCCGCCGAGGGCCTGCAGGCGAGCCTCGGCCTGCCCGATGACGCCGTCCGCTACCTGACCTCCCACGGCAGCCTGGACATCGGCCACCTGGCCTTCTTCGAGGGACTGGTGAACCGCCTGGACACCGACGACCTGGCGGCGGTGATCGACACCGCGCGGCTGGTCTATCGCCTCTACGGCGCCATGTTCCGCGGCGTCGAGGCCCGCTGTGCCGGTGGCAGCGCCACCCGGGAGCTTTCCGATGCGCTGGCCTAGGGGGGTGTCACGGGGTCCCGCCCTGCCCGAGGGGGGCTGGCCCGCCCAGCGGATCCTGCTCACCGGTGCCAGCGGCGGCATCGGCCAGGCGCTGGTGGACGAGTTCGCCGCCGCGGGCGCACGGCTGCTGGTCACGGGACGCCGCGGCGATACCCTCGAGGCCCTCGTCGAACGCCATCCGGGCCAGGTGACGGCCATGACCGCCGACCTGACTCGCCCCAAGGACCGGGCAGCGCTGATCGGGGCCGCCGCCTCGGCAGGCTGCAACATGCTGGTCAACGCCGCCGGGGTGAACCGGGTGGGCCTGTTCGAGTCCTGCAGCGACGAGGCGCTCGAGCGCCTGATCACCCTCAACCTCACCGCCACCCTGCAGCTGACCCGGGCACTGATGCCGACGCTGCTGGCGGCGCGCCATGGCTGGGTGGTCAACCTGGGCTCGACCTTCGGCACCATCGGCTATCCCGGGCAGGTCGGCTACTGTGCCACCAAGTTCGCCCTGCGCGGCTTCAGCCAGGCCCTGCGCCGGGAACTCGCCGATACCCGCGTGCGGGTACTGCATGTCTCCCCCAGAGCCACCCGCACTGCCATGAATGCCCCCAAGGTGGAGGCGATGAACCAGGCACTCGGCAACGCCATGGACACTCCCGCCCGGGTGGCCTCGGCGGTACGCCACGCCATCGAGCATGGCCGCGAGGAGACCCAGCTGGGTGGGCCCGAACGGCTCTTCACCCGGCTCAACAGCCTGCTGCCGAGCCTGGTCGACCGGGCCCTGGCGCGCCAGCTGCCGGTCATCCGCCGCTTCGTCGCCACGCCGGGCGAGGCCGCCCCCCACGACACGCCCTGACGCACACCACCGACACGAGGAATCCCGCCATGACACCACACGACAGCAAGCGAGCGGCCAGGCGACGCCGCCTGGCCGTGGCCCTGCTGGCCACCGCCCTGGCCTGGCTGCCGGCGACCGGGTTGCTGGCCATGGAGGCCGAGATCGCCGAGCCGCTCGGCCGGCTTCAGCAGCGCTGGGCCGAGATCCGCTACGAGCTGCCCGAGAGGCAGCAGGCGGATGCCTATGCCGCCCTGGCCGCCGAGGCCGACCGCCTGGTCGAGGCCCACCCCGAGGCGGCCGAGCTGCATGTATGGGCCGGCATCGTGCGCTCCACCCAGGCCGGCGCCAGCGGGGGCCTGGGTGCCCTGAAGCTGGTCAAGCAGGCCCGCGCCGAGCTGGAGACCGCCCTGGCGCTCGACCCTCTGGCGCTGGAGGGCTCGGCCTACACCAGCCTCGGCGCCCTCTACTACCAGGTCCCCGGCTGGCCGGTGGCCTTCGGCGACGACGACAAGGCAGAGTGGCACCTGCAGCGGGCGCTCTCGATCAACCCCGGCGGGCTCGACAGCCTCTACTTCTGGGGCGACTATCTGCACGAGCAGGGCCGCGACGGCGAGGCGCGCCGGGCCCTGGAGAAGGCGCTTCAGGCACCGCCCCGCCCCGGCCGCGAACTCGCTGATGCCGGACGCCGCGAGGAGGTGCGCCGCCTGCTGGCCCAACTGAAGGAGTGACCCGCCGCTCATGCGCATCCTGCTGGTAGAGGACGACCCCAGCCTGGCGGCGGGCATCCGCCTGGCCCTCAAGCCGGAACACTACACCGTGGACCTGCTGGCCGATGGTCGTCAGGCGCTGGCCGCCCTCAAGGGCAACGAGCCCTTCGATGCGGTGATCCTCGACCTCGGCCTCCCCGGGCTCGACGGCATGCGGGTGCTGGAGTCGATACGCCGCCGCGGCAACCGAGTGCCGGTGCTGGTGCTGACCGCCCGGGACGGCATCGACGACCGCATCGCCGGCCTGGACGCCGGCGCCGACGACTACCTGGTCAAGCCCTTCCAGGTCGCGGAGCTCAAGGCCCGGCTGCGGGCCCTGCTGCGCCGCAGCCAGGGGCAGGCCAGCAGCGTGCTGGAGGCCCGCGGCATCCGCCTCGACCCTTCCACTCATAGCGTCAGCTTCCGTGGCGAGCCGGTCTCGCTGTCGCGGCGCGAGTTCACCCTGCTCCAGGAGTTCCTCGCCCACCCGGGGAGGGTGTTCACCCGCGACACCCTGACCCGGCTGGTCTACGGCTGGGACGAGGAGGTGGAGAGCAATGCCATCGAGGTGCACGTACACCACCTGCGCCGCAAGTTCTTCCCCGAGCTGATCCGCACCCTGCGCGGCATCGGCTATGTGCTGGACAGCCCCGTGCCGGACAGGACGAGCTGATGTCGATCCGCCGCCGCACTCTCGGCCTGGTCCTGCTGGTCTTCGGGGTCAGCATGCTGGTGATCGGCCTGGTCAGCTACCGCTACGCCGCCCACGAGATCGAGGAGCTCTACGACGCCAGCCTGGCTCAGAACGCCAGGCTGCTGGAGGGGCTGATCCAGGCGCCACTGCCGGATGACCAGCGCGCGGCCCTGCTGTCCAGCCTGGAAAATGCCTTGATGCGCGCCGAGCAGTCGGACAAGCGTATCGCCGGCCACCGCTACGAGAGCAAGCTGGCCTTCCAGCTGTGGGAGGAGGATCGGCTGGTGCTGCGCTCGGCCAGCGCCCCACCGGCGCCGTTGACCACCCTCACCGAGGGTTACGAGGACACCCGCCTGGAAGGCCATGGCTGGCGGGTCTATGCCTTGAGCAACCCTGAACGGCCACTGCGCGTGGTGGTCGGGGAGCGCGAGGATGTGCGTGGCGAGCTGACCCGGGCCGTGGCCCTGCGCACGCTGTTGCCGGACCTGATCGGCCTGCCGCTGCTAGCGCTGCTGCTGTGGTGGGCGATCGGCTGGGGGCTGCGGCCGCTGTCGCGAATGGCCGAGCAGATCCGACGGCGCGACCCCCACACTCTGCAGCCCCTGATCCTCCAACCGCTGCCGCGGGAGCTGGAAACCATCACCGGCGCTCTGAACCGCTTGCTGGAGCGCATCCGCGCCCTGCGAGTGCGCGAGAAGCGCTTCATCGCCGACGCCGCCCACGAACTGCGCACCCCCATGGCGGTGCTCGACCTGCACGCCCAGAACGCCCTGGCTGCCGAGGACCCGGCGGATCGCCGCGAGGCGCTGGAAAAACTGCGCGACGCCGTGGCCCGGAGCACTCGCCTGGTCACCCAACTGCTTGCCCTGGCTCGCCTGGACCCGGAGGAGGCGTCGCCGCTGACCGGCCAGCCCGCCGACCTGCTGGTCGAGGTGCGCGAGGCACTGGCCAAGCTCTCGCCCCTGGCCGCCGAACGCGGCATCGAGCTCCAGCTGGAGGCCGACGAAGCCGCCGACTGGGGACTGTCGGTCGAGCCTGGCGTCATCGACACCCTGATCCAGAACCTGGCCGGCAATGCCCTGCAGCACTCCCCCGAGGGCGGCACCGTGACGGTCGAACTGGCGGCCGGCAATGACGCACTGACCCTGGCGATCGACGACCAGGGCCCCGGCATTCCCGCCGCGGAGCGCGAGCGCGTTCTTGAACGCTTCCATCGCCTCGGCCCGGGCGCCGGTGCGGGCCTCGGGCTCTCCATCGTCGACCGGCTGCTGCAGCGCCACGGCGGCAACCTGCGATTCGACGAGGCACCGGGCGGCGGGCTCAGGGTGGAGGTCGTGCTGCCGCGCCAGCATCGGCTGACGTGAAGCTATGACCTGATCCAGTCGCTGGACGAGTCACGCATCAACACTCGGCGGGCCGGAAGGGGCGGTCGGGCAGCCAGACACGCACCGCCAGGCCACCGAGGCGCGCGCGGGCGAGTTCCAGCCGGCCGCCGTTGAGCTTCACCAGATCGGCCACGATGGCCAGGCCCAGGCCGCTGCCCGGGCGCTGCTCGTCGAGCCGGGCGCCGCGGGACAGCGCGGCCTGGCGCTGGGCCTCGTCCATGCCCGGCCCGTCGTCCTCGACCTCCAGCCAGCTTCCCTCGGCATCGCTGCCACCGCGCATCTCGACCCGCCCCTCGGCCCAGCGCAGGGCGTTGTCCAGCAGGTTGCCGACCAGTTCCTGCAGGTCCTGGGCCTCCATGCGCACCCGCATCCCGACCGGCAGGTCATGGCTGAGGGTGATGCCGCGTCGCTCGGCCAGGCGGCCAAGCCCCGCGAGGATGGGGGTGAGCACCTCGCCGGCGGCGACCCGGGGGGCCAGGCCAGCGTCCCCGGCCGCCGAGGCGCGGGCCAGGTGGTGGCGTACCGCCGCATCGATGCGCGTCAATTCGTCACGGATGCGCGTGCGCCGCGGCTCCTCGATCCCGTCGGCCAGGGTGGTCAGCACGCTCACCGGGGTCTTCAGCGCATGTGCCAGGTTGCCCGCGGCGTGACGCGCATGGGTCATCAGACGCCGGTCGCGGTCCAGCACGCCGTTCATGGCCCGGGCCAGGCGCGCGAGCTCCGGCGACAGGCGGGCATCCAGGCGCTCGGCATCGCCGTTCTCCACCTGCTGCAGGTCGGCCTGTATCCGGCGCAGCGGGGCCAGGCCCCAGCGCACCTGCAGGGCCAGGGTGGCCAGCAGCAACAGTCCCAGGCCAACCAGGAAGAGTGTCACCAGACGGGTAAAGCGGGCGAGCTCCGCGTCCAGCGTTTCCCGGGAGACGGCCACGCTGACGTGCAGGGGGCCGTCCAGCGGTGCCAGGCGGATATCGCGCTCGATGACGCGCAGCGGCGTTCCGCGTGGGCCTGCCAGGTCACGGATCATCACCTCGCGGTGGGAACGCACCGGCAGGCGCTGGTCCCACAGCGAGCGGGAGGTGAGCACCCGCTCGCCGCCGTCGCTGATCTGCCAGTACCAGCCGGAGAGGGCCTGCTCGAAGCGCGGGTCGCCCAGTGAGCGTTCATGCACCAGTCTCTGCTGCGACGGCTCCCAGGCGAGGCCGGCGACCACCACGTTGAGCAGGGCGTCCAGGCGCTCGTCGAAGGCGTTCGTCGCGGTGGTGCGGAAATAGTGGGAGAGCCCCGCGCCGGCCAGCGGCAGGGCAATCGCCAGGGTCAGCAGGGACGCCAGCAGCAGGCGACTGGCCAGCGACAGCTGCCGCAATCGACTCATGTCGCCTCGTCGCCTCCGGCCAGGCGATACCCCTGGCCACGGTGGGTCTGGATGCGAGCAGCGCCCAGCTTGCGGCGCAGCCGGCTGATCTGGACGTCGATGACGTTGGAATCCGGCTCGTGGTCGCGGTCGTAGACGTGCTCGGCGAGCTCGCTTCGACTCACCACGCGGGGCGCGGCGTGGGCCAGGTAGGCGAGCAGGCGCGACTCCTGGGCGGTCAGGCTCACCGGGCGGCCGGCCAGGGTGACGCTGCCGGTATGGGTGTCGAAGGCGAGCTCGTCGATCCTCAGCACCGGGTGGGCATGGCCGTGGCTGCGACGCACCAGGGCGCGCAGCCGGAACAGCACCTCGGCGGTCTCGAAGGGCTTGGTGACGTAGTCGTCGGCCCCGGCCGAGAAGCCGGCGGCCTTGTCGGCCCAGCGGGTGCGGGCGGTGAGCACCAGCACCGGCGTGTCGATGGCGTCATCGCGCCATTGGGCGAGCCAGCGACTGCCGTCGCCGTCGGGCAGGCCCAGATCGAGGATCACCGCGTCATAGGCCTCGGTGCGCACCAGAAAGTCCGCCTCGCCGCCGGAGGTGGCGGTCTCCAGGAGCACACCGGCGTCACCCAGGGCCTCGCTCAGTGCCTCGGCCAGCGCCCGGTCATCCTCCACCAGCAGCACCTTCATTCCGCGCCATCCTCGCGTCGCATCCCATTGATATTGACACCCTCCATGCCGATCAGCTCGCCACTGGCGGCATCGAACTCGAACTCCACCACCTGGCCCTGGGGGCCGAGCATCTCGACCTCGTAGCTCATCCGACCGTCGTCACGCTCGAATTCCACTTCCAGTACCTGGCCCACATAGCGGGCCTCCAGCCAGTCGAGAATATCGGGCAAGGGTACGATCCGGCCGCTGCGCACCGCCTCGTGAAGGTCGTGCCATGCCTCGTCCGCCGGCGCGGGGGAGCCGGCCAGCAGGGCGAGGAGGGCGACCAGCACCGGCAGGGACAGGCGGGGAAGTAGGCATCGCGTCATCATGGCCATAGGGTGCCAGGCCGAACATGAACAGAGCATGAATGCCACGGTCACCTTCAGGCAAGGTGGTGGATGGTACAACGTTCCTGCACTCACACAGCAGGAGGTAGCAACGATGACATTCAAGACGACCCTGATGGGATCCATGGCGGCCCTGATGCTGGCCGCCGGCGCGGCCCAGGCCGACGATCGCCTGGCCATGGAGCGACTCGATGGCGTGCTCGAGCATGCCACGGCCTTCGGTTTCACACACTTCGAGGAGATCGAGGCCAAGAGCGGCAACAGTGTCGAGGTCGAAGGTTGGCTCGACGATGAGTGGTACGCCGATGCCAGGCTTTCCCTCGATTCCGGAGAGTCCCTGAAAGAGGAGCGCAAGCGGCTGATCACCGGCGCCTGGGGCATGCGCGAGGACGATGTCCGCCAGGCCTTCGACGTGGCCATCAGCGAAGGCATGATCGAGTTCGAGGAGATCAATATCGACGAGGCCGGCAAGATCGAGATCGAGGGCCGCGATGCCGACGGTCGTGAAATCGAGATCACGACCCGGTTAGGAGAAAGCGGCGTCATCGAGGTGGAGCACGACTGACGCCGTCGCCGGGGCCTCGCCCCGGCGATTTCCCCATCCGGCAGGAAGCCCGCACGAAAGGGCCCGACGCGACAGCTTCGCGCCGGGGCCTTTCAGTCGGGTGAGACCTCACTCCCGCTCCGGTGCGTCCCTGGTGGCCAGGTCGGGGCGTGTCTCGTATTCCACACCATGGTCGCGCAGATAGTCGCGGATCAGCTGTCGCACCACCTGGGACGGGGTCAGGTCCTGGGCCGCACAGAGCTGCTCGAAGGCCCGCTTCTTGTGCGGGTCGATCAGCAGGGTCAGGCGTGCCGTCTTTTTTTCCATCGTGATTCTCCGGAAACATTATCATCAAATGTTAATACCCGCTGCCACCCGAGGCAATGCCGGGGCACATTTGTCGAGGATACTAACGGCATGTTAATGTCATTCACATAAGCAACCGGATCACCGCCAACCTCGGGTGCGGCCACCAGCCCATCCAGGGGATGGGTGACCCCGCAAGGAGGAGACCTCGCGCATGGCACGCCAGCGACCGCCACCGCGACTTCCCGGCATCGCCACCGGCCTGCGCGCGGCCTGGCGAGATGGCTACGGCCTGGACGACCTGCGCCGCGACGTGCTGGCCGGGCTGACCATCGGCACCGTGGCGGTGCCGCTCTCCATGGCGCTGGCCATCGCCACCGGCGTGCCCCCACAGCACGGGCTCTACACAGCGATCGTCGCCGGCGCCATCATCGCGCTGACCGGCGGCTCACGCTTCAACGTCTCGGGCCCGACGGCGGCCTTCGTCGTCATCCTCTTCCCCATCGTCCAGCAGTACGGCCTGGGCGGCCTGCTGATCGCCTCGATGATGGCCGGCGTGATTCTGGTGGCGCTGGGCCTCACCGGCATGGGGCGCCTCATCCAGTACGTGCCCTATCCGGTGGTGCTGGGCTTCACGGCGGGGATCGCGGTGGTGATCGCGGTACTGCAGGTGCCCGACTTCCTGGGTCTTCAGGTCGGCCAGCTGGGCGAGCACTTCGTCGAGAACCTGGGGCGCATCGCCGCCTCGCTGCCGAGCCTGAGTCCGCTGGAGCTGGGGGTGGGCGCCTTCACCCTGGGGGTCATGCTGCTCTGGCCGCGCCTGCATGTGCCGATTCCGGCGCCTCTGGTCGGGCTGGTGGTCGGCGCGGTGGCGGCCTATGCGCTCAACCACGGGATCGGCGACCCGAGCACGGGTAACCTGGTGGAGACCATCGCCTCGCGCTTCACCTGGGAGGCACAGGGCGAGACGGGCAGTGGCATCCCGCCGATCGCGCCGAGCTTCGTGGCCCCCTGGCGGCTCCCCGGCGCGGATGGCGAACCGCTGGTGCTGGATTTCGCGCTGCTGCGGGCCCTGCTGGGTCCCGCCTTCGCCATCGCCATGCTGGGGGCAATCGAGTCGCTGCTCTGCGCGGTAGTGTCCGACGGCCTGACCCGGACCCGGCACGACCCCAACGCCGAGCTGATCGGCCAGGGGCTGGGCAATATTGTCGCCCCGCTGTTCGGCGGCATTACCGCCACGGCCGCCATCGCGCGGACCGCCACCAACATCCGCAGCGGCGCCCGTTCGCCGATCGCAGCAGTAGTACATTCGCTCGTCGTGCTGCTGGCGGTGGTCGCCCTGGCCGGCCTGCTGGGGCTGGTGCCGATGGCCGCACTGGCGGCGCTGCTGTTCATCGTCGCCTGGAACATGGGCGAGGCCCGCCACTTCCTGCACACCCTGCGCTCGGCCCCACCGGGCGACGTGGCCATCCTGGTGACCTGCTTCACCCTGACCGTGCTCTTCGACATGGTGCTGGCGGTGGCCGTGGGCATCGGGCTGGCCGCCGCCCTGTTCATCCGGCGCATGTCGCTGCTGACCCAGACCCAGCGCATAGATAGCGGGCCCCATGCCAGCCTCGACGCGCTGCCCGGCGAGGTCGCCCTCTACGACATCGATGGCCCGCTGTTCTTCGGCGCCGCCGAGAAGGCGCTCACCTCGCTGCACCTGGTGGACCCGAACGTGCGGGTCGTCATCCTCGACATGCACGACGTGCCGAGCATGGATGGCACCGCCATCGTGGCCCTCAAGGCCCTGATCGACGAGATGCACCGCCAGGGGGTCGCCCTGGTCTTGGTCGGCCTGCCGGCGCGGATCCTCGTCACGCTGCGCCGCGCGGGGATCCGCCGCACGGCCGGCCGGCTGACCTGGTGCCGGGAACTAGGCCATGCCCGGAAGGTGGCCCTGCGCTGGCTCGCGCGGACCGCCTGAAACACGACGACACCACTGACATCCAACGGTCATCGCGCCTTAAGCGATCCTTAAGACGGCTCCTCTAACGTCGGGTCAACGGGGCTCCTGCCCCCGTCCACCGAATCACGAGGAGGCGACACCATGGGCACTGTCACCTGCGATACCCCCGCGGCGGAACGGCTGGCGAGCGCTCGTCGAGCGGGCTTGCTGGTGGTGGCCGGCTGGCTGCTGCTGGCTAGCGGCGTGTTGCTCGCCGGCTGGGCACCGGTGGAGCTGCCACTGGGGCTGGTCGGCCTGGGCGCCGCGGCCCTGTACCTCATGTGGCCGAGCCGGGCACTCTCTTCGGACACCCTCGACGGCCTCCACAGCCTGACCCTGGCCAGCCTGATCACCCTCTCCGGCTTTCATCTGCTGGCCTGAGCCCGGCCTTTACAGCCAGGGAGCGGGCGGGGATAGTGGGGCCTGACGACAGGGGCGCCGTGGCGAGACCGCCACGGCTGAGACGCACCCTCGGAACCTGACCCGGATAATGCCGGCGTAGGGAGTCGTGCGGCCCCGGCCCCACCGCCGCGCTGCACCTCCCGCGCCGGGGAGGCCCCATGCTAGCCATCGATCCCGCCGCGCACCTGGCCCGGGTGCGCGAGACCAGCCCGCTGGTCCACAACATCACCAACCATGTCGCCATGAACAGCATGGCCAACGTACTGCTGGCCATCGGCGCCTCGCCGGCCATGGTCCATGCCCGCGAGGAAGCCGCCGAGTTCACCGCGCTGGCCGCTGCCCTGACGGTCAATATCGGCACCCTCTCGCCCCACTGGGTCGAGGCCATGGAGGCCTCCGTCCTGGCCGCCAGTGAGGTGGGGCATCCCTGGGTGCTGGATCCGGTGGCCGTGGGCGCCACGCGCTATCGCCGCGAGACCGGCGCGCGACTGCTGGCGCTCGCGCCGGACGTGATCCGTGGCAACGCCTCGGAAATCATCGCCCTGGCCGGGCAGGCCGGCGGCGGACGCGGCGTGGACAGCACCGACCCGGCCGAGGCGGCCCGCGATGCCGCCATCCGACTGGCCCGCCAGACGGATGGCGTGATCGCGGTGACCGGCAAGGTGGACCTGGTCACCGACGGCCGGCGGATCGCCCGCCTCGAGGGCGGCCACCCGCTGATGCCCCGGGTCACCACCCTGGGCTGCGCGCTGACCGGCGTGGTGGCGGCCTTCCTGGCCGGCGCCGATGACCGCTTCGAGGCGACGGTGGCGGCGCTGGCCTGCTACGCCGTGGCCGGCGAACTGGCCGGTGAGGTCGCACGCGGCCCCGGCAGCTTCGCGGTGGCCTTCCTCGACGCTCTCTTCCACCTGGATGGCGAGGCGCTGGCCGAACGGGCCCGCCTGGAGGTTGACGATGCGCCTTGATCTCTCACTCTACCTGGTCACCGACCGTAGGCTCTGCGCGGTCCCGGGGCTGGTGGAGACCGTGATGGCGGCGGTGCGCGGCGGCGTGACGCTGGTGCAGCTTCGCGACAAGCACGCCTCTGATGACGAACTGGTCGACCAGGCGCGCCACCTCAAGGCCGCGCTTTCCGGCACCGGCGTGCCGCTGGTCATCAATGACCGGCTGGAGGTGGCCCTGGCCGCTGGTGCCGACGGCCTACACATCGGCCAGGATGACGGCGACGTGGATAAGGCCCGCGCGGCGCTGGGCCCTGAGGCGATCCTCGGGCTCTCGGTCCAGACCCATGACCAGCTCGCCCGCCTCGACCCGGCGGCGCTGGACTATCTGGGGCTGGGCCCGGTGTTCGCCACCCCCAGCAAGCACGACCACGCCGCACCGCTGGGCTTCGAGGGGCTGGCCAGCCTGGTGGCCGCCAGCCCCCTGCCGAGCGTGGCCATCGGCGGCCTCAAGGCCGAGCACGTGGTCGCGACGCGCGAGGCCGGTGCCGAGGGCCTGGCGGTAATCTCGGCGATCTGCGGCCAGCCTGACCCCGAGGCCGCCGCACGGCGCTTCTTCATTACACGATAAGTCAGCCGGCCGAGGCGCAGCGCACCACGCCATCGGCCAGCTGGCGCAGCAGCTGCGGATAGTGGCCGGGCCCCAATGGCAGATCAACGCCCAACGGATCGATGACCAGCGATGTCTCGACGCCGGGGCCCTCGAACACGCTCTCCACCAGCGCCGGGTTGAACTGCGGCTCGCGGAACACGCACTGAACGCCGAGTTCGGCAACGCGGCCCTGAATCTCGCGGATGCGCGCCGGGCTCGGATCCGAGGCATCGCCCAGGGAGATCGCCCCCACCGCCGGCACAGCGAAGCGGCTCTCGAAGTACTGGTAGGCATCGTGGAAGACGATGAAACGCGCGTCGCGGACATCCGCAAGGCGCTCATCCAGTTCGTCGATCAGGGTGTCCAACTCGGCCTGACCTTGCGCGGCGTTCTGGCGATAGACGTCGGCGTTGTCGGGGTCGAGCTCGGCCAGCGACCCGGCGATGGCCTCGAGCCAGGCCTGGGCATTCACCGGATCGAGCCAGCCGTGTGGATCCACCCCCTCATGGGCATGGTCGTGGTCGTGGTCGTGGTCGTGGTCGTGGTCGTGGTCGTGGTCGTGGTCGTGGTCATGATCGTCATGCGCGTGTTCGTCATCCGCATGATCATGGGCCTCGAACGTCGCTCCCTGGCGATACTCGAGGTGCCGCGTGCCGGCCGTCTCCATCAGCTCCACTTCCAGCGCCTCATCGACCAGCGACTCCCGTGCCCTGACAAGCCACGGGGTCAGGTCATCGCTGACCCAGAACACGACATCGGCATGCGCCAGCGCCTCGGCCTCCGAGGGGCGCATGGAGTAGCCGTGCGGCGAGGCACCCGGCTGGATCACCAGATCGGGAGACCCCAGCTCTCCCATCACTCGGTCGACCAGGGAGTGGACCGGCGGAATATCCACGGCCACCGCAGGAACCTCGGCAGCAGCGACGGCAGGTGCCAGCAGCCAAGGCAGGCAAAGCGGGCGTAGCAGCTTGTTCATCGTCATCGACCTCTCCAGGGCTGGCAGCCAGCGGCATGCGATTGTGACATAAAATGTTATGATATAACATATCATTAAGTGTCAAGCCTACACTGGAGGAACACCATGCCGCTGCTGTCGATCGACGATCTGCACGTCGCCCTAGGGGGGCGGACCGTCCTCGAGGGCATCGATCTGCACCTCGACCGCGGCGAGATCGTCACCTTGGTCGGCCCCAACGGCTCGGGCAAGTCGACCCTGCTGCGCACCATCATCGGCGCCGTGGCGCCGGCGCACGGGCGGCTCGTGGGTCACCCGGGCCTGACCATCGGTTATGTGCCCCAACGGTTGGCGATCGACGCCACCCTGCCGATGACGGTCACGCGCTTCCTGAACCTGCCGCGTCGCCACCCGCCCCAGGCGATACGCCAAGCGCTAGAGCAGGCCTGCGTTCCCGGCCTGGGGCGGCAGCAGGTGACGGACCTCTCGGGGGGCCAGTTCCAGCGCATCCTGCTCGCCCGGGCCCTGCTGGAGAAGCCCGACCTGCTGCTGCTCGACGAGGCCACCCAGGGCCTCGATCACCGTGGCACGGCCGATTTCTACCGCCAGATCGCGTGCGTGCGCCGTGAGCTGGGCTGCGCGGTGCTGATGGTCAGCCACGAGCTGCACGTGGTGATGCGCGCCTCGGACCGCGTGGTCTGCCTGAACCGCCATATCTGCTGCCAGGGCACGCCTGAAAGGGTGCTTGCCTCGCCGGCCTATCAGGCGCTGTTCGGCCCCGACACCGGCGATGCGTTGGCGTTCTATCGCCATGACCACGACCGCCCTGATTCAGACCCTTCTGCCAGTACGCCCACTCCGCCGGCGGCCGGCACCACTCGCCTGGAGACCGCACCCTGATGCTCGATGACTTCCTGGTTCGCGCCGCTCTGGCCGGCCTCGGCGTGGCACTCGCCGCCGCCCCCCTGGGCTGCTTCGTCGTGTGGCGGCGTATGGCCTACTTCGGCGACGCCACCGCCCACGCCGCCATCCTCGGGGTGGCGCTGTCGCTGCTGCTCTCCACCTCCATCTTCGCCGGCGTGCTGGTGGTGTCGCTGCTGATGGCTACCCTGGTCTCGCTGCTCAGCGGCCGTGGCTATGCCATGGATACCCTGCTCGGCGTCATGGCACACTCGGCGCTCGCGTTCGGGCTGGTGGCGGTGTCGTTCCTGTCCGGGGTGCGCATCGACCTGATGGCCTACTTATTCGGCGACATCCTGGCCGTCGGCAAAGGCGACCTGGCACTCATCGGTACCGGCGCGCTGCTGGTCGTGAGCCTGGTGGGCTGGCGCTGGTCGGCACTGCTCACCGCCACTCTGGACGCTGATCTCGCCCGGGCTAGCGGTGTCGACCCCAAGCGCGAGCAACTGGTGCTGACGCTTTCCCTGGCGATAGTCGTGGCCGTGGCGCTGAAGGTGGTGGGGGTGCTGCTGATCGCCGCCCTGCTGATCATCCCGGCCGCCGCCGCGCGGCCCTTCTGTCGTACCCCTGAAGCCATGGCGCTGCTGGCCGCCGTGATCGGAGCCACCTCAACCACCGGTGGCCTGCAGGCGGCCTACTGGCTCGACACCCCCACCGGTCCTACCATCGTCAGCTTCGCCGCCATCCTGTTTGCCCTGTCCAGCCTGGCCGGGCAGTTCAAACGTCGGATAGTACGTGCCACGTCGTCCCCTGACGGGAATCCTTGAGCACGACATCTTGCATCGCCACTACGTCGAGGTTGGGCCGGCCTGGCCCCATCGTTGCGGCACGTCCGCGTGACGTAGATTTACTTCTCGTTTCCGTTGGCCTCATTGACGGGGCGCGGTGATGACCTCGACCGTCTCGCCGCGAATGGCGTTGTAGAAGCAGTTGGGTCGCCCGGTATGGCAGGCGGGACCCTGCTGTTCGACTCGCAGCAGTAGCGCGTCGCCGTCGCAGTCCAGCCGCGCCTCGACCAGCCGCTGGCGATGCCCGGAGCTCTCGCCCTTGCGCCAGAGGGTCTGCCGCGAGCGCGACCAGTAGCAGACCCGCCCGGTGGTCAGGGTCTCGAGTAGTGCGTCGCGGTTCATCCAGGCCAGCATCAGTACCTCCCCGCTATCGTGCTGCTGGGCGATGGCCGCGATCAGCCCGTCGGCGTTCCAGGGAATCGTTGCGATCACTGCTACCAGCGGCCGGCACTCGCCGCGTTCGGCATTTTCCAGCTGCGTCCAGATGTTCAACCCGCCTCCTGCCAGTTCCATTCGCTGCGCGCCACGGCGTCATGGGCATGCAGGCTTTCGGCATGCACCACGCGCAGGGCGAAGCCGTCGATGCCGGGCTGGTCGCGCAGGGCGGCATGCAGGCGTCGGGCGGCGTCCTCGCAGAACATCAGATTCTGGCCGTTGGCCAGGGCGAAGGCCTGTTCGTCGATGCGCTTGACCGCCGTTTGCAGGGGAGTCCCGAGCGCCTTCTCGACGCGTTCCACCAGTGCCGCAAACGGCAGCTCGTCGAGGCCTTCCGCCAAGCGCACCGACAGGTGGGCCTGGCTGCGCTGGCTGTGGGGCGTCGCCAGGATGCTCTGCTCGCTTCCCAGCCAAGCCCGCACCCCTTCGCGCGTCACCGGCATGTCGATGAAGTCTTCGTCGAAGGCTTGCTGAATCAGCTGGCGGGCCAGGGCTGCCGAGCAGGGGCAGGTCGAGGAGTAACCCACCGTCAGGTCGAGGATGGCCTCCAGGCCTTCGGCATCGCGCCGGCAACGCAGAGCGAAGGGGTAAGCCTGCCATCCCGAGAGGGGGCTGATCAGCGCTGGGCGCTCGAGCAGCGCTTCGCCGCTCAGATCGAGGTAGGCGGCATTCGAGAGTTCCTGATGGGTGTCCAGGAAAGACGCCAGCACCGCCGCCATCCGCGAAAGCGACACCTCGCGACCCTGCAGCTTCGCCAGCGACAGATAGAGCCGCGACATGTGAATGCCGCGGGCGGTGGGGTCGTCGAGGCTGACACCCGCCGCGGCGCGACCGGCGATGGTCTGGCCGGCCACTTGCAGCGGCAGGGCGATGCCCTCCATGCCGACCCAGCTCAACGTGCCGAGACGCGCCGAGGGCGCGGCAGCGATATCTTCCAGAGAATGTTTTTCCATGTAGGGCTCGCTTGGGCGTTTCTGCTAGGCGTCGAAGTAGTCAAATAGCCGCGTGACGGCGTCGGGGGGGACGCCGCTGGTGATGAACACGAAGCGTGAGACCCCATCGGGGCACGTCTCGGGGGCAGGGTCACCGGCGTGAAGTCTGCCGTCAGCATGACTCACTCCCAGGCGGGAAAGGGGTCGGGCAGCGCCTGCCAGGCATCCTTGCCGGCCAGCAACTCTTCCTCGCTGAGCAGGCAGGCGTCCAGCGCCTGGCGGATGCGCGCTTCGTGGAGGTTCTGGCCGATGAAGACCAGTTCCTGACGCATGTCGCCGAAAGGCTCCTGCCACTTCTCCATGATGGCCGCACGATAGTCCGGGTCATCGGGCCAGTTCGACTCGGGAACGGCCTTCCAGAACATGCCGACAAAGCCGTAGTGGGCGATCCCGCCGGCCTGGCTCCACTGGCCGGCAAATCGCGGCCGGCTCGCCAGCCAGAAGAAGCCCTTGGAGCGCAGTAACCTCCCACCAAACCAGTCACCGTGCAGCAACTCGAAGAATTTCTGCGGATGGAAGGGGCGTCGCGCGTGGTAGGCGAAACTCGTGATGCCGTACTCCTCGGTCTCCGGTACGTGTTCGCCACGCATCTCCTTGAGCCATCCCGGGGCCTGCTGGGCGCGCTCGAAGCTGAAGCGGCCGGTTTCGAGTACCTTGTCCAGCGGTACCTGGCCGTGGCGGATCGGGATCAGCTCGGCCTCGGGGTTAAGCGAGCGCATTACCGCGGTGAGCTCATCGAGCTGAGCGGACATGAGCCGGTCGGTCTTACTGATCAGCAGCACGTCGCAGAATTCGACCTGGTCGACCAGCAGGTCGGCGACGTTGCGCTCGTCGTCCTCGCCCAGGCTCTCGCCGGCTTCGGCCAGCGACTGCGCCTCGCGGTATTGGGTCAGGAAGTTGGCGCCGTCGACCACCGTGACCAGGGTGTCGAGCCGGGCGACCTCGGAGAGGCTGCGGCCCTGCTCATCGGCGAAGGTGAAGGTCTCGGCGACCGGCAGCGGTTCGGAGATGCCGGTGGATTCGATCACCAGGGTATCGAAGCGGCCCTCCTCGGCGAGCCGGCGCACCTCGATCAGCAGGTCCTCGCGCAGGGTGCAGCAGATGCAGCCGTTGCTCATCTCCACGAGCTGCTCCTCGGCACGATTGAGCGTCACCTCGCCGGGAGTGCCGCGCACCAGCGAGGCATCGATATTGACCTCGCTCATGTCGTTGACGATCACCGCGACACGCCGCCCCTCGCGATTGGCCAGGATATGGTTGAGCAGCGTCGTCTTGCCGGCCCCGAGAAAGCCAGACAGTACGGTCACCGGAAGTGCTTCCTGTCCTCGTTCCATCAGCTTTCCCCTCTTGCCTTGCGGTAGTGATGCTCTCGACGTTCCTGGCGCTCCTTGGCTTCCAGGCACAGCCGTGCGGTGGGCCTCAGCAGCAGACGCTGCAAGCCAATGGGTTCGCCGGTCTCCTCGCAGTAGCCGTATTCGCCCTCATCGAGTCGCCTCAGGGCGGTATCGATATTGGCCAGCAGCCGGGTTTCTCGATCGGCCTGGCGCAGTTGCAAGCGCAGTTCCTCCTCGAAGGCCGCCTGGTCGAGCTCATCGCTGCTGTGATCGTGGCTAGCCATGGCAGCACGGATTTCGCCCAGGTGTTCCTCTATACGGGCCTTCTCATCGAGCAGTCGACGGCGGAAGAAGGCCAGCTGCTCGTCGTTCATGTAGGCATCGTCCGGCATCGCCAGCAGGCGCGCCTCTTCGGCAGGTAGCATCGCGCTACTCCTCCAGCGACTTACGCACAAATCGATAAACGGTAGCGGCGCTCACCACCACCACCGTGTCGTCTCTTAATGGGCATGCCCGGCATGATGGTCTTGCCCATGGGCCGGCAACAGGACACCGGCCAGCGGTGTGAGAAGGCGCAATGGGTGGCGTGACATCGTATCTCCCGGTTGGACGCAGTGGGCTTTGCTTCAAGCGCGAAAGAAGATACGTTATAACATAACATTTACGCAACCCATGTATTCCCGGAGGCCATGCCATGATGACGACCGTACAACGCCGGGACTCACCCGACGTCCCCGTGACACCCCGCCATGCCGAGGGCGAGGACATCAGCATCCTGCCGCGGATCTTCGAGGATGACATCAGCATCGCCATCCTGCACCGGCGGCTTCCTCAGGAGATACAGGCCGGCGTAAACGCCCAGCTCCAAGCCGACAGAGCGCTCTCCATCTCCTGGCTTGGTCCACCCGGCGATGCCCTGCGTAGCGAGCTTCGGCGCCGACTGCAAGATCCCGATGCCTGCGGTGCCCTCATCGAGGATATCGTGACGCTGGCTGAGGCCATGGCCTACCTGTTCGACACCGATTCCGTGGGCCTGCGTCTGCGCCGCCTAGCATCCGCCATGTGTCCACGATTTCACTGCGACCACCTGCCCGTGCGCCTGGTCACGACCTATCATGGCCCCGGTTGCGAATGGCTACCCGAGTGGGCGGTGAACCGCCAGGGCCTGGGCGCACCGCGGCCGGACAAGCCCGAGATCGTCGACGACCCGTCCGCCGTTCGACGACTCGGGACCGGCGACCTGGCACTGCTCAAGAGTAGCGGGTGGATCGGCAACGAAGAACACGCCTTGGTTCACCGCAGTCCGGACTTGCCGGCAGGCCACCAGCGGCTGCTGCTGACTCTGGACCCCGCCTAGTTGCAGCAACCTCATGAGGTCGGCCGGCGCTTCAGGGTGGTGCGTCGCTCGTGGTAAGCGATCGCCAGGCCGCTGCCGATGATCAGAGCGCTACCGATGAATACCCAGAGGTCGGGCATCTCGCCCCAGAACCACCAGCCCAGCAGCACCGCCCAGAGCATGGCGGTGTAGTCGAAGGGGGCGGCGATGGCCGCCGGGGCATGGCGGAAGGCCATGGTGATGAAGGCCGTGGCGCCTACCCCGAAGAGGCCCGAGCCGGCGAAGGCCAGCCAGTGCCAGGGGTGGGGGGTCTGCCACACCCAGGGCAACGCCAGGGCGGTGACCACGAAGGGCACCAGGGTCATGTAGAAGACCATCGCCCAGAGGTGCTCGGTGCCACCCCAGCGTCGCGCGGTGATCATCATCAGCGCATAGAAGACCGCCGCGCCGATCAGCGCCAGGGCGCCGGGATCGAAGGCCTCGCCGCCGGGACGCACCACGATCAGCACCCCCGCGAAGCCCACCAGCGAGGCCGCCAGCACCGGCCCCTCGATGCGCTCGCCCAGCAGCGGCACCGAGAGCAAGGTGACGAACAGCGGTGCCACGAAGGCGATGGCGGTGGCCTCGGCCAGTGGCAGCAGGGTCAGGCCCAGCACGAAGCAGAACATGGTGCCGCTGTAGATCAGCCCACGCAGCAGATGGATCCCGGGGCGACGGGTGCGCAGCTTGCGCAGTCCGCCGCCGAAATGGGCCAGCGCCGCGATCAGCGGCAGCGACACCAGGGTACGGAAGAAGATGATCTGCAACGGCGAGTGCACCTCGCCCAGCCACTTGGCGATGGCGTCGCCGATGGCCAGGCAGAGCACGCCCAGGCACATGAACCCGATGCCCTTGAATGACGGTGACATGCCGCATGCCCTCCCCTGACCGAGCCCCAAAAAGCCACCCCGCCGGCCTGGGGCCGGCGGGGTGAATAGAGCTCACTACGCTAGTCGGTGACGTGCCGGAGGGCAAGCCCTCACAGGCTGGCCTGGACCACCATGCACTCCATGCCCTGGGCCACCAGGCGACGGCAGGCGGTATGGGCCTGGCCCTCATCCATGTCCACCAGGCGGGCGCGGTAGACGCCGGCCTTTTCGGCATCGCCCACGGCGACCCGGGCATCGGCCAGCTCGCTGGCCAGCTGATCGGCAGCGCGAGACGCCAGGGAGCGGGCATGGACGGCATCGCTGAAGGCGCCGACCTGCACGCCCCAGCCTCCTTGGCGGGCGACGTCCTCCGAGGTGGGCTGCCCCGGTGCACGGGTGCTGGCCATAAGCTCGCGGATCGGGTCGTCGGCCGAGCCCTGCACCAGGCTCTCCGCTGCGGTGGCGGCCGATGTCTGGGCGGTGGCGGCCCGCGAGGCCACTTCCTGCCTCGGGGCATCCACTGCCGCCGTCGGCGCCTCCACCGGGGCCGGCGGGAAAACCGACGCCTCGGGCGACGAGGCAGCACCCGGGGCCGGTGCGCCAAGGCTAGCCAGGCGGACCCGGTCACCGACCGGCTGGCCCGGAGCCTGGGGCTCGCCCGGCATCAGCCGGCCTCCGGAGATGTCCGCACTAGCCAGCCAGCCGCGGCCATCGGCCAGCGAGGCACGCACGAAACCGCGATCCAGCAGCTCGGCGGTGTGCGCATCTCGCGAGGCGGCGGTGAAGCCGCCCATCACCACCGTGAGCAGCCGGCGGCCGTCCCGCACCGCCGAGGTGGCGACGTTGAAGCCCGAGGCGCGGATGAAGCCGGTCTTGAGGCCATCGGCACCGGGATAACTCTTGAGCAGACGATTGTGACCCGTGATGGTCTTGCCCTGCCAGCTGAAGCTCATCCGCGAGAAGTAGGGGTAGTACTGAGGGAAGTCGCGCATCAGGTGCCGGGCGAGCACCGCCATGTCGCGTGCCGTAGTGACCTGGCCGGCATCGGGCAGGCCGTTGGGGTTACGGAAGATGGTGTCCGGCATGCCCAGCGCGCGGGCCTTGTTGGTCATCATGCGTCCGAAATGTGCTTCGCTGCCGCCCAGCGCCTCGGCCACCACCACGGCCACATCATTGGCCGACTTGATCACCAGTGCCTCGATGGCCTTCTCCACGGGGATGGTGGAACCGGCCTTCACATAGAGCTTGGAGGCCGGCTTGGAGGCCGCATAGGAAGAGACCGGCAGCGGCTGGCTCAGGCTCAGCCTGCCCTCTTCCAGGGCCTCGAACATCAGGTAGAGCGTCATCATCTTGGTGAGCGAGGCCGGATAGCGCAGCCGGTCGGCATTCTCGGCGTAGAGAATCTCCTGGCTGTCGGCATCGATGACGATACCGGCATAGCGGGGATTGGCCTGGACGGCCGTGGTGGCAAGCAGCAGGCAGGCCAGCAGCACGAAAATGCCCCCTCCGCGGCGCCGGTTGATTATTGTGATAGGCACCATGTCGCGTTCCCTCGTGGTTTGTTACCGTTTCACCTGGTCATTATGGCCGTCTGTCACGCCCTGTACAGGGCAAAGACCGGACTTTCTGCCGATTTTTCGCCGTATTACCTCGTCACTTCCCCTTGCTTCGGCGGCGACCACCCCGTTCGATTGAATGCGCCTATCGTAACCATACGGTAAATCAGGTTACTCGATGGGCGTGGCCTTCGGTGTGACCTACCTGATCACCGGCAGTTGGGTGCTCGGCGGCATGATCGCGCTGCTCGAACCCGCCGCCAACACCGTCGCCTACTTCTTCGAAGGCCTGGGAGGCCGTTCAGCGGCGAAGGGCCCGCCTCGCGGCCTGACCGGCGGACCTGCGCCCGATCATCCTCCCGCCACTAGCCGCTGCCCGCCAAGCCACACCAAGCGCAGCGCCAGCAGCGTCAAGGCCCACCTGAAGAGGGTATCGAAGCGGTGCTCCGAGAGGCGATGCAACAGGTGCAGGCCCAGCCAGGTGCCGAGGAAACCCGCCGCCACCATCACCAGCATCAGCGCCAGCCAGTCCCGGAAGACGAAGCCGGCCACGCCGAACACGAAGGCCTTGGTCAGGTGCTGCAGCAGCATGCAGGCGGAAAAGGTGGCCACCTTGGCCAGCCGACCGGACTGGCTCTGCTTGATGAAGGCGGCCACCATGGGGCCGCTGGCACCCACCAGGCTGGAGAGCAGGGTGGTGACGGCGCCGGCGACCAGCACACCTCCCCGCCCCAGGGCTCGCTGCGGCAGCCCCGGCCCCCAGCAGGTGAAGAGCACGAAGGCGGCGATGCTCAGCTCCAGCACCCCAGCCGGCAGGCGCACCAGCAGCCAGGCGGCGGCCAGTGCACCCAGCACCACGCCCGGCAGGAAGGCGGCCAGCATGGCGCGATCGACATGGCGCCAGGTCATCGCCGTGCGGCCGACGTTGGAACCGAGCTGCACCATGCCGTGGACCGGGATCAGCGCCGCCGCCGGCATCACCTGGGCCAGCGCCATGATCATCAGCACTCCGCCCCCGACCCCCACCGCGGCGGTGAAGGCCGAGGTGAGCACCGACAGCAGCACCAGCACCAGGTTGATGCCTCCCGACAGCGGCGACAGGCTCTCCAGCAGCATCGACGTCTCCAGGGTCACGAGAAGAGGCCACTATACCCGAGCCCGCCCCTGCTGGCCCCGGGAGTCCCGGGCCACCCCTCAGCCGTCGCCAGGCTGCCGCTTCCAGCGCTCCTCGATGGTATCGAGCTGCGCCGGCGGAAGGCTCAACCAGGCTCGCCCCGGGCCGCGGGCTCCATCGGCAGCCGCGCGATCAGCGCGCTCACCCCCGCGGTCACGCTCGCCACGGTCTGCTCGTCGTATAGGCGCCCCTTGCGCTTCTTCAGGCCCTGCTCGTAGAGCCTGACATGCTCGGTGGGCGCCACGCCGGCATTGGCCAGGCAGTGGTGGGCGCAGTGCATCTGGCAGCCATCGATGGCCACGATGGGCCGGCCGGAGCGGGCGGTGCGCACCAGGCCGGGCACGCCGCCACCCACCCCGGCGATACAGGACATCTCTGCCTCGCCGCCGTGGTCCAGGCGCAGGGCGACCTGGTTGGCGAGCTGGGCCACGTCGGAGCAGCCCGAGCAGGAGTAGACCAGGGGGCGGGGCGGGTTGGCAGTTCGGGACATGAGGCCTCCCAGGGGTTGCGACAGGATGTCAGTCGTCGCTCAGCATGAGGTCGCGCAGCTTCTGCTCGTCGAGCACCACCAGGCGCTGGCGGTCGATATTGATGACCCCCTCCTCGCGCAGCCTGGCCAGCAGGCGCGACAGGGTCTCGGGGGTCATGGCCAGCTGGGCGGCCAGCCAGCGCTTGGGGATGGTCAGCCGTACCACCCGGGGGCTCCTGGCGCGGCCTGCCGGCAGCTGGCGCAGGATGTAGCTGACCAGGCGCGCCATGGCGTCGGCCTGGGTCAGCAGCGCCATGTCCTCGAGGCGCTCGGTGAGCTCCAGGGCCAGGCGGCTCATGAACTCCGCCCGGCAGGCGGGCTGGCGATCCATGATCTCGCGGCAGCGCGCCGCGGGAATGGTCAGCACATGGGTGCGGCGCAGGGCCTCGGCGGAGTAGAGGTAGACGCCGGCGCTGGACACCATGCTCAGCTCGCCCAGGGTGCCGCCGCGCTCCACGCAGCGGATGGTCGCCAGACGCCCGTCACCGGCGCTGCGCACCAGGCGCACCGCCCCGCTGATCACCACGTAGAGCCACTTGGCCGGTGCATCCTGGCGGAACAGCCACTCGCGGGTCTTGAGGGTGCGTACCTCGCTGTCCTCCAGCAGGGCCTCGAGCTGATCCTCGTCGAGGTTGCCCAGCCAGGGCACCCCGCGCACCAGTTCGCGCAGCTGTCGGGGCCGGAACAGCAGCTCAGTCGAGGAACTGGGTACCGGGGCAGTATCCGTAGACATGGCCTTCCTCCACAGGGGTATCGGCATCGATGATCAGGTAGCCATGGGCCTGGCTGGCGGCCCCGAGCATGTGGGAGCCCTGCCCGCCGGCCAGGCGTGCGACGGGGGCACCGCCGGTCCAGTCCAGCACCACCCTCAGCAGCTCGCGCCGGCCCCTCGGCGCCCGCCGGGAGAAGCCGGCGGTGACCGGAAAGCGCTGCAGCGCCGGCGGGGTGCGCCCCTGGCGCCCCTGCACGAAGGGCAGCGCCAGCCACTGCCAGCCCACCAGCGAGGCCACCGGGTTGCCGGGCAGGCCGATCAGCGGGGTGCCGTCACGCAGCGAGGGGCCGAGCCAGCCGAGGGCGAAGGGCTTGCCGGGCTTGATCGCCACGCCGTGGAAGGCGATGCCGCCCAGGCGCTCCAGCACCGGGCGCACATGGTCCTCCTCCCCCACCGAGACCCCACCCGTACACACTACCAGATCGGCCTCTTCGCGCGCCCGGGCAAGACATTGACCCAGGTCAGCCGCGGTGTCGGCAACGACGCCCAGCTCGAGGATCTCGCAGCCCTGCTGGGCGAGCAGGGCACGCAGCATGGCCCCATTGCTGTTGTAGACCTGGCCGGGCACCCAGCCCTGGCCGGGCTCGATCAGCTCGTCGCCGGTGCTGACCAGCGCCACGCGGACCCGCCGTCGCACCGTCACGGCATCGATGCCTTGGCTTGCCAGCAGCGCGATGGCCGCGGGGTTCAGCCGCGTGCCCGCGACCAGCACCACGTCACCGGCGCGGCTCTCCTCGCCGAGGCGACGGATATTGGCGCCTTCGGCCAGTTCCCCCTCGACGCGCACCCGCCCCGCGGCGTCCAGGCACACCCTCTCCTGGGGCACCACGGCATCCGCGCCCAGCGGCACCGGGGCGCCGGTGAAGATGCGCGCGCAGCCCCCTTCGGGCAGCCCGAGCACGCCGGCACCGGCCGGCACGCGCAGCGTCACCGGCAGGCCGGCCGGGCTCGCGGCGAGTTCGCCGAGGCGCAGGGCATAGCCGTCCATGGCGCTGTTGTCGACGCCGGGCAGGTCGAGTCCGGCGCGGGCATCCTCGGCCAGCACCCGGCCGGCGGCATCGGCCAGGGCGGCCCGCTCACTGCCCGCCACCGCCACGCCACCCGCCATCATCAGGGCGCGGGCGTCGAAGAGGTCGAGCAGGCCGGGCGTGACGACCTCCGCGCAGCCACAGTTCATGCCCCGGCCCCTTGCGCCAGGTCCTCGTCGACGCTCGCCTGACGGGAGGAGCAGTGCCTCGCCTGCGGCAGTACCATGGCGACGAAATTGCAGGGCCGGGTGCGGGCGTCGAGCTGGGCGGCCAGGATGCCGTCCCAAGCGGTGGCGCAGGCCTTGGGCGAGCCGGGCATGGCGAACACCAGGGTGCGGTCGACCAGCCCGGCCACGGCGCGGGACTGGATGGTGGAGGTGCCGATGCTCTCCCTGGAGAGCTGGCGGAACAGCTCGCCGTAGCCGTCGACCGCCTTGTCGAACAGCGGTGCGAGCGCCTCCGGGGTGGTGTCACGGACGGTGAAGCCGGTGCCGCCGTTGACCAGGATCACCTGGATGTCCTCGCGTACCACCCAGGCCGAGACCACCGCGCGGATGCGGTAGACGTCATCGGGCACGATGCGGCGCTCCACCAGTGCATGGCCGGCCTCGGTGAGGCGTTCGCCGAGCAGGTCACCGCTGCCGTCCTCTTCGAAGCCACGGGTGTCGGAGACGGTCAGCACGGCGAGACCGAGCGGGACGAAGGGGGTATTGGCGTGAACGTGGGCCATGGAGTCCTCCTCGCCGCCCACCGGAAAGGCGGGCGGCGTCATGGATAAGGAGAGTCGGAAACGTCGAGGGAGCCGGGCTGGCCCCGTCTCGACGGCTACTGCATCAGGGCACTGGCGCTGTCATCGTCGAGCGCGATGCCCTCGACGCCGATCTCGGCCTCCAGCGCCAGCAGGTAGTGACGCAGGGCCCGACGGGTGGCCTGTTCGCGCAGGCTGTGGCGGACGTGCTCGGCGACCTGATCAAAGGACAGCTCGCGCCCCTCGACGCGGTCGTCGATGCTGACGATGTGCCAGCCGTAACGGGAGGCCAGCGGGCGATCGTGGACCCCCTCGGGCAGGTGCTGCAGGGCGCGGTCCAGCTCGGCCACGGTCTGGCCGGGCGCCAGCCAGCCAAGCTCCCCGCCCTGCTCCTTCGAGGGGCAGGCCGAGTGGCGCTGGGCGAACTCGGTGAAGCGCTCGGGGACCTCCTGCAGCTGGCGGATCAGCTTCTCGCCCAGGCGATAGCCGGCGTCGCGGGCCGGAGCATCGTCCGGGGCGGCGGCCAGCAGCACATGACGTACCCGCAGGCGGGTGGGTTCGCTGAAGCGCTCGGGATGGGCGGCGTGGAAGCGGCGGCAGTCCGCCTCGGCGGGCTCGGGCACCTCCAGCTCCCGCTCCAGCAGCTCGGCGATGGCGGCATCCGCCTCGTCGACCTCCTCGCCGGCGGCCTCGGCCACACCCAGGGCCGCCGCGCGCTGGCGCAGCAGCTCGCGCACCACCAGGGCGCGGGCGGCCTTGAGCTGGGCCGTGCCGGCGCTGTCCGCCGGGTGGTACTGCATCTCCTCGGCGATGGCGGCCTCCTCGATGGTGGCCTCGCCGACCCGGATGGGTGGGGGAGTGGCGCCCCCCGGGATCATCTCGATATCGATCTTCTGCATGGTGATAGCTCCTCAGCCCCGCTTGCGAACGATCTGGTAGCGGCGAGTCACGTAGCCGAAGGGCACGCTCCAGACGTGAACCAGGCGCGTAAAGGGGAACAGCAGGATGATGGTCAGCCCCAGGAAGACATGGATCTTGTAGATCCAGGAGACCTCGGCCATGTAGTCGGCCGCCCCACCGCTGAAGAACACGATGGACTGGGCCCAGCCCGCCAGGGTCAGCATCATCGCGCCGTCCAGGTGGCCCAGCGAGAAGAACACGCTGATGATGCCCAGGAAGGCCTGGAAGACGATCAACCCGAGGATGACGTTATCCATCATGCTCGATGAGGCCTTGACCCGCGGGTTGGTAAAGCGACGGTAGAGCAGCATGCCACCACCCACCAGGACCATCACCCCGGCGATGCCACCGATGACGATCGCCACCACTTGCTTGGCGCCGGCGCTGATGAAGGGTGCATAGACCCAGTGCGGCGTCAGCATGCCGAACAGGTGGCCAAAGAAGATCACCAGGATGCCAATGTGGAAGACGTTGCTGGCCAGGCGCATGTTCTTCGACGAGAGCATCTGGCTGGAGCCGGTCTTCCAGGTGTACTGGCCATGGTCATAGCGCAGCAGGCTGCCGACCAGGAACACCGTGCCGGCCAGGTACGGGTAGTAGCCATAGATCAGGTGTTGCAGGTATTCGCTAAACATGACGGTTCTCCTTTAGCGATCGGACACGGCGCGGTCGGTCGACCCGCTGCTGGGCATGATCCTGACGGGGTCGCTGGGCACGGCCTGCTTGCGCTCGGCGAGTCGGCGGCCCTCGGCGGACTGCAGGGCACAGTCCTCGTCGGAGGCGGCACTGAAACGCACTGCCTCCTCCTCCCAGACCTCGTCCAGGGCCTCCGGGGTATCATCCGGCGCCTCGTCCTTCACCGTCTCGCGGTGGGCGTCGACGTCCCCCTCGGCGCCGATCAGCGCCAGCAGCGCCAGCGGTACCAGGGCATGGTCGGCGTCGCGCTCCTCCAGCCGGGCGGCAATCAGCGCCAGGATATGGCGGATCTCGCCCAGCCAGCGGCCGATGTCGGCCTCCGGGCGGGTCGAGAGGTACTCCAGGAACAGCGGCAGGTAGTCGGGCAGCTCACGGGCATCGAGCTCGAAGCCCGCGGCGCTGTACTCGGCCATCAGGTCGACCATGGCCTGGCCGCGATCGCGGGACTCGCCGTGGACGTGCTCGAAGAGCAGCAGCGAGGTGCTGCGGCCACGATCGAACAGCGCCACGTACTCGGCCTGCAGCTCCATCAGGTCGGCCTCCAGCAGGCGCTGGCACCAGTCCATCAGGCGGGTGCGCAGCGCCGCCTCCCAGCGGCGCTCGGCGCCGAGGAGCTCGATCATCTCCGGCGCGGCGGCCTGGAGCTCCGCGGAGGGGTAGTCGAGCAGCCGGGCCAGAACGCGCAGGCTCAGCATGTCCGGCTCCGCGGCGGGGTGTTGCATCGCTGCCTCAGCCATGACGGACCTCCTCGGCATGCGGATCAAAGGTTTCCACCGGCTTGACCAGGGTGGTGGTGGTCTTGCGACCGCCGAACAGGCTCTCGCTGCTGTCGCCATGGCAGCCGTCGCCGAACGTGAAGCCGCAGCCGCCGCGCTCCGGGAAGGCCTCGGTGGCCATCTCGCGGTGGCTGGTAGGGATCACGAAGCGGTCCTCGTAGTTGGCAATGGCGAGGTAGCGGTACATGGCTTCCACCTGGGCCTCGCTGAGCCCCACGTTCTCCAGCACCTCGGTCTCGGCCTTGCCCTCGACGTGCTTGCCGCGCATGTAGAGACGCATGGCCATGAGGCGCTTGAGCGCCAGCACCACGGGCTCCTCCTCGCCGGCGGTGAGCATGTTGGCCAGGTACTTGACCGGGATGCGCAGCGACTCGATCTTCGGCATCACGCCGTCGAACTCGACGTTGCCGGCCTCGGCGGCAGACTGGATCGGCGACAGCGGCGGCACGTACCAGACCATCGGCAGGGTGCGATACTCCGGGTGCAGCGGCAGCGCCAGGCCCCAGTCCATGGCCAGCTTGTAGACCGGCGAGGCCTGGGCGGCGGCGATCACGTTGTCGGTGATGCCGTCCTTCTTGGCCTGGGCGATCACCTCCGGGTCATTGGGGTCCAGGAAGATCTCGCACTGGCGATGGTAGAGGTCTCGCTCGTCCGGGGAGCTGGCCACTTCCTCGATGCGGTCGGCATCGTAGAGCAGCACGCCGAGGTAGCGGATCCGGCCCACGCAGGTCTCGGAGCAGACGGTAGGCTGGCCGGCCTCGATGCGCGGATAGCAGAAGATGCACTTCTCGGACTTCCCGGTCTTCCAGTTGTAGTAGATCTTCTTGTAGGGGCAGCCGGAGATGCACATCCGCCAGCCGCGGCACTTGTCCTGGTCGATCAGGACGATGCCGTCCTCCTCGCGCTTGTAGATCGCGCCGCTCGGGCACGACGCCACGCAGGTCGGATTGAGGCAGTGCTCGCACAGCCGCGGCAGGTACATCATGAAGGTGTTCTCGAACTGGCCATAGATGTCGGCCTGGATCTTCTCGAAGTTCGCATCCTTGCGGCGCTTGGCGAATTCGGTACCGAGGATCTCCTCCCAGTTCGGGCCCCACTCGATCTTGTTCAGGCGCTCGCCGGAGATCAGCGAACGCGGCCGAGCGGTGGGCTGGTGCTCGCCCTGCTTGGCGGTGTGCAGGTGCTGGTAGTCGAAGGTGAACGGCTCGTAGTAGTCGTCGATCTCCGGCAGGTCGGGGTTGGCGAAGATGTTCGCCAGCACCCGCCACTTGCCGCCGATGCGCGGCTCGATGCGGCCATCCTTGCGGCGCAGCCAGCCGCCCTTCCACTTGTGCTGGTTCTCCCACTCCTTGGGATAGCCGATGCCGGGCTTGGTCTCGACGTTGTTGAACCAGGCGTACTCGACGCCCTCACGGCTGGTCCAGACGTTCTTGCAGGTCACCGAGCAGGTGTGGCAGCCGATGCACTTGTCGAGGTTGAGGACCATGCCTACCTGGGAACGAATCTTCATTTCACGGCCTCCTGCTCGTAGTCATTGCCTTCGCCATCCAGCCAGTCGATCTTCTTCATCTTGCGCACGATGACGAACTCGTCGCGGTTGGAGCCGACGGTGCCGTAGTAGTTGAAGCTGTAGGACAGCTGGGCGTAGCCGCCGATCATGTGGGTCGGCTTGGGGCACACGCGGGTCACCGAGTTGTGGATACCGCCCCGGGTGCCGGTGATCTCGGAGCCCGGCATGTTCAGGATGCGCTCCTGGGCGTGATACATCATCGCCATGCCGTTCTTGACCCGCTGGCTGACCACCGCGCGGGCCGCGATGGCACCGTTGGCGTTGTAGAGCTCGATCCAGTCGTTGTCCTCGACGCCGATGGATTTCGCGTCATCCTCGGACATCCAGACGATGGGGCCGCCCCGCGACAGGGTCTGCATCAGCAGGTTGTCGCTGTAGGTGGAGTGGATGCCCCACTTCTGGTGCGGGGTGATCCAGTTCAGGGCGATCTCCGGGTTACCGTTGCTCTTGGTCTCGGCCAGGCTGACCGCCGCCTTGGTGTCGATGGGCGGACGGTAGACCAGCAGGCTCTCGCCGAAGGCGCGCATCCAGGGGTGGTCCTGGTAGAACTGCTGGCGACCGCTGACGGTGCGCCACGGGATCAGCTCGTGGACGTTGGTGTAGCCGGCGTTGTAGGAGACGTGCTCGTCCTCGAGGCCGGACCAGGTCGGGCTGGAGATGATCTTGCGCGGCTGGGCGACGATGTCGCGGAAGCGGATCTTCTCCTCCTCCTTGGGATGCGCCAGGTGGGTATGGTCCCGCCCGGTGATCTTGGAGAGCGCGCCCCAGGCCTTCACCGCCACCTGGCCGTTGGTCTCCGGCGCCAGGGTCAGGATCATCTCGGCGGCGTCCACGGCGCTGTCGATCTGCGGGCACCCCTTGTGCGGCCCGTCCAGCTTGCGGTGGTTGAGCTTGCCGAGCAGGTCCACTTCCTTCTCGGTGTTCCAGCTGATGCCCTTGCCGCCGTTGCCGATGCTCTCGAGCAGCGGGCCGATGGAGGTGAAGCGCTCATAGGTCTCGGGGTAGTTGCGCTTGACCTCGATCAGCGCCGGCATGGTCTTGCCGGGGATCGGCTCGCACTCGCCCTTCTTCCAGTCCTTGACCTCGACCTGCGCCAGTTCGGCGGGGGAGTCGTGCTGGTGCGGCAGGGTGACCAGGTCGGTCTCCTCGCCCAGGTGCCCCACGCAGACCCTGGAGAAGGCCTTGGCGATGCCCTTGTAGATGTCCCAGTCGCTGCGCGACTCCCAGGCCGGGTCCGTCGCCGCGGTCAGCGGGTGGATAAAGGGGTGCATGTCGGAGGTGTTGAGGTCGTCCTTCTCGTACCAGGTCGCCGTGGGCAGCACGACATCCGAGTAGAGGCAGGTAGTGGACATGCGGAAGTCCAGGGTCACCAGCAGGTCGAGCTTGCCCTCGGGCGCCTCGTCATGCCACTTGACCTCCTCGGGCTTCTGGCCGCCGAACTCGCCCAGGTCCTTGCCCTGGATACCGTGGCGGGTGCCCAGCAGGTACTTGAGCATGTACTCATGGCCCTTGCCGGAACTGCCCAGCAGGTTGGAGCGCCAGATAAACATGTTGCGCGGGAAGTTCTGGGGGTTGTCCGGATCCTCCGCGGCGAAGGCCAGCTTGCCACTCTTCAGCTGGTCCACGGCGTAGTCGGCGGTGGACAGACCGGCGGCCTTGGCGGCCTCGGCCAGGCGCAGCGGGTTGGTGTTGAGTTGTGGAGCGGAGGGCAGCCAGCCCATGCGCTCGGAGCGCACGTTGAAGTCGATCAGGCTGCCGGGGTAGTCCTCGGCCTTGGCCAGCGGCGAGAGGATCTCCTTGATCTCCAGCTTCTCGTAGCGCCACTGGGAGGAGTGGTTGTAGAAGAAGGAGGTGGAGTTCATGTGGCGCGGCGGGCGCTGCCAGTCGAGGCCGAAGGCCAGCGGGGTCCAGCCGGTCTGCGGACGAAGCTTCTCCTGGCCCACGTAGTGGGACCAGCCGCCGCCGCTCTGGCCGATGCAGCCGCACATGACCAGCATGTTGATCAGGCCGCGGTAGTTCATGTCCATGTGGTACCAGTGGTTCATCCCGGCACCGACGATGATCATGCTGCGCCCCTGGGTCTTGTCGGCGTTATCGGCGAACTCGCGGGCGATGCGGGTGGCCTGCTCGGCCGGCACGCCGGTGATCTTCTCCTGCCAGGCCGGGGTGTAGGGCTTGACCTGGTCGTAGGCGGTGGCACCGTCGTCCTCACCGAAGCCGCGGTCGATGCCGTAGTTGGCGCACATCAGGTCGAACACGGTCACCGCCAGCACATCGGAGCCGTCGGCCCGCTTGAGGCGCTTGGCGGGCAGGCTGTGGAACAGCAGCTCGTCGCTGGCGCCACCGCTCTTGACGTGGTCGAAGTGCTCGTGGGCGATCCCGCCGAAGTAGGGGAAGGCGACCTTGGCGACCTCGTCGTGCTTCCCGGCCAGGGTCAGCAGCGGCTTGATCTCGGTGCCTTCGGCGTCCAGCGTCTCGAGGTTCCACTTGCCCACCTCGTCGCCGGTCTCGCCCCAGCGGAAGCCGATGGAGCCGCGCGGCACCACCAGCTGGTCGCGGGTCTCGTCCCAGGCGACGGTCTTCCACTCGGGGTTGTTGCCCTGGCCCAGGCTCGCCTCGAAGTCGCTGGCGCGCATCTGGCGGCCCGGCGCGAAGCTGCCGTCCTCGCGGGCCTCGAGTTCGACCAGGAAGGGCATGTCGCTGTAGCGCCGCACATAGTCGGTGAAGTAGGCGCTGGGCCTGTCGAGGTGGAACTCCTTGAGGATGACGTGCCCCATGGCCATGGCCAGGGCGGCATCGGTGCCCTGCTTGGCGGAGAGCCACTCGTCAGTAAGCTTGGAGACCTCGGCGTAGTCCGGGGTGACCGAGACGGTCTTGGTGCCCTTGTAGCGCACCTCGGTGAAGAAGTGGGCATCCGGGGTACGGGTCTGGGGGACGTTGGAGCCCCAGGCGATGATGTAGCCGGAGTTGTACCAGTCGGCGGACTCGGGCACGTCGGTCTGCTCGCCCCAGGTCATCGGCGAGGCCGGCGGCAGGTCGCAGTACCAGTCGTAGAAGCTCATGCAGACGCCGCCGATCAGCGACAGGTAGCGGCTGCCCGCGGCGTAGCTGACCATGGACATGGCGGGGATCGGCGAGAAGCCGATGATGCGGTCCGGACCGAACTGCTTGGCGGTGTAGACGTTGGAGGCGGCGATCAGCTCGTTGAGCTCGTCCCAGTCGGCGCGCACGAAGCCGCCCATGCCGCGGGCACGCTTGTACTGCTTGGTCCGGGCCGGGTCCTCGACGATGGAGGCCCAGGCATCGACCGGGTCACGCTTGGCCTCGAGGGCCTCGCGCCACAGCTTGAGCAGCGGCTTCCTGATCAGCGGGTGCTTGAGGCGGTTGGCGCTGTAGATATACCAGGAATAGCTGGCGCCCCGCGGGCAGCCCCGCGGCTCGTGGTTGGGCAGGTCGGGCCGGGTGCGCGGGTAGTCGGTCTGCTGGGTCTCCCAGGTGACCAGACCGTTCTTGACGTAGATCTTCCAGCTGCACGAACCGGTGCAGTTCACCCCGTGGGTGGACCGCACCACCTTGTCGTGCTGCCAGCGCTGCCGGTAGCCGTTCTCCCACTCGCGGGACTCCTGGCGGACCTCACCATGCTCGTTGGCGAAGGGTTCGCGGGCCTTGCGGAAGAAGTTCAGCCGATCGATGAAGTGACTCATGGTCGCTCTCCAGGCTCCTGAAAAGATGCGTGGCCACCCCGGACCACTCGGACTGCCGCTCCCTCGCAGGGCTCAGGCAGCTTCCATGGGGGAATTCTGGGGGATCGGCAGACGGAATACTGCCCGGTTACCTCCATATACATGCCCCCTACCTCCAAGGGGATAGGCGCCGGTAAAGGAAGGGTTAGACGGTGCATTCAGTGGGCACGCCCCGGGCCCAGGAGCCTGTCGGATTTGACCGATCGTGACGAGAGATTCGGATTTCGAGACAAGTTCATCGATCTGATGAGGCGAATAACCCGCTATTTAACGAATCAGATCGAATCAAATTGGCCGAAAGACCGGATCTCGCAGTAGATCAGCGTTAAGTCCGACAGGCTCCTCTCGCATGGTCGGCGAGCATCACCAGCATGCACGCCACCAGGGCGGCGTAGAGGAACATGAAGCCCGCGGTGCGCACCCCGAGCCACTCGCCGCCCAGCACGAAGACCGGCGGCAGCAGGGCGGCGAAGAGCCCTCCCAGGGTCAGCGCCAGCCCGCCCACCAGCGCCATGTCGGAGCCATGGTCGCGATGGATCAGCCGCATCAGGCTGCCCTGCCCCATTCCCATGGCGACGCCCATGGCCACCAGCAGCCCCATGAAGCCCCATAGCGGGGCCGCATAGTGCAGCGTCAGTTCGCCATCGATGCCCTCGATGCGCATGGAGAAGGGGGGGTAGGAGAGCAGGAAGAGGCAGGCCAGCACGAAGGCGCTGACCCACCAGCGCAGGCTGCGGAAGTCGCGCCAATCGGCCAGCGCGCCGCCGATCACCTGTCCCGCCCCGACGGCGAGCGTGAAGGGCAATGCCCAGAGCGCCGCAGCCTGCAGCGAGAGGCCATAGCGGGCCGTCAGGTGACCGGGCAGCCACAGCGCCAGGGCCAGGAAGGCACCGAAGAAGAAGCTGTAGGTGATCGCCAGCCGCCACAGCTGCCAGTCGGCGAGGCGGGACACCAGGCGGACGACTCGCCGTCTCGGCGTCGCTCGAGCAGGTGGTGTCTCCTCATCCTCCGTCTCGCCGAGGGTCGCGGGCGCGTCGCCGTCATCGGCGAACAGCCACAGCAGGGCGGCCACCAGCAGCACCGGCAGCAGGTAGAGCAGCGGTGCCATGCGCCAGCCGTAGGCCTGGCTGACCAGCGGCAGCAGCAGGTAGCTCAGCCCCGCCCCCACCATGCCGCCCCCGTAGAGGCCCAGCGCCAGGCCGGCATGGCGCGGCGGCCCCAGTTCCGCCACATAGACCAGGCCAGCGGCCAGCGAGCCGGCGCCCAGCCCCAGCCCCAGGCCGGCCATCAGGAACTCCAGGTAGTGATGCGCCTGGCTGATCCACCACAGGAAGGGGCAGATCAGCAGCAGGCAGCCGAGCATGACCCGACGCCCGCCGAGGCGACGGGCCAGCAGTGCCATGGGCAGGCTTGCCAGGGCCCCGGCAAGCATCGGCATGGCCAGCAGCACCGCGAAGCCGACGCCCCCCAGGCCCAGGTCCCGTCGCAGCTCCACGCCGAGCACGGCAAACAGGGTCCAGCAGGCGAAGACCAGGGCGAAGGCCAGCGGCGAGAGCACGACCACCACCAGCGAGCGGTAGCCCGGGGGCGCCGATTCGCCATCGGCCGGCGCGGCGCGGGGCTCGTTCGAGAGAGAATCGGGATCGCGGGACATGGGGCCGGGACTCGAGAGGTATGGCTGAATTCTCGGAAGCCCCGGGGGCCGGGTCAAAAGGGCAAGGGAGGTACACCTTTGAGGGAGCAACCCCTACCCACTAGGGTATAGTGACACCCTGAATCCATACACGTGTGACGCGTGCGGAGGGCCCTCCCGCCGATGAAACTGCTGCAACGCTCCCTGGTGGCCCGCATCGTCGCCTCGCTGCTGGCGATCAGCGCCATGGCGCTGATCAGCATCGTGGTGACCATGGTGGTGGCCAACGGCAGCCGCGGCGATGCTGCCGCCATCAACGTGGCCGGCTCGCTGCGCATGAACACCTACCAGATCGTCGCGGCCCTGCAGCGCTACGAACGCCAGCCCGAGGCGGCGCAGCGCGAGCGGGTCCAGGCACTCGCCGAGCGCTTTCGCGAACGGCTGGCCAACCCCCGGCTGACCGCGGCCCTGCCCGAGGCCGAGGACCATCCCCTACAGGAGCAGTACCGGCTGCTGCAGGCACGCTGGGACGAGGCGCTGGCACCCCAGGTGACCCGCGCCATTGCCGGCGGCGGGCTCGAGGTCGACACGCTGCGCCAGACCCTGGACGGCCTGGTGGGTGACATCGACCAGTTGGTCACCCAGCTGGAGCAGAACAGCGAGGCCAAGATTCGCCTGCTCAGCGTGCTGCAGATCCTCTTCCTGGTGCTGACCGCGGTGGTGGTGGCGATCGCCCTCTACGACATTCGCCACAACCTGGTGGCCCCGCTGCACCAGCTGGTGGTGCTGGCCCGGGAGGCCGGCCGCCGCAACTTCCACTATCGCACCAAGCTCAAGGGCAGCGACGAGCTGGCGCTGCTGGGCCGGACCCTGGATACCATGTCCGGCGAGCTCGCCGCCAGCTACGCCGAGCTGGAGGAGCGCGTCTCACGCAAGAAGCAGGAGCTCGAGCGCAGCAACCGGGTCATGCAGGTGCTCCACGACGGCAGCCGGGCCCTCTATGGCGGCGGCAACGACCTCTGCGCCAGTGCTGCCCCGATGCTGTGCCGCATCGAGGAGCTGCTCGAGATCGGCCCGATCAGGCTCTCGCTGCATGACCCCTTCGACGACCGCGAGGTGCCGATCATGGCCACCCACTCGCGCAGCCGTCCGACCTACTGTCGCGACCATGACTGCCATGCCTGCCTGCTCGACCCGGAGCCGCTGGCGCTCTCCGAGGCCGGCAAGGCGGAGTGCCTGCTGCTGCCGGTGAGCGTCGGCGCGACCCTGCTCGGCACCCTGGAGGTCTGGTACCCCGAGGGCCGCGAGCTCACCGACAGCACCCGCCGGCTGCTCAATGCCCTGACCGACCAGCTGGCCACGGCGGTCTACCTGCAGCGGCGCATCGAGGAGCAGCAGCAGGTGACGCTGATGAACGAGCGCACCATCATCGCCCGCGAGCTCCACGACTCCCTGGCCCAGTCGCTCTCCTACCTCAAGATGCAGGTCGCCAGGCTCGAGCGCATGCAGCAGAAGGACATGCCCCGTGAGGCCCAGACGGCGGTCTTCGGCGAGCTGCGCACCGGGCTCGACAGCGCCTATCGCCAGCTGCGCGAGCTGCTCACCACCTTCCGCCTCAAGCTCGAGGGCCCCGGCCTCTCGAGCGCCCTGCGCCAGACCACTGAGGAGTTTGCCGAGCGCCTCGCCTTCCCGGTGGAGCTGTTCTTCGACGTGCCGCCACACCTGCTCAACCCTAACGAGGAGATCCATGTGCTGCAGGTGGTCCGCGAGGCGCTGGCCAACATCCACAAGCATGCCCGCGCCCACTGGGCGGCGGTCACGGTACGCTTCCAGCAGGCCCGCCTGCATGTCATGGTCGAGGACGACGGCATCGGCCTGCCGGAAGACGGCTCGCCACCCATGCACTACGGGCTGGTGATCATGCGCGACCGTGCCGATACCCTGGGCGGCGAGTTCGCGGTGCGCAACCGCCAGACCGGGGGCACCCTGGTCGAGCTCGCCTTCTCCCCCCAGACCGCGCGACTGATCGCCCAGCAGCCGACCAGCGGGCCCGAGACCACCGCCCTTCAACACGGACACAGGGACTAGCCAGGATGACCCGGACCGATCACGACACCCCTGCCACGATCCTGCTCATCGACGACCATCCGCTGCTGCGCCGCGGCGTGGCGCAGCTGCTCGAGCTGGAAGAGGACCTGGTCCTGTCCGGCGAGGCGGGCGAACCCGAGGTCGGGATCCGGCTCGCCAATGAGTTCGACCCCGACATGATCCTGCTCGACCTCAACATGCCCGGCATGGACGGCATCGCCACCCTGAAGGCGCTTCGCGAGCAGGGCTATGCCGGGCGCATCGTGATGTTCACCGTCTCGGACCACGAGGAGGACGTGGTGGCCGCCCTGCGCAGCGGCGCCGACGGCTACCTGCTCAAGGACATGGACCCCGACGAGATGGTGCGCCAGCTGCGCCAGGCGGCCCTGGGCCGCATGGTGATCAGCGAGAGCCTCACCGCCTTGCTGGCCGAGGCCCTGCGCAGCCAGCGCAACCAGCCGGCGGCGCCGGATATCCACAGCCTGACCCAGCGCGAACGCGAGATACTGCGCGAGCTGGCCGCCGGCCTCTCCAACAAGCTGATCGCTCGCAAGCTCGACATCACCGAGGGCACGGTGAAGGTGCACGTCAAGCACCTGCTCAAGAAGCTCAACCTGCGCTCGCGGGTGGAGGCCGCGGTATGGGCCGTCCAGGAGGGTGTGGACAAGTAGATCCTGTGTGGATACCTCCAAAGACTCCCGGGACGTCCGCCGCCTTTCCCCTCACCCTACCAGCCACGTCAAACTCTTTTAATATCAATGATATGACGCCGGATACCTCCTACCTCCCTGGAGGTATCCGGCGGGTTTTCCGGAATTTTCCCCCCGTTTCGCCGTTTCCCGACGAGGCGTATCTTTCGCGGCAAAGCCCCAGGCCTTGATGTCGGTCAACCGTGACCGCGAGCCGGGGCCCCACGCAAGCGCTCTGAGGGGAAATGCCATGACCAGAAAGAATGCCGACATCGAACACTGGGATGTCGAGAACGAGGAGTTCTGGGAGAAGGAGGGCAAGAAAGTTGCCAGCCGCAACCTGTGGATCTCCATTCCCAGCCTGCTGATGGGCTTCGCCGTCTGGCTGATGTGGGGCATGATCACCACCCAGATGCGCAACCTCGGCTTCCCGTTCACGGTGGACCAGCTGTTCACCCTGACGGCCATTGCCGGCCTCGCCGGCGCCACCCTGCGCATCCCGGCCTCGTTCATGATCCGCATCGCCGGCGGGCGCAACACCATCTTCCTGACCACCGCCCTGCTGATGGTTCCCGCCCTGGGCACCGGCATCGCGCTGATGAACCCGGGCACGCCCTTCTGGATGTTCCAGGCCCTGGCGCTGCTCTCGGGCATCGGCGGCGGCAACTTCGCCAACTCGATGAGCAACATCTCCAGCTTCTTCCCCAAGAAGCAACAGGGCTACGCCCTGGGCATGAATGCGGGCCTCGGCAACTTCGGCGTCACCACCATGCAGATCCTGATCCCGCTGGTGATGACCGTGGGCATCTTCGGCGCCCTGGGCGGCGAGCCGATGGAACTGCAGAAGGCCAGCGGCACCCTGATCGGGCGCATCGAGGCGGGCACCGATACCTGGATCCAGAACGCCGGCTTCATCTGGCTGGTCTTTTTGATCCCGCTGGCCTTCGCCGGCTGGTTCGGCATGAACAATATCCGCGCCATCACGCCCAACCCCGGCTCTCCCGTGCAGGCCTTCGGCAAGATCCTCGGCCTCTATGCGGTGGGCATCGTGACCTCGATCATCGGCGTGGTGGCGCTGGGCTGGCTCAACATGTGGCTCGCCCTGCCGTTGACCATCGTGCTGACCCTGTTCCTGCTGCGCCTGATCCCCGGTGACATCAAGCCGAACATCCAGAAGCAGTTCGCGATCTTCTCCAACAAGCATACCTGGGCGATGACGGTGCTCTATATCGCCACCTTCGGCTCCTTCATCGGGTTTTCCGCGGCGCTTCCGCTCTCCATCAGCGTCATCTTCGGCAACATGATGGAGGTCGGCGCCGACGGAACCTTGACACGCGTCGCCAACCCCGACGCCCCCAGCGCCCTGACCTGGGCCTGGATGGGGCCCTTCGTCGGCGCCCTGATCCGCCCGGTGGGTGGCTGGATCTCCGACAAGGTCGGCGGCGCCATCGTCACCCAGGCAATCTCCGTGGTGATGGTCCTGGCCTCCGCCGCGGTGGGCTACGTGATGATGCTGGCCTACAACGCCACCGATCCCAACCAGTATTTCTGGATGTTCCTGCTGCTGTTCATCGTGCTGTTCGCCGCCAGCGGCATCGGCAACGGCTCCACCTTCCGCAGCATCGGCTTCATCTTCGACCTGCAGCAGAAGGGCCCGGTGCTGGGCTGGACCTCCGCCGTGGCGGCCTACGGCGCCTTCATCGCCCCGCGGGTGATGGGTGAGCAGATCAAGGCCGGCACCCCGGAGATGGCCATGTACGGCTTCGCGGTCTTCTACGCGCTCTGCCTGGTCGTCAACTGGTGGTTCTACCTGCGCAAGAACGCCTACGTGAAGAACCCCTGATCCATCAGACCGGTAGCGCCCGGGAAAGCCCCAGGCGCCCTACCCGAGATATCGAGATCCGCCATGAAAATCATGCTTGCCTACGATGGTTCGCGGAATGCCAGGCTGGCCCTGGAGCAGACCATGCAGATGTTCCATAACAACGCGCCCACCCTGGTGCTGGTCGGGGTCGCCGAGAATCCGCGGGATGCCACGGATGCCAACGAGGATCTTTTTCAAGAGGAGTACCAGGAGCTCAAGGCGCAGCTGCAGGAGGGCGTCGAGATCGCGGTGAAGGGGGGCTTCGACGCGGAGCTCCTGATCGCCGAAGGCGATGCCCGCAAGCTGCTGCTCCAGGCCACGCTCAAGGAGAAGCCCGACCTGCTGGTGATTGCCCGCCACAGCCACCAACCCGACCCCAGCTTTATCGCCAAGTCGCTGAATGCCATCTTCGATGAATTCGACTACATGACCTTCGGCAGCGTCAGTTCCTTCCTGACCCGCCGCGCCGAGTGTCCCCTGTTGATTCTTCCCACCGGCGATTCGGCAGCACAGGAATAAACGACCATGAAAGTCTCCTCCGTCTTCAAGGTGAAGAGTCCCGAGATCCGGGCCCTGCACCTGACCTGGATCGCCTTCTTCATCACCTTCTACGTCTGGTTCAACATGGCGCCACTGGCCTCGAGCATGCTCAAGAGCGTCGACTGGCTGACCCCGGACGACCTCAAGCTGTTCGCCATCTGCAACGTGGCCCTGACCATCCCGGCCCGCATCATCGTCGGCATGGCCCTGGACCGCTTCGGTCCGCGGCGGGTGTTCTCGGTACTGATGGTCACCATGTCGGTCCCGGCCCTGGCCTTCGCCTTCGGCGACACCATGACCCAGCTGCTGGTCTCGCGACTGGTGCTCAGCTCCATCGGCGCCAGCTTCGTGGTCGGTATCCACATGACCGCCCTGTGGTTCAAGCCCAGGGACATCGGCTTCGCCGAGGGCTTCTATGCCGGCTGGGGGAACTTCGGCTCGGCTGCCGCCGCCATGTCGCTGCCGACCATCGCCATCACCATGTACGGGGGTGCCGACGGCTGGCGCTGGGCCATCGCCCAGAGCGCCATCGTGATGGCCGCCTACGGCGTCTACTACTGGTTCGCCATCACCGATGGCCCGGACGCCAAGGCCCACCGCAAGCCGCGCAAGGCCGCCGCCATGGAGGTCAGCAGCTGGGCCGACATGATCAAGCTGATCCTCTGGACCATCCCGCTGGTCGGCGTGCTGGGGATCCTGGTGTGGCGCATCGAGAACATGGGCTATCTCTCCACCACCGGTGCCATCATCGCCTACCTGGCGATCGTGGCGGTGGTCATCTACCAGATCGTGCAGATCCTGCGCGTCAACGTGCCGATCCTCAAGCAGGGGGTCCCCGAGGACGACAAATATCCCTTCAGCAGCGTGGCGGCGCTGAACAGCACCTACTTCGCCAACTTCGGTGCCGAGCTGGCGGTCGTCTCCATGCTGCCGATGTTCTTCGAGGAGACCTGGGGGCTTAACGCGGCCACCGCCGGCCTGATCGCGGCCTCCTTCGCCTTCGTCAATCTGGTGGCGCGCCCCATGGGTGGGCTGGTCTCGGACCGCATGGGCAACCGCCGCTTCGTGATGCTCAGCTACATGTTCGGCATCGGCATCGGCTTCGTGCTGATGGCCATGCTCAACGCCAGCTGGCCGCTGATCGTGGCCATCGCCATCACCATCTTCACCTCCTTCTTCGTGCAGGGGGCGGAAGGCGCCACCTTCGGCATCATCCCGTCGATCAAGCGCCGCATCACCGGCCAGATCTCCGGCATGGCCGGCGCCTACGGCAACGTGGGGGCGGTGGTCTACCTGACCATCTTCACCTTCGTCACGCCGACCCAGTTCTTCTACATCATTGCCACCGGGGCCTTCCTCAGCTGGCTGATCTGCCTCATCTGGCTGAAGGAGCCCGAGGGCGCCTTCGACGAGGAGTATCACGCCTCCTCGGTGGATCGCATGATCGAGGAGCAGGCGGCGCTCAAGGCAGGACAGGCCGCTCGCTGAGGCCCACACCCGACCCGGGCGGCAGGACGGCCGCCCGGATCGCTGCGCCCTAGGGCGTCGCACCAAACGGCGCTGGCGCGCGGCAGGGACCGACACCCGGGAGGGCTACTCCCAAAGGGTCAGGGAGGGGGATATCCGGAGGTAGCAACGGCAGTTCTTGATGCACATCAACCTCGACTTTGCCAAGACTGACAGCCTGTAAGGCGACCATTCATGCAACGCCGTGGGAGGCACGACATGAAACATCTCGAGGGGGTAACCCGGCCCCAGCAGTACCGGGCCCTGGCACTCAGCACGCTGGCGTTTACCACCTGCTTCGCGGTGTGGACGATCTTTTCCATCATCGGTGTGCAGATCCAGCAGGACCTGGGACTCAGCGAGACCCAGTTCGGCATCCTGGTCGCCACGCCGATCCTGACCGGCTCCATCAGCCGCATCTTCCTGGGCATCTGGACCGAGCAGTTCGGCGGCCGCCGCGTCTTCAGCCTGTTGATGCTGATTACCGCGGCCTGCGTCTTCATGCTCTCCTATGTCGAGTCCTACGCCATGTTCCTGGTCGCGGCGCTCGGCGTGGGCCTGGCGGGGGGGTCCTTCATCGTCGGCATCGCCTACACCTCCTACTGGTTCGAGAAGGAGAAGCAGGGCACGGCGCTGGGCATCTTCGGCGCCGGCAACGCCGGGGCGGCGGTGACCAACTTCGCCGCTCCCTTCCTGCTGCTGGCGCTGGGCTGGGAGCAGACCGCGGTGATCTACGCCATCGTGCTGACGGTGATCGCCGTGGGCTTCTGGGTCTTCTCCAAGGAGGATCCGCTGACCCTCTCCCGGCGCGGCCAGGGCGGCAAGGGTACCTCCGCCCGGGAACAGCTTGAGCCGCTCAAGCACCTGCAGGTATGGCGCTTCGCCCTCTACTACTTCTTCGTGTTCGGCGCCTTCGTCGCCCTGGCCTCCTACCTCCCGCGCTACTACGTCGGGGCCTACGATGTCAGCATCGCCGTGGCCGGCTCCCTGGCAGCCCTCTACACCCTGCCGGCCAGCGTCTTTCGCGCCCTCGGCGGGTGGATGTCAGACCGCTATGGCGCCCGGTCGATCATGTACCTGACCTTCATCGCCTCGCTGGTGTGTCTGTTCTTCCTCGCCTATCCCGAGACCAGTTACGTCATTCAGGGCAAGGAGGGCGAGATCGCCTTCTCCATGACCCTGCCACTGTGGGCCGTGGTGATCCTCACCGTGCTGCTGGGCTTCTTCATGTCGCTGGGCAAGGCCGCCGTCTACAAGCATATCCCGGTCTACTATCCGGAGAACGTCGGCTCGGTGGGCGGCCTGGTCGGCATGATCGGCGGCCTGGGCGGCTTCTTCCTGCCGATCCTGTTCGGCGTCGTGCTCGATATCACCGGCATCTGGACCAGTTCCTACATGGTGCTGTTCGTGCTGGTGGCGGTATCCCTGGCCTGGATGCACGGGGCCATCCGCCGCATGGAGCGCCAGCGCCTTCCCGAACTCGGCGAGGAGCGCTATCGCTACCTGCCGGAAATCCAGGGGCCTGCGGAGCAGTTTGCCGAGCGCAGAGGGTCACAGCAGACCGAGCAGTGAGATCACGGACCCGCGGACGGAATGCCACCTGCGGGTGGCATTCCCGTTTTCGACAGCGTGTCTTGATCCAGGCCAGGAAAATCCGCCGCGCCTCGCGCTATAGTAGCATCTGAAATACATCAATAGGCCGGACCCCCGATGCGGGCTCCCGGCCGACTGCCGGACGCGAGGTGTCCCCCATGTCCCACACCCTGGCCCATGAAGGTTCCATCACCCCCGACAAGGCCGCCCCCGGCCGCGGCGCGGCCATCGTCGTCTATATGCTCTTCCTGGGCAGCGTGCTCGCCGTGGTCACTGCGCCCATCGGCGTGCTGATCGCCCACGTCAAGCGCCACCGTGCCGAGCCCTGGGTGCAGAGCCACCTGCAATTCCAGATCCGCACATTCTGGCTGGGCGTGCTGGGTGGCGCGGTCTTCATCGCCACCTGGCAGCTGCTGGGGCGGGTCGGCATCCCGCCCATGGCGCCCTGGGCCCTGGGCTATATCTACTTCACCGCCTGCCTGATCTGGATGGTGGGCCGCTGCGCCGTGGGCATCGCCCGACTGACCTCCAATCGCCCGCTGGACAACCCGCGCAGCCTGGCCTTCGGCGGCGCCAGGGTGACACTGGCGGACGGATGAACGAGCGGACACTTCCCAACCCCGGGTGGGGACCGCTCTCGGCGCTGCCCGGCAACCCGCTGATGTGGGTCCTGATCTTGAGCGAGATGCTGGTCTTCAGCGCCTTCTTCGCTCTCTACGCCGCGGAACGGGTGGCGGCGACGGCACTCTTCGACGCCTCCCAGCGCGAGCTCGACCCGCTGATGGGCGGGCTCAACACCCTGGTGCTGCTGACCAGCGGGCTCTGCGTGGCCCTGGCCGTGGAGGCCGTGAGCGCCGGGCGTATCCGCCGGACCCGACAGTGGCTGGGCGCCTCCATGGGGCTCGGGGTACTGTTCGGTGTCATCAAGGGGACCGAGTATGCCGGCAAGTTCGCCGCCGGCATCACCCCGGAGACCAACGCCTTCTTCGGCTTCTACTACGGGCTCACCGCCTTCCACTTCGCCCATGTGCTGTTCGGCCTGGCGCTGCTGGCGCTGGTGACCTGGCGCACCTCCACCGAGAACGTGGAGACCGCCGCGGCCTTCTGGCACATGGTCGACCTGATCTGGATCCTGCTCTACCCGCTGCTCTATTTACTGCGCTGAAGGCTCTACTATTGCGCTGAGCTGATGGCTCCCTATTTGCGCTGAAGGCTCCCTCCTGAGGTGACCATGACCACGCTACCCGGTACCCGCCGCCTGCTGACCACCTGGGCCATGCTGATGGGCCTGACGCTGGTGTCGATGGTCTCGGCGCTGCTCGACGCCGACGACTGGCGGGCACTCCCGCTCTGGTCGGCGGGCCTGGTGGTCGCCGCCACCGGCTTCAAGGCCCAGCGGCTGCTGATGGTCTACCTCAACCTGCGCGCCGCCACCCCCGCCTGGAAGGGCACCTTCGTGGGCCTGGTTATCCTCACCCTGGTGCTGATCGGCGCCGGCTACCTGGTGGCACGGCTGACCGGCTGATGCCGACGCCAGCCGCAAGGCTCCTGTCATGGACCGAAAGCGTGAGCCCACTGGCGCCTGCTGGCGAGTCACGGTCTCGAGGTGTCTCTTGCCGTGACTCGCGAACCAGCGAGAACGTGCCCTGCGCCGTGATGCCTGTTATAAGTGAAAGTGCAGGCGGCAAGCATCCTGCCATCCGGCAAGTGACTCACGCGAACGTGGCTGCTGCGTTGGCTCGGCAGCGTCGCTGGGCGACGAAGGAGATATGATGTACCCACTCTACTCAGCGTCCGGCAACCTCGTGGCCATTGGTGGTGCCGAGGACAGGAAATCCGATCTCGATATCCTGAAACAGGTGTTTGCCCTGGCCCCCGAGGGCCATGACGAGGTCGCCGTCATCGCCACCGCGAGCGGCATTCCCGACGAGGTGCTGCCCGACTACGAAGCGGCCTTCTCTCGCCTGGGCGCCAGTCGTGTCCATCTGCTGGGGATCCGGGACCGCAAGCAGGCGGCCGAGGATGACACCGTTCGCCTGATCGAGCAGAGCGGCGTCATCTTCTTCACCGGCGGTGATCAGCTGCGCCTGACCAATATCCTGGGGGGGTCCCCGGTTCTGGCGGCCATCCGTGAACGCCTCGATAACGGCGCAGTGGTGGCCGGGACCAGTGCCGGCGCAGCGGCCATGCCGGGCACCATGATCTACAACGGCGCCGCGGCCGATGCCCTGCGCAAGGGCGCCGTCAACATGACCTTCGGCCTGGGGCTGGTCGATGGCCTCATCATCGACAGCCACTTCCTCGAGCGCGGGCGCTTCACACGCCTGATGGAGGTCGGGGCAAGCAACCCGGAGCACCTGGGGGTGGGCCTTGGCGAGGATGCCGGCGTGATCATCCACCCCCACGGCATCCTCGAGGCCATCGGCCCGGGCCATGTCATCCTCATCGACAGCCGGGACCTGGCGAGTTCGAACATCGCCGACCTCTCCATGGGCGCTCCGGTGGCCGTCGAGCACATGATCCTCCATGCGATGGTCAGCGGCCACGGGTTCGACGTAGAGGCGCGGCGCTATCTCGTCCCCCACGAACTCGCTGCCATTCTCGCGGAGCGTCGATGAACATTCTCGAGCACCGGGCCCTGCGCGGCCCCAACTACTACAGCCGCTACCCGGCGATCTTCATGCGTCTGGACATCGGCGAACTCGAGGAGAAGCCCAGCGATACCGTCCCCGGAATCGTCGAGCGGCTTACCGCCCTGCTGCCGACCCTGCAGGAGCACCGATGCTCGGTGGGCCGGCCCGGCGGCTTCCTGGAGCGGCTGGAACGTGGCACCTGGGCCGGCCATGTCGTCGAACATGTGGCGATCGAGCTGCAGAACCTGATCGGCTTCTCGGTGGGCTACGGCAAGTCCATCGACAGCTACGAGCCCGGCATCTACAACGTGGTCTACCGCTACCGAGACGAGGCCTGTGGCCTGGCCGCCGGCGTCGAGGCCGTCAACCTCGTCGAGCGACTCTTCGCCGGCGAGGCGATCGACATGCCAGCGATCATCGACCGCCTCAGGCAGGTGCGCGACGCCCACATGCTGGGGCCCTCCACGGCAGCGATCGTCAACGCCGCCAATCAGCGGGGCATTCCCCATACCCGCTTGAGCGAGGAGAACAGCTACATCCAGTTCGGTCATGGCCATCGGCAGCAGCGTATCCAGGCGACGGTGACCGGCCGCACGGACCTGATCGGCTTCGGCATCGCCGACGACAAGGAGTGGACCAAGCAGGTGCTCGGCGATGCCGGTATTCCGGTCCCCCGGGGGCGGGTGTGCGACTCCTTCGATGAGGCGCTCGACGCCGTCCACGACATCGGCTATCCCGTCGCGGTCAAGCCGGTCATCGGCAACCATGGCCGCGGCGTAAGCACCAACATCGAGGACGACCACTCGCTGTGCGATGCCTTCGAGATCGCCGCCCATCGCAATCCCTCGGTGATCGTCGAGCAGTACATCCGCGGCGAGGACCATCGCCTGCTGGTCATCGACGGCAAGCTGGTGGCCGCGGCTCGGCGTCGCCCGGCGCATGTGGTCGGCGATGGCGTCGCCACCCTGCAGGCCCTGGTCGACGCGGAGAACCGCGACCCGCGCCGCGGCATCGGTCACGAGAACCTGCTGACCCAGATCCAGTTGGACGAGCAGTCGCTGCGGCTGATCGACCAGCAGAACCTGACCCTGCAGAGCGTGATCTCGGCCGGCGAGATGGTCTTCCTCAAGCCCACGGCGAACCTGAGTACCGGGGGCACGGCCACGGACGTGACCGACGATGTCCATCCGGAAGTGCGCTACGTGGCGGAGCGCATCGCGCGGCTGGTGGGGCTCGACATCATCGGCATCGACCTGCTGGCCGAGACCCTGACCCGCCCCCTGGAGGAGCAGTCCGCCGCCGTGGTCGAGGTCAATGCCGGGCCAGGCTTTCGCATGCACCTCTCACCCACACACGGGGAGGGCCGCGATGTCGGTCGCCCGGTGATCGACATGCTGTTCCCCGACGGAGAGTCCACGGGGCGCATCCCCATCGCGGCGATCACCGGCACCAATGGCAAGACCACCACGGTGCGCCTGCTCTCGCACCTGCTGCGCCAGGCGGGACGCAATGTCGGCATGGCCTGCACCGGGACCATCGAGGTCGACAACCATGTGATCCTGCGCGGCGACTACAGCGGCCCCCAGGCGGCCGCGATCGTGCTGCGCGAGCCCACGGTCGAGTGCGCCGTGCTCGAGGTAGCCCGCGGCGGCATCATGCGCCGCGGCCTGGGGTTCGACGAGTGCGACGTGGGCGTATTGCTCAACATCGCCAGCGACCACCTTGGCGAGCACGACATCCATACCCTCGACGAGCTGGCGCGCTGCAAGACGGTGGTGATCGATGCCGTGCGCCAGGGCGGGACGGCCGTGCTCAACGCCGATGATCCCAGGGTGCTGGCCGGCCAGGAGTGGGCCCGTGGCGATATCATCTTCTTCACGCTGGACCCCGACTCGCGCCCCGTCCGTCGGCATGTCCGCGACCAGGGGGTCGCCTTTACCGTCCACAATGAACGCATCGTGATGCGCCAGGGCCATGTCGAGGCCGAGGTGATCCCGGTGGTGGACGTGCCGATCACCTTCGAGGGCCATGCCCGCTTCAATGTCGCCAATGCCCTGGCCGCCAGCGCGGCCGCCTACGCCCTGGGCCTTTCCATCGCCGATATCCAGCGGGGCCTGCAGACCTTCCACCCCACCCCCGGGCAGAACCCCGGCCGCACCAACCTCATCGACGCCAACGGCATGAAGGTGCTGATCGACTACGGGCACAATGTCCCCGCCCTCGAGGCCCTGAGCGAACTGGTCGGCTGCATTCCGGCCCGGCGACGCATCAGCGTGGCCAGCGCCCCGGGCAATCGCCGCGACGAGGACCTGTTCACGCTGGGCATTCTGCTCGCCCGGATGCACGACGTCGTCTTCATCTACGAGACCGATGCCCGCGGACGCGCCCCCGGTGACGCCGCTCGCCTGTTGCGCGACGGTGCCGAATCGGTACCGGGTGCCTGCCGAGTGGAGATCATCCTGGAAGAGTCTCAGGCAGTCGATCGGGCCTTCGATGAGGCAGGTGAAGGCGACCTGCTGGTGCTGCTGATCGACGATGTCGAGGGCGCCATCGAGCGACTGAAAGGCCGCCGTTTCTCGCCGCCGGCGGCGAATGCCCCCACGGATGCGTCGCCATGATGCCCCCCGAGGATCGTGACGCCCCCTTGCTGACCCTGCTGCGCGTCGGACGCCTCTTCGCGCCGGAGCCGCTCGAGGCCACCGACCTACTGATCGCCGACGGGCGGATCGCGGCGCTCGGTCGCGATCTCGTGATCCCAGAAGGATGGCCCGTCAGGCTCATAGAGGCCCCGGAGCTTACCGCTGTGCCCGCCTTTATCGACCAGCATGTGCATGTCACCGGCGGCGGTGGCGAGGGTGGCTGCGGCACCCGCTGCCCGGAGATCACCGCCCAGGAGATCGCCGCCATGGGCATCGGCACCGTGGTGGGGGTGCTGGGTACCGACGGCATCAGCCGCTCGCCCGCGGACCTGCTGGCCAAGGTCCGTGGGCTCAGGGCCGAGGGCATCGCGGCCTACATGTACACGGGGTCGTATCGCGTGCCACCACCGACCCTCACCGGCGACGTGCAGCGCGACCTGGCCTGGATCCCCGAGGTCATCGGCCTGGGCGAGCTGGCGATCTCGGACCACCGCTCCAGCCAGCCCCGCCAGGATGAGATCGCGCGGCTGGTCAGCGAGGTGCGCGTCGGTGCCATGCTGGCCGGCAAGCGCGGCATCTGCCACTTCCATGTCGGCGACGGCAAGCGCGGCCTGGAGCCGCTACGCCGGCTGCTCGCGGAGACCGAGATTCCCGCCGAGCAGGTGATCCCCACCCACGTGAACCGCCACCGCGCGCTGCTCGAGGAGGCCGCCGACTATGCGCTGGCTTTCAATGCCAGCGTGGATGTGACCGCCTTCGATGACGCCGACGAGGAGGATCTGAGCGGCTTCGGTGCGGTGTCGTTCCTGCTGAAGCGCGGCGTGCCGGTCGAGCGCATCACCATGAGTTCCGACTGCAACGGCAGTCTGCCCGAGTTCGATACCCAGGGTAACTACATCGGCATGCGGGTGGCGCGCAATACCACCCTGATGGCGGACTGGCAGCGCCTGGTGCGCGAGGAGGTGCTGCCACTCGACCAGGCCCTGGGGCTGATCTCGGGCCATGTGGCCCGGGTGCTGGGGCTGCATGAGCGCAAGGGCCGCCTGGCCACAGGTTTCGATGCCGACGTGACCCTGCTCGACAGCGACCTCCAGCCGCAACAGACCTTCGTGTCCGGGAAGCGAGTCTATGCCAGGGACGGCTCGCCGTAGCGCCGCGGGCGCTCAGTCCCGAGTGCCCTCATGACTCGGCGGCGGCGTCGCCCGCGCCCAGCTCTCCAGGGCACGGCCCAGGCGCATCAGGCCGTAGACGACGAAGGGCACCACGAGCATCAGGCCGATGCCCCAGTCGCGGTTGTTGATCAGCCATACCAGCGGCAGCACCAGCGCCACGGCGATCAGGCACCAGGCCGCGACGGCGAGGATCAGTCGGCTTCGAAGGGTCATGGCGCGTTTCCTCGGCGGTGGTTCGACGGACAACAGGTTCAACTGGCGATGATCTGGCGGTAGATGCCGGGCAGCGCCAGCGACAGGTGCTCGGGGCGCTGGACGATGGCGTAGCCGCCACGGCCGAACAGGTGGGGGATATACTGCCCCGCCTCGCGATCGATGGTCACCCCGAACACCCGCACCTCCTGGCGCCGCGCCTCGAGCACCGCCTTGCGGGTGTCCTCGATGCCGTAGCGCCCCTCGTAGTAGTCGTTGTCGTTGGGCTTGCCGTCGGTGAGCAGCAGCAGCAGCCGGTGGCGGTTGGGACGCTCGCTCAGCTGCTTGGTGAGGTGGCGAATGGCCGGGCCCATGCGGGTATAGCTGCCCGGCCTGAGCGCCGCGATGCGCCGCGAGACTCGGTCGCCCATGGGTTCGTCGAACGTCTTGAGGGTATTGACCCACACCTTGTGGCGGCGCTGGGAGGTGAAGCTGTGGATCGAATAGTCGTCGCCGCAGCCGGCCAGGCCATGGCCCAGCACCAGCAGCGCCTCCTTGGCCACGTCCAGCACGCGACGATCCTGCAGCCACGCCTCGGTGGAGAGCGAGACATCCACCAGGATCGATACTGCCAGGTCGCGGGCCTGGGTGCGGCTGGCCATGTAGAGCCGGTCGCTGGCCTCGCCGGTGGCGGCAAGGTCGCAGCGCGAGCGGATCACCGCATCCATGTCGAGCTCGCTGCCATCCAGCTGGCCACGCAGGATCTCGCGCCGCGGGCGCAGCGCCTCGAACTCGCGGCGCACCCGGCGGACGCGCCGGCGGGTCGCCTCGTCGGGCGCCCAGTCCTCGCCCTCCTCGCTCTGCACATCGCTCACCACCAGGCAGTGGTCGGGCAGGTAGGCCTGCTTGCGGTGGTTCCACTCGGGGTAGGGATGGCGCCCCTTGAGACGACCGCCGCCGGCCTCGTCGGGCGCCAGGTCGAGGTCCAGCTTAAGCCTGGAGGCGGCCTTCTTGCGGTTGGAGCTGAGCACGATCTCGTCCATCTGGTCGGCCGCCTGACGCGCATCCTCCTCCTCGTCGTCGTCCACATGGCGGTTGAGGTTCACCATCTCCGCCCAGGAGAGCATCTTCTCCATGTTGTTGAGCATCAACGGGTCGTCGCGGTCGGCCTGGTCCTGCTCGCGACGGTCGGCCTGGCGCTTGCCATGGTCATCATCGGGCGAGGCGCCGGCGCTGACCAGCTCCTCGTCGTCGTCCACGCTCTCCTCGCGGGCGCCATCGCGGGTGCCCAGGATGACCGCCTGTCCCCACAGCGGCACCGGCAGCGGTGGGCGATAGCCCCGCGGGGCACGAAACTCCTCCAGCGGGAAGTCGGACTCGCGAATGGCGCGCTGCATGGCCGCGGCCCAGGCCTCCTCGGGATCGGGGGCACCCAGCTCGGCGCATAGCGCCGCCTCCAGGGCCGTTTCCATGGGCGGCAGTCGCTTGCGCCCCGGGCGAATGACGAGCAGCTCGCCGCATAGCCGCACGTAGCGCTCGGTCAGCCCCGGAAAGCGTGCCAGGGCGGCGCGGGCGGTGCGCCGCGCCTCGCGCAGCCGCGCCAGGTCGGCCTGCAGCGGGTCGGCGGGCAGGGTCAGCGACCGCGCCTCGGCCAGGTAGGCGGTCAGCCACAGGTAGAGGTCGCGGTTGAGGGAGGCCTCGGGGAACAGCGCCAGGCGCGGCGGCAGCAGCAGGTTCTCCTCGTCGCGACGGGCCTGGTCGAGGGCCTCCTCGTCGAGGCCCAGGCGCTGGCGCAGGCTCAGCCGGTGGGCCGAGGCGCGCCGGGCGATGGCGGCCACCTCGATGCCCGGCTCGCCACCGCCGGCGCGGAAGAAGACGCCGAGCATGGGCCGCAGGCTCTCGAGGCTGACCGCCGCCTCGGGGTGGTCGGGATAGCTCGCCGCCCCGGAGGCCCAGCGGTGCCAGTAGCGGCCGAAGGTCTCCTCTACCTCAAGAAAGTCCAGCATGATCAGCCCTCAACCGAAAGTGGCCTGGATGGCTTCCATGAGGCCCTCCTGGACGTCGGCATCGTCGGATAGCGGCTCCACCAAGGTGGCGCGCGCCGCCTCGCGAATCGGCATGCCGGCCTGGATCAGGGTGGCGCAGTAGACCAGCAATCGGGTGGAGACGCCTTCCTCGAGGTCCTGGCCCTTCATGGCACGCAAGCTGGCCGCCAGGTTGACGAGCGCGCTGCAGCGCTCGGGCTCGAGGCCGCTCTCGCGGGCCACGATATCGCGCTCTACCTTCGGCGGCGGGAAATCGAAGGACATCGCCACGAAGCGCTGGCGGGTGCTCGGCTTCAGGGACTTGAGGATGTGCTGGTAGCCGGGGTTGTAGGAGACCACCAGCATGAAGTCGTCCGGCGCCTCGAGCAGCTCACCGGTGCGCTCCAGCGGCAGCAGGCGGCGGTCGTCGGTGAGCGGGTGCAGCACCACGGTGACGTCCTTGCGCGCCTCGACCACCTCGTCGAGGTAGCAGATGCCGCCCTCGCGCACGGCACGGGTCAGCGGACCGTCGACCCAGCGGGTCTCGCCGCCCTGCAACAGGTAGCGACCGGTGAGGTCGGCGGCGGTGAGGTCGTCGTGGCAGGAAACGGTAAACAGTGGCTTGCCGAGCCGGGCCGCCATATGGCTGACGAAGCGGGTCTTGCCACAGCCGGTGGGCCCCTTGAGCAGCAGCGGCAGACGCTGCTCGAAGGCATGTTCGAACATGGCGCACTCGTTGCCCACGCTCTCGTAGTAGGGAATCTCCTGGTCAGCGGGCTGTGCCGCCGCGGTGGAGAGGGACATGGTGAGTCTCCCGTCAGGGTCAATCGAAGAGGGCCCCGTGCGGGGCCCTCGGGGGTCAGGCGCGCTCGGGGCCTGCGGTCAACTGGGTGCCGCCTGCGGGGACCTGCTCGCGGGCCGGGCCGAAGAAGGCGTAGAGCAGCAGGCAGCTACCGATGGCCACGGCGATACCGGCGCCCAGGCGCATGCCGTAGAACAGCAACAGCTGATCCTGCACCTCCATGTAGTTCATGCCCAGCACGCGCTGCAGGTGGGTCTGGACGACGCCGGCGAAGGTCAACGTGAAGGTCATGAAGCACATGGCCCCGGTCACGATCCAGAAGCCCCACATGTTCATCACCTGGTTGTAGGGCTGGATGCGACGCAGATGCGGCATGGCGAAGGTGATGATGCCGAGCATCAACATCACATAGGCCCCGTAGAAGGCCAGGTGGCCATGGGCGGCGGTGACCTGGGTGCCGTGGCTGTAGTAGTTGACCCAGTGCAGGGTGTGCATGAAGCCCCACACGCCGGCGCCGAAGAAGGCCACGGTCGGGCAACCCAAGGCCCACAGCATGGCGGCCTTGTTGGGGTGGTTGCGGCTGCCCTTCCAGAACATGGTGAAGGCGAACACCACCATGGCGAAGAAGGGAATCACCTCCAGGGTGGAGAAGATGCTGCCGATGGGCTGCCAGTAGCTCGGCGCACCGATCCAGTAGTAGTGGTGGCCGGTACCCAGCAGGCCCGAGAACAACGATAGGCCGACGATGATATAGAGCCACTTCTCGATCACCTCACGGTCGACACCCGTCATCTTGATCAGCAGGTAGCCCAGCAGCGCCGCCATGATCAGCTCCCATACGCCCTCGACCCAGAGGTGCACCACCCACCACCAGTAGAGCTTGTCCACGGCGAGGTTGGTGGGGTTGTAGAAGGCGAACAGCCAGAACACCGCGGCCAGCCAGAGGCCCAGCATCAGCACCAGGTTGATGGCGGTCCGGCGGCCCTTGAGCAGGGTCATGCTGGTGTTGAACAGGAACATCAGGAAGGAGATGGTGATCAGCACCTTGACCCAGAACGGCTGCTCCAGGAACTCACGCCCCTCGTGGATCCCGAACTGGTAGCCGACCAGCGCCGCGGCGCCGGCGAAGGCGAAGATCGCCAGCTGGATATAGGCGATGGTGGGGCTGTGTGTCTCACGTTCGGCCTCTTCCGGCATCAGGTAGTAGGTGGCGCCCATGAAGCCGATCAGCAGCCACACGATCAGCAGGTTGGTGTGGCTGACGCGCATGATGTTGAAAGGCATGATCTCGGCCATGAAGTTCGGCCAGACATAGACAGAGGCGGCCAGCAGCCCGAAGACGATCTGCAGCGCGAAGAGCGCCATGGCCACCATGAAGAATGGCAAGGCCACCTTCTGGGTTTCGTATTTCATCGGTGTCGTTCTCCTTGATTGATCCGCGATCCGGCGATCCGGCGGTCCGGCGGGTCAGCCGGCGGGGTGCGGCGGCCAGTCCTGGTCGTCGATACCGTCGGTCCACTCCAGGAAGTCGATCAGCGCCTGCATTTCCTCCTCGCTGAAGTCGTAGGCCGGCATCTGGCGGCGTCCCTCGCCCCCCAGCGGCTGGGCGCGGATCCAGGCAGCGAGACCCGCCCGGGCCGCTTCCGGATTCTGGTGTCCTCCGTAGCGCTCCCAGACATTGCCCAGCTCCGGCGCGAAGTAGGCGCCCTCGCCCATGATGCTGTGGCAGTTGATGCACATGTTCTTTTCCCACACTTCCTTGCCGTGCTTGACGGACTCGGTGAGCCCCTCGCTGTCGGTGGACGTGTTGACCATGTACCAGTGGCTGTGAGCCGTCAGCGCGGCAAACAGCAGAAAGAAGAACAGCGACCCGCCGTAGAAGATGTTGCGGGCCGCCGACTTGGTGAGACCGTCGGCCATGGACCATACCCCCTTGCTCGTGTGGCAGTGCCGCCGCCCCTCACGGCATGCAGCCCTGCGTCCCTTTTAAGATGTATCGAAGATACATGTTAAGCGTAGCAGCAGAGCATGGGGTGAGGCTTTGACGCCGGTCAATTTCCGGGAAAGGAAGGCGGGCGACGGCCGGCTGGCTGTCGCCCGGCAGGGGCTCAGTGGCCGAGGATCTGGCTGAGGAACAGCTGGGTGCGCTCGGACTTGGGGTGGTTGAAGAAGGTCTCGGGGGGCGCCTGCTCGATGATCTGCCCCTGATCCATGAAGATGACCCGGTCGGCCACGGTCTTGGCGAACCCCATCTCGTGGGTCACGCAGAGCATGGTCATGCCCTCGCGGGCCAGCTCGACCATGACGTCGAGCACCTCCTTGATCATCTCCGGGTCCAGCGCCGAGGTCGGCTCGTCGAAGAGCATCACCTCCGGCTGCATGCACAGTGCCCGGGCAATGGCCACCCGCTGCTGCTGGCCGCCGGAGAGCTGACCCGGGTACTTGAGGGCCTGGTCAGCGATCTGCACCCGCTCGAGGATCTCCATCGCCGTGCGCTCGGCCTCGGCGCGTGGCTTCTTCTGCACCCAGGTCTGGGAGATGCAGCAGTTGTCCAGCACGCTCAGGTGGGGAAAGAGGTTGAAGTGCTGGAACACCATGCCGACGTTGCGGCGGATCTGCTCGATGCGCTTCACATCCCGGGTCATGGTCAGGCCATTGACCACGATCCGCCCCTCCTGATGTTCCTCGAGGTGGTTGATGCAGCGGATCAGCGTCGACTTTCCCGAGCCCGAGGGGCCACAGATGACGATGCGCTCGCCCTGGGCGACCGTCAGGTCGATGTCGCGCAGCACGTGGAAGTCGCCATACCACTTGTTGAGCCCGGTGATCTCGATCATGGGCGAGTCGGCCCGGGCGGCAGTTGCCTGGTTCATGAGAGGGTCCCGTTCGTTGTTGTCAGTTCCGGTGGCCGGTATGCAGGCGCCGTTCGATATACTGGCTGTAGCGCGACATGCTGAAGCAGAACACCCAGAACACCAGGGCGGCGAAGACATAGCCCTCGGTGGCGAACCCCAGCCAGTTGCTGTCGGTCAGGCCCGCACGGATGATCGCCAGCAGGTCGAAGAGCCCGATGATCAGCACCAGCGAGGTATCCTTGAACAGTGCGATGAAGGTATTGACGATCCCGGGAATGACCAGCTTGAGCGCCTGGGGCAAGACGATCAGCGCCATGCGATGCCAGTAGCCCATGCCCAGCGCCTTGGCGGCTTCCTCCTGCCCCCGGGGTATCGCCTGCAGCCCGCCGCGCACCACCTCGGCCATGTAGGCACTCCAGAAGAGCATGATGCCGACCAGGGCGCGCAGCAGCTTGTCGAACTCCACCTGGGTCGGCACGAACAACGGCAGCATCACCGAGGCCATGAAGAGCACGGTGATCAGCGGCACACCGCGCCAGAACTCGATGAATACCACGCTGAAGCCACGCACCAGCGGCATCTGCGAGCGCCGCCCCAGCGCCAGCACCACGCCGATGGGCAGCGAGCCGACGATCCCCACGATGGCAATGGTCAGGGTCAGCATCACGCCGCCCCAGTTGCGGGTCGGCACGTGTTCGAGGCCGAAGCTGCCGCCCACCAGCAGGAAGAAGGCCACCACCGGAAAGCCCACCAGGGCGAAAAACCCCACCCAGCGCTTGGCGGGCAGGCGCGGGATCGCCAGCCAGGCAATCAGCACCGCCAGAAGGACGAAGACCAGGTCCACCCGCCAGCGCTCGGCCGGGGGATAGAAGCCATAGACGATCGACTCGAAGCGGGCGCTGATGAACACCCAGCAGGCCCCCTCGCCGCTGCACGCCTCCCGGGAGTCGCCGAGCCAGTCGGCCTGGAATACCGCCCACTGCAGCGCCGGCCACAGCAGCCAGGCCAGCAGCGTCAGCGTCACCACGGTCACCGCGCCGTTGAGCGGCGTATTGAAGAGGTTGGCATGCAGCCAGCCGAGCAGGCCACGGCGCAGGTCGGGGGGCCGGCGCTCGGCGACCATCTCGGTCACGTTCGTGGTCGTTTCCATGTCACCGCTCCTTGAGCAGGGTGCGCGCGTTGTAGAGGTTCATCAGCGCGGACACCACCAGGTTAATCAGCAGGTAAACGGCCATGGTCATGGCGACGATCTCGATGGCCTGCCCGGTCTGGTTGAGCGCCGTGCCGGAGAACACCGCCACCAGGTCCGGGTAGCCGATCGCCGTGGCCAGCGAGGAGTTCTTGATCAGGTTGAGGTGCTGGCTGGTCAGCTGCGGCACGATCACCCGCATCGCCTGGGGAATCACCACCTTGCGCAGAATGATGCCAGCCGGCAGGCTCAGCGCCTTGGCCGCCTCCACCTGCCCCTGGGGCACCGACTGGATGCCCGAGCGCACGATCTCGGCAATGAAGGAGGCGGTGTAGATCGAGAGCGCCAGCCACAGGGCCATCAGCTCGGGAAGCACCGTCACGCCGCCCTGGAAGTTGAAGCCCTTGAGCTCGGGAATGGACCACTCCAGCGGCATGCCGGTGACCAGGAAGGTAGCAAGCGGCAGGCCGATCAGCAGCAGGGCGCCCAGCTTGAACACCGGCAACGCCTTGCCGGTCTGCGCCTGGCGGCGCCTTGCGAAGCGCACCAGGAGACCGGTGGCGATCACCGCCACCAGCAGCGCCCAAGGGGTAGCGGCGAAGCCGGCCAGCGGCTGAGGGTCGGGCAGCACCACGCCGCGCACGTTGAGAAAAGCCACCTCGAGCAGCGAATGGCTATTGCGCGGACTGGGCAGGGCCTGCAGCACGGCGAAGTACCAGAACAGGATCTGAACCAGCAGCGGGATGTTACGGAAGATCTCCACGTAGGCGGTGGCCAGTCGGGCCAGCAGCCAGTTGGGCGACAGCCGGGCGATGCCCACGGCGAAGCCGATCAGGGTCGCCGCCACGATGCCCATGGCCGAGACCAGCAGGGTATTGAGCAGCCCCACCACGAAGGTGCGGGCATAGGTGCTGTCGCCGGAGTATTCGATCAGGGTCTGGGGGATGGAGAAGCCGGCCCGGTCCTGGAGGAAGCCGAAGCCGGTGGTGATCCCCCGGGCCTCGAGGTTGGCCAGGGTATTCGACACCACCATGGCAATGAACGCCCCCAGCGCCAGCAGCAGGATGCCCTGCACCAGCAGGGCGCGAAAGCTGGGGTCACGCCATAGCGGCCCCCGCTCCCGTGAGGAAGAACGCAGCATATCGAGCCTCGCAGACGTACCCGAAACGGCACCACGCATGTCGCCATGCGTGGTGCCCGGTCATTGGACGTTCAGGGTGGGTCAGCGGACCGGCGGTGCGTAGAGGATGCCGCCCTCGTTCCACAGCGCGTTAACGCCGCGGCTGATCTGCATGGGGGAGTCCTCGCCCACGGTGCTGGCGAACACCTCGCCGTAGTTGCCTACGTGCTTGATGATGTTGTAGGCCCAGTCCTTGCCGATGCCCATATCCTCACCGTAGTTACCCTCGACGCCCAGCAGGCGGGCCACCTTGGGGTTGGGCGGGTCGGCCTTCATGTCGTCGACGTTGTCGCTGTTCACCTCGAGCTCCTCGGCATTGACCATGGCGAAGATCGACCACTTGACGATATCGAACCACTGGTCGTCGCCCTGGCGCACCACGGGGCCGAGCGGCTCCTTGGAGATCAGCGTCTCGAGGATCTCGACGCTGTCCGGTTCCGGCAGTTGCAGGCGCAGGGCGCTGAGCTGAGAGGTATCGGAGGTCAAAATGTCACAGCGGCCACTGGCGAAGCCCTGGGCGGTCTGGTCGGGGGTGTCGAAGGTGACGGTCTGGATCTCGATATTGCGCGACGGGAAGTAGTCGGCCAGGTTGAGCTCGTGGGTGGTGCCGGACTGGATGCAGATCGAGGCACCGTCGAACTGCTCGGGCCCCTCGATACCCAGGTCCTTGGCCACCATGAAGCCCTGGCCATCGTAGAAGGTGGTGGCGGTGAAGTTCATGCCCAGCGAATTGTCGCGGGTCGCGGTCCAGGTGGTGTTGCGCGAGAGGACGTCGATCTCGCCGGACTGCAGGGCGGTGAAGCGCTCCTTGGCGGTCAGCGGCGTGAAGGAGACCGCCTCAGGATCATCGAAGATGGCGGCGGCGATGCCACGGCAGGTCTCCACGTCCAGTCCCTGCCAGGTGCCGTTCTCGTCGGGCGAGGAGAAGCCGGAGAGGCCCACGTTGACGCCACAGCGCAGCTCGCCGCGCTCCTTCACCTCGTCCAGGGTGGCCGCCGAGGCGGACGAGACCATGCCGACACAGAGGGCAGCAGCAGAAAGAGAGAGCAGTGTCTTGTTGTTGTACCGCATGAAAGGACTCCAGGTTCTGTTATGTCGAGTATTGCTGATGCAGCAGCCTCGAAACTAGCAGACCCCGGAGTCTCGTCGCCAGCCGGCGATTAAACGCTTGTCCCAGTAGCCCTAGGGCCGCCGGGGGTCAGGATTCGGTGATGTCCTCGATCCAGGTCAGGGCCGCGACACCGCTGGGCAGGCCCAGTGTGGGGATGGCCAGCATGGCCACCTGCTTGAGGGACTCGGCGGATTCGCCCTCCTCCAGGCCGCGACGCACGTGGGAGTGCACGGCGCCCTCGGAGCGTGCGCCCACGGCCAGCGCCAGCTTGACCAGCCGGCGCGTGCGCGCGTCCAGCGGGCCGGACTCGGCACAGGCCCGGCCCAGCTCGGCGTAGGCCTCCCAGATCTCGGGGTAGTGCTCGGCCACCTGGCCGGCGCCGGCGGGAAGTTCCTGTTTCGACATGAGATCATCCTTCTGAAAAGAGTGGCCGGGACAGTATAGGCCAGCACGGCCGCCCCCTGCGTCACGCCAGCCAGGAGAGCGGGCTGTGGCGGATCGCCGCGCCCAGCATGTAGGCGAAGGTGGCCACCGCGGCCAGGGCGGTGACGGCTCTCGTCCGCGGCGTCCTGCCGCGCTTGATCGCCACCGTGCCCAGGCCGATATAGGCCAGCAGGGCGATCAGCTTGGCAGCCAGCCAGGGGTGCTGGTGGGGCCACAGCGAGAGCATCACCATCAGCACCACGCCCAGCACCAGCAGGGTGGTGTCGATGAGGTGTGGCGCCACCCTCACCCAGCGCGTCTGCAGCACCGCTGCCTCGCGCACCGACCACCAGGCCCTCAGCATGAAGAAGAGGATGCTCAGGCTGGCGGCGGTGACGTGCAGGTGCTTGATCAGCACATAGTGTTCGATCATGTCGCGCTCCCCAGCCCTTGACTAGCCGTCCTTGCCGTCGGCCCGGGCCGACAGCAGCGGCCCCGTATAGTGGAACAGGAAGATGACGTAGGCCAGGCACCAGAAGATGATGCCCAGGTTGTAGGTCCAGTGGGTGATCTGCGGAAAGAGCGCCAGTACCGGCGAGCGCAGCAGGGCCGCGGCCACCATCAGCCCCAGGGCCACCCCGATGCCCGGCAGGGTGCGGATGGGACGCGCCGTGTGGCCCAGCGAGACCCGCGACATCATCGCCAGCATCATGGTGCCCATGCCGCCGATGGTCAGGGCGTGCAGCGCGGCGTCGGCGCGGTTGCCGGCGAGCAGCGCCAGGGCCCACATGGCCAGGCCCACGGGGATGAAGGCGTAGCTCAGGTGCAGCCCCCAGAGCAGCGGCTCGCGCCAGCTGTGGAGCCCTCCCCAGCGCGACAGCCGCACGGCGTTGGCCAGGGCGGCCAGACCCATCAGGGTCGCCAGCAGGGCGTCGGGGACCGCCACGCCGAGCATCACCAGCAGCTGGCCCACCACCACCGCCATCACGCTGCCGAGGCTCAGGGTCTCCAGCGCCGGGATCGGCGGCCTGCGGGTCAGCCCCAGGCGGTTGGCGGTGAACATGGCGATCACCCGGCCGCCCACCACCACCATCAGCAGGGTGAACAGCAGCACCGCCAGGTAGGCGGCCTGACGGATCAGCTCGGCGTCGCCGGTCAATACCCCCAGGTGCATGGCCAGGTTGGCCAGCGTCAGCAGCCCCAGGGCCGGCAGGAAGACCAGGTTGCGCCAGCGCTTCGCGGCGATGACCAGCCGGGCCATCACTCCCGCCACAACCGGCAGGAACGCCATGTCGACCAGCACCGGCAGCCAGGCCGGCAGGCCCAGGGGAACGGCCATCAGTAGCCGCCCGGCCAGCCACACCCCGACCAGGACCAGCAGCGCCCCCCCCTTGAGGCTGGGCAGGCCGGTCCAGTTCTGTACCGCGGTAAGCAGGAAACCCGCCACCACGGAGGCGGCGAAGCCGAACAGCATCTCGTGCTGGTGCCAGAACACCAGGCCACCGAAGGGACGCAGCAGGACGTCGCCGTGCCAGAAGGCGAACCACACCCCCATGGAGAGCACGCTGAACAGCGCGGCCAGCAGGAAGAAGGGGCGGAAGGCGAGGCGCGCCACCGGCAGGCGCGACAGCGTGGAGGAGCGGAGGGAAGAGGAGGAGGTCGATTGCATGGCACCATACCCGACTGAAACGCTTGGTTATGGCCATTGTGCCCCACTCCCGGCACGCCTTCCATGACAGGTATCAATAATACTTCTTATGGAGATTAATGGCTGGTGCCCTCTTCGTACCGCGTCTTGTTCCAGACGTTGTACTTGCCGGAGGGCTTGCTCATGGGAATGCGCTTCTCCTCCTCCAGGGTGTCGCCGTCATAGACGATCACCGCGCCGTCCTCTTCCCAGAGGCTCAACAGCAGCTTCTCGCCATGGCGGTCGAACTCCACGTGGGCGGCGGTCTTGCCGGGCTCGGGAGTCAGCGTCTCGACGATCTCGAGGCTCGCCTTGTCGATCACGTGGACGCGGTCACGGTGGGGGCCGAAGAAGACGTCCACCCAGACATAGGGGGAGTTGGCATGACTGCGCATGAAGAAGCCGGGACCATCGGTCTCCAGGGTCTTGATCACCTCCCAGGTGGTCATGTCGATGATCGACACCGCCGCCCGGGTGAGATGGGGCGTGGCCATGACGCGGCGCCCCTCGTGCTCCCAGGTGATCCCCGAGCCGAGGTGGGGCATGCCTTCCAGCGGCAGGTCGGCGACCTTCTCGCCGCTGTCCAGGTTGACCACCATGCCGCCCTGGCCATCGCCCTGGCCGCCTCGGGAGGCGCCGATGACATGCGTATAGTCGAGGTCGAAGAAGAAGTCGTCCAGGTAGTCGGGCACCGGAATGCGCCGCACCTGGAAGTTGGGCGTGTCATGCCCGCGGCGCTGCTCGAGCGGGGTGGCCATATGGCCGGTGGAGACCACCGGCTCGGTGGGCAGCGGCCAGGGGATCTCCCACACCTCCTCGATATCCTTGAGGGCGGCGATGAAGCTGCCCCGCGGCGGCGCGGCATAGACGGCGCTGACCCGGGAGCTTTCGCCCTCCTCGCCCACCACCGGATAGACCTTCATCAGGTCGAGGTTGTGGGCATCGAACAGCACCAGGCTGTGGGGCAGGTAGTTGGCGGCCATCACGTAGCGGCCATCGGCGGAGACGGCGATGTTGCGCATGTTGATGCCGGCGCGGACCTCGGCCACCACCTCCATATTGTAGATGTCGTACTTGGTGATCCAGCCATCCCGGGAGCCGAAGAAGACGTAGCGTCCGTCGGGGGTGTACTTGGGCCCGCCGTGCAGGGCATAGCGGGTCTCGAAGCGGTGGATCGGCTCGAAGGTGTCGCCGTCGAGCAGGCTGGCGTGGTGGTCGCCTGTCTCCACCACGATGAACAGGTTGAGCGGGTCGGCGTCGAAAAGCGGCTCATCCGGCAGCGATCCATCGGGATGAATGACCTGGTGGCTGTCGAGGATCTCGTCGCGCCCCCAGGTGGGCTCCACTTCGGGCGCGCGGTAGAGCCACTCGGCCAGGGAGGCGATCTGGCCCTCGTCGAGCTGCTCGCCGAACGCCGGCATCTGGCTGGCCGGTCGACCGTCGCGGATCACCGCCTCGGCGGCCTGCGGCTTGAGCCGCGAGAGGTTGCCCGGCAGCAGCGCCGGGCCGATGCCGCCCAGGCGCTCCTCGCCATGACAGGAGGCGCACTGCGACTGATAGAGGGTGCGGATGTCGTCGGCACCGGCCGGCACCATGACCGTGACCAGCAGCGTCGCCGCAAGGGCCTGCAGGAACATCCGGAGGGGAAGGACGCGTTTCACAGGGCAATCCGCTCGCGCACCAGTTCCAGGGTCTCGCCCTCGGCGAAGATCGCCTCCTTGGGGGCCGGCTGGGCCAGGGTGTCGGCCAGGCGCACCACCTCGCCCACCACGATCAGGGTGGGCGGCCTGAGCCCCTCGCGCGCGATGGTCTCGACCAGCTCGCCCAGACAGGTGATCACCTGGCGCTGCTCGGGGGTGGTGCCCCGCTCCACCAAGGCCACCGGATGGTCCGCGGGCAGGCCGTGGTCCTGAAGCTTGCGGCTGATGAGTTCGGCATTGGCCAGCCCCATGTAGAAGACCGCCGTGTGATGGGGCACCGCCAGGGAGGTCCAGTCCAGGGCCAGGTCGCCGTCGCCCTTGCAGTGGCCGGTGACGAAAGTGACGCTCTGGGCATGGTCGCGATGGGTCAACGGGAAGCCGCCGTAGGCGGCACAGCCCTGGGCGGAGGTGATCCCCGGCACCACCCGGAAATGGATGCCATGCTCGACCAGCACCTCGGCCTCCTCGCCGCCGCGACCGAAGATGTAGGGATCGCCACCCTTGAGCCGTACGACCCGCTTGCCCTCCCCGGCCAGGCGCACCAGCAGGGCATTGGTCTCGTCCTGGGTCAGGGCATGGCAGCGCGAGGCCTTGCCCACGTAGAAGCGCCGGGCCCTGGGGCTCGCCAGGGCCAGCACCTCCCTGGAGACCAGGCGGTCGAAGACCAGGCAATCGGCCTGCTCGAGCAGCGACAGGGCCCGCAGGGTCAAGAGCCCCGGGTCGCCGGGCCCGGCACCAACGATGGCCACCTCGCCTGGGGCCAAGGGCGACTCGGCGAGATCATAGGAAACGCGACGTGACGGCATGGCGGAATTCCTCGCAAGCCTTACTGGATTTCGACGGCCTGGATGGCCTCATAGGGAGCGGAGATACGGCGCTCGCCCGCGTCGGCGACGCCGATCTCGCGGTTGGTCAGGTAGCAGCCGGGATCCTCTTCCCAGGGGTCACCGGAGACCTTCCAGGCCCGCACCCGGGTGTTGCCGTTGCAGATCGGCAGGAAATGGCACTCGCCGCAGCGCCCCTTGAGCGGCCGCGGGCGCTGGCGGAAGCCGACCATCAGCGGGTCCCGGGTGTCGCGCCAGATCGAGGAGAAGGGCCGCTCGCGGACGCTGCCCAGGTCGTGGTCCCACCAGAAGGTGTCGGGGTGGACGTGGCCCAGGTTGTCGATGTTGGCGATATGTTCGCCGGAGGCGTTGCCGCCCCAGTTGAGCAGCCGCCGCTCCAGGGCCTCGACCTGGTCGGGGAAGTGCTCGCGGGCCCACATCAGCAGGAAGGGGCCGTCAGCATCATTGTTGCCGGTGACGTACTCGCGCTCCACGCCGCGCTCGAGCTCCGCTCGGCAGTGGTCGAATAGCCGGGTCATGGCGTCGCGGGTCATCTGGTGCCAGGCGTCCTGCTTGCTGTGGCGCCGGCCGCGGCCACCGTAGTTGAGGTGCGAGAGGTAGAACTTGTCGACGTCGTGCTCGTCAAGCAGGGCCAGGATATCGCCGAGCTGCTCGTAGTTCTCGCGGGTCAGGGTGAAGCGCAGCCCCACCTTGATGCCGCGCGCCTTGCACAGCTTCACCGCATGCATGGACTCACGGAAGGCGCCCTTGCGCTGGCGGATGACGTCGTGGGTCTCCTCCAGACCGTCGATGCTGATGCCCACGTAGTCGTAGCCCACATCGGCGATCTCGTCGATGTTCTCCTCGGTGATCAGGGTGCCGTTGGTGGAGAGCCCGGTGTAGATCCCCAGCGCACGGGAGCGCCGCGACAGCTCGAAGATATCCGGGCGCATCAGCGGCTCGCCTCCGGAGAGGATCAGCGCCGGCACCCGGAAGGCGGCGAGGTCGTCGAGCACCGCATGGGCCTCGGCGGTGGAGAGCTCACCGGCGAAGTCGATGTCCGCGGAGGTGGTGTAGCAGTGCTTGCAGGTCAGGTTGCAGCGACGGATCAGGTTCCAGATCACCACCGGGCCGGGGGGCTTGCGCGCCGGAGGGATGGGACCCGGCTCCATCAATGTCTTGATATAGCGGGTGACGCGGAACATGGCGTTCTCCTGCCTTCGTTACTCTTGCGGGACGCGGCGCGCCAGGCGCAGACCGGTCTTCTTGAGGATGCGCGAGCTGTAGAGGATGCGGTGGTCACGACACGCCTCGCCCAGGCGCTCGCGCAGCACCGCCGCCTGGCGCTCGACCTCCTCCCGGCTGCAGCCGTGGAGCATGGCGAACAGGTTGTAGGGCCAGTGGGGGAGGTGACGCGGGCGGCGGTAGCAGTGGCTGACGCCCTCGATGGCGGCCACCTCGCGGCCCAGGCGGTCGATCTGGGCGTCGTCGACGTCCCACACCGTCATGCCGTTGGCCACGTAGCCGAGCCGGTAGTGGTTGGGCACCGCGGCGACCCGGCGGATCACCCCGCGCTCCTGCATCGCCCGCATGCGCTCGAGCACCGCCTCGCCGCTCATGCCCACCTCGCGGCCCACCGCCCCCCAGGGGTCGGGGACCAGCGGCAGGCCGGCCTGGGTGGCCAGCACGATGGCGCGGTCGGCGGCGTCGAGGCCCCGGGCATCGCGCTCGGGTACATCGCCATCCGGGTCCGGCCTAGACGGGCAGGTGGAGACGGACATGGAACTCCTCCTCCTTGGGCATGTTGTAGACCGGCAGGCCGGTGGCCGCCTCGATGCCGGCGATGGTCTCGGCGATGGCCTCGGGGGTCTCGGTGGCCAGCACGAACCACATGTTGAGGGCGTGCTCGCGGCGATAGTTGTGGGCCACCTCGGGGAAGGCGTTGACCGTATCAGTGACCCGCTCATAGTCGGCCTCGGGCACCGCCAGCGCTGCCAGGGTCAGGCCACCGCCCAGCCGCTCGGCGTGGTACATGGGACCGAAGCGGCTCAGCACACCGCCCTCGCGCAGGCGCTCGAGGCGATAGAGCAGGTCACCCTCGGCGATGCCCAACTCCCCGGCCACCGCTGCATAGGGGCGTGCCACCAGCGGCAGGCCGTCCTGCAGGCGGTTGATCAGGCGACGATCGACGGCGTCCAGGTCGTCGAGGGTCATGCCTCCCCCTCCCTCACGTAGCGGCCGCCACACTGGCGATAGGCGTGGGTGCTGAACAGCACCCGGTGCTCCAGCTCGCCCAGGCCCAAGCGTTCGACGATGGCGGCAAGCTCTGCCAGCACCCGCTCGCGACGGGCGCCGTGGATCATGCAGAAGAGGTTGTAGGGCCAGTCGGGGAGTTGCCGCGGACGGCGGTAGCAGAGCGTCACCGCGGTCTCCCGGGCGAGGCGACGGCCCACCAGGGCGACCCGCTCGTCCGGCACGTCCCACACCACCATGGCATTGGCCTGGATCCCCAGGCGGCGATGGCGCACCACCAGCCCGAGGCGCTTGATCAGCCCCTCGGCCTGCCAGCGGCGTACGCAGGCCATCACCTCATCCTCGGCGAGGCCGGCCTGCTCGGCCAGGGTGCGCCAGGGGCGCGGGGTGAGCGGCAGCCCCTGTTCCAGCAGGGCGCGCAGGCGGCGATGGGCATCCGGCTCGCCGGGCACGCGGGCGGTGTCGAGGGACAGCGGGGTCGCGGTGCTCATGTGCGCTCCAGTTCGGCCCAGGGAATGGGGAAGGAGAGGTCGATATGGAAGCCCTCCAGCATCGGCAGGCGCAGGATCGGCACGCCCAGGCGCGTCTCCAGGGCGTCGAGCCGCGCCTCGAGCTCGGGCTCGTCCGGCGCGGTCATCACGAACCAGAGGTTATAGTCATGTTCCCGAGCGTAGTTGTGGTTGACGCCGGGGGCGGCGTTGATGAGCTCTGCCAAGGCATCGCGCTCGGCCTCGGGCACGGCCACGGCGGCGAGCAGACTGGCGCCGGCCCTTGCATGGTCGAATACCGGCCCCACGCGGCTGAGCACGCCCAGCGCCTGCAGCCGCTCCAGCCGCGCGATCACCTCGGCCTCGGAGGTGCCCAGGCGCTCGGCCACGGTGTGGAAGGGGCGGGTACAGACCGGCAGGCCGCGCTGGTAGCTATCGACCAGGCGACGATCCAGGGTATCGAGCTCTTGAACTTGGCAGTACGGGGCTTGGCAATGCATCGGCACAGCTCACTTGCAGCGGGTGGCGGCGGGCTTGCGCCCGCCGCCGGCTCCCGATCAGTAGATGTCTTTCTGGGTGTTGATCACGTTGAACTTGCCGGTCGGGGTGACCAGACGCTCGTCCTTGATCACGTGCTTCAGCTCGCGTGTCTTGTCATCCACGATCACCAACGCGGAGGTCTCGTCCATGGTGTTCCAGACGGAGAACCACACCTCGTCGCCGGCCTTGTTGTACTCCGGCTGCACGACGCGCTTGACGCCCTCGCCCACGTCGGCCCACTCGGCGATCGGCAGCACCTCGTAGCCCGCCTCCAGGTCGTTGACATCGAAGACCGCCACGCTCTGGCTGGGTCCCTCACTGGGGTTGAGGGCGGTGTCGACATAGAGGTTGTCGGACTCCGGGTGGGTCTTGATGAACAGCGAGCCGCCGCCCTGGCCATCCAGGGTGCGCACCACCTGCCAGGCGTTGTCGGGGTGGCCTTCCGGATCGGTGCCGATCAGCTGGATGGAGGCGTCGCCCAGGTGGCTGGTGGCCCACACCGGGCCATGCTCGGGATCGACGAAGTTGGCACCGCGCCCCGGGTGGGGAATCTTGCCCACGTCGACGATGGCCTCGAGCTCACGCTCCTGGGCATCGATGACCACGATCTGGTTGGACTCGTTGGCCGCGGTGAGGAAGTAGCGGCCCGAGGCGTCCCAGCCGCCATCGTGCAGGAAGCGTGAGGTGTCGATCTCGACGGTGGAGAGAGCGTCCAGGTTCTCGTAGTTGACCAGCTGGACCTTGCCGGTCTCCTTGACGTTGACGATGAACTCCGGGTGCTGGTGGGAGGCCACGATGGCCGCCACGCGGGGCTCCGGGTGGTACTCCTGGGTGTCCACGGTCATGCCGCGGGTGCTGACGATCTTCTTCGGCTCCAGGGTCTCGCCGTCCATGATCACGTACTGGGGCGGCCAGTAGGCGCCGGCGATCGCCAGGTCATCCTCGTAGCCCTCGAACTTGGAGGTCTCGACGGAGCGTGCCTCCATGCCGATCTTGATGGTGGCGACGATCTGCGGCTCCTCCATCCACAGGTCGATCATGTCCACCTTGGCGTCGCGGCCGATGACGAACAGGTAGCGGCCCGAGGCGGACATGCGCGAGATGTGCACCGCATAGCCGGTGTCGAGGATCTTGACGATCTCCTTGGTGCCGCCGTCGATCAGGGCGATCTGGCCGGCGTCACGCAGGGTGACCGAGAACAGGTTCTCGATCTCCAGGTCGTTCATCTGTTCGGTGGGGCGATCCTCGGGGGCGACCTTCACCTCCCAGGTGTCCATCATCTCGGGCATGCCGAACTCGGGCGGCGTCGGCGGCTCGTGCATGATGTACTTGGCCATCAGCTCGACTTCGTCGTCGGTGAGGTCGCCCGAGGTGCCCCAGTTGGGCATGCCGGCCGCGGAGCCGTAGGTAATGAACGCCTTGAGGTACTCCAGGCCGCGCTCCTGGGTGATGTCGGTGGTCAGCGGCTTGCCGGTGGCCCCCTTGCGCAGCACGCCGTGGCAACCGGCGCAGCGCTGGAAGTAGATCTCCTTGGCCTTCTCGAACTCGGCCTCGGCCAGGTCCGGCGCCCCGGGGGTGCGCACCGCCTTGGCAGAAGCCGGATCCACGGCCGACGCCGCGCCCTGGTAGGCGCTCTGGGACTCGTCGACGTCCTTGTGGCCATCCTGCGCCTGGGCCGCACTGATCCCCAGGGCGACGGTGGTCACCGCCACCGCCAGGGGCTTGAGATACCAGTCTTTTTTCATCATCGTTCCACCTCTGTCATGATCCTTGAATGCGCTGTCGCCAGGTCATGGGCGAGTCATTGTTGTCGTTCGCCGGATGGCCACCCGAAGCTGTACGGCCGATGACCTTCCTGCGCCAGAGATTGGCCCATAAACGCGTATAATTCATGCATCTTTAACGGGTCCCGCGCCGCTTTCCCCGCCAAGGTTGACCTGTGTCAAAGGGACTCCGGCCTACCTCCAAAGAGACATTGCGAGCCCCGAGGGATCATGCTTCATGGGCCCTGCAGGGCGATGCTTTGACACCCGTCAAGGCACGCCCGGCCGCCAGCGGTGACACTGCCACCAGCCACGACACCGGGCCCTGCCTGCCCCGAGGAGATGCCATGCCCCTGCCCGCCCCCCGCCACTTGCTGCTGGCGCTCTGCTGGTTACCGGTGGCCGCCCTGGCCGATGGCTCGCTCTCCGCCGAACGGGAGCAGGAGCTCGAGACCCTGCTCTACCAGGACTGCGGTTCCTGCCACGGCATGACGCTGCGCGGCGGCCTCGGCCCGGCGCTGCCCGAGTCACGCATGAACGCCTACAGCCGCGACGGCCTGGCCGCGCTGATCCTCAACGGCGTTGCCGGCACCGCCATGCCCGGCTGGGCCGGCCTGCTGACCGAGGAGGAGGCCCGCTGGCTCGCCGACCACCTTCAGAACGACAACCCCCTGGATGAGTAGATCGCCCATGGCCATGATTCCCCCAGCCCTTCGCACGCCCCTCGCCGCCGTCTCGTTGCTCGCCCTGCTGGCCGGCTGCCAGGCCACCCCACCTGCCGAATTGCGCGGCACCGGCGACCTGGGTGTGGTGGTGGAGCGTGCCACCGGCAGCCTGGCGGTGGTGGATACCAGCCACCACCGGATCCTCGAGCGGGTGGAGGGGCTGGGTGACCTGTCCCACGCCTCGGTGAAGTTCTCGCGCGACGCCCGCTACGCCTTCGTCTTCGGCCGCGACGGCGGGCTGAGCCGCGTCGACCTGCTCACCGGGGAGATCACCCACCGGGTGATGCAGTCGGGCAACAGCATCGGCGGCGCCATCTCCCAGGACGGCTCGCGGGTGGCGGTGGCCAACTACGAACCGGGTGGCGTGAAGATCTTCGACAGCGCAACCCTGGCGGAGGTAGCAGAGATCCCCGCCACCTACCGGAACGAGAAGGGCGAGGCGCAGCGCTCCAAGGTGGTGGGCCTGGTGGATGCCCCCGGCAACCGCTTCGTCTACAGCCTGTTCGAGGCCGGCGAGATCCACCTGGTCGACATGAACGGCGACACCCCCGAGGTGACGCGCTTCACCGATGTCGGCGAGGCGCCCTACGATGCCCTGATCGGCCCCGACGGGCGCTACTACATCGCCGGGCTGTTCGGCGAGGACGGCCTGGCGCTGCTCGACCTCTGGCACCCGGAGGCGGGGGTGCAGCGCATCCTGCCCGACTACGGACGCGGCGAGGAGCGCCTGCCGGTCTACAAGATGCCCCACCTGGAGGGCTGGGCGATGGCCGGCGGCGCGGCCTGGCTACCGGCAGTGGGTCGCCACGAGGTGCTGGTCGCCGATACCGACGACTGGTCGCTGGAGGAGCGCATTGCCGTCCATGGCCAGCCGATCTTCGTGATGTCTCGACCGGACCAGCGCCAGGTGTGGGTCAACTTCGCCCATCCCGACAACGACGTGGTGCAGGTGATCGACACCGAGCGCCGCGAGATCGTCGCCACCCTGGAACCGGGCGAGGCGGTGCTGCACATGGAGTTCACGCCCCGGGGCGAGCAGGTGTGGATCTCGGCCCGCGACAGCGACCGGGTGGTGGTCTACGACACCCGCACCCTGGAGGAGGTCGCTCGGCTTTCGAGCGAATCGCCCAGCGGCATCTTCTTTACCGACCGGGCGCACCGTATAGGACTATAGGAGCGCGTCAGGGCGGTCGACGTCACCCCGCCGCCAACCCTGCGACATTTTGCGTCAGCCCCGCGGGGTGACGGTGGTGACATTAAAGATGTATTTTACATACACCTTAAAAGACACCCCCTGACCGGAGACCTGCCATGCTGACGATAGAGCAGGAGCAGTTGATCGCGGCCACCGCCCCCGTGGTGGCCGAGCATCTCGATGCCATTACCCAGCACTTCTACCCGCTGATGTTCGAGCGCTATCCGCAGGTGAAGCCGCTCTTCAACCAGGCCCACCAGCAGGATGGCGGCCAACCGCGGGCCCTGGCCGGCGCCGTGCTGGCCTATGTGGGGCTGCGCCAGGACCCCCAGCAGGCACGCGGCGTGCTGGCCACCGTGGTCAGCAAGCACGTCTCCCTGGGCATCCAACCCGACCAGTATCCCATCGTCGGCGAGTGCCTGATGGCCGCCATCGGCGAGGTGCTGGGCGAGGCGGTGACCCCGGAGGTCGCCGCGGCCTGGAGCGGCCTCTACGAGGAGCTCGCCGGCCTGCTTATCGAGCTTGAGGACCACCGCTACCGGGAGTTTGAGCGGCGCCCTGGCGGCTGGCGCGGCACGCGCCGCTTCCGCATCGCCGACACCCGCCAGGAGAGCGCGGTGATCCGCTCCTTCGTGCTGGAGCCCGATGACGGCGGCCCGGTGGCCGACCACCAGCCGGGCCAGTTCATCGGCGTAAGGCTGACCATCGACGGCGAGCAGGTCTATCGGCACTACAGCCTCTCGGATGTACCGAACGGCCGCCACTACCGGATCTCGGTGAAGCGCGAGCCGGAGGGGCGCGCCAGCCGTCACCTGCACGATGCCATGGGCGTCGGCGACACCCTGGAGCTGCTGCCGCCGGCCGGCGACATGACCCTGGCCGACGGCGACGAGCCCCTGCTGCTGGCCAGCGGCGGCGTCGGCCAGACCCCGATGCTGCCCATGGCCCGCCATGCCCTGGCCCAGGGGCGCCGGGTGGTCTATCTGCACGCCGCCCTGGACGCCGAGCATCACGCCTTCCGCGATGAGGTCGCGGCCCTGGCCGCCGAGCATCCGCAGCGGCTCCGGGCGGTGAGCGTGCACGAGCGCGGCACTGAGGCCGAGCATACCGGCCGGATCGACCGCGAGCTGCTGGCCCGCCTGCTGCCCGAGGATGCCCGCTGCTACTTCGTGGGTCCCCAGGGGTTCATGAACGCCGTGGACCGAGCGCTGGCCGATCTCGGCGTGCCCAAGGACCGTCGCCACTACGAGCACTTCGGCCCCTCGCGTCCCCTCGATGCCGCCTGAGACCCACCCCACCCATGACGCGACGACGCTCCGGCCAGCCCGGGGCGTCGTCGTGCTCGCGGCACTCGCGATGGGTATCAGCTGCCGCGTGCCAACAACATCGCCTTGATCTGGCCGATGGCACGCATCGGATTAAGTCCCTTGGGGCACACCCAGGTGCAGTTGGCGATCTGCCGGCAGCGGAACACGCTGAAGGGGTCGTCGAGCTCGGCCAGACGCTCATCGGTGGCGGTATCGCGGCTGTCGATCAGGAACCGATAGGCCTGGATCAGCCCGGCCGGGCCGATGTACTTGTCGGGGTTCCACCACCAGGAGGGACAGGCCGAGCTGCAGCAGGCGCACAGGATGCACTCGTAGAGGCCGTCGAGCTTCTCGCGGTCTTCCGGGCTCTGCCGACGCTCGATGGAGGTGGGCGGTTGGTCGTTGATCAGCCAGGGGCGAATCTTCTCGAACTGGCGGAAGAACAGCGTCTGGTCCACCACCAGATCGCGTATCACCGGCATGCCCGGCAGCGGCCGCAGGGTCAGGGTATCACCGCTTGCCAGCACCTCATCCACCGGGGTGATGCAGGCCAGGCCGTTCTTGCCGTTGATGTTCATGCCGTCTGAGCCGCACACCCCCTCCCGGCAGGAGCGCCGATAGGCCAGGGTGGCATCCTGCTGCTTCAGGTGCTCAAGGAGATCGAGGACCATCGTCTTGCGGAAACGCTCCTCCACCTCCAGCGTCTCGAGGCGTGGCCGGTCATCCTGCTCGGGATGGTAGCGATAGAGCCGTACCTTGATCATCACCGCCCTCCTCCGCGCGCCATGCCGCCTGGCGGGCCAGCAGCTGCAGGCCCTGTGACCCCGTCATCCGCCTCACTCGCGCCAGTAGTCGTTGGCCGCGGCAACGGTCTGGAAATGCGTGGCGATGACGTGGGAGGCCGCGATCAGGCTGTCAGGGTCCTCGGCATACTCGGGACGCTGCGCCTTGCGCACCTCGGCATCCGGCTGGGTCGTCCCCACCCCCTTCTGGGAAAGCGTCACCGCCAGGGCGAAGCCCTCCTGGGGCGTCTCGGTGATCAGGCTCGGCAGCCAGGTATCGCCGGACTCCTTCGCTTCATGGTCCTCCGCCATGGCGGCACTGCCCAGCAGCAGCGAAATGGTCAGCAGCAGTACACCACCAGCCTTGCCCGAAGCGGGGGCCTGAAAAATGGGCAACATGGCAACCTCCTGGGTCCATAAGATGCATAATTTATACATCTTTAAAAGGTAGCCAATGCCCTCCCACCGTCAAGATTGGGCCGCCAAGACGCCGTCGGCCTGAGGCCTACTTCAGCCCCAGCCGCCGGGCCAGCTTGTGCAGGTTGCTGGGGTCCAGTTCCAGGCGCCGAGCCGCCGACGCCCAGCGGCCGTCGCAGGCCGCCAGCGCCTCGAGGATCGCTTGGCGCTGGGCCTGCTTCACCTGCTAGCGCAGGCTCGATGCCGCGGCCTCATCGGCATGCTCCGACGCTTGCGGTGCGCGACTGCCTTCCATTCCAGGGACGGGCAGGTCGAGCCAGGCCGGCTCCAGGGTGATGATCTCGCCGCGCCGCGCGCCCCGGCTCAGGGCCTTGAAAACAGGCTGTCGGAAACTGGCACGCCGCTTGCTCTATGTAAGCCATCACCTATCTGACCAAGGAGCTCCTGCCATGAGCCTGATCGAACAGACCGTCGGCCGCGCCGCCCTGACCCTGCCCGGCGCCACCCGAGTGTTCCGCGACCATAATATCGACTTCTGCTGTGGCGGCCGCATCAGCCTGCGCGAGGCCGCCGAGCGCGTCGGCCTGGCCCCCGAGGCGCTGGTGGACGCGCTCGAGGCACTGCCGGCCGGGTCCAGCGACGAGCGCGACTGGCAGTCGGCCAGCAACGATGAGCTGATCGAGCATATCCTGACCCGCTACCACGACGTCCACCGCCAGCAGCTGCCCGAACTGGTCCGCATGGCGCGTCGCGTCGAGCAGGTCCACGGCGAGCGCGACACCTGCCCCAACGGCCTGGCCGACCTGCTCACCACGATCTACCAGGAGATGGAGAGCCATATGCAGAAGGAGGAGCAGATCCTCTTTCCGATGCTGCGCCGGGGCCTGGGCGCCCAGGCTCGGGGGCCCATCGCGGTGATGCGCCACGAGCACGACGATCACGGCGAGCACCTCGAACAGGTGCTGGCGCTGACCGACGACATCACCCCACCCAAGGGTGCCTGCACCACCTGGCGCGCACTCTATACCGGGCTGCGTGAGTTCCGTGCCGACCTGATGCAGCACATCCACCTAGAGAACAACCTGCTGTTCGAACGCGCCGGCTGAACCCCAGGCGCGCCCAACAGTGACGCGTCGCCCTGCCGGCGGCGCGCCAGGGGGCCACGGCGAAAGGCCGACTTCTGCCCGTTCTGCGACGCCAGGCCGGCCGCCTCGTCTTTTCCCGGCAAGCAACTAGGTTCACGGCATCGGCCTCCATGGGCATCGCCCATGGCGGGCGCGCTGCACCGGTCTAACCGGCGCCGACACCCCGATCGTAATGGAAGGTCATGAAGACGATGCCCGGCGTCATCACCAGCCGCCAGGCCAGCTCGACCTCGTCATCGAACCGCTCATCGAAGGCGCGAACCGTGTCGATCAGGGTCTCGAGCCAGAGGTCATAGAGGGCCGGGGCGATATCGAGGTGGGCGCGACCGTGGCTGATCGCCACCTGCTGCAGGTAGTAGTCGGCATGGCTCGACGCGTAGAACGCCAGCAGGTGATAGAAGGCCTTCTTGAGCATGGCCCTCTGGCGTGCCATGTCGGTGTGGCGAAACTTCGCCGAGACCTCCGGGGAGGCCGCGATGAAGCGCTCATAGAAGGCCTCGAAGAACGCCTGTCCCTCGACCTCCCGGCTCAGCACCCGCACGTAACTCGCATCGAACAGGCGTTCAATGTCCATGACCGCCCCGCCTGGTGAGCATGCCTCTACCAAGACTAGGCCAGACCCCCGGGCAGGGCCTCGCCGGAGGCCCTCTTGATGGCCTCGGCATGACCTGCATCACGCATGCGAATGCCCCTTCGCCATGACGCCAGTCAAGGGCCGGGCAGGGATGGTCGACTAGCATGGTCGGGTTTTCATCGAGAGGAGTCTCGCCATGGAGCTCGTCTGCCCCGCCGGCAACCTGCCCGCCCTGAAGCGTGCCGTGGACGAGGGCGCCGATGCCGTCTATTTCGGCTTCCAGAACACCACCAACGCCCGCCAGTTCGCCGGTCTCAATTTCACCGACAAGCGCGCTCGGGAAGGCATCGAGTATGCCCATGCCCGCGGTAAGCGGGTCTTCTGCGCTATCAATACCTACCCTCAGCCGGACGGCTGGGCGATGTGGACCCGTGCCGTGGACCAGGCCGCCGACCTCGGCGTCGATGCCCTGATCATGGCCGACATGGGGCTGCTCGACTACGCCGCCCGCCGCCACCCTACCCTTCCCCGCCATCTCTCGGTGCAGGGCTCGGCCACCAGCCATGAGGCGCTGCGCTTCTACCACGAGCAGTTCGGCATCCGGCGCGCCGTGCTGCCCCGCGTGCTCTCCATCACCCAGGTGCGCGACCTGGCGAAGCAGAGCCCGGTGGAGTTGGAAGTCTTCGCCTTCGGCAGCCTGTGCATCATGGCGGAAGGACGCTGCTACCTGTCTTCATATCTCACCGGCGAGTCCCCCAACACTCGCGGCGTCTGCTCCCCGGCGGCCCATGTGCGCTGGGAAGATACCCCGGAGGGCCTGGAATCTCGGCTCAACGGCGTGCTGATCGACCGCTACACCGCGGGTGAGAACGCCGGCTACCCCACCCTGTGCAAGGGGCGCTTCGAGGTGGGCGGCGAGACCTACCACGCCATCGAGGAGCCCACCAGCCTCAACACCCTGGAGCTGCTGCCTGAGCTTCAGGAACTGGGCATCAGTGCAGTGAAGATCGAGGGCCGCCAGCGCAGCCCGGCCTACGTATCGAAGGTCGCCGGCATCTGGCGCCAGGCCCTGGACCGCCTTGAGCGCGCCCCCGGCCACTTCAACGTCGAGCCCGCCTGGATGGCCGGCCTCGGCGAGGTCTCAGAAGGCAGCACCACCACACTGGGCGCCTACGAGCGCCGCTGGAAATAGGAGAGAGCCCATGTCTGCCACCCCCAGGCTCCAGCTGTCGCTCGGCCCGGTGCTCTTCTACTGGACCCGCGAGCGCTACGCCGATTTCTATCGCGAGGCCGCCGACTGGCCGGTGGACATCATCCATCTCGGCGAGTCGGTATGCTCGCGGCGCCGCGACATGAAGCTCGACGACTGGTTGGGCATCGGCCGCGAGCTGATCCAGAGCGGTAAGCAGGTGGTGCTGGCCAGCCAGACCCTGATCGAGTCGGAGGCCGACCTGCGCGACCTGCGCAAGCTCTGCGACAACGGTGAATTCCTTGTCGAAGCCAACGACCAGAGCGCCCTTCAGCGCCTCTCGGCGGCAGGGCAGCCCTTCGTGGCCGGTGCCGCACTCAATCTCTACAACCCTGCGACGCTGGCAGTGCTCTCCCGCATCGGCATGCAGCGTTGGGAGGCGCCAGTGGAGATGTCCCGGGACGACCTGGCGAGGCTGCTGGCCGACTGCCGCGAGCAGGGGCTCGACGCCCCTTGCGAGGTGTTCGCCTACGGTCACCTGCCGCTGGCCTGGTCGTCGCGCTGCTTCACCGCGCGGCGCTACCAGAAGCCCAAGGATCGCTGCCAGTTCGTCTGCCAGAAGCACCCGGAGGGCCTCGCCCTGCGTACCCAGGAGGCGGACCAGGTCTTCACCCTCAACGGCATCCAGACGCTCTCCGGCGCCTGCCAGGACCTGCGCCATGAGCTACCCGACATGGCCGAGATGGGCGTGGGCGTGGCACGCCTGAGCCCGCGCCCCGAGGGCATGGCCGAAGTGGTGGCGGCCTTCGATGCGGCCCGGCGCGGCGCGCTTCCCGCCCCCGACCCGCTGGCGTTGGTGGACGCCGAGATCTGCGACGGCTACTGGCACAGCCGGCCCGGCATGGACAACACCCGCGGGGTGGCCACGCCATGATCGGGCCACTCCTGCGCCTGGAGCCCGACGAGGCCTCCGACATCCGCCTGCCGGTGGCGAGCCTGACCGCGTCGAGCACGGCGGACTTCCCCGGCCGGCGCGCCGCCGTGATCCATCTCCAGGGCTGCCCCCTGCAGTGCGGCTACTGTGAGGTGGGCGAGATGGCCAGCGCCCGCCGCGGCGAGCCCGGTGAGTGGGAGGCGATGCGCGCTTTCCTTAAGGCCCGACCCGATGGGCTCGACGCCGTGGTGTTCAGCGGCGGCGAGCCCACCCTGCACGCCGACCTGCCACGCGCCCTCGAGCAGGCGCGCGAGATGGGGCTGGCCGTGGGGCTGCATACCGCCGGCCCCTACCCGGAGCGCCTGGCCACCCTGCTGCCGCAGCTGGATTGGGTGGCCCTGGACGTCAAGGGACGCGGGCGGGAGTTCGACCGGGTCTGCGGTCGGCCTGGCATCTGGCAGCGGCATGCCCGTAGCCTCTCGCTGCTGCTGGAGGGCGATATCCCCTTCGAGTGCCGCACCACGGTGCACTGGCGAGACTTCGCCCTGGACGACCTGGAGCGCCTGGCCATGACGCTTGCCGACTGCGGCGTGCGTCGCTATGCCCTGCAGGTGGCGCGGATGGAGCGCTGCCGCGACCCCGACTACTGCCTGCCGGTGGCGGGCGCCCCGCCCCGGGAGGCGCTGGAGACCTTGGTGCGTCGGCTAAACCGCCATTTCGATCACTTCGAACTGCGTGGGTAAGTACTGGATTACGTTCAACATCACCAAAGGCCACAAACATTTATTATCCTTAATGGTGATGGAAATTGTGATGGTGATAGCACGCTTCAACTTACTCATTGGCCAATCTCCGGAATGAGCTTCTGCCGTTGACGAGCTAGACCACCAGCACCTACAATACATTCGACCAAGAAAGTAGGTAGGTTATGGGGCCCAGACCAAGGGCAGGCAGACAATGCCCTTGATTCTGCTCTCTAGTCCTCCCAAGAAGGGGCGCTCTCAATGAGCGCCCTTTTTTGTGTCTTTTCTTTAGCTTACCCGCACTTGGACCAGCCGCAGCCGGAGTAGCAGGTGGGGCAACCGTCCATCATGATCAGCTCGCCGTTGCACTCGGGGCAGTGGCCGACCACGGTGGGACCGTCGCCCTTGGCATGTGAGGCCTCCTGCGCCTTGCGCTCGGCCTGCTCGATCTCCTCCGGGGTGGGCGGCTGCCAGGGATGGCCGCTGGCCAGGCGCTGGGCATAGCGGCTGACCAGTTCCTCCACCGGCACCTGGTTGCCGTCCTGGTCGAGGAAGCCGCGGCGGTAGAGGATCTGCTGGATCGACCAGGCGATGGCCGCGACCTCGGAGTCATGGAACATCGGCTTGCCCCAGCGGTTCATGCCGCAGCGCACCAGGCCCTTGTCCCAGGCCACCTTGCGCAGGTCGGCCACCGCCTGGGTGACATAGCCGCCGCGGGCGGCCAGCGACAGGCTGCGCATGGTGGCGGTGATCCACTGGTGCTCGCTGGAGAGCTGGCCGGAGGGGAAGAAGAACTCCACCGGGCGCTCGATCACCACGCGCTTGCCGTTGAGCACGCCCTCCACCGGCATGAACGACACCAGCAGGTAGACCTTCTTGCGCCCCTCGGCCCCGACGTAGGAGATCTTCTCCGACACGGCCTCCAGGGTGCCCTCGGGGCGCGAGGGAATGCGCACCGTGAGCGGGTTCTCCTCGGCGAGCGGCGGCTCCTCCACCGCCTTCTTGACGCTGTAGGACACGATCTTGGAATTGATCTCGACGGCCATCAGGAGGCTCCTCCGGAAAGTTGTTGGGTGGCACTGGGCGTCCATCGCTCGGGACTGATCCGGCGAAGAGCCTGCGAGGAGGCGCTGTAAACCCTTCCCTGGGCGCTACCGACGCCATCCATGGCGTAGGACCTCCTCTTCGGCTCATCCCCGGCGCCCCTCGCTGAAGGCAAGCGCGAGAATACTGGCTTACCACTTTCCATAGGTGCCTTCCTTCAGCGCGTCATAGAGGTTCGCCGCGTTGTGCTCCTCGCCGTCGTAGATGACCTTCTCGTCGCCGGCCAGCTCCACGGTCTCGCCGTTCTCCAGCTCGAAGACGTAGGTGGTGTTCTTGAGGTCGTCCTCGCGTACCAGCACGCCCTGGAAGGCCTCCGGGTTGAAGCGGAAGGTGGTGCAGCCCTTGAGCTTGCTGGCGTAGGCGTCGAGGTAGAGGTCCTTGAACTCCTCGAAGGGAAACTCGGTGGGCACGTTCACCGTCTTGGAGATGGCCGAGTCGACCCACACCTGGGCCGCCGCCTGCACCGCCACGTGCTGCTTGGGGCTCACCGCATCGGCGGTGATGAAGTAGTCGGGCAGGTCGCTCTCCACGGCATCGGCGGCGATGAAGTGGCGATAGGCGGCCAGCTCGAAGGAGACCACCTCGACCTGCTCCTTGGTCTTCTTGCCCGACTGGATGACGTTGCGGAAGTAACGGTGCGAGAAGGACGGCTCGATGCCGTTGGAGGCGTTGTTGCCCAGCGACAGCGAGATGGTCCCGGTGGGCGCGATCGAGCTGTGATGGGTGAAGCGCGCGCCATGCTCGGCGAGTTGCGCCACCAGCGCCGGCTCCACCTCGGCGACCTTCTGCATGTAGCGGCTGTAGCGGGCGTGCAGGATGCGCCCGGGCACCTTGTCGCCCACCTCGTAGCCGTCCTGCTTGAGCTCGGGGCGCTCGCGCATCATCCGTGGGGTGATCTCATAATCCTCGGCCAGGGCCGGCGCCACGCCCTTCTCGCGGGAGAGCTCGAGCGCCTGCTTCCAGCCCTCCAGCGCCAGGTTGCGGCTGACCTCCTCGGTGAAGGCCAGCGACTCGGGGGAGCCATAGGGGATCTTGAGCATGGTCAGGGTGGAACCCAGGCCCAGGAAGCCCATGCCGTGGCGGCGCTTGGCCTCGATCTCCTTGCGCTGGCCCTCCAGCGGCAGGCCGCTGATCTCCACCACGTTGTCGAGCATGCGCGTGAAGATCGCCACCACCTGGCGGTAGCGCTCCCAGTCGAAGCGCGGCTTCCTGCCGAAGGGGTCGATGACGAAGCGGGTCAGGTTCACCGAGCCGAGCAGGCAGGCGCCCTCCGGCGGCAATGGCTGTTCGCCGCAGGGGTTGGTGGCACGGATCTCCTCGCAGAACCAGTTGTTGTTCATGCGGTTGACCTGGTCGATCAGGATGAAGCCCGGCTCGGCGAAGTCGTAGGTCGAGGCCATGATGGTGTCCCACAGCTCGCGGGCCTTGATTACCTCGACGATGCGGCAGGCCACGCGGCCCTCGTCATCGACGGTGTAGCCCTCCTCGACTACCGGCCAGTCGCGGTAGATCAGCTCGCTCTCCTCGACGTCGTCCCGCTCGCCCTCGTGGAGCGGGAAGGCCAGCGGCCAGTCAGTGTCGTTCTTCACCGCCTCCATGAACTCGTCGGTGATCAGCAGGCTCAGGTTGAACTGGCGCAGGCGGCCCGCCTCGCGCTTGGCCTCGATGAAGCTCTTCACGTCGGGATGGCCGACGTCGAAGGTGCCCATCTGCGCGCCGCGGCGCCCGCCCGCCGAGGCCACCGTGAAGCACATCTTGTCGTAGATATCCATGAACGCCAGCGGGCCGTTGGTGCCGGCACCGGCGCCGAACACGAAGGCCCCCTTGTGGCGCAGGGTGGAGAACTCATAGCCGATGCCGCAGCCCGCCTTGAGGGTCATGCCGGCATCCACCACCGAGTCGAGGATGTCGTGCATGGAGTCGCGGATGGTGCGCGAGACGGTGCAGTTGATCAGGCTCACCGCCGGCTTGTAGGCCTCGGCGCCGGCATTGGACATGATCCGCCCGGCCGGAATGGCCCCGTTCTCCAGCGCCCAGCGGAACTTCGGCAGCCACTCCTCGGCCTGGTCGCCCTCCACGGCCGCCAGGGCCCGTGCCACGCGATCCCAGGTGGCGGTGACGTCCTTGTCCACGGGGTGGCCGTGACGGTCCTTGAGGCGGTACTTGGCATCCCAGATATCGCGGGACGGTACCTGCAGGGGCACCTCGTTGGATGACTTCACTGCCTTGGTGGAAGTGCTCATGCGGAAGGCTCCGGGAAAAAATCATTGAACGAAAAAAAGGTCAGCTCGTGCGTCGTGCTAGCCTCTCCAGGCGGACCAGCAGCGCTCCCAGGGGTCCCTGGGCCAGGCCCTCCTCGCGTCCGTCGAGGAGGTTCTTGACCATCAGGCCCAGTTCGGTGTCGCCCTCGATCAGCAGGCGACGCTGGAAGAACAGGCTGTCGGGATCCTCGCGGCGGGTGGCCAGGCAGAGGAACTCGCGCCAGCCGCCGCGGATGGTGGCCTCGCCCGGCTCGTGGCAAAGCACCAGGCGCTGCGCCTCGAGGCTCAGTGTCAGCATCACGCCGAGATCCTCGATGGCCAGGCTGATTCGTCGCCCCTCCAGGGCATCGAACTCGCCCTCTTCCAGCGGCTCGGCGAAGGTGCGGTTGAGCAGCGGTTCCACCAGGCGACGCTTGACGGCCAGCGGCACGCAGGGATCCAGGGTGCGGATCAGACGGCTCGGGACGGGCGGGCGCGGAAGCGATAGTGACGGTAGGGGTAGAGACATGACGTTACTCCTGATGACGTCGACGCGGCTTGGCCGCCAAATCGCTCATCCTAGGCCGGTCCTCCCGGGGCTGCACTGACATGCATCATGTCGGCAGTCAGCCCACGACCATCTGCGGCCCGCCTACCATATATAGACTAAACCTCGCAGGCAAGCGCCACATATAGTGTAACCGTGAGAACATCATGACCCCTTTTCATTTGACAGCCGCGGCGCCGCAGAGCGGTGCGGCCACAAGCAGAAGCGGCGCCCCCTCGTGAACCGGGGCGCCGCTTCCTGATAGGCATCACTATCCATTGTGACGGGGGTTCGCTCAAACGGTGCGCGAGTAGCGTCCCGGGCCGTGGCTCAGGTAGGCATCGAAGGCCATGGCGGCGTTGCGCATCATCAGCCGCCCGGCCGGCAGTACCTCGATGGCCCCGTCACCGATCGTCAGCAAGCCGTCGTCCGCCATCTCCTCGAGCTCGGCGAGGGCGTCGGCGAAGGTGTCGCGGAAGTCGATATCGTGGGCCGCCTCGATCGCGGCGAAATCGATACGCCCGTGGCACATCAGGGCGTTGATCACGTCGCGGCGCAGCAGGTCGTCGGCGTTGAGGCGATAGCCGCGCATCACCGGCAGCCGGCCCGCCTCGAGACGCGCCTGGTACTGGGCCGTCTCCTTGACGTTCTGGCTGTAGCTGTCACCCACCTTGCCGATGGCGGTATTGCCCAGGCCGATCAGGTCGCAGTCGGCATGCGTCGAGTAGCCCTGGAAGTTGCGCTGCAGGGTGCCGTTCTCCTTCGCCAGCGAGAGCTCGTCCTCGGGCAGGGCGAAATGATCCATGCCGATATAGACATAACCGGCCTCGGTGAGGCGGCGGATGGTCAGCTCCAGCAGCTCGATCTTGCGCTCCGGTGGCGGCATGTCCTCGGGACGGATCAGCCGCTGGGCCTTGAACAGCTCCGGCAGGTGGGCATAGCTATAGGCCGCGATGCGATCCGGGCGAAGGGCGATGATCTTGGTAAGGGTCTCGTCGAAGCTCGCCACCGTCTGCAGCGGCAGGCCGTAGATCAGATCGACGCTCACCGACTGGAAGCCAGCTTCGCGGGCCGCCGCCACCAGCTCGATGACTTGTGCCTCGCTCTGGATGCGGTTGACCGCCTCCTGGACCCTAGCGTCGAAGTCCTGCACGCCGAAGCTCAGGCGGTTGAACCCCAGGGCATGGAGTTCGTGGATCTGCTCGGGGGTCACGGTGCGGGGGTCCACCTCCAGGGAGAACTCCCGCGCCTCAGGCTCGGCGAAGTGGAAGGCACCGTCCAGCGCGGCCATCAGCTCGCCGAGCTGGTCGTTGCTCAGGTAGGTGGGGGTGCCTCCGCCCAGGTGCAGCTGGGTCATGCGTCGCGAGTCGTCGAACAGCGTGCCCTGGAGCGCGATCTCCCGCTTGAGCCAGGCGAGGTACTCCGCGGCGCGCTCACGGTTGTGGGTGATGATCTTGTTGCAGGCACAGTAGTAACAGAGGCTCTCGCAGAACGGGATGTGCACGTAGGCCGACAGCGGCTTGGGCGTCGCGGCCCGGTTGCTGCGCTCGGCAGCGGCACGATAGTCGTCCTCGGCGAAGGCCGCCTGGAACTGCGGCGCCGTGGGATAGGAGGTGTAGCGTGGCCCCGGACGGTCGTACTTCTCGACCAGGGGACGGATGAACGGCAGGGTGTCTTGCATGATCGAATCGAGCCTCTGGAACCGTAAGGCGGCGGCCATGGCCACCACCGCATGGACGAATTATGCCAGCCCCGAGCGAGGACGTCGGTACCCTTCAAGGGGTAGCTGACCCAGATCAAGACGAGGTAGGCGACCCCGCGGCACGCGCTGCAGCGGTTGCGGCTCCCCGTCGGCGCCAGTGCACCAGCCGCCACGCCACCAGCAGCCAGGCCAGGCTCCAGGCCCCGGCCGCCCCCCACAGCGCCGGGATCCCGGCCGAGGGCAGCGCGAGCCGCAGCCCCGCCGCCAGGGTAAAGAGCAGCGCCAGGCGCGGCAGCCATGCCTCCTCCCCGGGGCGCCCCTTGGCCCTCAGGATCGCCTGGCGCAGCATGATGCCGCTGGCCAGGGTGCCGAGCCCTCCCACGGTGATCGCATGCAGCCGGCCCGCCGGCGAGTGCCCTGTCAGGAGATCCCCCGCCACCAGCAGGGCTCCCACGCCCAACCAGGCATAGCCGAGCAGTAGCCCGAGCAGGTCAGGCCGATCGCGTAGCCTCCAGGGCGACCAGCGCCAGAGCCGCACCAGGACCACTACCCCGGCCAGCGCCAGCAGCCCAGCGGCAGCCGGCCACAGCCTGGGCCAGATCGCCAGGAGCCCGGCAGCCCCCAGCAGGCCGATCAAGGCCGCCTCGATCCGTGGCTGGACACCGGCTCCAGCCACCCGGTCGCGCGCCATCAGGTGACCATTCACTGCCGGGGCAATCACCCGCCCGCCCATGAAGGCCATCAACAGCAGCAGCCAGAGCACCCCCTGATGCAGCAGGGGCGCGAGCAGGCCAGGGAAGGCCGCGTGCGCCGCCAGACTGGCCACCGCCAGCAGGCAGAGCAGGCCGAGCAGCGGCGAGAGCAGGCGATTGCGCCACTTCTTGGCCGCCAGGAAGCGCGGCACCACCCAGGCGGCCAGCAGCAGGGCGAAGGCGGCATCGGCCAGCAGGGCCGGCCAGGCCGGGTAGCCCGCCAGCCCAGCGAGACGCCCGACCAGCCACAGCCCCGCCAGGAGGGACAGCCGCAGGGATGGCAGCGGACCCAGCAGGTAGCCCGCGATCACCGCCAGGGCAAAGCCGAACAGCAACTCGCGGCCATGGGCCGCCGGCGTTGCCAGCAACGGCAAGCCACCCCGCATCGCCACCAGCGATAGCGGCACCGCCAGGGCCGCATGCAGGGCGGCAAGGGGAAAGAACAGCGACCAGGCGGGGCGCCGTTCGGCCCGACGGGCGCCACCGGCTTGACCTGGGTCACTGGCAACGAACCTTAACATGCATTTAAATTACATCTTAGTGATTGCCATGCCAATCACGCGCCAGCGGCCACCACGCGGCCGAATGCCGCAGCCACGAATCAAACCTAACAGGCATGATGTTAGAATCACCCGTTTTCTCACCACGCCCTGTGAGGCGTCCGACGCGCCGGGACTCCCATGCATCTGACCCGATTCACCGACTATTCGCTACGAGTGCTGATCTACCTGGCCGTCAAGGGCGAACAGCGCTCGACCATCACCGAGATCGCCGAGCGCTTCGAGATCTCCCGCAACCACCTGATGAAGGTGGTGCAGGACCTCAATCATCGTGGCTATATCACCTCCATCCGTGGCAAGAACGGCGGCCTGCTGCTCAAGCGCGCCCCCGAGACGATCCCGCTGGGCGAACTGGTCCGCGACACTGAGCGTGACCTGGCCCTGGTGGAGTGCTTCAGCGACGACAACGAGTGCATCATCACCCCCGCCTGCCGGCTCAAGCCGATCCTGGCCGAGGCACTTGCCGCCTTCCTGGCCGTGCTCGACCACTACACCCTGGCCGACCTGCTCGGCCCACAGCGTCCCAGGCTGATCGGGCTGTTGCAGCTCGACGACACTTATCCCGAGGCCTGAGTCTCCCCGGCACCTCTGCATTAGCATCCTCTTTTACCTTTTGCGACTCCCGGACTAGGCTGAACATGACGCACGTCAAGCCTCGCCGGGGCGACGACTGGCATCATGATCTCAATCGCCCGGCGCGGCCGTTGCCCGAACCGGGCTTTTTCAAGCACTTAAAGATGCATTTCGGAGGTATGTTATGAAGTCACTGCTCGTAGCCACCCTGCTGGGCGGCGCCTTCCTGGCCCTGGACGCCCAGGCCGCCGGTGACCCGGAAGCGGGAGAAGGCAAGATCGCCGCCTGCGCTGCCTGCCACGGCACCGACGGCATGGGCACTGCGCCGATCTATCCGAACCTGGCCGGCCAGTCTGCCACCTACCTGGAGAGCGCCATGAAGGCCTATCGCGACGGCCAGCGCAGTGGCGGCATGGCTGCCCTGATGAATCCCCAGGCCCAGGGCCTCTCCGACGAAGACATCGCCGACATCTCCGCCTACTACGCCAACCTAGAACCCTGATCCCCGGCCGGCCCTAGGGCCGGCCTTGCCTTATTGATGGGTGGCGGCCGGGATGCCGCGCCGCCGCGGCTAACGCCCGCAAGGACCTCGCCATGCCCGCACCACACTCCCGGCCAGCCGGCATCGTCGGCCTGCTGCTCGGCCTGTTCCTGCTGCTGATCACCCCGGCACTCCACGCCCTGGAACTGGAGCAGGTCCGCGAGGGCTTCCCCGGCGCCGACCGCCTCGAGGCGGCCGAGTCCCAATGGCCGGTAAGCGCGGTCCGCGCCGGTGACGAACTCCTCGGCTATGCCTTCGAGAGCATCGACGTTGCACCGATCCCGGCCTACTCGGGCAAGCCGGTCAACATGCTGGTGGCCTTCGACCTGGAAGGAAGGATCGTTCAGGCCGACGTCCTCGGCCACGAGGAGCCCATCATGCTGGTGGGCATCCCCGAGGCGAGGCTCGAAGGCTTCGCCGACGACCACGTCCCCGCCCACGTCAACGACCGCATGAAGGTCGGTGACAACCTGGACGCCATCTCCGGCGCCACCGTCACCGTCATCGTGGTCAGCGACACCATTATGCGCGCCGCCCGCCAGGTAGCCGCCGAGCAGGGGATCATCGAGGATCCCTCGATCGGCCCAGCGGCGACGGTGCGCCAGGATGTCTTCGAGCCCGCCGACTGGGAAACGCTCAGCGGTGACGGCACCCTGCGCCGCCTGCACCTCACCCACGGCGAGGTGGACGCCTCCTTCGAGGGCACCCCCGCCGAGGACTACCTGCACACGCCCCAGCCGGCGGAGCGCACCTTCATCGAGCTCTTCTACACCTACCTGAACCCGCCCACCGCAGGGCGCAACCTGCTGGGCGACACCGGCTACGAGCAGCTGATGGCCGAGCTCGACGAGGGCGAGCACGCCATCGCCGTGATGGGCCGCGGCGACTACTCCTTCAAGGGCTCAGGCTACGTGCGCGGCGGCATCTTCGACCGCCTCGAGCTCTCTCAGGGCAACACCACCGTCAGTTTCCACGACCGCGACCATATCCGCCTCGGCGGCCTGGGCATCGAGGGAGCGCCGACGTTCGACGAGCGCGACATCTTCATCGTTCGCGAGGAGGCCGCCTTCGACCCCGGCCAGCCCTGGCAGCTGGAGCTGCTGGTACGCCGTGCCTCGGGCCCGCTGGATACCGAGTTCAGCCGCTTCAGCGCCGACTACAGCGTCCCCGAGGCCTACATTGAGCGCCCCGAGCCGCCGGTGGAGGAGCCGATCTGGGTGCAGGTATGGCGCGACAATGCCTTCCAGATCGGCGTGCTGGTGGCCGGCCTGCTGGTGCTGACGGTGATCATGCTGTTCCAGGACGTGCTGGCGCGTCACCCGAGGATCCTGCGTCCGCTGCGCCTGGGCTTCCTGGTCTACACCCTGGTGTTCATCGGCTGGTACTCCCTGGCCCAGCTCTCGGTGGTCAATATCCTGACCTTCACCAACTCGCTGATCAGTGGCTTCAGCTGGGGCTCGTTCCTGATCGACCCGATGATGTTCATCCTCTGGTCCTTCGTGGCCGTCACCCTGCTGCTATGGGGACGCGGGGTGTTCTGCGGCTGGCTTTGCCCCTTCGGCGCCCTCCAGGACCTGGTCAACAAGGCCGCGCGCAGGCTCGGCGTAAAGCAGATCGAGGTGCCCTTCGGCCTCCACGAGCGCCTCTGGGCCATCAAGTACATCCTCCTGCTGGGGCTGTTCGCCCTCTCGCTGCACTCCCTGGGCACCGCCGAACGCTACGCCGAGGTGGAGCCCTTCAAGACCGCCATCACCCTGCGCTTCCAGCGCGAGTGGGGGTTCCTGCTCTATGCCCTGGGCCTGGTGGCGATCTCGGCCTTCAACCACAAGTTCTACTGCCGCTACGTCTGCCCGCTGGGCGCCGGCCTGGCGATTCCCGCCCGCCTGCGCCTGTTCGACTGGCTCAAGCGGCACCGCGGCAGCTGCGGCACCCCGTGCCAGATCTGCGCCAACGAATGCGAAGTGGCCGCCATCCATCCCGATGGCCGCATCAATGCCAACGAGTGCCACTACTGTCTCGACTGCCAGATCACCTACCACGACGATCAGCGCTGTCCGCCGGTGATCAAGCGCCGCAAACGCTACGAGAAGGCAGCCCGCATGGCCGCGGGACAGGGCGGCGTCGAGACCCATGACCCCGGCAGTGCCGGAAACTCCAAGCTGCAGCGAATCCCGACCTACCAGGAGGATTGACCATGAGTGACAAGAAGAAAGCGATCGAGAACCTCGGCCGCCGCCACTTCCTGCGCAACAGCGCCGTGACCGGCGTCGCCGGTGCCGGCCTGGCCGGCGGCTTCGGCGCCGGGGCGCTGATGAGCAGCCACGAGGCCCGCGCCGCCGAGAACGGCATCGAGGTCGCACCCGGCGAACTCGACGAGTACTACGGCTTCTGGAGCGGCGGTCACCAGGGCGAGGTGCGGGTGCTGGGCATCCCCTCCATGCGCGAGCTGATGCGCATCCCGGTGTTCAACATCGACAGCGCCACCGGCTGGGGGATCACCAACGAGTCGAAACGCATCCTGGGCGACTCGGCGCGCTTCCTCAACGGCGACTGCCACCACCCCCACATTTCCATGACCGACGGACGCTACGACGGCAAGTACCTGTTCATCAACGACAAGGCCAACACCCGGGTGGCACGTATCCGTCTCGACATCATGAAGACGGACAAGATCACCACCATTCCCAACGTCCAGGCGATCCATGGCCTGCGCCTGCAGAAGGTGCCGCACACCAAGTACGTGTTCGCCAACGCCGAGCTGCCGATTCCCCAGGTCAACGATGGCCGCGACCTGGAGACGCCGGACAACTACTTCACCATGTTCAACGCCATCGATGCCGAGAGCATGGAGGTGGCCTGGCAGGTGATCGTCGACGGCAACCTCGACAACACCGACGCCGACTACACCGGCCGCTTCGCCGCCTCCACCTGCTACAACTCCGAGAAGGGCATGACGCTGGCCGACACCATGCGCGCCGATCGCGACTGGGTGGTGGTGTTCGACATCGAGGCCATCGAGGCCGCCGTGGAGGCCGGTGACCACGAGACCCTGGGCGACAGCGAGGTGCCGGTGCTCGACGGCCGCAAGGGCTCCAAGCTGACCCGCTACATCCCGGTGCCCAAGAACCCCCACGGCATCAACACCTCGCCGGACGGCAAGTACTTCATCGCCAACGGCAAGCTCTCGCCGACCTGCTCGATCATCGCCATCGACAAGCTGCCCGAGCTGTTCGATGACGCCATCGAGCCCCGCGACACCGTGGTCGGCGAACCGGAGCTGGGCCTGGGGCCACTGCACACCACCTACGATGGCCGCGGCAACGCCTACACCACCCTGTTCATCGACAGCCAGGTGGCCAAGTGGAACATCGAGGACGCCATCCGCGCCTACAACGGCGAGGAGGTCAACTACCTGCGCCAGAAGCTGGATGTCCACTACCAGCCGGGCCACAACCACGCCAGCCTCACCGAGTCCCGGGATGCCGACGGCAAGTGGCTGGTGGTGCTCTCCAAGTTCTCCAAGGACCGCTTCCTGCCGGTGGGTCCGCTGCACCCGGAGAACGACCAGCTGATCGATATCTCAGGCGAGGAGATGAGGCTGGTCCACGACGGCCCCACCTTCGCCGAACCCCACGACTGCATCCTGCTGCGCGCCGACCAGCTCAACCCCTCGCGGACCTGGACGCGTGACGACCCCTACTTCGCCGAGACCGTGGCCATGGCCGAGGCGGACGGGGTGACTCTCGAAAGCGACAACACGGTGATCCGCGACGGCAACCAGGTGCGGGTCTACATGACCTCCATCGCCCCGCAGTTCGGCCTGACCGAGTTCAAGGTCAAGCAGGGCGACGAGGTCACCGTGGTGGTCACCAACCTCGACCAGGTGGAGGACCTGACCCACGGCTTCGTCATGGTCAATCATGGCGCCTCCATGGAGATCGGCCCGCAGCAGACGGCCAGCGTCACCTTCACCGCCGACCGCCCCGGGGTGTACTGGTACTACTGCTCCTGGTTCTGCCATGCCATGCACATGGAAATGACGGGCCGCATGCTGGTCGAGAAGGCCTGATACGCCCTTACCGGGGCCGGGCCGCCGCCCGGCCCCGCTTTTTTTTGTGGAGAGACGCATGACCCGACGACTGCTTCGCGTCGTCCTGACACCGATTCTTGTCGCCGGGTGGCTCGCGTGGCTGCCCGGCGAGCTGCTGGCCGCCGACTGGACGGCCAGCCCCGGCGAGCCGCTGCAGCCGCTGATCGAGCGGGCCGCGAGCGGCGACCGCCTAATCCTGCCCGAGGGCCGCTACCCCGGGCCGCTGGTCATCGACCGCAGCCTCACCCTCTCGGGCGAGCCGGGCGCGGTGATTGACGGCGGCGGCGACGGCCACGCCGTGGTGCTGGAGGCACCGAACATCGTGCTGGAGGACATCGCGGTGGAGAACTGGGGTGCCGACCTCACCGCCATGGATGCCGGCATCTTCGTGGCACGCAACGCCACCGGCAGTGTGATCCGCGACTCGCGCCTCACGGGCCCCGGCTTCGGCATCTGGCTCGACGCCGTGGCCGAGGTGCAGGTGCGCGACAACGTGATCCGCGGCGACGCCTCGCTGCGCTCCCAGGATCGTGGCAACGGTATCCACCTGTTCAACGTTCGCGACGTCACGGTGGCGGGCAACGACATCCGCCACACCCGCGACGGCATCTACATCGACACCAGCCGCGACAGCCTGCTGCGCGACAATCACATGCAGGCGCTGCGCTACGGGGTGCACTACATGTACGCCCACGACAATCGCCTTGAGGGTAACACCACCCGCAATACCCGCACCGGCTACGCGCTGATGCAGTCCAAGCGACTCGAGGTAATCGGCAACCGCTCGGATGACGACCGCCACTACGGCATCCTGATGAACAACATCACCCACTCGACGCTGCGCGACAACCGCGTCACCGGTGTCAACCAGCGCCGGGACGCCCAGGGACAGGGCCTGGTCAGCGGTGGCGAGGGTAAGGCGCTGTTCGTCTATAACGCCCAGTACAACCGCTTCGAGGACAACCGCTTCGCGGCCAGCGATATCGGCATCCATCTGACCGCCGGCTCCGAGGACAACGAACTGGTGGGCAACGCCTTCGTCGAGAATCGCCAGCAGGTGATGTATGTGGCCACCCGCGCCCAGGAGTGGTCCGAAGGTGGCCGCGGCAACTACTGGAGCGACTACCTCGGCTGGGACCTGGCCGGCGACGGCATCGGCGACACCTCCTACGAGCCCAACGACGCCATGGACCGCCTGCTCTGGCGCTACCCGGTGGCGCGGCTGCTGATGCACAGCCCCGCGGTACTGGCCCTACGCTGGGTGCAGCGACAGTTCCCGGTGTTCCGCCCCCAGGGGGTCAAGGACAGCCACCCGCTGATGAACGAACCCGCCTTCAATGAATCCGCCTTCCATAAACCCGAATGGGGAGACGCCGACGCATGACCGCGGTGATCGATTTCCAGGGCGTGACCCGGCGCGACGGTGGCCTGGTGCGCCTCGACGCCCTCGACCTCGAGGTGAGCGAGGGCGAGGTACTGGCCCTGCTGGGCCACAACGGCGCCGGCAAGACCACCACCATGCACCTGATCCTCGGGCTGCTCTCGCCGAGTGCCGGGCGGGTCTCGGTGCTCGGCGGCGCCCCCGACGGCGCCCACGCCGAGACCCTGCGCCGCCGCCTGGGCTACCTGCCGGAGAACGTCAGCTTCTACGAACAGTTGAGCGGCCGCGAGGTGCTCGACTACTTCGCGCGGCTCAAGCGGGTCGACCGCCGCCAGGTGGGCGAGTTGCTGGACCAGGTGGGCCTGGGCAACGCCGCCCATCGGCGCGTGAAGACCTACTCCAAGGGCATGCGTCAGCGCCTCGGTCTGGCCCAGGCGCTGCTCGGCGAGCCGCGACTGCTGCTGCTCGACGAGCCGACCACCGGCCTCGACCCCGCGGCCACCAGCGACTTCTACGACACGGTGCGCGGCCTGCGCGAGCGCGGCTGCACGGTGCTGCTCTCCTCCCATGTGCTGCCCGGGGTGGAGCCCTACATCGACCGCGCGCTGATCCTCGGCGGTGGCAAGCGCCTGGCGCTGGGCAGCCTGGATGAGCTGCGCGGGCAGGCCGCCCTGCCGCTGACCGTGCGCGCCCGCGGCCGCGGCGTCGAGACCCGCCTGGCAGACGAGCTGGCCCGGTGGGACGACCCGCGCATCGAGGCCACCGCCGTCAACGGCCACGAGGTGGCGCTCAGCGTGCCAGCGGACGCCAAGCTCGCCGTGCTGCGCCGGCTGATTGACACCGCCGGCATCGAGGACATCGAGCTGCTGCCCCCCACCCTGGAGCACCTCTACACCCACTTCTCCGCCGGCCTCACGCCCGAGCAACGAGGAGACGCCGAATGAACGCCATCCTGACCATCGCCGGCAAGGAGTTCCGCGACGGGCTGCGCAACCGCTGGGTGCTGGCCATCGCCCTGGTGCTGGCCTTCCTCGCCGTGGGCATCGCCTGGTTCGGCGCCGCTGCCAGTGGCGGCCTGGGCTTCACGTCGCTGGCCACCACCCTGGTCAGCCTGGCGACGCTCGCGGTGTTCCTGATCCCGCTGATCGCCCTGCTGCTGGCCTATGACGCCGTGGTGGGCGAACAGGAGGCGGGCACCCTGCTGCTGCTGCTCACCTACCCGATCAGCCGCACCCAGCTGCTGCTCGGCAAGTTCCTCGGCCACGGCCTGATCCTCGGCGCCGCCACGGCACTGGGCTTCTCCGTCGCCGGGGCGGTGATCGCATTCGGCGCCGAGGGCGTGGCACTCAGCGAGCTGGCCGCCGGCATGGGCCTGCTGATCGCCAGCAGCATCCTGCTGGGCTGGGTGTTCATCGCCTTCGCCTACCTGATCAGCGTGTGGGTATCCGAAAAGGCCCGCGCCGCCGGCCTGGCGCTGGTGGTGTGGTTCCTGTTCGTGCTGGTCTTCGACCTGGGGCTGCTGGCGCTGCTGGTCAGCGTCAAGCAGGGCGGCGACTTGCTGCCCTGGCTGCTGCTGCTCAACCCCACCGAGTGCTTCCGGCTGATCAACCTGGCCGGCTTCGAGGCCGCTCGCAGCTATACGGGGCTGACCTCCATCGCCGAGGGCAGTGTCTTCCGCCCCGCCGCGGTCACCGCCATCCTGGTGGCCTGGGTGCTGGTGCCCCTGGGCCTGGCGCTGCTGCGCTTCCGGCGCCGCCCCGCCTGATCCTGTCGCCGGCGACATGAACCGATTTGCCGCATGAGACCCACGCCATGAAACGACTCGCCCTGTTGATCGCCCTGCTCGCCAGCCTGCTGCTCTCCGGCTGCAGCGAGTCCGAGCCCGAGGCGCTGGCCGCCGCCGTGCCCATCGAGGCCGGCGACAGCTGCCATGTCTGCGGCATGCTGATCAGCGAGCACCCCGGCCCCAAGGGCGAGGCCTTCCTCGACCCGCAGGGCGAGGCGCTGAAGTTCTGCTCCACCATGGACCTGTTCGCCTTCCTCAGGCAGCCCGAGAACGAGACTCGCCTCTCCCACGCCTATGTCCACGACATCGGGGTGACGCCCTGGGGCCAGCCTTCCGACGAGGCCTTCGTGCTGGCCAGCGAGGCGCTCTACGTGGTGGGCCACGACCGGCGCGGCGCCATGGGCCATACCCTGGCATCGTTTGCCGAGCGGGCCGACGCCGAGGCGTTCCTCGAGGTCCACGGCGGCGAGCTGGTGAGCTTCGATGAGATCGACCTCGACCTGCTGGGCCGCCTGGGCCGCGGCGAGCTGGGCGGCGATAGCGACGCGGGCATGGGCGATATGCACGGCCACGAATAACCCAGGCGCGGGGTACCGGGGATAGGCCGGCCCCTTCCAGCGTGCTAGCCTCGGCGCATCGTCGGCCGAGGAAGCGTCACGCCATGCTCTGCATCTCCCGTCTCGCCCAGTACCTGCTGCTGCCGCTCTGCCTGGCCCTGGCCGGGGCGGCGTCGGCCACCGACTACAACACCGGCGACGTCCAGGCCCATGGCGGCTGGCACTCCCTGGTGCTGTCGCTGGGCGAGGAGCGCCACTTTCGCGCCATCGACCAGCAGAGCTATAGCGACGCCATCTTCAGCGTCAACGCCAGCTCCGGGGCCTGCGACGTCCCCTGGCTGGAGCTGCGCGTGGCGCTGGACGAGAACCAGGCCGAGAGCGCCACGGTGAACCGCGTGCCCGCCGACCTGCGCGTCGACCAGGCAACCATCCACAGCGGCAGCGCCGCCTTCGTCACCGAACGCGGCGACGATGGCTTCTACGTGCGCTTCGCAGTACCCCACCTGGCGCTGCTGCTCGAGGAGATGGCCGAGGGCGAGCTGCTGCGCCTGCGCATGATGCGCGGCGAGGACGACCCCTGGTTCATGGTCTTCGGCCTGGCGGGCGCCGGCGAGGCGATCGACCGCCTGCACCGCCTGTGCGACGCGAGCGAACGCTGAGAGGACCCGCAGCGGGTCCACGGGAATCGAGAGGGGGAGAAGGCGTGGCCGTGCTGCTGTTCCACCTGCGCAACGTGCCCGAGGAGGAGGCCGAGGAGGTGCGCCGGCTGCTCGACGCCGACGGCCTGGACACCTTCGAGACCCGGGCGGGCTTCTGGGGGCTCGGGGTGGCCGCGATCTGGCTGCGCAACGAGCGCGAGCTTGCCCGGGCCCGTGGGCTGATCGATGCCTACCAGCACGCGCTCGGCGAGCGGGTGCGACGCGAGCATGACGCCCTCGCCGAGCGCGGCGAGACCCCCACCCTGTGGCGGCGCCTGGCGCGCCAGCCAATCCGCACGCTGTTGCTCGCCCTGCTCGCCGCCGCCGTGCTTGCCCTCTCGCTGCTGCCCTTCCTGTGGCTGGCCGGCTGACGCCGCCTCAGGCGCTCGGCCGGCGGCTCTCGTCGCGCAGTGCCTCCAGCGCGGGCCCCAGATCCTCGGCCAGTGCGGCCACCGCCGGCCGCGCATGGAAGTAGCCCTGCTGGCGGGTGATGCCGGCGCGTGCCAGCCATAGTGCCTCCTCCCGGGTCTCCACGCCCTCGGCGATCAGCAGGATGTCGAGCTCGTCGGCCAGTCGCTTCACGGCCTGCAGCAGGACCTGGCGGCGACGGTCGCCGTCGCAGCCCATGATCAGTTCGCGGTCGACCTTGAGGCGATCGGGCGTGAGGTCGGTGAGCAGATCCAGATTGGCGTAGCCGTTGCCGAAGTCGTCCAGCGCCGTGGCGAAGCCCATGGCGCGGTAGGCCTCGATGATGCTGCGCAGGTGCTGGCGGTCCCGGACCCGTTCGGTCTCGGTGATCTCGAAGACGATGCGATCGGTGGGAAAGCCGACCCGTGCCGAGACGTCCAGGGTCGCCTGGATGCAGGCCTCGGGCTCATAGACCGCATTGGGCAGGAAGTTGATCGACAGGTTCTCGCGCATGTCCAGCGCACTGGCCATCTCGATGGCCCGCACCCGGCACGCCTGATCGAAGCGGTAGAGCAGGTCGTCGGTGACCTGGGAGAGGACACTCCAGGCCGACTCACCGGCCGGCCCCCGCACCAGCGCCTCGTAGGTGGTGATCCGCGCCGCGTCCACGTCGACGATCGGCTGGAAGGCCATGGTGAAGTCGAAGGGCAATTCCCCCTCGCAGCGGCCGCAGTACCCCGCGACTCGCGCACAGCTCGACATCGGCGACTCCTTGTCAGTGCTTGTCGGTCTCCTCCCCGGCAGCCGAAGCCAGGCAAGCGTCGGTCTGGGCGATAGCCGGCGCCGACGGCGCCACTATCCCAAGCACGAGGCGACGACGCAATCTCCGGCCCGTTGGCACCGGGCAGTTCACCCGCCGCCGGCAAGCGTGTAGGGTCATCGCCAGACCCCACGAGGAACGCCAGCCCTTGAACGCCTCGACACGCTACAGCGATGCCCAGATCGCCGCCGCCCTGGAGGCCTGCGCACGGGAGCCGGTGCACATTCCGGGGGCCATCCAGCCGGCGGGGTGCCTGATCAGCCTCGATGGCGCCCTGCGCCAGGTCCGGCAGGTCAGTGCCAATATCGAGGCCTTCCTGGGTATCAGCGTGGCAGATGCCCTGGCCGGCGAGCCCAAGGGGGTGCTGGGCACCGAATTGATGGATCTCCTGGACACTGCACTGGTGAGGCAGGACCAACCGACCTGCGTTCTCACCGCCCGGCGCGATGTGCAGGGCGAACGACGACGCTTCCACGTGGTGGCCTATCACAGTGGCGACTCTATCGTCGTGGAACTGGAATACCTGATGTGCCCGGATGGACATCGCCTGCTGGAAAAGGTGAACGATTGGCTGGTCGAGGCGAGGCAAATCGACGACATCGATACCCTTTTCGATGCCCTGACGCGGCGGGTCCAAGAACTCACCGGCCACGAGCGCGTGATGGTCTACCGTTTCGACGAGCAGTGGAACGGCCGCGTGGTCGCCGAGACCCGTCAGCCCATGGCGGAGAGCTTCCTCGATCACCACTTCCCGGCCAGTGACATTCCTGCCCAGGTCCGCCGGCTCTACGACATCAACCGGGTGCGCAGCATCCCCGATGCCGCCGCGGAGCCGGTCCCCCTGGTGCCCGCCACTGACCCGCATGATTCCGCCCCGCTGGACCTCTCCCGGGGCGCGCTGCGCGCCGTCTCCCCCATCCATCAGGAGTACCTGCGCAACATGGGGGTGGGCGCCTCCCTCTCCATCGCCATGCATGACGAGGGACGGCTGTGGGGCCTGCTGGCCTGTCATGGCCTGGGCCCCATGCCACTGGAGGCCGACCTGCGTGATGCTCTGTGCGCCCTGGCTCAGATCGCCATGCCGCGTATGATGCTGCTGCGCACGCGTACCGACACCCGCCTCCTTCACGACATCCACGACAGCAACGAGATTCTCTCAGATGAGAGGGGGCGCCTTCTCGGTCCGGATGGCCTGGTCCAGCGTCACGGCGCACAATGGCTCGAGCTGCTGGATGCCAATGGCATCGCCCTCGTCACCGGGAAAGAGATCAGTGGTATGGGGGCCCTGCCGGACGAGGAGAATCTGGTCGCCATGGCCGACTGGCTGAGCCGCCACCAGCGTCACGACACCCCCTGGCACACCCAGTCACTGGCAATGACACCCCTCGCGCCCTGGCAGGAGGGCGACCTCTGCGGCCTGCTCGCCGTGGCTCTACCCACCGAGCCGAGCCACTGGCTGATGCTCTTTCGCCGCGAGCAGCGACACAGCCGGCGCTGGGCCGGCAAGCCAGAGGATACCCCCATGATCCGGGACGGGCAGCTGGTCATGACCCCACGCCGTTCCTTCGCCCAGTGGCAGGATGAGGTCAAGGGGCAGAGCCACGCCTGGCGCGACATCGAGTGCCGTGCCGCCGGAGACCTCACCAAGAACTTGGCCGTCCTGACCTCCAGCCATGAGATCGCCCAGCTCAATGAGAAGCTTCATCATGCCAATCGCAAGCTCAAGAGCCTGGCCTACAGCGACAGCCTGACCGGCAGCTGGAACCGCTATCGCATGGAGCAGGCCATCGACGCGGCCCTGAGTGCCGCCGAGCGCCACGGCCACCCCTGTGCGGTGCTGCTGTTCGACGTGGACCACTTCAAGCAGTTCAACGACACCCATGGCCATGAGGCCGGAGACCGGGTGCTGGTCGAGATCACCCGGGCCCTGCAGGCCACCCTGCGCGACACTGACACCCTGGGGCGCTGGGGCGGTGAGGAGTTCCTGGTGCTGGCCAGCCACTGCGAGGGCCAGGGGGCGGTCCACCTGGCGGAACGCCTGCGCCGATGCGTAGAGGACATCGACCTGGCCGAGCTGGGCCGGGTAACCATCAGTATCGGCGTGGCCAGCTGGCACCCCGGCGACACCCGCAAGCGGCTGGTCGCGCGGGCCGACGAGGCGATGTACCGGGCCAAGGAGAACGGGCGCAACCGCGTGGAGCAGGCAGCGGGGAGTGCCGCCCAGGCATGAGGCGCCGGCCATGAACGGCCATGCCCCCGCCGGATCTACCGGCGGGGGCATGGAATTGGCAGCACCCCGGGCGTCGACGACGCCCGGGGCAGTGGGTCACCGGTGAATGCGGATCACTGGCGAATGAGGTAGTCGAAGGCGCCGAGTGCCGCCTTGGAGCCCTCGCCCATGGCGATGACGATCTGCTTGTAGGGCACGGTGGTCACGTCACCGGCGGCGAAGATCCCGGGCACCGAGGTCATGCCGTGGGCGTCGACCACGATCTCGCCGCGCTCGGAGAGCTCGATGGGCGAATCCTTCAGCCACTCGGTGTTGGGCACCAGGCCGATCTGCACGAACACGCCCTCCAGCTCGACCTGGCGGATCTCGCCGCTGGCGCGCTCCTCATAGGTGAGGCCGTTGACCCGGGTGTCGTCGCCGTTCACCTCGGTGGTGCGGGCGCCGAGGATGATCTCCACATTGGGCAGGCTGCGCAGCTTCTTCTGCAGCACCGCATCGGCGCGCATCTCTTCCATGAACTCGATCAGGGTGACGTGACCGACGATGCCGGCCAGGTCGATGGCCGCCTCGACGCCGGAGTTGCCGCCACCGATCACCGCCACGCGCTTGCCCTTGAACAGCGGGCCGTCGCAGTGGGGGCAGTAGGCCACGCCCCTGTTGCGGTACTCGGCCTCGCCGGGCACGCCCATCTCGCGCCAGCGGGCGCCGGTGGCCAGCACCAGAGTCTTGCTCTTCAGGCTGGCACCGGATTCGAACTGCACCTCGTGCTCGCCCCCCGGCTGACCGGGCATCAGCTTGACCGCCCGCTGCAGGTTCATGATGTCGACCTCGTACTCCTTGACGTGCTCCTCCAGCGCCGCGGCCAGCTTGGGGCCCTCGGTGTGGGGCACGGAGATGAGGTTCTCGATGCCCATGGTGTCGAGCACCTGGCCACCGAAACGCTCGGCGGCCACGCCGGTGCGGATGCCCTTGCGCGCGGCATAGACCGCCGCCGCGGCACCGGCCGGACCGCCGCCGACCATCAGGGTATCGAAGGTCGGCTTCTCGCTGAGCTTGGCGGCCTCACGCTCGGCGGCGCCGGTGTCCACCTTGGCCAGGATCTGCTCCAGGCTCATGCGCCCCTGATCGAAGGGCTCACCGTTGAGGTAGATGCTGGGCACCGACATGATCTCGCGCTCGTCCACCTCGTCCTTGAACAGCGCGCCGTCGATGGCCACGTGATGCACATTCGGGTTGAGGATCGCCATCAGGTTCAGTGCCTGAACCACGTCCGGGCAGTTCTGGCAGGAGAGCGAGAAGTAGGTCTCGAAGTAGAGCTCGCCCTCGAGCCCCTTGATCTGCTCGACCACGTCATCAGACGCCTTGGGCGGATGGCCGCCGACCTGCAGCAGCGCCAGCACCAGGGAGGTGAACTCGTGGCCCATGGGCAGGCCGGCGAAGACCACGCCGGTCTCCTCGCCGGGGCGATTGAGCGCGAAGGAGGGGCGGCGCGGGTCATGGCCATCGAGCTTCAGGGTAATCTTGTCGGTCAGGCCGACGATATCGGTCAGCAGACCATGAAGTTCCTTCGACTTGGCGCCGTCATCGAGGGACGCGACGATCTCGAAGGGCTGGGTGACCTTGGCCAGGTAGGCCTTGAGCTGGTTTTTCAGATTGTCGTCCAACATGACAGCGGCATTCCTTCATGTTCGGGGTTCGGGGTGGAGGCATGAGGAAGCCGCGACTTCCCGCGCAGGGAGGCCCAGTTCGCTCATGCTTCCGAAATCAGGGCCCGGGCAGGGGATACCCGGGCGGGGGCAGGCGAGGCCGGGACGGGCCTCGCCGGCAGGGGCAGATCGCTTAGATCTTGCCGACCAGGTCCAGGGACGGAGAGAGGGTCTCGTCGCCTTCTTCCCACTTGGCCGGGCAGACTTCGTTCGGGTTGGCGCGCACGTACTGGGCGGCCTTGACCTTGCGCAGCAGCTCCTCGGCGTTGCGACCGATGTTGCCGGCATTCAGCTCGATGATCTGGATCTTGCCGTCGGGGTCGACCACGAAGGTGCCACGCTCGGCGATGCCGTCTTCCTCGATCAGCACCTCGAAGTTGCGCGAGATGGCATGGGTCGGGTCGGCCAGCATCGGGTACTGCAGCTTGTTGATGGTCTCGGAGCTGTCGTGCCAGGCCTTGTGGGTGAAGTGGGTGTCGGTGGAGACGCTGTAGATCTCGACGCCCAGCTTCTTGAACTCTACGTAGTTGTCTGCCAGGTCACCCAGCTCGGTGGGGCAGACGAAGGTGAAGTCGGCCGGATAGAAGAAGAAGATGTTCCACTGGCCCTTCAGGCTCTCCTCGGTGACGTCGACGAACTCGCCATTATGGTAGGCAGTGGCCTTGAACGGCTTGACTTCGGTGTTCAGCAGCGACATTCGGTAGTGCTCCTTTCGACTTTCGTTGAATAGGTGACGGCGATACGGGACGCATGTTAGCCCGTATCTCCTGATAGCGTAAATTGAATGGCGTCATGGAGCTGATAATTCAACCCTATGGTCCACGAGGGCGGGCGTCAGCCGATGCTCACCGCCTCGCCCTGGCGGTCGAAGGCCAGGAACTGCGCGATGTTGCCCATCTTCAGCGACTCCACCATGCGGTTGAGGTGCTGTTCGGCCTGGGCCTGGGCGTCCTGGCCGGCCAGGGCCGCCACGAAGACGATGTCCCAGTCGGCCCCGGTCTCCCGGGATTGGGCCACCAGCGCCGCCATGTCGGAGAGCTCCTCGGGGGCCTTGTCGACGCAGACCACCGGGGTCAGCACGCCGCCCTCACCCTGCTCGAAGCGGCGCCGCTGCTCCTCGCTGGGATGGTCCGGCAGCTCGGCAAGGGTGAAGACGAACAGCAGGCGCTGCGGCTCTGGCTGGGCACGCGCCTCGTCCAGCAGGTCGGCATAACAGGAAATGGCCACGGGCACTCCTCCGGATCGGGATGGTATCGTGGCAGGCAGCGTAACGGGCCGACTCCGCTTCGGGAAGGGGTATTCGCGGCCCATGCGACCCAGGTCACGTTCCGGAGCCCCGATGAGCACCTCCCCCCCACCACTGGCCCGTCGGCTGCGCGATGCCACCCGCGACGCCCACCACGCCCTGGACCACCACCCGGCCCTGCAGTGCCTGCTCGATGCCGCCCTGACCCGGGAGGCCTATGCCGCCTCGCTGCTGGCCCTGTATCCCGCCCATGCGGCGCTGGAGAACCGCGTCTGCCGGGAGATCGCGCGGCTCGGCCTCCACCTTCGGGTGCCGCGGCGGCTGCCGCGCCTCGCCGACGACCTCGGCAGCCTCGGCCTGCCCGCGGAGGCGATCGACTCCGACACCGCACAGCTCCCGGCCTCCCCCGCCAGCCTGGCCGGAGAGCTCTACGTGCTGGAGGGCTCACGCCTGGGCGGGCGGGTGATTGCCGACCGACTGCGCCGGACCCTGGGTCCCGGGGTACCGCACGCCTTCTTCTCCCTGCCCATGGTCCCCGGGGAGTGGTCGCGGCGCCTGGACGAGCTCGAGGCGCTCTGCCTGCCCGGGGAGAGTGACGCCGCCGTGGCGGGCGCCCGCGAGGCCTTTGCCCGCTTCCACCATCAGCTGGACACCCACTTCCGGGGGTAGCCGGCTCGTGTCAGCGGGAGGTCATTGCCGCGCGCAGGCGAAGTTCCAGGCGCCGCTCATAGAGCCCCTTGGCCACCAGGGTACCCAGCACCAGCCCACCCCCGACCAGCGCGATCGGTGCCGGAGTCTCGCCCAGCAGCCACCAGGCCCAGAGGGTGCCGACCACCACCTCCAGAAGCAGCAGCAGGCCGACCTCGGCGGCGGGCAGGTAGAGAGGCCCACGCTGCAGCAGGGTCACCCCGGTCGGCACGATGAGCAGGCACAGCAGGACCACCAGCAGCCAGCGATCGATGGGCGGCATGACGATCCCGCCATCGCCCAGCAGCAGCACCAGGGCGGCGCCACCGCCCACGATCAGGCCGTTGAACACCAGCATCGGGCTCATGTCCACGCCGGGGCGCCGACGACAGAGCGTGAAGTTGAGCGCCAGGGTGGTGGCGGCCATGAGGGCGAAGGCATTGCCCACCCAGGAGCCGGCCCCGGTGTCGTCGATCACGATCATCCCGATGCCCAGCATGCAGAGCCCGATCGCCAGCCAGGTGCGTCGCGGCAGTCGCTCGGCGAGAATCGCGCGGGACAGCAGGGCCGCGATTAACGGCGCCCCCGCCAGGATCAGCAGGACGTTGCCCGCCTTGGTGTACTGGTTGCCCAGCACGAAGCCGCAGGTGGTCAGGCTGAAGAGCAGCGCCACGGCGATGCCGGTGCCGCCGCAGCGCCGGTAGGCGGCCAGGGTGCCTCGGCCGTAGCGCGCCAGCGCGATCACCAGAAAGCCCAGCGCCGACAGGAAGCCCCGCCACATCAGGATCTCGGCATCCGGCAGGGCCACCAGCTTGATCAGCAAGGCATCCGGCGACATGATCAGCGCCCCGCCCCCGGTCAGCAGCAGGCCCTGCTGGCGATGGGAGAGCCCGGCGCCCGACCGCCCTGCCATCACGGACGTGCCTCCCTCAAGCCTTTTCCCCCTCCAGGACGCGGATGACTTCCGGCACCGTCAGTCCCTGGTCGTCGATCCCGGCGTACAGCGCCTCGACCGCCTCGGCGACCTGGCGGCGGGCCCCCAGCTCATCGACCATGGCACGGTAGTAACCCAGATCCTTGCTGGCATTGGCCACGCTGAAGCGGAAGCCGGACGGATCGCCCTCGGCGATGAAGGGGCTCAGGCGGTCGAAGACCACCCCGCCGCCACCCCCCTTGCCCACCACCTCGAGGAAGGCTGCATCGTCGATGCCCGCCCGGCGTGACGCCGCAGCCGCCTCGGCCAGCACCGCCGAGAAGCCCAGCGAGACGAAGTTGTGCAGCAGCTTCAGGGTATGCCCGGCCCCCACGTCACCGGCATGGGCGATGTTCTCGGCAAAGCTCTCGAGCAGCGGCCGCACCTGGGCGAACAGCGCAGGCGGCGCCCCCACGATCAGGTTCAGGCGCCCCTCCTCCGCCTCCCGGGGGGTGCGGGTCATGGCGGCATCCATGAAGTGGCCGCCGGCCTGGGCCACCCGGGCGGCAACCTTGGCCGTGGAGCCAGGCAGCGCCGTGGAGCAGTCGATCACCACGCCCCCCGGCGCCAGGCCCTCCAGCACCCCACCGGGCTCGAAGAGCACCGCCTCGACCTGGGGCGAGCCGGTCACGCAGAGCAGCACCGCATCCGCGGCCTCGGCCACCTCGCGCCCCGTGCCGGCCAGATGGGCGCCGGCCTGCACCAGGTCGTCTACCGGCTGGTTGCCGGGATGCTCCAGGATCGTAAGCGAATAGCCGCCCCGAAGGATGTTGCGGGCGATGCCATGGCCCATCAGGCCGGCCCCGACCAGGCCGATACGCAGCGTCTGTGTCATGCTTGCCTCCCTCTCATCCATGGTGGATCGCGACGGTCTTGATGCGCGTGTAGCTCTTCAACCCCTCGAAGCCCTTCTCGCGGCCGTGGCCGGAGCGACCGACGCCACCGAACGGCAGCTCGATGCCACCCGCCGCCCCGTAGTTGTTGACGAAGACCTGGCCGCTGCGCACGCCCTTGGCCAGTCGCAGCTGGCGACCACCGTCGCGGGTCCAGATGCCGGCGCAGAGGCCGAAGTCGGTGCCATTGGCCAGTGCCAGGGCCTCGGCCTCGTCGTCGAAGACCTGCACCGCCAGGACAGGCCCGAACAGCTCCTCGCGCAGCACCTCGTGCCCCGCCGGGATATCGACCAGCAGCTGCGGCACCACGAAGTGCCCCCCGGCTGGCGCCCCCTCCACCAGCCGACCGCGGGCCAGGGTACGGATGCCGTCAGCGCGGGCCGCCTCCAGCCGGGCCTCCAGCTTGGCCTTCTGACGGGCGTTGATCAGCGGGCCACAATCGGCGTCCGCCTCGCCGGTGTCGCAGCGCAGGGCCTCGAACTTTTCGACCAACCGTCCCAGCACCTCGTCGGCAATGTCGCGCTGCACCAGCAGGCGACTCCCGGCGGAGCAGGTCTGACCGGCGTTCTGGATGATGCCGCGCACCACGAAAGGCAGCGCCGCCTCCAGGTCCGCATCGGCGAAGAGAACCTGCGGGGACTTGCCGCCCAATTCCATGGTGACCGGGACATGGTGGACCGCCGCGGCCTGGGCCACCAGGGTGCCGGTCTCCGGCGAGCCGGTGAAGGAGAGGTGATCGATATGCGGGTGTGCCGCCAGGGCGGCCCCCGCCTCGCGGCCCAGGCCGGGCACCACGTTGAGCGCGCCGGGTGGCAGCCCCTGTTGCACGGCCAGCTCGGCCAGGCGAAGCACGCTCAGGCAGGCGTCCTCGGCGGGCTTGAGCACCACGGTATTGCCGGCCGCCAGGGCCGCCGCGACGCAGCGCCCGAAGATCTGCGCGGGGTAGTTCCAGGGGATGATCTGCCCGCAGACCCCGAAAGGCTCGCGCAGGGTCATCACCGCGAAGTCGTTCTCGAAGGGGATCGTCTCGCCATGCAGCTTGTCGGCGGCCCCACCATAGAAGCGGAAATAGCGGGCACAGGCGCTGATGTCGCCGCGGGCCTGAGTCATCGGCTTGCCGGTATCCGCGCACTCCAGGGCGGCGAGCCGCTCATGATCGGCCTCGATGGCCGCGGCGAAGGCCAGCAGCCACTCGCTGCGCCGGCGGGCCGTCCAGCGAGACCATTCGTCGAGCCGGCCGGAAAAGGCCCGGCCGGCCGCCGACACGGCCTGGTCGATCTCTTCTTCCTGGCAGCGGGCGATCCGCGCGATCGTCTTGCCGTGGGAAGGCGCCTCCATGTCCAGGGTCGAGCGGGTAGCAACCCAGGTTCCACCGATCAGGGCCTGGTGGGAAGGCATCTCGGGTAAAGACTGCACGTCGTGGACTCCTTGTCATTGTTGTCTTCGCCACCCCGACAGGATTCAGGTAACGGCGAACCTTTATTCAATACAGCAGGTCGACCAGTCCCATGGATATCCAGGGCATATAGGTGATCCCCATGAGGCAGGCCAGCACTACCAGTACGAAAGGCACCAGCCAGGGCAGCATCTCGTCGATGGAGATCTTGGCCACCGCACAGGCGGCGAAGAGGTTCACGCCCAAAGGCGGGGTAATCATGCCCAGGGCGAGATTGACGACCATGATCAGTCCGAAATGCACCGGCTGAATGCCGAACTGGATAGCGATCGGCGTCAGGATCGGCGCCAACACCAGGATCGCCGCGGAGGTCTCGATGAACATCCCCACCATCAGCAGCAACCCATTGACGGCCAGCAGGAAGGCCCAGGGGCTCTCGAACACCTGATTCACCCAGGCAGCGATCTCGCCCGGCAGTCCCGAACGGCTGATCAGGAAGCTGAACAGGGCCGCCGCCGCGATGATCAGCATCACCGCCGCCGTAGAGATCACGCTCTGGCGCAGGATCGGCCAGAGATCCTTCAGACGCAGCTCGCGGTAGAGCAGACCGCCCACCGCCAGGGCATAGAAAACCGCCACCGCCGAGGCTTCGGTGGGGGTGAAGATACCGCCATAGATCCCGCCGATCACCACCACCGGCATCAGGATGGCCGCCCAGGCACGCTTGAAGGCCACCGTAAAGTGGCTGCGATCCTCGCGATCCTGAAGGCCATAGCCACGCAGCTTGCAGAAGAGGTAGAGAAACAGCAGCAAGGCACCACCGATCAGCACCCCGGGGCCGATGCCGGCGATGAACAGCTGACCGATGGAGGTATCGGTGCTGACGCCATAGAGGATCAACGGAATGGACGGGGGGATCAGCACGCCCAGTTCAGCGGAGGACGCCTGAATGGAGGCCGCCAGCGGCGTGGGGTAGCCATGGCGCACCATGGCCGGGATCAGGATGGCGCCGATGGCGAAGGTCGTGGCCACACTCGATCCCGAAACCGCAGCAAACATCATGCAGGTCAGCACGCAGGTCATGGCCAGGCCGCCCTGGACACCGCCGACGATGGACTTTGCCAGGTCGACCAGGCGGCTGGATATCCCTCCCGAGGCCATCAGGTTGCCGGCCAGAATGAAGAACGGAATGGCCATCAGGGGGAAATGGTCGATGCCCACGAAGACCTGCTGCGGCACCATCAGCAGAGGCAGTCGCGAGAAGAATTCGATACCGATGATCGAGGCAAGGATGATCGAGATGGCGATGGGAACGCCGAAGGCAAAGAGGATGATCAGCGAGAGGCCGATGACGAGGTTCATGGACGATCACCCCCGTTGACCGATCTGTGGCCGGCCTCTCCCTCGGCCAGGGTGTAGCTCGCCTGCTGAACCACATCGGCATCCACCTCAGGAGCCAGATTGCTGTTCTCCGGGCCCAGTTTCTCCAGCCCGAGGCCTTGGGAAATCAATCGGGCGATCACCGCTACCATGGCGAAGGCACTCCCGGTGGGAATCGCGGCATAGGACCAGGCGATGGACATTCCCAGGCCCGAGAGCATCTGGCTGCGTACGCGAAGCGTCATCTGGATGCCGTACACCATCAAGACACCGAGGACCAGCAGACAGCAGGCGCCAATGACTATCTCGAGCGCCAGCAGGGTTCGACGCGGTACCAGCTTGTAGACCAGTTCCACGGCCATCATGTAGCCACCACGGAAGGTAGCCGCCGCCCCCATGAACACGCACCAGATCATGGTGGAACGCGAGATCACTTCCGACCAGGTGGAGGGCGCGTTGAAGATGAAGCGCGTCAGAACCTGAAAGAAACCCAGCGACACGGAGATGATGAGCATCACCACCGCGATCACCAGTGCTAGCCGGGTCAGTAGGCTTTCCAGGCGAAGAAACCAGGAGAGCATCGGGATCACCTTGTCAGGAAAAGGAAACCTCCGGCGACCACGCCGGAGGTTGGGTGGGATCAGCAGTCGCTGGAGCGGATACGATCCAGCATCTCGCTACCGTACTCATCGGTGTAGATCTCGTAGGCAGGTTCGACCGCCTCCTGGAACGGCGCCGGGTCGACATCGGTCTTGACGGTCATGCCCTTCTCACGCAGCAGCGCCACACCTTCTTCCTCGAGACGGCTGACTTCCTCGCGAGTGGCTTCGGCTGACGCTTGAGCGGCCTGGTTGAACCACTCGCGCTCTTCGTCGCTCAGGCCGTCGAGCAGGATCGGCGAACCCAGGATGGCAGCGGGCGAATAGACGTGTCCGGTGAGCGACAGATGATCCTGCACCTCCCAGAAGTTGGTCGCCACGATCACCGTGATGGGGTTCTCCTGGCCATCCACGGTGCCCTGCTGCAGCGCCGTGAAGAGCTCGGGAAACGCCATCGGCGTAGGGCTGGCGCCCATCTGCCTGAAGGCTTCCTGGTGCACCCGGTTCTCCATGGTGCGCACCTTCAGCCCTTCCGCATCCTCCGGCGTATTGATCTCGCGCAGGCTGTTGGTCATGTGGCGGAAGCCATTCTCCGACCAGGCCAGGCCGACCAAGTTATGGTCACTCATCTTGGTCAACAGTTCTTCGCCGATCTCGCCATCGAGCACACAGCGCGCCTGATCGTAGTCCTCAAAGAGGAACGGCAGGTCGAGCACATAGGTCTCGGGGACGAAGTTGCCCAGCGGCCCGGTGGAGGTGATGACTACATCCACGGTGCCGATCTGCAGGCCTTCGATCATCGCCCGCTCGCCACCGAGCGAACCGGAGGGATGTTCGTTGACCGTGAACTCACCATCAGAGAGCCGCTCCAGCGTCTCCTTGAAGGCATCGGCGCCCACCGAGTAATGCGAGCTGTCCGACAAGGTGTGCCCCAGGGTCACCTCGGTGGCGGCCTGGACCTGGAGGCTAAGCGTCGTGGCGGCCAGACCACCGATGGCGACGGCGAGCGTGCGGCGTGCGAAATGCTTGGTCATAGTGATTCCTCTTTGTTGTTGTCGGGACGACGAGAGCCTCGGCGTTCTCGTCCCGCATCCAGATCGGCACCCTAAAGGATGCCGGTTTCACGAGCGTTCCCGGATGAACGCCTCGATGATCTCCCGGAGATCCCGGTCTCCCTCGAACCCCAGTCGCCGGGCCTTGGCGGTATCGAAACGTGCTGGCCAGTTGGAGACGATGGCGGTGATGGCCTCGTCCGGCTCGTGGCGGACCCTGGACACAGCCTCGGCACCGGCCACTTCGCCCAGGGCCTCGAGCATCTCGGCCACAGTGACCGTGATGCCCGGCAGCATGAAGGCACGGAAAGGGGCCCAGTCTGCGCGTGGCACCTCGGCTCCGTGGATCAACGCCTCGATCACCTTGCCCGGCGACATCACGAACATTTCCAGATCGGTGGGGACCGGACAGACGGCCTCCTCGTCGTTCAGTGGCTCGCGCAGGATGCTGGAGGCGAAGCTTGAGGCCGCCGCATTGGGGCGCCCGGGGCGAATGGTGATGGTCGGCAGGCGCAGGACACGGCCATCGACCAGGCCGCGACGGCTGTAGTCGTTGATCAGCAGCTCACACATGGCCTTCTGGGTGCCGTAGGAGTTCTGGGGGTGCAGCGCCGTCATGTCGTCGAGCACCTCGGGCAGGTCGCCTCCATAGGCCGCCACGGAGCTGGCCATGATCAGCCGCGTGCCGGCCAGGCCATGGGCCCGGCAGCCCTCCAGCAGGGCGCGGGTGGCATCGAAGTTGACTCGCATGCCGAGATCCAGATCCTCCTCGGCTGCACCGCTCACTACCGCCGCCAGGTGATAGATCACGTCGGGCCTGGCCTGCAGGACCGGGTCGAGGACGCCGGGAACAGTGATATCGAGCGCCAGGCAGTCGCTCTCGATGCCGGCAACCTCGGGCCTGGGGGCCTCGACCTGGTCGATCAGCGTCAGGCGAGTGATCGCCTTGCCGTTGAGCTCGCCCCGGTCGAGTAGCTGATTGACGAGTCGCTGCCCGAGAAAGCCGGCCGCACCGGTGATGACGATATGCATGGCGTCTGGTGTCCTCTTGTTGTCGTGGTAGATCCGTTGCTCACGGCCTCAGGCCATGCTCCCGGCCCCATCCGAGGCCCTCGCGGGTGCCGTTGGCCGGACGATACTCGCAGCCCACCCAGCCCGAGTAGCCGAGCGCCTCCAGCCGCGCGAAGAGTGCGGGGTAGTGCACCTCGCCGACGTCCGGCTCATGTCGCTGCGGCACGCCGGCGACCTGTACGTGGCCGACTCGCTCGAACTGCCGCTCCAGTTGGCGGGTCAGGTCGCCGTCCATGATCTGGCAGTGATAGAAGTCGAGCTGCAGCCGCAGGTTGGGCTCGCCCACTTCCTCGAGGATCGCCATCGCCTGGCCCTGCCGGGAGAGGTAGTAGCCCGGCATGTCGCGGGTGTTGATGGGCTCGATCAGCACCTCGCGATGGCACTTCGCCGCTTCACGAGCGGCGAAACGCAGGTTCGCCACATAGGTGGCCCGGTGGGCGGCCCGCGTCTGGGCATCGGCATCCGGAGCAAGCACCCCCGCCATGGCATGCACGCGGGGACAGTCGAGCGCCTCGGCATAGCGAAGCGCCTCGACCACGGAATCGCGGAACTCCGCCTCTCGGCCAGGCAGGCTGGCGATGCCCCGCTCCCCCGCCTCCCAGTCGCCGGGAGGCAGGTTGAACAGCACCTGCTCGAGGCCGGTCTCATCCAGCGCTGCGTGAAGGGTCTCGGGGGCATGGGCGTAGGGGAAGAGGTACTCGACGCCGCGGAAACCGACAGCTTGCGCGGCCGCGAAGCGGCCGAGGAAGTCATGCTCGGTGAACAGCATGCTCAGGTTGGCGGCCAGTCGGATCATCGTCGGCTCCTCAGTCACGGGGGAAACGGGCCTCGAGCTCGGCCACCTGTTCCGGTGTCAGGGCGCGCGGATTTCGGCCGTGCAGCAGCAGATAGAGCTTGGCGGTCTCCTCCAGCTCCTCGGTGGCGTAGACCGCCGCTTCCAGGCTCTTGCCGGCCACCACCGGGCCGTGATTGGCAAGCAGCACGGCACTGTGTTGCCCCGCCAGGCCGCGCACCGCATCCCCCAGCTCGGGATCGCCCGGCAGGTGATAGGGCACCAGCGGCAGCTTGCCCACTCGCATCACGTAATAGGCGGTGAGCGGTGGAATGCAGTCACAGGGGTCGATATCGGGCAGGCAGGAGACCGCAACCGAATGGGTCGAATGCAGATGCACGATGGCCTCGGACTGGGGGCGTTCGGCATACATGGCCATGTGCAGGAAGTGCTCCTTGGTAGGCCTGTCGCCATCCTGCCAGCGTCCCTCGCCGTCGAGGCGCGAGATGCGCGCCGGGTCGAGCCGACCCAGACAGGCGTTGGTGGGGGTCATCAGCCAGCCGCCATCGTCCAGCCGAAGGCTGATGTTGCCGCTGGAGCCCATGGTCAGGCCTCTGTCGAACAGCGACTTGCCCAGCGTGACAATCTGGTCGCGCAGTCGCGTCTCGTCGTGGCGGCTCATGCGCTCCCCTCCTCTGCGGTCAGTTCCTCCAGCACGGTGAAGGCCCGGGTGAAGAAATCCTCTGCGCCGAAGTTGCCGGACTTGAGCGCCAGCGACAGCGGTGCCTCTCGGCCGGGCCAGGGCGCCTGGGTCCAGGGCACCCCGGGGTCGATCTGGCCACCGATACGCAGCTGACGGATGCCCAGCGCAGAGACCACCGCACCAGAGGTCTCGCCGCCGGCGACCACCAACCGGCCGACGCCTTCGTCGACCAGGGTGCGCGCCAGCTGGCCCATCGCCTGCTCCACCTGCTCACCGGCACGCTCGACCCCGAGCGCCGCCTGGGCCTCCCGGACCCGCTCGGGCTCCGCGGAGGCATAAACCAGTACCGGGGCGCCGTCGGCCAGCTGCTCGCGGGCGAAGGCCATGGCCTCGGTGAGGTGGGAGTCGTCCTCCGCCAGCGCCAGCGGGTCCAGGGCGAAGCCGGGGTGGTGCTCGAGGAAGTGATCGACCTGGCCGAGCGTGGCACGCGAGCAACTGCCCGACAGCACCAGCGCTCCGCCGGCGGCCGGCGACAATCGCCCCGGCTCGGAGACCTCGTCAAGCCAGCCCCGGCGGCGATACTGCTCGGGCAGTGCCTGCCCCAGCCCCGACCCGCCGGTCACCAGAGGGTAGTCGACCAGTGCCTCGGCGAGCACGGCGAGGTCGTCCTCGTCCAGGGTGTCGCAGATCACATGGCGCACGCCCTGTTCCGCCAGGGAACGGAGATGGGCGCGTGTGACATCGACACCACGGGCCAGCACCGGTCGAGCCGCCAGGCCCACCGCATGGGGCGTCTGGCGCCCCAGGAAGCGCACCAGGTCGGCATCCGTCATCGGGTTGAGCGGATGGTGCTCCATCCCGCTCTCGTTGAGCAGACGATCACCGACGAACAGGTGGCCCTGATAGACGGTACGGCCATTGGCCGGGAAGGCCGGGACCATCACCGTCTGGGTGCCACCCAACCGTTCTGTCTGTGTCGCCCGAAGCCGCTCCAGCAGGGCATCGGCAACGGGACCGATATTGCCGGCGTCGGTGGAATCGAAGGTCGAGCAGTACTTGAAGAATATCTGCCTGGCGCCCCGGGCCTGCAGCCACTCCAACGCTGCCAGGGACTCCTTCACGGCTTCGCCGGAAGGGCAGGAGCGGGTCTTCAACGCCACCACCACCGCATCGACATCGCCGATGTCTGTCTCGGCGGTCGGCACGCCGATGGCCTGCACGCAGCGCATGCCGGCACGTACCAGATTGTTGGCGAGATCCGTGGCCCCGGTGAAGTCATCGGCGATGGCACCCAGCACGATTGCCATGATCAGGCTCCTTCAGCGTCGTTGGCCGCCTCTGGCAGCGTGATAGCCGACAACCGCTCGTAGACCTTGATCACGGCCGCGTCATCCTCGCGGCCGAAGCCAGCCCCCTTGGCCGCGGTGAACTGCTGCAGTGCAGAAGACGCCACCGGTGTCGGCAGGGCCAGCTCACGCCCGGTCTCGTGGACGATGTTGAGATCCTTGACGAAGATATCGACGGCGGACAGCGGGGTGTAGTCGCCCTTGAGGATGTGCGGCACCCGGTTCTCGAACATCCAGGAGTTGCCCGCCGAGTGGGTGATCACTTCGTAGACGGTATCCGGGTCGAGTCCCATGCGGATGCCCAGGGCCATCGCCTCGGCGGCAGTGGCGATGTGCACGCCGGCGAGCAGCTGGTTGACGAGCTTCATGCTCGAGCCCACGCCGGGCGTGTCTCCCAGCCGGTAAACGGTGGCGGCCATGGCATCGAGGGCGGGCGCCGCCATGGCGAAGGCACTCTCGGCGCCCGAAGCCATCACCGACAGCTCGCCGCTGCGCGCCTTGGCGGCGCCGCCGCTGATCGGGGCATCGAGCATCTCGATTCCCGCGTCGGCGAGCCGCTCTCCCAGGCGACGCGCGATGCTGGGAGCCACCGTGGCACACTGCAGGACAAGGCCACCACGACGCAGGGAACCCACGACCCCCTGGTTGCCGAACAGCACCTGCTCGACCTGATCGGCATTGACCACGACCAGCAGCACGATGTCGCTGCAGGCTGCCAGAGCCGCCGGCGTCTCGGCGCTCTGCCCGCCGCGCGCCTCGAAGGCCTCGCGTGCCGCGGCGGAGATATCGCAGCCCGTGACCTCCAGGCCACTCTCGAGCAGCGCAGTAGCCGTGCCCATGCCCATGGCTCCCAGGCCGATGACGCCGACGCGGGGCGCCCCTTTGGTTGCATCGCTCACCTGCTGGCCTCCTGATTGCGGATTCATCTCCGTGACTGGTAGCGCTAACATGTTAGCGCTACCATCTTTCTAGTTGATCGCATCCGGCACAGCAAGCCATGAGCACAAGGGGCACGACCAATGTCTAATTCGAACCCAGGCCCGCGACGGCGGCGCGGTTCCGATCAGCCCACTCTTAAGCAGGTAGCTGATGCGGCAGGCGTCTCGCCCATTACCGTATCCCGCGCCCTCAACACGCCCGAGCGAGTCAACGAAGCCACTCGCGCTCGGGTAATCGAGGCCGTGGATAAACTGGGCTACGTGCCCAACCTGGTGGCCGGAAGCCTCGCGTCCGCCAGCTCCCGCTTCATCGCGGTGATCGTGCCGTCACTGGCCAACGCGGTGTTCATCGAGGTGATTCGCGGCTTGCAGGAGACCTTCGAGGCACGCGGCTATCAGATCCTGCTCGGCAACACCGACTACGACCTGGACCGCGAGTATCAACTGGTGCGCACCTTCCTGGGCTGGTCCTGCTCGGCGCTGGTCACGGCCGGGCTACGGCACAGCGACGCCTGTCACGGTCTACTCGGCCACTGGGACAAGCCGGTCATGGAAGTGATGGAACTGGGCGAGGCTCTGGACCTGAATGTCGGCCTCGACCACCAGGAAGCGGGGCGCTGCATGGCCCGCCATCTTCTGGGACGCGGGTACCGTTCAATCGTCTACGTAGGGGCCTGCCTGGACAGAGATTACCGAGCCGGAATGCGCTTCGCGGGGCATTGCCAGGTACTCGATGCCGCCGGCCTGGACGCTCCCCTGATCGAGCTCGACCGACTGGGCAGCCTGGAGGCAGGCGCCGCCGGACTCGACCAGGTCCTGGGCGATTTTCCCGAGGCCCGCGCCATCCACTTCGCCAACGACGACCTGGCGACCGGCGCCCTGCTGCATGCTCAGCGTCTCGGCCTGCGGGTCCCCGGGGACATCGCCATCGCCGGCTTCAATGGCCTGCCGTTAGGCCAGCACGTCACCCCACGTCTGACCACCATCCAGTCACCCCGCGAGGCCATGGGCCGACTGGCGGCGGAGCAGGTCTTGAGACGACTGGATCACCAGCCGGTGACGCAACAGCAGCAGGATGTGGGTTTCACACTCATGGTCGGCCAGAGCACCTGAGACCGGGCCGGTGGGGCGCGAAACGCCCAGCCGCCGGGCCACCTGGCTGATATTCCATCGGGCCATCTTGAGCAGCTCATGGAGGAAAGCCAGTCCGAGCGGCGACGCAGCGCGGTCAATACTCCACCACCACGTCGCCCAGGGGCTTGCTGCAGCAGGAGAGGATATAGCCGTCCGCCACGTCCTCGTCGGTGATGCCGCCATTGTGCTCCATGTCGACCTGGCCCGAGGCCAGTGGCACCCGGCAGGTCCCGCAGATCCCCATGCCGCAGGCCTTGGGAATATGCAGGCCCAGCTTGGCCGCCGCGGTGTGCACCGTGTCGCCCGGCTGGATGCGCACGCTCTTGCCGGACTGGCGGAACTCGACGCTGATCATGTCGGCGATATCGAGCTCCTCGGCCTCGGCCTCGGCCTGCTCGACGTGCTCGATCACCTCCTCCTGGACCGCCAGCGGCGTGGCACCGAACGACTCCTCGTGGTAGCGGCTCATGTCGAAGCCCTTGGCCCGAAGCAGCTTCTTGATGGCTTCCATATAGGGCGTGGGGCCACAGCAGAAGATCTCGCGCTCCATGAAGTCCGGGGCCATCAGCTCGAGCATCGGCAGGCCGAGGTAGCCGCGGAACCCGGCCCAGGCATCTCCCAGCTCATCGCTGCGCTCGCACACGATATGCAGCCCGAACTCGGGAATCCGCGAGAAGATGTGCTCGAGTTCGCGATGAAAGATGATATCGCGCGGCGTCCGTGCGCTGTGCACGAACTGCAGGTCCACCGCCGCGTTGGTATCGAAGAACCAGCGTGCCATGGACATCAGGGGCGTGATCCCCACCCCGCCGGAGAGCATCAGCACCTTGTCGGCGGGGTAGTCGATGACGTTGAAGTTGCCCGCCGGCCCATGCACCGCCAGTTCGTCGTTGACCCCCAGGTTGTCGTGCAGCCAGTTGGACACCAGGCCACCCGGAATGCGCTTGACGGTGATCGAGAAGCTGTAGGGCACGGAGGGCGAGCTGGAAATGGTGTAGGAACGCATCACCTGCTGGCCCTCTATCTCCAGCTCCAGCGTCACGAACTGCCCGGGCTTGAAGAAGAACATCACCGGCTGCTCGGCCATGAAGCAGAAGGTGCGGGTATCCCAGGTCTCCTGGATCACCTTGACGCAGCGCACCAGGTGACGGCCGTTGGTCCAGGTCTGGGTGGTGACGGGATTAAGAAAGCTCATTGTCATTGTCGTATCGCCCGGGCTGCAGCATGAAGGCCTCCGGCGGCGGTACTGCCGCCTGCCGTTGAGCGCATTCTGCGCAGCTCGATGCTCCACGGCTTGCCTGCCAGCGACACGGACATGCCCGTGGTCTCCGGCCAGACCGTCTATTTACAGGGGGCGCGTCGCTGCCGCATCACCGGGCGTCGTGGCCAGACAATCGCCCCCCGAGACGCTGATCCACACTCGCCGCAACCCGCCACCGTCATTGCCCGTGAGCGGCCATCGACAGGTTCCCGCATTTCCCTTAACAACCCCGAGGCCGCCTGAGCGGCCCAGTCAGAGGATGTATCGCCATGGACCCCATGTCTCCCGCTCGCCTGGATGACCCCCTGGCATCGGCACGCGAGGCCACTGCCGAGATGCTGACCCAGCGCCGTCGTCACTTCTCGCTGCCCCAGCCCTTCTACAACGATGCCCGGCTGTTCGCCCTGGACATGCAGGAGATCTTCGAGAAGGAGTGGCTCTTCGCCGGCATGACCTGCGAGATTCCCGCCAAGGGGAACTACATGACCCTGGAAATCGGTGATAACCCGGTGATCATCGTGCGGGGTGACAACGGCAAGATTCACGCCTTCCATAACGTGTGCCGGCATCGCGGCTCCCGGCTCTGCGTCAGCGACAAGGGCAAGGTGGCCAAGCTGGTCTGCCCCTACCACCAGTGGACCTATGAGCTGGATGGCCGGCTGCTGTTCGCCGGCAGCGACATGGGCACGAACTTCGACCTCGCCGCCTACGGGCTCAAGCCGGTACATGTGCGCAGCGCCGGCGGCTACCTCTTCGTCAGCCTGGCCGAGGAGCCGCCGGCCATCGACGACTTCCTCGAGAGCCTGGCGCACTACCTCGCCCCCTACGACATGGAGAATGTCAAGGTTGCGGTGGAGTCCAGCATCATCGAGCAGGCCAACTGGAAGCTGGTGATCGAGAACAACCGCGAGTGCTACCACTGCAATGGCGCCCATCCGGAGCTGCTCAACTCGCTGCAGGAGTTCGACGACAGCGACGACCCGCGCGCCACGCCGGCCTACAGGGCGCTGGTGGAGCGCAAGCAGCAGCAGTGGGAGGAGCTGGGCGTGCCCTGGCAGCTCAGGCGTCTGGGCAAGCGCAACCGCCTGACCCGCACCCCGCTGCTGGAGGGCACCGTCTCGATGACCATCGATGGCCAGCCGGGATGCCGCAAGCTGATGGGCCACCTGCCCAGCGCCGACCTCGGGGCCCTGCGCATCCTGCACCTGCCCAACTCCTGGAACCACTTCATGGGCGATCATGCCGTGGTGTTCCGGGTGATGCCGCTGGGGCCCCAGCAAACGGTGGTGACCACCAAGTGGCTGGTCCACAAGGACGCCGTGGAGGGTGTCGATTACGACCCCACTCAACTGCGCCGCGTCTGGGATGCCACCAACGAGCAGGACCGTCGCCTGGCGGAGGAGAACCAGCGCGGGATCAACTCCCGGGGCTACGAGCCCGGCCCCTACTCGGAGACCTACGAGTTCGGGGTGATCGACTTCATCGACTGGTACGCCGAGAGCCTGCTGGAGAACCTCGGCCATACCGCCCCGCACCTGAGGGTGGTGGAGGGCTGAGGCCACGCCTCGTGCCGACATGTCCGCATCATGACATGGCCCCGACGGAATACCGTCGGGGCCATGTCATTGGCGCCCAGGCGCAGGCGCCATGCCGCGCACCTAACCGTGGTCCGGGCGTCGCCGCAGCTCAGCGAACCAGTGGCAGGAGATGGGTCTCCAGGGCCCGGCGGACCGAGGGCAGCAGGATCTCGCGCTTGCCCTCGAGCTCGCCGACCAGCTCGGTAAGCCCGGGCACGCCCCCCTCGAGCGCGCAGCGCCGGGCCAGCCGGGCGCTGCTCTCGGGACAGGCGCCCTCCGGTATGTGGATGCCCAGCGCCACCAGGCGATCACGGAAATCATCGCCATCGATCAGCTCGACGATCATCATGGGCCGCCCTCCTCCGTTTCAGTCATTCTCCGCCAGCGCCGCCTCGGCATGGCCCAGGCGGCAGGCCGCGTACTTGAACTCGGGGATCTTGCCGTCGGGGTCCAGCGCCGGGTTGGTCAAGAGGTTGGCCGCCGCCTCCACATAGCAGAAGGGCACGAACACCATCCCCTCCATCATCTGCGGGTCGACCCGCGTCTTCAGGGTGATGGCGCCCCGCCGGGTGGTGATGGTGATCGGCTCGCCCGGCGTCATGCGCAGGCGCACCAGCTCGGCCGGCGCGAGGCTCGCCACCGCCTCGGGCTCGAGGTCGTCGAGCACCCGGCTGCGACGGGTCATGGAGCCGGTATGCCAGTGTTCCAGCTGGCGCCCGGTGATCAGCACCGTGGGGTAG
>NZ_JAMJPK010000008.1 GCF_023554995.1 Halomonas gemina
CCGCGGGTGGGCGGCGGGGCTGAACCGCCCCTGGCCGCCGACGCCGAACGCCCCTGAGAGCACCGCCGTATTGCGGGCTCCGAGATGGTCGGTGATGTACGGTGCGATCGCCGTGGCCAGCAGGAAGCTGATGAGCGGCAGCGCACCGATGATGCCGATCACGTAGGGCGTGAGTTCCAGCTCCTCTCGGATCGGGGGGACGAAAAGCCCGAAGGCGAAGCGCGCGAGCCCGTAACTGATCGCAACCAGCCCTGCTCCAAAGATCGCAAACCCTGTGCTCGATAGCGTCTTCATGGTGCCTCCACCAGGCAAGCATCAACGATTCCGGCCCATGCCGTTGCCAGACACTGCCCCTGCCGCGGGATGACCACCCGCTGATGCGCGAAATCACGACTTCCCTTGATCACCATGCATCCCTCACATCCTGGTTTCATGGATCAACCGCCGCCCCCTGGAGCAGCAGGTAAAGGCGAGAGCACCAGTACCTTCCCTCCTCGGCTCTGCAACGACAGTGACGCAGAGCATGCGATACCGACAGCTGCCCTGGCACCAACGGTATCAGACTCACCCCTGCTTTGACTTCGGCATGAGCCAACGACGGATCACCCAGCCGCTGGGGGAAGGGTCAACCCCACGCCCAGCGACGAAGCGGCCTTGTGCGGATACACCGGACCAAATGGACTGCCTTGCGTAAAAAACTGGTCTGTTCAGTTTTAATTCACAGTGATTTTAGGCCGCTTCACAGTGCCACGTGAGCCTATAGTGAGATGTGCCGAATCTGCCAGTTCGCGCAGTCTCTTAAATTTCACATCACGAAAGGTAACTACAATGACAAACGTTACTTCAGCTAACATAGAAAAAGAAGAAGACTTTGGTTTCGGAACACAGATTCGAAAGTCTCCCTACTTTGACGCAACAGTTCGTTGGGGGGCAAAAGGCTTTTCAGTATACAACCACATGTATATTCCGCGTGACTTCGGGGATCCGGAACAGAATTTCTGGAATCTCGTGAATGAGGCTATCCTTTGCGATGTTGCCGGCGAGCGGCAAGTAGAAATCACGGGGCCAGATGCGGCGAAATTCATGCAGAGCCTGACACCGCGTGATTTATCGGAAATGGCTGTTGGACAGTGCAAGTATATACTCATCACCAATGCGGACGGTGGCATCCTTAACGACCCGATCCTGTTACGGCTGGGAGAAAATCACTTCTGGATTTCTCTGGCTGACAGCGACATCCTCTTGTGGGCGCAAGGTGTTGCGGTTCATGCCGGGCTGGATGTCAGCATCCGCGAGCCCGATGTTTCGCCTCTGCAATTACAGGGCCCCAACTCTGGCGAGGTGATGAAGACCCTCTTTGGCGAGAGCATCATGGATCTGCGCTACTACTGGTTGCGCGAGATCGAGCTTGATGGCATCCCGTTGATTGTCTCGCGCACCGGCTGGTCGAGCGAACTGGGTTATGAGCTTTATCTGCGTGACGGCACGCGAGGGGACGAACTCTGGGAAAAGATCATGGCTGCAGGTGCGCCCTTCGGGCTGAAGCCTGGTCATACCTCGACGATTCGCCGCATCGAGGGCGGGATGCTCTCCTATCACGCTGACGCGGACATCAACACCAACCCTTACGAGCTTGGGATGGATCGTCTGGTGAACCCGGACATGGAGGCAGAGTTTATCGGCAAGGCCGCTTTGCAGCGCATCCGTAAAAATGGCGTGAGTCGCAAGCACGTCGGGCTGCGGATTGACATGGAGCCCCTCAAGAGACCTAACACCAGGTTCTGGCCCCTCAGCAAGGATGGCGAGACCGTCGGAAAGGTGACGTCTGCGGTCTATTCCCCGCGTCTTGAGCAGAATATTGCTCTGGCCATGGTTGCCGCTGAACATGCCACGATCGGGACTGAGCTGCAAATTCCAACTGCATCCGGACCCGTGAAGGCTGTTGTCGTCGAAAAGCCTTTCTTCGACCCCAAGAAGAAAATCGCCATGTCCGCTTGACTACCAGGTCATCATGCGAGCATCCGGGGATTGAGATCGAGTGCTGGTGAGGCGCCAGTGATGACCGGGATCGGCACTCGAGGGCCTCCAGACAGGATCACGATGACCCAAATCTGGTGGTTGAATTAAAAAATATCTGCATCCGCGAGTGCCCACAGAACCTTACAACATCAACCTCCTGCCCAAGAAAGTGTTTATCTGGAAAGGCGAGAAGTTTCTTGTTGATTTAAAGGGCCAAGAAGGTGTCTCGCGGATCAATGATCCGCTCCACAGTGGCGTTGCCGTAAAAGGGGAGACATATGTATTCCATTCGTCTTTGGGCCGTGCGGCACGCAAGATTCTTCGAGGGCGTATACCGAATATTCGAACCGGTAGTCGTCAAGTTGCAGCCGCTTTGGAATTCGGTAGGCTACCAGCGCGCAGAAAAGCCGGTGAGTATGCTGGAAAAATTCAGCAAGGAATTGCTTTTCGACTGCAAGATGTGTGGTCAGTGCATCCTCAGCTCTACCGGAATGTCCTGTCCCATGAACTGCCCTAAATCCTTGCGCAACGGTCCTTGTGGTGGAGTGCGCGCCAACGGCCACTGTGAGGTCAAGCCGGAGATGCGATGTGTCTGGGTCGAAGCCTGGGATGGAAGTCAGAAGATGAAAGGCGGTGACAAGATCCATGTGGTGCAACTGCCAGTCGATCACAGTCAGAAGGGGAGTTCGTCCTGGCTGCGTGTGGCACGAAACGCGTCGAATCTAAAAGAAGACCATGACGAGGCTTCAAAGTGATTTTTAACGGCGTGGCCCTTAATTGCAATAGTGAACAACACGCCAGAAAATCCATCCTGATGGCTGAATAAACAATATCAAAGACATCAAGTTTCTGTCAGCGAACCAATAAACATCAATATACAAAGGTTTTTGCCATGAGACAAGTCACGGACTACTCCAACCAATATGTCCTCACTGTCAGCTGCAAGACTGCACCTGGAATCGTTGCCGGTATCGCATCTTATATTACAGAGCGTGGCGGCTATATCGCGGAACTGTCTCAATTCGATGACAAACTCAGCGGCCAGTTCTTCTTGCGGACCTTGTTCAACATCACCCCGGATTCCCGCTACACTTTCGAAGACATCCGTACTGGATTTAATGCCTTGGCAGACAAGCATGGCATAGAGTGGGCGATGCATGAGGTCAGCCACCCGACAAAAGTCATGATCATGGTATCCAAGTTTGACCACTGCCTGGTCGATCTTCTTTACCGTTATCACAAGGGCGAACTGAACATCGATATTACCGCGGTAGTATCCAACCACCTGGATCTCCAACCGCTAGTTGAGCGTGAAGGCTTTCGCTTTGTTCACCTGCCAGTGACAGCAGAAACCAAACTGGAAAAGGAAGCTGAGTTACTCAACATCATCAACGAGACAGGAACCGAGCTGGTGGTACTGGCGCGTTATATGCAAGTCTTGTCTGATAGCCTATGCAAGCAGCTCCACGGCCGGGCCATCAATATCCATCACTCCTTTCTTCCCGGCTTTAAAGGTGCCAAACCTTATCACCAGGCATTTGAGCGTGGCGTCAAGCTGATCGGTGCTACTGCGCACTACGTGACCGCCGATCTGGATGAAGGCCCGATTATCGAACAGTCCGTTCTACCAGTTAATCATGCCTACTACCCGGAAGAACTTGTTGCCCTTGGCCGCGATACCGAAACGAAAGCACTCGCAAGCGCTGTTAAACTGCATACAGAGAACCGTGTGTTTCTTTCAGGCAACAAAACCATTATTTTCAAATAGAAGCAGAGGGCATGATGGCTCAATTAATAGACGGAAAACAGCTGTCGGACCAGGTCTTGCAAGATGTCGCCTCTGAAGTCGAGCTACTCAAGGGCGAACATGACATAGTGCCGACGCTGGCTGTAGTGCTTGTGGGGGAGGATCCCGCTAGCCAGGTGTATGTGAGAAACAAGGTGAAGCGGGCGACAGAGGCGGGAATGGGGTCTATTGAGCACCGCCTTGATGCCGAAACTTCCCAGAACACCCTGAATGAGCTGATCGATCATCTAAACAATGACCCTGAAGTGCACGGCATCCTGGTGCAACTGCCACTTCCGTCACATCTCAATGAGGATGAGGTGATAGCTTCCATCCATCCGGCCAAGGATGTTGATGGTTTTCACCCACTGAACGTCGGGGCACTGGCTTCTGGGCGGCCATCGCTGGTGCCGTGCACGCCACAAGGCTGCATGATCATGTTGCGCCAGGTCCATCCGGACCTTGGTGGCAAGAATGTCGTGGTGGTGGGGCGCTCCAATATCGTGGGAAAGCCGATGGCTGCGCTGCTGTTACAGGCAAACTGTACTGTCACGATTGCACATTCACGAACGAAGAACATCGAATCACTGTGCCGCAATGCCGATATTGTGGTAGCGGCAGTCGGCCGGGCGAAATTCATCAACGCTGACTGGATCAAGCCTGGTGCAACGGTAATCGATGTCGGTATCAACGCCATTGATGTCGATGGCAAGAGAAAGCTCATGGGTGACGTGGATTTTGAATCGGTTGCCCGTATCGCTGGCGCAATTACGCCGGTACCCGGTGGCGTCGGTCCCATGACGATCGCCTGCCTGCTCTTGAATACGACACGTGCAGCAAGGAGTCAGTTGGCCTGACCCTTATATCTCCCCCACACGCGCCAGCAATGTCCAGCATCGCCCCGAGCGATGCGACAATAACAACAGAGGACCTCGCATGAACCACAACGACGATCCCACCATGGCCCCGGGCCATGACAACACCCAGATACTGGGGCTGGACTTCCACAATCCCGTCTTTCCCCTCTCTGCTCTGGCGATTATCGCCTTCATCCTCTATGCCCTGGTCTACCCCGACGCTGCCAACACCCAGTTGACGGCCGCCCGGGGCTGGTCCATCGAGCACTTCGACTGGCTGTTCATGATCGCCGGCAACCTCTTCGTGGCGCTATGCCTGGTGCTGATCGTGCTGCCCCTGGGTCGCATCCGCCTGGGCGGCCAGGACGCCCGACCGGAGCACTCGCTGGTCTCCTGGTTCAGCATGCTGTTCGCCGCCGGCATGGGCATCGGCCTGATGTTCTGGAGCGTGGCCGAGCCGGTAGCCTACTACACCGACTGGTACGGCACGCCGCTGAACGCCGCCGCCGGAACGCCACAAGGGGCGAGCGCCGCCATGGGCGCCACCATGTTCCACTGGGGCCTGCACCCCTGGGCGATCTATGGCGTAGTGGGCCTGTCGCTTGCCTTCTTCGCCTACAATCGCGGACTGCCGCTGACCCTGCGTTCCGCCTTCACCCCGCTGCTGGGTAACCGGGTACGCGGCTGGATCGGTCACCTGATCGACATTACCGCGGTGCTGGCGACCATCTTCGGCCTGGCCACCTCGCTGGGCTTTGGCGCCTCCCAGGCCGCCGGCGGCCTCAACTACCTGTTCGACGTGCCCAACACCATCGGTACCCAGATCGCCATCATCGTCGGTGTCACCGCGGTGGCGCTGTTCTCGGTGTGGCGGGGCATCGACGGCGGCGTGAAGCTGTTCTCCAACATCAACATGGTGATCGCCCTGCTGCTACTGCTATTCGTGGTGCTGACCGGCTCCACCCTGCTGTTCCTCAATGGGCTGTGGGGTACCACCCTGGCCTATGCCAGCCATATCGTGCCGCTCTCCAACTGGATCGGCCGCGATGACACCAACTGGTACCACGGCTGGACGGTGTTCTACTGGGCCTGGTGGATCTCCTGGTCGCCCTTCGTCGGCATGTTCATCGCCCGGGTCTCGCGCGGTCGCACCGTACGCGAGTTCCTGACCGCCGTGCTGCTGGTACCGACCCTGGTCACCATCGTCTGGATGAGCGCCTTCGGCGGCAACGCCCTGGCCCAGTCCGCGGCCGGGGTCGGCGAACTCGCCAATGGCATCGGCGACGTCTCCCTGGCGATGTTCCAGATGCTCGAGCAGCTACCGCTGACCACCCTGACCTCCACCATGGCCATCGTCCTGGTGCTGATCTTCTTCATTACCTCCTCGGATTCCGGCTCCCTGGTGATCGACAGCATCACCGCCGGCGGCAAGGTCGATGCGCCACGCACCCAGCGGGTGTTCTGGGCCACCCTGGAGGGGGTGATCGCCGGCGTGCTGCTCTACGGCGGCGGCGACAAGGCCCTCGGGGCCCTGCAGGCCGGCGCGGTGGCCACCGGCCTGCCCTTCACCCTGGTCCTGGTGGTGATGTGCGTGGGCCTTGTAAAGAGCCTGCGCCAGGAACATCGCGCCCTGGTGCTTGCGGGCGCGGTCTGACACACGGCTTTTCCTCAATCTACGACGCCCCCATCCGGGGGCGTCTGCCGTGCCCCCTCCAACGCTATTCAGGCGATGAATGCAGCGATCAACGGGACGAAATGGACCATGAATCCAACGTCAAACACTGGACCGCCAAGCGCAGCGTCCGCTGAACTCACCTCACCTCTCTTCGCCTTGTCCTGATCGCCCCGCCAGCACCTGCCCGAGCTCCTGCCGATAGACCGCCGCGTGGCGTGCCGGGTCGGCGGGAAAGCGGCCGAGCGCCACGGCCAGGTCGAAGAAGCCCTGCCGGGGAAGGTCGCCGCGGCGGCTGACCACCAGGGCGGCGATCATCGGCCGGCCGGCGGCGACGTCCTCGCGCATCAGCGCCTCCAGCCCCAGGGCGACGCGCTGGATGGTTCGCGGCGGCACAAGGCCCAGCGCCTCGGCGGACTGCTGGTAGGTGATCGGCAGCCGCTCGGCGGGCAACTGCTCGAGCAGCTCGCGCAATTGCGGGGCCAGGTCGGTGTCCTCGTTCACGATGATCCTCTCCCGGATGGAGTGACGCCGCCGGGAATCACAGCGGCAGATGCAGGATGGCGCCGCGCAGGCCGCGCTCGTCGACCCACAGCTTGCCCAGGGTGATGGGCAGTCGGAAGCGGCGCTTGCCGGCCGCGCCCGGATTGAACAGCAGCCGGCCCTCCTGCCATGCGTTGCGCGGCTTGTGGGAGTGACCGTGGAGCACGGCGTCGCAGGGCGTGGCCGGATCGAACTCGGCCAGGATATGCACCAGGTGCAGGCGCCAGCCGTTGACGACGAGATCACGCCCCATCGGCAGCGCCTCGGCCCAGGGGGCGGTGTCGACGTTGCCGCGCACCGCCGCTAACGGGGCCAGGTCGCCCAGCCGTTCGAGGATGGCGGCATCCTCGTCGCGGCTGCCCACATCGCCCAGGTGCAGGATCAGGCCGCACCCCTCCAGCAGCCTCAGCGCCTCGGGGCGCAGCAGCCCGTGAGTGTCGCTGATGACACCGACCGGCTGCTCTATCGTGATGGCCTGCATGGCAACGGTCCTCAGGTCAGCACTTCGGCAACCGGATGATAGCCGTTGGCAGCGATTACCTCATCAAAAAAGCCGACAGAGCGCAGTGTCTGTCGGCTTTTTGGTGCCTTGGCGAAAGTTTGGCGGATTAGAGACGGGTCCTGCTTGCATCGATCAGCGGGGTGATCCGCCTGACGCTGGCGCGTCGATTAACCTGGCTGGGTCCCTGCGTATCCACTTTCAAATAGCGCTCACCATAGCCCTGTACGATCAGGTTTTCTGGCGGGATGGCGAAGTATTCAGTCAGCGCCAAGGCGACGGCTTCTGCTCGTCGATCGGACAACGCAAGGTTCATCAAGTCCGGTCCAACGGCATCGGAATGACCTTCGACCAGGAAAATTTCATCAGGATTGTCCTCGATGACCTCGGCCATGATGTTGCCCATCAGACCCAACGCTTCAGCCTCGGAGGACTGGATGGCCGAGGAGCCGGTCGCAAACTGGATAACGTTGAGATCGATACGCGGCATCATGGCTCGAACTCGAGCATTTTCGCGTACCTGGCGGAGCGTGAAGACTCGATCGAACTCCTGTACCGGTGGTGCCAGCAGTGCCTCGCGAAGGATATCTTCATCTGCACGGCGGTAATCGACTACGTAGCGATCTTCCGGTAGGTCGTAGCGTACGGGAGGCAGGGATTCCTCAAGATCAACTGAAGACATCCATTTGTCGGCCTTGCTGGTTTCGTCGATCAACACGATAGCGGTGCCATCGGGGAGGTAGCGAGTGCGCTTGAGCACGAATCCACCTGAATCACGAACAGTCACGACTCGGCTGCCATCATCGCGTGAGATGGTGGAGCGGGTGATGCCATTGTCAAAGGATTCGGTCGTCTCCGTTACCCCAGGACGACGCAGCAGGAGATTCTCGTCCTTGCGTACATGCAACTCGCCGTCGCGCTCAACGATCATACGGTCGCCTTGATTCTCGACGACACGTCCTCCGAGTTGCGGAACCAAGGCACCGACGACGGCGCCCGCTGCGGCTGCCCCCAGGTATTTCCATATCTGGTTGTCGTCATCCTCTTTTTCTGACGCCGCAGAGACTTTGACTTCCTCGCCGCTGGTGCGCGTGGTGTCTGCGGTTACCACCGTTTCGGAGGTCATGCTGACCTCTTGGGCATCGAGGTCGGCGACAGCGGCCAGAGCCTCTGCCTCTGCTTCGGCAAGGGCCTCAGCGTCAGCCTTGTCGCTGGCCTCCTTCTCGGCCAGAGCCTCTGCCACGGCCTTGTCGATGGCTTCTTGCTGGGCGATGGTATTGGCTTCGGCCTGCTTGATGGCTTCTTGCTCGGCGAGGGCGTCTGCCTCGGCCTTTTCTTTCGCGTCCTGCTCAGCCAGAGCATCTGCTTCTGCCTGAGCGATAGCCTCCTGCTCGGCGAGGGCCTCTTCTTCGGCTTGCTCGATAGCTTCCTGTTCAGCGAGAGCAGCATCTGCTTCGGCCTGGGCTTCCGCGTCTGCTTCGGCCTTATCAGCGGCTTCCTGCTCGGCTTGGGCGTCCGCCTCGACCTGAGCGATGGCTTCCTGTTCGGCGAGAGCGTCAGCCTCGGCTTGTTCAATGGCTTCCTGCTCAGCGAGAGCGTCTGCTTCAGCCTGGGCGCTAGCCTCCTGTTCTGCCTGGACGTCAGCTTCAGCCTGAGCGATGGCTTCCTGCTCGGCCTGGGCGTCAGCTTCGGCCTGGGCGATGGCTTCCTGTTCGGCCTGGGCGTCTGACTCGGCTTTAGCGATGGCTTCCTGCTCGGCCTGGGCGTCTGCCTCGGCTTGCTCGGTGGCTTCCTGTTCGGCGAGAGCCTCTGCTTCGGCCTGCTCGGTTGCTTCCTGTTCGGCGAGAGCGTCAGCCTCGGCTTGTTCAATGGTTTCCTGCTCAGCGAGAGCGTCTGCTTCAGCCTGGGCGCTAGCCTCCTGCTCTGCCTGGGCGTCAGCTTCAGCCTGAGCGATGGCTTCCTGCTCGGCCTGTGCGTCTGCTTCGGCTTGAGCGGTGGCTTCCTGCTCGGCCAGGAGCTCCTCCTCTGTTTTATCAACAGGTTCAGCAAGTTGTGCGAGTGTGATGATTTCCGTATTGGTGGCCGACGACTGGGTCATCTGGGCAAAGCCAGGGCTCATCAATGACAATGAGGCCAGGATCACGGCGGGCTTCCTGAAAAGACGCATGCGTTGTTTCATATCGTTTCTCCTGAATTCAGAACTGCCCGGGCATGATGCCGATTGTCTGAAATCAACAGGGTCCAGCTCAGTTGTCTTCACGATGTTGGTGACTGAAGCATTCCCGGCTGGGTAGTGAGTGGACTAGATGTGACGGGAATGGTTCTGGCCTTCTCCACGTCGCTGGTACGCATGCCCAGCATGGTGGGGAAGCGTTCGTCGATGCTATCGACACCGGCGGTCTCGAGGCACTGCCCGATGATCAACAGCCCGGCATGGCTGGTGAGGGGGCGGCGACTGCCACTAAATCGAACGAGAAGACCGCCATTCCGGATCTGCTGGCCACCCTGGCGCTGGAAAATTGTTCACGATAGCGGCGTGATAACATGGCGTAATCCCACTCATGTTCACCTGACAGCGGATGTTCCCATGGAAGAGATCGGTCTGAGATGGCTGCTTGGCCAGGGCGTCAGCCTGGTGGCCCTGGCGCTGTGCCTCGTGGCATTCGCCAGCAAGCGCGACGACAGGCTCTTCGTGCTGCTGCTGTTCGCCAACGTCGCCTTCGCCGCGCAGTTCGCGCTGTTCGAGAGCTGGGTGGCGGCGGGCATCTCGGCGCTGATCGTGCTGCGCATCGCCCTGGTGCGCCGCTTCCCGCGCCACCGACTGCTCATGCTGGCGATGCTGGCCGCCACCCTGGCGGTGGCGGCGCTGACCTGGAGCGGCCCGCGGGACATCCCCGCCCTGGCGGCGGGGCTGCTGGGCACCTGGGGCATGTTCATGCTGAGCGGGATCGCCATGCGCGCCGCCCTGGCGGTGGCCGCGCTGTGCTGGGTGATCAGCAACCTGCTGGCCGGCTCGATCGGCGGCACCATCGCCGAGAGCCTGATCTTCCTGACCAACGTGGTCACCATGCTGCGCCTGCGCCGCGATGCCCGCCTGCGCTACATCCACGGCTGAGGCGCGGCTCACTTCATCTCGAAGCCGCGCTTGACCAGGAAGTCGCGCATGTGGGGGCGCAGCTTGGTGTCGAACAGCGGGGTCAGGTTCTGCGACCAGGTGGTGTCCTTGGGGCCGCCCTTCCGCGACTGGTAGTAGGCGCACATGGCATCGTCATAGGCGTCCACCAGCTCGCGGTCGTCGCTGTAGGTGTCCTCCTTGAGGATCGCCTCCACCGGCAGGCGTGGCTTGACGTCCGGGTCGTGGGCCGGGTAGCCGAGGCACATGCCGAACACCGGGAAGACGTGGTCCGGGATACCCACCAGGTCGCTTATCTCCTGGGGGTTGTTGCGGATACCGCCGATGTAGCAGATGCCCAGCCCTTCCGATTCCGCGGCGATGGCCACGTTCTGGGCCATCAGCGCGGTGTCCACGCTGGCCACCAGCAGCTGTTCGGTCATGCCGCGCACCACCCGGGCGCCGGTGCGCTCGGCCGCCTCGGTGGGGCGCTTCATGTCGGCGCAGAACAGCAGGAAGGCGCCACAGCTGGCCACGTAGGTCTGGCCGCCGGCCAGCTCGGCGATCGCCTCGCGGTTGGTGGGGTTCGTCACGTGGATGACGCTGTAGGCCTGCACATGGCTGGAGGTGGCCGCGGCCTGGCCGGCCTCGATCAGCGTCTCCAGCAGCTCGCGGGAGACCGGCTGGTCGGTGAACTTGCGGATGGAGCGGTGTGACTTGAGCAGTTCGATGGTGGGATTCATGGGACCTCGTTGCATGGTGTCGGTCAGCGTCGCCAAGGCGCGCGGCGAACATCAGATAACGCCACATTCTCCATCACTCGACGACGCTTTGCACCGGCCGGCGGCCATAGCGTCAGCAGTGAGATGGCGGGAGCAATGGGGGCATAGCAACACCATACCTGAGGAGTCTGGCGCTGCACTGGGTCATTGAGACCGCCGACTGTTGCCCGACACAAGATGGTTTATAGTTATTACGCGTTTGCTTTGGCGTGTCGGGGGGCTGCGGCACGATGGTCATCGAGACGGCAAGCGCAAGGGCAAGCAGTGGGGCCGGGTACGGGTCTGCTTGAATCCGAAGGATACTTGCGGCGTCGAGGCAAGTACGACCGAGGCTGCTCCGGTTGCGGTTGTCGCCTGATTGATGAGGTGCCATGGCTGCAAAGCTTCTTCTCTGGTCTATCCGAGTGCTGACACTGCTGATGCTGGCGGTAAGCTTGCTGCCGATGATCCCCAGCGGTCAGTGGTGGATACAGCTATGGGAATTCCCGCGGCTACAGTTGAGTTTGGCGGTGATCGTGCCCCTGGTGCTGCTGGCAGTTCACGCATGGTGGAATCGGCCACGCACTGAGCACGCCGTGTGGGTGGCCGTGATCCTCGCGACGGGGGCATGGCAGCTGTCGCATATCCTACCGTTCACGCCTGTCTGGCCGACCGAGGTCCCCACCGCCGAGACTCAACCCGGCGGGGATCGGACGGCCCTGAAAGTCTTGACGGCGAATGTCACCTACACCAACGACCAGTACGACAAGTTAGTGGCAATGGTCCAGCGTGAGGATCCCGACCTTCTGCTGTTGATCGAGGTCGATCGCGCCTGGGCCGAAGGGATGGCGCCGCTGGATGAGCATTATGCACATCGGGTCGGGGAGGTTCGTGACGAGGGGCTGGGAATCATGCTCTGGTCGCGGTTTCCTTTGCTGGAGCAGGACATCAAGCATCTGATCTCTGATCGTCGGCCATCGATCTTCGTGACCCTGGATGTGCCGGATATCGGGCCGGTACGCTACATCGGCACCCACCCCGTCCCGCCAGGGCTGCGGGACCAGATCAGCCACAACGACCAGACGAGCGAGCGTCGGGACAGCCGGGTCCGCGATGCTGAGCTGATGCTCGTTGCCCGCCATGTTCAAGAGGACTCGGACAATCGCTGGATCGTCACCGGCGACTTCAATGACGTCGCATGGTCCGACACCACCCGGCTGTTCGCTGACCTGAGCGACCTGAAGGACCCTCGCCGTGGCCGACGGCTGCTGAGCTCCTTCCCCGCAGAGCGGCCATTTTTGCGATATCCGATCGACCACCTGTTCGTCTCAGATGGTTTCCACCTGATCAGCCTCGACCGCGTGAGGGTCCCCGGCTCCGACCATTTCGCCGTCACCACGACACTGGCCGTCGCGAACAAGGACCGCGCAAAGCCGGAGGCCTCTGTGGGGGAGGAGCAGAAGGCCCAGGAGATGGTCGAGGAAGGTGCCGAAGATGCCGCCGAGCACGATGTTAGCTCGTCGCAGGCTGATTAAAGAAGGCCAGAATCAAAGGGGACGACTCCCTGATTGCGAGCGAAAATAGTGTCGACCGAAAACACCGGGTCAGAGAACAAGTGCCGCTACGTACGGTCAACGCCGACGGTACACACGTCAGGAACCGCTTGGGACGAACCGTTGGATACTCGCACGCCGCCGTTCTTCGCCCCCTTGTTGCCCCCAAGGGCGGTACGGACCATCCTCGTTCGCTATCGAACAGAGTGTCTCCATGCATCGCTTCCTTCGCACCAACCTGAGCTGTACCTTGGACGTCTTCGAATCGCAATGACAGGATGATCGCTCCCATGTCGACGAGACCCCCCACGCTTCCCGACCCTCGCGTCTGGCGGTTCGCCCTTGTGCTGATCATGGCGCTGCTGCTGACGGGGTGCGGCGTCAACAACATCCCCACCTATGACGAGCAGGTGAAATCGGCCTGGGCGCAGGTGGAGAACCAGTACCAGCGGCGCGCGGACCTGGTGCCCAACCTGGTCGAGACGGTCAAGGGGTTTGCCCGCCAGGAGCAGGAGACCCTGACCGCCGTGGTGGAGGCGCGGGCTAAGGCCACCTCCATCCAGATCGACGCCGAGTCGCTGAACGACCCGGAGAAGCTGCGCCAGTTCGAGCAGGCCCAGCAGCAGCTCACCGGGGCGCTGAGCCGCCTGATGGCGGTCTCCGAGCGCTATCCCGAGCTGAAGTCGAACCAGAACTTCCTGGCCCTGCAGTCGCAGCTGGAGGGCACCGAGAACCGCATCGCCGTGGCGCGGCGCGACTTCATCACCGCGGTCGAGCGCTACAACACCGAGATCCGCACCTTTCCCGGCCGCCTCTGGCACAGCATCCTCTACAGCGACATGCCTCTGCGCGAGACCTTCGAGGCCACGACCGAGAACGCGGACCAGGCCCCCCAGGTGGAGTTTGAATGAGCCATCTTCTACGCATTCCGCTATTGGCGTTGCTGCTGACGGCGGCCGTCGGCCTCCAGGCCCAGGACCTTCAAGCCCAGCAGCTCGACTTTCCCGAACTGAGCGGTCGTGTGGTGGACCGGGCTGAGCTGCTGGACCCGGCCACCGAATCACGGCTGAGCGAGCGACTCGCGGCCCACGAGGAGGCCACCACCGAGCAGCTGGTGGTGGCCACCCTGCCGGACCTGCAGGGCGTCACCATCGAGGAGTATGGCTATCAGCTGGGGCGCCACTGGGGCATCGGCCAGGCCGAGGAGGACAACGGCGCCCTGCTGATCGTCGCGCCCAATGAGCGCAAGGTGCGCATCGAGGTCGGCTATGGCCTCGAGGGTCGACTGACCGACGCCCAGTCCTCGGTGATTATCAACCAGACCCTGACGCCGGCCTTCCGCGAGGGCGACTATGCCCGCGGCATCACCGAGGGGGTGGAGGCGATGATCCGGGTGCTGGGCGGCGAGCCCCTGGACACCAGCGCCACCGCCAGCACCCCGACCGGGGAGCAGGGGCCTGAGGGACCGGCCTCGATCCTCTTCTTCGTGATGTTCGTCATCGTCATGACCCTGGTACGCGGCGGTCGCGGCGGCCTGCTGGCCGGCATGTTGCTGGGCGGTGCCGTCGGCGGCAGGTCCCGCGGTGGCTTCGGCGGCGGCGGAGGTGGTTTCGGCGGTGGCGGCGGCGGCTTCGGTGGCGGCGGCGCGTCCGGCGGCTGGTAACCCGGCATGACCTCCGGTGGCGACACCGACATGACAATCAGGATTCGGAGATCACGAGCCCCATGGCCTTATTGAGTGAGAACGAGCAACGCCAGGTAGCCGAGGCGATTCATCGGGTCGAACGCGATACCGATGCCGAGCTGGTCACCGTGCTGGCGCCACGCGCGGACAACTACGCCTATATCCCGCTGCTCTGGGCCGGCCTGCTGGCCCTGGTGGTGCCCGGTGCGATCAACTACTTTCCCGGCTGGTTGACGGCCTGGGAGCTGACGCTGGTGCAATGGGCGACCTTCATCGTGCTGGGCCTGGTGTTTCGCATCCCCACCATCATCACCCGGCTGATCCCGCGATCGGTTCGCCACTGGCGGGCGGCCAACCTCGCCCGGCGACAGTTCCTGGAACAGGAGCTGCACCACACCGAGGGAGGGACGGGGATGCTGATCTTCGTCTCCGAGGCCGAGCGCTATGTGGAGATCCTGGTCGACCGGGGCATCTCGGCGCGGATCAGCGACGAGACCTGGCAATCCATCGTGGCGGCCTTCACCCAACGGGTGAAGGAAGGCGAGACCCTGCAGGGATTCCTGGAGTGCATCGCCGCCTGCGGCGAGCATCTCAAGGAGCAGGTGCCGGCCACCCACGAGCGCAACGAGTTGCCCAATCACCTGATCGTGCTGGACTGACCGACGCGAGGAACCGGCATGACACAAGACCGCATGACATCGGGACAGCGAGGCGCGGGACTGGCCTTCAAGGTGGCGCTGGCCGGGGGCATCCTGGCCCTGCTGGCGGCGCTCTCCATGGCCGGGGCCGGGCCGGCCTATCGCGCCGGGCTGCTCGCGTTGGGGGATGCCTTCAGCATGCTGCGCTACGGCGCCTTCATCGCCCTCGGCGCCGCCGGGCTTGGCCTGGTGGCGCTGGTCATCGCCGCCTTCACCCGCCGCGTCCTGCCGGCGCTGCTCGGCGGCCTGGTGATCCTGGCCGGCCTGGTGCTGGTCGCGGTGCCCTGGATGCAGCTGCAGCAGGCCCGGACGGTGCCGCCCATCCACGACATCACCACCGACACGCAGGACCCGCCCGCCTTCGCGGCGCTGGTCGAGGCCCGGGAGGCCGCCCCCAATGCCGTGGACTACCCCGGCGAGGCGACCGCCCGCCAGCAGCGCGAGGCCTATCCGGACATCCGCCCGCTGGTGCTCGACGCGCCCCTCGACGAGGTCCGCGCCGCCGCCGAGGCCGCGGCGCGAGACGCCGGCTGGGAGATCGCCGCGGCGAGCGACGCCCGGCTGGAGGCCACCGCCACCACCACCTGGTTCGGCTTCAAGGACGACGTGGTGATCCGCCTGACCGAGACGCCGGACGGCGTGCGGATCGACATGCGCTCCGCCTCGCGGCTCGGCGCCAGCGACGTGGGTACCAACGCGGCGCGCATCCGGGCCTTCCTCGAGGAGCTCGCCCAGCGGCTGGAGTAGGGTGGCGGGGCGGAAGCGACCTCCGGGTCGGCAATCACCCCGCTGGGCCCTTCGAGCGTCACATCCGCCATGGTTAGGTCGCCTCAGTCCGTCATGGAGCCAGCATAGTGAATCCCGAAGACCTCGAGAAACTGGTCACCCTGCGCATGCCCTTCGGCAAGCACGCGGGCTGCCTGATCGCCGACCTGCCCGGCCCCTACCTCAACTGGTTCGCCCGCGAGGGCTTTCCCGAGGGCCAGATCGGCCGACTGCTGAACCTGATGCACGAGATCGACCACAACGGCCTGAGCGAGCTGCTCGACCCGCTGCGCCGCGATGGGAGGCAACGGTGAAGCGGCCTGTCGGCCTGGCCCTGGAGCGCCTGCACATCGCCTGGGACCTGCTGATCCTGGTCCTGGTGGTGGCCAACCTGACGCTGCTGCTGTTCGACTCCCTCTTCCTGCTGTCGCCGCTCAACGCGGCCTTCGAGAGCGTGGCCCCAGGCTGGCATGCCGCCTACGACCGGCACATCCACGCCAACTTCATCGCCATCGACCTGGCCTTCGTCAGCCTCTTCCTGCTCGATGTGCTGCTGGGCTGGGCGGTGGCCATCGCCGAGCGGCGCTACCATCGCTGGTTCTTCTATCCGTTCGTGCACTGGTATGACGTGCTGGGCTGCATCCCCCTGGGCGGCTTTCGCCTGCTGCGGGTGCTGCGCGTCATCTCGCTGCTGCATCGCCTGCAGCGGGTGGGCATGATCGATATCCGCCGCTGGCGCCTCTATGGCGTCTATGCCAAGTACTACGACATCCTTCTGGAGGAGCTCTCCGACCGCATCGCCATCCGCCTGCTCGACAACGTGCAGCAGCAGGTCCGCGCCAGCGACTCGCTCTCCCGGCGCGTGGTCGGGGACGTGATACAGCCGCGCAAGCACCAGCTGATCGCCGAGGTGTCGCGCCGCCTGGAGGAGATGGCCGACACGGCCTATGTCGCGAACCGCGACGAGCTGATGCGCTATATCGGCGCGCTGGTCGGCCGCACCCTGGCCGAGAGCCCGGAGATTCGGCGCCTGAAGCGCCTGCCCATGGGCGGCCAGGTGGCCAGGGGGCTGGACGAGACGCTCCGCGATCTGGCCTGCCGGCTGCTGGACGAGGCCGTGAGGGGGATGCGCTCGCCGGAGTTCGGTCACCTGGTCGAGCACATGACGGAGAGCGGCTTCGATGCCTGGCTGCAGGTCGACAAGCACACCGACCGGGTGACCGAGCAGGTGCTAATCGACATGCTCGAGATGCTCAAGGAGCAGGTCGCCGTCCAGCAGTGGCGGGAACGCTATGAATAATGATGTCCCCTCCCCCTGCGTGAAGCTCTGCCGCCTCACGCCGGAAGGCACGCAGTGCGAGGGGTGTGGGCGCACCCTTGACGAGATCGGCCGCTGGGCGCGCATGGGCGAGGCCGAGCGGGAGGCTGTCTGGCAGCGGCTGGAGCGCGAAGGCAAGGCCGAGCCGACTCAGGCCTGATCGGGAGTGGGGCGTGCCCCGCGAGCGAGGGGCACCGGGAGGGAGGAATCACCGGGGCGGGAAAAATGGCACAATCGCGCCCTTTGCCGCCTGCCAAGGAGAGGACATGCCGGCCTCGACGCCCCACGCCCGCCGGGCCACCCACCGCTACTTCCTGGTCATGCTGGCCGTCGGCATGGGCAGCGGCCTGCTGGGGCCGGCGCTGCCCCACCTGGCGGCGATGACCGGCTCGACCATGGGCCAGATCTCGGTGCTGTTCACCGCCCGGGCGCTGGGCAACATGCTCGGCTCGCTGCTTTCGGGGCGACTGGTTGACCGCTTCCCGGGCCACCGGGTAGTGGCCGCCATGCTGCTGATGGCGCTGGTGGGGCTGCTGGCCCTGGCGCTGTTCGTCCTGCGGGCCAGGGTGGCGCGCACCTCGGGCGGTAGTTCGGCATCGACTCCCGAAGGCGCCTAGCCGCCCTCCAGGCGCCGGGCCATCAGCACCCAGTCGCCGCCATGTGCACAGCCTGGCCAGGGAACCACCGGCAGGGAGGCCACCTCGCGGAAGCCCAGCCGACGATAGAACGTCCGGGCGGTGGCGTTCTCCGAGGCCACGATCAGGCTCATCTCGTCGCAGCCGGCGGCGATCGCCGAGGCCTCGGCCTGGGCCATCAGCAGTCGGCCGATACCCTTGCGGCGTGCCGCCGGCAGGGTGGCGATGGCGTTGATGTACCAGCTGCCCGGGACCCGGGCCTCGAGGTGCGTTAGCGGCTCGACCACCGCGGGGCCATCGTCCGGCTCCTCGGGTGCGCCGGCATCCGGCAGCCGATAGGCGAGGATCATCCCTACCAACCGCCCCCGGTCGATGCACACCCTGGCATAGCGGTAGCTGAAGCCGCCCTCCTGCCGCGCGGCGCGCTGCATGCCGACCGCCAGCGGGGATTCGCCACCCTCGGCCATCAGCCCCCAGAGGTACTCGGGCAGCCCCTCCCCCGCCAGGTTGATCAGGTAGGCCAAGTCCCGGGCATCGGCCCGCACTGCATCGCGTAGTCGCATGGTCACCTCCCGAACGGGTCAAGGTGAACGGCAGGCCTTGAAGGGCCTGTTCCCAGCATAGTGCCAACCCCCTGCCCCTGCCGGCGGTGAGTGTCCGGTGGTCAGTGGTTCTTGACGCGCTGGATCCGCCAGGCCAGCAGCCCGATGATCCCCACCCCCAGTGGCCCCAGCACGGCGGCGGCAACGCTCGGCTCGATCGCCACGCCCAGAGCATCGAGGCTCTGCAGCCCCAGCTTGAACAGGCTGAAGAGGTAGTAGCTGATGACGATGATCGACAGCCCCTCGACGGCCTTCTGGATCTTCAGCTGACTGCTGGTGCGCTCGTTGAGGCTCTGCAGGATCTCGGAGTTCTGCGCCTCGATCTCCACCTGCGCACGGGTCCGCAGCAGGTCGTTGAGCCGCGCCACGCTCCCCGCCAGGCTCTCCTGGCGCTGGTTGATCGCGGCGCAGTAGTGCACCGTCGGCCGGAAGCGGCGCAGGATGAAGGTTCCCAGCCGGGGGCGGTCACCGAGGCGCTCCTCGCGCAGCTCCTCGATGCGGTTGAAGACGATCCGCGCATAGGCCTCGGTGGCGCTGAAGCGCTGGCGCGAGCGGGCCCCGGAGCGCTCGAGCCGCGCCGAGAGCGCGGAGATGGCCGCCAGCAGGGGCCGGGAGCTCTCCTCCTCATCCTCGGTATTGCGCTCCGAGAGCTCGCCGAGCTCGAGCTCGTGGTCGCGCAGCGCGAGGCTCATCTCCTTGGCCACCGGCAGGGCCAGCGAGGCCATCATGCGGTAGGTCTCGATCTCCAGCAGCCGCCGGGTCATGCGCCCCAGGCGAAAGGCGTTGAGGCCGCGGTTGACCAGCAGCAGGCGGTTGACACCGGCCGCCGTGAGCCGGAAGTCGCTCCATACGGTGGCGTCGCCATCGCCCACGCTGGAGCCGGCGGGGTCACGAAAGCCGTAGGCCTCGGCGTCGCCGTCCCAGGCGGCCTCGGCCTCCACCAGGATCAGGGTGGCGTTGATCAGCGCCCGGCTGTGTTCGGCGGCGACCTCCGCCAGCAGCGGCGGGGGCGAGGGCCAGGGCTCGCCTCGGGCGGGCCTGGGCACCAGCAGGGTCAGGGTGAAGAACTCGGTGTGGCGCTCCCACTTCAGGGTCTGGTCGCCGAGGTCGAGGATCTCCTGGGCCGCCTCGATGTCGGGTGTCCTGCCGGCCACCTCGGCGATCCGGCCGAGGATGTCCGCGGCGATACCGTCATCGTCGAGGAAGGCGTAGTGGTGGAGATGCGCCGGCTCCTCGAAGTAGATCGAGGGCCGGGCGTGGAGCTCGTTGTGCAGTCGGGCGCGCTGTGGGTGCATGTCGGGGCCAGGACAGGGGAAAGTCTCCCGAGACTAGAGGCTGGCCTCGCCCGGGCCAAGTGCTGCGCGTCAACGTGCCGCCCCGGCGGCCAGGCTCACAGCCACTTCCGGCGCCGGAAAAGCCACAGCAGGCCGAGGCCGATGGCAAGCATCACTCCCAGCACCACGAAGTAGCCCCAGCGATGGGCGAGCTCCGGCATGTGCGCGAAGTTCATGCCGTAGACGCCGGCGATGAAGGTGAGCGGCACGAAGATGGCGGTGATCACCGTGAGGATACGCATGGTGATGTTGAGCTGATGAGAGGAGAGCGAGATATAGCCGTCGATCAGGTCACCGCAGATGTCGTAGTACATCTGGGTCAGGCTGTGCAGGCGCTCGAAGCGCTCGTGGACGTCGTTGATGGCATGCAGGGTGTCCTCGTTGTCGCGGGGCAGGTGCTCATAGTCGTAGGCGGTGAGCTCCTGGGTGATGCCGACGTGATAGCGGAACACCCGGCGCATCTTCACCAGCCGCGAGCGGTAGGCGATGACCCGGCGCATCAGGGCATCGCTGCCGTCCTCCATCAGTTCGTCCTCCAGGTCGCTGAGAGCATTCTCGAACTCCAGCAGGCTGTCCAGGTAGTAGCCGGCGGAGACGTACATGACCTTGAGCGCCACGTGCTCGGGGGAGCGGCGCAGCAGCGTCTCGCCCTCGTGGGCCAGCAGGCGGTCGACGCTCAGCGCCAGGCCGGGGTGCAGGCTGATCAAAAAGCGCTCGCCGAGGAAGAAGGCGATCTGCTGGGGCGCGAAGTTGAGCTCGGCATCGAAGGAGGAGATGCCGCGATAGAGGACCAGGGTATGGGTCTCGAACTCCTCGATCTTCGGCGGGTGGCGCTCGCGATGGGCGTCATCGATGGCCAGGGGATGGCAGTCGAAGGCCTCGAGCAGTTCCCGCTCGCGCGTCTGTCCCTCACCCTGCAGGTCGATCCAGATACGGCCTCCGGCCTCGTCGCGCCAGCGCGCGATCAGCTCCTCCCCGCCCCTCGTCACCCGGCCGTCGGCCTCCAGCAGCAGCGTACGCATCATCGAATCGTCATCCTTTGGCGAGACAAAGCGAGAACCTTACGTCACCGCCTCCGTCCTTGCCCAGCAGCGACGAGATCATGCCGCCCTTACGGCAGAGCCCTGGCGGGCTTCAGCCCGACACGGCCGGCGGGGTCGGCTCGGGATCCTCGACCCGGGCATCCTCTGTCTCGATCGGCACCGGCCCCTGGAGATGGCGGAACATGAAGTCGAGCCCGCGCGGCAGGCTGGCGCGCCATACCCGCCAGGTGTGGCCACCGGGCAGCACGTCCATGTGCACCTGGCCGAGCTGGTGCGGTTCCAGTGCCCGCTCGAGCAGACGGGCGTAATGCACGGCGTTCAGCCGGTCGCGCCCCCCGGCCGTCAGGTAGAGCGGCACGACGAGCTCCTGGGAGAGGTAGCCGTCAAGGTGGGCGGTATAGTTGGTCCGCTCCCAGAGGGCGGTGTCGAACTCGCCATCCCTGACGAAGGCGGGATGGCGCCAGGCGGAGGAGTTATCCGGGGGCAGCGGATGGTAGCTGGCCGGACTGAAGGCGGCGGCAGCACCGAAGAGGCCGGGGTAGGAGAGGGCGAAGTTCACCGCGCCAAAGCCGCCCGCCGACAGGCCGGCCACGCCGCGCCACTCGCGCTTGGGCACCACGTGCCAGTTCTCCTCGATATGGGGCACCAGTTCCTGGAGAAAGGCCGAGCGCGCCGGCTCGTTATGGCCATCGATCCACCAGCTCTGACTGCCGGGCATGACGATGACGGCCGGCGGGATGACCCCGAGCCGGATCAGTCGATCGGCCGTGCGGCGCAGGCGCCCCTTCTGTGCCCAGTCACTCTCGCTGCCGAAGGAGCCGTGCAGCAGGTAGACCACCGGATAGGCCTGGTTGCTGACCGCGTAGCCCGCGGGCAGATAGAGGGTGTAGGGGTAGTCGCGCCCGAGTTGCTCGGAGTAGAAGCGCTGCTCGCTGACCTGGCCGGCGGCCGAGGCCGTGGTGGCCGACAGCAGGCCCAGCAGCAACAGGGTCGTCACTCCGATCGTGCGGATCATGCGCGGTCCTCCATGTACGCAGAAGCGAAAGGGAATTTGCTCATGCAGGGAATTCGATTCGCTACCCGCGGTCTGACCTCAGGTCGACGCGACGCGTTCCATCACGATCCAGCAGGCCACGGCAAGCCCATGAAACGCATCGAGGAAATCTACTGGCTACGCTGCTACGGCTGCCTGGCGGTCTTCGTCTTTCACCTGATCGACCGCATCGAGCGCAACTACCTCGAGCATGTCGCCCTCGACCTGGCGCAGATCCCCACCGTGCTGGGTACGCCGATCTTCATCTTCATCTCGATCTTCCTGTTCTCGGCCCGCTACGGCACCGAGGTACCACACAACTTCCTGGCCAATCGCTTCAAGTACGTGATGGTGCCCTACTTTGCCTACGGCCTGGTCTACTCGGTGGCGGAGTACCTGCGGCTGCTGGCCAGCGAGGAGCGCGTGAGTTTCGGATACCACATGACCGAGTATCTGGTGTTTGCCGGCTGGCACGGCTACTTCCTGATCATCGCCATGCAGTTCTACGTGCTGTTCTGGCTCTACAACCGCTTCGACCTCCAGCGCTGGCTGCCCTCAGGCCCCTGGCTGGTCGTCGGCTCCATCATCAGCATCGGCTGGTGGGGGGTCTTCCGCTGGTTCGACCTGGAGCCCCCCGGCTACCTGCACTGGATCGCGCCACTGGGCTGGATCTACCTCTTCTTCCTGGCCCTGCTGATCGTCAAGCACTACCCGAATCTCCAGCCGCAAGCCTGGTTCCGATGCTTCTCGCACCCGTTCTGGCTGGTTGCCCTGCTGGCCGGCATCATCACCTTCACGCTGCGCGGCGAGCTGGAGTACTCCTCCAAGGAGACCTGGGTGGTGCCGCTGTTCATCTTCTCGCTGCTGTGGGCCATGCGCTGGCTGGTGGGCCTCAAGGCCACGCCGCTGGTGAAAAAGGTCAACGAGTACTCCTTCGGCATCTACCTGGCCCATCCGCTGTTCTTCTCGGTGGTGGACTTCGTGGGCTGGCAGGTCCCCATCCCGCTGTGGCTCTACGCAATCGCCCTCGCCGTGGTCGGCATGAGCGGCTCGATCCTGCTCAATCGGCTGGCCAATCGCGCCGACTGGAGCGGCCTGCTGCTGGGCAAGCGGCTGCGGGTGGCCTGAGTCGCCAGGCTCAGGGACACTGCAGGCCTACCGCTGGATAGCGACGCTGGATTACAGTGCCTGCATGTCCGCGGTTCGCGAAACGGGGAGGAGATATCGATGGAAGAGCAGATCTCGCTGGTGATCGTGCCCGTGGATGGGTCACCCTCGGCGCAGGCAGCGGTGCGCCACGCCAGCCTGCTGGCAAGGCTGCTCGAGACACCACTGCAGCTGCTGCACGTGATGCCGCTCAACCCGGCGGAGCTCAGCGATATCCCCGCCAACCGCCAGGCGGAGGCCGACCACGACAGGGCGCGCCGCCAGGAGCTAGCCACCGAGGCCCTGGCCCTGGCGCACCAGGCGCTGGACCCGGGCCTGGCGCAGCCGCCCACCGAGGTGCTGCTCGAGGATACCAACTTCATCCGCCACCCCGACCGCGCCATCCTCGAGCATGCGGCCCGGCATGCCGGATGCCTGCTGGTACTGGGGGCCCGCCAGCTGAGTGATGTCGGCAAGTTCATGCAGGGCAGCATCAGTACCGAGGTGGTCCATCGGGCCCGCTGCCCGGTGACCATCGTGCATGCCCGGGCCGGCCTGTCCGATGCGGCGCGCCTGGGACAGGTGCTGGTGCCGGTGGATGGCTCCGCCCACTGCCTGAAGGCGACCGCCCTGGCAGGCGAGCTGGCCCGCCGTGCCGAGGTGCCGGTGGAGCTGGTCTTCTGCCGGCCGGACGGGGGCGCCGATAGCACGGAAGGCAGTCCGTCCGACGCAGCCTTTCGACGGGCCAGGGAGGCCTTGGGCGAGGTACCGCACGGCATCGAGGAGGTGATGAGCGAGGGGAAACGCGTCCCCGATGCCATCGTCGCCCGAGCCCGACATCACGCCGAGGCGATGCCGATGATCGTCATGGGCCGCCGTGGCCTCGGCAAGTGGCAATCATCCCTGCTGGGCAGCGTCAGTCACCGGGTCATCGACCTGGCGCCCTGCCCGGTCACCGTGGTGGCCTGAGCCCCGGGGAGCGGTCTCTCCTCAGGCCTCGGCCTCGTGGGCAGCCTTGAGGCGATAGAACTCGGCGACCACCTCGTTCATGGCCTCGGCGTCGTAGTCGCAGAGCCCGCTGACCACCAGCTTCTTGGAGCCGGTACCGATCGCCTGGCCGCCCGCCAGGATGCGGAACTCGAGCAGTGCATCGCCGCGCTTGCCGGTCACCTCCAGCGAGGAATCGACGAACTCCAGACCCGGCGCGGGCGCATCCAGGTGGTCCAGGCAGAACCCCATGCTGTCGTAGATCACCAGCGGGCGGCGCGGGTTGAACATCACCCCCTGCTCCTCCATCAGCGGCTTAAGGTAATGGGGGAAGTTCTTGCCCGAGAAGGCCACGTAGCTGCGGGTGAAGGCCTCGACCACCGAGGCGTCGCGGGTCGTCTCGCCGCTGCGCTCGACTTCCAGATAGCACTTGCCACTCTCGTCGCAGACGCGGATCCGGCCATCGTCCTGCTCGCTGAAGCACAGCGGCGTGCCGTCCCCGACCATGCTCAGGAAGCGGAAGGTCATACGCTGGGAGAGGCCAAAACGCGCCAGCACCAGGGCAAAGAGCAGGTCACCGGGCACACAGAAGCGGCGTGCATCCGGGTTGTGGATGGGGTTGTAGTCGCCGGCAATGCGCTTGGCGAACTGGCTGGCCTGGCGTGCGGAAATGCGGATACGCCCATCCGTAAGCGTATGGAAATCATCGAGAAACATGCACTGTATGCCTGCGTCGTTGGCGGTCTGGACCCTGCCGGCGGTTGCCGGAAAGGCAGATGATGCCACAAAACCCCACGACAACGCAGGCCGACGAGGCCGTGTAACATGACCCGGGACACCGCATGTCGAGGACGCCCCATGCAACGCCCGGATGCCGATACCTCCAGACGCCGACGCCTGAGCTGGCTGATGGCCGCTCCCCTGCTGGCCCTCGCCCTCTACCTGATCGTGGCCAACGGGCTGATCAATGCCCCGTACACCCAGGCGTGGCTGGCCGAGAAGACCGGCATCTCCGTCCGCTGGGCGTCGGGGTGGAGCGCCTTTCCCGGCCATTTCGTCCTCGAGGACCTCTACATCGAGAGTGAGGATCCGGCCCTCGGGCTGGCGGTGGACCGGGCCCGCCTGCGGATCTCGCTGCCGGCGCTGCTCGAGCGCCGGCTGGAAGTCTCCCGCTTCACGGCACAGGGACTGCGCCGCTTCAGCCTGGGACACAACCGTCTGGAGGGGCATGGCGAGGTCGCGCTCTCGGGCCTGCGCCTGGACGATGGCCGGGTGTCGATCCAGGGCCTCGAGCTGGGCCTGGAGGAGGCCCGGGTCAGGCGTGGCAGCACGGTGCTGGCCAACAACATTCGCCTGACGATCAACCTGCAGGTGGCGCCGTTCCGGTTGCGAGAACACCCCGACCTGGCAGCGGCGCGCTTCGTCTCGGGAACGCTCTCCCTGGACGCCACGGCCGATGCCTGGGATGTCTTCACCCCCTACCTGCGCCAGCTGGACTGGCTCGACCTGGCCGGCCACGGCAGGCTGACCGGCGAGCTGTCACTCGAGCGCGGCGAACTCGCCCCGGGAAGCGACCTCAGGCTGGACTCCCCATCGCTGCTGGTGGAACTGGACGAGCGCTTGCTGCTGTCCGCTTCCGAGGAGCCCACGGAGGAGGCCAGACCAGGCCGGGAACGGGCCGTGGGCACGCCCGACCACCACCGGCTCAGTGGGGCCGGCCGCGTCACCGGCCGCGTCGTGGCAGGCGACGAGGGGCCGGTGATGGAGCTCGGGGTGACCCTCGACGAGATGCTGATGCAGCGAGCGGGGCTGGCCGAGCCCTTCATGACCAGCCGGCGATTCCGGCTGTCCGCACGGCTGCCCGGCGCCGACCTCGCCGATGCCCCGCGGCAACTGGCCTCCGCCCGCCTCGAGTGGGAAGATGCGCGCCTGCCCAACGTGGGCGACCTGGCAGTCTACCTGCCCGAGGGTGGCCCGCTGACGCTGCAGAGCGGCAGTGCACGACTGGAGGGGTACCTGGCATACCGGGATGGCCTGCTCGAGGGCAACTTCCACCTCGCCGGTGACCGGGTGGCCCTGACCCTGGCCGGACGGCCGCTGGAAGGCAGCATAACCCTGGACCTGGCACTGCCCGAGGTCGACCCACGCCAGCGACGGCTGGACCTGACCGGCACCCACCTCGAGGTCTCCGCGAGTGGCGAGGAGGATGCGCTGCCGTTGACCACCGAGGTCACCCTGGAGGAGGCCCGCCTGACCTCGATGGTGCCCCTGGCCAGGCTCATCGGGGGACAGGGCCCACCGCCGCTGGAGGGCCGGGTGGTGCTCAGGGGACGCGTGGCCCGGCTCGATGTCCTCGATGACTTCCTGATCCACGCCGTCGACGGCGGCCTGACGCTGGAAGGCGGCGGTAACCTGGCGGCCAGCCTGCAGCTGGAGCAGGGTCGGGTGGCCTCGGGCAGCCGCCTGGCCGTGACCACCGAGTCGCTGCGGGCTCGCCTGTTCGACCTGGAGGCCTCGGGGCGGGGCAGCGTCACCGCCAGCTGGCAGGAGGCCCTGGGTCGGCCCGCGGCCAGGCTGGATGCCAGCCTGGAGGGGACCCGCGTGGCGAGATTGTCCGACCGTCAGCTGCTGATGCAGGAGGGTCGGCTGGTCCTGACCGCCGAGAGCGACGCTACCGGGCTCGACGCCTCGCTGGCGGGCCCGCGCCTGTCGCTCTCCTGGCAGGACGCCGAGATGCCCGATGTCGCGGTGCTGCAGCCCTACCTGCCTGCGGCCGCCCCGGTGACGCTGAAGTCCGGACGGGCCGCCACCCGGGGCAGGATCGAGGTCGAGGGCGGACGGGCCCGCGGCCAGATCGACCTGACCGGACAGCGCATCACCGGCCGCCTGCTCGGCCGGGAAGTGGAAGGGGAGCTGACCCTGGACCTCCAGGTACAGAAGGCCGACCTGGGCAACGGCCGCCTGGACCTCTCCGGGTCGCGGCTGGCAATGCAGGCGGCTGCGACGGCATCGGGCCCGCGCATGCGCACCCGGATCGTGGCACGCGAGGCGCGCCTCGGTCCGCTGCCTGTTCCGGGCCGGGAAGGGAAAGCACCGGGAATGGACGGCCAGCTCGTGCTCGATGGGCTGGTCGCCAACCTGGGCTTCCTCGACGACTTCCTTCCGTCCGCCCACGGCCTGACCCTGGAGGGGAGCGGCCGCTTCCACGCTGACCTGAAACTGGCGAATGATCACCTGCGTCCGCGCAGCCGGTTCCGGGTCGAGGCGGACGACCTGGCGGTCGGCTTCCTCGACTTCGCGGCCACTGGCAAGGGCCGCCTGGAGGCCGAGATCGTCGGCGACCACGATGCGCCGGGCGCCCGCATGAGCCTGACGCTGCCGCGCTTCAGCCTGAACCGGATCGGTGAGGCCAAGGCCCACGTCGAGGGCCGCCACTTCAGCCTCGTGACCGAGACGCCGCGCTTCGGCCTCGACCCTGAAGAACATTCGCTGCAGAACTTCACCACCCGCATTCGCCTGCCCATCGCCGAGGTGGACGACCTCTCTCGCTACAACGCCTACCTTCCCGAGGACGCTGGCCTGGCGCTGCTGGGTGGCCGTGCCGGCCTGGAAGTGGACCTTCACCTTGAGGGGCTCCAGGCCCGCGGCGACCTTACCCTCCAGGCCTTCGACACGGCCATCCGGCTCGGCGAGCAGCACCTGGAGGGTGACCTGCGACTCGAGGCGCGCCTGCGTGATGGCAACCTGGTCACCCGCCGCTTCGATGCCTCCGGCTCACAACTTCGACTGGACAACATCCAGCGCCGGGATGAGCAGACACGCGGCGAGGCCGGCTGGTGGGCGCGCCTCGACATCACCGAGGGTCGTCTTGACTGGACCCGCCCCCTGCAACTGGATGCGCGCATCGCCATGGCGATGCGCGACAGCGGCCTGCTGGCGCGCCTGTTCCTGTCCCGGGCCCGGGAGTGGGAATGGCTGGGTCGGCGCCTGACGGTGAACGACATCCGTGGCAACGCCCTGCTGCACCTGGACGACGATACCCTGCAGCTGCGCGAGGCTCGCCTGACGGGCGGCCCCCTGGAGATGCTCGCCGACCTGGTCATTCGCGACAAGGCGCTGGAGGGCTCCCTCTATGCCCGCCTGGGCATCCTCGCCGTCGGGGTGTCCCTCGAGCAGGGCCGGCCCGAGGTTCGCCTGCTGCGTCCGCGCCGCTGGTATGAACGCCACCGCCCCTCGCCGGAAGAGGACCTGGAGGAGGTCACGGTGCACCAGTGGCAGCAGGCCCTGGATACCCAGGCTCGCCCTTCCGGGAACACGGAGTGACCTCTCCTTCCTACCAAAGAATCGCGAGTAATAAATAAGTGGCGTATTGCATCGCAACACACTGTGATAAGATTCGCCCGCTTTTTAACCCTTCCCCCACCTCCTGCCTCAGGATGATCGCAGCCATGCTGACAACCTGTCGTATACCCCCCAGGCCACGGCAAACCGTCCGTTGGCCGGGCATGCTCGTGCTCGCCGTGTTCTCGCTGCTGGCCAGCGGCCCCGTGCTCGCCGCCACCGGCGAACTCGACCTGACCGGCTCCTTCGTGGGCATGCTCGCCGTCGCCGTCTTCGTGCTGGCCTACGCCCTGGTCATGGCCGAAGAGAAGATCCACATGCGCAAGTCGAAGCCGGTGCTGGTCGCGGCCGGCATCATCTGGGCGCTGATCGGCTGGGTCTATGTCAAGGCGGGCATGCCCGCCGAGTCGGAGCACGCCTTCCGCGTGACCCTGCTTGAGTTCACCGAGCTGATGCTGTTCCTGCTGGTGGCGATGACCTACATCAACGCCATGGACGAGCGCCGGGTGTTCGATGCATTGCGCTCCTGGATGGTCCGCAAGGGCTTCGATTATCGGCAGCTATTCTGGATCACCGGCGTACTGGCCTTCGTGATCTCACCGATCGCCGACAACCTGACCACCGCACTGCTGATGTGTGCGGTGGTGACCAAGGTCGCCGAGGGCGACAAGCGCTTCATCAACCTTTGCTGCGTCAACATCGTGGTGGCGGCCAATGCCGGTGGCGCCTTCAGTCCCTTCGGTGACATCACCACCCTGATGGTCTGGCAGGCGGGCATCGTGCAGTTCCAAGAGTTCTTCGAGCTGCTGATCCCGTCGCTGATCAACTTCCTGATCCCGGCCGTGGTGATGAGCGCCTTCATCAAGAACCGCAAGCCTGCCAGCATGGAGGAGGACGTCTGGCTCAAGCGAGGTGCCCGCCGCATCATCGCCCTCTTCCTGCTCACCGTGGCCACCGCCGTGGCCTGCCACGTCTTCCTGCACCTGCCGCCGGTGCTGGGCATGATGACGGGCCTTGGCTACCTGCAGTTCTTCGGCTACTACCTGCGCCGCACCCTGCCGCGCTCCCTGGAACGCAAGCGGACCCGCTACAGCCAGCGCGGCGACTGGAAGAAGCTCGAGAGCCTGGGCAGCGTGGTGCCCTTCGACGTCTTCAACCGTGTGGCACGGGCCGAGTGGGATACCCTGCTGTTCTTCTATGGCGTGGTGATGTGCGTGGGAGGCCTTGGCTTCATGGGCTACCTGGGCATGCTCTCCGAGGCCCTCTACACCGGCTGGAACGCCACCGGGGCCAACATTGCCCTGGGGGTAATCTCGGCGGTGGTCGACAACATCCCGGTGATGTTCGCGGTGCTGACCATGGAGCCGGACATGTCCCATGGCCACTGGCTGCTGATCACCCTCACCGCCGGCGTGGGCGGCAGCCTGCTGTCGATCGGCTCGGCGGCCGGCGTCGCCCTGATGGGCCAGGCCCGCGGCAACTACACCTTCATGGGCCACCTGCGCTGGACCCCGGTGATCGCCCTGGGCTACATCGCCAGCGTGATGGCCCACCTGTGGCTCAATGCCGAGAGCTTCCACGTCTTCAACTGACCTCCTCCCCCGGCGGCCATCCGCCGCCGGGGTCTCCCACCGCGTTGATACGCCGGCCTGTAAATTTCCTTAAAGTGATGTAGCGTATAAGGATGACCCGTGTCGGAACGACATGATGGTCCTCCTGATGCCTGTCGTGGGGAATAACTGATACGCATCAGGCATTAAAAATGACAATGCCCCCAGGGGCAGCAGGGAGAGGGCGTCATGGCCTCGTACACACGTAACGTGCAAGCCGCGCCTGCATGGTGCATGAGACTGGTGCTCGTCAGACAACGGGAACACAACCCCCGATGCCATCATTCGTCCTGACCCGCTCCCCGGCGGCGGGCGCCGTTGCCTATGCCAGCCAGCCGGGGAGGTACACTGCATGCTGCGCCTGAGCCTGCTGGCCCTGGCCAGCGTGCTGCTGCTGGCCGGCCTGCCGCTGGCCGGCACGACGGCCGTTGCTCAAGAAACACCGATCCTGCTGGTGGCCCACCCCGATGTGAATACCCGCCAGCTGAAGCGCGATACCACCCGCGCCATCTTCGCCATGAGGCAGCGCACCTGGCCCGACGGCCAGGCCGTGCGGGTCTTCGTGCTCGACAACAACCACCCCGTGCATGCGCGCTTTGCCAAGGAGCAGCTGGCCGTCTATCCGCACCAGCTGCAGCTGGCCTGGGACCGCATGGTGTTCTCGGGCACCGGGCAGGCGCCCGACCGTGTTCGCGACCAGGCAGAGATGCGTGAGCGTGTCGCCACCACGCCCGGTGCCGTGGGATATCTTGAAAGGGAGTACCTGGATGATCGTGTCCAAGTCATTTCGATGGAGTGATTCCCGCTCCATGATCGCCATGGCCGCCGCGCTGGCCCTGGGCCTCTCTGCCCAGGCCCGAAGCGACGAAGGCGTGCTGGATACCCTTCAGGTGCATGGCTTCCTGAGCCAGGCGATGATCATCACCGACGACAACAACTTCTTCGGTCCCAGCAGCGAGGACGAGGGCAGTTTCAAGTTCACCGAGATCGGTGCCAATGCCTCGCTGCGACCCCACGAGGATGTGTTGCTGGCCGCCCAGGTACTGAGCCGGCGGTCCGGCGGAGATGGCAGCGATGCCACTCCGAAGCTTGACTATGGGCTCATCGATTACCAGATGCTCTCCGACCAGCAACGTACCTTCGGCATCCAGCTCGGCCGCTTCAAGAACCCCTTCGGCTTCTACAACCAGACCCGCGATGTGGCCTTTACCCGGCCTAGTATCCTCTTGCCACAATCCATCTACTTCGACCGTACCCGGTCGCTGGGCCTAGCCGGTGACGGCGTCAGCCTCTACCATGAGGAGAGGCTCGAGACAGGGGCTCTAAGACTGCAGGCAGGCTTTGGGCAAGTACGCATTGAGGATGACGTAGACCGAACCCTGGGGCTAGAGAGGTTTCCAGGCTCCCTTGAGCCCGACACATCTGCGATCGGGCAAATACGATATGAGCATGATGGAGGCCGAATTGTAACGGCGCTCAGTACCGCCAGTGCCAATGCGGAATATGACTCCCCTCCCGGTATGCCAGGAAATGGCAAGTTTCATTTCGAACCTTGGGTTCTCTCCTTTCAATACAATCAGGAACTATGGAGCCTCACTGCCGAATACGCCATCCGGAAGCTTGAACTCGAAGGGTTCAACGCCTTCGCGGACTCAGAGCGGAATGGAGAAAGCTGGTACATCCAGTACACGCGCCGCTTCAACAATGACTGGCAATGGCTCGTTCGCTACGACAGCCTGGTAAATGACCGAGGTGACCGCTCAGGCAAGGAGTTTGAAGCCAGCACAGGGGGTTCGATTCCTGCCCACACACAGTTTGCCGACGATATCACCCTGGGCCTGCAGTGGACCCCCCACCCTCGCGTGATGCTGGCCGGCGAATATCATCATGTCGATGGCACCGGCTGGCTGCCTACCCAGGACAACCCGGACCCATCGGAGACCAGTCGTCGCTGGAACATGCTGCTGTTCCAGCTCTCGTTGCGCTTCTGACGTCTCCATGCTCCTGGCCAGGAACCCGCCGAGATGACCCTCCCCGCGTCCCTCCGGACTCGCCACCGACTCAGCCTGACATGGCGTGTCATCGCCCTGAGCAGCCTGCTGCTGGTCGGACTTGTGGCGCTGTTTACCTGGCTGGGCCACGACAACCTGACCCGCCAGTTCCAGGAGAGCCGCAACCAGCACCACGAGCGGCAACAGCGGGAGATCCGCCTGGCCCTGCAGCGTTCGGCGGAGAACCTTCGCCAGCTGGCGGGCCTGGCGGCGGCCTCGCCACGCCTGGGCCCCCCCCTCGAGGCGCGCAACGCGGAAGAAGTCGAGGAAGCGCTGGCGTCTCAGTGGCCGACCCTGCAGCTCGAGGCCGGCATCGACGAGATACTGGTGGTGGACACCCAGGGGGGGATCCTGGGCCGCTGGGGGGCCGGCCAGTCCGAGAGTAGTCTGCCGATCCAGGCCTGGGCGCAACGGATCATGGATACCGAGATGCCCATCACGGCACTGCGCTGTGCGGCGGACTGCCAGCAGTATGCCGCCGTTCCGGTGCTGGTGGATGGCGAGAGCGTCGGCCTGGTCGTTCTCTCCCGCTCACTGGCCGATGTGACCCGACAGGCCCGGGAGGTCTCCAACGCCGAAGTGGCCCTGCTGGTGACCGGCCCGCTGGAGGGCCGCGACCTTCCCGAAGCGCGCCATCTCGCCCCCTGGAATGGCTATCTTCTGGCCCTGACGCGCCAGGAAGTCAGCCTGCCCGTCCTGCAACGGGCAGCCGAACTCGGACCGATCAGCGCCCTGCTGCAAGCACCCCTGCAGCTTCAGTATCGGGGCCAGCACCTGGAGCTCAGCGCGGTCCGCATGGACGAGGACGCGGACCGACGCAGCACCGGCTACTTCCTGCTGGTCTCCGACATCTCGACCCAGATCAGGGCCATCAACGAGGACACTCGCATCCTGCTGGGCGTTGGCCTGGCGGGCTGGATCGCCGCGGAGCTGGTGCTGCTGCTGATCCTGCTGCGCCCCATGGCACGCCTGCGGCGGATCGCCGGCTTGCTGCCGACGCTGGCCAGCGGGGGATTCGACGATGTTCGCGCCGCGATCCCCGCCGTCCGCCACCGCCTGCCGGACGAGATCGACGTGCTGGAAGGCACCACCCTGGAGCTCTCCCGACAGCTCGAGATGCTGGAAAAGGAGGTTCAGGAACGCGGAGACCAGTTGGCGGAGCGCGTCGAGGAGCTGGCCAAGGAACGGGACTTCGTCAACAGCCTGCTCGATACCGCCCGGGTCTTCATCATTGCCCAGGACAACCGGGGACGGATCAGCCTGGTCAACGACTATACCCGCGCGATGCTGGACCTGGATGAACCCTCCCTGCTGGGTCGCCACTTCGTGGACGTGTTCGAGGCGGGCAGCCCTTCCCTGGTCGGCGCCTTCGACACACCACAGCAGGAGGAGCGGACCCTGCAGACTCCGGACCAGCGCATCCATACCATCGCCTGGTACCATGCCCCGCTGCCGTCCGGCACCGACGGCAGCATGTCGCGCATCTCGGTAGGGCTCGACATCACTGAGCGCAAGGCCGCGGAGGCCCGCCTGACCTGGCTGGCCGAATGTGATCCCCTGACCGAGCTCTACAACCGGCGCTACTTCCAGGATGCCCTGCAGAAGGCCCTGTGGCGGGAATCATGCGGCGCCGTGCTACTGCTGGACCTGGACCAGTTCAAGGAGGTCAACGAGCTCAGCGGCCACCATGTCGGTGACCGCCTGCTGCGTGAGGTGGCGGAGACCCTCCTGCTGAACCTGGGCCATCGCGGTGTCATCGCCCGCCTGGGTGGCGACGAGTTCTCGCTGTTGCTGGAACATGCCGACGAGGACCAGGCGGTCCAGGTTGCCCAGTACATCGACCAGCTGCTCGACAGCCTGGGGTTCACGGCTGCAGGGCGCCGCCACCGGGTCACCGCGAGTATCGGCATAGCCTTGTTCCCGGTCCACGGCGCGACGCCGGCCGACCTGATGGCCAGTGCCGACGTGGCCATGTACAAGGCCAAGGAGAGTGGCCTCCAGCACTGGCACCTGCTATCGAGGATCGAGAACGCCAAGGACGAGCTGCAGGAGCGGGTCTACTGGGTCGAGCGCGTGCGCAGCGCTCTGGAAGAAGACAGTTTCGAGCTGATGGTGCAACCGATCATGCGGCTGGAGGATCGCGACGTGAAGCACTACGAGGTACTGCTGCGCATGCGCGATGCCGATGGCAGCCTAGTATCGCCCGCCTGTTTCATCCCGGTAGCGGAGCGCAGCGGTCAGATCGTGCAGGTCGACCGCTGGGTGCTGCGCCACAGCCTGCGGCTACTCAGTCAACTGCAGGAGCGAGGTATCAGCCTGGCGGTCAACCTCTCGGGGCAGTCCCTGCATGATGAAGGCCTGAAGCAGTACCTGGCCGACGAGTTGGCCGCGAGTGGTGCCGATCCCCACCATCTTATCCTCGAAGTCACCGAGACCGCCGCCGTCACTGACTTCTCGACTGCACGCGGCGTGCTGCAGTCGGTCCGCGACCTCGGATGCCGCACCGCCCTGGACGATTTCGGCGTGGGCTTCAGCAGCTTCCATTACCTGGGGCAATTGCCGGTGGATTACATCAAGATCGACGGCTCCTTCATCCGCAGCCTGCCGATCAGCCCCGAGAGCCGCGTCATCGTCCAGGCCATCGCCGATATTGCCGCCGGCTTCGGCAAGCAGGCGATCGCCGAGTTCGTCGATCAGGAAGCGCTGCTGCCGATGTTGAAGTCCTATGGCATCACCTATGGCCAAGGCTTTCACTTGGGCCGCCCTAGTCTGATAAAGAATATCTTAAAGGACACATGAAAAGGCCTTAAGCCCTATTATAAGACTATAGCTTGAATTTTGATCTTTCGGATAATTGGCAACTCACAGTACAAAGGAAGTCAAGAATGACATCGCTAAAAACCAATGAGGTAAAGCGGTCTCGCAATCAAGAACTCTTCGGCCAATTCATTGAAGAGTATCGCTTTGTACTGGCCATGAGCCCTGATGTTAAAAAAAAGGCTCTCTCCTTGCGCCATGAAGTTTTTCTTCAAGAGCTGCGTTACAAGATGCATGAGGACCAAGCTCACCACCTGGAAACAGATGAGTACGATGATTCTTCGATTCACTGCCTAATTGAACACAAGCGCAGCGGCCTGCCTGCTGGGTGCATGCGCCTAGTCATACCATCAAGTGATCCGGAATCGCCATTTCACAAGCTTCCAGTAGAAATACAAGGCAGTGGAAAGCTAAATCACTCCATGCTAAAACCAGGAAACATGCCAAGGCATCAGCTTTGCGAAGTTTCCCGACTGGCAATTTCTCGAAACTTTCGGTCTCGCCAGACCGGAGAAAATCATACCTCTATTATCTTTGATGGACAAGACTTCTCGAGCATGGAAGTGAGAACATTCCCTCTGATTGCCATAGGACTCTTTCTCTGCACCTACTCTCTGGTAGGGCTGACTGGCCGTCGCCACGTGTTTGCAATGATGGAATCTCGCCTACCTAGACTACTCGCGCTATCTGGCTTCCACTTCACCAAAGTGAGCGATGAAATTGAGCACCATGGTTTACGAAACGCTTACTATATAGACCATTCAAAAGCCGAAAAAGAGATGCATGAGGACCTAATACCACTCTACTTGCATATCCGTAAGGAGCTGTCCTTCCAGTTAAAAGAAGTGCCGGTGCATGAAGCCAGGGTTTCATGTTCCTGAAGCGGAGAAATCTTAGGCCCAGGATAGAGCCTCTCCGGCCAGTCCAGCAGCATGATGGCCAGCACGTTGCGGTGCTCCCCGTTGGCCAGGTCGGTGCCCCCCTGCTCAGACGGCACCATCCTCGCCTCGGGGTCATAGGCTCCGACCAGCGCATCCTGAAGACGCCCCACGGCCGGATGCTCCTCCTCCCCGGCCAGCAGGAAACTTATGCCCACCTCCGTATAGATGTCCTCCTTGGTATCCGCGAGGATGCGCTCCAGGCTGGCGGCGAACTCGTCCAGCACCCAGCGGAACTCCTCGGCCGACACCGGCTGCTGGTAGTAGTCACTGGCGGCGATCACGAAGTGGGTCATGCCGTATATCTTGTTGCGGTATTCGGCCGTGGAGAGCCTCGGGTCACGCCGCGGCGGGTACTGCTGGCGGAAGGCCGTGATGACCTCCTCGCGCAGGTCGGTGACGCCCAGGTCCTCGAGGTAATACACCAGGTTGGCCACCTGGGCGGCGTAGATCGCCATCACGTCGGAATCGAGCAGGAAGGGACGAAAGTCAACGCTTGCCAGGTAGTCCAGCGCCCGGCGATAGCCGGGAAGGTCGGCCTCGTTCAGCAGGCCATGGTATTGCGCCTGGGTCAGCTCGAAGGCCAGGCTCTTGGCATAGGCGATCTCGCCCCACTCGGCGAGCATCCGCTTGCGGCGACGCTGCTTCTCGCTGCCCGTCGGGTAGGCCGCCACCTTCTCCCGGGCCCGGCGTTCGGCGTGGTCCGGCGTGTCCAGCGCCTCGATCTCCTCGCGAATCCGGCCCACCAGACGCTGGCCGTAGTCCCGGTTGAGGGGCAGGTAACGGGCGTCTCCGGTGATCCGGTAGAGCCGCTGGGCATAGTGGCGCTGCTTGCTGTGGGGGAGGTCGGGCAGTGCCGCCTCGTAGCGCTCGCGGATCGCCGCGGCCACTGCCGCATAATCCAGCCCCTGCTCCCGTTGCTCGAGGTCCCGCTGCTGGATGGCACAGCCGGCCAGAGAGAGGAGCGCCACCATCAGCCAGGTGACGATCACGGCAGGCGTGCGGGGCCTTCCCATCGGGGTCGGGGTCATGCTCATTTTGCTTTCCTCCCTCGTCTGACGCGCCCTGGCGGAATCAGCTTGACCCTGGCCTTGGGTCGCCCGGGAGGCATCGCCTGCTCCTGCTCGTCGCGCTCAGGGCCCCGGGAGGTCGCTGGCCGCTGCACCACCACCCAGGCGAACACCGGCAGGGAGAGGTGCCAGTGGATCGCCGAGAGCCGCAAGCCCAGGGTCACCACCAGCCCCGTGGCGATGGAGACCGCCAGCGGCACGGCAAGGGCCTCCAGGCCGACGAAGACCACGCCACCGGCAATCGAGGCGGTGGCATAGACCTCCTGCCGGAGCACCATGGGTACCCGCCGCGCCAGCACGTCGCGGACCATGCCGCCGGCCACCCCGGTCAGCAGACCCATCAGCACCGCCACCACGCCCGGCGCCTCCAGCATCAGGGCCTTGTGGGCGCCGATTACCGTGAACAGCGCCAGGCCGAAGGCGTCCGCCACCGGCAGGAAGCCCCGCGAGAGGCGATGGATGTAATGGAAGCCGAGGATCGACAGGCTAACGGTGGCGAGGATCACCCAGAGGTAGGTCGGATCCGTCACCCAGAACACCGGGCGTACGCCCAGCACCAGGTCTCGCAGGGTGCCACCACCGATCCCGGTCACCGCCGCCAGCACCAGCATGCCGAAGGGGTCCATCCGCGAACGGCAGGCCAGTATCACGCCCGAGAGGGCGAAGACGATCACCCCCGCCATGTCCAGCCAGTAGACCACGCCCGTCACATCGTCTCTCCCTTGTCCGCTGGGCGGCAGCATAGCGCATCCGGGCGCCGGTCCGCTGCAGCGGACCGGCGGTTCAGGCGGGCGTGGGGATCGGCCGTCGGGTCATGACGGTCACGGTCTCGCCGTGGTGACGCAGGGTCTCGTGATCCGTCCAGCCGAGGCGGCGATAGAGCGCCTGCCGATCCGGGGTGAAGAGATAGAGCCGCTCGATGCCGTTCCCCGAGGCCTCCACCTCGACCCGCCGGACTAGCGACGAGGCAATGCCCCGCCCGCGCCATTCGGGCAGCACATAGACCGAGGCCAGCCAGGGCGTGAGGTCGGGCCGAGGATCCAGGTCCTGGGCCACCAGGCTGGCGGTGCCCACCGGCCTGCCTGTCGCAAGCGCCACGAATACCGAGGGCACGCCCGCCCTGCCGCACTCCCCGCGCAGGGCGGCAAGGCGCGAGGCCAGCGTCTCGCCGGGGCTCAGATGCGACCACTCGGCGTGCTGCCAGGCCGCGACCCGCGCCAGGTGCGGCGAGTCGGGGCCCAGTCGCAGGATCTCCAGATGCCTCATCCGCGCTGGAAGGGATAGACGGCGCCGATGGCCAGGATCTCCGTCAGCTCGTCCAGCGCCGCCAGGGTCTCCTCGGCCAGCTGCGGGTCGGCCAGGTCCTTGGGGGCCAGGCGGTCGCGGTAGTGACGCTCGACCCAGGCGGTGAGCTCGCCATGCAGGGCATCATTCAGCAGCACCCGCCCCGAGAGGGCCGCGCGTTCCGCCGCCGAGAGCACCACCCGCAGCCGCAGGCAGGCAGGGCCCCCGCCGTTGCGCATGCTCTGCTTGACGTCCTTGACCACCACCTCGGATATCGGGTTATGGCCGGCCAGCAGGAGGTCCTGGATGGTGCGCCAGACGCTCTCGCGCTCCTGGCACTCCCCGGGCACCACCAGCGTCATGGTGCCATCCAGGTTGGAGAGCAGCTGGGAGTTGAAGAGGTAGGAGGCCACGGCGTCCTCGAGGCTGACCGCCGCCTCGGGGACCCGGATCGGGACCAGCGGCGTGGCCATCTTCGCCCTCAGCGCGTCCAGGGTGGCCTGCTCGTCCAGGAAGGCCTGCTCGTGGTAGAGCAGCACCGGACCGTTACCCACGCTGATCACGTCGTTGTGGAAGACCCCGGCATCGATGGCCTCGGGGTGCTGCTGGGCAAACACCACCCGGGACTCCGTGAGGCCATGCTGGCGGGCAATCGCCTGGCTCGCCTCCAGGGTCTGGCGCGCCGGGAAGCGCCGCGGCGCCACGCCCTCCTCGGCCCCCCAGCCGAAGGCCGCCCGCCCATAGACGAAGAGGTGCACCCCGGGCTCGCCATGGTCCGCGGCGAGGCGGGTATGGTTGGCCGCGCCCTCGTCGGAGAAGGCCGGGGTCGCCGGCAGCACCGGATGGTGGGCGAAGCGTTGCTCTTCGCGGAAGATCGCCGCCAGCACCCGGGCGGTGGTGGCCGGCTCCAGGAAGCGGTGGAAGCTCGACTGCAGGTTGGCCGGGGTGAAGTGCACCCGGCCGTCCGGCGCATCCATGGAGGGCGTCACCGTGGCGGCATTGGCGGTCCACATGCTCGAGGCCGAGCAGACCGCGCGCAGGATCTGCGGGGCCTCGCCCGCCGCCCGGGCCAGCACCTTAGCATCGCTGCCGGTGAAGCCGAGCTGGCGCAGCGCCCCCAGGTCGGGGCGCTGCTGGGGCGGCAGCACGCCCTGGGCGTAGCCGGCCTCCATCAGCGCCTTCATCTTGCCCAGGCCCTGAAGGGCGGCCTCCCGGGGATTGGCCTCCAGTCCGCCGTGGGTCATGGAGGCGACGTTGCCCAGGGCCAGGCCGGCGTAGTTGTGGGTCGGGCCGACCAGGCCATCGAAGTTGACCTCGCGCACGTCCGGGGTCGGTTGACTCATAGGGTCACCCCCGGCGGCAGCGTCTCGGGCAGGACCAGCGCCTCGCTCTCCATGGAGGCGACCGGATAGGCACAGTAGTCGGCGGCGTAATAGGCACTCGGGCGATGGTTGCCGCTCTCGCCGACCCCACCGAAGGGCGCGTCGCCGGAAGCGCCGGTGGTCTGGCGGTTCCAGTTGACGATGCCGGCGCGGATGCGCAGCAGGAAATCGTCCCAGTCGTGTCGCTCACCGCCGAGCAGCCCGGCGGAGAGGCCGTAGCGGGTGTCGTTGGCCAGGCGCAGCGCCTCGTCCCAGTCGCGGTAGCGATGCACCTTGAGCAGCGGGCCGAAGTGCTCCTCGTCAGGCACCGCCAGGCCGGTGACGTCGATCAGCGCCGGGCTGAGCAGGCTGGTGCCGGGCTCGACGCGGGCCATGCGGGCGAGCACCGTCCCCCCCAGCGCCTCCAGGTCGTCCTGGGCCTGGAGCATGCCATCGGCGGCCGCCACGCTCACCAGGCCGGCATAGAAGGGCGCGGGGTCGCTGAACTGGCCGGCCACCCGCAGCCGCGAGATGGCGTCACTGAGAGCATCCAGCAGGTGGTCCCCTACCTGGCCCTCGGGCACGATCAGCCGCCGGGCGCAGGTGCAGCGCTGGCCGCCGGAGAGGAAGGCCGACTGCAGGATGGTCAGCACGGCCGCCTCCTGGTCGGGGACGTCCTTCACCACCAGCGGGTTGTTGCCGCCGAGCTCCAGGGCCAGGATCTTGTCGAGCTGGTCGGCGAACTGGCGATGCAGGAGGCCCCCCACCCGGGCGCTGCCGGTGAACAGCAGGCCATCGAGGCCGGGGTTTGCCGAGAGCGCCTGGCCGGTCCCGGCGGCGCCCTGCACCAGGTTGATCACGCCGTCGGGCAGCCCCGCCTCCTGCCAGCACTGCAGGGTGAGGTCGGCGGTCAGCGGGGTCTGCTCGCTGGGCTTGAAGACCACGGTGTTGCCGGCCAGCAGCGCCGGTACGACATGGCCGTTGGGCAGGTGGCCGGGGAAGTTGTAGGGGCCATAGACCGCCATCACCCCGTGCGGGCGATGGCGCAGCACGGCGGTGGCATCCCCCAGGTCGCGGCTGCGCTCGCCGGTGCGCTCCTGGTAGGCGCGGATCGAGAGCGCCACCTTGCCGATCATCGCCCCCACCTCGGTGCGGGCCTCCCAGAGCGGCTTGCCGGTCTCCTGGGCGATGGCCGTGGCCAGGTCCTCGCGGTGACGCTCCAGCACCTCGCGGAAGCGCTCCACCAGCGCCTGGCGCTCGCCAAAAGGAGTCCGCGCCCAGGCCGGGAAGGCGCCCCGGGCGGCCGCCACCGCGGCGTCCACCTGGGCCGCGGTGGCGGCGCCACCCTCCCAGAGGCGTTCATCGGAGACCGGGTCGTGCTTGGTGAAGGCCTCGCCCTCACCCGCCTGCCAGGTGCCGCCGACCAGCAGCTGTTGTCTTGCCTTCATCACGCCTCCTCCTCGGTATCCAGAATGCGCAGGGTGTCGCCGGAAGCGACCTCCAGCCGACGCGCCTCGTCCTCGTCGAGCGTCACCACGCCCTCGGCGTCGGGCCCGCGTCCCAGCCAGGCGGCACGGAAGCCCGCCATCCCGGTGGTGGCCGCCAGCCAGCGCGGCCGCGGCGAACGCTCGGGCGTGCCGGCCTTGACCTCGACCCGGCAGCGCCGCGACAGCCGCACGCCGCGCACGTCGTCGATATAGGCCTCCACGGTGGGGCCGCCGTCGAAGATATCGATGAAACCCTCCCAGCGCAGGCCCTGCTTCTTGAGCATGGCCAACGCCGGACGGGTATGCTCGTGCACCTGGCCGATGCAGGCCCGCGCCGCCTCGCTGAGGAAGGGCGTGTAGATCGGGAACTTGGGCATCAGCTCGCCGATGAAGCTCTTCTGGCCCAGCCCCGTGAGCCTGTCGGCCTCGTCGAAGGCGAGCGGGAAGAAGTGGCTGCCCAGGCACTCCCAGAAGGGGCTGCGCCCGTTCTCGTCGAAGACGCCGCGCATCTCGGCGAGCACCTTGTCGGGGAAGCGGTCGCGGAACTCGGCCAGGAACAGCCAGCGCATCATCGACAGCAGCGCGCCGTTGCGATCGTGACGATGGTCGGCGCCGCGATACTCGGGACGCAGGAACAGCGAGGCCACCTCGGCGTCGCCGGTGTGGTCGGAGCTCAGGAAGAGGGTGTCGATGGTGCGGTGCAGGTCGAGCTGCACCGAGGAGTGGGCCAGGGTCCCCAGGCGGTAATGATAGAAGGGGATCTCGCGCCCCACCTGGCCCTCGATGGCGCAGCAGCCGGCCAGCCGGCCGCTCGCCTCGTCCTCCAGCACGAAGAAGTAGAGCCGCTGCTCCTTGGGCGTGCGCTCCTCGAAGGCGGCCACCGTCGAGGCGATCCTGGACGCCAGGAAGTCGCGGTTGTCGGGCAACGAGGTGAAGCCCACCCCGGTCTCCCGGGCCAGGGCCTGCAGCTCGTCCAGGTCGCCCTCGGCGATCGGTCGAATACGCATCACAGCTCTCCCTCGTCATAGCCCGGATCGTGCGCGTCGAGACTCCCGTCTCCCATCCCCGGCAGCGCCAGGGGGGCGGCCAGCACGGCGCGCCCCTCCTCCACGCCCAGCCGCTCGGCATGCTCCGGGGAGAGCATCAGCTGGCCGGTGGGCGACAGGGCATAGCGCGCCACCACACAGCGGAAGTCGCCGAGGCGCTGGTTGGCGACCATGGCCGGCTCGGCATCGGGCAGCGCGTGGGCGGGGCGGATGCGCACCGGATGCCAGGCGGCGCGGCAAAAGCTTTGCAGGCGCTCCCGTTCGCCCTTGATCACCGGGCCGGCATCGAAGATGTCCACGTGGCGCGAGCGCAGGAAGCCCTCGGCCAGCATCTCGGTCAGGGCCGGCTCGTGGTCGGGATGCTCGCGGCCGATGGCGGCCCGGGCCTGGGGCGTGAGCAGCGCCAGGTAGAGCGGGAACTGCGGCATGACCTCGGCGATGAAGCTCTTCGAACGCACCCCGGCCAGGTAGTTGATCTCCTGGTAGTCGCGCACGAAGAAGTGGCGACCCACGCTGTTCCAGAACGGCGATTCGCCCTGCTCATCCAGGTAGCCGGGAAAGGCCATGGCCAGGATCCCGGCGAAGCGCTCCGGGTACTGGGCGATGAACATCAGCCGCGCGCGGCGCAGCAGGCTCTCGGCGCTGGTGCCCTTGTAGCGGGCATCCATCGACAGGGCGCAGAGCAGGGTCGCCTCGGAGACCTCGTGGGAGAGCGAAAGGGTCGGTACCTCACGACGCACGTCGAGCTGCTGGGAGGCGTGGATCAGCGTCTCCTGGCGATAGGTGTAGTAGGCCTCGCGGGCACCGGCCTGGGCACGGATGGTGGCGGTACCCGCCACCTCGCCGCGCTCCAGGTCCTCGAGCACGAAGGTGTAGTGCTCGTCACCGGGCACCTCGACCTCGGCGGCGAAGGCGCGCTGGGAGCGGGCGATGCGCTCCTCCAGGCGGTCGCGGTGGGCCGGCAGGTTGGTCAGCCGCGGCGTCGCACTGCCGGCCAGCCGTTCCAGGGCCGGCAGGTCCGCCGGGCGGACGGGGCGTATGACCAGCATGGCAGGGTCTCCGGAAGGGAATGAGTCGTCACGCATCGCGGGACCGGGGCTCACTGCTCCGCCACCAGCCGCGCCACCGCGCGTTCGAGCCGCGCCATGCCCTCGGCGATATCGGCCTCGGGGATCACCAGCGAGGGCGCCATGCGCAGCACGTTGGGACCGGCGATCAGCGCCATCAGCCCCTCCTCGAGGGCCAGCGGCAGGATGTCCTTGGCCCGCCCCTCGTACTCCGGCGCCATCTCGGCGCCGATCAGCAGGCCCATGCCGCGGATCTCCCGGAACACGCCATGCTGGCGGTTGATCGCCTCGAGGTGCTCGCGGAAGAGGTCATGGCGGTGCCTGACGCCCTCGAGCACCTCCGGGGTGTCGATATATTCCACGGCGGCCAGGGCCACGGCCGAGGCCAGAGGGTTGCCGCCGTAGGTGGAGCCGTGGGTGCCGATGGCCATGGCCGGGGCCACCCGGTCGGTGGTCAGCATGGCGCCCACCGGGAAGCCCCCGCCCAGCGACTTGGCGCTGGTCAGGATGTCCGGGGTCACGCCGTACTGCTGGTAGGCATAGAGCGAGCCGGTGCGTCCCGCCCCGGTCTGCACCTCGTCGAAGATCAGCAGCGCATCGAAGGCATCGCACAGGTCGCGCAGCCCCTGCAGGAACGCCGGGTCGGCGGGGATGATGCCGCCCTCCCCCTGCATCGGCTCGACCATCACCGCGCAGGTATCGTCGTCGATCAGGTTGCGCACGCTGTCGAGGTCGTTGTACTGGCCATGCACGATGCCCCCCGGCACCGGGCCGAAGCCCTGGGAGTACTTGGGCTGCCCGCCGACGCTGACGGTGAAGAAGGTGCGGCCATGGAAGGACTGCGAGAAGGAGACGATGCGGTGCTTGTGCTCGCCATGGTGGTCATGGGCCCAGCGCCGCGCCAGCTTGAGAGCCGCCTCGTTGGCCTCGCCACCGGAGGAGCAGAGGTAGACCTTGTCGGCGAAGGTACGCTCGACCAGGCTGCGCGCCAGGGCCAGCGCCGGCTCGTTGGTATAGACGTTCGACAGGTGCCAGAGCTTGTTCGCCTGGGCGGTGAGGGCCTCGACCAGCACCGGGTGGCAGTGCCCCAGGCCGTTCACGGCGATGCCGCCGGCGAAGTCGATGTACTCGCGGCCCTGCTGGTCCCACAGGCGACTCCCCTCGCCGCGCACCGGGACCGCCTTCTGGGGGGCGTAGTTGGGCACCATGTAGTGGTCGAAGTCGGCGCGGGTCGGGGTCTGGCTCATGTCGCTCTCCATTCCTGGCATCACGGATCATTGGTCACTCGAGTATAGGGAGCGCTGCCGCAGGAGGCTTTCAGCAATGGGACGGCGAGTTGTGTAAAAGGCAGCCGCCGTGTCCTCCCACCTGCGCCACGGGATGGTCGAGGCGGGATGGGGTAGGCTGAAGAGACTCGCCGACGAGGAGTCCACCATGTTCAACACCACGGCCTGGAACCGGATCCGCTACGGGCTCTATGCCCCGGTCTACGACCTGGTGGCCGATCGCGCCTTCCGCGGGCCCCGCCGCATGGCCCTCGGCCAGGTGACCTGGCAGCCCGGCATGCGGGTGCTGCTGGTCGGCGCCGGCACCGGGCTCGACCTGCCCTGGCTGCCGCGGGACATCGAACTGCACGCCACCGACCTCTCCCGGAGCATGGTCAAGCGCCTTCGGCAGCGCGCCGATGCACTGGGCCGCGACGTCCAGGCAGAGGTCATGGACGCCGAACGCCTCGCCTATCCCGACGACCACTTCGACGTGGTGGTGATGCACCTGATCCTGGCGGTGATGCCAGCCCCCGCGCGGGGGCTGGCCGAGGCCCGGCGAGTGCTGAAGGCGGATGGCCAGCTCTGCGTGATGGACAAGTTCCAGGCCGACGAGCGCCCGGCCGGCCTGGCCCGGCGTAGCCTCAACGCCCTCACCTCGGCCATCGCCACCGACATCACCCGCCAGGCCCGCCCGCTGCTGGAGGCGGCCGACTTCGTCATCGAGCAGGACACGCCGGTGATGATGGGCTCGCTGTTTCGCGCCCTGCTGGCCCACCCCGCCTGATCAGCCGGGGCGGGCGGCCCGTTGCCGGGGCGGCGAGATGGTGCACCAGACCCCGGTGATCACCACCAGGCTGCCGACCACCTGCACCGGGAGGATGCGGTCCCCCAGCCACCACCAGGCCCCCAGCATGGTGAACACGGGCAGCAAGTTGAGGTAGACCGCCGCCCGTGTCGGCCCGATGTCGGCCAGGGCGCTGTTGTAGAGCAGCAGCGCCACCACCGAGGGGAAGATACCGAGATAGCCAAGCCCGGCGAGCTCGGCGGTGGAGAGGTTCGGCACCACCCGCCAGGCCCCCTCCAGCAGGGCGATGGGCGCCAACGCCAGGTTGGCGATGACCAGCATGACCAGCAGCCCGCCATAGCGCGGGAAGCGCGCCATGTGCTCCTTGACCAGAAGCGAGTAGCCCACCCAGACCAGCACCGCCAGCAGCATGATCAGATCGCCCGGGTTCATCCCGCCGGGTACCAGCTCGGCGACCTCCCCGGCGGTGATGACCACCACGGCCCCGCCCAGCGAGACCACCACGCCGACCCACTGCAGGGGCCGGAAGCGCTCGCCGAACAGCAGCACGCTGAGCAGCAGGGTCGCCACCGGGATCAGGCTCTCGAGGATGGCGACGTTGGTCGCCGAGGTGAACTTCAGCGCCGCATAGATCAGCGCGTTGAAGAAGGCCACCCCGGAGAGCGCCAGCCCCAGCAGCGGCCGCCAGTGGCGCCGGAAGACCGGCCAGCCGTGTCGGGCCTGGTGCCAGCCGAGCGGCAGCATGACCACCAGGGCGATGGCCACCCGGCCCAGCGAGATGGTGAAGGGCGGCAGGCCCGCCAGGGCCTTGCCGACCAGGATGTTGCCGGAAAAGATCGTCACCACCAGCAGCAGGAAGAGGTGGGGCCGCAGCGCGCTCATCGGGACTCCAGGGCGTGAGAGGGTCAGGCCAGCCGCTCCTCGCGGGGCGTGATGCCGAAGTGGTTGCGGTAGGCGGTGGAGAAGTGCGCCGCCGAGGAGAAGCCGGTCTGCAGGGCGATCTCGCCGGCGGGGCGGTCGCTCTCGCGCAGCAGGCGACGCGCCTGCTGCAGCCGCAGGTCCAGGTAGTAGCGGCTGGGCACCGCCTGCAGGTACTTCTTGAACAGGCGCTCGAGCTGGCGACGGGAGATGCCCAGATGCTCGGCCAGCTCGTGGGTGGTCAGGGGCTCCTCGATGTTGGCCTCCATCAGGGCCACCGCCTCGGCCAGGCTCTCGGGGGCATGGCCGAGCCGCGAGCGCAGCGGGACCTGCTGGGGCTCGTCGCCCATGCGGATGCGTTCCAGCACGAAGTGCTCGGAGATGCGCTCCGCCAGCCGGGGGCCGTGCTGGCTGCCCACCAGGGTCATCATCATGTCCATGGCGGCGGTACCGCCGCCGCAGGTCAGGCGGTCGCGGTCGATCTCGAAGAGCTGGCGGGAGAGGCGCACGCGGGGGAAGGCCTCGGAGAAGGCATCGAAGCGCTGCCAGGGCAGTGTCGCCCGGTAGCCGTCCAGCACCCCGGCCCGGGCCAGCACCTCGGTGCCACCGCCGATGCCGCCCAGCAGCACGCCCGCGCCGGCCAGCCGGTGCAGCCACTCGATCAGGGGCCCGGGGACGCTGCCGGAGAGCGGGCCCGGCGCGCACACCAGCAGCAGGTCCAGCGGCTCGTCCACCTCATTGATCCCGGCCTGGGGCATCAGCGCCTGCTGGGAGGCGCTGGCCACCGGGCCGGCAACACAGGCGAAGGTGGTGAGCCGATACAGGGGTCGCCCCTCGAGGCGGTTGGCCACCGCCAGGGGCTCGGTGGCACAGGCCTGGGCCAGCAGGGAGAAGCCGGGCAGCACCACGACACCGACATGCCGCGTCGGAGACGTCGGACGAAGGGGAGTGAGGGGCTCGGGCATGCAAATCTGGCCTTGGGTGGGTGCCGGGGGCGCCGGAAAGCCCCCATCTTACCCAAGGCCGGAAAGATCCACAGCCCCACCGCGAGGAGAGGCCAGCGGCGACCGCCCGCCTATTGGGCGTTGCCGCTCAGCAGCAACATGGCCGCCGCCAGGATCCCGAGCACCACGATGACGATGGGCAGCACCCGGTGCAGCCCGTGCGGAGACTCTTTTGCCTCGGGCTGGTCTTCATCCGGCTCGGGATGCTCGAAGTCCTCGGGCTGGCTGACTTCCTTGAGATGCTGCAGTTCCTCTTCCGGCGTCTTGCTGTCCCGGGTAACCATGGCACACCTCCACTGGCTGGAATCAGCGTCCCGCACCCCGGGCAACTCCCGGAAACGCGGGCTCCTACAGGTTCACGACATCGAAGTCCGCCACCGGGTTCACATCGGCGTCGTAGTCCACGTCGTCACGCTCGAAGCCGAACAGCTTGAGGAAGTCATGCTTGTAGCCGGCATAGTCGGTGATCTCGAAGAGGTTCTCGGTGGTCACCTGGGGCCACAGCGCCTTGCAGGCCTGCTGGACGTCATCGCGCAGCTCCCGGTCATCGAGGCGCAGCCGGCCGACCTCGTCGGTGTTGCAATCGCTGCCCTGTCCTTCACGAGTATAGAGACATTCGCCGAACAGGCGGTTGAGCTGGTCGATGGTGCCCTCGTGGAGGCCCTTCTCCTTCATCACCTTGTAGACCATGGCGATGTAGAGCGGCATGACCGGGATGGCCGCGCTGGCCTGGGTCACCACCGACTTGAGCACCGCCACGTTGGCGCCGCCGCCGCTGGCCGAGAGGCGCTTGTCGATCTCGCCGGCGGCGCGGTCCAGGTCCTCCTTGGCCTTGCCCAGGGCGCCGTGCCAGTAGATCGGCCAGGTGATCTCGGTGCCGATGTAGCTGAAGGCCACGCTGCGGGCGCCGGGGGCCAGCACGCCGGCGCGGTCCAGGGCCTCGATCCACAGCTCCCAGTCCTCGCCGCCCATCACCGCCTTGGTGTCCTCGATCTCCTGCTCGGTGGCGGGCTCGACCTCGGCCTCGATGATGGCGTCCTTGTTGGTGTCGATGGCGGTGGCGCGATAGGTCTCACCGATCGGCTTCAAGCTGGAGCGCTTTAGCTCGCCGCTGTCGGGCAGCTTACGCACCGGCGAGGCCAGCGAGTAGACCACTAGGTCGACCTGGCCCAGGTCCTGCTGGATCAGCTCGATGGCCTTGTCGCGGGCCTCGTGGGAGAAGGCGTCGCCGTTGATCGACTTGCTGTAGAGCCCCTCGGCCTTGGCAAACCGGTCGAAGGCGGCGCTGTTGTACCAGCCGGCGGTGCCCGGCTTCTTCTCGCTGCCGGGTTTCTCGAAGAACACGCCCAGGGTGTCGGCGCCGTAGCCGAAGGCGGCGGTGATGCGCGCCGCCAGGCCGTAGCCGCTCGAAGCGCCGATCACCAGCACCTTCTTCGGCCGCTGGGCCTCGTCACCCGGCGCCTGGTCCAGGCCGCGGGCGCGGGTCGCCTCGATCTGCTCGAGCACGTTCTTCTCGCACCCGACGGGGTGGGTGGTGGTGCAGATGAAACCGCGTACCTTGGGCTTGATGATCACGTCAGACCTCGTTGTTGTCCGGCGGACGGGACAACCGCGCCCGTCCGCATGGGGGAATGAATGCGCCGGATGGCTGGATCGAAGGGCAGTGGGCGACATTCTAGCGGCCCCGGCGGCGGCTGTCCGCCCTTGAGGCCGTCGCATGGCTGGTGCAGGATGCTCGTCCCGGGCAACGAGTGTGGCAGGAGGGTAGCGATGGATGCACAGACACTGGTCGACGAACGCGGCGAGCTGTGGCTGGCACTGGCCCCGCTATGGCTGGAACGCGAGCCCCGCGAGACCGATTACGCGCGCATGGTCGCCGTCATCCAGCGCCACGACCTGACCGTGCGCGAGCTGGAGTGGGTCTTCCGCCTGGAGCTTGCCCCGGTACTGGCGCGCCACCAGATGTCGGTGGCCGGCGAATGGCGCTCGTTCGACGACTACAAGCTGATGAAGCAGCTGGTGGCCCACAACCTGCGACTCAAAGGCTGGCGGCGCAAGAGCTGGGCGCTTTTCTCGGGGCTGACTACCATGATGACCCGCCATCGCTGGAACGAGCTGATGGGACGGGTGCTGGTCGAACGCGGCGAGGTGCCGTGACCGCGCAGGATGACCCGGCTCGACCACCCGGCTGGGAGCCAACACGCTCCCCTGACCCTCAGGGCTCGTCCAGGGCCCTCTCCAGCGCCTCGCGCAGCTCCACCTCGCCATCGCGGGGCGAGAAGCGGCGAATGACGCGGCCATCCCGGCCGACCAGGAACTTGGTGAAGTTCCACTTGATCATGCCGGTTCCCAGCACGCCCGGCGCCTGGCGCTTGAGCTCGACGAACAGCGGATGGGCGCCACGGCCGTTGACCTTGACCTTCTCCAGCAGCGGGAAGGAGACCCCGTACTCGTGCTCGGCGAAGCGACAGAAATCCAGCGCCGACTCCGGCGACTGGCGGGCGAACTGGTTGCAGGGAAAGCCCAGCACGGTGAAGCCCCGGTCGCGATAGCGAACATAGAGGTGCTCGAGGTCACGCAGCTGGGAAGTAAAACCGCACTGGCTGGCCACATTGACGATCAGCAGCACCTGACCGCGCAGGGCGCGGAGGTTGAAGGGCTCGCCGCTCTGGGTGCGGCATTCGTGGTCATGAATGGACATGGATCATCGGGCTCGCTCTCTGACCCTCTACGATGACACGCCGGCCCCTCACGCGCCAGCCCCGCCCGGGCCAGGCCGCCGCCTCGGCAGCCGGCGTCGCACCTCGGCCACCCGATTCGCCAGGCGGTGTCGCCGCTGGCGCCGCTCGGCCTCCTCCAGGGGCGCATAGGCCAGCCGCTCGAGGTCTCGGGCACACTCCTCGAGCGCCCACCCTGCCGGCCCGGCCCGGGGGGCGATGCGCCGCAGGTGGGCGGCGGGCGACTCCCCCGCGCGGCCCGCCAGGCCGTGCCGGGCCAGCCAGGCCTGCAAGTCGCCCACCAGCCAGCGCTCGTCGCGCCGACGCCGGCGGTGCTGCCAGCCCCGCTGAACCAGCAGCACCAGGCCCGCCGCCGCGACCAGCACTGCCATCAGGCCCAGCGCGGTGGCCATGGCTCCCCGGCCGGGGAGCCGCGCATCCAGCCGGGCCCAGGCCTCGCGCCACCAGCCGACCAGCTGCGCCATCAGCGAACGGCGCGACTCGCGCTGGTAGCCGACCACCCCGCGCTGCCAGCGGTACTCCAGCCGCTCCCACTCCAGGCGCAGGCGGTTCACCCAGCCCACCTCGCGCATGCGCAGCGGGGAGAAGCGGGCATCCGCCAGGAAGGCCTCGCCGCCCTCATCGACCGCCTGGGCGCCCTGCTCGATGCGCTCCGGGGCGATGACCGCGGTGGGATCCAGGCGCCGCCAGGCACCGTCGCGCCACACCTCCACCCAGGCGTGGGCATCGTAGTCACGGACCGTGAAGTGGCCATCCGGGTGTCGCTCGCCGCCCAGGAAACCCGCCACCACCCGCGCCGGAATACCTGCCATGCGCGCCATCACGGCGGCCGCCGAGGCGTAGTAGGTACAGTAGCCGGCCTGGCTGTCGAACAGGAAGTCATCGACGCGGTGCTCGCCGACGAGACGCGGTGGCGAGAGCGTATAGCGATAGGGGGCCTCGCCGAAGCGCGCCATCATCGCCGCGAGATAGGCATCCGGGTCACCGCCCGCCTCGCGCCACAGCCGCTTGGCCAGGGCCCGGGTGCGCGGGTTGGCGTCGTCGGGCAGCAGGCGGTGCCAGCGCGCGCCGGCGGGGTCCGGATTGGCCGGTGGCGCCCCGCTGCTGGAGAGCCTCAGCAGGCTGCGCGAGCTCAGCGGGGCCAGCCCCTCCAGGGTGCCGTCGGCCAGGAAGCGCTGGCGGCTGTCGCTTTCCAGCGGCGTGCCCAGAGAGGGGCGCCAGGGGCGGCTGTCGGGCTCGAGCAGCAGCTCCGCGCTGAACCGTGCGCCCTCCTGCGACTGCCAGGGGGAGCGCGCCGCCTCGCGGACGAAGGCATCGACCGGGCGCTCCAGGGTGACGGCCAGCTGGTCGGGCGTGGCCCGCGACCAGCGGATGCCATCGAAGTGCGACAGGGTGTAGACCCGCCAGTAGCGCTCGTCGGGGGCCGGCTCGCGCCCCTCGAAGCGGGCCCGGAAGGCCCGCGCATCGCTGCGCGACAGCTGGGCGATGTCGCCCGGGGCGATCTCGTCGGTCAGGCCGGTGGAGGCCCGGTCCATCTGCGGCATGCTCCACAGCGGCCCCAGCCGCGGGAAGGTGACGAACAGCAGCGCCATCAGCGGCGCCGAGAGCACCAGCAGCCAGGCCGTCTCCCGCCAGGCCTGGCGAAGGCCGGTGGCACCGGAGAGCCAGACCAGCGACTGCAGCAGCCAGGCCACCGCCAGCAGGGCGCCCGCGGCCATGGGAATCCCCTGGTCATGCAGGAAGGCCACGGCCGTGGTGACCAGGCCGATCACCACCACCACCCGGGCATCGCGACGGTCATGGGTCTCGAGCAGCTTGAGCAGGTAGACGCCGAGCAGCAGGCCGACCAGCCCGTCCATGCTGCCCAGGGTGCCGAACTGCAGCCAGAGCGCCAGCACCAGGCCGCCTACCGCGGCCAGCCGCAGCAGGATGCCGGCCCGCGGCAGGCCGCGGCGCAGCTGCACGAGCCGGTAGCCGGCCACCGCCAGGGCCAGCGCCACCAGCCAGGCCGGCATCCAGGCCAGGTGCAGGGCCAGCACCAGGCACTGGCCGATGAACAGCTGGCGCAGCATGCCCCCGCTCAGCCCCCGGCCATCCGCCAGCACGGCCGGCGCCGCCAGCCTGACGGGGCGCCGGACGCTCATGCTCCGCCCTCCGGGCGGGTCGGTCGGAAGCGCGCCAGGGCATCCAGCACCCGGCGACGCTGGATCTCGCCCTCGCCCTGGGCCAGGGTGAGGCCCGGCAGCCTGAGGCCATAGCGGTCGCCGGCACGGTGGTGGGCCAGCACCCGGGCGCAGAGCACCGAGAGGCGCCGCTCCGGGTCGCCGCGACAGGCAGCGTAGTCCAGCCACAGCTGCCGATGCGGCGGCACGCTGAACGCCTTGGTGGCGAGCACGCCGGTGCGGCTCCACTGCTTCCAGGCCACCCGCCCGGGGCTGTCGCCGGGCTGGAAGCGGCGCAGCCCCTCGAAGTCGCTGGCTTCCAGGTCCGCCCCGCCGCGGTGCACGGCCGGTTCATCCTCCTCCAGCGGATGTGGCCAGACCAGCAGCTCGGCATCATGGTGGACCCAGGCCACCACCCGGACCAGGCCCAGCGGCCAGCGGCTCTCGATCCTCAGCCAGGGCAGCGCCTGCACACCACGCCGGGGCACCGGCAGGGCCAGCTCGGTCTCGCCGCGGCCGTCGAGGATGTCCCCCCGCCCCCGGACGCCAGCGCAATGGAGCTCGAGTGCCGTGCGGTCGCGGCGCGCCCTCAGCAGCACCTTCAGCCGAGCCTCGCCGCCGGCGAAGGCCTCGCGGGGCATGCGCAGCTCCGGGACGACGCCAAGCAGGTTGAGCCAGCCGCGCAGCAGCACCACCACGCCGACGCTGAACAGCCAGAAGGCCAGCCCGTAGGCCAGGCTGTTCTGGTAGTTGATTCCGAACAGCAGCAGCACTACCACCAGCACCGCCCAGCCCAGGCCGAAGCGGGTGGGGATCAGGAACAGCCGGCGCTGGGGAAGCGAGTGCCCCATTGGCGCGGCCAGCCGACGCAGCCACCAGTGGCGCAACCGCCCGCGAAGGCGGGGGCCGGAGCCGGAGCTCGCCGCGGCGGCCACGCTCACCCCATCACCGCCACGCGGGTCAGCAGCTGGCGGGCCAGCGCCTCGCCCTCCTCCCGGGGACCGCTGCTCAGCCGATGGCCCGTCACCGGGACCCAGACCGCCTGGACGTCCTCGGGCAGCACGTGGTCGCGCCCCTCGAGCAGCGCCCAGCCCCGGGCCGCCTGGAGCAGGGCCAGCACGCCCCGGGTGGAGAGCCCCCAGGCGAGCTCCGGATGCTCGCGGCTGGCCGCGGCCAGGGCCTGGACGTAGTCGAGCAGGGCGTCGGCCACATGGACCCCGTCCAGCCGCGCCTGCCAGCCGCGCAGGCGCTCGGCATCCAGCAGCGGCAGCAACGCATCGAGCTTCACTCGTCCGGCCTGGCCGCGCAGGATCGCGCGCTCGGCCCGGGGGTCCGGATAGCCCAGCGAGAGGCGCATCAGGAAGCGGTCGAGCTGCGACTCCGGCAGCGGAAAGGTCCCCGCCTGCTCCTGGGGATTCTGGGTGGCGATCACGAAGAAGGGGTCAGGCAGCGCCCGGGTCTCGCCCTCCACGGTCACCCGCCCCTCCTCCATCGCCTCGAGCAGTGCGCTCTGGGTCTTGGGGGTGGCCCGGTTGATCTCGTCGGCCAGCACCAGCCCATGGAAGACCGGCCCGGGATGGAAGCTGAAGCGCGCCTCCCGCGGGTCGAAGACCGAGACCCCCAGCACGTCGGCGGGCAGCAGGTCGCTGGTGAACTGCAGGCGCTGCATGTCCAGGCCGGCGACCCGCGCCAGCGCCTGGGCCAGGGTGGTCTTGCCGAGCCCCGGCAGGTCCTCGATCAGCAGGTGGCCGCGGGCCAGCAGGCAGCAGAGCGCCAGGCGCACCTCCCGCGACTTGCCGAGCACCACCCCCTCCAGGGCGGCAAGCACCGCGTCCAGGTCGAGGAGTCGCTCCGGCCGGTTCATCACCCCGCCTCCAGCTCGCCACAGGCCAGCAGGGCCTGCACCGCCTGGCGGGTATCCGGGGTGACGCCCTCCAGGGCCAGGGCCTCGGCGGGCGGCAACCAGAAGGCCTCGGCCACCTCCTCGGCCTGCAGCGTCAGCGGGCCGTCGTGATCGACCAGGAAGAGGCTGCCGAAGATGTGGTTGCCGCCCGCGTCATGGACAAACTCGCCCAGGTGGCGCAGCGGCACGCCCTGGATACCGAGCTCCTCGGCGAGCTCGCGGCGGGCCGCCACGTGGACCGCCTCGCCGGCCCCCACCACGCCGCCGGCGGCGAGGTCCAGCCCGCCCGGGAAGACCTCCTTGGTCAGGGTGCGGCGCTGCACGCAGAGCTCGCCGCGGCGGTTGCGCACCACCACATAGGTGGCCCGGTGCCAGAACCGGAAGCGACGCATGGCGGCCCGGGGGGCGCTGCCGCAGGGGCGATTACGGGCGTCCACCAGCTGGATCTGCTCATCGGCGATATGCGGTTCGGGCAGGGAAGCGTCGGCGCTCATGGGGGACTCCCGGGGAAATGCCTTCAGCCTACCCAGTCACGGCGGCATCGTCACGCCGCGCGTTGACCGCTCCCGGGGCGACGGCCATGCTCAACAGAGGCCTCACCCGCGGAGCCCGACCATGCCCGACACCGCTCCCCGCACCCGGCTGGCCACCCACGAGGTGACCAACCAGCCGGCGCCACCGACCGACCGCGACCTGCTCGGCGAGGATACCCCGCTGCATGAGGCCCTGGCCCGGGACGCCCCGGAGTGGGTCGCCAGGCGCCTCGCCCCGCTGGGGCGCGAGGCGGGCAGTGAACGCGTCCAGGCTCTCGGGGAGACGGCCAACCGCCACCCCCCCGAACTGCGCCTCTTCGACCGCCACGGCCGACGGCTGGACGAGGTGGTCTACCACCCCGCCTACCACGAGCTGATGCAGCTGGCCATCGACCATGGCTGGCACGCGGTGGCCTGGCAGGAGGAGGGAAGCGGCGGCCACCAGGCCCACGTCGCCGCCCTCTACCTGCTGACCCAGGCCGAGCCCGGCGTCTGCTGCCCCGTCACCATGACCCATGCCGCGCTGCCGGTGCTGCGCCAGACGCCCGCCGTCGAGGCCCACTGGGCCCCGGGGCTGCTGGCCTGGGACTACGACCCGCGGGTGCTGCCCGCGGGCGAGAAGACCGGGCTGACCTTCGGCATGGCGATGACCGAGAAGCAGGGCGGCAGCGACGTGCGCGCCAATACCACTCGCGCCGAGTCCTCGGCGGACGGCTGGCGGCTGACCGGCCACAAGTGGTTCTGCAGCGCCCCCATGTCCGATGCCTTCCTGACCCTGGCCCGCAGCGACGAGGGGCTCTCCTGCTTCCTGGTGCCGCGCGTCACCGCGGAGGGCGAGCGCAACGCCATCGAACTGCAGCGCCTCAAGGAGAAGTGCGGCAACCGCGCCAATGCCTCGGCGGAGATCGAGTATCGTGGCGCCCGGGCCGAGCCGGTGGGCGAGGCCGGTCGCGGCATCGCCACCATCCTCGAGATGGTCCAGCAGACCCGGCTGGATGCCGCCACCGCCCCGGTGGGCATGATGCGCCAGGCCCTGGTGGAGGCCTGGCGGCATGTCCGTGAGCGCCACGCCTTCGGCCGGGCGCTGGCCGAGCAGCCCCTGATGCGGGTGCTGCTGGCCGACATGGCGCTGGAGGTGGAGGCGGGCCTGGTGCTGGTGATGCGGGCCGCCCGGGCCTTCGATGGCGCCGCCCGTGGCGACGCGGCCGAGGGCGCCCTGGCACGGCTGCTGCCGACCCTGGCCAAGTACTGGCACAACAAGCGCACGCCAGGCTTCATGGCCGAGGCCATGGAGTGCCTGGGCGGGATCGGCTATGTGGAGGAAACGCCGCTGGCCCGGCTCTACCGCGAGGCGCCGGTCAACTCGATCTGGGAGGGGTCGGGCAACGTGATCTGCCTCGACCTGCTGCGCGTGCTGGGCCGCCACCCGGAAGCGCTGGCCGCGCTGCAGGCCGAATTCGCCGCGGTGCGCGGCCAGCAGGCCGAACTCGACCGCGCCCTGGCCCTGCTGGAAACCGAACTGGCCGCGCCGCCCGCCTCGCTCGAGCCGCGCGCCCGCTGGCTGGCCCAGCGGCTGGCCCAGTGCCTGCAGGCCGCCCTGCTGCTGCGCCATGCCCCTTCGGAGGTGGCCGAGACCTTCTGCCGCTCGCGGCTGGGTGACGAGGCCGGACCGGCCTACGGGGTGTTGCCCGCGGATGCGCCGCTGCCGGCCCTGCTGGCGCGCATCGGCGACTGAGCGCCGGCCAGCGCCAGGATCTCCATGGCGGGCATGGGCCGCGCCAGGCCGAAGCCCTGCACATGGGTGCAGCCGTAGCGCTCGAGGTGGGCCAGGCAGGCGAGGTCCTCGACCCCCTCGGCCACCACCCGGATGCCCAGCCGGCGCCCCAGCAGGGCCACCGCCTCGACGATGGCGGCATCCTGGGCGTCCTCGAGCAGGCGGCTGACGAAGCTGCGATCGACCTTGAGCTCGCTGATCGGCAGCAGCTGCAGCCGGGCCAGCGACGAGAAGCCCACCCCGAAGTCATCCACCGAGACCTCCAGGCCCCCCAGGTGCAGCCGCGCCGCGACCTCGCTGCCGAGCAGCTCGTCCTCCATGGCCGCGGTCTCGGTGATCTCGAGGACCACCGGGGCATCGCCCGTCGCACAGCGCCCCTCGCTGACCAGGGAGAGCAGCTCCGGGCACATCAGGTCATCGGCGGTGACGTTGACCGACAGCGACAGGGAGAGGCCGGCCCGGCGCCAGCGGGCGGCATCCTCCAGCGCCAGCTGCAGCACGCGACGGGTCAGGTGGCGGTTCTGGTCGGGCGTGAGCAGCGGCAGGAAGCGGCCGGGCACCAGCAGGCCCGCCTCGGGGTGGGCCCAGCGCACCAGTGCCTCGACGCCGCTGAGGCGGCCGCTGGCGAGCTCGAACTGGGGCTGGTAGTGCAGGGTGATCTCCTGGCGGGCGAAGGCCCGGTCCAGCTCCTCGATACGACAGGGGGGCGTGACGGCGGGGGCGTCACCCGGCGAACACCCCGTGGCCAGGGCCTCGAGGCGTTCGCGCAGCTCGATGAGCCGCATCGGCTTGTCCAGCGAGGCCAGCATCTGCAGCCCCAGGGCCTGGCCGAGGCGCTCGGCGATGCGCACGATCTTGCGCTCGACCCCGCTGAGCAGCAGCACCCGGCCGCTGTAGCCGCACTCGGCGAGCCGGCGCAGCATGGAGATGCCATCCTGCTGGCCGAACTCCAGGGCCATGATGACCAGTTGGGGACGACGGGCCATGACCTCGCCGATCAGGTGCTGGCCGTGCCGGCAGTAGCGGGACTCCATGCCCAGGGTACGCAGCTGCAGAGACAGGGTGGCGGCGGCATCGGGATCCTCCTCGAGCACCACCGCCAGCCGTTGCGCCTGCATCGTCAGATCATTCATCCAGGGGTTCCCACCAGGACACTGATCTTCAGCGTATCAGCAAAAGGCCTGAGTCACAGGGAGAGGGGCATGACGCACGTCAACGTAATCGCTCAGCCGATGGGCCCGACCACCACCCGCAGCGCCAGCGCCAGCAGCAGCACGCCGGTGATGCGGTTGAGCCAGTGGGCCCTGGCCTGCAGCCAGGGCAGCACCCGCGAGTGGGACAGGCCCACCGCCACCAGCACGTACCAGCCGCCGTCGATGACCATCGCCGTGAGCACCACCAGCGCCTTGGCGGCAAGGCTCATCTCGGGGGTCACGAACTGGCTGAGCAGGGCGATGAAGAAGAGGATCAGCTTGGGATTGCCCAGCGCCACCAGCACGCCCTCGCGCGCCGCCTGGCGACGGCTGGTGGCCATGCCCGCGGCATCCAGGGCGCCACCACGCCCGGCGCGCAGGGCCTTGATCCCGAGCCACGCCAGGTAGGCCGCCCCGCCCCAGGTGATCGCCTGGAACAGCAGCGGGAAACGCACGATCAGTGCCCCCAGGCCCCACACCGTGAGCAGCGCATAGAAGCCCACGCCCAGGGCATGGGCGAGGGCCGCCGCGACGCCCGGCAGGCGGCCTCCGCCGAGGGTGTGACGGAGCACCAGGGCCAGGCTGGGGCCGGGCGACATGGCCCCCATGGCGCAGACCGCGGCCAGTGATAGCCATAACGAAAAGGGCATGTACCGCCTCCTGAATCCCGGGCATTGCGTTGGTTCACGGCTATCCTCGCTGGTCGCATAGCCGCAGAACACTAGAGTCGAGAGTTAAGGAACAGTGTTTACAAACACTGTTTTTATACTAGCCTGAGCGAAAGGGGACCATGTAGCCGCAGACTCGATTCCCGCTTCCGCTGGCACGGGCGGCAAGACCCTCACCTGAACAAACTATCAAGCATCCTGAGCCAGCGCCCTTACAAGATACTCGAGGAGGGACAGCCGTCATGACAAACGCCATTGCCACCCCGCTCGCATCCAGCTGGCAACACGTCCATGCCGACTGGTGGCAGGACGATCAAGGCAACGACATCCATCGTGTCGAGATCGATGGCGACGCACTCTACCACTGCCACCACGCCGGATCGCCGCTGCCCTGGGATGCGGTGGCCACCAGCCTGGGCGAGGCCATGGCGATCGCCTCGAGGATCCCGGAACACCGGCACACTACGCCGTGATGCTCTGCAAGGTGCGGTAGCAGGCCCGAGTGATCGACGGGACTCGAACAGCGGCGGGACATGCACGACAGGCTCCTAGCGGTGAAACTGTCCTTCCCGCTCGGGCTGCCAGAGGATGGCATCGATGCGCAGCCGCGTCTCGCGTCCCCCCGGCAGCGGCCAGTCGATGGTCTCGCCGATGCGCAGGCCAATCAGGGCCGCACCCACGGGGGCCATCACCGAGATGCCATCCTCGGTGGTGGACAGCGCATGGGGGTAGACCAGGGTGCGGATGATCTGCCGGTCGCGGGCCAGGTCGGTGAACTGCACCTGGCTGCACATGCTGACCACGTCCTCGGGGATCAGCTCCGGGTCGACCACCTCGCCGCGGGCCAGCTCCTCTTCCAGGGAGCGGGCCACCGCCAGGTCCTTGTCGTCGGCCTCGTCGATGAGCCGCTGCAGCCGCTCGGCATCGAGCCGATTGATGATGATGGGGGGGCGCGTTGCCATGAGACCTCCTGGGCGCCATCAACGCTGATTGCACGTTTTCCGGGGTAACCAACGAAAACAGCCCTCCACCCGAGAACGGGCGAAGGACTGCGATGCCTTTACCTTACGCCATCCCGGGGCGAGGCGACAGCCGCGGGGCTGCAGACCCCTCGGCCGCGACGCTACACTGACGGCACACCTTCACAGAGACGCTGCCCATGACGGTCCGGACCCTCGCCATCGCCCTGCTGATCCTCGGCGCCCTGCTGCCCATCATCGGCTGGTGGACCTCGAGCCCGGTCGCTTTCGTGGGGCCGGCGCTGCTGCTGCTCGGCGTCCTGCTGCTGTGGACCGGGAGGCGGCATGGCCGGTGACACCAGCGACACGCCGCTCCAGGCCCCTCCAGCCGACCTGGCCAGCCTGCTGGGCAGGGTCCAGCAGGCTGGCCATCGCCGGGAGAGCGTCAGCCTCGGCGCCATCCTCGACAGCGTGGGCCGGCGCTCCTTCGCCCCCTTCCTGCTGATCGCCGGCCTGGTCACCCTGGCGCCGCTGGTCGGCGACATTCCCGGCGTGCCGACCCTGATGGCCATGCTGGTGGTGCTCTCCTGCGTCCAGCTGCTGGCCGGCCGGGACCACATCTGGCTGCCGGCCTGGCTGCTGGAACGCCGGGTCTCGCGGGAACACTTCGTCAAGGCCACCCGCTGGATGGAGCGCCCGGCGCGCTGGGTCGACCGACTGCTCAAGCAGCGGCTCGTGCGGCTTACACGGCCACCGGCCCACCTTCCCGTGGCACTGACCTGCCTGCTGATCGCCCTGGCCATGCCGCCCATGGAGGTGGTGCCCTTCACCGCCAACGGGGCCGGACTGGCACTGACGCTCTTCGGCCTGGCGCTGCTGGCCAACGACGGCCTGATGGCCCTGCTGGGCTATGCCCTGACCGGCGGCACCCTGGCGCTGATGATCCTCAACCTGACCTGAACGGCAACAGGTCCCCCTGCCCCAGGAGCCGCCATGCCAAGTCCCGAGAGACACCTCAAGCAGGGCCTCGCCCTGGCGGCACGCGCCGGCTACGTCGCCAAGGGCATCGTCTATCTGCTGATCGGCGGCCTCGCCTCGCTGGCGGCGGCCGGGCTGGGCGGGGAGAATGTCGGCTCCAAGGAAGCGATCAACCAGCTGGTCGCCCGCCCCTTCGGCGACGTCATGCTGGGCCTGCTCGGCGCCGGGCTCTTCGCCTATGCCCTGTGGCGCCTGACGCAGGCCCTGATGGATACCGAGGAGGTGGGGCTGGGCCTCAAGGGGATCGGCACCCGGCTGGGCTTTCTGGTCAGCAGCCTTACCCACGGAAGCCTGGGGGTCTACTGCTTCGACCTGCTGCGCAACCTGGCGATGTCCTCGGGGGAGGCCGCCGCCCAGGATCGCACCGCCCTGCTGATGAGCCACCGCGGAGGCGTGATCCTGGTGTTCGCCGTCGGCCTGGTGTTCCTGGATGTCGGCCTGCGCCAGCTGTGGCGGGCCATCACCCGCTCCTACCTCAAAAACTGGCACCACCAGGAGATGGGCACGGCCCAGCGTCGCTTCTTCGAGGGCATCACCCGCTGGGGCCTCTCGGCCCGCGGGGTGGTCTTCGTGATCATCGGGCTCTTCCTGTGCCTGGCGGCATGGCAGACCGACCCCAGCGAGGCCCAGGGCCTCGGCGGTGCACTGAACGTGCTGGCCGGCCAGCCCTTCGGGCCCTGGCTGCTGGGCGTGGTGGCCCTCGGCCTGTTCGGCTACGGGATCTACTGCCTGATCAATGCCGGCTTCCGGGATACCAGCGTCGATTGAAGACATGGGGCGTTGATCCAAGCACCCCTGGGCGCAGCGGGGTGCTTCGTCTTGCCACGCTTGCTGGCCACTTCAGGAAGCGTGATGCGTCAGGTCATGGAAGTGGATCCCGGTCGCCTTGATGACGGCGGTCATGGTGCGCAGGGTAGGGTTGCCCTTGGGTGAGAGCGCCCGGTACAGGCTTTCGCGTGAGACCTTGGCACGCTCGGCCACGGCCGCCATGCCGCCTTGGGCCTCCACCACATGGCGCAGGGCCATCAGGAAGGCAGACTCTCCGCCCTCCTCGTCCAGCTCGTCGAAGGCAGCGCGTAGGTATTCGAGCGCCATCTCAGGGTCATTACGCAGCATCTCGATCACGGCGTCGTCGTGGCGTTTCATCTCAGAGACCTCCTTCGGTAGTCAGCCAGAAACCCCTTGGCCTGCTCGATGTCGGCCTGCTGGCGCTTCTTGGTGCCACCGATCAACAACATGACCAGGCGCCTGCCCACCTTGGCGTAATACACGCGGTAGCCAGGGCCGTAGTCGATTCGCAGCTCCAGCACTCCCTCACCCACGGCCTTGGCGTCGCCGGCATTGCCAGCGGCCAGCCGGTTGAGGCGGGTCAGCACCCGCATGGCAGCCTGACGATCCTTGGCCTTGGTGGTATCCAGCCAGGCCTGAAAAGGGTCATGGCCGTCAGCGGTCAGGTAGTGCGTGAGCTCCATCATGGAAGCATTGTAGCCTGAAAGCTACAAGCATTGGAGGAAACGCACCGCACTCCCCGGTGGTGGGGCAAAAATGCAAACAGCCGCCCGAAGGCGGCTGTTTCAGATCTGGCACAAGGCTGGTACCGGCGGTCGGACTCGAACCGACAAGGGCTTGCACCCGGCGGATTTTGAATCCGCTGCGTCTACCAATTCCGCCACGCCGGCAACGCGCAGGCATTATACGTGGGCACTGGGGCAGGTCAATCAGCCGGCTGACTTCCCTGCCGCGAGGCGGTATCCTGTCGGGCTTTGCGCGGCTCGTCGAGCCGCCCTACACGACCCCTGAGCCGGATCAGAATGCCCCCATGCAGCGCGCCGACTTCCACTACGAGCTCCCCGAGGAGCTGATTGCCCGCTACCCCTCCGAGCAGCGCAGCGACTGCCGCCTGCTGTGCGTCGATGGCCCCACCGGCGCGCTCGCCCACCGCCGCTTCCCCGACCTGGTCGAGCTGCTTGCCCCCGGGGACCTGCTGGTGTTCAACGACACCCGGGTGATTCCCGCCCGCCTGCACGGCCACAAGGCCAGCGGCGGCAGGGTGGAGATGCTGCTCGAGCGCCCCCTGGACGCTCATCGCGGGCTCGCCCACCTGCGCTCAAGCAAGTCGCCCAGGCCCGGCACCGAGCTGGTCTTCGAGGGGGACATCCGCGCCGTGGTGGAGGGGCGCCGCGAGGCGCTGTTCGAGCTGCGCTTCCTCGGCGAGACGCCGCTGATCGCGCTGCTGGAGCAGCACGGGCACATGCCGCTGCCGCCCTACATCACCCGCGAGGACGAACTGGCCGACCGCGAGCGCTACCAGACCGTCTACGCGCGCCGCGACGGGGCCGTGGCCGCTCCCACCGCCGGGCTGCACTTCGACGAGCCGCTGCTCGAGGCCCTGGCCGCCAGGGGCGTCGAGAGCGCCTACGTCACCCTGCACGTGGGGGCCGGCACCTTCCAGCCGGTGCGCGCCGACGACATCCGCGAGCACCAGATGCACAGCGAGTGGATCGAGGTCACCGAGGCCGCCTGCGAGCAGGTGCGCGCCGTGCGCGGCCGGGGTAACCGGGTGGTGGCGGTCGGCACCACCAGCGTGCGCTGCCTGGAGAGTGCCACCAACGCCGACGGCGAGATCGCCCCCTTCAGCGGCGAGACCGATATCTTCATCTACCCGGGCTACGCGTGGCGCTGCGTCGATGCGCTGGTGACCAACTTCCACCTGCCGGAGTCCACCCTGCTGATGCTGGTGGCCTCCTTCGCCGGGTTCGACACCACCTTGGCGGCCTACCGGGCGGCGGTGGCCGAACGCTACGCCTTCTTCAGCTACGGCGACGCCATGTTCCTGACACGCAAGCCCTGACACGCCGACGCCCCGGCTTCGCCACGATGCGCCACGAGAGTCCCCATGCGTAAAGAGAGCTTCATGACATTCGAACACCTGGCCAGCGATGGCCGGGCGCGCCGCGGCCGCCTCACCTTCCCCCGCGGAACGGTGGAGACCCCCGCCTTCATGCCGGTAGGCACCTACGGCACCGTCAAGGGCATGACCCCCGCCTCGGTCGAGGAGATCGGCGCCGAGATCATCCTCGGCAACACCTTCCACCTCTGGCTGCGCCCCGGTATCGAGGTCATCGAGGCCCACGGCGACCTGCACGACTTCGCCCAGTGGGAGAGGCCGATCCTCACCGATTCCGGGGGTTTCCAGGTTTTCTCGCTGGGCGCCATGCGCAAGATCACCGAGCAGGGCGTGCACTTCCGCTCGCCGGTGGATGGCGCCAAGGTGTTCATGGGTCCCGAGGAGTCCATGGCGGTACAGCGCTCGCTGGGCTCCGACGTGGTGATGATCTTCGACGAGTGCACCCCCTATCCCGCCACCGAGGCGGAGGCCGCCTTCTCCATGGAGCGCTCGCTGCGCTGGGCAAGCCGCTCCCGCGACGCCCACGGCGACTCCCCCTCGGCACTGTTCGGCATCATCCAGGGCGGCATGTACCCCGGGCTGCGCGAGCGCTCGCTGGAGGGCCTGCTCGAGATCGGCTTCGACGGCCTGGCCATCGGCGGCCTCTCGGTGGGCGAGCCCAAGGAGGAGATGATGCGGGTGCTCGACTACCTGCCGAGCTGGATGCCCGACGATACCCCGCGCTACCTGATGGGCGTGGGCAAGCCCGAGGACCTGGTGGAGGGCGTGCGCCGCGGGGTTGATATGTTCGACTGCGTGATGCCCACCCGCAACGGGCGCAACGGCCACCTCTTCAGCGCCGAGGGCACGGTCAAGATCCGCAATGCCAAGCACCGTTTCGATACCCGGCCGCTCGAAGAGGGCTGCGACTGCTACACCTGCCGGCACTTCTCCCGCGCCTACCTGCACCACCTCGATCGCTGTGGGGAGATGCTCGGCTCGATGCTCAATACCATCCACAACCTGCGCCACTATCAGCGCCTGATGGCCGGTTTGCGCGGTGCCATCGAAGCGGGTACATTGGCGAACTTCGTGGAAGGCTTCTATGCGCAGCGCGGCCTGCCGGTTCCTCCCGCACCGAATTGATCCACGGCCGGCCCGCAAGGCCGGCCGTAGAATATCCCGCTTTCATCACCCAGGAGATCGTCATACATGCTGGACTTCTTCATTTCCCCGGCCATGGCCCAGGATGCCGGCGCCGCCGGTGGCGGCATCGCCCAGATCGTCATGCTGGTCGGCTTCGTGGCCATCTTCTACTTCCTGCTGTGGCGCCCCCAGGCCAAGCGCGCCAAGCAGCACAAGCAGCTGATCGGCAACCTCTCCAAGGGTGACGAGATCGTCATCGGCGGTGGCATGCTGGGCCGCATCACCAAGGTGAGCGACGACAGCGAGTTCCTGAGCATGGAGATCGCCGAAGGCACCGAGGTCAACGTGCAGAAGAACGCCGTGGCCGCCGTCCTGCCCAAGGGCACGCTCAAGTCCATCTGACCGGGGCGCCTTCCCGCCCCGTCGCGACCCTGCCCGGGTCGTGACGGGGCTGCCCTGCGTCCGGTGCGGCAGGAGTCGCGCGACCGGCTCCCGCCCCCACCGGTCGCCTCGTCAGCCTCCAACGTCCGCAACCTGAGGGCAGGGCTCCCATGCTCAACCGTTACCCCCTGTGGAAGTATCTGCTGATACTCGTCGTGCTCCTCGCCGGCCTGGTCTACTCCCTCCCCAACCTCTTCCCCGAGGACCCCGCGGTCCAGATCAGCAGCGAGCGGGGCGACGCCACCATCGACGAGCGCCAGCTCGAACGCATCCGCGACGACCTCGGCGAAGCCGGCATCGAGATCACCGACGCCGAGCGGGAGGCGAACCGCGTGCTGATCCGCCTCGACAACGCCGACGACCAGATCAGGGCCCGCGACCGCATCAGCGACATGCTGGGCGACGAGTACGTGGTGGCGCTGAACCTGGCCGAATCCACGCCGGCCTGGCTACAGTCGCTCTCGGCCTCCCCCATGACCCTGGGCCTCGACCTGCGCGGCGGCGTGCATTTCCTGCTGGAAGTCGACATGGACGCCGCCCTCGAGCAGCGCCTCGAGGTCAACGCCAGCGCCATGCGCGAACAGCTGCGCAGTGAACGGATCCGCTACCGCGACACCGAGATCGAGGAGCGCACCATCTCCATGGCCTTCGCCAGCGCCGAGGACCGCGACGAGGCGCGCCGCCTGATCGCCCGCGAATTCCCCGACTTCGACTACGCAAGCGAAGGCGAGGACCGCGGCGCCCGGCTGGTCATGACCATGACCGACCAGGCAGTGAACGAGCTCCAGGACTACGCCATCAACCAGAACCTCACCACTCTGCGCAACCGGGTCAACGAGCTGGGCGTGGCCGAACCACTGGTGCAGCGCCAGGGGCCGAACCGGATCGTGGTCGAGCTGCCCGGCGTGCAGGATACCGTGGCCGCCAAGCGCATCGTGGGCGCCACCGCCAACCTCGAGTTCCGCCTCGAGGCGCGCCCCGACACGCCGGACAGCGAGACCGAGACCTTCCCGTTCCGCAACCAGGAGTCGCGCAGCGCCGACCTGATGCGTGACGTGATCATCTCCGGCGACAGCGTCTCGAATGCCAACCACAGCTTCGACGAGAACGGCCGCCCCCAGGTCAACATCGACCTGGATGGCACCGGCGGCACCCTGATGAACCGGGCCACCCGCACCAACATCGGCCGCAACATGGCGGTGCTGTTCATCGAGCACAAGACCCGCGAGACCACCAAGACGGTGGACGGCGAGGAGGTCGTGGAGCGCGAGCCCTACACCGAGCGGGGCATCATCAGCCTGGCCACCATCCAGAGCGCGCTGGGCAACAGCTTCCGCATCACCGGGCTCGACTCGCCCACCGAGGCGGCGGAGCTTGCCCTGCTGCTGCGCTCGGGCTCGCTGGCCGCGCCCATCTACTTCGTGCAGGAGCGCACCATCGGGCCGAGCCTGGGCGCCGAGAACATCGAGCGCGGCATCATGTCGGTACAGATCGGCCTGCTGCTGGTGGTGCTCTTCATGCTGGTGCGCTACAAGGTGTTCGGCGTCTTCGCCAACGTCGCCCTGGCGCTCAACCTGACCCTGCTGGTGGCGGCCATGTCGCTACTCGGCGCCACCCTGACCCTGCCCGGCATCGCCGGCATCGTGCTGACGCTGGGCATGGCGGTGGACGCCAACGTGCTGATCTTCGAACGCATACGCGAGGAACTCAGGGAGGGGCTGTCGGTGCAGCAGGCCATCCACGCCGGCTACGAGCGCGCCTTCACCTCGATCATCGATGCCAACATCACCACCCTGCTGGTGGCGGTGATCCTGTTCTCCATCGGTACCGGGCCGGTCAAGGGCTTCGCCGTGACCCTCTCGCTAGGGATCATCACTTCGCTGTTCACCGCCCTGATGGTGACGCGGGCGATGGTCAACCTGACCTACGGCGGCAAGCCGGTCAAGAAGCTCTGGATATAAGAGGTGGCAATGAAATCCCTCGTCAATCGACAGCTCGACTTCATGGGCAGGCGCCGGGTCGCCTTCGCGATCTCCGGCCTGATGCTGCTGGTGTCGATCGCCGCGCTGCTGTTCCAGCAGCTCAACCTGGGGCTGGACTTCACCGGCGGCACCCTGGTCGAGGTCCGCTACGCGGTGGCCCCCTCGCTGGACGCGGTTCGCCAGGTCCTGGAGGGCGCCGGGTTCCGTGACGTCTCGGTGCAGACCTTCGGCGCCTCCACCGAGGTGCTGATCCGCCTGCAGCAGGCCTTCGACCCCGATGTCGGCGAGCAGGTGGTGAACCTGCTGCGCAACGCCGGCGACGAGGTGGAGCTGGTGCGCGCCGAGTTCGTCGGCGCCCAGGTGGGCGACCAGCTGCGCGACCAGAGCGGCATGGGCCTGCTGGTGGCGCTGGGTATCGTGATGCTCTATGTGGCGGCCCGCTTCCAGTACAAGTTCGCCATCGGCGCCCTGCTGGCGCTGCTGCACGACGTGATCATCGTCGTCGGGCTCTTCGCGCTGTTCCAGTGGGAGTTCGACCTCACCGTGCTCGCCGCCCTGCTGGCGGTGATCGGCTATTCGCTCAACGACACCATCGTGGTTTACGACCGCATCCGCGAGACCATCCGCAAGTCACGCATCGATGACATGCCGACGATCTTCAACGAGGCGATCAACATGACCCTGTCGCGCACCCTGGCGACCTCCGGCACCACCCTGCTGGTGCTGCTGGCGCTGCTACTGCTGGGGGGCGACATGATCCACTTCTTCGCCATCGCCCTGATCGCCGGCGTGGTGGTCGGGACCTTCTCCTCCATCTATGTGGCGGCGGCCCTGCTGCTGGCGGTGAAGCTGGATCGCGAGGACCTGATCCCGCCGAAGAAGGAAGATCCCGAGGTCGAGGAGCTGCCCTAGCCAGCGCTGAGCGCCGCAGAATGAAGCCTCGATTATAATGACCACCAACGAAAAACCCCCACCGGAGCCTATCCGATGGGGGTTTTCTTGCCTTGGCGCTAGCTCGGCGCTTGGCGCTTAAAAGTGCGGTTTGAGCTGCTGCACCAGGGCCTTGTAGAGCCGCGGGCCGGCGGCCATCAGGCGCCCCTCGACCTCGACACTGGGCTGGCCGTCGGGCGTGCCCATCAGGGCGCCGCTCTCCTTGAGCAGCAGCGAGCCGACGTGCAGGTCCTGCTCCTCGAGGCCCAGCACGAAGGCGGCATCCGCACGCCCCGCCGCCAGCTCGGCGATGTCGAGCAGGCCGCTGCCCGAGGCACGCTGCAGCTCGATCTGCGGGCCGAGCTGCTGCACCAGGGTCAGGTAGGAGGGCAGGAAGCGCGAACGCAGCCAGGTCTCGGGCAGGCTCATGGCGATGCGGGTGCCGGCCACGGCGGTGTTCTTCGACACCCGCAGGCGCTTGCCGTTGAGCTGGGCACCGCGCCCCCGGCTGGCCAGGTATTCGTCATCGCTGAAGGGGCAGATCACCACCGCATGCTCCGGGCGGCCCTTGACGAGACAGACCACCGACAGCGCGAAGCCGGGGGAGGCGACGCTCAGGTTGGAGTAGCCATGGAAGGGTTCGATCTTCCACAGGGTGTCGGCACCCTCGCCCTCACCGGCGCGGTGAGGCGTGAAGCGCCCTTCGACGCCATGCTGGGGGTAGCCGCGGGCGAGCTGACGGACGATCAGCGTCTCGGCATTGCGGGCGGCATCCTCGAGCAGGCGGTCGAGGTTGTGCTCCTGGTGGGAGTTCTCGATTCGCTCGCGGATGCGCAGGAACTGTTCGCCGGCGCTGCGTGCCGCACGCAGCGCGAATTGGACCATCGGATGCATGATCGGGCCTTGGGGAGTCGGTGGTGTTAAAGAACGGGTCGGCGCGCATCCTAGCAGAAGCGCGCGGGGCGCGCCATTCGACCCAACCGGCCGGCGTGATAGAATCGCCCGCCTCCCCCCAGCATCAACAGGCCCCCCATGCTCGAGCGCATCCGCATCGTCCTGATCGGCACCAGCCACCCCGGCAACATCGGCGGCACCGCCCGCGCCATGCACAACATGGGCCTGTCCGACCTGGCCCTGGTGGCACCGCGCTGCGAGCCACTCACCGCCGACACCGTCTCCCGGGCCTCGGGGGCCGATCATATCGTACATGACGCCCGCACGGTGGAGACCCTCGAGCAGGCGGTGGGCGATTGCACCCTGGTCGTCGGGGCCAGCGCCCGCTCGCGCACCCTGCCCTGGCCGATGATCACCCCCCGTGCACTCGGCGAACGGCTGCCGGCGGAGCTGGCCAGCCCCGAGGCGTGCGTCGCCCTGGTCTTCGGCCGCGAGGACAGCGGCCTGACCAATGCCGAGCTGCAGCGCTGCCATGCCCATGTGCATATTCCCACCAACCCCGACTTCAGCTCCCTGAACCTGGCCGCCGCGGTGCAGGTGCTGGCCTACGAATGCCGGCAGGCCTGGCTGGGTCAGCAGGCATCGACGGCCCGGGCCGAGGCGCCTCCGGCACAGCCGCTGGCCAGCCACCAGGAGCTCGAGCACTACTTCGAGCACCTGGAGCGCACCCTGGTCACCATCGGCTTCCACGACCCGGCCACCCCGCGACAGCTGATGGCCCGGCTGCGCCGCTTCACCCTGCGGGCCCGCCCCGAGCGCATGGAGCTCAACATCCTGCGTGGCATCCTCACCGCCACCGAACAGCAGGCCGAGCGCCGCGAGTAGATGGCGGGCGCGGCTTGAAGCCGGCTCGCCGCGCCCCCACTATGAAGGCCACTCCCCATTGCCCTGCCACCCAAGGACCGCTGCATGCTTGAACGTCTGCGCGAGGACATCAACAGCGTATTCGCCCGCGACCCGGCGGCACGCAACTTCCTGGAAGTGCTGACCAACTACCCGGGCCTGCATGCCCTGCTCATCCACCGCCTCAGCCACTGGCTGTGGCGGAAGAACCTCAAGTGGCTGGCGCGCAGCCTCTCCACCTTCTCGCGCTGGCTCACCGGCATCGAGATCCACCCGGGGGCGACTATCGGCCGGCGCTTCTTCATCGACCACGGCATGGGCGTGGTGATCGGCGAGACCGCCGAGGTGGGCGACGACGTCACCCTCTACCAGGGCGTGACCCTGGGCGGCACCAGCTGGAACAAGGGCAAGCGCCACCCGACCCTGGAGGACGGCGTGATCGTCGGCGCCGGCGCCAAGATACTGGGCCCCTTCAGCGTGGGCACCGGTGCCAAGATCGGCTCCAACGCCGTGGTCACCAAGGAGGTACCCGCCGGCGCCACCGTGGTCGGCATCCCCGGCAAGGTCGTGCAGCGCGTCGACCCCGACCAGGCCGAGGAGCTGGAAGTGGATCCCGCGCGTCGCGAGGCGATGCGCCGCAAGTTCGGCTTCGACGCCTACGGCGTCAGCCAGGACATGCCCGACCCGGTGGCCCGCTCCATCCAGGCGATGCTCGACCACATGCACGCCGTGGACGAGCGCATCGAGCGCATGTGCACGACGCTGCGCAAGGTCGACGCCAGCTACCGCGACGGCCGCCTGCCGGAACTGCGCGACGAGGACTTCGCCGACATCCTCGCCGACGTCGACAGCTGCTGCCCGCCCCGGGAAGAACCGGACGAGCGGAGCACGGACGACCCCGCAGGAGAGGAGCGTGAGGAAGCCACCGCCTCTCGACGGCGCAATGGTTGACCATGACACTCGGTCTTTACCATAATGCTGGATCACGTTCATTGACTGCCGACCCGCGTGTCGGTGCCGAGGTGAGTTCCTCATGCGCCTGACCACCAAGGGACGCTACGCCGTCACCGCCATGCTCGACCTGGCCATGAATGCCGACACCGGCCCCATCAGCCTCGCCGACATCTCTAAGCGCCAGGAGATCTCGCTCTCCTATCTGGAGCAGCTGTTCGCGCGGCTGCGGCGCGCCCGGCTGGTGGACAGCGTGCGCGGCCCGGGCGGGGGCTACCTGCTGGCCCAGGCGGCGGAGGGCATCACCGTAGCCCAGGTCATCGAGGCGGTGAACGAATCCGTGGATACCACTCGCTGCGGCGGCCTCTCGGACTGCCAGCAGGGCGACACCTGCCTCACTCACCACCTGTGGTGCGAGCTCTCCGAACACATCCATGGCTTCCTGCAGGAGATCACCCTGGCTCAGCTGGCCGGGCGCGGGGAGATCCAGGCCATCGCCAACCGCCAGCGCGGCCGCCGGGACGACGGTATCATGGCCTCTAGCACCAGCTGAGTCCCCGAAGCCCACCGCCCCGACCCACAGCCCCGACCCCACAACCAGAACAGCGAGCCCATGAGCGCACCCGTCTACCTCGATTATGCCGCCACCACCCCGGTCGACCCGCGGGTCGCGGAGGTCATGAGCCGCTACCTGACCCTCGACGGCATCTTCGCCAACCCCGCCTCGCGCAGCCACATGCTCGGCTGGCAGGCGGAGCAGGCGGTGGAGAGCGCCCGCCGCCAGGTCGCCGACCTGATCGCCGCCGACCCCCGCGAGATCGTCTGGACCAGCGGCGCCACCGAGGCCGACAACCTGGCACTGACCGGCTTCATGCGCGCCAACCGGGCCCGTGGCCGCCACCTGGTGACCTCCATCATCGAGCACAAGGCGGTGGTCGATACCGCCAAGGCGCTGGAGGAGGAGGGCTTCGAGGTGACCTGGCTGACGCCGGGCCGCGACGGGCGGATCACCCCGGCGCAGCTGCGCGAGGCGATGCGCGACGACACCGTGCTGGTCTCGCTGATGGCGGTGAACAACGAGCTGGGGGTGATCCATGACCTGGCGGCACTGGCCGAGGTGGCCCATGCCTTCGGCGCCACCTTCCACGTGGATGCCGCCCAGGCGGTGGGCCGCCTCCCGCTGGACGTCGGCCGGCTCGGCATCGACCTGCTGTCGCTCTCCGGCCACAAGGCCTACGGCCCCAAGGGCATCGGCGCCCTCTACGTGCGGCGCAGCCCCGACCTGCGGCTGGAGGCGCTGATCCATGGCGGCGGCCATGAACGCGGCATGCGCTCCGGCACCCTGCCCACCCACCAGATCGCCGGCATGGGCGAGGCCTTCGCCATCGCCGCCGCCGAGGGCGAGGCCGACCAGGCGCGGATCACCGCGCTGCGCGACCGCCTGCTCGAGGGCCTCGGCGATCTCGACGGCATCCACCGCAACACCGCGGTCGAGGTGGCGGTCCCCAACATCCTCAACCTGGCCTTCGCGGGGGTGGAGGGCGAGTCGCTGCTGATGGCGCTGCGCGACATCGCGCTCTCCACCGGCTCGGCCTGCAACTCGGCGAGCGTCGAGCCCTCCTATGTCCTGAAGGGCATCGGCCTGCCGCGCCCCCTGGCGCTGGCCTCGCTGCGCTTCAGCTTCGGCCGCTTCACCACCGAGGCCGACATCAACCGCACACTGGATGCCCTGCGACACGCCCTGGGCGGGCTGCGTCGCCGGGCGGTCTGACCCTACCACGTACAGGAGAGAGACCATGGCGCACCTTTCGATCACCACTGCCGCCGCCGAGCAGATCCACCGGGTGCTCGATGAGCGGGGCCACGGCCTTGGCCTGCGGGTCTCGGTCAAGCCCAGCGGCTGCTCCGGCTACAGCTACGTGCTCGACTTCGCGGACGAGGCGGCCAATGACGACGTGACCTTCGAGGAGCACGGCGTCACCGTCTTCGTCGCCCCCGAGGCCCTGGAGATGCTCGATGGCAGCGAAGTCGACTATGTCTCGGAAGGGCTCAACCGCTTCTTCCGCTTCAACAACCCCAACGTCAAGGACCAGTGCGGCTGCGGCGAGAGCTTCAGCGTCTGAACGATTGTTCAACGCCGTCCCGGAGCGTTATACTCCCCGCCCAGTCGGCGCACGTTGCCGAACCGCCGGACGCCGCAACGCCGGGCGCCGGGCCGCTCAATCCGAATCGCCGCGCCGCCCTCTCCCTCGCGGAGCCAGGGGCGGCGCGGCGCTATCCATCACCACTGCATCCATCACCACATCATTTTCCAACCAACCGGAGACATGCCCCCATGGCCAACCAGCGCACCCTGTCCATCATCAAGCCCGATGCCGTCGCCAAGAACGTGATCGGCGAGATCGAGAGCCGCTTCGAGAAGGGAGGCCTGAAGATCGTGGCCGCCAAGATGCTCCAGCTCTCCGAGGAGAAGGCCGGTGGCTTCTATGCCGAGCACAAGGAGCGCCCCTTCTTCAAGGACCTGGTCGGCTTCATGACCTCCGGACCGGTGGTCGTGCAGGTGCTCGAGGGCGAAGAGGCCATCGCCAAGAACCGTGACCTGATGGGCGCCACCAACCCCAAGGAAGCGGCGCCGGGCACCATCCGTGCCGACTTCGCCGAGGCCATCGACGCCAACGCCGTGCATGGCTCCGATTCCCCGGAATCCGCCGAGCGCGAGATTGCCTACTTCTTTGCGGCTGACGAGATCTGCCCGCGCTGAGGAAACACTGATTTATTGCTGCGCTCGATATCTTGGTTGCCGGCGGTGCTCGAAATCCTCACCTAGTACCGCATAGGCTCCGGTTTCTGCGCTCCGGCGTCGACCAACCTCTCTTCGCTCGCGACATAAATCAGAAGTTCCCTTAGGCAGCTCTTCTGCCCAGCGGGGGCACAGCCCCCGCTGCCCACTGCCCCAACGACTCGCTGACCGCCATGACCGCCACCACTGCTCCCCGTCTCACCAACCTGCTCGGCATGACCCGCGAGGAGCTGGAAGCCTTCTTCCTCTCCATCGGCGAGAAGAAGTTCCGTGCCGCCCAGGTGATGAAGTGGATCCACATCGAGGGCTGCGACGACTTCGCCGCCATGACCAACCTCTCCAAGGCGCTGCGCTCGCGTCTGGCCGAGGTCGCCGAGATCCGCGGCCCCGGCGTGGTCTACGAGGGCACCTCCAGCGACGGCACCCGCAAGTGGGTGCTCGAGGTGGAGGACGGCAGCTACGTGGAGACGGTGCTGATCCCCGCCGACAACGGCAAGCGCCGCACCCTGTGCGTCTCTTCCCAGGTCGGCTGCTCGCTGGACTGCAGCTTCTGCTCCACCGGCAAGCAGGGCTTCCAGCGCAACCTCACCGCCGCCGAGATCATCGGCCAGGTGTGGGTGGCCCAGCGCAGCGTGGGGCCCCGCCGCGACACCGCCCAGCGTCCCGTCACCAACGTGGTGATGATGGGCATGGGCGAGCCGCTGATGAACTACGACAACGTCGTCCCCGCGATGAAGCTGATGCTCGACGACGACGGCTACGGCCTCTCCAAGCGCCGCGTCACGCTCTCTACCTCCGGCGTGGTGCCGATGCTCGACAAGCTCGGCGACGAGCTCGACGTGAGCCTGGCCATCTCGCTGCATGCCGCCAACGACGAGCTGCGCAACGAGCTGGTACCGCTCAACCGCAAGTACAACATCCGCACCCTGCTCGATGCCTGCCACCGCTACCTGGCCAAGTGCCACGACACGCGAATGGTGACCATCGAGTACACGGTGATCAAGGACGTCAACGACCAGCAGGAGCACGCCGAGCAGCTCGCCGCCCTGCTCGATGAGCTGCCGTGCAAGATCAACCTGATCCCCTTCAACCCCTTCCCGCACTCGGGCTACGAGACGCCGTCGCGCAACCAGGTGGTACGCTTCCAGCAGTGGCTTTATGAGCTGGGCTACACCGCGCCGATCCGCACCACCCGCGGCGACGACATCGATGCCGCCTGCGGTCAGCTGGTGGGTCGCGTCAAGGATCGCACCCGGCGCCACGAGCGCTATATCCAGTCCATTCAGATCGACGCCGACTGAGCGGGGGTCACCTTGACTTCAACTGGGCTCGGCGCTTTGATGGACGGGCCTTTTTTCACCGTCGGCCGCGTGTCGCCAGCTACCCTGGGCCGCCGGCTCCGTGCCCACCTGGAGAGGATGCCATGACCCGTTGCCCGCGCATGATCGGCCTGAGGCAGATACCCGCCGCCACCATGCTGCTGGGCTCGCTGTGGCTGGCCGGTTGCGCCACCCAGACCAACCTGCCCGGGGGCAGCGACAACGAGGCCTCCGAGGCCTACACCCGTCTGGGCGTCGCCTACCTCGAGCGCGACAACCTGCCGCGCGCCATGAATGCCCTGGACCGCGCCCTGGAGATCGATCCCCGGGATGCCGAGGCCCTGCAGGCCATGGCGATGGTCCACCAGCGTCAGGGCGAGGCCGGGCTCGCCGACGAGACCTTCAGGCGCGCCCTCGAGGCCGACCCCTCGTTCACCCGGGCACGCAACAACTACGCCGCGTTCCTGTATGATCGTGGCCGCCTTGGCGAGGCCTGCGAGCAGCTCGAGCAGGCCTCTCGCGATACCCAGTACGACAGCCGGGCGCAGCTCTTTGCCAACCTCGGCCAGTGCCGGCTCGAGATGGGCGACGTCGCGGCCGCCCGGGAGAGCCTGGCCCGCGCCCAGGCCATCGCCCCGCGCCGCCCGCGCAGCTACCTGCTGCTGGCCGAGCTCGAGTACGCCCAGGGCAACCTCGAGCGCGCCGAGCAGCAGCTCGAGACCTACATGCGCCTGGCCGGCCCGCGGGCCGAAGCCCTGCGCCTGGCCCGCGACATCGCCCGGGATCGCGGCGACCCCGCCACCGCCAGCTTCTACGCCGACCAGCTGGAGTGATCCCGTGCCGGGCCCAGACCACCGTTTACTGACGAAGGATGCTCAGCCATGAGCGACATTCACACCGATGATGCCGCCGAGACCGCACCACGCCAGGCCTCCCCGGGCGAGATGCTGCGTCGCGAGCGCGAGGCCCAGGGCCTCGACCGCGAGGAGGTCGCCGCCGCCCTCAACCTGCGCCCGGCGGTGATCCAGGGGCTGGAAGGCGACAGCTACGAGGAGGTGCCGGTGGCCGCCTATCGCCGCGGCTACCTGCGCAGCTACGCCCACCTGCTCGGCATCGACGACCGTCCCGTGCTCGAGGCCTACAAGGCACGCTTCGGCACCCAGGAGACCGAGCACCGCATCACCCCGGTCCAGGTCACCCGGCCGCCCTCGCGCCTCGGCGCCTGGCTGTTCCGCCTGGTCACCGTGCTGGTGATCGCCGGCCTGATCGGCCTGACGCTGATGTGGTGGCAGAGCCGCGGCGGCAGCCAGCCGCCCGCCCCCGGCGACAGCGGGCCGGTATCGGTGGACAGCCTGGACGGCAGCACCACCATCACCGAGGACAGCACCAGCAGCGAAGGAGACGCCAGCGGCGATGCCTCCCTGCCACCGCTGCCCGAGGAGGAGAGCGACCTCGGCCTGGTCGAGGACGCGCCACGCGATGCCGAGCCGCCGTCGCCGGCCGACGACGCCGCCGACGAGCCGGCAACGGCCGAGGACGAGAGCGCTGCCGACGACACGGCCGCCAGCGGCGACGGCGAGGCGGCCGCGGAGGCCGAGCCCGACGCGGTCGCCGAGGCCGCCCCCGAGGAGGAGGGCCCCGCCGAGGAAGTGGCCGGCGATGCGCGGGTGCTGGAGCTGACCTTCAACGAGCAGTCCTGGACCGAGATCTTCGACGCCAGCAATGAGCGCGTCTTCGTCGGCCTCCAGGAACCCGGCACCACGGCACGCGTCGAAGGCGAACCGCCGTTCCGCCTGACCGTGGGCAACGCCACCGGCGTCGAGCTGGTCTGGCAAGGCGAGCCCGTGGACCTCCCGGCCCGCGCCGGGGCCAACAACGTTGCCCGCTTCACCCTGGGAGAATGATTCCGTCACCATGCACGCACAATCCCCCATCGTTCGTCGCAAGTCGCGCCAGATCCATGTCGGCAAGGTGCCGGTCGGAGGCGATGCCCCCATCTCCGTCCAGAGCATGACCAACACCGACACCCTGGACGTGGCCGCTACCGTGGCGCAGATCCGCCAGCTCGAGGCCGCCGGCGCCGACATCGTGCGCGTCTCGGTGCCCGACATGGACGCCGCCGAGGCCTTCGGGCGCATCAAGCGCGAGGTCGAGGTGCCGCTGGTCGCCGACATCCACTTCGACTACAAGATTGCCCTGCGCGTCGCCGAGCTCGGCGTCGACTGCCTGCGCATCAACCCCGGCAACATCGGCAAGGAAGAGCGGGTCCGCGCCGTGGTCTCGGCGGCCCGCGACAACGGCATCCCGATCCGCATCGGCGTCAATGCCGGCTCGCTGGAGAAGGACCTGCAGAAGAAGTACGGCGAGCCCACCCCCGCGGCCCTGGTCGAGTCGGCGATGCGCCACATCGACCATCTGGACCGCCTCGACTTCCCCGACTTCAAGGTCAGCGTCAAGGCCTCGGACGTCTTCATGGCGGTGGCAGCCTATCGCGACCTGGCCAGGCGCATCGAGCAGCCGCTGCACCTGGGGATCACCGAGGCCGGCGGGCTGCGCTCGGGGACCGTCAAGTCCTCCATCGGCCTGGGCATGCTGCTGATGGACGGCATCGGCGACACCATTCGCGTGTCGCTCGCCGCCGACCCGGTCGAGGAGATCAAGGTCGGCTACGACATGCTCAAGAGCCTGCGCCTGCGCAGCAAGGGCATCAACTTCGTGGCCTGCCCGAGCTGCTCGCGCCAGAACTTCGACGTCATCGGCACCATGAACGCCCTCGAGGAGCGCCTGGAGGACATCATGACGCCACTCGACGTCTCGGTGATCGGCTGCGTGGTCAACGGCCCGGGCGAGGCCAAGGAGAGCGATATCGGCCTCACCGGCGGCAGCCCCGCCAACCTCGTCTACATCGACGGCAAGCCGGCGAGCAAGCTGCGCAACGACCACCTGGTGGACGACCTGGAGCGGCTGATCCGCGACAAGGTGCGCGAGAAGCAGCAGGCCGAACAGGATGTCATCGCCCGGGACGCCTGACCCCCTGGGTGGCGTCCGGCGAGCAGACAAGGAGCAAGCATTGAGCAAGTCCCAAGCAAGTCAAAAAGAGCCAAGTAAGAAGAAGATCCAGGCCATCCGTGGCATGAACGACCTGCTGCCGGAACAGTCGGTGCTGTGGCAGTACGTCGAGGGCCAGGTCCAGGCGCTGATGAAGCGCTATGGCTATGCCGAGATCCGCACGCCGATCGTCGAACAGACCGCGCTGTTCAAGCGCTCCATCGGCGAGGTCACCGACATCGTCGAGAAGGAGATGTACACCTTCGACGACCGCAACGGCGACAGCCTGACCCTGCGCCCCGAGGGCACGGCGAGCTGCGTGCGCGCCGCCATGGAGCACGGCCTGCTCCACAACCAGACCCAGCGGCTGTGGTACCAGGGCCCCATGTTCCGCCACGAGCGCCCCCAGAAGGGCCGCTACCGCCAGTTCCACCAGGTCGGCGTGGAGGCCTTCGGCCTCGAGGGGCCGGACATCGACGCCGAGACCATCCTGCTCTCGGCCCGCCTGTGGAAGGCACTGGGGCTGTACGAGCACGTGACACTGGAGCTCAACTCCCTGGGCTCCGCCGAGGCCCGTGCCGCCTATCGCGACACCCTGGTGGCCTACTTCGAGCAGCACCATGCGTTGCTCGACGAGGACTCCCGCCGGCGCCTGTCCAGCAACCCGATGCGCATCCTCGACTCCAAGAATCCCGACATGGCCGAGATGCTCGATGCCGCGCCGAGGCTGATGGACCATCTGGACGACGCCTCCCGCGCGCACTTCGAGCAGCTCTGCGCGCTGCTCGACGGCGCCGGCATCGACTACGTGATCAACCCGCGGCTGGTGCGCGGCCTGGACTACTACGGCCGCACCGTCTTCGAGTGGACCACCACGGCGCTCGGCAGCCAGGGCACGGTGTGCGCCGGCGGCCGCTACGACGGCCTGGTGGAGCAGCTCGGCGGCAAGCCGACCCCGGCGGTGGGCTTCGCCATGGGCATTGAGCGGCTGGTGCTGCTGCTCGACACCCTGGACCTGGTACCCGACACCGCCCGCGACGAGCTCGACGTCTATCTGCTGCCCATGGGCGAGGCGGCCACCTCCGCCGCCCTGCTGCTCGGCGAGCGCCTGCGCGAGGCGCTGCCCGAGCTGCGCCTTCAGCTGCACTGCGGCGGCGGCAGCTTCAAGAGCCGCATCAAGAAGGCCGACCGCAGCGGCGCCCGCCTGGCGCTGCTGCTCGGCGAGGACGAGCTGGCCGAGGGCAGCGTGACCCTGAAGTTCCTGCGCGAGGAACGCGAGCAGCAGCGCCTCCCCCAGGCGGGGCTCGCCGACACCCTGACATCCCTGCTGGAAGGCGAATCCTTCGCCTGACGGACACCCGCATCAGAGGAGACCGCCCGTGGCGGAGCTGAGAACCGAGGAAGAACAGCTTGAGGCCATCAAGCGCTGGTGGAAGGAGAACGGGACCTCGCTGATCGCCGGCGTGGTCATCGCCGCGGCCGGCGTGTTCGGCTGGAACGCCTGGCAGGACTATCAGGCGAGCAAGGCCGAGGCTGCCTCCATGCGCTACCAGCAGCTGCTCGACCTCACCGGCCGGGACGACCTGGACGACGATGCCCGACAGCGTGCCGACGAGCTGGTCGGCGAGATCATCGACGAGCACGGCAAGACCCTCTACGCCGACCTGGCACGGCTGCTCGACGCCCGCCTGGCGGTCGACGCGGGTGACCGGGAACGGGCCCGGGCCGCCCTCGAGGCGGTGGTCGAGGGCAGCGAGCGCGACTACCTAGAGGGCCTGGCGCGCCTGCGCCTGGCCCGCCTGCAGCTCGCCGAGGGCAGTGCCGAGACGGCCCTGACCACCCTGGAGGGCGTACCCGAGGCCCTGGCGGCCCAGCGCGCCGAGGTGCGCGGCGATGCCCAGCATGCCCTGGGGCAGGCCGACCAGGCCCGTGAGGCCTGGCGCGAGGCCCTGACCCTCGCCGACAAACGTGACCAGCCGCTCTACGGCGTTCAGCTCAAGCTGGACGACCTCGGCGCCGAGGAGGCCACCCTATGAGACCGACCCTGCTGATTGCCGCTGCCGCTTCCCTGGCCCTGCTGGCCGGCTGCGCCGGCAAGGCCGAGCCCGAGTATGCCCCGCGCGAGCTGACGTCCCTGGACGCCACCACCGAGCTGGAGACCCTGTGGCGCGAGCGCGTCGGCAAGGGGCTGGGCGAGGCCGGCTACCCGGTGTCACCGGCCCAGGACGGTGACACCCTGTTCGCCGCCGACGGCCGGGGCCTGGTGGCGGCACTGGACGCCGACAGCGGCGAGACCCGCTGGGAGGTCGAGCTCGACACACCGGTCTCCAGCGGCCTGACCGCCGTGGCCGGCAGCCTCTTCCTGGCCACCCGCAACGGCGAGGTGCTCTCCCTGGACCAGGCCGATGGCGAGATCCAGTGGCGCTCCCGGGTCACCAGTGAGGTGCTGGCCGCGCCCCAGGCCAACCAGCAGCTGCTGGTGGTGCAGGCCGTCGATGGTCGCGTCACGGCCCTGGACCGCCAGAGCGGCGACGAACGCTGGGTCTACAGCGGCCCGCGCCCCTCGCTGACCCTGCGCGGCACCGGCACCCCCACGGTGATCGACCCGGTCACCTTCGCCGGCTTCGCCAATGGTCGCCTGGTGACGCTGGACAACCGCAGCGGCCAGCCGCTCTGGGAGCGCCGCATCGCCATTCCCCAGGGGCGCAGCGAGATCGACCGCCTGGTCGACCTGGCCGGTCAGCCGGTCCTTACCCAGGACGGCCGGCTCTTCGTGACCAGCTACAACGGCCGCCTGGCCGCCCTCGACGCCCCCTCCGGCGAGGTGCAGTGGGCGCAGGAGCTCTCCAGCTACCACACCCCGATCCTGGTGGGAGACTTCCTGTTCGTGGTCGACGAGGCCAGCCACGTCATCGCCGTGGATGCCGGGTCCGGCAACGAGATCTGGCGCAACGAGGCCCTCGAGGGGCGTTCGCTCACCGCGCCAGCCTATGCCACCGACCACCTGGTAGTGGGCGACGTCGAGGGCTACCTGCACCTGATCGATGCCCGCGAGGGTGAGATCGTCGGCCGCACCCGCGTCGACGGCTCGGGGATCGGCGTGCGCCCGCTCACCGACCGGCGGCGCATCTATGCGCTGGCCAACGACGGCACCCTGGAAGCCCTGGAGCTTCGCCCATGACGCCGGTGATCGCCCTGGTCGGCCGTCCCAACGTCGGCAAGTCGACGCTCTTCAACCGCCTGACCCGCTCGCGGGACGCCCTGGTGGCGGACTTCCCGGGGCTGACCCGCGACCGCAAGTACGGTAACGGCATGCTCGGCGACAAGGCCTACACGGTGATCGATACCGGCGGCATCAGCGGTGACGAGGAGGGCATCGATGCGGCCATGGCCGAGCAATCGCTGGTGGCCATCGACGAGGCCGACATCGTGCTCTTCCTGGTCGACGCCCGCGCCGGCCTCAACGTCGCCGACCAGGCCATCGCCAACCACCTGCGGGTCAACCAGAAGAAGACCTGGCTGGTGGTCAACAAGGTCGACGGCCTGGAAGAGCACAGCGCCATGGCCGACTTCTGGCAGCTGGGGCTCGGCGACCCGCACCCCATCGCCGCGGCCCATGGCCGCAACGTCACCACGCTGATCGAGGAGGTGCTCGAGCCCTTCCCCGCGCGTGACGAGAGCATCCCCGCGGACACCGGCACCAAGGGGATCCGCATCGGCGTGATCGGCCGCCCCAACGTCGGCAAGTCGACCCTGGTCAACCGCCTGCTCGGCGAGGAGCGGGTGGTGGTCTTCGACGAGGCCGGCACTACCCGCGACGCCATCGAGATTCCCTTCGAGCGGCGCGGCAAGCCCTACGTGCTGGTGGACACCGCCGGGGTCAGGCGCCGCAAGAACGTCCGCGAGATAGCCGAGAAGTTCTCGATCATCAAGACCCTGGAGGCGATCAAGGAGTGCCACGTGGCCATCGTGGTGCTGGATGCCCGCAGCGGACTGGTGGAGCAGGACCTCCACCTGCTGGACTACGTGCTGACCAGCGGGCGTGCCCTGGTGCTGGCAGTCAACAAGTGGGACGGCCTGGAGCACGAGGCCAAGGAGTCGATGCGCACCGAGATCAAGCGCCGCCTGGGCTTCGCCGACTATGCCGATCTGCACTTCATCTCGGCGCTGCACGGCACCGGGGTGGGGGACCTCTACCCGTCACTGGAGCGCGCCTTCGCCTCAGCCAACGCCCACTGGTCCACCAACCGCCTGACCACCATCCTCCAGGACGCCGTGGAGGCCCACCAGCCGCCCCTCGTGCGCGGGCGACGGATCAAGCTGCGCATGGCCCACCAGGGCGGCAGCAACCCGCCGATCATCGTGGTCCACGGCAACCAGACAGGCTCGCTGCCAGAGGCCTACAAGCGCTACCTGACCAACACCTTCCGCAAGGTGCTCAAGGTGCGCGGCACCCCGATGCGCTTCGAGTTCCGATCGGGCGAGAACCCCTACGACTCGCTGGCCGGCGCCAGCGACCGTGAGAAGGCCAAGAAGCGGGAACTGGGCCGCACCAAGGAGGCGCGCAGGAGCCGCCGCTGAGCCACCCTCCCCTGGCCTTCATGTCCGCCGCGCCCGGCCCGGTCATCACGACCTGCCGGGCGCTGTCGTCAAGCGCCGACAGTTCCGCTTCTGCCGAGGGCAGGGAGGGGCCCCGACGGCTTGACGCGAGCCACCATTGGCCCTGAAATACGCCCCTCGCTGCAATGCAGCACCGCTGCTCTCCCTGAGGATTCCACGATGCTCATCCGTCGCCTGACGCGCCGCTGGCGCCTGCTCGCCCCGCTCTGCCTGGCTGCCCTGCTCGGCGGCTGCCTGGCGATCCCCCAGACCGGCCTCTTCGCCTTCCGCCTGGCCGTGACGTCGCTGGGGGTGGAGGAGGTGCGCATCGGCCCCTACGCCGTGGATGCCCGCCTAGACACCAGCGATATCATGTCGCTGGCGATGTCGAGCCTCGGCGCCGGCAGCCTGCCGCTGCAGGCCACCCTGGCCATGGGGCTCGGCCTGCCCACCGGCATGCCGCCGGTGGAGATGGCCGGCTTCCGCTGGACCCTGGACATGCCCGGCGTGGAGCCGGTCAGCGGCGACTACGAGCAGGACGTGACCCTGACCTCGGGCGATGACGCCAAGCTGCGCCTGCCGGTTGCCTTCGACCTGCTGGGTGGCGACGGCAAGCGGCTGGCCCCCATGGTGGAGCTCGCCAGCCAGCTGGCCCGCCAGGGGGAGCTGCCCGCTGGCAGCGAACTGGCGATCACCCCGGGGGACCTGCGCGGCCTGGGCATGACCCTGCCCGCCGGCCTGCTCACTCCCACCATCCGCCTGGGCGTGGGCGAGGATGGCTCGCTGATTCCGCGGGGGTAACGTGGCCAGAGCACAAGCGGGGCGCCGGGAACAGGTCGTAGAGGGGGTCCTACGCCAGGGATGGCGTCGGTAGCGCCCATGGATGGGTTCACAGCGCCCCTCATAGGCCTGTCGCCGGATCAGCCCCGTTGCCGGGATTTTGCTGAAGTTCTATCTTACTTCCCGTGCAGGCGCCGGCGGCCCACCCACTGGGTGGCGAACTGCCAGGCGCCGCGACCGCTGCGCCCGCCGCGCAGGGTGGCGAAGCGGATCGCCTCGGCCCGCGCCTCGGCGTTCCAGTCCTCGCGATGGCCCAGCTGGCTGACCCAGTGACAGCAGGCCTCCAGGTAGACGTCCTGGTTGAAGGGGTGGAAGCCCAGCCACAGCCCGAAGCGGTCGGAGAGCGAGATCTTCTCCTCCACGGCATCGCCGTGGTGGAGCTCATCGCCCACCAGTCGCGAGCCCTCGTTGTCGCTCATCGACTCCGGCAGCAGGTGGCGGCGGTTGGAGGTGGCATAGAGCAGCACATTGGGCGGCGGCCCGGTCAGGGCCCCGTCCAGCACGCTCTTCAGTGCCTTGTAGGCATCGTCGTGCCCCTCGAAGGAGAGGTCATCGCAATAGACGACGAAGCGCTGGCGCTGGTGGCGCAGCTGCTCCACCAGCACCGGCAGCGCCGCGAGGTCATGGCGGTCCACCTGCACCAGGCGCAGCCCCTCGCCCGACAGGCTGTTGAGCAGGGCGCGGATCAGCGACGACTTGCCGCTGCCCCGCGAGCCCCACAGCAGGGCGTGGTTGGCCGGGTGGCCCTGCAGGAAGGCCCGGGTGTTGTCGACCAGCGCCAGCTTCTGGCGCTCGATGCCCAGCAGGTCGTCCAGCGCCAGGGCATCCCGGGGCGGCACCGGCAGCAGCCGGCCTCCCAGGGCATGGCGCTGCCAGAGGGCGGCGACGTCACGCTCCCAGTCCACCTCCAGCGGGGGTGGCGGCAGCCAGTGCTCGACGTGATCCAGCAGCTTGAGCAAACGACGCGACAGCTCGGCGTCCATGAGGCTTCCTCCCGGTGTGCACGTTTCCCGGTTGACCTGACCGGCGTTCGGGGTATCTTGTGGCGAACCTCGACGCCCCGTCCAGAGTCTCAGTGATCTGGAACCGACAGGAGCTCTCCATGCGCTGGACCCATTACCTTGCCGTTGGCGCCCTGAGCGTCAGCCTCGCCGCCTGTACCACCTCGCCCACCGGGCGCTCGCAGCTCACCCTGATGTCCGACGAGCAGCTCGACCAGATGGGGGCCCAGGCCTTCGCCCAGTACCAGCAGGAGCTGCCGACGGTCGGCGGTGCGCCGCTGCGCTACGTGCAGTGCGTCACCGAGGCCGTGGTCCGCGCCCTGCCCGAGCGGGAGCGCAGCCAGAACTGGCAGGTCAAGGTCTTCGAGTCCGAGGATGCCAACGCCTTCGCTCTCCCCGGCGGCTACGTGGGCATCAACACCGGCCTGCTCCATGTCGCGCAGAACCAGGACCAGCTCGCCGCGGTGATCGGCCACGAGATCGCCCACGTGCTGGCCCGCCATGCCAACGAGCGCGCTTCCACCCAGACCGCCACCCAGCTCGGCCTGTCGGTGATCTCGTCGGCTTCCGGCATGCAGGGCGCCGGGGGCGAGACCATGATGGCGGCGCTGGGCATGGGCGCCCAGTACGGCATCCTGCTGCCCTTCTCGCGGCGCCACGAGAGCGAGGCTGACACCCTGGGCCTGACCCTGATGGCCGATGCCGGCTTCGACCCGCGGGCCAGCATCGCGCTGTGGGACAACATGGGAGCCGCCGGGAGCGGCGCCCGGCCACCGGCCTGGATGTCCACCCACCCCAGCCACGGTCAGCGCATCGGCGGCCTGGAGGCGGCCATGGGCGAGGCCATGAGTCGCTATGAACGGGCCCGCAACGCCGGCCGCACGCCCAACTGCCCGCGCCCCTGATAAAGAAGACTCGACGCACATGCTGAAGATCGGATTGCTGCTGCTGGTAGCGCCCATCCTGGTACTGATGGGCGCCTACTTCATGGAACTGGGTGACGTGCGCGACTGCCTGCTCGTCCAGGAGGGGCACTGGGACTACCAGGCGGGTGTCTGCCGCGAGACCGTCCAGCCCTTCGTGCCCTGGATCGACCGCCACCCCTGGCTGGTCAATGGCGGCATGCTGACCTCGGTGGCCGGCGTGGCGCTCTGCATGGTGGGGCTCTACGTCAAGAAACGCTGAAGGCTCCACGTCAAGAAGCGCTGAAGGCTCCACGTCAAGAGGCGCTGAAGGCTCCACGTCAAGAGACGCTGACGGCGTCCAATCATCGCTATCCTCGGGGCTGACCCGGTGGCAGTCGTTCGCGCTTTCTTAAAGCGCCTGCCTTAGCCTCTCCAGCACCGGCGCGGTATCGGGGCGCCTGCCGCGCCACTGAAAGAAGGACTCCGCCGCCTGCTCCACCAGCATGCCCAGGCCGTCGACGGTCTGGGCGCCACGCTCGGCGGCCCAGTGCAGGAAGACCGTGGGCTCGGCGCCATACATCATGTCGTGGGCGGTGGCACGCGGCGTGAAGAGGTCATCGGGCAGCGGTGGCAGATCGCCCGCCAGGCTCGCACTGGTGCCGTTGATCACCAGGTCATAGGGCCCTTCCACCGCCTCGAAGCCGCCGCCGACGATCGCGCCCAGGTCACGGAAGTCGACGGCCAGGGCCTCGGCCTTGGCCGCGGTGCGGTTGGCCACCCGCAGGCTCGCCGGCCCCTGGGCCAGCAGCGGCTCCAGCACGCCGCGCACCGCGCCCCCGGCGCCCAGCACCAGGATCCGCGCCCCGGCCAGCGCCACCCCATGGCGCTCGAGGTCGCGCACCAGGCCGATACCATCGGTGGTGTCTCCACGGGTCTCGCCATCGTCGCCGAGGATCAGGGTGTTGACCGCCCCGGCCCGGCGGGCGCGCTCGCTGAGGGTGTCGCAGAGGCGGAAGGCCTGCTCCTTGAAGGGCACGGTGACGTTGGCTCCGCGGCCGCCCTCGGCCACGAAGCGTCGCCAGGCGCCGGCGAAGTCATCAAGCGGCGCCTCGGTCGCGACGTACTCGATGTCATCACCGACCTGGTCGGCGAAGTCGGCGTGGATGGCCGGCGACTTCGAATGGCCGACCGGGTGGCCAAAGACGCAGTAGCGATCGGTCATGGTGTTTTCTCTCCTTCAGAACCATCGCAGATAGCTGTGCGTTGCGGGGCTGGTTACTTCACAATGGCCCCATCGGTTTCTTCCAGCCAGTCGCGGGGACGCAGATAGTCGTCATAGAGGCGCGCCTCGGGGCTGCCCGGCTCGGGGTGCCAATCGTATTCCCAGCGCGCCAGGGGCGGCAGCGACATCAGGATCGATTCGGTGCGCCCGCCGCTCTGCAGCCCGAACAGGGTGCCGCGGTCCCACACCAGGTTGAACTCCACGTAGCGTCCGCGACGATAGAGCTGGAAGTCGCGCTCGCGCTCGCTCCAGGGCGTGTCGCGACGGCGGCGCACGATGGGCAAGTAGGCATCGAGGAAGGCGTCGCCGACGGCGCGCTGGAAGGCGAAGCACTGTGCGAAGCCGCCCTCGTTGAGGTCGTCGAAGAAGAGCCCGCCCACGCCGCGGGTCTCGTCGCGATGCTTGAGATAGAAGTAGTCGTCGCACCAGGCCTTGTAGCGGGGGTAGACCTCCTCGCCGAAGGGGGCGCAGGCGTCGCGCGCCACCCGGTGCCAGTGCACCACGTCCTCATGCACCGGGTAGTAGGGCGTCAGGTCGAAGCCGCCGCCGAACCACCAGACGGGGGCTTCCCCCGCCTTCTCGGCGATGATGAAGCGCACGTTGCCATGACTGGTGGGCACATGAGGGTTCTCGGGATGGAGCACCCAGGAGACCCCCACCGCATGGAAGCTGCGCCCGACGAGCTCCGGCCGCGCCGCGGTGGCCGACGGCGGCAGGCGCTCGCCGAACACGTGGGAGAAGTTCACCCCGCCCTTCTCGAAGAGCCGGCCGTGCTCGATCACCCGTGAACGGCCACCGCCGCCCTCGGGTCGGTCCCAGGCGTCCTCGCGGAAGCGGCCGCCATCCTCGTCGGCCAGCGCCGCGCAGAGGCGCTCCTGGAGGTCGAGCAGGTAGGTCTTGACGTCATCGAGATTGGCGTTGGCCAAGGGAGCCTCCTGGGCTGGAAGGGAATGGGCTGGAAGGAGGCGCGTCAGGAGCGCAGTACGCGTCCGGAGACCAGGTCACGGATGGTACTGGGGCGTTCGTGGCCGCCCAGCGGGCCGTCCAGCACGGCATCGAGCTCAGCACCGAAGACGGCCCGGACCTGCTCGGCGCTCATTGCCGGCGGCTCGCCGGCCCGGTTGGCCGAGGTCGAGACCACCGGCCCGCCGAAGGCCTCGCAAAGCGCCACGACCAGCGGATGGTCAGAGACCCGCAGCGCCACCCGGTCATGGTCGCCGCGCACCAGGGGGCGGGCGCGACCATTGTCGGGCACCAGCCAGGTCGCGGGTCCCGGCCAGCTCGCGGCCAGGGGCGCATGCAGCGCGACGGGCAGCCCCTCGAGCCAGGGCGCGAACTGGCCGATGCTCGCCGCCACCAGGATCACGCCCTTGGCCGGGTCGCGCGCCTTGAGGCGCAGCAGGCGGGACAGGGCCTGCTCGTCGTCCGGGTCACACCCCAGCCCCCAGACGGCCTCGGTGGGGTAGGCGATCACGCCTCCGGTACGCAGGGCCGCAACGGCCTCCTCAAGAGCAGTGGCCTCGATCATGGGTCTCCTCGCCTCGTCACGACATGCCGGATGACCGGCCTCAGGGGGGCATATGCTATCACGCTCCCGGCCGGGTCGGCAGGCGCACCCAGCCACCGGCGGCCTGGGTCACGGCGCCCTCCAGCTCCAGTTCGAGCAGGCCGCGCTGGCAGTCGGCGACGCCCCGGCCGGTCAGTGCCACCAGAGCATCCACCGGTGTGGGGGTGTCGCTCAGCCAGCGCAGCAGCGAATCCTCTCCCACCTCGGCCGGTCCGGGCCCCGGCATCGACGCGGGCGCGGCGGCCACGGCCCACTGGCTGAGCTCGGCGAGGATGTCGTTCAGGTCGCGGACCAGCACGGCGCCATCGCGGATGAGCTGCAGGCAGCCCCGGGCCATGGGGTTGTGGATCGAGCCGGGCAGGGCGAAGACCTCGCGGTTCTGCTCGAGGGCCAGCCGGGCACTGACCAGCGAGCCGCTGCGCTCGGCGGCCTCCACCACCAGCACGCCCAGCGATAGGCCGGTGACGATGCGGTTGCGACGGGGGAAGAAGCCGGCCCGAGCCGGGGTGCCCGGGGGATGCTCGGAGAGCAGCAGTCCGCCGCTTTCCTGCAGGCGCCGATGAAGGCGATGGTGACGCGGCGGATAGATGACGTCGACCCCGCAGCCGAGCACCGCCACGCTCGCCCCGCCGGCGTCGAGTGCGGCCTGCTGGGCCGCGGCATCGATGCCCAGCGCCATGCCGCTGACCACGCACCAGCCCCGCCCGGCCAGTTCCCGGGCGAAGCCTGTGGCATTGGTCAGCCCCTCGCGGGTCGGCCGCCGCGAGCCGACCATGGCCAGTCGCGGCGGAGCGAGGGCCTCGAGGTCGCCCAGCGCCCAGAGCACCGGCGGGGGATCGGCGATCTGCCCGAGCAGTCTCGGCCAGGCGGGATGGTCGGGGTGGATCAGGTGCCGGCCTGGTTCGGCAGTGAGCCAGGCCTCGTCGGCCGCCAGTTCGGCAGAGAGCGGGCTGCGGGCGGGATGGTCGAGCCACAGCCGCAGGGACATGGCCGCCTCGCGCGGCAGCACCGCCAGCCAGCCATCCGGCCAGTCAGGCCGCGCCGCCACCAGCTCGGCCAGACGCGCGGCCCCCATGCCGGGCAACCGGGCGAGGACCAGCCATTCCCGCGCCTTCAACGTCGGGCCCCGTCCTAGCGCAGCGCCGTATCCAGCAGGCGCTGCGGGCTGTGGATACGATCGCCCACGGAGAGCGTGCGGCTGGCCTGCATCACCAGCCCATAGCTCATCTTCTCGTAGGGACGAAAGACCATCACCAGGCCGGCATCCTCGCCTGGCAGGCGCAGCGACTCGCCGGTGCGCGGGTCACTGACCAGCTCGCCGCGCTGCTCGACCCTCAGCACATGGCCCGCCTCCAGGCCGTCGCGCCGTCCACGGTCGAGGGCCACCACCTGCAGGCGGCCGATGAAGCGCACGCCGCCGGGCACCGCCAGGATGCGCCCCTCGACCTCCCGGTCGGGGGCCCGGGGCAGGAACTCGGTGACCAGCCGGCGATCCTCGAGCGGCAGCACGATATCGTCGTTGCGCACCTCCTGGCTGGAAGTGGTCACCTCCAGTACCGCGATGTCATCCTCCTGACGCAGGCGGCGCGCCTGGCCGACGCTCTCCAGCTCGAGGCCGAGCGGCTCGCCAGTGGCGCTGTCGACATAGCGCTCGCCCACCCGGTAGATGCCGAAGCGGCCGCCGCCCTCGACCCGGCCGCGGGCATAGAGGCGGTCGCCGCCGCCGCTGACCAGGCGGCCATCGTCTCCGGCGACCACATAGGCCAGCTCGTCGAGCGTCTCGGGATCGTCGATGACGCGGTGCTCGCGCAGGAAGTGGCGCACGGCATCCAGGGGAATCGGCTCGATGGCCTCGCGATGCGGGGTAGTGCGGACCTCCGGCGACAGCCGTACCATGCCCTGGCCGCGTTCGAGGCCGAGACAGGGGCGCCCGTTGCAGTCATAGAGGTAAACGACGTCACCGGGATAGATGAGGTGCGGATTCTCGATCTGCGGGTTGACCTGCCACACCTCGGGCCACTGCCAGGGATGGCGCAGGAAACGGCCAGAGATGTCCCACAGGGTGTCCCCCCTGACTACCGTATAGCGATCCGGGGCATCGCCCCTCAGGCCATCCTCCCAGGAGAGCCCCTGGGCCTGGACCAGCGTGGCGGCGAGGCCCAGGGCCCCGCCCACCAGCAGGGCACCGAGCCCCCCCTTCAGCCGCTGGCGCCATCCCGCTGCGCATCCTGTCTGTCTCATCCCTGCTCTCCCCCGCGTTGCTGGCCTCACGCCTGGCGCCATGGAACGACGACGACGTGGTATAGTCAGACGCTATTGATGTGATGCACGCTCGGCGGTTTCACCCCCGGGCGCCAACTTCTAGAATAGTGTCATCTTGTAAATGACAGCATAACGGTGATTCCAACGCCATGGCCAAATTACCCATCCTCGAATTTCCCGACGAGCGGCTGCGCACCATCGCGACGCCGGTCGAGGCGGTAGACGACGAGGTGCGCCGGCTGGTCGACGACATGCTCGAGACCATGTACGACGCGCGCGGCATCGGACTGGCCGCTACCCAGGTGGACGTGCATCGCCGGGTCATCGTCATGGACGTCAGCGACGACCAGTCGCAGCCGCTGGTGCTGATCAACCCGGAGTTCACGCCCATCGGTGACGAGCGCGAGCCGATGCAGGAGGGCTGCCTGTCGATCCCCGAGTACTACGCCGATGTCCCCCGCGCCCTGAAGGTCCACCTCAAGGCGCTGGATCGTGACGGCCAGCCCTTCGAGATGGAGGCCGAGGGCCTGCTCGCCCACTGCATCCAGCACGAATACGATCATCTGGAAGGGATACTGTTCGTCGACTACCTCTCCGTGCTCAAGCGTGACCGGGTGATGAAGAAGATGCAGAAGCGGCACCGTCTGACGCAGCCCGCCTGATCCCCTGCCGAAACGGACCTCCCGGAGAAGGCCGGCGCCGTCGCGCCGGCCTTCGTTGTTTACGGCCACCTCCGTTATCATGAGGGGCATCGCCCACTGGCAAGGCCCTGAACATGTCCCGACCCCTGCGCGTCATCTTCGCCGGCACCCCCGACTTCGCCGCCGAGAGCCTGGCGGCGCTGCTGGCGAGCCGCCACGACGTCGTCGCCGCCTATACCCAGCCCGACCGCCCGGCCGGCCGCGGCCGCAAGTTGACGCCGAGCCCGGTGAAGGCCCTCGCGCTGGAGCACGGCCTGCCGGTCTTCCAGCCGGCGACCCTCAAGGCGCCCGAGGCACAGGCCGAGCTGGCGCGCCATGAGGCCGATATCATGGTGGTGGTGGCCTACGGGCTGATCCTGCCCCGTGCCTTGCTGGCGATCCCGCCGCTGGGCTGTCTCAACGTGCATGCCTCGCTGCTTCCGCGCTGGCGCGGTGCGGCCCCCATCCAGCGGGCCATCGAGGCCGGCGACGAGGAGAGCGGGGTGACCATCATGCAGATGGACGCGGGGCTGGACACCGGCGACATGCTGCTGGTCAGGCGTACCCCGATCTCGGCCACCACCACCGGCGGCGAGCTCCACGACCGCCTGGCGAGCCTCGGCGGCCAGGCCATCGTCGAGGCCCTGGATGCCCTGGCCGGCGAAGGGCTCGACGCCACGCCCCAGCCCGAGGCAGGGGTCACCCATGCCGCCAAGCTCTCCAAGGTCGAGGCGGAGCTCGACTTCCGCCGCCCGGCCGGGGAGCTCGCCGCCCGGGTCCGCGCCTTCAACCCCTGGCCGGTGGCCTGGTGCGCCCTGGGGGACGACCGCCTGCGCCTACTGATGGCGCGGGCCGCCTCTCCCGCCCCGGGCGAGGCCCCGGAGCCCCCCGGCACGCTGTTGTCCCACGGCCCCGATGCCCTGCGCATCGCCTGCGGGGAGGCCGGCGAGCAGGTGCTCGAGGTGACCCGCGCCCAGTTGCCCGGCGGCAAGCCCCTGGCGGTGAGCGAACTGCTCAAGGCCCGCGCCGAGCGCCTCGCGCCCGGTATCCGACTGGGACACATCGATGAGGAGGCCACCCCATGAGTCAGGCAACCCCCGCGCCCCGCGACCGGGAAGGCAGTCGCGACAACGGCCTGGCCGTGCGGGCCGCCGCGGCCCGCGCCCTGGCCCCGGTGATCACCGGCAAGGGGTCGCTCACCGGCCTCGACGACCATCAGGTTGTGGCACGCGACCGCGCCCTGTTCAAGGCGCTCTGCTTCGGCACCTGCCGAACCCTGCCACGCCTCGAGGCACTGGCCGGCAAGCTGCTGGTCAAGCCGTTCAAGGCCCGCGACGCCGACGTCCAGGCCCTGCTGCTGCTTGGCATCCACCAGCTGCTCTACCTGCGCATCCCGGCCCATGCCGCCGTCGGCGAAACCGCCGGCGCCGCTCGCCTGCTGGGCAAGGAGTGGGCCACCCGGGTACTCAACGGCTGCCTGCGTCGCCTGCAGCGTGAGAGCGCCGAGCTCCAGGCCGAGGTCGACCGCGACCCGGGCGTGGCCCTGCTGCATCCCCGCTGGTGGCTCAAGGCCCTGCGTCAGGCCTGGCCCGACGACTGGCACGCCATCTGCGAGGCCAACAACACGCCGGGACCCATGACGCTGCGGATCAACCGCCGCCATGGCGACCGCGAGATGTACCTGGACCGCCTCGCCGCCGCAGGCATCCCGGCGCGTCTCTGTCCGCATGCCCCGGACGGCCTGACCCTCGAGGCGCCCCGCGATGTCGAGACGCTGCCCGGCTTCGCCGCGGGCCATGTCAGCGTCCAGGACGAGTCGGCCCAGCTCGCCGCCGTGCTGCTCGGCCCGTCGCTGGCCCCGCGGCCCGGCGCCAGGGTACTGGACGCCTGCTGCGCCCCCGGCGGCAAGACCGCCCACCTGCTGGAGCTGTTCGACATCGACCTGCAGGCCGTCGACAGCGATGCCGCCCGCCTGGCCCGGGTCGAGGACACCCTGTCGCGCCTGGGGCTCGCCGCGACCCTGGCCGAGGGCGACGCCACCGGCCGCGACTGGTGGGACGGCACGCCCTTCGACGCCATCCTGCTCGATGCCCCCTGCTCCGGCAGCGGCGTGATCCGCCGCCACCCCGACATCAAGCGGCTGCGCCGCCCCTCGGACATCCCCAGGCTGGCCGAGCTCCAGGCCCGGCTGCTCGACAACCTCTGGCCGCTGCTGCGCCCCGGCGGCACCCTCCTCTACGCCACCTGTTCGGTGCTGCCCGAGGAGAACGCCGAACAGATCGACCGTTTCCTCGCCCGCACCCCGGAGGCGGTGGCGACCACCCCGAGCGACATGGCCTGGGGCCGCGCCGCGGGCGCCGGGCGACAGCTGCTGCCGCAGCCCGACAGCCACGACGGCTTCTTCTATGCCAGACTGGAGAGGCGCCCCGCCTGAGGGCGGGCATTCCACTCCCTGATACTGGAGGTCCCATGAGCCACCACACCTACAAGCACATCGAGCTGACGGGCTCCTCGGAGAAGGACATCGAGGACGCCATCCAGAGCGCCCTGACCAAGGCGGCCGAGAGCCTGCATGGCATGCGCTGGTTCGAGGTCGTGGACACCCGCGGCCATATCGAGCACGGCCGGGTCACCCACTGGCAGGTCACCCTCAAGGTCGGCTTCACCCTCGACTGAGCCACGACACGACCTGTTCTTCTCACGGCGGCTGGTTTAGGCTTGCCCCGTCATGTTGCGGCGCACAAGGTGCGCCGCCCCGATACACCTCGGCCTGACCGGAGCGGACGGCAACGACCATGAAGATCATCATCCTCGGCGCCGGCCAGGTCGGCGGCACCTTGGCCGAGCACCTGGCCCGGGAGGAGAACGACATCACGGTGGTGGACACCGACGGCGAGCGCCTGCGCGAGCTGCATACCCGCCTGGACATCCGCACGGTCGTCGGGGCCGGTTCCTACCCCATGGTGCTCCGCCAGGCCGGCTGCGAGGACGCCGACATGCTGATCGCGGTGACCAACTCCGACGAGGTCAACATGATCGCCTGCCAGGTCGCCCACACCCTGTTTCGCACGCCGACCAAGATCGCCCGGGTACGCGCCACCGCCTACCTGACCCGCAAGGGACTGTTCGCCCACGAGGCGGTGCCCATCGACGTGCTGATCAGCCCCGAGCAGGTGGTCACCGACCATATCCGCCGGCTGATCGAGCACCCCGGTGCTCTGCAGGTGCTGGAGTTCGCCGGCGGCCTGGTGCAGCTGGTGGCGGTGAAGGCCTTCTACGGCGGCCCGCTGGTCGGCCAGGAGCTGGGCTTCCTGCGCCGCCACATGCCCAGCGTCGATACCCGGGTGGCGGCCATCTACCGCCAGAACCGGCCGATCATCCCCCGCGGCGACACCGTGATCGAGGCCGACGACGAGGTCTTCTTCATCGCCGCCCGCCGCGACATCCGCGCGGTGATGAGCGAGCTGCGCCGCCTCGACCGCGACTTCCGCCGGGTGATGATCGCCGGCGGCGGCAACATCGGCGAGCGCCTGGCCGAGCACCTGGAACACAGCCACCAGGTCAAGATCATCGAGCACAACCTCGAGCGCTGCACCCAGCTCTCCGAACGCCTCGACCGCACCGTGGTGCTGCACGGCAGTGCCACCGCCAAGCGGCTGCTGGAAGAGGAGAACATCGAGGACTGCGACATCTTCTGCGCGCTGACCAACGACGACGAGGTCAACATCATGTCGTCGATGCTCGCCAAGCGCATGGGCGCCAAGAAGGTGCTGACGCTGATCAACAACGCCGCCTACGTGGACCTCGTCCAGGGCGGCGAGATCGACATCGCCATCTCGCCCCAGCAGGCCACCATCGGCAGCCTGCTGACCCACGTGCGGCGCGGCGACATCGTCAACGTCCACTCGCTGCGCCGCGGCGCAGCCGAGGCCATCGAGGCCATCGCCCACGGCGACACCCAGTCCTCCAAGGTGGTGGGACGCACCATCGGCGAGATCGACCTGCCCCAGGGCACCACCATCGGCGCCGTGGTGCGCGGCAAGGAGGTGCTGATCGCCCATGACGACGTGGTGGTGGCGTCCGGCGACCACGTCATCCTGTTCGTGATCGACAAGCGCCGGCTGCGCGACGTGGAGCGACTCTTCCAGGTCGGGTTGACGTTCTTCTGATGAGGAGAGCCGCCCGATGAGCCTGCGCATGATCCTGCGCATCCTGGGCCTGCTGCTCATGATGTTCAGCCTGACCATGGTGCCACCGATCCTGATCTCGCTGCTGTTCGCCGACGGCATGTGGGAGGCCTTCGCGGTGGCCATAGGCATCACCGTGGCCACCGGAGCGGTGATGTACCTGCCCAACCGCCACGCCCGCAAGGAGCTACGCACCCGAGACGGCTTCCTGATCGCGGCACTGTTCTGGAGCGTGCTGGGGCTGTTCGGCGCGCTGCCGCTGATGCTCACCGGCGACACGGCCCTGGCCCCCACCGACGCCGTCTTCGAATCCTTCTCGGGCCTGACCACCACCGGCGCCACGGTGATCACCGGCATCGAATTCCTGCCCAAGGCGGTCCTCTACTACCGCCAGCAGCTGCAGTGGCTGGGCGGCATGGGGATCGTGGTGCTGGCCGTCGCCATCCTGCCGACCCTGGGGGTCGGCGGCATGGCCCTCTACCGCACCGAGATCCCGGGCCCGCTGAAGGATTCCAAGCTCACCCCGCGCATCACCGAGACGGCCAAGGCGCTGTGGTACATCTACGCCAGCCTGACCCTGACCTGCATGCTGGCCTACATGGCGGCCGGCATGGACTGGTTCGATGCCCTGGGCCACAGCTTCTCCACCGTGGCCATCGGCGGCTTCTCCACCTATGACGCCAGCATCGGCCACTTCGACAGCGCGCTGGTCGAGATGATCTGCGTGTTCTTCCTGATCGTCTCCGCGGTGAGCTTCAGCCTGCACTTCCTCGCCTGGCGGCAGCGCAGCGTGACGCACTACTTCCAGGACCCGGAAGCGCGTTTCCTGATGCTCTTCCTGATCAGCCTGACCGTGATCACGGTCCTCTCGCTCTGGCTGACCGACACCTACAGTACCGAGCTTGGGCTGCGTCACGGCCTGTTCGAGGTGGTCTCGGTGGCCACCACCGCCGGCTTCGCCGTGGCGGACTTCTCCACCTGGCCCGGCGCCCTGCCCTTCCTGCTGTTCGTCGCGGCCTTCGTCGGCGGCTGCTCGGGCTCCACCGGCGGCGGCATGAAGGTGATCCGCATCATCCTGATCCTCAAGCAGGGCATGCGCGAGGTGATGCGCCTGATCCACCCCAATGCGGTGATCACGGTGAAGATCGGCAAGGTCAGCGTGCCGGACGGCATCGCCCAGGCGGTATGGGGCTTCTTCTCCGCCTACGTGATGCTGTTCTTCCTGATGCTGGTGGGGGTGATGGCCACCGGGGTCGACCAGGTCACCGCCTGGTCCACGGTGGGCTCAGCGCTCAACAACCTGGGCCCGGCGCTGGGCGAGGCCTCCGCCCACTATGGCGACCTGCCGGAGCTGGCCAAGTGGATCCTGGTGATGGCCATGCTGCTCGGCCGCCTGGAGATCTTCACCGTACTGGTGCTGTTTACCCCGGCCTTCTGGCGCAAGTAGCAGACCCGAGGCAAGCGTCGCAGCGGGTTTGGCCCGTCGGCGGGCTTCGTGGATAATCGCCCTTTCACTCCATACTGCCCGAGCGTCCATGACCGACTCCCAGGACTCCGTGACCACCGCCCCCCAGGACGACACCACCAGCGGCCCGCGCCGGGTCCTGCAGGTGGGCGAGACCCGCTATACCCTGCTGGGCACGGCCCATGTCTCCGCCGAGAGCGCCGCGGACGTGCGCGCGCTGATCCGTTCCGGCGATTACGACGCCGTGGCCATCGAGCTTTGCGACTCGCGCCACCACAGCCTCACCAACCCCGATGCCCTGGGCGAGCAGGACCTGTTCCAGATCTTCCGCCAGGGCAAGGCCGGCATGGTGGCGGCCAGCCTGGCGCTGGGCGCCTTCCAGCAGCGCGTGGCCGAGCAGTCGGGCATCGAGCCGGGGGCCGAGATGCGCGCCGCCCTGGAGGAGAGCCGTGACGCCGGCCTGCCGCTGTTGCTGATCGACCGCGACGTGGGCATCACCCTCAAGCGCATCTATCACAACGTGCCCTGGTGGCAGCGCTTCTCGCTGTTCTCGGGGCTGCTCGGCAGCGTGCTGTCGCGCCAGCAGGTCTCCGCCGAGGAGATCGAACGGCTCAAGGAGGGCGACGTCCTGGAGTCCACCTTCAGCGAGTTTGCCGCCGAGTCGGAATCCCTCTACACGCCGCTGATCAGCGAACGGGACCGCTACATGGTGCTGCGCCTGGCGGAGGATGCCGGCCCCGGACGCTATCGCCACGTGCTGGTGGTGATCGGGGCCGGCCACATGAAGGGCATGGCCGAGCAGCTGGAGCAGCCACTGCCCGCCGACCCCGCTGCGGAGCGTGGGCGCCTCGAGGTCACCCCGCCGCCGTCGCGGATCTGGCGGGCGCTGCCCTGGCTGATCACCGCTCTGGTGCTGACCGGCTTCGCCATCGGCTTCTCGCGCAACACCCAGTTGGGCTGGCAGCTGGTGGGCGAGTGGTTCCTGATCAACGGCGTGCTCTCCGGGGCGGCCACCCTGGCGGCCCTCGCCCACCCGGTCACGGTGGCGGCGACCTTCTTCGCCGCGCCGCTCACCTCGCTCAATCCCACCATCGGTGCCGGCTTCGTCGCCGCCGGGGTGGAGCTGTGGATGCGCAAGCCCAAGGTGCGGGACTTCTCGACCCTGCGCCATGACGTCACCGAGCTCAAGGGCTGGTGGCGCAACCGGGTCTCGCGCACCCTGCTGGTCTTCCTGACCGCCACCCTCGGCTCCGCGGCCGGGACCTGGATCGCCGGTTTCCGCATCGCCGGAGCGCTGTTTGGCGGCTGACCTCCCTGCCGGGGCGAGTGCCATGACGGTGCCCGCCACCGGCTCCGAGCGCTCGCGCCACAGGCGTGGCGGACATTGGCATGAGAGGTGCTGAGCCCCGGCATGAGAGAAAGCAGAACCCGCGCCCTGTCCCCCTGACCTATGTTCAAGGCAGCGGCAGCGGCGGCGGCCCCGTGGGCGCCGCCGTTGTGGCCTTGATGGACCACCATCCATGGCGATCATCCGGAAGAAGGCCTCCGGATGAACACGGGGGACAATCGTATGAAAACGGCCATCCTATCCTTGGCGCTGAGCTTCGTTTTCCTGGGAGCCTCATCTGCCTCTGCAGAGTCCGAGGACATGCTGCAGCTGGCGGAGGAGAAGCAGTGCCTTAGCTGCCACGCCCGGGACGATGAAACCCCGCGGGCGCCGGGCTTCAACAGCATTGCCGCCAAGTACGCGGGGGGAGAGATGAGGGGCTACCTGGTCGAGGTCGTGATGACAGGGGGCGAGGATCACTGGGGGTCGGCGACCATGCCGGAATCTGGCGAGCGTGCCGAGGTGAGCGAGGAGGAGGCCGAGCAGCTGGTCGACTGGATCCTGAGCAAGCACCAGGAGTGAGGCCGCCCCATGGCGCGTGACCCAACGATCGCGTCAGCGGGGAGAGGCCGCAGGCTCAGCGAAGGGCTCGTTCCCGCAGACGCCGCATCGCCGCCGTCGGTGCCTCGAGCTTCTCGTGGCGCCGACTGGCCGCGTAGCTGTCGTTGAAGGCATCGAAGTAGTCGTCGAGCACCTCGGCCGCCTGCGTGTCTCCGGCCTGGCGCAGCAGCTCGATGGCAACTTCGGCGGTACAGAGGTGCGCGGCGGAGGCCGGCTTGCGCAGCCGGTAGCGGGTGAGCCGCTCGGTGGCCAGCGGCAGCACCGGCAGCCGGTCGAGGTAGGGACTCTTGCGGAAGATCCGCCGGGCTTGCCGCCAGGTCCCGTCGAGGATGATGAAGACCGGTATCCGGCCACCTCGCTGACGCTCGGTGACGGCTTCCATGCCCACCACCCGGTCGGCATAGTCCGGCTGGTCGTCGGGGAAGATCACGAAGGGCGCGTAGCGCGCGTCCTCGAGCAGCGCCAGCAGCCGCTCGTCGGGCGCCGTGCGGTACCAGGTAAAGACCTCGGTGCCGGGCAAGATGTCGGCGATGAGCCGCCCGGTATTGGTGGGCTTGTGGTGTTCCAGAGGGTGGGTGAGCAGCCACACCCGCGCCTCGCTGGTGGCCGTGACCCGATAGGGACACAGGCAGTTGAGCACCGGCAGATTGCAGCACTCGCAGCGGGTGACGAAGCTTCCCCGGGCCTTGAACTCACGGCGCGGCGGCCGCGGATGACCAGTGGCGGGGTCACTGGAGAGCCCGGTGGCGGGGTCGCGCTCGATGACGGCGTCGTGGAAGGTGTCGTCCTGCATGTGCGGCATGGTCCCGGACCGAAGGGGCCGGCATTCTAGCATGGGCCATGCGCTTGTTGCTGCTTGCCCCCTGCTACGCGAGTAGCGTCTCCGGAAGCCAGAGCCTCCCCTCACGCGTCCAGTGTCGCACCAGTGCCGGCACCCCCTTTCCGGCCGGCTGGCCGAGGCCGGTGACGCCCGGCGGGGTCAGGGCATCGGCCTCGGGGTCGACCAGCACGCAGGGAGCGTCGAGGGGCGCATGCTCGAGCAGCGAGGCCGCCGGCATCACGGCGAGAGAGGTCCCGACCACCAGCAGCAGGTCGGCCTGGGCGGCGATCTCGCAGGCGTCCGCGAAGTGCGGCACCGCCTCGCCGAACCACACCACGTCCGGGCGCAGCTGGCTACCCTTGTCGCAGATGTCCCCCAGGCGGATGCCACCGCGGGGCAGCGGGTAGTGCATGCGCGGGTCCACCGAGGAGCGCGCCTTGAGGATCTCGCCATGCAGGTGCAGCACGTGGCGTGAGCCGGCGCGCTCGTGCAGGTCATCGATGTTCTGGGTGATGATGCTGACCTGGAAGCCCTGCTGCTCCAGCGCCGCCAGGGCCTTGTGGGCGGCATTGGGACGGGCCCGGCGCACCTGGTCGCGCCGCTGGTCGTAGAAGCGCAGCACCCGCTCGGGGTCCCGCCGCCAGGCCTGGGGCGTGGCGACCTCCTCCACGGGGTGATCCGCCCACAGGCCATCGCTGGCGCGGAAGGTCTGGATGCCGCTCTCGGCACTGATTCCGGCCCCGGTGAAGACCACCAGGTGGGGGCGTCTCGGGTCACCCATGGGTCGCCTCGTGCTTGCTGTGCCTGTCGCGCCTTGCTCAGTAGGTCAGGCCATTGTCGTCGCCACCGGCGAAGCGCCGCTTGTTGCGATAGGGATAGACGTCGATCACCCGACCGTCGAGGATCGCCCGCTGCAGCCCCTTCCAGTAGTCGGCATCGAACAGCTCCGGGTGGAGCTGGTAGAAGCGCTTGCGCAGCCGCACGTCGGCGAACAGGAAGGGGCCGAATTCCTCGGGGAAAATATCATTGGGTCCCACCGAGTACCAGGGCTCGTCGGCCAGCTCCTGCTCGGGGTACATGGGCTCGGGAATGTGCCGGAAGTTGCACTCGGTCAGGTAGCTGACCTCGTCATAGTCGTAGAAGACGACCCGGCCGTGGCGGGTCACGCCGAAATTCTTGAGCAGCATGTCGCCGGGGAAGATGTTGGCGGCGGCCATCTGCTTGATGGCATTGCCGTAGTCCTTGAGCACCGCCAGGGTCTCCACCTCGTCGCACTGCTCTAGGTAGAGGTTGAGCGGCGTCATCATGCGCTCGGTATAGCAGTGCTTGATGATGACCTTGTCGCCGCGCAGGTAGACGGTGGAGGGAGCCACCTCCAGCAGGTGCGCCAGGCAGTCGGGATCGAAGTGGTCCTGGCGGGCGATGAAGTTGGAGAACTCCTGGGTATCGGCCATGCGCCCCACCCGGTCGTGGCGCTTGACCAGGCGATACTTCTCGCGGACGTTCTCGCGGGTCATCTCCTTGCTCGGGTCGAAGCGGTCCTTGATGATCTTGAACACCGTGCGGAAGGAGGGCAGCACGAAGACCGCCATGACCATGCCACGCACCCCCGGGGCGATGATGAACTGGTCCTCGCGCTTGGCCACCTGGCGGTTGAGGGCGCGGAAGAACTCGGTCTTGCCGTGCTTGAAGAAGCCGATGGAGGCATACAGCTCGCCCTGGGGCTTGTCGGGCATCAGCTCCTGCAGGTAGTGCACGAACTCGCTGGGCACCACCACCTTGACCTGGAAGTAGGCGCGGGTGAAGGAGAAGATGATCGACACCTCGTCGGGCTCGATCAGCACGGTATCCAGGTGCAGTCCCTCGCCCTGCTCATGCAGCACCGGCAACACCAGCGGTACCTGCTGGCCACCGCCCAGTATCCTGCCGACCAGGTAGGCGCCCTTGTTGCGGTAGAAGACGCTCTTGATCAGTTCGATCTCGGCCTCGGGGTCCTCGAGGATGGCCCCGGGCAGCAGCTGCTGGAGCACTTCGCTGCCCAGGGCCGCCTCACGCTCCAGGTCGACGAAGGACGTCTCGAAGCGTGCCTCGCCCAGCGCCCAGCGCAACCCCGCCGCCCAGTCCCCGCCCACCCGCCGATGGCGGCACAGCTCGAGGCCGGAGTGGTGCGCCGCCCGCTCCCGGGAGCTGTAGACGAACATCCAGTCGTTGCGGATGTGGCGGTGGTGGAAGAGCGAGCAGAACATCGAGTTGAAGAAGGTCTCGGCCAGCTCGTAGTCCAGCCGCTGGTTGATCAGCTCGGCGTAGTGGCGCCGGGCTTCCCCCCAGCACTCGCAGTGGGTCAGCAGGTCATCGTCGAAGGTGCGTCTCAGCCGTGCCAGCGTCTCCTGCACCTTCTCGTCATAGAGGTCGATGCGCTCCGCCGAGGCCTGCTGGGCCTCGCGCCAGGCGGCGTCCCGAAAGCGGCGACTGGCATCCGCGGTGATCTGCTTGAAGCGCGAACGGTACTCGTCGAAGCCATGCAGCACGGTGGCGGCGAGGTGATAGGCGGGCGAATGCTTCATGATCGGGCTCCGGACAGCGAGACCCCCAGCATGACGAATTGTGCAGCGCAAGGCGAGCCGACCAAGGTGGCGCCCGCCAGGGCCGCCGTCGGCCTCATTCGCCCTCACCCAGTGCCAGCACATGCACCAGCGCGCGCCACAGGCCCCAGCCGTCCCGCCAGCCCGACGATACCGCCACGTGCTGCAGCGCCCCGGCCTCGAAGAGGCGAGCCTGCCCCGGCGGCAGGGCATCGTGCAGGCGTCGGCTGTGGCTGAACGGGATCACCCGGTCCTGCGGTCCATGGATCAGCACCAGCCTGGCCTGCAGGCTGTCGAGCGAGCGGCGCGAGGGGTCCAGCGCCTCGAGCTCCCTTGCCAGCGCTGGCGGCAGCCTGCCGATCAGGGCCTCCACGCGGCCCGGATCCTCGTTGGTCACCAGATCAAAGAGCGCCCTGCCCGAGCCCCCCAGCCGCTGGGCCTCGGCACTCACCGGGGCCGCGTGGTCCGCCAGCCCGCGCCGGGCAATGGTCTCGAGCAACGCCCGGTCCTGCTGGTCCTCCAGCCATTGCAGCTGGCTCAACAGCACGGCCCAGCGCGCCTCCCGCTGCGGCGGGGGGACCGCCCGGCCGACCTCGCCGCGGTCCTCGCCGGTGGTGACATAGCGCAGCATGTCCGTCATGTCATAGTAGCCGCCCACGGCCACCACGAAGCTCACCCGATGGGCCACCGCCTCGTCCATGGCGGCGATCAGGGCCGGTCCCACCGCGAAGCTGACCGCCGCCACCGCGGTGCGCGGCGGCACCTCGGGCGACGCCCGGGTGGCATGGCGGATGGCATCGACGATGGCCTCTACCTCGCGGGTGCTGATGGAGTAGTCCCGCAATCCGTCGAGTTCCGGCACCATAACCGTGAATCCCACCCGGCCGAGGGTCATCGCCAACGCCACCAGGCGCGGGTCGCGACGGCCCTGTTCGGTGAAGCCGTGCACCAGGATCAGCGATCCCCGGCTGGGCACTCGGGGGTGATAGAGATCGGCCTGGTAGGCGCGACCCTGGCGCGCATAGTGGAGGCCCTCCCGGCGGGGTGGCTCGCTGCGACGCTTCAGCCGGCTCTCCCCGTCGCCCGCCGACAGGTCGCCCAGCACCATCAGGGCCTGGTGATTCCGGTTCAGGCTGGCACAGCCCGCCAGCAGGGCGGGGAGCAGGCTCAGCGCCATCAGCAGGGCCCCCAGACGAAGACGCGTTCTCATGTCGACCAGACTAGCGGCCATGACGACCTCGCACCGGACTTTCGCGATCGCGACGGAGCACGGATGGATGACAGCAGGCCGTCGGCCGGCGACAATGGCGCCCCCTTGATCCCGTGACCGTGCCCCCGATGACACCCGCGCTGAGCCTTCTCCATCAGGATGACCACCTGGTCGCCGTGCACAAGCCGGCCGGCCTGCTGGTGCACCGCAGCGCGCTTGCCCGCGGCGAGCGCGAGTTCCTGCTGCAACGGCTGCGCGACCAGCTCGGCCGTCGGGTCTATCCGGTCCACCGCCTGGACCGCCCGACCTCCGGGGTGATCGTCTTCGCCCTCGACCCCGAGACCGCGGCGGGCCTCCAGGCGGCCTTCACCGCCCGCCGGGTGGAGAAGCGCTACCTGGCGGTGGTGCGTGGCGTCGGCCCGCACCAGGAGCGGCTGGACTACCCCCTTCGCGAGGAGGAGGGTCGCCGCCCCAAGGCCGAGATGCCAGCCATGGAAGCGGTGACCGAGATCCGTCGACTCGACAGCGTCGAGCTGCCGGTCCGGGTGGATCGCTACCCCCAGAGCCGCTATTCGCTGATCGAGGCAAGGCCGCAGACCGGCCGCCGCCATCAGATCCGCCGCCATCTCTCGCGGCGAGGCTACCCGATCATCGGCGATGCCAAGCACGGCAAGGGCAACCATAACCGTTTCTTCGCCGAGCACCTGGCGTGCCCGCGTCTGCTGCTGGCGGCGGTGGGCCTGGCCTTCGATCACCCGGTGAGCGGCCGGCGCCTCGAGCTCTGCTGCCCCCTGGATGCCTGCATGACGACGCTCTTCGAGCGCTTCGGCTGGTCGGGCCACCTGCCGGCGCCGTCCCGACACCACGACCGCCCGAGCGTGATGCCATGACCGATTCCGCCCCCTTCACCGCCCCCGCTGCCGCCCCGGACGACTACGATGCCCGCTTCGGCGGCATCCGCCGGCTATATGGCCAGCGTGCCGCCGAGCGCTTTCGCCGCGCCCACGTGGTGGTGGTGGGCGTGGGCGGCGTGGGGAGCTGGACGGTGGAGGCCCTGGCACGCTCCGGCATCGGCAAGCTGACGCTGATCGACCTCGACGACGTCTGCGTCTCCAACGTCAACCGCCAGCTGCACGCCCTGGACGGCACCATCGGCCGCCCCAAGGTGGAGGTACTGGCCGAGCGCTGCCGGGCCATCCAGCCGGGCATCGAGGTGGTGGCCGACACCGCCTTCGTCACCCCCGCCAACCTGGCAAGGCGCATCCCCCTCGACGCCGACCAGCTGGTGGACGCCATCGACAGCGTGGTCGCCAAGGCGGCGCTGATCGCCTGGTGCAAGCGTCGTAAGCTGCCGCTCGTGGTGACCGGCGCCGCGGGTGGCCAGACCGACCCCACCCGCATCCGGGTGGCCGACCTGACCCGCACCGAACACGACCCGCTGCTCGCCAAGGTGCGTGCCCGGCTGCGTCGCGACTTCGGCTTCTCTCGCAACCCGAAGCGGCGCTTCTCGGTGGAGTGCGTCTACTCGGACGAGCAGCTGGTCTATCCCGGCGCTGATGGCGAGGTGTGCTTACAGAAGCCCGCCGACGGGGAGGCCACCCGGCTCGACTGCGCCTCGGGCTTCGGGGCGGCGACCTTCGTCACCGGCAGCTTCGGCTTCACCGCCGCCGCCCGGGTGCTGGCCCGGCTGGCGAAAGAGGCCTGCGCCACCCCCTGACACCCAGCCCCAGGCCACGCCCCTGAGACCGCGCCCTTGAAACCAAAGGAGCCTTTCCATGGAACACCCCTCCCCTCGCCCCGGCATCTACCGCCACTACAAGGGCCCGCTCTACGAAGTGCTGGGTGTCGCCCGGCACAGCGAGACCGAGGAGCCACTGGTGGTCTATCGCGCCCTCTATGGCGACTATGGCCTCTGGACGCGCCCCCTGGGCATGTTCCTGGAGAGCGTCGAGGTCCAGGGCGAGCCGGTGGCCCGCTTTGCCCTCGAGAAGGCGTTCCCCTGACGCAAGCGCCCCGCGGCCTGGGCCGCGGGGCGCTCGTCGGGACGCGGGGATCGACAGGATCCCTCGCCTCGCGCGTTACTCGTCGCCGGCTTCCTGCATCTGCTTCTGCAGGTAGTTCTCGATGCCAACCTTGTCGATGAGGCCGAGTTCGGTCTCGATATGGTCGATGTGGTCTTCCTCGTCGGCGAGGATGTCCCGGAAGAGGTCGCGGCTGACGTAGTCCTTGACCTGCTCGCAGTAGGTGATGGCCTCGATGTAGTCGTTGCGCCCCGCATGCTCGATCTTCAGGTCGCTCTCGAGCATCTCGCGCACGTGCTCGCCGATGTACAGCTTGCCGAGGTCCTGGAGGTTGGGCACGCCCTCAAGGAAGAGGATGCGCTCGATCAACTTGTCGGCGTGATTCATCTCCTCGATGGATTCGTCATACTCCCACTTGGCCAGCGCCTTCAGGCCCCAGTCCTTGTACATCTTGGCATGCAGGAAGTACTGGTTGATGGCCACCAGCTCGTTGCCGAGCGCGGTGTTCAGGTGTTCGATGACCTTGCTGTCGCCTTTCATCTCATTACCTCGATCACTGTTGTCAGGGGGCTGCTTTTTTTCAGCTTGGCACGGCCGTTCGCGCCTAGCTAGCCCGTAATCTCACAGTCTAGGCAATGCCGTAGAAAATTCAACAAAATCATTGTCTTGCTAAAGGAAAAGCGAACGATAGCGATTGCCATCAGACGGCATAGGAGAGCCCCTCGGCGGATGATCTCAGCTCGTCCCGGATCGCCTCGCGGGTGATGTCCTTGCCGGTGCAGGCACACTTGCCGCACTGGGTCCCGCACCCGGTCCGCTGCTGGACCTCGCGCCAGCTGCGCGCCCCATCCTCCACGACGCCCCGGATCCGGTGGTCGGTCACGTTCTTGCAAACACACACGTACATCGCATCACCTCACGCTGGCCATGAGGCGAATGTAAATGATTCGCATGGGTAATCGCAAGCGGCATGCCACAAAAACCTGACCGAGGCAGGCCAGGCGCATCGCACGCCCCTCAGCGGCGCTTGGGCAGGACCACCACCCGGGTGCCGGAGGCGATGTCCGGCCAGCTGCGCTTCTCCCCGTCGACGAGGATCCACAGGTACCCGAGGCCGAAGGCGCCCAGCGAGATGCCGGCCACCAGGAAGCGCTGCAGCGCCTGGAAACCGGTGATCGAGCAGCCGTCGAGGGTCTGCACCCGCAGCCGCCAGGCCTGCATGCCCAGCGTCATGCCGCCGCGGGTCCAGAAGAAGGCGAAGAAGGCGAAGGCAGTGACCGCCAGCAGCAGGCGCAGCGAGATCACCTGGGCGAGCCCCGTGCCCACCTGCTCCGCCGGCACCTCGAGCACCAGTCGCACCACCGCCAGGTGCGCCGAGGCGATGACGATCCAGATCGCCAGCACCAGCAGGCCGTCATAGAGCATGGCGCCCAGCCGCCGGCCTAGGCCGGCCGGCCAGACAGCATCGAGTTGGTCGAAACATCGTTGCATGAATCCCCCGGCTCAGCCCGTACGGCGCAATAGATAGAACCCCAGCCCGGCACACAGCAGGGTCGGCGCCAGCACCGCCCAGGCCGGCGAGAAGCCGAACACCGTGGAGGCCGGCCCCAGCAGGTCCTGCAGGTACTTGAAGACCAGGCCGGTGATCACCCCGTAGAAGACCCGGGTGCCGGCGGCCACGGTGCGCAGGGGGCCGAACACGAAGGAGGCGGCCACCAGCACCAGCGACGCCATGGTCAACGGCATCAGCATCTTCTGCCAGAAATAGAGCAGCGGCTGGGTCGCCTGCTGGCCCTGGTCGCGCAGGTAGCGGGCATAGGCCCACAGCTCACTGGGCGCCTGGCTCTCCACGTCGCGCAGCAGCCGGTCGAGCTGGGCCGGCGTCATGGCGGTCTGCCAGCCCAGGGTCTCATGGCGCTCGACCTCGGTGCGCGCTTCCAGGAAGCGGGTCACCGCCACGTCCTCCAGTTGCCAGCGGCCATCGCGCCACACCGCCCGCCGGGCGCTCGTCGCCTCGCGCAGGGTCTTGCCCTCGAAGCGGTAGCGGGTCAGGTCGAGCACGGTGTCATCGGCGCGGATGGCCCCGAAGCGATAGAAGCTGTCGCCCTCGCGCTGCCAGCCGCCGCGCTCGGTGAGCACCGCGCCTTCGCCCTGCATCTGCTCGAGGCGCCAGGCGCTGGCGAACTGCTCGGTGCGCGGGCTGACGAACTCGGCGATGGCGAGCACCACCAGGATCACTAGGATGATGGGCTTCATCACGCCCCAGAGGATGCGGACCAGCGAGCGACCGGCGGCGCGCATCACCGTCAGCTCGTTGCTCGAGGCCATGCTGCCCAGGCCGATCAGCGCCCCGATCAGCACGCCCACCGGCGCATACTGGTAGAAGCGCCAGGGCAGGCGCATCAGCAGGTAGAGCAGCACCTGGAAGGCCCCGTAGTCGCCCTCCACGTCGCCGAGGTCGTTGATGTAGGTGATCACCAGGTCCAGGCCCAGCAGCACCACCTGCACCACGATGATGGCGCCCAGCACGTTGCGGGCGATGTAGCGATCGAGCCGGTCGGTGATCATCCGCTCATCCCCTTGTGCTGGGCCCGGGCCATCATCGCCAGGCCGATGGCCAGGAAGCCGCCATGGATCGGCCACATCCCCACTGCCACCGGCCAGCTACCACGGCCGATGGCGTCCAGCGCCGCCAGCAGCAGGCTGAGGTAGGCCACATACAGGAAGATGGCCGGCAGCAGCTTGGCGAAGCGCCCCTGGCGAGGATTGACCCGGGAGAGCGGCATGGCCAGCAGGGTCAGGATGAAGACCATCAGCGGCAGGCCCAGCCGCCACTGCAGCTGGGCCCGCGCCGGCAGGGCCTCATCGGCGAACAGCGCGGCGGTGGTGGCGTATTCGGGCGCATCGAGTTCGGGTGCCTCGGCCGCCCCCGAGAGGCGCACCGCATAGGTGCCGAACTCGAGCCGCTCGGCCTCGGCACGCCCCGGGTCGACGCTGTAGCGCTCGCCATCGGCAAGCACCAGGAAGCGACTGCCGGTCTCCGGGTCGACGGTCTGGTAGCCGGTGCCCGCCCGGGTCACCACGCTCTCCGGGGTGCCGTCGCCGCGCGACTGACGCTCGCTGATGAAGACCTCCTGCATCCGGCTCTGGTCCTCGTTCATGGCCTCGGTATAGGCCGTGCGCCCGCCGCCGAAATCCTGGAAGCGCCCCGGCGCCAGGGCGGAGAAGTCGAGCTGGCTGCGCTGCTCCTCGAGCAGCACCTCGTTGTGCAGGGCACCGGCCGGGGTCAGCCAGAGGCTGCACATCCCTACCAGGATCGCCACCAGGGCGGCGGGCACCAGGCTGACCTGCAGCAGGCGGTTGGGGCTGGTGCCACAGGCCACCAGCACCGTGATCTCGCTGTTGAGGTAGAGCTGGCCATAGGCCAGCAGGATGCCCAGGAAGAACGCCAGCGGCAGGATCAGCTCGAGGAACCCCGGCAGATGGAAGAGCATCAGGGTGCCGAGGATACTCGCCGGAATCTCCCCCTCGGCGGCATTGGAGAAGTAGCGGATGAAGCGGCTGCCCATGATCACCAGCAACAGCACGCCGGCCACGGCGGCCATGGTCAGCAGGATCTCGCGGGTCAGGTAACGGAATATGATCAACGCTGTCTCCCGGCCCGGCACCCCGCGGGGCCTGGCCATCTTCCATGCAATGACGCCTTGCCTTGGGTACACTGGGATGACTCGGCAACGTGCCGGCATTATCCAGAATCACCCATCGCTTGTCTTGTGGAGACACCATGGAATTCCCCGTTCAGACGGCCAATCCCGCCAAGGCCGAGACGGCCTGTCTCGTGGTACCGGTGTTCAAGGACGGCGCGCTGCTGCCCGCTGCCGCCAAGCTCGACGACGTCAGCGAGCGGCTGATCGGCCAGCTGATCGAGCGCGGTGACTTCGACGCCAGGCTGGGCAATGTGCTGATGGTCCCCTTCGCCCCGGGGCTCAATGCCGACCGTCTGATGCTGGTGGGCCTCGGCGAGCGCGACAAGTGCCGGGAAGGCGCCTTCCGCAAGGCGCTGGATGCCGCCTTCACCGCCCTGGCGGCGCTGCCCGTCGAGGACATCGCCGTGGCCTTCAACGACGTGCCGGTACCCGAGCGCGCCTGCGACTGGAAGGCTCGCATGGTGGCCGAAGCCGCCCACCGCGCCGTCTACCGCTTCGACGCGTTCAAGTCCGAGAAGGCCCCCGCGCCGCAGCTCGCCCGCGTCACCCTGCTGGTCAGCGAGCATGGCGATGCCGAGGCGGCCCGCCAGGGCGGGCGCATCGGCGACGCCATCGGCCTGGGGGAGGCCACCACCCGCACCCTGGGCAACCTGCCGGGCAATGTCTGCACCCCGAGCTACCTGGCCGAGCAGGCCGAGGCGCTGGGCCAGGGCTCCGGCGGGGCGCTCTCCGTGGAAGTCCTCGACGAGGAGGCCCTGGAGCGCCTGGGCGCCCACAGCCTGCTCTCCGTAGGCCGTGGCAGCGAACAGCCCTCGCGGCTGATCGTCATGACGTACCGGGGCGCCGAGAGCCCCGACGAGGCGCCCCACGTTCTGGTGGGCAAGGGCATCACCTTCGATACCGGCGGCATCTCGCTCAAGCCCGGCGAGGCCATGGACGAGATGAAGTTCGACATGTGCGGGGCGGCCAGCGTGTTCGGCACCGTCACCGCCATACTGGCCCTCAAGCCGAGGATCAACCTGGTGGCCATCGTCGCCGCCGCCGAGAACATGCCCGACGGCCGTGCCACCAAGCCCGGCGACATCATCAAGACGCTGAAGGGCCTCTCCGTGGAGGTGCTCAACACCGACGCCGAGGGCCGCCTGGTGCTGTGCGACGCCCTGACCTACGCCGAGCGCTTCGAGCCGGCAAGCGTGGTGGACATCGCCACCCTGACCGGGGCCGCCATCATCGCCCTGGGCCACCATGCCACCGGCCTGCTGGCCAACGACGACGACCTGGCGCTGGACCTGCTGGATGCCGGCGAGACCGCCTGGGACCGCGCCTGGCACCTGCCGCTGTGGGACGAGTACCAGGAGCAGCTCGACTCCAACTTTGCCGACCTGGCGAACATCGGCGGCCGCCCGGCGGGCACCATCACCGCGGCCTGCTTCCTGTCACGCTTCGCCGACAAGTTCCCCTGGGCGCACCTGGACATCGCCGGCACGGCCTGGACCTCCGGCAAGGAGAAAGGCGCCAGCGGTCGCCCGGTGGGGCTGCTGACCCAGTACCTGCTGGACCGCGAGACCGATAACGAAGTCGAGATCACCGACGACTGATTTCGCTCCCGGCAGGGTTGCCTTTTTGCGGTGGTGACCTTTTCATGAGGGGTGTCGACTTCCATGCACCGGGCCCTCGCCGGCCCGGTATCCTGTTTCGTGCCGCGGGCGCCCGGATGCGCCCCGCCAGTAGCGGAGACCTCTTGCCGTGTCCCTAGAACGCTTTTCCGTGAGCCCCTCCACCCGCCCCACCGCGGAAACGCTCCGCAACGACATCCTCGACAACCCGGGGTTCGGTCGCTACTTCACCGACCATATGGCCCATATCCGCTGGACCCTCGATGCCGGCTGGCACGGCCATGAGGTGCGCCCCTACGGCCCGCTGACGCTGGACCCTGCCGCCGCGGTGCTGCACTACGGCCAGGAGATCTTCGAGGGCATCAAGGCCTACCGCCACGCCGACGGCTCGGTCTGGACCTTCCGCCCGGAGAAGAACGCCGAGCGCTTTCGTCGCAGCGCCCGCCGCCTGGCCCTGCCGGAGCTCTCCGACGAGGACTTCGTCGACTCGCTCAAGGCGCTGCTCGCCCGGGACCAGGCCTGGGTGCCGACCCCGGCCAGCGAGGCCGACGAATCGAGCCTCTACCTGCGCCCCTTCATGATCGCCAGCGAGACCTTCCTCGGCGTGCGCCCGTCCCATGAGGTCGACTACTACGTCATCGCCTCGCCGGCGGCCGCCTACTTCCAGGGCGGCGTGAAGCCGGTCTCCATCTGGCTCTCCTCGCACTACAAGCGCGCCGCCCCGGGGGGCACCGGCTTCGCCAAGTGCGGCGGCAACTACGCCGCCTCGCTGGCCGCCCAGAAGGAGGCGGCGGCCCACGAGTGCAGCCAGGTCGCCTTCCTCGACGCCGCCGAGAACATGTGGGTCGAGGAACTGGGCGGCATGAACCTGTTCTTCGTGTTCCGCGACGGCCGCATCGTCACCCCGCGCCTCACCGACACCATCCTCGAGGGCGTGACCCGCGACTCGGTGCTGACCCTTGCCAAGGACGAGGGCCTGACCCCGGAAGAGCGCCCGATCAGCATCGAGGAGTGGCGCGAGGGCGCCGCCTCCGGCGAGATCACCGAGATCTTCGCCTGCGGTACCGCCGCGGTGATCACCCCGGTGGGCGAGCTGGTCACCGAGAACGACCGTATCCGCCTCTCCGCCCAGGGCGACAACGAGGTGGCCAAGCGCCTGCGCACCCGCCTGCTCGACCTGCAGTACGGCCGCAGCGAGGACACTCGCGGCTGGCTGACGCGCCTGGCTTGAGCCAGCCGAGATTACGCCTCCTTCCGCTCAAGGGACGCCGGGGACAGGGCTGCGATCAACCATGACCCAAGTCGACTTCTATATCCTCCCCGACACCACGCTCGAGGCCCGCCTGCTCTTCGCCTGCCGGCTGGCCGAGACGATCTACCGCAAGGGCTACCGGCTGCACCTGCATGCCGAGGACGAGGCCATGGCCCGGGAGCTGGACGACCGGCTCTGGACCTTCCGGGCCGATGCCTACGTGCCTCACGCCCTGTCGGGAGGCCAGCCGACAAGCGACGTGCCGGTGACCATCGGCTGGCAGGACCTGCCGATGGACGGCGAGCCGCCCCAGGCGCTGCTCAACCTGCACCCCGGCATCCCCGAGTGGTTCTCGCGCTTCGAGCGCATCGCCGAGATCATCAACCAGCATCAGGAAGTGCTTACCGCCAAGCGCGAGTGCTGGCAGACCTACAAGAAGCGCGGCTACCCGGTCACCCCGCACCAGCTCAAGGGCCAGGCGGGCTGACGCCTCCCCCCGCATCACGCTATAATTGGGTCCATTTTTCAGCATCCCCGGCACCCTGGCAGCCCCCGCGAGGCGCACTGCCATGGGTCGGTGCCACCTCCTCGACCCGGAATGCCCATGGACAAGACCTACCAACCCGAGCAGATCGAATCCCGCTGGTACGAGCGCTGGGAAGCCGACAACCGCTTCGCCCCCTCCGGCGAAGGCATGCCCTACGCGATCATGATCCCGCCGCCCAACGTGACCGGCAGCCTACACATGGGCCACGCCTTCCAGGACACCATCATGGACACCCTGATCCGCTGGCGGCGGATGCAGGGACACAACACCCTCTGGCAGGTGGGCACCGATCACGCCGGCATCGCCACCCAGATGCTGGTCGAGCGCAAGATCGCCGCCGAGGAGGGCAAGACCCGCTTCGACCTGGGCCGCGAGGCCTTCATCGACAGGGTATGGGAGTGGAAGCAGGAGTCCGGCGGGCATATCACCCGCCAGCTGCGCCGCATGGGCGCGAGCGTCGACTGGTCGCGCGAGCGCTTCACCATGGACGACGGCTTCTACCGGGCGGTGCAGGAGGTCTTCGTGCGCCTCTTCGAAGAGGACCTGATCTACCGCGGCAAGCGGCTGGTCAACTGGGACCCCACCCTGCATACCGCCATCTCGGACCTCGAGGTCGAGAATCGCGACCAGCAGGGCCACTTCTGGCACTTCCGCTACCCGCTGGCCGATGGCGTGACCACCGATGCCGGCAAGGAGTACCTGGTCGTCGCCACTACTCGTCCCGAGACCCTGCTCGGCGACACCGGCGTGGCGGTCAACCCCGAGGATCCGCGCTATGCCTCGCTGGTGGGCAAGTTCGTGGAACTGCCGCTGGTGGGCCGCCGGATCCCGGTGGTGGCGGATGAACATGCCGACATGGAGAAGGGCTCGGGCTGCGTGAAGATCACCCCGGCCCACGACTTCAACGACTACGAGGTGGGCCGCCGCCAGGACCTGCCGCTGATCAACGTCTTCACCCAGGACGCCGCCATCCTCGCGCGGGCCGAGGCCTTCGACATCCAGGGCCGGCCGCTGCCCGACATCGACCCGACCCTGCCCGAGGCCTATGCCGGCCTGGACCGCTTCGAGGCACGACAGCGCATCGTCGCCGACATGGAGGCCGCGGGCCTGCTCGAGCAGGTGGAGACGGTCAGCAACACCCTGCCCTATGGCGACCGCTCCGGCGACGTCATCGAGCCGCTGCTCACCGATCAATGGTTCGTGGCCGTGGAGAGCCTGGCCAGGCCCGCGATCGAGGCCGTGGAGACGGGCGAGATCCAGTTCGTGCCGAAGAATTACGAGAACATGTACTTCGCCTGGATGCGCGACCTCCAGGACTGGTGCATTTCCCGCCAGCTGTGGTGGGGCCACCGCATCCCCGCCTGGTACGACAATGATGGCAACGTCTACGTGGCGAGAAGCGAGGCGGAGGCCCGGGAGAAGCATGACCTCCCCGCCGAGGTCGCACTGACCCAGGACGAGGACGTGCTGGACACCTGGTTCAGCTCCGGGCTCTGGACCTTCGGCACCCTGGGCTGGCCGGAACAGACCCCGGAGCTGGCGACCTTCCACCCCTCCAGCGTGCTGGTCACCGGCTTCGACATCATCTTCTTCTGGGTCGCGCGGATGATCATGCTGACCGGCAAGTTCATGGGCGAGGTGCCCTTCAAGCAGGTCTATGTGCATGGCCTGGTGCGCGACGGCCAGGGCCAGAAGATGTCCAAGTCCAAGGGCAACGTGCTCGACCCCATCGACCTGATCGACGGCATCGACCTGGAAACGCTGGTGCAGAAGCGTACCGGCAGCCTGATGCAGCCGCAGAAGGCCCAGGCGATCGAGAAGGCCACGCGTAGCGAGTTTCCCGAGGGGATCGAGCCTCACGGCACCGACGCCCTGCGCTTCACCTTCCTCTCCCAGGCCACCACCGGGCGCGACATCAAGTTCGACATGGGCCGCCTGGAGGGCTACCGCAACTTCTGCAACAAGCTGTGGAACGCCTCGCGCTATGTGCTGATGAATGCCGAGGGAGAGGATACCGGCCTGGGGAGCGAGCCGGTCGAGCTGTCGCTGGCCGACCGCTGGATCGTCTCACGCCTGCAGCAGACCGAGTCCCAGGTGACGAAGGCCCTGGAGGAGTTCCGTTTCGACCACGCCTCCCAGGCGCTCTACGACTTCGTGTGGAACGAGTACTGCGACTGGTACCTGGAGCTCTCCAAGCCGGTGCTGTGGGACGAGGCCGCCTCCGCGGAGGCCAAGCGTGGCACGCGCCGCACCCTGGTGCGCGTGCTGGAGGCGATCCTGCGCCTGGCCCACCCGATGATGCCCTTCATCACCGAGGAGATCTGGCAGCGCGTGGCCCCGCTGGCCGGCACCCGCCAGGGCGAGGGCGACTCCCTGATGGTCCAGCCCTGGCCGCAGGCCGATGACAGCCGGCTCGACGAGTCGGCGACGCGCGATATCGAGTGGCTCAAGGGGGTGATCGTCGCGGTGCGCAACATCCGCGCCGAGATGAACATCGCCCCGGGCAAGCCGCTGGAGGTACTGCTCACCAAGGGCAGCGCGGAAGACGCCAGGCGCCTGGCGGCCAACCGGCCGTTCCTCGCCAAGCTGGCCAAGCTGGAGCGTGTCGAATGGCTCGACGACCCTGCGCAGGCGCCGCTTTCGGCCACCCAGTTGGTGGGCGAGATGGAGGTGCTGGTGCCCATGGCCGACCTGATCGACAAGGAGGCCGAGCTCGCCCGCCTGGCCAAGGAGATCGACAAGCAGGACAAGCTGATCGGCGGCATCGAGAAGAAGCTCGGCAACGAGAGCTTCGTCGCCAAGGCCCCCGCGGCGGTGGTCGAGAAGGAGCGCGGCAAACTCGCGGACTTCGAGGCCTCGCGCCGCCTGCTGGTCGAGCAGCGCGACAAGATCGCCGCGCTCTGATCGTTGTCCACTTCCCCAGCAGCAAGGGCCCGCCATTGGCGGGCCCTTTTCATTTCCCGGTCAGTCCTTTCCCGGTCGGTGGTTGCGGTGTCAGTCGACGCGGCGCCAGCCCCCGAGCACCCGCTGGTCGGGGCCGAAGAACACCAGCCGGTCGTGGTCGATCAGGTAGCGGTAGGCATTCTCCAGCATGCCGGTCACCCGGGCGGCATCCTCGGCCCGGGGGCAGGCGCGACGGGTGGTGGCCAGGTCGGAGAAGGCGATGCGGTTGTTCTCGCCCAGCGCGGCCCGGCCGGTCAGCCGGTTGCAGCCGTCGCTGCCGCTCACCCGGCCGTCACGGTCGATCACGAAGTGGGGACGCTCCGGCATCTCGAGGCGCTCGTCGGTGCCCACCAGCAGCAGGTTCCAGCGCTGGTCGACTACCGGCCCCTCGAGGCGCGCCGTGGGCTCGTCGGCGACCTGGGGCGCCGGGCCACCACCGCAGGCGGCCAGCAACAGGGCGCCGGTCGCGAGCAGCAGTGTGTTGCGTAACGGTTTGATCATCATGGCATCTTCCTTGAGGCGCGAGGTGATTGCCCAGGCGCCAAGCTTGCCCCAGCCGGGGCATCGAGACAATTCCCCTGCCGCACGACGAGGCCCCGCATGCTCCAAGCGCTCCACAACGATGCCCTCGGCAAGCTGATCCTGCGACTGACCGTGGCCGGCCTGCTGCTGCCCCACGGACTGACCAAGCTGCTCAATCCGGGCAGCCTGACCTGGATCGGCAACACCCTGGCCGGGCAAGGCCTGCCGACCGTGCTCGCCTATGGCGTGCTGATCGGCGAGGTGGTGGCACCGCTGATGGCGCTGATCGGCTGGCGAAGCCGTGTGGCGGGGCTGCTGATGGCCGCCAACATGGTGGTGGCCATCTTCCTGGTACATATGGGCGAGCTCACCACCTTCAACGGCAACGGCGGCTGGGCCCTGGAGCTGCAGGGCTTCTTCCTGTTCGGCGCCCTCGCCATCGTCTTCCTGGGCAGCGGACGGATGGCCTGGCGGCCGGATTGAGCCTGCCACCCGGCCGTCGAGTCCTAGGGGTCACCAGGTCCCGGTATTCTCCATCGACATCCAGGGCTCCTTCGGGTCCTGGGGTTCCCCCTTCTGCAGCAGTTCCACCGAGATGCCGTCGGGGCTCCTGACGAAGGCCATGTGGCCGTCCCGGGGCGGACGGTTGATGGTCACGTCGTTGGCCTGCAGGTGCTCGCAGAGGGCATAGATGTCGTCCACCCGGTAGGCCAGGTGGCCAAAGTTGCGCCCGCCGGTGTACTCCTCCGGGTCCCAGTTCCAGGTCAGCTCCAACTCCGGCGCCTTGAGCTCGGCGGAGCGCGCTTCATCTTCCGGGGCGGCCAGGAAGACCAGGGTGAAGCGGCCCTTCTCGCTCTCCTTGCGACGCACCTCGGTCAGGCCGAGCAGGTCGCAGTAGAAGTGCAGCGAGGCATCGAGGTCGCTGACGCGCACCATGGTGTGCAGGTACTGCATGGGGGGACTCCTGTCGCTTCAGTCATGGGTGTATTCGTTGAAGATCGCCGGCGTGCGATCGTCATGACGCCAGCCCAGCACCGCGTAGTCGTCCTGGCGGCCGGTCTCCATGCCGGGGGAGCCATGGGGCATGCCCGGCACCGCCAGGCCCGCCAGGTCGGGGCGCTCGTCCAGCAGGCGACGGATGTCGGCCGCCGGCACATGGCCCTCGATCACGTAGCCGTCCACCACCGCGGTGTGGCAGGAGGCGAGCTCGGGCGAGACGCCATGCTCGATCTTCACCGCCCGCATGTCGCGGGTCTCGTGCTGTTGCACCTCGAAGCCCTCGGCCTCCAGGTGCTCGGCCCAGGCGGTGCAGCAGCCGCAGTTCGGGTCCTTGTGCATCTCCACCACGGGCGTCTCGGCCCAGGCGGGAATGGCGATGACGGCCAGCAGGGCGCCGGCGAGGGTCTGGCGTAGCGGTGATGTCATGACGGGCACTCCCCGGTATAAGGTATCGGCACGATTGTCGGCCATCTCCCGGCCCCACTGCCACCCCGGAGCGACAGCATGAGCCATTACTGCGACCTGGCCCTTGGGCATCCGTTCCACGGGCCCTATCACGACCACGAGTACGGCTTCCCGGTGAACGACGACTGCACCCTCTTCGAGCGCCTGGTGCTGGAGATCAACCAGGCGGGGCTCTCCTGGCTCACCGTGCTGAAGAAGCGCGAGGCCTTCCGGGAGGCCTTCGAGGGTTTCGACATCGACCGCATCGCCGGCTACGGCGAGGCCGAGCGGGCGCGGCTGCTGGCGGATGCCGGCATCATCCGCAACCGTCTCAAGGTCGATGCGGTGATCCACAATGCCGGGGTGGTACAGGCCCTGCAGGCCGAGCACGGCAGCCTGCGCGCCTGGCTCGACCACCACCACCCGCTGGAGCATGCCGACTGGGTCAGGCTATTCAAGCGCACCTTCCGTTTCACCGGGCCGGAGATCGTGGGCGAGCTGCTGATGAGCACCGGCTACCTGCCCGGTGCCCACCGCGACGACTGCCCGGTGCAGGCGCGCATCCTCGAGGCCGGGCCGCACTGGGCACGGCGCGACTGAGCGCAGCCCGGGGAACCCGCGGCAGACCGGGGCGTCACAGGAAAGGCTTACCGCTGACCAAGGACCTCCTGATGGACTCGATTACCCAGGCCGCGCTGGGCGCGGCAATCGGCGGCGCCGTGCTCGGCCGGCGGCTGGGCCGCAAGGCGGTCCTCGTCGGCGCGGTCCTCGGCACCCTGCCCGACCTGGACGTGGTCATCGATTACGGCGATGCGGTGGCCAACGTCACCGAGCACCGCGGCTTTTCCCACTCGCTGTTCGTGCTGGCGGGGCTGGTCATCGCCCTGGCGCTGCTCTCGCGGCACTTCGCCCCGGCCAGGGACATCTCGCTGCGCCGCTGGGGGCTCTTCTTCGGGCTCATCCTGCTGACCCACCCATTGCTCGACGCCCTGACCACCTACGGTACCCAGCTGTGGTGGCCGCTGGACGTACGTCCCGCAGCCTGGCCCGTGGTGTTCATCATCGACCCGCTCTACAGCCTGCCGCTGCTGGTGGGCGTGGGGGTGGCACTCGCCACCGGCAGGGCACAGCGGGCACCGAGCTGGGGGCTGGCGCTCTCCTGCGCCTACCTGGTGTTCGCCGTCGGCGCCAAGCAGCTGGTCGAGGCGCGCATCGCCCCGGTGCTGGCCGCGCAGAGCCTGCAGCAGGCGCCGCGACTCGTCCAGCCTACGCCTTTCAATACGCTGCTGTGGCGAGTCACGGTGGCCGACGGCGAGCACCATCACGAGGCCCTGGTGGGCGTGTTCGACGGCGACCGCCGGCCGGCGCTGGAGACCTATGCCCGCGGCGCCGAGCTGGAGGCGACGGCGCTCGACAGCCCACGCGGCCGGCGCCTCGACTGGTTCGCCGGGCCCTTCCTGCGTTACGAGACCCGCGAGCTCGATGGCCGCAAGGCCCTGGTGGCCACCGACCTGCGGCTGGGCTTCCCGGGCTTCCACCCCTTCGCCTTCACCCTGGCTACCCGCGACGACGGCGACTGGCGGCCGGTCACGGTCTCCGAGCAGCTGCCCTCCCCTTCCCGCGGCAATCGGGACGCCCTCTCCCGGCTGGGAGCCCGCATCCTCGGCCCGGAGCCGGGGCTCTGCACCAGCGACTTCGTCTCCCACCGGTGGCTGGTCAGCACGCCCGGCCAGTGCTGACGACGGCAGCCGAGTTCGGGAGCGCATGGTTCGGCATTCACGCGGGGCGGAATGCTATCAGGGCGCGATGCCCTGACCACAGCCGCGATACTGCTCGCCGTCGATGCTCAGGGTGACCCGCGCCGGGAAGGGCTGACCGCTCATGCTGTCGAAGCAGGCGCGCGCCTCGAGGCGCAGCTCGAAGGGGGTATCGGCCCGGCCGCTGGCCAGGATCATGCGCCCCTCGCCGTTGTCCAGGGTCGTCACCCGGTAGGGCAGGGTCATCTCGCGCTCGCCGTAGTCCAGCACCAGGGTCGCCTGGGGCCGGTCGCTGGCCAGGTTGACCACCCAGCCCGGCTCGTTGCCCCGGGCGTGGAACATGGTGCCAGGCCGCTGGCGACGGGTGAGCACCTTCTGGGTCAGGTCGCGGGTGCAGTCGAGCCGCCCGGTGGCGCTCTCCACCACCGCCTCGTCGCCCTTGTTCCAGAAACTCAGCTCGCCCTGCTGGTAGCGGGCACCGCTGGCCACCACCGCCGGCGGCATCCGGTAGGCCCCATGGGCGGACCAGAGTCGCAGCTCCTCCTCGGTCGCCGCGGTGACCAGGTCCTGGGCCGGCGTGCAGCGCCAGGCGGTAAGCGTCCCGGCATCGCCAGGGAAGAAGAGCGAAGGCATCAGCGGCGCGGAGGGCTGGGCCTGGGTAGCACTTCCGTCGCGGGAGGCCCCGCGATCGGCGACCTCGGGGCGGGTCGCCGCCCCGTCCGGGGTGGCAGCGCAGCCGGCAAGCCACAGGGTCGCCCCCAACAGGACGAGGGGGCGGGCGGAAGCGGTGTGACGAGACATGGCGGCTCCTTGCGTATCGACGATATTCCTTGGGCCCCAGCATACCAGCCGCCCTGCCCCTGCGCGCCGGCACCCGGCTCAACGCTGGGCGTCAGCCGTGACGACGCCTCAGCTCCCGGGCCGCCTCGACCATGTTGGCCAGGGCCGGCTCCACCTCGGCCCAGCCGCGGGTCTTGAGGCCGCAATCCGGGTTCACCCAGAGGCGCTCGACTGGGATGCGCTCGGCGGCCTTCTCCATCAGCGCGACCATCCAGGCCACCTCGGGGATATTGGGCGAGTGGATGTCGTAGACCCCCGGCCCGATGGCATTGGGGTAGGCGAAGTCCTGGAAGGCATCGAGCAGTTCCATGGCCGAGCGCGAGGTCTCGATGGTGATCACATCGGCGTCCAGGGCGGCAATCGACTCGATGATGTCGTTGAACTCCGAGTAGCACATGTGGGTGTGGATCTGGGTCTCGTCGCGCACGCCCGACGCGGCCAGGCGGAAGCACTCGACCGCCCAGTCGAGGTAGCCCTGCCACTCGGCACGGCGCAGCGGCAGCCCTTCGCGCAGCGCCGGCTCGTCGATCTGGATGGCGCGGATGCCGGCCGCCTCGAGGTCGACCACCTCGTCGCGCAGCGCCAGGGCGATCTGCCGGCAGGTGGTCTCGCGGGGCTGGTCGTCGCGCACGAAGGACCACTGCAGCAGGGTGACCGGCCCGGTGAGCATACCCTTCATGGGCCTGGCGGTGAGCGACTGGGCGTACTCGCTCCAGCGCACCGTCATCGCCGCCGGGCGCACCACGTCACCGAAGAGGATCGGCGGCTTGACGCAGCGCGTCCCGTAGCTCTGCACCCAGCCGAAGCGCGTGAAGGCATAGCCGTCGAGCTGCTCGCCGAAGTATTCGACCATGTCGTTGCGCTCGGGCTCGCCGTGTACCGGCATGTCGATGCCCAGCGCTTCCTGGCGGGCCACCACCCGGGCGATCTCCTCGCGCATCCGTGCCTCATAGGCCTCGCACGAGAGCTCGCCGGCCTTGAAGGCGCGCCGGTCGGCGCGGATCTCCGCCGTCTGGGGGAAGGAGCCGATCGTCGTAGTGGGGAACAGCGGCAGCGCGAGATGGCGCTGCTGGGCCACGGCACGCTCGGCGAAGGGGGACCGGCGCCTGATATCGGCCGCCGTGATTCCGGCCATCCGTTCGGCTACCTCGGGGCGATGCAGGCGAGGCGCCTCGCGACGCGACTGCAGGGCCCGGCTGGCGGCCTCCACGCGGTCGCGCTCTGCGGCGGTGGCGCGGCCGTCCAGCAGGCGCGCCAGGGCGGCCGTCTCGTCGAGCTTCTGTCGGGCGAAGGCCAGCCAGCTGCCGAGTTCGGCATCCAGCGTGGTTTCCGCGGCCAGGTCCACCGGCACGTGCAGCAGCGAGCAGCTGGTGGCGATCCATAGCCGCTCGCCCAGGCGCATGCGCGCCGTGGCCAGGCGTTCGCGCAGCAGGGCCAGGTCGGCCCGCCAGACGTTGCGCCCGTCGATGGCCCCCACCGAAAGCACCTTGTGGGGCAGCAGGCGGTCCAGCACCGCCTCCAGCTGTGCCGGGGCACGCACCACGTCGATGTGCAGGCCTTCCACCGGCAGGCCCACCGCCAGCGAGAGGTTGTCGCCCAGGCCACCGAAACAGCTCGCCAGCAGCAGCCTGACGGGGGCCGCCTGCAGGCGATGGTAGGCGCGCTCGAAGGCCTGCCGCCAGGCCAGGGGCAGGTCCTGCACCAGCGCCGTCTCGTCGAGCTGCACCCACTCGACGCCCTGCCCGGCCAGCCGCTGCAGGACCTCGACGTAGACATCGAGGACGCCGTCGAGCAGCGCGAGCCGGTCGAAGTCGTCGCCGGCATCGCTCCGCCCCTTGCCCAGCCACAGCCAGGTCAGCGGGCCGGTCAAGGCCACCTTGACCGGGTGGCCGGCGCTCCGGGCCTCATCCACCTGGTCGAACAGCCGGCTGCTGGCCAGGCGGAAGCGCTGCCCCGGGCGCAGTTCCGGGACCAGGTAGTGATAGTTGGTATCGAAGTACTTGGTCATCTCGCAGGCCGCGGCCGGCTCGCCGCTGGGAGCCCGCCCCCTGGCCATGCGGAAGGCGGTGTCCAGCGCCACCTCACCGCGCGCCACCTCCTCCTCGGCACCGAAACGGGCCGGCACCGCCCCCAGCAGCACCGAGACGTCGAGTACCTGGTCGTAGAAGGCGAAGTCCCCCACCGTGACCAGGTCGAGTCCGGCCTCGCGCTGGGCCGCCCAGTTCGCCAGGCGCAGGTCGCGCCCGATGGCCTCCAGGGCCTGCTGGTCGATGTCGCCCTGCCAGTAGGCCTCGGTGGCGCGCTTCAGTTCGCGATCCGCGCCGATGCGCGGATAGCCGATAACATGAGCCAGCGTCATGATGACGTCCTTTCTGCATGAATGATGCCGGGAAGTCTCGCTGGCCAGGGGGAGTGAATCAAACTAAACTTCCTAATCTTGAAGATGAATCAGGCTCACTCGAATGCTCGAACTCCGTCACCTGCGCACCCTGGTCGCCCTGCGCGATGCCGGCTCCCTGGTGGAGGCCGCCGAACGCGTGCACCTGACCCAGTCGGCCCTCTCCCACCAGATCAAGGACCTGGAGGAGCGCCTGGGCAGCCCGCTGTTCCTGCGCAAGAGCCGGCCGGTGGAGTTCACCCGGGCCGGCACGCGCCTGCTGACCCTGGCCGAGCAGGTCCTGCCGCTGGTGCGCATGGCGGAGCGCGACCTGGCCCGGCTGGCCGGCAACGAGCGGGGGCGGCTGCACATGGCCATCGAGTGCCATAGCTGCTTCCAGTGGCTGATGCCCACCATCGACCACTTCCGCGACCACTGGCCGGAGGTGGAGATCGACATCCCCGGCGGCCACCACTTCGACCCCCTGCCGGCGCTGGCCCGCGAGCAGCTCGACCTGGTGATCACCGCCGACCCTCAGCCGCTGCCCGGCATCCACTACGAACCGCTGTTCCGCTACGAGGGCCTGCTGGCGGTGGCCCGCCAGCACCCCCTGGCGGGTCGCCCCTTCGTCACGCCCGCGGAGCTGGCCGAGGAGACCCTGATCACCTACCCGGTGGAACATTCCCGGCTGGACGTCTTCACCCAGTTCCTCGATCCCGCCGGGGTGCGGCCGAAGGAGGTACGCACCGCCGAGCTGACGATCATGATGATGCAGCTGGTGGCCAGCGGACGCGGCGTCTGCGCGCTGCCCAACTGGGCGCTCACCGAGTACCTGGAGCGCGACTACGTCAAGGCCGTGGCCCTGGGCGAGAAGGGGGTGTGGAGCACGCTGTTCGCGGCGATCCGCGAGGAGACCCGCGGCGCGCCCTGGATGGAGGACTTCCTGCGCACCGCCCGGGAGACCTCCTTCGCGGTGCTGGAGGGGATCAGGCCGGCGTAGCGTTGCGCCGCGGCAGCAGCAGGGTGAAGCGCGCCCCGCCAAGCGCGGCGCTGACATCCACCATCACGCTGCCGCCGTGCCAGGCCATGACCTTCTGCACGATGGAGAGCCCCAGGCCGTAGCCGCCGGAGCGGCGGGTGCGGCTGTCGTCCAGGCGGGCGAAGGGCTTGAAGACCTCGGTGCGCGCCGCCGCGGGGATGCCGGGGCCATCGTCCTCCACGTCCAAGCGCACCAGCCGGGGTTCGCTCTGCAGGCGGATCACCACCCGGCTGCGGGCGTGACGGCAGGCATTGGCCACCAGGTTCTGCAGCGCCCGCTGCAGGTAGCGGGGCTCCGCCTGCACCTCCACCTCCGGCCCCTCGTCCAGTTCGATGCGGATGTCGCGATGCAGCGGCCGCAGCGCCTCGATGACCCGCTCGGCCATGGCGCGGCAGTCGACCAGCGAGGTCTCGAACTCGGCACCGTTGGCCGTCTCGCTGCCCAGCCGGGCATAGGTGAGGATCTCGTCGATCAACTCGTCGAGCTCGGTGATGTCGCCATCGACGCCCTCCAGCTGCCGACGGATCGCCGGATCGTCGGTCATGTCCTCGACCATCTGCACCGCGAAGCGGATGCGCGCCACCGGCGTGCGCAGCTCGTGGGAGACGGCGCGGATCATGTCCTGCTGGGCACGCAGCAGCGACTGCACCTGGGCGGCCATGCCGTTGAAGGCCATTCCCAGCCGCCCCAGGAAGTCGCCGCTTTCCACCTTGACGCGGGTATCCAGGCGCCCGCCGGCGATTCGCGTGGCCGCCAGCTCCAGCCGCGCCATGCGCGCCTCCACCCCGCGCACGATCAGGTAGATGATCGCCGCCAGCACGCCGAGCAGCAGCACCAGCAGCAGCAGCTGCAGCGAGACCGGCAGCGGCTCGAAGGCCTTCACCGGGCCGATGGCCAGCCAGCGGGTCTGCGGGTCGCTGCCGGGCATCAGGCGGTACATCGCCATGGACCAGCGCCCCGGCAGCAGGCGGATCACCACCTCACCCTCGGCCAGCCGCGCCAGCTGGCGGGTATCCAGCCCCTCGGGCGGGGAGTCGCTCAGCTGCAGCGGAATGCCGTCACCGGCGACCCGCTCCAGCTGGGCCCGGCGCGCGTCGCCAGACAGCTGGGCGAGCCACTCGGCGAGCAGCTCGGTGAGCCCGCGCAGCTGCTGCTCGCTGAGGCTCGCCACGTCGACCTCCAGCAGCCGCTCGCCACCGGGCAGCAGGCGCTGCAGGCGCCAGCCATGCTCGCCCCGAGGCATGACCAGCACACGGCCACGCTCGAGGCGCGAGCGGGAGAAGTAGTTCAGGGAAAGATCATCGACCGACACCAGCCGCAGGGTCATGTCGAGCTGTTCTGAGCGGCTTGCCAACCACGCCTCGCGCCCGGACTCGGGCAGCGAGTCGACCCAGGCGGTCAGCACCCGCATCGGCGGCTCGACCAGCTGCTCGCGATAGTGTTCGCGGCGCACCTGGTCGACCATGGCCAGCCCCAGCAGGGCCAGGCCGAAGGTCAGCAGCAGCGCCAGCGCCAGCAGGACATAGACGCGCAGGAAGGTGCTGTCGGCCAGGGTCCGACGCATGGTTCAGCCGTCCCTGACGAAGAGGTAGCCCTTGCTGCGCACCGTCTTGATGCGGTGCGGCTGGTTGGGATCGTCGCCGATCTTGGGACGAATGCGCGAGACACGCACGTCGATGGAGCGATCCTGACCGTCGTACCTGATGCCGCGCAGGCGGTCGAAGATCTCCTCGCGGGTCAGCACCCGGCCGGCGTTGCTGGCCAGCAGCCAGAGCAGGTCGAACTCGGCACTGGTCAGGTCGATGCGCTCGCCGTCCAGCCAGGCCTCGCGGGTAGCGTTGTCGATCACCAGGTCGGCGAAGGTCAGTCGGGTCTCCTCGCCGACCTCGGTCGGCTCGGCACGCCGCAGCAGGGCGCGCATGCGTGCCAGCAGCACCCGCGGCTGCACCGGCTTGGGCACGTAGTCGTCGGCGCCCATCTCCAGGCCCAGCACCTGGTCCATGTCGTCGGTGCGCGCGGTGAGCATCATGATCGGGCCGGGGTACTCGCTGCGCACCCGGCGGCAGATCGACAGGCCATCCTCGCCCGGCAGCATCAGGTCGAGGATCACCAGGTCCGGCTGCAGGGAGAGGATCCGCTCCACCCCGCGGGCGCCGTCGGCCTCCACCGTGACCCGGAAGCCGTTGGCCTCAAGGTAATCGCGGGTCAGGCCGGCCAGCCGCTCGTCATCCTCGATGATCAGCACATGATCCTGTTCCTGGGCTTGCAAGCTGTCGTCCATCCTCTGTTCCATCCCGGCGGGCAGGTGAGCGGTCGCGGGGCTCCCGCTGTCGGGAGCCAACGCCAATAGCTAAAGGATACCCGAAATCCGGCATTCCGCCTTCCCGTCTCCACACGGCGACAGCGGGTGTCTCCGTGGCCCAACGGCGGGGCCTGGCGACGGGCGCCATTCTGCCCCACGGATGGCCACAGCCGATCCACAGGTTATCCACTTGATGGGGGCCGAAAAGCACACTATCTTGTGTCTCGATCCGACAGGAACACTACATCATGTGCCTTAGCAACCGGCAGCATGCCTGTCAACCGTCGCCCGAGAGGCGGCCTTCGACCATTCGACTCACCAGTCAGGGACCCCCGGCGCCATGGATACCATTGCCACACCGGACGAGCCGTCCGTTTCCGTCACCGCACCCAAGGCCCTGCGCGTCATCAAGCGCAATGGCGATGTCATGCCCTTCGACGCCGACAAGATCGCCGTCGCCATGAGCAAGGCCTTCATCGCCGTGGAGGGCGACAATGCCGCCACCTCCTCGCGGGTGCGCGACTTCGTCCGCCAGTCCACCGAGAGCATCGAGCAGACCTTCCTGCGCCGCATGCCCGACGGCGGCACCATGCACATCGAGGACATCCAGGACCAGGTCGAGCTGGCGCTGATGCGCGCCGGCGAGCAGCGGGTGGCCCGCGCCTACGTGCTCTACCGCGAGGCTCACGCCCGGGCGCGGGCCGCGGCCGGTGGCGACATCGTCAAGCCGCACCCCAGCCTCAACGTGACCCTCGCCGACGGAACCACCCGCCCGCTGGACCTGGGCCGCATCGAGACCCTGGTGTCGGACGCCTGCGAGGGGCTGGCCAACGTCGAGACCCAGAAGATCGTCGACGACTCGCTGAAGAACCTCTACGACGGCGTGACCGTGGACGGCGTCTCCCAGGCGCTGATGATGACCGCCCGCACCCTGGTGGAGAAGGACCCCGACTACACCTACGTCACCGCCCGGCTGCTGCAGGACAACCTGCGCCGCGAGGCGCTCTCCTTCCTGGGCATCGCCGACGAGGCCACCTACGGCGAGATGGCCGAGCTCTACGCGCCGGCCTTCAAGGCCTATATCGCCAGGGGCATCGAGTTCGAGCAGCTCGACCCCAGGCTTGCCGAGTTCGACCTCGAGCGCCTGGGCGAGGCGCTGGACCACCATCGCGACAACGCCTTCACCTACCTGGGCCTGCAGACCCTCTACGACCGCTACTTCATCCACCGCGACGAGGTACGCTACGAGCTGCCCCAGGTGATGTTCATGCGGGTCGCCATGGGCCTGGCACTGAGCGAGGACGACCGCGAGGCGCGGGCCATCGAGTTCTACGAGCTGCTCTCGAGCTTCGACTACATGGCCTCCACGCCGACCCTGTTCAACGCCGGTACCGTGCGCAGCCAGCTCTCCAGCTGTTACCTGACCACCGTGCCCGACGAGCTCGACGGCATCTACAGCGCCATCCGCGACAACGCCCTGCTCTCCAAGTGGGCCGGGGGCCTGGGCAACGACTGGACGCCGGTGCGCGCGCTCGGCTCCTGGATCAAGGGCACCAACGGCAAGTCCCAGGGCGTCGTCCCCTTCCTCAAGGTGGTCAACGACACCGCCGTGGCGGTCAACCAGGGCGGCAAGCGCAAGGGGGCGGTCTGCGCCTACCTCGAGACCTGGCACCTCGATATCGAGGAGTTCCTGGAGCTGCGCAAGAACACCGGCGACGACCGCCGCCGCACCCACGACATGAACACCGCCAACTGGGTGCCCGACCTGTTCATGAAGCGGGTCTTCGATGACGGCGAGTGGACGCTCTTCTCCCCGGCCACCTGCCCGGACCTCCATGACCTCTACGGCGCGGCCTTCGAGCAGCGCTACGAGGAGTACGAGGCGATGACCCGCACGGGGGAGCTCAAGCTCTACAAGCGCGTCCGCGCCAAGGACCTGTGGCGCAGGATGCTCTCGATGCTGTTCGAGACCGGCCACCCCTGGATCACCTTCAAGGACCCGTGCAACCTGCGAAGCCCCCAGCAGCACGCCGGCGTGGTGCACAGCTCCAACCTCTGCACCGAGATCACCCTCAACACCTCGGCCGACGAGATCGCGGTGTGCAACCTGGGGTCGGTCAACCTGGCCCAGCACGTGGTCGACGGCGAACTCGACGGCGAGAAGCTGAGGAAGACCGTGCGCACCGCGCTGCGCATGCTCGACAACGTCATCGACATCAACTACTACGCGGTGCCCCAGGCCAGCCACTCGAACGCCAAGCACCGTCCGGTGGGGCTCGGCATCATGGGCTTCCAGGACGCCCTCTACGCCCAGGACATCGCCTACGCCAGTGACGCGGCCGTCGAGTTCGCCGACCGCTCCATGGAGCTGGTCAGCTATCACGCCATCGAGGCCTCCAGTGACCTGGCCGCCGAGCGCGGCCAGTACCAGAGCTTCGAGGGCTCGCTGTGGAGCCAGGGCATCCTGCCCATCGACTCCATCCAGAAGCTCAAGACCGAGCGCGGCGAGAAGTACATCGAGCTCGACGAGAGCGTCACCCAGGACTGGGACCGGCTACGCGACAAGATCGCCGGCCAGGGCATGCGCAACTCCAACGTGATGGCCATCGCTCCGACCGCCACCATCTCCAACATCTGTGGCGTGACCCAGTCCATCGAACCGACCTACCAGAACCTCTACGTGAAGTCGAACCTCTCCGGCGAGTTTACGGTGGTCAACGCGCCCATGGTCAACGACCTCAAGGCGCGCGGGCTGTGGGACGAGGTGATGATCAACGACCTCAAGTACTACGACGGCTCGGCCCAGCCCATCGACCGCATCCCGGACGACCTCAAGGCCAAGTACGCCACCGCCTTCGAGGTGGAGCCCAAGTGGCTGGTGGAGGCCGCCGCCCGCCGCCAGAAGTGGATCGACCAGGCGCAGTCGCTGAACCTCTACATCAAGGGGGTCTCCGGCAAGAAGCTCGACGTGACCTACCGCATGGCCTGGTTCCGCGGCCTCAAGACCACCTACTACCTGCGCGCCCTGGGCGCGACCTCGGTGGAGAAGTCCACCGTCGACCGCGGCACCCTCAATGCGGTGAGCAATGGTGCACCGGCGCCTTCGGCCAGCCCCGAGCCGGCCGCCGAGCCTCCTCGCCTCGAGCCGCGCGGCGTCGAGGACTTCCTGCAGGGCAAGGGCGGCCAGCGCGCACCGAGCGCCGGCGAGATCGACGAGCTGGGCTGCGAGGCCTGTCAATAAGCGCCAAGCGCCAAGCGCCAAGCACCAAGCGCCAAGCGCCAAGCGCCAAGCGCCAAGCGCCAAGCGCCAAGCGCCAAGCAAGAGAGGGAAGGCTTTGCCCTCCCTCGCGTCAACCACCAATCCTGGCCGAGGCGCCGAGCGCGTCCGCCACATCATCCGGACCACCACCGGGAGAGAAACGATGCTTAATTGGGACGAGTTCCACGAAGACGAGACCACGGTCGCCGAGCAACCCAAGCCGGCTCCCGCGCCTCAGCCCGCCGCCGAGCCCAAAGCTGAGCCCGCGCGCGAAGCGGCCGTGAAAGAGAGTGCCGGTCGCTACGTTGCGGCCGACGAGGATCGCCTGGCACGGGCGCGCAAGTCACTCGACGAGCTCGACGTGGCCGCCGGCCTCGAGGAGCTGGAGATGGGCGCGGCGCGCATCGAGGTCGACGACAAGCAGATGATCAATGCCCGCGCCGACCTCAATCAGCTGGTGCCCTTCAAGTACGAGTGGGCCTGGCAGAAGTACCTGGACGGCAGCGCCAACCACTGGATGCCCCAGGAAGTGAACATGAACGCCGACATCGCCCTGTGGAAGAGCGCCGAGGGCCTCACCGCGGACGAGCGTCGCATCGTCGAGCGCAGCCTGGGCTACTTCTCAACGGCGGACTCGCTGGTGGCCAACAACCTGGTGCTGGCGCTCTACCGCCTGATCACCAACCCCGAGTGCCGCCAGTACCTGCTGCGCCAGGCCTTCGAGGAGGCGATCCACACCCACGCCTACCAGTACTGCGTGGAGTCGTTGGGCATGGACGAGGGCGAGGTCTTCAACATGTACCGCGAGGTGCCCTCGGTGGCCGCCAAGTCCGCCTGGAGCCTCAAGCACACCCAGTCGCTGGCGCGCCCGGACTTCAACACCGGCACCACCGAGACCGACCAGGAGCTGCTGCGCAACCTGATCGCCTTCTACTGCGTCACCGAGGGCATCTTCTTCTACTGCGGCTTCAGCCAGATCCTCTCCATGGGCCGGCGCAACAAGATGACCGGGGTGGCCGAGCAGTTCCAGTACATCCTGCGCGACGAGTCCATGCACCTGAACTTCGGCGTGGACATGATCAACCAGATCAAGATCGAGAACCCCCAGCTGTGGACGCCCGAGTTCCAGGACGAATGCACCCAGATGATCCTCGAGGGCACCGAGCTGGAGATCGCCTATGCCCGGGACACCATGCCCCGCGGCGTGCTGGGCATGAACGCGGCGATCATGGAGGAGTACCTGCACTTCATCTGCAACCGCCGCCTGGCGCAGATCGGCCTCAAGGAGCAGTTCCCCGGCGCGCAGAACCCCTTCCCGTGGATGAGCGAGATCATCGACCTGCGCAAGGAGAAGAACTTCTTCGAGACCCGCGTCACCGAGTACCAGGTGGGCGGCGCACTGAGCTGGGATTGAACAGAATGGGAATATGATGACGCCCTGTCCGGCCCTGCCGGGCGGGGCGTTTTTCATGGCCCGGCAACAACAGGCACAACACCGGAGGGCAATCCGATGCATGTAACCCAAGCCGTAGCACGTCGCGACTCCCGGGCGTGGCAGTCCGCCCTGGACCAGGCGCTCAGCGCCCATGACAGCGAAGACGCCCTGGCCCGCTATCCCCATGTGGCCTTCGCCTTTCCGTCGTCATCCCCCAACCCCTACTCGCGGGACTATCCGCTGCTCGACTACCGGGAGCTCAAGGAGTGGGCGACCTCGCGGGGCTGGCGGGTACGGCCGGCCCCCGAGCACGCCCCCGACGGCGAGAAGTACAGCCCGCCGGTGCGCTTCACCCGGCTGCCCCAGGGCAGCGCGCGTCCCGCTGCCGCGCCGAGGCGCCATTGAGCCACCCCGCCCGGGACCTCTGGCCGGAACCAGTGCCAGCAGCCAGATCGTCGAGAGCCCAGCGCTTGGCAGTCTCGGTCTGCGCCCACGTTGGGCAAAGCAGAGATTGGAAAAGACGCACTTGCAGGAAGGACTCTAAAAAGTGGACAGGAACCGGCAGCCGTGAGGTGATACCGAATACAGGAGCCCCTCTCTATCATCGGGATGTCGAGAGGGGCCGGCAACAGGGGCTACAGCTGATTGCCTTCCTGGAACTCCAGTAGCTCGAAGGTCATGTCGCCGTCGGAGTTGTATTTTTTCACCGTATCCTCAGCTTTCAACAGTGTAAGGCAACGCAGGCGCCCTTGGTCGTTGGTCATCGAGAGGCAAACGCGGTCATCGTCGGTGATACCGTAATAGCCGGTATCGGACCAGTCGCCATCGATCATTTTTCCGGACAGTACGTTATCCTCGCTATAGTGAAACAGGAACCGATTGTCTCCCGATTTCGCGGTCACCGTCTTGCTAACGATCAGTTCGGCAATTTCATCAGATGTAAGCTGTGTCGCCCCGGCTTGCAGGGCGACCTCTTGTTCCGAGGCCGACGCTGTGCCGGCAGTTGCCACAAGAACGGAAACCAGCAGTGTCCCGATCCAGGTCCTCGCGGTCATCATGCCCTTTCCTCCTTAGTTGTCAGACTTGAGAAAGCGCGTCAGTGGCTGTACGGACGACGCAGTCTTCGTTCCTTGACGACGGGAGATTCTCCTCACGGTCAATCTTTCACGCCACAAGCCCAAGTCACTCGGTAGCGCCTTCCTAGCTTTGCTTTGCTCATCTCCCGGCCTTGTCGATCCGCCAATGGGAGATTTACCCAGCGATTACCGGCGGACATTCATGCCCCCTCCCCCGCCTTGCGGCCCATCCATCCTGCTGAGTTGCCGAAGGACATGAAGGTGGCTGGTAGATACTTCTCACCCTAGCTCAGGGGGGCCAGTTGCGCTTGGTCCCAACCGGATCGGGAAGATGCTCCGCACCCCCGCCGGGAAGGCGGCTGCTACCGCCAGCTCAGCATCAGGAAAAGTCCCACCACCATCCCCGCCAGGTGGGCGAAATGCGCCACACTCTAGCGGGTGCCTGCTATACCGGACCATAGCTCTACGAGGCCGATGACGATCACGAAGTACTTGGCCTTCATGGGAATCGGCGGGATCAGCAGCAATATTGAGCAACAATTACTCTGGCCGTTCGTATTGCCTCACGAGAAAAGGTTACTCTGCTGCCTCATCAGGAATGTTACCAAGGCCAGACCCAACTCGCCCCCAGCACGCACAGGAAATAGTAGACGGCGAAGCGCTAGCTGCCCCAGTCGCGCTTCAGGGGACTGCCGAACATCCACAGCACGAACATGTTGATGAAAAGATGAAAGAAGCTTCCGGGGAGGAAGGCATAGCGCAGCAACTGCCAGAGATGGAACTCGCCCGCCAGTCCGCTTCACCCGGCTGCACCAGGGCAGCGCGCGTCCCGCTGAAGGGCCGAGGCGCCATTGAGCCACGCCGCCCGGAGCCAGGACGATGCGGCGGGCGGGGCACCGAGCCGGCATTGATTGCCGAGGGCCAGGAGCGCTAATGTGGGGGTGAGGCATCCAGGGACGACACGGAGGGCTCCCCCATGACCGAGCGCAAGGCCAGAAGCGTGATCACGCGGGTCTTCGTACCCGCCCACGTCCGCGACCTGCCCAACGGCGAGCGGGTGACGATACCCGGCCATTACAAGGCCCCGCCGCCCCGGCGATAGCCTCCCGCCATGCAGCAGCCCATCATCGGCTACCACCTCGACGAGGAGGGCCACTGGGTCGCGGAACTCGCCTGCGGCCATAACCAGCACGTCCGCCATCAGCCGCCTTGGACCGAGCGTCCCTGGGTGACCAGCGAGGCCGGTCGGCGCTCCCGTCTCGGCCTCGCCCTCGAGTGCGTAAAGTGTGATCGTGGCGAGCCCCGTGACAACCCGCGCAGCGACTAGACTGGGGATAGCCACCACCCGGAGATGCCCCATGGCCGCATCCCGCGACACCCCGACACGCTACCGCGAGAAGCGTGACCCACGCCGTACCCCCGAGCCCATGGAAGATGGCCGGGAGAGTGACCGACCGCGCTTCGTCATCCAGCAGCATGCCGCCTCCACCCTGCACTACGATGTCCGCCTCGAGGTCGATGGCGTGCTAAGGTCCTGGGCCGTGCCCAAGGGCCCCTCCACCGACCCGCGGGTCAAGCGCCTGGCGATCCCCACCGAGGATCATCCCCTGGCCTATGCCGACTTCGAGGGCGTGATCCCCGAGGGCGAATACGGCGCCGGAACCGTGCTGATCTGGGATCGCGGCCACTACCGCAACCTCGCGGACCACGCCTCGATCGCCGAGCAGCTCGAAGACGGCCATGCCACCGTGTGGCTGGAAGGGGAGAAACTGCGCGGGGGCTATGCGCTGATACGCACTCACCTGGGGCAGGGGGAGGGCTGGCTGCTGGTGAAGATGGAGGACGAGGCCGCCGATGCGCGACGTAACCCCACGTCCACCGAACCCGCGTCCGTGGTGTCGGAGCGCACCCTGGAGAGGATCACCCGCGAGGCGGGCCGGGACCAGTCCTGAGCCCGGAGAGTCCGCGACGCCCGCGGCCCGGATGGACCGCGAGGCGCCCGCCGATGCGGAGGGAGGAAGGCCGGGGAATCGCTATCCCTTGGGCCCGAACAGGAACCAGATGATCAACCCGATCAGTGGGAAGAACAGCAGTACCAGGATCCAGATCAGCTTGGAGAGCCCGCTGGCCGGGCTCTTGGCCACCTTGACGACGGCCCAGATGACGATGATCAGCCAGATCAGGCCCAGCAGGCCGCCTACTTCGATACCCATGCGACATCTCCTTGTCGGTTTCCATTTGGCGAAGTGCCGCCCTTAGAGGTAGCACAGCGGCCGCGAAACGCACAATCGCGGCCGGTAGCGATTTGTCAGCATGGGTTACGGGCAAGGCGCTCATTCGGGCAGCAGGTGCCCGACCTTGACGTAGATCAGCGCGCCGTCCTCCCGCGTGAAGGGCGTGTGCTGGCTGCGATGGGGGCTGCGCAGCCAGCTGCCGGCGGGATAGGCCCCATGCTCGTCATGGAAGGTGCCCTCGAGGACCAGGATCTCCTCGCCGCCCCAGTGGGCATGGGTCTGGAAGCGGGTGTTGGGGGCCCAGCGCACCAGCGCCACGTGCTCGCCCTCGAAGTCGTGCAGCGGCAACACCTCGAGCCCGTCGACGAGCCCGGGCCGCCAGGGCTCGGCGCGGGTGTCGATGACCTTCTGCTGGGTGTCGTCCGGCGAGAACTGGTGCAGCTTGACGAAGATCAGCGCCCCCTGAGCGCCCACCCGCGGGGCATGGGCGGTGCCGATGGGGTTGCGCAGGTAGTGGCCCGCGGGGTAGCGGCCATGCTCGTCGGCGAACTCGCCCTCCAGCACCAGGATCTCCTCGCCCCCGCCATGCTCATGGGTCGGGAAGGTACTGTCGGGCGCATAGCGCACCAGGGAGGTGGCCCGGGCCACCTCGTCGCCGACCCGGTCGAGCATCATCCGCTCCACCCCCGGGGTAGGGGATTCCACCCAGCGGTACTGGTCGGGAGTGATTACCGCACGGCGACTGAAGTCGGCATTGAGTCGCATGATGCCCTCCTACTGACAGGGGCTCCGGGACAGGGCCTCTCGATGCCGAGCCGCTGACCTGGCCCGACGCTTGCATGACCACCGCGTGGCCTCCATCGGTTAGCATGGGGCTCCCCACCGCCATTCGCAAGGAGTCGCCCTTGGCCATCGACCTGCTGCTCAATGCGCTGATCTTCCTCACCGCGGCGGTGCTGATCGTGCCGGTCTTCAAGCGCCTGGGGCTCGGCGAGGTGCTGGGCTACCTGGCCGCGGGGGTGGTCATCGGCCCCTCGGCCCTGGCCCTGGTGGCCGATGCCGAGGCGGTGCTGCAGTTCTCCCAGGTCGGCATCGTCTTCCTGCTGTTCGTGATCGGACTGGAGCTCAAGCCCTCGCGCCTGCGCGTGATGCGCAAGGCGGTGTTCGGCTTCGGCAGCCTGCAGGTGGCCATCACCACGGCCCTGCTCTCGCTGGCGGCCTGGTGGCTGGGGCTCTCTCCCGCCGCGGCGCTGGTGGTGGGCTTCAGCCTGGGGCTCTGCTCCACGCCGCTGGTGCTGCAGCTGCTCGGCGAGCGCAAGGAGCTGCAGACCCGCCACGGCCGCAATGCCTTCGCCCTGCTGCTGTTCCAGGACCTGGCGGCCATCCCGGTGCTGGTGATCATCCCCATGCTGGCCGCGGATAGCCTGCTGGCCGATGGCCTGATACCCCTGCTCGAGGGGGTGCTGGTTGCCGTCGGCGCCTTCCTCGGGCTGATCGTCGGCGGCCGCTACCTGCTGCGGCCGCTGTTCCACTATGCAGCAGCGACCCGCAGCCGCGAGGTGTTTGCAGGCACGGTGCTGCTGGTGGTGATCGGCGCCGCCCTGCTGATGGAGCTGGCCGGGCTCTCCATGGCGCTGGGGGCGTTCATCGCCGGCGTGCTGCTCGCCGATTCGAAGTACCGCCACAACATCGAGGCCGATATCGAGCCCTACCGCGGCCTGCTGCTGGGGCTCTTCTTCATGGCGGTGGGCATGACGGCCGATATCCGCCTGATCGGCGAGATGCCGCTGGTCGTGCTCGGCCTGACCCTGGGGCTGGTGCTGCTCAAGGCACTGGCCATGCTGGTCGCTGCCAGGGTCCACGGCACCGGCTGGAAGGATGCCGGCAACCTGGGGGTGCTGCTCTCCCAGGGCGGCGAGTTCGGCTTCGTGCTGCTCTCCGCGGCGGCCACGGCCGCCCTGCTCGACCCGTCGCTGGTCAGCCTGCTGATTCTCGTGATATCGCTCTCCATGGCGACCACCCCACTGCTCTTCCAGCTGCATGTGCGCGGCCTGCGCCGCCTCTTCACCCGCCCCCGGCCGAAGCGCGCCTACGACACCCTGCCCGACGATGCCCCGCAGATCATCATCGCCGGGTTCGGCCGCTTCGGGCAGATCATGGGGCGCGCCCTGCAGGGGCTGAAGATCCCCTACACGGTGCTCGACATCAACGCCGACCAAGTCGAGGTGGTGCGCCGCTATGGCAACAAGGTCTACTACGGCGATGCCTCGCGCATCGACCTGCTCAAGGCCGCCGGCGCCGACCGGGCCCGGGTGCTGGTGGTGGCGGTGGGTGACCCCGAAGCCTCGATGCGCATCGTCGGCCAGGTGCGGCGCCAGTTTCCCCATCTTCAGCTCTATGCCCGGGCGCGCAACCGTCACCATGCCCACCTGCTGATGCGCGCCGGAATCACCCATATCGTGCGCGAACTGCTGCCCGCCAGCCTGGAGCTGACCCGCGACGCCCTGATCGGCCTGGGCATCCCCCGAGAGCAGGCCCAGCACACCATCGATACCTTCCGACCCCACGACGAGCAGGCGCTGCTGCGCCAGCTCGAGGTGTTCGGCAACGAGCAGCAGCAGATCCAGACCATCCAGGAGGCCGCCCGGGAACTCGAGACGCTCTACGAGGACGACGAGGAGATCGCCACCCGGGTGGAGGAGATCCCGGAGGAGCCGCGCTGAGGCGCCATCATTCGATGGCCCACCACCCCGGCAGCCGGCCCCGTATCTCGCGGCGTGCGAAGCGGTCGTCCATCAGCACCACCGTGCCCTCGTCGTCGGGCCCCCGGATCACCCGGCCCGCCGCCTGCACCACCTTGATCAGCCCCGGGATGCGGTAGGCGTAGTCGTCGCCTTGACCGAAGCGCGCCGCCAGGCGCGCCTTGAGGGCCTCGTTGAAGGGGTCGAAAGGCGGCAGGCCCAGGGTGGCGATGAAGGCGCCGACCAGCCGCTCGCCGGGCAGGTCGATGCCCTCGGCGAAGGCCCCGCCCAGCACCGCGAAGCCGATCCCCATCCCGCCTGGCGCGAAGCCGGCCAGGAAGGCGTCGCGGGCCTCCTCGCGCATGCCGCGGGTCTGGGCACGCACGGGAATCTCCGGGTGGGCCTCCTGCAAGCGTGCCAGGGCCGCCTCCAGGTAGGCGAAGCTGCTGAAGAAGGCCAGGTAGTGGCCCGGCCGGCGGCGGTACTGGCCGGCCAGTTCGGCGACGATGGGCGCCAGTGACGCCTCCCGATCGCGCAGCCGGGTGGAGATGTCGGCACGGATGCGCACTTCGAGCTGCTCGGCGGCGAACGGCGAGGCGACCTCCTGCCACACCGTGGCCGACGGCAGGCCCAGCAGGTCCCGATGATAGTGGGCGGGACTCAGGGTCGCCGAGAAGAGCACGGCAGACTGCGCCGCCGCAAAGCGCGGCGCCAGGAAGTCCGCCGGCACCAGATTGCGCAGCCCCAGCACGGCCCGACCACGGCCGTGGCGAGCCAGGTCGCACAGCGAGTGGTCGCCGAAGGACTCCGCCAGGCGGGTAAAGGCCAGCGCCTCGAAGAGCAGCTCCTGGAGCGCAAGGGTGGCCTGGTCGGGGTGCTCGCCGAGATGCTCGGTGATGGCGCCGGCGACGCCCTGCAGGGCCGCGACCAGCCCGCCGGGCAGGTCGTCGAGCACCCGGTAGGCCGGCCGGCCCGGCTCGCCGGCCTCGCTCATGCCCGCCTCCCGGACCAACGCCTGCCACTGCCGGGCCAGCCGCCCCAGGGGCCGCTGCAGGGCCCCGGGCGCCTCACGGCGCAGGCGGGCGAGACGGCGCTGGTCAAGCTCGGCGCTGTACATGCCCCGGGCCCGCTCCACCAGGTTATGGGCCTCGTCCACCAGCAGGCCCAGGCGCCAGCCGTTGGCCCGGGCGAGGCCGTGCAGCAGGGCATTGGCATCGAACCAGTGGTTGACGTCGCCGACCACCACGTCGCACCAGCGCGCCAGCTCCTGCCCCAGATAGTAGGGGCAGAGGCCGTGGTCGAGGGCTACCTCGCGCAGCGCCTCGCGGTCCAGCCAGCCACGTGCCACGGCGGCCTGGCGCGCCGCCGGCAGCCGGTCGTAGAAGCCTGCTGCCAGCGGGCAGGCCTCGCCATGGCAGGCCCGGTCGGGATACTCGCAGGCCTTCTCCCGGGCGGTGAGCTCCAGCACCCGCAGCGGGGCGGGCATGGCATCCGGGCTGCCGGCGTCTGGGCTTCCGGCGGCCTCCTTCCCGGCACCGAGGACCGCCAGAGCATCCAGCGCCAGCCGGCGCCCCGGGGTCTTCATGGTCAGGAAGGCTAGGCGGTCGAGCCCCTGGCGGGGCATGGCCTTGAGCAGCGGGAAGAGGGTGCCGAGGGTCTTGCCGATGCCGGTAGGCGCCTGGACCAGCAGGCAGCGGCCGGTGCTGGCGGCCTTGTAGACGCTCTCCGCCAGGTCGCGCTGGCCGGGACGGAAGGCGTGGTGGGGAAAGGTAAGCTCGCCGAGCGCCTCATCGCGCCGCTCGCGATGCCGGGCCTCCTGCGCCGCCCAGGCCAGAAAGCGTCGGCACTGGACCGCGAAGAAGGCCTGAAGCTCGGCAGCGCTCGCCTCGCGGGTCAGCACGGTCTCGCGGCCGGTGGTGATGTCCAGGTAGACCAGCGCCAGGGTCAGCGAGGCGAGGCCACGCTCGGCACACAGCAGCGCGCCATAGACGCTGACCTGGGCCCAGTGCAGGGCCCGCTGGTTGTCAGCCATGCGCTCCAGACGGCCGCGATGGGTCTTGACCTCCTCCAGGCGGTTGGCCGACGGGTCGAAGCCGTCGGCGCGGCCGGCCACCCGGAGCCCCTCGAAGGAGGCGGAGAGCGGCAGCTCGGCCTCGTAGCCCTCGCCGCGCCGTTTCGCCACCCGGGCATGGCCCGCGATGCCCTCCCTGGCGCTGGGGGCCGGGGTGAAGCGGTGGTCCAGGTCCCCCTCCCGGGCGGTGAAGTCGCACAGCGCACGCACCGCCACCCGATAGCCCGCCCCCTCGCTCATGCGCCGTCCCCCGCCCAGCGCACATGGCAGACCGCGGCGGGGATCTCCCGTGCATGGAAGAAGGCCAGCCAGCGCCGCTGGTTGTCCTGCAGCCGATCGCCCGGCCCCTTCACCTCGATCAGCCGGTAGCGCGGCTCATCCTGCGGGGCCTCGGGAAGGAACTGGATCAGGTCCGGCAGGCCGGCCCGGTTGGCCTTGAGGTCACCGAGCAGCCGCTCGAAGCAGGCACGCAGGTGGGCGGCCGGAAGGCAGTCCAGCGCCCGTTCGAGCAGTGCCTCGTCGAGCGCTCCCCAGTGCACGAAGGGCGAGGCCAGGCCGTGCTTCTCTTGCCAGGTGGCGCGGATCGCCTCGCGATACTCGCCCGTCTCAAGCCGGGCCAGGCAGGTCTCGAAACGGGCGCGGCGGCGGGCCACGAAGTCCTCGCGGTAGAGATCCGCCGGGCCGTGGTGAAAGGGGTGGAAGAAGGCCCCGGGCAGCGGCGCGAAGAGCGCCTCCCAGCAAAGCAGGCCGAAGAGCCCGGTGAACAGGCTGTTCTCCACGTAGTGCACCGGCGCCGCATCGCGATGCAGGTGATCGCACACCGCGGCCTCCACCGGGCCGGGCGGCAGGGTCAGGGTCCACTGTCGCGGGGCCGGCTCACGCCGGGACGCCGGCGGGGACAGCCCCAGCCGGCGACACAGCCGCGGCACCAGCCGTCCCAGCGCCTGGGCCTCCTCTTCGCTGGCCGGGGCCTTCATCAGTGGCTCGGCCAGGGCCAGGGCCGCGGCGTGCGCCCCGCGGCGCTCAAGCAGACGCAGGTGACGGATGCGCGCCTCGACGCTGCCGGGCAGATCCCCCTCCGGCCAGCCGGCCTGGGCATAGAGAGCAAGGGCCGGTTCGCCCTGCCCTTCACGCTCCGCCTGGCGGCCCAGCGCCACGCAGAGCCGCCGATGCCGCGCCGCCAGCCAGGCGTTGTCGACCAGCGGCGCGGGCAGCTCGGCACACAGTGCCGATACCGCCTCACCTGCCTCCAGGCGCTCGCGCAGGCGATGCAGGGCCAGGTAGGCGTCCACCTCCGTGCGGCGCCGGAAGGCCCGGGAGTCGGGGGTGATTGCCACGCGCTCGAAGCGCTGCAGACCGAGCTCGGTGAGCACGAACTCGGCCCAGTCCTGGCGCAGGTTTCCGAAGAACATCAGCCGCAGCCGGTCGCAGGTCGCCATCACGGCGAGGCGCACGACCCGGTCCGGCGCCGCGGGCCACCAGTCAGCGAGCCGGCGAGGCTCGGTGAGCCGCGGCGCCAGCACCTCGAGCAGCGCCGCCTTGCCGGTGGCCGCGGGGAGCCCCGCGGCGGCGATCTCGCCGGCCAGGGCACGGCGCAGTTCGGGAAGGCGCAGCTGGCGGAAGAGCGCCTCGAGGCCGAGCTCGGGGGCGGCCTCGACCAGCCCCGACGCCACCAGGGGCGCTAGCGCCGCCTCGGTGTCGCCGATCTCGGGATAGCGAAGTCGCGAGGTGCGAAAGTGCTCGCCCTTGCGCATCACCATGCGCACCAGCAGCGCCTGCGACGCCTCGGGCAGGACGGCGAACGCCGCCAGGAAGTCGTGCTCGGCCGCGTCCAGCAGGTCACCGTGGCGTTCGGCCACCCACGCCAGCACGAAGCGGAAGTTCGCCAGGTAGTAGCGCGGATCGTCCAGGGGCGCGGTGACCGGCGCGGCGGCAGGAGTACTGTTCATGCATCCATGGTATCAGCTGGCCGGGACGAGGGAAGTGGCGGAGCTGTAAGGAAGTGTCCCGTCGACCGACCCATACCGACGTGGCCAATACCGGGCGTCCGCCGACGGCCGACCTAATCCGGAGTTTCCGATGGCAATTCGTGCTCCCCGACCCATTCCGCTTCGCTACAGCGCCTTCATCGCGAGCCTGCTGGGGCTTGTCGTCACCCTTCCCGCCTGGGCTATGGGTGCGCCCTTCTGGCCCGTGCTGCCGTTCGCCGCCCTGGTCAGCCTGGGCACCTGGGACCTCAGGCAGCGGTCCCGGACCTTGCGTCGCAACTATCCGATCCTTGCCCATTTCCGCTACTGCATGGAGGGCATCGGCCCCGAGATCCGCCAATACTTCGTGCAGTCGGATACCGAGGAGCGCCCCTTTTCCCGCGAACAGCGCAGTGCCGTCTACCAGCGTGCCAAGAATATCCTCGACAAGAAGCCCTTCGGCTCGGTACTGGACATGTACGCGGAGGGCTACGAATGGATCAACCCGTCGCTGTCGCCCGCGCAGCCAGACCCGGCCAGCCTTGCGGTGGAGGTTGGCAGCGAGCGCCGCCAACCCTATCGCGTCAACCTGCTCAATATCTCCGCCATGAGCTTCGGCGCGCTATCCGGCAACGCCATCGAGGCCCTGAATCTTGGGGCCCGGCGCGGCGGCTTCTACCACGATACCGGCGAGGGCGGCATCTCTCGCCACCATCTGCAGGGCGGCGACCTGGTGTGGGAGATCGGCTCCGGCTATTTCGGATGTCGCGACCACGAGGGCAACTTCGACTCAAACACGTTCGTTGAGAACGCCGCCCGCCCCGAGGTCAAGATGATCGAGGTCAAGCTCTCCCAGGGGGCCACACACCGAAAGACTCGGGGTGTTGACACGATATAAACTATTGTAATTAAAGGCTTATATCCGCTAATCACGACGTCAGTACGTACACATGAAATACTGACAATAAACGATACCTGTATCGGTAATCAGTAATTCCCAAGAGCCCCCTTCTTTGTCTGCGCACTCCGATCCTCTCGCGTCTCAGCTGTAGCCGGGCCAAGGTGGCCTCGAAGATGACCTCATCGCGTTACTGGTTGAAAAGGTCATAGAGTTTCTTCCACGGACCATCGCACACCGGTAGTTCACGCCACTACGATCCAGAATGCCTGATCTTGCCCAGCAGCAGTGGGTGATACTGACTTTTGGCGATTGGGACATCATATATCGATTTTTGTTTGTACACGAAAACCTTCCAGGTGGGGCGCTTAGAAAAAGAAGCTTAAGAATCGAACACTTTGACACGTCGAATTTTGTCGAACAATCAAAAGATGATGTTATACACCTAGCTGGCAAAGGTGTTTAGTTAGGGTTTGATCTAGATTATTTATCTCTAGCTAATGATGCTGAAAGGACTATCATCAAGATTACCAATAGAAATAATAAGCTTGTAGAGAAATATTTACATAACACACTCAATGAGATGAGATGAGATGGAAAAGAGACTTTAGAAATACTGCCGATGAAAAAACAGATCTCGATTCGACATTCGAACCACTACAACCTTGGGAATACGATAATTTAACATCTACCTCTCATCGGATGTTCATTCCTAAAAATAGAACTGCGATATTATTTAGCAAGAGAGAGTTCACAAGCCCTCGAGACAACCTAGTGTATCAGTACACTAACGAGTCAGTGACTACAGGGATGGTTATCGCTGGTTTCCAGAATTGTATTGCCCAGAAAGCACCGTTCCTCGCTCAGTGATGTCGGACACCGCCATCAGGTCACGTAGTGACTTCCCGCCCTAACGCTATGTTAAATGACTAGGCTAAAGACACTAGTTGTGTAAACCCACCAAGTTGTTCACGGAAAGGCCCAGCCGGCTAACCGGAGAGTGGTAATCCAGACTGGCATGCGGCCGATGCCAGTTGTATTGATGGAGCCAGGCAGGCAAGTGCCTGCCGCGCTCTTCCGAACTTGCGTATGACCGAGCATAGGCCCACTCCCGTAGCGCTATCTGGATGAATCGCTCCGCCTTGCCGTTGGTGTGCGGGCTGTATCCCGGCTTATTCATGAGGCAGGGCTGAAAATGAAGATGGCGAGTGGTTTTCTCTTGTAGAATCAAGATGTTCCTGGCAGAACACGATTCAAGAGGACCACTCGCCATGGGTGAAACCCTAACGACCT
>NZ_JAMJPK010000009.1 GCF_023554995.1 Halomonas gemina
GTGGACGCACCTCTGGTGTTCCGGTTGTCACGCCAGTGGCATTGCCGGGTAGCTATGTGCGGACGGGATAACCGCTGAAAGCATCTAAGCGGGAAGCCCCCTTCAAGATGAGACATCCCCGAGGCCTTGAGCCTCCTGAAGGGCCCAGCGAGACCAGCTGGTTGATAGGCCGGGTGTGGAAGCGCTGCAAGGCGTTGAGCTAACCGGTACTAATGGCCCGTGAGGCTTGACCATATAACACCCAAGCGGTCTGCCGATGGCGACCGACAGCCGGATACGACGAGACGTAGCGTCAGCATGATTCACCGTTTTTCGCCTGACGACCATAGCGTGCGGGAACCACCTGATCCCATGCCGAACTCAGCAGTGAAACCGCTCAGCGCCGATGGTAGTGTGGGGCCTCCCCATGCGAGAGTAGGTCATCGTCAGGCACCTATTCAGAAAAAACCCCGAGTTCACCAGAGCTCGGGGTTTTTTCGTATCTCGCCCTCAGGGTAAAGGTAGTGGAAATCTCACATTGCCGGTGGGCTGCCCCGCCGCACTCGAGGTGGGGGACGTTTGCATGTCAGGCTGTCCAGTCGATCCTGTTTATGTGTTTATGGATGGGTGACGTGAGCCGATGACGGTGGCGCCACCGTGCCGCGTTCCACCAGGTGAGTCGAGAAGCAGAGCGGTCCTTGCCAGGGGTCGTCATAGGCCAGGGAGATCACCCTGCCGCTGGCTGCCTGCGCCATCCGGTCCACGGGGACGTGGACCGACGTCAGCCCTGGCGTGACATAGTGTGCATATACCTCATCGTCGAAGCCCACCAGCGAGACATCCTCGGGTACGCTCAAGCCGAGCTCCTTCAGGTGCAGCATGGCCCCGATGGCCATGTCGTCGTTGCCCACCGCCAGGGCCGTGAAAGGCACGCCGCGCCGCCGCAGGGTATCCACGGCCTCTCGCCCGCTCGACTCCTGCCAGGTTCCTTCCACCACGGCACCTTCCGGTACGGCCAGCCCGGCTTCCTCCATGGCCTGGTGATAGCCCGCCAGTCGCTGGGTGGCATCCTGCTTCCAGCGCGGGCCGGTAATGCAGGCGATGTGTCGGTGGCCCTGCTCGATCAAGTGGCGAGTGGCGAGATAGCCGCCCTGCTGGTTGTCGACATAACTGCACTGCCCCTCCAGTCCGGGCACCCGGCGGTTGATGACGACCAGGGGAATCTGCGCGGCCAGCGCCACAAGGGCGTCATCGTGCAGGCGATCCGACTGGACCAGGAGGCCATCGCAGCGACGCGACATCAGGAAGTCGATCGACTCCTGCTCGCGGATCAGCTCGTTATGTCCCGAGGCGACCAGAAGCGACTTCCGGTGCAGGCGAAGCTTTTCTTCCAGGTTCACCATCAAGGTGCCCATGAAGGGGCCTGCAAGGTGGGAGATCACCAGGCCGATGCAATCGGAACGGTTGGAGGCCAGGGAGCGGGCAAAGGAGTTGGGGCGGTAGCCAAGCTGCTTCATGGCGTCTTCCACCCGTCGGCGCGTCTCCTCCGCCACCGGCACTTCGCCATTCATGACGCGGGAGACCGTCGCGGGCGAGACCCGTGCCAGCCTGGCAACCTCCTTGATGGTAGACATGCTTGCTCCTGATGCCCTTCGAGCTCACCAAGGACGTGGCTTGGTGAGTCGACGCAATGGATGAAACTCAATCACCTGGTAAGCCAGGGAGTACAGAAATGTCGATGATCGAAGACTATAGTCGCCAATGCAATCGATTTCATGCTCGTCATCCAGAACAAGCAGGTGACCTGATCCAAGGGCTTTGGGTGGACTGCGTCATTCGTACAGGTAGCAGCGCACGAAGTGGTCCTTCGCGATCCGGGTGACCTCAGGCAGGCGGGTGCTGCATTCCTCACGGGCATGGGGGCAGCGCTGTGCGAAGGGGCAACCGGTACTCTCGGGCTGCCACATGGGGATGTCGGCCTTGTGCTGGTACTGGCTCATGTCCCGGTGCTTCTGTGCTCCGGGCTGGGGAACCGCGGCGAGCAGCAGCTGGGTATAGGGGTGCTGGGGGTTCTGGGTGACGGCATCACTGTTGCCCCACTCCACCATGTGGCCGACATACATCACCGCCGTCCGTTCGGCGAAATAGCGGGCGGTGGCGATGTCGTGGGTGATGTACATGAAGGCGATGTCGTGCTGGTCCTTCAGGTCCATCATCAGGTTGAGGATACCGAGCCGGATGGACACATCGAGCATCGAGATCGGCTCGTCGGCCAGGATGACGTCGGGTTCCACGGCCAGTGCCCGCGCGATCGCCACCCGCTGACGCTGGCCGCCACTGAGCTCATAGGGAAACTTGTCGGCCGTCTCGGCGGCCGGCGTCAGGCCCACGGTCTCGAGCAGTTCGAGCACCCGCGCCCGCAAGGCCGCCTTGCCGCGGACCTTGCCATGGATCTGCAGGGGCCGGGCGATCTGGTAGAAGATGCGGTGGACCGGATTGAGGCTGCCGAACGGGTCCTGGAAGATCATCTGCACGCGGTTGGCGAAGCCCCGCTTGCCGCCCTGGGCGATCAGTTCATGCATCTGCTGGCCGCGAAAGGTCACCTCACCCGAGGTGGCCTCGTGGACCTGGGAGAGAATCCGCGCGCTGGTGCTCTTGCCGCTGCCCGACTCGCCGACGATGGCCAGCGCCTCTCCCGGGAAGAGGTCGAAGGACACGGCATTCAGGGCACGCATGGTGGTGCGCTCCATCAGCGACCCGCCCAGGGTGAAGTCCTTGGTCAGGTCGCGCGCCGACACGATGGGGGCGTTGGCTTCGGTGGTCATGTTCATCCCGCGGTCCTCTCGGCAAGTTCGTGGCAGGCGGCCCGGTGAGCGGGTGACACCTGAATCATTTCCGGGTCGTGCGTCCGACAGGGGGAGAAGCAGCGCTCGCAACGGTCCTGGAAGTAGCACCCCTGGGGGGCTTCGAGGAGGTTGAGCGGGTTGCCGGGAATGCCATACAGCCGCTCCCTGGGGCCATGGATGGTCGGGAAGGAGTTGAGCAGGCCCCGGGTGTAGGGATGCTGGGGGCGATAGAAGACCTCGTCGGCAGTGCCCAGCTCGACCAGCTTGCCGGCATACATGATGCCGATGCGGTCGGCGATCTCGCCCATGAGGCTGAGATCGTGGCTGATGAAGAGGATGGAGAAGCCGAACCTGTCCTTCAGCTGATACAGCTCATCCATGATCTCCCGCTCCACGACCACATCCAGGGCGGTGGTCGGTTCATCCATGATGATCAGGCGAGGCCTGAGCGCCAGGGCGATGGCGATCACCACCCGTTGGCGCATCCCGCCACTGAGCTGATGGGGAAAGCTGTCCATGCGGCTGGGATGCAGCCCCACGGTCTGGAGGAGCTCCTCTCCCTGGCGCCAGGCCTCCTTCTTGCGGACCCTGCGGTGGGCGAGGATGACATCGATGATCTGCTCGCCGACCGTGATGACGGGATTGAGGGAGTTCATCGCGCTCTGGAAGACCACGCTGACCTCATTCCAGCGGAACTGGCGCAGGGTGCGCTTGTTCATGCTCAGCACGTCGCGGCCGCGGTAGCGGATCTCGCCCTCGGAGATGAGCGCCGGGGCCTTGTGCAGGCGAGCGATGGAGAAGGCCAGGGTCGACTTGCCACAGCCCGACTCGCCGGCCAGGCCCAGGGTCTCCCCCGGTCGAATGCTTAGGCTGACGTCGTTGACGGCCCGGACCATGCCCTTCGGTGAGACATAGTCGACACACAGGTTGCGAATCTCCAGCAGCTCGCTGGTGTCCTCGTCGCGGGCGGGTTGAAAGGCAGGGATTGCCATCAGGAAGCACCTCGCAGGCGTTTGGCTTGAATGATGCGGTTGAGCTTGCGCCAGCGCTTGATGTGCGGGCCGGTCTTGAGCTTGGGATTGCTGACCTGGTCGATGGACATGTTGATCAGGGCCATGGCGCCACCGACCAGCGCGATGGTCACGGCCGGCACGATCATCTCCCACCAGCCGCCGGTGTAGAGGGCGGCAGACGACTGGGCCCAGTACAGCATGGTGCCCCAGGTCACCACGGTGGGATCCCCCAGCCCCAGGAACTCGAGGCCGGCCTCGTTGATCAGGGCGTACATGACCACCCCGACGAAGCTGCCGGCGACGATCGAGATCAGATTGGGCAGAATTTCCACCAGCACGATGCGCAGGCGGCTCTCGCCCATGCACTCCGCCGAGAGGATGAATTCCTTCTGCCGGATGGCCATGGTCTGGGAGCGCACGACGCGTGCCCCCCATGGCCAGCTGGTGATACCGATCAGCAGGGCGATCACGACAGGCCCCACCTGCCCGAGAAAGGCCGCCAGGACGATCAGCAGGGGCAGCTGCGGGAAGACCAGCACCACGTTCATGGCGAAGTTCAGCCACTGATCGATTCGGCCACCGAAGTAGCCGGCGGAGATGCCGACCAGGATGGAGATGACCGTGGAAATGGCTCCGGCGATGAAGGCCACGCCCAGCGAGGCGCGTCCGCCATGCAGCAGCTGGCTGAACACGTCCCGCCCCTGGCGGGTCGTGCCGAGCACATGCTCGGCACTGGGCTCGACGTGGGGACGGGCGACGCGTTCGTCGGGTGCATGTGCCGTGAACCAGGGGCCGATCAGGCAGGCCACGATCACCAGCGCCATCAGGCCGCCGCCGATGGTCGCCGACAGGTTGCCCTGGAAGAAGGCGGCGATATTGCGCAGTCGCCGCCAGCGGGGTGCGTTCACCATGGTGGCCTTCCTGGAGTGGTCAATTGGCATGGAGTAGTCAGTCATCGGTAAGCCCTTCGGTTACTTGCGCAGACGCGGGTCGAGCCACAGGTAGGTGAGGTCGGCAATGAAGTTGCCGATCAGCACGAAGGCGACGATCAACAGCAGCAGGGCCTGCACCAGGGGGTAGTCGCGGGCATTGATCGCCTTGAGCAGGGTGTTGCCCACTCCCGGGTAGTTGAAGACGATCTCGATGAAGATCTGGCCGGCGACGGCGAAGCCGAGGCCCATGGCCACCGAGGTCACCACCGGCAGGACGGCGTTGCGCGAGGCATAGCGCAGCATGATGCGGGTCTGACTGAGGCCCTTGGCCTCGGCCATGGTGATGATGTCCTCGCCGAGCACGTTGATCATGGCGTTGCGCATGGTCATGACCCACTGGGCGAGGCTGACCAGGACGATCACCAGCAGGGGCAGCACGGCATGGTGGGCGACACTGCCCAGGTACTCGGCCGTCCAGCCCGGCTCCAGGGAAGGGTCGGCGGCATAGCTCATCGGGAACCACTGCAGCTGCAAGCCGAAGATGTAGAAGACCAGCAGGGCGGTGACGACGGCAGGCATCGAGGAGAGCACCGCGGCCATCGGCGGAAACAGGGAGGCGAACCAGTTGCCGCGCTTGTAGGCGGCAATGGTCCCCAGGATCAGGCCGAGGATGATGGCGGTCGTGACCCCCAGCCCGATCAGGAACAGGGTCCAGGGGAAGGTAAAACCGAGCACGGTGGTCACGTCGGTCGGATACATCAGGACGGAGGGGCCCAGGTCACCGGTGAAGACGCTCTTCACGTACTGGAGGTATTGCGACCACAGCGGCCCCTCGGAAAAGCCGTACATGGCGCGAATGGCCTCCATCTGGGAGGGGTCGAGCTGCCCCGCGGAGCCGGCGAAGAGCGCATCGACGGGATCGCCCGGCATGATGCGAGGCAGCAGGAAGTTGAAGGAGATGGCGATCAGGAACGCGACGAAATAGAACAGGAATCGACTGGTGATGTACCGCATGGAGGTCGCCTCTGGCTCGGGTTCGACGAGGAGTCGGAGCGGGTCCGACTCCCCTCACGCTAAGGGTCGGTTACTTCCGGTGGAGGTTGTTGAAGATCAGGGTGTTGTTGCCCGTGGAGTAGAATACCGGGTGCACGTAGGGATCTTCGGCGTTCGGCCAGCCCACGAATTCACTGGTGTTGTACTGGAACCAGGTGGCGTTGGAGAACAGCGGGACGAACGGCAGCTTCTCGGCGGTGAAGCGTTGCAGCTGAGCGAGGCTATCCTGCTTGGCGTCGGCCTCGGTCAGGGAGCCGAAGTCCTCGATCAGTTCATCGACCCGCTCCGAGTGCATGCCGTGCCCGGCGTGCCAGATCTGGCCGACGCGGCTGGTGTGGTAGTACTCCTTGAAGGTCTGGATGGGGTGTGTCGACAGCAGGGACCAGTTGATGGCGGCCTGATAGTCGCCCTCCTTGAGCGACTGGTCGTAGACGCCCCACTCCACGGCATTGACGTTGGCCTCGATGCCGACGTCCTGGAGGTACTCGGTAATCATCAGCACGGTCTGCACCCAGTCGGTCCAGCCGTTGACGACCTGAATGTCGAACGAGAGCTCCGAGCCGTCTGGCAGTTCGCGCTGGCCATCGCCGTCGACGTCCCGGTAGCCGGCCTCATCCAGCAACTGGCGGGCTTTGTCCGGATCGTACTGGGTCAGCCAGCCGTACTCTTTCATGACCGACTCATCCATGTAGTCGGCGTAGTAGTCGCCGATGCCACCTGGAAAGAAGTTCGCCGTGGGGTAGCCGTAGGCCGCCAGGTCGACGATCGCCTCACGGTCCAGCGCCACGGAGACCGCCTGGCGGAACGTCAGGTCGTCGAAGGGCGCTTGCCTGGTGTTCAGGTAGAGGTGGATGGCATCATTGGCCGGGTACCAGTAATGGTGATTCTCGGGGTTGGTGGCGACGAAGGTCTTCTCGACGTCGGCGATGAAGTTGGACCCCCAGTCGATCTCGCCATTCATCAGGGCCGGCTGAATCTGGGAGTTGTCATTGAAGGCGCGGTACCTGATGCAATCCAGGTAGGGGCGGTCCTCCTGGTAGTAGTGCGGGTTGCGGCAGATCTCCATCTGCTGGGGCCGCACGTACTCGATTTCCGTCACCGGGCCCGAGCCGATCGCCTCGGGGTTGGTGAAGGTGGCGGGATCGCCGGCCTGCTCCCAGACATGCCGGGGAAGCGGCATGTAGCGGTTCAGGTCCCAGTGCACGGTGCTGTCGGGCTTCGCCAGGTCGAAGCGGATCTCGCGGTCGGACACCCGGGTGACCCCGGTGACGAGGCCGTTGGCCAGAACGCCGGCGAGGTCGTACACGGGCACCTCGCGGGCCAGCTCGAAGGTGTAGACGACGTCGTCGGCGGTTAGCGGCTCGCCGTCAGACCACTTGAGATCCTCGCGGAGGGTGTAGGTGATGCTCCGGTAGTCCTCCGCATACTCGTAGCCTTCGGCCAGCCGCAGGCTGGTTTCCCCCTGCAAGACGTTGGTGAAGGCCAGGGTCTCGAAGGTCATCCCGCCGACGATGTTGAGGTTGTCGATGTAGGGATTGAAACTCTTGGTGAAGGCCGTGGTGATGACGGGCACGGTCAGGGTGCCGCCCTGGGCGGGGTCGGCCATCGTGGGGAAGGAGGTGGCGGCCACGGCGGCGGTCAGTGCCATCATGGAGAACGATTTCATTGGCGTTACCTTCTGTTGTCTATTGTTGTCGTCGTGATGCTGTCGTGGTGAGCGTGGGGAGGGGCTCAACGCCGCGCCTGCCGTGCCCAGAGGAAGTCGGCAAATGCCTTGGCGCTGTCCTTGAGCGTGCGCCGCTGGGTCTCGTAGTCGATGTACACCATGCCGAAGCGCTTGCTGTAACCCTCCGCCCACTCGAAGTTGTCCATCAGGCTCCAGGCGAAGTAGCCCCGGACATCGACGCCCTGCTCGATCGCCTCGTGGACGGCATTGAGATGGCTGTTGAGGTAGCGGCAGCGCTGCTCGTCATGGACCTCTCCCTCCACCAGGCGGTCGTCACCGGCCATGCCGTTCTCGGTCACCATCAGGGGAGGCAGCCGGTACTGCGCGTTCAGGTCGACCAGCAGGTCGGTCAGGCCTTGCGGGTAGACTTCCCAGCCGAAGTCCGTGACCTCCACGTCCTCGGGCGGGTGGTCCTTGACCAGGCGCTGCTCGTCATAGGAGACGACGCTGCGGGTGTAGTAATTGATGCCGACGAAGTCCACCGGCTGGGAGATCAGCGCCATGTCGCCCGGCAGCACCTGGGGAGCCTGCTCCGGATAGAGGCGGGTGTAGAGCGCCGGGTAGCGGCCCTCGAGCACTGGCTCCAGGAACCAGTGGTTCATGCTCGCCTCGCCCACCAGGGCGGCCACCCGGTCGTCGTAGCGTCGGCTGTGGGGCGTGTTCGGGCCCATGTTGAGCACCAGGCCGGCCTGGGCGTCGGGGACGTTGGCGCGCAGGGCCTGCATGCCCAGGCCATGGGCCAGCAGGAGGTGATGCCCGGCCTGGCGGGCGAGGCGGGCGTCTTCCAGCCCCGGCGCGTGGATGCCGACCTCGTGGCCGAGGATCGCGCTGACCCAGGGCTCGTTGAGGGTGGCATAGGAGTGGACGCGGTCACCGAACTCGCGGGAGACCAGGTCGGCGTACTCCTGGAAGCGATAGGCCGTGTCGCGGTTGAGCCAGCCGCCGCGCTCCTGCAGGTGCTGGGGAAGGTCCCAGTGGTAGAGCGTCACGAAGGGCGTGATGCAACGCTCCAGCAGGCTGTCGAGGAGGCGCTTATAGAAATCCAGCCCCCTGGCGTTCGCCTGGCCATCCTTGGTCATCACGCGCGGCCAGGCGATCGACAGGCGGTAGGCGTCCACCCCCAGGCCCTGGATCAGCTCCAGGTCTTCCTGCCAGCGATGGTAATGGTCGCAGGCGGGCATGCCGCTGTCACCGTTCTTGACTCGCCCCTCGATGGCGCAGAAGTCGTCCCAGATGGACGGCAGGCGGCCATCGGCCTGGGTGGCTCCCTCGACCTGGAAGGCCGCCGTCGCGACACCGAAGGTGAAGTCCGGGGTGAGCAGTCGTGACGATTTCGGCAGTTCGATTCGTTGCATGGGAAGGCATGTTCCTTGTTGGGCCCGCGGGATTCTGGGTGCCATGGTCATGAAAGCGGTTTCATAAAAATATACGACTTTGGTCGCGAGGTTGCCGAGCGATCGTGAAAGCGATTTCATTTCAGCCGTTTCAGGTATGATTTCTTGTCCACTGCCCAGGAGCCGATGCCATGTCGCTTACAGGATTCGAAACCTCCGCGGACCATCCGCTGATGCACCGCTGCGGGCCCGGCGGTGCGCTATCAGCGCTACCTCGGCACGGGTGGGGCCTTTACCGAGGAGGCGGCTGAGGCAGGACTGCCGGGCACAGTGGGCGCAATACTTCGTCCGGTTCGTCCAGGCCTTGCGCGAGGAAGGCTTCTCGGTGTGGGGCGTGACCGTGCAGAACGAGCCCGAGGCGGCGGTCGACTGGTCGCTGCGCATCGGCGACGCGGCCCATGCCCTGACGACCCCGGCGCATGCGCTGCAGACCTGGGTGCTGTCCGACACCTGAGGCGGTCCGACGAGTGGCCGGCCTAGCGAATTGGTCGAGGCGATTTCCGGGGCACGGCGCCATCCGCTAGAATGGCACATTTCCCGTCAGGGGCATGAGCATGACCATCGTTGACCTGATCCGCCTGCTGAGCGATGGCGACTTCCACTCCGGCGAGCAGCTGGGCGAACGGCTGGGGGTGTCGCGGGCGGCAGTATGGAAGCAGTTGCGCAAGCTGGAGTCCCTGGGCATTGCCATGGAGGCGGTCAAGGGCCAGGGCTATCGCCTGGTCGAGCGCCTGGAGCTGCTTGATGGAGGCACCATCGTGGCCGGTCTCTCGCGAGATGCGCGCTCGCACCTGACGCGGCTGTTCGTCGAGGAGAGCCTGCCGTCCAGCAACGCCTTCCTGCGCGAGCGTTTCGCTCGGGGGGCGGGGCACGGGGAGGTCTGCCTGGTCGAGCAGCAGAGCGAGGGGCGCGGGCGCCGAGGGCGCACCTGGGTGACCCCCTGGGGGCGCACCCTGATGCTGTCTCTGGGCTGGCGGGTCGAGGCCGGGGTGGCCGCGCTGGAGGGGCTGAGCCTGGCACTGGGGGTAGTCCTCGCCAGGGTGCTCGAGCGCCACGGGCTAAGGCCCCGCCTCAAGTGGCCCAATGATGTGCTGCTGGAGGACGACGACGGGTCGCTCGGCAAGCTGGCGGGCATCCTGGTGGAGATCAGCGGCGATGCCACGGGCCCCTGCGAGGTGGTGGTGGGCATGGGGATCAATGTCGACCTGCCGGCGGCGTTCCGAGGGGGCATCGACCAGGCCGTCGCGGCGGTCCATGACCAGGCGCCGGGGCTCTCCCGCAATGCCCTGGCCGTCGAGCTGCTGGACGAGCTGCTGCCCCTGCTGGCGGGCTTCGAGCAGCAGGGGTTCGCCGCCTGGCGTGACGACTGGAACGCCCGTCACGCCTTCGCCGGCTGCGAGGTAGAGGTCCTGCAGCGGGGAACACGGGCGTTGGCGACCGCCGGTGAGGTGGACGAGGCCGGCAACCTCTGGGTGCAGCAGGAGGGGCGGCCGGTGCGGCTTGCCGGTGGCGAGATCAGCGTGCGGAGACGCGCATGATCCTGGATCTGGATATCGGCAACACCCTCTCCAAGTGGCGGCTCAAGGATGCCGACAGCAGCGAGATCCGTTCCCGCGGGGCGGTCTGGACCCGTGAAGAGTGGCGCCCGGGTGCGGATATCCCGGACCTCGACGTGGTCGAGGCAGTGCGCATCTCCAGCGTGGCGCGCAAGGCGGTGCTGGAGGAGACGGTGGGGCTGCTGCGCCGACGCGTCGGTACCGTCCACGTGGCGCGCTCGACGGCCGAGGCCCTGGGGGTCACCAACGGCTACGAGGAGCCCGGCCGGCTGGGCGTCGATCGCTGGATGGGGGCCCTGGCGGGCTACCAGCTGGCCGGCGGCTGCTGTGCCGTGGACTGCGGCAGCGCCATCACCGTCGACTTCGTGCTGCCCGGCGGACGACACCTGGGCGGCTATATCCTGCCCGGGCTGCGGCTGATGAAGGAGAGCCTGAAACTGGGTACCCGCAACGTGGCCATCGACCCGGACAGCGAGGCCGAGGAGCTGCTGGAGCCCGGCAGGCGCACCGTGGAGGCCGTCAATCATGGCATCTTCATGGCGGCGGTGAGTGCCGTCAATCGTATCTACAGCGAGGTGTGCGACCAGCAGGGCGTGGCGCTGCCGATGATGTTGACCGGTGGTGACGCCCGGGTGGTGTCACGGGGCATCCAGGTCCCCCATGCGGTCTGGCCGGACATGGTCTACGGCGGGCTGGAGGCCTGCTTCCCGCTGACCGCGGCCGAGCGGGCGGGGCGCATGTCCGGGGCGCCGCGGGTGCCCTCGCCGGTGGCGCTGGAAAAGATCCGGGCCGCACTTGCATTCTCCATGCTGCTTTGACACAATGCGCCGCGTTCCGGAGAGGCGCGGCCGGCAGGTTCGTTGCGCTTGCTCAAGTGTCAGAGAAAACAGGCACTTGACACCGGTAACAGAGGCGATAGAATGCATCGCCAGTTGGAGGGGTTCCCGAGTGGCCAAAGGGAGCAGACTGTAAATCTGCCGCGAAAGCTTCGAAGGTTCGAATCCTTCCCCCTCCACCAGGTTCAGCCGCACCCGATGCGTCGAGTGATGGCAAGCAAGAGTGGGTCGGCGGGCATAGTTCAATGGTAGAACCTCAGCCTTCCAAGCTGATGATGCGGGTTCGATCCCCGCTGCCCGCTCCAGGTATCGCGTCTTGATGCCGCCAGGTTGCGCTCATGTAGCTCAGGGGTAGAGCACACCCTTGGTAAGGGTGAGGTCGACGGTTCAAATCCGTCCATGAGCTCCATATCGAGAAGGCGAGCCACGGCTCGCCTTTTCTTTTTCTTCCTAGCAGGCTCTCCTGCAGGGAAGGGGTTGCCAGGAGAAGCGGATTTCGCTATCATGGCGCCCGCTGTCGTACAGGCCGCTTGCAAAGGGTGGTCTCGGAAGCAGATACAGGCCAGTAGCTCAATTGGCAGAGCAGCGGTCTCCAAAACCGCAGGTTGGGGGTTCGATTCCCTCCTGGCCTGCCAGTCTTCCCCAGGCTGGCGAGATCTCATATACTTTCATGTTTCGATTGCTGCACCCTGAGGAGTCTCGTTTTCATGAAGCATAGCGCCGAGGTGCAGGAGTCGCGCCACGACGGGCTCAAGTGGGCGGTTGTCGTCACTCTGCTGGTCCTTGCCGTGGTCGGCAATACCTATTTCGCCGACCAGGCGCTTCTCTATCGTGTGCTCGGTGTCGTCGTGCTCAGCGTGGCAGCGGCACTGGTGGCGCTGACCACGACCAAGGGTCGTGATCTGGTCGAGCTCGCCAGGAGTGCAAAGAAGGAGATCCAGCGTGTCGTCTGGCCGACCCGGCCCGAGACCGTGCAGACCACCGCCATCGTGCTGGTGGCCGTGCTGGTGGTCGGGCTGATGCTCTGGCTGATCGACACCCTTCTTGGCTGGGCGATGTCCGGCGTCATCGGTTAGGAGTTTTCATGTCCAAGCGTTGGTATGTCGTCCATGCCTACTCCGGCTTCGAGAAGCATGTCATGCGCTCGCTCATCGAGCGCGTGAAGATGTACGGCATGGAGGATCGCTTCGGCGAGATCCTGGTGCCGACCGAAGAGGTCGTCGAGGTGCGGGACGGCAAGCGTCGCAAGAGCGAGCGCAAGTTCTATCCCGGCTATGTGCTGGTCGAGATGGAGATGGATGACGAGACCTGGCACCTGGTCAACGAGACCCCGCGCGTCATGGGGTTCATCGGTGGCACCAAGGAGAAGCCGGCCCCGATCACCCGCAAGGAGGCGGATGCCATCCTCAGCCGGGTCAAGGACGGTACCGACAAGCCGAAGCCCAAGACGCTCTTCGAGCCGGGCCAGTCGGTGCGCGTCATCGACGGACCCTTCGCCGACTTCAACGGAGTCGTCGAGGAGGTCAACTACGACAAGAGCCGTGTGCAGGTCAGCGTGCTGATCTTCGGCCGCTCCACGCCCGTCGAGCTGGAGTTTGCCCAGGTCGAGAAGGAATAGCCTTCCGGGCCTGACTGTTTCGTGGCAACCACCCGCGGGTGGTTGTGTAACCCGGGGAGCCGCAAGGCGCTACTACCCAACTGGAGTCCAACATGGCCAAGAAAGTACAGGCTTACATCAAGCTGCAGGTCGCAGCTGGCAAGGCCAACCCGAGTCCCCCCGTGGGTCCCGCGCTGGGTCAGCACGGTGTCAATATCATGGAGTTCTGCAAGGCGTTCAACGCCGCGACCCAGGACATCGAGCCGGGCCTGCCGACCCCCGTGGTCATCACCGTCTACTCCGACCGCAGCTTCACCTTCATCACCAAGACCCCGCCCGCCGCGGTCCTGCTGAAGAAGGCGGCCGGCATCAAGTCCGGCTCCGGTGAACCGAACAAGACCAAGGTCGGCACCGTGACCCGCGAGCAGCTTGAGGAGATCGCCAAGACCAAGGAGCCCGACCTGACGGCTGCCGATCTCGACGCCGCGGTGCGTACCATTGCCGGTAGTGCCCGCAGCATGGGCCTGAACGTGGAGGGTCTCTGATCATGGCCAAGCTTACCAAGCGTGCACAGCAGATTCGCGAGAAGGTCGACGCCAACCGGACCTACTCTCTCGACGAGGCCGTGGCCCTGCTCTCCGAGCTGTCCACCGTCAAGTTCAAGGAATCCCTGGACGTCGCCATCAACCTGGGCGTCGACCCGCGTAAGTCCGACCAGGTCGTGCGTGGCGCCACCGTCATGCCTAACGGTACCGGCAAGGACGTGCGTGTCGCGGTCTTCACCCAGGGTGCCAATGTCGATGCGGCCAAGGAAGCCGGTGCCGATATCGTCGGCATGGACGACCTGGCCGAGCAGGTCAAGAAGGGCCAGCTGGACTTCGACGTGGTCATTGCCTCGCCGGACGCCATGCGCGTCGTCGGCCAGCTGGGCCAGATCCTCGGTCCGCGCGGCCTGATGCCGAACCCCAAGGTCGGTACCGTGACGCCCGACGTGGCCACCGCCGTCAAGAATGCCAAGGCCGGTCAGGTGCGCTTCCGTACCGACAAGAACGGCATCATCCATACTACCCTTGGCAAGGTCGACTTCGATGCGTCTGCCATCCAGGGCAACCTGGAGGCGCTGGTCGCCGACCTGAAGAAGCTCAAGCCGAGCACCTCCAAGGGTATCTATCTCAAGAAGGTCACCCTGTCCACCACCATGGGCCCGGGGCTGACCATCGATCATTCCGCCCTGGCCTGATCGGGCGGCGATCGAGACGATTGCAGGAACTTTGCGGTCCCCGTGCCGGGCTATCCTCGCCGGCGGGGCATCGTCAAAGACCGCAGGTGCCGTCTCTCTCGCGAGCGCGGCTTAATCTTCCCCCGGGAAGGCCTGCGCAGATGGTGTGGCCGCCAGATCTCTGGTGAGCACCATCACCCAGGACTCCCGACCTCCGGTCGGGAGAGATGGTAACCACCGGAATCCTCTCGCGAGGTTCCGGCACGAAGGAGTGATCACTGTGCCACTAGCACTCGAAGGCAAGAAGGCAATCGTTGCCGAGGTCAGTGAAGCGGCCAAGGATGCGCTCTCCGTCGTAGTTGCCGACTCTCGTGGCGTCGCGGTCAGCGCGATGACCGACCTGCGCAAGCAGGCCCGCGAGAATGGCGTGCAGATCCGTGTTGTCCGCAACACCCTGGCACGCCGCGCCCTGTCCGGAACTCCCTGGGAGATTCTGGACGAGACCTTCTCCGGTCCGACCATGCTGGCCTTCTCCTACGAGCATCCGGGCGCTGCCGCCCGTCTGTTCAAGGAGTTCGGCAAGGGTCAGAAGGAGTTCGAGGTCAAGGCGCTGGCCTACGAAGGTGAGCTGATCCCGGCAAGCGACATCGACCGTCTGGCAACCCTGCCGACCTACGATGAGGCGATCGCCAAGCTGATGTCCGTCATGAAGGAAGCGTCTGCCGGCAAGCTGGTCCGTACCCTCGCTGCGCTGCGTGACCAGAAGCAGGAGGAGGCCGCCTGACCGGCGAACTCTTGCGCTCAGCCCGAATCGAACATTGAATCCCCGAGCCATCGCGATGCCGAGGCTCCCGCAAAGTTAGGAATCTAGACAATGGCACTGACCAAAGAAGACATCATCAACGCTGTCGCCGACATGTCCGTCATGGAAGTGGCCGAGCTGATCGAGGCCATGGAAGAGAAGTTCGGTGTCTCTGCTGCCGCTGCCGTCGTGGCCGGCCCGGGTGGCGGTGAAGCCGCTGTCGAGGAAGAGCAGACCGAATTCGACGTCGTGCTGACCGGCGCCGGCGACAAGAAGGTCAACGTGATCAAGGCGGTCCGCGAGATCACCGGCCTGGGTCTCAAGGAAGCCAAGGGTGCCGTCGACGGCGCACCGGCGACCATCAAGGAAGGCCTGTCCAAGGACGACGCCGAAGAGGCAAAGAAGAAGCTGGAAGACGCCGGCGCGAGCGTGGAGCTCAAGTAACCCTTGTGCCCATGGCTTCACGCGCTGCGTAAGCTTCCACGGCTGGTGGCGGGACACCCGCTGCCGGCCTTTTTCTGTTGTCACTAGCCGGTCGCCCTCGGGCCACCGCTAGCCGAATTCCGACGGCGAGCCTCCTGGTGGTGGCTTGCCGTCAGCGCCTGACGGAGCCGTACCCGTCGGGTGACGCCGACACGCATCGGTCACCCATGGTGAACAAGCTGGGGAATACAGATGGCTTACTCATACACTGAGAAAAAACGCATCCGCAAGGATTTCGGCAAACTGCCCCAAGTGATGGATGTGCCCTACCTGCTGGCCATCCAGCTTGATTCCTACTACGAGTTTCTCCAGCAGGATCGCTCACCCGAAGAACGCCTGGAAATCGGCCTGCACGCCGCCTTCAAGTCGGTCTTCCCGATCGCGAGCTTCTCCGGCAACGCTGCCCTGGAGTATGTCAGCTACCGTTTCGGCACTCCGGCCTTCGACGTCAAGGAGTGCCAGCTGCGTGGCGTCACCTATTCGGCTCCCCTGCGCGTCAAGGTTCGCCTGATCATCTATGACAAGGATTCGTCCAACAAGGCGATCAAGGACATCAAGGAGCAGGAAGTCTACATGGGGGAGATCCCCCTGATGACCGAGAACGGTACCTTCGTCATCAACGGTACCGAGCGCGTCATCGTTTCCCAGCTGCACCGCTCGCCCGGCGTGTTCTTCGACCACGACAAGGGCAAGAGCCACTCCTCGGGCAAGCTGCTCTATTCTGCGCGGGTCATTCCCTATCGCGGCTCCTGGCTCGACTTCGAGTTCGATCCCAAGGACAGCGTCTTCGTGCGCATCGACCGTCGCCGCAAGCTGCCGGCCACGGTGCTGCTGCGCGCCCTGGGCATGAGCGCCGAGGAGATCCTCGACAACTTCTTCGAGCTCAGCACCTTCCACATCGAGAAGTCCGGCTTCTCCGTGGAGCTGGTGCCGTCGCGCCTGCGCGGTGAGACCGCCACCTTCGACATCAAGGACGGCGACGGTAACGTCATCGTCGAGGAAGGTCGCCGGATCACCCAGAAGCACATCCGCCAGCTGGAAAAGGCCGGTCTCGAGCGCCTCGACGTGCCGATGGACTACCTGTTCGGCAAGACCCTGGCCAAGGATCAGGTCGACCCGAACACCGGCGAGCTGATCTGCCCCTGCAATACCGAGATCACTCCCGAGCTGCTGGAGAAGATCGGCCAGGCGGGCATCACCACCCTCGAGACGCTCTATACCAACGATCTCGACTGTGGCCCCTTCATCTCCGACACCCTCAAGCTGGATACCACCGGGTCCCGTCTCGAGGCGCTGGTCGAGATCTACCGCATGATGCGTCCCGGCGAGCCGCCCACCAAGGAGGCCGCCGAGACGCTGTTCAACAATCTGTTCTTCAGCGAGGACCGCTACGACCTGTCGGGCGTCGGTCGCATGAAGTTCAATCGCCGCCTGCGTCGCGACAGTGACACCGGCTCCGGGGTCCTCGACCAGCAGGACATCCTCGATGTGCTGCGCGAGATGATCGCGATCCGCAACGGCTTCGGCGACGTTGACGATATCGACCACCTGGGCAACCGCCGCATCCGCTGCGTCGGCGAGATGGCCGAGAACCAGTTCCGCGTGGGCCTGGTGCGCGTCGAGCGCGCGGTCAAGGAGCGCCTCTCCATGGCCGAGAGCGAAGGCCTGATGCCCCAGGACCTGATCAATGCCAAGCCGGTGGCGGCCGCGGTCAAGGAGTTCTTCGGCTCCAGCCAGCTCTCGCAGTTCATGGACCAGAACAACCCGCTCTCCGAGGTCACCCACAAGCGCCGCGTCTCGGCGCTCGGTCCGGGCGGCCTGACCCGTGAGCGGGCCGGCTTCGAGGTGCGCGACGTCCACGCCACCCACTACGGCCGCCTGTGTCCGATCGAGACGCCGGAAGGTCCCAACATCGGCCTGATCAACTCCCTGGCCACCTACAGCCACACCAACAGCTACGGCTTCCTCGAGACGCCGTACCGCAAGGTCGTGGAGGGCCAGGTGACCGATGACGTGGTGCACCTCTCGGCCATCGAGGAGGGCGACTTCGTCATCGCCCAGGCTTCCGCCACCGTGGACGAGTCGAACAGGCTGGTCGACGACCTGGTGCAGGTCCGCCACCGCGGCGAGACCACCTTCATGCGTCCCGAGCAGGTCACGCTGATGGACGTGTCGCCCCGTCAGGTGGTCTCCGTGGCCGCGGCGCTGATCCCGTTCCTCGAGCATGACGATGCCAACCGCGCCCTGATGGGGGCGAACATGCAGCGTCAGGCCGTGCCGACCCTGCGGGCCGACAAGCCGCTGGTGGGCACCGGCATGGAGCGCTTCGTGGCGCGCGACTCCGGCGTCTGTGAGGTGGCCCGCCGCGGCGGAGTGATCGACTCGGTCGACGCCAAGCGCATCGTGGTGCGGGTCAGCGAGGACGAGATCATCGGCGGCGAGGCCGGCGTCGATATCTACAACCTGACCAAGTACCTGCGTTCCAACCAGAACACCTGCATGAACCAGCGGCCCATCGTGCGCCCCGGTGACCAGGTGCACCGCGGTGACATCCTGGCCGACGGCCCCTCCGTCGACATGGGCGACCTGGCCCTGGGCCAGAACATGCGCATCGCCTTTATGCCGTGGAACGGCTACAACTTCGAGGACTCCATCCTGCTCTCCGAGCGGACGGTCCAGGAGGACCGCTTCACCACCATCCACATCCAGGAGCTGACCTGCGTCTCCCGCGACACCAAGCTGGGGCCGGAGGAGATCACCTCCGACATTCCCAACGTCGGCGAGTCGGCGCTGGGCAAGCTGGACGAGGCCGGGGTGGTCTACATCGGCGCCGAGGTCGGCGCCGGCGACATCCTGGTGGGCAAGGTGACGCCCAAGGGCGAGACCCAGCTGACCCCGGAAGAGAAGCTGCTGCGCGCCATCTTCGGCGAGAAGGCGTCCGACGTGAAGGACACCTCGCTGCGTGCCCCGACCGGCATGAAGGGCACCGTCATCGACGTCCAGGTGTTCACCCGCGACGGGGTGGAGAAGGACTCCCGGGCGCTCTCCATCGAGCAGATGCAGCTCGACGAGGTGCGCAAGGACCTCCAGGAGACCTACCGCATCGCCGAGGATGCCACCTTCGAGCGCCTCAAGCGCACCCTCTCTGGCCAGGTCGTCAACGGCGGCCCCAAGCTGAAGAAGGGCGACGTGCTCTCCGACAGCTACCTCGAGGAGCTGCCGCGCCAGCAGTGGTTCAAGCTGCGCCTGCAGGACGAGACCTTCAACGAGCTGCTGGCCCAGGCCGACGAGCAGCTGGAGAACCGTCGCAAGGAGATGGACGAGCGCTTCGAGGACAAGAAGCGCAAGCTCACCCAGGGCGACGACCTGGCGCCGGGCGTGCTGAAGATCGTCAAGGTCTACCTGGCGATCAAGCGTCGCATGCAGCCCGGCGACAAGATGGCCGGCCGCCACGGCAACAAGGGCGTCATCTCGGCGATCATGCCCATCGAGGACATGCCCTTCGACGACAACGGTGAGCCCATCGACGTGGTGTTGAACCCGCTGGGCGTGCCCTCGCGGATGAACGTGGGACAGATCCTCGAGACCCACCTGGGCATGGCGGCACGCGGCCTCGGCGTCAAGATCGAGGGGCTGCTTCGCGATGCCCGCGAGCAGCAGGTGGCCGAGATCCGCGACTTCCTGGGGCAGGTCTACAACACCACCCAGGGGACCCGCGTCGAGGACATCGACTCGCTCTCCGACGAGGAGGTGATCGCCCTGGCGAAGAACCTCAAGGGCGGCGTGCCGATGTCCACGCCGGTGTTCGACGGTGCCCAGGAGCACGAGATCAAGCACCTGCTGCGCCTCGCCGACCTGCCGGATTCGGGCCAGATGACGCTCTACGACGGCCGTACCGGCGACGCCTTCGACCGTTCGGTGACCGTGGGCTACATGTACATGCTCAAGCTCAACCACCTGGTGGATGACAAGATGCACGCGCGTTCCACCGGCTCCTACTCCCTGGTCACCCAGCAGCCGCTGGGCGGCAAGGCGCAGTTCGGTGGCCAGCGCTTCGGCGAGATGGAGGTCTGGGCCCTGGAGGCCTACGGCGCGGCCTACACGCTCCAGGAGATGCTCACAGTCAAGTCCGACGACGTGGAGGGGCGCACCAAGATGTACAAGAGCATCGTGGATGGCGACCACGTCATGCAGGCGGGCATGCCGGAATCCTTCAACGTGCTGGTGAAGGAAATCCGCTCGCTGGGCATCGATATCGAACTGGAAAGCTGAGGCTGCAGCGCCTGCGCTTCACAGAATGACGGTCCGCGGGGGTGGCAACGCCCCTGCCCATGACAACTCCGCAACGGAGCCGACCCCATGAAAGATTTGGTGAAAGTCCTCAAATCGCAGTCTCAGTCAGAAGAGTTCGATGCGATCAAGATCACGCTGGCGTCGCCGGACATGATTCGCTCCTGGTCCTTCGGCGAGGTCAAGAAGCCGGAGACCATCAACTACCGCACCTTCAAGCCGGAGCGGGATGGCCTGTTCTGTGCCAAGATCTTCGGCCCGGTGAAGGACTACGAGTGCCTGTGCGGCAAGTACAAGCGCATGAAGCACCGCGGCATCATCTGCGAGAAGTGCGGCGTCGAGGTCACCAAGGCGGCGGTGCGCCGCGAGCGCATGGGCCACATCGAGCTGGCAAGCCCTGTCGCCCACATCTGGTTCCTCAAGTCGCTGCCGTCGCGCATCGGCATGTTCCTGGACATGACCCTGCGCGACATCGAGCGCGTGCTCTACTTCGAGAGCTTCATGGTCATCGACCCGGGCATGACCACCCTCGAGCGAGGCCAGCTGCTCAACGACGAGCAGTACTTCGAGGCCCTCGAGGAGTTCGGTGACGACTTCGACGCCCGCATGGGCGCCGAGGCCGTCCAGGCGCTGCTCAAGGACATCGACCTGGGCGAGGAGATCGACCGCCTGCGCGAGGAGATCCCGCAGACCAACTCCGAGACCAAGATCAAGAAGCTCTCCAAGCGGCTCAAGCTGCTGGAGGCCTTCCAGGGCTCCGGCAACGACCCGGCGTGGATGGTCATGGAGGTGCTGCCGGTACTGCCGCCGGACCTGCGCCCGCTGGTGCCGCTGGACGGTGGCCGCTTCGCGACCTCGGACCTCAATGACTTGTATCGCCGGGTGATCAACCGCAACAACCGCCTCAAGCGGCTGCTCGACCTCAATGCGCCCGACATCATCGTGCGCAACGAGAAGCGCATGCTGCAGGAGTCGGTGGACGCCCTGCTCGACAACGGCCGCCGCGGCCGGGCCATCACCGGCTCCAACAAGCGCCCGCTGAAGTCGCTGGCCGACATGATCAAGGGCAAGCAGGGCCGTTTCCGCCAGAACCTGCTGGGCAAGCGCGTCGACTACTCCGGCCGCTCGGTGATTACCGTCGGCCCGACCCTGCGCCTGCACCAGTGCGGCCTGCCCAAGAAGATGGCGCTGGAGCTGTTCAAGCCGTTCATCTACTCCAAGCTGCAGAGCCTCGGCTACGCCTCCACCATCAAGGCGGCCAAGAAGATGGTCGAGCGCGAGACGGCGGAGGTGTGGGACATCCTCGCCGACGTCATCCGCGAGCACCCGGTGCTGCTCAACCGTGCCCCGACCCTGCACCGCCTCGGCATCCAGGCCTTCGAGCCGCTGCTGATCGAGGGCAAGGCGATCCAGCTGCACCCGCTGGTGTGTGCCGCCTACAACGCCGACTTCGACGGTGACCAGATGGCGGTACACGTGCCGCTGACCCTGGAGGCCCAGCTCGAGGCCCGCGCGCTGATGATGGCCACCAACAACGTGCTGTCACCGGCCAACGGCGAGCCGATCATCGTGCCCTCCCAGGACGTGGTGCTGGGCCTGTACTACATGACCCGCGAGCGCATCAACGACAAGGGCGAGGGCATGGTGTTCTCCGGCCTCGACGAGGTGGAGCGCGCCTTCGGCACCCAGAGCGTGTCGATGCATGCCCGCGTCAAGGTGCGCCTCGACGAGGTGGACATCGACGAGGAGACCGGCGAGAAGAGCCACCATCGCCGCATCTACGACACCACCGTGGGCCGTGCGCTGCTGTTCCGCATCCTGCCCGAAGGCGTGCCCTTCGAGCTGGTCGACCAGCCGATGAAGAAGAAGGCGATCTCGACGCTGATCAACGAGGTCTATCGCCGCGCCGGCCTCAAGCCGACGGTGATCTTCGCCGACCAGCTGATGTTTACCGGCTTCCGCCTGGCCACCTGGTCCGGCGCCTCCATCGGCGTCAACGACTTCGTCATCCCGGATGCCAAGGCCGAGATCGTCGAGGCCGCCGAGGACGAGGTGAAGGAGATCGAGGACCAGTTCTCCTCCGGCCTGGTCACCGCCGGCGAGAAGTACAACAAGGTCATCGACATCTGGGCGCGGGCCAACGACCAAGTGGCCAAGGCGATGATGGCCGGGATCTCCAAGGAGACCGTGGTGGACCGCGACGGCAAGGAAGTCGAGCAGGACTCCTTCAACAGCGTCTTCATCATGGCCGACTCGGGTGCCCGGGGTAGCGCCGCCCAGATCCGCCAGCTGGCGGGCATGCGCGGCCTGATGGCCAAGCCGGATGGCTCGATCATCGAGACGCCGATCGTCGCCAACTTCCGCGAGGGCCTCAACGTCCTGCAGTACTTCATCTCGACCCACGGCGCGCGGAAGGGCCTGGCGGACACGGCACTCAAGACCGCCAACTCCGGTTACCTGACTCGCCGCCTGGTCGACGTGGCCCAGGACATGGTGATCACCGAGCCCGACTGCGGCACCGACCGCGGCCTGACGCTGCACCCGGTCATCGAGGGCGGCGACATCATCGTCTCCCTGGCCCAGCGCGTGTTGGGGCGCGTGGTGGCTCAGGACGTCATCGACCCGGCCAGCGAGGAGGTGCTGATCCCGCGCGACACCCTGCTCGACGAGAAGTGGTGTGCCGAGCTCGACACCATGGGCGTCGACGAGATCGTGGTGCGCTCGACCATCACCTGCCAGACCCCCCATGGTGTCTGCTCGTCCTGCTACGGTCGTGACCTGGCGCGCGGCCACCAGGTGAACATCGGCGAGTCCGTGGGCGTCATCGCCGCCCAGTCGATCGGTGAGCCGGGCACCCAGCTGACCATGCGCACCTTCCACATCGGCGGTGCGGCCTCCCGGGCCTCCGCGGTGGACAGCGTCCAGGTCAAGCACGGTGGCAAGGTGCGCCTGCACAACATCAAGCACGTCGAGCGCAGCGACGGCAAGCTGGTGGTGGTCTCCCGCTCCAGCGCCCTGGCCGTGGCCGATGATCACGGCCGCGAGCGCGAGTACTACAAGCTGCCCTACGGCGCCGAGCTGGACGTCCGCGACGGCGACAGCGTCGAGGCCGGCCAGGCCGTGGCCAAGTGGGACCCGCACACCCACCCGATCATCGCCGAGGCCGAAGGGCAGGTGCAGTACAGCGACCTCGACGAGGGCGTCACCATGCACCGCAGCGTGGACGAGATGACCGGCCTCTCCTCCATCGAGGTGATCGAGTCGGCGGCGCGGCCCATGGCCGGCCGCGACAAGCGTCCGATGATCCAGCTGACCGATGCTGCCGGTAACCAGGTCACCGTCGAGGGCACCGACACGCCGGTGCAGTACCCGCTGCCCGGCAAGGCGATCATCACCGTCGACAACGGTTCGACGATCGGCGTCGGTGAGGTGGTGGCCCGTATCCCGGTGGAGGCCACCGGCAACAAGGACATTACCGGCGGCCTGCCGCGCGTCGCCGACCTGTTCGAGGCGCGCAAGCCGAAGGAGCCGGCGATACTCGCCGAGATCAGCGGCGTGATCAGCTTCGGCAAGGAGACCAAGGGCAAGCGGCGCCTGACCATCACCCCGGAAGACGGCGATCCCTTCGAGATGCTGATCCCTAAGTGGCGCCAGATCGCGGTCTTCGAGGGCGAGTCGGTCGAGAAGGGCGAGGTGATCTCGGACGGCCCGAGCAACCCGCACGACATCCTGCGCCTGCTGGGCATCGCCGAGCTGGCCAAGTACATCACCACCGAGGTGCAGGACGTCTATCGCCTGCAGGGCGTGGGCATCAACGACAAGCATATCGAGGTGATCGTGCGTCAGATGCTGCGCAAGGTGGAGATCACCGACGCGGGTGACAGCGACTTCATCACGGGCGACCAGGCCGAACTGGTCCGTGTGCTAGAGCAGAACGCGCGCCTGGAGAAGGAAGAGAAGTTCCCGGCCAAGTACCAGCGGCTGCTGCTGGGGATCACCAAGGCCAGCCTGGCCACCGAGTCGTTCATCTCCGCGGCCTCCTTCCAGGAGACCACGCGGGTGCTGACCGAGGCGGCGGTGACCGGCAAGCGCGACTACCTGCGTGGCCTGAAGGAGAACGTGGTGGTGGGACGCCTGATCCCGGCCGGTACCGGCCTGACCCACCACGCGGAGCGTCGCCGCAAGCGTGAAGACGCCGAGCGGCTGCTCCACCCGTCGGCCTACGATGTCGAGCAGGAGCTGGGCGCCCAGCTCACCGCGTTGGACACGGACGACGACGAGATCTGATGCCAGCGTCACGGCACCGCGCCTCCCCGGGGCGCGGTGCTTGACGACGCGCCGCGTCAGCCATTAGAATGCGCAGCCTTTAACAGTGGGGCGGGTGCGCCCGCACCCGCTGGCAAGGCAAGGCAACCCATTGGAGTCAGCTACACACCATGGCAACGATCAATCAGCTCGTGCGCAAGCCGCGCAAGCGCCAGGCCGCCAAGAGCGACGTGCCTGCGCTGCAGGCCTGCCCGCAGAAGCGCGGCGTCTGCACCCGCGTCTACACCACCACCCCGAAGAAGCCGAACTCCGCACTGCGCAAGGTGTGCCGTGTTCGCCTGACCAACGGCTACGAGGTCTCCTCGTACATCGGCGGTGAAGGCCACAACCTTCAGGAGCACTCCGTGGTCCTGATCCGCGGCGGTCGCGTCAAGGACCTTCCCGGTGTGCGCTATCACACCGTGCGTGGCGCCCTGGACACCTCCGGCGTGCAGAACCGCAAGCAGGGCCGTTCCAAGTACGGCACCAAGCGTCCCAAGGTCTGACCGGCCGCGGTACGCAGCAGTCACACCATTTTGACCACGGTCTGATAAGAGTAAGGTCGAGCGCTGCCAGCGGCAGGAGTCTCGGGTTTACCTGAAGGATCCTTTGATGAGGGCTTATCATGCCTAGAAGAAGAGTTGCGGCCAAGCGCGAGATCCTCCCGGATCCCAAGTTCGGAAGCGAGCGCCTGGCGAAGTTCATGAACCACCTGATGATCGGCGGCAAGAAGTCCGTAGCTGAGCGTATCGTCTATGGTGCGCTGGACAGGGTTGCCGAGCGTAGCAAGGAAGAGCCGCTGGAGATCTTCGACAAGGCGCTGGAAGCCATCCAGCCCATGGTCGAGGTCAAGTCCCGCCGCGTCGGCGGCGCGACCTATCAGGTGCCCGTGGAAGTTCGCCCCTCGCGCCGCCATGCGCTAGCCATGCGCTGGCTGGTCGATGCGGCCCGTCGCCGTGGTGAGAAGACCATGGTGCTGCGCCTCGCCGGCGAGATGCTCGATGCCGCCGAAGGCAAGGGCTCGGCCGTCAAGAAGCGGGAAGACGTGCATCGCATGGCAGAGGCCAACAAGGCCTTCTCTCATTATCGTTTCTAAGTGCACCGCTTCTAAACGCATCGCCAACCACAGGGGAGTTCCAACGTGGCTCGCAAGACTCCACTAAAGCGCTATCGCAACATCGGCATCGTGGCGCACGTCGATGCCGGCAAGACCACCACGACTGAGCGCGTCCTGTTTTACACCGGCCTGTCCCACAAGGTCGGCGAGGTCCATGATGGCGCCGCCACCATGGACTGGATGGAGCAGGAGCAGGAGCGTGGCATCACCATCACCTCCGCGGCGACCACCTGCTTCTGGCAGGGCATGGACAAGCAGTTCGACGAGCATCGCATCAACATCATCGATACCCCGGGGCACGTCGACTTCACCATCGAGGTGGAGCGTTCCCTGCGCGTGCTCGACGGTGCCGTCGTGGTGCTGTGCGGCTCGTCCGGCGTCCAGCCGCAGACCGAGACCGTCTGGCGCCAGGCCAACAAGTACGAAGTCCCGCGCATGGTGTTCGTCAACAAGATGGACCGTACCGGCGCCGACTTCTTCATGGTCGTCGACCAGCTCAAGCAGAAGCTGGGAGCCAACGCTGTCCCGATCCAGATCAACTGGGGCACCGAGGAAGAGTTCAAGGGTGTCGTCGACCTGATCAGGATGAAGGCGATCCTGTGGGACGAGGAGAGCCTCGGCATGAACTACGAGCTGGTGGATATCCCCGCCGAGCTCCAGGAGACCGCCGAGAAGTACCGCGAGGAGATGGTCGAGGCCGCCGCCGAGGCCTCCGAGGAACTGATGGACAAGTACCTCGAGGAGGGTGAGCTCACCATCGAGGAGATCAAGGCCGGCCTGCGTCGTCGCACCCTGGACAACGAGATCGTGCTGGTCACCTGCGGCTCCGCCTTCAAGAACAAGGGCGTCCAGGCCGTGCTGGATGGCGTCATCGAGTACATGCCGTCACCCACCGAGGTCAAGGCCATCGAGGGTGAGCTGGACGACAAGGACGGCACCATCGCGACCCGTGAGGCGGACGACAGTGCCCCCTTCTCCGCGCTGGCCTTCAAGATCGCCACCGATCCCTTCGTCGGTACCCTGACCTTCATCCGCGTCTATTCGGGCGTGTTGAAGTCGGGCGACAGCATCTACAACTCCGTCAAGGAGAAGAAGGAGCGCGTCGGCCGTATCGTCCAGATGCACGCCAACTCCCGCGAGGAGATCAAGGAAGTGCTGGCCGGCGACATCGCCGCCTGCATCGGCCTCAAGGACGTCACCACCGGTGACACCCTGTGCGACCTGAACGACAAGATCGTGCTGGAGCGCATGGAGTTTCCGGATCCGGTGATCTCCGTGGCCGTGGAGCCGAAGTCCAAGGCCGACCAGGAGAAGATGGGCGTGGCACTGGGCAAGCTGGCCCAGGAGGACCCCTCCTTCCAGGTCCGCACCGACGAGGAGACCGGACAGACCATCATCTCCGGCATGGGTGAACTGCACCTCGACATCCTCGTCGACCGCATGCGTCGCGAGTTCAAGGTCGACGCCAATATCGGCAAGCCGCAGGTGGCCTATCGCGAGACCATCCGCGCCAAGGTTGAGCAGGAAGGCAAGTTCGTTCGCCAGTCCGGCGGTCGCGGCCAGTACGGTCATGTGCACCTGCGCATCGAGCCGCTCACCGCAGAGGACAAGGGCGAAGACGAGGACATGCACTTCAAGTTCGCCTCGGAGATCGTTGGCGGCGTGGTTCCCAAGGAATACGTGCCGGCCGTCGAGAAAGGGGCCTACGAGCAGCTGCAGAACGGTGTCATCGCGGGCTACCCGATGATTGACGTCAAGGTCACGCTGTTCGACGGTTCCTACCATGACGTGGACTCTAACGAGACCGCGTTCAAGGTTGCCTCTTCCATGGCGGTCAAGGAAGGTGCCAAGAAGGCCAAGGCCGTGCTCCTCGAGCCGGTGATGAAGGTCGAGGTCGTGACCCCCGAGGAGTTCATGGGTGACGTCATGGGCGACCTGAACCGTCGTCGGGGTCTCGTCCAGGGCATGGATGACTCCTCCATGGGCAAGATCATCCGCGCCACGGTACCGCTGGCTGAGATGTTCGGTTATGCAACCGACCTGCGCTCTCAGACCCAGGGCCGCGCAAGCTACGTGATGGAGTTTGCGAACTACGAAGAGGCGCCGTCCAGCGTCGTTGAAGCCGTCATCAACCAGAACGGTTAACCGTTAGCTAACGTAAAGAGGTTATAGCAGTGGCTAAGGAAAAATTTGAACGTTCCAAACCGCACGTCAACGTCGGTACCATCGGTCACGTCGACCACGGCAAGACCACGCTGACTGCGGCCCTGACTCGCGTCTCCGCCGAGGTGTTCGGTGGCGACTGGAGCGAGTTCGACGCCATCGACAATGCGCCGGAAGAGCGTGAGCGCGGCATCACCATCGCCACCTCTCACGTCGAGTACCAGTCCGAGTCGCGCCACTACGCGCACGTCGACTGCCCGGGGCACGCCGACTACGTCAAGAACATGATCACCGGTGCCGCCCAGATGGACGGCGCTATCCTGGTCGTGTCCGCCGCCGACGGCCCCATGCCGCAGACTCGCGAGCACATCCTGCTGTCTCGCCAGGTCGGCGTGCCGTACATCGTCGTGTTCCTGAACAAGGCCGACATGGTCGATGATGAGGAGCTGCTCGAGCTGGTCGAGATGGAGGTTCGCGAACTCCTCGACGAGTACGACTTCCCGGGTGACGACACTCCGATCATCACCGGCTCCGCCCTGATGGCCCTGGAAGGCAAGGACGACAACGGCATGGGTACCACCGCCGTTGCCAACCTGATCAAGGCCCTGGACGAGTACATCCCGGAGCCGGAGCGTGCCATCGACCAGCCGTTCCTGATGCCGATCGAGGACGTGTTCTCCATCTCCGGCCGCGGCACCGTGGTTACCGGCCGCGTCGAGCGTGGCGTGGTCAAGGCCGGCGAGGAAGTCGAGATCGTCGGTATCAAGGACACCGTCAAGACCGTCGTGACCGGCGTCGAGATGTTCCGCAAGCTGCTCGACGAAGGTCGTGCCGGTGAGAACGTCGGCGCCCTGCTGCGCGGCACCAAGCGTGACGACGTCGAGCGTGGCCAGGTCCTGGCCAAGCCGGGCACCATCACCCCGCACACCAAGTTCGAGGCCGAGGTGTACGTGCTGTCCAAGGACGAGGGTGGTCGTCACACCCCGTTCTTCAAGGGCTACCGTCCGCAGTTCTACTTCCGTACCACCGACATCACCGGTACCTGTGAGCTGCCGGAAGGCGTCGAGATGGTCATGCCGGGCGACAACGTCAAGATGGTTGTCACCCTGATCGCCCCGATCGCCATGGATGACGGCCTGCGCTTCGCCATCCGTGAAGGCGGCCGTACCGTCGGCGCCGGCGTCGTGGCCAAGATCATCGAGTAAGCGTCCCGCTGCTTGGCCGATCGAAGGGGGCTCCTGGCGGAGCCCCCTTTCTGCGCACCGGAAGCGAGTGTTTGACTCTCGTCACCGGCGTGCCTATAATGCGCATCCTTTGAATGCGTGGGTTGACGGCTCGCGCCGTCAGAATCCATTGGAGTTAGGGCAAATGCAGAACCAGAAGATTCGCATTCGGTTGAAGGCCTTCGACCATCGCCTGATCGACCAGTCCGCCGCGGAGATCGTAGAAACCGCCAAGCGTACAGGCGCCCAGGTCCGTGGTCCGATCCCTCTGCCGACCAATCGCGAGCGTTACACCGTGCTGATCTCTCCGCACGTCAACAAGGACGCGCGCGACCAGTACGAGATTCGTACCCACAAGCGGGTGCTCGATATCGTCGAGCCCACCGAAAAGACCGTTGATGCCCTGATGAAGCTCGACCTCGCCGCCGGCGTTGACGTGCAGATCAAGCTCGACTGACACCACACTAGACACTCGCGGCCCAGCGCCTGGTCTGTCCACCGAAAAGGCAGCGCCAAGCAGCAGCCGCCACGCCGGGATGGCGTCATACAACGTGCTAGTGGAATGCTCTGGAAAGGGCAGCCATAGCGGGTGACAGCCCCGTACACTATAGGAGACTGAGAATGACTATCGGTTTAGTCGGTAGGAAGGCCGGTATGACCCGCGTCTTCACCGAAGATGGCGCATCCGTGCCCGTGACCGTGATCGAGGTTGAGCCCAACCGCGTGACACGCGTGAAGTCCGTCGAGTCTGACGGTTACGCCGCGGTTCAGGTGACAACCGGCTCCCGCAAGGCCAAGCATCTGTCGAAAGCCCAGGCCGGGCAGTTCGCCAAGGCAGGTGTCGAGGCCGGTCGTTCGCTGATGGAGTTCCGCCTGGCAGCAGGCGACGAGGCTCCGGAAGTGGGCGGCGAACTCACCGTATCCCTCTTCGAAGCTGGTCAGATGATCGACGTGACCGGCACCTCCAAGGGCAAGGGTTTCCAGGGCGCCGTCAAGCGCTGGAACTTCCGCACCCAGGACAACACTCACGGTAACTCCCTGTCGCATCGTGCGCCGGGTTCCATCGGCATGTGCCAGACGCCGGGCCGCGTGTTCAAGGGCAAGAAGATGGCCGGCCAGATGGGCAATGTTCGCTGCACCGTGCAGAGCCTGGAAGTCGTCCGTGTCGACGCCGAACGCAACCTGCTGCTGATCAAGGGTGCCGTACCCGGTGCCACCGGCAGTGATGTCATCGTGCGCAGCGCCGTCAAAGCAGGCTGAAGGGGAACTTACCGATGAATCTGAATCTTGCAGGTGCAGGCGCCGGTACTGTCGAAGTATCCGATGCCACCTTTGGCAAAGAATTCAACGAGGCCCTCGTACACCAGGTCGTCACCGCCTATCTGGCCGGTGGTCGCCAGGGTACCCGTGCCCAGAAAAACCGTTCCGACGTGCGTGGCGGCGGCAAGAAGCCGTGGCGCCAGAAGGGCACCGGTCGTGCCCGCGCCGGTACCATCCGCTCGCCGATCTGGCGCAGCGGCGGCGTGACCTTCGCGGCCCGTCCGCAGGACCATTCCCAGAAGGTCAACCGCAAGATGTACCGTGCGGCCATGCGCTCGATCCTCTCCGAGCTGGTCCGCCAGGAGCGCCTGGTGGCCGTCGATGGCTTCGCCGTCGAGGCCCCCAAGACCAAGCAGCTGGTCGCCAAGCTCGAGGAGCTGGGCCTGGAGAAGGTGCTGATCGTCACCGAGGAAGTCGACGAGAACCTGTACCTCGCCGCCCGCAACATCCCCAACGTGGATGTGGTGGACGTCGCCGCCGCCGACCCGGTGAGCCTGGTCGCCTTCGACAAGGTGCTGGTCACCGTCTCTGCTCTGCGTAAATTCGAGGAGAAGCTGGCATGAACCAGGAGCGTGTATTCAAGGTTCTGCTCGGTCCGCACGTGACCGAGAAGGCCGCCATGGCCGCCGAGCGCAACCAGTACGTGTTCAAGGTGGCAGGCGACGCGACCAAGCCCGAGATCAAGGCTGCCGTCCAGGAGCTGTTCGGCAAGAAGGTCGACCGTGTTCAGGTGCTGAACATGAAGGGCAAGACCAAGCGCACCGCGCAGGGTCTGGGTCACCGCAAGGGTTATCGCAAGGCGTACGTGACACTGGCCGCCGGCGAGACGCTTGAAGACTTCTCTGGCGCCGAATAAGGGCAGGAGTACGGATCATGGCAATCGTCAAGACTAAACCCACATCCGCCGGTCGTCGCCACGTCGTCAAGATCGTTGGTGAGGAACTGTACAAGGGCCGCGCCTTCGCGCCGTTGCTCGAGAAGCAGTCCAAGTCCGGTGGCCGTAACAACTACGGTCGCATCACCACCCGCCACGTGGGCGGTGGGCACCGTCATCACTACCGGATCATCGACTTCAAGCGCACCAAGGATGGCATCCCGGCCACCGTCGAGCGCCTGGAGCATGACCCGAACCGCAGCGCACACATTGCCCTGCTCAAGTACCTCGATGGCGAGCGTCGCTACATCATCGCGCCCAAGGGCGTGAGCGCCGGCGACCGCCTCGAGTCCGGCGTCAACGCGCCCATCAAGAAGGGCAATGCGTTGCCGCTGCGCAACATCCCGCTGGGTTCCACCGTGCACTGCATCGAGCTCAAGCCCGGCAAGGGCGCCCAGCTTGCACGCAGCGCCGGCACCAGCGCCCAGCTGGTCGCCCGTGAAGGCAACTACGCCACCCTGCGTCTGCGCTCCGGCGAGATGCGCAAGGTGCTGGCCGAGTGCCGCGCGACCCTGGGGGAAGTGAGCAACTCCGAGCACAGCCTGCGTCAGCTTGGCAAGGCCGGTGCGAAGCGCTGGAGAGGGGTGCGCCCGACCGTTCGCGGCGTGGCCATGAACCCGGTGGATCACCCGCACGGCGGCGGTGAAGGCCGCAGCAGTGGCGGACGTCACCCGGTGTCTCCGTGGGGCATCCCCACCAAGGGCCACAAGACCCGCAAGAACAAGCGCACCGACAAGCTGATCATCCGTCGCCGCAAGGCCCGGAAATAAGATCCAACGCCAAGACATCAAGAGGTAACGGCTGTGCCACGTTCACTGAAGAAAGGTCCCTTTATTGACCTTCATCTGCTGAAGAAGGTTGAGACTGCAGTGGAGAAGAGCGACCGCAAACCGATCAAGACCTGGTCGCGTCGCTCGATGATCCTGCCCAACATGGTCGGGCTCACCATTGCAGTCCATAACGGTCGCCAACACGTCCCGGTGCACGTATCCGAGGAAATGGTTGGCCACAAACTGGGCGAATTCGCTGCTACCCGCCTTTATCGCGGTCATGTGGCGGACAAGAAAGCCAAACGGTAAGCCAGAGAGGATTGAGAGATGGAAGTCACAGCAAAGCTGCGTGGCGCTCGTTTATCCGCCCAGAAGGCCCGTTTGGTGGCTGACCAGGTGCGCGGTAAACCGGTCGCCGAGGCGCTCGACCTGCTGACCTTCTCCCCGAAGAAGGCCGCGAAGCTGGTCAAGAAGGTGCTGCAGTCCGCCATCGCGAACGCGGAAGAAAACGACGGCATGGATATCGACGAGCTGCGTGTCTCGACCATCTGCGTCGATGAGGGCATGACGCTCAAGCGCATCCGTCCGCGCGCCAAGGGCCGTGCGGACCGCATCCTGAAGCGCACCTGCCACATCACCGTCAAGGTAGCCGAGAAGTAGGAGTCGACCAGATGGGTCAGAAAGTCAATCCCACAGGCATTCGCCTGGGTATCGTCAAGGACCATACCTCGGTGTGGTATGCCGAGCGCGGCGCCTATGCCGACAAGCTGAACAGCGACCTCGAAGTGCGTCGCTTCCTGGAAGAGCGCCTGAAGAATGCCTCCGTGAGCCGCATTCATATCGAGCGCCCGGCCAATAACGCCCGCATCACCATTCACACCGCCCGTCCGGGCATCGTGATTGGCAAGAAGGGCGAGGACGTCGACCGGCTGCGTCGTGACGTCACCGCGATGATGGGCGTGCCCGTGCACGTCAACATCGAGGAAGTCCGCAAGCCGGAACTCGACGCCAAGCTCGTCGCGCAGAACATCGCCGGCCAGCTCGAGCGTCGCGTGATGTTCCGTCGTGCCATGAAGCGTGCGGTGCAGAACGCCATGCGCCTGGGCGCCGGCGGCATCAAGGTGCAGCTCTCCGGTCGTCTCGGCGGCGCGGAAATCGCCCGCACCGAGTGGTACCGCGAAGGTCGCGTCCCGCTGCATACCCTGCGCGCGGACATCGACTACGCCACCTACGAAGCCAAGACCACCTACGGCATCATCGGTGTCAAGGTCTGGGTCTTCAAGGGTGAAATCCTCGGGGGCATCGAGGAGGTCCGCGCCAAGGCGAAACAGCCGCAGGCCGCGCCCTCCAAGAAGAAAGGTTCCAGGTAAGGGGAGAGCGAGTCGATGTTACAACCCAAGCGTATGAAGTTCCGCAAGATGCAGAAGGGCCGCAACCGTGGCCTGGCGCATCGCGGAAGCAAGGTAAGCTTCGGCGAGTATGGCCTCAAGGCCACTGGCCGGGGCCGTGTCACCGCCCGTCAGATCGAGGCAGGTCGTCGTGCCATCACCCGTCACGTCAAGCGTGGCGGCAAGATCTGGATCCGTGTCTTCCCGGACAAGCCGATTTCCAAGAAGCCGCTGGAAGTCCGCATGGGTAAGGGCAAGGGCTCCGTCGAGTACTGGGTCGCGCAGATCCAGCCGGGCCGGGTCCTGTACGAGATCGAAGGCGTTTCCGAGGAGCTGGCTCGCGAGGCATTCGCCCTGGCTGCCCAGAAGTTCCCGGTCTCCACCACCTTTGTGAAACGGACGGTGATGTGATGAAAGCCCAGGAAATTCGTGAGAAGTCAGCCGAGCAGCTCCAGGAGCAGCTCTTCGAACTCCTCCGCGAGCAGTTCAACCTGCGCATGCAGAAGGCCACCGGTCAGCTGAGCCAGACTCATCTGCTCAAGCAGGTTCGTCGGGACATTGCCCGCGTGAAGACTGTGCTCAACGAGAAGGCAGGTGACTGAGATGGCCGAAGAGAAGAAAGCCCGTACGCTCACCGGCAAGGTGGTGAGCGACAAGATGGACAAGTCCATCGTTGTGATGATCGAGCGTCGTGAGCGCCACCCGATCTACGGCAAATACGTCAAGCGCTCCACCAAGCTGCACGCCCACGACGAGTCGAATCAGGCCAAGGCCGGCGACACGGTGTCCATTCAGGAATGCCGTCCGCTGTCGAAGAACAAGGCCTGGACCCTGATCGAAGTCGTCGAACAGGCCAAGGGTTGATCGGCTCAGGCCGGTCAATCCAGTGCAGTCAGATTAGGTTTGGAGAAAACCGATGATTCAGACTCAGACAATGCTGGATGTCGCCGACAACAGCGGAGCGCGCCGGGTGCAGTGCATCAAGGTGTTGGGCGGTTCTCACCGTCGCTACGCTCGCATCGGTGACATCATCAAGGTCACGGTGAAGGAAGCCATTCCGCGTGGCAAGGTCAAGAAGGGCCAGGTCCTCAAGGCGGTGGTGGTTCGCACCCGTAGTGGCGTCCGTCGTAACGACGGTTCGCTGATCCGCTTCGATGGAAATGCGGCTGTGCTGTTGAACAACACCAACGATCAGCCGATCGGTACCCGTATCTTCGGGCCGGTGACGCGTGAGCTTCGCAACGAGAAGTTCATGAAGATCATTTCCTTGGCGCCTGAAGTGCTGTAAGGAGCGAGGCGGATATGCAAAAAATCAAACGTGACGATGAAGTGATCGTCATCGCCGGCAAGGACAAGGGCAAGCGCGGCACCGTCAAGCGGGTTCTCGAAAACCGCTTCGTGGTGTCCGGTGTGAACATGATCAAGCGTCACACCAAGCCTAACCCGATGGCGGGCAACCAGGGCGGTATCGTCGAGCGCGAGGCACCGATTCACGCGTCCAACGTGGCCATCTTCAACCAGGAGACCGGCAAGGCGGATCGCGTCGGCTTCCAGGTTCAGGAAGACGGTACCAAGGTACGTATCTACAAGTCGACGCAGTCGCAGATCGACGCCTAACGCGAGTCGGATAGCAAAATGGCGAACTTGAAAGAACGTTATCAGAACGAGGTGGTGGCTCAACTCCGAGAGCAGTTCAGCTACGCCAACGTGATGCAGGTACCGCGAGTCACCAAGGTGACCCTGAACATGGGTATCGGCGAAGCGACCAGCGACAAGAAGCTGATCGACAATGCCATCGGCGACCTGGAGAAGCTCTCCGGTCAGAAGCCGCTGGTGACCAAGGCACGCAAGTCCATCGCGGGCTTCAAGGTGCGTGAAGGCTGGCCGATCGGGATCAAGGTGACCCTGCGCTCCGAGCGCATGTGGGACTTCCTCGATCGCCTGGTGAATATCGCGATCCCCCGCGTTCGTGACTTTCGTGGTCTCAACCCGAAGTCCTTCGACGGTCGTGGCAACTACTCCATGGGGGTGCGTGAGCAGATCATCTTCCCTGAGATCGAGTATGATAAGATCGATCGGATCCGTGGTCTGGATGTCACCATCACCACCACCGCCAAAACCGATGAAGAAGGTCGCGCGCTGCTCAGCGCGTTGAACTTCCCGTTCAAGAAATAAGGGTGGGATCATGGCAAAGAAAAGCATGGTAGAGCGCGAGCTCAAGCGCACCAAGATGGTGGCGAAGTACGCCGCCAAGCGTGCCGAGCTCAAGGCGGTCATCCAGGACGTCAACGCTTCTGACGAAGAGCGCTTCGACGCGCAGCTCAAGCTGCAGCAGTTGCCGCGCGACTCCAGCCCGGTGCGTCAGCGCAACCGCTGCCGTATCACTGGTCGTCCGCACGGCTACTACAACAAGTTCGGCCTCGGCCGCAACAAGCTGCGTGAAGCCGCCATGCGTGGCGACGTGCCCGGACTCAAGAAGTCCAGCTGGTAACGCCACGTAGAATCATCAGGAGCGCAACGTAAATGAGCATGCAAGACACTCTGGCGGATATGTTTACCCGTATCCGCAATGCGCAGATGGCCACCAAGGAGACGGTTTCCATGCCGTCCTCCAAGCTCAAGGTCGAGGTGGCCCGCGTGCTGAAGGAAGAGGGCTACATCAGCGACTTCGCCGTCAGCGAGACCGCCAAGCCCGAGCTGACCGTGACCCTCAAGTACTTCGAGGGCAAGCCGGTCATCGAGCACCTGCAGCGAGTTTCCAAGCCGTCCCTGCGCCAGTACAAGGGCAAGGACGCGCTGCCGAAGGTCGCCGAAGGTCTGGGCATCGCCATCGTCACCACCTCCAATGGGGTGATGACCGATCGGGCGGCGCGTCAGGCGGGTGTCGGTGGTGAAGTCATCTGCACCGTATTCTAGGAGTTTGGAATGTCCCGCGTAGCCAAATATCCGGTCAAATTGCCCGCAGGCGTCGAGGTCAAGCTCGACGGTGACCAGCTGTCCGTCAAGGGCAGCCAGGGCACCCTGTCCCAGACCGTTCACCCCGATGTGGTGATCGGCCAGGAAGAGGGGCAGCTGACCTTCCAGCCGAGCGAGTCCGCCAAGAGCTGGGCAATGGTCGGTACCACCCGTGCCCTGGTCCAGAACCTGGTCACCGGTGTCAGCGAGGGCTTCACCAAGAGCCTCGAAATCATCGGCGTCGGTTATCGTGCCCAGGCCAAGGGCCAGACGCTCAATCTTACACTGGGCTTCTCGCACCCGATCGACTACACGCTGCCTGAAGGTGTCACGGCGGAAACGCCCAAGAACACCGTCATCGTGCTGAAAAGCGCGGACAAGCAGCAGCTCGGCCAGTGTGCTGCGGAAATCCGCGCCTTCCGTCCGCCCGAGCCCTACAAGGGCAAGGGTGTTCGGTACGCCGACGAGCAGGTGCGTCGCAAAGAAGCCAAGAAGAAGTAAGGCAGGGTTATGAACGCGAAGAAAGAATCTCGTCTCCGTCGTGCCCGCCGTGCTCGCGCCAAGATCCGCGAGTTGGGCGTGTATCGCCTGTGCGTCAACCGTACCCCCCGCCACATCTACGCGCAGATCATCTCGCCGGATGGTGGCAAGGTCCTCGCCAGCGCTTCCACGCTGGACAAGGCCCTGCGCGAGGGTGCGACCGGCAATGCCGACGCCGCCGCCAAGGTGGGCGCACTGATTGCCGAACGCGCCAAGCAGGCTGGCATCACCCAGGTGGCCTTCGATCGTGCCGGCTTCAAGTACCACGGTCGTGTGAAGGCCTTGGCCGACGCCGCTCGTGAAGGCGGCCTGGAATTCTAAAGGGTTTTACGATGGCGAAGAATGAACAGCAAAGCGGCGATCTGCAGGAAAAGCTCGTGCAGATCAACCGTGTCGCCAAGGTGGTCAAGGGTGGCCGAATCTTCGGTTTCACCGCTCTGACCGTCGTGGGTGACGGTAACGGTCGTGTGGGCTTCGGTCGCGGCAAGGCACGTGAAGTGCCGGTGGCGATCCAGAAGGCCATGGACCAGGCGCGTCGCAACATGGTCAAGGTGAACCTCACCGGTGGCACCCTGCAGTACCCGGTCAAGGCCCGTCACGGCGCCTCCAAGGTGTACATGCAGCCCGCCTCCGAGGGTACCGGGATCATCGCCGGCGGTGCCATGCGCTCCGTGCTCGAACTGGCTGGCGTGCATAACGTCCTGGCCAAGTGCTACGGCTCCACCAACCCGGTGAACGTGGTGCGGGCGACCGTCAATGGTCTGGCCTCCCTGCAGTCGCCGGAAGACGTGGCCGCCAAGCGCGGTCTGCCTGTCGAAGCGATCACGGGGTAAGCACCATGTCAGCAACGATCAAGGTTACCCAGACCCGCAGCACCATCGGCGTACTGGCCAAGCACAAGGCCACCATGAAGGGCCTCGGCCTGCGTCGCATCGGTCACACGGTTGAACTGGAAGACACCCCTGCCGTCCGCGGCATGATCCACAAGGTCAACTACCTTGTGCGTGTTGAGGGAGAGTAATCCATGAAACTCAATAGCCTGAGCCCGGCACCGGGTTCCAAGCACGCCGAGAAGCGCGTCGGCCGTGGCATCGGCTCCGGTCTGGGCAAGACCGGCGGCCGTGGCCACAAGGGCCTCAAGTCGCGCAGCGGCGGCAGCGTGAAGCCCGGTTTCGAGGGCGGTCAGATGCCGCTGCAGCGGCGCCTGCCCAAGTTCGGCTTCACCTCTGCGAAGTCGCTGGTTTCCGAGGAAGTCCGCCTGGCCGAGCTGGCCCGGGTCGCGGGTGACGAAGTCACCCTGGACACCCTCAAGGAAGCCAACGTGCTGAAGGACGCCACCAAGCATGCCAAGGTGATCCTGTCCGGCGAACTGAACAAGGCGGTCACGGTCCGCGGCATCAAGGTCACCAAGGGTGCCCGTGCCGCGATCGAAGCCGCCGGCGGCAAGGTAGAGGACTAAATGGCCAAGTCAGGAAACATGCCGGCGATGGGCAGCGGTCTGGGTGAACTCTGGGCGCGTCTGCGCTTCGTGCTCCTCGCCATCGTGGTCTACCGTATCGGTGCCCACATCCCCGTTCCCGGTATCAATCCTGACCAGCTTGCTGCCTTGTTCAGGGAGCAGCAGGGCACCATCCTGGGCATGTTCAACATGTTCTCGGGTGGCGCCCTGGAGCGCATGAGCATCATGGCGCTGGGCATCATGCCCTACATCTCGGCGTCGATCATCATGCAGCTGATGACCGCGGTCTCGCCGCATCTCGAGCAGTTGAAGAAGGAAGGCGAGGCCGGCCGCCGCAAGATCAGCCAGTACACGCGCTACGGCACCGTGCTGCTGGCCCTGATTCAGGCCACCGGCATGTCGGTGGGTCTGGCCAGCCAGGGGATCGCCTACACGGCCGACTTCAGCTTCTACTTCACCGCCATAGTGACCTTCGTCACCGGGGCGGTGTTCCTGATGTGGCTGGGCGAGCAGATCACCGAGAAGGGCATCGGCAATGGCATCTCGCTGCTGATCTTCGCCGGTATCGTCGCCGGCCTTCCGGGCGCCGTGGGGCAGGCCTTCGAGCTGGCCCGCAACGAAGGGGCCTGGAACGTCCTGCCGCTGCTGGCCCTTACCGTGCTGGGCGTGGCCACCGTGGCTTTCGTGGTGTTCATCGAGCGCGGCCAGCGTCGCCTCACGGTGAACTACCCGCGTCGCCAGGTGGGCAACAAGATGTATGCTGGCCAGAGCAGCTACCTGCCGCTGAAGGTCAACATGGCGGGCGTGATTCCGGCGATCTTCGCTTCGAGCATCCTGCTGTTCCCGGCCTCGCTGGGGCAGTGGGTCGGTGCCGGCGACGGCATGGAATGGCTGCAGCGTGCCTCCCAGGCCCTGGGCCCGGGTCAGCCGCTGTACATCTTGCTTTTCGGCGCGGCGGTGGTATTCTTCTGCTTCTTTTACACAGCGCTGGTCTTCAACCCCAAGGATGTCGCTGACAACCTCAAGAAGTCAGGGGCCTTCCTGCCGGGGATTCGCCCTGGCGAGCAGACCGCTCGCTACATCGACAAGGTCATGACCCGTCTGACCCTGTTTGGTGCCCTCTACATCACTGCGGTTTCCCTGATGCCCCAGTTCCTGATCGTGGCCTGGAACGTGCCGTTCTTCTTCGGCGGTACCTCGCTGCTGATCGTGGTGGTGGTCATCATGGACTTCATGGCCCAGGTGCAGTCGCACCTCATGTCGCACCAGTACGAGTCGGTGATGAAGAAGTCCAACCTGAAAGGCTACGGTAGCGGCGGCATCATGCGCTGAGGCGCCGCTGGCGATTTGGTGCGTCGCGAGCCGGGCCTCGGCTCGCGGCGCGAGCCAACTTTGGAGATGGAACGATGAAAGTTCGAGCTTCCGTGAAGAAAATGTGCCGCAACTGCAAGATCATTCGTCGCAATGGCGCCGTGCGCGTCATCTGCATCGAGCCGCGGCACAAGCAGCGCCAGGGTTGATCCCCACGCTGCACTGAACCGGGTGCCGGCATATCCCTTGTCCTCGAGCGAGGAAAGGGGTATGCTGTTGCGCCTTTTGTAGATGATTAATCGAGCAAGCCGCTCAAATTTCGGAGTAAGCTGATGGCCCGTATTGCAGGCGTCAATATCCCGGACAACAAGCATGCGGCGATCTCGCTGACCTATATCTTCGGGATTGGCCGCACTCGCGCACAGGATATCTGTGCCGCGTCCGGCATCGCGCCGAACACCAAGATCCAGGAGCTGTCATCTGAAGAGATCGACACCCTGCGGTCCGAAGTCGGCAAGTACACCGTGGAAGGTGACCTGCGTCGTGATGTCACGCTTAACATCAAGCGTCTCATGGACCTGGGTTGCTATCGTGGTCTGCGTCATCGTCGTGGTCTTCCGCTGCGTGGTCAGCGTACCAAGACCAATGCGCGTACCCGCAAGGGCCCGCGCAAGCCGATCCGCAAATAACACGCACGTTCTGGCGTAAAGACAGGAATAGACATCAACATGGCTAACCCGCGTAGCAACCGTAAAAAGGTTAAAAAGCAGGTAGTGGATGCCATCGCGCATATCCACGCCTCTTTTAACAACACGATCATTACGATCACAGACCGCCAGGGCAACGCCCTTTCCTGGGCGACTGCCGGTGGTTCGGGTTTTCGTGGTTCTCGCAAGAGCACCCCGTTCGCTGCTCAAGTGGCAAGCGAGCGTGCAGCGACCGCTGCAGCCGAGTATGGTGTGAAAAACGTCGACGTGCTGGTCAAGGGCCCCGGTCCTGGCCGTGAATCCGCCGTGCGCGCGCTCAATGCCGCCGGCTTCCGCGTGCAGAGCATCACCGACGCGACGCCCATCCCCCACAATGGCTGCCGTCCGCCGAAGAAACGCCGCGTTTAAGGAGACAGATTCATGGCTCGTTACATTGGACCGAAGTGCAAACTGTCTCGTCGTGAGGGGACCGACCTCTTCCTCAAGAGCGGTGTCACCCCCTTCGAGAAGAAGTGCAAATCCGAGCAGATCCCGGGTGTGCACGGCCAGCGCCGTCAGCGTCTTTCCGACTACGGCTTGCAGCTTCGCGAGAAGCAGAAAGTACGTCGCATGTACGGCGTACTCGAGAAGCAGTTCCGCAACTACTACAAGGAGGCGGCCCGCCTGAAGGGCGCGACCGGCGAGTTGTTGCTGCAGCTTCTCGAATCCCGACTGGACAACGTCGTCTACCGCATGGGCTTCGGCTCCACGCGTTCCGAGGCACGTCAGCTGGTCAGCCACAAGGCGATCGCCGTCAACGGCAAGACCGTCAACGTGGCCTCCTACCAGGTCAAGCCCGGTGACGTGGTCGCCGTGCGCGAGAAGGCGAAGAACCAGGCGCGCATCCAGACTTCCCTGGCCATCGCCGCCAACCGCGGCGACGTGGTCTGGGTCGAGACCGATGCCAAGAAGATGGAAGGCACTTTCAAGGCCCTGCCCGAACGCGGTGACCTGTCTGCCGACATCAACGAAAACCTGATCGTCGAGCTGTACTCCAAGTAAGCGGCGTCCGCGTCGTGCCGCTCCCCGTTCGCGGGGAGCGGCCGGAGAGTACCGACAATCCGTTTGGCAGCCTGAAAGGTGTTCATATGCAGCGTTCAGTGACAGAGTTTCTCCGTCCTCGCGACATCAAGGTCGAAGAGATCAGCGCACACCACGCGAAGATCGTGCTCGAACCCTTCGAGCGTGGCTTCGGCCACACGCTGGGGAATGCCCTGCGTCGCATCCTGCTCTCGTCCATGCCCGGCTGTGCCGTGGTGGAGGCCGAGATCGCTGGTGTCGAACACGAGTACAGCGCGATCGAGGGCGTCCAGGAAGATGTCATCGAAATCCTCCTGAACCTCAAGGACGTGGCGCTCAGGATGCACAGCCGCGACGAGGCAGTGCTCTCGCTGAACAAGCAGGGGCCGGCCGTCGTGACTGCAGGGGACATCGCCCTCGACCATGATGTCGAGATCGTCAATCCCGAGCATGTCATCGCCCACGTCAACGAGGGCGCCGAGCTGAAGATGCAGCTCAAGGTCGCTCGCGGCCGCGGGTACGAGCCGGCGGACGTGCGTGGCGATGCCGACGACGAGTCGCGTGCCATCGGTCGCCTGCAGCTGGATGCTACCTTCAGCCCCGTGCGCCGGGTTTCCTACAGCGTCGAGGCCGCGCGTGTCGAACAGCGCACCGACCTCGACAAGCTGATCATCAACCTGGAAACCGACGGCACCCTGGATCCAGAAGAGGCGATCCGTCGCAGCGCGACCATCCTGCAGGAGCAGCTGGCCGCCTTCGTCGACCTGGAAGCCGACAAGGAACAGGAAGTGGTGGAGGAAGAGGATCATATCGATCCGATCCTGCTGCGCCCCGTAGACGATCTCGAGTTGACCGTTCGCAGCGCCAACTGCCTGAAGGCCGAGAACATCTACTACATCGGGGATCTGATCCAGCGCACCGAGGTGGAGCTGCTGAAGACCCCCAATCTCGGCAAGAAGTCCCTGAACGAGATCAAGGACGTGTTGGCCGCCCGCGGTCTTTCCCTGGGCATGCGGCTGGAGAACTGGCCGCCGGCAAGCCTGAAGGACGACAAGGCCTCCGCGTGAGCCTCGACTCGAGCCCCAGTTTGGTAAGGAATCACAACCATGCGTCATCGTAAGAGTGGTCGTCACCTGAATCGCAACAGCTCGCACCGCCAGGCCATGTTCAAGAACATGTCTGTCTCGCTGGTCGAGCATGAAGTGATCAAGACAACCCTGCCCAAGGCCAAGGAACTGCGTCGCGTCATCGAGCCGCTGATCACCCTGGCCAAGCAGGACAGCGTTGCCAATCGTCGCCTGGCCTTCAGCCGCACCCGCTCGAAGGAAGCGGTCGGCAAGCTCTTCAATGAGCTGGGTCCGCGTTACGCCGAGCGTCCGGGCGGTTACGTCCGAATCCTCAAGTGCGGCTACCGCACCGGCGACAACGCCCCCATGGCCTTCGTCGAACTGGTCGACCGTCCGGTCGTCGAGGAAGCCGTCGCCGAGGAGTGATCCTCGACCGGGCCTCCGCCAGTGGCACGCCAAACCGGCTCCCTTCGGGGAGCCGGTTTTTTTTTATTGTAGGGTCTGCCTCGGCGACCTAAATCGCAGCTTCCCCGGCGCTGCTCGCCATCTTGACGACTTCAAGCGTAAAGCTCTCGGCTCGCCGTCAGGCGGTGGTTTCCGGCTCTGTCTTGCTGGCCTTGGTCCGCTCGAGTAGCGGCTTGAGGAAGCGGCCGGTGTGCGATGCCTCGATGCGCGCTACCTGCTCGGGGGTGCCCTCGGCGATGATGCGTCCGCCCCCGGAGCCGCCCTCCGGGCCCAGGTCGATCAGCCAGTCGGCGGTCTTGATCACGTCCAGGTTGTGCTCGATCACCACGATGGTGTTGCCGTGGTCGCGCAACCGGTGCAGCACGGTAAGCAGCTGGCGGATATCCTCGAAGTGCAGGCCGGTCGTCGGCTCGTCGAGGATGTAGAGGGTCTTGCCGGTGTCGCGCTTGGCCAGCTCCCTGGCCAGCTTGACGCGCTGGGCCTCGCCGCCGGAGAGCGTGGTGGCGCTCTGCCCCAGGCGGATGTAGGAAAGCCCCACGTCGAGCAGCGTCTGCAGCCGCCGGGCGATGGCCGGCACCGGCGAGAAGAACGCCAGGGCCTCCTCCACGGTCATCTCCAGGACCTCGTGGATGCTCTTGCCCTTGTAGGCGATCTCCAGGGTCTCGCGGTTGTAGCGCTTGCCCTTGCAGACGTCGCAGGGCACGTAGATGTCCGGCAGGAAGTGCATCTCCACCTTGATCATGCCCTCGCCCTGGCAGGCCTCGCAGCGCCCGCCCTTGACGTTGAAGGAGAAGCGGCCCGGCTTGTAGCCCCGTGAGCGCGCCTCCTGGGTGCCGGCGAACAGCTCGCGGATCGGCGTGAAGATGCCGGTGTAGGTGGCCGGGTTGGAGCGCGGGGTGCGCCCGATGGGGCTCTGGTCGATGTCGATCACCTTGTCGAGGTGATCGAGCCCCTCGATGCGCTCATGGGCCTCCGGCGTCAGGCTGGTGGCGCGGTTGAGCTCGCGGGCGGCGATGGGCATCAGCGTGCCGTTGATCAGCGTCGACTTGCCGGAGCCGGAGACGCCGGTGATGCACACGAACAGTCCCAGCGGCAGCTCGAGGGTGACATTCTGGAGGTTGTTGCCGGTGGCGCCGGAGAGGCGCACTACCTTCTCCGGGTTGCCGGGGATGCGCCACGGCGGAACCTCGATGCGCCGGGTGCCGGCGAGGTACTGGCCGGTGAGGGAGTCGGGTGCGGCGATGATCTCCTGGGGGGTGCCCTGGGCGACGATGCGCCCGCCATGGACGCCGGCGCCGGGGCCGATGTCGAGCACGTGGTCGGCGGCGCGGATGGCCTCCTCGTCGTGCTCGACCACGATCACGGTGTTGCCCAGGTCGCGCAGCCGCTCCAGGGTCTGCAGCAGGCGATCGTTATCGCGCTGGTGCAGACCGATGGAGGGCTCGTCGAGGATGTACATCACCCCCACCAGGCCGGCGCCGATCTGGCTGGCCAGGCGGATGCGCTGGGCCTCGCCGCCGGAGAGGGTCTCGGCGCTGCGCTCCAGGTTCAGGTAGTCGAGCCCCACGTTGACCAGGAACTCCAGGCGGGCGTGGATCTCGTTGACGATCTTGACGGCGATCTCGCCCTTGCGCCCGGGCAGGCTGAGCTCGCCGAAGTAGCTCAGTGCCTCGCCGATGGGCAGGCGGACCAGCTGCGGCAGGGTGCGGTCGTCGATGTAGACGTGGCGTGCCTCCCGGCGCAGCCGCGAGCCGTGGCAGGTGGGACAGGGCTGGACGGCGATGTGGCGCGCCAGGTCTTCGCGCACCATGCTCGATTCGGTCTCGCGATAGCGACGCTGCATGTTGGGCAGCACGCCCTCGAAGGGGTGCTCGCGGGTCACCTTGCGGCCGCGGTCGTTGACGTAGCTGAAGGCGATGTCGTCACTGCCGCTGCCGTAGAGAATGATATCCCGCTCATGGCGTGCCAGGTCCTGCCAGGGCGTTTCCAGGGTGAAGCGGTAGTGGTCGGCCACGGCCTGTAGCTGGTTGAAGTAGTAGACGCTGCGCCGGTCCCAGCCCTTGATCACCCCCTCGGCCAGCGACAGCTCCGGATGGCTGATCAGCTTGTCGGGGTCGAAGAACTGCTGCACGCCCAGGCCGTCGCAGGTCGGGCAGGCGCCGGCCGGGTTGTTGAACGAGAACATGCGCGGCTCGAGCTCGGCGATCGAGTAGCCGCACACCGGGCAGGCGAAGCGCGCCGAGAAGGCGATCTCCTCCTGCTCGCCGTCCATGAAGTGGATCACGGCGGTACCGTCGGCCAGGTTGAGGGCCGTCTCGAAGGATTCCGCCAGGCGCTGCTCCAGCCCCTCGCGCACCTTGAGGCGGTCGACCACCACGCTGATGTCGTGCTTCCTGTTCTTGTCCAGCGGGGCGATGTCGTCGAGCTCCAGCACCTGGCCGTCGACCATGGCACGCACGAAGCCCTGGGCGCGCAGCTCGGCGAGCAGCTGCAGGTGCTCGCCCTTGCGTCCCTTGACCACCGGGGCCAGCAGCATCAGCTTGCTGCCCTCGGGCAGGGTCAGCACCTGGTCGACCATCTGCGAGACGGTCTGGGCCTCGAGGTCCTCGCCGTGCTCCGGGCAGCGCGGGGTGCCGGCGCGGGCAAACAGCAGGCGCAGGTAGTCGTAGATCTCGGTGATGGTGCCCACGGTGGAGCGCGGGTTGTGGGAGGTGGACTTCTGCTCGATGGAGATCGCCGGGGAGAGCCCCTCGATATGGTCGACGTCGGGCTTCTCCATCATCGACAGGAACTGGCGCGCATAGGTGGAGAGCGACTCCACGTAGCGGCGCTGGCCCTCGGCATAGAGGGTGTCGAAGGCCAGCGATGACTTGCCCGAGCCGGAAAGCCCGGTGACCACGATCAGCTTGTCGCGGGGCAGATCGACGTCGATGTTCTTCAGGTTGTGGGTGCGGGCACCCCTGACCAGAATTGTGTCCATTCCCACCTCGCCGGACGCGGCAAAAGCTCGATTATACGGGGCGGGTCGCACCGGCGGCAAAGCACGGCTTGCCATCGGCTTTCCCTGCAGGCCGGCGAGCCGCTAGAATATGCGGTCCACCTCCGGGCCCGAGGGTCCGTCCACGGAAGTTCGAACCGCCATGCGAAAGGTCTCAGGACTGCTGTTAGCCACCGAGCGTCGGGCCATTACCGGGCTCGCGGGGCTCTATGCCACGCGCATGCTGGGCCTGTTCATGGTGCTGCCGGTGCTGGCCCTGTATGCCGATGAGCTGAGGGGAGCGACGCCGCTGCTGGTCGGCCTGGCGCTGGGGGTCTATGGCCTCACCCAGGCGCTGCTGCAGATCCCCTTCGGCCTGCTCTCCGACCGCCTGGGGCGCAAGCCGGTGATCGCCGCGGGGCTGGTCCTGTTCCTGCTCGGCAGCGTGGTGGCCGCCGGCGCCGACTCCATCGGCGGGGTGATCCTGGGGCGTTGCCTGCAGGGCAGCGGTGCGGTGGCCGCGGCGATCATGGCGCTGCTCGCCGACCAGACCCGCGAGCAGGTACGCACCGCCGCCATGGCCACCATCGGGCTATCCATCGGCGTGGCCTTCGCCGTGGCCATGGTGCTCGGCCCCTGGCTCGCCGCGGGCTTCGGCCTGGCCGGGGTGTTCTGGTTCACCGCGGCGCTGGCGGCGCTGGGCCTGGCGGTGCTGTGGAAGCTGGTGCCGCCGGCGCCGCGTCGGGTGCGTCACCGCGACGTGGGCATGGACCGCGGCCAGCTGCGCGGCATCCTCGTGCGCGGCGACCTGTGGCGCCTGGATATCTCGATCTTCGCCCTGCACCTGGTGCTGATGGCGATCTTCGTCGCCGTGCCCTTCCGGCTGCTCGAGGCGGGCATTGCCGTCGAGCGCCATGGCCTCACCTATCTGGGCATCATGCTGCTGGCCTTCCTGGCCATGGTGCCGCTGGTGATCATCGCCGAGAAGCGGCGGCGCATGAAGGCCATGTGCCTGTCGGCGATCACCGCCATCACCCTGAGCCTGTTCGGGCTGGCCGGCCTGGGCGAGGGGTTCCCGGCGCTGTTCGGCTGGCTGCTGCTGTTCTTCATCGCCTTCAACCTGCTGGAAGCCACCCTGCCGTCGATGCTCAGCAAGCTGGCCCCGGCCGGGGCCAAGGGCACCGCCATGGGCATCTACTCCACCGGCCAGTTCCTGGGAGCCTTCCTGGGCGGTGTGCTGGGGGGGGCGCTGGTGCAGCAGTGGGGGCTCTCCGCGGTCTTCGTCGGCTGCGGCCTGTTGGGCCTGGCCTGGCTGGCGGTGATGGCCGGCATGGCGCCACCTCGCCACCTGACCAGCGAGGTGGTGGCGCTGGACGACAACGAGCAGGATGATGCCTTGGACACCCTGATGGCGCGTTTCGCCGAGGTGGCCGGGGTGGAGGACGTGCTGGTCGTCCCCGAGGAGCGCCTGGCCTACCTCAAGGTGGACCGCCAGCGCCTCGATGAGCAGGCCCTGTCCCGCCTTACCGGTTCCGGGAATCACCACAGCGGCGCCTGAGCCGCGTATGATCCTTACAACGTATTCATGACAGCAAGGAGTCCCTCATGGCCCGTGGCATCAACAAGGTCATACTCATCGGCAACCTGGGCCAGGATCCCGAGGTGCGCTTCACGCCCTCCGGCACCGCCGTTGCCAACCTCAACCTGGCCACTACCGATACCTGGATGGACAAGCAGAGCGGCCAGCGCCAGGAGCGCACCGAATGGCACCGGGTCGTGCTGTTCAACAAGACTGCCGAGATCGCCCAGCAGTACCTCAAGAAGGGCAGCAAGGTCTACATCGAGGGCCGCCTGCAGACCCGCAAGTGGCAGGACCAGAACGGCCAGGACAAGTACAGTACCGAGATCGTCGCCAACGACATGCAGATGCTCGACTCCCGCGGCGGCGGCGACTTCGGCGGCCAGCAGGGTGGCCAGTACGGCGGTCAGCCTCAGCAGGGCGGCAACTTCGGCGGCAACCCGGCGCCCCAGCAGGGCGGCTACGGCAACGCCCCGCCGCAGGGTGGCAACTTCGGTGGTGGCCAGCCCCAGCGTCCTGCCCCGCAGCCGGCCCCGCCGCAGCAGGGTGGCGGCCAGCAGCAGGGCGGCAACTACGGTGCCCCGGACCCGGGCAGCTTCGACGATTTCGATGACGAGATCCCGTTCTAAGCAGGGGCCAGCCGAGGAGGTGCCGTGAAGCTGCTGATCCTGGAGGCCGGGCACTGCCTGAGCCTGGCGCTGGCCCGCGAGGCCAACCGGCGCAGCGACACCGAGCTCACCATCGAGCCGGGCCTGACCCCCGGGCCCCGCTTGCTCGAGGAGCTGCGCCCGGATGCGCTGGTGATCCCGCCGCTATCGCGGCCGATCACTGCCGAGCCGGCGACCGTCACGGCCCATGCCGAGGCGGTCGAGGCCTGCATGGAGGCGTGTCGCGAGGCCGACATCCCGCTGGTGTGGTGCGTCTCCGACCAGCTCTACGAGGACGGCCTCGAGGTGCCCATCGACGAGCACGTGATTCCCGAGCCCCGCGATGACAGCCTGAGGCGGCTGATCCGCACCGGCGACCGGATCCGTGCCGAGTACCCCCGGCACCTGATCGTGCGCCTGGGGCCGCTGTTCGCCCTGGAGGGCAGCCAGGCCTGGCTCAGCGAGCTGCTCGACACCCTGGTGGATGGCGGCGAGGTGCGGGCCGAGTCCGACGTGATCTTCTGCCCGACCTCGGCGGATGCCGTGGCCATGGCGCTGATCGGCATGCTCCAGCAGCAGTATTGCGGAGCCGAGGCCTGGGGCAGCTACCACCTGGCCGGCACCGAGCCGGTGAGCGCCTACACCTTCGTCTCCATGGTGCGTACCCAGCTCGCCACGCGGCTCGAGGGGCGTGGCGAGCGGGTCGAACTGGGCAGCGTCAAGGCGTTGAACCACCATCACGACCAGCCGCTGCGTCGTGTGCTCAACTGCCGGCGGGTGCTGGACGTGTTCGGCGTCCACCAGAAGCCCTGGCGCCTGGAGGTCGGACGCATGCTGGATACCTGGTGCCTGGCCAGAGATGACGGCGAGGCGGCAGAGGAGTCGATGTCCCGATGAACATGATCCGCAGCCTGGTCTTCTATGCCGGCTACTTCCTGGCCATGCTGGTCTGCGGCCTGCTCTTCCTGCCGCCAGCGCCCTTCCTGCCGCTGCGTTCCCGCTATCGCCTGCTCAACCTCTACAACCACTTCATCATCGCCTGGTTCCGCCTGGTCTGCGGGGTGCGCTATGACTTCCGCGGCCATGAGCGCCTGCCCGACGGCCCCTGCGTGATCCTCGCCAACCACCAGTCCGAGTGGGAGACCGTCTACCTGCAGCTGCTGCATCCGCCGGTCTGCACGGTGCTAAAGCGGGAGCTGCTGAACATCCCGGTCTTCGGCTGGGGGCTGCGCCTGCTGCACCCTATCGCCGTGGACCGCAGCAAGCCCGCCCGGGCCATGAAGCAGGTGCTCACCCAGGGCAAGATACGGCTCGAGGAGGGGCTCTCGGTGCTGATCTTTCCCGAGGGGACCCGGGTGGCACCGGGTAGCCGGCGCCGCTACAACAAGAGCGGCGCGGTGATCGCCTGCCGCGCCGGGGTGCCGGTGGTGCCGGTGGTCCACAATGCCGGGGAGCGCTGGCCGGGGCGTGACTGGGTCAAGCGCCCGGGACGCCTGTCGCTGGAGGTGGGCGAGCCCATCGAGACCGCCGGGCGTACCTCGGAGGAGGTTCTGGTCGAGGTGGAGGCGTGGATCGAGGCTCGGCTGGCCGAGATCTCCGAGGTGCCGCGCCCGGCCACGGCGGCACCGCCGGCCACCGAGAAGCCCCTGGCCTGACGCTGGCCGACCCGACAACGCAAGAGGCGCCCCATGGGGCGCCTCTTGCGTTGCGGCTGTAGTGCGACGGGTCAGTCGCGGCACTTCTCCAGCACCAGGCAGGCATTGGTGCCGCCAAAGCCGAAGCTGTTGGAGAGCACCCGCTCGACCGACACGCCGTCGCGGCGCCGGGTGACGATATCGAAGCCGTCGGCCTGCTCGTCGAGGGTCTCGACGTTGGCGGAGGCGGCGATGAAGTCGTTCTCCATCATCAGCAGCGAGTAGATCGCCTCCTGTACGCCGGTGGCGCCCAGGGAGTGGCCGGTCAGCGACTTGGTGGAGCTCATCGCCGGCGTGGAGTCGCCGAAGACCTCGCGGATCGCCTTGAGCTCGGCCACGTCACCCACCGGCGTCGAGGTGCCGTGGGTATTGATGTAGTCGATCTTGCCGTCGACGGTGGCCATGGCCTGGCGCATGCAGCGCACCGCCCCCTCGCCGGAGGGCGCGACCATGTCGTGTCCGTCGGAGGTGGCACCGTAGCCGGTCACCTCGGCATAGATCTTCGCGCCGCGGGCCCGGGCGTGCTCTAGCTCCTCGAGCACCAGCATGCCGCCGCCGCCGGCGATGACGAAGCCGTCGCGGGCCTGGTCATAGGGCCGGGAGGCCTTGTCGGGGGACTCGTTGTAGTGGGTCGAGAGCGCCCCCATGGCATCGAACAGGCAGGAGAGGGTCCAGTGCTCCTCCTCGCCGCCGCCGGCGAAGACCACGTCCTGCTTGCCCATCTGGATCTGCTCCACGCCACTGCCGATGCAGTGGGCCGAGGTGGCGCAGGCCGAGGAGATGGAGTAGTTGACGCCCTTGATCTTGAACGGGGTCGCCAGGCAGGCCGAGACGGTGCTGCCCATGGTGCGGGTGACCCGGTAGGGACCCACGCGGCGCAGCCCCTTCTCGCGCATCAGATCGGCGGCCTCCACCTGATTGGCACTGGAGGCACCGCCGGAGCCGGCGATCAACCCGGTGCGCTCGCTGGAGACCATCTCCGGTGCCAGCCCGGCGTCCTCGATGGCCTGGGCCATGGAGACGTAGGCGAAGGCCGCGGCGTCACCCATGAAGCGGCGCAGCTTGCGGTCGATCAGGGCGTCCAGGTCGATATCGACGCTGCCGGCCACCTGGCTGCGGAAGCCCCGCTCGGCATAGTCTTCCTTGAAGCGAATGCCGGAGCGCCCGTTCCTGAGCGCCTCCAGAACCTGTTGTGCGTCATTGCCCAGGCAAGACACGATGCCCAGGCCGGTGACTACCACTCGTCGCATGGGAGCCTCCTGTTCAGAAATTCGCGGTGGAGGTGAACAGGCCGACGCGCAGGTCGTTGGCCTGGTAGATGTCGCGGCCGTCGACGCATACGGTGCCGTCGGCCATGCCCAGGATCAGGCGCCGGGTGATGATGCGCTTGATGTTGATGCGGTAGGTGACCTTCTTGGCCTCGGGCAGGATCTGGCCGCTGAACTTGACCTCGCCGCAGCCCAGGGCCCGGCCGCGGCCGGGATGGCCGAGCCAGCCCAGATAGAACCCCACCAGTTGCCACATGGCGTCCAGGCCCAGGCAGCCGGGCATCACCGGGTCCCCGGGGAAGTGGCAGTCGAAGAACCACAGGTCGGGGTGGATATCCAGCTCGGCGATCAGCTCGCCCTTGCCGTGATCGCCGCCTTCCTCGTGGATGTGCATGATGCGATCGAGCATCAGCATGTTGGGGGCCGGCAACTGGGCATTGCCCGGACCGAACAGCTCGCCGCGTGAGCAGGCCAGCAGTTCTTCGCGATCAAAGGAGTGTTGCTTGGTCACTGAATCGTTCCGAGAGTCGAGATTATTGTGTGCCGAGAGCGGCCTGGGGCCGCCGGGCGGCTGTGCCTAGTCTACTGTCCACACATGATGAATGCACGCCGCGGGCGGGGGGAAGGAAGGTCGGGCCTCAGCGGACCCGCCTGGCCAGGGCCGCAGTCTTACCTAGGTGTCTGCTTAGGGCCAGGCAGATCAATGCCCAGGCCATGGCCTCGGCGGGCAGCAGCCAGGGAGCCAGCTCGACCCCGGCGAGGCGGGCGCCGGCATAGTAGGAGAGCGGGCCGCTGGTGGCGCCGCCGAGCGCGGCCAGCCAGGGGTAGTGCCAGAGCCAGGCCAGCGAGTGGTGGATCAGGGTGGCGAACAGTGGCCACAGCAGCCACAGCCAGGTCGGCATGCCCCCGAGCAGGGGCGTCCCCTCGGCGAAGGTGAAGCCGCCGGCCAGCGTCAGGCCGCCGTCGACCACCAGCCCCAGCGCGGCGAAGCCCGCCAGCCAGCGCCACTCCCCGGGGCGGGCCAGCCAGGCCAGGTGCAGGGTGAGGATCAGCGCGGCCACCAGCAGGCCGACCCGCGAGCCGCCCAGCACGCAGGCGAACCAGCCGGCCTGGAAGGCGGCCAGGTTGACCAGCAGCTTCACGGGACCGTCGGACAGGGTGGCCATCGCGCGGATCACGCCGCCCCGGTGAGCGGGGCCGGCCGCGCTCCGGGCTTGGCCAGCAGCAGCTGGCAGGTGCCGATGGTGCGCTCCAGGAAGCCGCCCTCGCAGTAGCAGAGGTAGTAGCGCCACATGCGGATGAAGCGCTCGTCATAGCCGAGCCGGCGCACGGTCTCCAGGCTGGCCTCGAAGCGATGGCGCCACTCGCGCAGGGTGCGGGCGTAGTGCAGGCCGATCTCGTCCAGGTCGATGACGTTGAGCGAGGTGTGGCGCGTCAGGCCGTCGAGGATGGCGCGGTGCGACGGCAGGAACCCCCCCGGGAAGATGTAGCGCTTGATGAAGTCCATCTCGCGCTTGGCCGCCTCGTAGCGCTGGTCGCGGATGGTGATCGCCTGCAGCATCGCCAGGCCGTCATCGGTGAGCAGCCGGTCCAGGGTCGCCAGGTAGGTGCCCAGGTACTGGTGGCCCACCGCCTCGATCATCTCCACCGAGATCAGCCGGTCATACTGGCCGGACAGCTCACGATAGTCCTGCTGGAGCAGGGTGATGCGCTCGCTCAGCCCCTCCTCCTCGATGCGCCGTGCCGTGAAGGCGTGCTGCTCAGCGGATATGGTGGTGGTGGTCACGCGGCAGCCGCGGGTCTTCGCCGCATGGATGGCCAGTCCGCCCCAGCCGGTGCCGATCTCCAGCAGGTGGTGATGGGGCTGGACATCGAGCTTATCGAGCATCAGCTCGAGCTTGTGGGTCGAGGCCTCCTCCAGGCTCGCCTCGGGGTGGGGGAAGACCGAGCTGGAGTACATGCGGTGGTCCTGGTCGAGGAAGGTGGCGAACAGCGCATTGCCGATATCGTAGTGGGCGGCGATGTTGCGCTTCGACCCGCGCAGGCTGTTGCGCTGCAGGCCGTAGAGGGCGCCGAGCAGCCAGCGTCCGAGGCGGGCGGAGCCGTTCTCGATCTCTTTGTTGACCCGCTCTAGGTTGACGGCGAACAGCCGCACCAGGGCCACCGGGTCGTCGGCATCCCAGTCGCCCTCCATGTAGGATTCGGCGGCCCCCACGGTGCCGCCCAGGGCCAGGCGCTTCCAGGCCCGGTGGTGGCGCACCACCAGGGTGACCCGCAGCGGCCCTCCCTGGCCCAGCCGGTGGCGCTGGTGGCCGTCGATCAGGGTGATGCTGCCGCCCTCCAGGCGGTCGAGCTGGGCCAGCACCCGGGGCTTGAGCCAGCGGGTCAGCCGGTCGCCCTCGGGAGCCAGGGGGCGGGCAGTGGCGGAGCGAAGGGTGTTCACGACGAGCTCTCCTTACGTGAAGGGTGGTCCTGGCCGGGGTGGTCATGGACGGGAATGCGCTTGAGCCAGAGTCGCAGCGCCTCGAAGTGGATGCCGGCGAGGGTCTTGAGGCTCATCCACGGCTGGCGGGCCAGGGTGGCCAGCAGCACGCCGCGGGTCGCCGGGCGGGCCTGCAGGGTCAGGGTGGCGTCGAAGTGGCGCTCGCCGTCCTTCCAGTTCTCCATGTGCATCGACAGGGCGTTGCCCGGGGTGTCGAAGCGCCAGCGGTAGGTCATGTCCATGGGGTTGAAGGGCGAGACATGCATGACCTTGTCGAACTCGGCGACATGGCCATGGCGGCGAGGCGCCACGGCGCAGGCATAGCGGGTGCGTTCCCCCCAGGGCGTATTGCTCACCTCGCCGAGCACGGCGCGCAGCTCGCCGCGGGCATCGAAGGCGTAGTAGAGCGACACCGGGTTGAAGCCCAGCCCCAGGGTGCGCAGCTGGGTCAGCACGCAGATGCGCCCGTCCGGGGCGCTGCCCAGCTGGCGCGTGAGCTCCTCGCGCACCGCCTGCTTGAGGGGGCGGTCGTGGGGGGCCAGGTAGTCCTCGCGGCGGAAGCGCGCCAGGGCCGGGCGCCGGGCACTGAAGCCGGGCACGCCGTCGAACAGCTCCGGAAGCTCGTCGAGGTCGAGCCAAGCCATCCACAGGCCGTACTCGAAGGCGTGCGGGCGCGGCAGGAAGCGGCGATGGCGCAGGGTGCCACGATAGATGCGCGAGCGCGGCGAGCGGATCATGCCACGCGCTCCTCGGCGAGAGGCTCTGAGATGGCCGGCTGTGTCTCGCGGCGGTCGTCCTCGTCGCAGCCCAGGGCCCGGGCCACGCGCAGCGCACTCCAGACGCCGTCCTCGTGGAAGCCGTTGCGCCAGTAGGCGCCGCAGTAGTGGGTGCGCTGTTCGGGCCCCGAGATCTCGCCGTGGCGGGCCTGGGCCGCCTGGCCGGCCAGGGTGAACTGGGGATGGGCATAGGTATAGCGGCCCAGCACCTTCGTCGGGTCGATGGCGGCGCTATCGTTGAGGGTCACGCAGAAGGTGTGCGGGGCGTCGATGCGCTGCAGGATGTTCATGTCGTAGGTCACCGAGACCCGGGCGTCGTCGCCGCGGCCATCGAGGCGGTAGTTCCAGCTCGCCCAGGCGCGCCGGCGGCGCGGCAGCAGCCGGGTGTCGGTATGCAGCACTACCTCGTTGTCGGCGTAGGGCAGGGCGCCGAGGATCTCGCGTTCGGCGGCGCTCGGGTCGTCGAGCATCGCCAGCGCCTGGTCGGCGTGGCAGGCCAGCACCACCTGGTCGAAGGCCTGGACGCCGTCCGAGCTGCGCACCTCGACCCGGTCGGCGTGGCGGCGGATGCCGCGTATCGGGGTGGCCAGGTGGATGCGGTCGGCGTAGGGCGCGGTCAGCGCCGGAATATAGCGGCGTGAGCCGCCCACCAGGGTGTGCCACTGGGGCCGGTCGCTGACCGACAGCAGGCCGTGGTGGCGGAAGAAGCGCACGAAGAACAGCAGCGGGAAGTCGCGCAGGTCGCGGATGCTGGCCGACCAGATCGCCGCCCCCATGGGCAGCAGGTAGTGGTGCTGGAAGTCATCGCCGAAGCCGTTGGCATCCAGCCAGGCGCCGAGGGTCATGGCGGGGTCGAGCCGGCCCTCCTCCAGCGCCCGGGTCGCCTCGCGGTTGAAACGCAGGATGTCGCGCAGCAGGCGATGGAAGCTGGGGCGCAGCAGGTTGCGGCGCTGGGCGAAGAGGCTCGACAGGGTGTGGCCGTTGTACTCGAAGTCGCGGGCCGTCTCGTGCATCGAGAAGCTCATCTCGGTGGGCTGGCTGGCCACGCCCAGTCGTGCCAGCAGGCGCTGGAAGTGCGGGTAGGTCCAGTCGTTGAAGACGATAAAGCCGGTATCGATGGCGTATTGCCGGCCTTCCAGCGAGACATCCACGGTGGCGGTATGGCCGCCCAGCCGGTCGGCCGCCTCCAACAGCGTCACCTGGTGGCGGCTCGACAGGTACCAGGCGGCGGCCATGCCGCCGATGCCGCTGCCGATCACGGCAATGCGTTGGGCGGCATTCCGTCGGGCGTTGCGAGGCGGATAGGGCGGGGTGAACGAGGCGGTCATGGGCGGGTCTCCGGGGCGGTGTCCTGGCGGGTCATGCGCAGGCCCAGGCGATGGCGCAGCCCCGGGGGCAGGATGCCCGCCAGTCGCACCAGCAGCGTGAAGCGTCGCGGGAAATTGATATCCAGGCGGCGCCTGGCGAGGCCCTCGAGGATCGCCGTGGCGGCCTCGTCGACGCTCACGCGCATGGGCATGGCGAAGTCGTTGCGGTCGGTCAACGGGGTCTTGACGAAGCCGGGGTGGATCACGCTCACGTCGATGCCCTCGGCGGCCAAGTCCAGGCGCAGCGACTCCAGGAAGTGGCTCAGCGCGGCCTTAGAGGCACCGTAGGCCTCCGCCCGGGGCAGCGGCAGGTAGGCCGCGGCGCTGGAGGTGGCGGCCAGCAGCGGTCGCCCGCCCTCGGCGCGGGCCCGGCGCAGCAGGGGCAGGGCGGCCTCGATGCCGTAGACGGCGCCGAAGAAGTTGGGGGCGAAGACCCGTTCGACGAGGTCGACATCGAAGTCGCGGGCATCCAGGTACTCGCAGGTGCCGGCATTGAGGATCACCAGGTCCAGGCCACCGAATGCCTGGCCCAGGCGCTCGCCGGCCTGGCGCACGGCCTGGCGGTCGGCCACGTCCAGCGGCAGCAGCAGGGCGTTGTCGCGACCGGCGGCGAGGTCGCGCAGTGCCGGCTCGCTGCGGGCGCTGAGCGCTACCCGGTGCCCCGCGTCCAGCAGGCGTTCGGCCAGGGCGCGGCCGATGCCCGAGGTGGCCCCGGTCAGCCAGATACGCTGCCTGTCGCTCGCTGTGGTCATGGTCTCTCCCCGTTTGCGGTGGCCGTCAGCGGCCCAGTTGTCGCTTGACCAGTCGTATCGCGCCCCCCAGCACCGGCAGACGCTCGTAGAGCAGGGCACCGGCGTCGAAGTAGTCGCGGTGCCTGGCCACCCGGCCGTCGTCTGCGAAGCGCAGGTGCGAGCAGCCTTCGACTTCTACCCTGCGGCCGCCGTCGAGGCGGGGATGCACCAGCTGCATGGTCCAGGTGACGAAGGCCGTGTCGTGCCGTTGCAGAGACTCGTGGAAGGTGAAGCCGCATGATGTCACGTTGTCGTACAGGGTCTGGAAGTAGCCTTCCAGCGCCTCTCGGCCCTTGATGTGGTGCAGCGGGTCGATGAAGTCGATATCGTCAGTGTATACCTCGTATAGCTTTGTTGTACAGGTCTTGTCCAGTTTATTGAAGAAGGCGCAGAAGGCCTCCAGATCAGGTGCCTGGCGCATGGCAGGGTCTCCCGTGTCGGGTGGCGGATCAGTCCGCGTTCAGGGCCTTGAAGGCCTCCAGGGCGCGGGCCCGGGCGGCCCGGTGGTCGACGATGGGGGCCGGGTAGTCGACCCCGCCGAGCAGGTCGCTCGAGGGGGCATGGCGGGCCTTCGCCGGCAGCCCGGCCAGCGCCGGCAGCCACTCGGCGAGGAAGCGGCCGTCGGGGTCGAAGCGCGTCGACTGGGTCGTGGGGTTGAAGATGCGGAAGTAGGGCGCGGCATCGGTGCCGGTCGAAGCCGCCCACTGCCAGCCGCCGTTGTTGGCGCAGAACTCGCCGTCCACCAGGTGGCGCAGGAAGAAGGCCTCGCCGCGGCGCCAGTCGATCAGCAGGTGCTTGGCGAGGAACATGGCGGTGACCATGCGCAGGCGGTTGTGCATCCAGCCGGTGGCGGCGAGCTGACGCATGGCGGCATCGACGATGGGGTAGCCGGTGCGTCCCTCGCACCAGGCGGCGAAGCCGGCCTCGTCGTCGCGCCAGGCAAGCCGCTCGGTGTGGCGCTGGAAGGGACGATAGCGGCAGACCCGCGGGAAGCCGACGGCCACGTGGCGATAGAACTCCCGCCATACCAGCTCGTTGACCCAGGCTGTGAGCCCGGCGTCGCCCTCGGCCAGGGCGCCGTCGTTCTCGGCGAGCACCGCCTGCAGGCACTGGCGGTGGGAGATCATGCCCAGCGCCAGGTAGGGCGAGAGCTCGCTGGTGCCGCGGATCGCCGGGAAGTCCCGCTGCGCGGCGTAGTGGCGTCCCCGGAAGCGCAGGAAGCGCTCAAGGCGATCGGCGGCCGCCTGCTCGCCGGCTGGCCACTGGCGGCCGTCGATCGGCGTGTCCGCCAGGGCGGGGAGTTCGGGCAGCGGGTCGGACGCGATGTCGATGGGCGCCTGGGGCGGTGGGGTGTCGTGCAGGGCGATCCGTTCCGGCGTCAGCTGGCGGTGCCAGGCCTTGGCAAAGGGGGTGAAGACGCCGTAGTAGTCGCCCTTGCCGGTGAGCAGCTCGCCCGGGGCGAAGGCCACGGCGTCATGGTGACCGGTGGCGGTGAGGCCCGCCTCGTCGAAGGCCTCGATCACGGCGGCATCGCGGGCGAGTTCGTCCACCGGGTATTCGCGGTTGAAGTGCAGGGCGGCGGCGCCGGTCTCCCGTGCGATGCCCAGCAAGGCAGCCGGGGCCTCGCCGAAGTCGTCGATGTCGCGGTGCAGCAGTGGGATCCCGAGGCCGTCCAGGCTATCGCGCAGGGCGGCCACTCCGCGGCCCCAGAAGTCGAGCTTGTTGGCGCCGTGGCCGTGGCGCTGCCAGTGGGTGAGGCTGCGCAGGAAGACGGCGACCACGGGGCCCTGGCGGGCGGCCGCGGCCAGGGCGGTGTTGTCGTGGATGCGCAGGTCGCTGCGGAACCAGACGATCAGGGGGCGGGTCATGGGCGGCTCCGGGTTCAGCGCACGGGAAGGCAGGCCTGGAGGCGCTCCATGGCCTCGCCGAGGTCATCGCCCAGCAGCTCCACCCGGGTCTCCTCCAGGTCGGCCTCGCGGATGCGGGCCATGGGGCCGCAGGCCATCAGCGGCACCTCGAGCTGCTCGGCCAGGCGCGGCAGCTGGCGCCGTATCAGCTCGGCCTTCTCCGCCTTGCCGCTGGCCAGCAGCAGGGCCGCCGCCTGGAAGCGCTCCACCGCCAGCGGCAGCTCGCTGCAGGGCAGCGGGGCATCGAAGAGCTGCACCCGATAGCCACGGTCGCTGGCGGCCAGGGCGGTGAGCAGCACCCACAGCGGGGCGGGGTCATCGGGCAGGGGGGCGATCAGCAGGGTCGGCCCCCGGCCCTGCCGGTTGGCATGCAGCAGCCGGGTGCCGATGCGGGTGCGCAGGAAGGTCTCGAGGGTGCGGCGCTGCAGCGCGTCGCCGAGCTGCTCTCCCCAGCCCTCCTCGAGCTGGCGGACCACCGGTTGCCAGAGCTCGGCCAGGCAGGTCGGTACCGGGTAGAGCGCCAGCGACTGGTTGAACAGCTCCTCCAGGCGCGTCAGATCCAGGGCCTGAACGGCGCTGACCAGCAGACGACGCTGGCCGGGCCAGTCGCCGGCCGCCGGTGCCGGGGCCTCCGCGCTCTCCGGCTGGTCGAGCAGTTCGCGGACCTGGCTGACCGGCACCCCGCGATTCAGCCACTGCAGGATGCGCTCGACGCGCTCGATGTCCTCGCGGGCATAGAGGCGGTGCCCCTTGGGCGTGCGCTGCGGCTTGATCAGGCCGTAGCGGCGCTCCCAGGCGCGCAGGGTGACGGAGTTCACCCCGGTCAGTCGGGAGACCTCGCGGATCGGATAGAGTGGCGTGTCGGCCGGGCGCCGTGCCTCGTCATTCATGAGCGTGCCGGCTCCCTTGCCTGTTCGGCGAAGTGTTCGAGGGGGGCTCGCCAGTGCGGGTCGCTGGAACCGTGGGCGAGCAGGATCAGGGCGTGGGTCATGGAAGTCTCCAGTCGCGATGGGTCAGTGAGCGTCGGCCGCCAGGGCCTCACCCAGATGGTGGCCGGAGAGCCAGGCATCCTCGACCCGCGGCCCACGCCAGGCGTCGCCGCACAGCGCCAGCCCCGCGGACGAGCGCCGGTAGTCGAGGTTGACGGCCTCGCCCGCGGCGAAGACGTCCGGCTGGGCGTAGCGCCAGAGGTGGGCCCCCAGGTCGCTGGGCTCGGGCAGCGTGACGCCGTGCGGCAGGCGCGCGCGGAAGGCATCAAGCAGTTCCCGGGCCACGGCCTCGGCGTCGAGCGCGAGGTGGGCCTCGCTCCATTCCAGACGCGCCAGCAGGCTGAGGCTCTCGCCCTGCCCGTGGCGGCCGGGCTTGTGGTCGTTGCGGCTGACGAAGCGCAGCGGATCGGCGTCCTGCGTCCGGTCCTGGCCGGGGTCCAGGCGCACCGCCTGCCAGTCGTCGTCGACCCCCGGCAGGGACGGCAGCGGCGCATCGAAGCATGCCCAGGCCGTCCAGCAGGGGCGCTGGATCACCGCCTCGCAGGCCTGGGCTAGGGCCGGCTCGTGGTCGGCCAGCAGCGCCGCGGCCTGGGGCGTCGGTACCGCGATCACCACCCGCGTGAAGGGACCGTGACGCTGACGGTGCTGGTCCAGCAGCCACCATTGGCCGTCGTGGGATTCGAGGCGCTCGATGCGTGTGTCGGTGGTAACCTCGAGCCCCTCGGCCAGCCGGCGGGGCACGGCGCTCATGCGCGGGTCGCCGATGAAGCGCTCGACGTCGTCCCGGTGGCGCTGCCAGCCCGTCTCGCTCACTTGCCAGAGGGCCTCGGGCCAGCTGGCGACATGGCCCGCCTCCCGCCAGGCGGTGACCTGGCGTTGGAAGGCCGGGTCACGCACGCTGAAGAATTGGGCGCCCAGGTCGACCACGGCGCCCGGCAGGCGACGGCTGGACAACCGTCCCCCGGGGCCGCGGCCCTTGTCGAAGAGGTGCACCGGCAGGCCGGCCGCGCGCAGGGCCTGCCCGCAGGCGAGGCCGGCGATGCCGGCGCCGATGATGGCGATGGAAACGGGAGGCTGGGACATGGTCATCTCGTGCAGTCAACGGCGTTCATCGCTAGACTAGCAGAAGTGTACAACGGCTGTATAACTCACGGTGGCTTGTCTTAATGGCATGGGGAGGGATTCCGGATGCGAGTGTTGATCACGGGCGGCAGCGGTTTCGTCGGGCAGCGGCTCTGCCTGCGGTTGAAGGAGGCCGGGCATCGCCTGCTGGTGGTGTCGCGGGAGCCGGAGCAGGTGCGCGACCGCCTGCCGGAGGGCAGCGATATCCGCCGTTCGGTGCTGGACTTCGTCGACACGCCGCCGGACGCCATCGTCAACCTGGCCGGCGAGTCGATCGCCGCCCGCCGCTGGGGCGACAACCAGAAGAAGCGCCTGATCGACTCCCGGGTCAACATCACCGGCGACCTGGTGATGCTCTGCGAGCAGCTCGAGGCCAGCCAGGGCCGGACACCCCGCGTGATGGTTTCCGCCTCGGCGATGGGCTACTACGGCGACCAGGGTGATCGCGAGGTCACCGAAGAGACCCCGCCCCACGACGAGTTCGCCCACCGCCTCTGCAAGCGCTGGGAGGATACCGCCCGGGAGGCGGCGGATTTCGGCGTCCGGGTGGCGCTGCTGCGCATCGGCCTGGTGCTCGATGTCGGCGGCGGCAGCCTGGAGAAGATGTTGCCGCCCTTCAAGCTGGGGCTGGGTGGGCGCTTCGGCGACGGCAAGCAGTACATGCCCTGGATCCATCGCGAGGACCTGGTCCGCGCGATCCTCTTCCTGATTGAGCGCGACGACCTGGAGGGCCCCTTCAACGGCAGCGCGCCGAATCCCGTCACCAATGCCGAGTTCACCCGCACCCTGGCCAAGCAATTGGGGCGTCCCGCCCTGATGCCGGTGCCGGCCATCGTGCTGGAGACCGCCTTCGGCGAGATGTCGCGGCTGCTGCTGACCGGAGCCGACATGCGCCCGGCCCGGCTGCTCGAGGCGGGCTTCGAGTTCCGGTTCGAGACGCTGGAGAAGGCCCTGGCCGATATCCTGGGCTAGCGGCCAAGCGGCCAAGCGGCCAAGCGGCCAAGCGGCCAAGCAGCTATGCCAGATGCGCCTTCGACTTATCGGGCCCATTCAGCTGTAGGAGCGATCTTCAGATCGCGAAAGGAGGCCGGAGGCCTCCCTTGGCGTCAGGCATTTAGCTCGGGGCGCCTGCCGGCGCCATTCGCGCAGCAAGCTGCGCTCCCACTGCCCGGCTTCGCCGGGAGCTGTAAGCTGGAAGACGGAAGTTGTGGGAGCGAACTTCAGTTCGCGAAGACATTGCCGCCTTGGCCTTACCGCGCGTCGTCACCCACGGTGACGATCACCCGCACCGCATCGAGGCGCAGTCGCGCGCCCTCGATGGCGGTATCCAGCTCGGCACGCTCGGCGCGCAGTGCCTCGAGCTCGTCGTCGCGGACCGCCGGGTTGAGCCGCGAGAGCGCCTCGAGGCGGCTGAGCTCGGCATCGAGCTCGGTGCGCATGCGCACCTGGGCGGCCTCGACAATGCTCGGCAGCTCCCGCTCGGCCTCCGCCTCGGCGCCGTCGAGCAGCTCGCGCAGCCGGTCGTGGCGGCTCTTGATCAGGTCCCGGGCGACCGCCTTCTTGACCTTCTGCACCGCCTTCGAGAGGCCGGTAAAGGAGATCTTGTCGGTTAGGTTGGCGCCGGATTCGTCGAGCAGCACGCGCACCGCGGTGGGCGGCAGGAAGCGGTTGAGGTGCAGCCGCTTCGGTGCCGGACAGTGGGTGCGGAAGACCAGCTCGACCATCAGGCGGCCGGCGGGAATCGCCGGGTGCCTGAGCAGGGCCAGGGCGGTGTTGCCCATGGGGCCGTCGAGGATCCGGCCCATCATCTCGCGCAGCAGGGGATGCTCCCAGGAGAGGCGCTGGACGTCGTCCCGGGTCAGGGCCCGGGCGCGGGAGAAGGTGGCCGAGAAGCCCTCCTCGCCCTTCACCAGGCCCGGCAGGCCGTCGAGCATCTGCGGGCTCGGCTGCAGGTACTGGATGCCGCCGCCCAGCTCCTGGCTGTCGACGCCGAAGATCTCGAGCGCCTGGTCCAGGTAGCGGGACAGGGCCTTGTCGGCGTCGAGCTCGCGGATCGCCTCGATGACCGCATCGGCGCGGTCCAGGCGGCAGGCGTTGAGCTCGAGCAATCGGTTGCGGCCGGCATCGCGCTCGGCCAGGCGCGCCTCGAACAGTGCCCGGGTCTCCGCGATCACCTCCTCGAGCGCCTCGTCGTCGAGCAGGCTGTCGGCCAGGGTATCGCCGAAGGCGGCATGGATCTCGCTGCCCAGGCCATGGGGCGCGCTGAAGGCGTCCATGCCCTGGTGGTACCAGCGCAGCAGCTTCTCGCCGGGGCTGCCGGTGAACACCGGTACATGCAGCTCGATGGCGTGGCGCTGGCCGATGCGGTCGAGCCGGCCGATGCGCTGCTCCAGCTGGTCGGGATGCAGCGGCAGGTCGAACATCACCAGGTGGCGGCAGAACTGGAAGTTGCGCCCCTCGGAGCCGATCTCCGAGCAGACCAGCACCTGGCAGCCCTCTTCCTGGTCGGCGAAGGCCGCCGCGGCGCGGTCGCGCTCCACCAGCGAGAGCCCCTCGTGGAACACCGGAGCCTGGTAGCCGCCGAGCACCCGCAGCCCCTCGGCCAGCCCCAGGGCGGTCTCGCGGTCATGGGCGATCACCAGCACCTTGTCATCGGCGAAGCCGTCCTCGCCGTCGTCGGCGAGGCGTGCCAGCAGCCAGGTCACCCGCGGGTCGAACTGCCACCACGGCTCGGTGTTGAGCGGGTCGTCGGTCAACGCCCGGTACATGGCATCCGGGTAGATCAGCACCTCGGGATGGTCGAGCCCGGTCTCGATCAGCAGCTCGTCCAGGTAGTCCTCGTCGCGCGCCAGGCGGCGCAGCACCCGGCGGTAGGAGGAGGGCGCCTCGAGCTCCGCGATATGCAGGCGGCGCTCCGGGAAGCCGCCCACATGGCGACGGCTGTTGCGGAACATCACCCGGCCGGTGCCGTGGCGGTCCAGCAGCTGATCGCGCAGCTGGTCGCGGGCGGCGGCGTGCTGGTCGTCGCCACGCTCGGGGTCGGCCAGGGTGTCGAGCAGGGCCAGGCTGTCGGGCTCGGCGATCACCGCGGCGACGCTCTCGCGGTCGGCGGCCTCGCCCGGCAGGCGCTCCAGGGCGTCGATCGCCTCGGCCACCTCCACGTAGTGCTGCTCCTCCTCGCGGAAGGCCGCGAGGCTGTGATAGCGGTCCGGGTCGAGCAGGCGCAGCCGCGCGAAGTGGCTTTCCAGGCCCATCTGCTCGGGGGTGGCGGTGAGCAGCAGCATGCCGGGTACCTGGGCGGCCAGGCGCCCCACGCAGGCGTAGCCGGGGCCGCTCTGCTCCGGGCTCCAGTCCAGGTGGTGGGCCTCGTCGACGATCAGCAGTTCCCAGTCGCAGGCCAGCGCCTGCTGCTGGCGATGGGGGTTGGCGAACAGCCAGTCCTGGCTGGCCAGTACCAGCTGGCCGGCCTCGAAGGGGTTCGCCTCGCCGTGGGCCTGGCTCTGCTGCTCGTCGAGCAGGGTGACCTCGAGGGCGAAGCGGCGCAGCAGCTCCACCAGCCACTGGTGGGTCAGGCTCGCCGGCACCAGGATCAGCGCCCGCTCGGCGCGGCCGGTGAGCAGCAGGCGGTGCAGGATCAACCCGGCCTCGATGGTCTTGCCCAGCCCCACCTCGTCGGCCAGCAGTACCCGCGGCGCGTGGCGACGGGCCACCTCGTCGGCGATGTAGAGCTGGTGGGGGATCAGGTCGATGCGCGGGCCGGCCAGGCCGAGTGCCGGATTCTGCTCGATGCGATGGAAGTGGTGCAGGGTGCGAAAGCGCAGGTCGAACCAGTCGTTGCGGTCGACCTGGCCGGTGAGCAGGCGGTCGCGGGCCTGGTCGAACTGCATGGTGTCGGCGAGCCGCGCCTCGGGCAGCTCGGTGAGCTCGCCGGCGTCGTCTTCGCCGATATAGACGATCAGGCCGCCGACCTCCTTGCTGTCGTCGACGGTCATCTGCCAGCCCTCGGCGGACTGGATGCGGTCGCCGCTGCCGAAGGCCACCCGGGTCAGGGGGGCGTTGCGGCTGCTGTAGGTGCGGGTTTCCTGGCTGGCGCCGAAGAGCACGGTGACGCTGCGGACGTCGACGTTGAGGATGGTGCCCAGGCCGAGTTCGGCCTCGCCGTCGCTGATCCAGCGCTGGCCGGGAGAGAAGTCGCTCATGGTGCCTCGGGGATGCTTGGGATCGGTTCGGTGCCGCTGGCCACACCCGGCCCGGCGGCGACAGGGCGCGGTATCTTACCGCAAAGCCAAGCGCGGCTTAAGCGTCCAGGCGCCGATCAGGAGGCGATCGCCCCGAGGCCGCTCAGCGCTCCTCCAGCCAGGCCGAGAGCTGGGCGCGGGTCAGCTCGCCGACGTGCTGATCCAGGGCGCGGCCCTCGGCGTCGAACAGCAGGGTGGTGGGCAGGCCCGGGGACTCGGCCAGCACCATCAGCTGCTGGCGCGGGTCGAGGAGGGCATGGCCGAAGTCGAGGCCCTGCTCGTCGAGGTAGCGCACTACCTGCAGCAGCTCCTCGCCCTGGTTGACGATCACCACGGTGACCCCTTCCCGTGCATCGGCCTCGGCTAATATTGGCATCTCGCGACGGCAGGGCGGGCACCAGGTGGCCCAGAGGTTGACCACCACCCGCTCGCCGGACAGCGACGCCAGGTTCACCTCCTCGCCGTCGAGGTTCTCCAGGGCGAGGTCAGGCAGCGCGCGAAGCGCCATGCCGCCGCCGAGCGGGGCCAGGGTGACCAGCGTCAGCCACAGCAGCGAGGCACCCAGCGCCAGGCCCATGCCGCCCAGCATCGCCCCCAGGCGGTCGCGCAGCGACCAGGCGGTCCAGCCCAGCGCGGCCAGCAGGCCCCAGAGGCCATGGTAGCCGGGCTGCCAGAGCTTGAGGATGTCCAGGGGCGCCTCGGCATAGGCGCCCAGGTTCATCAGCCCATGCCCCAGTCGGGCGCCGACCAGCCAGGCCAGCAGTAGGCCGTTGAACCAGCGGGCATGGCGGCCCCGGGGCAGGCCGAGCAGGAAGGCGCTGGCAGCCAGCAGGACCAGGGCGGCAAGGAAGGCATAGAGGCGCGGCAGCGCGATCAGGACGGGCCCCAGGGCGATGGCATCCATGTCGTGGCGGTGGCTCCCGAGTGGTCGGCGGCTGGCGCCGCAGCGGGTACACTGGGCGCATTCGTTTCGCCAAGCCTACTGCCGGCGGGCAGGGCTGTCATCCAGCGGGAGCACTCATGGCACGACCGGCCTTCGATACCCTGCGCGCCCTGGCGATCGCCAGCCAGGCGACGGGCTTCATCCTGATCATTACCCTGGAGACCCTGATGGGGGATGCCGCGCGTCCCTGGCAGGGCTGGACCCTGGCGGCCATGGTGGCGGCCGCGCTGTGGATCGCCCTGGTGCGTCTCTACCGCCGCAACAGGGCGCGCAAGGCCATGGCCAGGCGCCTGGCCGACGATGACGACGATGCGGATTGAGCGGGCGGCAGGGCGCGGAGTGCCGACATCCTGGCCAGCCGGGTGCTGGCCTCGCTGCCGGTGGCCGGTCGCCAGCATCGGCGCATGCACAACAAGCTGTGGCTCGCCGACAACGCCGTGGGCATCGTCGGCGGGCGCAACCTGGGTGACGAGTACTACAGCGCCGGTTCGCCGCGCAACTTCGCCGACCTGGACCTGCTGGTCATGGGGCCGGTGATGGCGCCGCTGTCGCGCAGCTTCGATCTCTACTGGAACCATGGCCTGGCCCAGCCCATCGGCCGCTATCGCCAGGCCGACCCCGATGCCTGGCGGGTGCTGCGCAACCGCCTGGCCGCCTGGCTCGAGGCGCGCAGCGACTCGACCTACTTCGCCGCCCTGCGTGAGCGCTACGAGAACCGCTCCCGCAGCCGGCTGGCCGACTCGCTGCACTGGGGGGAGGCCGAGGCCCTGTGGGACCCGCCCGGCAAGCCGGCGCGCCGCGGCCGCCCGCCGCTGGCCGAGACCATGGCCGGCCAGCTGGTGCGTCGGCTAGCCCCAGAGTCGCGGCTGCTGCTGGTCTCCGCCTACTTCGTGCCCACCTCGGCGGGCAGTCGCCGGCTGCAGGCGATGGCCGAGGCGGGCATCGAGGTGACGGTGGTCACCAACTCCTTGGAGGCCTCCGACGTCCCGCTCGTCCACGGCGCCTACGCGCCCTACCGGGCAGGGCTGCTGGAGAGCGGCGTGGCGCTCTTCGAGCTGCGCGGTGACCTCGCGGCGGACGGCGACCCGCACGACGAGCGTGTTGGCAGCTCCGGCTCGGTGCTGCACATCAAGGCGCTGGGGGTCGACCGGGACCGGCTCTTCGTGGGGTCGGCCAATGCCGACCCCCGTTCGGTATGGTGGAACACCGAGGTGGGGGTGCTGGCCGTGAGCGAGCCGCTGCTGGACGACTTCATGGCGTTCGTTGCCGAGGGGGCGAGCCCCCAGCAGAGCTATGCCCTCGAGCTCGATGTCCGGGGGCGGCTGCACTGGCTGACGCTGATCGATGGCCGCCCGGTCCACCTCGACCGCGAACCGGGCTCGGCGGGCGCGCGTCTGCTCGCCTGGCTCAGCGGCCTGCTGGGGCTGGAGCCCTGGCTCTGAGGCCACCCGCCAGCCGTGTATCCTGAGGCTGGTCAACCATAGGGAGGAGCCATGACCGACTCGACGTCCGGGGAGGCCACGGCGGCATCGCCGTCGCGGCTGGCGCGCCTCAAGGTGCCGGTGGGGCTGGCGCTGGGGCCGCTGGCCTTCCTGCTGCTGGTGCTGATGGAGGTGCCGGCAGGGATGCCGCCGGCGGCCTGGCAGGTGGTAGCACTGACCGCCTGGATGGCGATCTGGTGGGTACTGGAGCCGGTGCCCATCGCGGTCACCGCCCTGCTGCCGGTGGCCGTGCTGCCACTCATGGGCGTGGCGCCCATCGACCAGGTGGCGGCGCCCTATGCCAATCCGCTGATCTTCCTCTTTCTCGGGGGCTTCCTGCTGGCCGAGGCGATCCAGCGCTGGAGCCTGCATCGGCGCATCGCCATGCTGGTGCTGCGCTTTTCCGGCCTGCGCCCGGATCGTCTGGTGGGCGGCTTCATGGTCGCCACGGCGGCGCTGAGCATGTGGGTCAGCAATACCGCCACCGCGGCGCTGATGGTACCCATCGGTATCTCGGTGCTGACCATGCTGGAGCGGGAGGGTGGCGAGGGCGCCAGCCACCACATGGCCCTGACGCTGCTGCTGGGGATCGCCCTGGCCGCCAATATCGGTGGCATGGGCACGCTGATCGGCACGCCGCCTAATGCGCTGCTGGCCGGCTTCATGGCCGACAACTACGACATCGAGATCGGCTTCGCCCAGTGGATGCTGGTGGCGGTGCCCCCGTCCCTGTTGCTGCTGGTGCTGGCCTGGTGGCTGCTGACCCGCTGGGTCTACCCGGTGAGCCACGACGAGCTGCCGGGGGTGGCGCAGATGCTCCGCGAGCAGACCGAGGACCTGGGGCGCATGAGCCGCCCCGAGCAGCGAGTCGCGGCGGTCTTTGCCCTCGTCGCCCTGGCCTGGGTCACCCGGCCGCTGCTGGAGGCCTGGCTGCAGGTGCCGCTCAGCGATGCCGGTATCGCCGTGATCGGTGCCCTGCTGCTCTTCGTGGTGCCGGCCCGCTGGCGCCAGCGCCAGTTCCTGATGGACTGGGACAGCGCCCGTCAGCTGCCCTGGGGGGTACTGGTGCTGGTCGGTGGCGGGCTCAGCCTGGGCACGGCGATCGAGGGCAGCGGCCTGGCCGCGGCGGTGGCCCAGGGGCTGGGGGCCTTCGATGCCTGGCCGACCTGGGGCCTGGTGGCGATGGTCGTGGTGGTGGTGATGCTAATGAGCCACGTGACCAGCAATACCGCCACCGCGGCGGCGATCCTGCCGCTGACCGCCTCGCTGACCGTGAGCCTCGGTGCCAGCCCGCTGCTGCTCTCGGTGCCGGTGGCCATGGCGGCAAGCTGCGCCTTCATGCTGCCGGTGGCGACCCCGCCCAATGCCGTGGTCTTCGGCAGCGGCCGGCTGAGCGTGGCGGAGATGATGCGCGCCGGCGCCCTGGTGAGCCTGGCGGCGATCCTGGTCATCACCCTGGTGGTGTTCGGCCTGGCGATGCCGGTGCTGGGTTTCGGCTGGAGCGTTTGATCCAGGACATTGCCGGATTGCCGTCAGCGTCTAGGCTTGACTCAGGAGGGGGTGCCGCGGGGTATCCCGGTATGTCACTGAAAGGACAGATATCATGTACCAGACAATCCTCGTTCCCGTTGACGGTTCCAGCCATGCCGAGAAGGCGCTCCAGGTGGCCGCCCAGCTGGCCAGGGGGACGTCCGCCGTCCTGCACCTGATGACCGTGGCCGAGTTTCCGCCGGACAACATCGGCCTGTTCACCGGCGGCGTTGCCGAACCTTATGCCGAGGAGGAGCGCGAGAAGTTGGCGAAGGGCATGAAGGAGGAGGCCCACAAGGCGATCGACAAGGCACGCGCCACCGTCGACCTCGCCGACATCGAGGTCAAGGAGGTGGTTCGCCAGGGCCGCCCGGCGGAGCTGATCACCGGCGAGGCCGAGGCACTCGGCGCCGATGCCATCGTCATGGGCAGCCGTGGCGTCAGCGACATGCGCGGCATGGTGTTCGGCAGCGTCTCCCACAAGGTCAGCCATACCGCCGATTGCACCGTGATTACCGTGACCTGAGGAGTCAGGGCGTCAGGAGACTCACTGGCCTTGCCCCTTCACGAGGTGGTCGGTGCCGGGGCATCGACTCGCACCTGGACATAGGATCCCGGCGCCTCCTCGAGGGGGGTGAAGCGGCCACCGCCAGGCTCTCGGGCTGTCACCTGCCCACCGCCATGGCGCTTGAGCCAGGTGCGCCATTCCCGCCACCATGAGCCCGGATGATGAGTGGCTGAGGCTAGCCAGCGCTCGGGATCGCGGGGCAGGTGGCCATAGCTCCAGTAGCCATACTTCGCCGAGTCGGCCGGATTGATGACGCCCGCGATATGGCCGGATCCACCGAGGATGAATCGTGGACGGCGGCCCAGCAGGTGTGCGCCGCGGTAGCTGGATTGCCAGGGGGCGATATGATCCTTCTCGGTCGCCACGAAGAACGCCGGGGTGCGCACCTTGCCAAGGTCGATGGCCTCTCCCGCCAGGGAAATTCCCCCGGGTTCGGTGAGGCGATTTTCCAGGTACATGTTGCGCAGGTAGAAGCTCTGCATGCGCCGGGGCATGCGGGTGGAGTCCGAATTCCAGTAGAGCAGATCGAAGGCCTTGGGGTCGCGGCCGAGCAGGTAGTTGTTGATCACGAAACTCCAGACCAGATCGGCGGACTGCAGCAGGTTGAAGGCATTGGCCAGATGCGTGCCCTCCAGATAGCCGCGCTGGGCCATGTGTTGCTCCATGTAGCGGATCTGCTCCTCGTCGATGAACACCTCCAGCGGCCCTACCTCGCTGAAATCGAGCAGGGTGGTGAAGAAGGTGGCGCTGCTGACCCGATCATCCCCCCGGGCGGCCTGGTGCGCCAGGGTGCAGGCCAGCAGGGTGCCACCGATGCAGTAGCCGATAGTGTTGAGCGACGCCTCGCCTGTCACCTCCTCGACGATGTCCATGGCCTTGAGGGTGCCCTGAGTGAGGTAGTCGTCGAAGGCCACCTCGGCATAGCGCTCGTCCGGGTTGACCCACGAGATGATGAAGACCGTTATCCCCTGTTCGACGGCCCAGCGGATGAAAGAGCGCTGCGGGGTCAGATCCAGGATGTAGTACTTGTTGATCCAGGGGGGGACGATGAGCAAGGGCTGGCGGTCGACCTCCTCGGTGGCCGGCGCGTATTGAATGAGTTGCATCAGCTCGTTCTGATAGATGACCTTGCCGGGGGTCACCGCGATGTTCTTGCCCAGCTCCAGCCCGGCAGCATCGCTCTGCTTGATGCGCAATAGCCCCTCGCCCCGGGCCATGTCGTCCATCAGGTTGGCCATGCCCTGCAGCAGGTTGGCGCCGCCGGTACGGACCGTGGCTTCGATCACCTCGGGGTTGGTGGTGGCAAAATTGCTGGGGGCGAGCGCGTCCATCAGCTGACGCGCATAGAACTCGATCTTCACCCGCTCTTCCCTGTCCAGGTCGTCGGAGACATCATGGACCGCACTCAGCCACTGCTCGGCGGTCAACTGGTAGGCTTGCCTGAGCGCATCGAAGAAGAGGTTCTCCTCCCAGCCCTTACCCTTGAAACGCCGGTCTCTCGGGTCGTACTGGACGGACGGTGGTGGTGCCTGGCCGCACAGTCGCAGCGCCGTGTCCTGCCAGAGTGCCGCATAGCCCTGGCACAGCTGCATCTGTACGTCCAGGGCGCGCTGCGGATGCCGCAGAAACTGCTGGCCCAGGCTGGCGAGCGACTTGGCGGCAACCGCCGGGTCAGGCAGAGTAAAGAAATCCCCGCGCGCCTGTCGCTCGAGCAAGCCCTGCAGGGCCCGGGACGACTCGGTCGACAAGCGCGCGAGGATCTCGGCGTAACGCTGTGCCAGGATGTCGTCTGGTGCCTCGGGCGGTGTCTGCCCATCACCTGCCTTCGGTGACGAATGCCGTGGGTCAGTCATGGTCCGTACCTCTGTGAGTCCGCTACCCGGTTGCCGTGCGCGACCCCAGGTCAGACGCGGGCGTTTCGCAGATTGAAGACTCAGGGTGGATGTGCATGATCCTGGCTGCTGCAACCTACGGTTTCAGTATCGTCGGGATTGCGTGAGACGCAACCGGCCAGGCGTAGAGGTGATCACCGGGACCCGCCGCACACTGACATCGGAAGTGGCATCAAGGCGCAACTCACGGATGGGCATCATGCGCCAACGTGGTTCGAGGTTCTGAACACGGTTGCGGGGGAACCGGGCGCCGCCACTCGCCGCATCCATGCCTTTAAAGGCACGTGTGCCGAGCTATATCGGCGTATACAATCTGATGCTCATATGGAGCCCTGGACGAAATGACCAAGAACCCGATGGAAATGATGTTTGCCTGGATGAAGGTCGCCTCGGCCTATAACAGGATGTCGCTGGCTGCCTGTGAGGTGATCGCCCATCGCACCATGAAGATGGCAAGCGGGGCGATGACCGGCCCCGAGGCAGTGGGGATGGTCATGGAGAAGGCCACGACCTTCACCACCGCTGCCGAGCAAGCGGCAGTGGCGGCGGCGCGCGGTGGCGATCCCGCACGTATCGCGGCCGCGGCGTTGAAGCCTTACGGCACCAAGACCCGCGCGAACGTGCGCAAGCTGCAGTCCCATGGCGCCAAGCCTCGGGCGAAGTCGCGCAACAAGACACGGCGCTGATGGGAGCGTACGGGGGCATGCCGCAAACGCGGCCAGGGCGCTCGCCATATTGCCACCCAGGCGCCACAACAGAAAAACCGCCACCCGGAATGATCCGTAAGTGGCGGTTTTTGCTGTGTTCTTTGGTCGGAGTAGCAGGATTCGAACCTACGACCTCTGCCTCCCGAAGGCAGCGCTCTACCAAGCTGAGCTATACTCCGAACTTTTTTTGCATCGGGTCTGTGTTGACCGACGGAGCGCATTATACGCAAGCCTTGCCGGCATGCAAGCCCCTCGAGCGGCTTTGCGCCGCTCAGGTCTGCCGGTCGACAGCCAGGCGGGCGAGCTCGGCCATGCTGTCGCGGAAGGGGCTCTCGGGCAGCGCGTCGAGCTGTGCCAGGGCCCTGTCGGCCATCTCCTCGGCGCGGGCCCGGGTGTAGTCCAGGGCGCCGGTGTCACGCACGATGGTCAGTACCTCCTCCAGGTGGTCGAGGCCGCCCTTGCGGATGGCCCGGCGGACCAGGTCGCGCTGCGCGGGGGTACCGGCGACCATGGCCTGGATCAGCGGCAGGGTCGGCTTGCCCTCGGCCAGGTCGTCGCCCACGTTCTTGCCCATCGCCTCGGCGTCGCCCTGGTAGTCGAGCAGGTCGTCGATCAGCTGGAAGGCCAGGCCCAGGTAGCGGCCGTAGTACTGCAGGGCCGCCTCCTGGTCTGGGTTGGCGTCGGCGAGTATGGCGCCGCTGTGGGAGGCCGCCTCGAAGAGCATGGCGGTCTTGCCCTGGATGGTCTCGAAGTAGGCCGCTTCGTCGGTATCGGGGTTGCCCACGTTGGTGAGCTGCTGCACCTCGCCCTCGGCAATGGTGCAGGTGGCCCGCGAAAGCACGTCCATGATCCGCATCGAGCCCACCTCCACCATCATCTGGAAGGAGCGTGAGTAGAGGAAGTCGCCCACCAGCACCGAGGGGGCATTGCCCCAGGCGTCGTTGGCCGTGGCCTTGCCACGGCGCATGTGGGACTCGTCGACCACGTCGTCATGCAGCAGCGTCGAGGTGTGCATGAACTCCACCAGGGTCGCCAGGGTGATGTGCCGGTCGCCCTGGTAGCCCAGCGAGCGCGCCGCCAGCAGCACCAGCAGCGGGCGCAGCCGCTTGCCGCCGCTCTCGATGATGTACTGGCCGATGGTCTCCACCAGCGGGATGCGCGAGGCGAGCTGGTCCATGATCGTGCGGTTCACTGCGAGGAAATCATCGGCCACCGCGGCATGGAGCGGCGACGCGGGAGCGGGGCGGGGCGACTGGGGCGGTGAGGCGTTCGCAGGCATGGAGGCGGTTTCGACGGGTAGGTGGGGCCGGGGCGACGGGCGTCCCTTCTGGCATCGGGTTGCCGGCCATGCTATGGGGCCCCCATGGGGGCGTCAAGCCGGTGCTGGCGGGCCCTCGGCAGGGGTGCCGGCCTCGCCTCCCGGAGGGTGTTCCGCGGGTTGTGCGGCCGTTCGCCCGCGGTTATAATCCGCGACCCACTCATCATGCTCCCTGTCAGATGGCTGCCGGAAGGGGCGCCACTCGCAGCAGGTCGATGAAGAGCCAACACCCGATGAGTCCTGGAGAGAAAAGCATGTACGCAGTTATCAAGAGCGGTGGCAAGCAGTACCGCGTTCAGGAAGGCCAGACTCTCAAGCTCGAGAAGCTGGAAGTGCCGACCGGCGACACCATCGAGTTCGACGAGGTCCTGCTGGTGGGCAATGACGAGGACGTCACGGTTGGCGCCCCGCTGGTCGACGGTGCCAAGGTGGCGGCCGAGGTCGTCTCCCACGGTCGTGGCGACAAGGTCACCATCATCAAGTTCCGTCGTCGCAAGCACCACATGAAGCGTCAGGGCCACCGCCAGTGGTTCACTGAAGTCAAGATCACCGGGATCTCCGCGTAAGCGGCTGCTCCCCTGAACGAGCGAGGTATTTGCAATGGCTCACAAGAAGGCAGCGGGTTCCACCCGTAACGGTCGCGACAGCGAATCCAAACGCCTCGGCGTCAAGCTGTTCGGCGGCCAGGTCGTCAACCCGGGCAACATCATCGTCCGCCAGCGTGGCACCAAGTTCCATGCCGGCACCGGCGTCGGTATCGGCAAGGACCACACGCTGTTCGCGCTGGACGAGGGCGTGGTCAAGTTCGAGACCAAGGGTCCGAAGAACCGCAAGTTCGTCAGTATCGTCTCTGCCTGAGACCCCTGACGCTTGCAGCGAGAAGGCCCCGCCCAGGCGGGGCCTTCTTGTATCATGGCGGCACAGGCCGTCAGGAGAGTAAGAGATGCAGTTCGTCGACGAAGCCTCGATCATCGTGGAGGCCGGCAAGGGCGGCAATGGCTGCCTGAGCTTCCGCCGCGAGAAGTACGTGCCCAAGGGTGGTCCCGACGGCGGCGATGGGGGCCATGGTGGCACCGTCTACCTGATCGGGGACGATTCCCTCAACACCCTCATCGACTTCAAGTACCAGCGCTTCTACAAGGCGCAGAACGGCCAGCCCGGCATGGGCCGGCAGATGAGCGGGCGCGCCGGCGAGGACCTGCACGTCAAGGTGCCGGTGGGCACCACGGTGATCGACGAGGACACCCTCGAGGTGATCGCCGACGTCACCGAGATCGGCCAGGTGGTGCTGGTCGCCCAGAGCGGCCGTCGGGGGCTTGGCAACATCCACTTCAAGTCCTCCACCAACCGTGCGCCGCGGCGCACCACACCGGGCACCGAGGGCGAGCGCCGCAACCTGCGCCTGGAGATGAAGGTGATGGCCGACGTGGGCCTGCTGGGCCTGCCCAATGCCGGCAAGTCGACGCTGATCCGCTCGGTCTCCGCGGCCAAGCCCAAGGTCGCCAACTATCCGTTCACCACCCTGGTGCCCAACCTCGGCGTGGTGAAGCTTGGCCAGCACGAGCACTTCGTGATGGCCGACGTGCCAGGCCTGATCGAGGGCGCCTCCGACGGTGCCGGCCTGGGGCTGCGCTTCCTTAAGCACCTGACCCGCACCCGGCTGCTGTTCCACGTGGTCGACGTGGCGCCCTTCGACGAGTCCGACCCGGTGGCGGCCGCCGAGGCGATCATCCACGAGCTGGGCGAGTTCTCCCCGGCGCTGTCCGAACTGCCGCGATGGTTGGTGCTCAACAAGCTCGACCTGCTGCCGGCCGAGGAGCGCGAGGCGGTGGCCGACCAGGTCGTCCGTCGCCTGGGCTGGCAGGGGCCGGTGTTCCGCATCTCGGCGATTTCCAGCGACGGCACCGATGCGCTGGTGCAGGCCGCCTACCGCTGGCTCACCGAGCAGCGCCGCCTCGAGAACGAGGACGAGGAGGCCGCCGAGCGGGCCCGTGAGATGCGCGCGCGTATGGAGGACGAGGCGGTGGCCCGCACCGAGGCCCGCCTGGGGCGCAAGCGCAAGCGCGACGACGAGGATGACGACGATTTCGATGATGATGATTACGACGTCGAGGTCGAGTACGCACCCTGAGGGTCGAGAGCGAATGGAAGGCAACGAGCAGGTGGCAGGCCGCGAGGCGCTTGTTGGCGCCCGCCGGGTGGTGGTGAAGATCGGCAGTGCGCTGCTGACCAATGACGGCCGCGGCCTCGACGAGGCGGCCATCGGCGGCTGGGTGGACCAGATCGCCGCGCTGCATCGCCGGGGCATCGAGGTGGTGCTGGTCTCCTCCGGGGCGGTGGCCGCCGGCATGGTGCGCCTGGGCTGGCAGGCCCGCCCCTCGGCGGTACACGAGCTCCAGGCCGCGGCGGCGGTGGGCCAGAACGGCCTCACCGAGTGCTACGAGAGCCACTTCGCCCGCCACGGCCTGCTCACCGCCCAGATACTGCTCACCCACGATGACCTCTCCAACCGCAAGCGCTATCTCAACGCCCGCTCGGCGCTGCGTACCCTGGTCGCGCTGCGGGTGGTGCCGGTGATCAACGAGAACGATACCGTGGTCACCGACGAGATCCGCTTCGGCGACAACGACACCCTGGGGGCCCTGGTAGCCAACCTGCTCGAGGCCGATGCCCTGGTGATCCTCACCGACCAGGAGGGGCTGTTCGATGCCGACCCGCGCAGCAATCCCGAGGCGCGGCTGATCGCCGAGGGGCGCGCCGACGACCCGAGCCTGACCGCGGTGGCCGGCGGCGGTGGGGCACTCGGCCGCGGCGGCATGGCCACCAAGCTGCAGGCGGCCCGGCTGGCTGCCCGCTCCGGGGCGGTCACGGTGATCGCCAGCGGTCGCCAGCCCGATGTGCTCGGTCGCCTGGCCGAGGGCGAGCGGCTGGGCACCCTGCTGCTGCCCGAGCAGGCCCCCATGGCGGCGCGCAAGCGCTGGCTGGCAGGGCAGCTGCAGGTGCGCGGCAGCCTGACCCTGGATGCCGGCGCGGTGAAGGTGCTCAAGGGCAGCGGCTCCAGCCTGCTGGCGGTGGGGGTGACCGCGGTCAGTGGCCAGTTCCGCCGCGGCGACATGGTGCTCTGCGTCGACGACCAGGGGCACCGCGTGGCCAAGGGGCTGGTCAACTACGGCGCCGACGAGGCTCGCCTGCTGGTCGGCAAGCCGAGCCACCAGATCGAGGCCATCCTCGGCTACATGGAGGCGCCGGAGCTGATCCACCGCGACAACCTGGTGGTGCTCTAGCAACCACCGGCTGGATCATTGCAGACGGTAGTGTCGCTCGAAGCTGTTCCGGCGACAGGTCTGCGAGGGGGCGCTGTGGACCCCTCCTTGGGCGCTACCGACGCCATCCCTGGTGTAGGACCCCCTCTTCGACCTGTCCCCGGCGCTTCTCGTTTTGCACAATCGTTGGACTATGGCAAGCACGGGGCTTGCGTGATAGGATATGCCATCCTCTCAGACACGGCCCCTAAGCGACTGCGCTCGATGGCGCAGCCGGCAACATGGCCAGGCCGGCGGGGATTTTTTATTTCCCTGTTGGATCATACAGTTATCAAGTGTCGCCCGCAGATGGCGACCACAACTTTCTCCAAGGAGACAGTCAGTGGCGAACAGCAAGCAAGCCCGCAAGCGTGCCCGTCAGTCAGAAGGCCGTCGTGTCCTGAAGGCGAGCCAGCGCAGCATGGTCCGTACCTACATCAAGCGCGTCATCACGGCCATCAACGGCGGTGACCACGCCAAGGCCATGGACGCCTTCAAGCAGGCGCAGCCGGTCATCGACCGCATCGCCGACAAGGACGTGCTCTCCAAGCGGAAGGCCGCGCGCCTGAAGAGCCGCCTGAACAAGCGCATCAAGGCACTCGCGGCGTAAGTCAGCCGAGCGCCCGCAAAAAAACCGGCTGCGGCCGGTTTTTTTGTGTCCGCGATTCTTCCCGAGCGCCTGGCGAAGGCGCCGAACGAGGAACAGACGGTGACGGATCACGAACCGCCCCCCGAGCCCCGGGACGACGAACGCCAGACGCCTGACGGCGCGCCGCGCCCGCCGGCCGTCGATGACCACGACCGAGCGGTCGCCCCCAAGGCGGGCGGCCTGATGCGCTCCGGCCTGGTGGTCAGCGTGATGACCATGCTCTCGCGGGTAATGGGGCTGGCGCGCGACGTGGTGATCGCCACCCTGTTCGGCGCCGGCAACGGTGCGGACGCCTTCTTCGTCGCCTTCAAGATCCCCAACTTCCTGCGCCGCCTGTTCGCCGAGGGGGCCTTCAACCAGGCCTTCGTGCCGGTGCTCTCGGAATACGCCACCCGTGGCAGCAAGCGCGAGGTCAAGGAGCTGCTCGATGCGGTGGCCGGCAGCCTCACGGCGGTGCTGGCGCTGATCACGGCGCTGGCCATGCTGGCCTCGCCCTGGCTGGTGTGGGTCTTCGCGCCCGGCTTCGGCCGCGACCCCGAGAAGCTGGCGTTGACCGCCGACATGCTGCAGCTGACCTTTCCCTACCTGCTGCTGATCTCGCTCACCGCCTTCGCCGGCAGTACGCTCAACACCTGGAACCGCTTCGCCGTACCGGCCTTCACCCCGGTGCTGCTCAACCTGTCGCTGATCGGCGCGGCGGTGCTGCTCACACCGCTGTTCGAGGAGCCGGCCATGGCGCTGGCCTGGGGGGTGCTGATCGCCGGCGGTGCGCAGCTCGCCTTCCAGGTCCCCTTCCTGGCGCGGCTGGGGCTGCTGCCGCGGCCCTGGCCGGATTTCGCCCACAGCGGCGTGCGACGCATCCTGCGGCTGATGGCGCCGGCACTGTTCGGGGTTTCGGTCTCGCAGATCAACCTGCTGCTCGACACCGTGCTGGCCTCGCTGCTGGCGGCGGGCAGCGTCTCCTGGCTCTACTACTCGGACCGCCTGGTGGAGCTGCCGCTGGGCGTGTTCGGCATCGCCATCGGCACGGTGATCCTGCCCGCGCTCTCCAAGCGCCATGCCGAGCAGTCCGGCGAGCACTTCGCCGCCATGCTCGACTGGGCGATCCGCGCCGTGCTGTTGCTCGGGCTGCCCGCGGCGTTGGCGCTGGCGGTGCTGGCCGAGCCGCTGCTGATCGCGCTGTTCCACTACGGCGCCATGACCGAGCGCGACATCGCCATGGCGGCGATGAGCCTCAGAGCATATGCCTTTGGTTTAGTGGCCTTCATGCTGATCAAGGTGCTGGCGCCGGGCTTCTTCGCCCGTCAGGACACCGCCACGCCGGTGAAGGTGGGCATCATTGCGATGGTCGCCAACATGGTCTTCAACCTGATCCTGATCTGGCCCCTGGCCCACGCCGGCCTGGCGCTGGCCACGGCGCTCTCGGCCTTCCTCAACGCCGGCCTGCTGGGCTGGCTGCTGCGCAAGCAGGGCGTGCTGGTCTTCCAGCCCGGCTGGGGCCGCTATGCGGTGCAGCTGCTTGGCGGCTGCACGGTGATGGGCGTGGGGCTGGCCTGGCTGGCCCCCGAGTGGCGGGCCTGGCTCGAGTGGAGCGTGTGGACCCGCGCCGGCTGGCTGGCGGTGCTGGTCTCGGCCGGGGTGACGGTCTACTTCGCCTGGCTGGCGGCCTTCGGGGTGCGGCTTCGCCATTTTCGGATGAAGGGCTGAAGGAATGCCAACCAGCCGCCGCTTCGCGACGGATCGCGACGCAAGCGTTGCTCCCACAAGACACAGCGGGGAAAGACCAAGCCGCGCCGGCTGTCAAGGGCCCCCCGGTCCGTTATAATCGTGGACTTTATTTCCCAGCGTGATGACGCCCATGCGAGTGATTCGAGGACTGCACAACCTGCGTGACGAGGATCGCGGCTGCGTGGCCACCATCGGCAACTTCGATGGCGTACACCGCGGCCATCGTGCGATCCTCGACCAGTGCCGCGAGCAGGCCGCGAGGCTCGGCCTGCCGGTCGCGGTGGTGGTCTTCGAGCCCCAGCCCCGGGAGTTCTTCGCCGGCGACCAGGCGCCGCCGCGGCTGACCCGCCTGCGCGACAAGGTGGCGCTGCTCGGCGAGTGCGGGGTCGACCGCATCCTCTGCCTGCCCTTCAACGACGCCCTGCGCAGCCTGACCGCCCTGGAGTTCATCGAGCGCGTGCTGGTGGGCGGCCTGGGCGTGCGCCACCTGGTGGTGGGCGACGACTTCCGCTTCGGCTGCGACCGCCGCGGCGACTTCCACCTGCTCACCGAGGTGGGCGTGACACACGGCTTCGGCGTTGAGCACACCCGTACCTTCACCATCGACGACGAGCGGGTCTCCAGCACCCGGGTGCGCACCCTGCTGGCCAGCGGCAACTTCGCCGCCGCGGCGCGCCTGCTGGGCCGCCCCTACCGGCTGGGCGGCCGGGTGGTGCCCGACCGGCAGCTGGGCCGCACCATCGGCGTGCCCACCGCCAACCTGCCGCAGCCCGCCCTGTCGCTGGCCCTGCAGGGCGTCTATGCGGTGGTCACCGAGCTCCCCGACGGGCGACGGCTGCCCGGCGTGGCCAACATCGGCTGGCGCCCCACGGTGGGCAGCGAGCGCCCCGTGCTCGAGGTGCACCTCTTCGAGTTCGACGGTGACCTTTACGGCCGGCGCCTGACGGTATTTCCCTGCGCCAAGCTGCGCGGCGAGGTCAAGTTCGCGCACTTCGACGAGCTCAAGGCGCAGATCCGTGCCGACCAGGCACGCGCCCGGAGCTACTTTCACCAGCACTCCGCTGCCGGTGGCTACGTTCTACAGCACCCCGCTGCCGGTGCTCATTTCGCGACACACCCCGTCGCGGCGGCTACCGCGGGCGACAGCAGCGACGATTCTCTTCCTCTGGCATCGGCGCCGCTGGCGCGCGAGGCCGTGACTTCCGATTCCTCGGCGGGCTCACCCGCCGACCACGACGACGGCTGACCCCCAGGATATGAGCGACTACAAGCACACTCTGAACCTGCCAGAAACCGATTTCCCCATGCGCGGCATGCTCCCGAAAAAGGAACCTGCCCGGGTGGCGCAGTGGAAGGAGATGGACCTCTACCATCGCCTGCGCGAGGAGCGCCGTGGTCGGGAACTGTTCGTGCTGCACGACGGCCCTCCCTACGCCAACGGCAGCATCCACATCGGTCACGCCGTCAACAAGATTCTCAAGGACATCATCGTCAAGTCGAAGAACCTGGCCGGCTTCGATGCCCCCTACGTGCCCGGCTGGGACTGCCATGGCCTGCCCATCGAGCACAAGGTGGAGACCACCCACGGCAAACACCTCGAGCCGGAGCGTGCTCGGGCGCTGTGCCGCGAGTACGCCTCCGCGCAGATCCAGGAGCAGCTCAAGGACTTCGTGCGCCTGGGCGTGATCGGCGACTGGGACAACCCCTACCGCTCCATGGACTACGCCAACGAGGCCGGCGAGATCCGTGCGCTCGCCGACATGGTCGAGGCCGGCTATGTGTTCAAGGGCCTGAAGCCCGTCAACTGGTGCTTCGACTGCGGCTCGGCGCTGGCCGAGGCCGAGGTGGAGTACCAGGACAAGAAGTCCGACGCCATCGACGTGGCCTTCCCGGTGGAAGATGCCGACAAGCTGGCCGGGGCCTTCGGCCTGAGTGAACTGCCGAAGCCCGCCGCCGTGGTGATCTGGACCACCACGCCCTGGACCATCCCCGCCAACCAGGCGCTCAACATGCACCCGGAGTTCACCTACGCCCTGGTGGATACCGGCGAGCGGCTGCTGGTGCTGGTGGAAGAGCTGGTGGAGAGCTGCCTCGAACGCTTCGGCCTCACGGGCGAGGTGATCGCCACCGCCAAGGGTGATGCCTTCGACGGCATCCGCTTCCGCCACCCCTTCTATGATCGCCTGTCGCCGGTCTACCTGGCCGACTACGTGGAAGCGGAGGTGGGCAGCACCGGCATCGTCCACTCGGCTCCCGCCTACGGCATGGATGACTTCGTCACCTGCCGCGAGCACGGCATGACCTTCGAGGAGATCTTGAGCCCGGTGCAGGGCAACGGCGTCTACGCCGATGACCTGCCGTTCTTCGGCGGCCAGATGATCTGGAAGGCCAACCCCCGTATCGTCGACAAGCTGCGTGAGGTCGGGGCGCTGATGCATCACGAACCGATCACCCACAGCTACATGCACTGCTGGCGCCACAAGACCCCGGTGATCTACCGCGCCACCGCCCAGTGGTTCGTGGGCATGGACGTGCAGGGCAAGGACGGCAAGACCCTGCGCGAGCGGGCGCTGGAGGGCATCGAGGCCACCACCTTCACCCCGGCCTGGGGCAAGGCGCGCCTGCACAGCATGATCGCCAACCGCCCGGACTGGTGCATCTCCCGCCAGCGCAACTGGGGCGTGCCGATCCCCTTCTTCCTGCACAAGGCCAGCGGCGAGCTTCACCCGCGCACCGTGGCGCTGATGGAAGAGGCCGCCAAGCGCGTCGAGGCCGAGGGCATCGACGCCTGGTTCCGCCTCGACCCCGCCGAGCTGCTGGGCGAGGAGGCCGCCGACTATGACAAGGTCACCGACACCCTGGATGTCTGGTTCGACTCCGGTACCACCCACCGCCACGTGCTGCGCGGCTCGCACCCCCACGGCCACGAGAGCGGCCCGATCGCCGATCTCTACCTGGAGGGCTCCGACCAGCACCGCGGCTGGTTCCACTCCTCGCTGCTCACCGGCTGCGCCATCGACGGCCACCCGCCGTACCGCGGCCTGCTCACCCACGGCTTCACCGTGGATGCCCAGGGCCGCAAGATGTCCAAGTCGGTGGGCAACGTGGTGGCGCCCCAGGAGGTGATGGACAAGCTCGGCGCCGACATCCTGCGCCTGTGGACGGCCTCCACCGACTACTCCGGCGAGATGGCGGTTTCCGACGAGATCCTCAAGCGCACCGCGGACGTCTACCGGCGCATCCGCAACACCTCGCGCTTCCTGCTCGCCAACCTCAACGGCTTCGCCCCGGAGCGCGATGCGCTGCCCTTCGACGAGATGCTGGCCCTCGACCAGTGGGTGGTGGATCGTGCCGCCCAGCTGCAGGCGCGTATCGAGACCGCCTATGAGGAGTACCGCTTCCTCGACGTCTACCAGCAGGTGCACGGCTTCTGCGCCCGGGAGTTGGGCGGCTTCTATCTGGACGTGATCAAGGATCGCCAGTACACCACCCAGGCGGACTCCGTGGCGCGCCGCAGCGCCCAGACCGCGCTCTACCACGTGGTGGAGGCACTGGTGCGCTGGGTGGCGCCGATCCTCTCCTTCACCGCCGAGGAGATCTTCGAGAACATCCCGGGCCAGCGCGGCGACAGCGTGCTGTTGGCCGAGTACTACACGGGGCTCGAGACGCTCGCCGATGACGCCGCCATGGGCCGCGACTTCTGGGAGCAGGTGCTCGAGGTCAAGCAGGCGGTCAACAAGTGCCTGGAGGACGCGCGCAACGCCAAGACCATCAAGGGCAGCCTGGCCGCCGACGTCACCCTCTACGTGGATGACGCCCTGCAGGCCACGCTCGCCAAGCTGGGCGACGAGCTGCGCTTCGTGATGCTGACCAGCGAGGTGACGCTCAAGCCGCTCGCCGAGGGCGAGGGCGCCGAGGCCACCGAGCTCGAGGGGCTCAAGGTGGCCGTGGCCGAGAGCGCCAACAGCAAGTGCGAGCGCTGCTGGCACCACCGCGAGGACGTAGGCACCCATCCCGAGCACCCGGACCTCTGCGGACGCTGCATCAGCAACCTGCCGGACGGCCCCGGCGAAACTCGCCGCTATGCGTAAGGTGGGCGCCATGGCCGAATCGGAACCGAGAGCCGGGAAGGGCGCCGAGCCAGAACGGGAGAGGGCGCCCATGCACCAGCCGCTGCGCTGGCTATGGCTGGCGCTGGCGGTGATCGTGCTGGATCTCGGCACCAAGTACCTGGCCAGCGGGCTGCTCGACTACGCTCGGCCGGTGGAAGTGCTGCCGTTCTTCGACCTGACGCTGCTTCACAACACCGGCGCGGCCTTCAGCTTCCTGGCCGGCCATCCCGGCTGGCAGCGCTGGTTCTTCGCTACCATCGCGGTGGGAGCGAGCATCGGCCTGACGGTGTGGATGCGCCGCCTCAAGCGCGACGAGACGCTGCTGGCGGTGTCGCTGGCGCTGATCATCGGCGGGGCGCTCGGCAACCTCTACGACCGGCTGGTGCACGGCTACGTGGTGGACTTCCTCTCCTTCCATGCGGCCGGCTGGTACTACCCGGCCTTCAACGTGGCGGATATCGGCATCACCCTGGGGGCCATCGGCCTGATCTGGGAGTCGCTCTTCGCCGAGCGGCGACGGGCCCGCCGGCATGGCTGAGGAACCCGCTCGCTCCCCGGCCGTCCAAGCCGCACACCCTTCGTGACCTTCACGCACGCTTCGAGAGACACGCCATGAGCAACCAGGAATCCCAGGGCCTTCGCATCGACGAGGGCATGGAAGTGACCCTACACTTCACCCTCAGCCTGGAAGACGGCACCGTGGTCGATTCCACCCGGGACAAGGCGCCCGCCACCTTCCAGGTGGGCGACGGCAACCTGCCGCCGGGCTTCGAGCATCCCCTCAAGGGGTTGGCGAGCGGCGACACCGGCAGCTTCGAGATTACTCCCGAGCACGCCTTCGGCCAGCACAACCCCCAGAACATCCAGATGCTCAAGCGCGACGACTTCGAGAGCGACGAACCGGAGGTGGGCATGGTGATGTCCTTCGCCGATGCCGCCGGCGGCGAGCTGCCCGGGGTGATCAGGCACATCGAGGGCGAGCAGGTGGAAGTGGACTTCAACCACCCGCTGGCGGGGCGTACCCTGACCTTCGAGGTGGAAGTGTTGGACGTGAAGCCCGCCACCACCCATTGAGACACATGCCTTGGGGGGCACGCCCTGAGACATCCGAGAGCTCGGCGTAGCCCTTGGGGTCTGACCCCCAGGTCGTTGATGTCTCAGTACCATCAAATGGTTGGTGTACTATGCAGCAGCGGGGTCAGACCCCAAGGGCGCGGCACTGCACCTGATAATGGCGTTATGGCAGGGGCTGACATCACAGGCACCGCTAGCGTTTTCAATGAGATATCGATGCAAGAGCATCAAGGCAAGGCCCCCATGCAACCCAACACCATGCAAATCAAGCTGGCCAACCCCCGCGGCTTCTGCGCCGGCGTCGACCGCGCCATCGAGATCGTCAACGGCGCCCTGGACGCCTTCGGCCCGCCGATCTATGTGCGCCATGAGGTGGTCCACAACCGCTTCGTGGTCGACAGCCTGCGCGAGCGGGGGGCGGTGTTTGTCGAGGAACTGCACGAGGTGCCCGACGACGTCATCGTGATCTTCTCGGCCCATGGGGTCTCCCGTGCCGTGCAGGAGGAGGCCGATCGACGGGGCCTCAAGGTGTTCGACGCCACCTGCCCGCTGGTCACCAAGGTGCACCTGGAGGTGCTGCGCTACGCCCGCCGTGGCCAGGAGTGCATCCTGATCGGCCACGAGGGCCACCCCGAGGTGGAAGGCACCATGGGGCGCTACGACACCGCCCATGGCGGGCAGATCTACCTGGTCGAGGATGAGGCGGACGTGGCCAGGCTCGAGGTGAAGGACCCGAGCCAGCTGGCCTTCGTCACCCAGACCACCCTCTCCATGGATGACACCGCCCGGGTGATCGACGCCCTGCGCGCCAAGTTCCCCGAGATCCAGGGGCCGCGCAAGGACGACATCTGCTACGCCACCCAGAACCGCCAAGACGCCGTGCGCGAACTGGCGGATGGCTGTGACCTGGTGCTGGTGGTGGGCAGCCCCAACAGCTCCAACTCCAACCGCCTGCGCGAGCTCTCCGAGCGGGTGGGCACTCCGGCCTATCTGGTCGACAGCGCCGAGCAGGTCGACCCGGCGTGGCTGGAAGGCGCCGGCGTCATCGGCGTGACCGCCGGCGCCAGCGCCCCCGAGGTGCTGGTAAAGGGCGTGATCGAGCGACTGCAGGCGCTGGGGGCCACCGCCCCCGAGGAGCTCGCCGGCCGCGAGGAGACCATCACCTTCTCCATGCCCCGCGAGCTACGCGAGCGCGTCATCGCCAGCGAGTAACGAACCTCTCGCATAGCACGGAGCAGAGCGCCGCCGTCAGGGATCTGACGTCGGCGCTCTGCTTTGTGGGGTAGGGGGTTTCGTGGGAGCGCACGGTCCGGCGTTCCGGCTTGCTGCGCGATCCATCGCGCAGCGATGGCGGATCTCGCCCCACTGCCTGCGCTGCCAGTGCCAACTAAATTGTAAGCCATCGCTCATGCTTCTCAGGTTTTCGACCTAGGCCCCTATCGCAACGCCACATCTTGATACATACTGATACAAATGCCTTGACTCCCAGGGAGACGCACGGCGTGACCTTCACAGATCCCCGACCCAGGCCCCAAGGGCCCTCAGGCATCACCCGGCGCAGCGCTGGCTTTACGCTGATCGAGCTGATGATTGCGGTAGCCATCATCGGTATTCTGGCGTCGATTGCGATTCCGAGTTATCAGGGGTATGTGGAACGCAGCAGGCTTTCTGATGGGCAAGCAGGGCTGATGCAGGCGGCTGGGGAAATGGAACGATGCTATACGGAAGAATATTCCTATAAAAGTTCTTGCCTGAAAACGAAATCTTCACCCGAAGGCGTTTATCCAAAGATAGAACTTCCAGCGTCAGGTGCCACTTACACGTTGAAAGCATCTGGTGGTACTAGGGTACCTGAAAACTGTGAAGTGCTGTGGGTAAAAAGCAGCGGTGCTAAGGGATCAGGTGAGAGTCTTTCGTCTGATCCTGGGAATTGTTGGTAACTATGAAGAGTGAAGGTTTTACCTTGATTGAGCTTTTGGTCACACTGGCCGTGATGGTAATTCTTGTCACGATTGCAGTTCCGGGTTTTCAGAGTTTACTGGCCAATGGACGGCATGCTGCTGATTATAACTCTATTCTCTCGGGGTTGACGCTGGCACGTAGCGAAGCTGTTAAATCTCGTGAAAAAGTGAGCTTTATTTTGGAGCAAGAGGATGGCTCCCCGCCCTGGAAATATACCGTGGCGGATGATGGTGGCGCTGAAATTCGCATCGCCGATTCCGTGCATGAAACTATAAATATTTTTTATGATGGTACTGCGGTAGTAAAAAAAACCATCACCTTCAATTCGCTGGGTAGAACTTCCACTGATGACGATTGTGGTAGCGGCTGCAAGGTTAAAATTGAAGGGGGGAGTGATAACTGCAGTGTTATCAGCGTAAGCGCATATGGACGAATGGGTAAAGAAGAATGCGGGTTATAAGGGAAACATCAAGTCGTCGTGTCGCTTTTCAACAAGGCTTCACATTGATTGAAGCGCTTGTGGCGCTGCTTGTTCTTTCCATCGGCCTGCTGGGCGTGGCGGCCATGCAACTCGAGGCGTTGCAGGGCGCGCACGCTGCCTATCAACGCTCCATCGCCAGTTTAGCGGCGCAGGACGCACAGGAAAGGCTTTGGGCACGAATGGCGGAGGTAGGAGGTATGACTTGTCCGGCCTGGTCTGATGCCAAAGATTTGGGAGATGAAAGTTGGTACGACACTTGGGAAGGGTATCTGCCAGGGCTTGTTCAAGCAGCTGTAACACCGGCAGGCGCTCCCAATGCAGACTGTGAATTTGATATATCAGTCAAGTGGTCGGACAGCAGGTTCAGTGAAGAGAGTGATCCTGATTTTCAGTACACGGTTCGGTTGCCGGGGAGCTAGCCATGAAGCGAAATAGTGGCTTTTCTCTTGTCGAGCTTATGGTGGCGTTGGTGATTGGCCTGATCATCATTCTTGGTGCCGGTCAGCTTTTCCTCACGGTTTTTCAGACCAATCGCCAGGTAGAGACCCTCAGTGAAAAGCAGGCGGCGGTGAATTTTGCTGTTGAGACTCTGCTTCGAGATATCCGGCGAGCGGATTGGTCAAAAACTTCACCCGCACCCGGTGAAGGCAGTTCCTCTGTGTTTGAGGTGACTGTCCCTAACCGCGATGAGTGTTCAGGTGGTGATAATGTGGAAAAGGTGTATAGTTTGGCCAGCCGAACTGTGGATAACACGTCCAAATATTATCTCCAAGTTAGCTGCGGCGGTGGTGTAGATCAAGAAATCGTAGGTGGTATTGCTGAAAATGGTTTTAATGTGACGCCTGTAGGTGACTATGGTGTCCTGGTTACGTTAATGCTTGTACCAACGGATGCGGCCAATGGTGGACAAGACTCCTTGGTGTTCCACGCAGTCAACCGCACTGCCGCGGTAACCCCCTGATTGATATTGTGTCTACGAAGCCGACATGGCTTCCCGGAGCGTTATAATGAAGCATCAAAAAGGCGCAGCACTGATAGTCGTCCTTTCTTTGCTGACCATTTCACTGATGGTCGGCCTGTCTAGCATGCAGTCCTCGCAGATTGATGAGCGGTTGGCGGGGAATTATAAAGCACAGTCCGTAGCACAAATGGGGGCAGAGGATGCTGCATCTGCAGGCTTTGAGGCTGCAAAAGAGGCTGGTAAATTTGCAGGTACATCGCTTGATGATTTGGGGGGCATAACTTGGGGTGAGTTTAATAATAATGGAAATTTTGACGATGAAGAGGCTAAGGAGGGTGGCTGTGATAAAGTAAATTGTTATTACCGGCATGTAAATCTTGACGATAAATATTATATTGTCGCAATGGGAGGAATTGATGAAGGCGCTGTCTCGGTAAGTGAGCCCGTTGTTATAGAGCTGGATTATGATGGAGGCTTGATTCCCACCCCCGAAGCTGCTTTGACTTGTACTGGGTTCTCATGTGGTTTTTTCGCAAAAAATCCCCCTACGGTTATATCAGGAAAAGATTATAGCGAGGACGTTGATACGAAGGGAAGCATCAGTGATGGTGACATAAATCCTGATGGTTTTAGCGGTAGTGAATGTAATGCCGATTCAGGTTGCTATGAGAGAGCTGCTTATATTGTTCCGGATGGTTCAGTAGATACTGGGAAGGCGGATGTTCAAGGTGAGACGGTTACAGATAGGAGCGGCTATGAAGATGTGGGGTTTAATCCAGACGGAATTCAATGGGACAGTGAGGGTGGTCCAGAATCTAAGTTGAAGGGTGATATCGAAAACTTGATCACTCTAGGTGCAAATGGTGATGAGCGTATAACGTACTGGGACGAAAGCTCTAGCGGAGAGTTTTCTATGCCCAGTTCAGGAATCGTTGTAATTAATGGTGTTAATATTTCCATGGATGTGCCGGGAAACTTTAAGTTTACAGGCCTTATTGTGGTAAAAGATGCTGCCTTTAATATTAGGCCGGCTCAAGGTGCTGGTACCGTTGCTGTTGTTGGTGCAATAATTGCTGAAAACGCTAATGTCGATATGCAAAACGGTAACCCCGCGTTGCTTTTTAGCTCGGAAGCATTAGCGAGTGTTGGTGCAATTGCATCCCCTTCAGGTTCAGGCGCTGGAGGAGACTTCAGTATTTCAGAATGGAAGTGATATAGTCTATAAATATCAATGTTCTTGCTTCTGGACCTCTCAGGGAGCTCCGTATTATGTTCTTCATTGTTTTTTTTGATTAAATTTGGCGTAATTAACATCACTCTTCCGGCGCTTCGTTAACCGGCCCCCATGTCCCATCTTCCCGCCACCCCTTGCCAGCCCGCTTGCGCCGTTCCTGCACGTCCTTGATGGCCGCCTGAGTGTCTTGCAGCGGGTCTTCCAGGGCATTGGCGGGGCGGAAGACGACCTCGCCCGGCGGGGCGCCATCGCGGCTGATGTTCTTGCGGATGGTCGAGACATCTTCCGTGCTGATCAGTGCCGGGGAGTTCGACATCGGGTTCTTCTGGGTGACCAGGCGGCCCTCGTAGTTCCAGCAGCGCTGCGGCACCTGGGAAACGGCCCAGCTGCGGCCTTCCCACTCCGCGACTCTGCCGTCATCCACCAGCCTGAGACGATCCAGCGGCACTACCGCGGCGATGCGGCGGGTGTTGAGCACGATGCCCGTGTTGCCCATGCGCACCCCGCCTTGATAGCGCCCGGTGCGAAGCGCTTCCCTTACGTGCTTGGGCTTCTCGGTCGACTCCAGCACCCCCTGGCCACACAGGTGCAGGGTCTGATCGTCGTCGATCTGCTTGATGACCCAGGCCTTGATCGGTGCCTTCTTGAAGGGATTACGCATCATGTGGGGCGGGCGGGTTCCGTGTCGGGGATAGAGCACGCTTCTAGCGTGGTGAAGCGACGCCAAGGGGCGGCGGTGTCGTTGCGATGGGCCGAAACGTAACGATCCGGGTTGTGGCGCTACGGCCCAGACGGCAATGATAGGCCATGGCGCTCTCCATGTCATGGCCGGGCAGGGGCCAGCCCCACGGCTGGCGATCCGTGCTGGGGGTGTCTCAGAGGGGGCGAGTCGCTCAGCACTCAGGCCGGGCGGGGTCGACGCGTACCCGGCCGACATTGTTGATGATGACCTGTGCGCCGCTCTCATGTCGGCCGCAGAGGCGGAAGGTGCCGTTATGGCCACTCGAGCGGCCCAGCGCCTTGTAGCGCACCGGGCGGTCGTCGTTGCGGTAGGTCAGCGACGGCAGGCGGCTCTCGCCGAAGGTGCGCAGCAGCGCGTCGCCGGTTTCGCCGCGGCCCTCGAAGATGGCCAGCGTGGCCCGCCAGGCATCGCCTTCGGCATTGTTGCTGATCTGGCATTGGGTCATGTCGAGGGTGGGGCAAAGGGTGACGGTGGCGCGCCGGGTGATGGCCGCGCTGCGGGTCTTGGCCAGCGCCGACTTGAGCCGCATCACCTCGGCCGCGACCTCGTTACGGGCGGTGAAGCGCTGGTAGCCCGGTATCGCCCAGGTGACCAGGAGGGCGAAGACGGCGAGGGCGACGATCAGCTCGATCAGCGTTAGGCCCTGCTGACGAGAATGCTGGCGAGAAGAAAGCGGGGAACTGACAGTAGGGCGCATGGTGCCCTCCCGGCGGTGGCCTGTTCGATGGGTCCTTCCTTCAGGCTAGCCGGGCGGCAATGCCACGCTGTAGGCGATCGCCTACAGGGGCTGTGCGCCATCCATGCGGGAGGTCGGCGAGGTCGTCGTCGGTCGAGAGGCCAAGGTGATAGCAGCAGGGGGCGGGGATCACTCCCCGCCCTTGTGCTTCTTCAGTCGTCCTTTTCCTGCTTGTTCTCTCCCTGCTTATTCTCTTCTTGCTTCTCTTCCTTCTGCTCTTCTTTCCTTTCTGCCAGGTACTTGTCGCGGTGGTCACTGGAGCAGAACCAGTCGCCGCGCTCACGCAGGGCGTCCTCCTCGGGCAGGTGTACCTGGCACCAGCTGCAGCGCACCATGCGGTTGCCCTGGTCGTCCCCCTGCTGCGGGTCGTCGCGGTCCAGTTTCCATTCGCGGTACATGCGGTAAAGCTTCAGGCCGGCGAAGAACAGCACGGCGAAGATGATCAGGCGAATCAGCAACAGGTTCATTCCTTGTGGAACTCCCAGGTGGGGGTGGCCGGCTTTGCCACTCGGCCGCCCTTGCGGGACAATGGCGGATATCCATCGATTCTCGAGAGATTTCCAAGCCCATGCAAGACCTGACCCTGGTAATGGCTCAGCTCGACCCGCTGGTCGGCGACATTCCCGGCAACGCCGACCTCGCCATCGAGACCGTGCGCGAGGCGCGCATCGAGCATGGTGCCGATATCGTGGTGCTGCCCGAGCTCTTCCTGACCGGCTATCCGCCGGAGGACCTGCTGCTGCGCCCCTCCATGGAGACTCGCCTGCGCCATGCCCGGTCCCACATGGCCGAGAAGATGGCCCGCGACGTCATGGTCATCGTCGGCTACCCCGGGCGCCGGGAGGGGCAGAACTGGAACCTGGCGGGGGTGCTCTACAACGGCGAGTGGCTCGACGAGTACGCCAAGCAGGCGCTGCCCAACTACGAGGTGTTCGACGAGCAGCGCTACTTCGCCACCGGCAACCAGCCGCTGGTAGTGGAGCACAAGGGCGCCAGGCTCGGCATCCTGATCTGCGAGGACATCTGGAGCGAGAAGCCGGTCCGCCAGGCCCGCGATGCAGGCGCCCAGATTCTGGTCACCCTGAATGCCTCGCCCTTCCACCAGGACAAGCCCGCCGAGCGCCTGGCGCTGCTCGAGGCGCGTGCCCGCGAGGTGGAGCTGCCCATCGTCTACGTCAACCAGATCGGCGGCCAGGACGAGCTGGTCTTCGATGGCGGCTCGGCCTGCGTCGATGCCAGGGGCGAGCTGAGGGTGCAGGCGCCCCACTGGGCGGTGGGACTGATGCCGGTGCAGTTCGTGCGCGATGCCCACCACTGGGTGCCCCAGCCGGGCGAGACGGAGCCCGACGTCGAGCCCGAGGATAACCTCTACTGCGCGCTGGTCACCGGCCTGCGCGACTACGTCAACAAGAGCGGCTTCAAGGGCGTGGTACTGGGGCTCTCCGGCGGCATCGATTCGGCGCTGTCGCTGGCCATCGCCGTGGACGCCCTGGGCCCGCAGCGCGTCCACGCGGTGATGATGCCCTATCACTACACGGCGGACATCTCCAAGCAGGACGCCGCCGAGCAGGCCGAGATGCTCGGCGTGGGCTACGAGGTGCTACCCATCGAGCCGATGGTCGAGGCCTTCATGGCGACGCTGGCCGAGAGCTTCGCCGGTACCCAGCGCGACACCACCGAGGAGAACCTGCAGTCGCGCTGTCGCGGCGTGCTGCTGATGGCGCTCTCCAACAAGAAGGGCCTGATGGTGCTGACCACCGGCAACAAGAGCGAGATGGCGGTGGGCTACGCCACCCTCTACGGCGACATGGTGGGCGGCTACAACGCCATCAAGGACGTCTACAAGACCTGGGTCTACCGCCTGGCGCGCTGGCGCAACACCCAGTCGCCGGCGATCCCCGAGCGGGTCATCGAGCGGCCACCCACCGCCGAGCTCGCCCCGGACCAGCAGGACAGCGACACCCTGCCGGACTACGACGTGCTCGACGCCATCCTGGTGCGCTACATCGAGGGCGACATGAGCGCCGAGGCGATCATCGAGGCGGGCTTCGACCGCGAGGACGTCTACAAGGTGGTCAAGCTGGTGGACCGCTGCGAGTACAAGCGCCGCCAGGCCCCGGTGGGTGTGCGCGTCACCCGCCGCGGTTTCGGCCGCGACCGCCGCTACCCCATCGTCAACGGCTGGCAGCCGGGGGAGTAGGCGCTACGCGCCAGCCACGGGCTTCGAGCCGCGAGCTTCGAGCTCAAAGGAACGCCACCGCTCTTCCGGGCGGTGGCGTTCTGCCTTTAAGGTGTGGACAAGGTCAATGCGAATGTGAGCCATGCTGCTCAAGGCGCTCGGCCAGCCAGATCTTGATGATCGACTGACGGGTGACGCCGAGACGTGCGGCCTCCCGGTCCAGCGAGTCGATCATCCAGGTCGGGAAATCGACGTTGACGCGCTTCTGCTTTCTGAGCGGGCGCCTGGCTTGGGTCAGGTCGAGCTCATCGATGATGTCATCACCGTCATCGAATCGGCTATCGAGATCATGGGCTTTCACAGAGGGCCACCTCACTCTTGAGCGAGTCGAACTCGAAGGCGTCCATGGATAAAAAATATACCTTTTTTATCCCCAGAGAAAAGGGATTATTTCAAGAGGAGTGATCAGGGCGCCTCTTCTCACGCTTTCTGCAAGGCCGACGGTGGCGAGTACAAGCACCAGGTATTGCGCCCGGCAGCCTTGGCGCGATACATCGCCTCGTCCGCGGCCTGCAGCAGGCTGTCGCTGTCGTGGCCGTCCGTCGGGTAGAGGGCGACGCCGACCGAGACGCCGATGGTCACCGGCGTGCCGTCGATGGTGAAGGGGGTCGTCAGCGCCTCGACCACATTGGAGGCCACCTTGGCGGCGTTATCGGCGACCTGGATGGGGTCCACCACGATCACGAACTCGTCCCCGCCCAGCCGGGCCAGCATGTCCTCGGCGCGCAGGTTGGCCTGCAGGCGCTCGCTCACGGCCTGCAGGAGCGTATCGCCGGCCTGGTGGCCAAGGGTGTCGTTGACCTCCTTGAAATGGTCCAGGTCCATGAAGAGCACGGCCAACTGCCTGACGGCGAGGCGCGATCGGCGAATGGCCTCGTCCAGGTGCTGTTCCAGCCGGGCGCGGTTGGCCAGCCCGGTCAGCTCATCGTGAAATGCCTGGTGGCGTACTACTTCCTCGGCGGCCTTCTGCTCGGTGACATCGTTGAAGATATGAATATAGCGCAGCGTGTCGCCGTCGCCGTTGCGGACGGCACTCACGGTCTGCAGTGCCACCAGCAGGTCTCCGTTGGCGCAGCGGTAGCGGACCTCGCCCTGCCAGGTCCCGTGGCGTTCCAGCTGTTGCAGGCCATCTTGCAGCTCCGGTCTGTCGGTGTGCCAGGCCAGAAGGGCCTTCATTGGCCGCCCGATCAGGGCCTCGATGGAGTAGCCCAGGTGGCGGGCAAAGGCCGGGTTGGCATCGATGATGGCATGGCTCGGGCTGGTGATGGCGATCGCCTCGTGGGCGTTACGAAAGACGCTGGCGGCCAGGCGAAGCTTCTGTTCCGAGCCCTCGAGTTCACGGGCCTGCCGGTCCACGCGGGCCAGCAGGGGGTGCATGGCACGATTGACGCCCCAGCTACCTGCCAGGGCCATCAGCAGGATGGCCAGCGCCGGCCACAGCAGCAGTTGCAGGGCTTCGTTGCGAAAGCGTTGTGACGGCACGGCCACCAGCAGTTGCCAGTCCTGCTCCCCCAGTGAGGCCTCGAGGGTGACGTGAATCGTCTCCTCGCGGCTTTCCAGGGCGTCGACGCGGCTTACGACCGGCCCCTCCGGACCCAGCGTGAGCTCCTGCTGGCCGTCGGTGGAACGCAGCCGCATCCTGGCGCCTTCACCGAAGGGCTCGGTATCGGCCAGCAGAGCTAGCAGCGGCTCGGCGTGGAAGAAGACGATATCTCGGCCGATGTGCTCCCCTGCCGACGTGACGATCGGCGAGCAGCTCTGCACCAGTACCTCACCGTTGTCCAGCAGCTCGAGCCGGCAGGGGTAGCCTTCCTGCGGGGCGCTTGCTGGCACCACGTTAGACGGGATCTCGCCGATTTGCGAGATCAGCTCGCCCTCGGGCCCCTGTCGGAGCACGCCGGCCATGTCCGGCGCCTGGGCCATGGCGTCGGCCAGGCGCGGCGTGGTGAACGCCGCGAGCGCTTCCCGCGAGATGTCCCCGCGGGCATAGGCGGCGAGGCGGCGGCGAATCTCCGTGCGGCCGGTGAGCTGGCGGGTAATATCCTGATAGCGCTTGAACTGATAGTGGAGAGCCTCCGCCTGGGCTTCGGCGCTGAGCTGACTGATGTGCTCGATGCCGCTGTGCGCGGCGTAATAGAAGGGCAATGCGGTGATCAGCCCGGCCAGCAGGGCAGTGGCCAGGATGCCCAGCGCGGCCAGCGAGCGGATGCGCAGGTGCAGGCGCCGTATGTAGCGCGACGTTGGAGAGGGGGTGTCTGTCGGCATGGGGGCTTGGGTCGGCATTTCCCGCTGGACGGGACATTCGGCCATTAGAATTTGGTTCTTCGCAGACTGGCGTGATGCTGTTCGGCAGCAAAGGGCGTAGACCGCCCTCCGGTGGGAGCGATCTTTAGATCGCGAAAGAAGGCCGGAGGCCTTCTCGGCTATGGGCACTCAGCTTAGGGCGCCTGTCGGCGCCATTCGCGCAATGAATTGCGCTCCCACAGGGATCCTTCACCTCTTTCACGCCAAAATGCGATGATCCTAGAATTTTTACAAGGATACCCTGTTGGGTGCTTGCCGGGCACCGGCGGGCTTCAACGAAGCGCCCCACCGGGCTGGCTGGTGGGGCAGCGGGGTGGGGCGGGTCTCAGGCCGAGAGGCCGTCGGCCTTGACGTGCTCCGGGCGGAAGGTGCGGCCGCGCAGCCGCTCGTGGTTCGGGGCGTTGTCGATCAGCACCTGGAGGGTCTCGCGGGCGCGGTCGCGCATCTCCAGGCCCAGGTAACCCTCCACCATCACCGCCAGGGCGTCATGGGTGGCCGCGGACTGCGGGTAGTTCTCGATCACCCAGCGGCCGCGCTCCACGGCGGCCAGGTAGGCCCCCTTGCGCAGGTAGAAGTCGGCCACGTGCAGCTCGTGGCGGGCCAGCACATTGCGCAGGTAGACGATGCGCTGCCGGGCGTCCGGGGCGTACTGGCTGTCCGGGTAGCGCTGGATCAGCTCGCGGAAGTCGGCATAGGCATCGCGGGTGGCGCCAAGGTCGCGCTTGGCGATGTTGATTAGCCGCAGCCGCTCGAGGCTGAAGCGCCCCGCCTGCCAGGCGGCCAGGCCGCGCATGTAGTAGGCGTAGTCCACCTGGGGGTGGTCCGGGTGCAGGCGGATGAAGCGGCTGGCGGCGGCGCGGGCGCCTTCCCAGTCGTCGGTCTCGTGGTAGGCGTAGATCAGTTCCAGTTGGGCCTGCTCGGCATGCTCGCCGAAGGGGAAGCGGGTATCGATGGCCTCGAGCCGGTTGATGGCGGTGGTGTAACGGCCATCCTCCAGGGCCTCGCGACCCTCCTCGTAGAGCTGGCGCTCGGCGACGCCGGCGAGTTCGTCTTCCTCTTCGGAACCGTTGCTGGCGCAGCCGGCCAGCAGGATGCCGGCCAGCAGCAGGGACGCCAGGCGGGCGGGGGAGGTGATAACGCGCATCGTGATCCTCGTGTCTAACAACCCGGGTGGCCGTGATAGAATCGGCCGATATCCGCCCACTATAAAGCACCTTGCGGCGAAACGCAGTCATCGCTCCCGGTGCGCAGAGAGCCCTGTCCCGACCCATGTCCCAGACCCTCGAAGCCCAGCATCGCGTTCCTGAACGCATGGCGGGCCTGCGCCTCGACCAGGCCGCCGCCGAACTCTTCGCCGACTTCTCCCGCGAGCGGCTCAAGGCCTGGATCAAGAGCGGGGCCCTGACCCTGGATGGCCAGCCGGCCAAGCCCAAGGACAAGGTCTACGGTGGCGAGGCGCTGGCCCTGGCCGCCGAGCTCGAGGACGACACCCGCTTCGAGCCCGAGGACATCCCGCTGACGGTGGTCTACGAGGATGCCGAGGTGCTGGTGATCGACAAGCCGCCGGGCCTGGTGGTGCATCCCGCCGCCGGCAATCCCGACGGCACCCTGCTCAATGCCCTGCTGCACCACGACCCGCAGCTGGCGACCATTCCCCGCGCGGGCATCGTGCACCGCCTGGACAAGGACACCAGCGGGCTGATGGTGGTGGCCAGGACGCTGGCCGCCCAGACCGCGCTGGTCGAGCAGCTCCAGGCGCGCACGGTCTCGCGGGAGTACGATGCCGTGGTGGTCGGGGTGATGACCGCCGGCGGCACCGTGGACGCCCCCATCGGTCGCCACCCGCGCGACCGCAAGCGTCAGGCGGTGAATGCCTCGGGCAAGCCGGCGGTGACCCACTACCGGGTGGTGGAGCGCTTCCGCGCCCATACCCATGCGCGCTGCCGGCTCGAGACCGGCCGCACCCACCAGATCCGCGTGCACATGGCCCATGCGCGCTATCCGCTGATCGGCGACCCGGTCTATGGTGGGCGCCTCAAGCTGCCGGCCGGCGCCGGCGAGACCCTCAAGGAGATCCTGCGCGAGTTCCCGCGTCAGGCGCTGCATGCCCGCAAGCTGGCCTTCGTGCACCCGGCCAGCGGCGAGCGGATGGCCTTCCGCGCGCCGCTGCCGGATGACCTGCTGATGCTGCTCGACTACCTGCGCGAAGACCGCGAGACCATGCGCTAAGGACCCCGTGATGAGCGATACCTTCGACCTGCGCCCGACTCCGATCCTGCCCGACTGGCCGGCACCGGAGAACGTGGGGGCCTTCGTCACCACCCGCGAGACCGGCCCCAGCCAGGGCCCCTTCGCCGCCTTCAATCCGGCCGAGAACCTGGGCGACAACCCGGACCACGTCACGCTTTGCCGCCGCCAGCTGAAGAAGGAGGTGGGCGACGGCCGCCCGCTGCTGTGGCTCGACCAGGTGCACGGTGCCCGGGTGCAGCAGGAGTACTCTAACGCCCGGCCCCAGGCGGACGCCGCCGTGGCCATGAATCGCGACTACGCCTGCGTGGTGCTCACCGCCGACTGCCTGCCGGTGTTCCTCTGCGACCGCCGCGGCGAGCGGGTGGCGGTGGCCCATGCCGGCTGGCGCGGGCTGGCCGGCGGCGTGATCGAGGCCACCGTGGGGGCGATGGGCCTGCCGCCGGAGGAGCTGATGGCCTGGCTGGGCCCGGCGATCTCCAACGCCCAGTTCGAGGTCGGCCCCGAGGTGCAGCAGGCCTTCGTCGGCGTGCACCCGGAGGCCGAGGCGGCCTTCGATCCCAGCCCCTACCGGCTCGGCCACTACATGGCCGACCTCTACAAGCTGGCCCGCCTGCGCCTCGAGCGCCTGGGCATCTCCCATATCAGCGGCGGCCACTTCTGCACCGCCTGCGAGCCCCGCTTCTACTCCTACCGCCGCGACGACGGTGTCACCGGCCGCATGGCCAGCGTGATCTGGTTGAGATAGCGCCGAGCTGCAAGCGCCAAGGCCCCCCTTGGCTTGCTCCCTGCGCTGTTGCGCTATCCTGGCTTGGCCGCTTGGCCGCTTGGCCGCTTGGCCGCTTGGCCGCTTGGCCGCTTGGCCGCTTGGCCGCTTGGCCGCTTGGCCGCTTGGCCGCTTGGCCGCTTGGCCGCTTGGCCGCTTGGCCGCGTCGACTCCTTGATGCATATCAATCCCCTGCGCCCTTTCCCTGGCCGCCGACTTGAAAGCCGGCCACGCTGACTCCATTGATACCGTCAAGACACATTGACAGGGCCAAACGGTGCGTCCGACCGCGCCGTCACCCCGATGGAGGAAAGCGAATGCGATTCGACAAGTTCACCGCTAAGCTGCAGAACGCCGTGGCGGATGCCCAGTCGCTGGCCGTGGGCCGCGGCCATAACCAACTGGAGCCCGGCCACCTGCTGCTGGCGCTGCTGGAGGCCACCGATACCGGCGTCAAGGCGTTGATCCAGAAGGCCGGCGGCGATGCCGCCCGGCTGCGCGATGGCCTGGTGGGCCACCTCGACGACCTGCCCAAGGTCGCCAACTTCGATGGCGAGGTACAGCCCTCCCGCGACCTGATCAAGCTGTTCAACCTCACCGACCGCGAGGCTCAGAAGCGCGGCGACCAGTACATCGCAAGCGAGCTGGTGCTTCTGGCCGCGCTGGAGATGGGCCATGCGGTGACCAAGCTGCTGACCCAGGCGGGGGTGACCCGCAAGGCGCTGGAGACCGCCGTCGACAGCGTGCGCGGTGGCGAGAAGGTCGACGACCCCAACGCCGAGGACCAGCGCGAGGCGCTGGAGAAGTACACCCTGGACCTTAACGAGCGGGCGGCCAGCGGCAAGATCGACCCGGTGATCGGCCGCGACGACGAGATCCGCCGTACGATCCAGGTGCTGCAGCGGCGCACCAAGAACAACCCGGTGCTGATCGGCGAGCCCGGCGTGGGCAAGACCGCCATCGTCGAGGGCCTGGCCCAGCGCATCGTCGACGGCGAGGTGCCGGAAGGGCTCAAGGAGAAGCGCGTGCTGTCGTTGGACATGGGCGCGCTGCTGGCCGGGGCCAAGTTCCGCGGCGAGTTCGAGGAGCGCCTCAAGTCGGTGCTCAAGGAGCTGTCGCAGGAAGAGGGCCGGGTGATCCTGTTCATCGACGAGCTGCACACCATGGTCGGCGCCGGCAAGGCCGAGGGCTCCATGGATGCCGGCAACATGTTGAAGCCGGCGCTGGCGCGTGGCGAGCTGCACTGCGTGGGCGCCACCACCCTCGACGAGTACCGCAAGTACATCGAGAAGGACGCCGCCCTCGAGCGCCGCTTCCAGAAGGTGCTGGTGGATGAGCCCTCCGAGGAGGACACCGTGGCGATCCTGCGCGGCCTCAAGGAGCGCTACGAGGTGCACCACGGCGTCGACATCACCGACGGCGCGATCATCGCCGCGGCCAAGCTCTCGACCCGCTACATCACCGACCGCCAGCTGCCCGACAAGGCGATCGACCTGATCGACGAGGCTTCCTCGCGCATCCGCATGGAGCTCGACTCCAAGCCCGAGGAGATGGACCGCCTCGACCGCCGGCTGATCCAGCTGAAGATGGAGCGTGAGCACCTCAAGAAGGAGACCGACGAGGCCTCGAAGAAGCGTCTCGAGGGCCTGCAGGAACAGATCGATGAGCTCGAGCGCGAGTACGCCGACCTCGACGAGATCTGGAAGGCCGAGAAGGCCAGCATCCAGGGCGCGGCCCAGTTCAAGGATGCCCTCGACAAGGCCCGCATCGACCTGGAGCAGGCGCGTCGCCAGGGCGACCTGGCGCGGATGTCGGAGATCCAGTACGGGGTGATTCCCGACCTGGAGAAGAAGATCGCCGAGGCCGGCGAGGCCGAGGCCGACACCTCCAAGCACCAGCTGCTGCGCTCCAACGTCACCGAGGAGGAGATCGCCGAGGTGGTCTCGCGCTGGACCGGCATCCCGGTGGCCAAGATGCTTGAGGGCGAGCGCGACAAGCTGCTGCGCATGGAGGAGGCGCTGCACGAGCGGGTGATCGGCCAGGACGAGGCGGTGACCGCGGTGGCCAACGCCGTGCGCCGCTCGCGGGCTGGGCTGGCCGACCCCAACCGGCCCAACGGCTCCTTCCTGTTCCTCGGCCCGACCGGGGTGGGCAAGACGGAGCTCTGCAAGTCGCTGGCCAACTTCCTCTTCGACACCGAGGAGGCGATGGTGCGCATCGACATGTCGGAGTTCATGGAGAAGCACTCCGTGGCGCGGCTGATCGGTGCCCCTCCCGGCTATGTCGGCTACGAGGAGGGCGGCTATCTGACCGAGGCGGTGCGCCGCAAGCCCTACTCGGTGCTGCTGCTCGACGAGGTGGAGAAGGCCCACGCCGATGTCTTCAACATCCTGCTGCAGGTGCTGGAGGACGGCCGCCTCACCGACGGCCAGGGCCGCACCGTGGACTTCCGCAACACCGTGATCGTGATGACCTCCAACATGGGCTCGGACATCATCCAGCGCATGGGCGGCGACGACGCGGACTACGCCCAGATGAAGGAGATGGTGATGGCGGTGGTCGGCGACCACTTCCGCCCGGAGCTGATCAACCGCATCGACGAGGTGGTGGTCTTCCACGCCTTGCAGCAGGCGCAGATCCAGGCCATCGCCGAGATCCAGCTCGACCGCCTGCGCGCGCGGCTCGCCGAGCACGAGCTGCGCCTCGAGGTCAGTGAGGCGGCGCTGGCCCTGCTGGCCGAGGCGGGCTTCGATCCGGTGTTCGGCGCCCGGCCGCTCAAGCGGGCGATCCAGGCGCGCATCGAGAACCCGCTGGCCCAGGACCTGCTGGCCGGGAAGTTCTCGCCGGGCGACGTCATCCAGGTGGAGGCGGAAGGCGACAAGCTGGTGTTCCAGAGCTGAGGCCGCACACCATAAACCCGCGTCACACAGCGCCACAAAGCGTTACCTTGCCGCCCGGGCGACCGGGCGGCAGCGCGCTACACTGAGATTCAGGTTGCGTCCTGTAACCCCCTTGCCCGTCCCTCCCCGCGAGTGGACGGGCTCTTTTTAGTTGTTCGCCACAAGATGGCTCAATCATCGGGAAGCCTCGGGCATCGCCGGGCTCACCGGTGTGGTGGTCATGCGCTGACCACGCCGTTGCGGCCCTGTGACTTGGCTTGATAGCTCGCCGCATCGGCGCGGTTCACCACGTCATCGATGGCCTGGTCCGCACGCTGGAAGCCGCTGACCCCGATGCTGGCCGTGACCCGCCACGTTCTGCCGTGCCCTTCCTGGCCAAGGTCTGTGATCCGCGCCCGCAGCGACTCGGCGATATGCATGGCTCTGGATAGCTCGCATCCCGGCAGCAGCATGGCGAACTCATCGCCCCTCTGGCGGGCGGCATGGTCACTGCTGCGCGTCTCCGCGCCCATCGCGGCGGCTACCTGCTGAAGCATGCTGTCGCCGAGGGCATGTCCACCCTCGTCGTTGATGCGCTTGAAGTGGTCCAGATCGAACAGCAGTACGGCCGAAGGGGTGCCGACCTTCTGCCACTCGGTGAAGGCCTCCTCCAGCCGGCGCTCGAAGCCGCGGCGGTTGAGCAGGCCAGTCAGCGGGTCATGCTCCGCTTCCCAGCGGCGCAGGGCATCCTCGTGCTGGCGCTGGGTGATGTCGCGCACGGCCCCCACCAGACCGATGAACTCGCCGTCCACGCTGATCGCATTGGTGTGTACGTCCAGCCAGATCAACTCGCCGGTCTCGGCGTAATAGCGGAACTGGCGATCGAAGTCCTGATGCTGGCGCAGGCTCGCCAGCCAGGCCTCAATGACCGGGTCGCGATCCTCCTCGTGAATGTGCCGGGCCCAGGCGGCAAGCCGGATCGGCGGCGTGATGCCCAGCAACCGTTTCAGTGCCTGGTTGACGAAGGTCAATTGACCCAGGGTGTCGGTGACGAACATGCCCTGGGGTGAGGCAGCGAGGATGCCTCTCAGCAAGGCACGGCGCTGCTGCAGGTCTTCCAGCGTTTCCAGCCGTTGCTGTTCCACCTCGTTGAAGACATCGATGACACGGCGTAGCTCCGCCATCCGGGTAGGAATCTCCAGCGAGCGCCTGCGCCCGAGGCTCAGCTCCTTGATCTGCCGAGCCAGCCGCGTCAGCGGTCTCAGGGCCAGCCAGATCAGCGCGCCCATCACCGGCAGCAGCAGGCCCAAGGCCCACCAGGCCTGGCGGGTAATGCGCTCCATCACGTTGCTCAGCGGGGCATAGACCTGGTCGAGAGGCAGGTAGACACCCACCACCCAGTCGGCGGGCCAGATCTGCCGATAGGCCTTGAGGGCTTCGCCGCCCTGGCGCAGTTCACCTCGCGCCTCGCCCTCCCAGCCCAGGAGGGCGAGCTCTAGGCGGGAATCGCCCTCCGCCTGGGTGATCTCTGGCACGCGATGGCGTTGTTCGGGGTGGTAGAGCAGCTGGCCTGATGTCGTGGCCACCACGACATGGCCGGCATCGCCGAGCCGCAGGCGCTCGAATCCCTCGAACAGCTCGCTGCCGTCGATTTCCACCAGCCCGCCCAGGAAGCCTGCATAGTTGCCTCGTTCGTCGCGACGGGGGGCCAGCATCATGACCATCGGCTGGCCGGAGACCGCACCGATGAAGGGTTCGCTGACATGGGGGCGCTGCACGGCCTGCATGAAACGTGCATAGGCTCGATCGTTGACCTCCCTGCCGACCCGACCCGGCACCCTGGGCCAGTCATCGACGACCTCGTTCTCGGCATTCACCACTACCAGGCCATCGAACAGGGTGAGCAGGGCCTCCTGACTTCCGCTTGCCAAAGCGCCCTGTGAGGCGTCGGGCAGCTTGGCAGCCAGCCGTTCGAGCGCCTCGAGGCGCTGTTCGACCTGGTGAGTAATCGCATTGCGAATGAGATCGGCCTCATAGCGCAGGTGCACCCGGTTGGTTTCCTCGACCAGCAGGGTGCCGGATTGCCAACCGAAGGCCAGCAGCATCAGGGAAAGCAGGAACCATACCCCCGCGACGCCCAGCAGCAGGCGTCCGCGCAGGGAAAAGAAGTGTTGCCGCAGGGCGGCTGTGAGGGGGTTGACGATCTTCAGGCTTACACCATCAGTATTTTTGTAATGCTCGCTGTCAGGGCGATGTCATGCAGTATGCTGATGGGCATAGTGCCAGCCCAGGGAGCGGGCTCCAATCCCTGGCGCCTGGCAGGCGAGCCTTTTCGTTGGCTGGTTGCCTGTAGGCCGGTAGCCACCTGGCTCACCCGAGCCGGTGGTGCGAGGGATTCGCGCCTCCGCTCAACCACTCAGGCCGCCGCGTGGAAGCCCAAGTAGAGAGGCCAGGCTCCTGAGGGCTGCCGTAAATAGTGTGCTCTCAGAGAGAAGCTTGTGAGTCTATGGGCCACCAGGGGCGGTCTTTTCGACTCCCGAGGCTTACGGCGACAAGGCAATGCTGGGGCGCTAAGGTGTGAGAAGACATAGTGCAAAAGTGGCGGACAGGACCCACGGTAACGGAGAACGACATGATGCCCCAGGATTCCGGAGGGAGTGGCCGCCCCGTTCATCAAGACCATGAGTTGCTCAGCTTCCATCTCGACAACCTGCCTTTGGCCGTGATCGAGTGGGATAGCGACTTTCGCATCGCCCGCTGGTCGAGACACGCTGAAATCCTGTTCGGCTGGCCGGCCGAGGTGGTCATCGGGCTGCATCCCTTCGACTTCGATTTTGTTCATCCCGGGGATGCTGAATCCGTCGCCGAGGTCATCCAGCAACTTCTCCTCGGCGCCGAGCGGCAGCATGATTCGACCAATCGCAACCTGACACGGGACGGGACCGTGGTCGAATGCGAATGGTACAACTCCATCCAGTTTGATGTTGAAGGGCGTGTGACCTCGGTGCTGTCGGTGGTGCATGACGTCACCGAACGCAATGCCACGGAACAGCGCAATCGCGAGCTACTAGCCAGAGAGCAGGCCCTCAAGTCACGGTTTCGTGCCATCTTTGAATCCGCTCCGGGCCTATATCTGGTGCTGACCGCCGACGACTACCGGATTGTCGAGGTCAGTGATGCCTATCTGCAGACGACTTATACAGACCGCGATGCCATTATTGGTCGCCAGCTTTTCGACGTCTTCCCGGTAACGCCCGACCAGTCGAATGCGGAGGGTATCGAGGAACTGAGTGCTTCCCTTGAGTGCGTCAAGCGCTATGGCCAACCCGATGTCATGCCCGTCCTTCGCTATCCGATACCCAATCCCAAGACCGGTGACTTCGAAGAGCGCTACTGGAGCCCTATCAATGTTCCAGTCTTCGACGAGTATCGACAGCTGTCACTGATTCTGCACCGCACCGAGGACGTAACTTACTATTTCCACGAAGCGCAGGCCATCGAACCCGCGAACATGGAACTGGTCGCCCGCGCCCGTGAGCTCAAGACCCTTCTCGAACGGTACCGAAGCAATGAAGAGCGCTGGCGCCGCCTCTTCGCCGAGGCCGCGACTGGTATCGCACAGGCCGACACGAAAGGCCGATTCCTGTATGCGAACCGGGCCTTGTGCGACATGTTGGGCTATTCCGAGGAGGCACTGACGTCCACAGACTTTCTCGCCCTCACCCATCCCGAGGACAGACAGGACAACCTAGAAAAACTCGGAGCTCTTCTCGCCGGCGAGAGAAACGGCTTCGTCATCGAGAAACGCATGCTGGACAGTCGGGGCGGTGTCGTCTGGTGCCGGAACAGTGTCTCCGCTCAGCGCGATATGCACGGCACGATCATCAGCCTGGTCGCCGTGATCGAGGACATTACCGTGCAGCGCGAGGCGGAAGCACGCCAGACGTCGCTGTCCCAGCGGCTGACGCGTAGCCTCGAGAACATGAGCGACGCTTTTTTCCTGCTCAATAAGGACTGGCGTTTCTCTTACCTCAATCACCAGGCGGAACGCGTGCTGTCGAGAAACGCCGACGAGCTCCTGGGTCGCAACGTCTGGGAGGAGTTTCCCGAAGCCAGGGAGAGTGAGGCCTGGACTCACTATCATGGCGCCGTCGAATCCGGTGAATCGAAGCACTTCACCTTCTACTATCCGCCGCTGGCAGAATGGTTCGAGGTCAATGCCTATCCTGGCGAGGAGGGGCTGGCGGTCTACTTTCGCACCGTCACCGAGCAGAAACATCTCGAGGCGCAGCTTCAGGAAGCGCATCGCATGGAGGCCATCGGTCATCTGACCGGGGGCATGGCCCACGACTTCAACAACCTGCTGACGGTGGTGCTGGGCAATGCCGATCTGCTCTGCGAGGCGCTGGCTGATGACGCCAGGCTGGCGCCCCTCATCCAGGCCGTCGCCGATAGCGCCCAGCGGGGTGCCGACCTGACCCAGCGCCTCCTCGCCTTCGCCCGTCGCCAGGCGCTGGACCCGCAACCCACCGATATCAATCGCCTGATCCGCGGGCTGACCGAGCTGCTGCGGCGAACTCTGGGAGAGCAGATCGAGCTACGCTTCCATCCGGGGCGCTCTCTCTGGTCGGCCAATATCGATCCCTCCCAGCTCGAGAGCGCGATTCTCAACCTCTCCCTCAACGCTCGGGATGCCATGCCCGATGGCGGGCACCTGACTGTCGAGACCCGTAATGTGTCGCTCTCGGCTGAGTATGCCGACGAGTATCTGGAGCTAGCACCGGGCGACTATGTCTGTATCGCGGTCAGCGATACCGGTACGGGGATCCCGGAGGCCATCCGGGGACGTGTCTTCGAGCCGTTCTTCACCACCAAGGAGAAAGGCAAGGGGACGGGGCTGGGGCTAAGCATGGTCTTCGGTTTCCTCAAGCAGTCCGCCGGGCATGTCAATCTCTACTCAGAGGAGGGCGAGGGCTCCACCATCAAGCTCTATCTGCCGCGCATCCGGAAAACTGCTACGGAACCTGATTCCACGTTGCAGAAAGAGGCGAGCCTGGAGGGTAGCGAGACCCTTCTGGTGGTCGAGGACGATGTCGCGGTGAGGGGGTATGTCGTGGCGCAACTCGAGGCTGCCGGGTATGGTGTGCGACAGGCGGTGGATGGTCCGAGCGCCCTGGCGGTTCTTGCCGATGACAATGCGATCGACCTTCTCTTCACCGATGTCATGATGCCCGGAGGCATGACCGGCAGGGAACTGGCCGTCGTCGCCTGCAGGCTCAGTCCTGGCCTCAAGGTGGTCTATACCTCCGGCTATACGGAAAATGCCATCGTCCACAACGGCCGACTGGACAAAGGCGTCCGATTCCTCGGCAAGCCCTATCGCCCCGTCGCCCTGTTGAGAATGATCAGAGAGACCCTGGATGAAGACTGACTCAGCCGGCAAGGAAAAGCCGCCGCGTCTGCTGATCCTCGATGACGAGGTTATGACAGGCGAGACCATCGCGCGTGTCGCCGATTTCGACGGATTCGATGCACGGCACATCACCTCGCCGGCCATCTTTTTCGAACAAGTGACGACTTGGCAACCGGATATCCTGGCCATCGATCTGATCATGCCGGAAATGGATGGTGTGGAGGTGATGGCCGAATTGGCCAGGCGTGGCTGTCAGCCCCGGCTGATCATCACCAGCGGAGTGGGTAGCCGGGTACTGGATGCTGCCGCACGCTCGGCCAGAGAGCATGGTTTGGACATCGTCGGTGTGATTGCCAAGCCCTTCTCGGCCTCCAGTCTTCGCGAGCTCTTGCACAAGGCCATGGAGAGGGGAGAGGTTACCGCCGAGGACTCGCCAGGCGAACGATATTTGCCCCAGGAAGCCAGCGTCGAGGACCTGAAACAGGCGCTCACGCTGGACCAGATCCATCTGGCCTACCAGCCCAAGGTGCGCTGCCGTACCGGCACCCTCGTGGGCTTCGAGGCACTGGCCCGCTGGCAGCATCCCCAACTGGGATTCATCCCTCCAGACGTCTTCATCCCCCTGGCCGAGACTCATGGCCTGATCGACCGCCTGACCCTGCAGGTGATCGAAAAGGCCCTCGACTGGCTGGCCGAAATCTCCTCGGAGGCCACCGTCAGGCGTGTCGGGCAGCATGTCCTTCAGGACATCCTGCTGTCACTGAACATTTCCGCGCGTTCTTTGGGCAACGTTGCCCTGTTCGATGCCATCCTGCAGCGTTGCCGCGAGCGTGATATCGCCCCTCAGCGCATCGTGCTCGAACTCACCGAGACCGGCGCCATGCAGGATGCCACCACCTCGCTGGCTACCCTGACTCGGTTGCGCCTGCAGGGCTTCCAGCTTTCCATCGACGACTTCGGCACTGGTTATTCCTCGATGGTGCAACTGGTACGCCTGCCCTTCACCGAGATCAAGATCGACAAACGTTTCGTGATGACGGCCAACGACTCGGAGGAGTCGCGTGCGGTCATTCGCTCGGTGGTGGAGCTCGGCCGCAGCCTGGGCCTGAACACCACCGCCGAGGGTGTCGAAGACGGAGAGACGCTGAATTATCTCAACGACCTGCAATGCGATCTGGCTCAGGGCTATCTGATCGCGCGCCCCCTGCCGCCGGATGAGGTCCCCGACTGGTTCATCATCCGCGAGTCACAGCGCGAGGAGCGTCGGCTCGTTGCGCTCTCGGGTCTGGGTCTTCTGGACACGCCCGCCGAGGCGCGCTTCGACCGTCTCACCCGGCTGGCACGCCGGCTATTTGGCGTCTCCACCGTACTAATCAGTCTGATGGATCGTGACCGCCAATGGTTCAAGTCCCGGCAGGGTCTCGATATCACAGAGACCTCGCGCGACATCGCTTTCTGCCACAAGACACTGGAAGGCGACCAGCTGATGGTGGTGTCCGATACCCACGCACACCCGCTTTTCCATGACTACCCAGGCGTGACAGGTACCCCTTTTATCCGCTTCTACGCCGGCCGGCCACTCTACCTGCGCAGCGGTGAGAAGGTCGGCACCCTCTGCCTGGTCGACCCTGCACCTCGGGCCTTCGGGGAAGAGGATGCCAAGCTCCTCGACGACCTGGCCAGCATGGTCGAGAACGAACTCGCGCTCTCCTCTTCGGACGGCTATGACCTCCATACTGGGCTGCTCACCCAAACAAGTTTTCGCGAACAGGCCGAAGCGGTCTGTCAGGTGTGTCGTCGGCTTGGACTACCTATGGCCCTGGTGTCGGCTAGGCTCGAGGAACTCCCCGTCATCAACAAGCGCTTCGGCCGTGACAGTGGCGATCGACAATTGTGGGACCTGGCCCACCTGATGACAGAGGTTGCCGAGGCGTAAGCGTTCGGGCATCACCGCCGGCGCATGGTCAGGCGGTTTTTTGCCAGTTCTGCGGAAGGAGCTCGTGGAGCTGGCTGGCTTTCTGGGTCGGCAACCGTTCCAGCACGTCCTTCAGGTAGGCGT